>NZ_DASRYZ010000007.1:0-776750 GCF_035686825.1 Sphingopyxis sp. | reverse complement strand
CTACCTCAAGGCGGGCAAGGTCATCGCGATCGACTGCGTCAACGCGACCAAGGACTATGTCCAGGGTCGCATGATCGTCACCGCGGGGCTTCGCGCGACCGCCGAACAGCTCGCCGACGCCGAAACCCCGCTCAAGACGCTGTTGTCAGAATAGTCCAACAGAAGGAGTGGCCGGTTGCGGTCAGACCGCTTTTGGGCGTCGATCGACCATAGCCGACATTCGCCAGAATCTCGCGTGGAGGATGCAACGGCAATACGTTCCGACGCGAGACGTGGCGAAATAGGATTTAGAGCCGACGAAATTGGTTGCATTGCAGGAGCGTCACGACCGCGTCGAGCCCGATCTGCGCCTGCCACTGGTCGAGCTTGCGGTCGGCCCCGCTGGTCGAAACGAGCGCGTCCGGACGCTGGCGTTTGGAATCGAACCGGCCCCACAGCCCCGCACCGGCGACGGACGACGCGGCCCATGACCGGTTGCCGACACGCTGTTCAAGGACTGGAGCAACCCGACAAAGGCTTCATACACCGGAACGCCCGGCTGATAGAGCGGCCTTTCCGGATTTCCGCCGGCCAACGCAATTTCCCGTTCGGCTCCACCGCAGCGGAATGATTATTCCACCACGGCGGCCGCGGTGAAGATATAGCCCACCCCGTAAACGACGCGGAGGGGAACCGGGAGATTGGCGTCCCGCTCGATCTTGCGGCGAAGACGGCTCACGACCGCGTCGAGATGACGATCGTCGAATTGCGACCGCGGACGGGCAGTGATCGCCATGAGTTCCTCGCGCGTACAAATTTCGCCGCCGCGCCCGCAAAGCAGACTCAGAAAGGCAAACTCGGTAGCGGTGAGCTTGACTGCCTTCCCGTTGGGCGCAGTCAGCAGCCAGCCAGCTCCGCTCAGCACCCATGGCTCGGCGCCATCTGCGACGACTGGAACTCCACCCGTTCGCCGCAACAGGCTTCGGATCGCTGCTTCGATTTCGCGCAGCGTGCTGCCTTTCACCAGATAGATGTCGGCGCCGCTCTCGAAACCGCGGATGCGATCGTCACTGTCGCCAAGCGCGGTCAACATGACGATGCCGCAATCATGGCTGTGCCGGATTTCGGCAGCCAGATCGAAGCCGTTGCCGTCGGGCAGACCGACATCGAGGACGACAATCGCCGGCGTCTCGCCACCCGCGAGCGCCGCGCGCAGATCCCGTGCGGTCGCCACACCCGTCGCCGCAAAGCCGCTCAGCCTAAGGAAGTCGACCAGGTCGGTGCGTAGCCGGGGTTCGTCCTCGACGACCAGTATCGACATCATGCCATCGCGCCTTCGGGCTGCGGCTGGCCTGTAGCCAGGGAGCGAGGCAGGCGTATCACCGCGACCGTCCCTCCGCCTTCATTGGAGAGCAATTGCAAAGTTCCGCCGTGATAGGCGAGCAGCCTTTGCGACGAATAGAGCCCGAGTCCGGTGCCTGCCCGCGTCACGGCATTGGAAGCGCGGAAGAAGCGGCGTCCGATCCTACTGCGCTCTGCCTCGGGAATACCGATGCCGTGATCGCTTACCGCGATGACCAGGCCGTCCCTGCTCTCCCGCGCATCAACCCCGATCAGCCGGTCCGAATATTTGAGGGCGTTGTCGACAAGGTTGATGATCGCGGTCGCCAGCATCTCCGGATCGGCGAAAAAGCGGACACCTCCATCGCCAACGGAAAAGTTCAGGCGCTCCTCCTGACCGGTCATCGCAAAGTGCAGCCGCACGGTTTCGAGCAGCGGAGCGAGCGTCAGCAGCTCGGGCCGAAAACCATTGGCGCGATCATCGGCCATGAAGCGATCGATCAGCCCGAACAGCCGATCGAGCGCTTCACCTATGCCCACGACACGTTCGCGCGTCGCGGGCGAGACCGGATCGCCCGCAAGTCCGATCATCTCGGCGGAACTGCGGATGATCGCGAGCGGGGTGCGGAATTCATGGCTGACGATGCGCATGAAATCACTCTGCTCGTCGCGCAGCGCGCGTTCGGTTTCGATGCTGGCGCCCAGCCGGGCTTCAAGGCGCCGACGCTCGGTGATCTCGCGCGACAGCGCCTCGTTCTTTTCCTGCAAATCGGCCGATAGCCGCGCGCTGACCATGAACAGGAGACATGCAAAAAACACGATCTGGAACAGGCTGCCCTGAAGCAGATACCAGGCGTGACGGTCGGCCAGCACCGGAGAGGAGACGCCGCCGCCCAAAGGCTCGATCGCACTCTGTACGAAGCTCGCGATCATATATTCGGCGAGGAAACCGATCATGATCCAGCGCAGCGACGCCGGCTGCGTGCGGTCGCGCAAGAGGCAGAGGATCATCACCGACATCATCACCGCCGTGAACAGCGTCGACAGGTGGATACGGATGGCGACGTTCGCGGGATCGAGCCCGACCGCGGCGGTCCACGACAATATATAGAGGACCAGAAGCGGAATGCCGATCGCGGCGCGGCGCGGCTGGCCGAGGAAGCGGGCGAGGCCGTCGGCGAGCATGACGAGGCCGAGCTTGATGACGATATTGGCGAGCACAACGGCCCAGGCCTCGGGTTCGCCGCCGCGCAGGATCATCAGCAGCAGACCGAGCGCGATGGCCGCAAAGCCGGCGGCGAGAAAGCGCAGTTCATAGAGATGGCGCCACGCGCGCCAGACAAAGATCCAGGCAAGCGCCTGAAGCCCTGCGATCGCGAAGCAGACGATCAGAACCGTGTCGAGATCCATCATTCCCGTATCGTCACACCCGGTCCCTTGCTGCCCACCTCCACGGCGCGATCCTTTGCAGGACTCGGGTGCCGAGGCAAGGCGCCGAACGAAATATTTGGTTAGAATTCAACAGAATTGGTCGGTGGATTCACCCGCTGCCATGCTCCTATTGATCGTCCGCCATTATCGTGCGGAGGCTCCATGTCCAATATTTCAGCGCCCGGCGACCATCGCACGCGGCCTTCCCTCGCATTGCGCTGCTCGACCGCGCTTGCAGGCGCGACATTGCTCGCGCTTTCGGCCCAGCCGGCACGGGCGCAGTCCGTGACGGTGTCGGGCGATGTCGGCCCCACCCTCTCGCCCAACCCGTCCCCGGTGTGGAACGCCGGCGGTGACATCGTTGTCGGCAATAGCGGAAGCGGCGAGCTCGTCATTGAAAATGGCGGTAGCGTCACAAGCAACGTGGGAACGCTCGGCGTCTTTCGCGGATCGCAAGGCGCTGTGCGGGTATCGACGGGCGGATCATGGACCAATAGCCGGCTCCGCGTCGGCGGCAATGGAAACGGCACGCTGACTATCGACAGCGGCGGGGTGGTGCGCACTGTCGCCGGCGATGGCTACGCCTATATCGGAGAAGACACCGGTACGATCGGAATCGTGAATGTGACGGGCGCCGGTTCGCGGTGGAGTCTCGACTCCTACCTCTTCGTCGGCAATCGCGGCACGGCGACCCTGACCATCGACGATGGCGGAATGGTCGAGGCCGACGGCGTTGCCATCACGTCATTTGGGGGAAAAGGAACCCTGTATCTGCGCGGCACCGCAGCGGCCCGCGGCGTCCTCAAAACCGGATTCGTCGGCGCCGGGATCGGCGATGCTTCGCTTGTCTTCGACGGCGGCATCCTGCGCGCGATGCGCGACGAGGCCGAGTTTTTCTACACCTTCGATCCGGGCGAGGCCGTTATCGAGGACGGGGGCGCCTTCATCGATAGCAACGGCTTCGATATCGGCATCGGTACCGGTCTCACGGGCAACGGCGACCTGACCAAACTCGGCTTGGGAATGCTAACCCTAACCGGGGCAAGCACAATCGGCGGTGTCACTCACGTCAACGGTGGAACGCTGCGGATTGCGGCCGGGGGAAGCCTTTCCAGCGATCAGGGGTATATCGGCGAAGGGGCCGGACAGAGCGGCGCTGTCATCGTCACGGGAACGGACGCGCGCTGGATCAACGACAGCCACATCTATGTCGGCCACGACGGCGCCGGCGCGTTGACCATAGACAATGGCGCTACCGTCTCCAACGCCGCTGGCACGGTAGGGGCACTAAGCGGAAGCCGGGGCGTCGCGACCATTTCCGGAACCGGGTCGACATGGACTAACGCTCAGGACATTCGGATCGGCGAGTTCGGCGAAGGCTTTTTGAACGTTACCGACGGCGGGACCGCAATCGCCTCGGGCAGCCTAGCCCTCGGCGTGAGGGCCGGCTCCGAAGGTTCGGTTACGGCCTCCGGCCCAAGGTCGACTATCACGACTGAAAACACGGTCGTCATCGGCAATGACGGGACCGGGGTGCTGACCATCGCGGATGGCGCGAGAGTATCGGGCATGCAATCACTCATCGCATTCTGGGCAGGCAGCCACGGTACGCTCAATATCGGCGCGGCCGCAGGCGAGGGTCCCGCCGCCGCCGGCGAATTCGCCGTCCCGACGCTGACTTTTTACGACGGCGACGGCACGCTGGTTTTCAACCACAGCAATACCGATCTGGTCTTCTCGACCGTTCTCGACAGCATGAGCATAGGCACGGGCACGGGCACGCACCGCGTCGAGCATTACGCCGGGACGACCTTGCTGACCGGCGACAGTTCGGCCTTCTCCGGAACGACCATGGTTTCGGGGGGCAAACTGCTGGTCGGCGACGCAGGCGGAACCGGCCGTATCGGCGGCACAATGCTTGTCGCCTCGGGCGGCACGCTCGGCGGTTCTGGGACGGTCGGCACGACCACCGTCGCCGACGGCGGCCGCCTCGCGCCCGGCAATTCGATCGGCAAGCTGACCGTCGATGGCAATCTGACGCTGACCGCCGGGTCGTTCCTCGATTTCGAACTGGGCGCGCCCAGCGCTGGTGACACGATCACGGTCACCGGGAATCTGACGCTCGACGGCACGATCAACCTGTCGCAAAGCGCCGACGCCGCGGACGGCGCCATCGGCTTCGGCTATTACCGGCTGATCACCTATGGCGGCAGTCTGGATAACAGAGGCCTCGACATCGGAACCACGCCGGCGCTCGGAACACCCGCCCGCTACGCGATCGAGGCAGGCGGCGGCCATGTCGACCTTTTGATCGCGGACCCGGGCGACGACCGGCTGCAATATTGGATCGGTGGCGACGGCGTCTGGAACGCCGCAAACACGGTCTGGCGGAACGAGGGCGGCGTCGTGCCCGAAGCATGGGCGGGCCATCATGCGGTGTTCAAGGGAACGCCGGGTAACCGCATCGCGGTCGAGGGCGTGCAAAGCTTTCAGGGCCTGCAGTTCGTCGACGACGGCTACCGCCTCGAGGGATTGGGCGAACTCCAGATCGACGGATCGGATCGTCCCGACAATATGGCCGAAATTCGCGTTCTTGCCGGCGAGACGGCGACGATCGCGACACGGATCACGGGGTTCGGCGGGCTCGACAAGACGCAGGGCGGGACGCTCGTCCTGGCAGGAAACAACAGCTATTCGGGTGGAACGACAATCAGCGGTGGGACATTGTCGATCGCGTCCGACACCAATCTGGGCGACGCGAGCGGCGGGCTCACTTTCGACGGTGGCACGCTGCGCAACAGGTCGGCGATCACGACCGCGCGCGCCATCCTGCTCGACGCGGGCGGCGGAACCTTCCTCACCGATCGGAATCTGACGATCGGCGGCACGATCTCCGGCGCCGGTGCGCTGACCAAGACCGGGGGCGGCGCATTGCTGCTGACCGGCCCCAACGATTATAACGGCGGAACCACGATTTCGGCGGGCACGATCTATGCCATGACAAGCGGCGCGCTCGGAAGCGGACCGGTGCGCATCACCGCGGGCGGTGCGTTGCAGCTATCGAACGATGCCAGCGCCGGAAACCTCGACATCAGCAAGGGACCAGGCACCTTCCTGCGTTTCAACGACAATGCGTCCGCGGGCGCGGCGACGATCACCAACACGCAAAGTTCGATCAATTTCAACAACAAGACATCGGCGGGTACCGCGCATATCCGCAATATCGGCGGCGGCACCTCCTTCAACAACGCCTCGTCTGCCGCAAACGCCCGCATCAGCGCCGAAGCGGACGGTACGATCGGATTCTATGGCGATGCGACGGCGGGCAGCGCCGTCATCACGCTCCTCGACAAGGGATTCGCCTCTTTCCTCGGCAACAGCACCGCCGACGGCGCGACCATCATCGGTGAAACGGGCGGTTCGCTCGACATATCGGGCCTTGCCGCCGACGGCATCGCGATCGGATCGCTGTCGGGGAATGTCGCCGTCTCGCTCGGAAGCAAGGCGCTGACGCTGGGGGGGCTCGGCAAGAATGAGACGATCGGCGGTACGATCGCGGATGGGGGCAATGGCGGCAGGCTCGTCAAGATCGGCGGCGGCACGCTGACGCTGACCGGCGCCAGCAGCTATTCGGGCGCTACCGACGTCCGCGCGGGCACCTTGCTGGTGAACGGCGACCAGTCGGCGGCGATGGGACTGACCCGCGTGGCGAACGGCGCGACGCTGGGCGGCCGCGGCATCGTCGGCGGCGACGTCGTGGTCGATGATGGTGGCATTCTGGCGCCCGGCACCAGTCCCGCCACCCTCACCATAAACGGCAACCTGACGCTCTCAGGCGGTTCGATCCTCGCCTATGAATTTGGTGAGGCCAACACCCCCGGGGGTCCGCTCAACGACCTGATTTCCGTCGGCGGCGACCTGACGCTCGACGGCACGCTCGACGTGTCAATTTCTGCGGGGGGAGCTTTCGGCGCGGGCGTCTATCGCATCTTCGATTATGGCGGGACGCTGGCCGACAACGGCCTCGCGCTCGGGACGATGCCCGCGAGCGATGGCACCATCACCGTGCAGCCAGCGACGGCGGGTCAGGTGAACCTGGTCTACTACACCGGGCCAACACTGACCTTCTGGGACGGCAGCGCCGGGCCGAAGGATGACGGCGCGATTCAGGGCGGGTCGGGCGTCTGGCAAGCCGGCGGCGGCAATCGCAACTGGACCGATGCCGACGGCCTCGCCAACGCATCCTATGCCGATGGCGGCCTCGCCATATTCGGCGGAACCGGGGGCACGGTGACCATCGACGCGAGCCTCGGCGATGTCACGGCGGCGGGGATGCAGTTCGCCGCCGACGGCTACAGGATCGATGGCGACGCGCTCAGCCTGTCCGAAGCCGAGACGGCGATCCGCGTCGGCGACGGCAGCACCGCGGGCGCAGGCTTTAGCGCGACGATCGCCGCCGCGCTGACTGGCGACGGCCGCCTCGTCAAGACCGATGCCGGCACACTGATCCTTTCGGGCGTCAACAGCTATGCCGGTGGTACGGCGATCGAGGGCGGCACCGTGCAGATCGCCGCCGACGCCAACCTCGGCGACGCAGCAGGCAGTGTGATGCTCGATGGCGGCACGCTCGCCACCAGCGCCAGCCTGACCAGCGGGCGCGAAATCATAATTGCGGGCGGGGGCACGATCGCCGCCGCGGCCGATACGGTCTTCACTCTTGGCGGCCGATTGTCGGGGAACGGCGCGTTGACCAAGCAAGGCGCCGGTACGCTGAGGCTGACCGGCGACAACAGCGGCTACATGGCCGTCGCGACCGTCGCGGCGGGCACGCTGGCGGTCGACGGCGCACTCGGGAGTGCGATCATGGTCGCGGCCGGCGCACGTCTCTCGGGCAGCGGACGGGTTGGCAACGTGGCCAATGCCGGCACCGTCACGCCAGGGGGCGATGCGATCGGGACGCTAACCGTTGGTTCCTATTCCGCGAACGGCGGAGTGCTGGAAATCGCCACCGCGACGGGCGACAACGGTCCGCTGGCCGACCGGCTGGTCGTGACCGGCGGCACTTCGGGTTCGACGCTCGTCACGATCACCGATCGCTCCGGCCTTGGCATATCGACGGCCGAAGGGCTGAAGATCGTCGACGTGACCGGCGCGTCCGAAGGCCGTTTCGCGATGCGCGGCGACTATGCCTTCGCCGGCGATCAGGTGATCATCGCGGGCGCCTATGGCTACCGCCTCGTCAAAGGCGGCATCGCCGCCCCCGACGATGGCGACTGGTATCTGCGTTCCGCCGCGCAGGGCGGACCGCTCTATCAGCCGGGTGTACCGCTCTACGAACATTATACGCAAACGCTGCAGGCGCTGAACGGCCTTCCGACATGGCAGGAACGGGTCGGAAACCGCCAATGGGCATCGCCCAGCGGCGGTGGACTGTGGGGCCGGATGGAATCGAGCCGCCTGCGCCCCGAGGCGCGCCTGTCCTCGACAGGTGCCGACGCCAATATCGATAGCTGGCGCATGCAGATGGGTATCGACCATGCGCTGGACGACAGCGAGGCATCGACGCTGGTCGCAGGCCTTACCGCCCATTATGGCGAGGCCGATGCTGCGGTCCGCTCGATCTTCGGCGACGGCCGGATCGACGCGAAAGGCTATGGGGTCGGCGCGACGCTGACCTTCGTCACCACCGGCGGCTTCTATGCCGATGCGCAGGCGCAGATGAGCTGGTTTGACGCGCGGCTCCGGTCCGCCACGCTCGGCAAGCTCGCCGACGGCAATGACGGCCGCGGACGCGCCGTCAGCATCGAGACAGGCAAGCGCGCGCCGGTCGGCAGCGGCCTGACGATCACGCCGCATATCCGGATGACCTATCAAAGGGTCGATTTCGATGCATTTGACGATCCCGCCGACGCCGCCGTGTCTTCGGGTGATGGCGACAGCCTGACGACGCACTGGGGCATCGCTGTCGCGCACGACCGGGCGTGGACCAGCAACGGATCGAGCCGCCGGACGCACCTCTACGGCCTGCTTCGCCTCGGCTATGAATGGCTCGATAGTGGGCGCGCGATCGTGTCGGGAACTTCCATCCACAATGCAAACGACCGTCTGCGCGGCGAGGCGGCGCTGGGGGGCAGCCTCGGGTTCGGCGAGCGGCTGACGCTCTACACCCAGGTTTCGGCCGGATCGTCGCTGCGGGACGTCGGACGCGGCTATGACATCAGGGGCACCGCAGGGGTGCGGCTGAACTTCTAAATCGCATTCCCTTCCCGGCGATTCTGTAGTGGCCGTTTGAAGCATGTCAGCTTTCAGGCGGAAATTATGGAAAGCAGACCTCGAATGGGCATTTGGTCCGTTGACGCATTAGGCGCCAGTCATCGCACCTTTGACGTTCGATAGAGGCTTAACGGATCTCGTTGATGACGGTGACTTCTTCTTCGCCCAGATGATCCTCGGCATGCTCGCGGATATGATCCCGATCATCCTCGCTCAACGTCCGACCGCAAATGCAGCGATCCCGATCTGCTATGATACGAAAAAAGGACTTGGAGGATCGCGGAAGGTTACGAGTCTCCAACGTTTCGCTGAGAACTCGGAGCCGGTTGCCGAACGTAGGGTGGATCGACAGAGGAGACCGGAATAGGACGCGTTTGCCTGTGAATCGACCGACCAGCTTGCTACGCGTTACGAAGGTTGGCGGACGACAAGGGGAAGAGATTTGACGACGCTTATCACCGGCGCGGCCGGGTTCATCGGAATGCACGTCGCATCGGCTTTGCTCGGTCGCGGGGACGCGGTCGTCGGCATCGACAATTTCACGCCCTATTATTCGCTTGAGCTCAAGCGCGCGCGCGTCGCTCACCTCCAGACCCGCTATGGTGAGTTGTTCAACTTTATCGATGTCGATTTTGGCGACGCCCATGCGCTGACCGACGCGCTTTCCAGCCACCGGATCGACCGGATCGTCCATCTCGGTGCCCAGCCCGGGGTCCGCTATTCGCTCGAAAACCCGGCCGCCTATGTCCATTCGAACGTCGCGGGGCATGTCAATATTCTCGAACTGGCGCGCCACCGGTCCATCGCGCATCTGGTTTATGCTTCGTCGTCGTCGGTTTACGGCATGCGCACCGAAACGCCCTTTCGCGTCGCCGACCGTGCCGATACGCCAATCTCGCTCTATGCGGCGACGAAGCGGGCCGACGAATTGCTCAGCGAAACCTATGCGCACCTCTTCAGGATACCCCAAACCGGCCTCCGCTTTTTCACCGTCTATGGTCCGTGGGGGCGGCCGGACATGGCAGTCTGGAAATTCACCGAAGCGGTGCTGCAGGGCCGGCCGATCGACGTCTATAATCACGGCGACATGCTCCGCGATTTCACCTTCATCGACGACATCGTCAACGGTGTGGTCCTGGCGCTTGACCGCCCACCCGAGGACGACAACCGCGAGAAGCCGGGAGGCTTTACGACGCCCCACCGGCTGTACAACATCGGGAACAACGATCCCGAACAGCTCACCGAGTTGATCCACGCGATCGAGCAGGCGTGCGGCCGAAAGGCAGAGATCAACCTGCTGCCGATGCAGGACGGCGACGTCTATCAGACCGCCGCCGACATCGAAGACATCGCCCGCGACCTGGGCTTCGCTCCGACAACACCGATCAGCGTGGGAATACCGGCTTTCGTCACTTGGTACCGGGAGGAATGGATGAACCTGCGGGACACCGATTCTCACCGGAATTAGGCAAGGCGTGAAGCGCCTACCAGCGCAGGAAACGCGGCAGGATCAACCGACCCGCGACGGCCGAAAGCAGGACCGCGGCGCCATGCCAGAGTGCGATGTGTACGACGTCATCGCTCGCGCAATGGAGCGCGACGATCGTCGCGCCCGCGGCTCCCGCGGCGATGCCGATGACCCAGCCCGCGCGCGCCGGCGACGTCGGCGCGCCCGCCTTGAGCCAGAAGAACAGCGCCGCGCCGACGCCGAAGCCCGATGCCACACCTTGCATGAGGCAGCGCAGACCGAAGCCGTCGCGCACGGCTTCCATCGCGGCGTGGCCATCAGCGATGCAAGCGGCGAGCGCCGCGAGCGGCAGCGACAGCGACGCACCGACCGCCCAGCGCCAGCCGCTATAGTCGCGCCCGACGCCGGGTAGCCCCATGCGTAGCGCGCTCCACGTCGCGGCAAGGCCCGTCGCCGCGGTCAGCCAGAAAGCGAGCATCGAGAGCGGCGGCATTCCCCGCACCGCCAGATCCTCGCGCAACCCGAACAGCAGCAGCAACGCCGCGGCGCCCGCCACCCATCCGACGGCGACCCATGCGGATCCGCGCGCGACGCGGCGCGGGCGAACGGGCGTCAGGTCCCCCGCCAACTCGTCGATCAGATCGTCGATCGATGCGTCCTTCATCTCATTCGCTTTCAATCAGTTCGGCGAGCTTCTTGAGCCCGCGATGGATATTCACCTTGACGAGCGATTCGCTCTGTCCGCAAATTTGCGACGCCTCGGCGATTGATGCGCCTTCGATCTTGACCAGCGTGATCGCCTGCGCCTGCTTCGGCGGCAACAGCGTGAGCAGATGGTCGATGCTGAGCCGCGCATGGACCGCTTCGTCCTCCGCCCCGACCGCGGCGTCATTGTCACCGAGTTCGGCCTCGTCGCGCTGGCGGCGCAACATATCGATCCAGCGATAGCGCGCGATAGCGGCGAGCCAAGGCAAAAACGCCCGCCCGCTGTCCCATGTCGCAAGCTTGCGGTGCATCGACACGAGCGTTTCCTGCACCAGATCGTCGATATGGTGCGGCGCGATCCGCCGCGCGAAATAGCGTTCGAGCCATTTGCGGCAATCGACGAGCAACGCGCGATAGGCGCTGCGATCCCCCCGCTGCGATGCGGCCATCAAGCGCGCCAGCGAAGGTTCGTCGATGCTCATTTCAAGCGCATCCTAGCAATCAGCGCGTCGAGCGAGAACAGCCCTCCGCCGCGAACGATCAGGATCGCCGCCATCGCCGCCCACAGCGAGTGGACGGGCCACCAGGCGTCGGGGAAGACGAATATCTGGATGACGAGCGTCATCACGAGCAGCGCGACCGCCGAGAAGCGCGTCGCGAGACCGAGAAGCAGCAGCGCCGGAAAAAGATGCTCGGCGAAGGTCGTCAGGGGCACCGCAATGACGGGGTCAAGCGGCAACCCCGAAAATTCGCTGCGAAACAGATCATATTGCGACGGGTCGATCTTGAGGAAGCTGCCCTCGACCACCTTCGTCTGCCCCGATCGCCAGAAAACGCCCGCGAGCGCGATCCGCAGCAGGAACAGTGCGGCGCCTTCGACAAGCCGCGACCCCGCGACGGCTACGCCCTTGTCATAAAATCGCGCAATCGCATTCATCGCTTAAACCCTTTCGAAAGCCCCGGCCTCGATCAGCGCCGCAATGGCGGCGCCGCCGTCCGGATGCTGTTCGGCGAGATGCGCGATCAGGTTACCCATAGGCGCGATTTCTTCCGCCAAGCCGAGGGCGGCCGCGGCGGCAGGCTCGATCGCGAACACACGGACATCGGCATCGGGGCGCGTGACGAGCAACACCCGTGTGTCGGTCGCGAATGCGGGATCGACGAGCGGTGCGGCGTCGCTGGTCAGGGCGACGATGCGCACCGCCGGGTGCCGACGGACCGGCAGGCCGAGCAGACCGGTTTCGTCCAGACCGATCAGATCGGCAAGCGCCAGCGCCGGCGCATCGGCGGCGTGGTAGCTTTCGAGCCACGCCCATCCGACGCGCGCAAGGTCGGCGGCGCGCGGATCGCCGAGCCAGTCCGCAAACCCCGCGCCGATGTCGTTCAACGACCGGCGCTCGACCCCGCCCTCCTCGACAAACTGGCGCGACAGCCGATTGAACGCTTCTTCGCCCAGATAATCTCGCGTGCGCGGGAATGTCTCTTCGAGCGCGACGAGACGCGCGTGCGAAACGGTATTCGCATGGACGCGTAAACCACGCAGCACCGCGGCGTCGTTCCCGGCAAACAGATCGGTCGGCAGATGGACGGGGCCGCGCAGCAAGGTCGCGGCGATCGCCGCCTGTTGCCGTTCAAGCATGAACCGGCGCCCGCAACAGCGCGTCGGCCTTCGCCGCCTCGGCGATCAAGGTCGCATAATCGGGAACGTCGGTATCCCATTCGATCAGCACTGGCCTTGGTCCGGAACGGTCGAGGAATCGCGCCAGCAGCTCCCAGCAGCTCGCGCGCACCGGCGATCCATGGTCGTCGATCGCGATCGTCCCGCCGACATCATCATCCTTGACCGCATGGCCCGCGACATGAATTTCGCCGACATGGCGCGAGTCGAAGGCATCGAGCCAGGCCACCGGATCGAGCCCGAGATTGAAGGCCGAGACCTCCACATTGTTGATATCGAGCAGCAGGCCGCAGCCGCTGCGCCGGCAAAGCTCGTGCAGGAAATCGACCTCGCCCCAATCGTCGCCCGCATAGGCGAGATAGCGCGAGGGGTTTTCGATCAGGATCGACCGAAGAAGCCGGTCCTGCACCCGCCCGACTTCGGCCGTGAAATGATCGAGCGCCGCGTGATTATAGGGGATCGGCAGCAGATCGGGAAATTTGTCGCGAGGCCCGTTGCTCCAGCTCAGATGGTCGGAAACCATCGCCGGACCATAGCGGCGGCAAAGCGCCGCGAGCGCGTCGATTTCGGCCTCGTCCGCGCCAAACGCCGATCCCAGCGACAGTCCGACCGAATGAAAGCTCAGCGGCAAATGCTCAGCCACCGCGGTCAGCCAGCGATGCGGCGGCCCGCCCGCGCCGAAATAATTCTGGGGGTGGACTTCGGCCCAGGCGGGCGCCGTCCCCTGCCCCGCCGCCGCCAGCACATCGGCATAGTGCTGCGGCTTGAGCCCGATACCGGCGCGTGCGGGCAGCGGCGAAGACAGGGAAGCGGTCACGCGGGTCAGCCCTTCTTGGCGACCGGCTTGGCGTTGCCCTTGTGCGCGGCCAGCGTGCCGCCCATCTTGACGCAGTTGCCCGCGGGCACATGCTTCCAGGCATTACCCTGATAATCGACGGTCGAGGTCCCGGCGCAGCTCGTGCCCGGCCCGGCAGCGCAATCATTCTTGCCCTTGAGCGCGACGCCATAGCATTTTTCCTTGGCGCCCTCGGCGGCGATGGCGGTGCCGCCGATCGCGGTGCCCGCCGCCATTGCGAGGACGGCCGAAGCGGCGAGCGACAGTTTCAGTGCATTGGTCATGATTATCTCCCTTTGAGAAATGAATGATGCGGAGGATGGCATCGTCACGAGTTCGCGGGAGAAGGTGCGAAAGTTACGCCGAGGCGGGAGACAATGATTTGGCAGGACAGCGCCGATGGAATAGGCCCTCGACCGGTAAGGACACATCCATGGAGACGGGCAAGGCATGAATATTCTGCTGACGGGCGGCGCCGGTTATATCGGAAGCCATGTCGCGGCGCCGCTGGTGTCGGCCGGGCACCGCGTCATCTGCTTCGATAATATGTCGAACAGCGATCCGGCGGTCATGGACCGGCTCGAGGCGATCACGGGCCATGCCGTTCCGCTCGTCACCGGCGACATCCGCGATGGCGACGCGCTGCGCAGGGTGTTGCAGGACCATAAGATTGAGGCCGTGATCCATTTCGCGGGGCTGAAAGCCGTGGGCGAATCGGTCGCCGAGCCGATGAAATATTACGACAATAACGTCCGCGGTACCCTGTCGCTGCTCGAAGCGATGGCCGATTGCGGGACCAAGACGCTCGTCTTTTCGTCGAGCGCGACCGTCTATGGCCAGCCGCAATATCTGCCGCTCGACGAGAGCCACCCGACTTCGGCGACCAATCCCTATGGCCGCACCAAGCTGATGATCGAGGAGATGCTCGCCGACGTCGCCGCCGCCGATCCCGAATGGCGCATCGCGATCCTGCGCTATTTCAACCCCGTCGGCGCGCACGACAGCGGGCTGATCGGCGAGAATCCCAACGGTATTCCGAACAATCTGATGCCCTTCGTCAGCCGCGTCGCCGCCGGGCGGCTCGCCGAACTGTCGGTGTTCGGCAACGATTACGACACGCCCGACGGCACCGGGGTCCGCGACTATATCCACGTCGTCGACCTCGCCGAGGGCCATGTCGCGGCGCTGGGCGCCATTGCAAAGAGCAAAGAACCGCTGTCGATCTGGAACCTCGGGACCGGTCAGGGCTATTCGGTGCTCGACATGGTCGAGGCGTTTGAACGCGTGAACGGCGTCCGCATCCCCTATCGGATCGCGCCGCGCCGCGACGGCGATGTCGCGAGCTGTTTCGCCAGCCCCGACCGCGCGGCGCGCGAATTGGGCTGGAAGGCCGAGCGCGGTCTCGACGCGATGTGCGCGTCGAGCTGGCATTTCGAACGCACGCTCGCGGGCCGCAATTCGGACTAGCCGAACCAGCCCGCGGCCTGCGCCAGCACCCACAGGCCGATCACGAGAAACAGGCCCGCCGCGACGACGCGCACCTTCGCGAGGTCGACGCGCTTCAGCAGCTCATGCCCGAGAAAGATCGCCGGCACATTGGCGATCATCATCCCGAGCGTCGTGCCCGCGGTGACCGCGACGACGTCATGATATTGCGCGCCCAGCGCGATCGTCGCCACCTGCGTCTTGTCGCCCATCTCGACGAGGAAAAAGGCGACGAGCGTCGTCAGGAACGCCCCGAAGCGCGGTTTCGGCGCTTCGTCGTCTTCGAATTTGTCGGGGATCAGCGTCCATGCGGCCATCGCGATGAACGAGGCGCCGATCGCATAGCGAAAGACCGGGCTATCGAGAAAGGCGGCCGCCGACGCACCGAGCAGCGCCGCGAGCGCGTGATTGGCGAGCGTCGCGACCAATATGCCGAATATGATCGGCAGCGGCCGGTTGAACCGCGTTGCGAGCAGCATCGCGAGGAGCTGCGTCTTGTCGCCGATTTCGGCGAGCGCGACGACCGCGGTCGAGGTGAACAGGGCTTCCATGGGTTACTCCGGGGCCGGGCGGCTTGCGATTCCAACGGACATCGAACCCGCCGCCCGGCCCGGGCGAAGGTCGATGCCATTGGTCTCGCCCAAGCGGTCTCCCGCTTCCACCGCACCATGACCTCTCGGCCAAGTATGTTGACGCGGCGGCCCGTCCCGAAGGACGGCTGGCTACTCCCCAGATGACGGAGGCGGGTTAGCGGGCTTCGCGGGCGCTGACAAGCCCGAAGCCACGGCCGCTTTCTCGGATTCGGCGATGTCGGCGTCCATCGCCTTCGCACGCACTTCGATTTCCTTCGCAGCCTTGTCGTAGCGCGTGTCGAAATCGGGCTCGTCCTTGCACGCGGCAAGGAGGAGCACCGGCACGAGCATCAGCGCGGCGCGCATCAATAGTCCTTGCGATAGCGCACGGAGAGGTTCGACTGCCCCGAACCGCCCGCCTGGCTGAGCAGCGACAGCGCGCGCGTCAGGCTGATCTCGAGCTGGGTCGCGGTATAGCCGCGCGCGTCGGTGATCACTTCGATATAGATGTCCTTGGTGATATACTGGCCCGCCGCGAGCGCCGCGCCACGCCCGACCGTATCGTCGGGTCCGAGCACGCGCAGCCGGTCGATCCCCGTGGCCGACTGGAGCGCGCCGAGCGGGCTCAACCCCCCGCCGCCGCTGCTCAGCGTGTTGAGCGAGGAAGCGAGTTGCACCGCCTGCAGCGGCGACAGCGTGGTGATCGAATCGCCGAACAGGATGCGCGAGACGATCTCGTCCTGCGGCAGGCCGGGAACGCTCGAAAAGGCGACCTGCGGATTGCTCGCGCGCCCGGTCACGCTGACGGTTACCGTCACCGTTTCGATCGTATCGCTGGCGATCAGGCGGATCGCGGGGTCGAACGCGTCGCCGGTCGGGAAGGTCACCCTCCCCTCCTGAAGTTCGAACGAGCGCCCCGCAAAGCCGAGCGTTCCGCGTACCAGCTCGATCTCGCCAGTCACCTGCGGCGCCTGTGTCGTTCCCCGCAGCACGATGTCGGCATTCCATTCGGATTCGAGTCCCATACCCGAAACATAGATTTCGTCGGGCGCCTTCAGCGCGATGTCGAGGCGGATGAGGTCGAACAGGCTGCCGCCAACCGCGGCAAGCCCGTCGCCGCTGATCCGCTGGCGCCCGGCAGGCGGTTTGCGTCGGACGCCGGTCAGCACGGGCACTTGCGCCGCGCCTTCGCGCACGATGCGATAGCGCGTTTCGGGAAGGCGCAGGCTCCCCGACAGCAGCGCGGTCTGTCCCGCGGTCTTTTCGAGCGTCAGATTGCCGGTCGCCCGCGCCGCGATATTCTCGCTGCGCGCAAGGCGGGCGTTGTCGAGCGTCGCCGTGATGTTCATCGGATAGCCATCGGCCGACGCGAGGCTGACGAAGCCCTTTGCCGCCACCGTGCCGTCGCCGGCTTTCGCGGTCAGCTGCTCGATCTCCAGCCGGTTGCCCGTGAAACGGCCGTTGACGACGATATTCGTCAGCTTGGTGCCGTAACTCTGGTTCTCATAGGTCATGTCCTTGCCGCGCACGACGCCATTGAGGCAGGGGTCGGCGACGCTGCAGCTGAAATCGGCGGCGACCGCGATCGGGCCCGATACATGCTGATCGGCGGGTCCGAAGAAGGAGTAGAGCGTGTCGGCGGGGCCGTTGTAGCGGATGCCGCCGCCGAGCGGCGCCGCCATCAGCCGTTCGGTCCAGCCGCCCGCGCTCGCCCCGAGCGGCCGCAGCGACGCCTGCACCCGGCCGATCACGCTGCCGCGCTTGCGCATCACCGCGCGTGCCTCGCCGCCGTCGGCGAGCAGCTTGCCGGCGAAATTGACGTCGACCGGCTGGCTCACCGACGCGGCGGTGGTGCGCGTGAAGCCGGTGATCGTCAGCCGCGCGTCGGCGCGCGGGAAGCTTTCGGAATTCGCCTGCTCGAAATCGAGGCTGCCCGTCGCGCGGCCGCCCAGCCCCATGTCGGGATAGACGGCGTTGAGGATCGCCATATTGACGCGCTCGAGCCGGCTTTGAACCATGATGCCGTCGCCGAAGCGGCCCGCGATGCGCGCGTTGCTGCCGCGGCCGAGATTGACCGTCGTCGGCAGCAATTCATATCCGTCGGCGCCGGGAATGATCCGCGCGGGCGAGGTGGTGCGGAAATTGATGCCCGTCGCGCGGCCCTGCACCGACGCGCGCCAGAGTTCGGGCGTCAGGTCGGCGTTCGCGGCGATACGGAAGGGCACGCCGCTCGTCCCCTCGACCAGCGCCTGCGCCTTGCCTCTGCCATCGCGATAATCGATCTTCACCCGCCCGACGGCGATGTCATAGTCGCGGATCTGAGTATCGGCGATCTGGATGTCGGCGACGATATGCGGCTGGTCATAGAGGGTCACATCGGCATCGACGATCGCCGAACCCACCGCGAGATTGGCGGCCCCGGGAAGCACGACATCGTTCGCGCGGACATTGATCGCAGCCGCCTGATACTCGCCCGCGGCGCTCAGCCGGACGAGGCCGCCCAGCCCCTGACCCGACGCGTTGAGCTGCCCGGTGAACGGCCCGGCCTCGCTCTGCACGAGCCGCCCGTTGAACCCGATGCCCGCCAAATCGCCGCGTTCGACGTCGATCGTCAGCGGGCCCGCCGCCATCAGCAGCACGACGTCGGCCGACAGCGGCCCATAGTCGGTCTCGCCGGTCGCCGCGAGGCGATAGCCGTTCGGCGCGCCGTTGATCTTTGCCACAAGGTTGGCGAGCCCGATGCCGAGGCCCGGCCGCTCGGCGGTCACCACCGCGCGCGGATCGCTGATCGTCCCCGCCAGCTGGACGCCGATCGGACCATAGTCGATCGAATTCGCGCGCGCGGTCAGCCGGATCTGGCCGTTCGGCGCATAGCTCCCCTGCCCCCCGGTGATGCGCAGGCGCGGCGCCGACAGGCGGAGGCTGGAGAAACGGATGACGCCGTCTGTGCCATAGCGCACGGCGCTCGATGCTGTCGCATTGCCACCAAGGAAATCGCGGACGCCCGAATTGAACAGCCGGGTCGAGCGCGCGCGGACATTGCCGACGATCTCGAACCCGCCGCGCGGCGCGGTTTTCAGGTCGGCATCGGTGTCGATGTCGAAAATGCCGACGCTTTCGATCCGGTAATCGTTGATCCGCCCGTCGATCGCTCCGGTGTAGAAGCCCTTGTTGAGGTCGGCGATGACGATCGCCTTGGCGTCGATGCGCGGCGAGCGCAGGCGCAGATTGTCGCTGAGGATGCGGCCGTCGGCATAAGCGAGATCGCCGTCGAGCCGCACCTGCACCAGCGTGCCGCCCGCGACGGTGTCGAGCCCGCGAATGCGCGCGGCACGGCCTGCGACGGGAATGACGATCTGGTCGGCATCGACGCGCGCCTTACCCGCGAGGCTCAGCCGCTCAACGATGATGTCGTTGACCGCGAGACTGTTCGCATTCGCCTGATAATCGACCGTCGGCAGCGCGAATTCGCCGTCGAGCGTCGCCGTCGCGCGGAGGCCGCTGGCGCGCACCGCGGGCGCGATCGCGCCCGGCTTCAATATATTGGCGGCGAGCTGCAATCCCTCGAAGCGGTTGGCACCAAGGTCGAGCCCGCCGCTGATCCCGAGCCGCGCCGCGTCCGACGAAAGCCGGCCGTCGATCGCGACCTTGCGCTCCTGCAAACGTGCCGTGAGGTCGATCGCGGTCTCGGTGCCGAGCAATTCGGCCGCCGGCCCGGTGAGCAGCCGCGAGGCCTGCGCCGTTCCGTTGGCGGCAAAGGTGCCGTCGCGCGCCGTCAGTGCGACGCGCGCGAGCGGTGCCGCGCCGAGACTGGCGGTCAGATTGCCGTTCCACACCTTCCAGTCGCCGCGCCCGGCGAGCTTCGCGGTCAGCGTTTCCTCGAAACCGCCCATGGCCGCGATCACGCCACCTTGGGGCGCGGTGAGGTCGAGCGCAACCGTGAGCCGGTTCTGTTCGGGCACCGCATCGAGGACGAGCTTCAGCGCATCGCCCTGTCCGCCGCCGCCGCTGATCGTTTCGGCATTGGCGCTGACCTGCGCCCGGCGATCGGCGATCGCGACCTTGCCACTGAGCGTCGCCACCTGCCGCTCGCCGGCCACCGCCGGCTCGAAGACGAAGCGGTCCACGCGGAGCAGCCCGACGTCGATGTCGAGATCGGGCAGCAGCGGCTCACCGGTATCGGGCACCGCCTTGAACGCCGGAACCTTCTCCATCACCAGCGCCTGCGCCGTCGCCGAGCGGACATCGATGTGATTGGCGAAATAGCGGATCGGCCGCCAGTCGACACGAAGCTCGGGCGAACGCAGGAAGACGCCCTGCGGATCGGACAGGGTGAAGTCGCGAACGATCATCCGGCCATAAAGCGAGCCGTCGAGCCGGCCGATGCCGATCTTCATCCCGTTTTCGAATTCATATTTTTCGATCTGGGTGACGACAAAGCGCCGCCCGGCGTCGCTGTTGAGCCCGATCAGGAACAGTGCGAAGAGCAGGACGAGGCCGAGCAGCGCGAGCCCGATCCAGCGCAGGACCGTGACTGGCCACGACCGCGGGTTTGCCGGGGCGGCGTTTTCGGCGACGAGAGGCGCCTCCTCGGCCATCAGAAGGCCTGCCCGATCGAGACATAGACGCTGACGCGTGCTTCGCCCGGCTTGCGCCCGATCGGCGTCGCGATATCGAAGCGCATCGGACCGAAATTGGTGTAATAGCGCGCGCCGATCCCGGCGCCGAAGCGCAGATTCTGGAAGGTCGGCGCCGACGAGCGATAGACCTGCCCCGCATCGACGAAACCGACGACGCCGAAATTGCCGAAGCGATAGCGCGCCTCAAACGCCGCCTCGTTCACGCTGCGGCCGCCGATCGGATCGTTGTTGGGGTCCTTGGGGCCAAGCTCCTGAAAGCCGAAACCGCGCACCGATCCGCCGCCGCCGGCATAGAAACGCCGCGAGGGAGCGAGGCGTTCGCGCGCCGCGCCGACGATCGATCCGACGCGCACCCTTCCCGCGAGCACGATGCTGTCGGTCACGGGGTAATAGCCGCTGATGTCGGTGCGCAGCCGCGCATAGGGCGAGAAGCTCCCGGCGAGCGAGCCCTCGGGCTGGATCAGGCTCGTGATGCGAAAGCCCTTGGTCGGATCGAGCAGGCTGTCGGTCCGGTCCATCCCGACCTGTCCGGTCAGACCGAGGATCGTGTAGAAGTCGTAGCTCCGGTCCCCCGTCGCGAAATTATAATCATCCTCGCGCGTCGCGATGAGTTCGACCCCATAGGCATAGGTGAATTTCTTCTGCCAGATCGGCGTCGAGTCATAGCTGACGCGCGCGCCGACACGCCCGGTGATCGCGTTGAACGCGTCATAGGTGTTGCGCGTGACCTCGGTGACGAGTTCGAAGGTGCGGTCGCGCCGTCCGGCGTTCGAGCGGCGCAGCGTCGCGCCGATCCCCTGCTCCTGCGTTCCGAGCACGCCGCGGAAGGTCAGCGCGCCTTCGGGCGGCAGCAGGTTGCGGTGCGTCCAGCTGCCCTCCACCCGGATACCCTGACCCGTGCCATAGCCGGCGCTGGCGGCGAGCGTGCGCGGCGGCCCTTCCTGCTGGGTCACCAGCATCGTCACATATTCGGTATCGTCGCCGGCACTCTCACCGGTCGGCTGCGGCTCGGCGGCGACGGTCGCGAATAGGCCCGTCGCGACGAGCGCCTGCCGGAGATCGTCGACCATCCGGCTGTCATAGAGGTCGCCGCGCTTGAAGCGCGCGAGCACCTCGACATGCTCGGCATCGAAGGCGAGATCGCCGGTGGTTTCGATCCCGCCGAAGCGCGAGCGTTTGCCGATGTCGACGGGCAGCGTGTAGACGCCGTCGCCGGTCGCGCCGTCGAGCAGGATATCGCGCTGCCCGACCTTGGCGAAGGGATAGCCTTCCTGGGGCAGTTTGAGCGCGATCGCCGCCTCGGCGCCCTGTATACGCTGCGCGACGATCGGCTCGCCGGCGCTCAGCGGGAAATTATCGGCGATCAGATTGGGCGGGATCGTCGGCTCGGCGTCGATGATGATGTCCGCCAAAGTGTAGCGTTTGCCGGGCTTCACATCGATGACCGCGGTCGTCGACCGGCGCCGACGCTCCTGACCTTCCTCGCGCGGGCCGCGGTCGATCCGCGTATCGACGATGGCGTCATAATAGCCTTCGGAGGCGAGGATGCGCTGCATCAGCTCGCCGTCGGCCGAGAGGCGCGCGCGGATCATCGCCGCATTGTCAGCCTTGCCATCGCCGTCGTAGAGCGCCGACAGATCGCCGAACAGATCGGCCAGGTCGACATCGGTGCTGTCGTCGGCATCGCTCAGTCCGTTGACCTGCACCGTATAGGCGATCTCGACATTGTCGCTGTCGTCTTCGGGCTCGGCGAACTGGACGGGTTCGACGTCGAAATTTTCGAGCGGCGGCAGCGGCGCCGCGAGCTCGCGGTCGCTGATCGGCGCATCGCCGATCGTCTCGACCGCATCGCCGTCGGCCAGCGCGGGCACGGGCACCCCATCCACTTGCGGCGGCTGGGCCTGCGCGGTTGCATCCGCTGCGTCTTCGCTATCGCCGGTGCCCGCCGCGTCGCGCTTGGCCGCTTCGGCCGTCTGCCGCTTCTCGAATTCGGCGATCGATTCGAGCGGCCGATCGAGTTCGGCGTCGTCCTCGGCGCGGATCGGCGGGATCGACCGTTCGAACTCCTCATCCTCGATGATCGGCTCGACGACGGGCAATTGCGCTTCGGGCGGCGGTGGCGACGGGGCTGCGATCTCGGCCGAATCGGTGCCGAGCGTCGGCACCACCTTCGGCGGCGCAACATCCTGCGCCTGCGCGGCGCCCGCCCAAGCCAAGCCGATGAATGAGGTCGCTCCGATCAGCAGCGGGCGCATCCGCGAGCGCGGGCGCCAACATGATCGACGAAAAATTTCAGATTGTTTCATCTGCTGGCCACCGATGCATGCTTGTGGCTCGCGAGATATGGCTGTGCAACCCGTTTCTCCCCTAATTCGAAGCTAACTCGCCGAGATCGGGACAGTTCCCGGCGATGCGGCGAGTTGCGTCCGGGGAAAATAATCAGGAATCGGCGCCGAACAGATCGCGGCTGTAAACCTTGTCCGCGACATCGGCGAGATCGTCCGTCACGCGGTTCGCGATAATGACGTCGGCCTCGGCCTTGAAGGCGGCGAGGTCGCGGATCACGCGCGAGTTGAAAAGCTGATCCTCCTCGATCAGCGGTTCATAGACGATCACCTCGATCCCCTTCGCCTTGACGCGCTTCATCACGCCCAAAATGCTGCTGGCGCGAAAATTGTCCGATCCCGCCTTCATCGCGAGGCGATGGATACCGACGACGCGCGGCCCGCGCTTGATCACCTCGGCCGCGACGAAATCCTTGCGCGTCGTGTTCGACGACACGATCGCCTGGATCAGATTCTGCGGCACATCCTTGTAATTGGCGAGCATCTGCTTGGTGTCCTTGGGCAGGCAATAGCCGCCATAGCCGAAGGAGGGATTGTTGTAGAAGCTGCCGATCCGGGGATCGAGGCACACACCCTCGATCACCTGGCGAGGGTCGACCCCGTGCGCGGCGGCATAGGTGTCGAGTTCGTTGAAGAAAGCGACGCGCATCGCGAGATAGGTGTTGGCGAACAGCTTGATCGCCTCCGCCTCGGTATTGCCCGTCTGCAGGATCGCCGCATCGGGTTTCAGCGATCCTTCGAGCAGCAGCCGGGCGAAATCGGCCGCGCGCGGGTGCGTATTGCCGACGATGATCCGCGAAGGATAGAGATTGTCGTAAAGTGCGCGCCCTTCGCGCAGGAACTCGGGCGAAAAGACGATCGCATCACTGCCGAGTTCACCGCGCATCCGGTCGGTGAAGCCGACCGGGACGGTCGATTTGACGATGATCAGCGCGTCGGGCGCCATCACGAGCGCGTCGGCGATCACCTTCTCGACCGTGCCGGTGTTGAAATAATTGGTATCGGGATCATAATCGGTCGGCGTCGCGACGATGACGAAATCCGCGCCGGCATAGGCCGCGTCGCGATCGGTGGTCGCGACGAGGTTCAGCGGCCGGTTCGCCAGATAATCCTCGATCTCGGGGTCGGCGATCGGCGATTGCTTCGCATTGAGCTGCTCGACCTTGCGCGCATCGATGTCGAGCGCAACCACCACATTATGCTGCGCCAGCAGGATCGCGTTGGAAATGCCGACATAGCCCGTGCCGACGACGGCGATCTTGACGGGCGAAACGGATGCTGGGGCCAATGACTTATCCTCTGAGTGGTGCGGCGCCGTCCCTAGCAACTGCGATGCACCGGCTCAACCGCGACCGCGTCAGGTGCCGCAGAAGGTCTTGTACGGCCCCGCATCGGCCGGCGCGGGAAGCGTGAAGCGTTCGAGCCCCGGGCGGACTTCATACGGATGGCGCACGACACCAAGCAATTGTAGCCACGGCGCGAGATCGCCAGCCTCGGCCGCCTCCAGCGTCTCCTCGACCAGATGGTTGCGCGGGATGTAGAGCGGATTAACCGCATCCATCGCCGCGGCCAGCTCGATCGGTCCCGTGCTGTCGAGCGCGATTCTGTCCCACCATAGCGCGATCCACGGCGCCATCGCATCGGCGCTGGGAAGCAGGCTTTCGAGCATTGTGCCGTCGCCGCGCAGCAGCATCGCAAGCGCGCGAAAGAAGGAGGTGAAATCGACGCCGTGCGTTTCGAGTTCGTCGAACAGCGTATCGATCAACTCGCTATCGTCGGCGCCCTCGCCGCTCAACCCCAGCTTCTGCCTGACCTTCGCATGCCAGCTGGTGCGGAACCGGCCGGGGATCGCGTCAACGATCGCCTTCGCCGCCTCGACATCTTCCGGCGACACGCGGTGGATCGCCGGCAGCAAAGCCTCGGCAAAGCGCGCCATGTTCCAGTGCATGATCTGCGGCTGGCGGCCATAGGCATAGCGGCCGCCTGCGTCGATCGAGCTGAAGACGGTGCTCACGGCAAAGCGGTCCATGAAGGCGCAGGGGCCGTAATCGATCGTCTCGCCGCTGATCGCGACATTGTCTGTGTTCATCACGCCGTGGATGAAACCGACCCCCAGCCAATGGGCGATGAGCTCGCATTGCAGGCCGGTGACGCGGTCGAGCAGCGCGAGGTGCGGATTGTCGGCACCCGCGAGTTCCGGAAAATGGCGCCTGATGCTGTAATCCGACAATTGGGTGACATGCTCGGCGCCGAAATGCGCGGCGAAGAACTGGAAAGTGCCGACGCGAATATGGCTGCTCGCGACCCGCGTGAGCACCGCCCCCGGATGCGCGCGTTCGCGCTGGACGCGGTCGCCGGTCGCGACCGCCGCGAGCGCCCGCGTCGTCGGCACGCCCATCGCCGCCATCGCCTCGGACACGAGGAACTCGCGCAGCACCGGACCGATCGCGGCCTTGCCATCACCGTTGCGCGAAAAGGCGGTCGGCCCCGATCCCTTGAGCTGGACATCGAAGCGCGCGCCGTCGGGCGCGACGATCTCGCCGAGCAGCAGCGCGCGCCCGTCGCCGAGCTGCGGCGAAAAATGCCCGAACTGATGCCCGGCATAAGCGAGCGCGAGCGGGTTTGCGCCTCCGGGTGTTTCTTCACCCGAAAAGACGCGCGCGAGCTGATCGTCCGTCGCACCCGCGACATCGATCCCCAGCCGCTCGGAGAGCGCATGGTTGAAAAGAAGCAGCTTCGGCGCCGAGGGCTTGGCGGCCTCCGCAGGCGCGTAAAAGCCTTCCATGCTATCGTGGAAACTATTCTCGAACGCGAAATCCATGGCGCCTATGTCGAGCGTTGACGTCATGAATGCAAGTGGCGGATTCTGCAGCTCTGTCGCGGGCAGCGACGGCATCAGTATCTGTTACGTTTCGCCGCGCCTAACTAACATAAGGCCGAATTTCCCTCCCAATACGCGGCACGCTGCATCAAGTGGCCGTCCGGCTTGCGTTTCGGTCACCATATGGCCGACGCTGGCGATGGAGCGTTTGATTCGGCACGAAGCAATAGGTAGTGGCCGATCGTCGCCTCGGCCGCACCTTGCGATTTTGAGAACAGGACCCAAGCTTATGAATGTGATCAATTCGGTTCCTACCCTGTTGATTACAATGCTGGGTGTCATGTCGGTCGGGGCGTCGGACGCCAAGGAGCGGGCCTCAAGCGCCGTCGATGGAACATGGACGCACAAGAGCAGTAGAATTGCTATTCCCGAAATGGTCGGGGGCCTTCCTCGGCAACTTGCGTTGCCCCTTACGGCCTCCGATCCCCAGGCCGCCATATCGTTCGGATCAACGAATGGCGGCGAGACGCTGTCCGTCGACATTTTTCGCAATATGTCCGGGGATGTCCCCTTGTGGTTTTCCCAGGCGCAGCGATCGATCGAATCGCGCCGCAACTATGATGGCGCCAAGCTTGCGGTCCCGCCGACACCTTTCGACCTTCCCGCCATCGGCGACGACACCGGATTACTTGCGGTTTATGATCGCCGACCGGCCGGAAAGCGGCAGAGCATTGGCGTGGCGCTCTTTTCCGTCGGCGGCTGGTACGTCCATTTGCGCGCGGTTTCCTCCAAGCGCGGCGCCGCTGATACCGCAGCATGGGTGCAGGCGGCCATTGCCGACCTCAAATTCTCGCCGACCTCGCCGGGTAAGGCGGTCCGCCCCATAACCGCCTGCGCGAACCCGCTCGCGCGTCCGGCCGGCTCGCCGGAGAATGTCCCGGCCTATGGTCTCGTCACGCTGACCAAACGCGAAAAGGCCCCGGACTCCCGCATAACCGGAAGCTTTTGGTGCCTGGATTCGAACCTGGGCGATGGGCGTGTCGTATATCGGCCGACCGGAACAATTGATCGCTACCTGCTGGCAACCGATCATTTGGGCGCCGCGCTATCGGTACGCGGCGAAGCCCCCACGGGGGGAACCCCCTCCTATTATTCCATCGTGTCGATCGAGCCGCGCACGATCGAAGTGCTGGCTACACTCGACCGTCTGCCGCCGCCGGTATATACGCTGGAAAGAAAAGCGAACGACCGTTCGCTGCGTTCCTATGGCACATGGCCATCCGCGCAATAAATTCTCTACTAAAAACACATGTTCGATCTGCAATGGGGAAGGAATGATTTTGAGCGACTATATCACCGTGGAAGATTTTGGCGCTGTCGGCGACGGAACGACCGACGACACCGCTGCCATTCAGGACATGATCGACGCGGTCGGCTGTTTTCGTCTTTTGAACCGGACCTATAAAATCACCGATACCCTCATTATTCCGGCCAATGGCCCCTACGGGACGTTCTACACCGGACAGGGCATGGAGCAGAGCATACTACTTTGCGCCGGCATGGCCGGAAAGACCGCTATCGGTCCCGAATCCAATTCTTCGCTTTACCGGGTCGCCATGCACAATTTCAAAATCATGGGTGACTGCGACAGCTGTTTCGACTTCAGCGGCGTATCCGGCGGTTTTCAACTCTATGCCTCGGAATTCCGCAATCTCTGGCTGGAAAGCAATGCCGACAGCTGCTTCAAGGGCGCGGGGAACTTCAGCGTGTTGTGGGACAATGTCCACGCCTATTCGAACGGCGGACATTGCTTCGAGCTCGGCGGCGACGTCGCCAAGACGCTGATCAATTGCTACGCGCACAAGGCCGGGCCCGGCAAGGCAGGCTATCGCATGGCCGGCAATGCGGTGATGATCAACTGCAACGGGCTCGACGAAGGCGATATCTGGGGCGACTTTGGCGCCGTCCAGTCACAGGATGGGCAGAATCTTCAGTTCCGGATTCACGTCATCGGCGGCAATATAGAGGATTTCGACGTCAAGGGCATCCGGCTGCGTTTCACCGGCACATTGATACTTGAAATGGTCGGCGTGATTCCGCGCGCGAACCACACATATGAAACCCTCATCGACGGCAGCGAATATGGGGGCGACGGATGGAGCTTGATCGATCGCCGCAGCTATTATGCGCCGAAACCGGGCGCCGCGATGTCGGCCAGTTCCCGCATTCTGCACAACTCCGCCCCCTCCTACGTCGAAAGCACGGGCATGTTTACCGACCTGCGCCGCACCGATCAGAGTCTGACTTATCCCGTACCGGTCATGCAATCCAAGAACCCGGCTTACGGGGTCTTGGCACACCAATTCGGAAATGTGGATTATTCGCGTTCCTACGGTTTCAATCTGCAAGTGCCGGCGCTGTGGACGGTCAACGCGCAAAACTTCAACTGCACCCGAGTGTCTGCCGTCCGTACAGCCAACACTGCTCCGACCGCTTTTCGTTCAGCCAGCGGCGGAGAAAAGGGCCAACGGCTCACGATTATCGTCGAAGATGCGAACACGACGATCGAGCATAATTTTTCGTCGGCAGGCCGGTTCATCACCCAATCCGGCTCCAACATCGCCGCCGTCAATGGTGGAATTTATGAGTTCGTCTACAACGGCACGAACTGGAGACAGGTCTAGGACGTCAAGTCAGGCTGATCTGTTCAATTGGAACAGCGAGCAGCATCGGATGAACCGGAAAAATTTGGAAACCTGAACAGCATGAACCGCTTTGCCTCCATCGCCGCATCGATCGCGACCTTCTTTCTCCTCGCATCGGGTGCGGAGGTTTACGCACTGGAATGCGAAAAGCCGGCGGCGCGGCCGTTCAAGGTCTTCAATGGGCTCTTCTTCGACGGACAGCCCGATTTCGGCGCCTATGGCATGCAGCCGATTCACATTATCGATCGGCAAATCTGGGCGCCCGGCGTCGCGCGCTTTGGTCCCCCGGATCAGGCGATGGTGAACCGCTATGTCGAAGGGCTGCCCGACGATGGCGCGCCGATCGTCCTCGATTTCGAGGATTATGACCTGGCCAAAGGCGATGCACAGGCCAAGCATGGCCTGATCAAGCTGGAAGCGATTCTGGATGCCTTTCGCGCGACCGGCACGAAGCGCGAGGTCGGCTTCTATGGCTATGTTCCCCTGGTCGACTATTGGCGCACCGTGACGCCGGTGGATTCGGAAAAATACAGGGAATGGCAGAAACAGAACGACCGTGCGGCGCCGTTGGCAAAAGACGTCGATGCCCTGTTCCCGTCGATCTATACCTATTATCCCGATGAAGCCCGGTGGGTCACGAATGCGACGGCACAAATTTGCGAAGCGCGGCGCCTCTCGTCGAAGCCCGTATACGTCTTCCTATGGCCTCATTATCACAACGAAGGAAATCTCCGGCCGCCGCGCCCTATTCCCGGGCCCTACTGGAAGCGCCAACTGGAAACAGCTTACCGCCTGGCCGACGGCGTGATCATCTGGGGCGGATGGAATGAGGCGGCCGGGACAAAGGCCAAGTGGAATTCTGACGAGCAATGGTGGCAGGAGACCGTGCAATTTTTGAAGAGGATCGATGCGCCTTAAGTTCCCCGGCTCCCTCACCCCGGGATGCCTGGCGGGATAGAGACCGATGAACCTTACTTCGCGCCCGAACCCCGGACGACAACCGCGACGGTCTTGAACAGCACGACGAGATCCAGCCACAACGAGAAATTCTTGATATAGTAGAAATCGAAGCGAAGCTTGTCGTGAACTTCGCTGATTGCGGCGACGTGCCCCTGATTCACTTGCGCCCATCCCGTGATTCCGGGCCGCACGATATGGCGATAGGAATAAAAGGGAATTTCCCTCTCATACCATTCGGAGAGCGGGCGGGCTTCAGGCCGGGGCCCGATCCAGCTCATTTCCCCGCGCAGGATGTTCAGAATTTGCGGCAGTTCGTCGATCCGCGTCTTACGCAGAAAACGTCCAAGCCGGGTGATGCGATCATCATCGTCGCGCGTGATCGCTTCGTGCACCGAATCGATCTGCTCGTCGGGCTCGGCGCTCTTGTCTTGCATCGTGCGAAACTTCAGAACACGAAATGAGTGCCCTCTATAGCCTATTCTTTCCTGACGAAAAAACACGGATCCAGGCGAATCCATCCGGATAAGGAAAGCGACCACCATCAGCGGCAGAACGAGGATAGGAAGCGCAACCGACGTCAAGGCGATATCGAACAGCCGCTTGACCTTCGCGTAGGAATTGCTCGGGATCAGCGATCCGAAGCTGTTTTCCGACAAATGCTCGATCCGGACCTTGCCGGTTTGGGCTTCCCAAACCTGTTTATAATGATGAACGCCGATCCCGTTGAGCGCCGCGACCGCAAAGGTCCGCTCCCATTCGGCAGTGTGGTCATGATGCAGATCGGCGACGATGATGGCGTCGGGCATATGCGGCAACACGGGCTTGTCGAGCATGATCGAAGCCGCTTCCATATCGCGGCGGATGCGGTCGATATTTCCCCCGGGCACCAGAAAATAGACGCCCCGCCCTCCTCGCTTCTCCATCGCGGTGATTGCGAAGCGCGCGGTCAAGGCGAGCGCGAAGCTGATCGACAGCAGCACGCCGCTATAAGGTGCTCGAATGAGCAGGATAGCGAACATTGCAACGCCATAGCTCGCCGCAAATGCCGGAAAAACATAGCTGGCGCCGATTGTGCCAGGGAAATCGGCCAGTTTGCGCACGCCGACCACTCCAGCCATGATCGCGAACGTTGCCGCGAGCGCGGAGTTCCAGGCGGGAATGTTATCGGACAACGCCGACAGATCATTCAGAAAGTAAATCAGAACCGGGAGTATGACACCCGCGAACAGGCAGATCAGAAACTGGACGCGCAGCGAAGAAAAAAACAGCTGCAGGGTCAGGCCACCCCGCATCCGAGGCTCCGGCGCGCCGTGAGGCCTGTTTCCTTGAAGTTCGGAAGCGTTCGGTGAAGTTAACAATTTCGTTTCGCTGCTTCAGGGCCACAAAAGCGGACGGAATCCGCATGCTCACGACCGCAAGGGAGTTTGACATTCATTATCGCGAGAGAAACCGGGCAGGCAACCCGGGAGCGCAGCGGTCTGGCCCGCTTTCCCGTTGATCGCCGGAAAAACCGAACTGCCCGGCGGTCAAGCCTCACGCAACTCGGCCTTGTTTTTTCGAAACCAGTCATATGTTCCCTGAACCCCTTGATCGAGAGCGATGGCGGCTTGCCATCCCATCCGGGCGAGTCTGGAAACATCCATCAACTTGCGTAAGGTTCCATCCGGCTTCGTCGTGTCGAACGTGACGCGCCCCGTAAAGCCCGTCTGCTCGGCAATGAGCCGTGCCAGGTCCGCGATGCTGACGTCGGTGCCGGTCCCGACATTGATGTGGCTGAGCATCGGATGGGTTTCGGCGTCGTAAACCGCCTTGTCCAACCCGAGCACGAACAGCGAAGCCTCTGCCATATCGTCGACATGCAGAAATTCGCGGCGCGGGGTCCCGGTGCCCCAGATGACGACTTCGTCGCGACCTTCTTCGACTGCTTCGTGGAATCGCCGGATCAGCGCGGGCATGACATGGGAATTGTCCGGATGGAAATTGTCACCCGGTCCATAGAGATTGGTCGGCATGACACTCCGATAATCCGTGCCATATTGACGATTATAGCTTTCGCACAGCTTGATGCCGGCAATCTTCGCAACGGCGTAGGGTTCGTTGGTGGGTTCCAGAACGCCGGTCAGCAGCGCATCTTCGCGCATGGGCTGCGAAACTGCGCGCGGATAGATGCACGAGGAACCAAGGAAGAGAAGCTTCCCAACGCCCGCCCGAAACGCCTGATGGATGACGTTGCATTCCATCATCAAGTTTTCATAGATAAAATCGGCAGGATAGCTGTTGTTCGCGTGAATTCCCCCGACCTTCGCGGCCGCCAGAACAACCGCGTCCGGGCGCTCGCTCGACATGAACCGCCGCACCGCATCCTGATCGGTGAGATCGAGCTCGGCGCGCGACCGCACGACCACCTCCGCGCCGGCTCGCTGCAAGCGGCGGAGGATGGCGCTTCCCACCATTCCCCGATGCCCGGCAATATAATATTTCATCGGTTTAACCCTTATGTTTCGATCGACACCGGAAGATCGAGCCCGTTTTCGCGCAGCAAACGATGGCGCTTGGCCGCTCGCAAATCTTCCGCGACCATTTCAGCACACATTTGCTGAACCGTAATTTCCGGAACCCAGCCCAGCCTCTCCTTGGCTTTGGTCGGGTCGCCCAGCAGAGTTTCCACTTCTGCGGGGCGAAAATAGCGGGGGTCGATCCGGACGATCACATCGCCTTCCTTGACCGCGGGCGCGGATTCGCCGGACACCGCCTCGACGATCGCCTTCTCCTCCACTCCCTCGCCTTCAAAGCGAAGGGTGATACCGAGCTCGGCCGCGGACCATAGGATGAATTCACGGACGGAATATTGAACGCCCGTGGCGATCACGAAATCTTCGGGATGGTCCTGTTGCAGCATCATCCACTGCATACGCACATAATCCTTCGCATGGCCCCAGTCACGCAGCGCGTCGATGTTCCCCATATAGAGGCAATTCTCGAGCCCTTGAGCGATATTGGAAAGTCCGCGGGTGATCTTGCGCGTCACGAAGGTCTCGCCGCGGCGCGGGGACTCGTGATTGAACAAAATGCCGTTGCAGGCATAAAGACCATAGGCCTCACGATAATTGACGGTGATCCAGTAAGCGTAGAGCTTGGCGACGGCATAGGGCGAGCGCGGATAAAAGGGCGTCGTTTCGCGCTGGGGGGTTTCCTGCACAAGGCCGTATAGCTCCGAGGTCGAAGCCTGATAGAAACGGGTTCGCTTGTCGAGACCCAGAAATCGTATCGCCTCGAGCAAGCGGAGCGTGCCCATCGCGTCCACGTCGGCGGTATATTCGGGGGCTTCGAAGCTGACTGCGACGTGACTCTGTGCACCAAGGTTATAAACCTCGTCGGGCTGCACCTCCGACAGCACGCGCGTCAGGTTCGATGTATCTGTAAGGTCCCCGTAATGAAGGATGATGCGCGCGTTATCGGTGTGCGGATCTTCATAGATATGGTCGATCCGCTGCGTATTGAACATCGAGGCCCGGCGCTTGATGCCGTGCACCTCATAGCCCTTTTCCAGCAGAAACTCCGCGAGATAGGAGCCATCCTGGCCCGTAATGCCCGTGATCAAAGCCTTTTTTGTCATCACCATACCTTCACGATTTCCGAAAAAACTGCGGAATTTTCTGTATATTCTTGAGGAATAATGCGCTCATGCCGCCGATGTCGTTGCGACGCAGCGCCCTGTAGTCTTCCCGGCTCTTGCGGAGGATTCGCTCCAGAGAGCGATTGCTCTCGCCCCCTAGGCGCATTTTTACCATGACGCCAGGCAGATAGGAAACGCGCACCTCTTCATCGCTGAAATAGCGAAGAATTGCATCATAATCCGCCGCGATGCGAAAGGACGTGTCGTATCCACCCAATCGCTCGATCACTCTCCGGCGCAAAAACAGAGCGGGATGCGGTGGCATCCATCCCCGGCGAAGCCGATCGGAATCGAAAGTTCCGGACTTCCAATGCCGAACGACCCGCGACGTGTCCCCCGCCGCGACATAGTCGAGATCGCCATAGATCGCGTCCGCATCGGTTTTAGCGAAGGCGTCGGATACCCGCGCCAGAATATCCGGCCCGGCCAGAAAATCATCCGAATGCAGCACCCCGACAATATCGCCCGAACTGCGCGAAAAAGCGCGATTGAGCGCCTCATAGATGCCACCGTCACGGCGACTTTCGACATGGCGCCGGGCATCCGGCCTTGCCGCCAGCAGCGCGAGGGTTCCGTCCGTGGACCCGGCGTCCTGCACGATATGCTCCCAATCGGAATGCGTTTGTTTCTCAAGGCTGTCGAGTGCCTGACCTAATGTGGCCCCTCGATTCCAAACAGCGGTTAGAATTGAAATTTTCATCGAATTTTCAGTTTATTACCTCGATTGAAACCACTGTGTTCATATGCGTGCGATAAGACTTGAATGGCGCCATTGATCCGCGTCATGTTGCGGACAGCGCATGCAAAATGGCCTCGCCATGGTCATTCCAAGAAGGTACCCGCCAACGCGGCGCGGCTTCGTCGAAAGCCGCGTCGATCTCTTCCACGGTGAGACGATCACGTATATCGCGGAAATATTCGAGCGCCTCGTCTACCGAGGCGGCCTGCCGCCAGAAGGGATAACCAGGCGCGATCCTTTCCATCTCGTCGGCGATGTCGGCGCAGCTCGCGATAATATCACGGCACGCGATCATTTGCATCAGCTTCAGCTTGAAGCCGACGGTAAAGCGATCGTTGATCAGCCCGAATGCCGACGCGGGATGGGTGCCAAAATCGCCGATGACGAAGCCCGCCTTGCCGAAGCGTGCGATTTCATGGTCCGTCAGACGGGAAAGCCGTTTGGGCAACCAGCCTTCCGACCCCGAAACATGCACGATCTCCATGCTCCGAGCGGAAGGAATGACCGGCGCGGGAGGAGGCGGGATGACCGTCGTGCGCCCGCGGATGGACGGAAAATCTTCTTCTGCGGCGTCGCGTTCGCGATAGGAGAGGAAAAAGATCGAGGGCGTTCGATCAAAGGCTCGGCGATAATGGTCGAGCGCGCCAAGACGATAATATAATTCCAGCCCCTTACGACCGGGGAAGCGAAAACGCGGAAAATAATTATGCACGATAAGAGCATCGACATTTACCACGCCCGCAAGGTCGAATGTCGCTTCATGCGACAAAATCGTGCGCCCGCCGGATTCACCCTGGGCAATGCGAAGTCGCGACGCTTCGATCCGACCGGCCCATGTTGGCAGACGCAAAGCCCGGCGGCGAAGAACGGGTAGTTCGTCGACCACGGCGCCCAATTGCCGAAGCGCTGCGATGGTCTTGCGATCGAAAATCGCGCCGCCATCGTCGGCATCCCGGCCCAGCCCGTCAACATGATAAAAGTGGATGTGCATCCGGTTATCCGCCGACGCCGGCACTTGCGCGGCGCCGCGGCTCCGCGGCGGGCGATGTCGCCAATCCATCATTTCCGGCTAGCAGTTCGGCGCTGCGACGTAACGACAGCGCGTTGACCAGAACCAGAAACAGGTACCAGACAAGGTAGGAGATCATATGACCATATGAAAAATGCACGGCGACGACAAAAAGACCGATTGCGATCAACCGGCCTTTGCTGATCGAGTAAAATCTTATGAAAAGAAATGTCAGATATGAAACTATTCCCAAAATTCCTGTCGAAAGCATTACCGCAGCGAATATATTGTCAATATCTCCACGACCAGCACTAGAAAACACGCCCAAGCCGCCGTATCTATAAATAAGCCAGTCGGAATAATTTCCGTATCCGGTACCCAGGAAAAAGTCGGTCCAACCATTTTCGGACCAATAGTCCAAAACGGGCCGGAACGCGTTGATCCGGCTCCCTTCGCTGCCCACCAGATCCCCTCGGGAAAAAGCCTCGCTAACAATGCCGATGCGCTCGAAATATGTACTCGATACGATATCGTCCCAGTAAATAAGCACCACGACGAACGCCAAGATCAACGTCATGAAAGAAATGAAAGCGTTGCGCTTTTTTTCGAAAATCACGGCCGACCATTGGGCCGCGATATAGAATGTTATGATCAGGAATCCGGACAGCGAACCAACGTACAGGATCGAGACGCCTATCAGAGCCTTGAAAACATTGGAAAGCTTGGATTTCTGGAACGCGATATCCACGATCACGAACGCGAAAGCGAGATAGACTGCAAGGTGGGACGGCTCGAAGAAGCCCGCCTTTGGCCGTAGGTAAGGCGCGGGATTTCCGCGGCGTCCATCGGGAAAAATCGTATCGAGCAGGATCAGGATGTCGTCGATATTGAGGAGCGCGCTGACAAGCTCCACAAACGAGATCGCCAGCGTGACGACCAGGCCGACCAGAAACCCCCGGATCATTGCGCGGCTGACGCTGCGCTCGATATTTCCCAGCATGAGCGGCGCAATCACGGCGAATAGCGCAACCAAGGACAGAAGATAGCTGTCCACCGGGTTCCGGCCGATGTTCGAAACGATGAAACAGGCCGCCATTGCGATCGCGGCGACCAGATAATCCCGCCTGGCGAACACTCTGGAGATATTGACCAGAAGAAAAAGCGATCCGCATACCAAGGCCGGCGAAATGGTAAGGTCAGCAGCGACCGGATAGCCAAGTGTCGGAAACGGGACAAAGGCCGCGGTCAGGAAGGCCAATATTTCGGATAATTTCTTCATGGCCTCACCAGCACAGCCCAGTCGCGTCGACCCGATAGCAGAATAAGTTCAGGACCGTCATTGCCACTTCGCGATCGTCTCGACGAACTGCTGACGCATGGCCGCGATGGACCGGATATCGACACTGCTCGCCGCGCCAGCCGCGACCACCTGTGAATCCATCGCTTCCACCGCGCGGGCGGCATCGCCATAATCAATCGCCAGCACCTTCGCGCCCACATAATCCGCATATTGCTCGATGACCGACCCCGATCGGACCAAGGACGGCTTTCCGGTTTGGAAGGCACGCCCGAAAACGCCCGATGCCTGATCATAATCGGGCCGATAACAGGCCCAAATCATGTCGGCAACGCCGTAAAGACTCTCCAATTCCGGGTCGGATAAATGGCGGTCCACGACCATTGCCCCACATGCCGCGAGTTCTTCCATAAAACCCACGCTCTCCGCATCGGGCTTCCCCATGACGGCAACGAGGTACCGATCGGCAATACCGGTATCGGCACACGCTATATCTCTAAGGAATTCGATGCCCTTGATGGCTGATACACCACCTACAAAGCATAATATCCGACGGCCCGACGCAGCCTTTTCCAGCGATTGACCCAGCGGCGTAACGGGGATGATCCTGTTTCTCTCGCCCACGTCCCACATCTGGGGATCGTGGATCCAATCACGTGCGACCGATGCGAATTCGGGTCGCACAGCGAAGGGCACGATGGTCAGCACGGCAATCGAGCGGACCCGGCGAAGCATTGCAAAGGCACGGCGTTTCCAGCGATGATAAAATCGCGTGCCGGTAAAGCATTGAGCGGGACGGAGAAATATTCCTACCGTTCGGCGTCCACAAATTGCCCGAACCAACGAAATCAGAATGAAAGTGAAATAATTGTCGTCAATCGTCGAAAATATCAACCGCGGCGCCCGAACCATCTTTCCAAGCAAACGCATGTTGACGCGTCCATACAGCGGATCGACGTCAAGCCATTTCGAGACAATCGCCTGATAAGATTGGCGATGACCGTCGTCGCGTTCCACATAAACATATGATTTGCGCTTCATGCTTCGGATACTCGAACGCGATCAGAATGCCGCGTAAAAGGCATCCCCGCGGACGGCCTTGGCGTAACCGCCCCGACCCGGGTGATGTTCAAACGTCAGATCGAATTGCGCGGCCCACCGCTCGGCGATTTCCTGCTCGCCCGGCCGCCGGATATCATCCAGGAAAATCGCACAGCTATCGCCAAGTCGGGCCGATATGTTGGGAAGGGCCGGATATCGCGCCAGCCGCTTCTCCTGCGTATAGGCAACGGGGCCGTCGACCAGGACAAGGTCGACCGTCACCTCGGCAATGCGATCGGCGACCACAGCCTGATCGTACCAATGGTTGCCGTCGACAGCGTGATCGTTGGGCCCAAGTGGCGCGATCACAATCTCGCAATGCGCAGCGGCGTCGATGCGATCGATCCATTCTCGCACGATCGCAGCCCATGCAGGATTGTCGTCGAAGCTGACAATCCTTGCCCCGGTGCGCTTGGCGACCATTGCCATATAAACGGTCGAAATGCCGCAGCCAAACTCGACAATATTACGCCGACCGTTGATTTCGATGTCGTTCAAGATCGACAACAGGGCCGAAGGTGCGATCGCCGACGCCGGCCAGGGAAGATAGGGCACGCCCATCTTGGCCAGTTCAACCGCCGCACGCGCGTCGGCCGCCGATTGGTTGATCTCGGCCAGCTTCGTCGTTGCCCTTTTTAGGAGAGAAGGTCCGCTAGTCATCAATTTCCCTTTTGATTCTGAATCTTCATTTTTTGAGCCTTAGCCCACTTGCGACCTTTTGGCCCGAACGTCGACGGGCGCCAAAGCTACACCGAATTCCGCCTCTCGCTATAGCTTCGGCCAAAGCGCCAAAGCCGGTATAACGCCGCCCACGGCTGCAGGAGAGATTTGGACATCGCGACGAACAGCGGCCGCGTCTGTGACGAAAACATGAGCGCCCCATATGTGGCGAAACCATATGAAACGACCGTCGCCACCGCGGCCCCTTCCGCGCCGAAGCGAGGGATGAGGAGAAAGCCGAGTCCGATGTTCAGTACCGCACCGATTGCTTGAATGACCACATTGATCCCGCTGAGCCGCGTTATCACGATCCAGCGATTAAGTGCCGCCCGCAGGAACATGAACGGAATGGCGAGCGAAAGGATCGACAACAATCTGTAGACCCTGTCATATTCTTGGCCAAAAACGATGTCGATGATCGGATCGGCAACGAAAACGACGCCCAATATTCCCAAAAACCCGAGGATCACGAGCAGGTCGAACAAGAGCTGAAGGTGCTGGTCGAACTCCGCCGTCGAGCGATTATAGGAATGAATTAGATAGGGGAAAACGGCGGTCGTGATCGCAATGGGCAGAATATATATCGTCTCGGACAACAGCGCGGCGACCGCATAGTTGCCAAGAGCGTCGGGCGTCGACATCCATTGGAGCATGACCTGCCCGATCTTGAGGTAGATGGTGGTAAATGCGGCAGCGAGAAAAAGAAGCGCCCCCTCACCCATCAAGCGACGGGCCTCTCGACCCGAACTTTTCCATTTGAGGATCGACAGCCCGCCCCTCCATCGGAAGAAGGCATAGGTCGATGCGAACGCGATTGCGGCGCCCACCGCGTTCGCCGCTGCGAACAACACCACGCCTCCCGCCATGGCGATCGCGCCCAATTTCAGCACCGCCATCACAACCTTGCTGACGATCGAGGACATCGACGGATACAGATTTTCCGACCGCGCCTGAAACCATGCGTTCAATGCGCCCGTACTCGAAAAAAGGATCATAAGCGCCGCAAAGCCGAAAAGCGTGATCGCGGTCGGGTCCCCGGCATGCGCGAGAAATGCGTAAAGCATCAACGCCGCGGCAGCGACGGCATAGGCGACCAATTTGAGAGTGAAAACCGTACCGAGAATCGTTTCATTCTCCTCAGGTCGCAGCTTGAACTCCCGCACCACCAGTCCATCCAGGCCAAGGTGGCCGACAATCGCGAAAATGGAAGCGGTGGCGAACGCGTATGAGAATAAGCCGAACTGTTCGGGCCCCAAGTAACGCGCGACCAGCATGGTCACGACAAAGCTCAACGCCAGGGAAACGACGTTATCGAGCAGTATCCATGCGGTATTTTTGGCGACGACCAGGCGGCTCATGGGTGTACGGCCATCTTTCCGGGCGCGCCGTCTCCGCCCGCAGTCGCCAGCAGTCGGCGATAGACCGCGACCGTTCGCGCGACATTGGTCCGGGCCGCGAACTGCTGGCCCGCGAAACGAAAAGCCGCATCCGAGAAGAATCGACGCTCGTCCGGGCGGCATAGCCGGTTGACGGCATCGATCAGCTCGTCCGGATCGAGCGGATCATAAGCAAGACCCGTCTCTCCCTCCACGATCAACTCCTGCAGATTCGGCAATTTCGTGACCAGCGCCGGCTTTCCCATCGCGGCTCCTTCAAAAACGCTTCGAGCGCTGTGCGGGGTCGTGAAGGGCACCACGATCACGTCGGCGGCATCGATCAGACCGCGGGCATCCTGTGTAAAACCGATGGCATCGCACCGGCTCGACCGGTCGACGGCTTCCTGCACCTGTTGCTGATAGGCGCCGCCGCCGCCTTCAAAGCCCGCGATCGCAAATCTGGCGCGCTTGTCGATCCGGTCGTCACGATCGCCGATGCTCCGCACCAACTCAAGGGCCCCGTTTGCGGCCGTTATCCGCGATAATGACAAAAACACGACATCATCGTCTCCCCAACCGCGTGCCGAGCGCTCGGTTGCCCTTCGCGCCGGGTCGGGCCGAAACACGTCCGTATCGACGAAATTGAAGATCACGCTGCCGGCGGGCGAGGGTTGACCCAGCGACCGGAGTCCTTCCGCGTCGATCGAAATGAAATGATCGACGAACTTACGATTGAGGCTTGCGAGCCAGCGCCCCCACCTGTTCCGCAATAATGGCTCGCGCACATGGGCGATCACCGGCTTGCGAGCGCCCGACATCCGGGTTCCGATCGCCGCTCCCACCACGCTCGTCGAATTAAGGTGCACGATATCGGGGTTCAGTTTCTTGACCAGCTTCCGCGCAAGCAGCGCCAGCGGAAGAAGCCCTGCCAGGCTATAGATTTTTTCACGAAGCGTGCTGACCGGGACGACGGTGGAACCGTGAAATGGACGAATATGCCGTTCCGCAATGACGGTCGCGCCCGCCTTTTCCAGTAAAGCGCGCACCTCGTCGGCCCCGGGGCGATCCGGTATCGCGACAATCGGTTCGATTTGCCGCTTGTCGAGCCCGGCGACAAGCGCCGCCAAACTGCGCACCGCTCCACCTGGATCATGGGCATGGTGAAAATAGAGCAACCTCATCCGCCGGGCCGCCAAGGCCGACGGTTCGCCCCCGCTGCCGGACATGCCGTTCAAGCCCGTAGACCACGCAGGTGTCGACGACCGGCCGGTATGGCCAGCCCGAAGCATGTATCATCTGTTGTCGGATTCCGGTGCCGCACTATTTTTTCCCGAAAACAAAGACCTTTTCACCTCTGACGAGGCCATAGGTCACGACGTCTTTTCCTTCCGCGGTGATTTCATGCTTGAGCTTCAGTCCGCCCCGCTCGATGCGGCTGCTGAAGTCGCGACCGTAATATCGGACATGATCCCCCTGACCAAAATGCAGCCACCGCCCGGTCTCGTCGGTAATTTCGGGATTCTCGTAGCTCGTTTCCCATCCTTCGACGATCGGAACCATTGCGACCAATATGCCGTCGTCGGACAAGATGCGTGCGATTTCGGAGGAGGCTTTGAAATCATCCACATGTTCCAGAACATGGTTGGCAATGATCAACCGGAACTTTCCGTCCGGAAGATCCATATCCTCCATATTTATTTTCAGATCGGCCTTTTCGAAAAGATCGGCGGTTTTGTAGTTGCCGAACCGCGCGCGGAAAATCCGTTCGAGTTGCGGCTCCGCCGCGAAATGCAACACCGGGTCCGTCGCCTCGTCGATGCCCTCGGTAACCGCCCCCCGCGTCATCGCCAGGAAGAGGAGCCGATGCCGTTCCAGACTGCCGCAACGGGGACATAGCGCGTCGAGGCGCGGTGGCCGGCCAAAACGGTCGAACCAGCCTTGGAAGTCGCAAATGGGGCATTGTCGCGGAGCGATCGGCTTTAGCGTGAGACGCCGCGCGAGATAGTTTGCGACCCATACCCTGACCCGCAATGGGATCAGTCTCTTACCTATGCTTTTGACGCTAGCATGCATGATATTGGTCCATCTCGCGATTCCTCAATTCCCGAAAATGCGATCTTTACGCACGGCCTGGCCGGCCTATCGCTGTATCGCAAAACCCAAAAATCCTGTCCGCAGCGAAGGGAGGCTAGCGAACCGTAAGGGATGAACGCCTTGGCTCCGGAGAGCCGGTTCCACGGGCCTTATCCCTTCTAACGGTCAGGACGGCGTCCTGGCATCTTCGACAATATCGCCGTCCCCTTTTGCAGGAGCCAGCGATACCGCACGAAAATAGGCGTCGATGCCTTGCGCGTCGTCGGCGAGCGTCACGAACAGCGACAGCCAGTACCAGCTACATGCGCCATCAGGGATTTCCACGGTGCGTGTCTGTTTGCCTGCAACCATCGGAATTGCTTCGATGGGAATCGATTTCACCCCCACTTCGGCGCACTCGATGCGCGCGGACAATGCCTCCGCCGGCAACGGCATGTCGCTGACCAGCGACCAATCGAGCCGATAGCTTCCCGGAAGCAGGCGGACCAACTGTCGAGCGGCGCTACCGCGTGCGCCGCCAATGGCGGAAACAGACAGAATTTTTGCGCCGGGATCGATCGAGCCTCCCAGGCTACCCGTGGTCGCGAGCTGCCAGTCGAACGGAGGCAAAAGTGGAGTGCGGGAAAAATCGCTGTTCTGGACGAGATTGCCGGTCTTCGCAGCTCGCGATCGACCCGTTAGCTCGGCGCTTAGCCGGCGCGCGGTTTCAAATTCTCCAATCGTGGCGAGGCCTACTGACAGGGTCCTGTCGGTGCGGGTGACCTTGGTCTGATTCCAAGGCGCGTTCGCCAAGGTAATCCGCAGCTCGGCGGCATTCACCAGGCTGGAGCGTCGCTGAACGACGGCTTCCCAATAGTCTTCCGCCCATGCGGGTTTCGGGCCGAGAACCGGAGCCAGCGCTTTTGCCGCCCCGGGGCGGGCGGTGCCGTCGGCCATTGCCCGAATATAGGTGGGGCGCAGATCATTGTCGGTCAGCACGAGCCGCGACAACCACAGGAAAAAACCCGGATTGTCGTCGCTAAGCGCGGCGGACTTCAACTGTTCTATACTGACATAGGAATTGCGTCGCGACAGCTTGCTGGCAAGGTCCAGCAACGATTGGCGCCGCCGGCCTTCCGTTTCGGGCTGCGCGGCGATCAACAGGCTGAGGGCCACCGGATACAGAGGCTCGACCTGAAATGCCCTGAGCGCAAGCCTGCGTTCCGTCCGGTTGGGACGGACCTTCGGGTTCTCGCTCTGGCGCCTCGCGAAGCTGGCGGCAGCCACATTCGTGCCGGCGGCCGCAGCCGAAGGCAGGCCGAGCGCATAGGCGGCCCCTGGCGAGCTCGACCGATTGGTGATCGAAAAGCTCGTCAATCCGACAAACAGCGCCAGCGCCAGCGCAATCACCCAATAGGATATCCGAAAAATGCTCACGGCTCTATTGCGCCCGGCCTGTCGCGCCCATCAGGCCGCATCCTTGTCAGATCCATAGACATAACCATAACCATAGCCGTAGCCATAACCATAAACTTGGTTACGGGCGCCCACCTTGGTCACGATCGCGCCGAACAGACGTGCTCCCGACATCCGCAAACGCGTCAAAGCGGTCCCGATCTCGCGATTTCGCGTCGAGTTCGCTTCAATGGTGAAAACGACACCCTCGACCCGGCGAGCGATCAACGGCGCATCGGCGAGGCCGAGCAGCGGCGGCGAATCGACCAGGACATGATCGTAGCGAGTCAGCAAGGTCTCGATCAGCTTACCCATACGGTCGCCGCCCAAAAGCTCGGCCGCATTCGGCGGCGTCTTGCCCGCCGTCACGATCGAGAAACCGAAGGCGTCCAAAGGCGCGATCATGCCGTCCAGATCGTCGTCACCCGAAAGATAGTGGCTCAGCCCCCGCTTGTTGGGAATGTCGAGATAGCGGTTGAGAGACGGATTTCGCACGTCCGCATCGACCAGAATGACCGATTTCCCGGTAGCCGCAAGGACGGTGGCGAGACTGAGCGAGGAGTTGCTCTTCCCCTCCTTGGGTCGCGACGAAGTCAACATGATCGATCGTGGCGCACCATGGTCAGTCAGAAACGACAGATTCGTCATCAACGAGAAATACGCCTCGTAAATCGGCGATTTCTTGTCGAGGATCGCGTCGGCCACATCTCGATCGACAAGCTCCGGAATCGCGCCGAGCAGCGGCAGTTCGAAGCGGCTGACGACCTCCTGCGGATCACGGATCGAACTGTCCATCTTCTCGAGAAGGAACACGACAGCGGACGCCAATCCGACGCCAAGCAAAAGGGCCAACGCGACGTTGAACGGAAGGCTCGGGCTGGAGGGAGCTTTTGCCGGCTTCGCGCTGTCCACGATCGAGATGTTGTTCGGGCCGACGCCGGCCACACCGATTTCCTTGGAGCGCTGCAGCAATCCTTCATAGAGCTGGCGGTTGGAATCCACCTCGCGCTGAAGAATGGCCATCTGGATCGATTCACGCTGCTGGGTATTATATTTATTCGTCAGCGCATCGAGTTCGCCCTGCAGCTCGCGCTCACGCCGAACGGCCGCATTATATGCCTCGCGATTGCTCTGAGAGGATCGCGTCGTTTCTGCGCTGAGACTGCGATCGAGGTTCGCCAACTGCGCGCGGAGCGAGACGATGGCTGGATAATCTTCGCCAAACTGGGTTCTGAGGCGCGCCAATTCCGCCCCGATTTCCGCTCGTCGCTGCCTCAGGCCGCTGATGGTCGGCGCATTGATCTGGGCGCTACCGGTAACCGAGTTCCCCAACTCCGCCTCGGCGGTGATGCGCATCTCGCGCGCTCTGGCCAGCGCCGAGCTGACCTCGGCAAGGTCGGATGCGACGAGCGTCCGGTTGCTGGTGCGCCCGGACGTGTCCGTCTCCGTTGAAATGGTGACAATGCCCTTGTTCGTTGCATAGTTGATCAACGCCCGCTCCGAGGCTTCCAGATTTTCCCGAAGCCGCGCAAGACGACCTTCAAGATACTGGCGCGCATCCGACGTCGCCGCAAATCTGCGGTCGATCGTGGACTGAACGAACTGTGTCACCCAAAGATTTGTCAGTTTCGCCGAAAGCTGGGGCGAAGGGGTGGAAAAGCTGACATCCACGAGACTGGAATTGCGAACCGGTGTCACGCTGAGACTGTTGAGAAGAATCTGGGCCGCCCCTCGCGTGAGGTCCCGCCGCTCCGCGCTCGTCATCCCCGCTTCGGGATCTTCCAGACCAAATGCCGCGGCAAAATCCTTGTCCGCCGTCAGATTGCCGGCACGCACCACCCGCTCCGCGAGCGACTCCGACTCCAACAGCGAATATTGCGTGTTGTAAAATGCCACTTCGTTGATGAGCACGCGGTCGCGCTGCCCTTCGACATTGGTGGCAATCGGAGAATCCGTCAGAATTTCGATGCGCGCAGTCGAGGAAAATTGGGGCGTGGCGAGAAATGTCGCAAGCAGCCCCAGCAGCAAGGCGCCGGTTATGATGCCGATCACCCAATTTCGATGATTGGCGGCAGCAAGCAGCACATGCTCGACAGGCGAAATGCCCGAAGAATAACCCCGTTCCGACGTCGTGTCATATTGAGAGGACATCGGATCGACCGGCGGGTTAGCCTGGCGACCGTTGATCAGTTCGTTCATATAGAGCCAGTTCCCGCTTAAAATTCTCTGAAAAGCAAGATGATCGGCGAAAGCAAGGCCGGCGCCGTCTGGAGCACGTCCTTGAACATCCGTCGCTGCGGCGAATCCCCGACGATGACGACATCGTTCGGGAAAATTTCCGGATCGGGATAATTGCCGCGCTGAATCGCTTCCAGATTATAAATTGCCACATATTGCTTGGAGCCAACGTCACGGAAGACCACGACATCTTCCAGCTTGGCAAACTCGGTAATACCGCCCGCCTGCGCGACCGCGCGCATCAGCGTCAAGCGCCCCACGACGGGGTAGGAGCCGGAACGTTTCACCTCGCCATCGACCGTTACCGACATCGATTGCAACGCCAGCGGATTGTTCGACGCCTTGAAGTTCACCGTCACTTGCGGGTCGCGGACGTATCTTCCGGCCAGCTTGTCGCGAATTTCTCCCGCCACGATATCTGGCGTCTTGCCGGCCGCGGCGATGGTCCCGACGAGCGGAAAGGAGAAATTCCCTTTCCCGTCAGTCAAAATGTCGCGCTGCATATCCTGCACGCCGAACACCTCAACCCGCAGTTCCGTAAAGGGCCCGATATAGGCGAGACGCGTCGAACGAACCACGTCCGGCGCTTCCGGCTCGGGCAATTCGGAGAGAAGCTGAACCGGGCTACCCGGCGTGCTGGCGACCGGCGGGCCGTCCTTGGCGCACGCCCCAAGCGTCGCCGCAACGAGCATCAAACTGTATCGAAATCTGATCATGGAAAAGCCGGTCGATCCTGCATTCTTCGGGAAGGCGGGCTATAGAAGCGCGAACCGCCTGCTCGCAAGCCTATTCGGGCACCGTCCTGCTTGCTGCCGAAGGGCAACACAACAGAACCGTCATCAGGATCGCAAAAACCTGAAGCGAAGGCACGCGCAGAGGATAATCGACGAAGCTCGCCATCATCAACACGGCCAGAATGACCGCCACCGGAAGGCGAAGGTCGCCGCGATACCCCTTGACCAGGTTCCGCGCACCTTGAGCCACGATGCGTCGCACAAGCCAAAACAGGCCGGCGAGGGTCAACAGCACAAAGGGCAACCCCCCGGTGATGATCAGCTCGGCCCAATCATTATGCGCGTGGTTGAAATAGCTTGGCTGCAGCAACGCATCGGGTTCGAATATCCGATACGCGTCCGGAAAGGACCCGAAACCGCTACCCAGCAACCAGAATTTTCCGATCATGGTCTCTATGGTCGGCCAGGCCAGGATGCGCATATCATCGGCCACGGCCTCGCCGGCCAAGCGCGTGACCGACGTGACCCGGTTCGACAAGGCGAGAACCACCGCCACGCTCAGGGCCAACAGAACCGGCGGCAAGGCCAAAACAAGTCGCCGCCACGACAGGAATCGACGCCGAGGTTCTTCCGCTCGCGCATAACCACCCTTGGCGAGCCAGGCCGACAAAATGATCGCGTAGCTGACGACAAAGGTAACGACGGTCGCAACGAGTCCTGCGCGGGAACCGATCAATACCGTACAAATCGTGAGGGAAACGACGGCCGTCAGCAACCCGGCGCGGACGGCGTTGCGCTTGCGCTTGCGCATCAGTTCGTCTCGCAGGAGCATCGCCGCGACCAGCGTGACGCAGGCCAGGAAGATCGCATGATGATTGCGATTGGCGAAAAGGCCCACCATCGCGCCATCATTGGTTATCCGATAGAGATAGGCCGGACTGCCGCTACCGCCGAGAACCTGCAAAAAACCAAGCAGGGCGCTTGCGCATCCCAGTATGACAATCGCGAACATGATGCGCGGATAATCATCCGCTCCAAGACGCGCGGCAACGAGCAGACCGGCGAATAGGACGGTCATTCCCAGCAAGGCATTCCACGTCTGGCCGGGGGTCAGGCTCAATGGCCGCCACAGGTCGGACTGCCCCAATAACGCGTCGATTTGCGCCGTGACTTCACGGCCAGGAAGTGCCTGCCACGTCGACGATGGCAGCGGGATCAATTGAATCGCCATCCATGCCGCAAGCAAGGTCAACAGCGTTATCGGCACGCGAATCCGCCGCCAGTCCGCAGGATCGAGCTTCAAAAGCGCCCATGCGGCAACGACCACCGAAACGGCCCGCAACAGGGGCAGCGAAGCAACGTCGCTGCGCGATCCGCCCCCGAGAAGGAAGACGAATACAAGGAAAGCGACAGGGATCCAGACAGCGACATTCTGCCGGGATTCGGATAGTTTTTTAACGATAGCAATTTTCACAATTTTTCATCTTATCCCTGGACTTCATTGCCCTCGCGAAACTGGGACACCCCTTAGTCTATTGCCGTACAGTGGAAATGAAAAAGCAACAGTCGAAACGATATTCCACGCCACCCCTTCACGTCTCGATGTCCGCACCGCACTTATCCAGACCGGGCATCTGCGTCGCGAGCGAAAAGAAACCACCGCGCATCGGCTTCCAGGCCAAGCGCGGCCAGCGTCCCACTTTTGAACGCGCCCGTATCGATTCCCAGGCGATTCGCCTGCTCATCGGGATAGGCTGTTATCGTATGTCCATGGACGATCATTTTGCCATGGTCACCCATGTGGTCCAGAAAATCATCACGTATCCAACGCAAATCGGCCCGATCCTGCTTTTCAAGCGGGACGCCCGGACGCACGCCGGCATGAACGAAGGCGAAGTCCCCTATTTCTATAAGGTCCTCGCCGTTTCCAAGAAAATCGACATGGTGCGAGGGGACCAGCTTGGGGAGGCGTTCCGCTACCTCGTCAAAGCTTGCCATCTCGAACCCTTCATCGTCGCCCCAATAGCTTCGGATTGTCGTATCTCCACCGATCCGCATGAAATATCGCAAGCGGCGAACATCGCCCGTCAGCGCGGCAAGAAAACATTCCTCATGATTGCCGATCAAAAGGCGCGTGTCGGGAAACTCCCGTTTCAACTCCAGCGCACGTTCCACGACCGACGCCGAGTCAGGGCCCCGGTCCACCAGATCACCCAGCAATATGATTGTCAGCTCGGCAGGGCCGCGGGCTTCATGATCGGCGCGGATCAAGTCGATTATCTGTCCGAACAGATCATTGCGACCATGGATGTCGCCAATCGCGTATACGCGTCGCCCTTCGGGTATCGCATGGTGCCCCTGCTCACCTAGCGGACCTGCCTTGCTTTTACGCTTCCAGAACATGGAAAATCGACCGATCAAACGAATATTCTGAGGAAAGGACCAACCGGCGCCGCAGGAGCCGCGTCCGCGTTCCCTCTAGCGATCACCGATACCGATGACAACATACTCGCATTCCCGAACCAAGGTTGCACTATATGGTCGCGCCGACCAAAAAATCCCCGGCGCACGGCCCTTAAGAGATTCGAAGATAATATTGGTTAGCGCGGGGTAACCGGCGCGCATTCGTCCGACATGCTGGCGGCCGCCGACACGACAGGAAATCTTGATCAAATGGTCACACGAACGAAGATATTCGCCGTTTTCGGCACCAGACCCGAAGCAATCAAGATGTTCCCCGTCGTCCACGCATTGCAACGGCAAACCGCAGTGGAAGTGCGCGTCTGCGTGACCGCCCAGCACCGCGAAATGCTCGACCAGGTGCTCGCGATCGCGCGCATCAACGCCGATTTCGACCTCGATGTGATGACGCCGAACCAGTCGCTCGACGCCCTGCTTGCCCGGCTCGTTACAGGTCTTGGCGAGACGTTCGACCGCGAGAAGCCCGACCGCATCCTCGTCCACGGTGACACGCTGACGACGATGGCGGCGACGCTCGCCGCCTATTTTCGCAAGATTCCCGTCGGCCATGTCGAGGCAGGGCTGCGCAGCGGCAACATCTATCATCCCTGGCCCGAAGAGGTGAACCGCAAGGTCGCTGGCGCGGTCGCCGATCTCCATTTCGCGCCGACCGAAACCGCCGCCGCCGCCTTGCGCGCCGAAAATGTGCCTGCTGAGCGCATCCACGTCACCGGCAACACGGTGATCGACGCGCTGCTCGCGACCAAGGCGCGGATCGACGAGGAGCCCGCGCTCGCTTCCGGTCTCGATCAGCTGGCCGCGCGCTTTTCCGGCAAACGGATCATCGCCGTCACCTCGCACCGCCGCGAGAATTTCGGCGACGGAATGAAAGCCATCGCCGATGCGATCGCCGGGATAGCGGCGCGCGACGACGTCGCGGTGATATTCCCGGTCCATCCCAACCCGCATGTCCGTAGCGCGATGGAACCGATCCTCGGCAATCTTTCCAATGTCGCGCTGATAGACCCGCTCGACTATCCGCATTTCGTCCGCTTGCTGGGGATGAGCACCCTCGTGCTCACCGACAGCGGCGGGGTACAGGAAGAGGCGCCCTCGCTCGGCAAGCCCGTGCTCGTGATGCGCGAGACCACCGAGCGTCCCGAGGGGATCGAGGCGGGCACCGCGCGGCTCGTCGGCACCGACAAAAATCGCATCGTTTCGGAAATTTTCAGCCTTTTGGACGATGAAAGCGCCTATAACGCCATGGCCCGCGCCCATAATCCCTTCGGCGACGGCCGCGCGGCGGAACGAATATCGGAGATTGTTGCGCGTGCCCATTGATAGCGAACAGACGGTCACCGTCCTCGGCCTCGGCTATATCGGCCTGCCCACCGCGGCGCTGATCGCACGCTCGGGCAACAAGGTCACCGGCGTCGACGTCAGCCAGCATGTCGTCGACACGGTCAACAACGGCAAGGTGCATATCGAGGAGGTCGATCTCGACGGGCTCGTGCAGGGCGTCGTGTCGCGCGGCACGCTCATCGCCTCGACCGAGGTCGCGCCCGCCGACGTCTTCGTCATCGCGGTGCCGACCCCGCACGACGAGGAGCACCGCCCCGACATCGGCCACGTCCTGTCGGCCGCGCGCGCGATCGCGCCCAAGCTTCAACCGGGCAATCTCGTCATCCTCGAATCGACTTCGCCTGTCGGCACGACCGAAAAGGTCGCGGCTTTGCTCGCCGATCTGCGCCCCGATCTCAAGGTTCCCGGCGCCTGCTCCGGCGCCGCCGACATCTTCGTCGCCTATTGCCCCGAGCGCGTGCTTCCGGGGCGCATCCTCGTCGAGCTTGTCGACAACGACCGCTGCATCGGCGGCATCACCCCGCGCTGCGCGCGCCGCGCGATGACCTTCTACCGCCAGTTCGTGCGGGGCGCCTGCGTCACCACCTCGGCGCGCGCCGCCGAAATGGTCAAGCTGGTCGAAAACAGCTACCGCGACGTCAACATCGCCTTCGCCAACGAACTGTCGATGATGGCCGAGCATATGGGCGTCGATGTATGGGAGGTGATCCGCCTCGCCAATCGCCACCCGCGCGTCAACATCCTCCAGCCGGGCCCCGGCGTCGGCGGCCATTGCATCGCGGTCGACCCCTGGTTCCTCGTCCATGGTGCGCCCGAACACAGCCGCCTGATCCGCACCGCGCGCGAGGTCAATCTTGCCAAGACCGCGCATGTCATCGGCGCCGCCGAAATGCTCGTGTCGCAGCATCCGAAGGCGCGCGTCGCGTGCCTCGGCCTCGCCTTCAAGCCCAACATCGACGATTTCCGCGAAAGCCCCGCGGTCGAGGTCGCCGCCGCGCTTGCGCGCCGCTTTGGCAAGCAGATCGAGATCGTCGAACCCTATGCGCGCGGCCTGCCGATGGAATTCGCGGGCACCGGCGCCGAGCTGATCGACCTCGACAGCGCGCTCGCCGGCTGCGACCTCCTTATCGTCCTCGTCGATCACGACTTGTTCAAGTCGATTCCGATCGAGGAACGCGGCGACAAGATCGTCTATGATACGCGTGGGCTGTGGCTCGACCAGCCGAACGGCGGAAACGGCAACCGTTTCAATCGCGCAGCCTGACCGATCACCCTTGACGCCCGACGGCCGGCCCAACATGGTGGCGCCATGTTTACCCGCCTCGAAACGATCATCGTCGACAAGCCATGGGGGCGTGTCGACATTCCTCGCGATTTTGGCGATTTCGGTGATCGCCGCGTGGGCGAAATCTGGTTCGCGCACCCCGCCGGCGACGATGCGCCGATCATGGTCAAATTCCTCTTCACGTCCGAGCGCCTGTCGATTCAGGTCCATCCGGATGACGGAGCCGCAGCGGCCGCAGGCTATCCGCGCGGCAAGGAGGAATGTTGGCTCGTCCTCGACGCCGAACCGGGCGCCGAGCTTGGGGTGGGACTGAACATCACCACGACGCGCGAGACGCTTCGCGGCGCGGCGCTCGACGGATCTATCGTCGATATGGTCGACTGGCGCCCTGCGCATACCCACGATTTCGTCTATAATCAGGCGGGAACGATCCACGCGATCGGCGCGGGGCTGACCGTCGTCGAGGTGCAACAGAATGTCGACTGCACCTATCGCCTCTATGACTATGGCCGGCCGCGCGAACTGCATCTCGATGCCGGTCTCGCCGTATCCGAGACCGCGCCGCGCCCCGATGCCCGCGATCGCAGGGTCGACCCGAGCGAAAACCGCCCACTCGTCGACGGCCCGCATTTTCACCTCCTGCACCTCACGGGTCCAGAGGCCGAAGGCTGGTTGCCGCAGGGTAGCGCCGACTATATTTTCACGCCCTTGTCAAAGGGCTGCACGATTGGCGGCGAGCCGGTGAAACTCGGCGAATGCATTGCTTGCCGCCGCGCCGACGGTATCGTCCTGGCGCCCGGCGCCCGCGCGCTGCTGAGCTGGCCTGCCTGATCCGCCCCGCAAAAGGTCCACCATGAATATCATCGTCCCCGTCATTCTTTCCGGCGGCTCCGGCACGCGCCTCTGGCCCGTTTCGACGAGCACGGCGCCCAAACAGTTCCAGCCGCTTACCGGCGGCGGCAGCATGTTCCTGCAAACGGTCGAGCGCACGAAGGACCGCGGCCGCTTCGCTGCGCCGCTCGTCGTTTGCGGCCTGGGGCATATCGCGCATGTCGAGGCCGATCTGGCCGCGGCCGGCATCGGCGACGCGCGGATCATCGTCGAGCCAGCGGCGCGCAACACAGCGCCGGCGATCGCCCTCGCCGCGCTGGCTGCGGTTGCCGACGATCCCGCCGCGATGATCCTCGTCATGCCCGCGGACCATGTGATGACCAATGTTGCGGCGTTTCTCGACGCGATCGAGGCGGCACGGCCAGCGGGGGATGCAGGCGCGCTAGCTACCTTCGGCATAGCGCCTTCGCATCCCGAAACGGGCTATGGCTATATCGCGGCGGGCGATCCGGTGGCGGGCTCTCCCGGTGTCCATGCGGTGCTGCGCTTTGTCGAAAAGCCGCCGCGCGACAGGGCCGAGGCGATGCTCGCCGAGGGCGGGCATTACTGGAACGCCGGTATCTTTCTGATGCGCGCCGATCGATTTCTCGCCGAGTTGGAACGGCAACAGCCGGCGATGGCTGCCGCCTGTGCTGCCGCGATGGACGGCGCGCATATTGATGGCGCGCAAGTTCATCCCGACGCCGGTGCCTTTTTGTCGAGCCCATCGGATTCGATCGACTATGCGGTGATGGAAGGCGCCGAGCGCGTCGTCGTCGCGCCCGTCGATCCGGGCTGGTCGGACGTCGGCGGCTGGGCGGCGCTGCATGATCTCGGCGCCAAGGACGAAACCGGCAACGTCCGTATCGGCAAGGTCATCGCGGTCGATGCGACGGGCAATTACCTTCGCGCCTGCGAAGGGAGGCGCGTCGCCGTCGTTGGCATATCCGATCTGATCGTCGTGACCCACGGCGACGACATCCTGATCGTTCCGAAGGACCGCGCGCAGGAGGTGAAGGCAATCGTCGAACATCTCGCAGCGCAGGACTGAAGCGCCCTCCCCTTGCGGCCCCGCCGCCCATCGCCCATATCCCGCCGCATGACCAATCCCCATGCGCAAAGTGCCGCGCCCTGGCACGGAACCACCATCCTCTCCGCCCGCAGCGATGACAAGGTCGTCATCATCGGCGACGGCCAGGTCTCGATGGGCCAGACGGTGATGAAGCCCAACGCCCGCAAGGTCCGCCGCCTCCACGACGGCAGCGTCATCGGCGGCTTCGCGGGCGCGACCGCGGACGCCTTCACCCTCTTCGAACGCCTCGAGGCCAAGCTCGAGCGCCACAACGGCCAGTTGCTGCGCGCCGCGGTCGAACTCGCCAAGGACTGGCGCACCGACAAATATCTCCGCAACCTCGAAGCGATGATGATCGTCGCCGACAAGGAGGTCACGCTCGTCATCACCGGCAACGGCGACGTGCTCGAACCCAAGGGCGGGATAGCGGCGATCGGCTCGGGCGGCAATTACGCGCTCTCGGCCGCGCGCGCGCTCGCCGACTATGAAAAGGACCCCGAGGTGCTGACGAAGAAGGCGATGGAGGTCGCCGCCGACATCTGCGTCTACACCAACGACCAGTTCACGTCCGAGACCATCGACATCAAGGGCTAAGCCACTATGGTCGCGGGGTGATTCAAACCCTCCCCCGCCGCCATTTCGTCGCCGCCTCCGCCGCGCTCGCCCTTCCGGGCTGCGGGACGACCACAGCGCGCACGCCCGCATCGTGCCTGATGCCCGTCAAGGCGTCGCCCGACCGCGTCATCCGCACCCTTGCCGGCCTCCGCCCCTATCGCCCCGGCGGCTTCGTCGTTCGCGCCGATACGCTCGGCGCCAAGCGGCTCGTCCACAATTACGGCCATGGCGGCTCGGGCATCACGATGAGTTGGGGCACCGCGAAGCTCGCGGTCGAAATGGGTGTTCCCGGCCACGCCGGCCCCGTCGCGGTGATCGGCGCGGGCATCGTCGGCCTGTCGACCGCGCGGCTGCTGCAGGAGGCGGGCTTTCGCGTCACCGTCTACGCCAAGGCGCTGCCCCCCGACACCACCTCGAACATCGCCGGCGGCCAATTCCACCCTTTCGGCCTGTTCAAGGCCGACGCCGTGACCCCCGAATGGCGGCGGCAATTCACCGCGGCGCTCGATTACAGCTGGCTGCGGTTCCAGATCATGGTCGGCGACGATTATGGCGTGCGCTGGCTGACCACCTATTCCGAAGGCACGCCCGAGGAGCCCAAGCTTTCGACCTTCCCGCCCGCCGCACGCGCGCTTCGCCCCGAAGAGCACCCCTTCCCGGTCGAGCGGCTCTGGCAATATGACACGCTCTACGTCGAGACCGGCCGCTATCTCCGCCAGATGATGCGCGATATCGAGGGTGCGGGCGGACGCATCGCGGTGCGCGGCTTCGCGTCGCCCGCCGAGATCGCGTCGCTCCCCGAAACCCTCGTCTTCAACTGCACCGGGCTCGGCGCGCGCGATCTGTTCGGCGACATGGAACTGATCCCGATCCGCGGCCAGCTTGCTATCCTCATCCCCCAGCCCGAGGTCCGCTACGCCTTCACCGGCGAAGCGGGCTATATGTTCCCGCGCGCCGACGGGATCGTCATCGGCGGCAGCTACGAACGCAATATATGGGAAGCCGAGCCCCAGCCCGAGCGCATCGCGCGCATCGTCGCGTCGCACCAGCAGCTGTTCGCCGGTTTCCGCTGCCCGGCTTGACTTGGTCCGCCCCCTTCCCATCTAGCCGTCACATGAAATTCTTTCTGCTGGACCTCTCCGACATATGAACAAAGACCTGACCCCGAAGGCGATCGTCGCCGCGCTCGACACGCATATCATCGGCCAGACCGCCGCGAAACGCGCGGTCGCGGTGGCGCTGCGCAACCGCTGGCGCCGCCAGCAGCTTTCGCCTGACCTGCGCGACGAAGTCAGCCCCAAGAATATCCTGATGATCGGCCCCACCGGCTGCGGCAAGACCGAGATTTCGCGCCGCCTCGCCAAGCTCGCCGATGCGCCCTTCATCAAGGTCGAGGCGACCAAGTTCACCGAAGTCGGCTATGTCGGTCGCGATGTCGAGCAGATCGCGCGCGACCTCGTCGAGGAAGCGGTGCGGCTCGAAAAGGACCGTCGCCGCGAAGCGGTGCGCGCCGCCGCCGAAGAGGCCGCGATGGAACGGCTGCTCGACGCGCTCACGGGCAAGGGCGCCAGCGAAGCGACGCGCCAGAGCTTCCGCCAGCGCATCCGCGAAGGCCATCTCGACGACAGCGAAATCGAGATCGAGGTCGCCGACGCCCCCATGTCGTTCGAATTGCCCGGCCAGCCGGGGCAGATGAGCATGATCAACCTGTCGGACATGCTCGGCAAGGCGATGGGCGGCCCACCCAAGAAGCGCCGCAAATTGAAGGTCATCGACGCCGCGACGCGGCTGATCGAGGAGGAACAGGACAAGCGCCTCGACCAGGACGATGTCGCGCGCGTCGCGCTCGCCGATGCCGAAGCCAATGGCATCGTATTCCTCGACGAGATCGACAAGATCGCAGTCAGCGACGTACGCGGTGGCTCGGTGAGCCGTGAGGGCGTGCAACGCGACCTTCTGCCGCTGATTGAGGGCACGACCGTCGCGACCAAATATGGTCCGATGAAGACCGACCATATCCTCTTCATTGCATCCGGCGCCTTCCACGTCGCCAAGCCCAGCGACCTGCTTCCCGAACTCCAGGGCCGCCTTCCCATCCGCGTCGAGCTCGGTGCGCTCTCCGAAGAAGATTTTGTCCGCATTCTCAGTGAGACGAAGGCCGGTCTTCCCGAACAATATGCGGCGCTGCTCGGCACCGAGGGCGTGACGCTGAACTTCACGGACGACGCCATCGCACGCGTCGCGAAGCTCGCGGCGCAAGTGAATGAAAAGGTCGAGAATATCGGCGCGCGCCGTCTCCAGACGATCATGGAACGGCTGGTCGAGGAAATCAGCTTCACCGCCGAGGACGCGGGCGGCACCATGCTCGACATCGACGCCGCCTATGTCGACAGCCAGCTCGCCGATGTGGTGGGCGACACCGACCTCAGCAAATATGTGCTTTAGGGTGTGAGGGATACTGTTGGCCTGTTGCTCCGGTCTCTTGCATCGTCACCCCGGACTTGATCTGGGGTCCATTAAAGCCAGCGGTGAGGAAATGGATCCCGGATCAGGTCCGGGATGACGAAAGACTGGAATCGACCCGGTAGTCGCCATTCCTTCACTTCGTCATTCCCGCGAAAGCGGGAACCCAGTAGCAACGCTGGCTCGCGGGGGTTCCGGCCTTCGCGGGAATGACGAACGTTGGAAACAGCGGCTTCGCTGTCCAGCGCATCACGACCGAAACCCGTCACTTTCTCCTCGAAACGCCCGATTGTAGATGCCGGGGCAGGAGGTTAAACCAACCCGAACGAAAACCATATCGCGGGGAACGCTATGATGATCGATATGCCCGCCGAACCGCCGCCATCGCACGAACAGGTAATTGAACAGCGGCTCGCCCAGTGCGGATTAGACATCGGAGGCGTATCTGTCCGCTATGAAGATTATCTCCAAAGCATTGAAATCGTTATCCGACCGACCGCCAACGCGACCGCCGACCACTTCGAGTGCATCAAGAATGCTGCCGGTTACGAGATAGTCACGTTCGAAGATCGGGAGATGTATAAAGCCTACAGCGACTATACGGCGGAGTTGGCCCGCCCGGAGATGCTGGCGAGCTTAAAGGCCCGCCTTCAGGAAAAGGGGCTGCTGGAAGCTTTGCCGGAGCGCGCTAACTTCGAAAGCCTGGACGCCTATGCGAAAGCACTCGAAGCACATGGCGGTGTTACCCCGGGGTCTGTATTGCGAGTGTACGGCGACGAAATCCTCTTTTATCCGCTTGGCGACGACGAGAGTCCTGCCACTTTCCTCGATCATTATTCCGACTTGATAGGAATAATCGGCTATTTATCGGTGCGCGACGGGTTTGGCTTCGCATTTATCGGCAACGAGCAGTTTTCCGACAAGTGATGATTGAGACCGCGATACTTCGCGTCCGTTCGCTAGAATTCGCAAACTCTCGCGCCGCCGCGCAGCCGACCCAAGCCCCGCACAAAAAACCCAAATCCCTTTCTTTTCAGCCGGCCATTTACCGAACTCCATTTGACTTTCTCGCGCCGTCAATGCGATGAACGGGTGACACGGTCGAACCTGGGTCAACGGCCGGCACGGAGACAGCAATGACGGATGAGGACGTCGCCCCCGAACAGGGCGAGTTGGCGATCACGCGCACCGGCGATCGGCTTCGGCTGGCGCGGGAGGCGGCGGGATTGTCGCTCGCCGACGTGGCGACGCGGACGCGCATCACTCAGCGCCATCTCGCCGCGATTGAAAAGTCCGATTTTTCGGAACTTCCGGGCCGAACCTATGTCACCGGCTTCGCGCGCGCCTACGCCCGCGCCGTCGACTTGCCCGAGGCCGAGATCGGCGCCGCGGTGCGTCAGGAACTCGAAGACGACGAATATGGTTCGCGGCCGCTCTACGAAGCCTATGAGCCGACCGATCCCGCGCGTTTGCCAACCGCACGGCTGACCTGGACGCTGGTCATCGTTACGCTGCTTCTCGCTTCGGCCTATGGCGTCTGGCGCTTCCTTTCGGTCGAGCCCGACGAGGCGCTGATCGCGGCCCAGAACCGCGCCGCCGACGAATCAGAAGCGCCGCAGAGCGACGCCGCCGCGACGCCGGCAACCAAGGCCGGTGCTGCCGCCGTAGCGGCCAACGCGCCGGTCGTGCTGACCGGGCTGTCGGAAGTCTGGATCGGCTTCGACGATGCGACGGGCAAGACCGAGAACTGGCGCACGCTTGAAGCGGGCGAGGTCTATCAGGTGCCACCCGCCTATATCGAACAATTCACGCTACGCACGAGCATCCCCCAGGCACTGAAAGTCACCGTCGGCGGCCGCGACGTCGGGTCGATCGGGCCCGCCGACACGCTGGTGAAGGGCGTTTCGCTGAAACCCGCTGATCTTGTCACGCATACCGCGGGCAGCGGTGCCGCAACGCCCGCGGGGCCGCGCCCCAAGGGCTGACCCGACGCGCGGCTCGGCCGGAAAGGCTGGTCAATCGGGCCGGTTCGAACCGCGTCGCGCTGAAATGGGTTTGCGCTGGCGCCGATTGCCGCGTTATGGACGTCCCATTGGTTAATCAGTGGGAACCTAACGGCAGATGATGATGCGTCAGATCACTTTTCTCGGAACCGCAACGATCGCGCTTGCGGCCGCCATGCCGGCGGCGGCGCAGGACAACAATATCGGCAAACGCGTCGAGCGGCTCGAAAAGGAAATGCGGGCAGTCCAGCGCTCGGTCTTCCCGGGCGGCAGCCCGACCTTTTTCGAAGGCGAGATCGCGCCCGACAATACGCCGGGCGAACGCTCGCGCACCAACGCCCCGGTGATCGACCTGACCGCGCGCGTCGACGCGCTCGAAGCCCAGCTGCAGACGCTCACCGGACAGACCGAACAAAATGCGTTCCAGCTGCGCGAGCTTGAGAAGGCGTTCACCGCCTACAAGGCCGAAATGGACAAACGCTTTGCCGATCCCGCAGCGGTCGATCCGGCGGCGGGCGACCCGACTGCGACCCCCGCGAGCCTCGCCCCCGTGGTAAAGGCACCCGCAACTGCCAACGCGACGCCGACGAAAAAGCCCGCCGGCAAGCTCGCGGCAAAGCCCGGCGCCCCCGACGCGGCACGGCTCGCGCTCGTCAAAAAGGTCGAAGTGCCGTCGACCGGCAACGAGACCAAGGACGCCTATGATTATGGCTATCGCCTGTGGGACGCGAAGCTCTATCCCGAAGCCCAGACGCAGCTGAAGACGGTCGCCGAAAAATGGCCGAAGAGCAGCTATGCGAGCTTTGCGCAGAATCTGCTCGGCCGCGCCTATCTCGACGAAGGGAAGCCGAGCCTGGCCGCGGTCGCCTTCTACAATAATTACAAGGACCGCCCGAGCGGCCCGCGCGCGCCGCACAGCCTCGTCTATATGGGCATCGCGCTCGACAAGCTCGGGCGCAAGGCCGACGCCTGCAAGGCGTTCCGCGAGCTCGACGAAGTCTATGGCGACAAGGCGCCACAGGATGTCCGCACCGATGCTGCCGCCGCAAAAGCAAAAGCAGGCTGCTGATCGCGACGTCGCCGGCCGGCTCGCCGGCGGCATCGCGGCGCTGCTCGGCCCTGACTGGCACCGGCTCCATTACGGCGTCGCGGTGTCGGGCGGCCCCGACAGCATGGCGCTCCTCTGGTTGATGACCAGCCTGCTGCCCGGACAGGTCTGGGCGGCGACGGTCGATCACGGCCTGCGCAAGGGGTCGGACGACGAAGCGCGGATGGTCGCGGGTTTCTGCGCGCGCGAGCACATCCCGCATTCGACGCTGCGCCCGCAGGCGCCGATCACGGGATCGCAGCAGGCGGCGGCGCGGACCGAACGTTACCGCCTGCTCGAACAATGGCGCGACGCGAACGCGCTCGACCATATCGTCACCGCGCATCACGCTGACGATCAGCTCGAAACGATCGTGATGCGCCTCAACCGGTCGAGCGGCGTCGGCGGCCTCGCCGCGATTCGCGCTAAAAACGGCCGGGTCCTGCGCCCGCTGCTCGACTGGCGGCGGAGCGATCTCGTGCAGGTCGCGCTCGACAACGACCTGCCCTTCGTCGACGATCCGTCGAACAGCGACGACCGCTTCGACCGCGCCCGGCTGCGCCATGCGCTGCGATCGCAGACCGCGCTCGACCCCGTCGCCTCGGCAAGGTCGGCGGTTTGGCTCGCCGAGGCCGACGAGGCGCTCGACTGGGCGGTCGAGCGGCTGATCGCGTCTTGGCCCGACGCATCGGACATCGCGGTGATCCGCGACGAGGGCTATCCGCCCGAGATGTTCCGCCGCATCGTCGCGCAGCGCCTGCGCGCCAACACGCCGCAATTGGTCCTGCGTGGCGCCTCGCTCGACGGGGTGATCGCCGCGATGCACGAGGGCCGCCGCGCGATGGTCGGCGCGTTGCTGATCGACGCCGTGCGCGGTCTCGAAGGGACGATCTGGCGCATTTCCGCGGCGCCGCGGCGGAAAGTCCCTAAAAAGCCCTGATTGCCTCATTGTCATTTAACCCGATTATCCTATCTTGTGCAGATAGGAGCGCAGCACCGCGCCGTTGAGGACGAATCCGAATGCAGGACGACAAGGAACCGCAGGGCAACCCCTGGATGAAGAGCGTGATGATCTGGAGCGGCATCCTGCTCGCCATGCTCCTTGTCGCCTCGATGTTCGGCGGCGCCGCGCAGCCCGCGGGCAGCCCGCTCGCCTATTCGGAATTCCGCCAGAAGGTCGAGGAAGGCAGCGTCAAGGACGTCGTCCTCTCCGAAGACAAGGTCACGGGCACGCTGTCGAACGGCGACCGCTTTACCGCCAACGTCGTGCGCGATCCCGAACTTCTGAAAATGCTCAACGACAATGGCGTCAAATATGACGGGAAAGCGGCCGAAGTGCCGAATTTCTGGATGTATATGCTCGTCCAGTCGCTGCCCTTCCTCCTGATCCTCGGCATCGCCTTCTTCGTCTTTCGCCAGGTGCAGAAGAACAACGGCTCGGGCGCGATGGGCTTCGGCAAGTCGCGCGCCAAGATGCTCACCGAAAAGCAGGGCCGCGTGACCTTCGACGACGTCGCGGGCATCGACGAGGCGCGCGAGGAACTCGAAGAAATCGTTGAATTCCTGAAGGATCCGACAAAATTCTCGAAGCTCGGCGGCCAGATTCCGAAGGGCGCGCTGCTCGTCGGCTCGCCCGGCACCGGCAAGACCCTGCTCGCCCGCGCGATCGCGGGTGAAGCGGGCGTGCCCTTCTTCACCATTTCGGGCTCGGACTTCGTCGAAATGTTCGTCGGTGTCGGCGCAAGCCGTGTCCGCGACATGTTCGAACAGGCGAAGCGCAACGCGCCGTGTATCGTCTTCATCGACGAAATCGATGCGGTCGGCCGCCACCGCGGCGCCGGCCTCGGCAATGGCAACGACGAGCGCGAGCAGACGCTCAACCAGCTCCTCGTCGAGATGGACGGTTTCGAAGCGAACGAAGGCATCATCATCGTCGCGGCGACCAACCGCCCCGACGTGCTCGACCCCGCCCTCCTCCGTCCGGGCCGCTTCGACCGCCAGGTCGTCGTGCCGCGCCCCGACATCGAGGGCCGCCAGAAGATCCTCGAAGTCCATACCCGCAAGAAGCCGCTGGCACCCGATGTCGACCTGCGCCGCATCGCGCGCGGCACGCCGGGCTTCTCGGGCGCCGATCTGGCTAATCTTTGCAACGAAGCGGCGCTGCTCGCGGCGCGCAAGGGCAAGCGCCTGATCGCCTCGAACGAGTTCGAGGAAGCCAAGGACAAGGTGCTGATGGGCGCCGAACGCCGCTCGATGGTGATGACCGAGGACGAAAAGAAAGCGACCGCCTATCACGAGGCCGGCCACGCGCTCGTCTCGCTGCACGTCGAGGGCAATGATCCACTCCACAAGGTCACGATCATCCCGCGCGGCCGCGCGTTGGGCGTGACGTGGAACCTGCCCGAACGCGACCGCTATTCGACCAATATGAAGCAGATGAAGGCGCGCCTCGCGCTCTGCTTCGGCGGCCGCATCGCCGAACAGCTGATCTACGGCAAGGACGAGCTCAACACCGGCGCGTCGAACGACATCCAGCAGGCGACCGACATGGCACGCTCGATGGTCATGGAATATGGCATGTCCGAAAAATTGGGCTGGCTGCGCTACCGCGACAATCAGGACGAGGTCTTCCTTGGCCACAGCGTGTCGCGTGCGCAGAACATGTCCGAAGAGACCGCCAAGCTGATCGACGCCGAAGTCCGCCGCCTCGTCGAGGAAGGCGAGAATGTCGCGCGCAAGGTGCTCACCGACCATCTCGACGAGCTGCATCTGCTCGCCGCCGCGCTGCTCGAATATGAGACGCTGTCGGGCGAGGAATCGAAGCGCGCGATCAAGGGCGAGGATATCGGCCGCGAGGACGATGCCGACAAGCGCGGCACCCCGGTTTCGGGACATGCCGGCGGCCTGCCGCAGATCAAGCGCAAGCCGCGCCCGTTCGGCGACGCCAATCCGCAGGGGGCCTAGGTTTCGGCCTAGCCCCATCGTTTCAGGCGATCATTCATTGGCGGAGGGCGGCTTGCGGCGCATGATCAACGCGAACCATGCGCGCATCCTGCCTCTCCTGCTCGCCGCTCCCCTCCTCTGCGCCATGGCGCCGGGTGACATGAGCGTGGCGGCGTTTCTGGCCCGCGCGGCTTCGATTGAACGGCTCGGTCCGCTCGCGCTCGCGACGCCGCAAGGCCACCAGCTCAAGAGCGAAGTCGTCGCGGCGGGCAAACGCTACAAGGCGCGGATCGACGCCGAACGCCGCGCCGGCCGCAAGACGACGAGTTGTCCGCCCGAATCGGGCAGCCTCACCCCCGATCAATGGCTCTCGCACCTGCGCAGCTATCCGGCCGCCGTGCGCAGGAAGGTCAGCATCTATTCGGCCTTCGATGCCCTGATGAAGAAACGCTATCCCTGCCCCGCCTGATAAGCCAAAGATGCGGCAAGGACCAAGGGAGGAAGCGATGACGGGCAAGAGGTGGGGCATTCTGGCCGCGATGGCGCTTCTGGCGATCGGCGCCCGGCCCGCGCTGGCGCAGAACACGGGCGCACTGACAAGCAAGGTCGAACTCGAAAAATTGACCGCCGGCAAGGACGGCGAGCCCGCAACCAAGACGTATCTCACGCCTAACGTCGTCGTTCCGGGCGACCGGGTGCGCATCTCGCTCGCTTTCACCAATAACGGCGCGGAGCCCGCGTCGGACGTCGTGATCGCCAACCCGATCCCGCAAGCCTTGATGTTCGACGGCACGGACGACAAGGCGGGATTCGGCGTCTCGGTCGACGGCGGCAAGCAATTTGCACCTCTTTCCGAATTATCGGTGCCGGTGGAAGGGGCGACGCCGCGCGCAGCGACCGAAGCTGACGTCACCCATGTTCGCTGGAAGTGGCCCGACCCGATCGCGCCCGGCCAGACCCGCACGGTCGCCTTTTTCGGACGCGTGCGGTAACCCCTCGGGATGACGATCTATTGCGACGAATCGGGCGGGCTCAACGCGGGCGCGATGACCTTCTCCGCGGTGATGCTGACGCCTCATGTCGCGACCGAAATCCATGACAGGTTCCGCGCCGTCACGGGGCTACGCGGCGAGCTCAAGGGCAGCCGCATCAGCCTCGTCGAGCGCGCCTATCTGCTGGAACTCTTCGACCGCGCCGGCGGCCGAGCATGGGTCGCGGTTGCCGAGCGTAACAAGCTCGCCCAGAATCCCGGCGGCACCCTGCCGAGCGATCTCGCGCTCTATGCCGGACTGCTCAATCTTGCGATCGGGCGCTGGCTGCCCGAAACGGGCGGCGTGTGCACCGACGTCGTGATAGACGACGGACGTTATGACCCCAAGATACTCGCACACGTCCGCGAAGAGATACAGGCGGGGCTCGGCCAATGGGGCCGCGCGTCGCTCGCCGACAGCCGCCGCAGCGACGGCGTCCAGATCGCCGATGTGATCGCCAACAGCCTGTTCAACATCACCGTCGGTTCGCAGCGCGCGCATCGTATCCGGCAAATCCTCGACCCGATGCTTGCGTCGAAAGCGATCCGCATCGCCGAGCTCACCAAGCTTCCATAACAAAAGGGCCGCGGTTTCCCGCGACCCTCCTGGTGATTCGTGCAAGCCGTGCTTATTCGAAGTCGCTGCCGCCGCCTGCGGGGCTGCGCGGCGGAGCCGCGGCGGTCAGGCGCAGGGCTTCTGCCGAGCGGCTGATCGAGCTGATTTCATCGGGCGTATCGTCATCGTCGACGACAACCTTCTGCATCGAACCGACGAGCGTTTCCTGCAGATCCTTGGGGCGAACGGTCTGTTCGGCGATCTCGCGCAGCGCGACGACGGGGTTCTTGTCGCGGTCGCGGTCGACGGTCAGCTCCGAACCGCCCGAGATTTCACGCGCGCGGTGCGCGGAGAGCAGAACCAGGTCGAAGCGGTTGGAAATCTTGTCGACGCAATCCTCGACGGTAACGCGGGCCATGTTGTTTCCTTAGATATCGGAGAGACCAGCCTTTGGGGCATGGCGGCAAGCGCTGCGCGCTAGCAGGGAGGCCCGCCGATGTCAACCAAAGCGGCGCTCTTGCGGCCCTTGCGGCCACCAGCCTATGAGCGGTTGATGACCGATGCCTGCCCCCCCGCCGACCTGCACCAGAGCTTGACGGCGGATGTAGCGGGCCACCGGCTCGAACTGCTCTTCGACGGCGGCGACCGGCTGACGCGGCTGCTCGACCTGATCAACGGCGCGGCGCACAGCATCGATCTGATCATGTATATTTTCGAGGGTGATGGCGCGGGCCGGCGTATCCTCGATGCGTTGCTGCGCGCGGCGAAGCGCGGCGTCCGGGTCCGCGCGGTGATCGACAGTTTCGGATCGGGCGATACGCCGGACGGTCTGTTCGCCCCGCTGCGCGAAGTGGGCGGCAGCGTCACCTTCTTCTCGCGCCGCTGGCGGTCGACCTATCTGATCCGCAACCATCAGAAACTGATCCTGATCGACGACCATATCGCGGTCACCGGCGGATTTAACATCGCCGACGACTATCTGAGCCCGCCGCGCAGCGACTGCTGGTTCGACATCGGGATGATCGTGAAGGGGCCGAACATCGTCCGGGCCGCGCGGTGGTTCGAGGAAATCCACGACTATACGGTCAACGACGACGGCAAGGTGCTGACCCTGCGGCGGCTGATCCGCGAATGGCCGGTCGACGGGGGTCCGGTCTCATGGCTCGTCGGTGGTCCGACGCAGCGGCTCTCGCCGTGGGCGCGCGCGGTGCGGGCCGATCTAGAGAACGCACGGCAACTCGACATGGCGATGGCCTATTTCTCGCCGGGTCAGGGCATGCTGCGCCGGCTAGGCCGCGTCGCGCGGCGTGGCCGCGCGCGTTTCGTGATGGCCGGCAAGTCGGACAATCCGGCGACGATGGGCGCGTCGCGGCTGCTTTATGGCTACCTGCTGCGCAAGACCGCCGACGTCTGGGAATATCGGCCATGCCGGCTGCACATGAAGCTGATCGTCATCGACGATGTCGTCTATATCGGGTCGGCCAATTTCGACGTGCGCAGCCTGTTCGTTAACGTCGAGGTGATGGTGCGGATCGCCGATGCGGGTTTCGCCGAAAAGATGCGCAATTTCCTTGGCCAGTTGCGGCCCGACTGCGAGATCATCACGCCGCAATCGCACAAGGCGCGCGGCAACTGGCTGACGCGGCTGCGCTGGACGCTCGCCTGGTTCGTCGTCGGCGTGGTCGATTATACCGTGTCGCGGAAACTCAACTTCGGGCTCGGCGATCCCGACCCGGAAGTTTAGTCCTTCCAGCCCCAGAAGAGGAAGCAAGGCGGGACATTGACCCATTCAAACGCATTGTCGATGCGGTTGAAATGCACCGCGAGGAAATCGCGCGCGCGGGCGCGGAACTGATAGACGAGGAAGGCGCCGCCCGGACGCAGCACCCGATGCGTCGCGGCGGCGATCGCCGGGCCGACGCCGGCGGGCAGCGTCGAGAATGGCAGACCCGACAGGACATAGTCCGCATGTTCGAAGCCGTGCGCGCGGATGATCTCCTCGACGTCGGCCGCCGACCCGTGGACCGCGATGAAGCGGCTGTCGCGGATGTCCTTGCGAAGATAGTCGATGAAATCCTCATTGGTGTCGATCGCAATCAGCGTCGCTCCGCCCGCCATCCGTTCGAGCACGGGGCGGCAGAAGGTCCCGACGCCGGGGCCATATTCGACGAACAGCTTCGTGTTCTTCCAGTCGACGGGCTTCAGCATGTGGCGGATCAGCGTCGGCGACGACGGCACGATCGATCCCACCATGACCGGATGCTTGATGAAGCCACGGACGAACATGCCCCATGGTCCAAAAAAGCGTTTGAGGCCCTCGCGCAGCCGGCGGCCCAGCGGGGCTTTCGTTTGTTGGGCCTGCGCCCGCGGATTGGTCATGTTGGCTTTCGCGTTGTTGCGGTTGGCAAAGGCGTGGCAAAATCATGACGGTCGCGCAAGGAAAGAGTCTGTCTTGACTCTGGACAGCGGAGCGCTCGCGTGTAGGGAGAAGCCGCGTTATCAAAGGCGAAACCATCAACGAACAAGGGGGGAGCGGACATGGCGACGGCATCGCATTCCATCCCCTCCGATCGCATGGCGGTGCTCTTTGCGGTGATGCTGGTCGCGGCGGCGGGCAATACCGCGATGCAGTCGATCCTGCCCGCCATCGGCGCCAAATTGCACATCCCCGACGTATGGGTCAGCCTCGCTTTCAGTTGGTCGGCGCTGCTCTGGGTGCTCACCGCACCGCATTGGGCGCGCCAGTCGGACAAGCGCGGGCGCAAAGCGCTGATGGCGCTCGGCGTCATCGGTTTCCTTTCGTCGATGGCACTGTGCGGCTTCGTGCTGTGGTCGGGCCTCGAAGGCTGGCTGGCGGCGGGAACGACCTTCATCCTCTTTGCGCTGTTCCGCAGCCTTTACGGCGGGCTCGGTTCGGCCGCGCCGCCCGCGGTGCAGGCCTATGTCGCCGCGCGCACCGACCCCGAACAGCGCACGCAGGCGCTGTCGCTCGTATCCTCCTCGTTCGGGCTCGGTACCGTCATCGGCCCCGCCATCGCGCCCTTCTTCATCTTGCCGGTCGTCGGTCTTGCCGGACCGCTGCTCGTCTTTGCGCTGATCGGCATCGGCGTGCTCATTGCGCTGCGCTGGCGCTTGCCCGACGACGTCCCGCGGTTCGCGGCGCGCGGCGCGATCATGTCCTATCCCACCACCGGCGCCTCGCCGCAGACCGCCACCGAAGAGGCCGAAGAGCAGATCCTCGATCAGCCCGAGGTCGCACCGCCAGCGCTGCGCTGGACCGACAAGCGCGTGCGTCCGTGGCTGTTCGCCGGCTTCCACGGCGGACAGGCGCAAGCGATGATGCTCGGGGTGATCGGCTTCCTGATCCTCGACCGCCTGAATCTTCGCCTGCGCCCCGACGAAGGCGCCGCGATGACGGGGATCGTGCTGATGGCCGGTGCGTTCGCGACATTGCTTTCGCAATGGGGCTTGATCCCCCTGCTCAAAATGTCGCCGCGAACCGCAGTGCTCTGCGGCGCGGCGCTCGGAGGGCTCGGCACCGTGCTGACCGGCCTGTCGCATGATTTTCACGGTATTATCATCGGCTTTGCCCTCGCCTCGCTCGGCTTCGGGCTGTTCCGCCCGGGTTTTACGGCGGGCGCTTCGCTATCGGTGCCGCGCCGCGACCAGGGCAGCGTCGCCGGCATGACCGCTTCGATCAACGGATCGGCCTATATCGTGTCGCCGGCAATCGGCGTGCTGCTCTATAATTGGCATCCGATGGTGGCTTATGGCCTGATGGCGGGCTTCTGTGGCTGGCTGCTCCTGTGGGGCTGGTCGGCGCTCAAGCCGGGCCAGCCCCAAGGCTGAATTCCGGCGAAGCTAGTCCTTCGGCTCCTCATGCTTGCGCTCGCGAACCGGCTTGAGCATGCCGGGCGCGAAGAAGCCGATCGGGTCGACGCTCATCGCGGCCTGCTTGATCTCGCCCTGGATCTTTTCATAATCGCGCTCCATCGCCTCGGTCACCGACGCGCGCGTGTCCTTGAGCGCGGTCTCGAAGTCCTCCATCGTCACCGTCTCGCTGCCCATCGAACGCTTGAGCGCGGCGAGCCCCGCGCGCCGCGTCAGATCCTCGAGGTCGGCGCCAGTGAAGCGATCGCTCTTTTGGGCAAGAACGCCAAGGTCGACGTCGCTCGCAAGCGGCATCTTCGCCGTCTGGATTTCGAGGATGCGCTGGCGTCCCTCGGCGTTCGGCACCGAGACATAGATGAGCTCGTCAAGCCGCCCCGGGCGCAGCAGCGCCGGGTCGATCAGGTTCGGGCGGTTCGTCGCGCCGATCACGACCACCGACTGCATCTCCTCGATCCCGTCCATCTCGGCGAGGATCGTGTTGACGACGCGCTCGGTCACCTGCGGCTCACCCGAGGTTCCGCTGCCGCGCGCGGGGACGAGGCTGTCGAGTTCGTCGATGAAGACGATCGTCGGCGCGACGGCGCGCGCGCGCTGGAACAGGCGCGCGATCTGCTGTTCGCTCTCGCCATACCATTTCGACAAGAGATCCGACGATTTGATCGAAATGAAGTTGGCGTCCGATTCGCGCGCTGCCGCCTTTGCGAGCAGGGTCTTGCCGGTCCCCGGCGGACCATAGAGCAGGAAGCCCTTGGCCGGACGGATGCCAAGGCGCCGGAACGCCGCTGGATTCTTCAGCGGCAGCTCGATCCCCTCGATCAGCTTGTCGCGCGCAGCGTCGAGGCCGCCGATGTCGCTCCAGCGCGTCTTGGGCGCCTGCACCATCACCTCGCGCATCGCCGACGGCTGGACGCGTTTCAGCGCATTGTTGAAGTCTTCGCGCGTCACGCGCAATTCCTCGAGCACCTCGGGCGGAATCGTCCCTTCCTCGAGATTGAGTTTGGGCATGATCCGGCGAACGGCTTCGATCGCCGCTTCGCGCGTCAGCGCCGCCATATCGGCACCGACGAAGCCGAAGGTCGTGCGCGACAGCTCGTCCAGATCGACATTGTCGGCGAGCGGCATGCCGCGGGTGTGGATCCCCAATATCTCGCGGCGCCCCTTTTCGTCGGGGACGCCGATCACGATCTCACGGTCGAAACGACCGGGACGACGCAGCGCCTCGTCGATCGCGTCGGGGCGATTGGTCGCGGCGATGACCACCAGGTTCGTCCGCGGTTCGAGCCCGTCCATCAGCGTCAGAAGCTGCGCCACGAGCCGCTTTTCCGCCTCGCCCTGCACCTGCCCGCGCTTCGGCGCGATCGAATCGATCTCGTCGATGAACAGGATCGACGGCGCCGCCTTGGCCGCCTGCTCGAAAATATCGCGCAGCCGCTTTTCGGACTCGCCATAGGTGCTGCCCATGATCTCGGGCCCGTTGATCAGGAAGAATTGCGCTTCGCTTTCATTGGCGACCGCGCGCGCGAGCCGCGTCTTGCCCGTTCCCGGCGGGCCGTGGAGCAGCACCCCGCGCGGCGGGTCGACGCCCAGGCGGCGAAACAGTTCGGGATAGCGCAGCGGCAGCTCGACCATCTCACGCAGCTGGTCGATCGTCTCGCCCAGCCCGCCGAGATCGTCATAGGTGACGTCGGTGCGGCGCGCGTCGTGCGGCTCCTGATATTCGGGAAGCAGTTCGATTTCGGTATTCTCGTCGATGAAGACGACACCCTTGGGGATCGCGGAGACGACGAGCAGGCGCACTTCGGCGAGCGCATAGGCCGGCGCGTTGAGCATCTGGCGGAGCTGCGGCGGCATGTCGCCCGACGGCAGTCGTTGTTGCCCCGCGGTCGCGACCGTGTCGCCCGCAACGACCGGGCGACCAAAGAAGCTGCGCTTCAGCGCGTTCGCCGAGCCCTGAAGCCGAAGATTTTCCTGCGCTGGCGCGAACACCACGCGGGTCGCGGGGCGCGTTTCGACGCGGCTCAGGATCACCATATCGCCCGCGCCCGCACCGGCATTGGCGCGCTGCAAGCCGTCGAGCCGGATGACCTCCAGCCCCTCATCCTCGGCATAGGGCGCGACGATGCGCGACGCGGTTTGCCGCTTGCCGCTGATCTGGATGATATCGCCCTCGGTCACGCCGAGTTCGGCCATCGCCGAGCGCGGAATGCGGGCGATGCCGCCGCCGCTTTCCTCGGCGCGCGAATTCGCCACCTGCAGTTTCACCTGTTTTTCTTTCACCGCTGCGTCGGCCAATGCGCGTCTCCCTCAAAAAGGTCAGAATGCGAAACATAGGTTGTCGTTCCCGATTTGCGACCCCGCTTCTCGGTCAATCTATGACGCACTGCACAAAATTCTGGCATGTCGGCCGGGCTCATGTCATCATCGGCGACCGCTATGCCACGCCTCCCTCCCCTCAGCAGCATGGAAGCCTTTCTCGAGGTCGCCCGCCACGGCACGGTCAAGGCGGCGGCGATCGAACTCGGCCTGTCGATGCCCGCGCTGTCGCGCCGCATCCAAACGCTCGAGCATGCGGTGGGGCGCCCGCTGTTCAACCGCCATCACCACGGGCTCAGCCTCACCGAGACCGGGCGGGCGCTGCACGAGCAGTTATCGCCGCTTGTCGATGAACTGCGCGCGGTGATCGGCCAGGCCGGCAGCCCCGACGCTTCACTCCGCCTCCATCTCAACGTCCTGCCGCTGTTCGCCCAGCAGCGGCTGTTCCCGCGCCTGCCCGAGCTGAGGCGCCAGCATCCCGAACTGCATATCGATATCGACACCATGTCGCACGGCGAAGCGCGCCTCGGCGAAGGCATCGACGCGGCGATCGCGCTCGCCCGTTCGATCGATCCGATGCTTTACGCCGCGCGTCTCGATCAGGACAAGGTGTTCCCGATCGCCTCGCGGACGCTGGCCGACGGCGACCGCCCGATAACCGTGCCCGAACAAATGCAGCGGATGACCGTGCTGCTCCACAGGGAAATGCCCGAGACCTTCCTCGAGTGGAAGAAGGCGATCGGCATGCCTTATCTCGAGCCCGCCGGGACCGACTATTTCGATTCGGGTCCGCTGATGCTGGAGGCGGCCGCACAGGGCATCGGCGTTGCATTCATGCACGGCCACCACTTCGACGACGCGCACGACCCGCGCCTCGTCCGCCTGTTCGACTTCGATGTCGACAGCCCGTACAGCTACTGGTTCGTGTGCCGCCCGCGCGCGCTCCGCCAGCCGGCGGTCAAGCTGTTCCACGACTGGCTGCTCGCCGCCAGAATCTGACGCGCTGCTCGTCTCGAATGTGGGAAAATGGTGCTGCTGGACAGGATTGAACTGTCGACCTCGTCATTACCAATGACGCGCTCTACCACTGAGCTACAGCAGCAACCGGACCGCCCGCCAACGCATGTTCGCTGGGCAGGCGCGGCCTATGGCGGGGCGTCCCTCGCGTGTCAAGACGTGAGGCTTGACGATGCGGCGATTTCGCGGGCATGGCCGCGTTCGTGACCAAAACACCCTCCCCCGCCGACTTGGAGCGCGAAAGCCGCCTAGCCGAAGCGTTGCGGGCCAATCTGCGCAAGCGCAAGGCGCAGGCCCGCGACGCAAAGGCCGAAACGCCGCCTAAAGACTGACCGTCACGGTCACCTCGTCGCCCTCGGCAAGGCCCTCCGCCTTGCGCACCATCGCCTTGACCGGCAGCAGCCAGCCGCCGCTTTCCTTGTGCGGGAACACCGACGTTCTCCATCGGGTGTCGCCGATTCTCGCTTCGACGCGCGCCGAACCGAAACCTTTTCGCCCGTCCAGCCACTGCCCGGTCAACGCGGCCATGCGAATCCCGTCGGCTTCATCGCCGGCGATCGTCACGAAGAACCAGGCGGCGGGCGCGGTCGCCGATTGCCAACGCCAAAGCGGCGTTGTGACCGTAAAATCCTCCACCGGTCCTATTTCGCGGCGACCGGACGCACGGGGACCGGGATATTGCAGATGTCGGCGCCGCCCGCGGGGCGAATGAAGAAGGGATCGCGCCGGTTGGCGCGCGCATCGGCATAGCGCGCGAAGCTGTCGCCTTCGGTCGACAGATATTCGAATTTGGGTTGGTCGGCAGCGGGCAATTCGCTCGCGATGCGGATCGACGCGATGGGCGTGCGCTCGCCCTCGGTTTTATAGAAGCCGAGCGCTTCGGTCCCGCGCGGCAGGCTCGACAGATGCTCGATCCCGCCGATGACGCGGCCGACGACAGCGATGTTGCGATCGAGGTGGCGCGGTGCGTGGCCGATAACAGTATAAAGTTCTGCCCCCGACCCCGTATCAGGAGACATATTGCGGCCCACGCCAACGGCGCCATAGCAATGGACGGGCCATAATTCGCCATCCTTGCCACGCCCGACCGGCCAACCCCAAAGCGCCTGACTGGACGCATAGGGGTCTGAGATGATCGGCGCCGAACGTTTCATCGCTCTCGCGGCGTCCCATCCAGCGGCGCCCGTGCGGCTGACGACATACTCACTCTCGGGCACCGCCGCCAATCCCTCTGGCAGCGGCTTTTTCTCGGTCGCATCGCCCCATTGCACGACATAATTGTCCTGCACGCGGTTGATGCTCGTCCCATCCCACCAGTGCGCGGCCGCAAGCTTGCGGATATTGCCGATCCAGCCCTGACTGAACGGCGCGGGCGTCAACTGGATGACGACGCGCCGCGGCTTGCCCTTTGCATCGGGCGCAAGGTCCATCACCAACAGGTCGGATGGCGCGATGGCGATCCAGTCGCTCGCCGGCGCCGCCGCGGCGATTTCGCCGGGTGAGGGGGTCGGAGCCGGCTCCGAAGCGGTGACGGGAAGGGTGAACGACGCGGCTGCGGTTGCCGCCAGCAACAGATGTTTCATGGCCGATGTCTGCCACGCCCAATCGGCTTGCGAAAGCCCTGCCAAGCGATTAGGGCGCCCCTTCCAGTGCGAATTGGTTGAGCACCCGATTCACGCTTCGTGCTTCGCACGAAACGACCGGGGTGCATGCGGAGCGGTGGCCGAGTGGTCGAAGGCGCTCGCCTGGAAAGTGAGTATACGTCAAAAGCGTATCGAGGGTTCGAATCCCTCCCGCTCCGCCACTCCCATTTTCGGCAATTTCGTGCCACCCTGCGAAATGGCATGCGGCGCCATCCGGCAAAGGAAGCTGGAAGGCCTCCATTTGAACGCCTCTCCCTTGCCTCGCCGCTGCCTTTTCGCGCCGGCTATAATCTATGTTGCAGGCGAACGGCCGCATCTCGGCTAATAATCGCTTCGCATACGCCGACCTGCGACCCGGGCGGTTAATGAGCATCCTCTTGCGTAGCCATATACAAGAGGACTGAAGGGCTCTGCCGCAAGGCAGGGCCCTTCTTGCATTTCAGCCCCCCGCCGATTTGGTCGACGCGACGAGTTTTGTCACCGTCAGATAGTCGGCAAAATCGCACCGTCGCCGTTCCGCCGGTCGGGCCTGTCGAAGTCCGACAGGAACAGCATCCTTACCCGTTCGACCAATGTGGCTGCTTCGCCCAGATGAAGATAGGTTGCGTTGAACGATGCCAAAGCTGCCAACTGCTGGAAATCCGGAATTTCCAGCCGCATATTGCGTATCTCCACCGCGCAGCGAAGACGCAGTTGCTGGACGATACGGTTCACATGCACCTGCGTCAGGCCCATCGCTTCCGCCATCTGTCCCTGAGTCAGCAGAAAGTCGCATGAGCCGCCGCCGACGGAGGGGATGTCGTGCTGTCGCACATAGATTTCGCAAAGAAGCTGGGCCACGCGCTCGAGCGCGCTTCGCTGCCCGATATTGATCGTCCATTCGCGCTGCACCGCCGCGCCGAGGATCGCGGCCCAGCACAGCGCCGACGCCAGATTCGGACATTGCTCGAAAAGCCGCTGCGCGTCCGCCCTTCCGATCTCGGCAACCGACAGGCGGCGCACCGCGGCGATCGAATGATCGGTGCGCGCGACGGTGAAGAGATCGAGGTCGCAGAGCTCGCCCGGCAGGACCACTCCCAGGATTTGCCGCCGGCCGTCGGGCATCTGCTTATATTTTTGTGCCCAGCCCGCCAAAACGATCCGCAGCGCCATGGGCTTTTCGCCTTCGCGGGCGAGGTCGGCGCCCTTCATATAATCGCGCGCGTTGCGCGCCAAGCTGGCTTCCCAGACCAGCCGCTCCCGCGGGGTCAGCAGCGCGTTTACGATTTCAGCCAGCCCCATGCGTCCCCCTTGGATTCGAGAGACCAGATGCGCGTTACGCGCCGCGCGGACATTCACCCATGTTAAGTTGCTGCAACACTGATGATCAGGCGCCCCCAGGCCCCTTGACCCATGTCGGTTTACAAGCGCGAGCAGCGCAGAATCCGCCGCGAGAAGCAGCTTTAAGAATTCGTCGATCTTCGGAGGAAAATTCCCGATACCTGTCCAGCCACTGGCCGGAAGGAGGGAATGGCGCACCCGGAGCGATTCGAACGCCCGACCCTCAGATTCGTAGTCTGATGCTCTATCCAGCTGAGCTACGGGTGCGTGGAGAGGCGCCTTTAAGGGCCAGTGCCCGGGGGCGCAACCCCCTATTTCAGCTTTATGACCGCTTGGCCGGATTATTGGTTGCGGAGAGCGTTCAGGGAACGATTTCCGCGGAGCTCCGCAATCGCAGCCGGGTCGGCGCGATACCGCCTATCTTGCCTATGCGCATGATTTGCCGTCGGCGGACACAAGCCGCGCCCTACGCGCGGCGATGATTCGAAACCGCAAGCGCCCGCGGACCATTTTCGCGTTGCTGCCGTGGCCGGGAGAAGCGTCCCCCGGCCACAATCATCCCGTCATGCAAGGGCGCGCTATTTCGCCTTCAGCGCCGCCTGCGCCGCCGCCAACCGCGCGATCGGCACGCGGTAGGGCGAGGCGCTGACATAATCGAGGCCGGTCTTTTCGCAGAAGTGGATGCTCGGGGCGTCGCCGCCATGCTCGCCGCAGATGCCGAGCTTGATGCCCGCGCGCGTACCGCGCCCGCGCTCCGCCGCCAGTTCGATCAGCTGACCGACGCCCTCGACGTCGAGGCTGACGAAGGGGTCGGTGACGAAGATGCCCTTGTCGACATATTGGGTCAGGAAGCGGCCGGCGTCGTCGCGGCTGATACCGATCGTCGTCTGCGTCAAATCGTTGGTGCCGAAGCTGAAGAATTCCGCCGACCCGGCGATCTCGCCCGCCATCAGCGCGGCGCGCGGCAGTTCGATCATCGTACCGACAAGATAGGCGATCTCGCGGCCCTTTTCGGCGAACACCGCCTTGGCTTGGGCATCGACGACCGCCTTCATCAGGTCGAATTCGCGGCGCGTCGCGACGAGCGGGATCATCACCTCGGGGATCGGCGCAGCGCCGGTTTCGGCGGCGACGTCGCACGCCGCCTCGAAGATCGCGCGCGCCTGCATCTCGTAGATTTCGGGATAGGTGACGCCGAGGCGGCACCCGCGATGGCCGAGCATCGGGTTGAATTCGTGCAGCTCATTGGCGCGCGCCTTGAGCGCCTCGATCCCCACCCCCGCAGCGGCAGCGACGTCTGCGAAATCCTCCTCGCGCGTCGGCAGGAATTCGTGGAGCGGCGGATCGAGCAAGCGGATCGTCACCGGCAGCCCCGCCATCACGCCGAAGATCGCGGCAAAGTCGCCGCGCTGCTCGGGAAGCAGCTTGGCGAGCGCGGCACGCCGGCCGTCCTCGCTGTCGGCGAGGATCATCTCGCGTACCGCGGTGATGCGCGCGGCGTCGAAAAACATATGCTCGGTGCGGCAGAGCCCGATGCCCTCGGCACCGAAATCGCGCGCGACCTGTGCGTCCTGCGGCGTTTCGGCGTTGGTGCGCACCTTCATGCGGCGCACCTTGTCGGCCCAACCCATCAGCGTACCGAAATCGCCGACCAGTTCGGGGAGCAGGGTCGGAACCTCGCCCGCCATCACCTCGCCGGTCGAGCCGTCGAGCGTCAGGATATCGCCCTCGCGCAGCTCACGCCCGCCGACGCGCAGCACGCGCGCGGCGCCGTCGATCGACAATCCACCCGCGCCCGAAACGCAGGGGCGCCCCATGCCGCGTGCGACGACCGCGGCGTGGCTGGTCATACCGCCGCGCGCGGTCAAAATGCCCTTCGCCGCGTGCATGCCGTGGATGTCCTCGGGCGAGGTCTCGACGCGGACGAGGATCACCGCCTCGCCCATGCCTGCCGCCTTTTCCGCGCTGTCGGCGTCGAACATGATCATGCCCGATGCCGCGCCGGGGCTCGCGGGGAGCCCCTTGGTCAGCACGTCGCGCGGCGCATTCGGGTCAAGCGTCGGGTGGAGCAGCTGGTCGAGCGCGCCCGGATCGACGCGGCCGACGGCTTCTTCTTCCGAAATCAGCCCCTCGGCGGCCATTTCGACCGCGATGCGCAGCGCCGCCTTGGCGGTGCGCTTGCCCGAACGCGTCTGCAGCATCCACAAAGTCCCGCGTTCGACGGTGAACTCGATATCCTGCATGTCGCGATAATGCGTTTCGAGCGTGTCGAAGACGCGGCCGAGTTCGCCGAAGGTCTCGGGCATCGCCTCTTCCATCGACGCCGGCTTGGCGCCCGCGGTCTCGCGTGCGATCTTGGTCAGATATTGCGGCGTGCGGATGCCCGCGACCACATCTTCGCCTTGCGCGTTGATCAGCCACTCGCCGTACCAGGCGCGCTCGCCGGTCGCGGGGTCGCGCGTGAAGGCAACGCCCGTTGCCGAGGTGTCGCCCATATTGCCGAACACCATCGCCTGCACATTGACCGCGGTGCCCCACTCGCCGGGGATCGAGTTCAGGCGGCGATAGACTTTCGCGCGGTCGCTTTCCCAGCTCGCGAAGACCGCACCGACCGCACCCCACAGCTGGTCGTTCGGTTCCTGCGGGAAGGGCGCGCCAGTCTCGCGCTCGACGATCGCCTGATACTCCTTGACCAGCGCCCGCCAGTCTTCGGCCGACATCTCGGTGTCGAGGTAGAAGCCCTTGTCTTCCTTCGCGATTTCGAGCGCCTCTTCGAACTCGGCATGGTCGAGGCCCATAACGACGTCGGCATACATCTGGACGAAGCGGCGGTAGCTGTCCCACGCGAAGCGCGGGTCGCCCGAGGCTTCGGACAGGCCGACGACGGTCGCGTCGTTGAGCCCGAGATTGAGGACGGTGTCCATCATTCCCGGCATCGAAACGCGCGCGCCCGAGCGCACCGAGACGAGCAGCGGGTCGGCGGCGTCGCCGAAGCGTTTGCCGGTGATGCCTTCGATGTGGGCGATACCCGCGGCGACATCCTCGACCAGCCCGGCCGGAAACTGTTCGCCGTTGGTATAATAAGCGGTGCAGACGTCGGTGGTGATCGTAAAGCCCGGGGGCACCGGCAGGCCGATCGAGGCCATCTCGGCGAGATTCGACCCCTTGCCGCCCAGCAATTCCTTCGAGCGCTCGGCCGTCGTGGCCGCGCCGCCGAACAAATGCACCATCTTCGTCATCATATGCTCCTGCTGCCCCGGGGAGGAGGTGGGCGGGGAAATAGGGTCGAACCGCGACCGGGTCGACTCAGTTTTGCTTTAGCGGTGTCAGGCTGGCCTGCCTCCATGACGGGCCTGCCAATGATCGAAAATCGCCTGCCCCGCGCCGCCGCCGAAAGTCAGGATCGGTACGTCGCGGCGAAAGGCGAGCGAGCAGGCCTTGATCCACAGCGCCTTGCGCGGCTCGATCGACGCGATCTGCTCCCAGCCGATATGCAGCGGCGGGTGGAAGAGGCGAAAGAAGACGGGCGGACGAAGATAGATGCCCCGCTGGTCGAGCCAGACGTTCATCGCATTCTTGTAGCTGACCCCGCCGGGGAACCTGCCGATAACCATCGTCGTCCACGAAAAACGCCGCGCATCGGCGGGGATCGGGTGATTCCACGCAAAGGCGGGCAGATATTTCGACCACCCCACGAACGAGAGGACGCGCGTGACGAGCAGCCACATCGCGACAAAGAACAGCGGAAAACCGACTGCGAAGATCCAGACGAGATGCGTTTCGTTCATGGCACCCCTTCCCGCGCGCTGCCGCGCCTATCCCTCGATCTTCGAGAAATCGGCAACCCCATGCACCGCGCCGGTGAAGCGCGACAGCAGGCCGAGACGGTAAGCGCGGACCGCCTCGTCGGGGTCGTTGACCATGACGCCGTCGAAGAAAGCATCGATCGGAGCGCGAAGCGACGCGAGCGCGGCCATCGCGTCGGTAAAGCGCTCCTCGGCGACCGCAGCGGAGGCGGCGGGTTCGGCGGCATCGAGCGCGGCGAGCAAAGCTGCGTCGGCGTCGGTCGGCGGCGTCGCGGCGGCGGCGCCGCTCACCTCGCCCGCCTGCTTCAGGATATTCGCCGCACGCTTGTAACCCGCGAGCAGGTTGGTACCGTCCTCGGTCGCCATGAAGGCCTGCAGCGCCTTCACGCGTGCGAGCAGACGAACAAGATCATCCTCACCGCCGAGCGCGAACACGGCGTCGATGAGGTCATGGCGAACGCCGGCCTCGCGTTGCTGGACTTTCAGGCGGTCAGCGAAGAAGTCGAGAAGCGCAAAGCCCTGACCTTGCAGCAGCAAGCTGCTGAGCGCGGAAAACCCCTCAGCATTTCGATCTTGTAGCGCGGTTCTGAAGCCATCTTCGAACACCAGAATCTGTTTGGGGTTACCGGTCACAAGACGCCGACTCACAACAGTCATGGGATCGAGCAGAGGCAGTCTCAAGCTGTTAGTCGTGAGGATTTGCAGCACGCCAAGCGCCGCTCGGCGAAGAGCGAACGGATCCTTCGAACCCGTCGGCTTTTCATTGATCGCATAAAACTCGAAGAGAGTATCCAGCTTATCCGCTAACGCCACGGCCACCGTCACCGGCGCGGTCGGAACGTCATCGCCCTGCCCGACCGGTTTGTAATGGTCGCGGATCGCGTCGGCAACGGATTGCGGCAGGGCTTCGGCGCGGGCGTAATAGCCGCCCATCAGGCCCTGCAATTCGGGGAATTCGCCGACCATTTCGGTGACGAGGTCGGCCTTTGCCAGCTCCGCCGCCTGCCGCGCGAGCGCGGGGTCGCAGTTCGGGACGATGCCTTCGCTCGCCAGCCATTCGGCGAGCTTCGCGACGCGCTCGACCTTGTCGGCTACGGTGCCGAGCTTTTCATGGAAGGTGATGTTCGCGAGCTTCTCAGCGTGCTCGGCGAGCGTCTTCCTCTGGTCCTGTTCCCAGAAGAAGCGCGCGTCGGACAGGCGCGCGGCGAGGACCTTGCGGTTGCCCGCGACGATCTCCGCGCCGCCATCCTTCGCGTCGATGTTCGCGGTGCAGACGAAACCGTTCGCGAGCTTGCCGTCGGCGCCGTTCACGACGAAATATTTCTGGTTCACGCGCGCCGTCAGCTGGATGACCTCGGGCGGCACCTCCAGAAACGCTTCGTCGAAGCGGCCGAGCAAGGGCACTGGCCATTCGGTGAGGCCGGCGTTCTCGATCACCAGCCCCTCATCCTCGACGAGCGTCAGCCCGGCGTCGGCCGCGGCCTTCGCAGCGCCGTCGCGGATGATCGCCTGACGTTCCTCATGGTCGACGATGACATGACAGGCGCGCAGCTTCTCGGCATAGTCCGATGCAGAGCCGATGGTGATCTCGCCCGGGCAGTGGAAGCGGTGGCCGCGCGTCGCGAAACCCGCCAAAATCCCGCTAACTTCACACGCAACAAGCTCTTCGCCGAAGATCGCGACGATGCCCGACAGCGGGCGCACCCAGCGCAGGCTTTCGCTGCTCGCGCTCTCCTTGCCCCAGCGCATCGACTTGGGCCAGGCAAAGCCGCGGACGATCGCGGGGATCGCCTCGGCGAGAACCTCGGTCATCGCCAAGCCGGGCTCGACCTTATCCAGAAACAGAATGCCATTCCGCTCAGTTAACTGATCGCGCGTCGTGTTATGCTTACGCAAAAAGCCTTCCAACGCTTGTGCGGGGGCGTCGGCTTTAGGCCCTTTGACTTCAACAGTGGCGGAATCGGTCTGGTCAGGAAGACCTCGGGCAATCAGCGTGAGACGTCGAGGCGTCGACCAGATAGTCAAACCGTCCTTGGGGACTTCAAAAGCTCGCCGGATCAATTCCTGTCGGAACAGCTTTTCCAGTTCAGCGCGCGCGCCGGCCTGCATCCGCGCCGGGATTTCCTCGCTGCGCAGTTCGAGAAGAAAGTCGGTCACAGCGTCCACCCCGGATGGTTTTGGGTCCAGCGCTCGGACTGGCTGTCGATCCACGCTTTGCAGCTGCCCTTCGCGAGGTCGCGGACGCGCGCCATATAATTGGCGCGTTCCTGCACGCTGATTACGCCGCGCGCCTGGAGCAGGTTAAAGAGATGGCTCGCCTCGATCGCCTGATCATAGGCGGCGAGCGGGACGTTCGCCGCGATCGCGCGCTTGCACTCTTCTTCGGCGGCCTTGAAGCCCGCGAACAAACTGTCGGTGTCGGCAACCTCGAAATTCCATTTCGAGAATTGGCGTTCGTTTTCAAGGAACACGTCGCCATAGCTCACCGCCGCGACATCGCCGACCGCGTCGGAGAAGCGCAGGTCGTAAACATTGTCGACATTCTGGATATACATGGCGAGGCGTTCGAGCCCGTAGGTCAGCTCGCCCGCGACGGGCTTGCAGTCGAAGCCGCCCATCTGCTGGAAGTAAGTGAACTGGGTGACTTCCATTCCGTCGCACCAGACTTCCCAGCCCAGCCCCCACGCGCCTAACGTGGGCGATTCCCAATCGTCCTCGACGAAGCGGATGTCGTGGAGCAGCGGATCGATGCCGATCGCGGCGAGGCTGCCCAGATATTGTTCCTGCAGGTCGGCGGGCGACGGCTTCAATATGACCTGATATTGGTAATAATGCTGGAGGCGGTTCGGGTTCTCGCCATAGCGGCCATCGGTCGGACGGCGGCTCGGTTGGACATAGGCGACGTTCCACGGCTCGGGACCAAGGCTGCGCAGCGTTGTCGCGGGGTGAAACGTGCCGGCCCCCACGCGCATGTCGTAGGGCTGCAAAATCGCGCAGCCGCGCGCGCTCCAGTAATTATGCAGCGTCAGGATCATGTCCTGAAAGCTGAGTGGTGTCTTGTCCGCCCCGTCGGCCACGGCCGCAATCCCTTCGCAGGTGCAAAAAATCGCCGCCGCATTGGCCCAGCGACGGCAAAGGGTCAAGCCGTTGCTACGCGCGTTCGCGCCCTCCCCGCCACCGCGCATCGCAAAATGTCAGGTCTTGTTGACACGGTCAGTGACTCATGTCATTTAGTCAATAACACCTGACATTCGGTCAGGGACGCGTGACGGATTGGTCGATGAACAACCAGCTCAAAGTACTGCGCGCGATGCGAAACTGGAGCCAGGCGGAGCTTGCCGACCGGCTCGATGTCTCGCGGCAGGCGGTGAATGCGATCGAAACGGGAAAATACGACCCCTCGCTGCCGCTCGCGTTCAAACTGGCACGGCTGTTCGCCATGCCGATCGAGGAGATTTTCGATGATGGTTTCGAAGGACACCGCGACGATGCGTGAGACTGGCGAAGCGTCTGGCAAGCGTCCCGGCATCGGCTGGCCGATCGCGATAAGCCTTGCGACCATTTTTCTGGCCGCGTTCGTCGCGGGCTATCTCGACGGGACCGCCGGGGCAGGCCATCCGATCATGCCCACGCCGCTCGGGGCGGGGCTGGTGGTGCTCGCCGGCGCCGTCGCGATGGGACTTTACTTGCGCCGCGTCGGCGCCTTCTGGCGCGACTGGTCGCGGCGCAAGCGGCTCTATTGGGCCAGCCTGATCGGAGCCGGATTGATCGGCGCCCTCGCCGCAACGCTGCTGCACAGCGGCCGGGTCGAAGTTGGCGGCGACCCCTTTTTCAGCAACAGTGCGCTGTCGCCGACGATTGCCATCATCCTTGCGCTGTTGTGGATCGGCGGTCTCGCAGTCACCGCCTTTTTCTATCAACGCGTCATCGACGACCACGAAGAGCGAGCCTATTTGTGGGCCGGGCTCGCGGGTTTCTACGCCTTTATCATTCCCGCTCCCGCGTGGTGGGCGTTGGCGCGCGCGAGCATCCTGCCCCCGGTCGATGCCATGCTGCTTGTCCTGTTCGCCGTTATCGCCAACGCCGCGGTCTATTTCTGGCTCAAGTTCCGTTGAGCTCCCTTTTCACTTTCCAACCAACCGCTAAACATAAACAAAGATAAACATAAACAAAGAAAGGCTTCTCCCATGACAAAATGGTTCAAGACGCTCGCCACCAGTTGCGCGGTCATTCCGCTGGCGCAGTGCGCACTGGTCCCCGGGAAAAGCGTCGCGGCCGAACCGGAGACGCAGACCTCGCCAGCCGCCACAACCGACGCCGACCCCGCGCTGTGGGTGGTGAAGGACGAGGATACGACGATCTATCTGTTCGGCACCGTCCATGTGCTGAAGCCCGGGCTCGGCTGGTTCGACGAAGCGGTGAAGACCGCCTTCGACAAATCCGATCAGCTGATGCTCGAAATAGTGATGCCCGAGGATCAGGCCGAAGTGGCCAAGGTGATGATGCCGTTGGCGATCGACCAGAGCGGCAAGACGCTGTCGTCGCGGCTCGATCCCGAAGAGCTCAAGGCCTATCAGGCCGCGATGGCGAGCGTCGGCTTGCCCGCCGCGCAGTTCGACATGTTCGAACCCTGGTTCCCCGCGATCACCTTGTCGGTGCTGCCGCTGACCAAGCTTGGCTATGATCCCGAACAGGGCGCCGAAAAGCTGCTGACCGGTTTTGCAAAGGCGGCGGGGAAGCCGGTGGCGGGGCTCGAAACGCTCCCTGAACAGCTCGGCTTCTTCGACACGCTGCCCGAAACGCAACAGGTCGCCTTCCTCAACGCGGTGGTGGACGACCTCGACAAGCTGGGGCCGCAGCTCGACAAGATGGTGCTGCTGTGGGCAAAGGGCGACCCGGACGGCCTCGCCACCGCGATGAACGAGAGCCTGGCGGCGACGCCCGAACTCGCGAAGACCTTGCTCTGGGATCGCAACGCGCGCTGGGCGGGCCAGCTCGAGGCACGGATGGACCAGCCGGGGACCGTGTTCGTCGCGGTCGGCGCCGGGCATCTCGCGGGCGAGCATAGCGTGCAGGATTATCTCAAGGAACGCGGCCTCATGGTGAAACGAGTCGAATATTGAGGCGACCGGCGTCTCGATCCGGACGAAGGGGTCGCCGCATCGCGGCGGCCCTTTCGCCATTGCTGCTGACCGCCTGCGGGACCGCCGAGGCGGGGCCTGAAGCGCGGCCGGCGATGTGGCTGGTCGAGGATGCCGACACGAAAATCTATATTCTCGGCACGATGCACGCGCTGCCGCGCGGCACAGATTGGGACGAGGGCCGGGTGGCGAGCGCGATCGAGGCCTCCGACGCGCTGATGCTGGAGCTGCCGCCCGCCGAACTCGCGGCCGCGGGCGAGATGTTCCGGAAACTCGCGCCGCGCGACACACCACTTGCAATCGAAGCGCGCCTCTCGGGCAAGGCCCTGACAGGTTTTCGCGCGCTCGAAGCGAGCGGCCGCAGCTTCGGCGAGGACGGACTCGACGATTGGGCGGTGATGGTCCTGATGGGCCAGCGCGTCGCGCAAAATGCCGGCCTGTCGCCGGCCGACGGCGTCGAAACGGGTCTCACCGAAAAATTCAAGGCCGCGGGCAAGCCGATCGGAGGCTTCGAGACCGCGCGCGAACAGCTGACCCTGTTCGAAACGCTCGACCCGCAGACCCAGCGCATCCTGCTGACGCGCGCCGCCGAGGAAGCGGAGGGTGCGGTAAAGGAGGTCGGCGCGCTGACCGCGGCGTGGGGCCGCGGCGACGTCGCGGCGCTCGAAAAAGTGATCAACGAGGATATCGACAGCGTGCCCGCGGCGCGCAAAGCGATTATCACCGACCGCAACCGGCGCTGGAGCGCATGGATCGAGCGGCGGATGGCGCAGCCGGGGACCGTGCTCGTGGCGGTGGGTGCCGGGCATCTGGTTGGCTCCGACGGCGTGCCGGCTTTGGTCGCGGCCGACGGGCTGACGGTGACGCGCGTGCAATGAGCGCCGTAGCGCTTGCAATTCCGCCGCTTCCCCGCTAAGCGCCGCGGCTTCCGTCATGGTCATCCCTGGAGGCGTGGCGGAACTGTGTAACTGTTTCTCGGAGAAATATTATGAGCGATCAGCTGGTGCTGACGGCCGAGACGCGCGAACGCGGAGGCAAGGGAGCCTCGCGTGAACTGCGTCGTGAAGGCCGTGTCCCCGCCGTCGTCTATGGCGGCAAGGAAGAACCCCTGATGATCCACGTCGAAGAAAAGCTGCTGATGAAGCAGCTGATGACGGGTCACTTCATGAACTCGGTCGTGATGATCGACGTCGGCGGCAAGCAAATCCGCACGCTGCCCAAGGACGTCGCTTTCCACCCGGTCAAGGATCGCCCGATCCACGCCGACTTCCTGCGCATCGCCAAGGGCGCGACCGTCCAGGTCGCCGTGCCGGTCTCGTTCCTGAACGAAGAAGCCTCGCCCGGCCTGAAGCGCGGCGGCGTGCTGAACATCGTTCGCCACGAACTCGAACTCGTCTGCGACGCGGACAAGATCCCCGACGAGATCGCGATCGACGTCACCGGCTTCGACGTCGGCGATTCGATCCACATCAGCAACGTCACCCTGCCGAAGGGCGTCGAAAGCGCGATCACCGACCGCGACTTCACCATCGCCACCATCGTCGCCCCGTCGGCGCTCAAGTCGAGCGACGGCGACACGACGAAGGACGAAGGCGAAGCTGCCGAAGGCGCTGCCGCCGAAGGCGAAGCTCCGGCCGCCGAAGGCGACGAAGCCTAATATCGTTCGGACGGCCCCTTTCCACGCGGAAGGGGGCCGCCAACGACAGACCCCGGGAAAGGCAGTATCATGCAGCTCTGGGTCGGCCTCGGCAATCCCGGGCCCAAATATGCGATGCACCGTCACAATGTCGGCTTCATGGCCGCCGACGTCATCGCCGAAGTCCACGACTTCCCTCCGCCCGCCAAGAAATTCCAGGGCTGGATCCAGGAAGGCCGCATCGGATCGCAGCGCATCCTGCTGCTCAAACCCGGCACCTTCATGAACGAAAGCGGCCGCAGCGTGCGCGCCGCGCTCGATTTCTACAAATTGACGCCGCAGGACGTCACCGCCTTTTATGACGAGCTCGATCTCGCGCCGATGAAGGTCAAGGTGAAGCAAGGCGGCGGCGCGGCGGGCCATAACGGCATCCGCAGCATGATCAGCCACATCGGCGAGGATTTCCGTCGCGTGCGCATCGGCATCGGGCATCCGGGACACAAGGACCGCGTGACCGGCCACGTCCTCGGCAATTATCACAAGAGCGAGATGGAGCCGCTCATCGACCTGCTCGGCGCGATCGCCGCCGAAGCGAAATGGCTCGCCGACGGCGACGATGTGCGTTTCCAGAGTGACTTGGCGCTGCGCTTGCAGGGGTGATCAACCCTACACGCCCACGGCCGGCCCCGACCGCCGTCACATGTCCGTCATATAAGTCATTGCATTCCGACGCGTTCGAGCAACGCGGCTGACATCATCCTCTGCAATCGGTGCGCCACCTCCAAACCGGGACAATCGAGTCCCGGGGCTCAACCGAAAAACAGGGGAACTGCATGTCACATCTTACCGACAAAGCCCGTGCGCCTTATCGTGGCGAAACCGGCGGCCTTCCCGGCCCCGACAGCCTCGAGGCGATCGTCGCCGAAAATCCGACGCGCCGCACGCTGCTGCGGAACGGCCTGTTCGGCCTGTCCGTGATCCCCGCGATGGCGCTGGCGGCGTGTGACGACGATGGCGAACCGATCGTGACCGTCCCGCCGACGCCGACCCCGACGCCGACCCCCACCCCGACCCCGCCGCCGAGCTTCGCCGCCACCTTTGCCGCGGTCGCCGCGAACCAGGACGACCGGGTAACGGTGCCCGAGGGCTATACCGTCGACGTGCTACTGAAAGCGGGCGATTCGGTCGAAACTGGCACCGCCTATTCGGGCAGTTTCCCCGCGAGCCCCGCGGTCGCCGAGAAATGGGCGGGCGGCGGCCATGACGGCATGGAATATTTCGCGCTCCCCGACGTCGACGCCAACACCCGCGGCCTGCTCGCGATGAACTATGAATATCCCGACTTCAACATCCTGATGGCGGACGACTACGACCCCGCGGCGGCGAGCGCCGACCAGAAGGCCATCGCGCTGTCGGCGGTCGGCATCGGCGTCGTCGAGGTCGCCAAGGGCAGCGACGGCAAATGGACCGTGCAGGCGGGATCGACCTATAACCGCCGCTATACGGGCAACAGCAGCTACCGCGCCGGCGGTCCCGCCGCAGGGCTGCTCTCGGGCAGCATAACGGGCATGCTCAACAATTGTTCGAGCGGGCGGACGCCGTGGAACACCTACCTCACCTGCGAAGAGACGATGGACAATTATCTCGACCCGGCGCAGCCCGAAACCAACTATGGCTGGGTGGTCGAGATCGACCCGCTACGCGAACTCGCCCAGCCGACGAAACGCACCGCGATGGGCCGCTTCAACCACGAGAATGTGGCCTTCATGGCGAATGCCGATCGCCGCGTCGCTTTCTATATGGGCGACGACACGACCCCGGGCTGCATCTATAAATTCGTCCCCGACCGCGCCTATAGCGATACGAACCGTGCGGCGAACACCGACCTGCTCGACTATGGCACGCTCTATGTGGCGCGCTTCAACGGCGACGGCACGGGCGAATGGCGCGCGCTGGCCGTCGGCGAGAACGGCCTGACCGCCGGCGCCTCGGACCCGGGCAATGTCAGCCAGAGCGAAACGCCGCTGACGCCGACGACGGTCGATTTCAACAATCAGGCCGACGTGCTGATCAATTGCCAGCGCGCGGCGCGCGTCGCCGGCGGCACGGTGATGGACCGCCCCGAATGGCTGACCGTCGCGCCCGACAACAGCGCGGTGTTCTGCACGCTGACCAACAACAGCGGCCGCCGCGTCGCCGACCCCGCCAACCCGCGGATCCGCAACCTGCACGGCCATATCCTGAAGTTCAGCGAGGAAGGCAATTCGCCGCTGGCAACCAAGTTCAGCTGGGAAATCTTCCTGAGCGCGGGCGATCCTGCGCTGGCGGCGGGCGGCAGCAACCTCGTCGGCGATATCGAAGGCGACACCTTCTCCAGCCCCGACGGGCTGCGCATCGACCCCGAGGGCCGCATGTGGGTGCAGACCGATCACAGCGTTCCGGGCAATTCGGGCCTCGACGGCACGACGATCGACCAGGCCTTCGGCCATAACGCGATGTTCTATGTCGATCAGCAGAACAAGCAGTCGAAACGCTTCCTCGTCGGGCCGCTCGGCTGCGAGATCACGGGCCTGGCTTATACGCCCGACCTCACGACCTTCTTCGTCAACATCCAGCACCCGACTGGCGACTGGCCGGTCGCGGGCGAGCAGCCGCGATCGTCGACGATCGTGGTGCGGCGGACCGACAGCCAGCCGGTCGGCAACTGACAACGCTTGGGGCCGGTCGCGCGCGGCTGGCCCCGCTTACTCGGCCTTCGTCGCCGCCCGCTTCGGCGGGGGCGGCGGAGAGCCGTCGCGCGTTTGCGACATCAGCGTCACGCACATCGTCCGATGCACCGGATGGCGGCCGCAGGCGATCCCGGCATAGCGGTGCGCCGGGCGAAGCAGGCTGTGGCGATGGCCGCGATCGGGCACGCCGTCGTCGATCAGCAGCTGGTCGACGACGCCTTCGGGCGTGTGATGGCCATAGGTGATGACTTCGCTGACATAGGGGCCGCCGCCGCGCGCGCGCATCCGTTCGCCGGGCCCGCTGCCCCGCGTATAATGGCCCACCGCCCCCGAGCGCGACTGGACCGCGACGTGGTCCGCGGCGGCGCGGGCGAGCGGATCGCTCCACTCAAGTTCGGGCAGTGGTTTTTCACGGCGCAGGTCGCGGATCGCCTCGTCGACCGCGGCGACGCCTTCGCGCGTCATGATGTCGATCTCGCTGTCGTCTTCGCCGATCAGCAGCTTGCCCTCGAAACGCGGGCGATAGTCGCCAAGATAGTCGGCGTAGCCCGCGGGATCGCTGCGGAAGCGGTTGAGTTCGGCGAAGACGCCTTCCTCGAACCGGCTCTGCGCGGCGACGGCGGCGGTCACGCCAAAGGCCAGAAGCATGCCGGCGGCGAGAAGGCGGGGTTTCGTCATGGCTCGCGCGATAAAGCGCCAAGTCTGAACGGCGCGCAACGGCAAAGACTGGCATCGGGCGCGACTTGGCGCTAGGGGGCGCAGCAACACCGGCCCCTCATTCACGGCAGGCCGAACCTCACGGAGTTTTTATGGGTTTCAAATGCGGGATCGTCGGCCTGCCCAACGTCGGCAAGTCCACCCTGTTCAACGCGCTGACCGAAACCGCGGCGGCGCAGGCGGCGAACTATCCCTTCTGCACGATCGAGCCGAATATCGGCAATGTCGCGGTGCCCGACGACCGGCTGGAGAAACTCGCCGGAATCGCGAGCAGCAAGAAGATCATCGCGACGCAGCTCGCCTTCGTCGACATCGCCGGCCTTGTCCGCGGCGCGTCGAAGGGCGAAGGACTCGGCAACCAGTTCCTCGGCAATATCCGCGAGGTCGATGCGATCGTCCACGTCCTGCGCTGCTTCGAGGATGACGACATCCAGCATGTCGAGAACAAGGTCGACCCCGTCGCCGACGCCGAAACGGTCGAAACCGAGCTGCTACTCGCCGACCTCGAAAGCCTCGAAAAGCGCGTTCCGGCTTTCGCCAAGAAAGCGGCGCAGGGCGACAAGGAAGCGAAGATCGCCGCATCGGTGCTCCGGCAGGCGCTCGACCTGCTCCGCGACGGCAAGCCCGCGCGGCTCGTCGAACCGAAGGACGACGAGGAAGCCCGCGTGCTGCGCACCGCGCAGCTCCTGACCTCGAAACCCGTCCTCTATGTCTGCAACGTCGACGAAGGCAGTGCCGCGAACGGCAACGCCTTCTCCGAAAAGGTCTTCGCCAAGGCGGCGGCCGAGGGTGCGCAGGCGGTGGTCGTTTCGGCGGCGATCGAGAGCGAGCTCGTCACGATGGACATGGCCGACCGGCTCGAGTTCCTCGAAGAGATGGGCCTGCATGAAACCGGCCTCGCCCGCGTCATCCGCGCCGGCTACGAACTGCTCCACCTCATCACCTTCTTCACCGTCGGTCCGCAGGAAGCGCGCGCCTGGACCGTCCACACCGGCGCCACCGCTCCCGAGGCGGCGGGCGAGATCCACAGCGATTTCCAGAAGGGCTTCATCCGCGCCGAAACCATCGCCTATGACGATTATGTCACGCTCGGCGGCGAAGCGAAGGCGCGCGAGGCGGGCAAGCTGCGCGCCGAAGGCAAGGCCTATGTCGTGAGCGACGGCGACGTCATGCATTTCCTGCACAGCTGAATCTCTCCCTTCCCGCTTGCGGGAGGGGTCGGGGGAGGGCCTGTGACGTCACCCCCTCCCCGCTGCGACTAGCGAGCAAGCTCGCAAGTCTCGCTGCCCCTCCCACAAGCGGAAGGGGTTCAGTTTGCCTCGAACGCTGCCAATATCGGGCACGGTCCCTTGTCGCTCGCCGCGCATTGGTCGGCCAGCCGCGCGAGCGCGGCGCGTGTTTGGGTCATCTGCGCGATCTTTTCGTCGAGCACCTCGATCCGCTGGCGCGCCAGCGTGCGCACCCGCACGCGGTCGTCGCTCGCCTCGAGCGCCAGCAGTTCGGCTATCTCGTCGAGGGTGAAGCCCGACGCCTGCGCCGAACGGATGAATTTCAGACGCCGCAGGTCATCCTCGTCATAGCGGCGGATTCCGCCGCCCCAGCCGTCGCCGCCGCTGCGCGCGGGCGTATCTATCAGCCCGCGGCGCTGGTAATAGCGCACCGTCTCGACCCCAACGTCGCCCGCCGCTGCCAATTTTCCGATCGTCAATTGCATTGCTTGACTCCGTACCATGGTACGGACGCTATATGGGGCGCATGACGAAACAGGCAACCCTCCATCGCATGGTCATGCCCGGGCACATCTGCCCCTATGGCCTCAAGGCAAAACATCTGCTCGAAAGCCGCGGCTTCGCGGTCGACGACCGCTGGCTGACAACGCGCGAAGAGACCGACGCATTCAAGGCCGAGCATGGTGTCAAGACGACGCCGCAGACATTCATCGACGGCGAGCGTATCGGGGGATATGACGACCTGCGCCGTCATTTCGGGCTGAAGGTCGCCGATCCCGACGCCACAAGCTACACCCCCGTCATCGCGCTGTTCGCGATGACGGCGCTGATGGCGCTCGCCGCGAGCTTCGCGGTCGAGGGTAACGCCTTTACGTTGCGCGCCGCCGAATGGTTCATCTCGTTCAGCATGATCGTGCTGGCGCTGCTGAAATTGCAGGATGTCGACAAATTCGCGACGATGTTCCTGAACTATGATCTGCTCGCCAAGCGCTGGGTGCCCTATGCGAGCATCTACCCCTTCGCCGAGGGGCTCGCGGGGGTGCTGATGACCGCACACGCGCTCGACTGGCTGTCGATCCCGGTCGCGCTGTTTATCGGCGGCATCGGAGCGGTATCGGTGTTCAAGGCGGTCTATATCGACAAGCGTGACATCAAATGCGCGTGCGTCGGTGGGAGCAGCAAGGTGCCGCTGGGCTTCGTTTCGCTCACCGAGAATCTGATGATGATTGCGATGGCGCTGTGGATGGCGCGGATGTGGTTCTGAGGCGCACTCCTATCGGTCATTGATGAAACATATAGCTGGGCTATCAGGGGCTTCGATTCGCCCCAGGGAGCCCAGCCATGTTCGACCGCCGCCACTTCCTCGCCGGGGCCACGCTCGCCGGCCTTGCCGCCCCGGCGATCCTGCGCGCCGAGGGCGGCATCTTCCGTGAGTTCCCGTTCAGCCTCGGCGTCGCGGCGGGCGATCCGGCAAGCGACGGCTTCGTCATCTGGACGCGCCTCGCCCCCGAACCGATGGAGCGCCACGGCGGGATGCCGCTGGCAAACTTTCCCGTCGATTGGGAGGTCGCGAGCGACACCGGATTTCGCGATGTGGTCGCCAAGGGCACCGAACTCGCGCGCCCCGAACTCGGGCATAGCGTCCATGTCGAGGTCACGGGACTCCAGCCCGACCGTCCCTATTATTACCGCTTCACCGCGGGCGGCGAACGCAGCCTGCGCGGCCGCGCGCGCACGCTCCCCCGGGTCGGCGCTCCTACCGAGGCGTTGAAGTTCGGCGTCTGCGGCTGCCAGCATTTCGAAGCGGGCTTTTTCGGTGCCTACCGCCACCTCGCGCGCGAGGACCTTGCCTTCGTCTATCATTATGGCGACTTCATCTATGAATATAGCCAGGATTACCTGTTCGACGCCGGCCTTCCGACCCGGCCGGTGCGCAAGCACGCGTTCCGCAACCTGATCGACCTCGGCGACTTCCGCCTCGCCTATGCGCAGCAGCTCGGCGACATCGACCTGCAGGCGGCGCGCTGCACCCACGCCTTCCTGTCGAGCTTCGACGATCACGAGATCCGCAACGACTGGGTGTCGGACATCGACAATTGGAAGCTCGGGCTCGACGGTAACGACCCCGACGCGGCCCCGCCCGAAGTTTTCATGCTGAAGAAGCAGGCGGCGATGCAGGCGTGGTACGAACATATGCCGGTGCGCCGCTCGATGCTGCCGCGCGGCGGCATGGTCGCGCTGAACCGCGAGCTTCGCTACGGCGACCTCATGGCGATGCAACTGCTCGACACGCGGCAATATCGCGATGACCAGCCGTGCGAGGACGGCTTCAAACCCGCCTGTCCGGGCGTCTATGACAAGAAGGCCGAGGTGCTGGGCAAGGCGCAGGAGGATTGGCTGAACCGCAATCTGGGCGAAGGCGGCGCGACGTGGAACACGCTGGCGCAGCAGGTGACGATGATGTCGCTCGACCGGCGGCGGCGGCCCGACGAGCCCAAGAAGATCCTCAACCTCGATAGCTGGGCGGGCTATGAGGCGCCGCGCGAACGCATGTTGTCGCGGTTCGGCGGGCTCAAGAATGTCGTCGTGCTGACCGGCGACGAGCACCAGAATTTCTGCGGGGACCTCGTGCGACAAGACAAGGTCGTCGGCGCCGAGTTCGTCGCGACCTCGATTTCGAGCGGCGGCGACGGCAGCGACAAGCGCAGCGGCACCGACGACTGGCTGAAGCTGAACCCCGAACTCAAATTCGCGAACGACCAGCGCGGCTATGTCGTATGCGAAGTCGGCCGCGAGGCGTGGCAGACGCATTTCATGGTGGTCGACAAGGTGACGACGCCGGTGAATACGCTGTCGAAGCGCGCGACGGGGGTGGTCGAGAACGGGGTAGCCGGGATCAAAATGGCCTAACGCACCACTGCCATCGCGTGGATCGAAGCCGCCGGCGCGTTGACGATCTGGAGCTGGTAGCGCCCCTGCGTCACATCGAATTCGACCATCTTGCGGATGCCCGAACAGGCGGGACCATGGCCGTGCGTGACCGATTTCACGGCGGCGCCATCGCGCACCAGGTCGATCCACGCACCCGCGTCGAGCGCGACGATCAGCCGCCCCGCCCGCTTTACTTCGATCGGGATCATGCCGCCGAACTTGTGAACGTCGGGCTTGCGCTCGGGGGCGACGCCGTAACGCAGGCTTTCGAACCTGTGCAGCGGCAATGCGGTCCGCGCCGCGCCGAGCGGCAACCAGTCGGCGCCGAGGTCGTCGCCATAGGCATAGATCGTCTTGCCCGATGCATCGCGCGACCAATCCACCAGATCGTCCGGCAGCACCGGCGCGGCGGGACAGCCCCCTTCCTTCGCCGGCGGCGCGGCCGACACGGACGCGGCAAACGCAATGGACGTCAATGCGGCAGCAATGATCCGGATCCCCATCCTATTTCCTCCCGAACAGTTTTTCGACGTCGTCCATCGCGAGCTTCACCCACGTCGGGCGCCCGTGGTTGCACTGGCCCGAATGCGGCGTGATCTCCATCGTGCGGAGCAACGCGTTCATCTCGGCGACGCTGAGCGTTCGCCCTGCCCGCACCGACCCGTGGCACGCCATCGTCGCGGCGACGAGCTCGAGCCGTTCGCTGAGCCCCAGCGCGGCGTCATAGCCCGCGAGATCGTCGGCGATGTCGGTGACCAGCTTGTGGCAGTCGATCGCGCCGAGCATCGCCGGCGTCGCGCGCACCATCACCGCAGCGGGGCCGAAGCGTTCGAGCTCGACGCCGAGCGCGGCGAGTTGCGGCGCGGCGGCTTCGAGCCGGTCGCATGCGGGTTCGTCGAGTTCGACGACCTCGGGCAGCAGCAGGCCTTGCGACGGCACCGCCTGCCCGCTCATCCCGCGGCGGAGTTGTTCGAGCACGAGCCGTTCGTGCGCGGCGTGCTGGTCGACGATGACCAGCCCGTCTTCGGCTTCGGCGACGATATAGGTTTTCGCGATCTGGCCGCGCGCGATGCCGAGCGGATGCGCCTCGACGCCGGGCACCGGGGCGACCGCAGGCTCGGCGCGGCCCATCGGTAGTGCATCGCGCGACGGCGCGAAATCGACGATGCGGTCGTGCAGCAGCGCCGTCGTCCCGGCATCGGCAGCGCCGAATATGGGCGCAGCCGGGCTTTGCGAGGGTGCCAGATACGGGGCGAACAAGGTCGGCGGCTGCGGCGCGACCGGTTCCTGCTGCCATGCGGCGAGCGCGGCCTCGGCGGGGCGCTGGACGCTGCGGAAGCCATGCTCGTCGAGCGCGCGGCGGAGGCCCCCGACGATCATCCCGCGAATGAGCTGCGGGTCGCGAAAGCGCACTTCGGTCTTCGCCGGATGGACGTTGACGTCGACCTCACTCGTCGGCACGTCGAGGAACAGCGCGACGACCGGATGGCGATCACGCGCGAGCAGGTCGGCATAGGCGCCGCGCAGCGCGCCGACGAGCAGCCGGTCCTTCACCGGGCGCCCGTTGACGAACAGATATTGATGGTCGGCGATGCCGCGATTGTAGGTCGGCAGGCTGATCACACCGCCCAGATGCACCTCGCCGCGATCGAGATCGACCCCGATGCTGTTCGCGGCGAGCTCGCGCTGGGTCAGCGCCGCGACGCGCGCAAGCCGATCCTGCCCGCCTTGCACGTCGAGCACGCGGCGCCCATCATGCTCGACCACGAAAGCGATGTCGGGCCGCGCCATCGCGAGCCGTCGCACGGCGTCGAGGCAGGCGGCATATTCGCTCCGCCCGCTGCGCAGGAACTTGCGCCGCGCCGGAACGCGCGCGAACAGATCCTCGACCAGCACGCGCGTGCCCCTGGCGAGCGCGGCGGGCCCTTCGGCGACCACCGCGCCATTGTCGACGACGCGTTTCCAGCCGTCGCCGCCCGCCACGCGGCTTTCGAGCGTCAGCCGCGCGACGCTCGCGATCGAGGGCAGCGCCTCGCCGCGAAAGCCCATCGTTATGACATCCTCGATCGCGTCGGTCGGCAGCTTCGAGGTCGCATGGCGTTCGAGCGCGAGCGCCATGTCGGCGGCGGCCATTCCGCAGCCGTCGTCCTCGACTTCGAGGCGCGAAATCCCGCCCTCGGCGATTCGCACCGATATGCGAGTCGAACCGGCGTCGATGGCGTTTTCAACCAGTTCCTTGAGCGCCGCGGCGGGTCTTTCAACCACTTCACCCGCTGCGATCCGATTTACGAGCTTTTCCGGCAGGCGACGTATTGACATGGCCGCTCTCCTAGCGCAGTCGAACGCAAATCGCGACCCATCCGCACAGCCCTGATCATTTTGTCCAGCCACCCCCCGTGGACGAGCCGGAATCTCCCCCTGATTGTAGCTGTCGCCGGCCGGACGCGCGGGTGAAATCACGACAGGGGGCGTGTCCGTCAGGGGCGCGGCTTCGATGACAGGAAGCAGTATCGATGTCCTTCTTTTCTCGCTGGCTTAAATTCAACTCGCAAGACATGGCTATCGACCTGGGCACCGCTAACACGGTGGTCTATGTGCGCGGCAAGGGCATCGTGCTGAACGAACCCTCGGTCGTCGCGGTCGAGACGCTGAACGGGATCAAGCGGGTGAAGGCGGTCGGCGACGACGCGAAGCTGATGATGGGCAAGACCCCCGACAGCATCGAAGCGATCCGCCCGCTGCGCGACGGCGTCATCGCCGACATCGACGTCGCCGAACAGATGATCAAACACTTCATCACCAAGGTGCACGGCGGCAAGCCCAACGCGTTCCGCAGCCCCGAAATCGTGATCTGCGTCCCCTCGGGCTCGACCAGCGTCGAACGCCGCGCGATCCGCGACGCCGCGTCGAACGCCGGCGCGAGCGAAGTGTGGCTTATCGAGGAACCGATGGCCGCTGCGATCGGCGCCGACATGCCGGTGACCGAGCCGATCGGATCGATGGTCGTCGACATCGGCGGCGGCACCACCGAAGTCGCGGTGCTCAGCTTGCGCGGTCTCGCCTACACCACCTCGGTCCGCGCCGGCGGCGACAAGATGGACGAAGCGATCGTCTCCTACGTCCGCCGCCACCATAATCTGCTGATCGGGGAATCGACCGCCGAGCGGATCAAGAAGGATTTCGGCATCGCGCGCATCCCCGCCGACGGCACCGGCCTGACGATCCACATCAAGGGCCGCGACCTCGTCAACGGCGTGCCCAAGGAAATCTCGATCAACCAGGCGCAGATCGCCGAGGCCTTGTCCGAGCCGATCGGCACGATCGTCGAGGGCGTGCGCATCGCGCTCGAGAACACCGCGCCGGAACTCGCCGCCGACATCGTCGACCAAGGCATCGTGCTCACCGGTGGTGGCGCGCTGATCGCCGAACTCGACGAACTGCTGCGCGACGCGACCGGCCTGCCCGTCACCGTCGCCGAAGACCCGCTGACCTGCGTCGCGATCGGCACCGGCCGCGCGATGGAAGACCCCGCTTTCCGCGGCGTGCTCCAGCAAGCCTGATCGGACGGTAGCGTTTAACCATGGTCCGCCCGGCACATCGACGTCCGGGGCAATCCCGAAAGGCCCAATATGGCCTGTTCGCTGCCTATGTCATCGCGGTGACGGGGGCGGTGGCGGGTCTGCTGTTGGCGATCCTCTCGGTCGTTGACCCCGTCGGCTTCGCCCAGCTGCGCGTGGCGAGCCAGGAAATCGCCGCACCGATCGCACGCGTGACGCGTTCGGTGACCGGATCGCTCTCGGGCATCGACGACAGTGTTGGCGCCTATGTCGGCGCGGGCACGCAAAACCGGCGGCTGCGCAAGGAACTCGCCGACACCCGCCGCCAACTCGTCGCGACCAGCTCGCTGCAGGAAGAGAACCGCCAATTGAAGGCCCTGCTCAAACTGCAGGAAACCGACAAGACCGCGCTCGCCAACGGCTATCTGCTCACCTCGACCTCGACGAGCGCCAAGCGTATCGCGCTGCTCAGCATCGGACGCAATCTCGGCGTCGCCGCGGGCCAACCGGTGCGCGGCGCCGACGGATTGATCGGCCGCATCCTGTCGAGCGGGCCGTCGGTGTCGCAGGTGCTTCTGCTTGCCGACGTCGACAATATCGTCCCCGTCCGGCGCGCACGCGACGGGCTGCCGGCGCTCGCCAGCGGCCGCGGCAACGGCGACCTCGACGTCCGCACGCTCAACATCGCGAATAACCCGTTCAAGCCGGGCGACATTCTCGTGACCTCGGGCACCGGCGGGCTTTATCCGCCGAACATCCCGGTCGCGATCGTCGTGCGGCGCCAGCACGACGGCGCGCTCGCGCGCCCGCTCGCCGATCCCGGAAAAGTCGATGCGGTGGCGGTGCTGCGCCCCTATACGCCCGACAATATCGAGGCCCAGGGCCGGCCCGCGCCCGCGCCCCTCCCCGCCCCCGCCAGCGCGCCATGAAACAGAAGGGGCCGCGCCTCGGCGAACCGGCATCGCTGTGGCGGATGCGCATCGTTCCGATAGCGAGCGTGATGTTCGCCTCGGCGCTGCCGCTGATGCTGCCGCTGATCGCCAACTCGCCGGTGCTGCCGCCGCTCGGCCTGCTCTTTTTCCTGTGCTGGCAGTTGCTGCGCTCCGAAATGTGGCCGGTGTGGATCGGCTTGCCGCTCGGCCTGTGGGACGATCTGTTCAGCGGCGCCCCGATCGGCACCGCGGTCGGGCTGTGGACGCTTGCCAGCATCGCGATCGCCTATTCGTCGCAGCGCATCTATTGGCGCGGCTTTCTGCACGATTGGGCGATCGCAGCGCTGCTGATCGCGATCATCCAGTCGCTCGCGGCGCTGATCACCCATCCGCAGGCGGACACCCGCCTGGTGCTTGGCCTCGTCGTGCCGCAAATCATCATCTCGGCGCTGCTCGTGCCGCTGTTCATGCGCCTGACCGGCAAGTTTGACAATTTCCGCCTGAAACGCCGATAAACTGGTTCCAATCCGCCAATGCCGAAGAAGAAGAGTCCGCCGATCACCGAAGCCTGGAGAGGCATAACCTTCACCCGCCGCGCCCTCGTCGTCGGCGGAGCGCAGGCGGCGGTCGGCGTCGCGCTCGCGGCGCGCATGACCTATATTTCGGTGATCGACAATGATCGCTATGTCCTCGAATCGGAAAGCAATCGCGTCAATCTGACGCTGGTGCCTCCGCGCCGCGGCTGGATCGTCGACCGCCATGGCACCGCGCTTGCGAACAATCGCGTTTCGCTCCGCATCGACCTCATTCCCGACCGCCTGCACAACAAGGAGATGGTGCTCGGGCAGCTCCAGACGCTGCTCCGGCTCGACGGCGACGCGATGGAGCGGATCAATCGCGACCTGAAGGCGGCATCGGGGTTCCAGCCGGTCGCGGTCAAGGAGGACATGACCGAGGCCGAATATAGCTCGATCCTCGTCCGCCTGCCCGAACTGCCCGGCATCGCGCCCCAGCGCGGCTTTGCGCGCAATTATCCGACCGGCGCCGCGGTCGGCCACCTGATCGGCTATGTCGGCGCCCCGAACGCCGAGGAATATCAGAAGGCCAAGGATCCGCTGTACATCACGCCCGGCTACAAGATCGGGAAGGACGGGCTGGAGAAATATTTCCAGGAGATGCTGAAAGGCAAACCCGGCGCGCGGCGCGTCGAGGTGACGGCGCGCGGCAAGGTTGTCCGCGACCTTTCCACCCAGCCCGACGTGCAGGGCAAGACCGTCCACCTGACGATCGACGCCGGCCTGCAGGAATATGTCGCGCGGCGCATGGGGCGCGAATCGGGCGCGGCGGTCGTCATCGACTGTCACAACGGCGACATCCTCGCCTTTGTGTCGATGCCGAGCTTCGACCCGAACAGCTTTTCCGACGGCATCAGTACCAGCGAATATGCGTGGCTGCGCGCCGACGATCACCAGCCGCTGATCAACAAGGCGACCCGCGGCCTCTATCCGCCCGGATCAACGCTGAAACCGATGGCCGCGATCGCCGCGGTCGAACATGGTGTCGACCCGAGCGAGCGTCACACCTGCATCGGCGGTTATCGCCTCGGCAACCGCTTCTTCCGCTGCCTCGGCACCCATGGCAGCCTCGACATGCCGTCGGCGATCATGAAAAGCTGCAACAGCTATTTCTACTGGCTCGCGCACCGGCTCGGCTATGATGCCATGGCGCCCACCGCCCGGCTGCTCGGGCTCGGCGAGGAGTTCCGGCTCGCGGGCAGCAACCAGCGTTATGGCACCATCCCCGACAGCGCGTGGAAGATGCGGAAATACGACCAGCAATGGTCGGCGTCGGACTCGCTCAACGCGGTCATCGGGCAGGGCTATGTCAGCGTCAATCCGCTCCAGCTCGCGGTGATGGCGGCGCGGATCGCATCGGGACGCAGCCTCTATCCGCGACTCATCAACCGCGACTTCGGAAACGAACCGCTGCCCTTCTCGCCCGAAGCCCTTGCCGTCGCGCGGCAGGGCATGGACCTCGTCGTCAATGGCGCGGGCACCGCGGTGCGCAGCCGCCTGCCGCTCGACGGCATCACCATGGCGGGCAAGACGGGCACGGCGCAGGTGCGCGGGCTCCGCACCGGCAACGGTCAAAGCGGAACCTGGAAATTTCGCGATCATGGGCTGTTCGTCGGCTTCGCGCCGGTCGACAATCCGCGCTACGCCACCGGGATCGTCATCGAGCATGGCATGGGCGGCAGCCGCGCCGCGGCGCCCGTCGCCCGGGATTTCATGACCTATCTGTTCGACCGCGAAAAGGGAATGGAGGCGCTCGAAACGCTTGAGGCCGGCTGGGGCGGGCCGATCAAGGATCGCATGGACCGCGACTATGCCGCGTGGAAATCGGGCGCGTCGAGCGATCCCGAGCCCGGAGTGCCACAATGATCCCCGTCCCGCCCGCGATCCAGCGCATCCCGTGGAAACTGATCGCCATCCTCGGCGGGATCACCGGTTTCGGTCTGCTCGTCCTTTATTCGGCGGCGGGGGGCAACTGGTCGCCCTGGGCGTGGCAACAGGGCGTGCGCTTCCTCGCCTGCCTCGGAATCGCGCTGGTGATCGGACGCTTCCCGATCCGCATCTTCGAGGATTTCTCCTATCTCGCCTATATCGGCGTGCTCGTCCTGCTCATCGCGGTCGAGCTGTTGGGCTTCGTCGGCGGGGGTAGCCAGCGATGGCTCAACCTTGGCATCATCAACCTACAGCCATCCGAATTGATGAAGGTCGCGATCGTCGTCGCCCTCGCTCGTTTCTACGCCCAGTTGCCGCCCGGAAACACGCGCACCATCACCGCGCTCTGGCCCGCGCTAGTGATGATCGGGCTGCCCGCCGCGCTCGTCATGCTGCAACCCGATCTCGGCACCGCGCTCGCCATCTCGATCGGCGGAGTGGTGGTGATGTTCGTCGCGGGCCTCCCCTTCTGGTGGTTCGGCAGCACCGCTGCCGCGGGCGTCGCCGCGCTGCCCATCCTCTTCTCCTTCCTCCACGATTATCAGCAGAAACGCGTGTTGATCTTCCTCGACCCCGAAAGCGATCCCTTGGGCGCCGGCTATCACATCAGCCAGTCGAAGATCGCGATCGGGTCGGGCGGCATCGGCGGCAAGGGTTTCCTCAACGGATCGCAAAGCCACCTCGACTATCTGCCCGAGGGGCACACCGACTTCATCTTCGCCACCATGGCGGAGGAATGGGGGCTGATCGGCGGGCTGGCGCTCCTGTTCGGCTTTTTCCTGCTGCTGCGCTGGTCGACACGCGTGGCGCTGAGGGCGCGGACGCGCTTCGGCCAGCTGACCGCCGCGGGCCTGACGATGACGATCTTCTTCTATATCGCGATCAACCTGATGATGGTGATGGGGCTCGCGCCCGTCGTCGGCATTCCGTTGCCGCTCTTTTCCTATGGCGGCTCGTCGATGCTGACGATCATGACCTGCGTCGGCATCATCCTCGCGATCGAAAACGACAGCAAGAAAGGCAGCCGCCGCCTTCATTGATAAAAAATTTCGGCATGGGCATTGCCAAGGGTCCGGCACCATGATAGCGGGCCGCTCTCTTCACGACGCAGAGGGCTTTTCCTCCGCTTCGTGAACGCCGGAAACCGGCAGTGGACGCATAGCTCAGTTGGTAGAGCAGCTGACTCTTAATCAGCGGGTCCTAGGTTCGAGCCCTAGTGCGTCCACCATTTCTTTCAGTGACTTAGAGATAAAATTGGACCGCCGCCAATGCGCGGGGTCCCATTGGGGTATCAGACCCTATTAAGGGCATTCACTGTCGCAACCGGGCATGATCGCTTGAAAAGCACTCATCGCCCCGTGAGGAATGGCGGTAGTCAGGGGTGCTGCAGGACCGAAGATTTTGACACCCTTGCCAACGATGTGGCTATGGTCGCAGTCACTAGCGGAGGGGGCGGCATTGAAAAATTACTATCGGGTCATGCTTGGGAAAAAGAGCGTTCACGCGCAGGCGTGCTTTGAAGGCGGCTTCACAGGAACGCATTTCGACATTCATGAAGACCTGTCCGGCAAGCTGCCCGACACGTGGCGCCCCTTCAACGCGGCCTATGTGCCTATTTATCTCGAAATCCACCCCGATAAGAGCAAGGTAGCCGCTGGTTTGGCGTGCGGAGCTATCTGGACCGTATCGAAGGGGTTGCGACCGGGCGATGTCATCCTCTCCCCCGATGGGGCCGGCCGCTATCGTGTGGGCGAGATTGAAGGGGAATATTGGTACGCGGAAGGCCAAATCCTGCCTCATCGCCGCAATGTCCGCTGGCACGACATCTACATCGACCGGTCGGCGATGAGCGGTTCGCTGAAGAACTCTACCGGTTCGATCGGGACTGTCTCGAACATCTCCGGACACGCGCAGGAGATTGAGGCTTTGATTGGCGGATTGCCTGCACCCGCCATAGCGCCGGTCATGACGAGCGAGGGGCTTGTCGAGGACCCTGTGGCTTTCGGCATGGAAAAACATCTGGAGGATTTCCTCGTCGCCAACTGGACTCAAACCGAGCTGGGCCGCGACTTCGACATTTTCACCGATGAGGGTGAGATTGTCGGTCAGCAATATCCGACAGATACGGGCGCGCTGGACATTCTGGCGATAAGCAAAGATCGCAAGCGCCTGCTCGTCGTGGAACTGAAGAAGGGCCGCGCAAGCGATGCCGTCGTGGGTCAAATCCTCCGCTACATGGGCTATGTGCAGGATGAACTAGCGGAAGATGGGCAAACCGTCGAAGGTGCGGTCATCGCGCTGGATGACGATCACCGAATCCGCCGAGCACTGGCGATGGTGCCGAGCGTCAGTTTCTTCCGCTACAAAGTGTCTTTCCAGCTATTGCGAGCGTGATTAGTTCGCGTCTGCCACCAACTATCCCTCAAAAAATTAGCCGCGCCTTGCCTCACGGTCGCGGACGCTCAACTGCAAGCGTAAGATTTCAGAAGGAAGTCCAGTCCCATATTATCTGCAATCTGATCATGCGGTATGAGCGCGTAGCGCCAAGGCTTGAGCAGCCACCAGGAATTTCGTCCATCGTCGACGACTTTTTGCGGATTGGCCACAGGCCCTGCCGGCACGCTCTTAAATCGCACGTCCCGATCTCGGATCGGCCTTCAGGAAAGCCCCGCCGCTTTATGCTGCGGAGCTTTACCTTTTCCATATCGTCGAATGTCCATGCGCGGAACTATCCTGAGCGTCACGCGGTAACAATGCATGGGCTTTCTTTCTCCCGACCTCCTCTGGCCGATCCTCGGGGCGACGCTGGCCGGTGCTGTCATAGGCGCCGAACGCGAATATCGCGCAAGCCCGGCCGGATTTCGCACCCATATTCTTGTCGCGCTGTCGTGCTGCCTGTTGATGCTGTCGGCGGTTCACCAGATGGCATGGCTCAACGACGCGCCGGTCGAAGTGATCCGTATCGATCCCGTTCGCATGGCTCACGGCATCCTGACCGGTATCGGCTTCCTGTGCGGCGGCGTCATTTTCCGGGAGGGGTTCAATGTTCGCGGGCTGACGACCGCCGCCTCGCTCTGGACGACATCGACACTCGGCATGCTGTTCGGGATCGGCTTCTACGAACTCGCGATCTTCGGTGCCGGCGCCACACTGACCGTTCTTGCCGCGGTGTCGCTTACCGAACGCTATGCGCCGCAACGTCGAATTGCCCATGTGCGCGCCACCTACCGGCGCGACGCGGCCATAAGCCTCAGCGCATTCGGCGCGCTGCTCGCAAGCAAGGGCCTGAAATATATTACGATCGACCAAGTCCTCGATGGCGACAAACGCAGCTTCAACGCCATCGTCGGGGGCTATAACGAAACCCGCGCGGAAGCTCTTGCGAGCGTCTGGACCGCCGACGAAGATATCGCGGGGTTCGAGATCAGGCCGCAGCAGGCCTAGAGCGCCGTTCGCCATCCTGCGCATCGGTCCATGGCGTGAACCTGACCATGGCCAGCTCAAACAGGTCCGACGCTATCAAGGTAGCCAGCCATTTGCGTACAGGCTGCGGCGCGTTCGCATCGAACCATTCGGCATCGACCCCGGCGAACTGCCGAACAAACGGGAACAGGGCTATGTCGTCAAATCCCCGGCCCGCGCCGTCAATATAGTCCTGTTCCGCCAGCCGGCGATCGAGCTCGGCAAGTATCGCCAGTCCCTCAGCCCGATGAACCAGCGGATCGGTGTCATATCGCACCGCATATTTATAGCGGTCGAGATGATGTTTGAACGCAGTGTCGAACGTCGCCAGCAAGGATGCGTCGGCGCCGGGCAGCCACTGCTCGGGGTCGTTATGCATCAAGGCCCAGCGCATGATATCGAGGCTCTCATCGATCACGACCCCGTCGGCGAGCACGAGCACCGGCACCGTGCCCTTCGGGGACGCCGCGAGCATCGCGGCCGGTTTGTCTCGCAGCACCACTTCGCGATGTGCATAAGCCATCCCGCTCACCAGCAAGGCCATCCGCGCGCGCATCGCGTAAGGACAGCGACGAAAGCTGTACAGGACAGGAATTTCCAACATCGCAGGGCATGTAGCCTATCAAGCCCGCTCAGCCAAAAAGGCGCTCGCAATTCTGCCAAATGAGCCGCCGCGAACGGTCAGCGCCTGGCCGACATGATCCGCACGATCACGTCCTCGTCGCGAAGCCACCGCCAGCGCGCTTCGACGAAGCTGTGGACCCCAAACAAGAACAGGCCGGCGGCAACGAGCAGATAAAGGGCCGGGTTTTCGGTGAGCGCCGAGAGGGCATCGCCGAGCCCCTTGACTTCGCCGGCGGCGCCGAACCAGCCCGCCCGCACAAGCGAGACGCCGATCACAGCGAACACGACGGCGCGCGCCGTAAGCCCGGCGCGGCCTACGGGGACCGCCCATGCGGGTGCCGCCGGGTCGAGATCCCTGGCGAATTCGGTCGCCCAGGCCTTGATCGCCTGTTGCGCAGCCGCCAGAAAGCTGGCGCCGATGAGCCCGAGCAGCACATCGCCGAGCGGCATGTCGAGCAGCATCGAACGCGATCCAGTTCCATCCGCGCGCTCACCCGGCGTTCGGGGCCGGGGTCGTCGGCGGCCAGCCACAGCACTTCCATCTCGGTCATGCTGTCGATCCGCACGATCCGTTCACGGCGGATGCGGTCGAGCAGCATCGTCCGCGCGGTGGTGAAGAAATAGCTTCGCCCACTCCGGATATGCGCGACCGAATCGAGCTTCGCGATTTTGACGTAGGCGTCCTGCACGATGTCGCTGATTTCATCTTCCGCGACCGCCACGCCGCAAGCGCGCGACGGGTCGACTTCGTGCGGAACGATATTGCTCCCCACCCAGGTAACGATCTCGCGGCGGCTCTGCCTCAACGTGTCGGGCCCCGATGCTCCAAAAAAACTCGCTGGGACAGTAAGACGATCGGCGAGCATTTTTTCCAACGAGTCACGAAAAACTTTTTCCGATCTATGCTCCAAGCGACCTGAACCCGAGGCCCCCGCCCATGGGAAATGGCCGGTTACGGAACGTATGGTCATGGGGAAAAATCGTGTGAGGCGGGCCTCGCGCTATTTCGAACAATAGTGGCTAGACTCTCGTTGGCGGATGCAGGTTAACGGCCGGTCGTCATCAATCTGTCATTGCGGCAATCTCTGGAGGCGCGGTCGACCGTGCCCGATTCGGCGCGCGGCCACCAAGGAGCATGGCCGCTTCGAAATGCGCGAGAATGGCGATATCATAGGCTGGATTGCCCGGGAAATTATCCCGCACGAGGGTGCTATCCGCAAATGGCTGGCACGCCGCTGGAGCCATGTCATCGACGTCGAAGACGTGATCCAGGACGCCTATTGCCGCATCGCCAACCTCGCCTCCGTCGACCATATCGATAATCCGGGGGGCTATTTCCATCGAACCGCAAGCGCAGTCGTCACGGACCACATGCGACGTGCGGGGATAATTAATTTCACTTCGATGACCCAAATCGAATGGTCGAACGTCATCGATGGTGAACCCTTGCCCGATCGCAATCTGGAAACGCGGCAGGAATTTGAGCGAGTGACCGGACTGCTTGCGATGCTGTCCGACACCTGCAGGAAGGTGATCGAATTGCGGCGTATCGAGGGATTATCGCGAAAGGAGACCGCCGAGCGCCTCGGGGTGAGCGAGAATGACGTGAAGAACCATCTCGTTCGCGGGCTGCAGAAAATCACGGGGGCGATGGCCGAACAGGATGCGCGATCGAGCGGCGATGCGCCGGCGACCGTCGAAACGAAGGACGAAGCGATTGGCAAGCGCCGACCCTATTAGCGCGATCGACGAGCAGGCGGCGGTGTGGGCGGTCGAGACGGCGCATGGCGAGATGACACCCCAAAGCCGGGCGGATCTCGAGGCCTGGCTTTCGGCCGATACGCGGCATCGCGGCGCCTATATCCGCGCCCGCGCCTGGTTGCGTGCCGCCGAGGATGCCGTGATCGCGACGCATCGGGCGCCCGCTGCCTCCGTCGCGACCGCCAGCTTGCGCGCCTCCGACAATGACAATGACGGGATCGCGCCCGGTGCATTGCACAGGCTCGCCTCGCGCTGGAGCGGGCGCGCGGTGGCCGGCGGCGCCGCTGTTGCGATGTCGCTGGCATTGCTCGTCGCGGTCGGCGTGCCGGTGCCGGGGCTCGTCACCCCCACCGAAACGATCGCGAGCGTCAAGGTCGTCACCCTCAAGGACGGGTCGGTGGCGACGCTCGGCCGCGACGCGCAGATCCAGGTGTCGCTGTCCGAGGGTATCCGGAAGATTACCTTGCTGAGCGGCGAAGCGACCTTCGAGGTGGCGAAGGACAAGAGCCGTCCCTTTGTCGTGCGTTCAGGCGACGTCTATGCGCAGGCGACGGGGACCGTCTATTCGGTGCGCCGGATCGGCCTCACCGGCGGCGGCGTGCGGGTCAGCGAAGGGAGCGTGCTCGTATGGCCGCGCGATGAGCGTGATCAGGCCGTCCTCCTCCACGCGGGCGGCACGGTGACGCTTGACCCGGGCCCGATGACAACGACGACCGAGGCACCACGATCAGCGTCGCACCGCTTGCCACCTCCCGAACTCGCGCAGATTTCGCTCGACAATGTACCGGTCCGCTCCGCCGTGGCGCGCTTCAACCGGGTCAACTCGACCAAGATCATCTTGGCCGACCCGGCGATCGGGGACATCGAGATCATCGGACTCTATCGCGCCAACGATCCCGAGCATTTCGCGGAAGCCGTTGCGGCAATATCAGGCGCCCATATCGAACGGTCTGGATCAAATATCGTAATAAAAATGAAGTAAAATTTCCTCCCAATATTAATATAAATCCATTCTGATCCAAATATGAATTTCCCCCGTCGATAGGTTCGAGAGCATCGAACAAGGGGTTTTCTGAAATGCGTTCTTATTACATTCGTTCGGCCGCCTCGGCGACGGCGGTCGCGACCGCGATGATCCTTCCCGCGGCCGCTCAGGCACAGGTCCGCAGCTTTGACGTCCCGACCCAATCCGCATCAAATGGAATTCGCGAGTTCGCGCGTCAGGCCGGTATTCAGGTCACGCTGGCCGGCCGCGATGGCGACGGCCGTACGACCAACGCGGTCCGCGGCAGCTTTGAAATACGCGACGGGCTGGCGCGGCTTCTGGCCGACACCGGCCTGACAGTCCGGTCCTTCGACGGGAAGGTCGCCATTCTTGCAGCGAGTGCGGCCGATGTCGCGGATGCGGACGAAACCATCACGGTAACCGGGTCGCGCATCGCCCGCCCCGAACTGGAATCGGCGATGCCCATCGGCATCGTCAGCATGGAAGCGGGCCGGAAGGCCGGCAACACCACCGTTTATGAAACCGTCCTGCGCGACGTCGCGGTCGGCCCCGGTAACGGGCCCTACAACAGCGCACCCGAGGGACAATATGACGGCGGCATGGCGACCATCGAGCTCCGCAATATGGGAGTCAGCCGGTCGTTGACGCTGATCGACGGCCGCCGCCGCGTCTCGGGCGCCGCCTCTTCGTCGGCGGTCGATATCAACATGATCCCGTCGGGCATGGTGGAACGCATCGAGATCGTCACGGGCGGCGCCGCCGCCATCTATGGCGCCGACGCCGTGACGGGCGCCGCCAATATCATCACCCGGAAAAACATCGACGGGCTGGAGATGTCGGCAACGACGGGGTTCACCCAGGACGGCGGCGGAAGCAAATCGCAGCTGTCGTTCGTCGCCGGAACCCGATTTTCAGACGACCGCGGGTCGATCATGATCGGCGGGACCTGGATGAAGAACAACCCGATCTATTTCCACCAGCGTTACTCCAGAAACACGAATATCAGCTACCAGGCGAATCCGGAAAATACGGGCCCCGACGACGGCATTCCGGACCGCGTCATCCGCTACAATATGACGAACATGTATCTGCAGCCCAACGCGAACATCTATGTGGGCGGCGACACCTATTTGCTGGCGCCCGATGGCTCGGCCTATGTCGGCCAATATGCCAACGGCTGCATCTCGGGCTGCGGCACTTCGCGCGACGGCGGCGACGGCGGGTTTCCGCAGAGCCAATATTGGAGCGACTTCCTGATCGCGCCGATCGAAAATTACGCCTTCATCGGACGGTTCGACTATGCGCTGACCGACGGGGTGAACTATGAGTTCCGCGTCGATTATGGCCGGTCGCGCTACGATGCCTATCGCCGCCCCTATCGCGATGACGATCGCCTGACCTGGCTCAACGGCGCTGGCGGCGCGACCGCGCGGCTCGACAATCCCTATCTGCCCGATTCCTTCCGTCAGATCATGCTCGCCAACGATCTGACATCGACCGCCGTCCGCCGGAGCTATGAAAATTTCGGTCAGATGACCGACTATAGCGATCGTCAGAGCCTGACCGTCAGCACCGGTTTCAACGGTGAACTGGCGGACCGGTTCAAATGGGAGGTTTTCGGCCAATATGGCCGCAGCACCAACGACATCCACGCCGACAACGTGCCGATCGCGTCGCGGCTGATCGCCGCGCGCGACGTGATTTCGGACCCCGTTTCCGGCGCACCGGTCTGCCGCGATGCGACCGCGCGGGCCAACGGCTGCGTTCCGTTCAATATCTTCAGCGAGGCACCGCTGACCGCCGAGCAGCGCGGGTGGATGATGGCGACGCGCCGCAAGCACCGCGAACAGACACAAAAGATCTTCGGCGCGAGCATCACCGGCAGCCCCCTTGCGCTGCCCGCCGGCGAGGTGCAGGCCGTGCTCGGCGTCGAACATCGCCGGGAAGCCATCCACAATGTCGACGACAATGGCGCCGCGCCGCCCGAAAGAGAGCTGTCGCACCTTGGAGCCTGGGCGCCGTATGAGCCGGAACTTCGCGCCTCGAACCATGTGTCGGAAGTTTACGGCGAACTGGTGATCCCCGTTCTGCGCGACCTTCCCTTCATCCACAAGCTGACGGTCGAGGGCGCCGTCCGTTATTCGGACTATAGCGACTTTGAATCGACCACGACCTGGAAAGCCGGCGCAACATGGATGCCCTTCTCCGAACTGACGCTCCGCGCGGTCCGCTCGCGAAGCGTTCGCGTGCCCAACTTCGGAGAGCGTTATTCGGCGCGCGCCGTCCAGGAAATCGGCGTGCGCGATGCCTGTCTCGAGACAAGCTATCAGGCGAATCCGACGCGCAAGGCGAATTGCGCCGCGCTGATGCAACAACTCGGCATTCCGACCCCCTATCTGCCCAGCGAAATCGGTACTGGCTATGTGATTACCGGCGGCAGCATGGACGTGACACCGGAAACCTCGAACAGCCTCACCGCGGGGCTCGTCTGGCAGCCGGGTTTCCTTTCAGGGTTCGACCTGACGGTCGATTACTGGAACATCAAGATCGGCAACATGATCGCCGCGATCGGCCGGCAGGACGTCCTCAACCTGTGTATGGACCTGCCCTCGATCGACAATCAGTTCTGCGATCGCATCACGCGCGATTCCCGCGGCTATGCCGAGGGCGTCGACACAAGCTACATGAACGTGTCCGAATCCGAGGCGGAGGGCATCGATGTCGGCGCGAATTATCGGACCGATGTTGGCCCGGGCCGCCTCGCGGTCGCGGTGCGCGCCAGCTATCTCATCAAGTTCGAGACGACGACCCTGCCCGGCGTCGAAACAAGCCGGATCATCTACGACGGCGGCTATCAAAATCCGCGTGTGCGCGCCAACATGTTCGCAAGCTATAGCATCGGCGACTGGGAGATCGGGCTCAACACGCGGCTCTGGGGCAGCGCGGTCAACTACACCAATGTCTCGGACGAAGCCTATGAGCGGAACAAGCTGCCCGCGAAGGTCTACAATGACTTGAACGTCGGCTGGAACCTCAACGAAAATGCGACGCTGCGCGTCGGCATCAACAATCTGTTCGATGTCCGGCCATCCTATCGCCCGCGCACCTATTATCAGGGCGGCGGCGGCGTTTACGACGTCTATGGCCGCTACTTCTTCAGCAGCGTCAACTTCACATTCTGAGGAGCGAGGCGATGATCAAATCTCTCCATTTGCGGCGCGGCGCCCTACTCTTCGTAGCGGCCATGTTGCTTCCATCCTCATTCTCTTTCGCGAAGGACCCGCCAACTGCTGAAAGCACTTCGATGCGACGGCCCATTGCCGTGATCGCTCACCGCGGCGGGGCTCTGCTTCGCCCGGAAAACACCATGCCGGCCTTCCGCCACGCAGCCGAAATCGGCACCGAATATCTGGAATTCGACATGGAGATGACGGCCGATGACCGGATCGCCGTCTACCATGACGCGTTGATCAATCCCGACTTTTGCAATCAAGACGACGGGTCACCCGCGCCGGCCCAACCGGTACGCAAGCTCGACCTCGCGGCGATACAAAAGCTCGATTGCGGTGCGGGCGTACGGCCGCAATATGCCGGCCGCCGCCATGTCGCCGTGCCGGGCGCCCGCGTGCCCGAGCTCGGCGAGGTGCTGCATGCCTTCAAAGGCAGCGAAGCGCTCTTTTTTGCCGAGACGAAGATACCCAAGGATGCCGATATCGACCCGGTCGAATTCGCGCGGCTCGTCGAAACGGCGGTACGCGAGAACGGGCTCGAGGACCGGCTTATCCTGCAATCCTTCGATTTCCGCACGATCGACGCCTTGCACGAGATCAATCCGCGCATCCGCACCTGCCTGCTCGGCGTGCCGCGGCAGACGCGCGACTATCTCGCGACGCTTCGCCGGCATAAGTCGACGTGCATCGTGCTCGGCCTCGACGAAGTCGATCGGGCCGAAACAGCACGGTTGCAAGACGCCGGCATTCTGGTCTTCTCGGGCGTCGCCGACCGCGAAGAGGAGTGGCACCGATATGCCGAGCTCGGCGTCGATGCGCTCTTCACCAACGATCCCGAAGGCGCGATCGCATATTTGGAGCGATCCGGATTGCGCAACTAAGCTTCCCCGGCGACGCCGCTGTCATGCTGCGGCGCCGCTCCTTTCCTTCCACCACGAAAGGCACCGCAAACATGGCCTTCGCAAAGACCCTCGATCGCCGCAATCTTATCAAGGCTGCAGGGAGCCTTGCCGTGCTGGCGGGCTTCTCCCGCGCGCCGCTGTTCGCCCGGCCGCTCGGCGCCAATCCCTTCACCCTCGGGGTCGCGTCGGGCGATCCGTGGCCCGATGGCTTCGTGATCTGGACGCGCCTTGCGCCGAGGCCGTTCGACGAACATGCCGGCATGCCCGCGGCACGCGTACCGGTGCGCTGGGAGGTCGCCGAAGATGCGGCCTGCACCCGCATCGTGCAGAGCGGCGAAACGCTCGCGATGCCCGAACTCGGACACTCGGTCCACGTCGAGGTCGCGGGGCTCCAGCCGCATCGTCCTTATTGGTATCGCTTCGCGGTCGCCGGCTCGGATGTCAGTCCGATCGGCACCGCGCGCACCGCCCCGGCAAGCGATGCGATCGTCGACCGCGTCCGGATCGGCGTGGCAGGATGCCAGCATTACGAGGTGGGCCATTATGACGCCTGGGCCCATCTCGCGAACGAACCCGATCTCGATCTCATTTTCCACTATGGCGACTATATCTACGAAGGCGGAACGACGCCGCTGGGGCCGCAGGCCAGCGGCGTGCCGATCATCCGCCAGCATATCGGCGGCGAAATCTACAGCATCGAGGATTATCGGCGCCGCTACGCCCAATATAAGAGCGACCCGGCTTTGCAGGCGGCGCACGCGGCTTGCGCCTTCGCCTGCTCGTTCGACGATCACGAGGTCGACAATAATTGGGCGGGCGACTTCGATCAGGATGGCACCAGCCCGGAGATATTCGCCTTGCGGCGCTACGCGGCGCTGCAGGCGTGGTACGAGAATATGCCCGTTCGCAAGGCCCTGTTCCCTGCTCACGGCGGGCTCACTGCGTATCGCCGGCTCGATTATGGCCGATTGCTGCGCACGCATGTGCTCGATACGCGCACCAACCGCTCCGACCAGGTTTGCAACGACGGAAAGATCCGGCCTTGCCCGCCCGAGCTTCTCCAGTCGCCCGAAGTCCTCGGACGCACACAGGAAGCCTGGCTCGACGAAGGGCTCGGAAACGAGGCCATCTGGAACCTGATCGCGCAGCAGATTATCGTCATGCCGGTCGATTTCCGCGCCGACGACGCCGCCGAAGCGCGCTTCGCGACCGACCTTTGGGATGGCTATCGTCCGGCCCGCGAGCGCCTGATCGAGTCCATCCGTCGGCATGGGCTGACCAATGTCGTGATCGCAACGGGCGATCATCACAAGCATCTCGTCGGCTCGGTGCCCGAAGACGACGATCGACCCGACGGCCCGAAAGTCGCGGTCGAATTCCAGGCGGCCTCGATCAGCTCGAACGGCAACGGGAAAGGCGAAGCCGGGCTTGAGCAGATGATGCGAAACAATCCGCACTTCGACCTCTACACCGACCGCCGCGGCTATCAGTTGTTCGAGATAACGCCCAAGGAATGGCGAACCGACGTCAGGGTCATGGATCAGGTGGAAAGGCCGGACGGCAGGATCAGCACGCTTGCCCGATATGCGGTTGCGCCAGGCGCTCCAATCCTGAACCGAGAATAGAGAAATGAACTGCTTCGTCTCTGTTGGACCGATAGCGGACGGCCAGCTTTAGGCAGATAATTTGGCGAAAGCCGCCGTTCTTTCTAGCCCCGCTGCGACCGCGGTATCGAATGCCCATTTACCAGGCCTCGCGATCGGCTATCGTGATCGCATGTTGTCCGACCGCCCGCTTAAAATAAAGATCCAGATATTATGCGGCGACGAGATCGCGATGGGGCCAGGAAAGGCCGACCTGCTGGACGCCATCAGAGACCATGGCTCGATTTCGGCCGCGGGCCGCGCGCTCGGGATGAGCTATCGGCGAACCTGGCTGCTCGTCGATGCGATGAATCGCTGCTGGACCGAGAGGCTCGTCGATACCGTTCCGGGCGGCGGCCAGGCCCGCGGCGCGACGGTGACCCGCACCGGCGAAACGATATTATCGGCCTACCGCGCGATGCAAGCCGCGGCAGACGAAGCGGCGTCGCCCATCATGGCAAGAGATATTGAGAGGCTATTGTTGCCGGCCCCGCGCCCAAGCGAGGCCGGCGCGCTTTCATAGGCGTTTGCCGCAAGCCCGATCAGGCCTTGCGAGCGTCGGATCCGCTATGAAATGCGGATCGGTCTGCGCGCCAAGGAAGGCAATAAGCGCCTTCATGTCGGTTTGCGACAGGGTGACCGGATGGCGGCCAATCGCATCCTCCAGCGTTCGCGCGCTACCATCGTGCCACCAGGGCCCGGTCAATTCCACGTTGCGGAGCGATGGCGTCCGGAACCGCCCTTCATCCTCGGGCAGACGTGTGTGCTCGCCAAGTCCGACGTCGGCACCCGTCGCGGCTTCAAGTCGGTGATAATCGAGGTCGGTCAGGTTCGGACCACTGTGGCAGGAAACGCATCCCCTTGTCCGAAAGACGCGCGCGCCTTCGCGGCCAAGCGCGGACAAGGCCTTCGTCTCGCCTCGGCGAAACCGGTCGTACGGGCTGCGATAGGATATGATCGTGCGCTGAAAGGCGCCGAGTGCGGCCGTCACGCTCGCAACGTCGATCCGTCCGCCGCGTTCGGGAAAAGCCTTGGCGAACATCCTCCGGTAGCAGGCCTCGGCTCCGAGACGCCGTTCGAACTCGGCCTCCCTGCCCTTCATTCCCATTTCGACGGGATGCTCTCCCATCAGAGGAATGAGCGCCTGAGCCTCGAGCGAGGTTGCGGCGGGGTCGGCGAAGGTCAGCCGACCGAACCAGCCTATATTGGCAAGACCGGGAACGTTCCGCCGACCGGCACCGCCATGGACCCCGGGCCGCGTCGCATTGCCATCGGCGAAGGCGCGCTTCTGCTCATGGCAGCCGGCGCATGCCAGCGTCCCGTCCGCCGAGAGATCGGCATCATAAAAAAGCCGCCGCCCGAGTTCGACCTTGGCCGCGCTCATCGGGTTGTCCGACGGAACGGCAGGCGGTGGAACGCCCTCGGGCAAACGCCATGTCCAGGATGGCCCGGTCGCCGCCAGCAGCAACAGGGTGGCCGCGATTTGCAGCAGCCTCACGGCAGGCGAGCGACCATCAACGTCATTGTTTCCGAGCCGTTCGCCGCGACCTGCAAGGCGTAGGTGCCGGGTGCGAGACGATAGTCGACCATCTTGCGAATGCCCGTGCATGGAGGGCCGCGCCCATGCGCAACCGAGGTCGACGCCTTTCCGTCCTTGACGACATCGACCCAAGCGCCGGTGCTCAGCGCGACGCGCCACAGACCCTCCTCGGCGACCGAGAAGCGCAGGACGCCGCCGTAGCTCACCGTGCCGCCCGGCTTCTCCGGGCGAACGGGATAACGAACCTGCGGCGTCGGCAGCAAAGTCAACACCGCCGAACCACCGGGCGTCAGCTCCGCACGGCGCGCCGCGCCGAAGTTCCCGGCCGCCTTGAGCGCCCCGGGATCAGACCAGCCCGCCAACGGTGCCGGAAGCTCTCCGGGCGTTTCGCACTCAGGCGTATCGGTCTGCGCCGTCGACACATCTGCGGTAACAAACAGCGGCAAAGCCGCAACCCCTAGCAAGATTCTGAGCAACTCCGGCTTTCCTTTGATCGAAACAACTATATACGGCGAGATATAGCGAATCGCTCAGACAAAAAAGAGGGAAACCCATGCGCACCGTCATCGCTCTCCTGCTCGCTGCAGGCTCTTTCGCCGCGCCTGCGGTCCAGGCGCAGGACGCGGCGCCGCAGGCCGACGACGATCGTTTCGCGCTGGGCCAGATCGTCGTGACCGCCCCGCGCAGCGAGGGGATCGGGATCGATGGCGAAACATTGTCGGCCGACGCGATCTACAAGTTCAACCGCACCGCGCTCGACGATGCCGTCAATTTGATGCCGGGCGTGGTCGCCGGCAACAGCGGCGGCACACGCAACGAGCGCATCGTCTTCGTCCGCGGTTTCGACCGTTTCCAGGTGCCGCTCTCGATCGACGGTATCCGCGTCTATCTGCCCGCCGACAACCGGCTCGACTATGGCCGCTTCCTCACCACCGACATCGCCGAGGTGCAGGTCGCGAAGGGCTATGCGTCGGTGCTCGACGGCCCCGGCGCAATGGGCGGCGCGATCAACCTCGTCACCCGCCGCCCGACGAAGGCGCTCGACATCGACGTCCGCGGCACGGTCAATTTCGACCGCGACGCGGGCTACGCAGGCTATTCGACCTCGGCCCTGATCGGCACGCGGCAGGACAGATGGTATGCGCAGGCAAGCTATGCCCGCAGTTTCACCGACCATTGGGACCTCCCGGACAGTTTCACGGCTATAGTTCCCGCCCTCGAGGATGGCGGCGAACGCGATTTTTCCCGCACGCGCGACTGGCGGGTAAACCTCAAGCTCGGCTACGCGCCCAATGACACCGACGAATATGCGATCAGCTACACCAAGCAGGCCGGCGCGAAGAATGCGCCGCTGCATGTCAGCGATACGGTATCGGCGCGGCGTTTCTGGAACTGGCCGAAGTGGGACATCGACAGCGTCTATTTCCTCTCGACCACCGCGCTTGGCGACCGCGCGACGCTGAAGACGCGCGCCTATTACAACCAGTTCGACTCGATGCTGCGCTCGTTCAACGACCGCACGCAGACGACGCAAAGCCGCCCCTTCGCTTTCGACAGCCCCTATTTCGACAAGGCGTGGGGCGGGTCGGCGCAGCTCGATTTCCGGATGAGCGATGCCCACACGCTCCGCCTCGCTTTCCACTATCGTCACGACAAGCATGTCGAGGCGCAAACGAGCTTCTCGGCAGCCGGCGTTCCTTCGACCGAGCCGCCGCAGACACAGACCGAAAACACTTTCTCGATCGCGCTCGAGAATGAGCTCGCCCTGTCGCCCACGCTGCGCTTCACGCTGGGCGGGAGCTTCGACTGGCGCGACCTCAAGCGCGCCGAAGAGTTCAGATCGCCGCTCGGAACCACCGCGCCGGCCATCCTCTATCAATATCCGCGCCGCGATGCCGACACCTGGAACGTGCAGGGGCGCTTCGACTGGACGGCAAGCGACGCGCTTACGCTACACGCCAGCCTGTCGTCGCGGGCGCGTTTCCCGACGATTTTCGAACGCTTCAGCCAGCGCTTCAACACCGCGATCCCCAACCCCGCGCTCGCACCCGAGCGCGCGACCAATGCCGAGATCGGCGGCAGCTTCGCGACCGGCGCGATCCGGCTCGATGGCGCGCTCTTCCATAGCTGGATCGAAGATGCCATCTTCGGTGTGCCGACGCCCGCCTATCCCTGCACGGCGTCGACAACGCCGCCTGCAACGCCGACGCCGGGCTGCGCCCTCAGGAACCTCACCCAGAGCCAGAATGTCGGAAGCGGCGACTATTACGGCGCCGAAGCATCGCTTACGGTGACGCTCGCGCCGGACCTCGACCTCGGCGCGAACTACACGATCATCAAGCGCGACCTGACCTACGCCGCCAACCCCGGGTTCCGCCCAACGGGCGTGCCGACGCACAAAGGACTGATCCATGCGGACTGGGCGCCGTTTGAAGGTCTGCACATCCAGCCGAGCCTCGAACTTGCATCGAGCCGATGGACATTGTTCACGGCAACGCCTGCGGGCCAGCCCGCGCGCTACTATCGCACAGGTTCATACACCAATGCGTCACTGCGGATCAGCTATGCGGTCACCGACGAAATCGAGTTCGGCGTCGGCGCCCGCAATCTGTTCGACGAGGGCTATAGCCTGACCGACGGCTTCCCCGAGCCGGGCCGGTCGCTGTACGTCACGCTCCGGGCCCGATACTAGCCGCTTACTGCAATCGGCGACGGGCATCGTGTGGCTGCTGCCCTGCAGCCGTCGGGCGCACTCTTCATTGCTCCGCGTGGAGCGCCGGCCGGCGAGGTGCTATAATCGGCTAATGGAGGTTGCCATGGAACTCAGTGCACGCAATCGGATGCGCGGAACCGTCGTTTCGGTGACGCAGGGCGCAGTCAACGCAACCGTCAAGATCGATATCGGCGGCGGCCATGTCATAACCTCGGGCATTACCAACGAGGCGGTTACCGACCTGGACCTTTCAGATGGCGATGCCGTAACAGTGATCATCAAATCGACAGACGTTATCATCGGAAAGTAGCCAAAAACGCTCTGCGAGCGATCCGCAGGCTATTTATTGCCGATCAGCCGGTCGCGGCCGTTTGCGGACGGACAGCTTTTGGGAAGGAGGTTAAAGTTAGCGGACGTTACGCCATCAGCCAGTATTTGCAGGAGTTACGGAGAAGTCTTCTTGTCAATTTTTTTTGTCACCGTGAGTGCTGCGAAATCCGACTTGATACCAAGCCCCTTCGGTCAGGAAGGTAGGAAGAGTTCGCGATTGCGTTTTCTGATCTTCGCGGCAAAACACATCGGAACGCTTGGAATCTGAATGGTTTCACCTGTATAGACGGGTAATGGATCTTGTGCCTCGATCGAACTCGAATCGCGCCCGGCGGTCTGCCGACGGCGCTTCCCCGGATACCCCACCGCGTTACGCAGCGATCAAGCAAAGCATCCATGATGCCATCCGCGATGGCCGTCTGAAACCGGGCGACAGGGTGCCATCGGAAGCCGATCTGGTTGGCCAGTTCGATGTCTCGCGCATGACGGCGAACCGGGCACTGCGCGAGCTGCAATCCGCAGGTATCATCGTCCGCCGCGCAGGCAGCGGCTCGTTTATCGCCGAGCCGAAACCGATCGGACATATGATCGAGATTCGAAACATCGCCGAGGAAATTCGCGGACGCGGTCACGACTACCGGGCGAGAGTCATTCAGAATTTCGAGGAGAAGGCCAGCGCCGAAACCGCTGCGCTGCTGGAGGTGCCGGTGGGCACGAAAATCTTCCATTCGATCATCGTCCACCACGAGGCCGAGTTCCCGATCCAGCTCGAGGAGCGGTTCGTGCTTGCGTCCGTCGCGCCGGACTATGGCACACTCGATTTCACGCAGTTGACGCCCAACGAATATTTGACACGCACGGCGCCGCTCGAACGGGTCGAGCACCGTGTCTGCGCGACGATGCCCGACGCGCGCACGCGCGGCATGCTCGGCCTCGATGAGGGGGAACCGGTGCTGCGCATGACGCGCCGCACCTGGAGCCGCGGGCGGCTGGTGTCGCATGCCTGGCTTTCCCATCCCGGCACGCGCTTCGAGCTGTCAGCCGCTTTCTCGGTCGACGATTGACGCTTCAGACGGCGCTTCGCGAGACAACGGGCTTACGGCGACGTCGCAGCCAGCGGAAATCGGCCCGACTGAAGCTCTTGAAGAGTAGATAGAAACCTGTCCCCGAGAGCCATAGCGCGCCGAAGGCGACGAAGATGATCAGCGGGTGGTTGAAGCTCTTGCGGTTCACATAATCCATATTGTGGAGCATCCAGAAAAAATCCCAGGTGCGCCAGGTATCGCCGCGCATAACGAGGAAGCGCGCGGTATCGAGCGAAACATAGGCGCTGCTGTTTTCGGCGTCGGCAAAATCGACACGCCACATGCCGCCTTCAAAATCGCGCGCCTCGAGATTCGCCTTGGCGAGCATGCTGACCTTGCGGATCGGAGCATCGTTCATCATCGCCGCGACGTCGCGGGCCACAGCCCCATCGACACGAATATCCTCGCCCGTCGTCGCATCGACGAGGCGCGTGCCCTTCGCACTCCGCACCTCATAGACGGGCCGCGCGCCGAGATCGCGCAGCACGACCCCCGTCACCGGCTCACCGCGCGGCAGCGCCGCAACGTCGAAATATTCACCCGGCGGCAACGGGTGCGCATGAGACATGCCGCCGCCGTGCCCGCCAACCTTGTCCTTATCGAGCAGCGCCATCACCGAACCGCTTAAGGCCCAGAGCAGGAACTGCAGCCCGAGAATAAGGCCGACCCATTTGTGGATGCGCCGGAAGAAGAGCGGCGTCAGCCGGATGCGTTTCATGCCTTCTTTCCCTTGCGTCGCTTGAAAGACCAGATCAGTAGCCACGCACCGCTCAGCGCCATGGCGAAAGCACTCCAGGTCGCAACGCGTAGCAGCGGGTTGTTGACGTCGGTGCGCTCGTCATAATCCATGATGTGCAGCATCCACGCGAAGTCGAAGACCCGCCACAGGGCATGCCGCCGCGAAATCAGCTCCCCCGTCTGCGGCGACAGATAGAGCGTCGGCCGGTTCCAGCCTTCGAACTCGACCTGCCAATAGGGCGGCTTGCGCGCCTGCATCTCCTGCGGCGCGTTGGTGAGCAGCCGCGCCGAAACGATCCGGCCGTCGCCGGTATAGATGCGCCGCGCTTGGTCCCGCACCTGGGACTCGGTGAGTACAGGCAGCAGCGCACCCGAGCGGGCATCGAACAGCCTTGGTCCTGCGGGCGTCTCCCCGCGCCAGACCGGGCGATCGAGGAAGTGCTGAAGCCGGATTTCCGACACCCCCGGCGCGGCCGCGACGACCTCTGACGGCGCCGCAAGGCGGCCGAGGTCGAAGGGCCGGGCGGCCGGGGACCGCACCAGATCGTCGCCGTGGATGATGTCGATATGCACCGCCACCATGTAAAAGCCGGTCAGCGTCCACAACAAGGCCTGGACCCCGACGACCAGTGCCAGCCATTTATGCGTCCGGCGCACGACCAGCGGCCAACGGATTGCCATGTCCAAAACCCTCAGAAGGCGGTGCGAAAACCGACATAAAAGCGCCGGCCGAGGAGGTCATAGGTCATCGTGTCGGTGTTCGCATCGGTGAAGGACTGGATATAGGGCGCCTTGCGATCGAAGACGTTGTCGACGCCGACCTGGAAACGCGTTTTCTCATCGATCTCGAAGGCCAACTGTGCGTTGTGATAGAAGACGTTCGGCGTGCTGTAACCGATGTCGCCGGGCGCCGCGTTGAAGTCGGTCGCCTTGCCGATCCACTGGGCGGACCAGGTCGCGCTGATTCCGTCCTTCTCGGCCGTCAGCACGCCATAGCCGCGCCACTTCGGATAGCCGCCGTTGCCACCGCCGATGAAGCCATCGAAGTCGATCGGTGCGCCGCCGGGGAAAGGCAGGACGACATATTTGTTGAGGTAAGTGACGTTGACGTCGAGCGAGATGTTTACGCTGCCAATGCCGCCTGCATAGACTAGCCCGAGGTCGAGCCCGTTCATTTCCTCGCGCCCCGTATTGATCGGTTGCGCGCCGAGGAAGGTCACTTCGCCGGTGAGCGGGCTGCGCGTGAAATCGTCACAAAAGGGATGCGAGAGATTGGCGCTCGCATAGCAGACGGCCAATTTGGTCGAACCTGGGATGGCGCGGATCGCATCCTTGATCTTGATGTCGAACCAGTCGGCGGTGAGCGACAGGCCGGGCATCAGCCCCTTCGGCGAGATCACCGTCCCGACGGTCCAGGTCGTCGAGCTTTCGGGTTTCAGATTTTCATTTCCGCCAACGGTAGTGAGGATCGTCGTGCCGAGTTGGACATAGTTGGCGGGTACGCCCGACGCCTGGCAATTGGCGATCAGCGTCGCATTGCCGCTCGTCGCATAGCGCGAGCAAGGATCGGTCGTGGTGAGATTGCCTTCGGATACGCCACCGAACAATTCGGGGACGTTGGGAATACGAAAGCCTGTGCCATAGGTGCCGCGCAGACGGAAGCTGTCGCTGATCATCCAGTCGAGGCTCGCCTTGTAGTTCCAGTCGCTGCCGAACAGGTCGTAATTCGAATAGCGCACCGCGCCATCGAGCGTCAGTGCTTCAAAAAAGGGCTTGTCTGCAAGGATCGGCACCGACAGTTCGAGATAGGCTTCCTTCGCTGTGCTGGTTCCGGAGATCGGATCCTGCTGATTAGTGTTTGCGATACCAAGCACGGTCAGCGGATCGGGATCGCGCCAACCCTTTTCCTTGCGATAGACGACGCCAGCGGCAAAGGAGACCGGCCCTGCGGGAAGGTTGAACAGGCTGCCGTTGAGGTCGGCCGTGACCGTCGCCAGCTCGTTGCCGCCGCGGTCGCGCGAAGTGAAGAGGATATAGTCGAGCACCTCGGGCGTCAGGTCGCCGAAGCCCAGATAATCGGCGCACGGGATCGACGCGCCCGCCGCGAGGCTGCATTTCGTCGTGTCGAGCGTATTCGCGACGCGCTCCAGATTGGCGATGTTGGTCGAACCATCGACCGCGGTGTTGCGGCCGAACGCGCCCGCCACTTCCCACGCCCAGTCGTTGGACAGCTTGCCGCGGAGCCCGAAGGTCCCCTGCCAGGTGTCGGTTTCCTGGAAGAATTGCCGCGGACCGGGTTCGGCGAGGCGGCGCTGGATGAGGACAATATTCTGCCCCGTCGGGTTGGTCGGGTTGCTCGCCGCGATCGAGAGATTGCGCAGCGTACCCGGCGTCGCGATCTGGTTCGACTTGCGGTAGGTGTAGAGGAATTCGCCGAACGCCTCGATATTGTCGGTGAGGTCATAATCCGCGAAAAAGGCGGTGCTCACCCGCTCCACCGGGCTCACCGCGTTGAGGAACGGGTTCGAATTGAAGTTGTGTTTTGCGGCACTGTAGGGTTCGAAGAAGTCGCCGTCGCCGCCGAGAACCTGGTTGAAGTTGATCTGCTGCCCGTTCGGAAGCACCGCGCGGCCGCCGATCGTCGACGCGCTGTTGACGCACGACAGCTGGCCCGGCGTCGTTTCGGCCAGCGAGCAGGGCGCGCGCGACGCCATATTGACAGCCTTGGTCTTCTGATAGGTGACCGCCGCCATGAAACCGCCGCGGTCGTTGCGGATGCCCCAGAGAAGATCGGCGGTGAAGTCCGACCCGTCCCCCTTTTCGGTGATTCCCTGACGCACGCTGAGACCGAGGCCCTCATAGTCGGTGCGCGTCACGAGGTTGACCACGCCCGCCATCGCATCGGCGCCATAAATCGCCGATGCGCCATCCTTCAGAACGTCAGTGCGCGCGAGCGCGGCGACCGGGATCATGTTGAGGTCGGGCGATGAGTTGGCACCGGTGCCGCCCGCGACAAGGCGGCGGCCATTGAGAAGCACCAGCGTACGCTTGATACCAAGGCCGCGAAGGTTGACCTGCGCGGTGCCGTAACCGTTGTTCGCCCAATAGGCCGAGGTCTGGTTGCCCGCGAAGCCGGCATTCGCCGGCAGACGCTGGAGCACGGTCTCGATGTTGACGACACCGGTATTTTCGATCTGCTCCGCCGAGACCACCGTTGCGGGGCCGACGCCTGCCAGATCCTGGCGGCGAATGCGCGAGCCCGTCACGACGATGTCCGATCCGTTCGGCGCATCTTCGGCGGCGGGCGACTGTGCCGCGACATCGCTCTGGGCGAACGCCGGAGTTGCAAAGGTGGCGACCGCCGCGGCGCTGGCGAGCAAAACTGTCCTGGTCATCATAGCGAAAACCCCCTGATGGTTAGCTGATTCCCCTCAGAGAGCATTAAATGTATATACAGGTCAACATGAATTTATTGAAATATATCAATTAGTTATACGAGAAATTCTGAGTGCAGGACACATATTAGATACGCACGCCGAGCCCCTATCCCTCATCAATTTTGAAATTTTTTTGCTGGCCCGAGCCGTTTGGCGCAAGGAGCCGACTGCGCGCTCCCCCGGCTTGCTCATGAAATGACAGGATAAGCGGGTCGGCGCAACTTGTGCGACCTGCGTGAGACCGCTCAGTGAGCAAGGATCTGTTCGATAAAAGTCCGTGCTCGTTCGCTTTTCGGCGCGGCGAAAATATCGGCCGGTCTTGCGGCTTCGATGATCTGCCCCTGGTCCATGAAAAGAATGCAATCGGCCGCCTCGCGGGCAAATCCCATCTCGTGCGTCACGCACACCATCGTCCGCCCTTCGCCGGCAAGGGCCATCATCACATCGAGCACTTCCTTGATCATCTCGGGATCGATCGCCGATGTCGGCTCGTCGAAAAGGAGAATCCGGGGCTCCATCGCCAGCGCGCGCGCTATCGCCGCCCGCTGCTGCGGTCCGCCCGAAAGCTCTCCAGGATATTTGTTTGCCTGATCGGCGATGCGTACCTTTTCCAGATAGGACATGGCCGGCGCCTTGGCCTCCGGAAGAGTGGAGCCGCCTACAAGGACGGTTGCGATCGCACCAAATTCCTCTTTTCATAGTGGCCTTACCAATATTGTTGATATTGGCAAGGGTGATGCTAATGATCGCGTCCCGACCATTTGGAACTCTGTCATGAAAATAACTGCCGCCCGCGTCATCGTCACCTGCCCCGGGCGAAACTTCGTCACGCTCAAAATCGAAACCGACCAAGGCGTCCACGGCATCGGCGATGCGACGCTGAACGGGCGCGAGCTGTCGGTCGTGTCCTATCTCCAGGATCATGTCGCGCCGTGCCTGATCGGCATGGATCCGCGCCGGATCGAGGATATCTGGCAATATCTCTATCGCGGCGCCTATTGGCGGCGCGGCCCGGTGACGATGCGCGCGATTGCCGCGGTCGACGTGGCGCTGTGGGATATCAAGGCCAAGGTGGCGGGGATGCCGCTCTATCAGTTGCTCGGCGGGCGCAGCCGCGATGGCGTGATGGTTTATGGTCATGCCAATGGCGCGGACATCGCGGAAACCGTCGACGCGGTCGGCCAATATATCGACCTCGGCTACAAGGCGATCCGCGCCCAGACCGGGATTCCGGGGATCAAGGACGCTTATGGTGTCGGGCGCGGCAAGCTCTATTACGAACCCGCCGACGCGGCGCTGCCCAGCATAACCGGCTGGGACACGCGGAAAGCGCTCAACCATGTCCCCAAGCTGTTCGAGACGCTGCGCGCCACCTATGGCTTTGACCATCATCTGCTGCACGACGGCCATCACCGCTATACGCCGCAGGAAGCCGCCAATCTCGGCAAGATGCTCGAGCCCTACCAGCTGTTCTGGCTGGAGGACGTCACCCCGGCGGAGAATCAGGAGGCGTTCAAGCTGGTCCGCCAGCACACGGTGACCCCGCTGGCGGTGGGCGAAATCTTCAACTCGATCTGGGACGCCAAGGAGCTGATCGAGAACCAGCTGATCGACTATATCCGCACGACCATCGTCGGCGCGGGCGGGGTCACCCATCTGCGGCGGATCGCCGACCTCGCGAGCCTCTATCAGATCCGCACCGGTTGCCACGGCGCGACCGACCTGTCACCGGTGACGATGGGCACCGCGCTGCATTTCGACACCTGGGTCCCCAATTTCGGTATTCAGGAATATATGCGGCACAGCGCGGAGACCGACGCGGTCTTCCCGCACGATTATCATTTTGCGGACGGCTTCCTCTATTGCGGCGAGACGCCGGGCCACGGCGTCGACATCGACGAGGAACTGGCCGCGCGATACCCCTACAAGCCCGCCTATCTTCCCGTTGCCCGTCTTGAAGACGGGACGATGTGGAATTGGTGAGCGATATGGCGATCACGCGCAGGAGCCTGCTCAAGGGGTCGGCCGTCGCGGCGGCCGCCCTGCCCGTGTCCGCCATGGCGGCCGCTGCTGCGGCGCCGCCGGTCGAGCGGCTTCCGATCTGGCCGGGCCCGCCGCCCGGCGGCGCGGGGCTGCGCGTACGCGACGAGGTGGTCAAGCGATCGCCCGGCGGCCCCGCCGACGATATCGCCTGGCCGCATGTCGCGACGCCGATGCTGAACGTCGTGCGCGCCGCCACGCCCAACGGCGGGGCGATCCTCTATGTGCCCGGAGGCGGCTATGCCCGCGTCGCGGTGGGGCGCGAGGGATCGGGGATCGCCCGCGCTTTCGCCGCGCGCGGATATATGGTGTTCGAGCTTCTCTATCGCTTGCCCCATGACGGCTGGGCTGCGGGTCCCGATGCACCGCTGCAGGATGCGCAGCGCGCGATGCGATTGATCCGCGCCAGCGCCGGGACCTGGGGCATCGACCCCGCCCGGATCGCGGCGATCGGCTTCTCAGCCGGCGGCCACCTCACCGCACGGCTGGCCAGCCGGTCGGCGCTGCGCACCTATGATCCGGTCGACGCCGCCGATGCGCACTCGGCGCGTCCGGCGGTGGCGGGGCTGTTCTTCCCGGTCATCACCATGGCGGAGCCCGCCGCGCACGCGCATTCGAAGCGCGAGTTGCTGGGGACGGATGCCCGCCCCGAACGCGTCGCGCGCTTTTCCGCCGAACGCCATCTGCCCCCCGACATGCCGCCGACCTTCGTCGCCCACGCCGCGAACGACAAGGTCGTGAGCCCCGCCAACAGCCTGACGATGTTCGCCGCGCTCCAGGCCGCGCGAATCCCGTCCGAGCTGCATATCTTCGAGACCGGCGGCCACGGCCTGCCGCTCCGCGAGAAGGGAGAGGAGCATCCCTGGCCGGCGCTGTTCGAGCGCTTCGCCGGCCGCCACGGGCTGTAACGCGCGCTTCATGAGTCGGCGCGGCGACCGCGCGACCGGAGTTGCGGCAATCTTCCGGCCTTACCATTCATCGGAGCAAACGCAATCATTGGTCCGGCCAATTTTCGAGGGTGATTGACGCCAAGCCATCTATCCGTCAATCAGATGCGACATTCATCAGGCATCACAACATGGCACCCAATCAAAAGCTTTATCAGCGCATCGCCGATTCAATCGCTGCCGAAATCGCCAGCGGCGCCTATGAACCCGGGGCCCGGCTGCCCGCCGAACGCGACCTCGCCGAACAGTTCGAGGTGAGCCGGCCGACGATCCGCGAAGCGATGATCGCACTCGAAATCCGTGGTCTGGTTGGTGCGAAAAAAGGGTCTGGCATCTATGTCAGCACCACCCCACCCGAGACGGCGCTGATCGCTCCGGAACTGGATGTCGGCGCCTTCGAACTGATCGAAGCGCGCATCTTGTTCGAGAGCGAGGCGGCGGCGCTCGCCGCGGCCGCGATCGACGAGCCGCAGCTTGCCGAGCTTCGCGCGCTCCTCGGGGAGATGAAGCAGGAGCGCGACACCGATGCGGCGTTCGACGCCGACAAGCGCTTTCACATCGCGATCGCGGCGGCCACCGGCAACAGCCTGATCATATCGGTGATCGAGATGCTGTGGGCGGTGCGAGAACAATCGCCGCTCTGCGTCCATATGTTCGCCCGGGCCCGGCGCAAAGGCGTCACCCCGCGAGCCAACGAGCATGAACTGATCGTCGACGCGCTCGCGCAGCATGACCCGCAGCGCGCGCGCGATGCGATGCGGGCGCATTTGCGCCGGGTAACCGACGACCTGCTCGACGCCACCAAGCTCGAGCTGATGGAAAAGGCCGAGGCGGATTTTGCCGAGCAGCTTCGCCGCGTCTCCGCGCGCAAGGCGGTTTAGTCCCGCGCCGAGCCGGCGCGGGACGCCGATCCCTCAGTTCGCGATCGTTTCCGGGGGCGCCTGATAGGACCGGGCGAGTCCGCCGAAATCGATCACGAACGAGTCCAACACCACCCCGGGATCGAGGGCATAGACGCGGAGGCGGTGCTCGCCCGCGCTGGCAATCGTCCAGTCGGTGACCGAGGTCATCGCATTGCGTTCGACCCCATCGCCCCAGTCGCGCTTGTCGGCATCGACGACCGTGATCGGGCCGCCATCGATCGAGACGCCGTAACGCAGCTTGTTTTCCGCGCTGAGCGCGAAGCTGGGGAGCAGCGTTGCACGCAGTTTCGCAGCGCCGCGGCTGGTCGTGCGGAAGCGGTATTCGACATAGGGTGTCCTTGCCGGATCAGCCGCGCTCGGCAATTCGAGGCTGGTCGCGATCGCATGGCCCGAACGGCCCAGATCGGGCATGCGCTGCCAGCCCGGCTGGGCGACGGCATAGCGGCCGGCGTTGAAGGCGATGATGCGATTGTCTTCGACCAGCATCCCTTTTGGCGCAGCGACATTGCGCGCCTCGACCGCGATGCTGCGGCTCGCGCCTGCAGCGGAGACCGTGACCGTGCCGGCGGCACTCGCACCCGCCTTCAGCTTGCTCCAGTCGATCGAGACCCACAGCCGCTGATCGCCGCCCGGCTTCGCCTCGCGCTCGATCTCGATCCACGGCGCGGATCCCGCAGCACGGATGTCGAGCGCACCGCTACCGGTATTGAACGCGTCGATGAAATAGCGGCGGTCGGTCGCGCGCTCGAACAGCGGCAGCCGCTCGTTCGACACACTCTGGTTGCGCCAGCGTTCGACCCGCAGCGCGGTGTCGGCAGCTTCGAATGTTCGCGCCGGCTGCTGCGTCCATGCGTCAATCGCGCCTTCGACGGCAACGCCGAGTCCGGGCTGGGTCAGCGGTGTAACCCGGCCGACCGGCGGCATGTTGAACACCGACTGGTAGCGGGGCTCATCATGCATGAACTGCGCCCATTTTCCGTCGCCCGTCGCGTTATAGACGGCGGTCGCCTTCTTGATCCCGCGATAGGCCTCGGCGGCGGCATCGGCATAGAGATTGGCGCTCGCGCGGCCCTGATGCGCATAGAGGAAACTGCGGTCGGCGCTCAGCATCTTGGCGTTCATCAGCGCGCTCCCGCGCACCGGGTAAAGTATCAGATGATAGAAGCCCTCCCGCTTTTCGGCGGGCAGTTTCGCGCTGATCGCCTCGGCGCGCTGGTCGAGCGCCCGGAACTCGGCCGCACGGATGCCCGCTTCGTCGCCATAGGCGACGGGCGAGAACTCGGTCGGGCGCGGTGCGGTTTCGGCGGTGTTCCAGCCCATATGCTCGGGCTTGCGCGCGAAATTGAGCCGGTAATAGTCTCCCAGCAAGGCCGCGATGGCGTCGGCCTGTTCGGGGCCGAACGTCGTCTCGGCCCACCCTCTCAGCCACCCGCGCTGCCCCAGTTTCGACGTGCCTTCGAAATCATAGGCGAGGTCCATGAAGTAGTTCAGACCTTTTTCACCCGGCTTGAGGTCCCCGACATTGAGCACCCACAGCCGACGCGCGTTGGTCGCGAACGCCTTGCCCATTTCCTCGCCGATCAGCGCGGGCGGCGTGCTGTCGAGCCACAGATAGTCGTTCGGCACGCCCCAATAGGAGATGTGATAATAGACACCCGCACCGCCCGACCGCTTCTGCTCGGCTTTGGTCGAGAGTTGGCGGATATAACCATAATTGTCGTCGACCCAGCCCAGCGTCACATCGTCAGGCACCGTCATGCCCTTGCGATAGATATCGAGCACCTCCTTGTAGGGCACGAAGACCTGCGGAACGGCGGCCGGATCCTTGCCGACTTCCTTGAGCAGCTCGCGCTGATCGGTGACCACCTGCTCGAGCAGCCGCACGCCGTCGCTGCCGCGGTTCATTTCCGCCGGGCTGTCATGGATGCCTCGCATGCCTACGGTGTAGACATTCTCATACTGATGATTGGCGCGCACCCGATCGCGCCAATATTGCACGATATTGAGCCGGTTCTTCGCATAGTTGAACTCGCCGCGCTGTTCGAAATTCCACTCGGCGACATTGTTCCGCAGCATCGGCTCGGCATGGCTCGCGCCCATCACGATCGCATAGCGGTCCGCCATTTCGGCATTGCCCTGCACCTGATTGAACGCCGAGGTGACCTTGTGCATCGCGGGCCAGAGGAAGTTGGCACGCAGGCGCAGCAACAGCTCGAAGATACGCGCGTGCGTCGCGGGACCGATATCGCCGCTCGGGTCGTTCGCGGTTGCCCAGGGCCGCAGCGACCAATCCTCGTCGTTCAGGAAGATTCCGCGATAGCGGACCGAGGGCGACCCCTGGACGATCGTTCCGGCATCGAGCATCAGCGTCGCGCGGCGGTCGGGCGCGACCTCCGCCCACCATATCCATGGCGATACGCCGATCTGTTCCGACAGGCGGAAGATGCCATAGGCGGTGCCGCGCCGGTCGGCGCCGGCGACGACCAGCGCGCGCGCAACGCCCGGCGACGGCTTGTCGACGACCGCGATCGTATAAGCCTCGCTCTGCCCTTTGACAGCATCCACGGTCAGCCGCCCTTCGGCAATCAGCCGGTCGATCAGCGGCGACCCGCCGATTGTCCCGGCGAGGATCGCGAGCCGCCCTTCGGGCGCCGCCTGCGACACGTCGGGACGCACGCCGGAGACGCGCTCGACATCGCCTGCAAAGGCGCGCGCGGCGATTTCGACGACCGGCGCATCGCCCGCGCTAACGAAGATCGTCGGCGCGACGCCGGCTTCGACAAGCGGAAAGGCCGCAGAGGCGGCGACGGTGCGCTGCTGTGCCAGCGCCTGGACCGGAGTCAGGCCGGGAATGGCGGCTGCAACGCTGAGTGCAGCCATTATGCGAACGAGTGCCAAACTTCTCTCCTGGGTCTTCTTATGCGCCGGACGGCGATGTTATTTGACGGATTTGAGATATGGGCCGTTCCTGCCCCAGCCGAGTTCGGTGGCCGCGAGCGTCCAGGTCTTGCCGCGATCGGGATTGCCCTGGAAGAACAGCAGGGTGCGCGCGCCGTCCCGGAACACGGCGGGGTGTCCCGATTCCGAATCGTTCCAGCTTCCCGGCGGACCGTCGGTGAGCAGCGGCTTGTCGGAAACGCGCCTCCAATTCACCCCGTCGCTACTCACCGCGACGCCGATCTGCTGCGGCTCGTTGTTGTAACCGCCGGCATAGAACATGTAGAGCTTGCCATTGCGGCGGATGATGCTCGCCCCTTCCACGCAATTGCGCTCCCAGGCGAGTTCGGGCTCCAATGCGGGGCCGTCCTTGCTCAAATTGGTCCAATCGCTCTTGCCATAGGCGGAATCGAGCGGCGCCGAGGCGACGCCGATCTTTTGCACTTTCATCTCCGGATCGCGCGTCGCGTAATAGAGCAGCAGCTTGTCGCCATGGACGAACGGCTCCGCGTCGATCGCGCGGCCCGCGCTCCATGGCGCCTCGGCCGGGTCGGGACGGAACACGGGATTGCCCGGATCGCGTTCGAAGTTGACCCCGTCGGTCGACCAGGCGTGGTTGATCGCGTCGCGGCGGCCGTTGCCATAGGTCTGGTAGAACAGATGGACCTTGCCCCGGATCACGATCGCGCCGGGCGCGGCGATGCCGTTCTTTTCCACCTGCTGGACCGGCAGCACCTCGCCAACCTTGCGCCAGCTCTTGAGATCGGAGCTTTCGGCGATCCCGATCGCCCATCCGGTCGGGAAACCGTCGCCACCCTGGCGGTTATCCTTCGCGGGCGGGATCGAATAATACATAAGATAGCGGCCCTCGAACCGGATGACCGACGGATCCTTGGCATAGGGCTGCCCGATTCGGCTGGTGTCCGAATAGCGCGTGAACAGCTTCACTTCGGGCGCAGCCGCGGGAGCCGCGCGTTCGGCGCGCGCCATCGGGGGGCACGCCGCCGCCGCGACCGCCATGGCCAGTACCGAACCCATCGCTAGCCCCTTGGTCCGTCGAGTGGCCATGCAATCCTCCTTGTTTCTGTCAGGTATCTATAATAGAATTTATCTTACCAATCTTAAGTGAGCCGATGCAATACCCTTTTCGCTGCGCATCGAAACCGGGGAGACACACATGAATTTCCACACGCCAGTACCGATCTTGCGAGGCTCTCTCCGCCTGCGCGCACTCTTGATCTGGCTTGCGCTTTCAACCGCCCCTTTGCCCGCTCTGGCGCAGGCCCCGGGGGCTTTGCCTCCCGAAGTGCCGCCCGGCGCGCCCGAGACACCCTATGTCGATCCGGCCAAGGCCTATCTCTTCGCGCACATGACCAAGGAACATTATGGCGTCCTCTATTATTCGGTCAGTCTCGACGGGCTGAACTGGCGCCGCCTCAACGGCGGCAGCCCGGTCTCGGAGGAATATCATGGCCATGCCTCGATCACCCGTATGTCCGACGGGCGCTACATCCTGGTCGGCAACAAGAGCGACAGCGATCCGTTCGTCCGCTTCTGGGTTTCGTCCGACCTGATCCACTGGCGCCCGCACGGCACCTATAAGCCCGACCTTTCGCAGGTGCGGGGCCTCTCCAATCCGCTCCAGCGGCTCGGCGCGCCAAAACTATTCTATGACAAGGCCTCGGCGAAATATCTGCTGACCTGGCATACGCCCAATGTCCCCCACACCCCCGCCGATCCGGAACGCTATTGGGCCAGCCAGCGCACCCTCTATGTCCTGTCGAGCGATCTCAAGACGTTCGACGGTCCGCCCAAGCTGCTGTTCGATTGGGATATCGCGACGATCGACACGGTCATCGTGCCGGGCGACGACGGACGGGGCTATTGCGCGCTGGTCAAGGACGAGCGTTATCCGTCGTACAACTGGCCGACGGGAAAGACCGTGCGGATAAGCTGCGCCGCCACGCTTCTCGGCCCCTATCCGATGCCGGGCGCGCCGATCAGCCCGAATTTTCGCGAGGCTCCGACGATCGTCCGCGCACCGAACAATCGCGATTGGCTGCTCTATTACGAGCAATATGCCGGAGTAAGCTACGGCCTGTCCAAAGCGCCCCGGCTGGAAGGTCCCTGGGTTCAGGTCCAGGGCAATAGCGGCGTGCCGCGCTGGAACCGCTTCGAGATGCCCGCCGGCACCCGGCACGGCTCGATGATCGAGCTCGACCGCGGGCAATATGACGCAATCGTCGCGGCCTTTCCCGACAAGGCGGGTGTCGTACCATGAGGTTGGCGCCGATGCCCCCGCCTGCGCAGCCTGAATCCAAAGGATGGCGACTCCCGGGGCAATCGGCGATGGATGTGCAGGAAAGGCCGGAACTAGGCCGCAATCTGACCTACGGCCTGCTGGAATTCCTGGGCAAGGCCATCGTCACCGGCCAGTTCGACGATGCCCCTTTCCCGATCGAAGCGGAACTCGTCCGGCGATACGGGATCAGCCTGACGGTGACGCGTGAGGCCGTCAAAATGCTGTGCGCCAAAGGCCTGCTCACGTCGCGGCCGCGCCAGGGAACCCAAGTTCTTCCAACGTCCTGCTGGCATCTCTTCGATCCCGACGTGCTGCGCTGGCTGGTCGAACGCAAGCTCGAAATCGACCTTTTGCGCCAGTTCAACCAGTTGCGCGCCGCGATCGAGCCCGAGGGTGCGGCGCTGGCAGCCCGCTGCGCGTCCGCCGGGGATTTGGCGGCGATTGCGGAGGGGCTGGCGAGGATCGAGGCTGCGAAAGCTGGATGGGACGATCCCGTCGCGGCGGGCATCGCCTTCCATGTTTCCATCCTCTACGCGACGCAAAACCCCTTTTATGCGCAGTTTCGTGACGTTGTCGGCTCCGCGCTGCAAACCTCCATCCGGTTCGGCGCCGGTTTCCATGGCAAAGCGATGAAAATTGCCGACTATCATGCGGTGTATGACGCGATCCGCGCCGCCGATTCCGATGGCGCGCGCGGGGCGATGCGACGGCTGATCGGTCGGGTCCTCGACTGCATTGACCGCGCCATAAGCCACGGACATGAGCGATACGGACCGCCGGCATCGCAAGCGAAGGGAGATTGAATGACACGGTTTTTGAAAGCTCTGACCGCGCCGGCGATGGCGCTGCTCCTCGTCGGGGCGGGCGCGCCGGATGGGGCATGGACTCCGGCCTGGACCGCGAGCATGTGGCAATCGGCCAATCCGCGGCAGGAGGTCGCAGTCGACAATGCAACGATCAGCTTCGCAGTACGCGTCGGGGCAGACGGCAAGGCCATTCGGATCCGCCTTTCGAACGAATATGGCGCCGCCTTCCGGATCGGAGCGGCGAGTGTCCGGCTGCGCGACGGCCAGACCGTTCCGGTCACCTTCGGAGGGAAATCCGCGACCGAGGTCTCGGCGAATGCGAGCATCGTCAGCGACCCCGTCCGGCTGACCGTCAAGTCTTTCGACGTCGTCGACGTGTCACTTTATCTGCCGGGATCCGTGCGGTTCAACACGGTCCATGCCGCGGGCGGTGCGAAGACGCAGATCTCCGCGCAGGGCGACCATAGCCGCGCGCCCTTCGTCGCGGCGCGCCGGACGGACAACCGGCCGCTGCTCGCCAGCGTGGACGTGCTGGGCGATGCGGCGCGTCCGGTGGTCGTCGCCTTTGGCGATTCGATCACCGACAATCCGGGCTGCGCGATCGACGCGACCCCGATCTGCCGCTGGAGCGACGTCCTCGGCCGCCGACTGGCCAAGGCCGGCAAGCCGCATGTCGTGGTGACGCAGGCGATCTCGGGCAACCGGGTGATCAGCCGGGGGACCGGCCCGAGCGCGGTCGAGCGGTTCGACCGCGACGTTCTGGCCCTGCCGGGCGTCACCCATGTCGTGCTGCTCGAAGGGATCAACGACATCGGCGGATCGGGGCGCGCGCGGCCCGACGGGACCGCCGCGCCGACTATCACCGACGCCGAACTGATGGCGGGATATCGCGATCTCGTGTCGCGCGCGCATCAGCGCGGGATCAAGGTCATCGCCATGACGATCCTGCCGTTTGAAGGTGCGGGCTATCACAGCGAAGCTGGCGAGGCGATGCGGACGCGGATCAACGCGTGGATCCGGTCGTCGGGGACATTCGATGCGGTGGTCGACATGGAGAGGGTGGTCGCCGACCCCGCCAATCCGCGGCGGCTGGCTCCGGCGCTCCATCGCGGCGATTTTCTCCACCCCAATGGTGAGGGCGAATTCGCGATGGGCGAAGCCATCCCGCTGAACCTTTTCGACTAAGCTCTTCTCCGATCGAAAATAATGGCGCCGCACGAGGTTTCGTGCGGCGCCATTCATGGTTTCGTTTGGCGTCGGCCGGATCAGATGCGGAAGCGTACACCCAGACGATAGACCGTCTCGCGATAGCCGACCTGGAAGTCGTAGCTCTCGCCGCGGGCGTTGAAGACGCGCGACGTCCGTACCGGCGTGCCCAGCACGTTCGATGCGCTGAAATTGATGCTCATGAAGTCGGTCGGGTTGATCGAGGCCGAAAGATCGAGGATCCCGCGCCCTTTTTCGGTGGTCGGCAAGGTCAGCTGTGTGCCGCCGAGCCGCGCCACTTCCGGGTCGTTGGTGATGCCATATTCATAGAATTTCGAGCGGTAGTTGTACGACGCCCGGAGCGAGAGCTTCTTCGTTTCGTAGAAGATCTGGGCATTGGCCAGATGCGACGAAGTGTTGGCGATCGGCTGAAGACCCGGCAGGGTCGCGGCCGAGCTTTGCGCGAGCTCGGTCTTGTGATCGAGATAGGTGTAGTTGGCCAGAACGCCGAAATTCTGCATCCATTCCGGCAGCGAAGCGATCTTCAGGAAGCTCCGGAAACCGACCTCGACGCCCTGTATATAGCCCTTCTGCCCGTTCTCCGGCCGCGTGAGCGCGATTTCTCCGGGCGCGATGTCGGGGTCGGTGATGATCGTCGTCGTGTTGTTGATGAACCCCTTCACATCGCGGCGGAAGATTTGCACCGTCGCCGATCCCGACCGCGAGAAATAATATTCCAGCGACGCATCATAGTTGGTCGATTTGATCGGCTGCAGGTCGGGGTTCCCGCTGCTGGCGCAAGTGGGTGCCGCCGCACAGCCGCCGGCGACCGTTACGACGGGATTGAACTGACTGAAGCCGGGGCGCGACGATGTCTTCGTGAAAGCGAAGCGCGCCTGCAGATTGGGCGTCAAACGGACGCGCGCGCTGACATTGGGCAGATAATCTTCGTAGCTGCTCTTGCCCGTGGTCGGGTTTTCGGCGGTCCTGATGTCGTTTTCCGTGCGGACCGCCCGAACGCCGATCTGGCCGTCAACTCGCACCGTGCCGATTTCGAATTCGTAATGCGTCTGCGCATAAGCGGCATAGGTCCGCTCGTTCGCCCAATATTGCGGCACCCGCTCCGGCGTGCCGGCCGGCTCGCCCGCCAGCGTGCGAAAGAAATCACGATAGTCGTAGATGCTGTCCCGTACCGGCGCGATCCAGGTGCGCGGGTGATCGGTGGGGTCGCCCTTGAACGCGGGCGACACATTGTAGAAGTCGATCGGCAGCGCCGTGAACTGCAAATCGGCGAGTCCCCCGTCGGCGGTGGGAAACGTCCCCCTGCTTTGCGGCACATTATAGGATTCGGAGCGGGCATCGCGGTCGGTATAACGCACGCCCACTTGAAGCCTGTCGAAGATCGACACCTCGATCGGAATATCGGCATCGAGTCGGCCCTGCCAACCCCGGCCAGCGGCCTGCGACCCGCCTTCATTATAATTCAGAATGCGCCAGTTCGCCGGATCGGCCAGATTGACGCCAAGGATCTGCGCCGACCCGCCGCCGCCGGGCTCCGCAAAGTTGAACGTTCGGGTCGGAACCGCGTTCAGGCGCGAATTGAGCTGGAAGTTCGCGGTCGTGAAGGTCGAATCGGTATATCCGACGTCGCCGGTAATCCGTGCGCCGCCCGTCTTCCAGATGAAGCCGCCGCCGCCGTGATAGGTATCGGTGTCCGATCCCTGCGCCGACGCATAGCTGGTGACCGGATTGCCGCCCGTTGCCGTCATCTGACAAATCAGCAACGTGCTGCCGGGGCAATAGGTAACGTCGGAGATCGTCGCGCCCGACCCCGCCTGAACGCGCACCGCCCGCGCGCCGCCTTCGCTGTGGAAACCCTGATACAGGAAGTCGCCGTAGAATTCGAGATCCGGGTTCGGCCGCCATTGCAGGACGGTGCTGACCGAAGAACGGACACGATCGGAAGCCACCGTGTCGAAATTAATATCGGCCGGGTAGCGCCCGCGCGCGAAGGTGCTCGTCGCGCCGCGCTCCTGGATCGCGAGCGATGTCTGGCGCAGCGAATCTCCGGCTTTGTTCTGGGCATAGGAACCGCCTACGAGGAGACCGATTTCGCCGATGCCGGTTTCCCAGCGGTTGCTCAGCAACAGATTGGCGTCGAACCCCAGCTGTTGCGACTGTCGCCAGTGAACGCCGGCGACACCACCGGCGATACGCATCCCTCTGAAGTTGAACGGCTTTTGCGCCTTGAGGTCGATCTCGCCCGCGATCCCGGCTTCGGGAAGATTGGCCGCGCTCGTCTTGTAGACGTCGATCCGGCCGATCGTGCCCGACGGAAAATCCTGTAGCTGAACGTAACGGCCCTGCGCGGTGAACACCTCCCGGCCGTTATATGTGGTGGTGAGATCGGGTAGCCCGCGCACGCGAACCGCCGATGCCTCGCCGTTGGAGCGTTCGACCGATACACCCGTGATCCGCGCCGCCGTCTCGGCGACGGTCTGATCGGGAAGCTTGCCGATATCCTCGGCCAAGACCGAGTCGACGATCTGATCCGATTCCTGCTTAACCGCCTGGGCGCTCTCGAGACTCTGACGAAAACCCGTCACGACGATCGCTTCCGCCGCGCCCTCAGCCTCCTGCGTCTCTTGCGCACCCGCCACTCCCGGCACGGCCATGAGCGCGAACGCCGAAGCCCCGATCAAGAGATTGATATTGCCCGAAGCCATTTTTCCCTCCCAAACATAATTTTCTAGATGACATATCTGAATTATCAGACAATGATTGGTATGACAATACATTCAAACTGGCCCGACCGAATTTTGACGGGCCGCCTGTTAACCTCCCAGAGGGTCAGGCGAGCCATCAGCACCAAAATTCGCCAACTGAGGCCTGAATTTGTCAGGCCAATTAGCTGGAAAGCGCGCCTTAACGATCTACTTTTAGAGGGATAGCGACGATGAAGGAGAGAGGAATGCGGAACTGTCTGGCCATTTGCATGGCGCTCGGCATGGCGGCGCCTGCATCGGCCCAGCAGGCGCTCGGCGCGAATTTCAACGAGCATTATGAGGATATCGACTATCGCGATCTGGACAAGGCGGACGCCCACTGGGTTCGGCTGTTCCTGACCATGCCCGAGCTCGAATCAACCGCCGCGGCGGACCATGGCGCGGTCAAGACGATCCTCGAGACGAGCCGCCGCGGCTATAAGACGATCCTGTCGCTGAAGTTTCCGCGCAACCGGCGCGACTTTCCCGCACCCGGAAGCGCGGAAATGGCGCGCGAGACGGCTTGGCTCGACGCCGTCCTGCCGCAAGTGATGGGCAAGATCGATATCCTCGTCATCGGGAACGAACCCTATATCGAGAGCCGGCGCGCCGATCGCGATCTCGACCTCAATGCCTATTATGAGGCGATGGCGAAGCGCGCGATCGCGTTCCGCAAAACCCGATGCGGCGCGAACTGCCAGACCGCGCTTTACATGGGTGCGCTCAATCGCCTCGATCTTGCCGAGAATCGCACCCCGTCGGCTGAGCGGTGGATGGAGTTCGTACGAAGCACCCCCGAAATTGCCGGGGTCGATATCCACGCGCACCTGCCCGAGATGGAAGGGACGCGGAAATTCGTCGATTACATCATCCCCCGAATGCGGCCCGACCAGAAGTTTCTGGCGCTCGAATTCTCGATCGTGCGTTGGTGGGAACAGCATATGAAGGCGGCCGTTCCGGCTTCCTACGCCGCCGCCTACGACCTTTCCGCCGACACACGAAATTGGCAGGTCATTCGCACCGCGCTCGAATCGCCCTTCCCCAAGGCGCAATGGGATGCGTTTCTCGCAAGCAGCCCATGGTTCGAAAGCCGCAAGCACTATCTACGCCACCAGATGAAAATCTTCCGCGATACGGGCCGCCTGGCCGTGGCGACCTATGGATTCAAGCAAGGCAGTTCGATGGGACGCAATTTCGGCCCGAAGACCACGCCGTGGCTGCTCAACAGCGTCGTCGCCGCGCGCACGGTACGTCCCAATCCCGACGGGAGCGCCGCGTTCAACTATGCCTGGATCGACGATTTCCGCGCTCTTCAGGAACCGGAGCCAGCACCGCCGCCTTCATGGCCGGGGAAAGCGTCGCCCTAGCGCGACGATCCTTGATACTTCGAATGCTCACACAACGACGTGATCGCCAACGCCGGCGTTCTGATAGCAGCCGCGGGCGCCTGGGTCTCCAGCCGGGCTAGCCCGATATCATCGTCGGCAGCATCATTGCGGCGCTGTTCTTCCGTTTGGCGATCAAAGTTCTGCGCGAGGCTTGGCCGCAATTTCGCTCGGTACATCCGCAAGCTGTCGAACTCGACGAAAGTCATGCTTGACCCTGTAGTTGCTACAGGGTGCATAAAGGGACGAATCAGAAGTTCAGGGGGTTCATGGCCGCCATCGATCCAAACTATGCCGATGAGCTGACCAGTGCTGAATTACGGCGTTACCGCGCCGTGCGAGCGGGGCGGCGAGGTGCAAGCGGCCTAGACCGCGCTCGAGCGCATCCATGTCGCCGCCCAGCCTTTACCTGCTCCGCACGTCGTCGCGCATTGGCAGATGCCGATCGCGCCCGATCTGAAAGCGCTGATTTCGCAGCGCGACAAACCGGCAGCGCGCTGATAGAGGAAAGATCATGAGCGGGGCGATACTGCGATTCCTGATGGTCGTGAGCGTGCTGATTTGCAGCATGCATATTGCTGAGCCCGCATCAGCCCATGCTGCAGGCGATGAGAATGCGGTTCATCTGGTTGGTGATCACAGTCATGAGGACAGCGGCGAGCAGGGATCGAAAGTTGCCCATGGCGGCCACCATCATTGCCCCGTCGCCCCCGACTTGCGGCAGACAGGGGGTGCCCAAGGAGCCGTCGCGGTGCGCGATCCCCTTTTCGCGGCACTCGCATCGCGGCTGACCTCGCGCACTCCACCGCCGCTTCTCGACCCGCCACTCGCCTGAACCACCGACGCTTGCCGCGTGGGCGCTTTTGCGTCCGCTCGCTACGTGACTGGTTCAGGAGACTTTTTCCATGACATTCCGAATGCGCGCCGCCCTGTTGGCCGGGGCCGCGCTGTCGATGGCACAGCCCGCCGGGGCTGAACCATTGACGCTCAAACAGGCCGTCGATCGTGCAACAGCGTCCTCGCCCGACCTGCAGGCAAGCGACGCCGGCATCGACGCTGCTCGCGCCGAACAGACGCAGGCGCGCGTGCGTCCCAATCCCACCCTGTCGGTGGAGGCAGAGAATTTCGCCGGCACAGGCTTCTACGGCCCCTTCGGCCAGTCCGAGGTGACCGTCACCTATTCGCAGCCTATCGAACGCGGCGGCAAGCGAGATGCCCGGATCGCCCATGCCGGGCGCGGGATCGAACTTGCCGAGGCGCAAGCGCGGGTCACCCGTCTCGACTTGGCCGAGCGGGTGCAGCGCGCCTTCATCGACGTCCAGATCGCCGAGCAGCTGGTGTGGATCGCCGAGGATCGGCTGAAACTCGAACGCGAGATGCAGAAGGAGGCGGTGCGCCGGGTTCGCGGTTACAAAGACCCGCTCTTCGTCGAGACACGCGCCGATGCTCGGATTATCGAGGCCGAACTCGCGGTCAAGGAAGCCAAGACGAAACGCGAGTCATCGAGAACGCTTCTCGCGTCCTTCTGGGGCGGCAGAGTGGCCGACCTGGTCATCGAGGAAGGAATTGAAAAGCCGCCGGTTGACGAACCCGCGCTCGCGGAGGCGGATGCGGCGGTCTATGACGCCGCGGTCGAACGCGCGAAGGCGCAGGTTGTCGTCGAGCAAACGCGGGGCGTTCAGGACTATACGGTTTCCGGTGGCGCGCGCTTCCTCCGGGAGACCAACGATGTTGCGGTGGTCGCGGGCGTCTCGATCCCGCTTGGACGCTTCGACCGCAATCTCGGCAGTATCGAGCGCGCAAAGGCCGAGCGGCGGCAGATCGAATATCAGTCCGAGGCCAATCGGCTCGAACGACTGCGTCGCCTTGCATCGCTGCGTGCCGATGCCGAGGCGGCGCGCGCCCGCGCAGAAGGCATCATGCAGGACGTGTATCCAAAAGCGGTGAAGGCGCTGTCGCAGGTCCGTGAAGGCTATAATCGTGGTGGCTTTCGTTTCAGCGACGTACAGGATGCCGCCGACGTCATCATCACCATTCAGGGCCAATGGGCCGAGGCGATGACGCGCTATCGCGACGCTCAATCCGAAATCGACCGCCTGACTGGCCGCTTCGATGCGGCACCCTCTGCGGAGACACTCAAATGAAGAAGAATTTTCCCGTTCGTGCGGCCGTGGCTGCGCTGATTATGTCCATTCCCCTCGTCGCATGCCTCGGCGGCGCCGAAGAAGCACATGAGGAAGGAGACGGCGACGATCATGCTGACGAAGAAGCCGCAGAGGGGCCCAATGGCGGCCGCCTTCTCAAGGACGGAGATTTTGCCGTCGAAGTGGCTATCTTCGAAAATGGCGAGGAGCCGCGTTTCCGCGTCTATCCGACGCGCGACGGCAAGCCGGTCGATCCGAAATCGGTGAAGCTCGCGATCACCCTCACGCGCCTCGGCGGCGAGGTGAACCGCATCGTATTCGTTCCACAGGGCAAGTTTCTCGCGAGCCAGAGCGTGATCGAAGAGCCGCACAGCTTCGACGTCGAAGTGGTCGCCGCCGAAGGCACCAGACGGCATGTCTGGAAATATGCGAGCCCCGAAGGCCGCACCCGCATCAACGGCGAGGCGGCACGCGCGGGCGGCATCGAAACCGCAGTCGCGGGTCCGGCGAGCATCGGCGAGACGCGCGAGCTGTTCGGCACCGTCGAGCTCGACCCGTCGGCGCGCTCCGAAATCCGCGGCCAGTTCCCCGGTCGCGTCGTCAGCGTGACCAAGAAGGTCGGCGATTATGTTACGCGCGGCCAGCTTCTCGCACGCATCGAGTCGAGCGAGAGTCTGCAGGTCTATCCGGTCTATGCGAGCGTCAGCGGGGTCGTCGCCGAGCGCAACGCCAACCCCGGCGACGTCACCGGCGACCGCGCGCTCTATGTGCTGACCAACCCCAGCGCGACGACGGTCGTCTTCAACATCTTCCCCAAGGATCTGGGCGTCGTTCGCCCCGGCATGAAGGTCGACGTCCAGACGCAGGACGGCAAGGCCGTCGCACAGGCGGTGCTCGGCGACTATCTGCCCGAGGGAAACAAGGAAGCCGGAACGGCGCTCGTCCGGGCGTCGGTGCCGAACCGTAGCGGCGCGCTGCGCCCCGGCATGGCGCTGCGCGGGCGGTTGACGGTCAACGCCATTACCGTTCCGCTCGCGGTGCGCACCGAGGCAATCCAGCCCTTCCGCAACTTCAAGGTCGTCTTCGCCAATTACGGTGAGGATTATGAGGTCCGGATGCTCGAGCTCGGCCGCTCTTCGAGCGAATGGACCGAAGTCCTCTCGGGACTCAAACCCGGCACGCCCTATGTCACCAAGGGCAGCTTCCTCATTCGCTCCGACATCGAAAAGTCGGGCGCGAGCCACGACCATTGATCGGGAGGAGCTGAATCATGCTGGCCCGTATCATAGGCTTTTCCATTCGACAGCGCTGGTTCGTGCTCGCGGCGGTCGCGCTTCTGTGCGCCGTTGGGGTGTGGAGTGCGCTTCGCCTGCCGATCGATGCCGTTCCCGACATCACCAATGTGCAGGTCCAGATCAGTACGCAGGCCGAGGGCTATTCGCCGCTCGAATCCGAACAGCGCGTCACCTATCCGATCGAAACCGCCGTCGCCGGCATGCCCGGCTTGTCCTACTCGCGCTCGATCTCGCGTTACGGCCTCAGCCAGGTGACGGTGGTGTTCGAGGACGGCACCGACATCTATTTCGCGCGCCAGCAGGTCGCCGAACGCATTCAATCGGTGAAATCGCAGCTGCCGCCCGGACTGGAGCCGCAGATGGGGCCGATCTCGACCGGCCTAGGCGAAATCTTCATGTTCGCGATCGAGCCCAAGCCGGGCGCGAAAAAGCATGACGGCACCGAATGGACCGCGGAGGACCTCCGTACCCTGTCCGACTGGGTCGTCCGGCCGCAAATGCGCACCATCCCCGGCGTGGCCGAGGTCAACACGATCGGCGGCTATGAGCGCCAATATCATGTGACCCCGAACCCAACTTATCTCGCCTCGTTAGGGCTGTCGCTGAACGATATCGTCGAGGCCCTGGAGAAGAACAACGCCAGTCGGGGTGCCGGCTATGTCGAGCGCGGCGGCGAGCAGATACTGATCCGTGTTCCGGGCCAAGCCGCGAACGAGGAGGATCTGTCACAGATCGTCATCGCGACCCGCGGGGGCGTACCGATCCGCATCGGCGACGTCGCCGACGTCGTCATCGGGTCCGAATTGCGCACGGGAGCCGCGACCGAAAGCGGCAAGGAGATCGTGCTCGGCACCATCTTCATGCGCACGGGCGAGAATCCGCGTATCGTCGCGCAGGCGGCCGCCGAGAAGCTCAAGCAGGCGACGGCATCGCTGCCCGCCGGCATATCGGCGCATCCGCTCTACGATCGCACCGTGCTCGTCGATCGGACGATCGTGACGGTCGAGAAGAACCTTGCCGAGGGCGCGTTGCTCGTCGTCGCGATCCTGTTCCTGTTGCTCGGCAATTTCCGCGCGGCGCTGATCACGGCGGCCGTCATTCCTGTTGCGATGTTGATGACGCTGACGGGCATGCTCCAGACGCGCACCTCGGCAAACCTGATGAGCCTCGGCGCCCTCGATTTCGGCCTGATCGTCGACGGCGCGGTGATCATCGTCGAGAATTGCCTGCGCAGGCTTGGCGAACAACAGCATCGTCTCGGCCGCCTGCTTGATCGCGACGAGCGCTTCGGCCTCGTCGCGTCAGCCAGCGCCGAGGTGATCAAGCCGAGCATCTTTGGCATCATCATCATCACCGCCGTCTATCTGCCGATCTTCGCGCTCGAGGGGATCGAAGGAAAGACCTTCCATCCGATGGCGATCACGGTGGTGCTCGCGCTCACCGCCGCGCTCATTCTCTCGCTCACGCTCGTTCCCGCAGCGGTCGCGCTGTTCGTGACGGGCAAGGTCGATGAAAAGGAGAATTGGCTGATGCGGCGGCTCGGCAGCGGCTATCGCCCGCTGCTCGACCGCGCTCTGGCGTGGCCGAAGGCGGCGGTTGCGATCGCCGTGCTGCTCGTCGCCATCGCCGGCGTCGGGGCGACAAGGCTCGGCAGCGAGTTCATCCCCGATCTCGACGAAGGCGACATCACGATGCACGCGATGCGCATTCCGGGGACCAGCCTGACCCAGGCGGTCGACATGCAATTGCAGATCGAGAAACGGCTGCAACGCTTCCCCGAAGTAGAGCGCGTCTTCTCGAAATTGGGAACGGCGGAGATCGCTAACGATCCGATGCCGCCTTCGGTCGCCGACACCTATATCATGCTCAAGGACCGCAAGGACTGGCCCGATCCGAGGAAGCCGACGAACGAGCTGGTCGAACAGTTCAGCAAGGCTGCGAACGAGCTTCCCGGCAATAATTACGAGTTCACCCAGCCGGTGAAGATGCGGATGAACGAACTGATCGCCGGTGTGCGTGCCGATGTCGCGATCAAATTGTTCGGCGACGATCTCGATCAGCTCATCAAATCGGGCGGCGCGATCGAAGACGTCGTGGGGTCGATCCCCGGCGCCGAGGATGTGAAGATGGAACAGGTCACCGGCCTGCCCATGCTATCGGTCACGCCCCGGCGCGAGATGCTGGCACGGTACGGTGTCAGCATGTCCGACGTGCAGGATGCAGTCGCGACCGCGACCGGCAGGCGGCAGGCGGGCGAACTGTTCGACGGCGACCGGCGTTTCGCGGTGGTCGTCCGGCTGCCCGAGGCACTTCGCACCGACCTGACCGCGCTCGGCAATCTGCCCGTCGCGCTTCCGGGAGGCGGCTCGGTGCCGCTCGCCGAGGTGGCCGACATATCGCTCGCGGCAGGGCCGAACCAGATCAGCCGCGAGAATGGCAAGCGCCGCGCGGTCATCACCGCCAACGTGAGAAACCGCGACCTCGGCTCCTTCATCGATCAGCTGCGGGCAAAGGTCGATGCCGATGTCGAACTGCCCGACGGCTATTATGTCGAATATGGCGGGACGTTCGAGCAGCTCCAGTCGGCGGCGACGCGGCTTCAGATCGTGGTGCCGCTGGTGCTGTTCCTGATCTTCGGGCTGCTCTTCACCCTCTTCGGCAGCGTTAAGGACGCGGCGATCGTCTTCTCGGGCGTGCCACTGGCGCTGACCGGCGGGGTCGCCGCGCTGGCGCTGAGGGGCATCCCGATGTCGATCTCGGCCGGTGTCGGCTTCATCGCGCTATCGGGGGTCGCCGTGCTCAACGGCGTGGTGATGCTTTCCTTCATCCGCGACCTGCGCGAACGCGGCCAGCCGCTGATGGCGGCGATCGGCGAAGGAGCCCTGACGCGGCTCAGACCGGTTATGATGACTGCGCTAGTTGCATCGCTCGGTTTCGTGCCGATGGCGCTCAACGTCGGCACTGGGTCGGAGGTGCAACGCCCGCTCGCGTCGGTCGTTATCGGAGGGATCGTCTCGTCGACCATCCTCACCCTGCTCGTCCTGCCGGCGCTCTATGCGCTGGTGCATCGGCGCGAGGAAGCCGCGGACAAGCCGCCAGCGCGGCAAAGCGAAGGCGGGATGGCTCCGGCCGTAGCCTGACACGAAAGGACGAACGATGGGTGCCGGTCACGACAACGATCAGGGCCACGATCACAGGCATGGCGGCAGCGGACAGGATCACACCGCGGGGACCAACGCCCTCAGCCTGACGATCGCATTGGCGCCGGCCGGCACCCTCCTGATTGCCGAACTGGTGGAGGCGTGACTATGCAACAGCCTCGCCCTCCTCTCCGATGCCGCGCACATGTTCACCGACGTAGGGGCTCGCGATCGCCCTCGCGGCGATCCGCATCGGCCGCGCAAAGTGTAGGCCGACTTGCTCGGCGTCATCGGTGCTGCGGTGCTGATCTATTTCACAGGGTGGAGCTGGGTCGATCCGTTCCTCGTGAAAATAGCCCAGATGCGCGATCGGACCGCCAACGAATGTCAGACCGAGTTTCGGCCGCGAACACCTCACCGACGCTACCAGCCCGCGGCTCCGGTCTTTCGTTCCTGGGAACATCCGTGCTGTCAGCTAGACATGGGCCCGCCCGACTCAATCAGCCGACTTCGAGACTGTCCGCTCCTAGGCGCGAAGGGCAAGAAGCTGACATTGAGCCGCGCCGCATTTCTTCAGCATGCATTACGTAGGCTCAGCCTGGGGTCAGGGCCCATCCAGCCAGACCCATAGGCTGTTTGCGGGCCCGCCATTCACAGATTGCAGCAAGCCCGACGCGAATATGCCGGAATCTATCAGGCCGGCATTTCCCCGCAAGCCGATCCATCTGGCGCCTTCTCGCGCCGCCGCATATCGGTCGGCGTCATACCGAATCGACGCGCGAAGGCGCGCGTGAAGCTGGCGTTGCTTTGATAGCCGCAGCGATAGCCGATGCTGGAAATCGGAAGATCGCTCAGCGACAGCAAGGTGCGCGCGTGCGACAGCCGCCGTTCGCTCACCGCCTCGGCGACGGTGCATTTATACATTTCGCGAAAGCCCTGCGTCAGCTTGGCCTTGCCGAGCCCTGACCGCCGCGCGACCTCGGCCACGGTCAACGGCTGCTGCCAGCCTTCGCTGACCAGTTGGTGCGCGGCCGCGACGCGCTTGGCGTCAAGTTCGCTGAGCGTCGTATTGCCATGATACTCGACCATCCGATGCTCTTCCAGCGCGCCGAACAGCCGGCAGAGCAGTTCGAGGCTGCGCGCGACGCGGAGCATGCCCGCCACTTCGCTTTCCCCCTCGACCGCGACGAGCGCGCGGCCAAGCTCGCGCAGATCGGCGGCAAGATACCAGCTCCCCTTCACGCTTGGCAGCAGACCGAACATGCGAAGGCACGCGGATCGGCCGATCGCGAACAGCAGGATATGGTCGCCCGCTTCGCTATCGATATCCTCGCTCGCCAATATGCTGACCGCCGGTTCGCCGATATCGCCGAAGCCGATGACGATCGGCTCGGGCGGCAACCACGCCGGATCGACGGGCCCGTGCCCGACGAAGCTGGCGAATTCCGCCGATATGGTGATGGCGCGCTTGCTTGTCATCGAACCTGCCAGCCTCTCCCGAACAGCGTGGGTCAGGCTCCCTTAGAGTCCGGCAGGAAACGCGTCCAGTTCGGTCGGCGATGCCGCCGACAGCGGGATCAGCGGCCGGGGGCGCCGCGCGCCGATAGGCGCGTGAGAAGCAGGACGGTGAGCAGCGCGCCGCCGCTGAGGTGGCCGAGCCATTCCACCGCGCCATAACCCCATCCGAGCGCGACGCCGGCGACCGGATAAGCGAGCAGCAGGAGGAACAGGCCGGTGCGGCGCAAGCCGACAGCGGTTTTCGCGGGAAGCTTGCGGCCGAGAAGGTCGCGCTGGTGCCGGTCGCGCGCGGCGCAAAGCATCATGAAACCCGCGAAGGCGAGCAGGAAGAGCAGGAGATGGATCATACCGCCTCCGTACCCGGCACGCCGCGCGCGGACGATCCGCGCGCCGCGGTCTTACGCCGCCCCTGTCCGCTTGGCCGGCGCGCGACCTTGAGCGCTGCCCAGCCAAAGCCGGCGGCGATGAGGAGCATCGCGCCGTCGAACGCGGCAAAAACGCTGTCGCCGGCGGCAAGGCTGGCAAAGAGCGACCGGTCGGTGGTCAGAGCGTTGACGACGGGCACCAATGCAAAAGCGAGCGCCGTCGCCGACAAGGCTTCGAGCCAGGCGCGCCGGACGGGCCGCGCCATCGCCCATATCGCCACCGCCCCCCAGGCGATGAACATGCTGTCGATCTCTTGGTCGCTGCGACCGGCGATGCCGAGCGGCAGCAGACGGTTGGCGAGGAAGTAGACCGCGATGCCGAACGACAGGCCTGCGATCGCCGCGATGTTCAGCTTTTCGACGAGCCGGAAACCGAAATGCGGCCGTTCGGGATCGGGAAGCTTCGCGCGGCGCTTCACCGTCCACAGGACCAGACCCGAGGCGACCATCACGCAGCCCGCCAGTCCCGACAGGAAATAGAGCACGCGCAGCAGCGGCGAGGCGAAGCGGCCGGCGTGGATGCCGATCATCGTGTCTTCGGTCACCGTCGCGGCGCCCGACGGGTCTTGCGCGCGGACCGGCCGGCCCGTCACCCCGTCGAAGGTCAGCGAACGCAGGGCGATCGACATGCCCGCATCGGGCGCGCTCGACACGATGACCTGCGCCGAACGATCGCCCGGGTTGAGGATGCGTACGCTGCCCACTGCGGTTCCCCAGCGCCGCTCGGCCTGCTCGACCATCGGCCCGATGGGAGCAAGCGGCGCCGGTCCAGCCTTTTCCGCGGGCACGGGCCAGGGCGCGGTCTCCTCGAAGAATTTACCCTCATCGGTGTAATTGGCGGCGATTCCCCACGGCATATAGTGCGTCGCGAGGCTGACAAGGCCAGTATAGGTGATCATCAGGATGAAGGGCAGAAACAGCACGCTCGACGCATTATGCGCATCGAGCCAGCTCCGCTGGCCCTTGCCGAACCGGAGCAGGAAGAAATCCGCCAGAATCTTCTTGTGCGTGACGATGCCGCTGAGGATCGCAACGAGCATCGCCATCGCGGCGATGCCGACCAGCCAGCGCGCCCAATACCAGTTGATATAATGAAGATCGTAGTGAAAGCGGTAGAGGAACCAGCCGCCCAGCGTCTCGCGCGCGAAAACCTCGCTTCCGGTGCCGTCGAGGCGCGCGCTGGTCGGCGCGTCGGCGGGGGCGTCGGGTCCGTTCGCCCAATAGAGTTGCAGGCCGGCGGCGCGCTTCCCCGTCGAATAGATCGACCATTCGCTGCCGCCGGGCGCCTCACGCTGGAGCCATTCGGTCGCCGCGACAAAGCCGCTCGCCGGATCGGCGGGGACGCTGTGCACCTCGGGCGTCATCCAGCGCGTGATCTCTTCCTGAAAATAGGCCGAGGTCCCGGTCACGAAGATGGCGAACAGCAACCAGCCGAGCAGCAGCCCAGTCCAAGTGTGCAGCCACGCCATCGATTGCCGGAAGCCGCCCTTCACAGCCGGCCTCCCGTGGAGATCAGCAGCCAGTCGGCGCCGCCCGCGACCAGCCCGGCGGCGACCAGGCCGATCCACAGCCGCGCGACCGAGCGGACCGCGAAGGCGGTCATGGCCAGGCCCGCGAAGATCGCGAAAGAGAGCATCGTCGCAGCGATAGAGGCCTGCGCCCCGCCGCCCGGCAACAGCCGCGCGATCAGCATGGTCAGCGCGCTCGTGACCGCATAGTTGAGCGGCACCGCGGCCAGCGTACGCGCCGCGATGTCGCGCCACCTTGCGCCGCGCCAAATCCGGTTCACCTTGCTCATGGCGCCCCTATCGCAACATTGCGACTGACTCGCAATAGCCCGCTCCATCGTCAGAAGCGCCGGCTGATCGTCAGGCGCCAATTGCGCGGCTCGCCGGGCGTCACGCGCGTGATGCAGCAGGCGTCGGGATAGTAACGCTTGTCGAAGATGTTGTTGACGTTGATCCGCGCTTCCCATCCTTCGAAGGCATAGGAGAGCCCACCGTTGACGAGGACATAGTTCTTGAGGACCATCATCGGGTCCTGCCAGGGATAGGCGAAGCTGTCATATGTGTAGCGATTGCTGTTGTAGAGCAGCCCGAGGTTCGCGCCGAGCCCGGCGAGCGGCCCCGACGGCACCGTATAATGACCGAACAGCGTCGCATTATGTTTCGGGATATTGGGCAGCGGCGTTCCGGGCGGCGAAAACTCATCCTCGATGTAGCGGCCGCGGATATAGGTGTAGGCGAGATCGACGCCGAAGCCGGCACCGGGGCGCCAGTGTAGTTCAAGCTCGGCACCTTTGGCGCGTTGCTTGCCCGAGACGATCGAGAAAAGCGGGAACTGCGGGTCGGTCATCAACACATTGGTTCGCGTCAGCTGATAGAGCGCGACCGTCCCGGCGAGGCGCGCTTCGGCGAGGTCGAACTTCGCACCCGCCTCGATATTGCGGCCGCGCTCGGGCGGCGCCTGCCCGATCACCGACGGATTGCCGTCGTCGCCGACCTCCAGCACGATCTGCGAGCCGAATTGCGGCGTGAAGGATTTGGCGTAATTGGCGTAGAGCGAAACGCCGGGCACCGCCTCCCAGGTCGCGCCAACGCGCGGCGAGAAGGCGGTTTGCGGTTCGCCGTTGAACTTCGCCCTGTCCCACCGCCCGTTGAGCGTGAGCGTCAGACGGTCGCCGATTTCGATATGGTCCTGGACGTAAAAGCCCAGCTGGCGGCCCGTGTCATGCCCCGAATAAGGTGCCGGCGTCGGGACGAGCGGCGCCGAATAGTCGGGATCATAGACGTTGAGCGCGAAATGCGTCTGGTCGAAATCGCCGTCGCCCTCATAGCGCGAATCGGTCCGGCGATAGTCGATGCCGCCGAGCAGATTGTGCCGGAGCGGCCCGGTGTCGACCTTCCAGCTCAGCCGGCTGTCGGCGAGGAAGGATTTGAAGGTCTCGTCGTACGGACCATAATAGAAGCGCCCGATCGTCGTCCCGGTGCCCGCGATCGGATTGCCGTCGCCGTCGAGTTCTTCGTCGAGAAAATCGCCGGCGAACATCCAGCGATCCCAAAAGGTCGTGCGGTGCATGTAGCGCGCGGTCGCGTTCAGCTTCAACCGGTCGGTGAAGCCATGCTCGAAGATCGCGCTGATCGTCTTGCGGTTCTCGTTCTGCACCGCCTTCTCGTCGCCGTCCTCGCCGACCGCGAAATCGAGCGGGAGGCGGTAGCCGCCTTCGAGCGGGAAGACGGTGCCATAGGCGTTGAGCGGCGCCCAGGGATTGTCGCGATCGCGCTTCAGCGTGCCGATCAGCGTAAGCCGCGTGTCGGGGCCCGGCCGCCAGCTTAGCGACGGCTGGAGATAGAGGCGGTTGTAACCGGCATTGTTCACGAAGCTGTCGGAATCGCGATAAAGCGCAACGAAACGCGCCGTGACCGCGCCGTCCCGATCGAGCCGCATATTGGCGTCGATCGCCCCCTCGACCAGATTGTAGGATCCGGTCGAGAACTGGACGTCCAGAAAATCCTGGGTGTCGTCGGGCCGCTTGCTTACCAAATTGACGATGCCGCCGAGCGGGCCGCCGCCGAACAGCGACGACGCCGGGCCTTTGACCACCTCGATCGATTGCAGCCCTACGAGTTCGTTGTTGCTGCCGCCCCCGCCGGACTCGTTCAGCAATCCGTCGAGATAGACGCTGCCATAAGCCGCGTCGAAGCCGCGGAGCGAGTAGGCGTCGTAAAAGCCGTAGGTGCTGCTGCGCGCCGCGCCGGCGACCGAGAAAAGCGCATCGGCGAGGCGGGTCACGCCGCGTTCGCGGAGCTGCTCGGCGCTGATGACCGAGATCGCCTGCGGCAGTTCGGCGAGCGGGATGTCGGCCTTGCCCGAATTCACCTCGCCGGCAAATCGCTCGCCGGTCACAACGATCGTGTTTTCATTGCCCTTCGAAGCGTCCGTCTCGCCCGCCGTTTCGGCAACGGCTAGCGCGGGCACGAACGCCGCCGAAAGCACGAGACAAGCCATGAATTTCCGCATGATGAACCCCTTCCCCCGCGGCCGGAACAGCGATTGCCTGCAATCAGAAGCGATAGCCGACCGTTCCCATCACATTGCGCGGGGCGCCGACGAAACAGTCGCCGCGCGCGAGGCAGGAGGCGAAATATTTGTTGTTGAGCAGGTTCGTGGCGTTGACCGCGAAGCGCCAGTTGTTCCAGTTGATCTCGGCCAGCGCGTCGACCGTCGTGCGCGACGGCGTGACGATCGACCAGACGTTGCTGGTCGAGATGCTCTTGCCGCTATAGACGACGCCCCCACCGAGGCGCAGCTGCGCTTCGTCCGGAAGGCCGAAGGTCTTCGTCGACCAGAGCGATGCGGTGTGGCGGGGCATATAGTCGAGGCTGGTGTTGGTTTCCGACTTTAGCTTCGCATAACCATAGTTGGCGAGCAGTTCGAAATCGCCCGGCAGCGTGTGACTGGCCTCGATCTCGAAACCCTTGGTGTTGAGAACGCCCGACTGGCTGGTCGAGTTGCCGGCGCCATAGAGGACGCGATTTCGCTCCCTGATCTTGAAGACGGTGGCGGTGACCAGCGTGTTGATGTTCGGCTGCCACTTCACGCCGGCTTCATATTGCGTGCCGGTCTGCGGCCGGTAGGGCGAGATGGGATCGCCGTTGATGTCCTGAATCGAACCCGCGACCGGCAGGAAGCTTTCGGTATAGCTGAAGAAGGGCGAGAAGCCCGCGCCGATCTCTCCGATGATCCCGGCGCGGAAGGTGGTGGCATTGTCCTTCTGCCCCGAAGAGCCGGTGACGCGGTCGCGGCGGGCGCCCAGCACGACGGAGACCCGGTCGTAGAAGCGGATCTGGTCCTGCACATAGATGCCAAGCTGCTTCTGGCTTTCGACGAAGAACGGGCCGGTGGGATCGTATGTGCCCATCGCGTCGTAATCGATGTCGTAGAGGTCGATCAGTTCGAACCCGCTGGCGCTGCGCTTGGCCACCTTGTTCCAGCTATAGTCGAGGCCGACCAGCAGCTTATGTTCGATATTCGCGCCGGTGTTGAAGTTGAACTGGACGTTGTTGTCGGTCGAAAAGACGTTCATCCGCGCGTCGTTGGCGCCGACATACAGGCCGATGGTGCGGCCATAGGTGCCTTGGGCAGCATAGGGCAGGAACGGGTCGGTCGGGTTGGTATAGCTGTCGGTGTAGCGGGTGTTATATTCGAGGTCACTGTCGATATAGCGCGCCTTCAGGCTGACGCGGATATTGTCCGAGAAACTGTGGGTAATCGATCCGCCGCCCTGGAGCGAGCGACCGGCATAGCGGTCCTCTCCGGGTTTGCCGACGAAGGTGTAGCGGTCGAGCTTGCCCTGCGGATAGGCGGTGTTGGGGCGGAAGGTGCCGACGATCGGCAGGAATTGCGAGGTCGAGCCAGTATCGTCCTCCTGATAGAGGCCGGTCAGCACGATGTCGGTGTCGGGGGTCGGTTGCCAGCGGATCGAGGGCGCGAACATGACGCGGTCGTCAGGGACATGGTCGACATAGGTGTCGGCGTCGCGCGCGCGGCCGGCGAAGCGAACGGCGAGATTGTCGGCGAGCGCGAGGTTGACGTCGCCGAGCACTTCCTTGCGGTCAAAGCTGCCATAGACGAGGTTGAGTTCGCCGCGCGTGTCGAAATCGGGCGTCTTGCTGACGAGGTTGACGATGCCGCCAATCGAGCCCTGCCCGAATAGCACCGAGGCGGGGCCGCGCACGATCTCGACGCGCGAGAAATTATACGGGTCCGAGGTGATCGAGGCATAATAGGAGAAGATGTCGCGCATGCCGTCGCGGAACTGCAGCGCATCGAGTCCGCGGACGTTGAAGCCGTCGACGCGGGTGTCGCGGCCATAGGGGTTGGCGAGGACGCCGGCGGCATATTTCACCGTATCGCTGATGCTGATCGCGCCTTGGGCCTGATACTGCTCGGCGGTGATGACCTTGACCGGCTGCGGCAGCTCCGTCAGCGCGGTGTCGGTCTTGGTTCCCGCATAGCCGGTGACGACGATCGCGTCCTCGCCGGAGCCCGCATCGGCTTCGGCGGAGGCGGCGGCATCCGCCGCTCCCTCGCCCGCCCAGGCCGGATTGGCGGCAAAAGCCAGCGTGGCAGCTCCGCAGAGCGCGATCATTCGGAAGGTCATGGCATTTCCCTTTTTGCGACTCAATCTCAATTAGCGGCGGCAGCTAGAGCGAATAGGTCGCAATAGCAAGCTAGTAATAATCGTTTGCAATAGGGCACGCCTGCGGCCACACAGCGGTCAGCACACCGTCCGGATTGTCCGGAAACAGGGAGACCCCCCATGAAAAAGACTTTCGCCGCGCTGATCGCCTTCGGCTTCCTTGCGTCACCCGCAACGGCTCACGAGGTCTGGGTCGAACGCGACGCCGCCGGCCCGGCGCGCATCTATCTGGGCGAACCCGCCGATCCGGTTCCCGAAGCCGGCGATCCCGAATTTTCGAAGCTGACCGCGCCGCGCCTGATCGGAGCCGACGCGGCGCTGGTCCGCCGCGCGAACCATATCGAAGCAGCGGTAACCGGCACCGGCGACGTCCGCCTGACCGACGACAATGTGTTCGCGCCGTGGGAGGCCGAAGGCGGCAAATGGGAAGGTGTGATCTATTACGCCCGCGCCGGCCGCGCCGAAACCCGGTCGGCGCTCGACCTCGAGATCGTTCCGACCGCTGCCGGAGCAAACAGCTTCGCCGTCCATTGGCTCGGCAAGCCGCTGCCCGGTGCGAAGGTCACGGTGATCAACGCCGACCGCTGGCAAAAAAGCTTTGCCGCCGACGACCAGGGCCGCATCGACGTCCCGGTGACGGGCACCGGCCGTTATCTGCTGTCGACCTCGCACGAGGTCGAGGGCGCCCGCACGCTCGGCGGCAAGAGCGTCGCGAAGACCCACCATATCTCGACGCTGACCTTCCGCACGCCATAGCGGCGCGGGAAAGGCGTTCGCAGGACCCGCCCTAGAACCAGAATTTCACCCCGGCGACGAAGCTGACGCTGTCGGCATCGTCGCCGTCGGCGCGCGCGAAACGCGCGGTGTCGCCGACTTTCCGCGCCCATTCGACGCCAACATAGGGCGCGAATTCGCGCACGATCTCGTAGCGCAGCCGGAGGCCGAGTTCGACATCGGACAGGCCCGAGCCGATCCCGCTTTCGGGGACGTCCTGCGCCGCGAAATTCAATTCGGCCATTGGCTGCAGGATCAGCCGCTGCGTGATGCGCTGATCATAATAGCCCCCGATCCGGGCAAGCAGGTCGCCCTTGTCCGACAGGAACAATGCGCCCTCGACCTCGAACCAGTAAGGCGCGAGCCCCTCAAAACCGATCGCCGCATAGGTGCGGTCGGGCCCGGGGCCCAGATCCTGCCGGACACCCGCCTGCGCGTTGAAATAGGGGCCGATCGCGCGGCTGTAGAGGAGTTGCATCTCGGCGCTCTCGACGCCTTCGCCGAACACCGTCTCGCCCTCGCTCTTGATCGTCAGCCGATTGATGTCGCCGCCGTACCATGCCTCGCCTTCCCAGCGGAAACCGTCGCGCCCCTTGCGCGCCTGATATTCGGCGAGGTTGAGGCTGACGAAGCCGATCGTCTGCGCGCCATTTTCGGCCATCATCGCATGGCGCGCATGCTCCATCTCGCCCGCGGGGAAATAGCGGTCGGCATACCAGTCGCCGGGGGGCGGCGGCGCGGGCGCGTCGCCCGCGGGCAGGTCGGTGCCGGTAGCATCCGTCTGCCCGGTCTTCCCGGCCGACTTTGGCGTGCAATGCCCCATCGCCGCATGTTCGGGCGGACAGGCGGGATCGGACGCCGGCGCGCCATGATCCATCGCTTTCATGTCCGGGTCTGATGTTTTTTCGGCCGGCGCGCTTTCGAGCGTGCAATGCCCCATGGCGGCATGCTCGGGCGTGCAGGCCGGCGCTTCGGGTGCGGGTTTCGCCGCGGGCTGCGAGCCGTGCATCGAATGATCCATCGACTGCGCGGCAGCCGGCACCGCGAAAAGGAACGGCGCGATGCCCGAGAGGAGGAGCGCGATCCGGGTCATTCGCCGTCTCCCCGCGGACGGACGCTGACGACGCGCATCATCCCCGCGTGCATGTGATAGAGAAGGTGACAGTGAAAGGCCCAGTCGCCGAGCGCGTCGGCAGTGAAGTCGAAGGTCGCGATCCCGCCCGGCTGGACGATCACGGTGTGCTTGCGCGGTGCCCGATCGCCCTTCCCCGTCACCAGTTCGAAGAAATGGCCGTGGAGGTGGATCGGGTGGCTCATCATCGAATCGTTGATCAGGTTCACGCGCACCCGTTCGCCCTCGATGAAGGGGATGGGCTCGTGATGGTCGGACATCTTCACCCCGTCGAACGACCACATGAAGCGTTCCATATTGCCCGTGAGATGGATGTCGAGCGAACGGCCGGGCGCGCGGGTGTCGGGATTGGGATCGAGCGCGACGAGGTCGTGATAGGTGAGCACCTTGTGCCCGACATCCTCGAGCCCCTGCCCCGGCTCGCCCATCCGGTCGACGGGCATGGGGGAGATCGACTGGACGCTCGGGTCGCGTTTGACCTGCGGCGCGACGCTGAAGTCGCGCATGCTGTGCTGCATTGCGGTTCCGCCCGCCGCGCCGTGCGCGCCATGATCACCGGCCGCTGCATCGGCCGGTGCGGGCGTGCAATGGCCCATCGCCGCATGTTCGGGCGCGCAGGACGCATCGCCGGCGGACGCGCCGTGCGCCATCGCTCCCATCCCCATGTCCTTCATCGTCGCGAGCGGGCGCTCACGCAGCGGCGGCACCTCGGCCGCCATGCCGGCGCGCGGCGCCAGCGTCGCGCGCGCCATGCCCGACCGGTCGTTGACCTCGGCCACGATCGTATAGGCGCGGTCGCCGGCGGGGGTGACGATAACGTCATAGGTTTCGGCGACCCCGATCTGGAACTCGTCGATCTCGGTCGGAACGACATTGAGGCCGTCGGCCTGCACCACGGTCATGCGGAGCCCGGGGATACGGACGTTGAAGATCGACATCGCCGACGCGTTGACGATGCGCAGCCGGACGTGTTCACCCGGCGCGAACAGCGCGGTCCAATTGTCGCGCGGACCATAGCCATTGACGAGGAATTGATAGGTCGAACCGCTGACGTCGGCGACGTCGGTCGGGTCCATCCGCATCGCGCCCCATTCGATGCGCTCCTTGAGCGGCTGGTCCTTGCCCGCGAGCAGGCCCGACAGCGTCTGGCGCTGCATGTTGAAATGCCCCGGATTGACCTTGAGCTTGCGAAAGATCGCCTCGGGCGACAGCCGGCTGTGGTCCGACAGGACGATCACATGCTCGCGGTCATATCCGATCGGGTCGGCGCCCGCGGGATCGATCACGATCGGGCCGTAATGGCCGAGCTGTTCCTGCAGGCCCGAGTGGCTGTGATACCAATAGGTGCCCGACTGGACGACGGGAAATTCATAGACGAAGGTCGATCTGGGCTTGATGCCGGGAAAGCTGACCCCCGGCACGCCGTCCATCTGGAACGGCAGGATCAACCCGTGCCAGTGGATCGAGCTGTCCTCGTCGAGATCGTTGACGACGGTGAGGCGGGCCGTCTGCCCTTCGCGCAGCCGCACCAGCGGCCCCGGGATGGTGCCGTTGATCCCGATCGCCCGGCTGACCTTGCCGTCGATGCGCATCGTCTGCCGTGCGATGCGCAGCCGGATGTCGTTCCCCGCAACCGTCGGCAGCGTCGAGGCGATCCCGGGCGATACCGGCTGCGCCCAGGCCGGATACCATGCCGCCAGCGCGGCGAGCGCACCTCCGCCCAATGCCCCGTTCACGAACCCGCGCCTGTCGATCTGCATAAGAATCCCGGTAATCCTGTTTCTCTCCAAGGTCATACGCGAAGTGGACGCGCACCCCTCACATCAATTTTCGCCGAGCATCGCCCGCAGCTTGGTCCGGGCCCGGTACAGGCGCGTTTCGACGGTCTTTTCGCTGACCTGCAACAATTCGGCGGCTTCCGACTGGCTGAGTTCCTCGACGCCGCGCAGGATCAGAACCTCGCGCAAATTGTGCGGCAATCCGGATATCGCCTTTCGCACCCGCGCAAGCTCTTCGCGGTCGGCGGCGTGGACGTCGGGCGCGGGTCCGTCCACCGCCACGTCATGCGCTTTCTCGAGCGGCAGCGCACGCGTGAAAAAAGATCGCACCGCACGCCGCCGCGCCCAGTCGCGGCATTTGTTGAGCGCGATGCGCGAGATCCATATCCGGAACGGCCGGTCGCCGTCGTAACGCTCGATCGCGGCGAAAGCCGAAACGAAGGTTTCCTGCGACAGGTCCATCGCCTCGTCGGCATCGCCGACATGGTGACGGATGAGGCGGAAGACCGGCGCCTTGTAGCGCGCCAGCAGCTCGCGATAGATATCATCCCGGCGGGTGTGCGCGAGCGCGGCGAGCTCGCGGTCGCTACATTGCGCTAGCTCGACGCTCACCTCGCATCGGCGGTCAGGGCCTTGACCACGGTCCTGTCGAACATGGCGGCCTGATCGTCATCGAGCACGGCGCGCATGGCGAACAGATGCTGGAGCGTCTCCTTCTGCAGCTGCCCCATCACCTTGTGGGTTTCGTCGATCGCTGCGGTGACGCGCGGGCCATAGCCATGCTCGGCCTCGATCGCCTGCGCCAGCCGGATGTTCGCCGCGCGCATTTCAAGCTCGAGCGCCTCGCGCCGCGCGGCGAATCGCGCCTCGATCGCATCGAGCTTGCGCTCCTGTTCGGCCGACAGCTTCGCCTCACGGTGCAGCAGCGCGTGGAGTTCGGTTTCGCTGGCCCGCGGTGTATCGACGAGCATGCGGCCGATGAACACGCCCGCCAGCGCGGCCAGAAAGGCGATAAAGCCAACGATCAGGATGCGGCGCAGCGGCGTCATCAGCGCGAATCCAGCAGCGTCGACGGCGCGAGCGGGCTCGCGGGGACGAGCGGTGTTAGCGGGCTTGCCGCCACGGCCGCCGGCGCAAAGGCGCTGCCGGCGATAATTCCGCCGCCCAGCGACACCAGCGCGGCGAGCGCGATCGTGCGGCGCATGGCGACCGCTTCCCGCCGCCGCGCCGCGAGCGCTCCGAGAACGCGCGCGTCGAGGCCGTCGAGCGCGGCCGGCGTCGCCGCCGCGTTCAGGATCCGAAGTTCGTCGTCCATGCCTGTCCTGCTCGTCCTTTCAAAAACCTATACGCGCGCTGGCACGCCGCCCCTCAACGGCCGCCGATCGGGAGATGATTTTTCCAAGGGTTGTCTCCGCCCCGTGCGTAATAGCCGGGACAGCATATATCGGGAGTTCAATATGAAATATACGCTTTTGCCTGCCGCCGCGGCCCTGCTCGCGCTGGCCTCGCTGCCCGCCCCGGCCCTCGCGCACGCCAAGCTGGTCGGATCCACCCCGGCGGCGAACGCCACCGTGTCGAAGGTGACCGCCGTCAGCCTGAAATTCAACGAAAGGCTGATCGCCTCCACCGTGAAGGCCGAACTGGTGATGACCGGCATGCCGGGGATGAAGGACCATCCGCCGATGCCGATCGCCTTCACCCCCGCAATGGGCAAGGACGGCGCTTCGATGACGCTGAAACTCAAGCGCGCGCTCGTCCCCGGTACGTACAAGGTAAAATGGTCGGCCGCGGGCGCCGACACCCACCGCATGGGCAGCGAATTCGGCTTCACCGTCAAATAGGTCCGTGACCGACTCCGTCCTGATCGGCGTTCGCTTCGCCCTTTACGCCGACCTGATGCTTCTCGTCGGACTGGCGGCCTTTCCCTTCCATGCCCTCCGCCGGGAGGAGCGGCGGGATCCTCAGGTCGTGGAGGTCTTGTTCGCGCCCCAGTTCTGGCTCGCGTCGCTCGGATTGATCGCATCGCTCATCGGTATGGTGGCGCTTACCGCGAGCATGCAGGGGGTCACCGTCTTCGCGGTCGATCCCGCGATGCTGGTGATGCTGATCGGGGAAACCGACGTCGGCGCGGCGTGGATCGTCCGCCTCGCGGCGCTCGGGACCGCGCTCGCGGCCGCGTCGCAACTCGGCCGGCGACCGGCCGCCGCCGCCGCGACGATCGTGATTGCCGGATCGGCGGCGCTCGCGACGCTGGTCTGGGCCGGGCACGCCGGCGCGAGCGAAGGACTGACCGGAGCAATCCACCGCCTCGCCGATGCGGCCCACATGATCGCCGCCGCCATATGGTTCGGCGCCATCGCCGCTATTCTGATCCTGCTGCGGCCCGGCGACGGCATCGCTGAAGAGCGGCTTGCCTTGACGGCGCGCAGCCTCGACCGCTTCGCAAGCACCGGCACGGTCTGCGTGCTGGTCATCGCGGCGACCGGGCTGGTCAATGCGCAGATCATTGTCGGCGCGAACAATATCGGCCGCGCCGTCGCGTCGTCCTATGGGCAGCTTCTCGGCGTCAAGCTGCTGTTCTTCGCCCTGATGCTGGCCCTTGCCGCCGCAAACCGCTGGCGGCTGACGCCGGCGCTGTCCTCCGCCCGCGTCGAAGGCGATCCCGCCGCGGCTCTCCGCGCCATGCGGCGCAGCCTCGCGATCGAGATATTGGCCGCCACCGCGATACTGGCGTTGGTGGCGTGGCTCGGCATGCTCGAACCATTGCCGGTATGAGAGCCGGCGAAAGCCGCGAACGATCGGCGTTGGTGCCCCTGGCCGGACTCGAACCAGCACTCCTTGCGGAACCGCATTTTGAGTGCGGCGCGTCTACCAATTTCACCACAGGGGCATGCACCAAAGCGCGGCGCCTCCCCTAAGGCGAAGCGCCATATTTTGCCAAGCTATTTCTTGAGCTCTTTCGCCAGCGTCTTCGCGGTCGTCTTGCCATAGGGCGGCTTGAAACCCGCGAGCCCCGCGACGTCGAGCTTCGGCTGGCGATAGACGGCGCGCGCGTGGCTGAAGGTGCGGAAACCGTCGACCCCGTGATAATTGCCCATGCCCGACGGCCCGACCCCGCCGAAGGGCAGATCCTCCATCGCATTGTGAAAGAGCACATCGTTGACCGTGACCCCGCCCGAGATCGTCCGCGTCAGCACGCGGTCCTCCTCGCTCTTGTCCTGCCCGAAATAATAGAGGCCGAGCGGACGGTCGTTGGCGTTCACATAGTCGATCGCTTCGTCGATATTCTTGTACGTCTTGACCGGCAGCACGGGTCCGAAGATTTCCTCCCGCATCACCTTCATATCGTCGGTCGGATTGCGAACGATGTGGAGCGGCATCTTGTGCCCGTTGGCGCTCGCGAAATCCTCGTTCCCCGGGTTGACCTCGATCACCTCGGCGCCCTTGTCGCGCGCATCGGCAAGGTAGGATTGCAGCCGGTCGTAGTTCCGGCCGTTGACGACCGACGTATAATCGTCGTTCGCCAGCAGGGTCGGATAGAGCGCGGCAGCGCCCTTCGTCACGCTGTCGATCACCGCGTCTTCCTGATCCTCGGCGACGAGCAGATAGTCGGGCGCGAGACAGATCTGTCCCGCGTTCATCATCTTGCCGAGCGCGACCCGCTGACCGACGAGATCCTTGTTCGCGCTGCGCCCGATGAAGGTCGGCGACTTGCCGCCGAGTTCGAGCGTCACGGGGACGAGATTATCGGCTGCGGCGCGCATGATATGGCGGCCGACGCTCGTCGCGCCGGTAAAGATCATATGGTCGAAGGCGAGCTTCGAGAAGGCGATCCCGACTTCGGCGTCGCCGGTGAACACCGCCATCTCGCTTTCGTCGAAATAGTCGGGCACCAGCCGCGCCATCAAGGCCGAGACATTTTCCGTAAACTCGCTGGGCTTGATCATCGCGCGGTTGCCCGCGGCGAGAATGCCCGCCATCGGAACGAAGACCATGCCGACGGGGAAGTTCCACGGCGCGACGACGCCGACGACGCCCTTCGGCTGATAGACGACCTCGGCCTTGGCGCCGAGCAGGCCGAGCGGAAAGGTGGGCTTGCGCTTCTCGCCCTTCGACCAGGCGGCCATATGCTTCTTGGCATGCTTGAGCGCGCTGACCGAGGGCATGATGTCGGTCATCAGCGTCTGGTCTCGGCTGCGATGGCCGAAATCCTCGCTCACCGCCTTGGCGAAATCCTCGGCATGGTCGACAAGCAGCGCGATCGCGCGGTCGATGCGGTCGGTCCGCACCGCGAGGCTTTCGGGCATGGCGGCGGTGAAGCTCGCCTTCTGCGCCGCGAGCACCTCGTGCATCCGCGCCGTTTCGCCGTCGATTCCCGTCGCCATAGCCTTCCCCTCCATTTTCGTCCGTCAGATCATGCCGGAGATCGAGTTGCAAGATGAAACTTGCAAGCCTAACTTGTCAAACTTGTCATTCCCCTCGGGTAAAATAATACCCGTCGCCGGAAATGCGCCCCGATGACTGGCGAGCGGCGGCGTAGATTGCAAGCGGCGGAGTGGTTCGAGTTCGTCATCCAGGAACCACGCTAATCCGCCGCGATATTGTAGGAAAGCGATTTTCTGCCAGCCAGTCGGGTTGAAGGATAGCGGCTTTGGGGTGGGGAGCCGTCATCCCCCTTTCGTCATCCCGGGCTTGACCCGGGATCCCGCTTTTGATGGACAGAGCAGGTTTCGATCTCAAGCGGGACCCCGGATCAAGTCCGGGGTGACGATATAAGAGACGGCAGCTCCCGCCCGAAACCGCCCATGCTCCGCCCTCTTTCGCACGTGCAGCATTTCGGCTAGTCCATTCGCCGAACCTTCTTTCCCCACCGGAGTCTCTCGATATGACCGCCACCGATCCCGTCGTCTTCCTCTCCTATGCGCGCACCCCGATGGGCAGCATGCAGGGCAGCTTGTCGGACGCGAGCGCAACCGACCTCGGCGCGACCGCGGTGAAGGCGGCTGTCGAGCGCGCGGGCGTTTCGGGCGACGACATCGAGCGCATCTATATGGGCTGCGTGCTGCCCGCCGGGCTCGGCCAGGCGCCGGCGCGCCAGGCCGCGATCAAGGCCGGCCTGCCCAAGTCGGTGCAGGCGACGACCGTGAACAAGGTGTGCGGTTCGGGCATGCAGACCGTGATCATGGGCGCCGAGGCGCTCGCCGCGGGCAGCATCGACCTTGTCGTCGCGGGCGGCATGGAATCGATGACCAACGCGCCCTATCTGCTCAAGAAGCACCGCGGCGGCGCGCGCATCGGCCACGACACCGCCTATGACCATATGTTCCTCGACGGGCTGGAGGATGCCTATGACGCCGGCCGCGCGATGGGCACCTTCGCGCAGGATACCGCCGACGCCTATCAGCTGAGCCGTCAGGCGCAGGACGATTATTCGATCGAATCGCTGAGCCGCGCCAAGGCCGCGATCGCCGACGGCGCCTTCGCCAGTGAAATCGCGCCGGTCACCATCTCCGGCCGCAAGGGCGATGTGGTCGTCGACACCGACGAAGCGCCGGGCAAGGGGATGCCCGACAAGATCCCGACGCTGAAGCCCGCCTTTGCCAAGGACGGCACGATCACCGCGGCGACCAGCTCGTCGATTTCGGACGGCGCCGCCGCGGTCGTGCTGACGCGCCAGTCGGTTGCCGACGCCAAGGGCGCGAAGCCCGTCGCGCGGCTCGTCGCGCACGCCGCGCACGCGCAGGAGCCCAAGGATTTCACCGTCGCCCCGGTCGGCGCGATCAACAAGGTGCTGGCGAAAGCCGGCTGGTCGATCGGCGACGTCGACCTGTTCGAAGTCAATGAAGCGTTCGCTTGTGTGGCGATGTTCGCGATGCACGACCTCGGCATCCCGCACGACAAGATCAACGTCCACGGCGGCGCGACCGCGCTCGGCCACCCGATCGGCGCCAGCGGCACCCGCATCATCACGACGCTGATCGCGGCGCTTCAGCGCCACGGCAAGACCCGCGGCATCGCGAGCCTGTGCATCGGCGGCGGCGAAGCGACCGCGGTGGCCGTCGAACTGGTCTGAAATCATAATCGGCGAAGGTTGCACGGCGCCGTCGCACGACGGCGCCGTTTCGTCGCCCTCTCGCGACAAATTGCGACACTAATGACCTGAAAATAAACGCCGCATTCCGGATCGGTTCAAACCGACTCGCCTAATCCTTTTCCTGTCATCGGGCAGATATCCCCTCCCCCTGACGGATTGAAAAGGAATGGCACAATGAAGAAGATGAAATTTCTCACCGCCGGTCTGATCGCCGCGATGATGGTTCCGGCCGCAGCGCACGCGCAGACCCGCGATATCCGCGAAGACCGCCGCGACGTTCGCGAAGAGCGCCGCGAGTATCGCGACGCCATACGTCATGGTGACCGCGGCGACGTCCGCGAGGAACGCCGCGAATTGCGCGATGCGCAGCGCGACCTTCGCGACAGCCGACGCGACTGGCGTCGCGACACGCGCTACCAGAATTATCGCGCGCCCTTTCGTTATCAGCAGTTCCGCGTCGGCTCGACGCTGCGTTCGAGCTATTACGGACCGGCCTATCGCCCCGCGTGGGACAGCCGCTGGGGCGTGCCGCGGGCGGGTCGTAACCTGACCTACGTCCGCCACTATAACGACTTGCTGCTCGTCAATGCGCGGAACGGCAAGGTCGTGCGGGTCTATCGCAACCATTTCCGGTGGCGCTGACCGCTAAAGACGGAAAAGGGCCGGACGAGCGATCGTCCGGCCCTTTTTTTTACGACGTTGGATGGCGGCTTTGGGGTGAGGAGGGGACGCTCTCTGTTCGTCATCCCGGGCTTGACCCGGGACCCGCCTTCGTCCTGCCCGACGTCGAAAAGGATAAGGCAGGCCCCGGGTCAAGCCCGGGGTGACGAGTAATGCGATGTCCGCTTCCGATCGAATCCGGTCGTCGGTCCCGGGTTGCTCAATCGCCCCAGATATGATCGGTCTGGATCCAGCCCTTGCGGCCCTGGACGTCGAACAGGCACCAGCCGTTCTTGCAATCGCTGATCCGGCCGACGACGCCGGGCTGCGCGCGGTAGGCGACCGCGGCCGAGACGCCGGCATCCTCGCGCATCGGACGGATCTCGCCGGTGACGATCGCGGTACGCGTGCGGCTGAGGAGACGCGCCGCCATCCAGCCTTGCGTGCCGTCGGGATCCTCGACCTTGCGCCAGTTTTCGTGGCGGGCGACGACCTTTACCGGCAAATCCTTTCGCCGATACTCCCACATCACGGGCACGTGGGGCGACGGCCCCTTGCGCATCCGCGCCTGGTCGACGCTGATCGACGCCCAATAAGGCAGTTCGACATCGGGTTGCGATTGCGCGGCGGCCGGTCCCACACTGGCCATCAGCACGGCGGCGGCGAATATATGGCGGCTGGTCATGGCTTTGCCTTGTCAAACTCATATCCGCATTTCAACCGCTCACCGCGCAAAAGGCTGCGTTCATCCCCAGCCTTTTCACTTCCCCCGCTCTCGATCCCGTCGGGACAGGCTCTTGACCGCCGCGCCGCGCCGCGCTCTATCGGCGGCCATGCCCGATTCCTCTCGTCCCAAGCGCCCGCGCGTCATCGTCACCCGCCAGTTGATGCCGCATGTCGAGGCGCGGATGGCCGAATTGTTCGATGCCCGGCTGTCGGCGCATGATCACGCGTTCACCCGCGACGAATTGAAGGCCGCGGTCGCCGATTGCGACGTGTTCGTGCCGACCGTGACCGACGAGATCGACGCCGAGGTCGTCGCCGCGGCGGGCGAACGGCTGAAGCTGATCGCCAATTTCGGTGCGGGCGTCGATCATATCGACCTCGCCGCCGCGCGCGCCAAGGGCATCATGGTGTCGAACACGCCGGGCGTCTTTACCGAAGACACCGCCGACATGACGATGGCGCTGATCCTCAGCGTCCCGCGCCGCCTCGCCGAAGGCGAGAAATTGATGCGGTCGGGACAGTGGCAAGGCTGGGCGCCGAGCACGATGCTCGGCCACCGCGTCGGCGGCAAATTGCTCGGGATCATCGGCATGGGGCGCATCGGGCTTTCGGTTGCGCGGCGCGCCCGCGCCTTCGGCCTATCGATCCATTATCACAATCGCAAGCGGCTGCCCGAAGCGATCGAGGAGGAACTCGGCGCGAGCTATCATGCGAGCGTCGACACGCTGCTTCGTATCAGCGACGTCGTCACGATCCACTGCCCGCACACGAGCGAAACGCACGAGATGGTGAGCGCGGCGCGCATCGGCGCGATGAAGCCGACCGCCTACCTCATCAACACCGCGCGCGGCGAGATCGTCGACGAAAAGGCGCTGATCGCGGCGCTGCAGACCGGCCGCATCGCGGGCGCCGGGCTCGACGTCTATACGCACGAGCCCGCGGTCGACCCCGCGCTGCTCGCGCTCGACAATGTGGTGCTGCTCCCGCACCTCGGCTCGGCGACGATCGAGGGGCGCGAAGCGTCGGGCGAAAAGGTCATCGCCAATATCCGCGCCTGGTGCGACGGGCATCGCCCGCCGGATCAGGTTCTCGAGGGGTGGGCCTGACCCCTCGTCAGCGCTGGCTACATTTGAGGTCGATCACCCGCATCGCCAGATCGCTCGGATTTCCGCCTTCGCGCTCGACCTCTTCATCGATGCAGCGCTGCCGCGGCGTGCGCCGGTCGGCGCTCTGATCTTCACGCATCATTTCCAAAAGCGCCGCCAGTTCGCGCCGCTCGACGTCGCTCAGGTCGCTGGGCTTTTTGGCGCCGCTGTGGAGCAGCTCATAATTGCGCCACGCCCGTTCGGCGGGCGTTTCCGCCTGCGCGGCGCCCGCGCCGAGCGCCAGCGCCGCGGCGACCGCCGCCATTCGCCAGATGCGCTTCATGCCACCGCGTCCCGTCTCTTCTCGCTAATGGGAAACCCTCGTCAGTCCCCCGTCAAAATCCGGTCGACAAGCTGCTTCACCGTCGGGGTGAAATTGTTCGAATAAAAGGGATCGGTCTTGAAGTTGAACGCGGCGTGGCCCGCGAACATCAGATTCTGCTCGACGTCGCCGCCGTGCGCGATGTCCTGCAGCGTCTTCTGAATGCAGAAGCTGCGCGGGTCGGCGAGGTAGCCGGTCGAATAATCGTCATGGTCCTTCCACGACGAAAAGCCGCAATGCGACAGGCAGCCCATGCAGTCGGCCTGATCCTTGCGGATCATCGCCTTGTCGGGATCGGTCACGAAGACGACCGTATTGTCGGGGGTCTTCAGTGCCTCGGTATAGCCTTCGGCGAACCAGTCGCGCGCGCGGGCGCGATCGTGCGGGGTGACCCAGAAATTCTTGCCCTTCACCCCCACGTCGAGCTGGACGATATGGTCGCCCGCTTCCTGCTTCGAATAGGGAATCTGGCGTTCCGAGCGCGCTTCGAGGTCGCGGAGGAACGGGTTGCGCACCGCGCTCGAATAAAAACCGGTCGGCGAGAAACGATGCAGCAGCACGTCGCCGTCGTCGAGCGTGCGCAGACGATCCTTCCACTGCTGCGGGATCGGGCTTTCCTCGGTCAGCAGCGGCCGCGTGCCGTACTGGAAGACAATCTGGCCGAGTTCGGGATTGTCGATCCAGTTTTCCCAGTCGCGCAGATACCAGACGCCGCCCGCCATCACGATCGGCACATCGTCCGCGATCCCCTCGGCGCGCATCGTTTCGCGCACCGCGGCGACGCGCGGATAGGGGTCCTGCGGGACCAGCGGATCTTCGGCGTTCGACAGGCCATTATGGCCGCCGGCCAGCCAAGGATCCTCATAGACAACGGCGCCCAGCAGATGCGGGACCTTGCTGTAAGCGCGCTTCCACAGCGCGCGAAAGGCGCGCGCCGAGCTGATGATCGGCAGGTAGAGGACATTGTGGCGCGCGGCGATTTCGCTGAGCTTGTACGGCATGCCCGCGCCGCAGGTCACGCCCGCGACAAGGCCTTTGGTCCGTTCCAGCACGCCTTCGAGGATCTGCTGCGCGCCGCCCATTTCCCAGAGCACGTTGATGTTGATCGCGCCCTTGCCGCCCGACACGTCATAGGCGCGCTCGACCTGCGCGACCGCACCCTCGATACCGTATTGGATCAGTTCCTCGTGGCGTTCCTTGCGCGTCAGCGCGCGGTAGATTTGCGGAATGATCTTGCCTTCGGCGTCATAGCTGTCGGCGTTGACCGCCGAAACAGTGCCGATGCCGCCCGCCGCGGCCCATGCGCCGCTAGACATATGATTGGTCGCCGACACACCCTTGCCGCCTTCGACCAGCGGCCAGACTTCACGCCCGCCGTAAAGGATGGGCTTCAAACCTTTGAACACTCTAAACCTTCTCTTTCTCCGCCGATCCGCGCCCGCGAACCAGCCCCCGTTGCCGCTTGCGTAAGCGGAAATTGGACCCCGTTGTCAATCGAAGCCGACCCAGCCACCGCTGAACGACCCATAGCCTTCAAGCGCGCGAGCATAGAGCTTTTCATAAGCGCCGACCATCGTTGATTCGTCGAACCGTTCCGCGGCGATCCGCCGGTTGGCGGCGCCGACCTCGGCCCGCAGCGCCGCATTCCCGCTCATTTGCGCCAGGGCGCGACGAAAGCCGGCCTCATCGGAAGCGATGAAGGATCGGTTCGCGTCCGCGACCATCGCCGCGACATCGCCGACCGCCGGACTGATCACGGGCAGCCCCGCCGCCATCGCCTCGATCACTGCGATCGGCGCCTGTTCGCTGAGCGACGAGAGCGCGAGCAGATCGAAATGGCCGATCCAGCGCGCGGGCTCGGCCATGAAACCGGGCATGATCAGCCGGTCCGCCATGCCGCACGCCGCCGCCTCGGCCGCGATCGCCGCGCGCTCAGGCCCCTCGCCGACGATCACCAGACGCACGTTCGCCGGCAGCGTCGCCACAGCGCGCACGAGGCGCGGCAGGTCCTTGACCTTGCGCAGCCCCGCGACAGTACCGATCACGACCTCGCCGTCGCGCCGCTCGAAGCCCGGGATCGGCAGCGATGGTCCATCGGCGTAGGCCGCGACGTCGATGCCGTTGCGGATCAGATGGGTGCGCGCCCCCGCCTTCCACTCTTCGGCCGCGATCCGTTGCAGCAAGGTCGACGGAACGACGACCGATTGGGCGGTGCGCAGCGCCACGCGGCGGAACAGATTGCGTTTCCAGTTGCGCCGGACGCTTTCATCCTCGTTGAACCCGTCCTCGTGATGGATCAGTTCGGGCATGCTGTGCCACAGGCGCGATACATGGACCCGGCGCGCCATCACCCCGTCCATCGCACCCCAATTATAGCTCAGCACCAGCTCGAACCGGGTCATATAGTCCGCGAGATCGCGGTAGCGCGCGAGCGACGGTTTCCCGTGCAGCGGCGGCGCATCCTTTGGAAAATGGGCGACAATCCCCGGATCGATCGCGTCGCGCGCGCCGAGCGCGTCGGGCATCGCCGACAGGATCGTATGATGTGCGCGGTCACCCATCAGGTTCATCAGCCGGACCGCGCGCGCCTCCTTGCCGCCGAGCGAAAAGCTCGAATGAAGGTGCAGGATACGGATCGGCCAGGGCGTCTCGGGCTCGTCGGCGCTCACGCTTGCGGAAGCTCCGTGGCCCAGGCGTCGATCGCCGCACGCGCCTCGGGCTCGTCCATCGTCGGCGCATGGCCGACCCCCGGAACCTCGACCAGCCGCGCCCCCGGCAGTTCGTCCGCCATCTTCGCGCCCGCCGGCCGCGCCAATATGTCCGACAGTTCGCCGCGCAGGATCAGGAGCGGAATGCCCGCGAGCGCGCGATAGGCCGGCCACAGGTCGACACCCGCATCGCCGCCGTTCGGAACCCGCAGCGGCGCCGCGATCTGTTTGTCGTAATCGGTGACGATGCGCCCCTCGGGGGTCAGCTTGTGCGTGCGCTTGGTCAGCCGCAGCCAGTCGCGGATATCATAGGTGGGATAGACCGCACCGTTGAGTTCGGCAAAGGCGCGCGCCGCGTGAATCCAAGTCGGCTGGCTGCCGCCCGCGCCGATATAGTCGCGGATCCGCTCGAGCCCCGCGGTTTCGAGTTCGGGGCCGACATCGTTGAGCACCGCGCCGACGATCCGGCCGGGCAGCGTCGCCGCCATCAGCATCGCGACGAGCCCGCCAAGCGAAGTGCCGATCGTCGCGAAACGATCGATCTTCATCTCGTCGAGCAGCGCGACGACATCCTGCACATAGGTCAGCGGGACATAGGTCATCGGGTCCTTGGCATAGGCGCTGTCGCCGCGCCCGCGGAATTCGATGACGATCACCTTGCGATATTGCGCTACATGCGGCGCCAGCGCCTCGAAGTCGCGGGCGTTGCGGGCCAAGCCGGGCATGCACAGAACCGGCGGCAGATCCTCGCTGCCTTCGGGTCCGGCATAGACGCGCGCGTGCAGCCGGACGCCGTCGGGCGACCACCAATATTGGTCCGACCAGTCGCGGCGCCCATCCTGTTTTGCATCCTGCTGGGCCAATATGGCTCTTCCCCTTGTTCGCCTCGGCATTGTCTCGTGCATCCCGTGTCCGGGACTCGGCCCCGTCTACCACGCCGTGCGGCGCAAGCAATGCGCGGCGCCGGTGCCGCACAGGTTGCCGCAGCCCGCTTTCGCCGATAAGACGCGGGCGACCATGAGCGAGTCCTTGATTTCCTTCGAACCCGCAACCGGCGAAGAGCTCTGGCGCGGGCCGGTCAGCAACGTTGATGCCGAAGTCGAAATCGCGCGCCGCGCCTGGCCCGAATGGGCATCCAAACCCGTCACCTTTCGCACCGAAACGCTGCGCCGCTTCGTCGACCGGGTAAAGGCCGAGGGCGAGGCGCTCGCCGACCTGATCGCGCGCGAAACCGGAAAACCGCTGTGGGAAGCGCGCACCGAGGTCGAATCGGTTGCGAACAAGGTCGATATTTCGGTCAAAGCCTATGCCGAACGCACGCCGAACCGCCGTATCGAGGGCGCAATGGGTCTGCGCAATGCAGTGCGCCACAAACCGCACGGCGCGGTCGCGGTGCTCGGCCCCTATAATTTCCCGGCACACCTGCCGAACGGCCATATCGTCCCCGCGCTGATCGCGGGCAATTCGGTGGTCTTCAAACCATCCGAAAAGACCCCGGCGGTCGGCGCGAAGCTCGTCGAGCTCTTTCACAGCGCGGGTGTGCCGCAGGAAGTGCTACGCCTCGTCATCGGCGGCCCCGATACAGGCAGGGCGCTCGCGGGCCATGAGAGCATCGACGGGCTGCTCTTCACCGGCTCGGCGCGCACCGGGCTCGCCCTCAACCGCCAGTTCGCGGGCCAGCCGGGCAAGATGCTCGCGCTCGAAATGGGCGGCAACAACCCGATCGTCGTGTGGGACACCGCCGACATCCGCACCGCGGCGATCCTTGTCGTCCAGTCGGCTTTCCTGAGCGCCGGGCAGCGGTGCAGCAACGCGCGGCGGCTGATCGTGAAGGACGGTCTCGCCGACGCGCTGATCGACGAAGTGTGTAGCCTCGCGAACCGGCTGATCGTCGATCACCCGCACGCCGACCCCGCCCCCTATATGGGACCCGTGATCGACAATGAGGCGGCCGACGGCCTCACCGAAAGCTTTCTGGTCCTGATGTCGAACGGCGGGCAGGTGATCCGCCACATGACGCGCCCGGTCGCGGGCCGCCCGTTCCTGACCCCCGGGATTATCGACGTGACCGCGATGCCCGAGCGCCCCGATATCGAACTGTTCGGTCCGCTGCTCCAGGTCGTCCGCGTCGACAGCTTCGAGGCCGCGATCGCCGAGGCGAACAACACCGCATTCGGCCTGTCGGCGTCGCTGATCGGCGGCACGCCGCAACTTTACGACCAGTTCTGGGCCAACGCCCGCGCCGGGGTGATCAACTGGAATCGCCCGACCAACGGCGCCTCGTCGGCGGCGCCCTTCGGCGGCATCGGCCTGTCGGGCAATCACCGGCCAAGCGCCTTTTATGCCGCCGACTATTGCGCCTATCCGGTCGCCAGCTCGGAAAGCGATGCGATGCGCGCCTCGATCGGCGTGGGCTTGCGCGATCCCGAGGGATCGCAGTTGGTGACGAAGAAATATCTGTAACCCCATTTTCGTCATGCCGGACTTGATCCGGCATCCATTCCGGCGACGAAGTCATGGACCCCGGATCAAGTCCGGGGTGACGAGGGTGGTGGAGCGGCAATTTTACCTTCACCACCGTCAATAAAGCCTGCTTTGCGCTTTCCGGGCGCGCGAACCATGTTCGCAAGCATGGAAAAGTCTCCCTCTCCGTCGGGCAAGCTCTGGCTCGTCGGCGCCGGTCCCGGCGATCCCGACCTCTTGACGCTGCGCGCCGCGCGGCTGCTCGAAAGCGCCGACCTCGTCGTGCATGACGGGCTCGTCGGCGAAGGCGTGCTCGCGCTGATCCCTGCGCATATCGAGCGGATCAGCGTTGCGAAGCAGCGCAGCCGCCACACGATGAAGCAGGAACTGATCAACGAACTGCTGGTGCGCGAGACGCTCGCCGGCAAGCAAGTCGTGCGGCTGAAAGGCGGCGACCCCTTTATCTTCGGGCGTGGCGGCGAGGAACTCGATGCGGCGCGCGAAGCCGGCATCGCCTGCGAGGTCGTTCCCGGCATCACCGCCGCCGCGGGCTGTGCCGCGCAGGCCGGCCTTCCCCTCACCCACCGCGAGGATGCGAGCGCGGTCAGCTTCGTCGCCGGCCAGTGCAAGGATCTGACCGATCAGGACTGGTCGGGGCTCGCGGGCCATGGCCGCACGCTCGTCATCTATATGGGCCTCGCGACCGCGCACGCGATCACCGACAAGCTGATCGCGGATGGGGTGTCGCCGGGCCTGCCCGTCGCGGTCGTCGAGCGCGGCACGACCAAGGATGCCCGCGTCCTCCGCACGCTGCTCACCGATCTCGGCGACCTCGTCGCGCGCGAAAAGGTCGCGAGCCCGGCGCTGATCATCGTCGGCAAGGTCGCGGCGCGCGCCGACGCGCTCGACTGCCTCGGCGCGCCCGGCGTCGCCAATAATCTGAAGGATATTGCATGCGAATCTTGACCGGCAACGACCTGAAATCGGGAGCTGTCATCTGGTGGGCCGGGCGCGAGTGGTCGCTCCATGTCGAGGATGCCGTCGACGTCGGCGAACATGGCGAGGCGGTGCTGGCCGCCGAGGACGGCGCGCGGCGGGTCAACGGCGGCTATATCGTCGATGCCGAGGCGACCCCCGACGGTCCGCGTCCCGCGCATATCAAGGACCGCATCCGCGCGCTCGGCCCCACCGTGCGCCCCGACCTCACATTGAAACCCGCCGATCCGACGGCCGGCGACTGGGTGATCTGACATGTACCAATATGACAAGTACGACCAGGGCATGGTCGATGCGCGCGTCGAGGAATTCCGCGACCAGGTGCGCCGCCGCATCGCGGGCGACATCAACGACGACCAGTTCAAGCCGCTGCGGCTGAAGAACGGCCTCTATCTCCAACTTCACGCCTATATGCTGCGCGTCGCCATCCCCTATGGCACGTTCAATTCGCTACAGATGCGCAAGCTCGCCGACATCGCGCGCAAATATGACCGCGGTTACGGCCATTTCACCACGCGTCAGAATATCCAGTATAACTGGATCAAGCTGGAAGAAGCGCCCGACATCCTCGCCGAGCTGGCGACGGTCGAAATGCACGCGATCCAGACCAGCGGCGAAAGCATCCGCAACATTTCGGCCGACCAATATGCCGGCGCCGCCGCCGACGAGATCTGCGACGCGCGCCCTTGGGCCGAGCTGATCCGCCAGGCGACGACCTTCCACCCCGAATTCAGCTATTTGCCGCGCAAGTTCAAGATCGCGGTGATTTCGGCTGCCGAGGATCGCGCCGCGCTGCGCTGGCATGACTGCGCGCTCCGTATCGTCCGCAACGCGGCGGGCGAGGAAGGCTTTGAAGTCTATGCCGGCGGCGGCATGGGGCGCACACCGTTCATCGCGTACAAGATCCGCGACTTCCTGCCGGCGCAGCAAATCTTCTCCTATTTGCAGGCGATCCTGCGCGTGTGGAACCTCCACGCGCGGCGCGACAATATCCACAAGCAGCGGATGAAGATCCTCGTCCACGAACTCGGCGAAGAGGAATTCCGCCGCCAGGTCGAGGAGGAGTTTCAGACCTTTCTCGCGCTCGGCACCGATTTCCCGCAGGCGGAATATGACCGCATCGCGGAATATTTCACGCCGCCGCCGTTCGAGACCGGTCTCTCGGACGAAATCGACCGCAGCGACCCCGACTTCGCCTTGTGGGTCGACCGCCAGGTCGTCGAACACAAGGCGCCCGGCTATGCGATCGCCAATATCAGCCTGAAACCCATCGGCGGCATCCCCGGCGACATTTCGGCCGAGCAGATGGACCTCGTCGCCGACCTCGCCGAACGCTACAGCTTCGACGAGATTCGCGCGACGCACGCGCAGAACCTCGTGCTGCCGCACGTCCGCAAGGCCGATCTCTATGCGGTTTGGCAGGCGCTCGACGCCGCGGGCCTTGCGAACGTCAATCTCGACCTCGTCACCGACATCATCGCCTGCCCCGGGCTCGATTATTGCACCCTCGCCAACGCGCGCTCGATCCCGCTGGCGCAGAAGATTTCGGAGCGTTTCGCCAACATGGAACGCCAGCTCGACATCGGCGAGCTCAAGATCAAAATCTCGGGCTGCATCAACGCTTGCGGTCATCATCACGCCGGCCAGATCGGCATCCTCGGCGTCGACCGCAAAGGCACCGAAAATTATCAGCTGCTGCTCGGCGGTTCGGGTGCCGAAGACACGTCGCAGGCCAAGATCACCGGCCCCGGCTTCGACGAAGCCGGGATCGTCGATGCGGTCGAGCGCACCGTCGAACGCTATCGCGAACTGCGCGAGCCCGGCGAACGTTTCCTCGACACCTATCGCCGCGTCGGCCTCGACCCTTTCAAGGAGGCCATCTATGGCTAATTTCCGTTACCGCGACGACCAGCCGCACGAAGAGCCGGCGGTCACGCTTGACGCTTTCCTCGAACAGACCGACGCGACCGCGGTGCGGCTCGAGGCGGGCGAGGATGCGCGGCGGCTGATTCCCTTTCTGGGCCGGCTGCAGCTCATCGAAATCTCCTTCCCGCGCTTTCGCGACGGGCGCGGCTTTTCGAGCGCGCGCATCCTGCGCGAGGCTGGATATGAGGGGGAATTGCGCGCCGAGGGCGATGTGCTCATCGACCTCCTCTTCTTCATGCGGCGCTGCGGCTTCGACAGTTTCTCGTCGCAGCATTCGCTCAACCCCGCCGACGTCGAGGCGGCGCTAAACCGCTATTCGCATGTCTATCAGGATGCGACCGACGAGGCGGTGCCGATCTGGAAGCTGAGGCATGGCTGACGTGAAGGCCGAACCCCGCACCCGCGACCGGATCGACGTGGCGCCGCGCTTCACGCAGGCAGACGTCATCCGCCTCAACAACCTGTTCCGCGGTCAGGACGCCGCCGAAGTCGTCGCGAGCGTGATCGGCGCCGGGCTGCTCGGCGAAAGTGCGATCGTATCGAGCTTCGGCGCCGAGAGCGCGGTGCTGCTGCACCTCGTGGCCCAAGCCGCGCCCGACATGCCCGTGCTGTTCCTCGACACCGGCAAGCATTTCCCCGAAACCTTGGCGTATCGCGACACCCTCGCGGCGAAGCTGAAGCTCAACATCGTCAACCTGACCCCCGACGCCGAGGAACTGGCGGCGAAAGATGCGACCGAACTGCGCTGGTCCTACGACCCCGACGGCTGCTGCGAGATCCGCAAGGTCAAGCCGCTCGAAAAGACGCTGACCGATTTCGACACCTCGATCACCGGGCGCAAGGGTTTCCAGTCGGCGACGCGGCAGGGCCTCGCGCGCTTCGAGCTCGACGGCACCACCGGCCGGCTGAAATTCAATCCGCTCGCCAACTGGACGCGCGAGATGCTCGACGATTATTTCGCGACGCATGAGCTGCCACGCCACCCCCTCGAAGCCGAGGGCTATCCGTCGATCGGCTGCTCGCCCTGCACGTCGAAGGTCAAGCCGGGCGAAGACCCGCGCTCGGGCCGCTGGCGCGGCTGGGACAAGACCGAATGCGGCATCCACAGCGAAGTGACGCCGTTGGACGACGACCCGGCGAACGACCCGGCGTTCTGACATTCAGAGGCTGTGCCCCTGCCTTCGCAGGGGCACAGCTGATTACTCATAATCCTCATACGCCATGCTGTCGTCGGCGAGGTCGCTGAACTTGGTCGTCTTCGCCTCGAAGTGCAGGCGAACCTTGCCGGTCGAGCCGTGACGCGATTTGGCGACGATGACTTCGGCAAGGCCGAAGACGCGCTCCATTTCGGCGGCCCATTCCTCGTGCTGCGCGTGGATTTTCACATCGTCGCCCTCGACCGGGCGCTTGGGCTCGCGCGCCGCGACATAATAATCCTCGCGGAACACGAAGAGCACCATGTCGGCGTCCTGTTCGATCGAGCCCGATTCGCGAAGGTCGGAGAGCTGCGGGCGCTTGTCCTCACGGCTTTCGACCTGACGGCTGAGCTGCGACAGCGCCATCACGGGGACGTTAAGTTCCTTCGCCAAGGTCTTTAATCCACGCGAAATTTCCGAAATTTCCTGCACGCGGTTGTCACCGCTTTTCGACGAGCCCTGCAATAGTTGGAGATAGTCGACGACGATGAAGCCGATGCCGTGGCGCCGCTGCAGCCGCCGCGCGCGGGTGCGCAGGCCCGCGATCGTCAGCCCCGGCGTATCGTCGATGAACAAAGGCAGCGTCTGGAGCGCCTGCGCGGCGCGCGAGAGCTGCTGAAACTGCTCCTTGCTGATCTTGCCCATGCGCAGCGCTTCGCCCGACACCCCCGACTGTTCGGCGAGCACGCGCGTCGCGAGCTGGTCGGCCGACATTTCGAGGCTGAAGAAGGCGACCTTCGCGCCCATATTCTTTTCGGGCGGGATGCCGTCATCCTCGTCGCGGCGGAAGCGCTCGGCCGCATTATAGGCGATGTTGGTCGCGAGCGAGGTCTTGCCCATGCCCGGACGACCTGCGAGGATCATCAAGTCGCTATTGTGCATGCCGCCGATCTTGGCGTTCATGCTCGCGATCCCGGTCGTGATCCCCGACAGATGGCCGCCCGAATTGAGCGCGCGCTCGGCCGCCTGAAGTGCCACGAGGCTCGCCTGGCTGAAATTCTTGACCGACCCCATCTCGGCCTCGCCGCCCGCGACGCGGTAAAGCGCGGTTTCGGCCTCCTCGATCTGCGCCTGCGGGTCGACGCGCTCGCTGGTGTCGAGCGCATTGTCGACGAGCGTGCGCCCGACGCCGGCGAGTTCGCGGAGCAATGCGAGGTCGAAAATCTGCCGCGCGAAGTCGCGCGCGCCGATCAGCCCCGCGCCGCTGCCGGTCAATTGCGCAAGATAGCCGACGCCGCCGACCGCCTTCATCGCCTCGTCGGCCTCGAAATAGGGCTTCAGCGTCACCGGCGTCGCGATGCTGTTGCGCTCGATCAGCGCCATCGTCTGCTGAAAGATGCGGCCGTGGAGCGGCTCGAAGAAGTGGTCGGGGGTCAGCGCCACCGGCAGATCCTCGACGACTCGGTTGTCGATCAGGATCGCGCCGAGAAATGCGGCCTCGGCCTCGATATTGCGGGGTAATTGGCGTTCATCCCCGGGGTTGGCCGGGGTCGGAATCAGGGCTAGTTCAGGCATGGCGACCTTCATGCGATGCCGCTTCAGGCGGCGCAACAGGCGATGCCGCACAGGTTATCATAACTGTGGGTTGCTGTGAATAAGTCCACCCCCTTGCCCTTCGCCGCAGCCCAAGTAGAAGCACGGACAGCATGAGCCACGCAGACCCCTCCCGACAGCGGATCATTTCGGTCGAGCTCGACGAAGGGTCGATCGTCTGGCGCAATCCCGACGTCGAGCAGGAACGCCGCGTCGCGATCTTCGACCTGATCGAGGATAACAAGTTCGTACCGCAGCGCGGCCACCCCGACGGCTATGCCGGCCCCTACCGCTTGATGCTGCGTGTCGAAGATGGCCGGTTGATCTTTGAAATCGCGCGCGAAGATGGCTCGCCATTGGAAGCGATCATCCTCGGCCTCGGGCGCTTTCGCCGCCCGATCCGCGACTATTTCGCGATCTGCGACAGCTATTATCAGGCGATCAAGACCTCGACCGCGCAGCAGATCGAGACCGTCGACATGGCGCGCCGCGCGCTGCACAATGAAGCGGCCGAGATGCTGATGGACCGGCTCGACGGCAAGATCGCGGTCGATTTCGACACCGCACGGCGATTATTCACACTGATCTGCGTGTTGCACATCAAGGGCTGACGATGAAGGCGGGGGTAATCAGGGGCGGAAAGGCGGCGCAGGCCGCGGCGGCGTGGCGCGCGAGGATCGCGCGTCTGCTGCGCCGGATCGGTGCCGCCATCGTGCTGCTGCTCCTCGCCGCGGGCCTCGCGCTCTGGTGGGCGGCGCGCTGGACGCCCGATCGCGCCATCTATCCGACGCAGGGCGTGACGATCGACGCCGGCAACGGCGACGTCCATTGGGGCTCGATCAAGGCCGCGGGCGCCGAGTTCGCCTATATCATGGCGACCGACGGGTTGGGCGGGATCGACGCGAAATTCGCCCGCAACATGGCCGAAGCGCGCGAGGCGGGGGTGCAGGCGGGCGCGATCCACCGCTACAGCCTCTGCCAGCTCGCGACCGACCAGGCCGCAAATTTCATCCGCCATGTGCCGCGCCGCGCCGATATGCTGCCCGCCGTGGTGTGGCTCGATTACGACGACCGCTGCCCCGACCGGCCGACACGCGCGCTGCTGCTGTCCGAACTCGCGACATTTCTCGCCCAGATCGAGGCGCATATGGGCAAGCAGAGCCTGATCGCGCCCGGCCCGGCGTTCGAAAGCGATTACAGGGTGACGCAGGGGATCGCGCGCACGACCTGGCTGCGCCGCGATTTCTTCGAACCAGATTATGGCGCGCATCCCTGGGCGATGTGGCAGGCGAACGACTATGTCCGGCTGTCGGGCGCCAAGGGCACTGTCGGCTGGAACGTGCTGCGCCCGCGAGGAGAGATGCGATGACCGAGACCCGCCCCGACACTCGCGACGCGCTGATCGATGCCGCGCGCGACGCCGCGAGCCGCGCCTACGCCCCCTATTCGGGTTTTCACGTCGGTGCGGCGCTGCTGCTCAAGAATGGCGATGTGGTGACGGGCGCCAATGTCGAGAATGCCAGCTACGGCCTCACCCTCTGTGCCGAAACCGCGGCGGTCGCAAAGATCGCTAACGAAGGCTGGATCGGCGAGCTTGCCGAAGTCGCGATCGTCGGCGGACGCCCCGACGGCGATGCGCTGAGTGGCAGCGATCCGGTCAATCCGTGCGGCCGCTGCCGCCAGATTCTCAACGAGGCGGCCGAACGGTCGAAGACCGACATTCTCGTCCATTGCGCCTCGGGCGACGGCAAGGCGGTGAAGAGCTACAGGCTTAGCGAACTGCTGCCCGCGGCTTTCGGGCCGAAGGACCTCGGCCTCATCGACTGACCGCTTGCGCAACGCGCGCAGCCCCTACAAGAGACACGCATGGCCATTCTTTCCGATCGCTGGATTCGCGAAGCCGCCCGAACGCAGGGCATGATCGAACCGTTCGTCGAGGCGCAGCGCCGCGACGGCTGCATCAGCTACGGCCTCTCCTCCTACGGCTATGACGCGCGCGTCGCGCCCGAATTCAAGATTTTCACCAACATCGATTCGACCACGGTCGACCCCAAGGAATTCGACCCCAAGAATTTCGTCGACCGCGAAACCGACGTCTGCATCATCCCGCCGAACAGTTTTGCGCTCGCCCGCACGGTCGAATATTTCCGCATCCCGCGCGACATACTCGTCATCTGTCTGGGCAAGTCGACCTACGCGCGCTGCGGCATCATCGTGAACGTCACCCCGCTCGAACCCGGCTGGGAAGGGCATGTGACGCTAGAATTTTCGAACACCACCCCCCTGCCCGCCAAAATCTACGCGAACGAGGGCGCGTGCCAGTTCCTGTTCCTGCAGGGCAACGAGCCGTGCGAGACGAGCTATGCCGACCGCGCGGGCAAATATATGGGGCAGAAGGGCGTGACGCTGCCCAAGCTTTGATACAGCTATTTCGCTATCGCGCTTGTTCTCGCGGCGAAAATTGATAACGTTCCCATAAATAAAATGGGGATGAGGTCATGAAACTCCGAACGGGCACGCTCGCTCTCGCCGCGCTGCTTTCGTCCACGGCCGCGCACGCCGAGGGCTTTCTGAAGGTCGCGGGGACCGAGATCGTCGACGGATCGGGCAATCCGGTGATCCTGCGCGGCATGGGACTCGGCGGCTGGATGCTGCAGGAAGGCTATATGCTGAAGCTCGGCGAGATAGGACAGCAGCACAGGATTCGCGCCAAGCTCGTCGAACTCGTCGGCGAGGAGCGAACGGCGACTTTCTATCGCGCGTGGCTCGACAATCACACGACCAAAGCCGACATCGACCAGATGGCGAAGTGGGGTTTCAACTCGGTGCGCCTGCCGATCCATTTCGACCAGCTCACCCTGCCCGCCGACAAGGAACCCAAAGCCGGTCAGGATACGTGGCACGAGGAAGGTTTCCGGCGGATCGACCGCCTGCTCGAATGGAGCAAGGCGAACCGCATCTGGCTGATCCTAGACCTCCATGCCGCGCCGGGCGGCCAAGGCAATGATCTCGCGATTTCCGACCGCGATCCGGCGAAACCGTCGCTGTGGCAGAGCGCGGAGAATCAGCGCAAGACCGTCGCGCTGTGGGCCAAGCTCGCGGCGCGCTACAAGGACGAACCGTGGATCGGCGCTTACGACCTGATCAACGAGCCAAACTGGAGCTTTGCGACCCCCGGCAAGGGAAATGGCTGCGACGAGACCGAGAGTGAGGCGGTGTGGGCGCTGCAACAGCGCATCACCAAGGCGATCCGCGACGTCGACCCAAAGCATATCGTGATCATCGAGGGCAATTGCTGGGGCAATAATTACAAGGGCCTGCCGCCCGCGTGGGACGCCAATATGGTGCTGAGCTTCCACAAATATTGGAACCGCAACGACGCGGCGAGCATCGCGGAAATCAAGGCGCTGCGTACCAGCTATAACCGCCCGATCTGGCTCGGCGAGTCGGGCGAGAACAGTAATGGCTGGTATCAGGGCGCGATCGGGCTGGTGGAAGGCGCCGGCATCGGCTGGAATTTCTGGCCGCTCAAAAAGATCGGCTTCAACCAGCCGCTCGAGATCACGCCCGGCGAGGGCTGGATGAAGATCGTCCAATGGATGACGGCCAAGGGCCCGAAGCCGGGCACCGACGAGGCCTTCGCGGCGATGATGCAGCTCGCCGAAAACACCCGCTTCGACAAGAACATCCCCAAGCCCGACGTCATCGACGCGATGTTTCGCCAGCCGCACGACCCGGCCTATCGCGCTTTCAAGGCGCGCACGCTCGGCACAAGCCCCCTCACCATCGCCGCCGCCGATTACGACCTCGGCCCGCCAGGCACCGCCTATCACGACACGGTCGACGCCAATTATCACGTCGCGACCGGCGGCGAGCGGACGCCGTGGAACAATGGCACGACATATCGCAACGACGGCGTCGACATCGCGCGTGAACCCGATGGGACGGCCTCTGTCACCGATTTCGTCACCGGCGAATATATGCGCTACAGCGCTGACATCGCCCGCGCGGGCCGCTGGACCGTCAGCGCACGCGTGCGCTCGGGCAAGGGCGGGCGCATCGGCATCGACGAACGCGGCGTCGCCGTTCCCGCCGGTACCGCGTGGCAGATCGTCAAGCTCGCCGACGTCGAGCTCCCCGCCGGGCCCGGCACCGCAACGCTGCGCGCGTTTGATTGCAGCGACTGCGAGGTCGCCGAGATCGTCTTCACGCCGCGATAGCCGGAACCCAATGCTCCTGTGTGCGTCCTCTTTGCACAAGCGGAGGGGCGTGCAGTGGAGGATGTCTTATGTCCATGATCGCCGTCTTTTTCGGCCGCCTGTTCATCGCGGTGATTTTCATCGTGTCGGGGATCAACAAGCTGATCCATGTCAACGATACCAATGCGATGATATCCGCCGCAGGCCTGCCCGGCGGGCTCGCGATTCCGACCGGCCTTTTCGAACTTGTGGCGGGCGTATGCCTCGCGCTCGGCATCGCGACGCGGCTGTGGTCGATCCTGCTCACGGCGTTCGTGCTACTGACGATCCTCTTCTTCCACCGCGAGTTCACCGACCCGATGCAGGCGACGGCAGCAATGAAGAATCTCGCGATCGCGGGCGGCCTGCTCTGCCTCTTCGGCTATGGCAACACGCGCTGGAGCTATGATGCGCTGCGCCAGCGCCGCCGCGACGAGCTGGCGACGCGGCGCGCGGAGCAGCACGCGACCGACGCCGAACTGCGCGCCGCGCGCGCCGAGGGCCGCGCCGAGGCGGCCGGGGCGCCGGTGGTGGTCGAGAAGCGCCGCCCCTTCTGGCGCCGCTAGACCTTCGCGCTTGGCATCGCGGGCCGTCTGCGCTAGCCTCCACTTAACGTTTACGTAAAGGGAGGGTTTGCCATGGCGTCCCGCGATTTCGACATCGTCGTTTACGGCGCGACCGGCTTTACCGGCCGCCTCGTCGCCGAATATCTCGCGCACCAGTACAAAGGCCGCAAGGACGCGCCCAAATGGGCGATGGCGGGCCGCAGCCTCGACAAGCTGGCCGAGGTTCGCGGCCTTATCGGCGCGAGCCCCGAAACGCCGCTGATCGTCGCCGACGCGAGCGATCCCGCGAGCCTCGACAAGTTGGCGCAGAGCACGAAGGTCGTGCTCACGACCGTCGGTCCCTACCAGCTTTACGGCAGCGAACTCGTCGCCGCCTGCGTCCGCGCGGGCACCGCCTATGCCGATCTTTGCGGCGAACCCGGCTGGATGCGCGAGATGATCGACCAACATGAAGCCGCGGCCAAGGCGTCGGGCGCGCGCATCACCTTCAGCTGCGGGTTCGACTCGATCCCCTTCGACCTCGGCGTATCCTTCCTGCAGGCCGAAGCCGTGAAGCGCCACGGCAAGCCCGCGCCTCGGGTGAAAGGCCGCGTCCGCAAGATGGCGGGCGGCGCCTCGGGCGGAACGATCGCGAGCCTGACCGAAACGTTGAAAGCGATCGCCAAAAAGCCGTCGCTCGCGCTGTTGCTCAAATCCTCCTTCGCGCTGACGCCCGGCTTCGAGGGCCCCTCGCAGCCGACCGGGCTGATCCCCGAATATGACGCGGCAACCGGCACCTGGACCGCGCCCTTCGTGATGGCGCCGATCAACACCAAGAATGTCCACCGCACCAATTTCCTGCTCGGCCACAAATGGGGCGCGGATCTGGTTTACGACGAGATGGTGATGACGACGATCGGCGACGCCGGAAAGGCGATGGCCGAAGCGATGGCGAAGGCGAATCCGTTCGGCGAGTCGACGCTCCAGCCCGGCGAGGGCCCGAGCAAGGAAGAGCGCGAGAAGGGCTTCTATGACATTCTCTTCATCGGCGAATATCCGGACGGCACGACCGTACGCGCGAGCGTTCAGGGCGACCGCGACCCCGGCTATGGCTCGACATCGAAGATGCTCGCGGAAACGGGCATGGCGCTGCTCGAAAACAAGGGTGCGGGCGGCGTGTGGACGCCGGGTGCGCTGCTTGGCGATTCGCTGATCGCGCGGCTGACCGCGAACGCCGGGCTGACCTTTCGACTAGAGGACTAAAAGACTGATGACGACCTCTCCCAGCGCGCTCGACGCGCTGCTCGCAACGCTGCGCACCGAAGACGGGGTGGCGAAGGCGCATATCGACGAAGGATGGATGCAGGGGCGCACCGCCTATGGCGGGATCAGCTCGGCGGTCGCGCTCGCCGGCACGATGGCGCTGCATCCGACCCGGACGCCGCTGCGCTATGCGCAGATCAGCTTCGTCGGCCCCGTCGGCGGCGACTGCACCGTCGAGACGCGCGTGCTGCGCCAGTCGAAATCCTCGCTGTTCATCGACGCCGGCGTGTCGAGCGATCAGGGGTTCGGCACCGCGGCGGTCTTCGCCTTTTCGGGCGATCGCCAAAGCCATCTCGACCACAACCGGCTGGCGATGCCGGGTGCGCCCGATCCCGAAACGCTGGCGCCGGTGCCCGAACATCATGCGCGCCCGGCCTTCACGCGCCATTTCGACATGCGCCCCACGACCGGCCCGCGCTTTGCCTGGAAAAGCGAGGTTGGCGAATATCTGACCTGGGTGCGCTTCGTCGAGGAACCCGCGTGCCATCCCGCGGTCGCGCTGCTCGCGATGGGCGATGCGCTGCCGCCCGCCGCGATGGCGCTGTTCAGCCAGTTCGGCCCGATCAGCTCGATGAACTGGACGGTCAACATGCTCACCGGCGCGCCGAAAACCGACGACGGCTGGTGGCTGATCTCCGCCAAGACCGGTTATGCCCGCCACGGCCTGTCGGTGCAGGACATGATGCTATGGAATCGCGCCGGCGAACCGGTGCTCAGCGGCAGCCAGGCGATCGCGATCTACGCCTGAACGGGCAGCGCGATCACCGCGTCGAGCCCGCCGCCGGGGCGGTTGGACAGGGTCAGCGAGCCGCCCTCGCCCTCCGCGATGTCGCGCGCGATCGACAGGCCCAGCCCCGCGCCGCCGGTGGCGCGATTGCGCGACTGTTCGCCGCGGGCAAAGGGCTCGATCAGCGTCCGGATCTGCTCGTCGGTCAGGCCGGGGCCGTCATCGGATACCGCGATCCGCGCCGTCTCCCCTTCGACGCGCACCGACAGGCGCGCCCGCACGCCATAAGCCACGGCATTGTCGGCCAGATTGCGCAAGGCGCGCTTGAGCAGCATCGGCCGCGCCAGCACGGCGACATCGGCGACGTCGGCGATCGCGACGTCCTGACCACGCTCCTGATAGTCCGCCGCCAGTTCGCCGATCATTTCGCGAAGCGGAATGCGCTCCTGCGCCTCGGTCCCCGCACCCGAGCGCGCCAGCGCCAATATGTCGCTCAGCATCGCGGTCATTTCCTCGATGCTCGCGATCATCTTGCCCTTCAGCGCCTCGTCCTCGATCTGCTCGACACGCACGCGCAGGCTGGCGAGCGGGGTGCGCAGGTCGTGTCCGACGGCGCCGAGCATCCGGTCCTTGTCGGACAGCATCGTCGCGATCCGCGCGCGATAGGCGTTGAAGGCGGCGATGAGGTCGCGCATGTCCGACGGCCCCTCCTCTTTAAGCGGGGGGGCGTCGCGCAGCGCCGGATTGGCGCGCGCCGCGCGCGTCAGGTCGCGCAAGGGCCGCGCGGCGCGCCACGCGATCAGCATGATCGGGACGAGGAGGAGAAGGTAAAGCGACAGCGTCTGCCACAGGAGAAAGCCCTGCAACCGGTCGCCGCCGATCTGGATCCGGCTGCGGGCCGCGACATAGCGGCCATCGATCTTTGCCGACACGACGACGATTCTACTCGGAAAACCGGGCCGGCCGCCGAAATTGGCGCGCTGTGGGCGCGGCCGGACGGGCAAGGCCCAGGCGTCGACCCCCTCGACCCGGACATCGGCCTCGTGCAGCAGGCTCGAGACATAGTCGGCGAGGTCGGGCAGCCGCTTCGCGCCGGCGGGCATCGGGATCGGCGTGTCGGAAATCACCTGCTTGGCACCGCGATCGCCGCGCCTGCGCCGCTCATCGTCGCGGCCCGCCCGAAAATCGCCGCGCCGGTCGCGCTCGACAGCGTCGATGATCCGCGCGACCGCCATCCCGCCGCCATGCGCCAGAAATTGCTGTTTCTGTCCGCGTACGAGCAGCGCGAAGTTGATCGCCTGCGCGACGAACAGCATCACCGCGACGGCAAAGACGAGCTGGCCGACAAGACTTCTCGGCCACAGGCGGAATTTCATGTGGCGGGACCCATGCGCTTGACTTCGCAGGCGAGCGTATAGCCGCCGCCCCACACGGTCTTGACGATCTGCGGATGCGCGGCGTCGATTTCGATCTTCTTGCGCAGCCGGCTGACCAAATTGTCGATCGCGCGGTCGAAGATGTCGGCCTCGCGCCCCCGGACGAGGTCGAGCAGCCGGTCGCGGCTCATGACCTGCCGCGGATGCCGGACCAGCGCGTGCAGCAGGTGATATTCGCCCGACGACAGCGCGACTTCCTCACCCGCTTCGTCGACGAGCACGCGTTCGACCTCGCGCAGCACCCAGGGCCCGAAGGCATAGCTGGTGCCGTTGCTGTCGAGCGCCCGCCCGCCCGCTTGCGTGCGGCGCAGCACGGTGCGGATGCGCGCGACCAGTTCGCGCGGGTTGAAGGGTTTGACGACATAATCGTCGGCGCCGATCTCGAGCCCGATGATGCGTTCGGTGTCCTCGGCGCGTGCGGTCAACAGGATGACGGGAATGCTGCTCGTCTCGCGCAGATGGCGGGTCAGCGACAATCCGTCCTCGCCGGGCATCATGATGTCGCTCACCACGAGATCGACGGTCTGCGCGCGTAGCACCGAGCGCGCCTCGGCGGCGCTGGCCGCGTCAACGACGGTAAAGCCCTGCGCGGCCAGATATTCGGCGAGCGGCTCGCGGATCGACGGTTCGTCGTCGATCAGCAGGATGCGCGGCGTATCGCTATCGGTCATCTCTTTTCCGTCAAATGCTAGTTCGCCCACCGGTCCGCGAGGACCGGTGGGCGATAGCTGGCAGGGACCGGCGGCAAAGGCAATGCCGGGAGGGGGGATGGCCTGTCGTTACCAAAAAGGCCCCTGCCAAATCACCTATTCGCCGGTGGGGGCCGCCGGCGCCGCACCGCGCTTGGCGCGCCATGCGCCGCGCTGCGCCTTGCGTTCCTCAGGCGTTACCTGACCGTCCTTGTTCGCGTCGGCCGCATCGAAGCGGGCGAGCGCCGCGGTCTGGAATTCGGCCTGGCTGATCGCCTTGTCACCGTCGGTGTCGGCCTTACCCATCATCATGCCATGATAGCCGCCGCGCTTACCATGATGGCCGCGCATGGCGTGACGCTTGCCGTGGCCGGCTTCACCCGTGACGGCGCGCTTTTCGCCGCGTTCGGCGCGCTTCGCCGCACGGTCGGCACCATGCTGGTCCCATTCGGCCTTGCTGATGCTGCCATTGCCGTCGGCGTCGAGTTTGGCGAACATCTTCGCCTGCCGCTCGGCACGCTTGGCTGCGCGGTCGGCGGTGTCGAGCTTGCCGTCCTTGTTGGCATCGAGCTTGGCGAACATTTCCGCGGCCCTGGTCTGCACCTCGGCGCGGGTCTGCGTTGCGTTCCGGTCGCCGCCGCCGGGGGCGGCAAGGACGGGCACGGCGATCAAGGCCGCACCCAGCGTCAAAAGCGTGATTTTCCTGTTCATGTAATGAACTCCTTCGAGGGACCTTTGCGGGGAGAGCCGCGTCCCGATGAAGGCGTTTTAGGCGCGATTTGTCCCAGCCCGGTGCCGGATGATCGAAAAATTGTCGCAAAATGTCGCAGAAAGACCGCGCCGTTCATGGAGGTGCAAGCAGAAGGGGCCGGCCGCGCCAAGCGCGGCCGGCCCCTATCTATCGCTCAATTCACAGTTTGTCAGGGACTGACGGGCGAATCCTCGTCATTATCGGCGACGAGGATGATCGCCCCGACGCCGACCAGCAAGCCGACCAAGCCGATGATCCAGCTCGAATTGCCCTCGAGCTCGCTCGCACCGTCGACAGCCGAAGCCGCGCGCGGGGCGCTCGATGCGGCCGACGCCGCTACCGGCGCTGCGACGACCGACAGGGCCGCAAAAGATATCGCCGTTTTCTTCAATATATTCATTTCATTCTCCGTCGCTGGACATGTCCCTACCCCCGAGTAACGAACGGGCGCCCGTCATTGATCCCCTTCCAGAGGCCATTCGTCGCAGAAGTCGGACGGGTCGACCGGCCGCGGCCCGCTCACAACAGCGGAAAGTTTCACAACCGCGTCAGCATGTTGCGGCGGCAACATCGCATCTCTACGCTCCGACCAACTGACAGGAGGGAGAATCGCATGACCGACACCGCGCCCGATCGACGCACCATCCTTGCCGCGATGGGCGGCCTTGCCGTCGCTGGCATCGCCCGCCCCGCGGCGGCCGAAGCGAGCGCCGACGCGCGCCTCGACGCGCTGCTCTCGGCCCAGTTCGAACAGGGGCTGCGCGACGAGCCGACGCGCGCCACTTCACTCGGCATCGACACCGGCGCGCGCGCCGCACTCCGGGCGCAATTCCCCGACTGGTCGGCCGCCGCACGCGCAGAGCGCGCGCACCAGATCGACCGCGATCTCGCCGCGGTTCGCGCGATCAAGCCCGACACGCTCGGCGACGCGGCGCGGATCGCGCACGACAGCGCCGAATTCGACCTCGTGGCGCGCCAGCGGCTTGCGCGCTTCACCTATCACACCGGCGGTTTCGGACATCGCCCCGGCCCCTATGGCGTAACCCAGCTCGGCGGCTTCTACACCGGGGTCAGCACCTTCCTCGACAGCCAGCACCCCGTCGCGACCAAGGCCGACGCCGACGCCTATATGGTGCGGCTGCAGGCGATCCCGGCGCTGTTCGACGCCGACACCGCGATCGTCGAGACGAACGCCGCGATGGGCGTCGTCGCGCCGCGCTTCATCCTCGATCAGGCACTCCAGCAACTCGCCCGCCTCCGCGACGGCGACGTCGCGGGCAAGACGCTCGTCGCCTCGATCGCCAAGCGCAGCACCGCGATCGGCCTGTCGGGCTATGGCGAGCGCGCCGCAGCGGTCTTCGCGGGGCCGATCCGCGCCGCGCTCACCCGCCAGATCGACGCGCTGACCGCGCTGCTCCCCCGTGCCGGCACCGACGCCGGCGTCGCGCGCCTGCCCGATGGCGCGGCCTATTATGCCGCGACGCTCGCGCAGCATACGACGACCAGCCTCGGCGCCGCCGAAATTCACCGCATCGGCCGCGAGCAGGTCGCCGACCTGACCGCGCGGATCGATGGGCTGCTGAAGGCGCAGGGCTACACGAAGGGCAGCATTCGCGACCGGCTGAACGCGCTTGGCAAGGCCGACGGGCAGCTGTTCGCCAACGACGATGTCGGCCGCGCCGAAATGCTCGCCTATCTCAACGGCTTGCTCGTCAAGGTTCGCCATCGTCTGCCGCAGGTCTTCACCCACATGCCCAAGGCGCCTTATGAAATCCGCCGCGTCCCGCCCGAGATCGAGATCGGCGCGCCTGGCGGATCGGCGCAGGCGGGAACCCCCGACGGCTCGCGCCCCGGCATTTTCTTCATCAACCTGCGCGATACCGCCGAATGGCCGCGCTACACCCTCCCCACCCTCGCCTATCATGAAGGCGCGCCGGGGCATTTGTTCGAAGGGGCGCTGAAATTCGAGGACAGCGAACTGCCGCTCTATCGCCAGGCGGCGTCGGTCACCGCCTATGGCGAAGGCTGGGGCCTCTATGCCGAACAGGTCGCCGACGAGCTTGGCATGTATGACGACGATCCGCTCGGCAAGATCGGCTATCTCGCCTCCTATGCCTTTCGTGCGTCGCGCCTCGTCGTCGACACCGGCCTTCATTCGATGGGATGGAGCCGCGAGCAGGCGATCGAATATATGGTCGAAAATTCGTCGAATTCGCCGAGCGCATCGCGCACCGAGATCGATCGGTATATCGTCTATCCGGGGCAAGCCTGTTCGTACAAGGTTGGACAGATCGCGATCAGCAACGCGCGCGATGCAGTGTCGAAGCGCCCCGGCTATGACATCAAGAGGTTCCACGACGTCGTGCTCGGCGCCGGGCGCATCCCGCTCGCGGTGCTCGAGCGCCGCGTTCTCGCGGCATTTCCGGCCTAGAAAAGAGTAAGCCCCGTCGCATTTCTGCGGCGGGGCTCCCTAGACTTCGTCCGAAGACAGAAGTCAAATTCTACTCTCTCTTTCGATCAAGCAGGTAAGTGAAACGCGGCGGATTGCGGATGGTTCCCGCCGCGCGAATTTTTTAGCTTATCTTGCGCGCCGCCGCCGACCCGAGGATCAGGAACAGCACGACGAGCGCGAGGCCGACGAAGAACAGGATCTTGGCGACACCCGCCGCCGCACCCGCGACGCCGCCGAAGCCGAGCACCGCGGCGATCAGTGCGATCACGGCGAAGATCAAAGCCCATTTGAACATCTTACGTCTCCTTGTTTCTGCGCGCGTCATCGGCTTCGAAAGCACAGCTTTCAAGGGAAAAGCGGCCGGGAACAGCGCGTCAAATTCTTGATAATCGATACGAAGGCACAACGACGGCGGCGCACGAAAGTTCCTGCCTTCAGGCAGATAGGCCCTTGTCTATCCTGTCCGCGATGGGTTTATCCTTGGCATCGTTCGAGGGAGTTTTCATGTCCATGCTATCGCTAGACCGGCTGTTCGCAGTCGCAGCAGCCAGCCTGTGCCTTTCCGCCGCGGCGCACGCCCAGCCGGCCGAAGGGGCCGCCACGCAAGGCACCGCCTATCTCAACCGACAAATGACGGCGCTTGCCGAGCGCCACGGCGCCGACGGCTGGCGCGTGACGCCGAGCGGGCTGCGCTGGCGCCGCATCGCCGGCGACGGCAGCGGTGTCCATCCCGGCCCCACCGACAATGTCACCGTCCATTATGTCGGCACCTTCGCCGACGGCCGCGAGTTCGACAGCTCGGTCGCGCGCGGCGAACCCGCCACCTTCCCGCTGAACCGCGTGATCGATGGCTGGCAGGAAGGCGTCCAGCTGATGGGCGTCGGCGACAAGGTCGAATTCGCCATCCCGTGGAAACTCGCCTATGGCCCGGTCGGCAAAGGCCCGATCCCGGGCGGCGCGACCCTGCTGTTCACGGTCGAGCTGCTCGGCATCGAACCTGCGGGGTGATTGTAGAGGAAAGACTTGGAGCGGGTAGCGGGAATCGAACCCGCCTAGCTAGCTTGGAAGGCTAGAGCATTACCACTATGCTATACCCGCATCTCCAAGGTCGGCGGCGATTGCCAGTTTGATCCGCCGCCGTCAAGCGCACCATTGTCGGTTCGACCTGCACAGCGCGCTCGCGCGCCCTTTGGCCGCACCCTCGCCGGAACTTCCCACGCTTCGAGACGTCACTCTATTGCCGGGGGGTTGTCGACCTTTGCGGCAGCCTGCCCGAACGACAATGGAGATGGAAGATGGACAGGTTCGACGACTGCACGCCCCTCTGGGATTATCGCGACAACGGCATTCCTGACGACCGGAGCGGCGCGGCGGGTCGGGGGCGCAGCCGCGAGCAGGCATATCGACGCGACGATTGGGACGACCGGCACGCCGGCGAGCAACGCCGCTCCTATGACGGCCACGAGAGCGCCTGGCCCGCCTATGAAAGCGACGATAGCCGTTCGCGCTATTACAAGGCGGTCGGTGAAGCGCGCGGCGGGCGCCCGGGGTCGCGGTGGCCGAGCGAGTTCGGCTATCCGGCGGCGCGCGGTTATTCGCCCTATGGCGAGGGTCGTGGGTCGCAACGGCCCGACTATGGCGACGGGGATCGCGGCTTTGTCGAACGCGCCGGCGACGAAATCATGTCGTGGTTCGGCGACCGCGATGCGCGGCGGCGGCGCGAGCAGGATCATCGTGGGCGCGGCCCCAAAAATTATGTCCGGTCGGACGAGCGCATCCGCGAGGATGTGAACGACCGGCTCACCGAAGACGTTTGGCTCGACGCCTCCGAAATCGGGGTCGTCGTAGCGCAGGGCGAGGTCACGCTGTCGGGAACGGTCGAGGATCGCCGCGCCAAGCGCCGCGCCGAAGACTGCGTCGACGCGATCTCGGGCGTGCAGCATGTCCAGAATAATCTGCGCTATACGTCGGGTGTCGTCAGCCCGAAACTGGATTGAGGAGCGGCGCCGCCCTCGGGCGGCGCCATTCTCTAAACCTTCGATAAGCGCCGCAAAATTGCCTCAAAGACCGAAATGCGACTTGGGGATATGGGTGATACGGCAGGCAAGATCGGCCTCGCCCGCGGACGGTCGACCGGAAAACTCATAACTGTTTCTCCCTCCGCGAGGGGTGGTCGCGGGAGCCGTGCGCGGCGATCCTAAACCATCGACCGGAGCAGATCGGGGACGGTCGTCGTCGCGAAGCCGATCGCGCTGTCCGATATGCCATAGGGAATGAAGAGCTCGCTTCCGACCGCGAGCGCGCCGCAGGTATAGACTACATTGGGCACATAGCCTTCGCGATCGCTTTCGGCGGCCGAGAGAATCGGACAGGCCGTGCGCCCGAGGATTTTCGAAGGATCTTCCTTGTCGAGCAGTGCCGCGCCGAGGCTGTATTTGCGCATCGCGCCGACGCCGTGGGTCAGCAATATCCACCCCTCGTCGCACTCGATCGGGCTGCCGCAATTGCCCATCTGGACGAATTCCCACGGAAAGGCCGGGCTCAACAGCGGCTGTCCCTCATCGTCCCATTCGGTCAGGCTGTCGGAGGCGAGCAAGGTGATATTCTTGCCGTCCTGCCGCCCGATCATCAGATAGCGGCCGCCGACCTTCCGCGGAAACAGCGCCATGCCTTTGTTGCGCGCGGCGCGGCCCGAAAGCGGTTCGAGGCAGAAGCTTGCGAAATCATTGGTGCGGAGCAGTTCGGAGCGGATGGAATGGCCCGAATAGGCGGTATAGGTGCCGAGATATTCGGTGCTCCCGTCCTCATGCGCGAACCGCACGAGCCGCAAATCCTCGAGCCCGTTGCGCTGTTCCTCGGTCACCGGAAACAGCACGCTGTTCGAGATCGGGCTGTCGGGCTGCCGGTGGACGGCCACCGCATGTTCGGATTCGAGATGATGCCGGTCGTCGGCAACCGCCGCCATCGCCGGTCCTGACTGCGGCCACAGCCGGAAGTCGCCACCGGGGCCGACGATGCCTTCGCGAAACGCGATCGAGCTGATATGCCCCTCACCCACCGCGCGCATCGACATGACGAAGCGCAGCTCGTCCCGACCGAGCCCGCTCTGGTCGGGATGCAGGACGATGCTGGGGTTCATCAGCGCAGCGGCGGCATAGCTATATTCGTGGCAGAAATAGGCGCCGATCAGCCGGCGCTTGACCGGCGAAATCGCGCCCGCATCGAGCTTCAGGTCTTCGGCGATCTCGGCGAACCGTTCGTCGAAGATACGGCCGATCTGCCAGTGCCGCTCCGAAAAATCCTTCCAGATCAGCCCGAGTTCGAGCTCGGCCTGCTCCTCATCGAGCCGCAATATATCGTCGATCAGTTGCGCCGCGCGCGACGGCTCCGACACGCTCGACTGCCACGCCAGGTGAAAGGGCCGCAGCACGACGCGCGACGGATCCGCTGTCAGCTTCTCGCCCAGGATGCGAAGCGGCGTCTGGTCGGGTCGGCAATCGAGCATGGGCGAGCAAAATCCTCTCTGGCGCCCCCCGACCCAGAATGTTTTGCCCCGACCGGATAAGCAAGCCCAAACCGTCCCGACTCATTGCCGTCACGGAAACCGAAGCCTCCTACTTCGCCTGGCACACCGCCGCGCAACGTCGCCTTATCCGGCGTCGGCCGGCGCCGCCTGCGTCAGCTTGCGAAGCTCGGCGATATGTTTTTCGACGACCGGCACGATCTCGCCCGCCGCCACCTTCAGGCTCGGCGTGTCGCCGCCCGTGGCATAGCCGCGGTGCAGTGCGAGTGCGGCATCATGGGCGGTCTGCTGGTGGCGAAGGTAGACGGCATCGATGCTCGCGGCGTCGGCCGCCTTGATCTCGTCGAGCATCCTCTGCTGATCGGGATCGAGCGCGGGCTGCGGCACGGTGAGCGAGGCGGCGCCCGCCGCCGCCTTCACCTTCGCCGTCGACTCGCCATGATTGTCGATCATCATCTGCGCGAAGGCCTTCACATCGTCGCGCTGCGATTTGGCGCGCAAGGCCTTCGAGGATTCGATCTCCCACATGTCGCCGGCGCCCGCCTTGGCGATATAACCGGCCGCGTCGGTCGGCGCGCCGGGCATGGCGGCTGGCGCGGGGGTTTCCATGGTGGTCTCGGTCGTGGTGTCCGCGGCGGGCGTCGTGTCAGTGTCGCCGGTGCCGCAAGCGGAAAGCATGGCGGTGGCCGCCAGCAGTGTGAATCTTTTCAACGAACGTCTCCCATTGGCCCCGCCCGCTCGTCCAGCAACGAGGCGTCTTTGCCAAAGTTCCGGCGGTTGCGCCGCCGCGAGGCCGAAATAGCGGCGGCACCAACATAGATCAGGTTTCGGGGTACGGATTTGCCGCCGCGGTCAGCAATGGTCGAGCCGCGTTTCGACGCGAATCAGCGACACCACCGACATAGATCCGATGAAGATGTTATGAGGCAGAACCGAAGGCGCCGGCCTCACACGCCGATACGTGCGTCCTGCGGCAACGCGCGCCGGTCGGCTCCGACCAGCAGGTCCGCGGTCGGCAGAAGCTTCCAGATGTTTGCGCCCGATTTGGTCATGCGCGCGAGCAGCGTGGTCTCCTGCCAGAGTTCGACATGGACGCCGTCCCCCTCATTGCGCGCGATCTGGAAGGCGTGATCGGGCCCTTCGGCGTTGAAATCAACGCGCCGCAGCTCCGCGCCGGGCGCATCCTGCAATATCATGTGAAAAGGACGCATGGCACCTCTCCTCGCCATCGGGAGCAGGTGCTAGCTGGCTCTCGGCATGGCATCGATCGACTGGCCGCAACGACGGGAAACTGCGGATATTGCCGAAACCACGAAAAGCCGATCTGGGTGGGGCCGCAGCTATCGGCGTCCATCATACAGGCTCCCTGCCGATAAGCCCTAACCTAAGTCATGAATCGGCGAAGAAGGGCTGCACCCGCGCTCAAGCGCCTGATTATTTCGCCATATATATTTTCACATGGGCGATCCCGGCGATCGCGCTGTCGAAGCAACCCGCCGTGCGCCCGTTGCGTTAGCCGATCATGACCCCGCGCTGGCCCTCGACACTCTGGATCGTCCGTCACGGACAAAGCGCCGGCAACGTCGCGCGCGACGCGGCCGACGCCGCGCGCGCGCCGCGTATCTTGCTCGACCACCGCGATGTCGACGTCCCGCTCTCGCCGCTCGGGCGGGAGCAGGCCCGCGCGCTCGGCGAATGGTTCGCCGAAGGACAAGAGCATGGCCGGCCCGAGATTATGCTCGCATCGCCCTATGTCCGCGCGGTGCAGACCGCCGAAATCTTTCGCGCCGCCGGCGGCTGCGACGCCGACGAGCGCATCTGCGTCGACGAGCGGCTGCGCGAAAAGGAGTTCGGCATCCTCGACGGGCTGACCCGCTTCGGCATCGAGGCGGCGCATCCCGAGCAGGCCGAGTTCCGCAAGCTGCTCGGAAAATTCTATCACCGCCCGCCCGGCGGAGAGAGCTGGTGCGACGTGATCCTGCGTCTGCGTTCGCTGCTCGACACCGTGTCGCTTCACTATGGCGGGCGGCGCGTGATGATCGTCGCGCATCAGGTCGTCGTGCTGTGCCTGCGCACGATCATCGAGAATCTGGGCGAAGCCGAGATATTGGCGATCGACCGCAAAGGCGACGTCGCCAATTGCGCGATCACCGAATATCGCTTCGATCCCGCCATCGGCCGCGACGGCAATCTCGTGCTCTCGCGCTATAATGTCACTGCGCCGATGAAGGACGAGGTTCCGGTGACGCGCGAACCCGATGCAATGGTCGCCGCGCGTGGTTGACGCGGTTCCGCTCGACAGCGGCTGGCTCAAGGCGAACCCGCTTCCCGATCATCACGACAATGTCGACAAGAACGGCCGCGGCCGCGTGCTGGTGATCGGCGGGTGCCGCCGCGTTCCCGGCGGCATGCTGCTGACCGCCGAGGCCGCGTTCCGCGCCGGCGCGGGCAAGGTGACGATCGCGACGATCGAGTCCGCCGCGATCCCGATCGGCATCGCCTTTCCGGCCTGCGCGGTCGTCGCGCTTCCCGAAACCCCGGACGGCGAGATTTCGCCCGAAAGCGCCGAGCTGCTTCTCGCCGAAATGGCGGGCCACGACGCGATCGTCTTCGGTCCGGCGATGATCGACGAGCAAGGCGTCGGGAAGCTGCTCACAGCGATGCTGCCCGCGCTGCCTCCTGAGATGTTCCTGCTGCTCGACGCCTTCGCGCTTCGCACCATCGCCGATCATGCCGAGGCGATCCGTGCGCGCGGCGACCATATCGTGCTCACGCCGCACGAAGGCGAACTGGCGGGGCTGCTCGGCCTCGACCGCGGCGCGATAGCACGCGACCCTTCGGGCGCCCTCGCCGTTGCTGCGGAACGCTTCGGCTGCACGGTGATGGTCAAGGGCGCGACCAGCCACCTGATGGCGGGCGACGTGCATCTCAGCTATGCGGGCGGCGGGCTCGGGCTCGCGGTCAGCGGTTCGGGCGATATTCTCGCGGGGCTGATCGCCTCGTTCGGGGCGCAGGGCCTCCCCCCGCTTCAGGCGGCCGCCTGGGGCATCTGGCTGCATGGCGAAGCGGGACGCCGCCTGTCCGAAACGATGGGCCCGATCGGCTTTCTCGCGCATGAGTTGCCGCCGCTGGTGCCCGGCCTCATGCGCGGCGTCTAGGGACCGAAGCGCCGCTGGTCCAGGTCGCGCTCGAAGCGGAAATGCCCCTTGATATGTTCGTTGAAAAACCGCCCTGCCGAATCCGCGACGCACATCGCGTCGAACAAGTCGCGCGGGACGCCGAAATAGAAATAGCAGCCGGTATCGAGGAAACGCAGGCACAAAAGCTGCGCATCGTCGTCATAGCCCGCACGGTCGATGATCGAAGAGGTGTCGAAACGGCAGACCTGCATATCCGACAAGCGCGCGGCACTTCGGGAGGTTCCGGCTCATCGTCGGGGAGAGCCAAAGAGGATGTGGCGGGCCGAATCTCGCCTTCCCGAACATGATCTGTGATAAGCGCGGCGGTAAAAAGCCCGCGCCGCATCGCCACTTGCAGCAACCCTTGCGCAGCGCGTGCGTCCTATCTGCAACACGCAAAGGACAGATGATGCGGAGCAATCGATCAGGAGGCAAGGCCATGGACGGCCGCAAGCCGCCCGAACCCAGTTTGATGCGGCGCGAAAGCGGCCCTGCCAGCCGCGATCCGCACAGCGGCAGAAATCGCCATGCCCCCTGAACTTGCCCCCCGCGGCGTCGACCTTCTGCTACGAAAGCTTTTGTACCACAGCCTGCTCTCGACCGACGACCAGGATGCGATCGCCGCCCTCCCCTTCACGCGGCGCCGTCTTGACCCGGGCAGCATCATCATTCGCGAAGGCGAACGCTGCGACATTTGCCCGATCCTGCTTTCAGGTTTTGCCTATCGGCACAAAATGACCGGCGATGGCGGGCGGCAGATCGTCGCGCTCAAGCTTCCGGGCGACCCGCTCGATTTCCAGTCGCTCTATCTCGGCCGCGCCGACCATACGGTTCAGACGCTGACTTCGGTCGAACTGGCGATCGTTCCCAACCGCGAACTCGAGCGGCTGGTCATGGCGCGCCCGTCGCTTGCCCGCGCGGTGGTCGTCGACATCGTGATCGAAGCGTCGATCGGCCGCGAATGGCTGCTCAACATCGGGCGGCGCAATGCGCTTGCGCGGCTCGCCCATCTGATCTGCGAAATTCATCACCGCCTGGCGATCAGCGCCACGAGCCTCGTCGAGAGCGACCTGCCGATAACGCAGGAGCAACTCGCCGATCTGCTCGGGCTCACCCCGGTGCATATCAATCGCACGCTGAAAGAGCTGGAACGCGCGGGAGCGATCGTGCGCAACGGGCGGCGCATTCGTATCGGCGATCTCGATCGTCTCTGCGATCTTGCGGACTTCAGCGATCTCTATCTCCATGCCCATGAGGCGGCAGATGACCGCAGCGTCAGGAGGGGTGGCTAGCCGAAGTCCGGAGGGCGCCTCACCAAAGCCGTATTGGCAAATATTGATCTTCGATGATGCGTGATGCGATCATAACCAAAGATGTTCCCGATCAAGGCATGCCTTGCAAGGCGGAGGTCTGCGCGAAGGCGCTGGTCGATGGGCTCGCGCAAGCGGTTTGGGAGACCGACGCGCGCGGCATCGTCGTATCGGACTGTCCCGCGTGGCGCCGCCACACGGGCCAATCGCTTGCCGAGCTTCTCGATCATGGGTGGATCGCCGCCCTCCACCCCGACGAGCGCCGCGGTGTCCGGCGGCGGTGGCGCACTGCGGTGGCGCGCGGAAGAAAGCTCGACATCGAGGCGCGGCTGCAGACGGAGGGAGGCGGCTATCGATGGAGCCGCTTGTATATCGTGCCGCTCCGGGCCGGGGACGACGGCATCGGCAAGTGGGTCGGCATGAGCATCGATATCATGGCGCGCAAGGAGGCCGAGCAGATATTGCGTCAAAGCGAGGCGCGTCTGCGGGTGCTCGTGAGCGACCTTCAACATCGCGTACGCAACATGGCGATGGTCGTGCGGTCGGTTTTTTCCCGAACCATCCGGGACGAACGCCCGATCGAGGATATTGCCGAACATTTCAGGGGGCGGCTCGACTCGCTCGCACGCACCCAGGTGATGCTGGCGCAGCATCAGGAGGGTCCCGTCGACCTTGAAAATCTGATCCGCGACGAATTGCTCGGCGCGGGCGTGCAGGACGGCCCGCTGCTCTCGATCGGGGGCCCCGACGTCGGCCTCACGCCGGTACAGACCGAATTGCTGGCATTGGCCTTTCACGAATTGACCACGAACGCCCTCAAATATGGGGCGCTTCGCGCTCCGGGCGGGCGTCTGGAGATCGTCTGGAGCATGAACGCCGATGCCGATGGTCGTGAAGATACCCTGCTCGACTTCAAATGGACCGAGCACGGCGTTCCCGCCATTCCCGTACGCCCCGCCTATCGGGGGTTCGGAATGGACTTGATCACGGACGCGCTGCCGCATCGACTGGGAGCCGAGACCCATATCGAGTTTCTGGGCGGCGGGGTGCATTGCTCGATTTCCCTGCCGCTATCGGAGCAGGGTGGAGCGGCTTCAGCGGCGTAAGCAGGCGCAAAACGCGACTTTCGCAACGCAGGTTAATCCCTTGCCGGATTTTGCGCCTTCAGCCGCTCGCGTCGTGCAACTCGCACCGCCAAGCCGCGTTGGCAGTGGATAGACGACGACCGGAGACGAAGCGGCTTGCGCGATATCCACGCGCGAGCGGGCACATTGCGTCATGGACGTGAGGATCGGCGATGAAATATGATGGCGAAGACCGGCTTTTCTTCCCGCTTTCCGACGAAGATATCCCTGTCCCTCAGGTCGAACCCCTCAGCTGGTGCGAAAGGCCGCGACTGGCGCTGATCGGATGCTTTCGCCCCCGCCAATGCGGTATCGCGACCTTCACCGCCGACAGCTTCGACCATCTTCGCGTCGCGGCGCCCGCTCTCGACATCAATATCTATGCGATGCGCGGTCGCCCCGGCGACGCCGACGACCCCGAGGTGCGGCTGGCGATCGACGAGCGCGACGCCGCCAGCTACCGCGCGGCGGCCGAGGCCATCAACACAAGCGGCGCGGAAGCGGTCTGGTTGCAGCATGAGTTCGGCATTTTCGGCGGTCCGGCGGGCAAGATGGTCCTCGAACTGGTCGACCGGGTCGCGGCGCCGCTGATCGTCACGCTTCACACCGTGCTGGCGAAACCGAGCGCCGACCAACAAGTCGTCATGGCGCGTCTGGTCGCACGCGCATCGAAGCTCGTCGTGATGAGCGAATTCGGCCGCGCCGCGCTGATCGACGTCTACGGCGCCGATCCCGCCCAGATCGAAGTCATCGAGCATGGGACGCCCGAGCGCCCGTTCGCGGCGCGCTCACCGCTGCGCGAGACGCTGGGCATCGGCGATCGCCCCATATTGTCGACGTTCGGGCTGATCGGCCCGGGCAAGGGTCTGGAAACCGCGATCCGCGCGCTGCCCGCGATCGCGGCGCAATATCCCGACATCCTCTATCGCATCGTCGGCGCGACGCATCCCAACCTGCTCGCAGCGGAGGGCGAAGCCTATCGCGAAAGCCTGAAGGCGCTCGCCGAGGAGCTCGGCGTCGCCGGAAACATCGCATGGGACAACCGCTTCCTCGGCAGCCGCGACCTGCTCGACCAGATCGAGCTTTGCGACATCTACCTCGCCCCCTACCCCAATCTTCAACAGATCACATCGGGCACGCTCGCCTATGCGGTGGCGCTTGGCCGCGCGGTCGTTTCGACGCCGTTCGTCCATGCCCGCGAGCTTTTGCGCGGCAACGTCGGCATCATCTTGCCCGGCTGCGACAGCGACGCGATCGCGGAGGCGGCGCTGCCCCTGCTCGCCATTCCCGAAGAACGGCGGGCGCTGCAACAACGGGCCTATGCGCGCGGTCGGCAGACCGCGTGGAGCGTCATCGCGGACCGGTTCGCCGCGCTCATTTCCAAGGTGACGACCCCGGCCTCGGCCGCGCCCATAACACGCAGTTCGCCGGCGCTCGCCGGGCTGTGGGCGATGTGCGACGACGTCGGCATTCTCCAGCATGGCGTGAACATCGTGCCCGATCGCAATCACGGCTATTGCATCGACGACAATGCACGCGCGCTGATGTTCGTGCATGGTTTGCGCCCGGCCGGCGGCGAGGCCGGGCAGCGCATGTTGACCTTCGCGAGCTTCATCCAACATGCGTGGAACCCCGAACGCGGCTGCTTTCGCAATTTCATGGGCTATGACCGCCGCTGGCTCGAAGAGGCCGGCTCGGAGGACAGCAACGGGCGCACGCTTTGGGCGCTCGGGCATAGCGCGGCGAAGGCGTCCAGCACCGATTTTCGCCGCTGGGCCGCCGAATGGTTCGAACGCGCCGCGCCGATGGTCGGGGATTTCCAGAGCCCGCGCGCGATCGCCTTCGCGCTGCTCGGCGCCGACCATCTGCTCGAAAGCGATCCCGGCAACGCACCGGCGCGCGCGATCGTCGATCGCGGCGGCGCATTTCTTTCCGCGCTCCGGAAAAGCGCGCGACGGCCGGACTGGGACTGGTTCGAAACCGGGCTCGCCTATGACAATGCCCGCCTCGCCGAAGCGTTGATCCGCGCCGGCCGCCGCCTCCCGCCGCTGCCCTACGAGGAGGCAGGCCTCTCGGCGCTCGACTGGCTGTGCGCCAAGCAGACCGCGACGGCAGGGCATTTCCGGCCGATGGGTTCGGAAGGTTTTGGACGTGCGGACGAGCTGTTCCCCTTCGACCAGCAACCAATCGAGGCTTGGGCGACAATCGCGGCCTGCGCCACCGCCTTTGCTGTCAGCGGTCAACCGGTCTGGCGCGCGCACGCCGAGGCGGCTTGGCGCTGGTTCCTCGGCGACAACGACCGCGGCGTTCCGATTGGCGACATCCGGAGCGGACGCTGCCGCGACGGCATGACGCCGCGCGGCGTCAACTATAATTGCGGCGCCGAATCGATCCTCGCCTTCCATCTGGCCCATCACGCGATGGCCGACAGCTTCTGGACGATCGAGCCCGCGCCCGCGCCGCTTCAAACGCACGCGCCGGGAGCGCCGGCCTTCGCCGCCTGATACAAGCGAGAGTGCCCGCGTTCGAAAGGCTGTCCCGAACGCACGCCCCCGGTTGATTGTGGCGCGGATTCGTGGTTTGTTCTCCCCACGCCGTCCTCCTGCGCACCGCCCATCTTCGTGCCGGGTCGACCAAGGGGTATGTGAGTGTTTGCCGATCCTGACACGACGCCGGCGGGCCGCAAGATCATCCATGTCGACATGGATGCCTTCTATGCCTCGGTCGAGCAGCGCGACGATCCGGCCCTGCGCGGAAAACCCGTGGCGGTCGGCGGCTCGTCGCGGCGCGGCGTCGTCGCCGCCGCCTCTTATGAAGCGCGCAAGTTCGGCGTCCGCTCGGCGATGCCGAGCATCACCGCGAAGCGCCAATGCCCCGGCATCATCTTCGTGCCGCCGCGCTTCGAGGTCTATCGCGACATCTCGCACCAGATTCGCGCGATTTTCCGCGACTATGCCGACGAGGTCGAGCCGCTGTCGCTCGACGAGGCCTATCTCGACGTCAGCGCCGACAAGGCCGGGCTGGGCAGCGCGACGGCGGCGGCGAGGCTGATCCGCCAGCGTATCCGCGCCGAAACCGGCCTCACCGCGTCGGCCGGCGTTTCCTACAACAAGTTCATCGCCAAGCTCGCGTCGGACCAGAACAAGCCCGACGGCCTGACCGTGATCCCTCCGGGCAAGGGCGCCGCCTTCGTCCAGACGCTGTCGATCCGACGCTTCCACGGCATCGGCCCGGTGACCGCGGCGAAGATGGAGGGGCTCGGCATATTTTCGGGCGCCGACCTCGCCGCCAAAGACCCGATGTGGTTGGCCGAGAATTTCGGCAACAGCGCCGAATGGCTCTATAATCTGGCGCGCGGGATCGACCATCGCCGCGTCAAGTCGAACCGGCCGCTGAAGTCCTTGGGCGGCGAGCGCACCTTCTTCAACGACCTCGTCACCGACACCGAAATCCGCGAGGCGCTCGCGCATGTCTGCACCGTCGTCTGGGACCGCGCGGCGAAAAAGGGCGCGCGCGGACGGACGGTGACACTGAAGCTGCGTTACGCCGATTTCCGCACGATCACCCGCGCGAAATCGGTTACCCACCCGATCCTCGACGGCAATTCGCTGCTCGCCGCGGGCGAGGCGATCCTTGCGCCCCTGCTCCCCACCGAACAGGGCATCCGCCTGCTCGGCGTGACGCTGAGCAAGTTCGACGGCGAGGAGGATCAGGAGGAAGCGGCGGAGCCGAGCGATCTGCTGAGCCTGATCTGATCACCCCGCGTCGGCGAACACGCGCTCCTTGGTCGCCGTAAAGCGGATCGACGGGTTGCGCTGGGTTACATAGCCGACCTCCCACGCATCCTTCGCCATGAACACCGGCGCGCCGTCGCGGTCGGTCGCCGCGGCACCGCGGTTGTCGGCCTGGAACGCCTTCAAGGCCGCGGCATCGTCGCTCGCGATCCAGCGCGCAGTGTCCCACGGCGACTGCTCGAGCTTCGCCTCGACCTTATATTCGGCCTCCAATCGGCTGATCAGCACGTCGAGCTGGAGCTGGCCGACGACGCCGACGATCATGTTCGCACCGATTTCGGGGTAGAAGACTTGGATGATCCCCTCCTCGGCCATGTCGTCGAGCGCTTTCCTCAGCTGCTTGGTCTTGGTCGGGTCGACGAGCGCGACGCGGCGCAGGATTTCGGGCGCGAAGTTCGGCAGCCCGGTGATCATGATGTCGCTGCGTTCGGAGAGCGTGTCGCCGACGCGCAGCGTGCCGTGGTTCGGAATGCCGATGATGTCGCCCGGGAAAGCCTCTTCGGCCATCTCGCGATCCTGTGCGAGGAACAGCATCGGGCGGCTGATCGCGATCGCCTTGCCCGTCCCGCCCTGCATCAGCCGCATGCCGCGCTCGAACTTGCCCGAGCAAAGGCGCATGAAGGCGATGCGGTCGCGGTGCGCGGGGTTCATGTTTGCCTGCACCTTGAAGACGAAGCCGGTGACGGCATCGTCATCGGGCCGGACCGGCGCGGGTTCGGCGGGCTGCGGCTGCGGCCCCGGCGCGTGGCTCGCGAGCCCCGCGAGCAGGTCGACGACGCCGAATTCCTTGAGCGCCGAACCGAAGAAGACCGGCGTCAGATCGCCATTGCGGTAGGCGGCGGCATCGAAGGGCGCATAGCAGGCCGACGCCAGCTCGGTCTCTTCCTTGAGCAGCGCGAGCGCCGGCGCGCTGAGCTTCGCGGCAAGCCGCGGGTCTTCGAGCCCCTCGACCGCGATCCGGTCGCCCTCATACATGCGCGACGCGTCGCCGCCGGGCACCATCAGCGCGGGGTCGACGAGGTCGTAGATGCCCTCGAACTGCCCGCCCATGCCCGCGGGCCAGTTCATCGGGCAGACGTCGAGCGCGAGCCGGTCGGCGACCTCGTCGAGCAGCTCGAACGGCGTCTGCCCTTCGCGGTCGACCTTGTTGATGAAGGTGATGATCGGCACCGAACGCAAGCGGCACACTTCGAACAGCTTGAGCGTCTGCGGCTCGATGCCTTTGGCGGCATCGATCACCATCACCGCGCTGTCGACGGCGGTGAGCGTGCGATAGGTATCCTCGCTGAAATCCTCGTGTCCCGGGGTGTCGAGCAGGTTGAAGATCAGTCCCGCATGCTCGAAGGTCATCACCGACGAGGTCACCGAAATCCCGCGCTGTTGCTCGATCTTCATCCAGTCCGAACGCGCACGCCGCGCGGCGCCGCGCGCCTTGACCTCGCCCGCGATATGGATCGCGCCGCCCGCGACGAGCAATTTCTCGGTCAGCGTCGTCTTGCCCGCGTCGGGGTGCGAGATGATGGCGAAGGTGCGGCGGTCGGGGTGCTTGGACATGGCGCGGGCGCCTAGCAGGTGGCAGGGCAAGTGGAAAGGGGCTGGCGCCGGGGCGGCGGCGGACGCATGATCGACCTATGCGAACCATGCTCCTCGTCGCCGTCTTGCTCGCCGCGCCCGCGGCGGCGCAGGATTCACCCTTCGTCGGCGAATATAGCCTCGCCGAAGGGCCCGACGTGGGCGGCGGGCTGCTGATCGGGACGACGGCCGCTTTCAATATATGCTCGCCGCGGGTGCGCTCGACGAGCGCGCCGAGGGCCGCTGGGAAATGCGCGGCGAGCGCATCTGCCTCACCACCGATCCCAAGCCGGTGCCGCCAGCGATGGAAAAGGGCCCGCTGATCGAGGTCGAGGGCACCGTCCCCACGCTGCTCGTCACCTGGCCGAACGGTGAAGGCGTTCCGGGCGTCGATTTCACCATCGGCTTCGACAGCGGCGATCCGGCCGAGGATTACACCCAATATTATGGCTGGACGATGCCCGAGGACGACGCGCGCGTGCCGCGCTGGGTCGAACTGCGCGAGCCGATCTATGGCATCACCGCGCCGCGCTATGATCTCACCGAAGCCGACGGTGGCAAGCTCCGCGTGATCATCGTCCCCAACGACATCGGCGTGGTCGATTTCGACGGCGCGTGCGCCGAAAAGACCGAGCGCGGGCTGACGCTGCACCGCGCCGAGGGCGATATGCGGTTCGTGCGGTTGGGCGGGGAGTAGCGGCGGTCTTGGGTTGGAGAGCGGCCGTTCTCCAAATTTCCTTCGTCATCCCGGACTTGATCCGGGATCCCGCTTTTGATGCACTCACGGGCTTCGACTGCAAGCGGGACCCCGGATCAAGTCCGGGGTGACGAGGATTGATGGTTCCGCTCCCTATCAAAACCCACCGCTCCCCTTCCCCCCTTGCACTCCTCTCGCAAATGCGTCACATCTTTACGTGAACGTAAAGGTAAAGCACCCGCGAGAGGATTCTTCCCCATGACCCTTCCGACTTTCGACACGATCAAGCTCGACATCACCGACCATGTCGCGACGATCACGCTCAACCGCCCCGACCGGCTCAATTCGATGCCGCCCGCGATGGCCGACGACATCCGCGAGGCGCTCGACCATCTGCCCGGCCTCGGCGCGCGCGCGCTGCTGATCACCGGCGAAGGGCGCGGCTTCTGCTCGGGCGCCGATCTCGCGGGCGACCGGTCGGGCGGCGGTGCGGTGAGCGGCGGGGCGCGGAGCCGCAACGCGCTGCGCGGGCATTACAACCCGATGCTGCTCGCGCTCGCCAACCTCGACATCCCGGTCGTCGTCGCGGTCAACGGCCCCGCGGCGGGCGTCGGATGCAGTTTTGCATTGTCCGGCGATTTCACCATCGCGGGCAAGAGCGCCTATTTCCTCCAGGCCTTCGTCAACATCGGCCTCGTCCCCGACGGCGGCTCGTCGTGGCTGCTGCCACGCCTCGTCGGCGTGCCGCGCGCGCTGCAGATGATGATGCTCGGCGAAAAGATCGGCGGCGAACAGGCCGCCGACTGGGGCATGATCTATAAATGCGTCGACGATGCCGAGCTGATGACCGAAGCACAGGCGCTCGCGGCGCGGCTCGCCAACGGGCCGACAATCGCGCTCGGCACGATGCGCAAGGTCTTGCGCGAGGGACTGTCGCAAGATTTCTCGACCACGCTCGACGCCGAAGCCAAGGGCCAGTTCATCGCCGGCGGCACCGCCGACGCGATGGAAGGGATCATGGCCTTCCAGCAGAAGCGCAAGACCGAATTCAAGGGGAAGTAAACAGCGTCGCCCCCGCGGAGCCGGGGGCCGCTATCGGCATAGCGTAAGGTCGCCAGCGGCCCCCGCCTTCGCGGGGGCGACGGGCTATCCTACTCCGCCGCTTCCTCGACCATTACCTTCTTGTAGATGCTCGTGCGCGGATAGGAGCAGAGCCGCATCACCATCGGCTCGAAGAATTCCAGCGGCTCGCTATCATAATCGGGATCGAACGCCGGCGCGTCATATTTCTCGCAGAATTCGGCGCACGCCGCATAATGCGGGCTATCCTTGAACTGGTCGCGCATGTCGCGGTCGAGCCCGAGATAGTGGAAGAAATAATGGCCCTGGAACACGCCATGATGCTGCACGATCCAGAGATTTTCCTCTGACAGGAAAGGCTTCAGGATCGCCGCCGCGACATCGGGATGGTTGAACGCGCCGAGCGTGTCGCCGATGTCGTGGAGTAGCGCCATCACGACATATTCCTCGTCGCGGCCATCCCTGTGCGCCCGCGTCGCGGTCTGCAGGCAATGTTCGAGCCGGTCGACCGGAAAGCCGCCATAATCGCCGCCGAGCAGCTTCAGATGGTCGAGGATGCGCTTGCCATTGTTCGGCGCGAACTCCTTCTGCTCGCGCGCGATGATGTCCCAATCTTCCTGCGTTCCGTCGATCATCGAGCGGAATTTGGCGTGATCGTGCGTCATCTCGTTCATGGCAGCCTCTCCTCGTTTTCTGTCAGTTTATACCTCAATGCCTTAGCTTCAAGACCCTATATTATGAACCTATTTGGATAAAATGATTGACAAATCACTCCATATGTTCCATATATGTTCTACAGTGAAAGTGCGATCCACGGGGATTTTGCCCCTGATAGCCGTCTCTCGAAAATAGGTTAATCAATAAGAGGAGAGCAAATCATGCAAGGCATAGAAAAGGAAACCATCATCTTTTCGGGGTTCGTCCAGATCATCCAGGGGGACGAATATCGATCATATGACATCCTAGGAAAATCAAAGGATGAGAATGGAAACTTGGGCAGGCACAAGAAAATCGGCACCATCGGCCCCGACACTCGCGGTCAATTTGGCTGGATCAATGACCGGCAGATTACGATTTTCTCGGGATGCTATCTAACCGATGGATCGTCGCTTGAGGGGTATGTGGAAAGCAGGGTTGGAGGCCTAAGTTTCGATATGGGAAGCGGCAATCCACCGCCGGAAGCCGCTGAAAACAATTAAGGCTACTCAAACTGGGCGTTTACGACCCCATATTTGACGGCCTCATCCATCGTAAGGCAGCGGCGCGTCGACTTGTCCGGGCCGCTGCCTTTCACCGCTTTCTGCTTATACATGATGTCGGTGAGCAGTTCGCGCGACAGGAACATGCGGATCATGAAATCATTGTCTTCGCTGGCGAGCTGCGCCGCATCTTGCTCGATCTCGCCGATCAGTTCGGTGGTCGCGTCGGTTCCCATGGCGACGCTATAATCGATCGTGCTGCGATCGCCGGTTCGCGTAAACATATGGACGATGAATTGTCCGCCTGGATCGATGGTGCGCGATCGCCCGCCCATGAACATGAAGTTGCACGCGCTGTAACAGGCCCAGCCCGAAGGGATGCGCGTGATCACGTCTAGCGTGTCGCGGATCAAGCGGCCCGCCTCGTTGCCAGCCCGCGCATCGCCGCCGGGAGAACTGAGCCAGATTTCATCGAGACCCGGATGCTTGGCGAGCGCGACCTTCAGCCGCGGCACGACATCCTTGTCGATGCGGCCCTCGCCCTTGATGATCTTCCACCCGTCCTTTTCGAAATAGGTGAATTGCATCTGCGGGTTAGTCGACCAGCCCGGATTGAGCGGGCAGGTCGGATTGATCGGATCCATGGCCGGCTTGGCGCCAAGCGCGAGGAGCGCGGCGGTGGCAATCGAAAGGCGGGCCAGCCGCCTCATGCCGCCACCACATAGCGCGCCTGCCCCGGCTCCTTGCACATCCGCTTCGTCACGCGCGTTTCCTCGCCCTCGACGATGATGAAGTCGGTGACATTCATACAGCGCCGCCCGCCGCCTTCTTCGTTGATCGAAGCGACGGTCGACGACCCGCTGACATTCTGGCGTGTTTCGCTCGTCCAGTTGGCGGTCGCGCCGACCTCTTCGCCGCGCGTGACCTCCTCTGTCGCTGCCGCCGCCTGCACCTGTTCGGCGGGGTCGAGGCGGCAGGCGATCACGTCGGTCAGCGTCCCGCTCACTTCCGCGATCGGCACATAGGAATAGACGCCGGCCTTACTCGCCACGTCGCCGACCGCGTCGTTGATGACATTGCCCAATATGTTGCGGCCGATGCTGCTGCCCTTCTTGCCCTTGGGACAGCCGCCATTGTCCTCTTCGCTCGGCTTGGGCGCCGGGGTCGTCACCTTGCGAAGCAGGCTGCCGAACTGCGCCTGCGCGGGCGCCACCGCGAGCAGGCAGGCCGCCAGCACTGCGGGAGTCGCGAATATTTTACGCATCATCGAATCCACCCTTGTCGCGCCCGGTTCCGGGCCACCATGCGACCTTTTATAAGGACGGTTCATGCCACCCGCTGTGATTTTCATCAACCGTGCAACATTTGTCATCCAGACAGGTTGAATTAAGGTCGAATATATCACAGTAACGCCGCCATGCTCTCGCAGAAGACCCGCTACACGATCCGTGCGTTCCAGCATCTTGCCGACCATTGGGGCAAGGGGCAGGTGCAGCTCGCGGACATTGCGGATGCGCAGAATATCCCGCCCAAATTCCTGACCGTGATCCTGTCCGAAATGGCGCGCGAGGGCCTGCTCATTTCGCAGCGCGGGCGCGACGGCGGCTATCAGCTCGCCCTCCCCCCGATCGATATCAGCTATGGCGACCTCGTCCGCCTGACGCGCGGTTCGCTCGCGCTCGTTCCCTGCGCGGCGCGCAACGCGCACGAACATTGCAAGAATTGCCTGCCCGAATCCGAATGCCGCCTGCGCAGCTTGATGCTCCGCGTCCGCGACGACACCGCCTCGATCCTCGACCGCATCACCCTCGCCGACCCGATCGAACTCGCGCCGCTGTTCGACAAGGAAGAAGCCGCCGAATAGCGCCATCGTCGTCAGCGCAACAAAAAAGGCCCGCTTTCGCGGGCCTTTTTGTAATGGTGGAGCCTAGCGGGATCGAACCGCTGACCTCCTGCATGCCATGCAGGCGCTCTCCCAGCTGAGCTAAGGCCCCGTGCCATTTCGCGTGTCGCCTTCGCCAACAATCTGGCTGCTGCGACCGGGACGCCGCCTTTAGCAGCGCCGCCACGCGATGCAAGGGGCCAAATCATCTTTCGATGCTTTTTTGACCCCTCGCGGTTATTATCAGCTTTCGTCGTCCTCGTCGTCGCCCGTGGCCACGCCGAGATCGTCGTCGCCGCCCAGATCGACGTCATTGTCCGGCGAATCGCTGTCCTCGTCGACATCGACGTCCAGATCCAGATCCTCGTCGGTGCTTTCTTCCTTCGCGACCTTGCCGGGCTTCTCGACTTCCTCGAACGGCATCGGCTGCTTCGATTTCAGCACCGATTCCGGGATCCAGCTATAGCCGCAATTGATGCAGCTGATCGGATCATCCTTGGTCAAATCATAGAATCGGGTGGCGCATTTCGGGCAGCTGCGCTTCGTGCCCCATTCAGCCTTGATCATAAACGCCTCATAATGTTTTGAAAACAGTATAGAAATATCGGAAAAACGACGGCACTTGAATAGCTATCCGTCAGATCGGCGTGCGCCTTGCCAGATTGCAAGGCCGCTGTCAAAAGCCGCACGCCATGACCGATCAAACCGCTAGCCCACGCAGCTTTTCCGCTTCCGTTCCGCTCAAAGGCGGGATCGCGATCCCGGGGGACAAGAGCATCTCGCATCGCTCGCTGATGCTGTCGGCGCTTGCGGTCGGCGAAAGCCGCGTCACGGGCCTGCTCGAAGGGCATGACGTGCTCGCGACGGCAGCGGCGATGCGCGCGATGGGCGCGACGATCGAGCGGCGGGACGATGGCGAATGGCGCATCCACGGCGTCGGGGTCGGCGGGCTGCTCCAGCCGCGCGAGGCGCTCGACATGGGCAACAGCGGCACCTCGACGCGCCTGCTGATGGGCCTCGTCGCGAGCCACCCGATCACCGCCACCTTCGTCGGCGACGCGAGCCTTTCGGGGCGCCCGATGGGCCGCGTCATCGATCCGCTGTCGCAGATGGGCGCGGACATCAATGCCTCGCCGGGCGGCCGGCTCCCCCTGATGGTCCGCGGCCTCGCCCCCGCCATCCCCCTTTCCTACCGCCTGCCGATGGCGTCGGCGCAGGTGAAGAGCGCGGTGCTGCTCGCGGGGCTCAACACGCCGGGCATCACCGAGGTGATCGAGCCCGTCCCGACCCGCGACCATAGCGAGCGCATGCTCCGCGGCTTCGGCGCCGAGCTGACCGTTGAAACCAACGGCGAAGGCGCGCGCCATATCCGCATTCGCGGCGAAGCCGAATTGAGGCCGCAGACGATCATCGTCCCCGGCGACCCCTCGTCGGCGGCCTTCTTCATCGTCGCGGCGCTGGTCGTGCCCGGATCGGACGTCACCATCGCCAATGTCGGCCTCAACCCGACGCGCGCCGGCCTCGTCGAGGTGCTGCAGCAGATGGGCGGCGACATCGCCCTCCTCGATGCGCGCGAAGTCGGCGGCGAGCCCGTGGCCGACCTTCGCGTCCGTCACAGCAACCTCAAGGGCATCGCGGTCGATCCCGCCGTCGCGCCGAGCATGATCGACGAATTCCCGATCCTGTTCGTCGCCGCCGCGCTCGCCGAGGGCCGCACGGTGACGACCGGGCTCGACGAGCTGCGCGTCAAGGAAAGCGACCGCCTCGCCGTGATGGCCGCCGGCCTGAAAGCCATCGGCGCGCGCGCCCAAGAAAGCGAGGACGGCCTCGTCATCGACGGCACCGGCGGCGACCCGCTGCCCGGCGGCGCGACGATCGCCGGCCATCTCGACCACCGCATCTGCATGAGCTTCGCGGTCGCGGGTCTCGTCAGCCGCGCCCCGGTGGCGGTCGACGACATCGCGCCCGTGGCGACCAGCTTCCCCAATTTCGAAACGCTGCTGGGGCAATTGCAGCAGGACCTGTGATCGCCGTCATCGACCACCGCCGCGGGTTCGTGGCAGGATTGCGGCTCGATTTCAGGATATTAAGGGATTTGCGCACGATGAAGATCCAGACCGCCGCCATCGCCGCCCTGCTCTTGGCCTTTTCGGGGGGAACCGCGAATGCCGGCGAGCGCATCGCCGACCCGTTCGCCCGCGCCGACGCGAGCTTCTCGCGCTATCCGCTCAATTTGCCGACGACGCCGCAGGCGATCGGGCGGCTCATCAACGGCGACGTGTGCGGCGAGGAGGAAGGCATCGACTGCGAGTGGGAAGACGAAACAGGCGTGAGGCATGTCGTCGTCGGCAATGACGTTCTGGCGATCAAGGCGGTCGATGTGGCGATGCTCGGCAACCGCCATATCGCCGCGCTGAACATCGGAACGGCGCGCCAGCGCGCCGACGTGCTGGCGAAGGTCCGCGCCTTCCTTCCCGAAATCGCGATCGACTGCCTCGAACCCGGCAAGGCGGGCGAAGGCAAGGGCGTCGCCTCGTGCGGCGGAAGCTTCGACAATGGCGGCTGGATCAAATTGCTGTTCGGTCCCACCGGCCGCCTGACCAGCGCGCGCGTCGACGCGTTCCAGATCAACTGATGATCATCGCGGTCGACGGTCCCACCGCTTCGGGCAAGGGCACGATCGCCCGGGCGCTCGCCGCGCATTTTGATCTGCCCGTGCTCGATACCGGGCTCCTCTATCGCGCGGTCGGTTATCAGACCCAGCTCAACCACGGCGACCCTGACAATGCCGCCGACGCGCTCGCCGCTTGCGATTTTCCGGACCGCCTACTGGACGATCCGGCGCTGCGATTCGAAAGCACGGGCAGCCTCGCGAGCCGCGCGTCGGTCCATCCCGCGGTGCGCGCCGCGCTGCTCCAGCGCCAGGTCGATTTCGCCAACCAGCCCGGCGGCGCGGTGCTCGATGGACGCGACATCGGCACGGTGATCGCCCCCCACGCCGACGCCAAATTGTTCGTCACCGCCTCGCCCGAGGAACGCGCGCGCCGCCGCCATGCCGAGATGGTCGCGCGCGGCGTCGAGGTCAGCTTCGACGCGGTGCTCGCCGACGTTCACGCGCGCGACGCGCGCGACACCGGCCGCGCCGACGCGCCGCTGCTCCGCGCCGAGGACGCGATGTTGCTCGACAATAGCGACATGGACCGCGATGCCGCGATTGCGGCGGCGATCACCTTCGTCGAGGAGCGCCGCAGGGCGCGGGGCTAGAACCGGCTTTCCGCCTTGCTTTTGCAAGGGCTGCGGACTATATGCGCGCCGTCCGACGGGCTATTTGCCGGTCGAGGCATGGACAAACCGCCGCTCCATATCCGAGCGTCGGGCGCGACGGGGTTCACCCATCGCGCCCCTTTTGCTTTGCCCTGCCTTGTCCTGCGAAAGGTTCGAAGGATGTCCCGCCTCGCATTCGGCGGACGGGACGGATCGGCCACTAAGACCAGCGGAACCAACCGCTTGGCCGGAACAATGAAGTAAGGAAAACACTCTATGGCCTCTACGGCTTTTCCGTCGCGCGACGATTTCGCCGCGATGCTCGACGAATCGCTGGGTGGTGCTGATGGCGGCTTTGAAGGCCGCGTCGTCAAGGGCACCGTGACTGCGATCGAAAACGACCTGGCAGTGATCGACATCGGCCTGAAGAGCGAAGGCCGCGTACCGCTTCGCGAATTCGCGATGCCGGGCCAGAAGGCCGACCTCAACGTCGGCGACGAAGTCGAAGTTTATGTCGACCGCGTCGAAAACGCCAATGGCGAAACCATGCTGTCGCGCGACCGTGCTCGCCGCGAAGCCGCCTGGGACCGCCTCGAAGAAGAATTCAACAAGGAAGCCCGCGTCGAAGGCGTCATCTTCGGCCGCGTCAAGGGCGGCTTCACCGTCGACCTCGGCGGCGCCGTGGCGTTCCTTCCGGGTTCGCAGGTCGATATCCGCCCCGTGCGCGACGTCGGCCCGCTCATGGACCTGCCGCAGCCCTTCCAGATCCTCAAGATGGATCGCCGCCGCGGCAACATCGTCGTGTCGCGCCGCGCCATCCTCGAGGAAACGCGCGCCGAACAGCGTTCGGGCCTGATCCAGAACCTCGAAGAAGGCCAGATCATCGAAGGCGCGGTCAAGAACATCACCGACTATGGTGCGTTCGTCGACCTCGGCGGCATCGATGGCCTGCTCCATGTCACCGACATGAGCTACAAGCGCGTCAACCACCCGAGCGAAGTCATCAACATCGGTGACACCGTCCGCGTCCAGATCATCCGCATCAACCGCGACACGCAGCGCATCAGCCTCGGCATGAAGCAGCTCGAAAGCGATCCGTGGGAAGGCGTCGCCGCCAAGTACCCGGTCGGAGCGAAGCTCACCGGCACGGTCACGAACATCACCGATTACGGCGCGTTCGTCGAACTCGAAGCCGGCATCGAAGGCCTGGTCCACGTCAGCGAAATGTCGTGGGTCAAGAAGAACGTCCACCCCGGCAAGATCGTTTCGACGAGCCAGGAAGTCGACGTCATCGTCCTCGAAGTCGACAGCGACAAGCGCCGCATCTCGCTTGGCCTCAAGCAGGCCCAGTCGAACCCGTGGGGCGCCTTTGCGGAAGCCCACCCGGTCGGCTCGGTCGTCGAAGGCGAAGTCAAGAACGCGACCGAATTCGGTCTGTTCGTCGGCCTGCCAGGCGACGTCGACGGCATGGTCCACATGTCGGACATCGCGTGGGGCATCTCGGGCGAAGAAGCGCTGCACCTCCACCGCAAGGGCGAGGCCGTGCAGGTCGTCGTTCTCGACGTCGACGTCGAGAAGGAACGCATCAGCCTCGGCATCAAGCAGCTTGAAAAGGGTGCTCCGGCCGTCGGCGGCGGCGTTGCCGCTGCCGGTTCGCTGAAGAAGAACGACGTCGTCACCGTCTCGGTCCTCGAAGTCCGCGACAACGGCCTCGAAGTGCAGGCCGGCGAAGATGGCGCCACCGGCTTCATCAAGCGCGCCGACCTTGGCCGCGACCGCGACGAACAGCGCGCCGAACGCTATCAGGTCGGCCAGAAGTTCGACGCGATGGTCATCGGTTTCGACCGTTCGAAAAAGCCGAACTTCTCGGTCAAGGCGATGCAGATCGCCGAAGAGAAGGAAGCCGTCGCGCAGTACGGTTCGTCGGACTCGGGTGCGTCGCTCGGCGACATCCTCGGCGAGGCGCTGAAGGCCGGCAAGAAGGACTGATCCTCCTTCCGCCGACAGGCTACAGAAAAGGCCCGCAGAGTGTCCCTCTGCGGGCCTTTTTCTTGTCGTGATATATTTTTGACCGGACCGCGATTCGTGATACCTTCGCCGCGCGTTGGGAGGGGTCTCACGCACAAAATCCGGCAACGACCGGAAACCCGTTTCGGCGGGAAACGCGTGGCTGTATATATTAGGGGAAGCACATGATCCGGTCAGAACTGGTTCAGAAGATCGCGAGCGAAAACAGCGATTTGCGGATTGAAGAAGTCGAGCGCATCGTCGACGCTTTCTTCGATTCCATCGTCGATCAGCTCGCGGCGGGTGGCCGCGTCGAGCTACGCGGCTTCGGCGCCTTCTCCACCCGCGCGCGCGAATCGCGCACCGGCCGCAATCCCCGCACCGGGGCCGCGGTCGATGTGAAGGCGAAAAACGTGCCCTATTTCAAACCCGGCAAGGAAATGCGCGAGCGTTTGAACGGCTAGGACACGACGCGCCGCATTGCGGCGCGAATCCAGCCTTCCTCAGTTCTTGAGCCGGTATCCGGTGCGGAACATCCAGAAAATCACGCCGAGGCACAGCGCCAGGAAAAGCGTGACCGCGCCCATGCTCACCTCGATCCCGACGTCGCCCTTGCCGAAGAAGGTCCAGCGGAACCCGCTGATCAGATAGACGACGGGGTTGAACAGGGTCACCATCCGCCATGCGGCGGGCAGCATGTCGAGCGAGTAGAAGGCGCCGCCCAGAAAGGTCAGCGGATAGACGACCAGCATCGGGATGACCTGAAGCTGTTCGAAGCTTTGCGCCCAGATGCCGATGATGAAGCCGAACAGGCAAAAGGTCACCGCCATCAGGATCATGAACGCCGCCATCAACAGCGGATGCGCCACCTGCACATCGACGAACAGATGCGCGGTCGCGAAGATGATCGACCCGATGACCACCGACTTGGTCGCCGCCGCGCCGACATAGGCGATCACCGTTTCCAGCGGCGACAGCGGCGCCGACAGCATTTCGTAAATCGTCCCCGTCCATTTGGGCATATAGATGCCGAACGAGGAATTGCTGATGCTTTCGGTGAACATCGTCAGCATCATCAGCCCGGGGACGATGAAGGCGCCATAGGGGACGTCGCTAACCTCGGTCATCCGGCTGCCGATCGCCGATCCGAAGACGACGAAATAGAGCGCGGTGGTGATCACCGGCAGCATCAGGCTAGTCCAGAAGGTGCGGCCGAAGCGCGCCATTTCGAAAGCGTAGATCGCGCGCACGCCGCGCCAGTTCGCGATCATGCGGCTTCTCCCTTCGCACCGTTCGATTCGTGGACCAGCCCGACGAAAATATCCTCGAGCGAGCTTTGCCTCGTGTGCAGATCCTTGAACTGCACGCCGATGTCGGTCATCCGCCGCAGCAGCGACGGCACTCCAGTGGCCTCGGCGCGGCTGTCGAATTCATAGACCAGCTCATTGCCCTCACCCGCCAGCTCGAGCTTCCACTGCGCCAGCTCGTCGGGGATGGCGGTCAACGGGTCGACGAGATTGAGCGTCAGCGTCTTGCGCCCGAGCTTCTTGATCAGTTCGTCCTTCTGTTCGACCAGAATCAACCGCCCGCCGGTGATCACCCCGACGCGGTCGGCCATTTCCTCGGCCTCCTCGATATAGTGGGTGGTGAGGATGATCGTGACCCCGCGCTCGCGCAGACCGCGCACCATATTCCACATGTCGCGGCGCAGCTCGACGTCAACGCCCGCGGTGGGTTCGTCGAGGAACAGGATTTCGGGTTCGTGGGAAAGCGCCTTGGCGATCATCACGCGGCGCTTCATGCCGCCCGACAATTCCATGATCTTGGAATCGCGCTTGTCCCACAGCGACAGGTCCTTGAGCAGCTGCTCGATGAACGCCGGGTCGCGCGGCTTGCCGAACAGGCCGCGCGAGAAGCTGACCGTCGCCATCACGCTTTCGAACGCATCGGTATGGAGCTCCTGCGGCACCAGTCCGATCATCGCCCGCGCGGCGCGATAGTCGCGGGCATGATCGTGCCCGCCGACGGTCACCGTTCCCGCGCTGGGCGTGACGATGCCGCAGACGATGCTGATCATCGTCGTCTTGCCCGCGCCGTTCGGCCCGAGCAGCGCGAAAATCTCGCCCTTGTTGATCGAAAGGTCGACATCGCTCAGCGCTTTGTGACCGCTTTTATAGGTTTTTCCGAGGCCGGAAATCTGGAGAACCACTGTCATGCCATGCGTTTAGCCGAGCCGCCGCATCGCGTGAAGCGCCAAACATCGCTTGACCTCCACCGGCCCATCGGCTTGACCAAGCCCCGCGCGGACGTGGCGAAATCGGTAGACGCAGCAGACTTAAAATCTGCCGGCCTAGTGTCATGCGGGTTCAAGTCCCGCCGTCCGCACCATGTTGAACTCGGAAAGCGCAGCTTTGCCTATCCTCCGCATCTTTCACGCACGAGGCCCCATGCTGACAGCCAAATCCATGTTTCGCGGCGGCGACGCCATTTCCCGGCATCTGGCAGCCCTGATCGCCGCTTTGCTCGTCGCAACCCCGGCCGCCGCGGCCGAAAGCGACTGCGCGCTGGGTGCATATCGCCTGGCCGACGGCGGCGTCATCGATGTCGCCGCGGCGAGCGAAGGCGCGCTGCGCTGGCGCGGCCTCGACGGGGCGAGCGGCGAGTTGAAACGCGATGGCGATCATTGGGCGGGCACCGCGGGCTGGACGGGGCGCGCCGATGGCCTGACGGTCCGTTTCGACTGCGCGGCAAAGACCATGGAGTTCGGCGAGCGCAAGGGGCAGCGGATCGCGCTCGAAACACGCGAGACCAGCTTCACCAGCCACGGCACCCGTCTTGTCGGCCGGCTGGTGATGCCGCCCGGCGACGAGCCCGTCCCGATCGTCGTGCTGCTACACGGCGCGGAATTCGCGTCCGCGCGCGACACCAATTCGCTGCAGCGCATGCTTCCCGCCGCGGGCATCGGCGCCTTCGTCTATGACAAGCGCGGCACCGGCGCGTCGGGCGACAAATATACGCAGGTCTTTTCGCTGCTCGCCGACGACGCCGTCGCCGCGCTCGCCGAAACGCGGCGGATGGCGGGCGCGCGCGGCACGCGCTTCGGCTTTCAGGGGCCGAGCCAGGGCGGCTGGATCGCACCGCTCGCGGCGACGCGGACGCAGGTTGACTTTCTGATCGTCAGCTTCGGCCTCGCGGTGTCGGTCGCCGACGAGGATCGCGAAGCCATCGCGTTCCAGATGGGGCTCAAAGGCTATGGCTCCGACGTGATCGCCAAGGCGCAGGAGATCGGCGCCGCGACGACCCGCATCTTCGCAAGCGGCATGACCGACGGGATCGAGGAACTCGACGCGGTGCGCGCGCGCTATCGCGATGAACCGTGGTACAAGGATGTTTACGGCAATTACACCCACCTCATCCTCGGCATGACCGCCGACGAGATCAGGACCAAGGGGCAGATCTACCGTTTCGGCACGCCCGTCCACTACGACCCGATGCCAACGCTCCGCGCGGTCGACGTGCCGCAGCTCTGGGCGCTCGGCGGACAGGATATCGACGCGCCGGCGGGCGAAACCGCGAGGCGGATCAAGGGGCTGATCACGGCAGGCCAGCCGATCACCCTCGCCGTCTTTCCCAAGGCCGAACATGGCATGACCGAATTCGAGACCGCGCCCGACGGATCGCGCGTGTCGACCCGCTTCACGCCGGGCTATTTCCGGTTGCTGATCGACTATGCCAAGGGCGCGCCGCTCGCGTCCGAATATGGCGATGCCGAAATAACGCCCCCCGCAACGACGAAATGACGTCCGACGGGTCGAAATTTGCCCGAAACCCGCCCCGCCATATCGACCGCCTTCCCCTTCCACCGGCAAAACAGTCCGGATGACCACTTCCGGTTTTGCCGCTTATCCTTATGATGCCTCCCATGCCGCACCCTCAGGACGATCACCGGGCCAGCAGAAAGCCAGGGCCGCGCCGCGGCCGTCTTGTTGGCGGCGCCGTCCTGATCGCCCTGTCGCTCGCCAGTTGCGGCCTGTTTGGTGAGCGCGGTCCGGTCAAGGTTGCCGCCATCGGCACGCTCAATCTCGCCGCGACGCCGCTTTCCGGCGAGTTGTCGGCGGCCAACGCCGCGCTGCTCGACGCGACATCACAAGGCCTCGTCAGCTATGACGACGAGGGTCAGATCGACACCGGCCTCGCCGACCGCTGGACCGTCACCACCGACGGGCGCAGCTATATTTTTCGCCTCCGCGAAGCAAAATGGACCAACGGGCGCAAGGTGACGGCCGAGGATGTCGCCGAAATCCTGCGCGACTATCTCGCGCCCGCCAGCCGCCACATCCTCAAGGATGATTTTCCGGAGGTCGAGACGATCAAGGCGATGACCGATACCGTCATCGAAATCCGTCTTACGGTGCCGCAACCCGCGATCCTCGAACTGCTTGCCCAGCCGTCGATGGCGATCGTCAACAAGGGCATGGGCTGGGGCCCGATGCGCGCGCGCAAGATCGGCAATGCGGTACTGCTCTCGCCCGTTCCCGACCCGCTCGCCGAGGATCCCGAAGCGGCCGAGGCGGCGGCGAACGACCCCGCCGCCGCGATCGAACTCGTCGGCACCTCGCCCGAGGGCGCGCTCGCACGGTTCAAGAATGGCTATGCCGACGGGGTGATCGGCGGCCGCTTTTCGACCCTGCCCTATTTCGTCGCGTCGAACATCGGGCGCTCGCGCCTCGTCGTCGATCCGGTGCCCGGGCTGTTCGGCCTGTCGTTCGTCCGCGCCGAGGGGTTTCTCGCGACCGACGTCAACCGCGACGCGCTCGTCCGCGCAGTCCGACGCGAGCGGCTGATCGAGGCCTTTGGCCTGACCGAATGGCAGGCGCAGGTCACGCTACGCCCCGCGCTCTACACGCGCGACGGCGGCCCGGTGCCGCTGGTTCCCGTCTGGGCCGAGTTCGACGAAGCCTCGCGGCTCGCGCAGGCGAAGCGCGTGGTCGATGCGTGGCGCGCCGCGGGGCGCGAGATCGAGCCGTTGCGCATCGCGGTTCCGGACACCCCGGGCGGGCGCATATTATACGCCTATGTCGCCGCCGACTTCAACGCGATCGGCGTGCCGAGCCGGCGCGTCGCGATGGCGTCGAAAGCCGACCTGCGCCTGATCGACGAGGTCGCGCCGAACGACGATCCCATATGGGCGCTCCGCCGTCTGTCATGCCGGCCCGACACGCTGTGCAATCGCGAAGCGCAGGATCTGATCGCTCTGGCGACCGCCAACATCGACATCGGCCAGCGCCGCCAGCAGATCGGCGATGCCGAGGCGGTACTCGTGCGCTACGCCCCCTTCATTCCGCTCGCGACACCGCTGCGCTGGTCGGTCGCGTCGCAGCGCCTGACGGGCCTGCGCGCCAACGGCCGCGCGCAGCACCCATTGAATCATCTGATCGACTTACCTAACTAATACAGTGGCGCTCAAACCCCGGGCGCTGCCGGAAAGGACCCCGATGGCCCCTTCGCCCCCGCATCCCGACGCGATTTTCGACGCGCTGATCCAGAACCGCAACGATCCCGCCGCGCTGCGCAAGCGGGTCGAAACGCTTGAAATCCTGCTCGAGCGCAGCTTCGTCATTCCGGGCATCAACCGCCCCGTCGGGCTCGACGCGATCGTCGGCCTCGTCCCCGTCGTCGGCGACGTGATCGCCGCGACGATGGGTGCCTACCTGATCTGGGAAGCGCGCAACCTCGGCATGCCGAAATGGAAGATCTGGCGCATGATCGGCAATCTCGGCGTCGATACCGCGCTCGGCGCGGTCCCGCTCGTCGGCGACGCGTTCGACTTCTTCTTTCGCTCGAACACCCGCAACCTCCGGATCATCAAGAAGCATCTCGACAAGCATCATCCGGGCACGATCATCATCGATCAATAGTCCTTCGCCGTCTTCCCTCGGGGTGTGTAATGCTGCTAGCACAGCGCCACCACACCCCAGGGGAGATTATCGAATGATCCGCGCCAGCCTCGCCGCGCTTGCCCTCAGCTGTTCCTTCGCCGCCGTGGCGGCGGCCGCGCAGGACAAAGACCCCTGGCTCTGGCTTGAGGATATCGAGGGCGCGAAGGCGCTCGATTGGGTCAAAAAGGAAAATGCGGCGACTGACAAGCTGATCACCGGCCGCCCCGGTTTCGAGGCCGACCGCAAGCGCGCGCGCGCGATCCTCGACGACGACCGCCAGATCGCGATGCCGGGCGAGGTTATGGGCGACACGATCACCAATTTCTGGCGCGATGCGGCCAATCCGCGCGGGCTGTGGCGGCAAAGCCCGCTCGACGCCTATCTCGCCGGCAAGCCCGTATGGACGACGCTGATCGACGTCGATGCGCTCGGCAAGGCCGAGAAACAGAGCTGGGTCTGGCACGGCGCCGACTGCCTCGCGCCCGACTATAAACGCTGCCTCGTGTCGCTGAGCCCCGGCGGCACCGACGCCGACATCGTCCGCGAATGGGACCGCACGACAAAAAGCTTCGTCACCAGCGGCTTCACCCTGCCGCAAGCGAAGAGCAGCGTGACGTGGGAAGACGCCGACACATTGCTCGTCGCGACCGACTATGGCGAGGGCAGCATGACCGCGTCGGGTTATCCGCGCATCGTCAAGCGCTGGAAACGCGGCACGCCGCTTTCGGCCGCCGAAACGCTGGCCGAGGGCGAGCATGAGGATGTCGGGATGAATGTCTTCGCGCTCGTCGACGGCGACACGCGCTGGCCGATGATCAGCCGCGGCAAGACCTTCTACACCGCCGACTATCTGCTGCCGAACATCGACGCCTCGCGCTATATTTCGACGATCATCCCCGATACCGCGAGCATCCGCGACATCGTCGACGGACAGCTTATCATCTTCCTCAACCAGGACTGGGCGGACATCCCGGCGGGCTCGCTCGTCTCGCTCTCGATCGAGGACATGTCGGCCGACCGCAAGGTGCCGATCGTCACCGCGATGACCCCGACGAAGGCGCAGGCGATCGAAGATGTCGTCGCGACCGACAATATCCTGTGGGTCAAGGCGCTCGACGATGTCGAGGGCAAGCTCTTCGCGCTGCGCCGCGACCCCGCGACCGGCAAATGGAGCCAGAAGGCGGTTCCGCTCGCCGACAACGCCACGGTGAGCATCGCCGGAACGGTCGGCAAGCGCGACATCGTCCTCGCCACCGCCGAGACGATGCTGATGCCGCCGACGCTCTACGCCGCCGCCGAAACCGGCGCGCCGAAAGCGGTGCAGAGCCTGCCCGCCACCTTCGACGCGAAGGACATGCTGGTCGAAAAACGGTTCGCGACGTCGAAGGACGGCACCAAAATCCCCTATTTCCTCGTCCGCAAGAAATCGGACAGCGAAGCACCCGTCCCCGCGCTGATCCACGCCTATGGCGGCTTCCGCGCCGCGCAGACGCCGGGCTATCTCACCGGCCAGCCCTATCGCGCCGGCCCGCTCGGGCTATTCTGGGTCGAGGGCGGCAACGCCTATGTCCTCGCCAACATCCGCGGCGGCGGCGAATATGGTCCGGCCTGGCATCAGGCGGCGCTGCGCGAAAAGCGCCAGAACAGCTTCGACGACCTGCACGCGGTCGCCGAGGATCTCGTCAAGACCGGCGTCAGCGCCAAGGGCAAGATCGCGATCTCGGGCCGCTCGAACGGCGGCGTGCTCGTCGGCGCGGCGATGACGCAGCGCCCCGACCTTTACGGCGCGGTGATCTCGGGCTCGCCGATCAAGGATATGTGGCGCTATGACAAGATGCTCGCGGGTGCCTCGTGGGTCGCCGAATATGGCGATCCCGACGTGCCCGAAGACTGGGCGTTCCTGTCGAAATATTCGCCCTATCATAACATCCGCAAGGGCGTGACCTATCCGCCGATCTTCCTCTATCTTTCGACCAAGGACGACCGCGTCCACCCCGGCCACGCGCGCAAATTCGCCGCGAAGCTGATGGAGAATGGCAACCGCGTCTATTATCACGAATATATCGAGGGCGGCCATTCGGTCGGCGCCGACCATGCCGAGGATGCGGTGCGCGCCGCAATGCTCCACGGCTTCTTGTTGCGTGAGTTGGTGGAGAAGAAATAGCCCGCAACAACAGCAAAATCCGTTTGTGCTGAGCTTGTCGAAGCACCGTCCTTCTTGCGGCGTCAAAAGAAAGAACGGCCCTTCGACAGGCTCAGGGCGAACGGATCATGGTTGGCGCCCTTCGCCCTAACGTATCTGCCGTTTCTCCAGCTTTCGCGCCAAGGTCCGCCGGTGCATCCCCAGCCGGCGCGCCGTCTCCGAAATGTTGAAATCGGTCTCGACCAACACCTGGTGGATATGCTCCCACTCGACCGTCTTGATCGACGATTGGCGGTCGCCCACCGGCGTTTCGGCATTGCCCTCCGACCGTTCGAACGCCGCCTCGATATCGTCGGTGTTCGACGGTTTGGCGAGATAATAGGACGCGCCCAATTTGATCGCCTCGACCGCGGTCGCGATGCTCGCAAAGCCGGTGAGCACGACGATCCGCATCGCCGGATCGAGCGCGCGCAGCGTCTGAACGCACGCGAGCCCCGACGCGCCGCCGAGCTTCAGATCGACCACCGCATAGCCCGGCCGGAAGGTCGCGAGCAGCGCGTCCATCTCCTCGGGGCTGCGCGCGGCCTCGACCACATAGCCGCGCCGCTCGAACGAGCGTTTCAGCGTGCGGGCGAAGGCGTCGTCATCCTCGACGATCAGCAATTGGCGCGGGTCGCTTGGGGTGTGGGTCATGCCTTGCCTCCACCGGGCGGGGCGAGCGCCGAAATCGGCAGGAACATCCGCACCAGCGCGCCGCCGGCATCGCGATTGGAAACGCTGGCGCCGCCGCCGAGCTTGCGCAGCACATTGACGAGCAGGAACAGGCCGAGCCCGCCGCCGGGGCGTCCCTTGGTCGAACGATAGGGCTGGCCGAAATTCTCGAGCATCTCGGCACTGAAGCCGGGCCCGCGGTCGGCGATCTCGATCACCAGCATGTCACCGTCGCGCGAGGTCGTGAAGCCGGTCCAGTCGGGTGACACCTCGGCCGCATTGTCGAGGACGTTGCCGATCACCTGCCGCAGCGCCGGATCGGAGACGATCGCGACGTCGGCGCCGAAGCGGTCGTTGAATTCGACCGTGCCGGGACGGCGCACCGCGCGCGTGTGCGCGACGATTTCGTTGAACGCCGCGCGGATCGTGGTGAGCCGCGGCGCCTCGCCGCGCGCCTCGCCCGCCGACATCAGGATGCCGCTCACGATCGCCTTGCAGCGTTGCACCGCCGCATCCATGTCGGCGAGATCTTCCTGAAGCTCGCGGTCGTCTTTCAGCCGCGGCGCCGCCTGCCAGTCGCCGATCAGCACCGATAGCGTCGACAGCGGCGTGCCCAGCTCGTGCGCCGCACCCGATGCGAGCAGGCCCATACGCACGATATGATCCTCCTCCGCCGCGCGCTGACGGCTCGCCGCGAGCGCGGCATCGCTGTCGCGCAAGTTGCGGCTGATCCGCGTCACGAAGGCGACGAGCAGCACCGCGATCAGCAGGAAGCAGACGAAGCTGCCCTGCAGATAAAGCCCCATCGGATCGTCCGCATAGGCGGGCGGCAGGACGAGCGGCGTCGGATCGACGCGCAGCGCCGCGAGCGCTGCCAATGCCGCCGCGACGATCGCCCACGACGAGCGCGGGGTGAGCAGGATCGCGCCGATCACGATCTGGAGCAGGAAGAGCGAGGCGAAGGGATTGGCGAGGCCGCCGCTATGGTGGAGCTGCCAGCCGAGCGCCGCGACGTCGAACAGCAGCGCCGCGGTGAGCTCGGCATTGGTTACGCCGCGACCGCGGCGGAGCAAGGCGGCGCTCGCGAAGTTGATCGCGATCAGCACGAGGATCGCCGCGAGCAAGGGCGCGCGCGGCAGCGAAATCGCCATCGGCCCGCTGACGACCCCGATCGTCGCGAGCTGCCCACCGACCGCGAGCCAGCGCAGCTGGATCAGCAGCGTCATGTTACGGCGGCCCGCGGGAACCCGGGCGGGCGCCGCCGGCAGGATCGTCGGGTCGGTCATCATTCGCGAATACGCCACAGCCGCCACGCAAAAAAGAGGCTGAGCGCACAAAGCGCGAACCAGGTCAGCGCATAGACCATGTGATGGTCGCGAAAACGCACCACCGTCAGCCCGCCGACCGGATAGCCGCCGGGGTTCGGCGAAGCGTCGGCATCGACGAAATAGGGTGCGGTCCGGCCCAGTCCCCTCGCCCGCGCGATCGCCGCGACATCGCGCGAAAACCAGCGACCGGCCGCCGGATCGTTCGACCGGAGAAAGGCGCCGCCGGGTTCGGTTACGCGCAGCAGGCCTGTCACCGTCACCGGACCCGCGACATTGCCCGCCGCGCGCGCTGTCGCATCCTGCCGGTCCTTGGACACAAAGCCGCGATTGACGAGCAAAGCGAAGCCCGGCGTTTCGAGCGGGGTGACCACCCAATAGCCCGCGCCGCGCTCGGTCACCGCCTGCACCAGCGTCTCGCGATCGTGCCGGAATGTCCCCGACGCGGTGACCCGCCGATAGGCGTCGTCCTTCGCATTGACCGCATCCCATCGATCCGGCCCCGGTGCCGCGACGGGCGGCGCATGAATGCGCGTCTCGACTGCCGCGATCAGCTCGTGCTTCCACGCGCGCCGTTCGATCTGCCAGACGCCGAGCGCCGCGAGACCGATCGCCGCGATCAGCGCCGCCGCGGCAAAGGCCGCGCGGCGGGTGCGTGTCAAGGCACCTGACTCGTCGTCTGACTGGTCGGCTCGTGCGGCATCGGCATCATATTGGTGTTGAGATGGTGCATCACCCACAGCGACCCCGCGAGCATGATCACCACGACGATGATCGTGAAGACGAGCGAGGTCAGCGACCAGCCGCCCTCGGCCTTGGGCGTCATGTGGAGAAAGAAGATCATGTGGACGACGATCTGCACCACCGCGAAGCCCATGATGACCGCGCCCGTCGCGCCTGCGCTGAGCGGCATCGTCATCACCAGCCAGAAGGGGATCGCGGTCAGGATCACCGACAGCACGAACCCGATGACATAGTCGCGCATCGACGCGTGCGGCATCTCGATCTCGTGGTGCGTAGCGTGAGGATCGGCGCTCATCGCAGCACTCCCATCAGATAGACAAAGGTGAAGACGCCGATCCACACGACGTCGAGGAAGTGCCAGAACATCGACAGGCACATCACGCGGCGCTTGTTCGCGGCGATCAGCCCGTGCTTCGAGAGCTGGAACATCAGTGTCACGAGCCAGATAATGCCGAAGGTGACATGCAGCCCGTGAGTGCCGACAAGCGTGAAGAAACTCGACAGGAAGGCGCTGCGCTGTGGCCCCGCGCCGATCTCGATCAGATGGTGGAATTCGTAAAGCTCGATTCCAAGGAAGGCGAGGCCGAACAGTCCGGTGACCGCGAGCCAGAGCTGGACCCCCTTCACCTTGCCCTGCTGCATCTGCAGCACCGCAAAACCATAGGTGATCGACGAGAAGAGCAGCATCGCGGTGTTGAGCGCAATGAGCTTGAGGTCGAACAGATCCTTCGGCGCCGGCCCCGCGGCATAGCTGCCGCCGAGCACGGCGTAGCAGGCGAAGAGGATCGCAAAGATGAGGCAGTCGCTCATCAGATAGATCCAGAAGCCCAGCATCGTGCTGTGCCCCTCGGGATGCGCATGCTCGTCGAGGTCGTAGAACTGGACGGGCGCGTCGGCGGTGATGGTCTTGGCACTCATCGCATCAGGCTCCGGCCGCCAGCTGGCGGGTCCGCGCGTCCTCGACCGCGGTGACCGTCGCCGCCGGAATGTCGAAATCGCGCTTGTAGTTGAAGGTGTGATAGATCGCGCCGACGATCGTCGCCGCAAAGCTCAGCGCGACCAGCCACCAGATGTGCCAGACCAGCGCGAAACCCATGACGAGGCAGAAGCCCGACAGGATCATCCCCGTCCCGGTGTTGCTCGGCATATGGATGTCGCGATAGCCATCGACCGGCCGCCGGGCCCCGCGCGTCTTCATGTCGTACCATGCGTCAAGGTCGTGGATCACCGGCGTGAAGGCGAAATTATAGTCGGGCGGCGGCGAGCTGGTCGCCCATTCGAGCGTGCGGCCGTCCCACGGATCGCCGTTCGTGGTGTCGCGCAGCTCCTTGCGGCGCCAGATGCTGACACCGAACTGGACCAGCATCGCACCGATGCCCGCCGCGACGATCAGCGCGCCGACGCCCGCGATCACGAACCAGATTTGCAGGCTCGGATCGTCGAACACGCGCATCCGCCGCGTCACGCCCATCAGGCCAAGGATATAGAGCGGCGTGAAGGCGACCCAGAAGCCGACGACCCAGCACCAGAAGCTGATCTTGCCCCAGAAGACGTCGAGCTTGTAGCCGAACGCCTTGGGCCACCAATAGTTGATCGCCGCGAACAGGCCGAACAAGACGCCCCCGATGATCACATTATGGAAGTGCGCGATCAGGAAGAGCGAGTTGTGGAGCACGAAGTCGGCGGGGGGCACCGCGAGCAGCACCCCGGTCATGCCGCCGATGACGAAGGTCAGCATGAAGGCGACCGTCCACATCATCGGCAGTTCGAAGCGGATGCGGCCGCGATACATGGTGAACAGCCAGTTGAAGAGCTTGGCCCCGGTCGGGATCGAGATCACCATCGTCGTAATGCCGAAGAAGCTGTTGACGCTGGCCCCCGACCCCATGGTGAAGAAATGGTGCAGCCAGACGAGATACGACAGGATCGTGATACAGATCGTCGCATAGACCATCGACGTATAGCCGAAGAGCCTTTTGCCCGAGAAGGTCGAGGTGACTTCTGAAAAGACCCCGAACAGCGGCAGCACGAGGATATAAACCTCGGGGTGCCCCCAGATCCAGATCAGGTTCACATACATCATCGGCGATCCGCCGAGGTCGTTGGTGAAGAAATTGGTGCCGACATAGCGGTCGAGGCTCAAGAGCACGAGCGTCGCGGTCAGGATCGGGAAGCTGGCGACGATCAGGATGTTCGCGCAGAGCGAGGTCCAGGTGAACACCGGCATCTTCATCAATCCCATGCCCGGCGCGCGCAGCTTCAGGATGGTGACGATCAGGTTGATGCCCGACAGGGTGGTGCCGACGCCGGCTATCTGTAAGCCCCAGATATAATAGTCGACGCCGACATTGGGGCTGTAGGCGATCCCCGACAGCGGCGGATAGGCGAGCCAGCCGGTCTGTGCATATTCGCCGACGAACAAGGAGATCATCGTCAGCACCGCGCCCGCGGTCGTCATCCAGAAGCTGAAATTGTTGAGGAAGGGAAAGCTGACGTCGCGCGCGCCGATCTGGAGCGGGACGATATAGTTCATGATCCCGGTGATGAACGGCATCGCGACGAAGAAGATCATGATCACGCCGTGCGCGGTGAACACCTGGTCATAATGGTGCGGGGTCAGATAACCTTCGGACCCGCCGAACGCCATCGCCTGCTGCAAACGCATCATGATCGCGTCGGCAAAGCCGCGCAGGAACATGATCAGCCCGAGGATCATGTACATGATCCCGATGCGCTTGTGGTCGACGGTGGTGAACCATTCGGTCCACAAATAGCCCCACAGGCGGAATTTGGTGATCAGGCCGAGCACCGCGATGCCGCCAAGGACGACGCCGATGAAGGTGATGACGAGGATCGGCTCGTGGAGCGGCAGCGCCTCGAGCGACAGCTTGCCGAGGATCGGACCGGTTTCGGGTGCGGGATGCGGGATCATAAGGGTCTCGGCTCGTTCAGGACATCGGGCGGGCGGCGGGCGCGTTGAGCGCGGTGCGTTCGGGCCTGGCCGGGACCGGAAGCCCCTCGCCCTTCAGCATTTCCGGCGCCACGGGCTTCGCGTCGGGCCGGTCGTTCGACATCACCGGCGAGCTGCAATAGGCGGCGACATAGCGCATGCTCCAGCGTGCAGCCTCGACGGTGCCGCGCGCGGCGAACTTGTCATAGGTGACCTGCCGGACATTGCCGATGCCCGCGATGCCCGCGCCGCCCGCGGCATCGAGCGACATCATGTCGTGCATGCACATCTTGCCGGGCTCGACGCACATGTTGACGACCGCGTCGAACAATTGCGGATCGCTCGCGGCGAAACGGCGGATCGGCTCCTTGTGCGTCGGCTTTTCGAGCTTCAGATATTCGGCGCGGCTGAGGTCGCCTTCGGCCGAGGCTTTCGTCGCCGCGACCCATTTGTCGAACTCGCCCGCGGGCAGGCTCTTCACCGCAAAGCGCATGTTCGAAAAGCCCCAGCCCGAATAATTGGCCGAAAAACCCTCAAACTCGCCGGTCTTGTCGAACACGCCGTGCAGCTTGGTTTCCATGCCCGGCATCGCGTAAATCTGCCCCGCGAGCGCTGGCACGTAAAAGCTGTTCATCACCGACGAAGAAGAGATACGGAACCGCACCGGCCGGTTCACCGGCAGCGCCAGCTCGTTAACCGTCGCGACGCCCTGTTCGGGGTAGATAAACAGCCATTTCCAGTCGAGCGCGACGACCTGCACGTCGAGCGGCTTGACCTCCGCCGCGACCGGCTGGCCCGGCGCGGTGCGCGCGAGCGGGCGATAGGGGTCGAGCAAATGCGTCGCGACCCACGTCACCGCGCCAAGGCAGATGATGATCAGCAGCGGCGCCGACCAGATGACGAGTTCGAGCTGGGTCGAGTGATCCCAGTCGGGCTTGTAGGTCGCCTCCTTGTTCGACGCGCGATATTTCCACGCGAAGAAGATCGTCAGCGCCATCACCGGCACGATGATCAGCAGCATCAGCACCGTCGACAGGACGATCAGATCGCCCTGCTGGCGCGCGACGTCGCCGGCGGGATCGAGCACGATCAGCCCGCACCCCGACAAAAGGGGCAGCGCGGCGAGCAGCGGCAACAGCCGCAATCGGGCGGAAAAACGGGGGAGATTGCTTGGCATGATGCGCGCCTAGGCCTCCTTTGTTGCACTGCACATAGGACATTTTGTCCAATCCCGCGATCGTCCATCATCGCGCAGGGGCATTTTCATTCGGGGCGATTCTGCCCTATGACCGACTCGTGCCGCCGCATCCTGTCCTGCGGAGGGCGCCAGCTCAAGGATTGTTACCATGGCTGCCGACACCGTCCCCACCACCGAGGCCGAACGCGATGCCCGCGCCCTCCACGGCGCCGAGGACGGCAGCCACCGCATCGATCCCGCCGAGATCGCGATCGGCGTCATCATCGGGCGGACGTCGGAGTTCTTCGACTTCTTCGTCTATGCCATCGCGTCGGTGCTGGTGTTCCCGAAACTCGTCTTCCCGCATCTCGACCCGCTGACGGGCACGCTCTGGTCCTTCGCGATCTTCGCGCTCGCCTTCGTCGCGCGCCCGGTCGGGACGATCATCTTCACCGCAATCGACCGCGCCTACGGCCGCGGCGCCAAGCTCACCATCGCGCTCTTCCTGCTCGGCGGTTCGACCGCGGCGATCGCCTTCCTGCCGAGCTACGAATCGGTCGGCATCGGCGCCGCGCTGTTCCTCGCGCTGTTCCGCATGGGCCAGGGCGTCGCGCTCGGCGGATCGTGGGACGGCCTCGCCTCGCTGCTCGCGATCAACGCTCCCGAAAACCGCCGCGGCTGGTATGCGATGATCCCGCAGCTCGGCGCGCCGCTCGGCCTCATCGTCGCCAGCCTGCTCTTCATGTTCCTGATCTCGGCGCTTCCGGCCGAGGATTTCCTCGCGTGGGGCTGGCGCTATCCCTTCTTCGTCGCCTTCGCGATCAACGTCGTCGCGCTGTTCGCGCGGCTGCGCATCGTCGTGACCCCCGAATATGCCGAACTGTTCGAGAACCGCGCGCTCCAGCCCGCACCCCTGCTCGAAACGGTGCGCTCGGAATGGAAGACGATCGTCATCGGCACCTTCGCGCCGCTCGCCAGCTTCGCGATGTTCCACATGGTCACCGTCTATCCGCTGTCGTGGGTGTTCCTGTTCACCGACGAAAGCCCGGTGCGCTTTCTGGTGATCGAAGCGATCGCTGCGGTCGTCGGCGTCATCGCGATCATCGCGTCGGGTATCCTCGCCGACCGTGTCGGCCGCCGTAACCTGCTCGCGGTCACGGCCGCGGGCATCGCGGCGTTCAGCGGCTTCGCGCCGCAACTGCTCGACGCGGGCCAATTCGGCGAAGCGACGTTCATGATTCTCGGCTTCGCGCTTCTCGGCCTGTCGTTCGGCCAGTCGTCGGGTGCGCTCTCGTCGAACTTCCATCCGCGCCACCGCTATACCGGATCGGCCTTCACATCCGACCTCGCCTGGCTGTTCGGCGCCGGTTTCGCGCCGATGGTCGCGCTCTGGCTGTCGAGCCAGTTCGGGCTGATCGCGGCGGGCGCCTATCTGCTGTCGGGCGCGCTCGGTACACTCGTCGCGCTGTGGCTCAACCGCGAACTGGCGAGCACGATTGACTGATCGACGCGATCGCACCGGGATCGGCTATCGATCCCGCGCTGGCTCCGCCTAGGAGCAGGCCTTGCGGCATCTCGCCCGGTTCGATCTCAACCTGCTGCGCATTTTCGACGCGATCTTCGCCAAGGGCGGGGTGTCGGCCGCGGCGCGGCACCTCAACCTGTCGCAGCCGGCGATCAGTCACGCCCTCGCACGGCTGCGCACCCAGTTCGACGATCCGCTCTTCGTGCGGCAGGGCAATCGCCTCGTTCCGACCTCCGCCGCGCGCGCCATCGCGGGGCCGGTGCGCGAGGCGCTGCGTGGGCTCGACGCCGCGCTCGACGCCGCCACCGCGTTCGAGCCTGCACAAACCACTCGCGAGTTCCGCATCGGGGTGCGGCTGTCGGGCGAAATGCCACGCTTTTCGTCGCTGGTCGCGCGCGTGCGCGCCGAGGCGCCGCATGTCGCGCTCGCCAGCGTGACCTTCCGGCGCCGCGAACTCGTGACGATGCTCGCGAACGGCGACCTCGACCTCGCGCTCGACGTCGCGCTGCCCGCCGATGACCGGCTATGCCGCCATTATCTCGGCGCAGAACCGCTTGTCGTCGTCGCGCGCCAGGGGCATCCGCGCGTCGCGGGCGCGATCGACCTCGATACCTATCTGACGCTCGACCATATCGTCGCGACGGCGCGGCCCTATGGCCCGGGGATCGAGGATATGGCGCTCGACCGCATGGGCCTCGCGCGGCGCGTCGCGGTGCGCTGCCAGCACGCGATCACCGCCTGGCAGATCGTCGCCGCGTCCGACATGCTCTTCGCGCTCCCCAAATCGCACGCCGCGGTGCTCGACGCGATGTGGCCGATGCAGCTTCTCGACCTGCCGCTGCCGGTCGAACCCGGCGGCAGCTACCTCTATTGGCATCAGGCGGCGCAGGCCGATCCCGGACTTGGCTGGCTGCGCGCGATCATCGTCGATGAATTCGCAAAAGCCGAATGACATTCGTCAAATGAATATGGATTATTCGACCCTATCATTTTCCTTGATGACATAGTGCCGTTACCTTCTCCGGCGAAAATCTGCTGGAGACCCAAATGACCGAAATCGAACTTCAGGCCGAACTCAACGACCTGCGCATGTCGAAGGAAGCGCAGCCGCTCTTCGATGCGGTGAAGCGCCACATCGCCGACAATGTCGATCCGATCACCGAGGAATTTTTCCGGCTGGGCGAAGGCCGCGCCGACCGCTGGAGTTGGGCGCCCGGGCAACTCGAATTGCTCGAAGGCGCAAAGAACAAGGCGAAGGCGGCGGGCCTGTGGAATTTCTTCCTGCCGCACGGCGACACCGGCACCCCGCTCAGCAACCTCGACTATGCCTATATCGCCGCCGAACTCGGCAAGTCGCCGCTCGCGTCCGAATCGCTGAACTGCTCGGCACCCGACACGGGCAATATGGAAGTGCTCGAAATGGTCGGCACGCCCGAGCAGAAGGACCGCTGGCTCAAGCCGCTGCTCAACGGCGAAATCCGTTCGGCCTATGTAATGACCGAACCCGGCGTCGCCTCGTCCGATGCGAGCAACTTGGAGACGAGCGCGCACCTCGAAGGCGATGAGTGGGTCATCAACGGCGAGAAATATTTCATCAGCGGCGCGGGCGATCCGCGCTGCAAAATCCTGATCTGCATGCTCAAGACCAACCCCGAAGCCTCACGCAAGGGCCAGCATTCGCAGATTCTGGTGCCGATGGACACGCCGGGCGTGCAGGTGCTCGGCCCGATGCGCGTGTTCGGTGCCGACCACGCGCCGCAGGGTCACATGCACATGCGCTTCGACAATGTCCGCGTGCCGCGCGAGAATATCCTGCTCGGCGAGGGCCGCGGGTTCGAGATTTCGCAGATGCGCCTCGGCCCGGGCCGCATCCATCACTGCATGCGCACGATCGGCAAGGCCGAGGTCGCGCTCGACCTGATGGTCAAGCGCGGCAATTCGCGCACCGCCTTCGGCCGCCCGCTATCGCAGCTCGGCAAGAATCTGGAAGTGATCGCCCGCGCGCGCGTCGAGATCGAGGCGATGCGGCTGATCGTATTGAAGGCGGCAAAGGCGATGGACCTGCTTGGCAACCGCGAGGCGCGCGTGTGGGTCAGCATGGCCAAGGCGATGGTTCCCGAACGCGTCTGCCAGATCATCGACCAGGCGATCCAGATCCACGGCGCGACGGGCATCTCGCACTGGACCCCGCTCGCCGACCTTTATGCCGACGTCCGCCACCTGCGCTTCGCCGACGGTCCCGACGAGGTCCATTATATGGTCGTCGGCCGCGACGAGCTCGGACGCCACTGATGCCGCGCGCGGGCGGCCGCCGCCGCCGCCCGCGCGGATCATCGCATGTCAGGGAACGCCCTCGCCCAGCATAAAATCGGCCACGCTATAGGAATGGCTGGCCTGATAGGCGTTCCTGCCGCGGTTCATATGGGTCAGGTTGAATCGCCGGACAGCGCGTAGCGCGCGCGGGACCGCGAGGAATTCGCGGATCGAGGCCGAGCCGCGTATCTTGACGATGAAAATGTCCGCACCGCTTGAAAAGGAATAGCTCAGATTCTCGGGCGCGCGCACGCTCCGCTCGAGAAAGCTCCGGTCGACCCTTTCCGGCGCGAGCGACCCGTCGGTCGTGCAATCCGAAAGGTGGACAATGAACCGGGCGCGAAGATCGTCGCCGTCGGCATAGAGGGTGAACAGCTCCATCCAGCTTGCGTTGACGCGGACCAAGGGCTTGTCGGATGTGGATGGCAGGCAGGAAACCGACCAATAATATCGCTCGGTCGTGCGCGGCATGGGAAGGCAGATCCGGCCGTATAGCTCCAGAATCGCGAAGAGTTCGGGCGCCTGCGGCCGGCGAAGCAGCTTCTGGAAACGCGGCGCATATTTCATCCGCTGCTCGATCGAATCCTGCCGTTCTTCGGCGTCGGTCGATTTCCCCCGCCCCTCCAGCCATTCGTCCTGCTGGTCGGGATCCATAAATTGGCGCAGCCCCTTTGGGCTTTGGCGAGATGTCCTGTTCATGCCCCTAGAATGCGGGACACGCGGCCAATCATCAATGGCGAGAAGCACACTCGCGCTATTTCAGCGAAACCGCTTACGAAGCAGCCAACGAGCCGAAGGAACTGCTAATCCTCCCTGGCGCCGGTCGCGTCGATCTCTACGACCGTGTGGACGTAATCCCTTTCGACAAGCTGCAACGCTTCTTCGGGCAACGCGCGATGGAGCAACCGGAAGGCCATGGCTCGCCGATTGAAGAAACCTCGCAGCTTATGCTATCCTTTTGGCGACCCGAAATCGTCTGGGGCGTGGCAACGCATCGTCCCGCTTTGCATTCATTTGTAAGAACAAGCGCGGCGGAGCCGTCGCGCGGAAATAAGATGATGGGAACTGCAATGTCGACATCCGAGAATTTCCCCATCTCGCGTCGCGGGCTGCTCGCCGGTGGCGCCGTATCGGTCGCCGCCACCACCGCGGCGGGTGCGCCGGCGGCCGAAGCTCAACCCGCAAGAACGAAGGAGCGACCGCCGACCGCACGTGTCAGCTTCGAGGTCAACGGCGCAGCACATGAGCTCGAACTCGACACGCGCACGACGCTGCTCGATGCGCTTCGCGAACATCTGCGGCTGACGGGGACCAAAAAGGGTTGCGATCATGGTCAATGCGGTGCCTGCACCGTCATCGCCGACGGCCGCCGGATCAACAGCTGCCTGTCCCTCGCCGTGCAGCACGACGGGGACAAGATCACGACGATCGAGGGGCTTGGGCTTCCCGGCAATCTCCATCCGATGCAGCAAGCCTTCGTCGTCCACGACGGCTATCAATGCGGCTATTGCACCCCCGGCCAGATTTGTTCGGCGGTCGCGGTCCTGGGCGAAATCGAAGCAGGCATCCCCAGCCATGTCACGGCGGATTTGAGCGAAGCGCCCAAGGTTACGGCAAGCGAACTTCGCGAGCGGATGAGCGGCAACATCTGCCGCTGCGGCGCCTATTCGAACATCATCGATGCGATCGCCGATGTCGCGGAAGTGAAGGCATGAAAAGCTTCACCTACGAACGCGCCGCGACGCCCGCCGCGGCAACCGCCGCCTTCGCGCGCACTCCGGGCGCACGCTTCATCGCGGGCGGCACCAACCTTCTCGACCTGATGAAGCTCGAGATCGAAACGCCGGCGCATCTGGTCGACGTGAGCCGCCTCGGCTTCGACAAGATCGAGGCGACCAGCGCGGGCGGGCTGCGCATCGGCGCGATGGTGCGCAACACCGATCTCGCAGCCGACCCCCGCGTCCGGCGCGACTATGGCCTCTTGTCGCGCGCGCTCGTCGCCGGGGCTTCGGGGCAGCTCCGCAACAAGGCGACCACCGCCGGCAACCTGCTCCAGCGCACACGCTGCCCCTATTTCTACGACACCAACCAGCCGTGCAACAAGCGCAAGCCCGGCAGCGGCTGCGCCGCGATCGGCGGGTTCAGCCGCCTGCATGCCGTGATCGGCGCAAGCGAGGCGTGCATCGCCACCCACCCCAGCGACATGGCGGTCGCGATGCAGGCGCTCGACGCCGCGGTCGAGACGGTCGACGCGGCGGGCAAGGCCCGCAGCATCGCCCTCGCCGATTTCTATCGCGCGCCGGGCAACACTCCGCATCTCGAAACGGTGCTCGCGCCGGGCGAGCTCATCACCGCGGTGACGCTGCCGAAACCGCTCGGGGGTACCCACATCTATCACAAGGTCCGGGACCGCGCCTCTTATGCCTTCGCGCTGATCTCGGTCGGCGCGGTGATCCAGCGCGACGGCAGCGGGCGCGTCGCGCTCGGCGGGGTCGGGTACAAACCGTGGCGCGTCCCGGCCGCCGACGCCGAGTTGCCACGCGGCGCCAAGGCCGCCGCTTCGGCGCTCCTCGCCGGCGCGAAAACGAGCCACGAAAATGCCTATAAGCTGCCGCTGGTCGAGCGAACGCTCGCCGCGGTGCTGACGCAAGCGAAGGGTTGAGCCCATGAAGTTCGACACGCCCGCAACCGACAATCCGATCGACCGGCTGAAGATCGTCGGCAAGCCCACGAACCGCATCGACGGCCCGCTCAAGACAAGCGGCACCGCACCCTATGCTTATGAGCGGCACGATGTCGTGCCGAACCAGGCCTATGGCTATGTCGTCGGCTCGGCGATCGCCAAGGGCCGCATAGCCTCGATGGATCTCGACGCCGCGAAAGCCGCTCCCGGCGTCCTCGCCGTCGTGACGGCGGCAAATGCGGGGAAGCTTGGCAAGGGCGACTTCAACACCGCCCGCCTGCTCGGCGGCCCCGACATCGAACATTATCACCAAGCCGTCGCGCTGGTGGTCGCGGAAAGCTTCGAGCAGGCGCGCGCGGCCGCCGCGCTCGTTCGCGTCCGATATGATCGCGCGAAGGGGAATTTCGACCTCGCGAAATCGATGGACGGCGCGGTCAAACCCGCCGCCGCCTTCGGCACCGAGGCCGACACGCGCTTCGGCGATTTCGATACGGCCTTCGCGAGCGCGCCGGTCAAGCTCGACGCGCGCTATACGACGCCCGATCACAGCCATGCGATGATGGAACCGCACGCGTCGATCGCGAGCTGGGACGGCGACAAGCTCACGCTGTGGACGTCGAACCAGATGGTCGCCTGGTCGGTCGGCGACATGGCGAAGACGCTGGGCATTCCCAAGGAGAATGTCCGGCTGGTCTCGCCCTACATCGGTGGCGGCTTCGGCGGAAAATTGTTCATCCGCTCCGACGCGCTGCTCGCCGCGCTCGGCGCCAAAGCCGCGGGTCGTCCGGTGAAGGTGGCGCTGCAGCGGCCGCTCATGACCAACAACACGACGCACCGCCCCGCGACGATCCAGCGCATCCGCCTCGGCGCGACGACCGACGGCAAGCTCACCGCGATCGGGCACGAAAGCTGGTCGGGCGACCTGAAGGGCGGCAGCCCCGAAACCGCGGTCGCGCAAACCCGGCTGCTTTACGCCGCGCCCAACCGGATGACCGCGATGCGCCTCGCGACGCTCGACCTTCCCGAAGGCAATGCGATGCGCGCGCCCGGCGAAGCACCGGGGATGATGGCGCTCGAAATCGCGATCGATGAAATGGCGGAAAAGCTCGGCCTCGATCCGGTCGCTTTCCGCGTGCTCAACGACACGCAGGTCGACCCCGAAAAGCCCGAGCGGCGCTTTTCGCAGCGCCGGCTCAATGAGTGCCTCGAGCTCGGCGCCGAGAAATTCGGCTGGAAGGGCCGCAAGGCGAAACCCGGCGTCACGCGCGACGGACGCTGGCTGGTCGGCATGGGCGTCGCTGCCGCCTTCCGCAACAATCTCAACGAAAAATCGGCGGCGCGCGTGAGGCTCGACCGACACGGCATGGTGACGGTCGAAACCGACATGACCGACATCGGCACGGGCAGCTACACGATCATCGCGCAGACCGCCGCCGAGATGCTCGGCGTGCCGCTCGACCGGGTCGACGTGCGGCTCGGCGACTCGGTCTTTCCGGTATCGGCGGGCTCGGGCGGCCAGTGGGGAGCGAACAGTTCGACCGCCGGCGTCTATGCGGCATGTGCCAAGTTGCGCACGACCATCGCCGAAAAGCTCGGCCTCGACCCCGCGACCGCGGTCTTCGATAACGGTAAAGTCCGCGCCGGCGGCAAGAGCGTCGCGCTCGCGAAGGCCGCGGCCGACGGCGATTTCGTCGCCGAGGATATGATGGAATATGGCGACCTCGCCCAAAAATATCAGCAATCGACCTTCGGCGCGCATTTCTGCGAAGTCGGCGTCGACGCGGCGACGGGCGAGATACGGGTGCGCCGTATGCTCGCGGTCTGCGCCGCCGGACGCATCCTCAACCCCAAGGCCGCGCGCAGCCAGGTCATCGGCGCGATGACAATGGGCGCCGGTGCGGCGCTGATGGAGGAGCTGGCCGTCGACAAGAGGTTCGGCTTCTTCGTCAATCATGACCTCGCCGGCTACGAAGTCCCCGTCCATGCCGACATTCCGCACCAGGAGGTGATCTTCCTCGACGAAGTCGATCCCACGACGTCGCCGATGAAAGCCAAGGGCGTCGGTGAACTCGGCATCTGCGGCGTCGCGGCCGCGGTCGCCAACGCCGTCTATCATGCGACGGGCGTTCGGGTGCGGAACTACCCGGTCACGCTCGACAAGCTGATCGACAAGCTGCCGGACCTCGCGTGACGAGCGGCTTCGCTCAGCGCAGGTCTTCGGGACGGTCGATGTCGGCGAGTTCGAGCGGATCCCCGGCCACGAGAAGGGCGCCGGCGAGCAACGCGCGGCCCCCGCGATCGCCTTCGATGTTGCGCAGCGCCGCGAAATGCGAACGTGCGAAAAGCGCCGGCGGCATGGCAATGCCGTCACGTCCCGACGCGACGATTGGCGCCTTTGCGGGGTCGAACGCTGCCAGCAGCGATTTGATATGCTGCGGTCCGACGAACGGCATGTCGCCGAGCGCCACCAGCGCCGCATCGACGTTCGACTCCCCGGCCCGCTCGATCGCGAGGGCGAGCGACGAAGACAGTCCGCGCGCGGGGTCGGGGTTGGTGACGATTTCGAACCCGAGGTCCGACAGAAGCGCGGCGATGTCGCTTCCCGCGCGGCAGACGGCGAGCAGGCGGCCGGGCTCAATCGCGAGCAGGCTTTTCGCCGCAACGACCGCGACCGGTTCGTCGCGCACCAGTGCAAGCAGCTTATCGCTTCCGAAGCGATCGGAACGGCCGGCCGCAAGCAGAATGGCGGCGATGCGATTGGCTTCGATCACGGCATTATCTCCCGTCGCGCGGCGGCCAGGCAATTCGGCAGGTCGATCGTAATGACCGGCTTGGCAACGTCTTCGCTCGACATATTGCACTTTCTGCGCCGTGGGAGCGAGTCCGGCGACGCCTGCGTCCTCGTGACGCTTACCGGCATCGAGGGGACGTCCCCGCGCGCCCTCGGCGCGCAGATGGCCATCGCGGCGAACGGCGATTATGCCGGCTCGCTCTCGAGCGGCTGCATCGAGGCTGCCGTCGTCGCCGAAGCCCTCGACGCTCTCGCAGCGGGTGTCCCGCGCCTCGTGCGGTTCGGCCTCGGCTCGCCCTATCTCGACATCCGGCTGCCGTGCGGCGGGGGTATCGACCTCTTGTTTACCCCGCGGCCCGATCGCGCGGCGATCGAAGCCGCGATCGCGCTCCTCGACAGGCGGAAACCAGCCGCGCTTGCGCTTGCGCCGACGGGACTCAGCCTCACCGACGCGCTTGCGCCGACCGGCTGGCGGGGCGACAACTTCGTCGTCACCTATGTGCCGCAGCTTCGCATCCTGGCGTTCGGCCAGGGCGAAGAGTTGACGGCTGCGGCAGCGCTGGCCGCGGCGTCGGGTGCCACCACCGCCGCCTTCTCGCCCTACGCGCGCGACATCGCGGCGCTTCGCGCGGCCGGGGTCGACGCGGAGCTTCTTCCCTATCGAAGCTGGCGCCCCGGCATCGCCTCCGACCCCTGGACCGCATTTCTTTTCCTTTTCCACGACCGGGACTGGGAAGAAGAGTTGATACCCTGGGCCTTGGAACAGTCGCGCTTCTACGTCGGCGCGCTTGGCAGCCGCCGGACGCACGCCGATCGAAAGATCATGCTCGAAGCCGCCGACGTGGCGGCCGAAGCCATCGGGTCGCTGCGATCGCCGGTGGGCCTCATCCCGTCAACGCGCGATCCCGCAACCCTTGCTATTTCGGCGCTCGCCGAAATCGCCGAGCAGTTTGCCACCGATGCGCTTCTCCCCTTGGCAAGCGGATATTCGCGACAAGTCCCAACGATGTGATCGACTGCTTACCGGCTGACATGGAAACGACACAGGCCGCTGCGCCGGACCCTGACGGCAAGATCCGCTACGTGCATCTCCAACAGGCCCTTTCGGTCAAACCCGGTTCGGGGGCAGTCGATTGGCCAGACGAGCCGACAACAACTTCGATTTAACATCCTCTTAGGGGGGAAGGAATAGCTATAGGACAGGTTCCGGGGGCGATATGATACGATATTCCGATGTGCGGCCTTACTTTAAAGAGGTATTGCTGGCACTTTGTTTTCTTTCGGCGCTGCCTGCCGTCTTCAATCGCTCCGCCGATCTCGTAGGCGCTGTTCCCCACACAGGCTATCTGGTTCTCCTCATCATATTGTGGGGCGGACTCCTTGGGGCCGCCTACTCTCCGCCGGCAATTTTGCGCTGGACGACCGCGGTCCTGCTGGCCGGGGCGGCCTATTACATGATCGTGTTCGAGCGCGTTACGACCGAATTCATGACCTACGACGCCTTCATCAACATGATGAACTCGGCGGCGTTCATCGACGATGCCCTGGCGCAGAATCAGACCGCGTTTGTAGAGGCGGCACCCCCCGCCCTGCTCCTGCTAGCGGCCATCGGAATGGCCCCGCGGCGACACCTTCCGCTGCCGCGATGGCTGGTCGCCGGGACGCCTTGGCTGGCCATGTTCGCACTGACGGGACTGCTTTTCCTTCGCGGCGGCGATGGTGCGCGCGGACAGCCGCCGAGCTTCACGCCGATCGCTTATCTGACGCTAGCCGGATATGAGAAGGCAACGGGCAACATTGGCAAGCGCCAGTCCGTTCGCCTTCGGCAAGCCCGCCGGCCGCTCAGCCGGAATATCGTCCTCATTGTCGACGAAAGCGTCGCTGGCCAATATCTGGACATCAATTCGCCGGCTGGCGTGCCCACCCCCCTCTCGGGCATCTGGCCTTTCGCCCGCATCTATAACTACGGTCTCGCCGCGTCGGTCACCAATTGCAGCGTCGGCAGCAATGTCACTCTTCGCTATGGCGGCACGCGCAACGACTATCAGCGGATCAACGGCACGCAGCCGTCGATCTGGGCCTATGCCCGCAAGGCTGGACTGCGCACCGTGTATATCGACAGCCAGCGAACCGGCGGCGCGCTGCAAAACATGATGACCGATGAAGAGCGTGCGCTGATCGACCACTTCGTGCAATTCGACGACGTGCCCGTGGAACAGCGCGACCAGGCGGCGGCGAGGGAACTCATCCGTGAACTTGCTGATCGCCGCCCGAAATTCATTTTCGTGAACAAGGTCGGTGCTCATTTCCCCGTGCATGACAAGTTTCCGGAGGCCTATCTGCGCTATCATCCGGTTCTGCCGCGCGGGCGATACCGGAATATTTCCGATACCGGCAGCCGCGCGGGCTTCGCCGGCGGAGCGGAGGATTGGGTCCGCTACCGCAATTCTTATCGCAATACGTTGCTGTGGAATGTGGGGGCGTTCTTCGAAACGCTTCGCGATGAGGCCGATCTCTCGCATGCGACGATGATCTACACGTCCGACCATGGCCAGAATCTGCATGAGCGGGGAAATCCCGGACTTTCCACCCATTGCAGCGTCGACCCCGCCCACGAAGAAGGCGTCGTTCCTCTGGTGGTGCTCGACGGTAACCGGGGTTCAAACGCGGATTGGGACCGGGATGTCGCGCATAACCGTAACCGGTCGAGCCACTATATGATTTTCCCCACTCTGCTGGAACTGATGGGTTATGATCCGAGCGCCATTGAAAAGCGCTACGGACGGGCGCTGAACGAAGCTTCGCACGATCCCGTGAGCTTCAACAAGCTGTTCAATGCGCGGCTCAATCGTAAGCCGCAGTGGGTCACGATCGATCCGGCAAGCGTCGTTCAGCCGCCGCGCGCCGACATCCGCGACAACGCTCAAGCCCAGACCGGAAAGGCTGCGATGCGGCCTGTTCCAAAGGAATTGGCTCGACATTTGCCTCAACATTAACCTTATCTTGAATCGCCGCGACTAGTGGCAAACCGCTGACAGACCGAAAGATTGTCCATGACAGTGCGCCTGCTCCTTCTGATCCTCGCAAGCGTAAGCCTCTCCGCACTTGCGCAGCTGGCCCTCAAGATCGGCACCACCGCCGCGGCCGGCGGCCGATCGACGGGAATCGGCGGAGAAATAGGCGGCCTCGCCCAATCGCCGATGATCATCCTGGGCCTCGGTCTCTATGGCATCGGAGCGCTGCTCTGGCTTTTCGTCCTCGGCCGCGCCCCGCTGTCGCTCGCCTATCCCTTCGTCGGGATCGGCTTCATCCTGACGATGCTCGCGGGCGCCTTCTGGCTGAACGAAAGCATCAGCGTCGCCCGCGTTGCTGGAACCCTGCTGATCGCCATCGGCTGCGTGCTGGTCGCGCGCTCGGCGTAATCCCGTGACTCCACCGGCCCCAAGTTTTCAGCCCGCGACACTGGAGCTGTCACCGCGAGCCTGCTCGGCCCTGCTCGCCGTGATCGTCCTCGTCGCCGTGGTTCTGAGAGTGGCGGGCGCGTGGGTCCTGCAGCATCCGCTCGATAGCGATCCGCTCGCCTATTTCACGATGGCCCAAGGCCTCGCCGAACGTGGCGAGCTCGCGGATATGTACGGCCAAAAGGCTTTCTACAGCGCCGGCTACCCCTTGCTGCTGGCTCCCTTTTTCAAGGCGTTGGGCAGTTCGGTTGGCGCGGCGATAGCGGTCAATCTGCTTTTATGCGCGGCCAGCATCGGGTTGATCTACAGGCTCACGATCGCGCTGTCCGGACATCGCGGCGCGGGCCTGATCGCCGCCGCCGTCTATGCCCTGTGGTTCCCCGGCCTCTGGAACGCGACGATGCTGGCAAAGGAAAATCTCTCGACTCCCTTGCTGCTTGGCATTGCCCTGTGCGCGATCGGGATCGCGCGCGGCGAACGCCCGGCGGGCACCGCGCTGGTCGCCGGCCTGTTATGGGGCGCGGCGCTGGTCACGGGCGGTTCGGCACTGTTGCTCTGCTTCGGCGTCGCCGCCGCGCTGCTGATGCTCTGGCGCGCGCGGGGCAGCTTTGCGCCGGCCTTTTCCGCGGGGCTGTGCTTCATCGTCGGCGCCACGCTGATGCTGGCGCCGTGGCTCTACGCGACCAACCAGATGGTCGGCCGCCCGGTCCTCACCACCAACGCCGCGTTCAACCTGTATCTCGGCAACAACCCCGCCGCGACAGGCAAGTTCGTGAGCATCGCCGACACGCCGCTGGCGAAGGATTGGGACGCCACGCGCCTGCGCCTTGGCGAGGTCGGCAATGCCGACCGCCTGCAAGCCGAAGCGCTCGACTGGATCCAAGCAAATCCCGGCAGGGCGGCGGAGCTGGCCGCGTTCAAACTCGCCTATTTCTGGCAACCCAATCTTCCCGACGCGAACGACTTCGCGGCGTCGAAGGCCATCGCCTCGATCCGGCTCTTCGAGGTTGCGCAATATGGGCTGATCCTGCTGATCGGGCTGCTCGCCTTTCGTTCGCGGCAGATCGCAAGCGACGGCAAATGGATTTTTGCCGCCATGATCGCCGGCTTCTGGCTGATCCACGCCGCCGCCTATATCATCACCCGTTACCGCGATCCGGCGATTCCGCTGCTGATCGTCATGGCAGCCGTCCCGGTCGCCGCCTGGATCGAGCGGTTCGCGGCGCAAAGGGTGTTACGCGATGCTGCATGAACAACCTGACCGCGCGCCCGGCCGCGCCAACGAGGCCGTCCCGCTGTTCGTCGATGTCGACGGGACGCTGACGCGCGCGGATATCTCGCTCGAAAGCTTCGTGCGGATCGGGCGATCGGGCATAGCCGCGCTGATCGCGGTGCTGGCATGGCTGATCGCGGGCCGCGCCGTCGCCAAGACGATGGCGGCGCGGCGCGACCGCATCGACGCCGCGCGACTGCCTTATCGGCAAGAGGTGCTCCATCTCATCGAGCAGGCCAGGGCCGAAGGCCGTCCCGTGATCCTCGCGAGCGCAAGCCATTGGCGGCACATCCGCCGCATCGCCGATCATCTGGCGCTTTCGGATCCAGTCATCGCAACGCGCGGCCGCTCCAATCTGAAAGGCGCCGCCAAGCTCGCCGCCATCCGTGCACGTATCGGTTCCGATACGCCTTTCGACTATGTGGGCGACAGCCGCGCCGACAGCTGCCTGTGGCGCGAAGCGCGGCGCGGCTGGTCCGTCGGCCACGTCCCGCCGCGATCGGCGGTCGAACGTCTCGGCGACCTGCGTCCCAGCCCTGCCCGGGCCATTATCAAGGCCATGCGGCCCCATCAATGGGCCAAAAACGCGCTGGTGATCGTTCCCGCGCTGACGTCGGGCGAATTCACGAAACCCGCCGTATTGCTCACGGCGGTGGCCGCCGCTTTGCTCATGTCGCTGATCGCCTCGTCGATCTATTTGCTGAACGACCTGCTCGATATCGACTCCGATCGCGCGCATCGGACCAAATGGAAACGGCCGCTTGCCTATGGCGATCTCCCGATCCCCGCCGCTCTCGGCCTGTCCCTGCTTCTCGCGGCCGTGGGTCTTGCCGGGGGATGGCTGTTGGGCGGCCCGGAACTGACCTTCTGGCTTCTGGCCTATATGGCGATCACGACCGCCTATTCGTTCCGGCTGAAAGCGGTGATGGTCGGCGACGCCATCGTCCTCGCCTCGCTCTACACGATCCGTATCTGGATCGGCGCGATCGCGATCGGCGTGGCACTCAGCTTCTGGCTGCTGCTCTTCTCGGTTTTCCTGTTCCTGAGCCTCGCCTATCTGAAACGCTATGTCGAGATGCGCGACGCGATCGAACCGGAACGCCTGCTGAGCGGGCGCGGCTATGTCGGCGGCGACCTTGACGTGGTGATGATGTCCGGGATCTCGGCCGGAATGGTTGCGATCCTCGTGCTCGCCCTGTTTGCGCACGATCCGGAAACCGCCGAACATTATGCGCTGCCCGAAATGCTGTGGCTGCTCTGCCTGCCGCTGATCTACTGGCTCAACCGCATCTGGATGATGGCGCGGCGCGGCGAGGTCGAGGGCGACCCGGTGGCTTTCGCGATAAAGGACGGACGGAGCCTCTTCGTCGGCGCCGTGACGGCCTGCATTTTCCTGGGCGCCCTCTACGGACCGGCGGCCGTCCAGCTGATCGCCGACTGAGGGCGCGGAATCGAGCCGAGACTCAGGGGAGTACGGATGCCTGTTTGATCAACAGCGTATCGATCCCGCGGCTGTAGGCTATCGCATAGCCCGGCAAGCGGGGAACGCTCTTGGCATCGAGCCCCGCGATCCACAATGCGTTGAAATCCGCCTGTGCCATGCTTCTCATTCGCTCGCCGAGGACATTTCGGTCCGGCGCGCCTTCGGGGCAGCGGGCCGGAATGTCCTGCGAGCCGTCGAACCAGCGGGCGCGATCCGACGATTGCCGGATCGTCATCACGTCCGACCCGGGGATCTGGAACAGCGTATTGCTGAAAGCGTCGCGCCGCGTGATCGCATAGGCGCCGAGCTTGCGGTTCGGGGTCAATGTCCAGTTGTCGCACGCTGCTTCCGCCGACAGGAATCCAAGCCGGCTCCCTCGTGGCACCTCGTCGAGCAAGACCAGCCTCTTTTGCAGCGCGCGGTCGGCCTGCCACCAGTGCGCGGATGTCCATCCGGCGCGCAGTACGAACAGGCTCGCGCCCAGCATGATCATCAGCCGTTCGCGTTCGGGCCTTTCAGCGGGGCGGATCGCCATAACCATCACCATCATCGCCACCGGGGCCAGGCGCAGGTCCGCACCCCAGCTTCCCAAAACCGTCGTCGGCAACAAGAGCGTCGCGAACAGCAGCAATCCGCCGCCCGCGGCGAGACGAGGCTCCAGCCGGCGCCCGCTCGCCCACAGGAACGCAAGGACCGCGCCGAGGCAGATGCTCGCCGTTATCGCGAGGTCGAATGGCATCGACAGGCCTTTGAGCGCCGTGACGAAATTCATGGCCTTCGCCTGCAGGAGGTGAGGCGCATACCAGAACAAGCGGCCGTCGCCTTCGGCGCGCCAGACCAGGAGCGGAACGAGCGGCAAAATCAACGGTGCAGCGCGCAAGGCGCGATGCACCAGATCGCGCCAGCTTCGCACCATCGCCAACTCTGCGCCGGCGACAAGGAGGAGCAGGATCGCCCACCCCATGATATGGGCGGTCCATACCGCGACGGCGCCGAGACCGAAGGCAAGCGACGTATAGAGGCTCGCCCGCCGGTTGGCATGCCACGCCGCCGCGACGAGCAGCGCCAGCGCCACCGACAGGCAATAGTTGAGGAAACCGAACAAAAAGGGCTGCGCGAAAGCGAATGGCAGCGCGAGCATCGCGCCCCCCGTCACACGGCCGTGCGCGAAACGGGACAGCGAGAGGATGCCGGCGACGGTCAGCGGAGCGATCAGCGCGCTCACGATGCGCGTGGCGGACTCCACCCCAAGCCAGGACGAAAGCGCCAGGACCGGAAGGTCGACGCCAAGGTTGCCGACCCAGCGCCAGTCGACGATAAAATATCGGTCGAGTGCCGTTCCCTGCCCGATCGTCGCGAAGATATGGTGACGCGCGAGATGATTGGGATAATCCGATGCGCCGGGCACTGTAACGATCAACATCGGCACGGCGGCGAGAAGAACGAGCAGCGCCGCGCACGCGCGGGGGAAACCTTTTTTGCGGGTCGTCATCCCGCCGCAATCCTTTCGGCGAAGACGCCTGTTTCCTGTGCGGAAATTGTCGCGCTGCGGGAAAGCGATTCAAGCTGACGGCTCGATTGCATACCGATCAAGACCCACCCCGCGCAGCAAAAGTGTCTCGCTGTCCCTTATGCATCTCGAACTATATCCCCGCAGTATATGTTGGGCCCGGACGTTCTAGGCCGACCATGCCGACATGATAAACCTCCGTCCGAAAAATTGATGTGTCCCCGAACAAGAATCCGACGGCGCCGAGTTTCCCCCCTTCACATTTGCCCGGCAGCACATGCGGTGAGCTTATCGGGTCCAGCTCATCTTCAGCACGAAATTTCGAGCTGCCCAGCATGCGCGAGCGCAGCCTCGACAACCCGGTCCGGAAAGTCGGTCGTCTCGCTTGCCCAATCCAGAAAAGCCGATCGAACGCCGTGAGCCGTATCGGTCTAACCCATATCTCTCAGCACCTCCACAAGCCGTCATATCGGACATGGGATCGCGCGGGCGATTACCACAAAGAACAGCAGGTTGGTACCGACGCAGCGGAGCCCCATTCAGCGCTCGGCGATCCGACAAGCATGATCGGTCAAAAGCACAATATGCTCGCGCCAGTCTCTGGATATTCACGGATGCTTGGGGACGACCCCTTGGTGGCAGGGCTTGTATCGAACTCAATATATTACTTAATAATTATCATAGCTTAGAGCTTAGTTAAAAATTCTTACCCCCACACTTTCCCCCACATTATGATCGCTTAGCGCCGATTAATCGAACCACAATACAGATCCGCTTTGGTAGATGAGCGCCCGCTGGCGGCTGGCTCACCGCACGCCGCGAGCACCGAAGATAGGGGTGAGTAAGGCCATCAATTGCATCCGGTTCGCCCATAAATCGGGTCAATCTGAACGTCGTCGAGGCGCTTAGCCGACATTCACGGACTCGTATGCGAGCAGCTATTCAAGAATCATCCGTTGTTTGGCCGGTTGCGGGCCGGCCGCATTTGGTCAGCGCGAAAGCGGCCTTCTCCATCGACTGATCCCTCTGCCTTCAACGATGCCGGCAGTCACGTTCGATGGCCTTCTGATTTTCGCCAGCTTTCGGTGTGGGATCGACGGGCGCGTCAGGATCGCGCCCCTGACTCTTGTCGAGCAGCCGCATGACCGGCGTAACCGTCAATCCGTGGAGCAGGATCGACATCAGCGCGACGAGGCCGACGAAGGCCCAGAGATAGTCGCCGCCATCGATCGGCGCGTGATTGAGCGCATAAGCGAGATAATAGAAGGAACCGACGCCGCGGATACCAAAGAAGGCGAGCGTCATCTTCTCCTCGAGCGGCGCCTTCCACCCCGCAAGGCTGATCAGTCCCGCCACTGGCCGGACGGCAAAGATGATCGCGGCTGCTGCGACAACATCGATCCAGCCGAGCGGCGCGAGCAGTCCGCCCGCGAGCGCGCCGCCGAACAGGAGGAGCACGAGCATCATGCCGATGCGTTCGACCTGCTCGGTGAAGTCGTGCATCTCGATGTTGAATTGGTGCTCGCGATGCGTTCGCCGGAGCGTCAGCGCGGTGACGAAGACCGCCAGAAACCCATAGGCATTGGCAACTTCGGTAAGCCCGTAGGACAGCAAGGTCGCGGCGACCGCGATGAGCCCGTCCCCCGTGTGCGACAAGCGCGTCTCGGCGTCGGTGCGATAGGTCAGCCAACCGAAAAGCCACCCGACCAGCCAGCCGCCGGCGGTGCCGACGCCGATTTCCCACACGATGTCGTGGAGCAGCCAGTCGCCGAGCCAAGGTTCGCCCGTTGCAGCGGCGAGCGCGAGAGCAATCGCGAGATTGACGAAGGGGAATGCAAGGCCATCGTTGAGCCCCGCCTCCGACGTCAGGCCAAAGCGTACTTCATCCTCCTCGCCGCTCTTCGGCGGGCCGACCTGGACGTCGGCGGCGAGCACCGGATCGGTCGGTGCGAGGCAGGCGCCGAGGAGCAAAGCGGCGATCCACGGCAGGCCGATCCACCAGCCCCCGATCGCCGTAATGGCGATGATCGTCAGCGGCATTGCGATCGCAAGGAGCCGCCAGGTCACGATCCAGCGGCGCCATTCGAAGGCGCGGTCGAGTTTCAGACCGGCCCCCATGAGCGCGATGATGACGACGAGCTCGCTCACGCGTTCGGTAATATCGGGATGCTCGAGCGGGTCGGGGCGTAGTGACACACCGGGAAGCGAGAAGATGATCGCGCCGAGCGCGATGCAGATGATCGGAAGCGAAAGCGGCAGGCGGCGGAGCGCAAGCGGCAGCCAAGCGACGAGCGCGATCAACACACCGGCGCCGGTCAGCCAGAGGACATAGGGTTCGGGCGCCGCGAGTTGCATGCTGTCCCGAACGCCCGCTGCGGCGAAGCGTTCACACGCCGCCGGAACTTCCGGTGCGTCCCGAACGTCCCCTTTACAGGCCGGGGGGCTGTCGACCTTCCCCGGCAGCCTGTCCACCGGCCCTCATCGAGGAGACCGAAAATGGACAGATATGGCGATCGCACCCCGCTTTGGGACTATAGCGACAATAGCGATCCAGGCGATGGCAGCGGCTCGGGCGGCTGGGACCGCGGGCGCGCCGAGGACGCGTCCCGCGCATACACTGCGATCGAGGAGGATTCGCGCCAGCGTGAAGCCCCGCGGCGTTACCGCGAGGGCGCCCGGCGCAAGAGATGGGCCGGGAGCGAGGGGGAACGTGGTAACTATGACCCGCGCGAGAACTGGCGACCGCGCGAGCGCGACGTACGCTATGAGCGCGCAGTCGGCGAGGCACGTGGCGCGCGCGAGCAAGGTGGATGGTGGCCCGCCGAACTCGGCTATCCTCCCGCAGGCGGCTATTCCCCCTATGGCGGGGGACGCCGGTCCTACACCTCGCGCTATGTCCGCGATGACGAGGATCGCGGCTTTTTCGACCGTGCCGGCGACGAGGTGATGTCGTGGTTCGGCGATTGCGATGCGCGGCGCCGCCGCGAGCAGGACCATCGCGGCCGCGGGCCGAAAAATTATGCGCGCTCGGACGAACGTATCCGCGAGGATGTGAACGATCGGCTCACCGAGGATGTCTGGATCGACGCGTCGGAGATCGAAGTCGCGGTCGAGGCGGGCGAGGTCACGCTTTCGGGCACGGTCGAGGATCGCCGCGCAAAGCGGCGCGCCGAAGATTGCGCCGATGCCGTATCCGGCGTCAAGCATGTGCAGAATAATCTGCGCTACACCTCGGGAGTGGTGAGCCCGAAGCTCGACTGATGCCGGTGCCGAGCGGCGGCGGTGCCGCCAGCGCTACCCCATTCCAATGGCTTTGGCGCAACGCTGCCGTTCGGCGGGCATCCTTCTCCCGTCTCCCGGATTTAATCAACGACGTCATCCAAGGAACCGCCAATGTCGCTGTTACCCTTTCTCGAAGCCATGGCCCCGCTGCTCATTGCGGTCGGTCTGCTCTGGGGCGCCATTGTTCGCATCCTCGTCAGCATTCGCCGCGAGCGCGCGCATCCAGCGCGCGAGCGGAGCTGAGCCGTGGGACGCAGCATTGCCGGCTGGCGGCTTCCCGAGGCTGAGCGCGAGACCCTCCTGATGCGCTTCCCGCCGCGCTACCCGAACGTCGTGGCCGATCATGTGACGCTTCGCTACGGCACCGACGCCCGGACCGAACTTCCGGCCGAGCATGCCGGCGCGGTGATCGGCGAGGCCGATGACGGTGCGGGCGTCCAGGCGCTCGTCGTCGCGATCGGCGGCAGAAGCGAACGCGGCGACGGCAGCCATTTCCACCTCACCTGGTCGCTCGCCGAAGGCCGCAAGGCCAAGGAGAGCAACGACGTCATTGCCGAACGCGGCTGGCAGCCGATCGACCCGCCCGTGGCGGTCATGCTCGAACCTGCGCACTGGCAGCCCTGAATGCAACTCTATCTCGACTGCGACGGCGTTTTGGCCGATTTCGACCGCGGCGCGACCGACCTTCTCGGTATGGCGCCGCGCGCTTACGAAAAGCGCCACGGCATCGCCGCCTTCTGGCGCGAGATTGCGCGCCATCCCGACTTTTACGGCACGCTACCGCTCATGCCCGATGCGATGGAGCTGTTCGCCGCCGTGCGCCACCTCGTTCCGGTCATCCTGACCGGCCTGCCGCGCGGCAACTGGGCCGCCGCGCAGAAGATTCGCTGGGCGGCAGAGCATTTCCCGGGAACGCAGATCCTGACCGTGATGGCAGTCGACAAGCGCAACCATGCACAGCAAGGCGACATTCTCGTCGACGACCAGCTCAGGCACGCTCATCTCTGGGAAGCCGCCGGCGGTATCTTCCTTCACCACAAGGATGCCGCGAGCACGATCGACAGGCTGAAGGAACTGATCCCCGCCGACATGAAGGCGACCACGACGCCGATCTGAGCCTGACAATCGGGCATTTGCGACGAACCGAGGCAAAGCGGTCGGATAGATGCCGCCCTCCGCGCGTTGCCAAGGATATCCCCCACCAAAGGAGATGTTCCATGACAACCGATATCGCCACCGACGAGACCAATCGCCTTATCGCCTCGAACAAGGTCGAAGGCACCGCCGTCTATAACCAGAACGGCGAGAAGCTCGGATCGATCTACAATTTCATGGTCGACAAGCGCTCGGGCCGTGTCGAATATGCCGTCCTCCAGTTCGGCGGGCTCTTCGGCCTCGGCAGCGACTATTACCCGCTCCCGTGGGAGGTGCTTACCTATGAGACCAGCCAGGGCGGCTATGTCGTCAATCTCGACAAGAGCCTTCTCGAAAAGGCGCCGCGCTATCGCGCCGACGAGGAACCCGCGTTCGACCGCGACTATGGCCGCGGCGTCTATGGCTATTACGGCGTAACCTACCCCTTCTGACCGCCGCATATTCGAGGGGGATCGAGGAGACGGATCATGCCCCGAGGCGACAAGTCGAGTTACACCGACAAGCAAAAGCGCAAGGCCGAGCATATCGAGGAAGGTTACGAGAAGCGCGGCGTCGGCAAGAAGGAAGCCGAAAGCCGCGCCTGGGCGACGGTGAACAAGGAATCGGGCGGCGGCAACAAGTCGGGTTCGGGCCGCGGCAAGAAGGATACGCACGAGTCCTCGCGCAAGGGCGGCCGCAAGAGCAGTTCGAGCCAGAGTAGCGAGAAACGTTCCGCCGCCGCGAAGAAAGGCTGGGAAACGCGCCGACGCCGGGCACGAGGCTAGACCGCCGCGAAAGTGTGGCCGCCATGCTGGATGAGGATGATTTCCGAGCGCGTCGCGACCATATGGTCGAAGTCCAGATCGCCGCTCGCGGAGTCCGTGATCGCCGCGTTCTCGCAGCGATGCGGGAAATCCCGCGCGAGCGCTTCGTGCGCGAGGGCCTCGAAGAGTTCGCGTATGAGGATAGCGCGCTCCCGATCGAGGAAGAGCAGACGATCTCGCAGCCCTATATCGTCGCGGCGATGGCAGAGGCGGCGGAGATCGAGCCCGGCGATCGCGTTCTCGAGATCGGTGCGGGTTCGGGATATGCCGCCGCCGTGCTCGGCAGGCTTGCAGGCGATGTTGTCGCGATAGAGCGGCACGCGATGCTCGGGGTACTCGCGCGCGGACGTGTCGCCGCGCTGGGCTATGACAATATCGATATCCGGATTGGCGACGGTACGGCGGGCTCGGCGGCAGACGCGCCGTTCGATGCGATTCTCGTCGCCGCGGGCGCGCCTGTCTTGCCCGAGCCGCTCAAGCAGCGACTCGCGATCGGCGGCCGCCTCGTCATTCCGGTCGGCGACCTCGCCGAACAGAAACTGCTCAAGATTACGCGGCTGGGCGAAAAGGAATATGAAACCGAAAATCTCGGCGCGGTCCGTTTCGTGCCGCTGATCGGCGAACAGGGCTGGCGCGAAGACGGGCGCCGCACTGCAAGCAATCACGTCCCCGGCGGCGCGCAACATTCGCTCACCGAGATGATCGCCGCCGCGGCCGAAGCGCTTCCCGATTTCGCCGATCCCGCCTTTGGCGCCATGTTCGATCGCTTTGCCGGGGCCCGGGTCGTCCTGCTCGGCGAGGCGAGCCACGGCACGAGCGAATTCTACCGGGGGCGCGCCGCGATCACGCGGCACTTCATCGAGAAGCACGGCTTTACCATCGTTGCGGTTGAGGCCGACTGGCCCGACGCTGCCGCGATCGATCGCTACGTTCGCCACCGGCCGCATCGCGCCGATGCCGCCAAGCCCTTTCAGCGATTTCCGACCTGGATGTGGCGCAACACCGACGTCGCCGCGCTGATCGACTGGATGCGCGATCACAATCAAGACATTGCAGAGATGGAAAAGCGCGCCGGTTTCTACGGCCTCGACATCTATAATATGTCAGGCTCGATCGGCGCTGTCCTCGACTATCTCGATCGGGTCGATCCCGAAGCAGCGTCGATCGCGCGCGAGCGCTATGGTTGCCTGACGCCGTGGCAGAGCAACCCCGCCACCTACGGCCGCGCAGCACTCAGCAAGGGCTATGCCGAGTGCGAGCAGGCGGTCGTCGACCAGCTCGGCGAACTCTTGCGCAAACAGCTCGACTACGCGGGGGGCGATGACGATGCCTTCCTCGACGCGGCGCAGAATGCCCGCCTGATCGCTTCGGCCGAACGCTATTACCGGATCATGTATTATGGCGGCGCCGAGAGCTGGAACCTGCGCGACACGCATATGTTCGACACATTGCAAAATTTGCTCGACGCGAAGGGCCCGAACGCCAAGGCGATCGTCTGGGCGCACAACAGCCACATCGGCGATGCGCGAAGCACCGACATGGGCATAAGCCGCGGCGAGCTCAATGTCGGGCAGCTTTGCCGCGAAGCCTTCGGCCGCGACGCGGCCCTGATCGGGTTCGGCACGCACAAAGGAACGGTCGCGGCGGCGACCGACTGGACGGCGACATGGAGGTGAAGCGCGTCAACCCGTCGCGGTCCGACAGTTACGAGCGCCAGTTCCACGACAGCGGTACGCCGCGCTTCCTTCTCGATCTCGCCCTGGGCCGCCACGAAGCACTGCGCCGGCGGCTCGCCGAACCGCGGCTCGAACGCTTCATCGGCGTGATCTATCGTCCCGACACCGAACTCCAGAGCCACTATAGCCAGGCCATCTTGCCCGAACAGTTCGATGCCTTCGTCTGGTTTGATGAAACGCGCGCTGTCATCCCGCTCGGCCCCGAAGATCACCGCGGCGTACCCGAAACCTGGCCGTTCGGCGAATAGGATACTGGAACCAGAACCTCGAAAAGGCTGGAGCATTGCAGGCGCGAGCCGGAAAATTCCGACATCGCCGCCCTTCGAAGCACGGTCGGAGATTTTGCGAAGCCATGCCGTCGGCACGAGCGGCGCCCCCGAAGAAAAAAGCCCTGACGCAGGAAGGAGGATCTTGCTTCAGCTGACAAGGAACGAACGCCGTCCCCCCGGCGTCTGGAATCCATGGCCTCCCAACAATCCATCGACACGAACGCGGTGCGCGATGACGACGCGTTCCTTCCGCTCGAAGGCGGCTGCGCCTGCGGCGCGGTGCGGTACCGCCTCGATGAAAAGCCCTATGACACCGGATGGTGTCATTGCTGCCTGTGCCAGCATGTGTCGGGTTCGGGCGGAATGGTCTTCACAACCGTTCACAAGGAAAGCTACCGGATCGTCAAAGGCGAAGCGTCCGTAGGCCGCTTTCTTTCGACGCCCTTCGGCTCGCGCACATATTGCAAGGATTGCGGCTCGCCGCTCACCATCCATGTCGACCATCAACCAGGCGAGATCGACGTGGCCGCCGGCACGCTCGACGATCCCGATGCCGTTGCGCCCGCATTTCATCTCTATGCGGCCCAAGCACCCGCGTGGATGGTGATGAACGCACTGCTTCCCCGCTACGACGCGCTGCGCCCGGACACCCGCGGCCTCGAGCGGGGGCAGACCGAAGCCGGGTAACTCGCCTTTTGCCGCGTCGCCCGCGTAAATCATCCTAACCTGGATCAAGCGGTCGGAATTTTCGGAACAGTGACCTTCGACCGTGCGTCTCCCTGACGTTGCTCGAGGGCGCGCCGCGGCGCGCCGCAACCAATTCGGGAGACGAGACGATGTTCTTCGAACGCAAAAAGGATCTGACGCCGGCCTACATCGCTGGCGCCGGACTAGCGCTGACCGCCGCCGGGATCGGCTTCGCGCTGGCCCGGCGGCGCAGGCAGGCGGATCGCAATGGCGAAGAGCGGATCGACGCGCCGCGCTGGACGCTCGGCAAGAACGGCTCACGCGCCACCTTCGGCAAATCGCTGCTCATCAACCGGCCGCGCGACGAACTTTTCGCGGCGTGGCAGGTCGAGCGCTTTCCCGAATTCATGGAAAATGTCGTCGAGGTTCAATCGCTGGACGACCAGGTCTCGCGCTGGACGATCAAGGCGCCGGCGGATCGCAAGGTCGTGTTGGTCAACCGCATTACCGAGCGCGTGGAGAATGAATCGATCAGCTGGCAAAGCGAAGACGACAGCGAGATCGCCAATAGCGGAAAAGTGCGCTTCGAAGATGCACCCGCCGGGCGCGGCACTTATGTCAGCCTCATCCTCGCTTATGATCCGCCGGGCGGCAAGGTCGGCCGTCTCGGCGCGAAGCTGCTGCAGCGCGAGCCCGAAGTGCAGGCACGGCGCGACCTCCACCGCTTCAAACAGCTGATGGAAACGGGCGAGGTGACGAGCAACGCGTCGCCATCGGCCCGCGCGTCCGAAACCCCCACCGAACCCCATATCTAAGGAGAAGGCCATGCGCGCCGTAACCTGGCAGGGACGCCACAAGATCAGCGTCGAAACCGTCCCCGATCCCGAAATCGTCAACCCGCGCGATGCGATCCTTCGTGTCACCTCGACTGCTATCTGCGGTTCGGACCTACATCTTTACGATGGCTATATTCCCGGCATGCGCGCGGGCGACATCGTCGGTCACGAGTTCATGGGCGAGGTCGTCGAAACCGGCGCCGGATCGACGCTGAAGAAGGGACAGCGCGTCGTCGTCCCCTTCACGATCAGCTGCGGCCAATGCTTCTTCTGCGAACGGCAGCAATATAGCGCATGCGACAACAGCAACCCCAGCGAGACGCGCGATGCGTCCGAACTGCTGATGGGCCATGCGATGGGGGCGGCCTTCGGCTATGCGCATCTGACCGGTGGTTATGCCGGCGGACAGGCCGAATATGTGCGCGTGCCCTATTCGGATGTCGGCCCGGTCGTGATCCCCGACGACCTCGCCGACGATGACGTCCTATTTCTCTCCGACATTCTTCCCACCGGCTGGCAGGCGGCGATCAATGCCGACATCGAACCCGGCGATACGGTCGCGATCTGGGGCTGCGGCCCGGTCGGGCTTTTCACGATCCAGTCGGCGCTGCTGCTCGGCGCCGGATGGGTGATCGCGATCGACCATTTCCCGACCCGCCTCGCACTCGCGCGCAAATATGGGGCCGAGGTGCTCGACTATACGAAGGTGGACATTCGCGAGGCGCTCGACGAAATGACCGGCGGGATCGGTCCCGATGCGTGCATCGACTGCGTCGGCATGGAAAGCCACGGCTTTACGGTCGACAATGTGCTCGATCAGGTGAAAGCCAAATTCTATCTCACCACCGAACGTCCGCACGCGCTGCGGCAGGCAATCCTCGCGTGCCGCAAGGGCGGACGGCTTTCGATCCCCGGCGTTTATGGCGGCTTTGCCGACAAGTTCCCGCTCGGCCAGCTGATGGAGAAGGGCCTGACCGTGAAGAGCGGGCAGACGCATGTGCAGCGCTATACGGGTGAGCTGCTCGATATGATCCGCGACGGCAAGTTCGACACCGTCTCGCTGATTTCGCACCACGCGCCGCTCGAGGATGCCGCCGAAATGTATCGGCACTGGCACGACGAGCAGGACCTTTACACCAAGATCGTCCTCAAGCCCGGCCTGGAAAAAGGCGCGGTGCAGGCGATGCAGGAGATGGAACATGTCTGAACGCAAACTCGCCATCGTCACCGGCGCATCGAGCGGCATCGGCCGCGAGATCGCGATACTGGCCGCGCAGGACGGATATGACCTGATCGTTGCTGCCGACGAGCCGCTAGTCGACGCCGCCGCGGGTCTTGTCGCCAAGGGCGTTGACGTCGAAGCAGTGGAAGCCGACCTTGCAACTCCGGCCGGCATCGAACGCCTGCTCGCCGCCGCGCGCGGCCGCCCGGTCGACGTGCTTGTCGCCAACGCCGGTCACGGCCTCGGGCGCGGGTTTCTCGAACAGGATTCGGCCGAGTGGCGCCATGTGATTGATACCAATATCACCGGCACCCTGCTCCTGCTCCAGCCGGTGCTCAAGCAGATGGTCGCGCGCGGAAACGGCAAGGTCCTGATTACGGGCTCGATCGCGGGGCATCTCGCGGGCTCGTTCCAGGCCGTCTACAACGGTACCAAGGCCTTCGTCGACAGCTTCGCCGCCGCGGTGGGCAACGAGCTCAAGGACAGCGGCGTCACCATCACCTGCCTCAAGCCCGGCGCGACCGAGACGCGCTTCTTCGAACGCGCCGGCATGCTCGACACAAAAGTGGGGCAATCCGAAAAGGACGATCCGGCCGATGTCGCCAGGACGGGCTGGGATGCGATGTTGAAAGGCGAACATTCGGTCGTCCACGGCTTCAGGAACAAGGCGCAGGTTCTCGCCTCGGGCGTGCTGAGCGAGGCGGCGACGGCCGAGATGCATCGCAAGCAGGCCGAGCCGGGATCGGGCAACGAATAGCGGTCGGATCATGGCGCACCGGATCGACTTTACCCGACGAAAGCGCGGTCTCGCCGCAGCGCTCGAAGCCACCGGCCTCAGCCTCGCGACGGCGGAGAGTTGCACCGGCGGCCAATTGGCCGCGCTGCTCGCCGGCGACGTGAAGCTCGGACCACATCTCGAACGCGGATTTGTCGTCTATTCGAAAGCGGCGAAATGCGAACTTCTGGACGTGTCGGTCGAGGCCGCGGAACGCGATGACGCCGTCAACGCCGAGGCTGCCGAAGCGATGGCAAAAGGTGCGCTGATGTATAGCCACGCCGATCTGACGATCGCAATCACGGGTTTTTGCGGCCCGCAGCAGGACGCGGAAGAGGTCGGGCTCGTCCACCTTGCCTGCGCCGTTCGCGGCGGCAGCGTGATGCGCCAGGAATGCCATTTCGGCGATATCGGGCGCGAGCAGGTGCTCGATCACGCCGTGGCCGCAGCGCTCGATCTACTGATGTCCGCCACGCGCGCCGGAAAGGCCCTCGCCTCCCCGGCGTGCGCGAGCTAGCGGCTACCACCGACCGGCGCATCGGCGCCGTGCTTCGGACCATTGTCGGTTCGGATTGGAGCAGAACCCCCACCGCCCTGCGGATCGCTATCGAAATCCTCGGGATTACCCTTGCCGCCTGCCCCGGCACCGCTACCCGAGACTGGCCCGCTACCGCCGCCGGCGCGTTTGCCGCGGTTCGCGGCCGCGGGATCGCCCGCGTCGCGATCTTCGCGCGGATAATCGTCGGGCGTCGCCGTCCCGACATTGTCTCGATCCTCGACTTTTTCGGGAGGAAGCGAGCCGGGCGTCTTGCCCTTGTCGCCGGCCTTTTCCGGATAGGCTTCGCCCAACGGGCCGCGCGGTACATCGTCGATCGACATTGCCTGTCTCCTCAGCGCGCTGGCGCGAGCTTGTCGAGCTCGGCGATATGTTTTTCGACGACGGGGGCGATTTCGCCCGCTGCCTTTTTGAGTGCTTCGGTGTCGCCGTTCGTCGCGTAAGCCCGGTGGAGCGCGAGCGCGGAATCATGCGCCGCTCGCTGATGCGCGAGATAGATCGCATCGATCGCGGCCGCATCGGCATTCCTGATCTCGTCGAGCATCTTTTGCTGGTCGGCATCGAGCTTGGGCGCCGGCACCTCGATATTTGCCGACGATGCCGCCGCCTTGATCTTCGCTGTCGACTGGCCGTGCTGGTCGACCATCATCTGCGCGAATGTCTTGACGTCGGCCTTGCCCGACTTCGCCAGCAGCGCTTTCGAGGATTCGATTTCCCACATATCGCCGGCGCCAGCCTTCGTCACATAAGTCGCTGCATCGGTCGGGGCCGCCGGAGTTGCCGCGGCAGGGGCCGCATCGACCGGCGCCGCCATCGTGTCGGTCGTAGCGCTATTCTCCGGGGGCGCCGTCGTATCCGCGCCTTCGCCGCAACCGGCGAGGAGCAAAGCGAGAGTGAACAGAGAGGCATTCTTCATGGCATCATTCCCTTGGAAGCACGCCCGGCCCGCTCTCTTCGCAACGACGAGCGCGGCATGGAGTTCCGTTTCCCGACGCGCGCACTCAACGCCGGCTTCAAAGACCCTAACCTGTGATAAGCGAGTGTGGATTTCGCGCCGCGGCGCGGTCCGCCCGCGCAACTCCGGATACGCGTCCTACGTTGGCTCGAACAAATTGATGTTCGAAAGGGCGACAAGTGGCAACATATACGCTCCGTTATCAGGACGATGGTCTCGGCGTCGAAAAGCGTGTCGAATTCGATGCGGACAGCCCCGCTAGAGCCTTGGGGATCGCGCAAGGCGAAGCCGAAGGCCGATGGGCCGAACTTTGCATCGATGGCAAACCTGTCTGCCGCATCGGCCGCGCAGGCACCGGCGCGGGCGATTATTGGGTGATTTCCTGAGCGCAGCGATCTCGCAACGAAGTGCCGGCGCGCGGGTTCGGATTTTATGCGCGATCCGCTTCTTCATCCTGCACGCCGTTGTGCCCGCCCCTGCCGAGAGACGGCACGATGAAGATCGCCACCTATAATGTGAACGGGATCAATGGGCGTCTACCCGTCCTCTTACGCTGGCTCGAGCTCGCGAAGCCCGACATCGTCGCGCTTCAGGAACTCAAGGCGCCGCAGGAGAAGTTCCCCGAGACCGCACTCGCGGCGGCAGGTTATGAGGCGATCTGGCACGGCCAAAGCCGGTGGAACGGTGTCGCGCTGCTCAGCCGCGCAGGGACGATCCACGAAACGCGTCGCGGGCTGCCCGGCGATCCGAACGACGACCAGAGCCGTTACATCGAAGCGGCGATCGGCGGCCTGCTGATTGCAGGGCTTTATCTTCCCAATGGCAATCCCCGCCCGGGTCCGCGTTTCGATTTCAAGCTCGCCTGGTTCGAGCGGCTTTACGCCCATCTCGCGACGCTCGTCGATCTCGACGCGCCGGTCGTGATCGCCGGCGATTTCAACGTCATGCCGACCGACAAGGACGTCTATGCACCCGAGCGCTGGCGCGACGACGCGCTCTTCGCTCCCGAAGTCAAGGCGGCGTACCGCAAGCTTCTCGATCAGGGCTGGACCGATGCGATCCGTCATCTCCATCCCGACGCCACGATCTACACCTTCTGGAAATATTGGCGCGGCGCTTTCGAGCGCGACGCGGGTCTGCGGATCGATCATTTGCTGCTCAACAAGGCGGCGACTAGGCGCCTCGCTGCCGCCGAAGTCGATCGCCGGCCGCGCGGATGGGACAAGACGAGCGATCATGCGCCCGTCTGGATCGAACTGAAATGAAACGCCCATGACCCGATCGATCGCCGACTGGAGGCTGCCCGCAACCGAACGCCGAGGCCTGCCGCGCGGTTTTCCGGCGCGCTACGAGCGCGGCGACGGCGGGCATTATCGCTTCATCAGGTCGGGCCCGGCCAAGAGGCGAAGACACGATGCTATCGCGATCAAGCGATGGCAGCCGCTTGCGCGGCCAGTGCCGGTCAAGCTCCTACTCGCTCGCCGGGAGAAACAGGATGGAACGTGAAGTGCATTTTCTGGGCGGGAATGGCTGGGTGCCGAATAATCCCGCCCATCCGGTCGTCATCTATCGCAGCGCGCTGCCGGAAGGCCCCGATCCCGCAGAGCGCTTCGAACGCCTCTTTGCCGACCATGGCTGGCCTCCCGACTGGCGCGACACGATCTACGACTATCATCATTATCATTCGTCCGCGCACGAAGCGCTGGGGATCGCGTGCGGATCGGCGAAGCTCATGCTCGGCGGGCCGGACAGGCTTGCGACTACTGTCTCTGCGGGCGACGCACTGCTGCTGCCGGCGGGTACCGGCCATTGCCGGATGGACGCCAGCGAGGATTTTCTCGTCGTCGGCGCCTATCCGAAGGGTCAGCAATGGGACATCTGCCGCGATGCCCCTTCCGAAGAAGCACGCCGACGCATCGCGTCGCTGCCGATGCCCGGCGATCCGGTTCTCGGCCCGGACGGGGAACGGTGATCGCCGCCGGCACGCATGACTGCGTCATCGTCGGCGGCGGGCCCGCGGGGCTCACCGCGGCCATCTATCTCGCGCGATTTCATCTCAAGGTCTGTGTCGTCGATGCCGGCGAAAGCCGGGCGGCGCTGATCACGAAAACGCGCAATCATGCCGGCTTTCCGGACGGCATCGGCGGCGGCGAGCTGCTCGCACGCATGCGCCGCCAGGCGCAGCAATATGGTGCGTCCACTGTCGAAGCCGTCGCCGAAGCATTGCAGCGAACGCCGGACGGCTTTGTCGTCGACGTCGGAAATCGGACACTTGCCGCGCGAAGCATCCTGCTCGCGACGGGCGTGCGAAACCGCCCGCCGCCGATGATGGACATGGCGCTACACGGCGCGGCGCTTCAGTCCGGGGTGCTCCGCTACTGCCCGATCTGCGACGCCTATGAGGCGACCGACAAGAGGATCGCCGTGCTCGGCTCGGGCGAGCGCGGCTGCCGCGAGGCGATATTCCTGCGCAGCTACTCGCGCGACGTGACGCTGATCGCACCCGCCGGCCATCCCGACCTCCCGGACGAACAAAGGGAGGAACTCGCCGCAGCGGGAATTGCGATCGGCCGCGACTGCTACGATGTGCGTCCGGACGGCGACGGGATCGAACTCGATTTCGGCGGCGGGTCCCTACGCTTCGACACGCTCTATCCCGCGCTCGGCTCGGACGTGCGATCCGAACTCGCCGGAGGCGTCGGCGCCGCGCTGACCGACGAGGGATGCCTGATCGTCGATGCGCATCAGCGCACCAATATAACGGGTCTCTACGCGGCGGGCGACGTCGTGCTCGGGCTCGACCAGATCAGTCATGCGATGGGCGAAGGCGGCGTCGCGGCGACGACGGTCCGCAACGATCTGGCAGCGCACGCGCCGCTCCGGCGCTGAACCCGCCTATGGCTCCTCGACCAGATAGTGAATCGGCTTGAAGCTGCCGCCGCAACTGTCGTACGCCGAACACGCCGTGAGGCCGATGACGAGGTCCGCGAGCGCCCGCAACCGGATATAATCGCCGGCTCGGCTGATGGGCGGTAACACCCGGATACTACCCTCCTGCCCGACAGGCACATTCATGAAAATGTTGAAGGCAACCGGAATCGCATCGGCGTCGACGCCGAAGGGCGCGAGCGCTTCCGCGAGATTGCCGAAGCAGCCGCGGTGGACGGGCTTGCCCGGATAGAAGTGCCGGAACGTCGCCTCGCTGCACGGCGTGAGAAGAAAATCATGCGTGCCATTACGGTCTTCCAAGATTTCGAGCATCGGGTTCGAACGGTTCGACCAGATGCGATGGCCCTCGGTAAGCCGGATCGTCTCCTCATAGTCGAAGGTCCGTCCGTTCGAGATAAGCTCACGGATATCGTCGGCCATGAAGGCGACGAGGTCGCTTACCTGTCCGCCTTCGGCATCGATGACGCGCAGCACGCCACCCTTGCGCAAGCGAAAGGCGGTGCCGCTGCGAGGGGGAATGACCACTCTCATGGGGCCGCTCGCGGATCGTGAAATGGCGGCGTCCAGTCATCCTCCACTTCGCGGCCGCTATACTGGGCAGCTTCGCTCGCTTCGCCGTGACGCGCCAGCATCGGATTGACGCTCCCCGCGAGTTCCTCGTCGCGCGCGAGAATACGCTCGCGCATTCGTTCATAGCGCCCCTCGGCGCGCAGCCGTTCGAACTGGTCGTGAAGGTTGAAGACGAGCGCGGGCCACGCGAACCGGCGGGCCGGCCGCGAAGCGCGCGGGTGCAAACCGACGACGAAGAATGCCTCACCGCCGAAACTCAGCGAGAAATGGGGATTGGCGGGATCGGCGGAGACACGTGGGTCGGAATCAATGCCTTTCCAGGCGTCCTTGTCGGCCAGCGACTGGAGCCGCTCCCAGAGCGCGCGCTCAAACCCCTCCTCGTCGAGGTCGCGAGGCTGTTCGAAAATCACCGCGAGGCTGCGAAATCCGTCGGGATCGGCGCGATAGTCGCGCACCCAGTCCAACAGCGCATGATGGATTTCAAGATCGTTCCAAGCGCTCGAGAGGTCGCGCGCGGGCACGATGCGGATACCGTCGCCCGCCAGCGCCGATTTGGCGCCGACGCAAGGAAATTCGGGATCGTCTATGAAATCGGAAAAGGCGCTTGAAGGATCGAAACGGGTCATATCGGGCATGGGTGCGCAACGTATGAAATCGCCCCCGGCTCCCCGGCGTCCGATCGAAGCGGGTGAAATATTCGCGAAACTTGATCCAGGTTCGAATCTGGAGACCAGCATTTCGGCGGCGCGGGCTTTCTTCGTAACCGAGGTTAACCTGGGCGCTTTTCGGGCAACTTCGGCTGCCCCCGCCCGTTGCTTTGCCGGGCGGCGGATTCTGCCGTCACTCTCCCTGCTGGAAACCGAGGTGCATCATGGCGACGTCGCGTAACAATTCCAAATCGAAGCCGCCTCGCGGACAGACCGCCGCAGACATCGCCGGTACCGATTTGGGAGGGGAGTCGCCGCGCAAGACTTCGAAATTTCCGTCCGACGCCGAGATTGCGCCAGCCTATGCCGAACCCCAAGGCCCGGGCGGCGAAACCACGCAAGTCGCGGAGGAGGACCGGCCGGCGCTGACGACGCAGCAGGGCGCGCCGGTCGCCGACGATCAGAACAGCCTCAAGGCCGGCGCGCGCGGCCCGACGCTGCTCGAGGATTTCCATTTCCGCGAGAAAATCTTCCACTTCGACCATGAGCGCATTCCCGAGCGTGTCGTGCACGCACGCGGCTATGGCGCGCACGGTTATTTCGAGCTCACCGACAGCCTCGCCGACGTCAGCCGCGCCGACATCTTCCAGCGTGTCGGCGAACGCACTCCAGCCTTCGTGCGCTTTTCGACCGTCGCGGGGTCGAAGGGTTCGTTCGACCTCGCGCGCGATGTGCGCGGCTTTGCGGTCAAGCTCTACACCAAGGAAGGAAACTGGGATCTCGTCGGCAACAATATCCCGGTCTTCTTCATCCAGGACGCGATCAAGTTCCCCGACCTCGTCCATTCAGTGAAGCCCGAACCCGACCGCGCCTTTCCGCAGGCGCAGTCGGCGCACGACAATTTCTGGGATTTCGTCAGTCTGATGCCCGAAAGCTTCCACATGATCATGTGGATCATGTCGGACCGCGCGATCCCGCGATCGTTCCGTACGATGGAAGGGTTCGGCGTCCATACCTTCCGCCTGCTCGACGCGAAGGGACGCGCGACCTTCGTCAAATTCCACTGGAAGCCCAGGCAAGGGCTGCAGTCGGTGGTCTGGAACGAAGCGGTCAAGATCAACGGCGCCGATCCCGATTTCCACCGCCGCGATCTATGGGACGCGATCAACGGCGGCGATTTCCCCGAATGGGATTTGGGTGTCCAGCTTTTCGACGAGAAATTCGCCGAACGCTTCGAGTTCGACGTGCTCGACGCGACTAAGATCATTCCCGAGGAGCAGGTGCCAGTGCGTATCGTCGGGCGCCTCGTCCTCGACCGCGTCGTCGACAATTTCTTCGCCGAGACCGAGCAGGTCGCCTTCTGCACCCAGAACGTGCCGCCGGGAATCGATTTCTCGAACGACCCGCTGCTGCAGGGGCGCAATTTCTCGTACCTCGACACGCAGATCAAACGGCTCGGCGGGCCCAATTTCACCCATATCCCGATTAACGCGCCGAAATGCCCCATGGCGCATTTCCAGCAGGACGGCCACATGGCGATGCGCAATCCCCTCGGCCGCGCGAATTACGAGCCGAACAGCTGGGGTCCGGCGAGCGGCGGCCCGCGACAGGATGCGGCGCGCGGCGTTTCGAGCTTTGCCGAGGAGATCGAGGCGCCGAAGCTGCGTATCCGGCCCGAAAGCTTTGCCGACCATTATAGCCAAGCGCGGCAGTTCTTCATAAGCCAGGAACCGATCGAGCGGAAGCATATCGCCGACGCGCTCGTCTTCGAGCTGTCGAAGGTCGAGCGGCCCGACATTCGCTCGCGCACCGTCTCGCATCTGATCCATATCGACGAAGGCCTTGCGGCACAGGTCGCGGGTGGGCTGGGCATCGCCCTCCCCGATCCCGCCACCGCCGCGCGCGAGCCGTTCGCCGACCTGCCCGCCTCGGCGCCGCTCAGCATCATCCGCAACGGACCCGAGACTTTTGCCGGGCGCAAGCTCGGCATCCTGCTCAGCGACGGCGCCGATTCTCGGCTGTTCAAGGCGCTGACCAAGGCGGTCGATAGCGAAGGCGCGCTGTTCGAGGTCGTGGCGCCGAAGATCGGCGGCGTGACGCTGTCTGACGGAACGACCGTCGCGGCGCGCCACAAGATCGATGGCGGGCCGTCGGTGCTGTTCGACGCCGTCGCGATCCTTGTATCCGAGGAAGGCGCGGCCCTGCTCGCGGGCGACGCCGCGGCGAAGGATTTCGCAACCGACGCCTTTGCGCATTGCAAGTTCATCGGCCATTCGCCCGAAGCGCAAGGGCTCTTTGCCGCGGCCGGCCTTGCCGACAGTCTCGACGAGGCGTGCATCGCGCTCGCGAAACCCGGCGATGCGGCGGGCTTCGTCGAGCGCTGCCGTGCGCTCCGTCACTGGCCGCGCGAAGCGGCGGTCGATCTCGACGCGAAGCCCACCTGATGGATTTCGCCGTCGACCGGCTCGTCTTCACGCCCGACGACGTCGATCTCGCGCGCTCGCCGCTCGCGGGGCAATTGGATGCCGAAACCTATGTCCTCGGCGCCTTCAATCCCGGGCTGACGCGGCTGCCGAACGGCAATCTCCTGATCATGGTCCGCATCGCCGAGGCGCTCCGCACCCCGATCGCGGACGGCCATGTCCGCGCGATCCGCTGGGCCGATGGCCGCTACCGGCTCGACGCCTGGCCACTCGAGCTGTGCGACACCGCCGACCCGCGCAAATTCCTCGTCCGCGGCGGGGCATGGCGGGTGATGGCGCTGACCTCGCTGTCGTGGCTGCTTCCGGTCGAGCTCACCCCCGACGGGCTGGAGATCGTCGCGGCCCATTATGACCGCGCCGTCGCGCCGCAGGGCAGTTTCCAATGCTATGGCGTCGAGGATGCGCGCATCTCGCAGGTCGATGACCGCTGGTTGATGACGACCTGCTCGGTCAGCCCCGAGCGCCATTCGACGACGCTCTACAGCTCCGGCAATGGCCTCGACTGGAATTTCGAGGCGATCGTGCTCGATCATCAGAACAAGGACATGCTGATCTTCGAGGGCCGGATCGACGGTCGATATTGGGCGCAGACGCGGCCGCTCGGCGATCTTTATTTCGCCTATCCGCCGGGTTCCGAATGGCGTGCCGGTCCCTCGATCAACCTCGCGACCTCGCCCGACGCGCTCCACTGGAAGCCGCATATCGCGCCCGGCATCCGTCCCCACGCCGACACCGTCGCGACCGCGCGGATCGGGGGCGGCACGCCACCGATCCTGACCGACGAGGGCTGGCTGACGCTGTGGCACGGCGTCGAGCCCAAGGAGATCGTCGGCATCTATCGCACCTATTGGTCGCTGCTCGACCGCGACGATCCGGCGAAGGTCGTCCGCAGCGATCACCGCCCGCTGATCGAGGCCAATGCCGAGCTCACCCGCCCGATCGAGGACAAGCTCTATATCCGCGACGTCGTCTTCACCACCGGCATCGCCGATGCGGGCGATCATTATATCGTTGCCTCGGGCGAGGCCGATCTCGCCTGCCGCATCACGCATGTTCCCAAATCGGTCTTCGCGGGATCGACGGAGGCCGCGCGTTGACCGCGGCCCGGACCGGCGACCTCGAAGCCTCGGTTACACCCGAGCTGCTGGCGTTCCGCGCCGCGCTTCGCGACGCATCGGCCAAGCCGCTCAGCCGGTTCCGGATCGGCGCGCTGGACGCCGAGCTTCGCGTCCTCGGCGACGCGCTGTGGCTTATCGTCCGCCGCGGCAACCGGGGCGGCGCGGCGCTGCGGGCCGCGATCTGGTCGGAGGACGGAAAGGTTCGCCTGATGGCCGCCGATGAAAGGGAAACCGCGCGTGTGCGCGTGCGGAGCCTACTCGGCGAGCATATCGTGTCAATCCATGCGGCAAGCGACGCGCTCGATCTCGTGCGGATCATAACGCGCTTCCGGCCGGCCGCGGCCACGCGGCTGCCCTTCGTGCCGCGCGACTGCTACGCGATCGGCGCGGCGGGCGATCCGCTCGGCGCGCGAGGGCATATCGAGGCCGCGCAATGCGGCCTCAACGCCGGGCTGCTCTATTTTCGCATGGAACAGCCCGCTGCGGGCAATTTCCTCTATTTCCAGAATTTCACCGCGCTCGCCGATTATTTCGACGCGACCGGCACGACGCCCGAGGAGACCGTCGGCGGGGCCTGGCCCGAGCTCGGCTTCCGCCTCCCCGTGCCCGAGCCCGGCGACGAACACGAGGTCGCGCCGCTGCCGGCGGGCCGCGAGATCATCCTGTCCGACGCGATCCTCGTCACGCGCCCCGGCGCGCCGAACGACGAGCGCGATTCCGCGCGCCAGTTCCTGCAGATGCTAGGCGCCGTCTATCAGCGCATCGGGCGGCCCGAGACCGACTATCATGACTGGCCGGCGCGCGCCGAACGCACGCTCCGCGATCTCGGCGAGGCGCCCGAGGCGACGATCCGGCACTATGGACATAGCTATGTCCATCCTTACACCGCGGCCGAATATCCCGATGCGATGGTGCAGGTGTCGATGGTCCAGGCGATCCACGAATGGGGCCGCTGGGCAGGCACGCCGCATCCGCTCGAGGCCGAGTTCAAGGCGGGCCTTTCGCGCTTCTACGACGCAAAGCTCGAGACGCTGCGCCGCTACCTGCCCAATGTCGGCGATGACAAGGACGCCGACGCGGTCGACAGCTGGTATCTCTACCACCCGCTGCTCAATCTCGGAAAACTCGCGCTGCATGGCGACACCAAGGCGAAAAAACTGTTCCTGGACTCGCTCGGCTACGGCATCCGCTCGGCGCACCATTTCGCCTATAAATGGCCGATCCAGTACAAGGTCGGCGATTTTTCGGTGATCGAGGAAACCGCGGGCGCCGACGGGCGCGGGCAAACCGACGTCGGCGGCATCTATGCCTGGGTGATGCTGCAGGCGTTCGAGCTCACCGACGAGAAACGTTTTCTCGACGAGGCCTGCGCGGCGATCGACGCCGCGATCGGGCTCGGCTTCGGGATCAACTATCAGGCCAATCTCACCGCCTGGGGCGCCGCGGCGTGCATGCGATTGTGGCGCGTGACCAACCGCGAGGTCTATCTCGAACAAAGCTATGTCTATCTCGCGAGCTTCTTCCATCACTGCGAAATCTGGGAAAGCCGCATCGGACATGCGCAACATTATCGCAATTTCCTCGGCGTCACCGCGCTGCAGGACGCGCCCTATATGGCGCTCTACGAATGTTTCGACAGTTTTGCCGCGTTCGAACATTATTTCGCCGACAGCGGCCCCGACCTCGAGCCCGCGGCGCGGATGCTGATTGCGGAATATTGCCGATACGCGCTCGACCGCGCCTGGTACTATTATCCCGACGCGCTACCCAAGGGAGCGATCGCCGAAAAGCAGCGCGAGAAGAATGGTCATGTCGACCGGGCGCTCTCCTTCCCGCTGGAAGACCTTTACGCCGACGGCCAGCCTGCGGGCCAGGTCGGACAGGAAATCTACGGCGCGGGCGCCGCCTTCATCTTCGCGACGCGCGCCTTCCACCCGGTCGAAGGCGCGCCCTTCCTGCTGTTCTGCGACCATTTCGTGCGCGCGAGCGAGCGGCTCGACGACAAACGGATCGCGATCACGCTCGACGGCGGCGATACATGTCAGGCGCGCCTGAGCTTCGTGCGGCGCAAGCGGCGCAAATTGCCCGAAACGCGCGTCGCCGCGATCGATGGCGATGCGCTCCGCCCGCATAGGCGATCGGTCGATCGCATCGATTTTATCGTTCCTGCGAACGGGCGCCTCATCCTCGGCTGGGACTAGGCGATGGGGGCTTTGTCACCAAAGCTCGATGATCGCGGGACGATCAGCGGGCGGGCGCGCACGGACAAATAAACCTGTGATAAGGAGCGCGAAAGAAACTCCGGCCAGATCGCCGTGCCGGGCAACTATCGCCGCCGCCTCCCGTTGACCTTGTTAGAAAGGAACAACGGATGGCCGGTTCGATAGGATCACCCCGGGAGCCTTCGAGACTCTGGGCCTTCACCAAGATGCTGGGCGGTCTTTCGCTCGTCTGGATTGCGGGCCGCGCGATGCGAACGCCATCGCCCGCTGAAAAGGGCGACGATCATTCGGCCGCCTTCTGCGACCGCGAGACCGATTTGGAAAATTTCGACCAGACCCGCTCCGCGGGTCCGGATGCGATGCGCGACGAGCCGCGCCGGGCGTGGGAACCGATCGACCAGGCGCTCGACGAGTCCTTCCCGGCAAGCGACCCGCCCTCCTACTGACCGGCAGCGAAAGGATGTGCCATGCTCGACGAGAGCGACGCCCATACCCAAATACCTGACCTCAAGGGCCGCCGCGCGGTCGTCACCGGCGGCACCACCGGCATCGGCCGAGCGATCGCTGTGCTGCTCGCGAGCTATGGCGTTAAAGTCTATGTCTGCGGGCGCACGCCCGAGCACCTCGACGACGCGCTCGAACGCATCGCCGAGGTCGGTGAAGGCGGCGGAATCGACGTCGACCTCTCGATCGCCGAAGATGTCGACCGCTTCTTCGAGGCCGCGGAAGACTATCTTGGCGGAATCGACATTGCGGTGATCAATGCCGCCATCCCCGCCGACGCGCTCGCCGACGCAGGCGAAAGCGAGGCGCGATACCAGATTGACACCGATCTGACCGCCTATCTGATCTGCGCGCAGGAAGCGGCGCGGCGGATGGACGCGGGAAGCGACATCATCTTCATCGGGTCGATGTCCGCGGTCTCGCGCTCGCCGGGCAGCTCGATCTATATCGCCGCGAAATCGGGGATACAGGGTTTTGCGCAGGCGTTCCGCAAGGAACTCGCCGAGCAGGACATCAAGGTCGGGTTGATCGAGCCTGGCTTCACCGGCGCCGATTTCCAATATCCCGAGTTCCCGCCCGAGAAACAGCGCGAGCTGATCCATGCCGATCAGATGCTGCGGGCCGAGGATATCGCGGTCGCGGCGCACTTCATGCTCACGCAGCCGCGCCGAACCGCCGTTTCGCTGATCCGTGTCGAAACGCGCCTCGAACATCCCTGAGCGAAAAGGAGATCATCATGACAAGCCGCCCGCAGAGCCAATTGCTCACCCACCCGGCGGGGCTCATCGGCGCCGCCGCCGCCGGCTTCATCGTCGGGCTCGCCGCCAATTTTGGACGCAAGGCGATCGTTCAGGGCGTCAGTGCTGCGCAGGGCGAATGGGATGCGGGGCTCAAGGCCGAGCATCGCATGGCGCTCGGGATCTTCGATCTCATCGAAAAGACCGGTGCCAGGGATGTGAAGAAGCGCAAGATTTTGCTCGTCCAGCTCAAGCACGCGCTGTCGAAACATGCGTTCGAAGAGGAAAATGTCATCTATCCGGCGATGCGCGATCACGGTCAGGTCGAGGAAGCCGACAAGCTTGTCCACGACCATGGCTATGTGAAGCAATATCTGTTCGACCTATCCGAACTCGACCCCGCCGATCCGACATGGATCGCAAAGCTGCGCGAATTCCGCTCCGAACTCGAAGCACATATTCGGGAGGAAGAGGAAGAGCTGTTCCCCGCGCTTCGCGACGCGCTCGGCGAGGAAGGCAATGCGCATGTGACCTCCGTCGTCAACAAGGCGGGCTTTGCCGCGGCGTGATGGCGAGGATCGCGAAACCATGACCGGAAACACGCCGATCGCCGAAGCGCCGGTCGGCGCCCCCGCGCCGGATCCGCGGCTCGGAATCTTCCTTCGCAAGCTATTGAGCCACAGCTTGCTGTCGGCCGAGGATCAACGCCTGCTTGCATCGGTGCCGTTTCAGCTCCGGCGGATCGAGCCCAACGAATATATTCTGCGCGAGGGCGATCCGACGCATGTCTGCCCGATCCTCCTCTCGGGCTTCGTTTTCCGTCAGAAGATCGCGGCCGACGGCGGGCGACAGATCGTGATGCTCAAGATTCCGGGCGATCCGCTCGATTTCCAGTCGATCTATATGCGCACCGCGGATCACAGCATCCAGGCGATGACCGAAGTCGAACTGGCGATGGTGCCGCTGCCCGCTCTGGAAGGGCTCGTCATCGCACGCCCCGCCATCGCGCGGGCGGTACTCGTCGACATATTGATCGAGGCGTCGATCGGCCGCGAATGGCAGCTCAACCTCGGCCGGCGTCATGCGCTCGAACGGCTCGCCCATTTCCTGTGCGAACTCGTCCATCGCATGCAGATCACCCAGCCCGAACTCGGCGACCAACTCGCGCTGCCGATGACGCAGGAACAGCTCGCCGACATGCTGGGGCTGACGCCGGTGCACGTGAACCGGACGCTTCGCGCGCTCGACGGGATGGGGCTCATCGCGCGCCGCGGGCGCCGTGTCCATGTCGCCGACTTGCCCGCGCTTTGCCGCATCTCGGGTTTTTCGCCCACCTATCTGCACCGCGGAAATCACGGAAACTAGCAGGACAGGAGACCGCCATGCCGCGTTATTTTTTCCACACCCGGGACGGAAAGCGCGATCTCGACGACGACGGAATGGAGCTTCCCGATGCCGGCGCCGCGCGGCGCGAGGCGGTGCGCTTCGGAGGCAGTCTGCTGAACGACGATCCCGATATGCTGTCAAACGACCATGGCCTGCGGGTCGAAGCGGTGGACGAGGATGGCGCGCTCTGCTTCGCGGTGATTATTCTCGCGGTGGATGCCAAGGGTTAAAGCAGCGTCCCGCACCGCGCCTGCGCCGCCGGCGCCGGGCGCTAGGCCAGTTCGCGAACGGCGTCGGGGCGGCTTTCGCTGGTCTTTGCGCGAGCCCCATTCCAGAAATGTGCCTGCATCTCTTGCCAGGCGAGATGAAAGGCGAGGGTCGATTCCGCTCCGACATTCGCATTGACTCCGCGCGGCGTAAGGCCGTCGAAACAACGGCCGCTCCGTACGCTTCCGAGCATCGCCCCGCGATCGTTCGCGCCGAAAAACCAGCGCCAGGCGGCGTTCGCACTCTCGCGCCAGCGCGCCGAGCCGGTCGACCCGAAAGCCTGCCCGCACGCCGCGATCGTCGCCCATGCCTCGAGTGGCTGCTGATCGAATGGCAGCGCTTCTTCCTCACGGCCAAAGCCCTCCGATCCGGCGGGGCGAAAAAATCCCTTCGCCGAGGTCTGCCGGCCGCAAAGCCAGTCGAGCGCGGCGATGCCCGCTTCTTCGAACGGCACCGACCCGGCGCGCCGGCCGGCGCGGATCAGCGCCTCGGCAAGGCGCGCATTGTCGTATGACAGGCCCGCTTCGAACCAGTCCCAGCCAGGGCGCCGCGACAGTTTCCAGAGCGCGTACAGCAAGGCGCTGCCGCGCTCCATAATTGCCTGCGCGCCCATGTGTCCGGGGTGCCTGTCGAGCAGCCCGTCGGCCCCGAGCATCGCGAAGGCGACGGCGCGAGGACTCTTCAACTCAGCCGCCATTTCGGCTGCTCTGTCGAACCAGGCGAGCGCCCAGTCGGCCAAGCCTTTCTCAGGCGAGCGTCCCGCGCAATGACCGAGCGCCCAGAGCGCGCGGCCGTTGCTGTCTTCGGAGCCCTGGTCCTCGAGCCAGCGCCGGTCGTAGCTCATGAAGTTGCGGAAACGGCGGGCGTCGGTGTTCCAGCCATGCTGGAGAAAGCTCGCATAGCGCAGCGCGAGCCGGTCACGGTCGCCGCTTCGCTCGCCAAGGCAGGTGATCAGCATCAGCGCGCGAGCATTGTCGTCGATGCAATAACCGTGATTGCGGTCGGGAACGATCCCGCATCCGTGCTGCAATATACCGACATCGTCGCTCATCGCTGCGACGGCTTCCAGCGACGGCATCGCACGCGTGTCGGCGATCGCAGGCTTGGCGATCGCCTCGCCGATCAGCGTCACGAACTGTTCGGCGATCACCGGCCAGGCAGTGCGGCGTCCGCGCGCATAGGCGCGGGCCTGAAGCGCGCTGCGCTCTTCGGGGACCGCGAGCAGCAGCAACACCGCTTCGGCGATCGCGTCGCTGTCGACCTGCGGCAGGAGGATCCCGACATCGTTCGCCAGCAGCTCACGCGCATGCACGAACGGCGTCGAAACCACCGCGCGGCCGAGCGCGACGGCATAGGCGAGCGTTCCCGAGGTGACCTGGGCAAGATTGGGATAGGGCGCGAGATAGATGTCGCAAAGCTCGATCTGGTCGAGCAGTGCCCCGGTGTCGAGAAAGCGGTTTTCCCACGCGATATTGCCCGCGACGCCGAGGCTTTCGGCGAGCGCCTCGAGGCTTTCGCGATAGGCTTCGCCTTCGGCCGCGACCAGATTGGGATGCGTCGCGCCGACGATGCGGTAGAGGATGTCGGGATATTGCGCGGCGATCGCCGGCAACGCGCGAATGGCCGTTTCGAGGCCTTTCCCCGGCCCGATCAGCCCGAAAGTCGAAAGCACCGGCCGGTTGCGGATCCCGAGATTTCCGCGCAGCGGCGACCTTTCCAGATAGGGCCGGTCGGGCGTACCATGCTCGATATGGACCACCGCTTCGGGCGATGCACCATAGACGTCGACGAGCGTTCGGCGCCCGAAATCGCTCATCACGACGAGCCGCGACGCGCGGGCGACAAGCCGTTCCATCACGCGCCGCTGCGCATCGTCCGGCTCGGCGAGCACCGTGTGCAGCGTTACGATCAGCGGCGCGGCGAGCCGGTCGACGAGTTCAAAAACCATCTCACCCGCCGCGCCGCCGTAGATACCGAACTCGTGCTGAAGCCAGACCGCGTCCGCGCCGCTGGCGTTGATGGCTTCGCCGGCCGCCCGATAGGAGGCGGGATTGGCTTCGTCGATCGTCTGGCGGACCGCAGCGTCGCCGGGCTGCGCGGGCGAAGCGCGCATCGCATAGACGTCGACGGCGATCTCCGGATGCGTGCGGGTCAGCTGATCATAGGTGTCGGCGGTGAAAGTCGCGATACCGCATTGGCGGGGACGGAAACAGCCGATCAATGCAATATGACTGGAAAATTCGCGCGCGACAGGGTGGCGCATGACCCGTGTCGCGTCATCCTCGCAATATGCCGGGCAAAAGACGCTGTCCGCTTCATATTTCATCGTCTGGCCTCTCGTTCGGTTCACGCAACTCGTCACGCGCTCCATCGACCATCGGGGCGGCTACGAAGCGCGGTGTCGCCGTAAAACCAAACGATTGCTGCGCCGCAGCAGTTGCCCTCACCCGTGCCGCGCCGACGGTTTTTTTACCTTCCGATAACCTATGTTTTGAGGCGCCGGTGGCGGGCGCGAGCTTCAGCGGCGATGGCCCGCGTCGTCGCGGCCGGCGCGCGTGTCATCCTCTTCGCCTACCCGCGTTCCGCTTTCGGGATTATAATCCGCGGACACGGCGCCGCCGCTCAGCGGATCGCGCTTGGGCTCGCGATCGAGCGTGTCGCTCGGACGCCGTGCCGCACCTTCGGGCTGGTTCTCGGTCGAAATGTTCGGATTGCGCGTCTTTTGGGTGGGTACGCGATGCACCTTCCGCTCCTTTTCCATTATGACCTCCTATTCGACTATGGTTTCGTCCTCGATCGCAGCCGCGATCATCCGCTCCCATATCGCCGCGTCGCCGACCGCGAGCATCCGCCCGCTCGGCTCGCGCAACGTCCGCAGAACGGCGAGCGCCGCGCCGCTGTAATCCGGCCAGATCGCATCGACCGCGGCGCTCGCCGACGCGAGATCGCCTTCCGCGTTGCGACTGACCGCCTGCGCCGCGAGAACGCGCGCGATGCGCTCGACCGGCGGGTTCACTGCGGCATCCCACAGCATCATATCTTGCGGCTTGCGTTCCATCGGGCGCTCTCAATCGCCGGTCCGGGAGTGGGGCGCCGCGACCGGCTTCGATTCCGGCGATTCGCGCTGGCGAAGGAAAATCGACAAGACGACAAGCACGGCCGTCGACAGGAATTCGCTCTGCCAGTTCTGGAAGGATTCGAACCACAGCTGCGGATCGCCGAGATAGGCGAACAGGCCGGGTGCTGACTCGCCATGTTCGACGGCTTCCTGCGCTGCAGCCTTCGCGCTCTGCGTCCAGTGCACAAGGAAGGAAAGCAGGAAAAGCAAGGCCAGAGCGATGCCGAGCGAACGCGCATAAAGAGCCCGCGCGAGGCGCCCCTGACGAAGGACGGCCGGCGCATCGCCGTTCGTCGCTTGCGCGCCGAGATCCGCATCGCGCGGCGGCGCGTCGGGGTCCCTCGATTCCGCCGACCCGCGCTGCACGAGAATTGCGGTCAACACGACATAGGCCGACATCTGGAGAAATTCGCTCTCCCAATTTTCGAAGACCGACGAGAGAAACTCGGGGCTCGAGATATAGGCCACGAGCGGGAGCGCTTCCGAGCCGTGGCGCGCCGCATCGAGAACCGCGACGCGCCAACCGGTCAGCAATTGTCCGACGATGCTCCCCGCGAAGAGAAGCAGCAGCACGATCGTGAGACTATTGTCCCGAATGAATCGCATCGGAAAATCTTTCGGCCGATCCGCTTACATCGTCGCGAATTCGGCGGGGGGCAGCCCGGCGGTTTCGGCCTGGCGCTTCAGCTCGTCCTTACGTGCCAGCATCCTTTCGCCGAGCGCCTCGAGGTCGACATCGGCGGCGCGCGCCTGCTGGAACATGTTGCCGTGCTGCTTTTCTTCTTCCTTCACATGATGCTTGATCTCTTCGGACAGCACCGTGACCTTTGCTTCGAAAAATTCGTCGTCGGGGCCCGAAGCGACGATCTCGTTGATCAGCAGCTTGGCGCCATCATGCTCGACATAGGCTTCCTTGAGCAAATCCTCGTCGATCTTGCCCTTGAGCGCCGGGTAGAAGACTTCTTCCTCGATTTGCGCATGAATCTTGAGCTCGGTGCAGATGCGATCGGCGATCTTCGCCTTGCGGTCGCTGCCGCTTGCCTTCTCGAACTCCTCGAACAAGGCCTCGACCGCGCGATGGTCGGCGGCGAGGATGTGCGTCGCGTCGGTATCCTGGGTTTTCATGTCGATCCCTTTCCTTGCCCCGCCCTGATGAAATCATTCCCTCCCGCGAAAGTTGCGCATCGGCTCAAGCAGAACCGGGCCGCGACGGAGCACGGCCCGGTTTACTCGAACTGGGTCAGCGGCTCTGGCTGCCCTTGTTCTTGTCGCTGTCCTGCTTGCCGCCACCCTGCTGGCCGCGGCCGCCCTCCTGCTGGCTGCCGCCCTTCTTGTCCTGGTTGTTCGCCATGACATATTCCTCTTTCCATGATCGCCAAACGGCGGGCGCAGGAAAAACGCCCTCGCAACTCGGTTTGTTTCGAACAATTCGATCGACCAAATCTATGTTATGAGGATTTTTCGCGATCGTTCTTCCTTAGCCCGGCTATCGTCCGCCGCTCCAATAGCGACGGGCAAAAATATGCTGTCGCGACGTCAAGGAAGACGATCAGGAGCTTGCTCGATAGCCGGGCCCGGGAGTTTCTATTTATCGCGTGGCGCCTCAAGCCCCGCGCCGGCGATGAGCTGCTTGCCTGATCGTTTCGCACGAACCGCCTCGAGCAGGGTACGGGCGGCATTGCGTACCTCTCCCTGCACGGCGCGATCCTTGTCGAATGCCGTGTGGCTCGTGGCATAGGGCTCGAAATATCCGATGTAGCGATCGAGTTCGGCGCGCGGACCTGCAGGTGCCATGTGGATCGACGTCATCCAGTCGGAGAGTGAGCGGCGCACATTCTCGGCGCCCTCGACATCGCCATGCACCACGACCGCGAAGAGCCGGCCTTCGAGTTCGCGGTGATAGTCCCAGCCGGCAAGCTCAAGCGCTTTGGCTTCGGCTGCGTCCTTTCCGTGCGTCGAGGAGGGGTCGTAGTTCGCGCCGTCCATGCAGACCATCCGGTCCATCATCAGCTTGAGCGGCGAGGAGGCCATGAACCAGTTCACCGGCGAGATCAGAAACACGCCGTGCGCGCGCAGCCACATCGGATAGATGTCGTTCATCCAGTCCTGCGTCTGCCCGAGCGAGTGGTTGGGATAGCAGCTGCACGGGAAATGGCAGAGCGCCGCCGACGTCGAATAGCAGGCCTTGCACGGATGAATATTGCGACCATATTCCGATGCGAGCCGGCTGAGATCGAGCATCTCGACCGCGGTGTCGTCGGCATCGAGCACACGCCGGGCGATTTCGGCGATCCGCCAGCTTTTCGACATCTCGCCGGGGCAACTATGCTCCGAGCGCGGGGAGCCGTTCACGATCAGGATCCGGCAAATGCCGTCTGCGCGGTCATGTTCGTCCCTTGCGGCATTCGCCGCGTCGCGCGCGCGAAGCCAATCGACCGAGAGGTCGTAATCGGGATCGGCGAAGCCTTTGCCTGCCTTCACCGTATGCGGGCTCTTGCGCTCGTCGCGATAGGCCTGCCACGCGACCTCGGCCACCCGATCGAGCTGCCCGCGCACCTCGTCGAACCCATCGTCGATGAATTGCTCGAGATAGCGCGACAGGAACTCGGCCTTCCGCAGCCGCGGACTCGGCATGCCCTTGCGGGGAGGTGGAACTGCCGGAGGTTTGGCCATCGGCAGCAAAACGGTTGCCGGAAGATTGGGTTGCGAACGCGCGCCGACCGCGAAGCGCTTCAGCCGCCGCATTGAGACCGAAGCTGCGCGCAACGCCAATTCAGATAGGCGCTACACATCGCGATGAAGGAGGCGACACTGCCGCCCGCGCCGCCCGCATCCGATCACCGAAGACGCACCGTCATATCCGGATTTACCGACGGAACTCTCGGGTCGCGCTTATATGGGTGAGCCCGTCCAGGCCTTGTCACTATCCGCTGCATAAGGATGGAGCCGCGTCAGGAGGCGCTTCCGCCCTCCAGCGACCTCGGCGAGAAACGCGACAGAGCGCTCGCGATCGAGGCCTACGGGCACGAGTGCGCCGGAATCGATCCTCTGGATCAGGTCGCACACGAACCGAAGCTCCTGCTCGGCAATCGTGAAAAACTCGTCGCTCCGGTACATGGCGGGAAAACGCCCGACCCGCAAATCGGCTCCATTCCGGCCCGATCCCGACAGGCGCCTCTTGTCCTAGCCGGGGAACCAACCGCTGTGCCGCGCGGTAACAGAATATGGAATTCTTCACGTCCGAACTCATCGTGCCCGTTCTCGGCGCGTCGCTCGCCGGCGCCGTTATCGGTGCCGAACGAGAATATCGGGCCAGCCCGGCCGGGCTGCGCACGCATATTCTCGTCGCCCTGTCTTGCTGCCTGCTGATGCTCTCGGCGGTGCATCAGATGGCATGGCTCAACGACGCCCCGATAGAGGTGATCCGCATCGATCCGGTGCGCATGGCGCACGGAATATTGACCGGCATCGGCTTCCTGTGCGGTGGCGTCATCTTTCGCGAAGGATTCAATGTTCGCGGGCTGACCACGGCAGCCTCGCTCTGGACGACTTCGACCCTCGGCATGCTGTTCGGAATCGGCTTCTACGAGCTCGCGGTTTTTGGCGCGGGCGCGACGCTCGTGGTGCTCGCGGCGGTCTCGATCACCGAACGCTACGCCCCGCAGCGTCGCATCGCCCATGTCCGCGCCAGCTATCGACGCGGCACCGCGATGACGCTGTCCGCCTTCAGGGACCTGCTCGCGAGCATGGAGCTCAAGTTCATAACGATCGACCAGGAACTCGACGGCGACAAACAAAGCTTCAGCGCGATTGTCGGCGGTTACGACGAAGCTTGTGCCGAGGACCTCGCGCGCCTGTGGTCCGCGGATGACGATGTCTCGGGTTTCGAAATAAGGCCCCAGCAAGCCTAGTCCCGGATCGCGGGGATTCCGGAAAAGTTCGACGACCGGCGCGTGACCGACGGGGCGGAAGGTTTTTTAATCGCACGCCCATCGAGGCGGATGGCATGGAGGTCGTTCAGGCACGCTGCCACCTCCAGCCAGAAATCGGCTTCGGCCGGGTCTCCGGCTTCGCGCAGCTTCCTGACTCTCTCGGCAAGGACATCCGGTCCGCGATCGCCATGCTGATTTTCGATGGCGAGCGCCTGTCCCCAAAGGTCGTGTTCGGCCCTGGCTCCCATGGGTGCGACTCCATTTTCTCCGCACATCCTAGCATCAAGTTAGCGCGCCGTCCAACCATCGCCCATGGCGGAGCGTTCGGCCAGCTCGCGCGTAGTATCGGCGGATCGGCATTTCCCGGAGGACCCCATGGCCATCGAATGCACCGCCTATCGCGACGACAAGGGAGGATTGCACTCGACGCCCGAGAAGGCGACGCTCGCCGATCTCGCCGGCGTTCTCGGCCGCGTGGGCGAAGAAGGCGGCATGACCGCGGGGGTCGCGAAGCTGCTATTCGACAAGCGCGAAGAAATCGAGCGCGTCTTCGCCGAGCACGACCGGATGATCGAGGCGGCAGACGTCGCGGTCGAGCAAGGAGGCGACGTCATTCCGATCAAGGAAGCCAAATAGCCGCCTTCAGACCGGCGAATGCTGGTGAAAGGCGAGCTTCCAACCGTCCGGGCGACGCCGGTAGGCCGAACTCACCAAAGCGGCATAGGGTTCGCCATCCGCGCGCGTCACCTCGGCCCGGTAGCTAATGACCGCAAAATCCTCACCGGCCTCCAGAAGCTGACGATCCTTCATCGTGAGGCCCTGCCAGCGGTTGGCGCTGGTCGCGGTTGCCGCGACTTCGGCGCGCGAATGCACGCCGTGCATCTCCCCCATCTGCGGAAAGGCAAGCAGGCATTTCTCATCGACATGATCGAGGAAATGCTCCTTCCCCTCGAGCCAGAAGCCCTCTTCGATTTCGTATAGCTCGTTCCCGAGTGTCATCGTCTCGCTCCTTCGATGATGGACCGGCCGATCACGGCTGCGCCATTTCGCAGGGGTTCCCTGTGCGGACATGCGATCTTCGATCGCCGACGACATCCTGCCGATCCACCTGCCCTGCCCTCAACCCGCACCAATCGGCGCTGGTTGCATCGGAGGCCAATCCGCCGGTGACCCAGCCTTCCATCCACGTGGCTTCGCCGGTCATCGCCCGGACGGGCTGGGCGCGAAATGCGCGACAGGGCAGGTTTCAAACTGTCCGGCTAGATGCACAGGCCAGCCCGTTACCGGTCGGGCAAAGTTCGACGTGCCGCCAAGGCCCGGAAACCATGGGCATGATGATCCGTTGGCATCGTCGATTGGAGAAGATCGATGCATATTGTCATGGGCGCCACGGGCCACGTCGGATCCGCGGTGGCGGAGACGCTCCTCGCGCGGGGCCAACCGGTCGGAATCATCACGCACGATCCTGCCCACGCCGATAGCTGGCGCGACACGAAAGCCGAGATCATCGAAGCGGACGTAAACGACGTGCGATCGTTGCGCGCGGCCTTTCAGCGCGGCCGCCGCGCCTTCGTGCTCAACCCGCCCGCCGGCATCGAGACCGATACCGACAAGGTGGAGCGGAGCACGGCCGCCAATATCCTCGCCGCGCTCTCCGATTCCGGGCTCGAGAAAATCGTCGTTGAATCGACCGCCGGAGCGCAGCCGGGCGACCGTATCGGCGACCTCAATGTCTTGTGGGAGCTCGAAGAGGGCGTTCGCAGCCAAAGCATTCCTGCGGCAATCAACCGCGCGCCCTACTATTTCAGCAATTGGGACGAGCAGCTGGGTCCGGTTCGCGACACCGGAAAGCTGCGGACGATGTACCCTGCCGATCTCGCGCTTCCCATGGCCGCACCGCGCGATCTGGGGAGGGCGGCGGCGGACCGGATGCTGTCGCCGCCCGCTGAGGGCGGGGTCCTTTATATCGAAGGTCCCGATCGCTATTCGTCGAACGATGTGGCGCAGGCTTTCGCCAAGGCACTCGGCCGGCCGGTCGAGGTCGTGGTAACGCCGCGCCACCAGTGGGAGGCGGCCTATCGCGAACTCGGCTTTTCGGATTCGGCCGCAAGTTCCTATGCCCGGATGACCGCGGTGAGCCTCGACTGCGGGTTCGATAACGACGAAAGACCCGTCCGGGGAGATACGACGCTTGACGAGTATATCGGGCAGTTGGTGGCGCGATCATAGCAATGTTGCGCGATGGTTGCTGGGGTACAGCGAGCACAGACTGCCAGCCGCCTCTTCACCCGAAATAGCGTCGGTCAGGGATGACGGGAGGATGCTCGTGAAGCTTGGCACTTGCGCCTTTCGGGCCGGCCGACACGAGGAAGCCTCCTCAAACGGATGCCGGCAACGGTGACGTCGCCGGCATCAGGCAGGGGTCGGGGCGGAGGAGTGCCCGTCCCGTGGGGGTCAAGCAATCAGGGGAGCGTGCGGCGGCCCCGCCCGAAGAGGAAGGCGACGACGAACAGCACAGCAGCGATTACGAGAAGGATTTTGGCAATATCAGCCGAAAGGCCGGCGATCCCGCCGAAGCCGAGCAGTGCCGCAACGAGCGCGACGACCGCGAAAATAATAGCCCATCTGAACATCGAAATTCTCCCGTCGGGGCGAGCCCCCGCATGCCCTGTTTGCTCGCGCAACAAGGCTTCGGCGGGGCCGCCAAATCCATCCATGCCGGATGCCGTATTCAACGCCGCGAACAGGGAATTGGTTCCGCGGCGGAGGCGCTCGATCAGCCTCGAACCTATTTGCATAACCTATGTTAAGATGATGATTTTCCGGGAACAATTGGAAAACGCCCTGCGTCTTCCTGATGCCCATCCCCGGGCTCGTCAATATAGGAGAGGCCATTATGGCGCAGAACAGCCAACAGGGCGGCAACCAGCCGAACCAGAACCCTGGCCAGGATCGCCAGCAGGAACAGCAGGACCCGAACCGGCGTCAGCCCGGGCAGGATCAAGACGATGATCAGGGCGGCAACCCGACCCGCCGAGACGACGAAGATCGCCAGAACCGCTGATCGCCAGCACGACAGACGGGCGCGCCTGGTTGCGCTCGCTGGGCCGGGTCGCCGCTCCCGCGCGACCCGGCTTCGCTGTGCGAGGACAAAAGGGAACATGTTCATGGCAGACGACAAGGGAAACATCGGTTCGCCCGATCGCGATCGCATCAGTCTCTCGGAAGATTATGAGGTTCGCGACTGGACGAATTCGCTCGGCGTGAGTGAAGCCGAATTGCGCGAAGCCGTCGACGCGGTCGGCAATAACGCCGGTCATGTCCGCGCCTATCTCAAGACCGGACGATGACTGCGGGCGAAGACTGGGACGTTGCCGCGACCGCACCGGTCGAGCGTATCGCGCGCGTGCTCGCGGCGCATGACCTCAGCAAGAATGCCGACGGGGATATGCACTCGGCTGGCGAGGCGGTGAACGCGCATTGGCCCGATTATACGCCCGTGGCGCTCGCCATCCTGCGCACGCTCCGCGAACCGAGCGGCCGGATGGCCGCCGCAGGCGACGCGGCGGTCTGGGAGCGAATGATAGCGGCGGCGATCGACGACGAAACAATCGCCGAGAATTAAGCAAAGACCATGACGGGCGGCTTTGCGTGAAGAGCGACGACGGCGGTTCGGCGAGCCGGGGCCGAGACCTCAGGGCGGGACGCAGCCTCTGATGGACGCCGCCGCCGCCAGTGCCCAAGCGCAGCAGTTGTCGCCGAGGACCGGAAATCGGCTCTGTGATGCCCCCCACCGCATCGCCGCGACGCATCTTCACGACATCGAGGCAAGGTCGCCGATCTCGGAAGCCGACAACCACGGTCCCGGCGCATGGCGGGCCAAAACCCGCTTTGCGTTACGGAAACCTGAATCACCGAGACAAAACAGCCCGGTAAATTTAAGCTGCGGCAACGAGGAGAAAAAATGGTTTCGACCGCCTTAACTACCGCTTAAGTGACAGGAGGGACCAACGTATAGGAGCAGGAGACTGTGCGTGGGGGTCAGGCATAATGAATGAAGAACCGGGTATACCGGGCTCCGGAATAGACCGACTGAATGCCGGTGAACGCGCCTGTTTGCTCCTCGTCGCCGAAGGGCAATCCTCAAAACAAATCGCACGCCAACTCGACGTCAAACCCAATACCGTCGACGACCGGATTCGCTCGGCGTGCAGCAAATTGAAGGCGAATAATCGCGCCCATGCGGCCCAAATCTATGTGGCTGCAATTTCTCGCGCGAAAACAGGGGCTTTTGAGGACACCTCAATTTTGAGGCCTCAAAATTCGGGGATTCCGGACGCTTCCGATCCACGCGACAAGGGGTCGTCGGCGGGGGAAGGCAACGGCCCCGACGACTATGGCCGCGAACGACTTCACAGGCTGGTTTCCCTTCGGGATTCCGGGCGGGGGAAGATACGGCCCAAGCGAAACCATCCGTTCGCCACATTCTTTTGGGGTATCAACAAGCTTTCGGCAGGGCGCCGCATCCTGATCATTCTCGCCATCGCGCTCGGCTTTCTCGTGGCGGTGGGTACGATGGTCAACGGACTGGCCACCCTTTCCCGACTGCTCGATACGCCGAGGGGGACCGCTTCTGACGGAGGCGGTGAAGGGAGAATAAGCATGCTCAAGGAACGTCTTGCTGCCGCGAACAAGGTCGCGACCGATCTCGCCGAAGCCGAGGCCGCAGTCGATCTCGCGATCGCGAAACTCGGAGCCCTTGTGACCTCGCTGCCCGATGCCCAGACCGCCGCGAAGCTCTCGCCGGTGGTCGGCGACGCCGCCTACGGCCACATCCAGGGCGCGGTCGCTTCGCTGTTCACGGGACGCTCGAGCCTCGTCGCCTTCCATCACGAAATGGATCGGATCAAGGATCGTGTCGGCCTCAGGAACTTCCGCATCACCGCGACCGGCGATGCGGTCAAGATCCTCGAACCGCAGGGGCGCAACGACGACAACGCCGCCGCTTCCGAAGCGCGGGCGGCCTGACTTTCCCTCCCCGGGTCATGGAGCGATCCTAGAAGAAAGCCGTCCATGATCTGGGGATATATCTTCATCGCGCTGATAGCTGCCGCAACGGCCTATATCCTCTACGCGGGAGACCGGGAGGCACGTCTCGCGATCCTTACGCTGGTCGGCGGTTCGGTGCTCACGATCGTCGCGGTCTATAATTCGGGCCAATATTATGAGTCGGCAAACGCACTCGTAGGGCTCGTCGATTTTGCCATTCTCGGGGTATTTCTATGGTTATCGCTTGCCAGCCGCCGCTACTGGACGCTCTGCCTCCCGGCCTTGCAGGCAATCGTATGCATCACCCATGTCGCGAAGCTGATCGCGCCGGACATCATCCCGCGCGCCTATGTCGCCGCGCAGGGCCACTGGTCCTATTACCAGATTCTTCTGATCGTGACGGCGGCCCATATGCATAGCGTGCGCCGCAAGCTCCTTCGCGAATGGATCCGGAGCCGCACGCCTTCCGGTGATCGGACGCGGAATGTTTGACCCCGAACGGGAGAAGCCGTCGCCGGATTATCTTCTCCGGGCCATGGCGATCATGAAGAGCATGGACGCCGGCATCAGTCTCATTTCCGAGCTCTCCCGTGCGACGGCGCTGCCGGCGACGACGATCGTCCGGACTGCCGCCATCATGGCCGACGAGCGCCTCATCGAGGCAAGCTTGGTGGGCGACGACGTAAAATTGTCGATGGTCCGCCGCGGACCATCGCCCCGAAACGGGAACTAAATCCCGGTTCCCCCATCCCCCGTCATCTGTTAAGCGGCTGCGCCGCGTTCGCCAGACAAGCGAGGCAGCGAGGGGAACTCATGGCCGACAGCGAGCAGAACAAGATTGCGATCCGGGCGGTCAGGAGCCAGTTGAAGCTCGCACTCGCCGAGCTCGATCGCCTCAGGATCCGGATGGCCGCCAATGAGGTCAATGCCGCGATCGAGGTGCTGAACGACCGCCTCGGCGAAACGACCAGCCCCGAGGAAATCGAGACGCTGCAGCGCCGCCACTTCAGCGACTAGCCGCCAATGTCGTCGAAATAATCGTCCATTCTGGCGCGTGCATCGTCGCTGATCGCGATGAAGACCCTGCGGCGGTCGTAGGGATCATGCTCGCGCACGAAATGCCCGTCCTCCTCCATCGTCTTCATCCAGCGCAGCGCGGTCGTCGCGGGAACGGAGGCCGCGATGCAGAGGCTCGATATCGACACCTTCTGCCCCTCATAATGTGCGGCATAAAGGTCAAGGAGCATATCCCAGCCGGGATCAGCCAGCAAATGGGCGGAAAAGCGCTGTTCGCGCTTGCGGCGATCGCGGATGATCTCCCTGACCATCCGCGCCCTGGCGCGATCGAAGGAAAGTGGCGCCGCTGCGAGCCGGCTGCCGTATCGGTGCGATCCCACGGGAAGTCCCATGGTTTCGGACCTGCTGCCCGATTCCGCCATCAACTGAGTAACGAGGCGCGACAGACGTCCAACCTCGGCCTCGATCTGCTGAACCCTGTCCTGCGCGCCCGAGTCTTCCGGAACGCCGCCCACAATTGCATGCATGAGTCCACCCCCCGTGGCTGCAATGACGACTGCAATATGCCCCAGTTTGAATGTGGTTACTGCTTATTAATCATCCATTGCGGACCGCTATTGTTACCAGATTGGCAATAACCCGCAAGCAGCGGTTCGGGCCGACCCCAAATCCGCGAATAGAATGAAGGCTTTGTGCGTCTGCCTCGCGCTGCGTCCAATCAGCGGACATTACGCCGCCGGCGGTCGCGGTGGCACCGGAATGGAGATGTCTTCGCGCGCCGCACGCCCTGCGGCTCCCTCGAACCGCGACAGGGCTGCCCGGCAGCCACGCCGGACGCGCTCTCGGCCGCGTCCCGCAAAAAGGGCGAGGCGATCGCCCTCACCTGTCATTGTGAGAACAAAAGTGCGCGCCGGCGCGCAGGTTGATACGATGCGCATGCGGCAATGATCGCAAGATGGTCCAAGCGGCAGCGGAGGCCCCGTCGCGAACGGATCGTGTAGCCATAGGCATCCCATTGAAATCAATCGACTGCCTTTCCTATATCCGCGCCGCAGCCGAGCGGGCTGCAACATCCTCAACTTGGCATGGAGAAGAAGATGTCCAGAAAACATATCGATTACCTCCGGCGCGAGCATGCCCGCCTCGAAGCCGAGATCGATCGGGAAGCGCGCCAGCGCCGGCCCGACGAGGTCCTGATCGCGCGGCTCAAGAAGCTGAAGCTGGCGGTCAAAGGCCAGATCGCTGCCTGGAGTAGCGACAGCGGCGGGAGCCGCGTTGCCTGATCCATCGCGGAGCCGCTCACCGCGGCTCCGCACCTTGATCGCGGCAGGCGTTCCGGGCTCTGCGACGAGTTGCCGTCCGGTATCGGCGACGGGTCTTGAAACAGGGAAATGCCTTCCTAATTTTTCTGCGGATGCCGGGTTTCCCGGGTCCTGAGGACATAGAGAGCGCCGGCTCTATGTACCGGCGCATCTCATGCCCGAATTGCTCAATCAGGAGGATTTGGAAATGAGAACCGACTTTGACTTTACCCCCTATCGCCGCTCGACGGTGGGCTTCGATCATCTTTTCGACCTGCTCGAAAAAGGCCAGCGCGGCGAGACGTCCGACGGCTATCCCGCCTTCGACATCGTGCGCGAGGCCGACGACCGCTTCCGGATCACGCTCGCGGTCCCGGGGTTCAAGCCCGACGAGATCGAGATCGTCGCGCAGCAGAACCAGCTGACCGTCACGGGCAAGCCGGCCGAAGAGGATGCGAAGCGCACCTATCTCCACCGCGGCATTGCGCGCCGTGCCTTCGAACGGCGCTTCCAACTCGCCGACTATATCGAGGTCGGCGCGGCGAGCTTCGCCGATGGCCTGCTCGCGATCGAACTCAACCGCGTCATTCCCGAGGCGATGAAGCCGCGCAAGATCGCGATCGGCAGCAACGCTGCCGAACCGCGCCGAATCGGATCGTCGAAGGAAAAGGCGCCCGAGGACGCCTGACATGCTGCGGGGCCGCCGTTCAGCAGCGGCCCCGCTTCTTTGAAACATGAGAAGAAGCTGAAAATTGCCGGGCGACCAGCGCCCCTCCCCCGGTCAGTCGATCGCCCGGACGATATCGGCCGCACGCCATTCGGCGGGTCCGATCAGCGCGTCGTGCGCGATCCGCACCGAATGGAGCGCGGCTTCGATCTGACGCCGCCACATGGCCAGAAAATCGAACAGCACCGGAAAGTCCGGCGGGAGGTCATAATCCTGCCAGACGTACAGCTGGAGCAGCGAAGGATGATCGGGCCGGTAATAATGAATTTCGGCGGTCGTCAGCCCATAGCCGTCCAGCTGCGCGACGAGGGCGCGGTCGGTCATGGCGCGCGCGCCGCGCCGCCGTCGAGTGACCGAAGCGCCGCCAGCACCTCGTCGACCGGCACGGCGCGCCGTGCCCCGGGCGGTTTTCGAAGCGCAGGCTTGTTGCGGACCGACGCGCGGTCCGACGCCCAGAATGCGAGGAGGGCGCGCTTGACCTCGGGCTCGAGGCTCGGGTGGCGCGCCACGTCGAAGGGGTGAAGAAAACGGGAAAATGGCTCGGACATGATCGTGCCTCCTTCCTTTGTCGCCATTCCTTTCTCGTCGTGCGGCAAGGCGCCGCAGAGACAGATTTTGGAAACGAAGCGAGTCGAGTCAAGAGGGTGCACGCCCCTGATAAGGCGGATTTGTTTCTGATGATCGCGAGCGCCAAAAAATTTCTCGCCAAACCTCTTGAAGCGAAAAAATCCGCTTCCTAGTTCATCGGCGCCGCGCGTCCCGGACAGGCGCGCCGGTTTATCATATCGTTATGCAACATGGAGGTTATGCATGCATTTCCGTCCCTTGCACGACCATGTGGTCGTCCGCCGCATCGAAGCCGAGGAGAAGACCTCGGGCGGCATCATCATCCCCGACACCGCCAAGGAAAAGCCGCAGGAGGGCGAAGTCGTCGCCATCGGTCCGGGCATCCGCGCCGAGGACGGCACAGTCACCGCGCTCGACGTCAAGGCCGGCGACCGCATCCTGTTCGGCAAATGGTCGGGTACCGAGGTCCGCATCGACGGCGAGGAGCTGCTCATCATGAAGGAGAGCGACATCCTCGGCGTGATCGAGCAGGCCGAGGCGCTCAAAAAGGCGGCCTGACGCCGCATTCATCCAGCAACTGAAAGGACATCAAGAAGGAGGTACAAATGGCTGCCAAGGAAGTGAAATTTGCGTCGGACGCGCGTGATCGCATGCTGCGCGGCGTGGATACGCTTGCGAATGCAGTGAAGGTCACGCTGGGCCCCAAGGGCCGCAACGTCGTGATCGACAAGAGCTTCGGCGCACCGCGCATCACCAAGGACGGCGTTACCGTCGCCAAGGAAATCGAGCTCGCCGACAAGTTCGAGAATATGGGCGCGCAGATGCTGCGTGAGGTTGCCAGCAAGCAGAACGACAAGGCCGGCGACGGCACGACGACCGCGACCGTGCTCGCGCAGGCGATCGTGCGCGAAGGCTCTAAGGCGGTCGCCGCGGGCATGAACCCGATGGACGTCAAGCGCGGCATCGATCTCGCCGTGACCAAAGTCGTCGAGGACCTCAAGGCACATGCGAAGTCGGTCGAGGCAAACAGCGAGATCGCGCAGGTCGCGACCATCTCGGCGAATGGCGACGAAGAGGTTGGCCGCATCCTCGCCGAGGCGATGGAGACGGTCGGCAACCAGGGCGTGATCACCGTCGAGGAAGCCAAAAGCCTCGCGACCGAACTCGAAACGGTGGAGGGCATGCAGTTCGATCGCGGCTACTTGAGCCCCTATTTCATCACCAATGCCGAGAAGCTCAAGGTCGAACTCGACGACCCCTACATCCTCATCCACGAGAAGAAGCTGTCGAACCTGCAGGCTATGCTGCCGCTGCTCGAAAGCGTCGTGCAGTCGGGACGGCCGCTGCTGATCATCGCCGAGGATGTCGAGGGCGACGCGCTCGCGACGCTCGTCGTCAACCGTCTGCGTGGCGGGCTCAAGGTCGCGGCGGTCAAGGCGCCGGGCTTCGGCGATCGCCGCAAGGCGATGCTCGAGGATATCGCGGTGCTCACCGGCGGCAATGTCGTCAGCGAAGAGCTCGGCATCAAGCTCGAGAGCGTCACGATCAACATGCTCGGGCGCGCCAAAAAGGTCGTCATCGACAAGGATAATACGACGATCGTCGATGGCGTCGGCGCGAAGTCGGACATCGACGGCCGCGTCGCGCAGATCCGCCAGCAGATCGAGACTACGACGAGCGACTATGACCGTGAAAAGCTCCAAGAGCGGCTTGCCAAGCTCGCGGGCGGCGTCGCGGTGATCCGCGTCGGCGGCGCGACCGAGGTCGAGGTCAAGGAGAAGAAGGACCGCGTCGACGACGCGCTCCACGCGACCCGCGCGGCGGTCGAGGAAGGCATTCTTCCGGGTGGCGGCATCGCGCTGCTTCGCTCGCTGAAGGCGCTCGAGGGCCTCAAGGCCGCGAACGACGACCAGCAGTCGGGCATCGACATCGTTCGCCGGGCGCTGCGCGCGCCGGCGCGCCAGATCGCCGACAATGCCGGCGAAGATGGTGCGTGGATCGTCGGCAAGTTGCTCGAGAGCGGCGACTATAGCTGGGGCTTCAATGCCGCGACCGGCGAATATCAGGACCTCGTCAAGGCGGGCGTCATAGACCCCGCCAAGGTCGTGCGCACCGCGCTGCAGGACGCGGCGTCGGTCGCCTCGCTGCTGATCACGACCGAGGCACTCGTCGCCGAGTTGCCGAAGGATGAGAAGGCTGCGCCGATGCCGGCGATGGACTTCTGACACATGGAGGGCGGCGGGAAGCCCGCCGCCCTCACTCGTTCACGGACCGCCGAAGGAGAGGTTAAAAGGAGATCCGCTATGCCATTCTCTGGCCAGAGTGTTCGGAATTGCGCGTCGGAACTGAAACTGCGGCACGGGAAGGAGGCACAGTTTCTGGTCGAGCGGCAGGTTCGCTGGGCGCGCGATCGCGGTAATGAGCAAGAGATTGCTTTCTGGGACGCGGTTCTCAAGGATTTGGACCGAAAAAGCTTGCGCCATTGAGAAATATGGCCGGATGCAGGCGATCTGCTTTCGGGCCAATTGTCAGGGATGAACGGTCCCTGCCCCGTATCGGGGAGGGGTTTTCCGACGCGCAACGCTTCTGAATGAGCGGAAGAAATGGGTTGGATTTCGCTCGCCGCTCCGGTGCGCTGTTGAACCTTGTCGTGGCCATAGGCGTTCGGACAGGCGGAAATTTCTTCCGCCGCGGGTGGCCGGGCGGACTGCCAAGCCGACGAAATGCATATCGAGATACTCTGTGAGGAGCTGCGATGCCGTTTCATGAAATCCTCAACCGGGTGCTCCCCGCGAGCGAGCGAACCCGCTGGGAAACGAGCCTCGCCCGCAACGCCAAGGACTTTCCGAAGGGCTATGACCTCGTCCGTGAGGGCGACGCCCCGCGTTCGCTGCATGTCGTTCTTTCGGGATGGGTACAGAAACATCGGCAGCTTGCCGACGGGAGGCGTCAGATTCTGGCCTTTTTCCTGCCGGGTCAGATTTGCGACCTCGATCTTTTCACGGTGATGCGAACCACCAGCAGTCTCGCCGTCGCGAGCCGGGCGACCGTCGCCGAGATCGGCCGCGACGAGGCCTCGCACCTTCTCGCCGCCTGTCCGCACCTTCCCCAGGTCTTGAGCTGGAGCGAAATCGTCTCGTCGGCCATTCAGGCCGAATGGATGACGAGCATCGGTCAACGCAATGCGCTCGAGCGGGTGGCCCATCTGCTCTGCGAACTTTATGTACGGCAACATGCCGACAAGCGCGGCGGCGAATGCGACTTTCCGCTCACGCAGAGCCAGATGGCGGATGCCACCGGTCTAACGTCGGTGCACGTCAATCGCACGATACAGCATCTGCGCCGGCGAGCGGCCATCGAGATTGGCGAACGCCGTCTGCTCGTTCCCGACTTTTCCGCGCTCGCTGCCATCGGCTGCTTCGACCCGCATTATCTCCATCTTGGCGAAGCCGGGCTCGCTATTCAGCGAGCGGCCCTGCTCTTTCGATCCGAAAGCGTCAGCTCCGATCCATTTGGAAACCCGCGCGACATTGGCAGGTCGGCGTCGCTGAAAGACGAACAACGCGCCTCGCCGCCGCGGCATGAGCTATCCGGAATCGCGCGCCCCACCACAGGCTGAAGCGATCGTTACAGATCAAGGCCGACCGCTTCGCCGAACGTCACCGTGTCGATCAAGCGATGATCGGCGTCGGCGATCTCGATCCGGTGCCCGGTGACGAGCCTTCCCGCAACCGCGGTCTCGGCGGCGATTTCGCGCGCGGCCTTGTAGGCGAAGGCGATCGCGGCATGCGTATCGGCGAATTCCATGCCCTCGCTGTCGATCGTCGTGTCGTCGTCACGAATGTCGAAAAAATATCGCGGCATCGTGGCCGCCTCCAGCATGACGTCCGCCGCATGCGGACGGCTCGGGATGCGCATCACAAAAGCGAGACCGAAGCGTTCGCACCCGTGTACACGGCACCGTCGGCAATCAATTCGCGAACCCGTGACAAGTTGCATGCGATGGATCCCGATCGATATGGTGAAGCTTGACCCCATTCCCATGCCCGCGCCGGCATTGCCTGCAATCCGGCGACCCGATTGCCACCTTCCGGGGACCGCCTGGGCCGGCGCCGCAGGCGACCGGTCGCTATCGGGCGTTCGCCAACCCGGCAAATATGGTGGCGACAAATCGCTCGACAATCACCGGGCGCCCACGCCCTTGCGGAAAACCCGAGAAATTCTTGACTTTTTCAAGGTCTCGGCCCATATGTCGATTGCTAACGTCGCCTGCGACGGAATTTTGATACCCCTCTCGGGGCGATTCTTCCCTTCTCACGCTTCCAGCTCTGCCGGTGTTTTTGCCGGCGGGTACCCTGTTTTCGTGAAAGGAAACATCCATGCCGATCGGCAACGTCAAATTCTTCAACTCCGACAAGGGCTATGGCTTCATCGCGAACGCGGATGGTTCGGGCGACAGCTTCGTCCACATCTCCGCGGTCGAGCGCGCCGGAATGGCGACCCTCAATAAAGACCAGCGGGTCAGCTACGAGCTCGAGACCGGCCGCGACGGCAAGGTTTCGGCCGTGAACCTCGAAGCGGCCTGACGCTTTCAGATGGCCAAGGAAGAGGTCCTCACCTTCGAGGGCATGATCGACGAGATTCTGCCCGACGGGCGCTTTCGCGTCGAACTTGAAAATGGCCATCGGCTGATTGCCTACACGGCGGGCCGGATGCGGCGTTTCCGCATCCGGTCGGTCGTCGGCGACGCAGTGCGCGTCGAAATGACACCCTATGATCTGACCAAGGGCCGCATCGTCTATCGCGATCGCGGACCTGGCAGTCCCGGCGCCGCCAGCAAGCGGCGCTGACATTCAATTCAAGAAGACCAATATGTTTCAGAATAACAGTATCTTCCCGAGCCTCTCCGCTCTGCCGATCGCCGGAAAGCCGATGCAGACGCGCGCGCGAGCGCGCCGCTCGTCGACACTCTCGCGGCGCGAACTCAGGCGGCTCATCGCCGACATGATCGACTGATCGAAAGGATAGCAGCATGGCCGCAAACACAACGAGCGACCATTGTCGCGAGCAGGCCGAACGCTGCGAGGCCGACGCCGCCGCGTCCGACCTGACGGAAGTGCGCGATCGCAACCTTCGCTCGGCGGCCGCATGGCACGCCATGGCGTCGAGGCAGCAGAAGTCCGAAGAGGCGCGCGCCGAGAAGGACCGTTTAGCAGAGGCGGTGCGTCAGCGGTGTCTCGCATGAGCGACCTTCGGGTCATTTGAGATGGCGGGGTCGAGCGAGCCTGTCATGCCCGGCCCGCCGCAACCGCAGATCACGACATATGAACAGCGCGAGATCATTCGCGCCGCGCTCGAGACGCTGCATCCCCATATCTTTATAACGCGGCCCAACCCGCTGCGGGCCCTCACTCTCGCTGACCATATCGAGAAGATTCTTCTCGAAGCCATTGGCTGCACGGCACAGAACAACCTCAGCGCCGTTCCCTGGCTCCTCGCCGATATGGCGGCGGCGGCTGCCGGCAAGCTCGAAGAAGTCGTGCGGCGGCGGCTCGAGATGCCCGATCCGCGCCCTTGAGACAGGGAACGCCCCAGGCTTTCGTTCCTCAACAGCGGTTGAGGACTTGCTCCATTCAGGACTTTATCATGGATATGAACCAGCTCTTCCACCATCATCAGATCGCGCTGATGACCGCCAACCGTGCGCGGCAGGAGGGGCGGGCCCTCGCGGGCTTCAATCTGGCCCATCATTATGTGACGCGTATCAACCGCTTCCGCGAGAGCCGGGGGCTCCCGCCCGACTTTGCCGGTTATAGCGGACCCGCACCCGGCATCGGATGATGGGCGCCGCTTTGTTCCCTGTCGGCGCGTTCTTCCGGCTCATGGGCATAGGACCGGGCCTGGGCCGGGACAAATCCGAGAGCAAGCAGATGGGAGGAGGAGGCATGGATAAGATTGCGATGACCGATAGCAGGAAGGGGCCTGGCAAAGGAGGCTATGTGAAACCCGAGCCGGACCTACCGCCTCATCCCGATCCCGCGCGACGTCTTCCAGACACGACCGAGCACAAGAACGGCTACACTCCCAAACCCACTCTGCAATGATGCGGCGGGGTGTGACCGGCACGATGCCGTTTCAAACGGCGGAAGGATGATGGGCAGCCAAGACGGGCGTCCATGATCGGAAACGCGCAGCAGTCGATCGTCCGTTCCTGCCCTCGAACCCGGAATGAAAGAATGACGGCTTAGCCCGCTTCGCCCGGTAAAGACCTCAGACCCGCGGCAGCGATAGCAAGGCGATGGGCGGGAAGCCGCCGTCCGCGATGGTCAGATAACAGCGCCGTGACGTGCCGATCTCCCTCGCAATCACGTCCACTTCCTCATTCTGGAACCATATCCAGAAGCGGTGGGTTCCCGCACCGATCCAGTCGACGATCTGGTCGGTAAGAAACAGGCTGTCTCCCACTTTCACCGCAGCGATATGATGCGTCCGGCCGTTACCCGCCCCTTCGCGAACTGCGATGATTTCATAATCGGCCATGGGCGGATGAATCCAGCCTTCTCGTCGGAAAGCGCTAGTAGCGAATGGGTACGATGCGGATGCGATCGATAGCCCGGGGGGACGCACGCGACCTTGCGATCGCCACGGCCCGCAGCTCATCGAGAATGATCGGGTCATAACCGCTTTCGTCGGGCTGCATCGGAAGATCCGTTTCGACGACGAGAATGACCTTGCGCGCGAGGCCATCGAGCTCTCATTCGAACCAGCTTCGAACGATATGGTTCGCGAGCTCCCGGCTATCCGGCATGGGGTTCGCTTCTCGACAGGGCCCGCGAACGGATCTCCCGCTCGACGCTCGCATAACCCGCGTCGCTTTGGGTCGCGATGGCGATCGGCCGCCCGCCCAACGGGTCGTTTTGCGTGTTGAGGAAATCGACTGCCGGGTCCCGCCCACCGAGGAGCTGGAAGGCCAGGGCGCTTATGGCGCCCTGGCGCTGTGCGTCGTGTAGAGCGAGCGGCGGCACCTTGCGATGTCGCCGGAACGGGTTCGTACGCATATTCGCCGGCACGGCGCGGGTTTGCTTCGGATCAGGCGTCATTGGCTTGTTCCCTTGTCGGACCGGCGCCCCCGCGTTGGCGAGCGAGGGCGGCGCGTGCATCCTCGATGTTCGAATATCGAAACTGTCCGACCCGGAACTGCTCGACGTAAAGATGTTCGATGCCCTCTTCGGACCGCGACCGGAAAGCCACCGCGCCTTCCCGGTGCAGATCGGGCGGGACCGGCAGCTTTGCCGCAAGCGCGGCGAGTTTTTCCTCATCGAGGCCGAGCGCGCGGTAGATATCGCGGCCGATGATCCAGATATCCTCCTGGATATCCGCCAAGCGGCCGACGACGTCGTCGAGCGCGTAGGAAGCGCGCTCCTCCTCGGTCATGGCGAGCGCCTCGTTGACGAGCAGTTCGGCGATCAGCGTGTCGCCGACGAACATGGGATAATCCGTCGCAGCCGCCGAAATCGGAGGATCAGCCCTGGGTCCGCCGGACGCACCGTCTGTCAATGCCGCGAAGCAGTCAATTAGCCCTCTGCGCTCGCGATATTGATCGATGCGCTTCGCATAATAGCGTGGCAGATCGAAGTTGGGCAGCAGATGACCGTCGCGCCGCGCTTGGCTTACCGCCAACAGCGCCATCTGGTGATGATAAAGGAGTTGATTGAGATCCACGTACGCCTCCCTTTTGCGGGAGCGCGATCGTCTCTCAGGCGCCGACATGCAGAAACGAAGTCGGCGATGTATGGAAGATGGGGCTGACGGTGTGTGTTTTCAAGTGCGCCCGGACAAGGGTCTGGTCGTGGCCAAAGGCTGACTGCATTACGACTGTACAACCAGCCCGCACCGGTGAAGATCGCGCCAGATAAGCCGGTCCCTTTCACGCCCTTGCCGAAGGGCAGGCGAACCGAGGTCCTGCCAGACCGAACAGCCTCGTGCTGCGTCCAAGGCAGAGATTTTTCCGAAAAAAGGCCGCCGTCTGGCGCGGCTGCGGAACATCCGGAAAAGCGCCGCGTTGTTTCCGCGTACCGGAAGTTGGAGAAACGAGATGAATAGCGATACGCTCAAAGGCAATTGGGAACAGGTGAAGGGCCATGTCCAGAAGAAATGGGGCGAACTCACCAACGACGAACTCGACGAGATCAACGGAAATCGCAAGATTCTCGCCGGCAAGATACAGGAACGTTACGGCCGCGGGCGCGACGAAGCCGAGCGCGAGATCGACGAGTTCGAAACAAGCTACTGATCCGTCCCTGATCGGCGAAAGCCCGCGCAGTGAGTTGCGCGGGCTTTTCTGTGCCCGTTTGTGGGTCACCCGGTAGCTCAAGTCAGGGAAACGGCGCGGATGGACAAACAGCTTAGATTGGCCGGTTTGAGACGGTCCGCTGCTGCACAAAAAATCGCGGAAAGTCGTGATTCGGGCGTTCGCTACCTGCTACCGGAGAAAATCCATTAACCGCGCGGCCCCTTCCGGATCGCTCACAATAGTCGTTGCCACCAACCGACATCGTGCCAGGCATCAAATTTTCGTCCGACCTCGCGGTAGATGCCCACCGGTTCGAAGCCCATGGCTTCGTGCAGCCCGACGCTCGCGTCGTTCGGCAGCGCGATGCCAGCAAATGCGGCGTGATAGCCCATGTTCGCCGCGGCAGGCAGCAAACGGGATTACAAGCGGCGCGCCACCCCGCTCCGCTTTGCGCCGGGCGCCACATAGACCGTTACATCGACGGATGTCCGGTATGCCGCGCGCGTCCTGTGCTCGCTGGCGTAGGCGTAACCGACAATCTGCCCATCCACTTCGGCAACGAGATAAGGATATTTGAGCAGAATGGCGGCGATGCGCCTTTCCATCTCCGAAATATCGGGCGGCACTTCCTCGAACGAGACGGTGGTGGACGTTACATAGGGTGCGTAGATTGCCTGAACCGCCGGCGCGTCCTCCAAGTCTATCTGACGAACATCCATGTTTTCACCACATCAAATCAGAATCTGGACACACTGACCCGCCGCGGCCGGACAATCAAGGCACCCTCCCGGACGCAGCGCGAGATGAGCAACATAAACCCATCGGAAAAATACGATGAGTATTGACCGATTCACACCCATCGGATAATTCCGATGTATGACCAATGGCGCTGCCCTGCTCGCTCTCGCCGCGCTCGCGCATCCGACACGGCTCGATGCCTTCCGGCAGCTTCTCCAGCACGAACCCGACGGACTTTCGACAGGGCAGCTCGTCGAACATGCTGGACTGACGCAGAGCACCTTCTCCACGCACTTGGCGGTGCTCGCCAAGGCTGGGCTCGTTCAGTCGGAAAAACGCGGGCGCCACTTCATTCAGCGCGCCGACATCGATGCGCTTCGCGGCCTCATGCTCTTCCTCGCCAAGGACTGTTGCCAGGGTCGCGCCGAGCTTTGCGAGCCCTTGCTCGCCGAACTCGCCTGCTGCTGAAGGAAGCCAAGGCCGTGACCGATATCATCATCTATCACAATCTTGACTGCGGCACGTCGCGCAACACCCTCGGGCTGATCCGCAACGCCGGGATCGAACCACACGTCGTCGAATATCTGAAGACGCCGCCATCGCGCGCGCTGCTCGAACAACTGATCGCCCGCGCCGGAATCGCGCCGCGCGACCTCCTCCGCCAGAAGGGGACGCCCTACACCGAACTAGGCCTCGACGATCCTGCGCTCGGCGATGCGGAGCTCATCGACGCGATGATGGCGCATCCGGTCCTGATCAACCGCCCGCTCATCGTATCGCCGCTCGGGGTGAGGCTCTGCCGCCCTTCCGAAGCCGTGCTCGACATCCTTCCGGCGAGGCAGCTCGGCGCCTTCGCCAAAGAGGACGGCGAGCAGGTCGTCGACGCCGCCGGCAATCGCATCGGCGACTGATCGGTGCCGCAGACCCAGCGCGAACGCCTGTCGTTCCTCGACCGCTATCTCACGCTCTGGATCTTCCTGGCGATGGCCTTGGGCGTGGTTCTCGGAACCGTCTTCGAGGGCCTGCCGAGCGCGATCGAGGCGCTGTCGATCGGCACGACCAACATCCCGATCGCGATCGGGCTGATCCTGATGATGTACCCGCCGCTCGCGCGGGTCCACTATAACGAGCTTCCGCGCGTGTTCGACGACCGGCGTGTACTGGCAATCTCGCTCATCCAGAACTGGATCATCGGTCCGGTGCTGATGTTCGCTCTCGCCATCCTCTTCCTGTCGGACAAGCCCGAGTATATGACCGGCCTGATCCTGATCGGCCTCGCGCGCTGCATCGCGATGGTGATCGTCTGGAACCAGCTCGCGAAAGGCGACAATCAATATGTCGCGGCGCTGGTCGCCTTCAACTCGATCTTCCAGATCCTCTTCTTCAGCGTCTACGCCTGGTTCTTCCTCGCGGTGCTCCCGCCGCTGTTCGGGCTCGAAGGCAGCATCATCGACGTAAGCTTCTGGACGATCGCGGAAGCCGTGCTCATCTATCTCGGCATCCCGTTCCTCGCCGGATATCTGACGCGCACTATCCTCACCCGAAAGAAGGGTGAGGAATGGTATGAGATCCGCTTTCTGCCGAAGATCGCACCGATCACGCTTGTCGCGCTGCTCTTCACCATCGTCGCCATGTTCAGCCTCAAGGGCGGCGAGATCGTCACCATTCCCGGCGACGTCGTCCGCATCGCGATGCCGCTCACCATCTATTTCGTCGTGCAGTTCCTGATCAGCTTCTGGATGGGTAAGCTCATCGACGCCGATTATCCGCGCACGACCGCGGTCGCCTTCACCGCCGCGGGCAATAATTTCGAACTCGCGATTGCTGTCTCAATTGCGGCCTTCGGCCTCGCCTCGCCCGTCGCCTTCGCGGCGGTGATTGGCCCGCTCGTCGAGGTCCCCGTCCTCATCCTCCTCGTCGGCGTGGCATTTCGCCTCGGGCGCCGTTGGTTCCCCGCAAGCACTCCTCCGGAAGCATGAATATGACAGACCCAGAATTCACGCGCCTGCGCGCGCTCGTCGATGCCGACCATTTCCCGGCGCTCAGTCCCGAATATCTGCGCGCCCAGCCGGCCCTCGGTCTGGGCCCGCTCGATCCGGCACCGCGCATCCTGCTACTCTACGGCAGCCTCCGCGAGCGCTCTTATTCGCGTCTCGTGGTCGAGGAGACCGCGCGCCTGCTCCAGCTCTTCGGCTGCGAGACGCGCATCTTCGATCCGTCCGATTTACCCCTGCCTGATCTGATCCCCGGCGACGATCATCCGGCGGTCGAGGAATTGAGGCAGCACTCGCTCTGGTCCGAAGGGCAGGTCTGGTGCAGCCCCGAACGGCACGGCCAGATCACCGGCATCATGAAGGCGCAGGTCGATCACCTGCCCCTCGCCTACAAGGGGCTCCGCCCTACCCAAGGGCGCACGCTGGCGGTGATGCAGGTGTCGGCGGGATCGCAGTCGTTCAACAGCATCAACACGCTGCGCATCCTCGGGCGCTGGATGCGGATGATCACCATCCCCAACCAGTCGAGCGTCGCTAAAGCCTACGCCGAGTTTGACGAAGCGGGCCGGATGCTGCCGTCGAGCTATTATGACCGGATCGTCGATGTCGCCGAGGAGTTGGTGCGCTTCACCGTGCTGACGCGTGGCCATTCCGACCAGCTGGTCGACCGCTATTCGGAGCGGAAGGATCGCAATGAGCCAGTGATCACGCCCGCTGAGCTGGCAGGAATTCCGGGAGCATAACGTCGAAGATGGCCCGGTGCGGAGTGGACACCGTCGATTCTATAGACGCGAGCGGTCACGGAGCGCGTGGAGCGGCAACTCCGCTTCGCCCGAAACTCACTTGCGATACTGCCACTGATATTCGGGGATATTATCCTTGCGAAGGACGGCGGCTGTCCAGAAATTGATCTTCAAGCCGGGCTTGCCGCCATCAGCGGCGGATTGCACAAATGCGCGGCCGGGACATGCGATCGTGTCCGAACGCGATGTGTCGATCAACTCGAGGCACCGGCCGACAAAGCGCGCTGACTTCGATCCGGCCGATTCCACCGCCGTGATACGGGCAATGACCGTTCCCGCTGGTGCCGCGATCTTCTTGAACAGGGATCGGCCGTGTCGTTTTCCCCGATCGTCACCATGCCGTTTGCCACGGACAGCCTGATCTTTGCGGTCGACGCCGTACCACTCGCCATCGATCGCCTTGAGCGGGTTCGCGGGCAGGTCCGGCATCGTCTGAGCCTGAGCCGGGCCTGCACCCGCGCCAGCGCCAGTGCCATCAATTAATTCGCAGTTCGGGTCTTTTTCCCCCTATGGGGGAAGGAACTGCCGCAATTTGCCCGCTCTAGCAAGAGAGGCCGTCAACTAACGAACGCCCCGCTGTCGCTTCGCAGTGTCATCCACCAAAGCCTGCGCAGCGATGCTCGGCGGCAAACGGTTCGGCGCAATGACGCTCACATCGCAACCTTTTGTTAACCTCGAAACCGCATTTTCGCTGCGGGGGGCACACAGGCGGCAGCGGCCGTGCGGATGGAGAGTTCGCAGTGCTCGAAACGACGATAAGACCTACATCGGTCGCCGGACCGGCCGGGCCGCTCACAATCGACGATCTGCCGCCGCCGACGGCAGGTTATTGGGTCGCGCACCGCAAGGCGGAGCTGCTTGCCGCGATCGACGGCGGGCTGATCGGGCTCGCAGACGCTTGCGCCCGATATCGCCTCAGCGACGAAGAGCTGGAATCCTGGCGCCGCACGCTCGACCGAGCGGGCATAGCTGGGCTGCGGGTGACAAAGGCAGGAAGCATGCGCAACCGGATTATCGGATAGACTTTCTCACCGCGCGCTCCCCCACAGCGTGCGGTGTCATGAGGACGGCGCGAGCAGACTGGTCCCTCTCGCGCCGTCCTTTCATATCAGCGGCATTTAAGTTCGCCGCGATCGATCGCCCGCCCGAGCAAGCCGCCGCCCGCCGCTCCGATGATCGTCCCGACTGTGCGGTCGCGCCCGCCATCGAGTTCGCGCCCAACGAGCGCACCGACGGCCGCGCCGATGATCAGTCCCGTGGTTCCGTTCTCGCGGCGGCAGTGGTAACGGCCATCCTTGCTCCGCCAGATGCGATCGCCGTGCGACAGACGGCGGGGCTCATAGTAGCGGCCATATCCGTCATAAAGGCCGCGATCCTTGGCGCGCTTGCCGTGCGCCGGCGCCCATGGCGGGGGGTCGGCGAGCGCTGGCCCCGCAGGAACCGTGAGCGCGGCAAGGACCGCGGCGGCGATGTATTTTTTCATGGCCCGTCTCCTTTGATGGTGGATTTAGATAGCGTTGCGGAGCCGAACCGTATGTGAACAGCGCGTTATGGCCGGTTGCTGTCAGTCGGCTTTTGGCGACAAATCGCAAGAAGCGGACGTCAGACCCAAATTGACCTGACGCCCTCACAATCTTTCAAGAGCTCACTTGCTTTCCGCCGCCGGATTAGACAGCGATCAGAACCGTACCCGGAAGCCTGCTGTGCCCTTCAGATTATAGCCCGCACCGAAGTCGGCGATCGCCGTATCGCCCGACACCTCGGTGTAGAGGGTAAAGCGGTCGTCGCCCCAACTGTAGCTGCCGCCAAGCCCCAGTTCGCCCGTCAGGCGGTGGTCGCGATTTGCGATCGGCGTTCCTGACACATCGGCCTCGGCCCCATCGAGCCATTCATAGCTGAGGTTCACTACCGTGTAGAGGCGGGTCCGGCGCGTATCGCCGGCAGCACCCTTCCAGCTCGTCTGATGATCGATTGCCAAACCCCCGCGGGTCTTCAGGCTTTCGCCCTTCGCAACCGACACTGCGGCGTCCGAAGGGTCGGCGAAGCGGTCGAAATCGACCTTGGCATAGCTCATCTGGACCTGCGGCGTGATCGACAGATTGCCGCCAATCGAGGTCTGCTTGCCGACTTCGAGGCTGAACGCCTGGCCATCACCCTTGTTGCCGCGCGTGAGCGATCCGAGGATGCTGGATTCCAGATCGCTGTCGAACCAGCTGAGCTTGACCTGTCCGTCGACATAAAAGCCCTTCGGCCCGTACCAGGTCATCGTCGCACCGATGCCGTAACCCTGCGTGTCGATCGTGCCGTTGCCGAAGATCGACGCGACGCTGCTGTCCGCCTTGCCATAATGCGCGGTCAGCCCGCCGACGAGCGCGGCGCCGTCGCTCCGCTCCGCCACCACCGCGTCGAGCCCGATCTGCGCCTGCCACTGGTCGACCTTGCGGTCGGCATCGCTCGTCGAGACGAGCGCCTCGGGACGCTGGCGCTCGGATTCGAACCGGCCCCAGAGGCCCGCGCCGGCAATCGGCGAGGCCGCCCACGAGCGATTGCCGACGCGTTGCTGCAAGGTCGGCAGGCGGTTCAGCGACTGCAGCGCCCCGACATAGGCTTCATAGACCGGCACGCCTGGCTGATAGAGCGGACCTTGCGGATTCTCGCTGGCGAGAAGTGCAGAGCGCAGATACCAGTCGCCATCCTGCGGCGTGGCCACACCATTCTTGTAGAGGCGGTAGCCGTAGGCCCCCGCTATCACCGCCTGCTCACCGTCGAACAAATAGTCGCCATCGAGGACAAAACTGCCGTTCGACGCGCCCGCGACGTCGACGATCTTGATCCCCTCGACGGTCTGCGCGCCGAGACCGCCGCGGTTGGTGACCGTCACCCGTGTATTGCCCGATGTCGCGCCGCCCACGATCAGGCGATCCGCAAGCGAGCTGTCGCCGCCCAGTTCGGCTTCAATCTCGAGCACGCCGCCGTTCCCGGTGTAATCGCCAGCGACAGTGAGCGAACCGATGCTGGTGCCGGGCGCGACGACGCCTGCGTTGGCGAGGCTGCCGACGCGGCCCGTGCCTTCGAGGCGGCCCGCTGCGCCGACGGAGACCGCACCGCCAAGGCCGCCCTGCACCACGAGCGTCCCGGCAGCGACCGACGTGCTGCCGCCGAAGCCGCTGCTGTCGGCCGTCACAAGCAGAGTCCCCGCCCCCCCTTTGGTGAGCGATCCGGTGCCAGAGATGAGGCCATCGTAGGTGAAGCGCGTGTCGGCCGCAGGTGTAATCGTTCCCGCGCTGGCGATCTCGATATCGCGTGCGCTCGTGAGGGAGGCAATCGTCTCGAGCGTGCCGCCATCGAAGGTTACTTCGCCACTCGCCGCGCCGAGGTTGGCGTCACTCGAAATGCGGAGCGTCCCGCCGACGATCTGCGTGCCACCAGTGTAGCTGTTCGTGCCGCCAAGCACGAGCGTGCCCGCGTCGGTCTTGATCAGCTGCGCAGCACCGCCCAGCGCGGAATTGATCGTCGCGGTAAAGTCCGCGCCCGCCGCGCTGCCGTCGCCGACGCGGATCGTAGCGGTGGGATCGGTCAACGTGATGCCGTCGCCCGCGATGACATAATCATTGGCAGCGAACTGCATGCCCACAGCGGCAACAGCGCCCAGACCGTCATCCACTGTGACCGTCCCGCCGGTGCCGCCGAAGATGGCGAAGGCGCCGTCGGTATAGCCGGCGTTTACAGCACCGTTCTCGCCGGTCCAATTGTCGTCGCCGCCGCTTGCCTGCCAGCTTCCATTGCCGCCGTTGATCACGCCCTCGTTCTTAGGCCCGGCCGCGCCATCCCAGAAGTTGAGCGCGAGGACCCCCGAGTTGACGAGATTGACCTGGCCCGCGATCGAGGTCTGAACGACGGCGTTGGACTCTGCGGGCATGGTTCCGAGCGTCACGCCGTTATCGGTGAGCGTTCCGCCATAGTTGAACATGCGATAGATGCCGACGTCGAAGGCGCCCCCCACCGGGACGCCGACGTTGAGTACGCCGTCGAGCACCAGATCGCCGCCGACGTTCACGAGATCGTTGAGGGCGCCGCCGACCACGCCGGCCTCGCCGAACTCGAAGTCAAGCGTCGCGGTCGGGCGGATGAACAGATCGCCGCCCACCGTCAGCGTACCCGCACCGCCCGCGCCCGGCGCCAGCGTGCCACTGAGGTTGATGTCGCCACCGATCGTGCCGGTGCCGCCCAGCGTCGTGAGCTGGTTTACGGTCACGGGGCCAGTCGCCGCGCCATAGTCGCCGTTCACCAGTAGCGTGCCCTGCACGACTTCGATGCCGCCGCTGTGGCTGCCGGCACCCGCAAGCAAGAGGGTGCCGGCACCGAGCTTCCCGATCAGACCCGCGCCGGTGAGATTGCCGGTGAGCGTGAGCGTCGTATCCGCGTCGATGGAGAACACGCCTTGGCCCGCGAGATCGACCGTGCGGCCCGAGCTGATATCGGTCGTGGTTGCGAGCGTGCCGCCATTGAAGCTGAGCCCGCCCGAGGCGGCGCCGAGATTGGCGTCGCTCGAGATCTGCACCGCGCCGCCGTTGAACGCGGTGCCGCCAGTGTAGCTGTTGGTCCCGGTGAGTTCGAGCCGGCCGAGATCGGTCTTGACCAGCTGGGAGTTGCCCGTGATCTCGGCGGTGATGATCGTGTTATAGCCGAGCCCGGCACTGCCACCGTCGCCGACGCGGATCACCGATTGCGGACCAGTCAGTGTCAGCGCACCGCCCTGGACCCGGTAATTCGCCGCCGCGAACTGCATGCCTGACGCCGACACCGCACCCAGGCTGTTATCGATCGTGACCACGCCGCCGGTGCCCGCGAAGATCGCGAAGGCGCCGCTGGCATAGCCGGCGTTCGCGGCGCCGGTCGCCTCGGTCCAGCTGTTGTCCAACCCGGTCCGCCACATGCCGCTGCCGCCGTCGACCACATTGTTGAACTTGTTTGCCCCGGCGCTGCCGTCCCAGAAGTTGAGCAGCGCGCCGCCGGTGTTGATCAAATTGACCTGGCCCGCGACCGAAGTCTGCACGAACGCATCGGCGCTCGCCGGCATCGTGCCTATGGCGAGGCTGTTATCTGTGAGCGTGCCGCCATAGTTGGCGACACGATAGAGGCCAACGTCAAACGTGCCGCCTGCCGCTACCGAGACGTTGATCGTGCCGTCCAGGGTCAGGTTCCCGGCGACATCGACGAGGTCGTTAAGCGGATTCCCGACCGCGTTGCGCGCGCCGAATTCATAAGCGAGCGTCGATCCGCCCGACAGCGTCAGTCCGCCGTTGATTGTCAGAGTGCCGGGGCTGTTGCCCGGCGCGAGCGTGCCGCCATCGGCCACGAATACGTCGCCGCCGATGGTGCCCGATCCGCCAAGTGTTGCGCCCGCCGCGACGCTGGTGAGGCCGGTAGCGGCCGACTGGTCGCCATTGACCAGCAACGTGCCTGCGTTGACGCTCGTCGTCCCGGTATAGCTGTTGGCGCCGGTGAGGGTGAAGGCGCCGGCGCCGTTCTTGACCAGCGCGCCGCCCGCCCCGGCGATCGTCCCGGTGAAATAGCTGTCGTTGTCAGCGCCGAAGGTCAGAGTCTTGTCGCCGAGCACGATCGTGCCCGCGCCCCCGCCGGAGCCCGAAAGGTCGCCGATTGTGGTACCGGAGCCGGTGATGCCGGAGATGTCGAACACGCCGCCGTGCACCGTCACCGCGCCGCCCGAATGAAGCGAGCCGTTGCCGACCAGCTCGAATCGGCCCGACAAGAGGGTCGTGCCGCCGGTATAGCTGTTGGCCTCGAGATAGCGGACCCCTCCGCCGAGACCGGCGATCACGACGCTGCCGCCGGTGCCGCCGGCGATACCGCCGTCGGTGATCGTGCCCGACCAGTCGCTGAACATATTCTCGAGGCCCAGCGTCAGCATCCTGGAACCCAGCGCGATGGTGCCCGCCGGGCCGCTACCCAGCTGGATGACCCGCGCGCCGGTGTCGGTCTGCGAGATGTCGAGGACGGTGCCCGCGCCGACGATGAAGTTGCCGACCCCCGCCCGGCCCGCGCCGGCCAGCGCCAGCGTGCCGCCGCTGATGGCCGTGCGGTTGACATAGATGTTGTCGCCGGTCAGCGTCAGCGTTCCCGAGCCGGTCTTTTCGAGGATGTTGCTCGCCGGATTGTTGGCCCCGTTGCCGATCGTGCCGGTCAGCGTGACATCGAATCCTTGCGTATCGATACGGTTCGCGGTCGGGCTGCCGACGAGGATGTCGCGCGCCGAGGTGAAGGAAGCGCCCGCCTGGAGCGTGGCGCCCTGAAGCGAGAGCCTGCCCGCAGCATCGCCAAGATTGGCGTCGCTCGAAATCTGCACGGTACCGCCGCTAACGGTGGTGCCGCCGCGATAGCTGTTGGTGCCGGTGAGGACGAGGGTGCCGCTGCCGGACTTGGCCAGCGAGCCGCTGCCCGAGATTGTGCCGCCGAGCGACAGCGTGCCCGAACGGTTCACCACCAGTGCGCCGTCATTGTCGATGTCGCCGATGATGCTGCCGGTCGCGCCGCCGTTGCCGATCTGCAGCGTGCCGCCGTCGATCGCGGTGCCGCCGGTGTAGCTGTTGCTACCGGTCAGAATCAGCCTGCCCGCATCGGTCTTGACCAGCTGCGCCGAGCCCGTGAGCTCGCTCGCGATAATCGCGGTGTAGGCCGTGCTCGCGGCGCTGCCGTCGCCGACCTGAACGGTTGCCCGTGTCCCGGTCAAGGTCAGCGAGTCACCGGTGATCGAATAGCCGTTGCTCGCGAACTGAAGACCCGATGCCTGAACATTCCCGCCAATATCGTCGATGGTCACGGTGCCCCGTGCGCCGGAGAAAATCGCCAAGCTGTCCTGTGTATAGTCGGCATTGAGCGCGCCATCGGCATCGGCCCAGCTGCTCGATCCGCCGCCGACGCGCCACACGCCGTTCCCACCGTTGACGATGCCGTCATTCTTGGGTCCGGCATTGCCATCCCAGAAGCCCAGCGTCCGCCCCGCGGCGTTGACCAGATTGACCTGTCCCGCGACGGCCGTCTGCACGGAAACGCCGGCGGTGCCGCCGGGGATCGTCCCCAGCGCCAACCCGTCGTCTGTCAGTGCGCCGCCATAATTGAAAATACGGTAGATGCCGGGACCGAACGACCCCCCAGCAGAAGCCGACACGTTGATCGTGCCATCGAGCGTGAGGTTGCCGCCGACATCGACAAGGTCGTTGAGCGCGCCGCCGACGATACCCGCCTGACCGAACTCGAAGGCAAGTACCGCATTGGGTGTGAGTTCCAGATCGCCGCCGACCGTCAGCGTGCCCGGGCTATTGCCGGGCGCCAGCGTGGCGCCGCCGCCGACGGTGACGTCACCGCCGATCGTGCCGGTGCCGCCCAGCGTGCCGCCGCCGAGTACGACGACCTCGCTAGCCGCGTCACCGAGCGTGCCGTCGACGAGCAGCGTACCGCCCGAGATTGCGATCGAGCCGGTGAACCCCGAGTTGTCCGCGGTCAGGCGTGTGACACCCGCCACCTGCTGAATCGTGCCCGCGCCCGTAATCGCAACGTCGAAGTCATAGTCCGCGTCGGTGTGGTTGAAGATCATTGATCCCGCCCCCGCGCCGAACGCAATCTCGGAGGCGCCAAGCGTTCCGGCAGCCGTCGCCGCCTGACCGGCGTCAGAGCCGATGTTGAGGATGCCAGTGCTTCCGGCCAGAGCGGCGATCATGATCTGCGTCGCCGCGGCGGAGCCGCCGCCGGTGACGGTCAGCGTGCCCGAACCCGCGTTGCCGACAAAAAGATCGGCGCTGTTCGCCAATATCGAGTTGGCGCCCGTCACCGATACCGCGCCGGTCGAACCGGCAGCTTCGCCGATCGAGGTGATCGCGTTGCTTACGCTTCCCCCGTTCGAGATCGTCAGCGCGCCTTTCCCCGAAAAGCCGACCAACATTTGGTCGCTGTTCGTCCAGGCCGAATTTCCGCCGGTTACCGTCGCCGTGCCAACAGCATCGACCGAGCTGCCGATGACGGCCGTCCCGCTCGTGGCCAGACCGCCGGCAGCGATCGTCAGCGTGCCGGTGCCTTCACCGCCCACTGTGAGATTGGCATCCCCAAGCCATGCCGAGCCAGCCCCGGTCACGGTCACCTCTCCGCTCGCGCCCTGCCGCGAGCCGATCGTTCGGAAATCCACGCTGATGTGCGCCGCCGCGGTGGAAACGACACCGCCATTGGAGATGGTCAGCTCGCCGCTTCCCTCGCGGCCCACCTGCAGCGAATTGCTCAGATTCCAGACCGAATCCGGCCCGGTGACGGTTACCACGCCCTCCGATCCGGCAAAAAATCCGAGGATCCCCTGGTTGCCGGTCGTCACGGCGCCTCCGCCGGCGATCTCCAGCGTACCGGTACCGGCCTGGCCGACGACCAAATTGCTGTCGAGACTGACAGACGAACCCGTCCCGGCGACTGTCACCAGACCCACGCTGCCGGCATCCTCGCCGACGATGGCATCCGCAGCGAACACCGAGCCGCCATTTTCGACCCCCAGCGTTCCGTTACCCGCCGCGCCGACATAAAGGAGATTGTCGGTTGTCCAGCGCGAGCCGGGGCCGCTCACTGTCGCGATTCCCGAGGAATCGCCATATTCGCCGAGCGTGCTATTGGTGTCGACGTCCACGCTGCCGCGGTTCGCGATGTTCAGCGTTCCGGAACCGAACATGCCGACGTAGACGCTACTGCTGCTCGTCCAGTTCGAACCTGTCCCCGTTACCGTGACCGTTCCGGTGCCGCCGCTATCGACGCCAATCTGGCCAAAGGTACTCGTGACCGTTCCGCCGCCCGCCACCGTCAGGCTACCGATGCCTGCGTCGCCAACGTTGAGGACCCCGCCGACGTCCCAGTCCGGTGAGGTGGCAGGGGAAGGATTGACGTCGCCCGACGTCGTCACGCTCTGCGCCGATGCAACGGGTACGCCTGAGACCAGCCCCATCGCGCATGCGACGATCGCTGTGGAGGCGAATAGTTTCCCAAGGCTGCGAGAAGCGCGTGTCGCTTGTGTGTGCGTTGAGAATTGCCCGATCATGCCGCCTCCTCTGTTTGGCCGACCGGTTAAGGGCGCAAGACGCGCAGGGCAATCACAACACCTTCAATTTCGTACAAAAAAAGGCGCGCGCGCCCGAGACGCCAAAGTTGTTTCGGTATATTTGAACCGATACGGGACAAGGGCCCATCCAACTCCGCACTAGCTCAATGATTGCGGGCGTCGCCAGTGGCCGGTTGCGGTCGGCCTCCCATGGGAAGGGATTCTTCGAAAGCGGCCGCTGGCTTATTGCGAATGAAAAAATGTTCGATAGAGCCAGACATGCTGAGAATTTGTGGCTCATATCGAGCTTTGCATTTCGAAAAGCGTCGTGCTCAAATTTTAAAGGGAGAGTGTCCGATGGCCGAAGATCACTGCGGTCTGCCGGTCATTGCTTTTACCGATGCGGCAACTTTGGAGCGTTGGCTTGAGGCGCAGCCTGCAAACTCTTCTGGGCTCTGGATCAAGTTCGCCAAGGCGGGGTCGGGCATCGCCAGCGTGACGAAGCCCGAGGCAATCGACGCTGCACTCTGCTACGGCTGGATCGATGGGCAGCTCGACAAATACGACGATAAACACTGGCTTGTCCGCTTCACACCGCGCAAGGCGGACAGCAAGTGGTCCCAAGTAAACCGCACCCGCGCAACCGAGCTTCTCGAAGCTGGACGGACGCATGCGCGCGGGCTGGCACAGATCGAGGCTGCCAAGGCAGACGGCAGGTGGGAAGCCGCCTACGCACCCGCAAGTAAGGCCGAGGTGCCCGCCGACCTCCAAGCAGCATTGGATCAGAGCCCTGGGGCGGCAGCCTTCTTTGCAACGCTGACCGGTTCGAACCGGTATGCGATCCTCTATCGCATAGGAACTGTGAAGAAGAGGGAGACGAGAGCGCGCAAAATCGCCGAGTTCGTCGCGATGCTCGAGCGACACGAAAAAGTTCATGGGTGATCGCCGGGGTCCAGCGACCAACCGATGCGGACTGAATTCAAAGCTGTGATGGAAGCAGAACTCTAGCACTTCTGGCCGGTAGCGGTCAGTCAGCTTGCGGTTTTGAGGACATAACGTGGAGGCTTTAGTGGGCTAATCGTGATCACGACGCGATTAGCCTCATCGTTCCCGAAGCGATACCGAGACAATGAGCAACATCGGCCGATCGACCTCTTCGCATAGCGCGGGATCTGCCACTATCTGCTCCGCCGTGGGAACGAATTCATCGATGCGGTTCAGCAAAAATCCGGCCTCAATCAACCCGTTCAACGTGGTGGCGAAAGTCCGGTGATATTTGATCACACCGTCGGCGAACCAGTTCGTGCGTCGTTCCCCCTCGACGGAATATGCATTCACCGGCCAGCTTCGGCGCCCATCGCCGTCCACGGTCCATTCCGGAAGGGCGGGCGCCATATAAACCGGATGTTCGATGGTGAAGATGAGGTCGCCACCGGGTTTCAGGACCGCGGCAAGTCGGCTGACGAGCACCGTCCAATCCTCGACATAATGGAAGGCAAGCGAGCTGAAGGCCAGATCGAAGGTGGCCGAGGGTAAATCGAGCGCATCGAGATCGGAGATACGATAGTCGATCGCGGCGTCGTTCGTGTCCGCGCGGGCCCGCGAAATCATCCGGTCCGACAGGTCGATTCCGATTACCGATGCCGCTCCCTGCGCGCGCATCCAGCGCGATGCCCAACCGAAACCGCAGCCGAGATCGAGGACATGCTTTCCAACGAGGCTCGGGAATAGCCTGCTGACTGTTGACCATTCCGGCGCGCCGTCGAGGCCGCGAACCTGCCGCGGAAGGCCGCTGTAACCAGCAAAGAAGTTGGCGTTGTCGTAAATATTCTGTGCCATGGCGGCATCTTGCGAGCGCACCGAGTGACGATCAAGCCATTTGGCTCCGTATCGCGTTTCCTGTCGTCGACGACCACCACTACGCGGCCCTACTAGCAAGTCCCTACCAAATCGGGGATGAATTTCACGCTCGTTATGCGCCTTAATGGGTGACAAGGTGGCGGCATCGGGACCTGCTGCTGTGGGCAAATACGCCTTGCGGCTCGAAGACCGGCCACCGCCAGACGGCGGGACCGATGTCGAGGCGGGACGTAGACGACGATTTATGCGGGCTGTCATTCGCGAAAGCGGAGATTGCATTCTGGCTCATGCGCTGTCGCTGGGCGTCTGGACCGTTCTGATCGGGGCGATTGCCAGTGAATTCTGACACGAGCTTGCAGCGGGCGGTAGTGGCCAGTTGCGGCCTGTCTTCTCCCGGCGCGATATACGAACAGTCGACGTCTACGGATCGCGCTCAGCTATCGTTTCTGACTGGCGATCCATGCCTCCACATTCTTGCGCAGTAGCGCCAACGGCACGACGCCATCGTTCAGCACGACGGCGTTGAACGCCTTGATATCGAAGCGCTTGCACTGACCCGAACTTAGTTTCTGCTTGAGTGACGCTCCGCCATATAGCGGCCGGGCGACGTGCCGAGCGCCTTGCGAAACATTGTTACGAAGCTCGGCACGCTTTCGTAACCCAGATCGGCTGCCACCTTCTGGATGGAAGCGCCGCCGGCGAGCCACTTGACCGCGAGGACGACAGCGAGTTGCTGGCGCCAACGGCCAAAGCTCATCCCGGTTTGCTCGCCAATCCGCCTCTCGAGCGTCCGCTCGCTCATTCCGGCGTGCTTTGCCCAGCTTCCCAGCGTCCCCCGTTCTCCCGGGCGCTCCAGCATCTTGGCGCCGATTCGGCGTAGCCGGGGATCGATCGGCATCGGCAGATGCAGGTTCTCGATCTCGGCCACCGCGAGTTCGTCGGCGAGCACATCAATCAACCGCGAGTTGGCCCCGCCCTCATCGTAGAGCAGCGGTAGCTGTGACGAACGGACGAGGAGTTCGCGAAGCAACGGCGACACCGCGACGGCGCAGCAGGTCACCGGCATGCGCAGCCCGATCGATGATGCGACGAAGGCGTTATAGCCCTCGATCGCGCCCGCGATCCTGACACTGTGGAGTGCCCCGCCGGGAATCCAGACCGCGCTGCCGGGGGGAACCACCCAGAGCCCGCCCTCGACTTCGCAGCTGAGCGCACCGCGCTGGACAAGCATGATCTGCCCCTTCGCGTGGCGATGGAGATCGAGCTCGATGCCCTCGAAATCCGTTGCCACGAGACCATAAACGACGGCGGGGCGAGGCACGCCGTCCGGGTCAATCCAGTCGGACAGCTCGGATCACCGGCCAAACGACGCAGGCACCGGTATCCGGTTACGAGCTCGTTCGCGCCGTCACCCCAGAATTTGCGCTGTCCCGACGGCCTCGACCGCTCGCTTTGGCGGCTCTTGTCGCAATATTTTTGGTTTTCATCGCGAGTGGCGCAGCGCTGAAGCCGAGATGGTAAGATTTCTCTCGCCCGTCGTTTCTTCGCCGATCGGCTCCCTGCGCACCAGCGACCTTCCAGTCGGTTCGCCGCGAAAAAGGGGGATCATGTCAGGCCACGGGATATGGGGCCAAGGTGCTCCGGTTCTGATCGATGGCCACGGCCCTGCCGATCGGCGGAACAGCCCGCTGCAAGCAGTTCGCTCGCTCGCAGACCTTACCCCTGCGCCGATCGGCGTCGCCCATGACGGATCGGCGAGATCGAGGCCGCGCGAGTAGATGAGCCGGCTCCGTCGCCGGCAAGTCAGACAGCAATCATTTTTTATCCAATTGCGAAAGGGGGCATCACCGCCTATCCTCGCAGCAAGAAACGTGCGGGGAGCGAACGTGGAGAAAGAGTCCGGCAGGCGACCGAAAGCGGTGACCAGGCTGAAGATTGCAGACGCCGTTGCCGATGAAATACGCCAACTCATTTTGTCCGGCGAGATCGTCGATGGCGCGCCCCTGAGGCAAGATGCGTTGGCCGAACAGATGGGCACGAGCAGGATTCCGGTACGCGAGGCGCTATCGCGCCTCGAAAGTGAAGGGCTTGTCGCCAGTTTCCCGCATCGGGGGTATGTCGTCACGGGTCTGTCGCGCAATGACATCGAGGAATTGTTCGACCTGCGGGGCATGCTTGAACCCGATCTGATCTGCCGCGCCATCCCGAACATGACCGCTGACGACTTCGCAACCGCCGCAACCATCTTGGAAGAGTATGACGCGGCATTGCTAACCGACGATGTGGACAGTTGGGGCGACCTGAATCGACGCTTTCACATGGCTCTCTATGCCCCATCCGGGCGGACTAAAACGCTGGATATCGTTCGGGGTTTGCTTGTGAACGCGGATCGCTATACCCGGCTTGTCCTCACCCTCGGTTACGGCGTTGAAAAGGCGCAGGAAGATCATGGCGGATTGCTTGATCTTTGCCGACGAGGCTTGGTCAACCAGGCGGTTGCGTTGACCCGCGATCACATCGAACGCACCGGGGCCGATCTTCTGCGGATGCTCGACGCACGCGAAAGTGCGGAGGTTCAGGCTGACGAGGCCGTCGCCTGAGCAACATTCACACCGACTTAAATTGCTATTGGATTTTGTATCCAAAAATCCCTAAAGCCTTTGGATGACAGCATTCTGGGGCGTGAAGCAGTGACTATCAAATCGATCGGGACACGCGAGGTCGCGGCAGCATTACCGTTTTGGGCGCTTATCAACCATCTTGGCGCCGCGCTGACGGAAGTGGCGGCGGCGCCACTGCGCCTTCGCCTGTCGGCGCCAACGGGACAGGAATTGCTCGTGATGCCTGCGATGGATGACCGGTTCGCCGGCGTGAAGATATTAACCGTGACCAGCGGCAATGGCGCGAAGGGGCTGCCTGTGATCGGCGGACATTTCATGCTGATCGATACGCGCACCGGTTCAGCGCTGGCACTCATGGAAGCGGACGAATTGACCGCGCGCCGGACCGCGGCCGTGTCGGCTCTTGCATCGCGCGCCTTATCGCGAGAGGATGCCAGCCGGCTGCTTATAGTCGGAAGCGGGCACCTTGCTCCTTATATGGCCGAGGCTCACGCGGCAGTTCGTCCGATCAGCCACATCGAGATCTGGGGCCGAACACCCGAAAAGGTCGAAGCAACCCGAAAGAATATATCACGGCGCCGACCCGATCTGTCGGTTACGATCGCCGGAGCGCTCGCATCTGCCGTTGCCCGGGCTGACATTGTTTCAGTCGCGACGCGCGCGACGGAGCCGCTCCTCAAGGGCGCATGGGTCAGCCCTGGCACCCACGTCGACCTGGTCGGCGGCTACCGCCCGGACATGCGCGAAATCGACGATCGGGGCCTCACCCAATCCCTCGTCTATGTCGACACGATCGAAGGCGTTCTCGCCGAAGCCGGCGACATTCGGTCGCCCATCGAACGAAAAGTCGTCGGGCCGGATATAATCGCGGGCGACATCCACGATCTCCTCACCGGCGCGACTTCACATTCCCCCGACCAGCGGACGCTATTCAAATCGGTGGGCACTGCCCTCGCCGACCTCGCTGCCGCCACGCTCGTCTGGCAAAAACTCGGTGAGTGAGAAGCAGATATTCGTGATCGGCGCAGGAATCGTCGGGCTCGCCTGTGCGATTGATGCGCAGCGACGCGGCCATCATGTCACCTTGCTCGATCATGCCGATCCCGGAACGGGCTGTTCCTTCGGCAATGCGGGCATAATCGCGGCGTCGGAAATCTATCCGTTGATCACGCCAGCACGGCTGGCCAGCCTGCCCCGAATGCTGGTGGCGCGCGATGCACCTGCCGTTATCCGGTTACGCGGACTTCCGCAGTTTATGCCTTGGATGCTGCGCGCCGCGACAACGCTTTCCGCGGCCCGGCAGCGGAAGATTGTGGACGGATTGGTCGCGCTTAACGGCGCGGCGGTCGACGCATGGCGCGATCTGCTGACTCTCTGCGGCGCGCCCGGCAGGCTGCGCGAAAAGGGCATGATCCGGCTAATCCGCGAAAAATGCGACCTGGACGAACTGATCGAGACGGGCGAACGGCTGGCCCGGCATGGCTTGCCGTCGCGCCTTTTGGACGAGCAGGAATTGAAAACGCTGGAACCCGCGCTTAGCGATGCAGTGATCGGCGGGCTCTTGCACGAGAGCGACGCCGATATCGGTGAACCCTTTGGCGTTAGCCAGATATTGCTTCGACGCTTTCGTGCGGCGGGGGGCACCGTCATCGGACAGCGCGCCAAGGCGATCCGGCCGCTCGAACGCGGCGCCGAACTTCTGATCGAAAGCGACAAGCGGGTCGTCGATCAGATCATCGTGGCGGCGGGACTGTCCTCCGGCGATCTGTTGCGCCCGCTTGGCGCCGCAGTCCCGTTGCAAGCCGAGCGCGGCTATCACCTCGCGCTGCACAACGTGGGCAACCGCCTGGGCTGTCCGGTTACCTTCCAACGCGAATCCTGCGTCGCGACGCCGATGGGGTCCACGCTTCGGCTCGCGGGAACAGTAGAATTCACCGCTGCCGACGCACCAGCCGACTGGCGCCGCGCGCATCGCCTGGCGGTCGCGGCACAGCGATATTTCGCCGCCCCCCTTCAACCGTCCAGCCCGACGGTCTGGATAGGAAGCCGCCCTTCCCTGCCCGATTCACTTCCTGCAATCGGAATACTCAAGGATGCGCCAGCGATCGGCTATGCTTTCGGCCATCAGCATCTGGGCATTACACAGGCTGCAATTACCTCAAAACTCGTCGGCAATTTGATGGCCGGGGAAGACACGCCTTTCGATATGGCGCCATATAGTCTCACGCGCTTCTGACGCGCGGCGCTCAATGCCCCAACGAGAAAAGCGGGGTGCCGATGTCCATCTGATCGTTGACATGGTAGCGGCGCGGAAAAAAGCCCGTCGACGCGCGCTCACCCGCCTCGATCTCCTGTAGCGCACGATGGAGATCGGCAAGATCGTTCATCCCGAGCCAAGGCGCCGCATAGCCTTCGTTACGGCGGCAGCAATGGGCCGCCCACAGCCGGGTGTCCGGCGGAAAGTCCAGAAGCAACCGATCGGCGGTACGGCGATACACACCGAGATCGGCGCCTGGAAGAAAGGCATAGAGCATGGTAGGATAGATGAAATCGCCGGTGAACAGCCGCCGTCCTTGCGGATCGTGGAGCGACACCGATTGAGGCGTGTGCCCGGGGGTCGACAGGAGGCGCAGCGTCCGTCCGCCAAGGTCGATCGTCGCGCCGGGCTTGATCCATTCCGCGACGGGAACCGACGGCCTGGTCAGTTCATCGAACATGCCAAGAAACTCGTACCGGCCCGGACTGAAGCGCCCGCCGACGACATCCGCGCGCGTCGACGCCAGATCGACAAGCGCCAGACGGTCGGAAGGGTGAAGGCCGGCAAAATGATCGTAATGAAGGTGCGAGGGCAATATGGTGACGGGCAGATTCGTCAGGCTCTTCACCACTGGCCGGATATCGCGCGTTCCCGATCCCGCATCGAACAGCAGTGCCCGCTTTTCACCGACAATCAGATAGGAATAGTTGGCCTGATAATAACGCGGCTCGCCGATCGCATGGGCGCCGTCGCCCAGATCCTGGATGGCGAAATAGTCGTCGAACATCCGCCCCTTCACAAGCCTGACCGGCGCGTCGGACATCGCGGCGGGAGTATTCAGATAGGGCCAGCTCTCGACATAGAGATAGGGTGCGAACCCTAACGCCGCTACGCCGGTAGCGACGAGCGCTGCGAGCGAGATGAGGACCGTACCGCGCTTCACGAATTTCTCCTCGGCGGGTCATGGCACACCGGCCGCCCAATGTCAGGGTCTGGCCGGTGCGACGATGTTCAGAAAGATTTTGTGAAGCGAACGCCGACACGCCGCGGCGGCATCACGCTGGTCGAAAAACGCCGGAAATAGACCGTGTCGCCGCTCGCGTTGATCACATTCTGATTATAGAGCGGGGAATTACGCACGCCGACCTCGGCAAATTCGTCGAAGATATTGTCGGCATAGAGCGTGACCGAATAGCCCTCCTCCTTGCTGACTAGCCCGATCCGCGCGCTGCTGATCGAATAGGACGGCAGCACCAGCCCGCCACCTCGGCCACCAACCGTCGTGAGCACATTGCCCGAAAATACGGTGTTCCACCCAAGATCGAGATCGAGCCCGTCGCTGACCGGTGCGACATAGGACAGGCCGAGGCTGCCGCGATGCTTCGCCGAACCCGGCAGGCGATCGCCCTTCTGCCCATCGATATAGACGGTGCCGAAACCCGGCGGCGAGATCGTCGCGATGAGATCGGGCGACAATTCGTCAAGCTGCGCGTCGGTATAGGCATAGCTGCCCTGGAGCCGCAGCCCCTGTGCTACCTCCGCATCGAGGCTCAACTCGACGCCCTTGCTCGACGCCCCCTTGCCGTTGACGGTAATGCCGACCTGCCCGACCTGCGTGGCTGAACTGACCTGCACATCCTTCCAGTCAATATAGAAGATCGAACCGTTCAGTGTCACACGGCGATCGAGGAACTGCGTTTTCAACCCAAGCTCATAATTGGTCGTCGTATCGGGAGTATAGAGAAGCTCGTTCGGCTGGCCGCAGACGAAAGTGTTAGGCGGCAGCGGCACCGGACAGGCCGAGACGCTGTTCGAATTGCCCCCGCGATAACCTTGGCTGATCGTCAAATAGCCAAGGATATCGCGCGAAAATTCATAGGACATGTTGAACTTGCCGAGCACGCCGTCGTCCTTCTGCCCGCCCGGCGTGGCGGGGAAAAAAGTCGGCCCCGAAGGCGGGATCGGACCGAAAGCAAACTGCGACGCGGTCTCCAGATCATATTTGTAATAGCGACCGCCGACCGTCACGGTCCAGGCATCGGTCAGGTCATAGGATAGCTCGCCATAGGCGGCATATTCGCTGCGCCTGCTCTGATCGATGGAAATATAGTCGCGCAGGTCGCCAGTGTAGAAACCTGGAAGCAGTTCAGCATAATCGACCCTGCGCTTGAACCGATTGTAGAATCCACCGATCGTCCAGTTGAACGGACCGTCCCCCGACGAGACAAGCCGTACTTCCTGATTGATCCGTTCTTCCTTGATCCGTTCGTCGGTCATGTCGATCAGCGGATTGAAGTTCTCGTAGCCAAAGCCGAGTTGGATCGCGAGGTCTGTCTGGTCACGGTTTGCGTGCAGGCGATATTTGGAATAGCTCGTCGCCGAGGTTAATTGGGCAAAGCCCAAATCGAAGCTGGCTTCCAGAGCGACCAGATGGTTGTCCCGTTTAGCGGGCTCCTCGATCCGGAGCGCCGATTCATATTTGCCGAGCGTGACCGGCAGATTTGTCAGCCGCCGCGAAGACGACTGCCTCCCGCCCGTTTCCTGCAACTGGAAATAATAGGTCAGGTTGAGGTCAATCGCGCCGGACGGCTGCCAGCGTGCCGCGACGCGGCCGGACCAGGTGTCCTCATAATTGACATCCTTGACGCGGCGGAAATTGGCGGCCCGGGATGCCTCGCTATCCAGCCCATTGGGTAGCGAGACCCCGGGGGTGATCACCACATAGGGCTGGTCGATAAAGCCCGAATCGGCGAGGCGGTCGACCGACGCCCGGAGCGCGAAGTTGTCGGTGATCGGCAGATTGGCCGTCGCCCCCGCATCGACGCTGGCCGACCCAGCCGCGCTGTAGCCATAGATGTCGCCGCGAAAATCCAGCGTGCGCGCGTCGAACTGAGGGCGCCGCGGGATATAGCGGATTGCGCCGCCCAGCGTGCCCGCGCCATAAAGCGTGCCCTGCGGGCCGAGGAGCACTTCGACACGCTCCATGTCGTTGAGCTTCAATTCGATGAAAACGGGCGTTTCACCAAGGTAGGTCGCGACCGTACCGCCGCCGTCATTGCTGTTGTCATTGCTCACCAGAGGTTCGGCGTTGAGGCCGCGCACGATGATCTGACTACCCCCACGTCCGCCTTGGTCGACGATATTGATGCCGGGGATCGAACGCACCGCTTCCGAAATTGTGCCCAAGCCCTGCCGCTCCAACTCGGCCCCGGTCACCGCCGCGATATTGATAGGAGCCTCCTGGACCGTCGTCGTGCGGCGCGTCGCGGTTACGACGATTTCATTCTTGCTCGCCTCGGCTTCGTCTGCCGGGGTTTGGGCCGCCGCCTGCCCCGGAATCAGGGCGGCTAAAAACACCGCTGTCGCGACCGAACTCATCCATCCGGCCTGCCGGGCGGAGCATTTCATTTCGCGCAGACTTGACATGGCAATCCCCCTATGAAAAACGCAAACTGTCATTTAGGACATTTTATCCAATTGCCAAACGAAAATTTCTCCGGTGCCTTTTTCGTACGGTAGGTATCAAGAGAGCGCGAGGAAGCGGGGCATTGGCACAGGCGGATCGGGAGGTAGGATACATATGTCAATACGGGCTGCGTTCTTCCAATCAGGAGCGGCGTTCGACCTGACGGGCGGCGATATACTCGAATGCCCAGTCCGCGGCGGCGGGAAACGTCGATGCTGATAGGCTTTGCCTGGCCCAAACCCTGCCGCGCCATGGGTTTCGTCGCCGATGAGGGACGGCACCTTGCCAGTGCCTGTTGATCCGAGCCGCCGCGCGGTCCTGGCGGGCGGAATAGCCATGGGCGCGACACTCGGCCGTTCGCGTTCTGCCCGCGCAGCAAGCAAGGCGCTTTCGCGCAACGCCATAGTCGTCAACGGGCTCGATCCTTCTGCCCTGACGACCGACTATCTGTCGATGCTGAAGGCTGGCGGTGTTACCTGCTGGCACCAGAGCGTGGGTACCAGCTTCGCTGCTTTTTCCCGGCTGCTGCGGTTCTTCGATGCCAATGGCACGCAGATTGCTTCGGCGCGAAGCGTCCGGGACATCCGCAGCCTCCACCGCGATGGGCGCATTGCGCATATTTCTGGCTGGCAATCGGCGAGCGGACTGCTTGTCGATGGTGAGCCCGCTCTGGACAATCTGCGCGTCTATTACGAGCTGGGCCTCAGGATTTGCGGCATATCCTACAATGTAGCCGATCCATTCGGCGGCGGCTGCCTCGATCCCGATGTCGGCCTGACCCGTGCCGGACGCCGGCTGGTCGAAGAGGTCCATCGCTCACGCCTGCTCCTCGACGTCGCGGGGCATACCAACGAAAAAACCTCTTTCGAGGCCATCGCGATGTCGGCTGGCGTGCCCGTTATCTGCAGCCACAGCAATGTTCGCGCGCTCAACGACAATCCGCGCTGCAACAGCGACGCGATGTTCGAGGCGATCGCCAAGACGGGCGGCGTCATTGGCTTATCCGCCTTCAGCGATTTTCATGTTCGCAAGGCCAGCGATGCCGCGATTCCCCGCTCGCCGCAGGCCAGCCTCGACCGGCATCTCGACCAATATGACTATCTGAAGCGCCTTGTCGGCGTCGACCATATCGGGATCGGCCCCGACTTTCTGGAAGGTCGAAACCGGGATGCCGGAACACTGCCCCCCGAGGACCAGATATTGATGGCGCCCGAGGCCTATAGCCAGGAAACACCCTGGTACTACGTCAAGGGCTTCGAAAATATCGCCCAACTTCCGAACGTCGTGCACGGCCTCGCCACCCGCGGCTGGACAGACAGCGAATTACGCAAGCTGATGGGCGACAACTGGCTGCGCGTCTACGAATCCGTCTGGGGGGAATAGGAACATGGTCGCAACAACAACGCTGCCCGTCTCGAAACGGCAGATCGGCGGCGTATGTCTTGGCAATGCCATCGAATTCTATGATTTCGTGACCTATGCCTATTTCGCGGCGCAGATCGGCCGCACCTTCTTTCCTTCGGATACGCCGGGCCTCAGTTTGCTTGCGTCGCTCGCGACCTTCGGGGTCGGATTTCTCACGCGTCCGCTGGGCGCGATCCTGCTCGGTCGTTTCGCCGATCGCGCCGGGCGGAAGCCCGCGATGCTCGTGTCTTTCGCGCTGATGGGCTTTGCATCGCTCGCGCTGCCCCTCATCCCGTCCTATGCCGCAATCGGCATCGCAGCGCCGGTCTTGGTCGTTCTGTGCCGCCTGATCCAGGGCTTTGCAGTCGGCGGCGAAGTCGGCGCGGCCACCGCCTTCCTGATGGAAGCCGCTCCGATCAACCGCCGCGGCCTCTATACCTCGCTGCAGGCGATGAGCGCCGATATTTCCGCCCTGACGGCGGGCATGATCGGGCTGATCCTGTCGAGCGTGATGAGCGACGCCGCGCTCGATGCGTGGGGCTGGCGCATCGCGCTGCTTCTCGGGGCCGCGATCATTCCTGTCGGCCTGCTCCTGCGCCGTACGCTGGTTGAAACACTGCATCCGACGGCGGAGGCCGCGGACGATGTTCCACCCGGCATCAGCTATCGCCGCGTCGCGATCGCGGGGGTTTGCCTTGTGGCCGCAGCGACAACGACCAACTATTTGCTGAAATATATGACCACCTATGCCAGCTCGACGCTCGGCATGTCGACGCAGCTCGCGTTCGGCGCGACGGTCGTCGTCGGTCTTTGCGGCGCGATATGCGCCCCCCTTGCCGGTGCGCTGTCGGATCGCATCGGACGCAGGCCGGTCATGCTGACGCCGTGGATCCTGCTGGCGCTGGCGGTCTTTCCCTGCTTCGAACTGCTCGAGCACCAGCGATCGGCAGCAGCGCTTTATCTGGCCTGCGCCATTCTCGCGACCGCATCGACCTTTGCGTCATCGGTGTTTTTCGTCGTCATCGCCGAATCGCTGCCACAACGCGTCCGATCCGGCGCGCTCGGCCTGATATATGCGCTCGCGGTGTCGGTCTTCGGGGGATCGGCACAGTTCCTCGTCGCCTGGCTGACCCAGCTTACCGGAAGCCCGATGACACCCGCCTGGTACATGATCGGCGGTGTCATCGTCGGGCTGGTGGCGATGTTCGCGCTGCCCGAAACCGCCCCCGTCAAGCACGCCCGCACCGCTTTGCCCGACGGGACGCCCGCATGAAGCTGTCGATCACAACCCTGATCCTTGCCGCGCTGGTCGTGGCAAGCCTGTGGTTCATCAGGCGCTGGTGGCGAGTGGAACGACGACGCACCACAGCCGCCGGGAACCGCACGCCCGGATCTGTCGAACTTCTCATCGGCTTCGTCGCCAATTTCTTCGACACGCTGGGGATCGGTTCCTTCGCCCCGACGACCGCGGCGTTCAAATTGTCTGGCCGGGTCGCGGACGAGGATATCCCCGGCACGCTCAACGTCGGCCACGCGCTGCCGACGATCGCGCAGGCGCTCATCTTCATCTCGATCGTTTCGGTCGAACCGCTAACGCTCGTGGGAATGATCGCCGCCGCGGTCGCGGGCGCATGGCTGGGTGTCGGTTATGTCGCGCGCCTGCCGCGCCGGGCGATCCAGCTTGGCATGGGCGTGGCGCTGCTCGCTGCCGCGCTGCTGTTCCTCGTCAGCCTGCTGGGATGGATGCCCGGTGGCGGCACGGCCGAGGGACTGGCCGGCGCGAAGCTTGCCCTGGCCATCTGCGCCAGCTTTCTGCTCGGCGCGCTGATGATGCTGGGCGTCGGACTCTACGCCCCCTGCCTGATCCTCGTCAGCCTGCTCGGCATGAACCCGCTCGTTGCATTCCCGATCATGATGGGAAGCTGCGCCTTCCTTATGCCGATCGGCGGCGCGCGCTTTGTGTCTACCGGCCGCTATAATCTGCGCGCCGCGCTCGGCCTTGCCTTCGGCGGCGTGCCCGCTGTGCTGATCGCTGCCTATATCGTCAAATCGCTGCCGCTCGATTGGCTGCGCTGGCTGGTCATTCTGGTCGTCGCCTATGCAGCGATCAGCATGCTGTGGTCGGCGCGGCGCAGTTCCAGTCCCGTTACAAACTAATCCCTCTCCCAAGTAGCAAAGGAGTCCGCCGTGCGCGCGCATTTGAAATTCTATATCGACGGCGAATGGGTTTCCCCTGCCACGGTGCAATCGATCGACGTGATCGATCCCGCGACCGAACAGGTTGCGGGCCAGGTCGCCGAAGCAGCGTCGATCGATGTCGACCGTGCCGTCGCCGCGGCGCGGCGCGCCTTCGACGGCTGGTCGGCGACGTCGCGTCAGGAACGACTGGATGTTCTCGAACGGATCGTGGCCGAATATCGGCGGCGTGAAGGCGATATTGCCGAGGCGGTCATGCTGGAAATGGGGGCTCCCTTGGCGCTGGCGCAGGGCGGCCAGACCAAAAGCGGCCTCTCGCATCTGGAAGCCGCGATCACGGTATTGAAGGATTATTCGTTCGAGGACCAGCGCGGCACGACACGGATCCGCAGGGAACCGATCGGTGTTTGCGGGCTGATAACGCCGTGGAACTGGCCAATGAACCAGGTCGCGTGCAAGGTCGCCCCGGCGCTTGCAACGGGATGCACGATGGTGCTGAAACCATCCGAAGTCGCGCCCTTCTCCGCCGTGATCTTTGCCGAGATCCTCGACGCCGCCGGCGTACCGCCGGGCGTCTTCAACCTGGTAAATGGCGGCGCGGCCACCGGCGCGGCGATCGCATCGCATCGCGAGGTCGATATGGTCTCCTTCACCGGTTCGACCCGCGGCGGGGTCGCCGTCGCGATCGCCGCAGCACCGACGGTCAAGCGCGTGGCGCAGGAACTGGGCGGCAAATCGCCGATCATCCTGCTTCCCGGCGCCGATTTCCCGAAAGCCGCGGCGGCAGGCCTGAAGCAGGTGCTGAACAATTCAGGCCAGTCGTGCAACGCGCCCACCCGTATGCTGGTCCCCGCCGCGCGCATGGTCGAGGTGGTCGAAATCGTCCGCGAGACTATTGCTGCGATCAGCGTGGGCGCTCCGGCGACGGACGCGACCATCGGCCCGGTCGTCTCCGAAACGCAGTGGAGGCGCGTCCAGCAGCTGATCGAAGCCGGAATCGCGGAAGGCGCCAGCCTTGTCGCGGGCGGCCCGGGAAAACCCGACGGCCTCGGCACCGGCTATTATGTGCGGCCGACGGTGTTCGCCGATGTCACGCCCGAGATGACGATCGCGCGAGAGGAGATTTTCGGGCCAGTCCTGTCGATCCTCGCTTACGACGATGTCGACGACGCCGTGCGGATCGCCAACGACAGCGACTATGGCCTCGCCGCCTATCTGTGGAGCGGCGATGGCGACGATCCGGCAGCCGTTGCCAACCGGCTGCGTGCGGGCCGCATCGCTGTCAATGGCGTTGCGGGCGACATATTGGCTCCCTTTGGCGGCTACAAGATGAGCGGCAATGGACGCGAATGGGGTGCATTCGGGTTCGATGAATTTGTCGAACTAAAGGCGGTTCTGGGAGGCTGACCGAGGCCGAGCACGCGGACGGATGGGCAGGTTGGAAAAGGAGTTTGATATGGCGAGCAGGCGAGAATTTTTCCGGCATTCGGCGGGCGCAATCGCCACCGCAGCCCTGGCCGGAGGCACGACTGCGCAAGCCGAGACCAGATCGAATCCAGCCTCCCCCCCTGTCGATGAGCCGGACGATTATGCCGCGAAGCTGCACGCGGCGCGGAAAGCGATTGGCGTCACCGGCGCGTCTTTCGCCTATTGGGACGGAAAGATGTTGCACAGTGCGGCGTCAGGGCTTCGCAACAGCGTGACCCGCGATCCGGTAACGACCGACACGCTGATGCATCTGGGTTCGATCACGAAGGTGATGAACGCGACCCTTTTGATGCAGCTCGTCGACGAGGGCCGCATCACGCTCGACGATCCCATTCTCAAGCACCTTCCCGATTTGCGGCTGGGCGACATGCAATCCGCAGCACGCATTACCTGCCGAATGCTCGTCAATCACACCAGCGGGATCGACGGCGCCTGGCTGCCCGAATATGGACCAGACCAGGAACGCATCGTCGACACTATCGACCGGTGCGCGGCGCTCGGGCAGCTGTTTTCGCCGGGCGCGGAGACCTCCTACAACAATGTCGCAACGGTCATCGCGGGCTATCTGGTCCAGAAGGTCCGCGAGAGAAGCTGGTACTGGCTGACGAAGGAAAAAATCTATGACCCGCTGGACATGCACCATGCGCTGGTCGATCCGCTGGACGCGCCGCGCTTCAGGGTGAGCGTGGGCGATCTCACGGACTCCGCGTCGGGCAAGCTGGTTCAAACCACGCGCGCCTTTCTCGCCACCAGCCTCGCCCCCGCCGGATCGACGCAGATGGCCTCCGCGATCGATGTAGTCACTTTCGCTCGCGCCCTGATCAACGATGGAATCGGCCCGAATGGCAAGCGCATAGTCTCGGCGCGATCGGCGCGCGCCATGGCGACCCCTACCGCCGCATTCGCGCCGATCGGCGCATGGGCCGACCAGGTCGGCCTCGGTTGGATGATCCAGCCGGGCGGCGTGCTGAGTCATGGCGGCAGCGGTCCCGGGGTTCGTTCCAAGCTCTATGCCCACCCGCCTTCGGGGCGGGTCATAGCGTTGCTGACCAATTCCGACAACGGCGACCAACTGATCGAGACGTTCATGGATCCGATCATGCAATCATGGACGGGTATCCGTCCTGTCGAGCCCCCCGTGGACGACCGGCCGGTCGACCTCGCTCCCTATCTCGGCATCTATGAGGATATTGCCGACCGCTATCGTATCGATCGCGACGGCGGCGGTCTCGCTCTTCGCACGGCGGACAAATTTCTCACCTATGACAATTCGAGCGACGACAAGCCGCCGATTTTTCTCGACCCCATCGGGAACGACACCTTCCGGACGCGCGCGAACACGCCGCCGGCCGACCAAAGAACCATCCGCTTTCTGCGGCCCCGGCCAGATGGAAAGATGCAGTTTGTTTCAAGCTGGGGGAAGCTGATGGCGAGGAGCGGCTGACCGTCGCGAGAGCAGAAAAGCCAAAAATCGGGGCGCAGACATAACATGACTTGAAATTGGATAAAATATCCCCTTAACCTGCGCCATCCAAACTGGATGGGGGAAACCGATATGACGCATCTCAATTTTCGGGCTTCAACAGCGGCTACTTTGGCATGGGCCGGCCTTCTCGCCACGGGTTTCGACAGCAGCGCTTTCGCGCAAGAAACCGAGGCTTCCGACGACGCAGAAATCATCGTCACGGGCAGCTACCGTTTTCTTGACGCGGACACGCGCGGAACCACTAATCTTCCCATGCCGATTGAGGAGGTCCCGCAATCGATTAGCCTTGTCAGCGAGGACTTTATCAAGGCGGCGAACCTGCGGACGCTGGGCGATATTGCGGCCTATACGCCGGGCGCGATCCACGGCGGCAATCCGTCGAATAATGGCACGGTGATCAAGCTGCGCGGCTTCACCGCCGGGCGCGCGATCGACGGCATCACGGCCATATCGACCTTTACCTCCTACGAGCCGGACTTCGCTATCTTCGAGCGCCTTGAAATTGTTGAAGGCCCGTCATCGGTCGTTTACGGCATTTCCAGTCCCGGCGGGCTCGTCAATTATGTGACGAAGGGAGCCAAGGCAAATACGCCCAGCTACGTGTCGGTCAAGGCCGGTTCGTGGAATGCCTTTCGCGGCGAGGCGCAGCTCGCCGGCCCGGTGGACAAAAATGGCGACGTCCGCCTCATCGGCATCGTCGCCCACGATCGGGGCGACAGTTTCATTGATGAATTGTCGCGAAAGAAATCGCTTGTTTACGGCGGCATCGACGCCGACATGACCGACACGCTCAGCATGTTCGCGCACGCTGGCTATGAGAGGTATCGGCGAACGTCGTTCGACGGTATCCCGGTCTACGCCAATGGCGAACCCGCCGACGTCCCGCGCTCGTTTTTTCTCGGCTCGCGCGATATCGCCGTCACCAGCCGCACCTTTTACGGCACCTCCAACATCCGCTGGGCTCCCAACGACGACTTCGAACTGATACTGAAAGGAAATTACGAGGACGCGCGCCAATCGGGCGCGGCCGGCTACGCCTATAATCTTCAGGCAAACGGGGATGCCTCGTTTCAGGTGAACCGTCGATCCGCCGTCCGCACTGTCAATTACGGCATCGGTGCCTCTGCGATCTACAAGTTGGACGGGCTGGGTCTCGCCGGAAGTTTCGTTTCCTTGGCGGCGCTTTATCAGGACAGCGATCAGAAGACGACGACCAACTCGCCGCGGGGTACAGGGACAATCAACATCTTCGATACCACCGAAAATATCCGGCGGGCGTTCAACGATCGCCTGGCAAACAATCCTCTCTTTCCCTTCGCGTCTTTCATTCGCACAAAGACCCTGACGCTCGCCGGTCAGTCGGTGTTCAAGCCGACAGATCGCCTTTCGCTTCTGCTCGGTGCGTCCTATTCCAAGCCCGACGCTAAACGGAACACCAACGGCGCGGTCCAGGTCTATGACGTCCCCGGTCAGGTAAGCGCCCGCGCCGGGCTCACTTATGAAATATTCGACAACACCAATCTCTATGCCTCGTACAGCGAGTCCTTCAGCCCCCAACCACGGTTGATGGTCGACCAGAATGTTCTGCCGCCGCTGGCGGGGGAGCAATATGAACTGGGCGTCAAGGCAAAGGCCTTCAAAGGACGCTTGCTGTTGACGGGTGCCGTCTATCAGATTGTTCAGCAGAATTTTGCGGCATTTGACCGGAACCTCAACGGTATCGACTATTACCGCCCGGTCGGCGAGGTCAAGCATCGCGGCTTCGAATTGAAGGCGCTCGGCGAGATCGGGGACGGCTTTCAGATCAATGCCGGCTATGCCTATCTCGATGCAAAGGTCGTGAAGGACACCAACGCATCCGCCATCGGCCAACGCGTCCTCTATCTTCCCGAAAATAGCTTTAGCGCATTCTTGACCTACACGATCGGACAGGGAGCCCTCAGCGGCCTCACGATCGGAGGCGGCGCAAGATATGTAGATGCAGTTCGGACATCCTACACTGGCGCAACCATCGACATCCCCGGCTACACAGTCGTCGATGCAAGCCTGACTTATGACATAGGACGCTGGTCATTTCAGCTGAACGTTCAGAACCTGTTCGACGAGAAATATTTTATCAATAATTATCAAACTCTTGTTTACGGGAATATGGCTGGCGACCCGGCCAACGTCACCGCCAGCCTGCGCTATCGCTTCTGAGACAAGGTTATCCACCAGCATTCGACAATCAACTGCGGCCCGGATCGAGAAGGCGTCCTGCGGATCTTCTCGATCCCTAGAATCGATCGCGAAGCGGTCGCCGGGTGGGCGACGCAAAAATGTTTTTGGGACAGCAGAACGCACATCGGAACGCCGACGGGGTTCCCGTCAATGGAAGATGGCAGCGGCAGGCAAACTCTCGTCCGTGGTCGAGCCGCGGTGCTGCCCCGCAACCACTCAGGCGGCGCGGACCTTTCGGTTCTTCCCGGCGTTCGCGCGGGCCGCGGCCAGCTTCTCCTCGCCGCAGATGATCTCGATATAGAGATCTGCGTTCTTGCGGCGTTCGGCGATGCTCTGCAGCACGCCGATCGCATAGTAGCCGATCTGGTGATAGTAAAAGACACGCGCCCTGATCGCTGCGTGCTGGCGGTCGTAGCCGAGCGCTTCAAAAAAGGCGCGCAGACGCTCCAACCGTTCCCGATCGGTACGCTCCACGGCCCAACCCGCGCGCTTGTCACCGCGCGCCCACTCGCGCACCGCAAGATCGAACTGATAATCGTACCCGTCGCCCTCGATAAGCCGCGCCACCGCGCGGTCCAGCCAGTCGGCGGCTTCCGCGGGCTTCGACGGCGGTGCATCGTCGGGCAAGAACCGGCAGGTCGCTTCCCAATATTGGATGACCTGATCGAAGAACTCGTCGCGATCCTTGAAGTGGTGGTAGAAGCCCCCGCGCGTCACGCCGAGGCGATTGGCGAGGCGGTCGACTTTGAGCCCGGAAATGCCCTCTTCAACCAGCATTCGCTTGGCTGCTTCAATCCAGTCCTGAATTGTATTCTTCGGCGTGCGGCCAACCATGATCAATGCTTCCAGCTGGGCCTTACAAGGCGTCAGAGACGCCCATGCCATATATGCACCCAGTTACAAAGCGCAGAGGCACGGAAACCTCTGGCCTGACCCGGCGGCTCATACTCCCGTCCCGCTCATCGCGAAGCACTTTCCCGTCACGCACCCCACGTTTTCGACAAATGCGAAACGGCGAGATCATATTTCCGCCAGCGCGATCAAAACATGCAGACCTGTCCCTATCGTCGAAACAGACCACCGGTTTCGCCGCGAGCAATGCCCTAGATCGACGACAGGACAACGGTCTTGTTGCCGTTCTGGAAAATGCGGTGCTCGGCTTGCCAGCGGACGGCGCGGCTCAGCACCGACGCTTCGATCTCGCGGCCGATGGCGACCATTTCTTCGGCCGTCACCGAATGGGATACGCGGCGCACATCCTGCTCGATGATCGGTCCTTCATCGAGTTCGGGCGTCACGAAATGCGCCGTCGCGCCGATCAGCTTCACGCCGCGGGCATGGGCCTGGTGATAGGGCTTCGCGCCCTTGAAGCTCGGCAGAAAACTATGGTGAATATTGATGCAACGCCCGGAGAGCTTCGCGGAAAAGTCATCCGAAAGAATCTGCATGTAACGCGCGAGGACGGTCAGTTCGGCGCCGCTTTGCTCGATGATAGACAGAAACGCCTCTTCCTGCGCAGGCTTCCCCCGATCCATCGACAGATGGTGATAGGGTAGCCCGTGCCACTCGACGGTCTTGCGCATCGCTTCGTGATTGGAGACGACACCGACGATGTCGATCGGCAGCTGCGCGATCTCGCGCTTGTGAATGAGGTCGACGAGGCAATGTCCGAACTTGGAAACGGCAATCAGGACCTTGAGCCTGGTCCCAAGATCGCGCAATTCCCAGTCCAGCGAGAGATCGCGCGCGGTGGGCTCGATGATCGCCGCGAGTTCCTCGCGTGGCGAAGAGCCGGTCAAGACCATGCGGCAGAAGAAGCCGCAAGTATCGTCGTCGCCGTAGACCTCGGCACCCCGCACATCGCACCCATTGGCCGCAAGCAGCGTCGCGAGGGCGGCCATGATGCCGGGGCGGTCCGGCGCGCGAAAACGCAGCACAAATTCTGTAATCAAGAATCAACTCCTGGAGTCAGGGCCGGCCCGCGCAACATTCTGACGGCATGGGCGGCCATGGTTTGATCGACGACGATCCGGAAAACCGGCTGCCCTTCGCTATCGGGCAAGCGTGCTATGAACATTCCCGTGTCGCTCAGCGGCGCCCGCGCGACGTCGCCCACCGCCATCGCAGCATCGGTCACATCGAGCGGCGTGACCGCGGCGAGCCTGTCGCGCGCGCCGGCCCCCGAAAGCCGAAAAGCCTTACGCGCGTGCGACAGGTTCGTCGCGAGGCAGGAATCTCCGATCACGGCCGCGCGTCCGATCATCGCGAGCACCTCGGCCTCTTCGCCGGTCAGAAGCCATTCGTCGGGTGCGAGCCAGGAAACCTCGACCATGTCCAACGCGAGCGACTGGCGGTCGGCCGGGGCGGCTTGGCCAAACAGATCGGAAAAATAGGCGGCGGTGGTTCCCCTCAGGAACTGCACCTTTCCTACCCCGAGCCCGTCCTCCAGCGTGAGCGCGGCGCCCGCCTCGTTGAAGCCGGCCAGCCCCGAGGGTCCGCGGCGAACCAGCGTCGCCGAACCATCGCGATCAAACATCGAGCCGTGCTCCTTCGGGATCGTAGGCGCGCGGATCCACGATCCGGGCCCGTCGCGTCTGTCCAAGATGCCAGGTGCGGACGTCCTCACCCATGCGAGCGGAGCCCGCAGCAACCAGCGCCATGGCCAGCGGCTTCTGCAAGGTCGGGGACATCACGCTCGACGTCACCCAGCCCTCGGTGCCGCGCGGGTCGGTCGATCCCCTCGGAAGCAGATGAGCGCCGATCGGGATCGGCCCGCCCCCGTCGACGACTTCAAGTCCAACGAGCTGGCGGCGATCGCTGCGCAGCCCGTCGGGACGTGTCGTCGATCGGCGGCCGACGAAGTCATCCGGCTTTTTTGCGATCGCCGGACCGAATCCCACGTCCTGGGGGTAGGTCGTCCCGTCGGTATCGGAGCCGATGTGCAGGAACCCCTTCTCGACACGCATCACCATCAGCGCCTCGATGCCGAACGGTGCGATGCCAAACTTGCGCCCGGCGCGCATGAAGCAATTCCATAAGGAAGCGCCGTAGCTCCACGGCACGGCCACCTCGTAGGAGAGTTCGCCCGAGAAACTGACACGCTCGACCCGCGCCTCAACGCCGGCGACGCGCCCTTCGCGATAGGTCATATGCGGGAAGGCCGCGGACGACAGATCGATATCGGTCCCGACAGTCTTGAGGACGTCGCGCGCCTTCGGCCCCGCCACGTTCATCACCGCCCATCCGGTGGTGACATTCTCGACCAGAACATTCAGATCGCGCCATTCGCACTGCAGCCACTCGTTGAAGATATCGGTGATCGCCGCGGCATGGCCGCTGGTCGTGCCGACCAGGAAGTGATTCTCTCCGATCCGCGCGAACACGCCATCGTCGTAAACCACGCCATGCTCGTTCAGCATGAGACCATAGCGGCACCGGTCGACCTTCAGGTTGCGCACGCCGTTAACATACATCCTCTGCAGGAATTCGGCGGCGTCAGGACCCTTGACCTCGATCTTGCCGAGCGGCGAAGCGTCGAACAGCCCGACCGAATTGCGGACCGCGAGCACCTCGCGGCGAACCGCGGCTTCCTCGGCTTCATCGCTTTTCCTGTACCAGGCGGCACGCAGCCAGCCTCCATATTGCTCCATTTGTGCACCGGCGGCCATCTGTTCGTGATGCGCTGCCAGGTGCGCGACCGGCATGAGATCCTGTCCGACAGCCCGGCCGGCAAAGCCGCCGATCGTTACGGGATCATAAGGGGGCCGGAATTTGGTCGTGCCGATCGCTTGCGGCGGCTTGCCCAACAGGTGCGAGAGGACACCGATACCCGCGACATTGGACGTCTTGCCCTGGTCCGAGGCCATGCCGAGCGTTGTGTAGCGCTTGAGATGCTCTACCGAGCGGAAGCTCTCGCGCGAAGCCAGCTGGACATCTGCCACGGTGACGTCGTTCTGGAAATCGAGCCACGCGGTCTGCGCGGCGACGTCGCCGTCGGCAAAATGACGTGTCGGGCCGACCGCAACGGGGACGGAGCGGATTGGTTCGTCGCCGCGCGCAATGGCGCGCGCGCCGGAAATCGCGGCTTCGATATCGAACAGGCCGGCTGCCGCCCCCACGCATGGAGCTTCCTGGACGGATTGGGAGGGAAGGAACGCCTGCAGCGCCTCGTCGAACGCGAGCGAGCCGCCCGACTGGGAATGCAGGTGGACCGCCGGATTCCAGCCGCCGGCGGTAAGGATCGTGTCGCATTGCAAGGTCTCGCGCGCCGATCCGCCGGCCGCATCGCCGATCGAGAGCGATTTCACCCGGCGCCCGCCGCGCGCCGAGACCGGTGCAGACGAGAAGATCACACGGATCGAACGGGAAGCAGCCTGGGCAGCTACAGGCGCTTCGGCCCGCGTGTCGACGATGGCGACGATCGTCGCCCCGGCGTCCTGGAGTGCGAAGGCGGCTTCATACCCGCTGTCATTGTTCGCGGCGACGACGATCCGCCTTCCAGGGACAACACCATAGCGAAGCGCGTAAGTCTGGGCGGCAGATGCCAGCATAACGCCGGGGATATCATTGCCCGAAAAGGCAATCGGTCGTTCGAAAGCCCCGGTCGCCAGGATCGCGCGGCGGCAACGAACCTTCCAGAGCCGCTGGCGCGGCCCGCTGCGCTGCAACAGCGGCAGATGGTCGCTTAGGCGTTCGCAAAGGGCGACCAGCCCGTGATCATAGAAGCCGAACGCCATCGTGCGCGCGAGTATCTTCACATTGGGAAGCGCCCGAAGCCGCGAGAGCGCGGAGTCGCGCCACGCGGCCGGCGACTGGTCTTCGACCGGCTCGGTCGACGCCAGCAACCCTCCGCCAAGGACCGCGTCGGTCTCGACGAGCAACACCTGCGCTCCGCTCGCCGCGGCAGCCTCCGCAGCGGCAAGGCCCGCCGCCCCTGATCCCACCACAAGCGTGTCGATATTCTCGAAGCGATGCTCGTACGGGTCGGGGTCGGGGTGTTGCGGCGCGACGCCAAGACCCGCAGCCTTGCGAATCCACCGCTCGAACAAGTGCCAGTTCGGCCACAGGAATGTCTTGTAGTAGAAAGCGGCGGGAATGAAGCGCTTCACCAGCGAATTCACCGCCAGGACATCAAATGTCGCGCTCGGCCAGCTATTGACGGGACTGGCCACCAGCCCTTCATATAGTTCGACCTGCGTCGCCTTCATGTTGGGTATCGTGGCCGCACCGGCTTCGAGCTGGACGATAGCGTTCGGCTCCTCGAGGCCTGCGGCGATCAGGCCGCGAGGCCGATGATATTTGAAACTTCGCCCGACGATCGAGGCACCATTGGCGAGGAGGGCCGAGGCGAGCGTGTCGCCCCCGAACCCCTCATAGGAACGACCCGCCCAGGTAAAATTCACCCGGCGAGAACGATCGATCGTCGTCCCCGCATTGTTTCGCCATCCGGTCACCGGATATCTCCCGTCACGGGCATGCTTTCCCCCATCTGGTAGACCGCATTGATCCGGTGCGTGACGGTGTCCCGCGCCACGTTAAACCAGCGCCGACAGCCAGCGGCGTGAACCCATCTCTCGCGGTGCTCGCCCTTCGGATTCTGCCGATAGAAGAGATAATCCGCCCAGGCCTCGTCATCGACGTCACCATGGGGGCCAGGCCGCTCGATATGACTCTCGCCGCCGCAGCGGAATTCGAGTTCGGCGCGCGGCCCGCAGTAGGGACAGTTGATCAGCAGCATATTGGGTCCTTAGTGCACGATGCCGGCGGCCGACGCTTCGTCGATCAGGGCGCCGGTCTGAAAGCGTTCGAGGCCGAAGCCTGCCGCGAGAGGATGCGACTGCCCGGTCGCCATGAGGTGGGCCAGACACCAACCACCTGCCGGGATCGCCTTGAAGCCGCCCGTCCCCCAGCCTCCGTTGACATAGAGGCCGTCGACCGGGGTCCTCCCGAGGATCGGGGTGGAATCATGGGTGACGTCGACAAGTCCCGCCCATTGCCGCAGAAACCGCATGCGGGAGAAACCCGGGAAGAGTTCGACCACCCCGGCGGCCGCGCGCTCCATCCACGGCAGACTGCCTCGCTGGGCATAGGACAGAAATATGTCCAGCCCCGCGCCGATCACGAGCTCGCCCTTGTCCGATTGGCTGAGATAGGTCCCGGTCGCTGGCGAGAGCAAAACGGTGTCGAGGCAGGGCTTGACGGGTTCGGACACGAAAGCCTGCAAACCGTATGAGCTGATCGGCAACCGGACGCCCGCCTTCGCTGCGAGCGCCGTCGAGTGCCCGGCCACGGCCATCCCGACGTTGCCGGTGCCGATTATGCCCAGGCTCGTTTCAACCCCGCGCACCTTGCCGTTCGCGATAAGAAAGCCGGTCACCTCACAATTCTGGATGATATCGACCCCGAGGCGCGAGGCGGCGCGGGCATATCCCCAGGCGACGGCATCGTGACGCGCCGTGCCTGCGCGGGGCTGGTTGAGCGCCCCGTGGATCGGGAAACGCGGATTGTCGTTCAGCCCCGGAATATTCCTGCGCACCGAGGTGGCGTCATGGAGTTCCGCATCGACGCCATTGAGGAGCATCGCATTGGCCGACCGATTGAGCATCTCCATGCCGTGCCGGTCGTGGCCGAGAATCCAGATCCCGCGCTGCGAGAACATGATGTTGTAGTTGAGCTCGCGCGACAGGCCCTCGTAGAGCTTCAGCGCGAAATCGAAGAATTGCGCCGTCTCCGGAAAGAAGTAATTCGACCGGATCACGGTGGTGTTGCGCCCGGTGTTACCGCCGCCGATCCATCCCCGCTCGATCACGGCGATATTGGTCATGCCGTGATTCTTGGCGAGATAATAGGCCGTGGCAAGACCGTGTCCGCCGCCGCCGATGATGACCGCGTCATATCCCGCCTTGGGCGCCGCCTCCCTCCACGCGGGCTCCCAGCCTCGCTGGCCGCTCAACCCTTCGCGTATCAGCGACAGTGCGGAATAGCGTCTCGTCACAGCCTCCCCCTTCCTTTCATATGAGTTTAATGCACAACTGCATGTCACACCGCAAGAGAAATTCGGCACAGTCTCCTCCATATTTTTCCCGGCAAAGGCCCGGCCTTCGCGCCTTCGGATGCGCGCGATTTTCCTATATTTCCTCGATTGTTTACGGGCCTTCGATGGCGAAACGCCAATCCCGCCCGCAAAATAATGCACTATTGCCTAATTTATTCGTTTCATCGATAGGCCGCCGGAGCCGAGGAGGCTTCGACTCGCCGGATCGCCGAGAGCGCTCACCGCCCGCTCGGGCTCGCGCCGAAGCCGGACAAACCGGCATGTCCGCGTCGCAATCCGGCAGTCGCGGCAAAGCCAGGGGCGTGATGACATCCGATGACGGAGCACATAGGGAATGCCGAACCGCCGCCGCTCGATCGCGCCTGGCCGACGCGCGCCACATTCGAAGATGCCTACGCGATCTTCGTCGGTTCGCTGTTGATAGTCGCCGGCCTCGCGCTGCTTTCTTCCGCTCGCCTTATTATCGGGGGGCTTTCGGGAATCGCGTTGCTGATCTCCTACTTCGTTCCGATCGAAGCCGGAATCTTGCTGATGATCCTCAGCGTGCCATTCTTCCTGCTCGCGGGGCGCGCGATGGGCCGGGGCTTCCTGGTCAAAACCGTCGCGGCGAGCCTGTGCCTGTCCATCCTGTCCGGCCTCACCCCATTGGCATTCCACATCGACGTGCTCAGCAAGCCGATCGCGGCGCTCGCGGCAGGCGCGATGCTCGGGATGGGCGCCCTTTCGCTGGCGAGGCATGGCGCTGGCGTAGGCGGGTTCGGCGCGTTGTTTCTGTGGATCGAGCGCCGCCACGGCGTGAACCCGGGGAAAATTCAGCTTGGCATCGACACCGTGATTTTCACGGCCTCATGCGCGATCATCGCGCCCTCCGATCTGCTCTGGTCGGCACTCGCGACCCTCACCGGAAGCGCTATCCTGATTCTGTGGCAAAGGCCGCCGCCGCTAATCACGGACCAGGCCGGCACGGGCAATCCGGTGAAGCCGTCTACGGCAAACGCGCATGAGTAGCGCTGATCGCCGCAAAGCCATATGCGCCTCGCGGCTCAATAATGCCAAACAACATCGGGGACGGCTCGCCCATCGGGCGCCTGTTCAGATCGCGCGGACATCAATCATGGCGTGCTTCAGTGAGCCCCAGCCTCTGCCGCGCACTCGCGCGCTCCGCCGATGCAATCGTGTTTTCCAGAAGCATGGTGACCGTCATCGGGCCGACCCCGCCCGGTACCGGCGTTATGCCTGCCGCCTTCTGCGCGACGCCGGCGAAATCGACGTCGCCAGTGATTGTCCCGTCCGGCAGCCGGTTGATGCCGACATCGATCACAATCGCGCCGGTCTTCACCATCTGGGGCAAAATCAGGTTCGGCACGCCCGCCGCGACGACAAGAATGTCCGCAAGAATGGTGAACTGGGCCAAGTCTCGGGTCTTCGCATGGCAGATAGCAACCGTAGCATCGCGGGCCATCAGCATGAGCGCCATCGGCTTTCCGACAATGTTGCTGGCCCCGACGATGACGACATTCTGGCCTTCCACCGACACGCCCTCGCTTTCGAGCAGCTTCACAACGCCATAGGGCGTACATGGCGGGAAAACGGTATTCCCAGCTACCAGCGCACCCACATTATACAGATGAAACCCGTCGACGTCCTTTTCGATCGCGATCGTTTCGAGCACCCGCGCGACATCGATATGCGCAGGGAGCGGCAGTTGAACCAAGATCCCGTGCACGTCGGGGTCCGCATTCAGTTCGACGATCATGCCGAGCAGTTCGGCATTGGATACCGTCGACGGCAGTCGATGGCTGACGGATTTGATCCCTGTCGCCTCGCAGGCCCTGATCTTGTTGCGGACATAGACGGCCGAGGCTGCGTCCTCTCCGACGAGGATGACGGCCAAACCCGGCGGACATGCCCCGGACGCCTCGAGCGCCTGCACGCGAAGAGCAAAAGCCTCGCGCAGCTTCGCTGCCAACTTACGGCCATCGATGATTTTCGCCGCCAACTTAATTTCTCCGGGAACCGTTGCGCTTCCGCATGTCGCGCCGGGTGCGCAAATAGCGATCCGGTGCCACCGCCCGGATCGCGACACGCCTCCGAACCCGGGGCTTCGCCTAGCCCGCCCACAATATGCGGCACCTATTAAAAAGGGAGCCTGCCTCCCCCCGGCGACAGGCTCCAATCGACCGCGCATTGCCCGGCTGGTGATACCGGGACGCGCCGGCCCCGCTAGAACTTGGCACTCAGCGACAAGGTGAAGCTGCGCGGACGGATGATGTTTGCCGTCGCCGGGACCCCGGGCGTGCCGGGCGCGTAGTTGATGATGCCGAACTCGTTCAAAACATTGTCGACGCGGAACTGGACCAGATATTGCCGGAAGCTCACACCTGCCCGCAGATCGACGGTGCCGATCGACGGGAGCTTCACGTTCGGGGCGGTCACGCTGCTCGGATAGGAGGTGAACATTTCCGACTGGAAGCGCATCGTTGCCCCCAGCTGCCCTTCGACATCGTTTCCGAGCGGAACGCTTTGGTCTACGGTTGCCGCGACAGTCCATTGCGGTGTGTAGGGGATCGGGTCGCCGGCCGCTGCGCCGATGACAGCGCTCACGCCGGGATCGATCCTGGTGAGCCGCGGATCGGTGTAGCCGGCATTGACGCCAATGCTCAGCCGATCGGACGGGCGTGCCAGAGCCGAGACCTCGAAGCCCTCGACCTTTGCCTTGCCGGCATTGGCGAGCACGATCTGGTTCTGGAAGATCGTGTAGAGCTGGATATTCTTCCAATCGATCCTGTAAACCGAGGCCTCGAGGCTCAGCGTCCTGTCGAGGAAGTCGCCCTTGATCCCCGCTTCATAGTTCCAGACCGTGTCAGGGTTGATCACGGTTTGAGCGCCTGCTGGCGGGGCTACAGCCGGCTGCGGACCGCCCGGCCTGAAGCCGCTTGCGGCGCGGAGGAACAGGCTGAGGTTGCTTGTCGGCCGCCAGCGCACCGTCGCGAGATAGGATGCATGATTCTCGCTGGCGTCGAGCCCGGGTGTCTGCTGCGGTCCGCCCAGCAACGCGTCATAATAGACGCCGCTGTAGTTCAGGGTGAAATTTTCCTTGTAGTGCGCCAGTCGCGCACCGCCGGTGATATCGAAGTTATCCGAGAGATAGAATGTGAGGTTGCCGAAGGCGGACAGCTCTTCGTACCGGTCCCTGATGGGGGAGGAGATGAAGGAGCCGAGGGCGCCCGGAAGCTGCGTGTTGGTCGCGGTGTCGCGCGCGACGATATCGGTCGTGAGCGGATCCACTCGCTCATGGGTGTAGAAACCGCCGACGAGAAATTCGACCGGGCCAAGCCTGTTCGAGACAAAGCGGAGTTCGGCAGTCTTCTTCTTCTGGGGGATCGTGCTTTGATAGGCAAAGCCCGTGTTCGCCGGATAGTTGTAGCCGAGCAGTCCGAGGAGCGGGAGAATGGGCACATAGCTCGCCGAAAAGTCGTTCTCGGTATGCAGCTTGCTCTCGGAATAGGCGGCAACGGCGATCACCCGGCCGATCCCGACATCATAAGTTCCGGTCGCGGACACCAGCCGGTAGCGAGTGCTCGATGGCGCGTCGAAGAACTGACTGTATTTCCGCTTGCCATAGAGAGGCGTGAAGGTGCCCGTGACATTGTCCTGCAGCGCCAGGCCATTTGTATCGGTGTCCTGGAACTGGCCCACCAGATCGATCGTCAGCCGGTCGGTGGGCGTCCATCCGATCGCGAGGCGGGCGCCCTTCGAATCGCTTTCGTTGACGTTCTTGGTGCCGGTACCGATATTGTCGACATAGCCCGGCGCGCGCCGGTAGAATGCCGTTGCCCGCACCGCCAGCCGATCCGCCACGAGGGGTATGTTGACGCTGGCATTGGCCAGATAACCGAAACCACCGCCGTCGACCGCGGTCGCTTCCGCCCGGACACTGGCAGAGAAGCTTGACGGGTCGGGCCGCTTCGAGATCATCCGGATGACGCCGCCGAGGCTCGACGCGCCATAAAGCGTGCCCTGCGGACCCTTCAGCACTTCGATGCGATCGAGGTCGACGAGCTCCGGATCGGGCGCAACGAATGCGCCGCCGCCATTGGACGAGCTGGCGGTGAACGGCACGTCATCCAGATAGACTACCGTCGTGGCAGATTGCTGGAGCGCCCCTGTCTGCAGACCCCGGATATAGACTTTCCCCGAGCCAGGAGTGCCATCGTCCTGAACGGTCAGGCCGGGCGTGAGCGTGGCATAGTCGCGAACCGACTGGATGCCGAGCCGCTCGATTGCATCGCCTCCAAGCACGGTGATGGCCGAGGGGACATCGCGCAGCTTCTCTTCGCGCTTGCTGGCCGTCACGACAATTTCACCATCGTTCGGAACCTCGTCGGCAACAGCCGGCAGGACGACGCTATCAGGTGCAACTTGTGCCTTCGCGTGGTTCGCCGTCAAGCATAGCGCAACCACGCTAGCCGACAAAAGACAGCTTTTTCCGATGGTCCCGGTCATCAAAACACTCCCTCGTCATAATACATAAATGTATGTTTGCTATATTGTCGCCGACGGAGGATTCTCGCGTGGCCCGCCCCGCATCTGAAAGCCTTTTCTGCGGGAGAGCAAGCCATCCGCCTTTCGAACACCGCCAAATGGATTTCGCTCGCGGCCAAAATTCCAATTTTTGACGATGCTGTATTTTTACTTGACCAGCTCCGCGAACCGGGCTGAACTGCATCGACACCTAAGAGGACTGTAAGCGATGCAAGCGTCAGACGAACTCTCCGCCGGGCAGAAACACGGACCTCGGCTCGGCGCGGGTTGGATTGCACCGCGGCGACAGGCGCGGACTTCCTCCCGACTCCCCGTTGCGCGCCGCTTCCCCTCCCCCGACCGGGATGCCGAACAGCTTACCATCCACTATGCGATCGACGACTATGCGATCGACCCGGTCATAGCCGAAGGGCAGCTCCCCGATGCCTTCGTCCGCTTGAGCGACAACCGTCACTATCGCTTCGGCGCAAGCGGCTCCTTCGGGACCGGCCAACATGAATTTTGCGGGTTTACCGACGGCTTCTACATGATTTTCAGCGAGACCGAATATTACTCGCCGCAATCGAGTCATGTCCTGTCGCCCGACACGTTGCAGCTCTACGTCGCCAGCAGCGGCGATGGAGAATATGTCGCGCATGACGGAGAGCCGGTGAGCTTCGAAGGGCCGGGTACGGCGCTCATCATCGAACCCGAATACCAGCCACCCGCCGATGTGACGCTCGCAGGGGTGGCACGATATATCTACATCGTCATCCATCGGAATACCCTGAAGGCGCTCTTCGCGGGCGGCGAGCATGAGCTGCCGGTCGACGTCCAGGATTTCCTCAACGGCGACCTGCGGCAGACAGCCGGCCGCGCGCTGCCATTGTCGGCCGCGATGTTCCGGTGCCTCGACGACGTGCATGGCTGCCCGCTTGAGGGGCACAGGCGGCGATTGTTCCTGCAATCGAAGGCCATCGAGATCATCTGCCAGATGTTCGAGGCTTTCGACCATAGCGAAGGCTTCACCTCGCCCGAGACGACGCGGCTGACGGCGCGGGGGGTGCTGAAGGCGCAGCAGGTGCTGGCCGATAATCTGGCCTCCCCGCCTTCGCTCGAGGTGCTGGCGCGCCGCGTCGGGCTCAGCCGCAGCGCCCTGTGCAGCGGGTTCCGGCAGATACTCGGCCAGTCCGTGTTCGACTATGTCCATGGCCTGCGCATGCAGCAGGCGCTGGAACTCCTCAACGAGCGGGACGCCTCGATCACGCAGATTGCCTATGCGGTCGGTTACAATCGCGCATCGAGCTTCACGGTCGCCGTTCAGAGGCACTTCGGCGCCACTCCGAGCGAGCTTCGCCGGCGCAGCGCATTGCCGCGAAGCTGAACGGCCGTCCATGTTTCCTTGAACATTTTCGCCGAACTGAACACAGCCGGCACGGCTCGGCGTTCGCCCATTTGGCGGCATGCGAAATCTTTTTGGCGAGGGGCGAAAGACGGGCCGGGAATCGATGGCTAGTCTGACCGCCATTTCATCAAAAGGTGTTTCATGACTGACCCGATCGCCGAGATAGCGCCGTCACCGGCTTCCACCGCGCCCGTCCGACTGCCCGTTGAGCGCGCCAATTGCGAACAATGGGACATGACCTCCGAGTCCACCGGGCGCACATATCGGGTTTATGTAGCCAAGCCCGAGTGGGCGGGCGATCCGCCGCCGGAAGGCTTCCCCGTTATATATCTGAACGACGCAGATTTCATCTTTCACACATTTGCCGACACGCTTCTGATGCAGGCGGTGGGCCTGGAACTGAAGCCTGCCTATCTGGTGGGAATCGGGTATGGCAAGGATTGGGCCTTTGCGTCGCGTGCGCGTTGCGCCGACCTGCTGCCGACCCAGCCCGACGCGGCTACGCTCGCGGGGCTTGAAGCGTCGCCGATCACCCAGGGCGCGATTTATGGCGACGCGGAGAATTTTCACCGGTTCATGATCGAGGAACTGCGGCCGCTTATCGACACCACTTACGCGACCGATCGCCGCAACAACATCCTGTGGGGCGATTCCTTCGGCGGACTGTTTGCGCTGCACGTCCTGTTCAATCATCCCGCCGCCTATCAGACCTATCTCGTCGGCAGTCCGTCGATCAACTGGAGCGGCGGGGCGATCCTCGACGACGAGATCAAGCTCACGGCTCCGGTTGCGGCGGGCGAAGTCGCACCGCGCGTCTTGTTCACCCTGGGCGAGCTCGAGGAAAAGCTGGCCGATCATGTGCCGGTCCATCCCGGCGTGACGCGCGAACAGATGCAGGCGATGCTCACATCGTTCGCGATGGTCACCAATGCGGTGGCATTGGCCGGCCGCCTGCGCGCGCTCGAAGCCCCGGCTCCATGCGAAGTCGAGGCCATCGTCTTCGAAAACGAAACGCACCTGAGCGTATTCCCTGCGGCCATCAGCCGCGGTTTGCGCTTCGCGCTGCGGCTCTAGCCATCGCAAGCAATCGGGACCGCGGGCGAGTACGCCGCGCGCCCACCGACCACGCCGACTTGCCTGAAGTCCGGACAGCGATGGCAGCATCGCTGCAGGAGGGGAAATCAAGATAATGCAATCGCGGGCATCACTCGCATCCTGGTATGCGCTTCTCGTCCTCTCGGTGGCTACGCTCTACGCGGTCATCGACCGGCAGGTCATCATCCTCCTCTCGCAGCAGTTGAAGGCGGATTTGCATCTCAGCGACACGCAAATCGGAAGCCTGCAGGGCTTCGGTGCCGTATTGTTCGCCAGTATCGCCGCCTTTCCGCTCGGTTGGCTTGCCGACCGGATGGATCGCCGCGTCCTCCTGTCGCTGTGCGTCATTGTTTGGTCGATCGGGATCGCGACCTGTGGCCTGGCGACAAGCTATCCCTCGCTGCTGGCCAGCGTCGCATTGCTCGGGGCTGGTGAGGCCGGCCTGTCGATCATCGTTTTTGCGCTGATACCCCAATTGTTCGCCGAAAAGCAGCGGATGACGGCCAATTTCATTTACTATGCGGCGTCCGTCGTCGGCGGCGGCGTCGGCATCGCGCTCGCAGGCCTGATCATCGATCATATCGGCGTGATCAGCCATTTGGTCCCGACCGGAGAGTTCACGCGCGAAACCTGGCGCCTTGTCTTCTTCGCCGTAGCCTTGCCCGGCCCGGTTCTGGCCATCGCAATTGTTTTCCTTCGCCTCAATTCACAGCCTGCTCCTGCGCCCATCTCAACGCCAACCGCCGTCGAGCTGCCAGAGCTGAATTTCCGCGCCTATCTGGCCGCGAACTGGAAAGCGATTTCAGCCGTGTTCGTACCCTTCGGCCTCGTCATACTCGGAGCATCGGCGGTTTTCACATGGCTGCCGATCATACTCATGCGCAAGTTCGAAATGACCCCAGGTGCGGTCGGCGCCGGACTGGGAACGGCGATGGTGCTCGGCAGCGTGGGCGGGCTGGTTCTTGCCGGCAGCGCAGCCAAGGCCATGAAATCGAGGTGGGGCGTCATGACTCCGGTGCGGGTGTCGCAGATCGGATATTCGCTCTATGCCCTCATCATTCCGCTCTACCTTTTCGCCCGGACTCCTACCGAAATCTTCGTGATCGCGACGATTCAAATGGGCCTCGGGATCGGGGGGAACTCCTTGCTGCCGACCGTCGTCCAGGACCTCGCGCCCCCGCAGCTCCTCGGACGATTCTTTGCGATCTCGACGGTCTCGTCGACGTTGTTCGGGGTGATCAGCCCGGTCCTGGTCGGGCTGTTGTCGGATCATGTGTTCGGCCCTGAAAGCGGACTGCAGATGGCCTCGCTGTCCGTGGCGTTCCCCGCGGTCGTGATCGGCGCAACGATCTACTGGCTCGCTGACAGGCATATCGCTCGAACGATCGCAAAGGTCCGCGCGCCTGACACGTCCCCTCCCCTTCCTTCGGGCGAGCTTGCCCGCGATGATCGCTGGCCGCCGAGCACTGCCCGAAAGGAAGCGTAGGCAGAAGAATTGTTCCGATCGTCATGAGCAGGTACCTTGAGCATCTGATAGCCTTGCGGGCGGAACTGGCAGGGGTAGGTCTGAACGGCTTTTTGCTTGGGACGGGCGACGAGCACATCACCGAATATCCGGCAGCCTATGCCAAACGGCTCGAATGGTTGACGGGTTTCAAGGGTTCGACCGCCTCGGCCGCAGTGCTGATGGATCGAGCGGCGCTATTCGTCGATGGCCGCTACACGGTCGCAGCGCGCGACCAGGTCGACGGCGACTGCTATCAGATCGCACCAGTGCCGCACACCGGCCCCGGCGCATGGCTGGCCGAGCATGGCCGGGGCGGCGACCGGATAGGTTATGATCCGCGCCTGTATACCCGCACCTCGATAAACCAGATCACGTCGACGCTCGCCGTATCGGGCGTAGAGTTGATACCGGTCGCGGCAAATCCGCTCGACCGCCTTTGGCTCGACCAACCCGGCCGCCCGGCCACACCGATGTTCGTCCAGCCGATCGAAAAGGCCGGGATGAGTTCGGACGACAAGCGTTGCGCGGTCGCTGACCTGCTGAGGGCCGGCAAGCTCGACGCCTCCATATTGGTTGCGCTTGACTCCATCGCCTGGCTCCTGAACATCCGCGCGAGCGATGTGGAATTCGCGCCGCTCGCCTACGCGTTCGGCATCTGCTGGAGCGATGGCAGCGTCGACCTGTTCGTCGATGAAAGCAAGTTGAGCTACGCAGTCCTCCGGCATCTGGGAGCCGGGGTGCGGACCTTTGGCTACGATGATTTCTACCCGGCGCTCGAAAGGATGGCGGGGCGGCGCGTCGCGGTCGATCCCGACCTTTCGCCCATCGCCGTCTATCAAGCGCTGGCCAAGGGCGGCGCGCAGGTTCGCGACATGGCCGACCCGACGCGCATGCCCAAGGCCATCAAGAACCCGGTCGAAATCGAGGGTATGAAGCAAGCGCATCTCCGCGACGGCGCCGCTCTCACGCAATTCCTGTACTGGCTGTCCGGCGAAGCGCCGAAGGGACGGCAGACCGAGATGTCGGCGGCCGAACGCCTCGCCGGGTTCCGCCGCGCGGAGGCAGGGTTTCATGGCCTGTCGTTCCCGACAATTTCGGCGGCCGACGCCAATGCCGCGCTTCCGCACTATGATGCGACGGCGGAGACCGACCGGCCGATAAATCCGAACAGCATCTATCTCGTCGATTCTGGCGGGCAATATTCCGGCGGAACCACCGATGTCACGCGAACGGTCGCTATCGGCGGCGCGCGTCAAGAGATCCGTGACCGGTTCACCCGCGTGCTCAAGGGTCATATCGCCATTGCCCGGCTGACCTTCCCGGCCGGTACGATGGGCTTTCGCCTCGATCCCTTCGCGCGGCGGGCGCTGTGGGAGGTCGGTCTCGATTACGCCCTCGGCACCGGCCATGGCGTCGGGCATTTTCTCAACGTCCATGAAGGGCCGGCCCACATGCTGGCCGCACCCCGGCCGGGTGACGCAGGCATCGAGGCAGGAATGATCCTGTCGAACGAGCCCGGCTACTACAAGGAGGGCGACTATGGCATCCGGATCGAGAATCTGGTCGTCGCCGTCCCGCGCGACATCCCCGGCGCAACGAAGCCGATGCTCGGATTCGAGACGATCACGATGGCGCCGATCGACCGAATGCTGATCGATACCGCGTTGCTCACCGATGCCGAACTCGATTGGCTCAACGATTATCATGCGGCCGTCCTCGGGTCGATCGGCCCGCTGGTGCCCCCGGATGTCCGGTCCTGGCTGGAGATCCAGACATCGCCGATCGGCCGGGCATGAAGGCCCCGCCCGGCCTCGTCTTCGCCGCGCCGCGTTCGACAGGACACCGGATTTTCGCCCTCGGCCAAATCTCTTTTGAAAACCGCTGAAAGCGTCCCGGCGGCCTTGATAGGGCCGCGCAAGGGACCCTAGCTTGTCGTCTTCCACCGCCGCTCGCGACCAGCCTGGACCCCGCGCCGGCACCCTCCCCCCGCGATCAATCGGAGTTCGCTCGATGAACCAATCCCCGGTAGCAGCCGACGACGAGGCATTGGACCAACCCGCCTCCGGCGCCGCGGACATGCTGGCAAGATATCGGGCCGCCGAAGCCGTGCTGGATGCCAGCGTGATGCGCCTGGTCTTGAACGAGAGCGTGCGGCCGAACTGGGTGGGCGCCAATAGCTTCTGGTATCGGCGCGAGCTGGCCGGAGGAGGCCGGTATATCTGGGTGGAGGGCGGAACGCGCCGCCCGGCGTTCGACCATGCGGCCGCCGCAAGCGCGATCGCGACCGCAGCGGGACAAGCGGCGAATGCCGACCTGCTGATGGTAGAGTCCATTGCCGCGGACGGGGAATGCGTGCTGCACCATGGCGGGCGCCGCTGGCGGGTCATTTCCGGCGTTGCCGAGGAGCTTGGGGCGATCGAGGGGGCAAAGCCCGGGCTGCTGCTATCGCCCGCGGGGGACCAGGCGCTGGTCGTGCGCGGCCACGATCTTGCCGTGCTCGACATCGCGAGCGGCGCCGAACGCCGCCTCACGGACGATGGCGAGGAGAGTTACGCCTGGGGCAAATATCCCGATGCCGCCTTGCTTGCGATCGCGCGGCGCCAGGCCAACATCCCGCTGATGCCCTTCGGCTGGTCATGGTCGCCCGACGGAAAATATGTCGTCGGCGGGCGGGTCGATGAGCGGCATATCGAACCCTATCCCTTTCTGGAATCGGTGCCGCAGGACGGTAGCGCCCGGCCGCGCGCCTATCATGTGCAGCAGGCGCTCGTCGGGGAGCGAGGCCCCCTGTTCAGCGCCTGTGCGATCGAAATCGCCACGGGCCGGCGGGTGCCGATCCTGCTCCACGACACGCTCGGGCGCGATCTCGGTGAGGGGATCATCCATCTCGAGCCGCTCGGCTGGTCCGCCGACAGCCGCCGGGTGTTCGTCGCCACCGCGCCCGACAGGACCGGGGCGACGATGCTTCTCGAGATCGACGTGGCCACTGGGGGGCTTCGCATCCCCATCGCCGAACCGACGACGGGATTTCTCAAGCTCGGCGCCGAACTGTACAAGCAGCCCAACAGCCGGATCATCGCCGGCGGCAGCCGGGCGATCTGGTATTCCGAACGCAGCGGCTACGGGCATCTTTACCTGTACGATCTTTCGACCGGCGAACTGATCAACCCGATCACTGCGGGCGATTGGCCCGTGCGCGATGTGCTTGGGGTCGATGAAGCGAGAGGACGTATCTATTTCACGGCCTCGGGCCGCGAACCGGGCGATCCCTACCAGCGCCGCGTGTACCGCGTGGACCTCGACGGTCAAAATCTGACGCTCCTCAGTCCCGAGGCAGCCGATCATATGGTCGACGGACCTCCGGAGTCCTTGCTCGCGCGCATCTTCGGCATGGCGCGCCCTGCATCTGCGATTTCACCCGACGGCAGCGTCTTCATCGACAGCTGGTCGACGGTCTCGACGCCCGGCACGACGGTCCTGCGTTCCACCGATGACGGCAGGATTATTGCGCCGCTCGAGGAAGCGGATGCGAGCGCGCTCTATGAAACCGGCTGGCGCCCGCCCGAACCTTTCGTCGCGAAGGCCGCCGACGGGGTCACCGATCTCTACGGCGCGATTTACCGTCCTCACGGTGCGACCGGCGCCGCGGCGCCGGTTGTCACGGCGATCTACGGCGGGCCGCAGATCGTGGTCGCACCGCATAATTTCGCGGCGGGGCGTTTCGGTGTCGGCTATCATGGTCGCGCAGCCTTTGCGGCGCTCGGATTCGCCGTCGTTGTCGTCGACGGACGCGGCACGCCGCTGCGATCGAAAGCATTCCAGGACGCCGGCTATGAGGCCTCGGGCGACGTCTGCCTCGACGATCATGTCGAGGTCCTGAGGCAGCTTTGCGAACGCGACCCAACGCTCGATGGCGACCGCATCGGCGTCTATGGGCATAGCGCGGGCGGATATACCTCGGCGCGTGCCATCCTGCGTCATCCGGACGTCTTCAAGGTCGCCTTCTCGTCGGCCGGAAGTCACAATTTCCACGGCCTCTATTATGCAGGCGGCGGCCCCCTGCCCGACTATGGCAACGGCGTGCGCCTCAGGCCCGACGCCGGGGCTGTCCCCGACAATTACCGGAAGCTGGACAATGGCGTCCTCGCGGCCAACCTGAAAGGCAAGCTCCTTCTCGCCTATGGCGACATGGATGAAAATGCGTTTCCAGCCGTCACCTTGCAGCTTTGCGCGGCGCTCAACCAGGCCAACCGCGCCTATGATTTGCTCTACATGCCCAATGGCACGCATTTCTATCTCGCAGAGCCCTACTTTCTGCGGCGCCAATGGGATTATTTCGTCGAGCATCTGATGCGCCAAACCCCGCCGCGCGATTACAGCATCGGAAAAGGCGGCATGAGCGCCTTCGCGTGACTATTCGCTGCCTCAAGACCAAGTCCCCGGGAGTTTGATGATGTTCGACGTCGACGATATCCGCCAGCTTTCCGACCGTGCGATTTTCGGCCGGAAACGCATGGCTTCGGGCAAGGAGGGGGTCGCAGTTTCCTCGCACCCCATCGTAACGCGCGTCGCCACCGCGATCTTGCGCGCTGGTGGCAATGCAGTGGACGCAATCCTTGCCGCCTCGCTGGCGCAAACGGTGGTCGAGCCGCATATGACCACCGCCTTCGGCATGCTCAGCATGATGCACTATGACGCCGCGACGGGGGCTACCCGATATCTCAACGGTTCGATGAACGCGCCGCTCGCCGGGCTTGGCGGAATAACCGGCGCGGACCTCGCCACGGGACGCGGGGTTGCAGTCCCGGGCTTCTGGGCGGCATGGGAAGCCGCGCGCGAGCGCCATGCGACGAAATCGCGTGAGGAACTTGCCGCTCCGGCTATCGAGCTCGCGCGGACGGGCATTCCGATCTATCCCTTTCTCTATGGCATGATGTTCGAGCAGGCGGGCAAGATCGGCCTCAGCGAGGACGGCCGCGAGATTTATTTTCGCGACAATGCGCTGCGCGGCCCCGGCGAGGTCGTCGTCAACCACCGGCTCGCCGATACGCTTGAGAAGATGGCAACCGGCGGGGTCGATTATTTCTACCGGTCGCGCTTTACCGAAAAGGTGGTCGAAACCGTTCGTGCCGCCGGCGGCGTGCTGACGATGGAGGATTTCGACCGCTTCGCGCCGCGCTGGATGGAGCCCGCCTGGGGAAGCTATCGCGGGCAAAGGATCGCCGGTTCGCCGCCGCCCGACAATGGCGGCACTCACATCATCGAAATCCTCAACCTGATCGAGCAGATTCCGCTCGCTGAATGGGGCATGCCGACCGACAGCGCGGACAGCCTGTACTGGCTGTCGCGCTTCTGCCTCGAGGTCCCGCTCGACGGGGCCGCGCAAGGCGACCCCAACAGCTGGCCGACCCCGCTCGAGACGATCCTGTCGAAGGATTATGCGGCGATGCGCTTCGAGCTCATGAAGATGCGCGACCCCGTGCCGGTCGATCCGGCGCGCTCCCCTTACCCCGGCTCGAACCATCTGACGGTGGTCGATCGCGACGGCAATGTCGCGACGGTCCTCCACTCGGTCATGTCGCTGCCGTGGATGAACGGACTGATGGTCGACGGCATGAGCCTGTGGTCCGGCGCCGCTCACTTCGCGCGCAACATGCCGAAACCCGGCGACCGCGCGACCTGCTATGTCGCGCCGCACATCATCTTCGGTTCGAACGGCAAGCCCCTGCTTGCGGCCGGATCGCCGAGCGTGGCGTTGATCCAGAATTGTGTGACCAACGCGCTGAACATCCTCGATTTCGGTATGGATATCGAGACATCGGTGCACCGGCCGCGGATCGGCGGGCCGATCTATGGCGGGAGCACGGCGAACAGCGTCGCGGTCGAGCTCGATTGCGGGACGCCCGCAATACACGCAGCGGCCGCGGCGCGGGGCCTGCAATTCGAATTGACGAGCCCGTGGAGCTTCCATGCCGGCAGCTACGAGGGCATCCATATTTCGCCCGGCGGCGTCGCCAGTGCCTGCGCGGACCCGCGTCGTTCCGGAGCAGCGGAGGCGGTATGAGCGAGCACGTCAAACCTCTGGTCATAGTCACCGGCGCCGCGCGGGGAATCGGTCTCGCCTGCGCATCGCGCTTTCTCGATGACGGATATCAGGTGGCGATGTGCGATATCGACGTCGCGAAGGTCGGAGCGGAAGCCTCCCGGCTCGACGCAAGCGGTACGGATGTACGGGGCTACGGGCTCGACGTATCAAGCGCGCAAGACGTCGAAAGATGCCTGGCGGACATCTTCGAATGGGGTGGACCTGCCCATGTGCTCGTCAATGTCGCCGGCATCGTCCACAAGGCTCCGTTCCTCGAATTGGCGGAAGCCGATTTCGACCGGGTGCTCGGCGTCAATCTCAAGTCCGTCTTTCTCATGAGTCAGCATGTCGCCCGCGAGATGGTCGCTTACGGCATCCCGGGTTCGATCATCAATATGAGTTCGATCAACGCGGTGGTGGCGATCGGCGATCAACTCGCCTACGCCGTGTCGAAAGGCGGGATAAACCAGATGACCCGCGCGATGGCGCTGGCGCTCGCCGCGTCCGGCATTCGCGTGAACGCGATCGGTCCCGGGACCATCGCCACGGATCTGGCCCAGAACACGCTTCTGCGCGATGCCGACGCGCTGCGTGCCGTGCTCTCCCGAACGCCGCTCGGCCGCGTCGGCGACGTCGAAGAGATTGCCGGCATCGCCGCGTTCCTGGCCAGCAAGGATTCCTCCTATATGACCGGCCAGATCCTTTACGCCGATGGCGGCCGCCTTGTCCTCAACCACACCGTTCCGGTGCGTGACTGACATGCAGCGTTACTCGCTCTTCTCGCTTATTCGCCACGGACTGCGCAATCACTCGGGATGGCGCGAGCAGTGGCGCGCCGCGGCGCCCAAATCGCAGTATGACGCCATTGTCATCGGCGGCGGCGGCCATGGCCTCGGCGCCGCCTTCTATCTCGCCCGCGACTACGGGCTCACCAACATTGCCGTGCTGGAAAAGGGCTGGATCGGCGGCGGCAACACCGGCCGCAACACGACGATCATCCGCTCGAACTACCTCTTCGACGAGAGCTCGTCGCTCTATGATCATGCGGTCAGGAAGTGGGACACGCTGAGCGAGGAACTGAACTACAATGTCATGTATTCGCGGCGCGGCGTGATGATGCTGGCCCACACGGTCCATGACGAGCAGGTGTTCCGGCGTCACATCCACGCCAATCGGTTGAACGGTGTCGACAACGAGTGGCTGACGCCCGAGCAGGCCAAGGCCTATTGCCCGCCGCTCAACATCGATCCCGGCATGCGCTACCCGATAATTGGCGCCGCGCTGCAACGCCGCGGCGGCACCGCTCGCCATGATGCCGTGGCCTGGGGGTACGCCCGGGCTGCCGACGCGATGGGCGTCGACATCATCGAGAATTGCGAAGTGACAGGGATCGACCGCGACCGTTCGGGGCAGGTGATCGGGGTCCAGACGTCCCGCGGCGCGATCCGGGCGGCGAAGGTCGGCGTATCCGCGGCCGGCAACAGCAGCGTGGTGATGAGCATGGCAGGCCTGCGGTTGCCGCTCGAGAGCTTCCCGTTGCAGGCGCTGGTGTCGGAGCCTGTGAAGCCGGTCCTGCCCTGCGTGGTCATGTCGAACACGATCCACGCCTATATCAGCCAGTCCGACAAGGGCGAACTGGTGATCGGCGCGGGCACCGACGTATACACGAGCTACACCCAGCGCGGGGGGCTTCACGTCGCACAGCATACGCTGGAGGCGATTTGCGAGATATTCCCGCAATTCCGCAGAATGCGGATGTTGCGCAACTGGGGCGGGATCGTCGACGTCACGCCCGACCGATCGCCGATCATCGCGAAGACATCCGTTCCCGGCCTCTATGTCAATTGCGGCTGGGGGACAGGCGGGTTCAAGGCGACGCCGGGCGCTGCGCACCTGCTGGCGCATACGATGGCGACCGATGCGCCTCACGCGCTCAATGCGCCCTTCACGATCGAACGCTTCCGCGACGGCTACATGATCGACGAAGCGGCCGCGGCGGCGGTGGCGCACTGAGACCGGCGATGCTTCTCATCCCCTGCCCCTATTGCGGCGACCGCCCCGAAATCGAATTCAGCTACGGAGGGCAGGCGCATATCGCCCGGCCGCCGGTGCCTGCGGCGCTCGACGACGAGCAATGGGGTTCGTTTCTCTATGGCCGCGACAATATTCGCGGCCCTCATCGCGAACGCTGGCGCCATTCGCATGGTTGCGCACGCTTCTTCAACATCCTCCGCGACACGCGCACCGACCTGATTCTGGCAAGTTACCGCGTGGACGACCCCCTGCCGGAGACCGGTGCGTCATGACCCAGAAATACCGTCTGGCCGGGCACGGCCTCGTCGATCGCAGCCGTCCGCTGCGCTTCCGTTTCGACGACCGCATTTACGAAGGCTTTGCGGGCGACACGCTCGCCTCCGCGCTGCTCGCCAATGATGTTCACCTCGTGGGGCGTTCGTTCAAATATCACCGGCCGCGCGGAATATTGGGCGCCTGGGCCGACGAACCGAATGCCCTGGTCACGATCGTTCGCGGTCGCGGGCGGGTCACACCCAATCTTCCGGCGACGCAGGTCGAACTGGTCGACGGGCTCGTCGCGTACAGCCAGAACCGCAATCCGAGCCTCGAGCACGATCGCTGGAGCATCAACGATCGCCTCAGCCGCTTCCTGCCCGCCGGCTTCTACTACAAGACCTTCATGTGGCCGCGCCGCGCCTGGGACGCGGTCTACGAACCGCGCATTCGCGCCGTGGCCGGGCTCGGCGTGGCGCCCGACGCACCCGACCCCGACCGCTACGCGCAGCGTTACGCGCACTGCGAAGTGCTTGTCGTCGGCGCGGGTCCGGCCGGGCTCGCGGCCGCATCGGCGGCGGCGGCCGGAGGCGGGCGCGTGATCCTCTGCGACGATCGTCCGCGCATGGGTGGATCGCTTCTCGCTGCGAGCGAGGCGCGCATCGATGGCGAGGACGCCACCGAATGGACCGCCCGCACACTCGCGAGGCTCGCAGCGCTTCCCAATGTCCGGTTGCTCCCGCGCACGACGGCGTTCGGCTATTATCCGCACAATATGATCGGCCTTGCCGAGCGCCTCGGCGACCATGTCGAGGATGGCGCCGCTCCTGTCCGCGAGCGGCTCTGGCAGGTTCGGGCGGCGCGCGTCATACTGGCGACCGGCGCGATCGAACGCCCCCTCGTCTTTCCCGACAATGATCGCCCCGGAATCATGCTCGCCGACGCGGCGCGAACCTATCTCCAGCTCTACGGTGTCGCCGTCGGCGCCCGCCCGGTGGTGGTGACCGCACATGACGCCGGATATCGCGTCGCGCGGGAACTGACGAGCGCCGGGATGGCCACGGTGCTGGTCGACGTCCGGCCTGGCGCAGCCGTTTCGGGCGCCCCCTTCCGCATCATCCGCGATGCCCGCATCGAGGGAACGCGGGGCAAATTGCGCGTGAATGCGATAGATATCGTCGCCGGCGGTCGCCGCGAACGCCTTGCGTGCGATGCCGTCCTGATGTGCGGCGGCTTCACGCCGACGATTCATCTCGCCTCGCAGTCGCGCGGCCAAATGGCGTGGAGCGCGGACGTCCAGGCCTATGTGCCGTCGGGCTCGGTCGAGGACGAACGAACGGTCGGCGCCGCAAGCGGACGCCTCGAACTGGCAGACGCGTTGAAAGACGGCTGGTGGGCGGGAATAGACGCCGCCAAGACGAGCGGCGGCAAAATCGTGGCGGCCCCGCTGCCCCCGCGAGCCGACGTGCGCCAGTCTATCGGCAACGGCGGCGTCATCGGCGCGCTCCCGCACGGCAGGAACACTTTGCGCGTCAAGGCCTTCGTGGATTGGCAGAACGACGTGACGGCGCGGGACCTCACCCTTGCGACCCGCGAGGGGTTCCGCTCGATCGAGCACGTCAAGCGCTACACCACCACCGGCATGGCGACCGATCAGGGCAAGCTGTCGAATATCAACTCGCTCGGAATCGTCGCCGCTGACACCGGGCGAGCGGTCGAAGCCGTCGGCTTCACCACCTTTCGGCCGCCCTATACCCCGGTCACCTTCGGTACGCTGGCGGGGAGCGCGCGCGGCGAACTTTTCGATCCCGCGCGGCGCACCCCGATCCACGGCTGGGCCGAAGCGAAAGGCGCGGTCTTCGAAGATGTCGGGCAATGGAAGCGCGCCCGCTACTTTCCGCGTGCCGGAGAGACGATGCGCCAAGCGGTCGACCGCGAGTGCCTGGCAGTCCGGAGCGCGGTCGGCATTTTCGACGCCTCGACGCTCGGCAAGATCGAGGTCGTCGGGACCGACGCGGCCGAGTTCCTCGAGCGCTTCTACGTCAACGCCTGGAAAAAGCTCGGCGTCGGACGATGCCGCTACGGCGTGCTGCTGCGCGAAGACGGCTTCATCCTCGACGATGGCGTCATCGCCCGGCTTGCGAGCGATCGCTTCCACGTCACCACGACGACCGGCGGAGCGGCGCGGGTCCTGGGGCTCATGGAGGATTATCTCCAGACCGAATGGCCCGATCTCGACGTCTGGCTGACCTCGACGACCGAGCAATGGTCGGTGATCGCGATCCAGGGCCCGCTCGCCCGCGAGCTGCTGGCGCCGTTGGCCGAGCGGCTCGACATCTCGGCTGCCGCCTTTCCCCATATGAGCGTCGGCGATGCCGAAATCTGCGGCGTACCGACCCGGCTGATGCGCGTCAGCTTCACCGGCGAACTCGGCTTCGAGGTCAACATCCCCTCGGGTCAGGCGCGTCAGGTCTGGGAGGCGATCTGGGCTCGGGGGCAGACGCTCGGCCTCACCGCTTATGGCACCGAGGCGATGCACATATTGCGCGCCGAAAAAGGCTATATCATCGTCGGACAGGAAACCGACGGCACGGTCACTCCGCAAGACGTCGGGCTTGGCTGGGCCATCGGCAAGGCGAAGCCCGATTTCGTCGGCAAACGCTCTCTTGAACGGCCTGCGCTCCTGGCAAAGGGCCGCAAGCGACTTGTCGGCCTCTTCACGACCGATCCGTCGATCGTCCTTGAAGAGGGCGCACAGCTCATGGCGCCGGCCGGGGGGCCGTCGCTGGGCCATGTGACATCGTCCTACTATAGCGCGTCGCTCGGCCGCTCGATCGCGCTCGCGATGATCAAGGACGGCCGGGCCATCGAGGACCAGTCGCTTGTGGTGCCGATGCCCGATGGCAACATCGCGGTGAAAGTGACGGGGACCGTTTTCGTCGATCCCGAAGGGCAACGTCTCAATGACTGACCGAAACGACCAGCGCGGCCCGGTCGTGCATTCAGATACCCGGTCGCGCCACATCTTGCGCTGCCGCGAGGGGGCGATCGAGAAGGCCTCGGCGATCCTCGGGCTTTCGCTCCCGCGCACAGCCTGCCGCTCGGCATCGGGCGACGGGCTCGATGCGCTATGGCTGGGGCCCGACGAATGGCTGGTTCTGGCGACCGGAACAGCAGCATCGACCATGTCCGAGGCGGGCAAGCGGTTGTCCGCTCTCGGCGGAGCCTTTGTCGACGTCAGTCACCGGCAGGTCGCGATCACGCTGGGCGGCCCGGAGGCGGAGATTTGGCTGGCGAGCGGTTGCCCGCTGGATTTGGCGACTGGCGCCTTCCCTGTCGGCACCTGTGCGCGAACCCTGTTCCACAAGGCCGAAATCATCGTGTGGCGGACCGCCCCCGAGAGTTTCCATCTCGAGGTCTGGCGCTCCTTCGCGCCTTATGTCGAGGCCCTGTTGTCGGAGGCGGTTCAAGAAGCGCCGACGGGAAGCAGGCGCTGACGATGCTGACGATCCATCATCTGGGCATCTCCCAGTCGGACCGTATCATCTGGCTCTGCGAGGAACTGGGGATCGACTATGTCCTTCAGAAATATGATCGCGATCCGGCAACCGGGGCGGCGCCGGCCGTCTACAAGGCGCTGACGCCCTTCGGGACGGCGCCCGTCATCGCGCATGACGCCCTGGTTCTCGGCGAGTCCGGCGCGATCATCGAATATATCATCCACCGCCTCGGCGGCGGCCGGCTTGCTCTGCCACCGTCGGATGCTGCGTATCCGGACTATCTGTTCTGGCTTCATTTCGCCAATTCCTCGCTGATGTCGGCGCTCATGGTCGAGATGATCATCCCGGCAATCGAGCCTGCGAATCCCGATATCGCCGAGGCCTTGCGCGGCCGCGGCAATCGCGCCTTCGCTCTCGTCGAGCAGCGCTTGTCGGAAGCGCCCTATTTTGCGGGGGATGAATTTACCGCAGCCGACATCATCATGGCGTTCCCGTTGACCACGATGCGGCTGTTCGTGCCACGCGAAATCGCCGCCTATCCGAAGCTGAAGGCCTATCTGGCGAAGATAGCCGGGCGCCCCGCCTTCAAGCGCGCGCTCGCGGTCGGCGATCCGGGGCTCAAGCCCGTCATCGACTGAGCCGATCCTGCAAGTTCAGCGCTCACCGCGCGCCCGGCGGCTCTACAGCCGGTTCTTGATGATCTCGCCGTCGCGAATGATGAGGTCGAGGCGCTCGCCATTTTGCGACAGCAAGCCGATGTCCTTGAGCGGATCGCCATCGACGACGATGAGATCGGCGAATGCGTCGGGCTTGACGCAGCCCAGTCGCCCTTCGTGCATCAGGATTTCCGCGCCCATCGACGTCGCCTGGCGCAGGATTTCGATCGGCTCGAATACTTCGCGCCGCAGGGTGAATTCGCGGCATTGCTGATCATAGAGTTCGCCGAGCAAATCGGTGCCAAGGCCAAGCTTCACATTGGCCGACCGCATATGATCGAGTCCCTCGATAGCCGACTTATGGGCGACCTTGAGCTTGTCCATGACGACGGACGAAATTCCCATGGCGCTCCCCCCTTCCATGAGGGCGAAGATGATCGCCAGCGTGGGAACGACATACGCACCCTTCCCGGCGACGAATGCCGCCGTTTCGGCATCCATCAGCGTGCCATGCTCGATCACCCTGACCCCCGCCTCCACCGAGCGGCGGACGCCGCTCGCCGGGTGACAATGCGATGAGACATAGGTCCGGCGCTCCTCGCATTCGCGAACGATGGCCCGTATCTCGTCGTCCCGGTACTGGTTCATCCAGATGGGATCGAGGGGCGAGGTCACGCCGCCCGACCCCATGATCTTGATGCAATGGGCGCCGCGCCGGAGCTCTTCGCGAGCCGCCTTGATGCACTCATCGATGCCGTCGGCGATCACGCTCATCGTGCCGACCACGCTGCACGAACAGGCTCCGAATTCATGCTCGCTATCGTGCATGTCCCGAAAATCGCCGTGCCCTCCCGTCATCGAGAGGATTTTGCCGGCATAGAAGAAGCGCGGCCCCTCGATGATCTTGTCTTTAAGAGCCTTGGCCAAACTCCAGTCGCCCCCGCCGATATCGCGCATCGTCGTGAAGCCGCAATGGAGGCCGTGGCGCAGCATGCGCCCGGCATGAAGGGCGTTATAGGGCGTACCGACCTTTTCGAGCTGCGTCAGGTCGACATCGGCGGTGTAGGCATGGGTGTGAAGATCGATGAGTCCGGGCATCAGCGTCTTTCCGCCGACGTCGATGACCTGCGCATCCGGTGCACGGATTTCCTTTTCGGAGACTTCGCGAATGTGACTGCCGTCGATCAGGACAGACATGCCTTCGGCGCATTCCTCGTTCACGCCGTCGAAGATGCGGGCATTTGTCAGCAGCAGCGTCACGTAAGGCCTCCTGTTCGAGCGGCGACCGCATCACGTCGGCGGTCGTCGCGCTTGGACAAGAATTTCAAACGGCACCCGCCATGTCAACATGCATTATTGCATTTTAATATCCAGAAAATAGCTAGGATTGTTCGAATCCTTGTCAAATTCTCCGGTTAAAAATCTTGCATTCGCGCGTCATAGCATACAGATATGCATGGACGATGCGCGTTGGACTCGATGGGAGTGCGTGGAGAGGTTATGGACATTCCGAATGACAACCGGGCCTATACGGCGCTCGGAGAGCGATTTGGAACGGTCGGCCGGCTGGGTGCCGCCCGCGCGACCCTGTTCTGGGACAGCCAGACACATATGCCCCCCGGAGCCGCCTGGAGCCGAAGCGAGCAAATGGCGGCGATCGACGCGACCTGCACCGACCTCATCGCCTCGCCCGAAACAGAAGAGCTGCTCGAGACCGCGGCTGCGGCGGCGGGCGCGCTGGAGCCGGTCGAACGCACCAATCTCGGCGAGATGCGGCGCATCTGGCGTCATAGCACCGCGGTTCCCAAGGAGCTGATGCTCGAAAGGTCGCGCCGGGTTTCTGCCATCCAGCCGATCTGGCTCGCAGCCAAGCAGTCCAATGATTTCGCACCCTTCGGCGCTGCCTTCGAGGAGCTCATGCCGATCTACCGTGAGGTAGCAAAGGCGAAGGGAGAAGCTTTGGGGCTCAGCACCTTCGACGCGCTGATGGACGAGTTCGATCCGGGCCTGAGCACGCAGGTCGTCGATCCCATCTTCGCGGATCTTGAGAGATTCCTTCCCACGCTACTCGCCGACGTCATCGAGCGTCAGAAAAGCTGGCCGGACCCGATCCCTTTCGAAGGCGATTTCTCGGCAGACCGGCAGCGCGAACTTTCCTACAAGCTGGTCGAGGCCGTCGGGCACGATCTTGCCCATGTGCGCATCGACGCGGCTCCGCACCCCTTCGCGCTGGCGGGGTCGCCGGGCGACAATCGCATCACCACACGGTTCGACGCGGACAATGTGCGCTATGCTATTCTCGCCACGCTGCACGAGGCAGGCCATTCGCTGTACGAAGCGGGACTCCCGCGGGAACATGCCTTCACGCCCGTCGGGCAGGCGCGCGGCGCAACCGCCCATGAGAGCCAGTCGACGATGGTCGAGATGCAGGCCGGCCGCAGCCGCGAATTCCTGTCCTGGCTCGCCCCGCAGTGCGCGGCAGCCTTTGGCGGCAATCCCGATTGCTGGACCGCTTCCAATCTTCTCAATACCTATCGGCGCGTGGGGAGCGGGTTCATCCGCGTCGAGGCCGACGAGATTTCATATCCGCTTCACATCATCCTCCGCTATCGCATCGAGCAGGCCCTGCTTCGCGACGATCTCAAGGTCGCGGATCTCCCCGCCGCATGGTCCGACATGTCGGAGGCGATGTTCGGACGCCGGCCTCCCGATCATGCGACAGGCTGCCTCCAGGACATGCATTGGGCTGTCGGGCTGTTCGGCTATTTCCCGAACTATGCGCTGGGCGTGAGCCTCGCGGCGCAGCTTTTCGAGCAGGCGGTGAAGGACGATCCGGCCGTCCTCGCAAATCTGGCCGAAGGCGACTTCGCTCCGTATCGCGCGTGGGTCGGCCCGCGTATCCACGCCAAGGCGAGCCAGATGCCGTTCAACGAACTGGTTACCGAGGCGACCGGCGCGCCTTTGTCGGCATCTGCGCTCGAGCGCCATCTGCGAGCGCGATATCTGGGCGAGGATATGCCCTGAGGCTCGGGCACACCGTCCATCGGAGCCTCCTGCGAAGCCACCATGAATGCCGTCGGTCGTCATGAGCATGACGCCTTGAAAAATGAACGGATCAGCTAATGCCATTCGATACGCGCAACATGAACCTCGCTCTCAAGGTGATCGACGAGGTCATCGGCGAGCGCGGCAAATCACCCTTCGCGGTGCTCGCACAAGGCATCATGCCGACGCGCTTGCCCGACCTCGGATATGACGAGGCCGTCCGCGTCGCGACGCTCGGAAGCGACCTGCTCGAACGGGCGGACGCGGTCGATGCGGGGGTCCTGCCCGGCGACCTCGGCCTGACCTTCGAGATCGCACGCGGGCAGGCGAAAATCTGGTCGCGCTGCAGCGACTGGTATTGGCTGATAATCGACGCCTCCTTCCCGGTCGCCTTCCTGCCGACGGTTTATGGCGGCGGATATCTGCTCAACACCTTGAAATCCGTCTTCGCTGCACTCGAAGTGAAATCACGCGGCGATCAGCATCGCTATCTCGCGCTGGTGCATGATTATGCGCGGCTGGTGTCGCAGATGGAGGAGCGCACCCGCGGTCAGGCCGAGCGCGGCATTTTCATCCCCAAGCCGCAGCTCGAGCATTGCGGCCCGCTGATGCGGAATGCGCGGACGGCCGCGATCAACGATCTGGCGATGTCCCCGGACCGCGTGAGCGGCCCCGGCTCGGAAGATTTCGCTGCGCACCTGCAGGCCGCGATCGATACGGCGGTGCTGCCCGCATTCGACTCGCTCATCGCCTATCTCGAGGATTCCGCCTATGCGGCCAATGCGCCCGATACCGTCGGGCTAAGCCAGTATCCGGGCGGCGCCGAAGTCTATGCCGAGCTGGTGCACCTGCACACCACGCTGGAGCTTACGCCCGAGGAAGTTCACGCGCGCGGGCATGAACGCATGCGCGAGGTCAGGGCGCAAATGCGAGCGCTGCTCGACGAGATGGCGTTCAAGGACGATCCCCAAGCCTATCTCGAAGCGTTGACGGCCGATCCGAAGTGGCGGGCGGAAAAACCGGAGGCGATTGCGGACGTCTTCCAGCGCTACATCAATCGCATGGTGCCAAAGGTCGACGAAGTTTTCCGGTTCAAACCCAGGGCGGCCTATGGCGTTCGGCCTCTCGCACCCGAGCTCACCGGATCGATGACATTCGGCTATTACGCGATGCCGTCGCCGCACCAGCCTGACGGGCGCTACTTGTTCAACGCCGTCAACCTGTCCCAGGCCCCGCTGCTCAACATCGGCGCGCTCACCTACCATGAGCTCGTCCCCGGGCATCATTTCCACATCGCCTCGCAAAACGAGAATGAAGAGCTTCATGAACTGCGCAAGAAGTCGAGCTTCTCCTCGTTCAACGAAGGCTGGGCCGAATATGCGGCCACGCTCGCCGGCGAACTCGGGATGTATGAGGAGCCCGCGGAGAAATTCGGGCGACTGATGATGGATGCCTTCCTGACATGCCGGCTCGTGGTCGACACCGGGATGAACGCGCTCGGATGGTCCCTTGAGCAGGCTCGCGACTATATGCGCGAACATAGCTTCATGTCGGAGCGCGAGATCGAATCCGAAACGCTTCGCTACTCCTGCGGCATCCCGGGGCAGTCGCTCGCCTACAAGCTTGGCGACACCTTCCTCCTCGATCAGCGCGAGCGGATGAAAGCGGCGCTTGGCGACCGCTTCGACATCCGCGACTTCCACGACCTCGTGTTGAAGCCGGGCGGGTTGCCATTGCCGCTGGTGGCGCGGAATGTGGATGCGGCGATCGGCTGACGACATCTGCCCGGTATCGACACGCCGCGCCTGAGCTGACCACCCCGACAACCCGATGGATACCGCCCGATGAGACGGAGAGAAAAAGCATGAAGGTCGCTGTCCTTGGCAGCGGCGTCATCGGCGTCGCGTCGGCCTGGTATCTCGCCGAGGCCGGGCATGATGTCGTCGTGATCGACCGCCACCCCGGACCCGCACGCGAAACAAGCTTTGCCAACGCGGGCGAAATCTCCCCGGGCTACGCCTCGCCATGGGCCGCACCCGGCATTCCGCAAAAGGCGATCCGCTGGCTGATGATGCGCCACGCCCCGCTGATCCTCCAGCCGGCGATCGATCGCGAGATGCTCGGCTGGCTGTTCGCGATGCTGCGCAACTGCACGGGCGCGCGCTACGCGGTCAACAAGGCGCGAATGGTGCGGCTTGCCGAATATAGCCGCGACCGGCTCATGGCGCTGCGCGCCGATACCGGTATCGCCTATGACGAACGGATGCAGGGGACGCTGCAACTGTTCCGGACGCAAAAGCAGCTCGACGGGACCGCCAAGGACATTGCCGTCCTCCAGGCCGGTGGCGTCCCGTTCGAACTGCTCGACCGCGAGGGGTGCATCACGGCCGAACCCGGACTCGCCGCAGCGCGCGAAAAGATCGTCGGCGGTCTCCGTCTTCCCAATGACGAGACGGGCGACTGTTTCAAGTTCACCGTCGCACTCGCCGCCATGGCAGCCGAACGCGGCGTTCAATTCCATTATGGCGAAGCGATCCGTTCGCTGGCGGTCGAGGGCGGGCGTGTTACCGGAATAAAAACCGACCGTGGGCGGATCGCCGCCGATCGCTATGTCCTGGCGCTCGGCAGCCATTCGGCGGCGATGCTGCGACCGCTGGGACTGGGGCTGCCCGTCTACCCGGTAAAAGGCTATTCGATCACCGTCCCGATCGTCGATGCGGCGCGTGCGCCCGAATCGACGTTGATGGACGAAAGCTACAAGATCGCGATCACGCGGCTCGGCGACCGCATTCGCGTCGGCGGAATGGCAGAGATTTCCGGCTATAATAATGCGCTGCCCGAGCGCCGCCGCGCGACGCTCGTCCATTCGCTCACCGACCTGTTCCCGGGCGCCGGCGATGTCGAAGCCGCCAGCTACTGGTCGGGCTTGCGCCCCATGACCCCCGACGGCACGCCCGTCATCGGCGCGACGCCCTACGACAATCTCTTCCTCAATACCGGTCACGGCACACTGGGCTGGACGATGGCCTGCGGGTCGGGCCGGTTGATTGCCGATCTCGTCAGCGGCCGTGCGCCCGACATCGAGGCTGAAGATCTTTCAATCGCGCGCTATGGCGCATGCTGATCCCGTCAACCGGTCGAAAGGAATAGACATGACCATCGCCCGCATCCAGTCCGGCGCCCGCATGAGCCAGGCCGTCGTTCATGGCGACACCATCTATCTCGCCGGCCAGGTCGGTGCCCCGGGCGAAAGCGTCACGAACCAGACGCAGGCGATCCTCGGCCAGATCGAGGCGCTGCTCGCGGAGGCTGGGTCGGACAAGTCAAAGATTCTGTCGGCGACGATCTGGCTCGCCGACATGGCGGACTTCGCCGAGATGAACGCCGTCTGGGACAAATGGATCGACGGCAAGGACGCGCCTGCGCGCGCGACCGGCGAGGCCAGGCTCGCGACGCCCGCCTACAAGATCGAAATCATCGTCATCGCAGCGCGATGATCAGGACAGGAGCCAGTTTCCCCATGCCCGTCGAGATCGATCCCTTTCACGCCATCGCCATCAGCCGGCTCGCGCACCGGCTACGGGCCGAAGGACGGTCGGTGATCCACATGGAGTTCGGCCAGCCGTCGACCGGCGCCCCGTCGGCCGCAATCAGGGCGGCGCACGACATCCTCGATACCGACGGCATGGGCTATTGGGAAAGCCCGGGTCTGAAAGCACGTATCGCGGCCCATTATGAAGAAGCCTATGGGGTCCAGGTCGACCCCGAACAGGTCATCCTCACATGCGGCGCCTCGCCGGCGCTGGTCCTTGCCCTTTCCTGCCTGTTTTCCCCCGGCGCGCGCGTCGCCCTCGCGAGGCCCGGTTATGTTGCCTATAGAAACACGCTGAAAGCGCTTCATCTCGAGCCGGTGGAGCTCGCGTGCGGCGAAGCCGAACGGTTCCAGATCACAGCCGAGGCCATCGAGCGACTGGAGCCCGCCCCGGACGGACTTATCGTCGCGAGTCCGGCCAACCCCACGGGCACGATCATCCCGCCAGAGGAGCTCCGGGCCCTCGCCGAGGTTTGCAAGCGCCGCGGCATCGCGCTCGTCTCGGACGAAATCTATCACGGACTGAGCTATACGCTTGCCGCCGAAACCATGCTGAAGCACGCGCCAGATGCGCTGGTCGTCAACAGCTTCTCCAAATATTTCAGCATGGCGGGCTGGCGCCTTGGCTGGCTTGTCGTTCCCGAGAGCCTGATCGATGCCGCTCGCGCCCGAATGGGTAATCTGTTCCTGACCCCGCCCTCGCTCGCCCAGCACGCCGGCCTGATCGCCTTTGACTGCCGCGACGAACTCGAAGCCCATATCGAAACCTACGCGCGCAATCGCGAACTCCTGCTCAAAGCCCTTCCGGAAATGGGTCTCCGGCGGATCGCGCCTCCCGACGGGGCCTTCTATATCTATGCCGACGTCAGCCACCTGACCGATGACAGCCTCGCCTTCTGCGAAGCGTTGCTGCGCGATACCGGCGTGGCCATCGCGCCCGGACTGGATTTCGATCCGGTCGACGGCAAGGGTTTCATACGCCTCAGCTTCGCTGTCTCGACCGACCTGGTCGAAGAGGCCATCCGGCGCATTGAACCTTGGTTGGCCGCACGAGAAGCTAGGTAAAGCTGCATTCGCTGACAAGCGGCGATCCTGGCATGAACATGTTCGCCGGGTGTCGGCGCAGTCATCGGGCCTGCCGTCTCGCGAGATCGAGCCGCGGCAGCGCCTCGGCAAAGCGCGACACGCCCGATCCGTCGAAGCTGTGGGCGCCGGCTGCCGCGCAAAGACGGATACGCCGGGCGCTGTTGACCCGGCCAACGTGACATGTTGCGCCGCGCGCGCGTGCAAAGCTTGCCCAACTCGCCATCGTCGCCAGCTTCCATTCGGTATCGCCGCCGACGAAGACCCCGACGCGCGGCCCCACCAGGCCGCGGACATGCGCCGGCATGATGCCGTTCTGGACCGCGATCATGAAGCGCGCATTGGAAAGGACACGACGATTGCGGAGCCGGGCGAGCCAGGTCCGCGAAAATTTCAGTGATGCCATGCCGCCCATGACGATGTCGGGAACGACGATCCAGTCCGCGCCGGCACCGAGCCGGGCCAAGGCGCGCTCGAAGGCGGCTTCGTCAAACGGCTCGCCGCGCTGGAACGAGGTCCACGCGCCATTGTCGAGGGCGTAGCGGAAACCTTCCGTCCGCAGCACGCCGCGCGCCGACACCATCAGCCGCCATCCGGCGCGGCGCAAGGCATCGAGGTTGCGGCGCGTACCGGTGCGCGAAGCATAGGCTATCATCATTCCCCCTCCCCGCCCCGTTCGCGGCGCCGCCGCTGGAACGCGCGATCATTGCCCAAAAACGCTTCGAGCATCGCGGGGATCAGCTCGGTGACGGGCTCTTCGCGGCCATATTGCTCGCGGTAGAAGGCGGCATATTCGCCGATGCGCGCGTGGAGGTCGGGCATGAGGTTGATCACGAGCTTGACCGGCGTTCGCTCGGGGAGCCGCTTGAGGCTGATAGCTGCCATCGTCAGTCTCCCCGCGCCTGCCAGGGCCGCAACATGATATCGCTGTGAACGACAACGCGAAGCGGCCAGCCGGGACGCACGCGCAAGGTCGGAGGGATGTCGAGGTTGCGCGAGACAAGCCGGTCGCCGGCACGCGCACCGCCCTGCTGCGCGGATTCGCGTAAGGCACGAACGAGATCGCTTTCGCTGCTGCCGAAGCTCAGTTCGCTGCCGACGCCGAGCAGCGTCGATAGCGCAACGCCCTTCAGCAATTGCCAGCCATGCCGGTCGATCCGGTCGGTGAGACCGGCATAGCCCCCGGTATCGGTCGCGGGCACATTGTCGATCCGGATCGACGATCCGTCGGGGAGAATGATCCGCTGCCACAATACGAGCGCGCGGCTCTGCCCGAACGCGATGTCGCTGTCGTAGCGGCCGATCAGCCGCGAGCCCTGCGGGATCAGCAGCGAGCGCCCCGTGACGCTGTCATAGACATTTTCGGTGACCTGCGCGGTGACCAGCCCCGGCAGGTCCGAGTTGAGCCCCGTGATCAGGCTCGCGGCGATGATACTCCCCGCCTGCAAGGTCCAAGGCGAAGCGGGCGCGGCCAACGCGTGCGGGTTGGTATCGGCACTGTCATTGGCGCGCCCGGCCAGCGCCGCCTTCGACTGCCCGTTGGCGTCGGGCGCCGTCGCTGTCGCTGCGGGTACCGGCAACAGCGACGCCGTCTCGGACGCCCCAACCGGAACGGTCACGGCCGGCGCGCTTGCCGCATCGCCGTGCGTTTGCAGCATGAGGCCCGATTCACGCGCCGCGCGCGCTTCGGCAGCGAGGCGCTGGCGCTCGGCTTCGGCTTCCTGCGCGGCGCGCCGCGCTGCCTCGTCGGCGGGCTCGCCAGGCGCCATTCCCATTCGACGCTGATGATCGAGGATCGGTCTTCCAAGGTCGCCGGGGAGCGGCGGTCCGAGCCGCGGAACATCGCCATAGCCCGTCGGGGCGCCCTCCAGCGCGTCGGGCGGCGGTTTTGCGCCCACCACCTTGTCGTCGCTTGCGGCGACGAGGGTGAACGACGCCGGTTTGAGTGCCAGCCACGCGGCCACGGCGATCGCGGTCGATCCGGCGGCGGCGATGGCGACGATCGCGCCGCGGCGGAAGCGCGTCACGCGTCCGGGCGCGCCGCGCAGCACCAGCGTCTCGGGGTCGGCTTTCTGAGGCGCTGCGCCGGCAGGCGGATGCTGAGGATCGGTCATTGGCCTTTCCTCCGCTTGGGCCGCGCGCTCGATATCCGCACGACCTGCTGCTTCTTGCCGCCAAGGCGCAGTTCGGCGGCGCCGAACAGCCGGTCGACGACATAATAGCGCCCCGCGACGCGGTAGTTCACGAGCTGGGCTTCGCCCTCGTCGCCGATGACGAACAAGGGCGGCGCCTCGCCCACCGCGATCGACGGCGCGAATTCGATGAAGGTCTGCCGCCCGTCGTCGAAGGCGCGCAAGGGTCGCCACGCCGGCTTGTCGCCCGTAATCGCGTAGCGGAAATCGAGCCGCTCGACCGCGAGCCCCGACGCGATCGGAGCCGCCGCCGCGGCAGCCGCCTCCTCGCGGCGCAGCGCGATCAGTTCGTCGTGCGGATAGCGCCATTCGAGCGCCGCCATCGCGCCGTTCGCATGGCTCTCGAGTTCGAGATGATAGACGCGGCGGTCGGTCGTGATGATCAGGTTGGTGCGAAGCCCGGTGGAAAAGGGCTTCACCAATATATGCGTGCGCTTGCCCTCGCCGCTGCCGCTCGCCGTGTCGCCGACGGTCCAGCGCAGCGTGTCGCCGGCGGCGACCGAGGTTACCGCCTCGCCGGGCTGCAGCGCGATATCGGTCACGCGCCCGGGCGCGGCATAGAGCCGGTAGAGCGCGCCCTCGGCGTAGGGATAGACCTGCACCGCGTCGACATAGCCCGCGCGCGACGGCTCGCGCAGCGCCGCCTTGTTCGCGGCCGCCACCGCCGCGCCGGGCTGGGCCATCGCAGGAGCGGCAAGCGACAGCGCGCTCGCCGACAGGAAAAGGATACGGATCATGGCTGGCTCCTTTCGAGCGGATCGAGGGGTTCGGATGGGGTGCGATCGGCATCGGCCGGCGAGCCGGGCGGCAGACTATCGCCCGGCGTCGGCATCGCCTGCGCGGGGCCCGAGCGATCGGTGGGGGTTTCGAGCTCGCGGCTCCAGTCGATCGCGTCGACATAGAGACCGAGCGGATTTTTCCGCAGCACATCGGCTGACCGCGGGGGCTGCACCTTGACGGTGAGCATCGCGGTCCAGCGCGAGGTTCCCGACAGGCTGCCGCGCTCATAGGCCTGCTCGGTCCATTTGACCTGGAAGCTGCGCTCCGACGCGCGCACGACGCTCGTGACCTGCACCGACACGGTGCGGCGGCCGACCTCGGCGAACGGATCGGCGCTCCTTGCATATTCGCCGAGAAAGAGCGCGGCGCGCGGCGTCGCGAAATCATAGGCCGCGAGCCAGTTCTCGCGCATCAAGACCGGATCGAGCGACCGCGAACGGACGTTCGCGACGAACCTGCCAAGGTGCCACGCGATCTGCGGATCGGTCGGCCGGTAAGCCTTGATCGCGGGCGCGACGCTGCGCGCTTCCCCCAAACGGTCGACCTCGACCACATAGGGCGTGACGCGGCTCTGCACCGACTGCCAGACGAGGCCGCCTGCGAGACCCGCAGAGAGCAAAAGCCCGCCGAGCGCCATAATCCGCCAGTTGCGCGCCTGGACACGCGCCGAGCCGATCCGCTCGTCCCAGGCCTGCGCGGCGCGCTGATAGGGGGTCACCGGCTCGGGCGTCCGCCCGTAGCGCTCGACCGATCGCTTGAACCGCATGGCCTCAATCCTCCTTTTCGCTGATTTCAGGGTTGGCGCCGCTGCCGCCGCGATCGCCGCTCGACAGCGTGTGGATCGCCGCCTGGCGCGCCGAGCGGCGGCGCTGGTCGGCTTTCATCGCGCTCGCCCAGGCGGGTGTCCCGGCCACCGGCGCGGCCCCCGCCGGCGCGGCCACCGAAGATGCACCCTGCCCGCCGCCGCTCCGGTTCGTGCCGGCGTTCCATGCCGCATCGCGCCCGCGCGCTGCCGCCGCGCCAAGCCCGGCACGCGCGGCCGCGCCGCGCATCGCCTCGCCCGCCGCGCCGCCGGCGGCGGTGGCGAGCCCCGCGAGTCCGGCGCCGGGCGATTTCGAGCCGCGCACCTCCTGCCCGAGCGACCAGGCGGTGCCCGCGGCGCTGCCCATCGCGGTGCCTGCGCGCACCGCGCCGAGCGCCGCGCCGCCGCCGAGCCGCGCGGCGGCCATACCGGCGGCGCCCGCGACGACCATCGTGCCCGCGGCCGCTGCCGCCGTGCCGACCGCCGCCCCGGCGCCGAGCTGCGGCGCGCCGGCGACGAGCCCCGAGGCGATGCCGGGGCCGAAAATGCCGAGCCCGAGCAATGCCAGCGCCGCGAGCGCGAGCGCCATCGCCTGCTCGACGTCGAGATCACGCCCCGCCGCCCCGCCAAGCATCTCCGAAAAGAGTCCCGAGCCGATGCCGACGATGACGCCGAGCACCATCACCTTGATGCCCGAGGTGACGATGCTGCCGAGCACCCGCTCGGCGAGGAAAGCGGTGCGGCCCCAGAGCGCGAAAGGCACGAGCGTGAAGCCCGCGAGGCTCACGAGCTTGAACTATTTGGTGTGACGCTCACGGGGCCCGCCGTCGATTGGCGATCGGCTGAACCCTATGGCGAGCTTCTGCTATGCGATCGCGGCATCTTCGCGTGGGAATGGCTTCGCCGCAGTCATCGCTATCGCCATGCCTGGGCTATGAGGGACAATCCTTGCTGCGCCGCACCCGGGGAATTCGGGCTGCTCGGGTGGGTCAACCCCGCGCTGCCTGCCCCGGAGGCGCGGCCAATCTGGAGTGTCGAAGTCGATGGTCGCGTCCTACGCGGCCGGCCGGTGGACGAGCGGAGCGTCGCCGAAGACCTGTTCGACATTCGAGCACTTGCCGCATTCGTCTCGGTAGAGATCGACGATAATCACGCCGAACATTGGCTAATGAGCGATGGGCATTGGACGATCCGTCTTGACCTGCACGACGGGACACTGCTCGCTGGTCCCATACTCGTCGAGCATCGCGTGACAGGTCTGGAATCGGCAAAGTCCAAGCTCGAAGCACTGCGCCAGTTTGTCGTCCTTGCCCAGCGCCGCAATCTCCCCGCCTCGATGATGCCTCGAGAGAGGCGCGCGGCGCAGTGGATTGCCGAATTGCGCGTCGGTGACGCCATTCTCGACGGTGCCGGTCACCAGGATATAGCACGCGCGCTTTTCGGCTCGTCGATTGCAGAGCGGCGCTGGCGTATCGAGAATAGTTCGTACCGGCTGCGCGTTCAGCGACTTGCACGGGTCGCCCGCGAATATCTCCGGCAGCCCTTGTCGGGTCCATGGTTCTTGTGATCGAGACGAAGGTCTCATTCTGCGTCCGAAGCCATCCGCACATATGCTCGCTTCCAGCCACAGGAACATCCAGCTTTTCCCAAATCTACATTGCAATCTCGACAGCAGATTATACGATAATTATCTGTTATTGACTCATGTCCTGCGGCACCTATCGGCAAGGAAAGTCAGCGATGCGGATATTGATCGTGCAGTCCCAGCCCGATGCGGCGTCCTTTTCGGCCGCCATCGAGGCCGCCTTCACCAAAGGCGCAAAAGCCGCCGGCCACTCGGTCGATGCGGTCAACCTGCCCAACGACGGCTTCTCGCCCGGCTTCGGCCAGCCCGACCTCGACCATTACCACGGCAAGACCCCGGTTCCCGATGACGTGCGCGCCCATCAGGCGCGCGTGGACGCGGCCGATGCGCTGGTCCTGGTCTTCCCCGTCTATTGGTGGTCGTTTCCGGCCGTTCTCAAGGGCTGGATCGACCGCGTCTTCATCGCTGGCTGGGCGTTCAGATTCGAAGAAGGCAAGGTTGTCGGCACCATGCGCGACATTCCGGTCTATCTGCTCGGCGTTGGCGGCGGCAGCAACGACGGCTATACCAAGCACGGTTATTACACGGCTTTCGACACGCAGGTCACCACAGGAATCTTCAAATTTTGCGGCATCCGGCGCATTCACACGCATCTCCTGCTCGACGTCGAGAGCGGTGCCGAATATCGCGATGCCCATCTCGAGACGGTAGAGGAACTCGGCCGGTCGATCGCATAGGCGGCCGATCGGCCCCGCAGCCGCTCGATCGTGGCTATGGGCTTGCCCCATGCCAAAATATCGGTAATTATCGACTTTCTTGCCGGTCCATGTGAAGCGTTTCAGCGCTGCCCGACCGGCGGGACGGGAGACAAAAAGAAATGGACGACGCTCGGATTTTGACGGCGGGACCGCCGCAGCCGCGAACCGGATTTTATTTCGGCTGGCGTATCGTCCTCGCCATGTTCCTTACGACCATGATGATCTACGGCAATACGCTGTTCGGTTTCATCATCCTGACAGACCCGCTGGCAAGAGAGTTTGGCTGGTCCTCCGCCGCCACCGGGTCGCTCGTTTCGGCGATGTGGCTGATAGCCCCGCTGGCACTGGTGATCGCACCGGCCATTCACCGGTTCGGCGCCTTCACGATATTGATCGGCGGACTGCTGCTGCAGGTCGTCTGCCTCGCGCTGGTCGGGAGTATCGACAGTTTCTGGCAGCTCTATCTGCTGCGCGTCGTCATGGGAGTCGGGAAAGTCGTCTCGATCGTCTCGGTGCCGGTGATGGTGACGACATGGTTTTCGCGCCGTTTCAGCACGGCGATGGCGCTGGCCTGGTGCGGCGGATCCTTCGGCGGCTTCGTCATGGCCCCCGCGACCGAGCGGTTGCTATCGTTCATGGACTGGCGCGAGGCGGCGCTGTCGCTCGGCGCGCTCATGGGGGTTGCCACCCTTGTCATTTTCCTGCTGTGCCGCGGCGCCCGCAATCCCGCCGCCATCGGCATCGGACTCGATGGCGATCCGCGGGTCCTGCCCCTCGACCCGGCGGGCGGCCCGGACGCGAGCGCCGCGCCGAAGGTGCAGGCTTCCGAGCTCAGGTCGATCAATTTCGTCACGGCCGCAATCATGTCCATCGCGCTAATGCTGAGCGGGATCGGCGCCCTTGCGGCGATGAGCCAGGTGCCGTCGCTGATGGAAGCAGGCGGCATTTCGGTGCAACTGGCCGCCACCTTCCTCGGCCTGACCGCCGCCGCGTCCGCCGCCGGCCAGATCATCATCGGTTGGCTTCTCGATCGCTGGAAGCTCGGCCTTTGCAACCTTCTGGTCGCCTTTCTCCTCGCCGCCGGTCTCGCGGCTCTCATTCTCCTCCAGCACGATCATGGCGTTGCGGCGGCCGCCGTCGGGGCGCTTGCGTTCGGTGTCGGCATCGGCGCGAACGAGATGCTCTGGATCACCCTCACCAAACGGCAGTTCGGATCGCGGCTCTTCGCCTATACCTATGGGGGCTGGAGCTGCGCGCTCGCTGCGGGCTATGCGCTGGGCGGCCCTGTCGGCGGCTGGGCGTTCGACCGCTTGTCTCCGGCATCCTTTCCCCTGCTGATCATGGCCTTGTATCTGCCGGCACTGACGATCGCCGTCTGGCGACCCGGCAAACGCGATCTTCCATGAGAGGATGCGCCGCCCTCCAGCCGGCTTCCGCCGGACCTCCAGAGCTGCGGCATGGCGGCGTGCCCACGCTTCGACATTCCTCGAACCATGAAAGATAGAGTCCGATGAAGCCCATTCTCCTCATTGGCGGCCACGGGATCACGGGCCGGAAAACCGCGCAGCAGCTTCGTCTGCGCCATCCGCACGTTCCGCTTGCGATCGCCGGTCGCAATCTTGCCGCCGCGCAGGCATTTGCCGACGAACTGGGCAACGCGGTCGCCTATGCGGCAGACATCTGCGGAAATGTCCCCGACCTCGGCCTGCCGCACGGCGAATTCAGCGCGATGGCCGTCTTCCTGATGGACGAGACCGGCGACGCGCTGCGTTTCGCGAGCGATCACGCCATTCCCTATGTAGCCGTCACGGGCGGCGCGTTCGAGATGGGTCTGCAATTCGCGATCGGCATGCATGCCATGGACGACTGCTCGATCACGATCGCCTCCAACTGGTTCTGCGGCGGCGCGCTGATGGCGATCCTCGCTCTCTGCAGCGAGCTTTCGAGCGTCGAAGCGGTCACGGCCGGTATCGTGATCGACCGCAACGACGGTCCGTCGGGACCCGCGACCCGCGCCGACTTCGAGCGTATCCTCGGCACCTGCACCAGCATGCCGCTGCGCTCGCAGGGCATTTACAAATGGGTCACCGGCGAAGCAGGAAAGGCCGACTACACCGGCACCGGCGGGCGCAAGCTCGAAGGCTCGCCGGCGGTGTCGGTCGATGCGGTCGCCATCGGCGCAGCGACCGGCGCACGCGATGTCACGGTCCTCGAAACCTGGGGCGATTCCCTATCGTGGCTGGAGGAACGGCTTTCATCCGACGAGATCGTGATCGAGGCGCGCGGGACCGCGAGCGACGGAAGCCGTGTCGTCATCCGGCAGGAAGTGGTCGCGCCGCGCGATACCGCCCCGATCACGGCGATCACCATCGCGATGCTGCTCGACGGGGCGGCCGGGCTGGCATCGGGCGTTCCGCTCGCGCCGGGCATCTATACGGCCGAACGCGCGCTCGATCCGGCAAAGGCGGCGGTGTGGATGAAGGAGGCGGGCGTCCGGTTCGGCCCGGTCTCGGTCCGCTCCGCCTGATCCCGGCCTCCGACCGCCAGCTACCCGAAAGAAATTGGAGACCATGATGAGCAGGAAATACTCGGTGGAGACTTCGCGCGCGCCCACAGTCCGGGGTCTCGTGGCATGACCATATCGGATCGGGCGCTGGCCATCGCGGCAAAAGTCGAAGCCTTCGTTCGCGAAACCATCATTCCCTACGAGCAGGATCCGCGCCGCGACCATCACGGCGCACCGACCGACGAGCTGGTCATGGAAATGCGCAACCATGCGCGCGCCGCGGAGGTGCTCACGCCGCACATTCTCGGCGACGGCAGCCACCTCAACCAGCGCGAGACCGCGGTGGTGCTCATCAAGAGCGGCCTGTCGCCGCTCGGCCCGCTCGCCTGCAACACGATGGCGCCCGACGAGGGCAATATGTACCTGCTCGGCAAGGAGGGCAGCCCCGAACTCAAGGACCGTTTCCTGAAACCGATGGTCGACGGACGCGTCCGCTCGGCCTTCTTCATGACCGAGCCCGCCGACGAGGGCGGCGCGGGGTCCGACCCATCGATGATGAAGACGACCTGCCGTCCCGATGGCAATCATTGGGTGATCAATGGCCGCAAGACCTTCATTACCGGGGCACAGGGCGCGCGCGTCGGCATCGTGATGGCGAAGGCGGATGAAGGCGCGTGTATGTTCCTGATCGACCTGCCCGACCCCGCGATCCGCATCGACCATGTGCCGAACACGATCGACAGCTCGATGCCCGGCGGCCATGCGACGCTGACGATCGACAATCTGCGCGTTCCCGCCGACCAGATGCTCGGCGAGGCCGGCGAAGGCTTCCGCTATGCGCAGGTGCGGCTCTCCCCTGCCCGCTTGTCGCACTGCATGCGCTGGCTCGGCGCGTGCATCCGCGCGCACGAGATCGCGACCGACTATGCCAACCGCCGCGAGGCGTTCGGCAAGCCGCTGATCGACCATGAGGGCGTCGGCTTCATGCTCGCCGAGAATATGATCGACCTGAAGCAGGCCGAACTGATGATCGACTGGTGCGCGGGCGTGCTCGACACCGGATCGCTCGGCACAGTCGAAAGCTCGATGGCGAAGGTCGCGGTATCCGAAGCGCTGATGCGCATTGCCGATCGCTGCGTCCAGGTGATGGGCGGCACCGGCGTCACCGACAGGACGATCGTCGAACAGGTGTTCCGCGAGGTTCGTGCCTTCCGCATCTACGATGGCCCGACCGAGGTTCACAAATGGAGCCTCGCGAAGAAGATCAAGCGCGACTGGAAGGAAGCGCAGATATGAGCGCGCCGGCGCAGGACGCGAACGTCGGAACGACCCCGGTGCGCGACGCCTATCGCTTCGACGAGGCAGCGCTGGCGCGCTGGATGACCGGGCATGTCGCAGGCTTTGCCGGGCCGCTTCGCGTCGAGCAGTTCAAGGGCGGGCAGTCGAACCCGACGTACAAGCTGGTGACGCCGGCCGCCGCCTATGTGCTTCGCCGCAAGCCGCCAGGCCAGATACTGACGGGCGCGCATGCCATCGACCGCGAAGCGCGCATTCTGACGGCGCTCGGGAAAACGGGCTTTCCCGTCGCGCATATCCACGGACTGTGCACCAACGACAGCGTGATCGGCACCTGGTTTTATGTGATGGAGATGGTCGAAGGGCGTATCTTTTGGGATGCAACCTTCCCAGGCGTCGATCGCAATCAGCGACCGGCATATTTCGATGCGATGAACGCCGCGATCGCGCGGCTCCATGGCATCGACTATGACGCGCTCGGCCTTGGCGATTACGGCAAACCGGGCAATTATTTCGCGCGGCAGATCGGACGCTGGTCGAAACAATATCACGAAGACAGCGACGCCGGCCGCGATACCGCCATGGATGCACTGGTCGAATGGCTGCCCGCCAACATTCCGGCGGGTGACGAGAGCAGCATCGTCCATGGCGATTTTCGCTGCGACAATATGATCTTCCACCCTACCGAACCGCGCGTGATCGCGGTGCTCGACTGGGAACTCTCGACCCTTGGCCACCCGCTCGCCGACTTCGCCTATCATGCGATGATGTACCAGATGCCGCCGCATATCGTCGCCGGGCTCGACGGCGCGGACCTCGCGGCGCTCAACATCCCGTCCGAGGCCGACTATGTCGCGGCCTATTGCAGGCGTACCGGCCGCGACGGCATCGCCAATTGGGACTTCTACATCGCCTTCAACTATTTCCGCCTTGCCGCGATCTTCCACGGCATCAAGGGCCGCGCCATTCGTGGCACCGCGGCATCGGCACATGCCCGCGATCGCGCCAAAAGCTTTCCGACGCTGGCGAATTTAGGCGCCGAGGCAATGCGCAAGTGCCGTGGACATGGGTCGTAGCAGAACAGGGCCCGGAGGCTGACGGACTTCGTAACGGCTGCGAACATCGACCGCCCAAGGTCCGGGTCTCCCGGAGCGGCCGCAAAACCGCCACACACATTATCGATTGCAATAGCCGCATTCCAGCATCCGCCGGCCGCAAATCAAGCGACCGGCGTCGGGGCGCTAGGCGGCGGCCTCGCCCTCCCGATCGGCAAAGAGCAGCTTCAGATCCTTCTTCAGGATCTTGCCATTGGCGTTGCGCGGCAGGGTCTCGGTCACGAAGCGGATTGCGACGGGTACCTTGAACGCCGCCAGCCGCGCGCGGACCCAGTCCCGCAGTTCGGTTTCGGTCGCGCTCGTTCCCGGCGCCAGATGGACGATGGCGGCCGGTTCCTCGCCGAGCGTGCGGTGCGGAATGCCGATGATCGCGCAATCGGTCACCGCAGGATGTTCGTAAAGGATATTCTCGACCTCGGACGAATAGATATTCTCGCCGCCGCGCAGCAGCATGTCCTTCGCCCGGTCGACGATATAGACGAAGCCCTCGTCGTCGAGGCGGGCGAGATCGCCGGTGCGCACCCAGCCTTTCACAAAGGTTTCCGCGGTGGCCTCGGGCTTGTTCCAATAGCCCTTCACGATCATCGCCCCGCGTGCCCAGAGCTCGCCGACGGTCCCCGTCGGCAGTACGGTCACGCCGTCGTCGGCGCGGATTTCGAGGTCGGCGACCGCGACAGGCGGCCCCGCGCTCGTCGGGCGGTTGAGATAATCCTCCGACGAATGGTGGGTCACCGTCGCCATCGTCTCGGTCATCCCCCAGCCATTGGCGGGCAGCGCCCCGAATTCCTCATAGATGCGCTTGACCAGTTCGGGTGCGGAGGGCGCGCCGCCATAGGCGATCGCCTCGAGCGAGGAGAGATCATATTTTGCGCGGTCGGGATGCTCGATGAGCTGCCAGGCGATCGTCGGCACACCGCCGGTCAGATTGACCTTCTCGCGCTCGATGATCTCCATCGCGCGCACCGGCTCCCATTTGCGCATGAAGACCGTCGTGTGCCCCGCCACCATGGCGCCCATCAGCGTCGCCGAACAGGCGGTGACATGGAACATGGGAATCACGGTCAGCATCGTACGCGGCGTCGGCGCGGGCAAGGCCTCGCCGCGCCGCAGGAAGCTTCGTGCCGACGAGAAGCCCGTCGAGAGGATGTTGGTGAGGAGATTGCGATGGGTTCCGAGCGCTCCCTTGGGATTGCCCGTCGTCCCGCTCGTATAGAAGATTGTCGCGTCATCGTCGCTGTCGAGAGCGACGACCGGGCGCCCGGTGGCCGGTAGACCGGCCCAATCGCCGGTCGTGCCGACGATATCCTCGAGCGCCGTCGTACGATCGGGCGCTGTCCCCGCGCGCGCTACGATGACACGTTCGACCGCCGGCATCGTCTCCAGATGTTCGGCGATCCGCTCGTAGCGCTCGGCATCGACGATCAGGAGCCTGGAACCCGAATCCCGGATGCCATAGGCCAGCTCCGTGCCGGTCCACCACGCGTTGAGCGGCACGGCGATCGCACCGATCGAGGTGATCGCGAAGAAGATCATCGGCCATTCGGGAAGGTTGCGCATCGCGAGCGCGACGCGGTCGCCCTTCCCGATGCCCATGTCGCCGAGCGCGCGTGCGAAGGTCGCAACCGCGCGCCAGTTCGCCTCGAAACTCACGCGCTCCTCATCGAGGATCGTGAACGGCCGATCGCCATGTTGGCGCGAAATATCGAGCAGGGCGCCAAGGTCGTGCGGGATATTTTTCCAGGTCCGCGTCGGGATCCCGCCGATCATGACCGTGTCCATCTCGAACGGAGCCCCCGGTGCGGTGAGCGCAGCGGAGGCATCGGCGAGCGACATCTTCGGCCATGCCGGATCGAGCGGCACTACAGGGTCGCTGGTCGGGTCATTCGCCACGGGTCATCTCTCCGTTCTTTTTGCGCCTCCGGTCTTATGCCCGGCAGGCCTGATTATGGTGCAGGATCAGCGCGGCGGCGCCGGAAAGCAAGGGGAGACCCTCGCCCTCACCGCGCGGCCGCGTTGCCGTAACGGCGGCAGCGCGGAGCCGGGCAACGAACATCGCCGGCGCCGGATAGTGACGGCATCCCGCACCGGGTTCCAGAGTGCCGGGATGCCGTCCACTGCTCGCCGAACGGTCGCTGATACGGCGGGCAGTGTTCCGAAAGGAGGTTCGTCGCTGCAAGCGGAGACCCCAGCGCATCGATGCATCCAGGAACAGCGATCCGAAGCCGGCGGGAGCGCCTCGCCGGACCGCCGACGCGCGTCGGTCCCGGAAAATGCACCTCGGCTCGTCGTCGCTCCATTCATGCCTCAGTGCCCGCTGCCGCTCAGCGCCTTGACGATGTCGTCGGCCATCTTCTTGGCATCGCCGAGCAGCATCATCGTCTGGTCCATATAGAAAACTTCGTTGTCGACGCCGGCATAGCCGACCCCGCCCATCGAACGCTTCACGAACAGCACGGTCTTCGCCTTTTCGACGTCGAGCACCGGCATGCCGTAGATCGGCGACGTCTTGTCGGTCTTCGCCGCCGGATTGGTCACGTCGTTGGCGCCGATGACAAACGCGACGTCGCACTGCGCGAACTCGCCGTTGATGTCCTCGAGCTCGAACACCTCGTCATAGGGCACGTTCGCCTCGGCGAGCAGCACGTTCATATGGCCGGGCATACGCCCCGCGACCGGGTGAATCGCATATTTGACGTTCACGCCCTCTTTTTTGAGCACATCGGCCATCTCGCGCAGCGCGTGCTGCGCCTGCGCGACCGCCATGCCGTAACCGGGGACGATGATGACATTCTCGGCCTGGCTCATCAGGAAAGCGGCGTCGTCGGCGCTGCCCGGCTTCCACGGGCGCTGTTCCTTCGATCCGCCATCGCCTGCCGCGGCGTCGGCGCCGAAGCCGCCCGCGACCACGCTGATGAAGCTGCGGTTCATCGCGCGGCACATGATGTAGGAGAGGATCGCACCCGACGAGCCGACGAGCGCGCCGGTGATGATCATCGCCGTGTTACCGAGCGTAAAGCCCATTGCCGCAGCCGCCCAGCCCGAATAGCTGTTGAGCATCGACACAACGACGGGCATGTCGGCGCCGCCGATCGGGATGATCAGCAGGAAGCCGATCAGGAAGCTGAGGCCGGTGATCGTCCAGAACACCCACGGCGACTGGTCCTGCGTAAACCAGGCGGTCAGCGCAACGATCGCGGCGAGCGTGCCGAGATTGATGACATGCCGCCCGGGCAGCATGATCGGCGAGCCCGACATATTGCCGTTGAGCTTGAGAAAGGCGATGACCGACCCCGAGAAGGTGATCGCACCGATCGCGATGCCAAGCCCCATTTCGACGCGGCTGACGACATGGATCTGCCCCGCGGCATCGGCGATGCCGAAGGCGACGGGGTTGAGATAGGCGGCGGCGGCCACCGCGACCGCGGCGAGGCCGACAAGGCTGTGGAACGCCGCGACAAGCTGCGGCATCGCGGTCATCGCGATCTTGCGCGCCATCACGATACCGATCACGGCGCCGATACCGATCGCGACGAGGATCTCGACGAGCGAGATGGTGTCGAGCACGCCATCGGCGCCCATCGGCGCATGTGTGAGCATGGTGGTGACGACCGCGATTCCCATGCCGATCATGCCGAAGCGGTTGCCGCTCTGCGCCGTCGCTGGCGACGACAGCCCGCGCAGCGCGAGGATGAAGAGGATGCCCGACACCAGATAGGCGATCGCCGCGTACGGATTTACCGCGCCATGGCCGCCGGTCGCAGCGGAGAGAATGGCCTGAATGTCCATCTCAGCGCTCCTTCTTCTTGTACATCGCGAGCATGCGCGACGTGACGGCGAAGCCGCCGAAGATATTGATGCTCGCCATCACCACGGCGGCGAGGCCCAGCCATTTCGAGGTCGCCGAACCCGCGGCGGCGCTGGCGATCAGTGCACCGACGATGATCACCGACGAAATGGCGTTGGTGACGCTCATCAGCGGCGTGTGCAGCGCCGGGGTCACCGACCAGACGACGAAATAGCCGGCAAAGCAGGCCAGTACGAAAATCGAAAAAATGGCGATGAAGTCCATAAGTCTGCTCCGAAAGATCAGGGCCGCAGCCCGGAAGGGTCGGCCTTGCTTCGGGCCGCCTGCTCCGCCCGCTGCACGCGATGATGGAAATCCTCGATGGATATGCGGCCATCGTCGCAGCGCGGTGCGCGGGGTGCGACCCGGTCCCGGCCAACGAGCCAGATGCCGAGAACGAACAGGCCGATGAAACCGATACCGGCAAGAATCGCGTTCATGCCAGAAGCCGCTCGTTGACGACCTTGCCGCCCTGCGTCAGGCGGACGGCATTGCCGATTTCCTCATCGAGCACGGGCTTGCCGGCTTCCTTGTCCCAGAAGGCGGAGAGGAAGTTGAACAGGTTGCGGCTGAACAGCGCGCTCGTATCGGCGGGCATCAGCGCCGCGATATTCTTCGCGCCGATCACGGTGACGCCGTGGATCTTCTTCGCCTCGCCCGAGACCGATCCTTCGACATTGCCGCCGCTTTCAGCGGCCATGTCGACGATCACGCTGCCGCTGCGCATCGTTGCAAGCTGCGCGTCGCTGATGAGCCGCGGCGCACGGCGCCCTGGGATCAGCGCGGTGGTGATCACGATGTCCTGCTTGGCGATATGCGACGACACGAGTTCGGCCTGCGCCGCCTTGTATTCGTCGGACATCTCGGTGGCATAGCCGCCCGCGCCCTCGCCCTCGATCCCCGCGACGCTCTCGACGAAGATCGGCTTGGCGCCGAGCGACATGATCTGTTCCTTGGTCGCGGCACGCACGTCGGTCGCGCTGACCTGTGCGCCGAGGCGGCGCGCGGTCGCGATCGCCTGAAGCCCGGCGACGCCGACGCCCATGATGAACGCCTTCGCCGCGCTGACCGTACCCGCAGCGGTCATCATCATCGGAAAGGCGCGGCCATAGGCGTTCGCCGCCATCAGCACCGCCTTGTAACCCGCGAGGTTCGCCTGGCTCGACAAAATGTCCATCGACTGCGCGCGCGTGATGCGCGGCATGAATTCCATCGCCAGCGCCTCGATCCCGAGCTTCGCATAGCCGTCGACGCGCGCGCGCTCACCGAACGGATTGAGCCCGGCGGCGAGCCAGGCGCCATCGGCGAAGCCCGACAGCCCCTTGGGATCGGGCCCCTGCACGCCGAGGATGATGTTCGCACCCTTCAACGTGTCGGCACGGCTGCCGACCGATGCGCCCGCCGCGCTATAGTCGGCATCGGCGATCGAGGCCTGGTCGCCCGCCCCCGATTCAACGGCAACTTCGGCGCCCAGCCCGATGAATTTCTTCACGGTTTCGGGGGTCGCGGCGACGCGGGTCTCGCCGCCGGCGAGCTCCTTCAGGACGGCGATACGCATCCTCAATTCCTTTCGCAGAACGGGCGCGACCGGATGAAACCTGGTTCGCGCTTCCTGTCTGCAGCCGCCCGTTGTGGCTCCAAGCTGGCCATAAACCCCATCCCCTGACCTAACCGCGCATCACAATTCCAGGCGCGATGCGATGCCCATACTCGATTTTTATTGAGTTTTGTATAAATTTTTGCTGTGGTCATGAAAAGGCACGGTAAGGAGAGCGGAAGATGACCATGGAACGACTGGATGGGACGACAGCGTCGATCGAACAGGTCATCGCGGTGCTCGACCGCGACGGCGGGGTCATCATCGAGAACTTCCTGACGTCTGCGCAATTGGCGGGCATGCGCGACGACCTGCTTCCGCTGATCGAGCAGCAGTCGACCGGGCGAGATGCCTTTTTTGGCCAGAATACGCGCCGGCTTTCCGCGCTGTTCGCAAAGACGCGCTACAGCGCCGATGTCGTCACCCATCCCCTTTACCTTCCGGCCGCGAGGCATTTCGTGTGCGTGCCGCAGCATCGCTGGTCGGGCGACAGCTATATGGAGGTGACCTGCGATCTTCAGGTCGGCGTCAGCCAGGCGATCCAGATCGGCCCCGGCGAAGGCGGGCAAGCGCTGCACCGCGACGACGGAGCCTTCTTCTGGAGCCGCAATTTCGGCCGCGAGGCGCGCTTGCAGGTCATGATCGCGCTCACCGACTTCACCGCGGAGAATGGCGGCACCATGGTGGTTCCGGGAAGCCATCATTGGGACGATGAGCGCAAACCTCTCGCCGAGGAGGCGATTCCCACCGAGATGAAGGCCGGTTCGGCGCTCCTTTTCCTGGGCGGCGTCTATCATGGCGGCGGGACCAATCGAACCGGGAGCGAGTGGCGTACCGGTGTGACCTTCGCGCTCGACGCCTCTTTCGTACGACAGGAAGAGAATCATTATCTTGCGCTGACGCCGGACCTCGTCGCGAGCTATCCCGAAGAAGTCCAGCGCCTGCTCGGCTGGTCGATGTCCGGCCGCGCGCTGGGCTGGATCGAGGTCGACGGCGTGCTCGCGGACCCCAATTTCCTGCTCAAGCCCCTGGAAGAAAGTGCCACCATCGGCGCCTAGAGCGTTCGGCGAAGTCGGCGCCGCGCGCGCTTTCGGACCGGCGGCCCATGGCCGCCGGTCCTGCATCGCCCCCGATGCCCCGCGGCCGGATCAGTCGATCGTCGCTCCGCCGTCGACGATAATCGTCTCGCCATGAATGAAGCCCGCATCCTCGGAAGCGAGGAAAGCGGTCAACGCCCCGATGTCCGAGGGCAGGCCGATACGGCCGATCGGGATCTTGTTGTTCACATAAGCCTGGCCGGCCTCGTTGCCCCAGATATATTGGGTCATGTCGGTCTTGATGAGGCCGGGCGCGATCCCGCAGACGCGAATATTCTTGCGGCCCCATTCCAGCGCGAGCACCTTGGTCAGGCCGACGAGGCCATGCTTGGAAGCGACATAGGAGCTGGCTTCGTCGATGGCCTTGAACCCGGCGACCGAGGCGACATTGATGACGACACCGCCCTTGCCCTCCGAGAGAAAATGCCGCGCCGCCTGCTGGGCGAGGCGAAAGGGAACCTCGAGATTGACGTGGATCACCCGCCGCCAATCCTCGAGCGCATGGTCGAGCGCGGGACCGTCGGAATCGATTCCCGCATTGTTCACGAGGACATCGATGCCGCCGAATATCGCGGCCGCCCGGTCGACAAGGCCGTTCACCGCGTCCTCGTCGGTCAGCGGCGCGCCGAGGCTGGCGACCTTCGCACCGGTTGCCGAAGCGAGCTCCGCCGCGGCGGCGTCGGCGGCGGTCTGGTCGCGGCCCGTCAGAATGAGCGACGCACCGAGCGCCGCCATCTTTTCAGCCATGCCGAACCCGATGCCGCGCGTACTGCCCGTGATCAATATCTTCTTACCCTCAAGCTGACTCATTCCGCTCCCTTTCGTGTAGGCGTCCGCTGCCTGTCCCGGCGCGGTGCGATGGAGATTGCCGGCAACCAGCATCCTGGAATCGATCGGAGCCCGTCCTCTGATCTGCGGACGCGGGCATCTATTTTTTCTCGCGCGCCTTGCCGCGTAACGCCAACCGCACGATCGAGAACAGCACGGAGGGTTTCATCAACGAGCGAAGCGCAGCCACGACATCCTTGCCGTCGAGCTTCGCCGTGGCATCGTAGACGCCGACACGGCACATCACGACGGGCTCGCCGTCGCGGACGACGATTTCGGTAACCGCAAGATCGAGTTTCAGGGATGGGGCGCTGATCTTCATGGCCGTCAATCGATCGGCTTGAGCAGATATTGCCTGACGCGCTCGGCATCCGGATCGACATAGTCGGGGCCAAGGATCTGCCCGATCGCGAGCAAGCCGGCGAGGCTCCCGGACATCAGTCCTTCGCCGTTGAAGCCGACGCAGGCCGTCACATTGGGCATGGTGTCAAGCGTCCGGATAACCGGCGCGAAATTCTCGGTCATGTCGATCGGACCCGCCCATGCCGCCTCGATCTTCACGCCGTCGAGTTGCGGCCAGCGCCGCACCATTTCGTCGTAGAGCCGCTGGAATTCCACCGTCTTGGTGTCGGCATCATGGTCGACAGTCGAAGGGGTGAAGAAGCCGGTCGTCAGCTCGCCGCCACCGATCAGCAGATGGCCCTTGTAGACCCGCGAATAATAGAAGACGAACCCCGAGTCCTCGACGAACTTGTAGGTTCCGAAGCCGAGCGATGCGAGACGCGCCTCGTCGAGCGCCTCGGTCGCGATCACATAGGTGTGGCGCGGGTTGACGAGATCGGCAGCCTTCGGAAGGTGATGGGTGTAGGCGTTGGTCGCGAGCACCGCCTTGCGCGCGGTGATCGTCGCGCCATCGGAGGTGCGAAGGACCACTGCGTCACCCGGGTCCGAGAAGTCGGTCACACGGGTTCCCTCATGGACGGCGACGCCCATGTCGCGGAGTTGCCGGCCGAAGCCGCGCGCCAGCTTGAAGGGCTGCACCGCGCGCCAAGCCGTCCGGACGATCCCGCCGAGCGGCCGGTAGGGAAGCGCCATTTCCTTCTCGAGCGCCGCCGTGTCGAGCAGCAGATGCGGCGTGCCGCGGGCCTTCAGGACTTCGGACTCGCGCTGCATCGCTTCCCATGCCGGCTCGTCGAGCGCCTGCATCATCAATTGCTCGTCGCGATACTCGCAATCGATACCGCCCTCGGCGATGCGTCGCTCGAGTTCCTCGCGCTTGCCGAGATACCATTGGACCGCAAACCGATCCTCTACGGGATCGGGCAGATCGAGGATCCCGGCGCGCAGTTCGCGGACGCCCGGCGCCACGGCTCCGAAGTTACGCCCGCTTGGGCCAAAACCGATATATTCCGATTCGAAAACCGCGACCGAGAGATCGGGGCGCGCCTTCTTCACATAATAGGCGCACGACATGCCGGCGAATCCGCCGCCGATCACGGCCAGATCGACGTCGACATCCTGCTGGCCGAGACGATTCTCCGGCTCGACGGATTCGGCGCACCAGAAGCTGGTTCTCCAAGGAAATTTGCCGCTCTCTTCCGCCATTGCCATCATCTCCCGAGAAGAAACCCCCGCCCTGCCGGGACTTGGCCCCGACAGAGGGCGTCGCGGTCGGAACGAGCAAGCAGACTCGTCGTCGCCATAGCGCCGACCTGGACCGTGAAAACTTTAGTCGTTATTTATCGAGAATCAAGACTATTGTCGCGGGTCAAGATTGGCGAGCCGGCATCACCGCGCCAGCCCCTTCCCGGCCGCGCGCGTGCAGCCGCAGCGCCCGGCCATCGAGGGTCGCGATCCGGAGACTTCTCCTCTCTTCTTCCCGCGGAGACGCCGTACGCCGCCCACCGGGCAGCGCCCGATCGATCGGTCATATGGGAAAATCGGGTCGGCAAATGCGCCGTGCTTCGCCGTCCCCGGCACGGACCTTCGCTGCCGGTCCGGCCGCATGGACCAGGCAGCCAGGTCTCTCAGAGATCGAGAAAGTCGGCGAGTTCTTCGTAATTATGCTGCCAGAGGCTTCCGCCGACCGGATCGCGCTGGTGAAAGGAACGGAACCCGAGCGCCTGCTGAAGCCGCTGCGGCATTGTTCGCGCGAGTTCGAGCGGGACCGTGAAAGGATAGGCTTCTTCGGGAACGAGGAAGCCCGCGTTGAACGCGGTCGCGATGACGCGCCGCCGGACATTCTGCGAGCGATTGGCACCGCCGCCGTGGAGCAGCTTGCCCGAGTAAAAGAAGATCGAGCCTGCTTTCAGCTCGGCCGGAACCGTCATGCCGTCGTCATATTCGCGCTCGGCGTCCCACTCATGGCTTCCGGGTATGACGCGCGTCGCCCCGCACGCCTCGTCGGTATCGACGAGTGCCAGCAGAGTGTTGCAGGTCACTTCCGGGGCCGAGGGGCCGGAATTGCGAAAAACGGGATAGTTGCCGACATCGCGGTGGAGCATCTGCGCCTTCTCGCCCGGCATGATCTCGATCGCCTGAGTCGCCTGCACCCAGAAGCTGTCGCTCACCCCTTTGAACATGGCGGCCATATAGTCGTGGAGTTCGGGCCGCGAGAGAAAGCGTTCGCGATAGGTCTTGCTCAACACGACGACATTGGTGAGCCGCTTCGTCAAGGCGCCCCAGAACTCCTTCATGAGTTCGTCGCCGCCCTGCGATCCGGTGTGATAATCGTAGAGATAGGGATCGAGTTCGTCGTTGACCTGCCTGACCTCGTCACGCGACAGCACGCCCTCGAGGACAATGCCGCCATCGCGCCGGATAATTTCCATCACGTCGCCGACCGGCGTCCCGAAGGGTGCCGTGACAAAATCGGATTTCTTCGTAGCGGACGCGGCAGCATTCATTCGGACTCTCCCTTCAGCCAAGCAAGCGCAGTGGCCATCGCCCGGGACGGCCGCCTTTCGAGGGCGCACCCCTGATCACCCGGGCAATTCTTCCATGTGGCCGACGACGACCCAATAACCGATTTTAGTCGAAAATATGCCCACATCCTCATTCGAGTCAACCGAATTCTGGCAATTGAAGGCGCAAAAGAATCGATATATATTCGCAAACTTGGATCGCGGGCAGAGGACGGGTCGGCGGGCAGGCAAATATCGCCCGGCGACCCGGGCAAAAAGGGGGAGCGCGAATGACTGGACCAGCGTCCGAGGAAAATGGCGCTTCGCCAAGACCGGCGCAGACGGCGACGAGCATCATTCTCGGTTCGCTCGCGATCCTGATTTTCGGCATCCAGCCTCTTCTCTATGCGGCTTTCGTCGGCGAGGGCCTGATCGAACCGGATCGCCTCGGCCTGCTGTCGGCCGCCGAGGTCATCGCCATTGCGATCGGGAGCAGCCTTGCCATTCCCGCCCTCAAGCACGCCTCGGTCAGGGCGATCGCCGGGCTGGCGATACTGCTGGTTGCGGCCGCCAATTATTTCCAGACGCTGCATGGAAGCGCGGATATGCTTTTTGTCTTCCGGATGGTCGCCGGCCTTGGCAGCGGCTTTCTCGTCGGCATCGCCGGCATGGCGATCGCGGCGACGAGCCGGGTCGGACAGTGGGCGGCCGCCTATCTTCTCGCGCAGGCGACGAGCCAGTTTCTCCATTTGCAATGGTTCGCTCTCTTCTGGCCGGCGCCGACGAGCAAAGAGCTTCTGCTCTCGCTCGCGATTGCCAGCGCCGCGATGCTCGCCGGACTTCCCTTCCTGCCGCGCCGCCTCGGCGCGGGCCCGGCGCCCGCGACCGAAATGGGAACAGACCAAGGGACCGGGAGACCCGATGCCATGGGCATTCGCTGGCTCGCGGTGATGTTCCTGTTCGTCGGCGGCGTGCTGACGATCTGGGCCTATGCCGGCGTCTGGCTCGAAAGCGAGAATGTGAGCGCCCCGGCGGCTGCGACCATCCTCTCGTCGAGCCTCGCCGGTCAGGCGGTGGGAGCGTTCGCGGCATGCCTGATCCCGAGCAGCAGGCACGACCGCCTGAGATTGACGGGCACGACGCTGCTCCTCCTGCTCTCGGCCGGAGCGTGGTTCGCATGGCCGGGGTCCGCCATCGCTGCCGCCGGGTTCGGGATATGGTGGCTGTCGTCGGTGCCGGTTCTCTCGAGCATCCTGAGCGACGCCGATCCGCGTCGTGCCGCCCTGCCCTTTGCCCCGGCCGCGCAGCTCGCGGGCATTGCGATCATCCCCACAATCGCGGGCTTTCTCTTCGCGGCGCGCGATGTCGAGCTGGTGCTCGTTTCGGGATGCGCTGCAATCGCTTCCGGCCTGCTGCTCGGCTTCGCGCGGCGGCCGCAATGGATCATCGCGTGGCTGAAAGAGAGGCGTCGCGGCGCAGGCGCGGATCGATAGCGGCGGGCGAGGCAGCCCGCAGCGGCCTCGGGCGAGGTCTGATCGGGCAATCGGCCGCGGCCGGAAATTTGCCGCTATCGCCCGATCGCACCGAAGATAATCGATTTTAATTGAGTATTGACAGAGCGACTGATACGCACGCCGGGTAATCGGTCGGACCGGAGGCCCGGCGACGGCCTCCCTCGGTCGGGGGCATCACCACCTCGGGGACACCGACCCGCTCGCAGGAGACGATGAATGGGCACTATCTCGAAGATCGAAAAGCTTCCGCGCCAGCCTGGAAAGCCATCGGGCGTTGCGACCGCCTTTGCATTCCTGACCGCCGATCATCAGGTCGGCATGCGCGCGGGCATTTCCGAGATCGCTCCGGGCGAAGTGGATTTCGAGCTCCCTTTCAATGAAGGCATTTTCGTGATCGACGGCGAACTCGAGATCGACGGCGACGGCAAGACGCACGTCATTTCCCCCGGCGAGTTCCTGTGGATGCCCGAAGGCCGCAAGATCGTCTATCGTGCGAAGGTGCCGACCCGCTTCCTTTACATGATCCCGACACATGGCTGAATCGCGGGCGACACATCAGGAGGCGATGACCGCCCGCTTCGTCGTTACCGGAACCGATACCGATGTGGGCAAGACGGTTTTCGCCGCCGCGCTCGCCGGCGCACTGGGTGCTACATATTGGAAACCGGTACAGACGGGCCTCGCCGACGGTGCCGATACCGACACCGTCCGGCCGCTCGGCGTCGAACGGCGCCTGCCCGAAGTCTATCGGCTCACACCCCCGCTGTCTCCCCACCGCGCGGCCGAACTCGACGGCGTCGAGATCGATCCGGCGCGTCTCGTGGTTCCGCCCGTTGACGGTCCGATGGTGATCGAAGGCGCGGGCGGGGCCCTTGTCCCGCTCACACGCTCACTCACCATGGCCGACCTGTTCGCAAGCTGGGCCCTGCCCGTGATCCTTGTTGCCAGAACCGGCCTCGGAACGATCAACCACAGCCTGCTCTCGATCGAGGCGCTGCGGGCGCGGAAGATATCGATCGCCGGCATCGCTTTCGTCGGGGACACCAATCCGGACAGCGAAACGACAATTGCCACCATGGGCAATGTTCGTTCGCTCGGCCGGCTTCCCCTGCTCGATCCCCTCAATGCCGAGACACTGGCCCTCGCATTCGGCCGCAATTTCCGGATTGGGGATTTCGCCGCGGACTGAAGCGTTCGGCAAGGCCCTCATGATCCGGAGCCCCGGTTCCGGCCCCGCGCCGAAAAGGCAGCCGGCTGCCGCTTGCGACCAGGGCCGCTCGCTGCCCTCTGCGGGAAACAGGAACACCCATCGCTGCGCGATGGAAGATATACAAAACCGGCGCCGCTCCGCGGAACGACGCCGCGTTGTCCGCAAATCTTGCCCGGGTCAGGACGCCTTCGCTGACAGCAACTGCATGAGCACGGGATGGGGTTCGAGAGACCCCATGCGTCCCTTGAGCGCCTCAAAGGCGAGGTCGGTTGCCGCCAGTGTCTCGTCTATCACGGCGTCGTCATGCGCATATGAGATGAACTGGTTGTGATAAGGGTGGATGTAGCTGCCGCGCTTCAGGCATTCGACGGTCCATGCATAGCCGACACGAAAATCGGGGTCGTCGTCGAACAGCATCTGCGGCATCACCGATGGCCCCGTCTGACGCAGCGAAAAGCCGTGCGCGGCAGCCTGGGCCTCAAGCCCCGCCCGCAGCCGATCGCCCGATGCGCGCGTCCGCTCGAGATAGTCGGTGGTCCTGATCTGCTTCAGCGTTTCGATGGCGGCTGCCATCGGCGTCGCCGAAAACCAGAAGGAGCCCGTCACGAATATTTCCTTCGCAGCGTTGCGCGCCTTGTCGGAGCCCAGAAGCGCCGAAATCGGATAGCCGTTCGCGATGCATTTTCCGAAGCAGGCGAGATCGGGCAGGACGCCGAGCGGCTCCCAGCTGCACCCGCGCGCAAGCCGGAAGCCGGCCCGGACATCGTCGACGATGAGGAGCGCATCATTTTCGTCGCAGAGACGGCGCGCGGTCTGCGCATATTCGAGGCTGGGCTCGTAATTGTCGACGAAGACCTCGTGACGGATCGGCGTGGCGAACACGCCGGCGATCTGGCCCTCATACTGGCGAAAGGCATCTTCGAGGCTCTGGGGGTCATTGTAACTATAATAGACGATCGCCGCGCGATCCTCAGGAATGATCCCGGCCGGGCGCGGCGTGCACCAAGGCGCCGCCCCATGATATGTACCCGTCGCATAGAGGATGATCTTGCGACCACGATGCGCGCGCGACAGCGTCATCGCCATTGTCGTCGCGTCGGTGCCGTTCTTGCAGAACATTGCCCAGTCGGCATGCTGCACCTGCGCAACGAACGCTTCGGCGAGATCGATCATGATTTCGCTCGGGCCGGTCATCGTATCGCCCAGCTCCTGCTGCCGGCGCGCAGCTTCTTCGATCGGCGCATAGCCATGCCCGAAGAGATTGGGGCCATAGGCGCACACATAGTCGATGTAGCTGTTGCCGTCGGCGTCCCAGAGCCGCGCGCCCTCGGCCCGGTGAAAGAATTGGGGGAATTCCTCGGGGAGAAGCCGGGTCGATTCATGACCATACATTCCGTTCGGAATGACCTTCTCGGCGCGCTCCTTGAGCTCCCTCGCCCGCTTGTCCGACCACATATGACGTCTCCCGATTTTTTCGATATAAATCGATAATTGCTCACGGATGGACGGGAGTCAACAACCGATCGGCGCATGGCCGGACGGAGAATCATCGCACGCGATGCATATTCATACTCGCCGGAAACTCGGAGAATCGGCACGGTCATGAGCCGTGAACGCGGCCGCACCGGGACTGCGCCGAGCGCGCTGCAACAGGCCAGCCGGCGTCATTCGCATGGCGCGCGCGCTTCCCGCTCCCGGCAAAATGATATTTTTATCGGGAAAACTAGCGCGCGGGCGCGGCGCACCCATGACGACGACGCACCCGCGCGAATGCCGGCAACATGCGCGATCGGCGAAGCAGATCGCCTGGCCTTTCGGAGCATGGCACCACATGCTCCGAAAGGGCCCGGCAGAATATCAGCGACCGAAAGGCTGACCGGTTTCCGCGAGATTTGCCTTGGTCCAGTTCGACCGGTCGATGACATAGGCACGGATCGCTTCGGCGTCGGCGGGCGTCATCACTTTCGCGAAACTGACCATGCCGCGGTCCTTGAGCGCACCGTCGATGATCACGGACTTCCAGGCATCGGCATTGGCAAGCGTGCCCGAGACGCGGAGGTCGGGGGTGAAGCCGTTACCGATCGCGCTGTCGCCGTGACACACCAGGCAATAGCGGGCGAAATGCACCTTGCCGGCGGCGACCTGTGCCGGGGTGCCGAATTGCGGCGGCGGATTCCAGGCAAGCGCGGTCGCAGCCGGCAGAGGGGGCAATTTCATCGTGCCGCCGATCTTGAGCACGACGAGGCGGGGAATGTTCGGGATTTTTCGCGTCACGCCGCCGGCGACCCCGGCGGCAAGCGGGAAGACACCCCCTTTGCTCGTCATGAACGCGACATATTGCACCCCGCCGACCCGGAATGTCGAGGGAGCATCGATGATTCCCGACTGCATGTCGAGGTCGAGGAGCTGCTTGCCCGTATCCGCGGCATAGGCGCGGAAGCGGCCGGTGCTCGTTCCCTGAAAGACGAGATTGCCCGCGGTCGTCATCGTACCGCCGTTCCACGCGGCGGGATAATCGACGCCCCACGCGACCTTGCCGGTGCGCGGATCGAAGGCGACGAGGCGGCCGGTGGTCGCGGCGACCGCCGCCTTGAACGCCGCCTTGTCGTCGGGGAGGACACCCCCGGTCATCGAGCTTCCTGTATTGAATCCGAGAAGCTGGCGCCGGTCGAGCTCGTTCATGTCCTCAAGATAACCCTGCGGGACTTGCTGCGCGGGAATATAGACAAGGCCGGTCTTCGGGTTGAAGCTCATCGGATGCCAGTTGTGCGCGCCCATCGCTCCCGGGATCGCGATGAAAGGCTTGCCGGTCTTGTAGAAACGCGCCTCGGGGTTCTCGATCGGGCGGCCGGTGGCGAGGTCGTAGCCCGTGGCCCAGTTGATCCCGTCGACGAAGGGTTTGGCATCGATCAGCTTGCCGTTCATGCGGTCGATGGTGAAGAAAAAGCCGTTCTTGGGCGCGTGGTACAGCACCTTCGTCGGCTTGCCGTTGACCGTCTGCTCGGCGAGGATGATCGGCTGCGTGGCGGTATAGTCCCAGGTTTCGGCGGGTGTTTCCTGATAGTGCCACTTATACTTGCCGGTCGAGGCGTCGAGCGCGACGACCGACGAGAGGAACCAGTTGTCGCCCTCGCCGTTCGAGCGCGTGCCATGGTTCCACGGGTTGCCGTTGCCGACCCCGAGGTAAATCTGGTCGAGATCCTTGTCGTAGACGATCGCGTCCCACACGGTGCCGCCGCCGCCCGAGGTCTGCCACTCGCCCTTGTCGGACCAGGTCGCGTTGGCTTTAGCCGCAAAAATCTCATCCGACGCGGCGCCGTCCTTTGCCTTGGTCGGGTTCGGCGCGGTGTAGAAGCGCCAGCGTTCCTTACCGGTATCGGCGTCATAGGCGGTGACATAGCCGCGCACCCCGAACTCGGCGCCGCCATTGCCGATCAGCACCATGTCCTTCACGACGCGCGGGGCGCCGGTGATCGTATAGGGCTTCGACGCATCGACAGTCTGCGTCGACCAGATTTCCTTGCCCGACTTTTTGTCGAGCGCGATCAGGCGCCCGTCGAACGCGCCGACGAAAAGCTTGTCGCCCCAGACGGCAACACCGCGGTTGACGACGTCGCAGCACCCCTTGACCGCATGCTCGCCGGAAACCTTGGGATCGAACGACCAGAGCTGCTTGCCCGTCGCCGCGTCCCACGCATCGACCTTCGACCAGGCGTGGCTGACATACATCACCCCATCGACCACCACGGGAGTCGCTTCCTGCCCGCGTGCGTCCTCGAGATCGGCAAACCAGGCGATACCGAGCTCACCCACATTCTTGTCGTTGATGTCGGCGAGCGGACTGAAGCGCTGCTCATCATAGCCATAACCGATGCCGGCCCAATTATCGCCGTTGCCGCCCGTCCTGAGCAAAGCCTCGCTGGCCTTTTCAGCCGCGTCGAGCGATCCGCCCGTGGTGCCGCCATCTTTTGACGCGTCGCAGGAAGCCAGCGCCAGCGCCGCGCAGCCCAGAAGCGCCATCGAACCGAATCTCTCGCTCATCATCTTCTCCCATCTGATCGTGCCGCCGCCCTGTTTCCGGCGGCCGGCCTCTCGGGCAACGGACCACATTGACGGATAAACATCCGCTTATTTCTGAAAGCCATCATATTGTCGGCCCATGGCAGGCGAAGGTTATACCACCCATAATCCCTGCATATCCTCAGACAAATGGATTCGCGTCGCGCAACGCGTCAACCAGCCACGAAGCAATATTTCGCTAGGCAAGCAAGAGAAAACTGATAATAATCGGTTATAGCTTTGACGGGAGGGCAATTGTGGATCTGCGGGACATTCTGATCGCCAGCGGCATGTTGGCGCTGGTCGCGACGGGCCTTGGCCTCGGTTACCGGTTTTGGCGTCAGGGCAATATTTTACTCGGCGCCGAATGGGCGATTCTCGGCTTTTCGGCGCTCAATTTCGCGCTCTGGGTCACGTTCGGCTTCCAGCTTTCCTTCGAAATTTCGATGGTCTGCGACGCCTTTTCGCGCAGCATCGGCATTCCCGTCGTTGCAACGCTGGGCCTTGCCAAGCTCACGCACGGTTTCGACGTTTCAAAGACGACAAAATGGCTCCTGCTGGTGGGAGGTTTCCCGCTTGCCTATGCTCTCCTCGCCTATCCGCCGATACAGCCCATTCTCCCCTATGCATTCTTTGCCTGCGGCATCGTCGCGAACATTTTCCTCGTCTATTTCGCAGTCCGGCTGGCGCGCGTGGGAGAGCAGGCTCACGCCTTCGGCATCATGCTGGTGAATGTCAGCTTCGTGATCATGGCATTGCTCGAGGGAATCATCGCCATTCCAGGCGAGGAAACCAACCTGATCCTGAACTTCTTCTTTCTCGCCGGCTGGGTCTGGGCGCTTGGATTCGCGGAGATATATTTCGCCTACCAGGCGCTCGCGCGTCATCTGACGCGCCCTGCTTCCGCAGCCGAGCCGTCTCCAATGGCTGCCTCGGGCCAATAAGCCATCCGGGACATTGATCGGTACCGGCTACGGGGCAAGCCACCGGGACGGCGTTCGGTTGCATCGACGCGCTCGAGCACAGCCCGGCGGTGCGGGGTCGCCACCCCAGGACCGTGGCGACGGCCCTGTTCGAAGCGGCGAAAGGAACGATACCGGGAAAAAGGTCCACGACGCACAGGTCATTCAGACCGCCTCGCCCGGGGGGCGGAGCGTCTGATCATTCCGTTCGGGCGTCCGCATATCGACACCGGCCGTCAGCGACCGGCGGACACGAAGCGAGCCGGCTACGAGAAAGGCGATGAGCGCCGCCGCCGACAGCGCGACACCCGAAGCGAGCGTCATCGCCGGCAGACCGGCGGCGGCAATGATCGGTCCGGCCGCCATCCCCGCGGCGACGCCGCCGACCCCGGCGGCGGCGGGACCGGCCACGAAGAGACGGTTTGTCGCATCGACCTCACGAAGCAGGCCCCAATAGGCCGACTGGGCGAAACCCCAGCCGAATGCGAAAAGGAAATTGGACAGGGCGAAGGCAAGGAAGCCGGGCACGCCGAGCGCGATGAAGGCGCCGATTACGATCGTCGTTCCGATCGCAATCATCGCCGCGAGGCGGACGCGACCCGCGAGCCAGCCGACGATTCCGGCGCTCGCTGCGCTCGCAACCGCGCAAAGACTGATCGTGAGACCGATGCGCTCGCCCGGGATACCGTGGGCGACACCGATCCGCTCGACGAAAATCCAGTAACCGAGAATCCCCGCGACGAAGACTCCCTTGGCAAAGAGCATGGCATAGGCGGGGATGGCGGCGCGCGACAGCAGCGGCACTCCGTCGACCGTCGCCGATACCTGCCGAACCGGGCCTGCGCCCCGCGGCAACAACCGACAGAGAGGAAGCGCGGCGGCAACCGCAATCGCGACCGAAACAAAAGCGCCGGGCGCCCCGAAGCGTGGGATGATGGCGAACGACAGGGCAAGCGTGCTTGCCGCCGCCAGCGAGCTTTGCGCCACGACCGAGATCGCGAATGCGCGCGGGGGATTTTCGGCTTCACCGAGGCAACCGAAGGCGGGAGGCGAGAGAAGGCCGAGAAACAGTCCGGCGGCACCGAATATGAGAAGCGCGGAATCGAGCGTCGTTGCCACGGCGCCGAGGGCGAAGGCGGCCGCCGCGCCGACGAGGGCCAGAGCGCAAATGAGACGCCAATTTGTGCGGCGGACCCAAAAAGGACCGGAAATGGAGCCGAGCGTCAGGGCTGCAATCACGACCGCTCCGAGATACCCGAGTTCCGCGTCGTCAAGCCCGAGCCGGACAGCGAGCACTCCGAAGAGCAGGGGCTGCACGTTGACGAGCAGCTGGTTGACGCCGGTCAGGAGCGACGCCGCGACGACGGCCGTTCCGGAAGAGGCGCCGGTCTGTATTTGGTTCAACGATGCCTCCAGCGGTTAGTTTCAGGCCAGCCATCCATTCCGTTCGCCGGCTCGGCACGCGCCGCGCGGCGAGTTGGCAACCGGCGCAAGGCGGTTAGAAGGCGATCGCCGCCGCTTCCTCGACGGTAAGAACGGCGTCGCGCATAGCCAGATATTCGGGCAGATAGGTTCGCATGTGGCCCAGGCGTGCGCGGCGGGCGAAAACCTCTTCATCGCCGGGCAAGTGCCCGAACCGATGGTCGTAGAGGGCCCAGATGGCGTCGTTCATGATGATCGTTTCGGTGACACGATCGACCAGTCCCGGCACCTTCGGCAGGATGAAAAAGCGGTTGAGCTCGACGATCGCGCCGCGCGCCAAAAGGCGGTTGGTGTCGATGTCGCGCGTACGGATCGCCCAGGTCGCGGCGGCGCCGAGAAGGATTTTTCGGGCCGCGACATTGTCGTTGAAGAAGCGGCGCGAAAGAGCGTAGCGAAATTCCACGAGCGACTGCCAATCGTCGAACCGCTTCCCCTCGATGCTCTCGAGCCCGCCCAGGAACATCTCGAAATAGCGCTCGGCGAGCGCCATGAACACATGATTGCCGTCGGGAAAGAAGTGATAGATCGACGGCGGCGGCATATCCGCCTCCTCGGCGATCGTGTAGATGCTCACCTCGTGCGGGTCGCGCGCCTGCAAAATTCGTTCCGCGGCATCGAGAATGGCTTCGAACCGCTCGCGGCTGCGCTGCTGTCGCGGACGGCGGATGGTCGCCTCGCGCGGTTCGATGAGTTCGCCGGTGGTCGATCGACCATGTTCGCGCATCGCGGGCCCGGCCAGGATCGGCGCCTTGCCTGACGGGACAGGTTGCGATGGCTCCGGCCGATCCCGCACATCTGAGTGCCGGCGATCCACCATTACAGCTCGCCTAGAAATTTGGTTCGTACCGAGGCGGGAATTTCCTGCGACTTCTCGGTTTCAAGATCGACATGCACATAGGCGAGCGTGACCGAGGCGGACGCTTCCGCGGCCCCCTTGATGCGAAACTCGATCTCGAAAATGACGCTCGACCGGCCGACACGCTCGACACGCAGCCAGCCTTCGACCTCGTCGTCGAACCGGAGCGCGCGCTTGTACTTCACGGTGGCTTGCACGACCTGCATCTCGAACGACTGCGGGCCAGACACGGGAACGTCGACCCTGCGCATGAACTCGGTCAGCACATTGTCGGCATATTCAAGGTAGCGCGAATTGAAGACGACCATCTGGCCGTCGATTTCGGCGAACCTCACCCGAAAGCTCGTATAGTGGCGAAATTCCGTCGTCATGCACAATCCTCCTGCTCCCCGGCGCCGCTACGAACCGAATGGCCGCCTCAGCATAATATGAATATTTATCGAGAATCAAGCCACTGACGACCGAGGCGGCCATCAGGACCGGCGCGGGACAGTTCCGTCCCGAAGAAACCGTGAAATTTGGATAATCCACCCCGCAATCGAGATGCCATCGCGCCGCATGACCAAGAGCGGATCGCGACACGTCGCGCCATTTCACGATTATTATCTGGCTATTCCATATAGATGTGCCAATGCTATTGCCGCTCGATCGCAAGCTGGCTTTCCTCATGGCACGTCCGGTCTTGTCCGGCGCCGCGAAGATCTCCCGCGAGCGGAAAGCAGACCTTGCGGTCCATCGGGGGCAAAAGGCTCCGGGGCCGGCGCGCAACGCCCGACGGCGCAGGCCGCATGGCCGGGCAAGAAGAGAACAACGGCTCCGAGGTTGCCCCGTTTTTGAGACTCATCTAGACCCGAAAGCGGGTTGGCAGGACAGGGATTTTGGGATGGCGAGTATCAAGGCGACCGAAAAGCCGGCAGCGGCCCGCAAACGCGGCGCGAGCCCGCGCGCGCCCTCGCGCGGGCGCGGCGTCCGCCGCTATGCCGCGCTGCTCGATGCCACCGCCGAACTCCTTCGCGAAGAAGCGCCCGACGCGATCGGCCTCTACCAGATTGCCGAGCGGGCCGACGTTCCGCCCGCCTCGGTCTATCATTTCTTCCCGACAAAGGAGGCGGCCTATGTCGCGCTCGCGTCGCGTTGCAGCGAGGAACTGCTGGATGTTCACCGGACTCCGATCGAGGCCCGGCTGATCGAAACCTGGCAGGATCTTTACCGCATCGACGCGCGCCGCGCGATGGAGTTCTACAACAGCAATCCGCCCTATCTGAAGATCATCTACGGCGGCTACGGGGGCGTTGACGCCCATAATGTGGATAAGGTTCTCGCCCTTTCCTTTTCAACCTCGAGCTACGACCGGCTCAATCGCATCTTCCACATGCCGGTCATTCGCGAGCCCGAAAAGAAGTTCGAGATACGCCTCGGGATTCTCGACAGCGTCTGGCAGATCTCGGTCCGCCGTCACGGAACCATCACCGAAGAATATTTCGAGGAGTCGACGAAGGCCGCGATCGCCTATGCCCGTCTCTATATTCCCGATCATCTCGAACCGCGCGAATTTCTTCTCGATGCCGCCCGCAATGGCGGGACAATCGAATTACCGTATGACGGCGACGACGAAGACGCTTCCCCGGATGACGAGGGCGATTGATCGCCTGCGGCTCTGGCCCGCAACATGACTCACGGCATTCGCTGACGCGCGGCGCGCATCCTTCCCCAGCACAACAACGACGGGCATGCTCGTTTATCGGCACAAAAATGGCCGGGACAATGTCCCGGCCATTTGCTGCCACCCTTACTCTACCATTTATATCCGAGTTCGATGCCGATCGTGCGCGGCCGCCCGACCGATTCATAGAGATCGATCGGCGCATAGGGCGTGATGCGGGTATTGACCGCAAACACCGTACGCTTGTCGAACAGATTGCGGGCAAAGAGCGATGCGCTGACCGGACCATGGCTCCATCCGACATAGGCGTTGAAAAGCCAGTAGGACGAAATCGTCGGGTAGCGCTGACCCAACGTCGGCAGGTTCATACGAGACTTGCCCTTGTAATTGCCGTTGAACGAGGCGGTGATCGTGTCCTCGTCGTTGAGGTCATGCTCATAATTGAGCGAGAAGGTCCCGCTGTGACGCGGCGCGGAGGGCAAGGGCGTGCCCTTGGTGCCGACGATCGCGCACGGAATATCGGCACCCGGAACGCCGCTGCCATCGCCCGACTCCACACAGAAGTCCTTGGTCAGCGTCGCCTTGGTATAGGCATAACCGCCCTGGAAGCTCAGCGTGTCGGTAATATTGCCAGACAGCTCGAACTCGAAGCCCTTGCTTTCGGCTTCCTTGCCGTTGAAGACCGCCGGCCAGAAGTTGACAGCGGTAAAGCCGCCGATCTGCGGGTCCTTCCATTTGGCGAGGAAGACGTCGGCGGTGTAACGCCATCCATTATCGAAGCGCCCCTTTACCCCGATCTCGAAATTGTCGACCGAGTCCGGTTCATAGTTGAGGAGCGACGCCGGCTCGCGAATGAAACCGGTCAGCGCGAAGGCATTCGCGCCGCCGCGCCGGAAGCCCTGCGAGAAGGTCGCATAAACGCGGTGACCGTCCGAATATTCATAAGTCGCGTTCAAACGGAATTTCGCATCCGAGAATTTCGCCGAATTGACGCTGCTCTCGGATATTCCGAACACCGGAAGGATATTGTCGACCGAGCGCTTCAGCTTTTGCTCGAACACCCGAACGCCGGCGGTGAGGTCGAGGCCCTCGATCGCGTGCCAGGTGACTTCGCCGAAGGCGGCTTTCTCGATAAAGCGATTGGTGCCCGAGACCGCAAAGATGAATTCTTCCGGACCGAGCGGGCCGAGGCCGGGGGTCGTCACGCCGGGAAGCTGATTATAGGCCTGTTGTCCCGGCGCATGACCGTTCCACGCGGTTCGCGCCTTCTCGTTCTGATAGTAGAGACCCACGGTATAATCGATCGGGCCGTCGCCGTTCGACACGAGGCGCAGTTCCTGCGTCTTCGAGGTCGTGCGGTCGGAATATTGGTAGATCGCATTGTATCGCGGATTGATCGGCGAACCGGAGTAATAGGGAAGATAGGCGGGCGGCAATCCGAGATTGCCCCACGTGCCGTCGACCCAAACCTCGCCGTCGGTTTTGAAGTAGCTGGACGTCGACGACAGGGTGGCGAAACCGAGGTCGTAGCTCATGTCGAGCGTCGTCATGTTCGAGGTGCGCTCGAACGGCTGGCGACTGCGCGCCACGACCTCATATTCGCCCGTGTCGGGATAGCTGATCGACGGCGCCAGCGGATCGGGACCACCGTCGTAGGCGGGCGTATCGTTCGACGGTCCGAACCCCTTCAGGCGCGACAGATTGTGCGCGAGCGTGATGTCGAGTTCGGCGACCGGCTGCCAGCGGATGGCGCCGCGGATATTGGTCACACGCGACGTGTTCGCGTCCTTCTTATTGTAGACCGAGGGCGCGCTCGTCTGCGGCTGGCTGGGATCGGCCAGGATCGGCTTGCCGATCGGATCATCGCTGCCGCGCGCGAATATCCCGTAGGTGTCGATAAAACCGCCTTCATAATCGTGGCTCGCCGAGAGGCGCACCGCCAGCGTTTCGCCGACCGGGATGTTGACGAGCCCACCGAAGCCGTAATCATAGTCCTTGGAATGCGCGATATCGGCGGCGCTCGCCTTGAGGCGGCCTTCGAAGCGGCCCAGCGCAGGCTGGTTGGGAATCAGACGAATGGTTCCGCCGAGCGCGCCCGATCCGTAGAGGGTGCCCTGCGGGCCGCGCAGGACTTCGACGCGCTCGATGTCCTCGACCTGGAAGTAGCTCGCATAGGGCGCGTTGCCGAGATAGGTTCCGACCGGATTCTGCTCGAGCGCCACGCCGTTGCGGTTGTTGGCCGACGCGTTCAGCCCGCGCATGATCTGGCGCTGGGCACCGAGGAACTGGTTGCCGCTCGACGTCACCACCAGGTTGGGAACCTGACGCGACAGATCCTCGAGCGTTGCCACACCCGAGCGCTCGATCGACTCCGCGGTCACGGCCGTGATGTTATACGGAATCTGCGTGACATCCTGCTGGCGGCGATTGGCCGTCACGACGATATCGTTGCTGGAGCTTGTCTCTTCCGCTGCCGGTGTCGCGGCCGGCGCATCCTGCGCCAGCGCGGGCTGCGTTGCCAGCGAAGCCAGCGCACCGCTCAGCGCCGTAACCCCCAGAAGCCGGACCAAATGAATGTCCCTCGACCGCATATCTAATCCTCCCATGTCGAGACAGACAGCATCGCCTAGCCGATGCCGCCGCTCCTCCGCCGGGCCTGCAAACTTTAGCCGCATTCACCCGTTCGCATTGCAGATACTCGATATTTGTTGGCATTGCAAGATGGATGATCGCGATGTGACGCGCGATGGACAGCGAGAGAACGAGCGCCGATCTATCAAGATTATTAGTCTAACTATATGATTTTATATGTATTTATTAATCCGTTCTTCGATCATGGCGCACGCCATCCATGAAGCTCAATCGCGAATTTGCGCCAAGTCCGCTCGAATCATATCGACTTGGAGAAGCGCACGAGGCCACGCGATTCGCAGTGGGAGGTCGAGGAAATGCGCGTTTGACAGCACTTCGAGGCTCCGATCGAGCGCGGGCGGATATCGTTCGCCGGGCACGATGATTGGAGCTGCAATCGAAAACCGAACCGCAAAATGCGAAAAGGCCGGACAATACTCGATTTTAATTGAACTTTTCACAGGCCTCGATAGGCAAGACGAACGCCCTCGACCATCGACACGATCTGGATCGGCATCCACGTTCGAAAAATCCGGGAACCCTGACGCATGTTGCCTTCGAAAGAGGAATTGGCCGAAGCGGCGCGTCTCGTCAGGAGCGGCCGGGCAGCCGTCGCCGTGGACCATCTCCGGTCATGGACGAGTGATGCGACCTCCTTTGGACCGGCGCACGCCCTCTACCTCGAAGCATTGATCGCACTCGGCCGGCGCAAGGACGCCATCGAGGTGCTCGACACCGCAATCGCGACCGGACCCGAAGCGCCCGACGCGCATGACGCGCTCGCCTTTTTCGCGTTGCAACTCGATCGTCACACGCTTTCCAACCGCCTGTATCGACGCGCGACGGAGTTGCAGCCCGACGACGCCCAGTTCTGGTACAATTATGCGACGAGCGAGCGCAGCCTCGGTCGGCTTTCGCACGCGCTCGAGGCGTGCGAGCGCGCGATGGCAATCGACCCCGCCATGCGTCCTGCGATCCTGCTGCGATCCGAATTGGCGCGCGCAACGCCGGAACAAAACAATGTCGAGGACTTGCAGGCGCGCATTGCGCGCGACCCGCATGCTTCAGACACGATGTTCCTTTCCTACGCGCTCGGAAAAGAGCTGCACGAGCTCGGCCTGTTCGACGAAGCTTTCGCGGCGTTCGAACGCGGCGCCACGGCCAGGCGGCGCAGTCTTCGCTATGATGTTGCGATGGACGAGGACAAGATGCGGCGCATCGCCGCAGCCTTCGGATCCGCCTCGCCGCTGTCGCCGCAGGAGCCGGCGGGCCGGCCTATCTTCATCATCGGTCTGCCGCGGTCGGGAACGACGCTCACCGAACGCATCCTCGGTGGATTGCCTCACGTCCGCTCGAACAATGAAACGAACAATTTCTCCTCCGCGCTGCTTCGCCACGCGCCGGCGGCGGGAGGCGATGTGTTCGAGCGGGCAGCGAAGGCAGACTTCGCTGCGGTCGCCGGCGAATATGAGGATCTCGCCGGCGGGAATGATCACCCCGGCCCGATCATCGAGAAGCTTCCCTTCAACTATCTTTATGTCGGCGCCATCCTTCGGGCCTTTCCACGCACGCCGATCATATGGGTCCGGCGCGATCCGGTCGATTCCTGCTTCGCCATGTTCCGCACGCTGTTCGGCGCCGCCTATCCCTTCAGCTATGATTTCGACGAACTCGCCCGATATTATGCCGCCTATGATCGCCTGATGCGCCACTGGACTTCGCTGTTCGGCGAGCGCCTGATCCGCGTCGATTATGAACGGCTGGTCGCCGAGCCCGGGACGGTTGCGCCCTGGCTCGCCGACCGGTGCGGCCTTCCCTGGCACGACAGCGCGCTCGATATTGCGCAGAACAGCGCCGCTTCGCTCACCGCCAGCGCGGCGCAGGTGCGCGGGGGGATTTATACCAGTTCATCGGGGATCTGGCGGAACTACGGGACGCATCTTGCCCCGCTCAGGGAGAAGCTGATCGCGAACGGGATCGCGCTGACCTGAGAGCCAGGCTCGCGCTCAGCCCTCCTGTCCGGGTTTGATGCGCGCGCCGCGGAGCGTCAGGCTGAACAAGGCGGCGGGAAGATACATGACGGCGACAAGACCGATGAACCCCATGGCTCCGAAACGCTCATATCCCCATCCCGCGACGCCGCCCCCGGCGGCATAGCCAATCTGAAGCGCGAAATACCATCCGCCATATGTCGTCGCGAACGCCGCGGTCCCGAATTGCCGCTTGGTCAAGGTAATCCAGAGCACTTCGCCCGCTCCGAAGGCATAGCCGCAGCTTATCGCCGCAACGAGGGCAAGCCCCGCGCTGCCATTCGTCTGAATTCCGGCGAAGGCAAGAAGGCCCGCGAAGATCGCCGCGGCGATGAGCAGCCCGCTCCAGCGCGCCGGCGCCCGGTCAAGCAGCAGGCCGATCGACGCCGAACCGGTGAGGCTCCCCACCGCGGTCAGGCCGAGAAATGTCGCGGCCAGCGACGCCGATATTCCCGCGCTCTCGAGGACGAGTTGCTCCTGCGTCAGGACCGCTATCGATGCCATGCCGATGCCGATCACCGAAAGCAGCATCGGCGCCGCGACCCAAAGCTGTACACGGCCGAGCGCCGCCCGCCAGTCGAGGACCGCGCCATCTCCCGCCGATGCCTCCGCCGTTTCGGCGTCGCTCGCCGAGACGAGGCCTCCGTCCGGCGCCAGCCCCAAAGCCGACGGCGATGCCGGCCCGCGTGCAAGCAGGCCGATCAGAATGACGGCGGCGACCATCGCCGCAGCGATGATGGCGGCCGCCATACGCCATCCGAAAATCTGAAGGAGGGCGTCGGTTGCGGGCGCCATGATGAAGCCGCCCGCGGAACCGCCTGCCCAGATGATCGCCATGGCGGTCGCGAAGCGGCGCGAAAACCATCGCGTCACGATGATCGGAACCGCGATGACCAGCGTCACCTTGCCAATGCCCATCATCAGGCGAAGCAGATAGAGCGACTCGATGCTGGATATCAGGGGAAGCATCGCAAAACCTGCCGCCTGCATGAGCAGGCCGGCGAATATGATGTGCCACGGATTGAAACGCCTGATCAGCGGCCCCGACAAAAGCGCCATCGGCGCCGCGAACCACATCGCCGAAACGGCCGCGCCGGTCTGCGTTGCCGACCAGCCATATTCGGCGCCGAGCGGATGGGCGAGGACGATGAAGGAATAGATGCTCACGCCGAAGAGCGCGAGCGTGCAAAGGAAGAGCGCAAGGACGATACGCCACCCGAAATATATGCGCGCAGGGCCCCCGGCCTGGAGGAGCTCGACTTCGTTCATCGCCGTTCCCATCTGATGATATCCTCCGCTATCGCCCTACGGCCCGAACCCATGGCCCTGAAACACGACAGCCCTGCCCCGGTCGGACCGGAGCAGGGCTGCTGTCTAGCCGGATGCGTCTCGTCTCCCGGGCTCAGGGATAGTCGATCGCGAAGCTGTATTTGGGATCATAATGCGCTTCCCAATAGCCTTCCCAGATCTGGCGGGTGATCGGGCCGACCTGGCCGCCGCCGACCTGCTTCCCGTCGAGTTCGGTGATCGGCATGACGCCGCCCGCGGTGGTGCAGACGAAGATTTCGTCGGCGTGGTACAGGTCGTCGACCGGGACGAAATCGACGACGGTCTTGTACCCCTTCGCCGCTGCGACCTCGAGCACGGTCTTGCGCGTGACGCCTTCGAGAACGCCGCGCGAGGGCGTCGACAGCACGCCATCCTTGATCACGCAGACATTGTAGCCGCCGCCTTCGGTGATATTGCCGTCGCCGTCGGGAAGCAGCGAATAGACCGCGCCGCGGTCCATCGCCTCGAGCCAGCCGCGCACGAAATCGCCCCACTGCAGATTCTTGATCGTCGGATCCATCGCGCCGGGCGGCGTACGCCGCACCGTGCGCGTCACCACCGCCGGACCGCCGGTCATCTGCATCTCGGGCCGCATCGCCCAGACATAGGGCATGACCATCAGATAGAGATTATTCTCGTACGATTGATATTCGCGGATGAACTTGAGGCCGCGCGTCACGATCAGTTCGACATAGGCATCGCGAATGCCGCTCTTTGCGACCATCTCGACGAGCTTCTCGCGGACCGATGCGCGATCCATCGGCATGCGCAGGCGCATTTTCTCGCAGCTCGCTTCCAGCCTTTCGAGATGGTCGTCGAGCCGGAAGAAGCGCCCGTCCCAGACGGCGGGAACGTCATAGGTCAGATCGGACCGGAGGAAGCCCTGATCGAGGATCGGAATGCGCGCTTCGGCAAGCGGATAGAGCTCGCCCTCGATCCATGCGACACCGCCCGCGAGCGGGTTCGAACTCGCCGCCAATAGCTCGTTGCGCTTCTGGTGAGCGCCCAACACCGCTTCCATCGAATACATGTCCTGCTCCCATCCCTGAACTGCGCCAATGCGCACCGAAGCTCGCGGCCACCAAGCGACCGGCGTCTGGGATGAAGCTCCGCTATCTCCGGACCGATGTCAAGAGATAATCAATAAACATCGACTATTTCTCATCCTCAGTCCGGAGGCCTCCTGCCCCTCCTTGCGCCGTACGCACAGGAGATCGGCGTCCATCCCCACGAGAGACGCGCGCCGGCCCAGACAGGGTGCGCGCTCGAAAACCCGGTTTTCAAAGTCATTTTTAACAGAGTTCGACAATCCGGCCGACTTGTCATCCGCGTGCGGCCGCCCCCTTCGCTTTTGCCTTCAGTGGCCGCGAGCCCGATCGCAGGCATGACGCATCGCCGGAGACCGCGCCGCCACGAATGGAATTTACATAATATATATCGATATGGAGCCGCCCGGAGCTGCGGCATCGCCAGCCTCAGTTCCCCGGCGCGAAGGTGACAACGAGAACATCGCGGCACCCCCCGGAAACTTTCGCGGTCGCACTTACGGGCGTGACATCGTGGAGGAGCCTGCGGTCGTCGAAGAAAAGCGCCTCGCCCGGCTCCGTCATCGTAAAACTCGCCAAATGGCCGCCGCCAGGTGTCCAGAGGCGTGTCACACCCCCATCGACACCATCGCGCGCGATCAGCATCGCGAAGCCGGCCGTGACCCCATCGCGGTGGCGCCCCTCGGGCGTGGGAAGACCGGCGTCGCGCCCGATCGCCTCGATCCGGAACTGGTGCACTTCGGCGCGCCAGCTTTCCACGATCGGTGCCAAGGGAGCATATAGCGCGCGGCAGCATTCGAGAATTCGCGCGAGCGTGATGCTGCCGGCCACATCCTCCGACAAAGGCGCAAACCATCGATCGATACCGCCGTTGAGCCTGTTGTGCCCGAGGCTCTGGTAATGCGGCCGCGCGGGAACGGGCGTAATCAGGCGCGAACCTATATCGAAGACGCCATATCGCCGCCGCCGGTAGCTGCCGCCGTCGGCCATATAGGCATCTAGAGGCATTGCATCCCAACCGCCGGCAAAACGCCGCCAATCGCTTTCGTCGGCGCCGAGCATAGCCCTCATCTCCGCCGCGGCCTGACGCGCCCATCCGTCCCTCGACAGCCGGGCCGAAATATCCGCCCGCGAGTCCCGCCGGTCGTCGCGCTCGGGCACGGCAGCGCCCGCGTCCGGCACGGGCTCAGGCCTTCCGAGTGTCAGCAAAAGGCGGTCATAGCGCCGCAATGGCTATGATCTCGACCTTGTAGCCCGGTGCGGCGAGCCGGGACTCGCCGGTCGCGCGGGCCGGGGCCTGCCCCTTGGGCACCCAGGCATCCAACACCCTGTTCATCTCGGAAAAGTCGGCGATATCCGCAAGCCAGATGGTTGCGCTCAGGAGGCGCGTCTTGTCGGTTCCCGCAGCCGCCAGCAGACTGTCTATCTCGCGGAGGACCTCGCGGGTCTGGTCGCCGACGCTCTCGCCGGGCGTGCCCACCTGCCCCGACAGATACACCGTGTCCTTGTGGACAACCGCTCCGCTCATGCGCGGTCCCGTATCGATCCGCTTGATTGTCATCGCTATCTTCCTTTCATTTATCGTGACCATGCACCTGGGTCAGGCGCCATAGCGCGCGATGCCGAGATCGCGCGTCTCGATTTGCGGCGACAGCCCGCTCATCATGTCGCTGATCACGCGCGCCGAACCACATGCCATCGTCCACCCGAGCGTTCCATGGCCGGTATTGAGAAAAAGGTTGGGGACAGGCGTCGGGCCGACGACGGGCGTGCTATCGGGCGTCATCGGCCTGAGTCCCGACCAGAAGGTCGCACCTTCAAGGTTTCCGGCCGCGGGGAAAAGGCCCGAAAGCGAGTGTTCGAGCGTGCGGCGGCGACGTTCGGGAAGCTCGGCATTGAACCCCGAGACTTCGGCCATGCCGCCAACGCGGATACGGTCCCCTAAACGCGTGATCGCGATCTTGTAGCTTTCGTCGAGCAGGGTCGAGACCGGCGCACGCGCCTCCTCGATGATGGGAACGGTGATCGAATAGCCTTTGACGGGATAGACCGGGAGCCGCAGCCCGAGACTACGCACCAGCCCGGGCGAGTAGCTGCCCAGCGCGACGACGAAGGCGTCGGCCTTGACGACCCCCTTGTCGGTTACGGCGGCTTCGATGCCGCCCGCGCCCCTCACCAGCCGTTCGACCCTTTCCCCGAAGCGTAAGGTCGCACCTTGCGATCGCGCGACGTCGGCCAGCGCAGTTGTGAATTTGAAACAGTCGCCGGTTTCGTCGGCGGGCAATCGCAGCCCGCCGGCGATGTCCGCAGCGGAGTGCGCCAGCCCCGGCTCGGCCGCCACGCAACCCCGCCGGTCGAGGACCTCGAACGGAACACCGTCGCGGGCAAGGACGCCGACATCCTTGGCGATACCGTCGAGCTGCGCCTCGGTGCGAAACAGTTGCAGCGTGCCCTGCATGCGCTCGTCATAGGCGATACCCGTGGCCTCCCGGACTTCCCGAAGCTGGTCGCGGCTATATTCCGCGAGACGGACCATGCGCGCCTTGTTCTCGACGTAGCGCCGCGCCGTGCAATTGCCGAGGAGGGCGGCGAGCCAGGACAGCATCGCACAGTCGAACCGCGGTTTGAGGATCAGCGGAGCATGCTCCATGAAGAGCCACTTGAGCGCCTTGCGGGGCACGTCGGGCGCCGCCCAGGGCGAGGCATATCCCGGCGATATCTCGCCCGCGTTGGCGAAGCTCGTTTCCAGACCCGGCCCCTGCCGCCGGTCGATCAGCGTGACCTCGTGACCGGCAAGCGAAAGATAATAGGCACTCGTCACCCCGATGACGCCGCCGCCCAATATCGCGACTTTCATCACTCATACTCCCCGTTCCCGCGGTCCGGACCATCGGGGTACGGCCGCGGACCGCAGCGTTTCGCGCTCTCCCTCATCCCTGTCCCTTTTACCGAATCGCCTTCCGGCATCTCCTGCCCCACCATAAGCTTTTAATCGATTAATATCGATAATATTCGTCACGCCATCGAGGAAGCCGGGATGAGAGCCGGGGTCGCGGTCTTGGCCTTGCTACGAAACACACTCTATTTGTTGGCGAGTTTTCTAGCGATGACTGCAAAGTTCCGCGGGTCGGCTCGATCGTTGACGCAGGAAATCATATTAGATATAAATCGATAATAGATGGAATTGCGTGCGCGGAGCGACTGCCGCGATCGACCGGGAGGCCTGTCAGTGATCGACGCGATGAGGCGAAAACGCCTCGACATGTTTTGCGCAGCCCGGCCATGACCGCGTTCGACTGGGAAGATGCGTTCTGCCTCGAGTCCCAGTTGGAACCCGACGAGCGGATCGTTCGCGACGCAGCGCGGGCATTTGCGCAGGAGCGCCTGCTTCCCTGCGTGAACGAGGATTTCGGCGACGATTATTCGGATCCGGCATTGTTCCGGGAAATGGGCGAACACGGGCTGCTCGGGATCGTCATGCCCGAAGCCTTCGGATGCGCGGGAGCATCCTATGTCGCATATGGTCTCGTCGCCCGCGAGATCGAGCGCATCGACACCGGCTATCGTTCGATGATGAACGTGCAGTCGAGCCTCGTCATGTACCCCATCCTTCGCTATGGCTCGCCCGAACAGCGCAAGCGGTATCTGCCCGCGCTGGCGCGGGGCGAGCTGATCGGATGCTTCGGCCTCACCGAACCCGGATCGGGGTCGGATGCGAGCGCGATGGAGACGCGCGCGGTCGACATCGATAGCGGCTACCGGCTTGTCGGACAGAAGACCTGGATTTCGAACGCCCCGATCGCCGACCTGTTCATCGTCTGGGCGCGCAGCGAAGCCCATGGCGGGGCCATACGCGGCTTCATCATCGAAAAGGGCGCCAAGGGCCTGTCGACGAAGAAGATACGCAACAAGCTCTCGATCCGGACCTCGATCAATGGCGAGATCCACCTCGACGATGTCGTGGTCGGCCGCGATGCGATCATGCCAACCGCGCTCGGGCTTCGGGCTCCCCTCGACTGCGTCAATCGCGCCCGATACGAGATTTCCTGGGGCGTCATGGGCGCGGCCGAAAGCTGTTACGCGGCCGCACGCCAATATGGTCTCGATCGCCGCCAGTTCGGGCGGCCGCTCGCCGCAACGCAGCTCTATCAGAAGAAGCTTGCCGACATGGCAACCGAGATCGGCCTCGGCCTCCAGGCGTCGCTCCGGGTGGGCCGCCTCATCGATGCCCACGAATATTCGCCCGAGATGATCTCGATCATCAAACGGAACAATGTCGGCAAGGCGCTCGACATCGCGCGCAAGGCCCGGGACATGCTCGGAGGAAACGGAATTTCGGCGGGTTTCGATGTCATTCGCCACATGAACAACCTCGAGGCCGTGAGCACTTACGATGGAACCGACGACATCCACACGCTCATTCTGGGCCGCGCGATCACCGGCATTTCGGCGTTCTAGCGATGCCCTGGAACCCCGGGCAGACGGGCGCGGGAGCGGAAAGACAAGAAACTTCCGCCGGAGCGCCTGCCACCCGCTCCTGCCACGTGGACGGTTGACACTTCCCCGCGCTTCGCCCGATGGAAGCGCCCGGACAGGAGCGGGCGGACGTCGTGCCAAATATAGCGAACCCCAAAAGACGATATGACAATTCCGAACAGGGACGGCGCGACGAGGTCGCCCTCGCGACATCGAATGTGATCGCGCGGGTCGGCCTCGAAGGCACGTCGATGCGCGAAATTTCGCAGGAAATGGGCGTCAGCACGGGCGTGCTCACCTATCATTTCCGCAACAAGGAAGAATTGCTCGATTTCGTCTTCGACAATATGGTCGAACTTCTCGAAGAGCGGCGTCATTTCGATATCTTCGAAACCGTCGAGGCATTCCGGGACGCCCTCCTTGCCTCCATGCCGTCGACCGAAGAATTGCGACGCTGGTGGAAAGTCTGGCTGGCCTTCACGACCGGCGCCTATTCGCGACCGGCACAGCGGATGCGGCAGATCGATCTCAGTAACCGGGTCAATGCCACCTGGAGAGCCAGTCTGGAGCGATTGCGCGGCCTCGGTTTGCTGCGCCCCGATATCGACATCGACCATGAGACCGCTACTCTCGGCTATCTTTTCGACGGCATGGGCCTCAACGGGGTCTATTATCCGGACCTGCCCGCCGCCGAACATCACAAAGCCGTCATCGACGCGTTTTTCTCCCGCATCCGGGCCTGATCCCGACCTCTCGCAGAAGCAGGATTGACGGCAGTATCATATTGTGAGATCAACATTACAACAGTTGTAATAATATGAGATGCAACGCCACTCCGGTTGGGCGTTCCGGGAACCGTTCGCGCAGGACGGGCGCCGAACCGATACGGAAAGAGGAGAGATTCCATGAGCACAGACCTGGCACATGCACGTGCGGAAGCGCACGAACGAGCGAACTCCGTGCCGCTCGATGCGATTAATCTTACCGACACCGCGCTATGGGCGAGCGATTCGGTACTCCCCTATTTCGAGCGCCTGCGACATGAGGATCCGGTGCATTATCATCCGTCCGGGCAACATCCCGGCGGCGCCTATTGGTCGGTCACGCGGTTCCACGACATCGTCGCGGTCGACAGCGACCATAATAATTTCTCGTCGAGCCCCAATATCACGCTCGACGATGATTTCGCACCAGGCTTCATCGCAATGGACCCGCCGAAGCACGACGTCCAGCGCAAGGCCGTCACCCCGTCGGTCTCGCCGGGCCGTCTGCGCGATCTCGAACCGCTCATCCGCAGCAGGATGCAGAAATGTCTCGACGACCTGCCTGTCGGCGAGCCGTTCGACTGGGTCGACAAGGTCTCGATCGAGCTCACCGGGCAGATGCTTGCGACCCTTTTCGATTTCCCGTTCGAGAACCGCCGAAAGCTCACCTATTGGTCGGACATGATCTCGGCTGACCCGACGAGCCCGTTATACACACCGGACAATTGGCAGGCCGAGTTTCAGGCGGTGATGGACGAGGCCTATTCGGTGTTCATCGGACTGTGGAACGAGCGGGCGGGCGCCGAGCCGCGCGACGATCTCATCTCGATGATGGCGCACAGCCCGGCGATGAAGGACATGAGCCCCGAAGAATATCTGGGCAACCTGATGCTCCTCATCGTCGGCGGCAACGACACGACGCGCAATTCGATGACCGGTTCGGTCTATGCCATGCACCGGTTTCCCGAGCAGCGCGCGAAGCTCGACCGGGACGCGGCGCTTTTGCCCTCGATGATATCGGAGACGATCCGCTGGCAGACGCCGCTGGCCTATATGCGCCGGACCGCGACCCGCGACGTCGAACTCGGCGGCAAGACGATACGCGAGGGCGACAAGGTCGCCATGTGGTATCTGTCGGGCAACCGCGACGAAACGGTTATCGACCGACCGAACGATTATCTGATCGATCGCCCCAACGCGCGCCGCCATCTGTCGTTCGGGTTCGGGATTCATCGTTGCGTCGGCAACCGGCTCGCCGAACTCCAGCTGAAGATTCTCTGGGAAGAAATCGCAACACGCTTTCCCGAGATCGTCGTGACGGCGGAGCCCGAGCGCGTGCCGAACAGCTTCGTTCGCGGCTATAATTCGATGCAGGTCGTCATTCCCCGGCGCCTCTGAGCGCCGCCGCACTCCTGTTCACCACCACCACTCAGAAAAAGGCGCGCGTCTGACGGCGCGCGAGCGGACAATGACCAAGATCATATTTGTCGAACATGATGATACCGTCCACACGATCGAAGCCGAAGACGGGGTCTCCGTGATGGAGGCGGCGAAGAATAACGACGTGCCCGGCATCGATGCCGATTGCTTCGGCGCCTGCGCCTGCGCGACCTGCCACGTCTATGTCGATCCGGCATGGTTCGAAAAGACCGGCGAACGCAGTGCAATGGAGAATGACATGCTCGAAATCGCCGAAGGCGTGGAAGCCAATTCGCGCCTCGCTTGCCAGATCATGATCGACGCCTCGCTCGACGGGCTGACGGTCCGAATGCCCGAAAGCCAGCACTGACCGGCGCCGATCGCCGTCGATGCCGGGCTGCGCTTGCGCCCGGCATCCTGCGCACGAGGGATTGCCGTCTGCCCGTCGGAACGCCCGCAAAGATATTCGTCACGCGGGCCGCCGCCCCGAAAAGCTGCATCGCCTGAGAATGGAACCCGCCGTTCGGCGGCTAGGCTGCGCGGCCCGACTGGTAGATAAATTCCGCGCCGGACAGGTCGATTTGCGGTAACTCGTCGCGTTCCCGCCAATAATCCTGGTTGTGCATCCACTCGGGCTTGTCGCCGCGCACAGGCATCTCCGCCAATCCCCGCACGATATAGCCCGGGTTGAAATTCTCGCTATCGATCCAGGGCAGCAAGGACATGTCGCGATCCTCTTCGCGCAACGCGACTTCAACCTTGCGCGTGCCGCGCCGGTCCATTTCCGCCAGAAGCTTGCAGACGAAGTCGGCAACCAGATCGACCCGCAAGGTCCAGCTGGCGCGGAAATAGCCCATGACCCAGACGAGGTTCGGCACGCCCGTGAACATCATTCCCCGGTAGTTCACGGTTTCGTGCCAGTCGACCGGCCGCCCGTCGACCTCGAATTCGATCTTGCCCATCATCAGCAACCGGAAGCCGGTGGCGGCAACGACGATATCGGCCTCGAGCTCTTCGCCCGATTTCGTCACGATTCCCGTGCGGGTGAAGTGATCGATTTCGTCGGTGACGACGTTCGCGCGGCCGCTGCCGAAGGCTTGGAAGAGATCGCCATCGGGACAATAAGCAAGCCTTTGCTGCCAGACGCGGTAGCGCGGCACGAAATGCGGATCGAACTCGAAACTTTCGCCGGCATAGTCCCGAATGGCGACTTTGAGTTCCTCGAAGAGCGCGTCGGGTTCCTCGACCGCGCGGCGCGCCAGAAGCTCCTGATCATGAAGGACTTCGGCACGAACCACGCGGTGGATCGTCGGTTCGTCGATCCCGATTTCCCGCAGCCTGTCGGCAAGCTCGTTCTTGTTCGGAGCGCAATAGAAATAGGTCGGCGAGCGCTGCAGCATGGTGACCTGCGCCGCCTTCTCGGCGAGCGCGGGCACCAGCGTCGCCGCTGTTGCGCCCGAGCCGATGACCACGACCCGCTTTTCCGAATAGTCCAGTTCGGGGTCCCACTGCTGCGGATGGATGATTCGCCCCGCAAAGTCGCCCATCGCGGGCCATTCGGGGAGATAGGGCTTTTCGTGATCGTAATAGCCCTGGCACATCCAGAGGAAATTCGCGGCGAAGACTATCTTTTTCTCGTCACCATTGCGGACCGCTTCGACCAGCCAGCTTGCATCCGAACTGCTCCAGCGGCAGGTCTCGACGCGGTGACCATATAGGATCCTGTCGGTGAACCCGCCCTCCGCAATTGCCTCTTCGAGATAACGCAGGATTTCGCTCCGGCCGGCGACGGGCGGACCGACCCATGGCTTGAACCTGTAGCCGAAGGTGTAGAGGTCGGAATCGGACCGGACGCCCGGATAGCGATGGGTATCCCACGTCCCCCCGTAGCTGTTCTTCGCCTCGAGGATCAGGAAATCCTTGTCCGGAAGCTGCTCCCTCATATGATGGGCCGCGCCGATGCCCGAAATTCCGGCACCGATGATCAAGACGTCTACCCGGATGATCTCCCCGGCAACTTCCTCCGCGATATGGCTCATATTTTGCTTTCCGCTTCCGGCACCTGTCGGCCCGCTCCCGTCCTGCCGGATCAATGCAGCGCTTTCGAATAGCGGCGCATATTCCTCGCCATTGCGCCCACCTTAATGCCGCAGAGGCGTAGCTGCAATATTTTTCGATAAATATCGACTCTTATCGAGATCAAACGGCCAAAACACGAAAATACGCGCCGAATTCGGGCGCATATGACGATAAAAATTCCATAACCCAGCTTCTGACGCCCGGAACATGTGCGTGCGGGTCCGCCTCGCCGAAGGAAGCGCAAGCTTACAGGCAGGAATTGTCCGAAGCTTTCCGGAGAGCTTCACCGCGGCGCACGCCTGTCGCCGACAGCAATTGAGCATACCGCCCGCGACTTTACTCCGTGAACGCCTCAGCGGGCGCGAAGATTTTCGTCGTGGCCGCTATGTCCGCCTCCCCGTGACCCTCGCGCTGCGCGCGGCGGACCACCTCGCACACGGCGTCGAAAATCGGCGTCGAAGCGCCCTGCGACCGCATATATTCCCTGATATATGTAAAGCCGGCCTCATGAACGTCGATCGTCGCCTGATCGCCCGCAAACCCGGCTCCCTCGAAGCGGCAAAGGGCGTCCTCGATCGCGTCGGCCGCGAAGAAGCGCGAAGCATCGTTGATCTGCCGGGCCATCTGGCGAACAGGCAGGCCCATGCGATGCGCGGCGCCCGCGACTTCAAAAAAGGAAAGCATGGCCGTGAAGGTCTGGGCGTTGATCGCGGTCGCCAAAGCATAAGCCTCCTTCCACGGAAGGAAGATCGCGTGGCCGGCGAGCAGTTCGAGCAGTTCGCGATGATCCTCGAAGGCGCCCGGATCGCCGGTATGGATGCAATAGCTTTCGGGATGACCGATGTTGCGCGGATAGGACATGATCGTCCCCTTGACGAGGCGCGCACCGGCCCCCGCAACCAGCTTTTGCAATTCCTCGCCTTCTTCGGCGCTGCCCGAACTGTAATTGACGATGGTGCGCCCGGCGAGCGCGCCGGAGGCGCACAGTGCGCGCCCGGCGAGCGCGCCGGAGGCGCACAGTGCGCCGAGCGTTTCGCGAGCGACCTCGCTGTTGAGCAGCACCAGTATCGATACCGGGCTGGCCCTCAGCGCATCTTCGGCCGTATCGCAGATATGGACGCCGCTCGCGCGCAGACCTTCCGCCTTGCCGGGCGACCGGTTCCAGACCGCGACGCGCTTTCCCCTTTCCGTCAGCGTGCGCGCGATGATGGTTCCCATCGCACCCAGCCCCAGAACGGATACATCGAAATCGGAGCTGCCATTGTTCTGTTCGCGCAAGATATTATCCTCCCAAGTCGCGAGCCGACCCGCGCCAAACATGTCGATAACCGAACTCACACGCCGCAGCATCGGGCCGCAACGCGCGGGCACGTCCTCGGCGACCACTCCCCTCGGAGATTGAGCGGTCCTCCGATCCTTCACATTCCTAAAGGGATCGGAAGATGACCGCAATAATTTTCGATAAATATCGTGTAAATATCGAATTCAGCATCTGTTGCGGTTCGGGCGCTCGTCCTTCCCGAATTCAAGGTCAAAAATGATCAGCCATGCGGAGGCGTTACCAAATTCCCGACCCTGCCTGTCTTCCTTCATACCGTCATCCTGCGACAACCGCTCGGAAAGAAGGCGCCCCATGCTAATCGACCCCCAAAGCCTGAGCGAACTGGAAATCTACAAATTGCTGGTCGGGATCGTCGTGCCGCGCCCCATTGCCTGGATCAGCACGATCGACAGCCGGGGCATCGTGAACCTCGCGCCGTTCAGCGCCTTCACCTTTGTCTCGAACATGCCCCCGCTGCTCCAGGTGGGTATCTGGCGCGAGAATGGCCGGCGCAAGGACACCGCGCGCAACATTTTCGCGCAGCGATGTTTCGTCATCAACATCGTAAGCGAAAAGCTGCTTGAAACCGCTCACGCGACATCGGCGCCCTATCCTCCCGAAGCGAGCGAGGCCGAGCTGCTGGGAGTCGAGCTCATACCCGGCGAGTTGATCTCCGCGCCGCGCATCGCCGGCTCTCCGGTCCAGATGGAATGCATCTTCCATTCGAGCATCGAATATGGCTCCGACGGAGCGGAGGCGATCGTCGGCGAGGTCGTCCGCTTTCATATCGACGACGAACTGATCGGGGATGGCAAGATCGATCAGCGGCGGCTTGCACCGGTCGCGCGGCTCGGTGGGCCGACCTACGCCACGCTGGGCAGCATCTTGCATATGCCGTAAGCGACGCGCGGCCTATCCCAGGGAGCCGCTCGCCATTCCCCTTTCAGGCGCCGCTCACCGGAGGTTCCTCCAATATGCCGAGGAGCGCGTTGCAGGCGAGCCGGACGTCCCGGTTCCGCGCCTCGCCGCCCAGGCCGATCGCCGTAAAATGCCAGTGCATCTCCGAGAGGCACATCAACGCATAGGCGACCGCCCGGCGCGCTGGGGTATCGGCCTCCGGATAACAGGCCGCCAGTTCGGCTTCTTTCGTCGCTATGGACTCGCCATATCCGCGGCAGGCAAGGTCGCCGACGCCCGCGTCGCGCACGCCCAGCGAAACAAGTTCGGCCATCAGCACCACGTCGCTCGGCGTCTGGAAATGTTCGCCGCTGACGATGAAGTCGACCAGCCGCTTGCGGCGCTCCTGCGCGCCCAGCCCTTCCCCGTGGAGGGTGAGGCCATAGACCGAACTGGACACGATCCGTTCCAGCGCCGCCTGCAAGAGCGAGTCCATGTCGCCGAAATAGTGGAATATCAGTGTCCGGCTGACGCCCGCGGCCTTGGCGACCTGCTCGACCGTACTGCCGTGAATTCCAAGGCGCCGGACACAATCGATGAACGCATCGATGATCTCGCTGCGCCGTTCGGCCGCGATCTCGCTGCGGCTCTTCCTGCGGCCGGCCGTTTCACGCGGCGCGCTTTGCGTTAGGTTCGCCATATTATCGCTCGATACCCTTTCATCGATTGGATCGTCGCGGAAGGAAGCTCAGGCATAATGCCATCCGGGCGAATTGCCATGGCGCATTGGTCCGCGCTTCGCCGCTCCGCAAAATGCCGAGACCGAAACGATCTCGATATCACGCCGCTGCGGCCCGCAGATCGAGGCGCCGCGCCGCAGCCATCAGCATCAGGCCCCCGACCGCGAAAAGAGGAAAAGTCGTCAGCAGGCTTTGCCGCAGCGCATCGGGACCCGAAAGCGCCGAGAAGGCGTCGGAGATCAGACCGACGATCCACGGACCCGCCCCGAGACCGACGAGATTGATGATGAGAAGCATGCAGGCCGGAGCGGTCGATCGCATATTGGCGGGCACCATATTCTGCACGATCGCAAGGCTCGGCCCGATCCATGCGTAGAACATGGCAAGCCCCACCATCACCAACGGGAGGGTCAGCCACAGCTGATCGGCATACAGCCCGGCGAGGAAGAGAGGCGCCGCAGCGACAAGCGCGAGACCGGGTCGCCGCGCATAAGCCGCCATGTCCTGCTTGCCCGATTTTTCGGAAAGCCATCCGCCAGCCAGCAGACCCGAAACACCGGCGACGAGCACGAGCATGCCGACGATCTGGCTCGCCGCTTCCATCGGCAGCGCGTAACTGCGCTGCATGACGCTCGGCAACCAGAACAGGACGGCATAGCCCGGGATGCTGGCGATCGCGGCGCCCCAGGACAGTAGCCAGAAGCTCGGCTGACGCGCCAGGATGGAGAAAACGCGGCTGACCGGAACCGAAACCTCCTTCACCTCCCGGGATGCGGGTTCGCGTACGACGATACGGAATAGCGGAGCGAGCAACAGGCCAAGAAGCCCGACGGCGAGGAACGCGGTGCGCCAGTCGGCGACCTCGGCGACGAAGCCGCCCAGGAGATAGCCCGAAGACGCCCCGATCGGGCCGCCGAGGCTGTAGACAGCAAGCGCCCGGGCGCGCTGGTCGGGCGGAAAATAGGCCGACACGACCGAATAGGAGGGCGCGACACCTCCCGCCTCGCCGATCCCCACTCCCATACGGAACGAGAGAATTTGCCAGAAACTGGTCGCCACCCCGCAAAGCGCGGTAAAGACGCTCCACACCGAGAGACAGATGGTAATCACCCAGGTCCGGCTCGATCGATCGGCCAGCATCGCGAACGGAATGGAAAGCGTGGTATAAAGGATCGCAAAGGCGAGGCCGCCGAGGACGCCGAGCTGGGCGTCGGAAAGCTGCAGGTCGGCCTTGATGTCTTCCGCCAGCACGGCGACGAGGATCCGGTCGATATAGTTGGAGGCGTAGACGAGCAGGAGCAGCGCCAGCACGATGAACCGGTAACAGGGTCGGGATGAGATCGAGGCCATGGCGTTCAACTCGTTGTTGGCAGAGGCCGGCCGGTCGTCCGGCGCGAGACCCGAACGCCGGAAGGTCGGCACTCCGGGTCGGAGACAATCGGTCCGGCAAAAATGGGAACGCTCTTTCCGGTCGACGGCCGAAGCCTCGGACATTTATTGACCGAACGCGAAGGCATCAGTTTGCGCCGGCCGAAACGGCCGTACGCCCGGTGATGCGACGAGGCTGGCGGACGACCAGCCCGCGACCGCCCTGCACGAAATTCGCGAGCGCGCGCACGCCCATGCCGGTCTGTTTGTTCACCGCGTCGAGGCCGATACCGAGACGGCTGGCGGTTTCGCGGGCGCTCAATCCGTCCATCTTGCGAAGCTCGACGATTTCACGGATGCGCGGCGAGAGGCGGTTCATGCCATCCTGAATGCGCCGGAGCGAATCCCGCGCGGTCAGATGCCGCTCGGCGGCATGAAAATCGACATCGGCGATCACGACCTCCGGTTCGGCCATCAGATCGAAAGCGACGATCCTGGCGCGCTTGCTGCGATTGATGAGATGATTGCGCGCGACCGTGAAAAGATAGGCGCGGGCGTTGTGCGGAAGTTCTCTGCGGGCGCCCGAGATGGTCAGTTCGTAGACATCCTGACGGAGGTCGCCGACGTCCTGCGATGCGCGCCAGTTCCGCCTCAAAAAGCGGGTCAGCGCTCCTTCGAGCGGCAGGACTTCGGTGCGGAACCAATATGCCAGCGCGTGATCATCGACCATGCAATAGTCTCCCCTCCCCGAAAATCGGGGAACAAGGCCGAAGCCGGAAAGGACGAACGGAAGCAGTCCGAACGGGACGGGTGCAGCGATTGTTCGGGCGGCCGAAACGGATGGCCCGTTTTCAGATCACCGGATGATCAGTCTTCCGATGCCATCGCGGAGCCTCGCCGGGCCGGTGGGACGACTCTCCCCTCGCTGACTTTGCGGTTTTGCACCGCGGCACGCGTTTGCCATTTTCAAGATTCCTCTCCCGAAGCCGCGACGGGCCGCCGTCGGATTTCCGCTCCTGGCCCCGCTTACCGTGCGAATATTTCGCTGACTGATTGATCAGTCAATAAGAAAAATTGTCGCGAGCCCTTTTTCGGGTAGGGCGCTGTTCCGGATGATAAAATTCCCGCATCGAAAGGCAGGGAGGCTCGCCAAAGCAGCCAAAGCCGGACAAGGAGGCGAGAGAATCGCTTCCGGTTTTCCCGCACGCCCACAGCCTCGGGCAGGCGGAACAATTGCCCTGCCCGCCTCGACGAAATTTCGAACAGCGCACGTCTTGCTTCGTGTCGCCAGCAGGCGGCACGCCCCTTCCCTGCACATCATCCGCCGCGGGCACGCGCGATCGCCCGCCTCCGGAACCGGTTCAAAAAATAAGCGCCGCGCGTTACCAGTCGAGGCGCTTCGATTGTCGCCGGAACAGAGGACTTCACTAGAGAAAAGGCTGCCCGGTGTCCGAAACGATCCAGAAGCGCACCATTTGCTTCACCTGCTCGCAGCAGTGCGGCCATATCGCCTATCTGAAGGCGGGCGAGGTGGTGCGGCTTCAGGGGGATCGCGATCACCCGAGGACTGGCGGCTTTATCTGCCCGAAGGGCGCGCAGGCTCCGCAACTCCATTATTCGCCCGATCGCATTCATCGTCCGCTGAAACGGAGCGGCGCGCGCGGCAGCGGCGAGTGGGAGCCGATTTCATGGGAACAGGCGCTCGACGAAATCGCCGCAAAGCTCATGCAGCTTGCCGCCGACCACGGCCCGGAGAGTATCGCGCATTCCTGCGGCACCACGCGCGGTTCGGATGCCGGCATCGGCAAGCGTTTCATGAACCTTATCGGCAGCCCCAATATGGTCGCGCAGGACAAGATCTGCGTCGGGCCGACGGCCATGGGCGAATATCTGACCTATGGCTTCGGGCCGACCCATGCGTCTTCGCCCGTGCCCGGCGTGACCGAAACGCTGGTCCTTTGGGGTCGCCGGCCGACGCAGTCGGCGCGACCCGCGTGGCGCGTGATGGAAAAGGCCTTCGCCGAAGGAACCCGGCTCGTCGTCATCGATCCCGCGCGTACCGACGAGGCCGCGCGCGCCGACCTCTGGCTGCAGTCACGGCCGGGTACCGATGCCGCGCTCGGTTTGGGATTGCTCAATGAGATCATCGCGTCCGGTCGCTACGATGCCGGTTTCGTCGCCCGCGAGACAATCGGCTTCGAGGCTTTGAAGGCGCGGGCAGCCGAATATCCCCTTGATCGCGTGTCCGCCATCACCGGGGTTCCGGAGGCAGACATTCGCGCCGCTGCCCACATGATGTCCGGCGATGGACCGACCGTATTCGGCTGCGGCAATGGCCTCTGCCAGTCAGGGGTGACGGCGGTGCAGCAAGGGCGCATCATGGCGTGCCTCATCGCGATCACCGGCAATTTGAACCGGCCGGGCGGCCATATGCTCAAGGGACCGCCGCGCGACATTCTCGCGAACGCCGACTGGATGGCGCCCGAGACGATATCGAGGGAACAGCGCGCAAAGGCGCTGGGCGCCGATCGCTTCGGAAGCATCGGTGGCTACGACCGGCTGGACGAGGCGATGAGCGAGGCCTGGTACGGCAAGCGCGGTATTCCCGAATGGATTTCAAGCGCGCACGAACCGACCTTGTGGCAGGCGATCCTGTCCGGGCGCCCCTATCCGGTGAAAGCACTTGTCATCCAGACGCATAATCCGGTTGGCGGCAGCGCCAATAGCGGTGAGGCGCGCACGGCGCTGCTCAGCGACAATCTGGAACTGCTGGTGGTCCACGATCTGTTCCTGAACGCCACCAGTTGCCTCGCCGATTATTTGCTGCCCGCCGCGCACTGGCTGGAGAAACCCTATTTCTCGGTCGGTGGAGGGTTCATGGGATGGTCCGGCGACTATGTCGAGGCAAACGCCGCCACCATCGCGCCCGAGCACGAGCATCGCAGCGACTATGATCTGTTTCGCGATCTCGGCCGGCGATGCGGGCAGGAAGACTGGTGGCCCGAAAGCGCCGAAGCCTTCTACAACCGGATGCTCGAACCTGCAGGGCTGACATTCGACGCGGTTGCGGGGCATTTCGGCCCGGTGACGGGAGCGGCTGCGCGCCACCCGGACAATAGCGGCCCGCCGCCACCCTCCGCCCGCGCCTATGGCACTTTGTCGGGCAAGGTCGAACTGCGCAGCAGCATGATGGAAGAATGGGGGCAGGACCCGCTGCCGCATTTCCGCTGGTCCGGCGTCTTCGACCATGCGCCCGATTATCCGCTGATCCTGACGACCGGCGGACGGCAGCTTGAAGGGTTCCACCAAAGCTCGCAGCAGACGCTGGCCTTCCGCCGCAAGAATCCCCATCCTTTCGTGACCCTGCACCCCGACCTCGCGAGCAAGCTCGGAATCGAGGCAGAGCAATGGGTCACGATCGAGACCCCCGTCGGGTCGGCGCGGCAGATGGCGCGGATCGAAGAGCGCTTCGCTCCCGATGTCGTTCATGCCGATCGCTGGTGGTATCCCGAACGCGGGCCAACGCCGGCCGACCCGTTCGGCGTCGCCGAGACCAGCATCAACATGTGCACGAGCAACGCGGACGCGGATCTCGATCCGGTCATGGGGTCGTGGCTCATGCGCGGCCTTCCCTGCCGTATCCGCGCCTAGCGGCTCCGTCTCCCCCGACTATTCCGATCCGGCCCGCACCGGATCGCTTGAAAGCAACTTCGCGTTACCAAAGTCGCTCCGAGCCTTGTCCTCCTTTCTGCCGGCACCGCCGAGGGACCGAACGAAAGGGGATGGTTATGGATAACTGGCTGAAATCGACGCTTCTGACGAGCGCTTGCGCCATCGCGCTCACGACCGCCGCGCAGGCCGAAGCGCAGGAGACCCGCGCACCGGACGCAGAAACCGCGACCGACGAGAGTGCCGGCCTGACCGAAATCCTCGTGACGGCCCAGCGCCGCGAGGAAAGCGCCCAGAAGGTACCGATCTCGATGACCGTCCTCGGCACCGAGGCGCTGGCGACCATGCAGACGATCAACGACCTCGCGGCGAAGATTCCCAATGTCCAGATCGATGAGGCGCAGGGCGTACCGCGTCTGTCGGTCCGCGGTATCGCGCAGTCCGATTTCAACCCGAACGCGACGACCTCGAACATGGTCTATCTCGACGACGTGCCGTTGAACGCCGCGCTCGCGCAATCGGCGCTCACCTGGGACATCGAACGCGCCGAGGTGCTGCGCGGCCCGCAGGGCACGCTTTTCGGCCGCAATGCGACCGGCGGCGCCATTCGCTTCATTTCGGCCATGCCCACCAAGTCGTGGAGCGGCTATGCCGATGTGACGCTGGGGCGGTTCAACCAGAATATCGTCAACGGCGCCATCAGCGGTCCGCTCAGCGACACGCTCGGCATCCGCATCGCCTACACCGGCCAGAGGTCCGATGGCGATGTCTACAACACCGTCACCCGGCAAAAGATCGGCAACGACTATTATGGCATTCGCGGCATCGTGGAATGGGAACCGAGCGATCGGGTACACGCCGTGCTGCGCGCGCAATATTTCAACCGGAATTCCCCGGTTCTGTCGTGGAAGAGCACGCCGGGCCTCGCGTCGAAGCCGGGGTTCGGTCCCCTGGTCGACGGGCGCAGCGTGGCGGAGTTGCAAGCCGACTACGGATTTCAGAATCTCGGCGCGTCGACAAAGTATCGCGTGACCGAAATCGACGGAAACCCCGACGGGAATCTGAAGCATCTCCCGATTTCCTTCACGGCCGACATCGACCTCGGCCCCGTCACGCTCACGTCGGCAACGGGTTATCTGAAAGCCAAGCAGGCCTATATGACCGACGGCGACACGTCGCCGGTGCCGATCCTCAACGCATACTACATGACCAATGTGCGCCAATGGACGCAGGAGCTTCGCCTTGCCTCGAATGCAACCGGTCCGTTCAAGTGGATCGTGGGCGGCTTCTATATGGACGAGAAGATCAAGGCGCGGCTGAGCTGGGATGCGACCGAGTGGCTCGGCCAGACGCTTTATCCCAATGCGAACACCGTGCTCTATACCCGCGGCCAGCGGCAGGGCACCGAATCCTACGCCGTCTTTGCGCATACAACCTACGAGATCACCCCTGAACTCATGCTCACGGCGGCGGCGCGCTATACCTGGGAGAACAAGGACATCTTCTATATCTTCCGGTCGCGCTGGGATTTCCCGACGAGCGTCCCGCGCACGTCTTTCCAGGCCGCCGATTTCAAGCGCGCGGTGGAAACCCAGAATCTGGGCACGCTGCTCCAGGCGGCGCAGCCATCGCTCGGCGGGAAGGAAAGCTGGAAAAATCTGAGCTGGAAGATCGCCCTCGACTATCAGGTCAGCCCGGGCACCATGATCTATGCGCTCGTCTCGCGCGGCTTCAAGGGCGGGTCGTTCAAGCCGACCGCCAACGTGCGGAGCGAAGTGCTCAACGCCGACGGGAGCATTCTCTCGGTGCGCCCCGAAACGGTCACCGACTATGAAATCGGCGTGAAAAGCAGCCTCATCCCCGGCAGGCTGCGCGTGAACGCCAGCGCCTATCTCTACGACTTCCGTGACTATCAGACGAACCAGCTCGTCCCCAACAGCGGGCTCCAGCTTCTCAGCAACCTGCCGAAAGCGCGGATGCTCGGGGCCGAGCTGGAGATCGAGGCCGTGCCGGTCGACAATCTCCGGCTGAACCTCGGCACGGGCTTTACCGACACCTCGATCCGGCGATCCACCGATCCCGCGCTCATCGGGAACAAGCTGCCGCTCGCGGAGAATTTCAACCTCAACGCGTCGATGCGCTACGATCTCGACACAAGCCTCGGAACCTTCGCGCCCGAGGTGAACCTGAAATATCGCGGCCATTATTACACGTCGAAGGAAAATATCGTCCGGCTCGGCGATTTCGCGACCGTCGATGCCCGCCTCTCCTACACCAGCCCCGGCGAGGGCGTGTACGGGTCGCTGTGGATCCGAAATCTGACAAATAAGCGCGTGGCGCTTGTTGTTGACGATCCCAGCGAATTCTGGGGCAGCAATATTGCCTATGTCAACGCGGCGCGAACCTATGGCGTCACGCTCGGAGTTCGCTTCTAGATATCGCCCGTCCTGGGCCAGGCGGCAGCGGGCCAGGACAAAAAGATATCGGAAGTCGGAGCTTTCGTCCGGAGCGGAAAAGCACATCTTTCCGCTCCGGATATCGGCGTTTCCGGAAAGACGGGCCTTCCGGACTTGCCGGGCAAGCCCGCGGCGGATAGCTGCCGGGCGATAGCAGATCGAGAGCGCGTCCTACCGCCTCAGGGTGCAAAGGCTCGTCCGCGTCGCGCGCCGCTATCTTGCCGCGCCGCTCAGCGGTCCATGGTTCGATTGACCCGGCACCGTCGGATGGTTTGCGCGCAGGGCGGCGCATTCCATGGTGCGTTCCTGCATCCTCCGGCGGCATGGCGAAGCGCTGCCGCACGCCTGCCCGCCACCGGCTGGCGGGCCTTGATATCAGGAACGCTATGCATCCAGATCGGGTTCGGGAGCGCCAAAGCGAAGACAGGATATGCCATGGAACCCGACCGTTTTCTGAGAATGCAAAGCGTGCTCGACCGGACCGGCCTCAGCCGCGCGACGCTCTACCGACAAATCCGCGACGGGAGCTTTCCCCGCCAGCTCCAGCTCACGCGCCGATGCGTCGCATGGCGTGAATCGGAGATCGAAAACTGGATGGCCGGACGGCTCACGTCCTGAAGGCCGGACAGACGCTTTCGCAGCAGGCCGAATCCTCGCCCATTGCGCGGCCTACTGTGAAAACCCGCAACCTCTGACGGCAGCCGGCCGCCGCCAGTGCGCGCTCAATCGAGGCTGCGCTCGCCTTCGGTCAGCGGAGCCATATTGTCCGTTCCGGCGGCGCTGCCGCCACAATAGCTCCCCCACGCCTCCATCAGCCTGACACGCGCGCCCGGCTGGGCCGGCGTACCGAGATAGGTTGTCCGGCGATAAGCCGCCTGCACGGCGTCGGGTGTCTTGTGAGCCAGCGCCGCCTCCACCACGGCGTCGGCGAAGTCTTCGTTGGCTGCCCAGTCGGTGAATGTGGACCGGAAACCATGGACATGGAACGGTACCTTCATGTCGCGTAGCACCTTCAGCAGCGTCATGTCGGACATCGACTTTCCGGCCACCCCTGGGAAAACGACATCGGTATCGGGAAGCCGAAAGGCATTCGCTTTGGCCAGCACCGCGAGAGCCGCGTCGGATAGCGGGACCATGTGCGCCTTGTCCCGCTTCATGTGGTCGGCGGGAATAGTCCAGAGGCGCCCCTCGAAATCAAACTCGGCCCATGTCGCGAGCCGAACCTCCTGGCTGCGCACGCCGGTAAGGATGAGCAGTTCGAGCGCCAGCCGCCCGAAAGCCGGCTTTCGTCGCAAAACCGCGAGGAAGGCAGGCAGCGCGCTGTAGGGCATCGCCTTGCGATTCTCTCGAGACTTGATCTGACGGGGCAATCCACGCCCGGCTTTCAGGCTGCCATTGCCCGACGGAGCTTCGGTGGAGCGCCAGCCTTTCGCGTGCGCATAATCGAGGACGACGCAGATCCGGTTGCGCACCTGACGCGCCGTTTCAGGAATCTCCTGCCAAATCGGCAACAGCACGTCGATAATCGCCGCCGCCGTGATTCGCCCGGTCGGAACGTCGCCCAATTTCGGAAAGGCGTGGCTCTCGAGAGCCGCGAGCCATTGGCGCGCATAGATGGCGCTTTTCCAGCCCGCCGCATTTTCTACATGATACTGGCGCGCGGCTTCGCGGAAAGTTACCTTGGCCGCGGCTTCATCTTTCCTCTCCGCTAGCACGTCGCGGCGATCGATTTTGACCGCCTTGCGAAGTTCGTTGGCCTTTTGACGAGCCTCCAAGAGCGATAACAATTTGGCGCTGCCTAAGCCGATGTCATGACGCTTGCCGTCACGTTGCAGACGCAAAAGCCAATACGCTCCACCGCTTTTGCTTACTTTCAAAAACAGCCCGTCACCGTCTTGGTAGGTACCAGGACGTGTCATAGCTGCCTTGATCGCGAAAGCTGTAAGCTTTTTCATAGGGTTACCCCAAATTTTTATCCCCACACTTGGGAGGCCGATTCTCGAAGGTCAAAAAATCTATCCCCACATTCTCCCCACAGTTTTTGCTGAGCTGCAGTGGAACGGAGTGGGATGCAGGGAGCCGACCTATGCGAGTATACGCTAGGTTTTCTGCCATTTCTAGGGAGTTTTGGGATGCCCTCAGACCAGAGGGTGGTGGACAGGGCTGGATTCGAACCAGCGTACGGAAACCCGGGCAGATTTACAGTCTGCTGCCTTTAACCACTCGGCCACCTGTCCTTGGGGCCCGCTTTGGGAAGCGGTCCAATGGCGAAACGAGGCTTGCCTGTCAATGCCAGTCATGGGAAAGGCGCCCGCATGAGGCAATTTTCCCGTCATCGCCGCCCGCAGGGGCAGAATTCGCGCGGCCAGGCCGTCCGTTTCTGGGGCCGTCACGCCGTATTGGCGGCGCTCGCCAACCCCGAACGCACCGTCAAGCGCATATGGGGCACGCGCGAGGCATTGGGCCAGCTCGACCTGCCGCCGGTGATTCCGATCAGCTACGCCGACGTCGCCGATCTCGCGCGACTCGTCGCGCGCGACGCGCCGCATCAGGGGCTGGTGATCGAGGTCGACCCGCTCGAGAACATCCATCTCGGCGACCTGCTCCAGGAAGAGGTCGATGCGGAGAGCAAGCGCCCGCTCGTCATCCTCGATCAAGTCACCGACCCGCACAATATCGGCGCGGTGCTGCGCTCGGCCGCGGCGTTCGACGCCGCCGCGATCATCACGCAGGACCGCCACAGCCCGCCCGAAAGCGGCGTCATCGCGCGCTCGGCGTCGGGCGCGCTCGAAACGGTGCCGTGGGTGCGCGTCGTCAACCTGTCGCGCGCGCTGGAGGAGATCGCCGAGGCGCAATATTGGCGCATCGGGCTGATGGGTGACACCGAAACGACTCTGGGATCGACGCTCGACGGCAGCAAGGTCGCGCTGGTGCTCGGCTCCGAAGGCGACGGGATGCGCCACAATGTCATGGAGCATTGCGACGTGCTGGCAAAGCTTCCCATCTCGCCGCGAATGGAAAGCCTCAATATCTCGAACGCCGCCGCGATCGCGCTCTACGCGGTCGCGACGACGGGCCAATAAGGCCTAATCCTCCGCCGCGATCCGCACGCGGAGGCCGTCGAGCGCGTCGCTGAACGGGATCTGGCACGACAGGCGCGAATTATCGTCGCGGTCGGTGGTCGAATCGAGCAGGTCGTTCTCGTCCTCGCTCATCGCGGGCATGGCGTCCTTGTCGCCCGCCTCGACATGCACGTGGCAGGTCGCGCACGAACAGCAGCCGCCGCACAGCGCGAGCAATTCGTCGAAACCGGCATCGCGGATATTTTCCATCACGGTCAGGCTGGTGTCGCCTTCGATCTCATGCTCGGTTCCGTCGCGCGTCACGACAATCAGCTTGGCCATGCTAGTCCCCATAGGTTTCTTGTCGCAGGCGCTATGTCGCGCGTTGCGCGCCAAATCAAGCGTTGCTATCAGCAACTTTGGGAACAAAAGGAGAATATGCGATGGGCCTCAGCCAGCAGCAGCTGAACGCGGGAATCGACGCGCTGGCGGAGCGCGACGCCAATTTCGCGCGCGCGCTCGGCAACGCGGGCTATCCTGAGCCGCGCATCCGCGCGCCCGGCTATACGACGCTTCTTCGCACCATCGTCGGCCAGCAGGTCAGTGTCGCCGCGGCGACCTCGATCTGGAACAAGCTCGAAGCGCAATTCGGCGAAGGCTGCCCCGCCGAAGTCATGGCCGCCGCCGATTTCGACACGCTGCGCGCCTGCGGCCTGTCGGGGCAGAAACAGGGCTATGCCAAAAGCCTCGCGCAGCTCATCCTCGACGGCGATCTGACCTTCGACGCGCTTCCCGCCGATGATGAGGAAGCGATCGCGCTTCTCACCCGCGTCAAGGGCATCGGCCGCTGGTCGGCCGAAATCTACCTGCTCTTCGCCGAAGGCCGCCCCGACATCTGGCCCGCGGGCGACCTCGCGGTGCAGGAGGCCGTCGGCCGCATCCTGCAATTGGGGGCGCGCCCGAGCGAGAAGCTGGCGCGCGAACTGGCCGAAGCCTGGCGCCCGCACCGCGGCGCGGCCGCGATCTTCAGCTGGCATTGCTATAATATGGATGTGATTTGAGGGTGAAGCGAATAGCCCCTCCCCTCTTCGTCATTCCCGCGAAAGCGGGAACCCAGTAGCGCCGTCGATGCACGAGAGCTTCAGCCCGACCGTCTACCTCCTTGCCTCGCGCCGCAATGGCACGCTCTACCTCGGCGTCACGTCTAATCTTGCTCAACGCATCCACCAGCATCGCGAAGGCATCATCCCCGGCTTCACGAGAGAATATTGTGTGAAGCTGCTGGCCTGGTTCGAACAGCATGCGACGATGGACGCTGCAATCCAGCGCGAAAAGCGCGTCAAGAAATGGAATCGCGCGTGGAAGCTCGAACTGATCGAGAGCGCTAACCCCGATTGGCGCGACCTTGCCGAAGACTTTGGCTTTGATCCGTTAGGTTGAAACTGGGTTCCCGCGTTCGCGGGAATGACGAGGGAGGGAGTTAGCTCCAAACGAAAAGGCCGGGTGGAGCATCCTCCACCCGGCCTTTTTGTCGATTGTCAGCCGAAGCTTATTTCTTCGCCGCAGCCTTCTTGGCCGGAGCCTTCTTCGCGGGCTCGGCCTTTTCGGCCGCAGCGGCCTTCGCCGGAGCAGCCTTCTTCGCCGCGGGCTTGTCCTCGGCCTTGGCTTCGGCCTTCTTCGCCGGCGCCTTCTTGGCGGGGGCTTCCTCGGCCTTGGCCTCTTCCTTCACCGCATCCTTCTTGGCGGCGGGCTTCTTCGCGGCCGCCTTCTTGGCGGGCTTCGCGTCATGGTCATGGTCGTGACCGCAGCCCGGGCCGTGGACGTGACCGTCATCATCGGCTTCGATCGCCGCCTCGATCTCTTCGCGCGTCACTTCGCGGTCGCTGATCTCGGCCTTTTCGAACAGGAAGTCGACGACCTTGTCCTCATAGAGCGGGGCGCGGAGCTGCGCGGCGGCGAGCGCGTCCTGCTGGACATATTCGACGAAGCGCTGGCGGTCTTCGGGGCGATACTGCTGCGCCGCCTGCATGACGAGACGCTGCATCTCCTGCTGCGAGACCTGCACGCCATGCGCCTGGCCGATTTCCGACAGGAGCAGGCCGAGGCGGACGCGGCGCACCGCGATGCTGCGATATTCGTCGCGGTCGCTCTCGAGCTCGGCCTTCGCCGCTTCGGGATCTTCCTCGTGGCTCGCTTCATGCTCGAGCTGCTGCCAGATCTGGTTGAATTCGGCCTCGACCATCGTCGGCGGCACGTCGAAATCATGGGCAGCGGCGAGCTGGTCGAGCAGCTTGCGCTTCATATAGGTGCGCGTCAGGCCGTTGAGTTCCTGCTCGACCTGATCCTTCATCAGCTCCTTGAGCTTGTCGAGGCTTTCGAGGCCGAGCGTTTTCGCGAACTCGTCGTCGATCTTCGACGCCGCGGGAACCTTCACTTCCTTCACCGTGACGGCGAATTCGGCGGGCTTGCCCTTCAGATTCTCGACCGGATATTCGTCCGGGAAGGTGACTTTCAGCACCTTTTCGTCGCCGGTCTTGACGCCGACGAGCTGGTCTTCGAAGCCCGGGATCAGCTGACCCGAACCGATTTCGACCGCCATGTCCTCGCCCGTGCCGCCGTCGAACGCGACGCCGTCGACGCTGCCGGCGAAGTCGATGATGACCTGGTCGCCGGTCGCGGCCTTCTTCGTCTTCGGCGCTTCCTCGAACCGCTTCATCTGCGCGGCGAATTCCTCGATCTTCGCCATCACCGCCTTGTCGTCGGCGGGAACGGTCAGGCGCTCGAGCTTCAGCCCGTCGATCGACGGCGCTTCGATTTCGGGCAGCACTTCCAATGCGACGGTGACTTCGGCGTCCTTGCCGGTTTCATAACCATCGGCCAGCGTCACCGCGGGCTGCAGCGCCGGGCGAAGCTTTTCCTTCGCCATCAGGTCGCGCACCCCGGCGTCGATCGCCTTGTTGAGCGCGTCGGCCGACAGCGCGGGGCCGTGCATCTTGCGGATCAGGTTCGGCGGCACCTTGCCGGGACGGAAACCGGGCATGCGGACGGTCGGGGCGATGCTCTTCACCTCGTCGTCGACGCGCGCGTCGATATCCTTGGCGGTGATCGTGACGCGATATTCGCGCTTCAGGCCTTCGTTCAGCGTTTCGACGGTCTTCATTGCCTTGGTCTTATCCTTGCTCAAAATCTCGTATCGAACCCCGCCAAAATGGCGGAGTTCCCCATGATCCCGGCCTGCATTGCGGATTGGTGCGGGCGAAGGGACTCGAACCCCCACATCTTGCGATACTGGTACCTAAAACCAGCGCGTCTACCAATTCCGCCACGCCCGCAGGTGTTTTCGGCCGGGTGCACGAAATCGCGCGCTGCCGCGCACGCCCGTGCGGGCCGCGCGGGGCTATAGCAGACACGCGGCCAAGGGCAAGGGCACAAAGCCCCCCTTCCGCGGGCGGAACATGCTTGGCGCCCGCTGGCGGAACATGCGTCGCGCCGGTTCGTTGATCGGGTCAAGGAGATATATGATGCCCTACCCCTCGGACCTCCATGTCAAGGCCGCCGACCCGCTGCCCAAGCCCAAGCCCGACATCATCGATCCGGTCGCACCGCCCGAACGGCCGACCCAGCCGACGCCGCTCGAGGACCCCGCCGGTCAGCCGGTCGAAATCCCCGGCAGCCCCGGCGGCGGCGATATCGACCAGCCCGGGCGTGGCCCCGACGAAGTGCCGCCGCAGCAGGTGTAATTCAAATCCTCCCTGCGCCGAAGGCGTGGGGAGGTGGCAGTGGCGTAGCCGCTGACGGAGGGGCAATAACGCGACGCCGCGGCTCCTCCTGCACTCCCCATCCCCCGCGACAGGGAGGATAGCATACTAACTACTTGACCAGCCCTCGCCTCAGCAGCCAACATCGCGCCGGGGAGAGACAACATGAAAATCACCACCGTCATCGCGGCCCTTTTGGCGGCCACCACGCCCGCCATCGCGCAGGATACCGCCCTTTACCGCGGCGGTCCGATTATCACGATGGACGGCGCCACTCCGCAGACCGTCGAAGCGGTCGTGACCACGGGCGATCGCATCGCCTTCGCCGGCAGCGAGCGGGACGCGCGCAAGGCTGCCGGCAAAGACGCCGTCGTCCATGACCTTGCGGGCGCGACGATGCTGCCGGGCTTTATCGACGCGCATTCGCACTTCACCCTTGCGACGATGATGACGGGCGGACTCGACCTGCGCGATGGTGGCGGGCTGCCGGTAACCGACATCGCTGGCCTGCAAGCCGCGATCCGCGATCATGTCGCCGCGCGCGCGCTTCCCAAGGGCGGCTGGGTGATCGTCTGGCAATATGACCATGAAACGCTCGCGGAAAAGCGGCACATCACCCGCGCCGAGCTCGACGCCGTGGCAAGCGACCGGCCCATCGTCGTCTTTCACGTCTCGCTGCACGGCGCCGTCGCGAACAGCGCCGCGCTGGCCGCCGCGGGCATCGACGAAAGCACGCCCGTCCCGCCCGGCGCGATGATCTTGCGCGACGGTGCGGGCAAGCTGAACGGCGTCCTCCTTGAAAAGGCGATGTTCATCCTCCTCGCCAAGCTGCCGCAGCCCAGCGCCGAGCAGAAGCTCGCGGCGCTCGACGCGGCGCAGAATCGCTATTTCGCAGAGGGTTACACCCACGCACAGGACGGTGCGACGCAGCGCGCCGACATCGCGTTCCTTACCAGCGCCGCCGCGCGCGAACGGCTCAAGATCGATCTCGCGCTGCTCCCCATCTACACCGAGCTCGACGCGCTGCTCGCCGGTCCCGATCGCAAGTTCGGCGTCTATCAGGACCATGTGAAATTGCAGGGAATCAAATTCATCCTCGACGGATCGGTGCAGGCGCGCACCGGCTATTTCACGCGCGACTATGCGCGCGGCAGCCCTGCCGGCGATCATCCATGGCACGGCCATCCCGGCATGTCGGACGCGGAATTCCTTGGTCTGGCGCGCAAGGCCCACGACCGCGGCTGGCAGCTCTTCGTCCACGCCAATGGCGACGCGGCGATCGACATGGCGATCAAGGGCTTCGACGCGCTCGGCATTACCGCTGCCGACAACCGTCGCCCGATCGTCATCCACTCGCAGTTCCAGCGCCCCGATCAGCTCGCCGCCTACAAGCGCATCGGGGTCGGCCCCGCCTATTTTTCGAACCACGCCTGGTATTGGGCCGATATTCACCGCACCAATTTCCCCGACGCAGTGGTCGATTTCATCAGTCCGTTCGTCTCGGCGCGCGCCGCGGGACTGATCGCCTCCAACCACAGCGACTACAGCGTCACCCCGCTCGATACCCGCTTCATGCTCTGGACCTCGATGGCGCGCGTCTCGCCCACCGGCGTCGTCAGTGGCGCAAAGGAACGGCTGGGCCCCTACGCCGCGCTACAGGCACTCACCACCGGCCCCGCCTGGCAAATCTTCGAGGAAGACCGCAAGGGCCGCATCAAGCCCGGCCTGCTCGCCGATTTCGTCATCCTCGACAAGAACCCGCTGACGACGCTCGTCGACGGCATCAAGGCGATCAAGGTCCGCGAAACCATCAAGGAAGGGCGCAGCGTCTGGAAAGCGGTCGATTAGGGACGAATCGCTCTGTCGGGGCATCATCGACATTGGTAACATCGCGCCGCACAGCAACAGGAGTCCCACGATGCGACCGCTTCTCGCTGCTCTCCTCTTCGCATCCCTTGTTCCCGCCGCCGCCTTCGCGCAATCCGCGCCCGACGTCGCCGATCTTGCCGGCGCGCGCGCCGCGGGCGGCGAGACCCAACTTCTCGCGCGCGGCTATGAATCGCGCTTCTCCAACACCGTCGGCGACCAACGCTACACCTTCTGGTGGAATGCGCGCACCGGCCGCTGCATCTCGGTTTCGACCGTCGACGGGCGCTATGGCGCATTGATCGCCGTCCCGGCCGAAAACTGCCGCGACGCCGACGCGACCGCGCCCGCCGATCATCATCAGCCCGCCGCCGAGCCCGGCTACCGCGACCCCGGCTCGCTCGTTCTCGTCTGCTATGGCGCGGGCACACGTCCGACGGTCCAGAACAATCCGCGCTACAGCTGGAACCCCCGCAACCATAAATGGGAATGGAGCAACGAACTGTCGAACAGCGCGCAGGGCTTCAACAGCGACGTCCAGATCGAACTTTATGGCGACCATGGCCGCATCCACCTCGGGCCCAAACTCGTCGCGCCGATCCACAGCGGCGACGATCATGGCTGGTGGGATCTCGACAATCTGGTCGTGACCCCCGACCGCATCACCGCGAGCTACCGGATCAACGGCCTCAACAAGCCGAAACTGACCGTCGATCGCCGTTCGGGCCGCATCACGATACAGGCGATCACCAATTTCTCGGGCCAGTGCGACAGCGGCGACTGGGCGGCGGGCACCCGGCGCTTCTAGCGAACGACGCGCTTCGCCGCGACGTCGGCGAGCATCGCCTTCAGCGCCGCCGCGTCGTGCCAGCGCCCGCCCGCCATCACGCCGAGAGGCGCGCGGAGTGTTGCGGGCTTTTCGAGCGGATTTTCGGCGACGAGCAACAGGTCGGCGCGATAGCCCGGCGCCACCACGCCGAACTTCGCCGCGCCCGGCACTGTCTTCACGATGAATTCGCCCGGCGTGCGCGTCGCCGCCGACAGCGTCTGCCACGGTGTCAGCCCCGCGGCGAGCATCGCGTCGATCTCTTCGTGCAGCGCGAAGCCCGGAACCTGCCCCGGAATCGTCGGCGCATCGCCGCCGGTGATCAACGGCACGCCGGCATCGGCCATCGCCTTCACGAAGCGCGCTTCGAACGCCACGCGGCGCGACAGATCGACCGCCTTTTTCTGATAGCCCGACTGCGCCCAGCCGATCCGGTCGCCCGGCGACAGGTAACGCGCTTCGGGCGCCGCCAGATAGGCCTTCACCACCTCGGGCTTGCCGAACTGCGCCGCGATCGTGCGGTAGTTGAACAGGTCCGACGTCACGAAGGCGCCATGCGCCTTCACCAGCGCGATCGCATCGGCGATCCGAGCATCGTCCGGCGGCGCGTTCGGATCGTCCGCCGGCGGCTCGGGAAAGAAGCCGTAGAAGAATTCCTCGACATGCGCGACCATCGCCTGCCCTGCCGCGAGCTGCCCCGCGAGCCCGACCGCCTTCGCATTATGCCCGACGACGCCGATCCCCTGGCGCTTCGCCTCGTCGGCGAGCCCCGCGAAAGCCTCGGCCGACAGGTTCGTGTAAACCTTCATGAAGCTGTAGCCGTTCGCCTTCGCCAGCCTCACGATCGCGCGCCCTTCGTCGGCCGTCCGCACGACGAAATGACCATATTGCGGGTCGCCATCGACGACAAAGGCGGTGAAGACCTGCGGCCCCGGCACCTCGCCCTTGTTCACTGCGATCCGCGTCCGCCCGTTGAAGGCGTTGGTCGCCTCGCCCATGTTGAGCATCGTCGTCACGGCATTCGCGAGCAGCAGCGACAGGTCGTCGCGGCTCGTCACATGATTGTGCATGTCGGCCAGCCCCGGCACCAGCCACGCGCCCTTGCCGTCGATCACCTTGGTGCCCGCGGGCAGCTTCGCCTTGCTCCCAATGCTGGCAATCACGCCGTCGGCGACGATCACCGTCGTGCGCGGAATCACGCGCTCGGCGTCCATCGGCACGACGTTGACGTCGGTGAAGACGACCGTCTCGGCCCGCGCAAGCGTAGCGCCGGCGATCAGCAGCCAGAGAGCCAGAAGCGCGCGAAGAGCCGCGCGCATCCTCAGCCCAGCGCCTTCTTGAGCAGCTCGTTCACCACCTGCGGGTTCGCCTTGCCCTGCATCGCCTTCATCGTCTGCCCGACGAAGAAACCGAACAGCGCTTCCTTGCCGCCCTTATACTGCTCGACCTTGTCGGCATTGGCGGTCAGGATCTTGGCGATCTCGGCCTCGATTGCGCCGGTGTCGCTCGTCTGCCTCAGGCCGTCGCGCTCGACGATCACGCCCGCGGCGTCGCCGCTTTCGAGCATCTTTTCGAACACCTGTTTCGCAATGGTGCCCGAAATCGTGCCGTCGGCGACGAGGCCGAGCAGTTCGCCCGCCTGCGCCGGGGTGACCGGGCAATCGTCGAACCCCTTGCCGAGCCGGTTGAGCGCGCCGAACAACTCGCTCGATACCCAGTTGGCCGCCGCAGCCGGCTTCGCGCCGGTCTCGAGCAGCGTGTCGAACCACAGCGCGCTCTCGACCTCGGCGGTCAACACGTCGGCGTTATACGCCGAAATCCCGGCCGCCAGATAGCGCGCGCGCTTGGCGTCGGGCAGTTCGGGCAAGCTGTCGCGGCACTCGGCCAGAAACGCATCGTCGAGTTCGAGCGGCAACAGGTCGGGATCGGGGAAGTAGCGGTAATCATGCGCATCTTCCTTCGACCGCATCGAGCGCGTCTCGTTGCGGTCGGGATCGTACAGCCGCGTTTCCTGCACCACCGTGCCGCCACTTTCGATCAGCTCGACCTGGCGCTTCGCCTCGCCCTCGATCACCGCCATCACGAAGCGCACCGAATTGACGTTCTTCGTCTCGGTCCGCGTCCCGAACTCGTCGCCGGGCCTCCGCACGCTGACATTGACGTCGGCACGCATCGAGCCCTCTTCCATATTGCCGTCGCACGATCCGACATAACGCAGGATCGAGCGCAGCTTGCGGACATAGGCCCCCGCCTCGGCGGGCGAGCGCATGTCGGGGCGCGAGACGATCTCCATCAGCGCGACGCCCGAACGGTTGAGGTCGACGTATGACATCGTCGGATGCTGGTCGTGCATCAGCTTGCCGGCATCCTGCTCGACATGGATACGCTCGATCCCGATACGCTTCGCTTCGGGCAGGCCCGCCTTTTCATCCGCCTCGATCGTCAGCGAACCTTCGCCGACAAGCGGATGATAAAGCTGCGAAATCTGGTAACCCTGCGGTAGGTCGGCGTAGAAATAATTCTTGCGGTCGAAGCGCGACCATTTGTTGATCTCGGCCTCGATCGCCATCCCCGTGCGCACCGCCTGACGGATGCACTCGCGGTTCGGCACCGGTAGCATTCCCGGCATCGCGGCGTCGACCAGCGACACCTGCGTGTTCGGCTCGGCCCCGAACGCCGTCGCGGCGCCCGAAAACAGCTTGGCGTTGGAGGTGACCTGCGCATGGACCTCGAGGCCGATCACGACCTCCCACTCACCGGTTTCGCCCTTGATGCGATAGTCGCTCATTATTCCATCAAGTCCTTCGATATCTCCGCAGAACCGGAGAATATTTCCTCTGCGCCATAGTTCTGAATCGCCACATTCACCAACCCGTCAAAAGGTCCGGCATGTCTTTTCGACATGGTAACTTTCCAACCGGAGAATTCACCCGGTCCGATGACACCCACCAATTGATCTCCGCTGCGTTCGGCAATGGCTGTAAACTCACTTGGTGCTTCGACGGTGCCAGCCCCGTCCGTCCAGCCCCATCCATAGATAGGCTTAACGGACAGGTTCAAACTCACCACCACTTCTCCGCCCGCGCCGTGAAGCCCGCCCGCTCTTCAATTGCCAAGCCGGCGTTCAGCACGCCCTGCTCGTCGAACGCCTTGCCGATGATCTGCAGCCCCAGCGGCAGCCCTTCGCGGTTCAGTGCCGCCGGGACCGACATCGCGGGCAGCCCCGCAAGGCTCGCGGGCACCGCGAACACGTCGTTCAGATACATCGCCAGCGGATCGGCCATCTTCTCGCCCAACCCGAACGCCGCCGACGGCGCGGTCGGCGCCAGGATCACGTCGCACACCCCGAACGCCTGTTCGAAATCGCGCGCGATCAGCGTCCGCACCTTCTGCGCCTGCGTGTAATAGGCGTCGTAAAAGCCCGCCGACAGCACATAGGTGCCGATCATGATGCGGCGCTTGACCTCGGGCCCGAAGCCGTCGGCGCGCGTCGCGGCGTACATGTCCTGCAGCCCCGCACCCTGCGGCAGATCGCGCAAACCGTACCGCACACCATCATAGCGCGCGAGGTTCGACGAGGCTTCGGCCGGCGCGATGATATAATAGGCCGGCAGCGCATATTTGGTGTGCGGCAGGCTGATCTCGACCACGTCCGCGCCCGCATCCTTCAGCATCGCGATCCCCGCATCCCACATCGCGTCGATGTCGGGATCGATGCCTTCGAGGCGATATTCCTTGGGAATACCGACCGTCTTGCCCTTGAGATCGCTCGACAAAGCCGCTTCCCAATTGGGCACCGCCATATTCAGGCTCGTCGCATCCTTCGGATCGAAGCCCGCCATATTCTCGAGCATGATCGCGCAGTCCTTGACGTCGCGCGCCATCGGCCCCGCCTGATCGAGCGAGCTCGCGAATGCCACGATGCCCCAGCGCGAGCAGCGGCCATAGGTCGGCTTGATCCCCGAAATGCCGGTGAAGGCCGCGGGCTGGCGGATCGAGCCGCCGGTGTCGGTCCCCGTCGCCGCGGGGCACAGCCGCGCCGCGATCGCCGAAGAAGACCCGCCCGACGAGCCGCCGGGCGCGAGCGCGGCATTGCCGCCGTCCTTGCGCTTCCACGGGCTGATCACATTGCCGAAATAGCTCGTCTCGTTCGACGACCCCATCGCGAACTGGTCGAGGTTGAGCTTGCCGAGCATGCCGCAACCCGCGTCCCACAGCTTCGCCGAGACGGTCGATTCGTAGCGCGGCACGAAACCTTCGAGCATATGGCTCGCCGCGGTGGTCTGGACGCCGTTGGTCGCGAACAGATCCTTCATCCCGATCGGCACGCCCGAGAGCGGCTTCAGCGTCCCCGCCGCGCGATCGGCATCGGCCGTCTTCGCCGCGGCGATCGCATGTTCGGGCGTCTCGACGATGAAGGCGTTGAGCGCCTTCGCGCCCGCCACATTGGCGTTGAACGCCTCGGCGACCTCGACGGCGCTGAAATCGCCCGCGCGGTGCCCGTCGCGGATCTCTGCGACGGTCAGGTTGGTCAGTTCGGTCATTATTCGATCACTTTCGGCACGCCGAAAAAGCCGTGCTGGGGCGCGGGTGCATTGGCGAGGACGTCGTCGCGGCGGTTGCCGCCGGTCAGCGGGTCGGCGTCGACGACATCGTCGCGCAGCCGCAGCGTGTTGGGGATCACCGCGGTCATCGGCTCGACCCCGGTCACATCGACCTCACCGAGTTGCTCGACCCAGCCCAAAATGCCGTTCAATTCGCCTTCCATCGCGGCGGCTTCGGCATCGCTGATCGCGATGCGCGCCAGCGACGCGATTTTTCTCACTGTTGCCTGATCGATTGCCATGATCGCCCTAACTTTAACGAAGCCGCGCCGCTAGCATCCCCACCGGATCGCATCAAGATGTGGCCATCGAAACTCGGCAACAACCCTCGTCATTCCCGCGAAAGCGGGAACCCAGCCCGCGACGGTGGCAATTGGGTTCCCGCTTTCGCGGGAATGACGAGGGAGAGATTGTTCGGGAGAAGCTAGTCGAACGCCCCCGATTCCGGCTCGCCGTTCACCAGCACGCGGCGCTGCGTCACCGTTTCGACCTCGATCCGCGCGTTCGACAAATCGACCGCCGGCTTTTTCGCGGGCGCAGGTTTGGCCCAATCGCCCTGCACCCATTGGCCGGCGTCATTTTGCGTCACAAAGTCGAAATTCAGCGCATCGCCCGGCTCATTCTGCCCGAGCACGCCGATCCTTTTGTCGTCGAGCCACAGCGCCACGCACGCCTTGGCGCGGCTGCACATATAGCTTCCCGCGATCCGGTCGAGCGCCGCGGCGGGCACGGCGCGGTCCGCGGGAATGACACGCAACCGCTCGGCGAACGGCTTCAGCAGCAGCGCGCCGCGCGGCCCGGTCAGGTCCCAGCGGTTCTTCGCCGCCAGCGCCGCCTTCGCGGCGTCGGCGCGCTCTTTCCGCGGCGAGCGCGCCACCTCCGCCAACGCCGCGCGCCCGCTCGGACCGAAATCATAGGCCATCGCCGCCCAATCGAATTTCTCGACCGGCGTCGCCCCCGATTTCAGCCGAGCGAGCTGGTCGCGCGTCGAAATCGCCCCGAAATCGAGGATCGGCAATGCGAGGAACAGCGCGAGCAGCGCGAGCCCGATCGCCAGCTTCTGCTGCAGCGGCCGCAGCAGATCGTCGAAATTGCGTCGCCCCTTCACCACCGCCCACAGCCCCGCGATGCCATAAGCGAGCGCGATCAGCGCCGCGATCACGCCCCAGATGCGCTCGGGGGTCCAGCCATATTGGATCACGCGCAGGTGCATCGAATAATAAGCGATCCCGGCCAGCGGCAGCACCGCGACCGCCAGCACCGGCGCCGCCCAGCGCAGCGCGGGATTGGTCGCGCGGTCGTCGCCGCCGTTGCCGATCACCGCATTGGCGAGCAGCACCGCGAACGCCGCGACTGCCATCATCACCGCCGCGGTCGAAAATCCCGAATCCCACAGTTTCTGCAGCCCCGTCCCCGCGAGCGAGAGCAGGAAGAGCACCAGCGCGACCGCGAGCACCGGCGCCAGCACCGCGAGTATGATCATCACCAGCCGCTGCAGCGTCGCGACGAGCTTGTCGCGCTCGCGCAACAGACCGACCGCCCCGCCGAACGCCGCGCCCGCGAGCATCCAGCCGAACCATTCGCCGTCCAGCAGGTCGAAGATCAGGTTGATCCCGATCAGCTTGAACATTTGCCCGATCAGCACGGTGAGCAGAAAGGTGATGCCGATGAAGGCCAAGCTCGCCGCGCCGATCACCGCATCGGTCCACGCATGGCTGTGCAGCCGCTCGTACGGCATCGCCCACAGCTTCCAGAACCGCCAGTCGGGCGCGACGTCGCGCCGCGTCTGGAACAGCGGCGTCGCGACGAGCACCGCGAGAATGCCCGACCAAAAGGGCCATTCAACCGGATTGCCCTGGATATTATAGGCCGCGGTCGTCCGCGCGATCAGCCCGAGGATCACGCCCCAGACGAGCGCGAAGCCCAGCGCCCAGTGCCAGCGCCGCCGCTCGACCCCGAGCACGAACACCACCGTCGCCGCGGCGACCCCCGCCGCCAGCGCGCTCCGCCAATGCGCGAGCGCATCGTCATAATGGTGGTCGATCAGCAGGTGAAAGGCGAGCCCCGCGACGGCGCAGATCGCCGCCATGATCCAAGGGCGCAGCGGCCACGGCGGATCGCTGTCGTCGAGGCGCGCCGAAGCAAGCGGTGGATGGGAAGGCGAATCGGCGGCGGCGCCGGCTGCGGCTGCATCGGTCATGCCGACATCTGGGCTTGTTTCACAGCGCGCGGCAAGCCAAATGCGGTCGATACGAATAGCCCCTCATCCGCTCGTGCTGAGCTTGTCGAAGCACCGTCCTCCTTTCCTCGAAGGAAGGACAGCCCTTCGACAAGCTCAGGGCGAACGGGTAGAGAGGGCGGATCTTGCCTCTCCCCGACCGCATGGAGCCCCATTTGGCCCGCAAATTCCTCTACTTCATCGCCGCGATCATCCTCCTCATCCTCGCCGCCGGGGTCGTGTACCAGCTGTTCCCCGGCTGGATCGCGCGCACCGCCTTCGTGCCCAGCACCGAGTTCAAGCCGCAGGCCGCGGTCGCGCCCAACGCCTATGACGACCCCAAGATGTGGTTCGCGCGGCCGGGAATGGAAAAAGACCCCTCGGCATGGCGCCCCGCCGCCGACGGCAGCGAGACCCCCGGCACCGAGCTTCCGGGCGAAAAGGCATCCGGCCAGCTGATCCCGCCCGCCAAGGCGGCGCAGACGGCCGCCGCCGCGCCCGTCCCCAAAGGCAACGCCGCGGTCTTCTTCGTCCACCCGACCAGCTATTACAGCCGCTCGAGCTGGAACGCCCCGCTCGAGGACCGCGATTCGGACCACCGCGCGAACCTCTTCGTGCAGGGCATGGCGAGCGCCTTTGCCGACGCCGGCGAAATCTGGGCGCCGCGCTATCGCCAGGCGACGCTCGGCGCCTTCCTCGCGCAGGACCGCGTCACCGCCGGCAAGGCGATCGATTCGGCCTATCGCGACGTCGAGGAAGCGTTCGACGCCTTCCTCGCCGCGCAGCCAAAGGACAAGCCGATCATCCTCGCGGGCCACAGCCAGGGCGCGCTCCACCTCACCACCCTGCTCCGCACGAAGATTGCGGGCACGCCGCTCGCGAAGCGGATCGCCGCCGCCTATATCATCGGCTGGCCGGTCAGCCTCGACACCGACATCGCCGGCCTCGGCCTGCCCGCCTGCCAGACGCCCGAGCAAAAAGGCTGCATCCTCAGCTGGGCGAGTTTCGCCGACCCCGCCGATCCGGTGATGGTCACCGACGCCTATGACGGCACGATCGGCTTCGACGGCCGCCCGCGCGCCGATACGCGGATGCTCTGCACCAACCCCCTCACCGGCATCCCCGACACCGCCGCGCCGCCCGAGGCCAATATCGGCACGCTCAAGCCCACCGAAGGCTTCAAGTCGGGGTCGCTGATCGCGGGCAAGATCGGCGCCGCCTGCGACGATACGCGCGGCTTCCTGATGATCGGCGACGCCGACATCGCCAAGGAATATGTCGTCGCGGGCTATGTGCTCCCCGGTAACAATTATCACGTCTACGACATCACCCTCTTCTGGGCGAACGTCCGCGCCGACGCCTTGCGCCGCCTCGCGACCTATGAGGGCAAGCCGTCGCCGGTGCCGCCGCCGGCGGAACCGTTGCCCGAGCCGACCGCGCCCGCTTCTCCTCTTTCGTCACCCCGGACCTGATCCGGGGTCCCGCTCGATGATCACCACCACCGCCCCCGAATTTGCCGCCCATTTCCCGAACGGCGGCCGCCTCGCGGGCCTCGACGTCGGCACCAAGACGATCGGCGTCGCCTTCTGCGACACGAACTGGAGCTTCGCGACCCCCGACAAGACGATCATCCGCAAGAAATTCTCGGTCGACTTCGAAACACTCAAGGCGCTGATCGCGCAGCACAATATCGTTGGCCTCGTCGTCGGCCTGCCGCTCAACATGGACGGCACCGACAGCCCGCGCACGCAAAGCACCCGCGCCTTCGCGCGCAACCTCGCCCCGCTCCATCTGCCCCTGCTCCTCTGGGACGAACGCTGGTCGACCGCCGCGGTCGAGCGCGCGATGATCGCCGCCGACGTCAGCCGCGCCAAACGCGCGACACGCGTCGACAGCGCCGCCGCGGCGTTCATCCTGCAAGGCGCGATCGACGCGATGACGCGCGGCTAATTGGAACGCTAGATGCCCCGCATGGATTCGAACCATGACCGCCGCAGTCAAAGTGCGGTGTCCTACCATTAGACGACAGGGCAATGTTCCGCGCGTCTGGCCGGCAATATCGCCGGAGTCACCCCTTCCGCACTTGCCAGACTCGCCGCACCCACCTAAACGCTCCCCTTTAATGACAAGCTCCACCACCCGACCCGCCAGCGACTATCCGCCCGGCGGCGATGCCTTTCGCCATCGCCACCTCACCGGCATCGCCCCGCTCACCCCGTGGGAGATTTCCTACGTCCTCGACGCCGCCGAAGAGTGGGTCGAACTCAACCGCAGCGGCGCATCGAAGCATGACGACCGCCTCGCGGGCCTGACGATCATCAACGCCTTTTTCGAAAATTCGACGCGCACGCTTCTCTCGTTCGAGATCGCGGGCAAGCGCCTCGGCGCCGATGTCGTCAACATGCACGCCGCGCAGTCGAGCGTGAAGAAGGGCGAGACGCTGATCGACACCGCGATGACATTGAACGCGATGCGCGCCGACGCGATCGTCATCCGCCACGCTTCGTCGGGCGCGGTCCAGCTCATCGCCGACAAGGTCGACTGCCCCGTCCTCAACGCGGGCGACGGCCGCCACGAGCATCCGACGCAGGCCTTGCTCGACGCGCTTACCATCCGCCGCCGCCTCGGCCGCGTCGAGGGCCTCACGATTGCGATCTGCGGCGACGTCCTCCACAGCCGCGTCGCGCGTTCGAACATCCTCGCGCTGACGCTGCTCGGCAACGAAGTGCGCGTCGTCGCGCCGCCGACGCTGACCCCGCCCGCGATGGAGCGGATGCACGTCACCACCTTCACCGACATGGACGAAGGCATCAAGGATGCGGATGTCGTGATGATGCTCCGCCTCCAGAATGAGCGCATGGACGGCGCGTACCTGCCCTCGGCGCGCGAATATCACGCGCTCTACGGCCTCACGCCGAAGCGGCTCGAAAAGGCCAAGCCCGACGCCATCGTCATGCACCCCGGCCCGATGAACCGCGGGGTCGAAATCGACAGCAGCATCGCCGACGATCCCGCGCGCTCGACGATCACCGAACAGGTCGAAATGGGCGTCGCGGTGCGCATGGCGTGCCTCGACATATTGACGCGCCGCAAGCGGGGGGTCCCGGGATGGAACTGAAACCGCTCCACATCGTCAATGCGCAACTGATCGATGGCGACACGCCGCGCGCGGGTAGCCTGCTCGTCGCAAACGGCCGCATCACCGCGCTCGACCCGACCGAAATCCCCGACGGCACCGAAACCGTTGACGCCAAGGGCCAGTGGCTCGCCCCCGGCATCATCGACCTCGGCGTCTTCGCGACCGACAAACCCGCCTTTCATTTCGGCGGCATCACGCGCGCCGCGCTGATGCCCGACAGCGGCCCGCTCGACGGCGCCGGGCTGGTCGAGCGCGCAGCGAAAGGCGGCAAGCCCGACCTCTGGGTCCACCCGCTCGCCGCCGCGACCAAGGGCCTCGCGGGCAAGGAACTCGCCGAGATCGGACTGATGAAGCAAGCGGGCGCGCGCGCCATCGCCACCGGCCGCGGCCGCATCGCCGACAGCGGCGTGATGCGCCGCGTGCTGTCCTACGCGGCCTCGCTCGGCCTCGTGACGATCATCCATGCCGAGGACGAAGGCCTCACCGCGGGCGCGGTCGCCACCGACGGCGAGATGGCGACGCGCCTCGGTCTCGCCTCCGCCCCCGCCATCGCCGAGGCGATGGCGATCGCGCGCGACCTCGCGCTCGTCGAGGAAACCGGCGCTTCCGTCCATTTCCGCCAGGTCACCACCGCGCGCGGCCTCGACCTGATCCGCGCCGCCAAGGCGAAGGGGCTCCCCGTCCGCTGCGGCATCACCCCCGCGCACCTGCTGCTCTCCGACACCGCGATCGGCGATTTCCGGACCTTCGCGCGCCTCTCACCGCCGCTGCGCTCAGAGGACGACCGCCACGCGTGCCTCGCCGCGATCAAGGATGGCACGATCGACATCTTGTCGTCGGGCCACGACCCGCGCGGCCCCGAGGACAAACGCCTCCCCTTCGCCGAGGCTTTGCCCGGCATGGCGGGCGCCGAAACCCTGCTCGCGCTCGGCCTCGGCCTCGTGCGCGACGGCCATGTCTCGCCCGGCCGCCTGTTCGAACTGCTCGCAGGCACCCCCGCCCGCCTGCTCGGCGTCGACGCCGGCAACCTCGCCGTGGGCAAGGAAGCCGACCTCATCCTCGTCGACCACGGCACGCCGTGGCAGGTCGACGCGAAGAAAATGGCCGCCTGGGCCGGCAACACCCCCTTTGACGGCATGCCGGTGCAGGGCCGCGCGACGATGATGTGGAAAGGCGGCCAGCGGATACGCTGATACCGGCTTTATCTCGCTGATCTAATTCGATACTCCTCGGCGGACGACCGACAATAGCGAGGAATGATCCGATGCGCCGATTCGCCGTTCCAGCTCTCGCCGCCGCCTTCTTCGCAACCGCCGCCGCCGCGCAGATGCAGCCCGTCCAGGGCATCCCCTGCGCGCAAGGGCTCCCCTGCAACGCCCCGCCGCCGCAGGTGCTGCAACAAATCTATGGTGACGCCCGCCCCCCGGCCGCGCCCGGACAGGTCATCCCGTTTCAACAGGAAAAACAGGAATATGTCGGCGGCTATATGGTCAACAGCTTCGCCGCGATCGCCTTCTGGCGCTCGGCGTCGGGCCAGCCCGGCTATAGCTATGGCGCGCTGCGCGGCGACAATCGCGAGCAGGCCGAACAATATGCGATGACGGCGTGCCGCGAGGCGGGCGGCCGGGACTGCGTCGTCGGCTTATGGGGCGGCAATGGCCATTTCGCGATCGCGCGCGACAAGGAAGGCCAATATTATGCCGGCTTCGCGGGCACGCCCGGCGGCGCGAAACGTTCGGTGATGGGCAGTTGCAAGAGCGTGGGCGCCAAATGCAAGGTCGTCGAGACACTCGAAAGCATGCCCTATTTCTTTCGCTTCTGACCCTCAGCTGCCGTCGGTCGCGGCCACCCCAAAAAACAGAGAGGCGCAGCCTCGCGGCCACGCCCCTCCCCCCTTATCCGGGTAAAATCCTTTAGCGCGATGCGAGCCGCATCGAACCGGCCTTCGCCGCCCACTGGATCGTTTCGCTGCCGCCCATCGCACGGATGAAGCAGCTCTGCCCCTGCGCTTTCAGCTGGTTGCACAGGCTCGTCGCGTCGGTGCGCGAGGCTAGGCCGTTGACCGTCAGGCGATAGTAAGTGCGGCCCTTGACCGTCGCGGCATGGCTCGATGCCGGGAAATTCCCGAGCACGCCGTTACGCTTCTTCAGTGTGCCCCATTTTTCCTTGGCGATCGCCAGGCTGTCATAGGCGCCAAGCTGCACCGCCCAACCGTCGGGCTTTTTCGCGTCGAAACCCATCGCCTTGGGGATCAGCACCGTCGCCAGTTCAAGCGCCTGCTGCTGCGCGGGGCGGATGCGTCCCTCGCCCGCGACACGCGGCGCAGCGCGATAGGGGGTAGCTTCGGCGAGAATCATCTCGCCCGCCGGCTGCGGCTGCGGCAATTCGGTGACGGGCACCACGCCGCCCTCGCCGCGCACCGGCATCGGCAATTCGACGCTGCGGATCGCGCTGCCCGCGTCGGCAAGCACCGGGGCAAGCACCGGCGGCGGCGGCGCATAGTCGGCGACCGGCGCCGGATCGGCGCTGGCAATCTGGGTCGCGGGCTCGCTTACCGGCTCGGCCGCGGCCATTTGCGTATCGGCGAAATTGCTGAGCGCGAGGCGGACCGGCATCCCCGCATCCTGCTGCGCCTCGGTGCCGATCAGGCCCGCGACGCGCACCTGCGCATTCGGCTGTTCGGCGAGCTTCGACCATTCGGCCATCCGGCCTTCGAGCTTGTCGAGCGACAGATCCTGCGACGCGACGATGCGCGCCTGCGCCCAGCGGCCCGACAACGCGAGCGCGAGCGCGAAATTCTGCCGCGTCCGCGCCTCGGCACCCTCGGCGCGCGCGGCTTGGCCCAGCACATAGAGCGATCCTTCGGCATCGCCGGCCAAGGCGAGCGCCAGCCCGAGGTCCGACGCCGGAACCGTGTCGCGGTGCCGCGTCAGCAACGATACCGCCTCGGCATTTTTGCCCTGTGCGATCTGCGACAGCGTCAGCGACAGGATCGTGTTGCTGTCCGTCGCGCCGAGTTCCATCGCCTCGGTCAGCGCCGCGCTCGCCGATGCGAAGCGGCCGTCGTTGAGGTAAGCCTGACCCAGCAGCGCGCGAAAGCCCGCGTCGCGCGGGCTTCCCGCGACCGCGGCTTCGGCGAGGCCGACGGCCTTGCTCGCCTTGCCCGCTTCGAGCGCGGCGCGCGCCTTGTCGGCCGATTTGGCGGCGAGCGCGGGCGCGCCGGCAGCGCGCGACGGCGCATCGGCCATCTTGCCCATGCCGCTGCATCCGGTCGCCACGCCGAGGACGAAGCCCGAAAGGGCCAGCTTCTTCAGCAACTTGCGGTTCATGACGGGTCCCCCTCTTGGTTCGTCAGCGCTTTGCGCGCGCCGGACGCGCGGCCGGCAGGCGGCTCGCCATCGCGTCGATTTCGGGCAGCGACGCCAGATATTCGTCGAGCAGATCGGTCAGGATCACCTGCGACGACCGGTTCGTCACCGCGCTCGCAAGCCGCAGACGCAAATGGCGCTCGGCGTCGAGGCGCAGCGTGAAGGCCGCCTTTTCGCGGGCCCGCAGCGCGCGCGGCGCCTTTTCTTTCTTCGGCGCGGCCTCAGGACGCGCCTCGACCTTGCGCGCCACCGCGGCGACGCGTTCGATCAGCGATTCCTGCTGGCGGACGACCTCGGGGATTTCGTGCGTTTCGGCCTCGAACTGGTCGGCGCCATAATCGTCGGTCGGCCCGGCAAAATCGTCCGCAACTTCCTGCGCCAGCTCGAGATGCGCGCTGTCGTCGACCGCATGTTCGGCCTCGACATTGTGCGCCGGCACCGATCCGGTGAGCAAGGGTTTCAGGTCGAGCATCCGCGTGGGTTCGGCCGACTGGTCGGGATCGACATCATAGCCCATGTCGTTCCAGCCGAGGTCGTCATAACCCATGCTGTTCAGCGGTGCGGGGCCGCTGCCGAGCGGCTGGCGGCGCATCGCGGGACGCGCTCCGCCCTTGCGGGCCAGCAGGCCGGCGCTCAGCGATGCGAGGGGTTTCGGTTCGCCCATGGTTCCCGCTCCCGTCACTGACCGGCGATGCGGCGGCCGAAGCCACCGCCCATCGGGCGGACCGCGCCGTAATTGCCCTGCGTCGGGACCGGCGCGGCAAAGATCGTGCGGCGGAAATTCTTTTCGAGGCGATCGTTCATATAGGTCCACAGCTGGCGGATTTCGTCGGCCGAGCGTCCGTTAGGGTCGACCTCCATCACCGTGCGGCCGTCGATCATCGACGCGGCATAATCGGTGCGGTGGTGCAGCGTGACCGGCGCGACCGTGCCATGCTGCGACAGCGCGACCGCGGCCTCGCTGGTGATCTTCGCCTTAGGCGTCGCCGCGTTGACGACGAACACCAGCGGCTTGCCCGCGCGTTCGCACAGGTCGACCGTGGCGCCGACGGCGCGCAGGTCGTGCGGGCTCGGGCGCGTCGGGACGACGATCAGTTCGGCGACCGAAATCACGCTTTGGATCGCCATGGTGATCGCCGGCGGCGTGTCGATGACCGCGAGCTTGAAGCCCTGCTGGCGCAGGATTTCCAGGTCGGAGGCGAGCCGCGCGACCGTGGTCTGGGCAAAGGCCGGAAGGTCGGTTTCGCGCTCGTTCCACCAGTCGGCGAGCGAGCCCTGCGGATCGATGTCGATGAGGACGACCGGGCCGGCGCCGGCAAGCTGCGCCTGCACCGCGAGGTGCCCCGACAGCGTGGTCTTGCCCGACCCGCCTTTCTGTGAAGCCAATGCCAATACGCGCACTGCGTTTACCCCCTCGGAAATCCTAAAATCGGCGAAGGGATGCCATGCGGGGCGCTAAAATTGGGTTAACGATGATAAAAAGAGGGTGAACGACTTCCTCACACCTATGGTAAACAACCCCTCAAGACCAACTTGTCCCAGAACGGATCAAGTCGGTCGCGCCGCATATTGTCGCTAACACCGTGTTAGCCAATTGGCGCTATGAAGCATCCGGGGACTGCAGCCGCTGTCATGCCGCGCAAGTCATTGGAGAATAAGATGCGTTCGTTCCGCACCGCCATTTCACTGGCCCTGCCGCTCGCTCTGGCGTCGATGCTGGCGGCGCCCGCCCTTGCCGACGTCAAGGACGGCGTCGATGCGTGGCAAGCGGGCAATTATCAGGCGGCGGTCGCCGAATGGCGCCCGCTCGCGATCGCCGGCGACGCCGATGCGCAGTTCAACCTCGGCCAGGCATACAAGCTCGGCCGCGGCGTGCCGACCGATCTGGCGCAGGCCGAAGCCTGGTATCGCCGCGCCGCCAAACAGGGACATTTGCAGGCCGAGGACAATCTCGGCCTCGTCCTCTTCACCGCGAACCGCCGCGAAGAGGCGATGACGTTCATCACCCGCTCGGCCGCACGCGGCGAACCGCGCGCCCAATATGTCCTCGGCACCGCGCACTTCAACGGCGACCTCGCGGCGCAGGACTGGCCGCGCGCCTATGCGCTGACCAAGCGCGCGAGCGACGCCGGGCTCGCCATCGCCTCGGCGCGCCTCGTCCAGCTCGACAATCTGATCCCGCTCGACCAGCGCCAGCGCGGCCTCGCGATGATCCCCGACATCGAGCGCGGCGAACAGCAGGCGCGCCTCGCCGCGGTCAGCGCCGCGGCGCCGCCCGCGCCGAAACCCGCGCCCGCCTCGCCGATCAAGACCGCGAGCCTGCCCGCCTCGACCCCCGGCACCAGCTACACGCCCCCGCCGGTGATCAAGGCGCAGCCGGCGCCGTCACCCGCCGCGAAGGTTCCCGAACCGATCCGCAGCGTCGCCGTGCCGTCCTCGCCCGCCGCCAGCGCGGCGGCAGCGGCCGCCGCCGAAGCGACCGCCGACGCCGTCGCGGCGACCGGTCAGACGGCGCCCGGCACCACTTACGCGCCGCCGCCCAAAAGCGGCACGCTACCTCCTGCCCCTGCGCCCACACCGGCGAAACCCGCCAAGGCCGAACCCGCACCCGCCAAGCCCGAACCGGCAAAGACGACGCCCACCCCCGTTCGCGTCCACAGCGCCGCCGCCGCCAGCCCGTGGCGCGCGCAGCTCGGCGCCTTCGGCGTCGAAGGCAATGCGCGCAAACTCTGGGCGACGCTCGAAAAGAAGAATCCCGCCTTCGCCGGACGCCAGCCCTATCTGGTCAAGGGCGGCAAGCTCACCCGCCTCCAGGCCGGCGGCTTCGCGAACAAGGGCGAAGCCGAAAGCTTCTGCGCGGCCCTCCGCAAGAACGGCCAGCCTTGCTTGGTCGTCGATAAATAGCGCAACCTCGCGCGATCAGTCGGTGACCGGCGGCTCGTCGTCGTCGGCCATCCCGCCGCGGTCCGGGATCAGGAATTTCACCGTCTCGACACAGCCCGACGCGCCCCGCGCCGAAGGCACGACGCGGCCGCTGCGCACGATTGAGATCGCCTGCCCCCCGAAATCCGCCGACGGCTGCGCTTCGAGCAGCTTGACATTGCCGACCTCGCCCCACGGCGCGACGTCGAACGAAACCATCGCCCAGCCCTCGATCGCGCGCTTGCGATAGGCGGTCGGATAAGAGGTGGTCGGCCGGCTCGCCCACTCGATCTTCGCAGGGCAGACGGCGTTTGCGGGGCGCATCGCCGCCTTGTCGGGCCGTTCGGGCGCCGCGACTTTCGCAGCGCCGCGCCAATAGGGATAGAGGCAGCCCGTCCGCGCGCCGCCGGTGAAGCGCGACGCACGCACCGCCTCGACCGCCGCCGCGTCGAGTTCCTCACTTCCGGTGCCCTCCGCGACGCGCACATTGACCGGGGTGCCTTCAGCGTCGGTGTCATAGGCGACGAGCGACCAGTCGCGCGCGCCGGGCGTCGCCTTCAGCCTCAGCTTCGCAAAATCGGGACGCGCGCGCAGCAGCGCGACCGGGCGCGGCTTGTCGCGGCAATCGCCGACGGCGGCGAAGCGGTCCCAACCCGCCTTGGGCAACCTTAGCCCGGTCGGAAAGATCGAATAGGCGGCGATGTCAGCGAGCGGCGCCTGCGCCAGCGACGCAAATTGCGGCGAATAGCCTATTTCGCAATTCGCGCGCGGCGCGCTCGCGGTAAAGCGGCTCGCCGCCAGCGCCGGGCCGATATCCTGACCGAAGGGTGAAACGCTGCCAGCGTCGCGCACGATCGAGTGGGTGCGCCCCGCGCCGTCGATCGCGAAGCGATAGGATATGGGCTTGATCCGCTGCGGGTCCATCGTCGCCACATCGACGGCGGGGCGCAGCGCCGTGCCGGCGACCGCCGCGCCATCGCAGCGGATCTCGCCGGGATTCCACGCCAGCAGTTGCTGCGAATAGACGGAATTGCCGGTGACGGGCGGCGCGGGCGCCGCAGCCGGCAGGAAAGCGAACAGCAAGGCGGCGTCCAACATCAAGCGATCCCCCGTAAACTCATCAGACTAGCGCGATTGCGGGGGCTTACAAGATTGAAAAGGCGCAGAATTGATTGCTATTTCGCCGCGCTTCGCTCCTCCGCCAGCCGCTTCACCAGCAGCTTCCGCGAACGGTCGGCATAGGCGCGGCATGCGCCCGGCCGGTCGTTGTACCGCCCCGACCCCGCATTGTCGGGGTGCGCCGCGATCAATATGTCGCACGGCATCGCATCCATCTTGCGATAGCTCGCCGCAAAGCCCTCGACAAAGGGCGCGCCGGCCGGCGCGGTAAAGCGATACCCCTCGGCCGAGACCGGGTTGAGGCTCGATGCGAAGACGACCGTCTTGCAGGTGCTTCCCCCATTTTCTTCGGCGCACGCTGGCCAGCGCCAGCTCATGCTCCCCATCGTGTGCCCCGGCGTCGCGACCGCGGTGATCGCGGTCTTGCCGAGCGTCAGCACCTCGCCGTCGCGCATCACGCGCACGCGCTCCACCGCGGGCCAGCTGCCACCATAGGCAAGCTGCGGATCGTCCTTCGCGTGGCGGCCCGCCCGCAGCCCTTCGGCCCCGCGCTCGCTCGCCACCACCGTCGCGCCGGTGTCGCGCGCCAGCGCCGCGAGCCCGCCCGCATGGTCAAAATGCGGCTCGGTGCTCAGAATAAATTTGATGTCTTTGGGATCGAAGCCCAGCCCCCGGACATTGGCGAGGATCGCGGGCGCCGCCTGCGGCAACGCGCCGTCGACGAGTATCAGCCCGTCGCCGGTGTCGATCAGCGCGACGCTCATCCCCGCGAAACCGACGAGATAGGTCTTCCCGAAGACTTTCTCGGGCTCCGCGGGCGCCAGCCATTGGGCCGCATGCGAACTCTCGATCGGCCGCGTCAGCGGATCGACCGCCGGAACCGGCGCCCCGCTCACCGCGGCGAGCCAGGCGAACAGGCTGATTGCATCGAACATTTTTTGTCTCCCTTCGCCCCAAAAATGCCAAGCGACGCGCCTCGCGACAAAGCATCATTTCTCGACAAAGCCATGAGAATAATTAATGACAGGCCATGGACCGCGCCCAGCTCCCGCTCAACGCCCTCCGCGCCTTCGAGGCCGCGGCACGCCACCTCAATTTTACGCGCGCGGGGCTCGAACTCCATGTCAGCCAGGGCGCGGTCAGCCATCAGGTGGCCGAGCTCGAACGCCGCCTCGGTACACGGCTCTTTCACCGCCTGCCGCGCGGCCTCGCGCTCACCGACGAAGGCCACGCGCTCGTCCCCGTCGTCGCCGAGGCGTTCGACCGCGTCGCCGCTACGCTCGACCAATATATGGGCGGCCGCTTCCGCGAGGCGCTCAAGGTCGGCGTCGTCGGCACCTTCGCGACCGGCTGGCTGCTGCCGCGCCTCGACGCCTTCGCGCGCGCGCACCCGTCGATCGACCTGCGCATCGCGACCAACAACAACCGCGTCGACCTCGCAGGCGAGGCGCTCGACTATGCGATCCGCTTCGGCGACGGCGCGTGGCACGGCACCCATGCCGAGCCGCTGCTCGCCGCGCCGCTGGCACCGCTCTGCGCCCCCGCGATCGCCGCGCGCCTTCAGAAACCCGCCGACCTCGTCCCCGAACGCCTGCTGCGCTCGTATCGCGCCGACGAATGGGCGCTGTGGTTCGCCGCCGCCGGCGTGCCCGTCCCGGTCCTGCGCGGCCCGGTCTTCGACAGCTCGGCGCTGATGGCGGCGGCCGCGGCCGCGGGCCAGGGCGTCGCGCTCGCCCCGCCCGCGATGTTCGCGCGCGAGCTTGCCGCCGAACTTCTCGTCCAGCCCTTCGCGGTCAGCATCGACGCCGGCCGCTACTGGCTCACCCGCCTGATGTCGCGTCCCGAAAGCGACGCGATGCGGCGCTTCCGCGAGTGGCTGACCGAAGAGATGGCAGCCCCGGAAACCGCGTAGATCAGCCCCAAGTTAACAATGTAAATATTGCCGTCGTCAAAGATAACGCTGTTAACACGGGCCGCAGCTATTCCGCCGGACTGCGTAAAATCTTCGCCATCGCCTTGCCCTTGGCGAGTTCGTCGATCAGCTTGTCGAGATAGCGGATTTCCTTCATCAGCGGGTCTTCGATAGTCTCGACCCGAATGCCGCAGACCACACCCGTGATCAACTCGCGCGCCCGGTTGAGCTTCGGCGCCGCCGCAAAGAATTCCTCGAAACTCGTGCCCTTCGCCAGTTCGCCCTCAAGCGCCTTCTGACTATAGCCCGTCAGCCAACAGAAAATCTCGTCGACCTCGGCCTTGGTCCGCCCCTTCTTCTCCGCCTTGGCGATATAATGCGGGTACACGCTCGCGACGCTGATCGAATAGATGCGGTGCTTGGTCATCCGTACCTCACTCGTTATGCGCCGCGGCAACGCTATCGCACGACGCAAGATTGTCGATCGACTTCATCGCAGGCCGGAAAGGTGAAGTCGGCATAAAAAGCGCCTGCGCAAAGGATGGCACACAGCGGCGCCAGCAGCAGCCATGGCGCCAAATGAAACCAGAACAGTCCCGCCCGCTTACTGCGACTTATCGGGGCCCTTCCTGACCGCATCAGGAAAAAGCTGGCGGGCTGAGCGTCGCCCGAGCGCAAGCTTTTCAAAACTGCCAGAGACGCGATCCAAGCTGCCACGGCCAGAACGATCGCGGCAACGATCATCACCCCATAACCCACTGCCGCCGCGAATAGCCCTGCGCCCACAGTAACGCCGTCAAATCATGATGCCGGATCACCGCCGCCGCCGCCTCGCCCGCCGCGGGATGCGGATAATAGCCGATCCCCAGCCCCGCCGACGTGATCATCGGTATGTCGTTCGCGCCATCCCCCACGGCAAGCGTCTCGGCGAGCGGCAGGCCGTGCTTCGCCGCCTCGGCCTTCAGCGTCTCGAGCTTCGCCGAACTGTCGACGACGGGTTCGAGCACCTTGCCGGTCAGCTTGCCGTCCCGGATCTCCAGCTCGTTCGCGACCACCTTGTCGAACCCGATCGCCTCGGCCACCGGCCCGGCAAAGGGCATAAATCCCCCCGACACGAGCACCGAATATGCGCCATGCGCCTTCATCGTCTGCACCAGAGTGCGCGCGCCGCGCGTCAGCCGCACGCGCTCCATCCGGCAATCGACCAGCGTGCTCTCGGGCATCCCGCCGAGCAGCCCGACGCGCTCGGTCAGCGCAGCGCGGAAATCGAGCTCGCCGCGCATCGCGCGCTCGGTAATCGCCGCGATCTGCGGCTTCAGCCCCGCATAATCGGCCAGTTCGTCGATGCACTCGACCGTGATCATCGTCGAATCCATGTCGGCGATGATCAGCTTTTTCGTCCGGTCGCCCAGCGGCTGGACGACGATGTCGAGCGCGCCATGGTCCATCTGTGCCAGTTCCTTGCGCGCGCTGACCAGACTGCCGTGAAAGACGATGTCGGCCGCGTCATGCTCGTCGAGCCAGTGCGGCGCACCGACATCGTGCCCCGTCGCGGCCAACCGGTCTATCCCTTCGCGAACCACCTCGTCGGTCAGCTTCCCGGCTGCTATCAGCGTCGCGACGAACATGGCATCTCCTTCTATCTTGACCGCGAAAGCGCGGCCGCCCGTGGCGCTTATCGCCGGACCCACCGCCAGCGGCAAGAGCGCTTTGGCGGTCGCGCTCGCAAAATCGCTCGGAAACGGGACGTCCGGAAACGCGGCGCCCGGAAACGCAACAGTGGTCAACGCCGACGCCAGCCAGGTCTACGCCGACCTCGCCATCCTTTCGGCTCGCCCGACCGAGGAAGAGATGGGCGGCGTGCCGCACCGCCTGTTCGGCCATGTCGACGCATCGCAAGCGCATAATGCCGCACGCTGGGCGGCCGAAGCGCGCGACAGCATCGCCGAGGCGCACGCAGCAGGCCGGATTCCGATCCTCGTCGGCGGCACCGGCCTTTACCTGCGCACCTTGCTCCATGGCATCGCGCCCGTCCCCGAAATCGACCCGCGGGTCCGCGACGCCGTGCGCGCACTTCCGGTCGCCGACGCCCATGCCGCGCTGGCGATGGCCGACCCCGCCGCCGCCGAACGCCTCAATCCCGCCGACGCCACGCGCGTCGCCCGCGCGCTCGAGGTCGTCCGCGCGACCGGCCGCACTCTCGCCGACTGGCAGCAGGCGCGCGAAGGCGGCATTGCCGACGACATCGCCCTCGCCCCGCTGATCCTCCTGCCCCCGCGCGACTGGCTCCGCGCACGCTGCGATGCCCGCCTCGTCCAAATGTTCGAGGGCGGCGCGATCTCCGAAGTCGAAGCCCTGCTCGCGCGCGATCTCGACCCCGATCTTCCCGCGATGCGCGCGATCGGCGTGCCGCAGATCGCCGCTTTTCTCCGCGGCGAAATCAGCCGCGCCGACGCGCTCGAAGCCGCGCAAGCCGCCACCCGCCAATATGCGAAGCGCCAATATACGTGGTTCCGCCACCAGTCACCCGCCGACTGGCCACGCCACGAAGAGTCATTAAACATCGATTCAATTGGACAATTAGCAATAATATTACGTGATAAGCTGTTGACAGGATAGAATCATACACCTATTGCCCGCATCCTGTTGCAGCGCACAAGGCGCTGCCTTTTTTGTTGCTGAAAGGAGTTTCGTCGTGACGGAAATGAGTGGTGCCGACATGGTGGTTCAGGCGCTGGTCGACCTCGGGGTCGACACGGTGTTCGGCTATCCGGGCGGCGCGGTCCTTCCGATCTATGACGCGCTCTACAAACACCCGACGATCAAGCATATTCTCGTCCGCCACGAACAGGCGGCGACGCACGCGGCCGAAGGCTATGCGCGCTCGACCGGCAAGCCCGGCGTTGTGCTCGTCACCTCGGGGCCCGGCGCGACCAACGCCGTCACCGGCATCACCGACGCTTTGCTCGACTCGATCCCGATGGTGGTGCTGACGGGCCAGGTGTCGACTGCGCTGATCGGCACCGACGCGTTCCAGGAATGCGATACCGTCGGCATCACGCGCCACTGCACCAAGCATAATTATCTCGTGATGGACCCCGACCGGCTCGGCGCGATCCTGCACGAGGCCTTCCATATCGCGACCCACGGCCGCCCCGGCCCGGTCGTGATCGACATCCCGAAAAATGTGCAGGTCGCGACGGGCGAATATGTCGTGCCCGAAAAGATCCTGCACAACAGCTACCGCCCGCAGGTCGAACCCGATGCCGATGCGATCAGCCGAGCGATCGAAATGATCGCCGCGGCCGAGCGCCCGGTCTTCTACACCGGCGGCGGCGTCATCAACGCCGGCCCCAATGCGAGCGCGGCGCTGCGCCAGCTCGTCAGCCTGACCGGCGCGCCGATTACCTCGACCTTGATGGGCCTCGGCGCCTTCCCGTCGGACGACGACAAGTGGCTCGGCATGCTCGGCATGCACGGCACCTATGAAGCGAATATGGCGATGAACCGCGCCGACCTGATCATCGCGGTCGGCGCGCGCTTCGACGACCGCGTGACGGGCCGCCTCGATGCCTTTTCGCCCGAATCGAAGAAGATCCACATCGACATCGACCGCAGCTCGATCAACAAGATCGTGCCCGTCGACCTCGCGATCGTCGGCGACGCCGGCCGCGCGCTCGATGCGCTGATCGCGGCATGGCAGGACAAGGGCCACAAGGCGCGCGACCTCGGCGAATGGTGGCGCCGCGTCGACGGCTGGCGCGCGACGCGCTGCCTCGACTTCCCCGAAAAGAAGGAAGCCGAGGCCGACATCATGCCGCAGCGCGCGGTGAAGGCGCTGTTCGACGCGACGCGCGGCCGCGACCCGATCATCACGACCGAGGTCGGTCAGCACCAGATGTGGGCGGCGCAGCATTTCGGCTTCTCGGCGCCGAACCGCTGGCTCACCTCGGGCGGGCTCGGCACGATGGGTTACGGCTTTCCCGCCGCGGTCGGCGCGCAGATCGCCAACCCCGACCGCCTCGTCATCTGCATCGCGGGCGAAGCCAGCCTGCAGATGAACATTCAGGAAATGGGCACGGTCGCGCAGTACCGCCTGCCGGTGAAGATCTTCATCCTCAACAATGAATGGATGGGGATGGTCCGCCAGTGGCAGGAACTGACCTATGAAAGCCGCTATTCGAACAGCTATTCGGACAGCCTGCCCGATTTCGTGAAGCTCGCCGAAGCTTATGGCTGGACGGGGCTGCGCATCGACACCTTGGGCGAACTCGAAGCGGGCATCAGCAAGATGATCGACACGCCGGGACCGGTGATCGTCGATTGCCGCGTCGCGAAACTCGCCAACTGCTTCCCGATGATCCCGTCGGGCGCCGCGCACACCGACATGATCCTTCAGCCGAACGACATCACCGGCACGATGGACGACGAAGCCAAGGCACTGGTGTAAACACATGAAAATCAAGACCGAAGCCGGCGAGCGCCATGTGCTCGCCATCACCGTCGATAACGAGGCCGGCGTGCTCGCCAAGATCACCGGCCTGTTCACCGCGCGCGGCTATAATATCGAAAGCCTGACCGTGGCCGACATCACCGCCGACCACGCGCTCAGCCGCATCACGATCGTCACCTCGGGCCCGCCGCCGATCATCGACCAGATCATCGCGCAGCTCGACCGGCTCGTGCCCGTGCACAAGGTCGTCGACCTCAACGACGCGGGCGAGGCGCATGTCGAGCGCGAGATCGCACTCGTCAAGGTCGCGGGCACCGGCGACAAGCGCATCGAGGCGCTCCGCATGGCCGACGTGTTCCGCGCCAAGGTCGTCGACACGACGCTGTCGAGCTTCATCTTCGAAATCACCGGGACGAGCGACAAGGTCGACCGCTTCATCGCGCTGATGCGCGAATGCGGGCTGGTCGAGGTCGGCCGCACCGGCGTCGTCGCCATAGCCCGCGGGTCGGAGGCGCTCTAGAATTACAGAATGACGTTTCAACCTTCGTCACCCCGGACCTGATCCGGGGTCCATGGATGCCGGATCAAGTCCGGCATGACGAATGAAAATAAGGGAAGAAGAACATGCAGGTTTATTATGATCGCGACGCCGACCAGGATCTGATCAAGGGCAAGAAGGTCGCCGTCGTCGGCTATGGCAGCCAGGGCCACGCCCACGCGCAGAATATGCGCGACAGCGGCGTCAAGGAAGTCGCGATCGCGCTCCGCCCCGGTTCGGCGACCGCGAAAAAGGCCGAAGCCGCGGGCTTCAAGGTGCTTTCGAACAAGGAAGCCGCCGAATGGGCCGACGTGATCATGATCGCCGCCCCCGACGAGCATCAGGCGAAGATCTACGCCGACGACATCGGCCCGAACATGAAGCCCGGCGCCGCGCTCGCCTTCGCGCACGGCCTCAACATCCACTTCGGCCTGATCGACGCGCGTCCCGACATCGACGTCTTCATGGTCGCGCCCAAGGGCCCCGGCCACACCGTGCGCAGCGAATATCAGAAGGGCGGCGGCGTCCCCTGCCTGATCGCGGTCGCGCAGGAAGCACAGGGCGCGGGTTCGTCGGGCAACGGCTTCGCGAAAGCGCTCGCCCTCAGCTACGCCTCGGCGGTCGGCGGCGGCCGCAGCGGCATCATCGAGACGACCTTCAAGGAAGAGTGCGAAACCGACCTCTTCGGCGAACAGGCGGTGCTCTGCGGCGGCATCACCCACCTGATCCAGGCGGGTTTCGAAACGCTGGTCGAGGCGGGCTACGCCCCCGAAATGGCCTATTTCGAGTGTCTCCACGAAACCAAGCTGATCGTCGACCTCCTCTATGAAGGCGGCATCGCGAACATGCGTTACTCGATCTCGAACACCGCCGAATATGGCGACATCAAGACCGGCCCCCGCATCATCACCGACGAAACGAAGAAGGAAATGAAGCGCGTCCTCGCCGACATCCAGTCGGGCCGCTTCGTCAAGGACTTCGTGCTCGACAATCAGGCCGGCCAGCCCGAGCTGAAGGCGAGCCGCAAGGCCGCCGCCGCGCACCAGCTCGAAAAGACCGGCGCCGAACTCCGCGCGATGATGCCGTGGATCGCCAAGAACCAGCTCGTCGACAAGTCGAAGAACTGACGGCCTTTCGCAATCGCGGGCGAAGAGCTACGGCCGGATCATGGCATCCGACCTCTCCTTCGCCTGCGATTGCGGGACCGTCACCGGAACCCTACAGGTCATCTCGGGCGGGGGCGACCATGTCGTCTGCCATTGCACCGACTGCCAGAAGCTGACGCACCATCTCGGCCACGCCGAACGCCTGCTCGACGCGCACGGCGGCACTGCGCTCTACCAGACCCGCTGCGCGCATATGCGGATCGACACCGGCCGCGACCAGCTCGCCTGCCTCCACCTGACCGACGCGCCGACGCTGCGCTGGTACGCCGCCTGCTGCCGCACGCCGCTGTTCAACACGTTCAAGAATGGCAAGCTGCCCTTCATCACTATCCTGATCGCCGCCTGCGATCCGGCAAGGCGAACGGTGTTCGGACCACCGCGCGGCCATCTCTTCACGCAGGACGCGACCGGCGACGCCAGCCACCTGCCCAAAATGGGCACACCGACGCTGATGCGTCGCTTTTTCGTGCGCGCGATCAAGGACATCGTCTCGGGCGACCGCCGGCGGTCGCCACTTTTCGACGCAAAAACCCTCGAACCGATCGCCCAACCTCACCGATTGACCGACGAAGAAAAGCTTGCCCTCAGCCGCCGCTGAGCCGGCACGCGCGGGTTTGTCATTTCGACCGGATGCCCTAAGGGAACCCCGATGCCGGGTCCCTCTCCCTTCGCCGCCCATCGCGCCGATCTCGCGGCGCTCGCGCAGGACAGCCGCCGCCGCACGCTCGCGCCGCGCACCGGCCGCGATTTCGCGTCGAACGACTATCTCGGCCTCGCAGATTCGGACGCGCTGCGCGATGCGCTCGCCGCCGGCATCGAACGCGGCCTTCCCGCGGGCTCGGGCGGTTCGCGCCTGCTCCGCGGCAACCACCCCGAGCATGAAGCGCTCGAAGCGCACGCCGCGCGCCATTATGGCAGCGAGGCCGCGCTCTTCTTCGCGACCGGCTTCGCCGCCAACGCCGCGCTTTTCGCGACGCTGCCGCAGCGCGGCGACCTCGTCGTCCACGACGAGCTGATCCACGCGAGCGCGCACGACGGCATGAAGCTCGGCCGCGCGGGCCATGTCGCCGCCGCGCACAACGACGCGCAAGCCTTCGACGACATCATTTCGCGCTGGCGCGCCGGCGGCGGCGCCGGAACGCCGTGGATCGCGGTCGAAAGCCTCTATTCGATGGACGGCGACCGCGCCCCGCTGACACAGCTCGCGCAGGTCGCCGACCGCCACGACGCCGTGCTGATCGTCGACGAAGCGCACGCCACCGGCGTCTTCGGTCCCGGCGGCGCCGGCCTCGCGCACGCGCTGCCGCGCCGCGACAATCTCGTCACCCTCCACACCTGCGGCAAGGCATTGGGCGCCGAGGGCGCCCTGCTCTGCGCCCCCGCGATCGCGTGCGACTTCCTCGTCAACCGCGGCCGCCCGTTCATCTTCTCGACCGCGCCCTCGCCGCTGATCGCGTGGCTCGTCCGCCAGGCGATCGAGATCGCCGCGAACCAGCCCGAGCGCCAGGCGCGCCTCCACGCGCTCGTCCGCCACGCCGCCGAGCGCCTCGTGCCCTTGGGAATCCCCGCCAGCGGCACCCAGATTCTGCCCGTGATCATCGGCGACAACGATCGCACGATGCGCATCGCGGGCAGCCTCCGCGACGCGGGCTTCGACATCCGCGGCATCCGCCCGCCGACGGTGGCCGAGGGCACCGCGCGTCTGCGCATCGCGATCACGCTCAATGTTGACGAAGCTAACATCGACGCGATGGCCGACGCGCTGGCGCATGCGATGGCCGCGGCATGACGCGCTTCGTCGTCACCGGCACCGACACCGGCATCGGAAAAACCATCTTTTCCGCCGCTTTGGCGCAGGCGACCGGCGCTCCCTACTGGAAACCGATCCAGTCGGGTCTCGAAGAAGAGAGTGACAGCGAAGCCGTCGCGCGCCTCGCCGGCGTGCCCGTCCTGCCCGAAGCATACCGCCTCGTCACCCCCGCCTCGCCGCATCGCGCCGCCGAAATTGACGGCGTTAACATCGATCTCGAAACGCTCGTGCCGCCGCCCGGCGACCTGATCATCGAGGGCGCCGGCGGCGCGCTCGTCCCCGTCACGCGCACCACCCTCTACGCCGACCTGTTCGCGCGCTGGCAGATCCCGGTGATCGTCTGCGCGCGCACCGCGCTCGGCACGATCAACCACAGCCTGCTCACGATCGAAGCGCTCCGCACCCGCAACGTCCCGATCCACGGCCTAGCCTTCCTCGGCGATGGGGTCGAGGACAGCGAAGCGATCATCGCCGCCATCTCGGGTGTCCGTCGCCTCGGCCGCCTGCCGATCGTCGATCCGCTGGACAGCGCAACGCTGGCAGCGGCATTCGAAGCCAACTTCCAGATCGCCGACTTCGCCTAACCCAACACCGTTCGCCCTGAGCTTGTCGAAGGGCCGTCCTTCTCTTATCCGCCGCCAAAGAAGAGCGGTGCTTCGACAAGCTCAGCACGAACGGAATTTGGATATGGCCGATACCTCCCCCGTCTGGCACCCCTTCACCCAGCACGGCCTCGGCGACCCCATCCCGCTGATTTCGCGCGCCAAAGACGCCAAACTTTACGCCGCCGACGGCCAAAGCTGGATCGACGCCATCTCGAGCTGGTGGGTCACCACCCACGGCCATGCGCACCCGCGCATCATGGCCGCGATCCGCGACCAGACCGAAAAGCTCGACCAGCTCATCTTCGCCGGCTGGACGCACGAACCCGCCGAGACGCTCGCCGCCGAACTGATCCGCATCACCCCCGACCCGCTCACCCGCGTATTCTTCTCGGACTCGGGTTCGACCAGCGTCGAGGTCGCGCTCAAGATGGCGCTCGGCTATTGGTATAACATCGGCGAGGCGCGCAGCCGCATCCTCGTCCTCGAACATAGCTATCACGGTGACACGATCGGCACGATGTCGGTCGGCGAGCGCGGCGTCTACAATCGCGCCTGGCAGCCTCTGCTGTTCGACGTCGACACCATCCCCTTCCCGCACGAAGGCGTGGAGCAAGCCACGCTCGACGCGCTCGAAGCCGCCTGCGCAAGCCAAGAAACGGGCAGCGCGCCCGCCGCCTTCATCGTCGAACCGCTCATCCTCGGCGCGGGCGGGATGCTCGTCTACCCCGCATGGGTGCTCGCCGAGATGCGCGCCATCTGCGCGCGCCACGGCGTGCTGTTCATCGCCGACGAGGTGATGACCGGCTGGGGCCGCACCGGCACGCGCTTCGCGTGCGACCAGGCGGGCGTGATCCCCGACATCGTCTGCCTCTCGAAAGGCCTGACCGGCGGCAGCCTGCCGCTCGCGGTCACCCTCTGCATCGAGCCGATCTTCGCAGCGCATTTCTCGACCGACCGCGCGAAGACATTTTATCATTCAAGCAGTTACACGGCCAATCCCATCGCCTGCGCCGCCGCGAACGCCAATCTCGAAATCTGGCGCGACGAGCCCGTGCAGCAGCGGATCGACGCGCTCGTCGACGCACAGGCTGCGCATCTGTCTTTACTCTCGCACGACCCGCGCGCCCAAAACCCGCGCCGCCTCGGCACGATCGCCGCGCTCGACATCACCGTCCCCGACGCGGGCTATCTCTCGAATCTCGCGCCGCGCCTGATCGCTTTTTATCGCGACCGCGGCGTGCTGCTCCGCCCACTCGGCAATACGCTCTATGTGATGCCGCCCTATTGCATTACTGCGGACGAACTGGCGCAGGTCTGGGAAGCGATCGGCGCGTCGCTCGATATTCTTGCGGACTGAATCCCAAAAAAACGGGGCGAGCCAAGGCCCGCCCCGCTTATCTTGCCTGCCATCCAGGCTTACATGCCATCGAGGCCCTTGCTGACCAGGATGTTCACCGCGACGCGGCGGTTCTGCGCCTTGCCTTCGGGGGTGGTGTTGTCCGCCGCCGGGTCGGCTTCGGCCATGCCGGTCGGGCTCAGCATGCGATAGGGCTTCCAGCCGCAGGCCTGCTGCAGATGGTTGACCACGCGGCCCGCCCGCTTTTCGCTGAGCTCCTGGTTGAGCTCCTGGCTGCCGGTCGAATCGGTGTAGCCCACGACGAGCAGCAGCGCATTGTCCATGCCCTCGGCCTGGTTCGCCGCGTTGCAAAGATCGGCCTTCGCCTGTTCGGACAGCACCGCCTTGCCGGTGTCGAAGTTCACGTTGGTCGTGGCCTTGACATTATACTGGTCGATGTCGCCGACGCGGCCGCGCAGGGCCTCGGTCGCCGCCGTCTGTTCGGCGAAGCGCTGGTCGGTGCCGGTGTGGATCATCGACGCGGTGCGCAGATCCTTGCTCTTGAGGCTGACCTCGTTCGCCACCAGTCCGCCGTCCCACTGCAGGGTGTCGACGCTGACCGGAAGGCCGTTGAGCAGCGAATTCGCCGCGAGCTTGTCGCGGTCGAGGCCGAGGAAGCCGCCGCTGCTCTTGATCTTGGTATATTCGGCGATCGAGATCGGCGTGTTGTTGCCGTCCGCGGTCGTAACCTGGATCCGGCCGTCGCTGCGCGCCGAGATGATGCCTTCGACCTTGGGTCCCTTGGTCATCTGGTCGGGCGAAGGCAGCTGACCGTAAACGGTCGTCATGACTTCGCTGTCGGACGTCTGTTGCGCCTGCTCCGGCGCCTGCTCTTGCGCCTGCGCCGTCAGGCTGACCGTCGCCGGTGCGGCGAGCATCGCCAGCATCAACATCGCGCCCGAGCTCTTCGAAACGGCACCCATACCCTACTCCTTCAATTGAACCAGCTGCCCCCGCAGCTCAGGCCCGCCCGTTGACGTGGCCCTTTCTGGGACATGAATACTCGTGGGCCGGTCGAAAGTTGCGCAGGTCGTCGAGCTTGGTGCACGGCAGGGCGATAAGGCCGTGTCGCATAATCGAAATTTTTTCGTTGGCGGACGGGAACCGGGGAACGAAAGGCCGTCCCCGGCTCCGGCCGGCCTCACTCGCCGAATTTGGCGTCGTCGGGCATCGCCGCCCAATTCTTTTCCGCCGCCGCGATAAAGCCTGCGCGGTCCTTGTCCCACTTCGCCTTCACCTCCTGATTGAAGTTCAGGTAAAGCTTGCCGTCGACGATCGCATAGGCGAGCGGATCGCCGGGCGCGAGATAGCCGCGCGACATCGCCCACGCGCAATGGCCGCCATATTGCGGCATGAACGCCGCCGGATCGGCGCGGAATTTCGCCGCATGTTCGGCGCTGGCGAAATGATAGACCGCCCCGTCATGCTCGACCGCAAAGGCCGCGTCGCCCTTCACCGGCACCCCGCCCTCTTCGAAATAGCTCACAGGATCATAGCCGCTCACCGCAATGTTGCCACCGTCAACACCGACATAGACCGGCTTCGCATAGGCCTGCGGCGTGAACGCCGCGACCGACAAGGGAGCGAGCACCGCGGCGAGCAGTGCGAAAAAGGCTTGGTTTTTCATGGGCAGTCTCCATCTGGAAGGCATCGGCCCCGCGCCGGCCCCCGTCGCCACCCAGTTCGCGCCGAAAGCGCAAAGGGTTACGGCAATTATGCAGGGGGCAGTTCGGCTTAGGTTCATCTGCGGCGCTTCATCTGCGATGCTAGGGACCGGGGTCTGGGAATGCGATTGTGACGAAGAAGAAAGCCGGCCTCCTCCCCCTCCTCGCGGCGCTCGCGCTTGCCGCGCCGGCGCTCGCGCAAGAGGATGACGGCAGCCTCGCGCAGTCCAGCACGCCGCCCGAACGCACCTCGATACTCTATACCTATGGCGATGAACCCTGCCCCGAAGCGCAGGAGGGCGAGATCGTCGTCTGCGCGCAGCAGCCCGAAACCGAACGCTACCGCGTGCCCAAGGAATTGCGCGAGGAATTGAAAGAGGATGAAGCCGTCGGCGGCGGCAGCTGGGCCTCCAAGGTCGAAGGCTATGAAAATGTCGCGCGCGCGAGCCGCCCGAACAGCTGCTCGCCCATCGGCAGCTACGGCTTCACCGGCTGCGCCGCCGCGGCGCTGCGCGACTGGTTCGAGGCACGCCGCGCGCCTTGACCCCCGGCGCGACGCGCCCGCCAACGCAAACTCGGCTCGTCGCATATACCCCGCACGGGGTATGTCCTCTTCCTAAATCGCTGATACCGCGCCGTCTGGGGCCCTGATTGTGTGGGGGGCAATCGAAAACCGGGCGCGGCCGTTGATGCGCCGGCGTCCGGCGGGGGGGTATCGGCGGCCAGCGACCCGCCGTCGATATCCTTTCCCGGCCGCTCCGTCCGCTCCCCTCAGCGCAACAGCCGGTTCACCAGCGCCGTCAGTTCGGCTTCGCGCCCGACCTCGCTCTTGCGCAGGATCGACTTGATCTGCGTGCCCAGCGTCTGCGCGCTCGTCCCGCGCTCCGCCGCGATCGCCTCGCGCGCTTCGCCGTTGGCGAGCCGCAGCGCGATCTCGGCCTCGGCGGCGGTAAGGCCGAGCGCGGCGCGCAGCGGCACCGCGCGCATCGCGGGAATGTCGGCCGCCTTGCGCGCGACGACCAGCACGCGCGGTTCGAACCCGAAATCCCATTCGCGCCGCGGCAGCCGGAACAGCTCGCACAGGACCCCGGACGCGCCGGCGCGCGGCGACTCGATCCAATATTGCTGCACCGCGCCGTCCGCCGAGGGGTCGTCCAGCGCCCTGCGAAGCGCCGCTTGCAGCAGCGCGTCGGCGTCGCGCCGCACCGCGCCCAGCCGCCCGTGGCGCAGGCACAGCGCGGCGTCGGGCCCTTCGCTCAGCATCGCATCGGCGACGCCCGACAGCGCCGCGACCGCGCCGTGCCGGTCGATCAGCAGCGCGGCGACGCCGATCGCGTCGAACGCCGCCACCGTCATCTCGGCGCCGCGCCCCGCCATCGCCTGCTGCATCCGGATCGCCGCGAGCGCGTGGCGCGCGCCCGTCCCGAACAATTGCAGGTCGCGTTCGCCCGTCCGGCCGTCGCGCTCGGTCCGCAGCGCCGCCATTCCGACGAGCAGCCCCTCGCCCTGAATCAACGTGGTCTGGCAGCCCTGAACCCCGCCCCAGCGGCGGATATGTTCTTCATATTCGTCGGTCCCGCTCCGTTCGCGGACGACATCGTAATGCCTCTCGCTCAGCACCTCGAGCGGGCGCCCGGTCGCCGCGACGCGCCAGTTGACCTCGGGCCGCCATGCCTCGATCTCGATGAATTCGCGCTGATAGCTCGCGTCGATGTCGGGCATGAAGTTGAACAGCGCCGCGTCGGCGCCGATGCCGATCAGTTGCGCATGTGTCGATCCGGTGCGGCGTGCGAACAGGCGCAGCGCCGCGTTCCAGCCGTCCGCCTCGAACGGCGCCGCCAGAAAGGCATTCCCGATCTCGCCCGCTTCGCGGGCAAACACGCTATCCATGCCGCCAGGCCCCCCCAGCCTTCGTGCCTTCCTGCGTAGCAGCATGAAATGCGGCAGGGCACAAGCGTCTTGCGACGACGTGCGCCCCGCGATGCGAACCGAAACGCTGCGTTTCTTCGCCGCTTGTTGACGCCATCCCTCGCCTTCGCCTAGCGTCCGCCGTCCCAGCAGGAGATCGTTCATGCGCCGCATTGCCCCCCTCGCCGCCATCGCCCTCATCGCCGCCGTCGCGACCCCGATCGTCGTCGCCCAGGGCGGCTCCGCCCCCGGCGCGCCCGACAAGTCGCGCGTCACCGCGGGCACCTATGCCGCCGATCCCGGCCACACGATGGTCGTGTGGGAAGTCGACCACCTCGGCTTCAGCAAATATAGCGGCATCTTCGGCGACGTGACCGGCACGCTCGTCATCGACCCCGCCAACCCCGCCGCCGCCAAGGTCGATGTGACGATCCCGGTGTCGAAGGTCACGACCGCCAGCGCCGGCCTCACCAGCCACCTCCTCCGCCCCGGCAAGGACGGCGGCAAGGCCGACTTCTTCGGCGCCAATCCCGCCGACGCCAAATTCGTGTCGACCAGCGTCGTCGTCGACGAGGACGGCGACGAAGCGAAGGTCACCGGCAACCTCACGCTCAACGGCGTGACCAAGCCCGTCACCCTCGACGTCGATTTCCACGGCGCGGGCGTCGGCATGAACAAGAAGGAAACCGTCGGGTTCGAGGCCGAGACCACGATCAAGCGCAGCGATTTCGGCGTCTCGATGGGCATTCCGATGGTCAGCGACGAAGTCGAACTCGAAATCCACGCCGCGTTCGAAAAGCAGTAAGACACGCGCCAATCTGTCACACGCGCCGCGTATCACGGGGCGGGACCGGCATGGTCCCGCCCCTTTTCGCACAAGGAGCCGTGTGATGAGCGAACTGGTACGCGAAATCGTCGAAGTGAACGCCGGGATCGACGGCGACGAGGAAAATCCGCTGCTGATCGTCGAGGTCGAGGGCCTCGCCGCCACCGCGGGCTGGACCAACGTCCGGCTCGACCCGCATGTCTATATCACCCCGCCCGACGACGGCGTGCAGGATTTCGACCTCGTCGGCGACCGCCCGCCCACCCTTTCTTCAGGCGACGCCGCCGAGGCGCTCAGCGAAGTCGAGGCCGGCTGGGAAGGCCCGCTCGAGGACTGGGTCGTCGGCGTGCGCGTCCACGCGGTCGACAATCTGATCGAGGACGAGGTCTACGAACCCTGGGACGAGGACGACGAGAGCGAAGCCGCCTGAGGCCCGCTCCGCAACCATCCCCTGCACTACGCCGGGCCGCGGGTCTCTTCGCGGCCCGGCGACATTTTCGGTTCATCGCAGAGCCAGCAAGCGCGGCTTAGCTTCCCCGCATTCAAGGGAGGATCACCATGCGCACGCTGCTTCTCGCTCTCGCCCCCATCCTCGTCGCCACCCCGGCGCTGGCACAAGCCAATCCGCAGATCGACTATCCCGGTTTCCAGGCGCTCACCGCCAGCGTCGCCCCCGAACGCGCCCAGCGCCTGATCGCCTTCGACGCCTTCAAGGCCGCGGCCGCCAAACCCGGCACCCTGCTCCTCGACGCGCGCTCGAAGGACGCCTTCGCGCGCGGCCACATCAAGGGCGCGGTAAACCTCCCCCTCACCGACTTCACCGCGGAGAGCCTCGCCGCGGTGATCGGCGCCGACCCGAACCGCCCCATCCTCATCTATTGCAACAATAATTTCTCGAACCACAAAAGCCCCGTGCCGCTCAAATCCGCGCCGCTCGCGCTCAACATCCAGACCTTCATCAACCTCGTCGGCTATGGCTATCCCAACGTCCACGAACTCGCCGACGTCGTCGATTTCAACGATGCGAAGGTTGAGTGGGTGACAGGCTGAGCCCCTAACCCACCTCGTCATTGCGAGGAGCCGAAGGCGACGAAGCAATCTCCAGCCATCGACCTCGCACAAGGCCGGCGGCTGGAGATTGCTTCGCTGCGCTCGCAATGACGGAGGGAGAGAGCAGCGACGCAATTTTCGCACTCCCCCCTTGCCAAGCGCGACATTTTGCATCACTAGGGCGCCCATGCGCGGCAACGCCCTTCTTCTTCTGCGACTTACACGCCCTTGGGCGTGACACTGGCTGCGCGCTAGTCGCGGCCACCCGCTCAAGGGTCCGATCGACAAAGCACCGCAACCGACAGCAGAAGAAGTTCCAACCCCATGACCATGCTCCGCGACCCTTCGGTCAAGTATAGCGCCTTCCCGCAGGTTCCCTTGACGAACCGCGAATGGCCCACCCGCGTCACCACCAAGGCGCCGATCTGGCTCTCGACCGACCTCCGCGACGGCAACCAGTCGCTGATCGACCCGATGGATGCCGAGAAGAAGACGCGCTTCTTCGACCTGCTCGTCAAGGCGGGCTTCAAGGAGATCGAGGTCGGCTTCCCCGCCAGCGGCGCGACCGACTTCGACTATATCCAGAACCTCGTCCGCACCGGCCGCATCCCCGACGACGTCACGCCGCAGGTGCTGACGCAGAGCCGCGCCGACCTTATCCGCACCAGCTTCGACAGCCTCGAAGGCGCTCGGGCCGCGATCGTCCACGTCTATAACGCGGTCAGCCCCGCGTGGCGCAAGATCGTCTTCGGCATGGAGATGGACGAGATCAAGGGCATCGCGATCGAGGGCGCGAAGCAGCTCCGCGACAATGCCGCGCGCCTGCCCGGCACCGACTGGCGCTTCGAATACAGCCCCGAAACCTTCTCGACCGCCGAGCTCGATTTCAGCATCGCCTGCTGCGAGGCGGTGATGGAGATCCTGCAGCCGACCGCGGACAAGCCGATCATCCTCAACCTCCCCGCGACGGTCGAGGCCTCGACGGCGAACATCTACGCCGACCAGATCGAATATTTCTGCAAGAATTTGCCGAACCGCGACGCCGCGATCATCAGCTTGCACACCCACAACGACCGCGGCACCGGCGTCGCGGCGGCCGAGCTCGGCCTGCTCGCGGGCGCCGACCGCGTCGAGGGCTGCCTGTTCGGCAATGGCGAGCGCACCGGCAACACCTGCCTCGTCACCGTCGCGCTCAACATGTACACGCAGGGCGTCGACCCCGAACTCGACTTCTCGAACATCGACGAGGTCATCGCGACGGTCGAATATTGCAACAATCTGCCCGTCCACCCGCGCCACCCCTATGGCGGCGAGCTCGTCTACACCGCCTTTTCGGGCAGCCATCAGGATGCGATCAAGAAAGGCTTCGCCGCGCGCGAGCGCCAGAATGACGAACGCTGGGAAGTCCCCTATCTCCCCATCGACCCCGCCGACCTCGGCCGCAGCTACGAAGCGGTGATCCGCGTCAACAGCCAGTCGGGCAAGGGCGGCGTCGCCTGGGTGCTCGAACAGGACAAGGGCCTGAAACTGCCCAAGAAAATGCAGGCGAGCTTCAGCCATATCGTCCAGGCGCTCGCCGACGAAACCAGCCGCGAACTCGGCGCCGAGGATATCTGGCACGCGTTCGAGGGCCAGTATCTCGCGACCGAAGCCAAGCGCTTCCAGCTCGTCGACTGGTCGGAGACCCACAGCGGCACCGACCGCATCTTCGCCGGCAAGCTCACCATCGACGGCACCCCGCGCAGCGTCAGCGGTCGCGGCAACGGCCTGATGTCGAGCGTCATCGCCGCATTGAGCGAAAGCGGCGGCCCCGTGATGGACATCGTCGATTACAGCGAGCACGCGATCGGCCAAGGCAGCAATGTGCAGGCCGCGGCTTATGTCGAATGCCGCACCGCGGACGGGAAAAGCCTGTTCGGGTGCGGGCTCGACACCGACGTCGCGACAGCGAGCGTGCGGGCGATTTTGAGCGCGGCGAATGGGGCTTAGCTACCCGATAAGTGCGACTCTCGACTAAGCTAAGCGGGAAAATTTCGCCGGAACTGTTCTCGAGCTCGGCGAAAATCAGCTTTCGAAGCCCAATGCGAACGCAAGAAGCTATCATGCACACCAACCGCTTCTAGGTCTTCCTTGAGCCACATTTCAGCTGTGTGGGTAAAGTACAGCGAGTGCTCCTCTCCAGCTGCAAGTTTTTTAGGCAGCCCTCCCGCAAATGGGCCGGTCGCCTTTTCTGGTTGCCATAGCTTGTCGATCGGGTTGAGCATTCCGAGAGCCACGCGCCATTGAAAAAGCGACCTTTTCGGACGCGCAACGGCGCAATCGATGACAACTTCGCCCGGACCGAAATTAGTGAATTTAAGGACGAATAAACGAAGAGGTGGACTACTGCCGTCAAGCTTCATCAGCATAAAGCTGACCTTCATCTTCGGTTTAGGATAAATGAACTTCGACCAGACATTCCAAACGAACCCTGCCAACGCGATCAGCAACGAAAAGATGCTGATTATCAAGGCCCAGTCAGATGTGGTCATGACAACCTTCGAATTACCTAGGTTCGCTTAGGAGTCTGACGCCCAAAGCTCGGCGTTGACGGCGGGAGGGCTGATTTGCCAAGTGCTGCAAATAGAATTTCCGGAAATCATGTAATCTTCTATCAATCAGATCGTCCAATTGAACAAAATCGTCAGAGTTCACGCTAGATTTGAATGAGCCGCGCCATCCACCGATTGCATTATCCACAGAGGCCAATGTCTGCACATAGCAGCGATCCCGACTATTCAGCTTCCGATCAGCAACCGCTTTTTTTATCGAGCGCTTCCCTTCATTAATCAGGCCGCCAATCCCGGCCAGAAACTTCTCCGCTGACGCTTTCGAAGGCGGGTACCGGCCGGGTATCAGTTGATATCCAAGAAATTCATGGCCAGTATCGATCGGCCCGGAAAAAGCTTTTTTAGGCGAGGTCACCGGGTCATAGATGTCCATATTGAGTTTTGCGAGAAGGACCTTTGCGGCCTTCATCGCCGCCTCAACAGAACGACGGCTTTTTCCAACAATAATGAAATCGTCTATATAGCGAATGCACGTAATGCCCCGATCGTTCATTCGCTCATCGAACTCGTGCAAAACGATGTTCCCCGCAAGCGCGGACAACGGGCATCCTTGCGCGACGCCATCTTCTCCTGTTGGAAATAAAGCTCGGTCTTCCGAACTAAGCTGACTTTCATTAATAAGCTCAACCGTCAGCGCATCTTTTACTAGCTCGACAAAGTCCCGTTCCACACCAGCTTTAATTAGGAACGTCACAACATCGCGAGGTCGAATTTTCTGGAAAAAACCCGAGATATCCGAACCTGCTGCATATTTGTCGCCAGCCTCCACCCGCTCCGCAAATATCTGGATCGCGTGATCGACGCCCCTTCCTCGAATACCTCCGATTGAAGTTTTGGTCGCCAAAACAGCTTGGACGTCCGGAACCTCCTTAGCGTCTTGCAGTACGTCCAATATTGCGCGCTGCACAATGCGATCTTCAAGCGGTGCAACTACTATGGGCCGCTTCCCAGTCTTCCCTTTTCCCTTTGGCGGAGTAGCGCCGAAAGCTGGCGAGAACTCATAACCATCTCGAAGCCGGTCCTGAAGCTGGCGGAGCTTTCGAGGCAAGTTTTCGCCAAACCTTAAAGCCGCTTGCTTCGTTTGTTCTGTTTGGGAAGTTTCCGCATTGCGGCGGATTTCATGCCATGCTGAAACCAGCACCTTCATCGAGCGCACACGCCTGCATAGAGATGCTGGCACCTTCGTCGATCTAGCTGTGGGGCCTGCCGTCAAAGTTCCCCCCGGCTAACCAAGCGCCCACGGCAATAGCCGCTGACGCATCGACCTGCACCGCGAGGCTAATCGCCACACGATGGTCCCCGACTCTCGTACCCGCACCCGATCCGGGCCAAGTGAGAATAAGGGCCAGGCCCAAAGCGACTGCCGACCAGCGACTCATCGCCGCGACCGACATCGATGCAACTCCGCGTCCACGCATAATAACTCCCCCCTCCAGCATAACAGCTTTTTGGGCGCGTCAAGCTCTTGCGCGGCTCCCCGCCCCGGGCGACACTTAAGTTCGGAGACTGGACGACAGGCCGCCAACGACGGAACACCAGTCTCGCACGTCGTAGCCGGGGCGTGCGGGCGTCCTCCAGACGAAGCGCCCACGGCAATAGCCGCTGACGCATCGACCTGCACCGCGAGGCTAATCGCCACACGATGGTCCCCGACTCTCGTACCCGCACCCGATCCGGGCCAAGTGAGAATAAGGGAGCAAGTCAGCGCTACTCGCATAGCGCGCTGTAAGCCGGAACGCAAGGGGAACAACAATCCGGACTGGACATTCTTCCATAGAGAAAATCCCTTTCCTACATTTCACCCATATGGTTCATTCTGTCGGTTTCACACAACCGAAAGGACGAATCGATGGACGACGCCACGCCCAATCCCGCCGACATCCCCGCCCCCGGCAGCTATCACTGGACACCCAAACTCCAGCGCGCGTTTCTGGAGAGCTTGGCGACCACCGGGTCGGTGAAGATCGCCAGCGCGTCGGTCGGCATGTCGCCGCGCGCCACCTACGATCTCAAGCACAAGCCGCAGGGCGCGGCGTTCCGGCTCGGCTGGGCGGCGGCGGTGCTGATCGCGCGCGGGCGGCTCGCCGACGAGCTGCTCGACCGCGCGATCTGGGGGCATGACGAGATGACCACCGTCTACCGCGAAGAGGACCGCAGCCTTTACAAGCGCCGCCGCATCGAATCGCGCCTCGGCCTCGCGATGCTCGCGCGGCTCGACAAGATGGTCGAAACCCCCGCGAAAGCCGGCGAGGAGATGCTCGCGCAGATCGTCGCCGGCGACTGGCCGGGCTTCCTCGCGCTCTTCGACCTGGATGCGGAGAACAGCGACGCCGAGGGACATAATGCCGCCCTCGCCCTCTGGCTCGCCGGCCGCGACAACAACGCCAACCCGCTCGCCGCGCTGTGGCAGGACAGCGAAATCGCGAATGAAGTTGCGCAGATTTCCGACGATTTGGGCGACGAATACGACAGCGTCGAAACGCCCGAGGAGGCGGCCGCGGCGATGACCGTCTGGTTCGACGACCGCGCCGGCGACTGGCGCACCGACTTCCCGCCGCCCGAGGGTTTTTACGGCCATGAAGAGGGCCAGTTCGGCGACCCCGCCTATGCCCGCGCGCTCGATGACGACGAGCTCGAGCTCTATGAAATACTGCGCGACACCGAGAACGCCCCCTTGCGCATCGCCGGCGAAGCCGCCCGCCGCGCCTTCTTCCACCTGCCCGCCCCCGCGAACGACCCGGCGCCCGAAGGCGGGAAGGCGCGCAAAAGTGCGAGCGGCTGATGCGCCTACCCCACCTCGTCATCCCCGCGGAGCCGAAGGCGACGCGTAGCGCGTACGCGGGAATGACGGAGGTTGAGACGCTCCCCAATCCCCCAAACCTTGACTTTTACAGCAAAACCGCCATATTCGCGAAGCTATCGTCGCCTGCGACGGAAATTTACGGCCCTTCGGGGCACTATCTTCCCTTCACATGCTACCAGCTCCGCCGGTGCTTTTGCCGGTGGATTCCCGTTTCTCGTGAAAGGAAACACCCCATGCCCATCGGCACCGTAAAATTCTTCAACAGCGACAAGGGTTACGGCTTCATCGAGAATGAAGACGGCTCGGGCGACAGCTTCGTCCACATCACCGCGGTCCAGGCCGCGGGCATGGACACGCTCCAGAAGGAGCAGCGCGTCTCCTACGAACTCGAAACCGGCCGCAACGGCAAGGTTTCGGCGATCAACCTCCAGCAGGCCTGATCCGCACCGATCCCGCGCGGCGGGCCGGGTGTCGCACCTCGCGCATCCGCCCGCCGCCGGCGATACCGCCGCGCCTTCCGGGGCGCTCCCTTTCCATCTCCAACCCAAGCAATTTTCGTTTTAAATCAAAGATAAAGATGATGACACCATTCCATAACAACAATGCTATTTTCCCCGCTCTGCCCGCGCTGTCGCTGGCCGGCAAGGCGATGACGGCGACCCCGCCGCGCCGCCGCCGCCCGACGCTGTCGCGCCGCGAGCTCCGGCGCCTGATCGCCGAAATGGTCGATTGATCGACCCGAACCCTTAAAGGAGCAGCCATGTCGGCCACGATCGAATTCTATGTCGCACAGGCCGAAAAATGCACCGCGGAGGCCGAGGCCTCGGCGCTGACGCAGGTCCGCGACCGCAATTTGCGCGCCGCCGCGGCGTGGCAGGCGATGGCCGACAAGCTGCTCCACACCGAAAAGCTCCGCGCCGAAAAGGAAGCCGCGATCGCGGCAGCGCACGCCGGTTGACGCGGACGCCGGCGGCGCGTCATGGCCGGGTCATGTTCACGCACCGTATCGCCACCCCCGCCGACCTCGAAGCGCTGCGCGCCGTGATGGCGCTCGCCATCGCCGAGCTGCAGAAGGACTTTCTCAGCCCCGAACAGATCGCGGCGAGCCATGCGGTGATGGGCCTCGATACCCAGCTCATCGCCGACAGCACCTATTTCATCGTCGAGGAAGAGGGCCGGATCGCCGGCTGCGGCGGCTGGTCGCACCGCGCGACGCTCTATGGCGGCGACCACAGCAAGGATCTGCGCGATCCCGCCCCGCTCGACCCCGCGCGCATCCGCGCCATGTACACCCATCCCGACTTCGCCCGCCGCGGCGTCGGACGTCTCGTCATGGCACTCTGCGAGGATGCGGCGCGCGCCGGGGGCTTCCGCCGCGCCGAAATGATGGCGACGCTGTCGGGCGAGCCGCTCTACCGCGCCTGCGGCTACACCCCCATCGAACAAGTCGCGGCGCCCGGTCCGGGCGGCGTCGCCGTGCCGCTGGTCCGCATGGGAAAGGCGCTCGATTGAAGCGGGTCGGGACCCTAATCGACCACCCAATAATCGGCCGCCCCGCCCGGCTCGTGCCCGCGGCGGCAAATCACCTTATCGCCGCTCGACAGTTCGGCCCATTCGCCGATCGGCTCGCGCTCCATCATCACCAGCGCCGCCGCGACATCCTCGGCCTCGAACGCCACGCGCTTCTCCATCCCGAACCAGGCATCGCGATAACGCAGGAGGAAAGGCGTCAGGGTGCGCACGTTGGCGGAGGTTTCGGGGCGCGGCAGACAGTCGCAGTCGCTGTCCTTTTGGCCGCTGATGGCGTGGGGGAATTTCATGGGGAGAGCCTTCGGTGGGGGAAACGAAGGGGGCGGTCGCATCGGCCTGTTCGGCCATGACCGCCGCCGGGGCGAAATTGGGTCGGCGACGCATCTCCTTTGGGCGCACGGGCGCGATCGGATCGTCGCGCGAGCCGCGACCTTCCGGAAAAAGATATATTATTTCATTGCCATATGCCGCGCGGTCGCCCGTCTACTCCTTCGACGAGCGGCGCGTTCGAATCGACAAACGACTTGACGGTTATCCATCATCCCGGCTGGCGCGGCGGCGGCGCCACAGGATGAGCCCCGCGACCCCCAGCCCGAACAGGCCGAACATCCCCGGCTCGGGCACCGGCACCGCGCCGCCGGTCGATCCGCCGCCGCCAGACGTTCCGCCCCCGGTCGAGCTGTCGCCGCCGGTCGATGTGCCGCCCGACGGCGGCGTCGCATAGCCCCCCTTGAAGATGCCGACGTGCATCTCGCCATTCTGCCTGAGGTTGCCGAACACCCCCGACCCCTGAATGTAATTGCGCGTCTCGGCATCGGCGAGCGGCGCGAGCACCGACCCGCCCCAGGCGGTGGTCAGCTTCAGTTCCTCGGCATCGGGAAAGTTCCAGATCACCCGTTCGCCAAGATTGTTGGTGCCGCCAAGGAAATTGTCGTTGAGATTGACCGACCGGCCGCTGACGTTGACGACCGCGGTGTCGGCCCCGCCCAGATTGAACTGGATCTCGCCAATCTTGTCGAGGTCGGCGGCGGTGATGTTGAACACGGCGAGCCCCTGCGCGTTCGGCTGCGCGTTGAAAATGCCCCGATTGCCCTGCGCCGTCATCTGGCTGTTCGCCGCCAGCGTGCCCATGTCGAACGACAGGCTGCCGAGGCTGCTCTTGAGGTCGGCCTTCTGCTGCTGCAAACCCAGGCCGAAGGCCGGGTTGCTCCGGTCGAGGTTCGACAGGACGCTGTTCTGGTTGATGTTGGTGTTGTTGATCGTCCCGCCGACCTTCACCGTCTGGTTCGGACCGTTGAGGTTGAAGCCGCTCGTCACATTGCCCCCGACGACCGCGCCCGACCCGTTGTTCAGATTCTTGTGGCTGCCCGTGACGTTGCCGACGACGGTCAGCCCCGGCTGGCCGTTCGGCGAGGTTGTGGCGCGGATGCCGTAATTCGACGAATTGCCCGTCAGATTGCCGCCGACGAAGGTACGTCCCTCGACCTCGGACGAGGATTCGAGATTGCCGAGCACGACGAGATTCCATTCGCGCAGCGCGTCGATGCCGGTGATCGACTTGCTCTGCGCGAGCGCCGGGCTCGCCAGCGCGGCCGCGACAAGCGCGGCGGAAACCAGGGTGCGGATCGGAAAGGCCACGAGTTTGTCCTAATATTCGAAGAGGAAAGCGCCGGCGCCCATAGGCCGTTCGTCGCACGCCTTACACCGAAGTGCGGCGGACCGTTGTCCCGTTCCGGAACATCAGCGGATTTTCGGCGAAGGACCGTTGGAAATCTGCGGCGGGCGTCCGTCAATCGATCGACAGGAAGGCGGTCACCGTCAACCGCCCTTGGGCCGGATCGGCCGATAGCGGGTTGGCCGCCGAAATCGCGCCGCTGTGCAGGTTCCAGCTGCGATAGAGCAGCGCGCGATTGTAACGCGCCGGCTCGGTCCGGATGCGTTCGAACAACGGCGTATCGCCCAGCATATACCCGGGCGGCGGGACCCCGCCGTGGCGCATCTCGGTATCGAGATGGCGGAAGAAGAGATCGCGCCGCGCCGCATTGACCGTCTCGAATCCCGTCGCACGATGGCGAAAAAAGGCGGTCCCGTCGCCGCCTTCGGGCGAGAGATAATGGACGAGCGCGATGCGGTCCTCGGTGAAGGCATCGACATGCGGCAGGCGCTGCGGGATCGTCAGCGCGCCGGGCGGGATCGACACGATCGAAAAGCTCGCATCGACGACACGCGGCGCCCCCCGCCGTTCGAAGGCGGCGGCGGCCGCCTCGGCGATAAGCGGGAGCTGCGTCGCCAGATAGGCCTCGGGCAGCGCCGCCCGCACCCCCGGATAATGGTTGAGCGCCGGGGAAAAATCAGCGGCCGCGGCGAAAGCGCGCAGGCCAGCGGGATCGGGCGCGAAATCGTCGATCACGACGAGCGGCTGCCCCTCGGCGCCGATGGTCTCGATACGCATGTCCGTCATTCGCTACACGCCGCCGCGCGTTCGAGCAGGAAGTCGCGCTCGCGCTCATTGCCGGTCAGCGCCGCGGCCGCCTCGAAGGCCGTCCGCGCCTCGTCGCGGCGGCCGGCGCGGAGCAGGAAATCGCCGCGCGCGGCGGGGAGCGGCGCATAGTTTCGCAGCATTGCGCCATCGGCGATTTCGTCGACGAGCCGCAATCCCGCCTCGGGGCCGAACGCCATGCTGTGCGCGACCGCGCGGTTGAGTTCGACCACGGGCGACGGCATCACCTGCCCGAGCCGGTCGTAGAGCGCGGCGATCCGCCGCCAGTCGGTCGCCTCCGCCGTGCGCGCCCGCGCATGGCACGCCGCAAGCGCCGCCTGCAGCGCATAGGGTCCTCCGGCACCGCCCAGCGCCTCCGCGCGGTTCAGCGCATTCAGCCCGCGCCGGATCAGCAGCTGGTCCCAGCGCGCGCGGTTCTGCTCGGTCAGCGGCACGAAGCCCCCGTCGGGCCCGGCGCGCGCCGTCAGCCGCGATGCCTGGATCTCGACCAGCGCGAGCAATCCCAGCACCTCGGGCTGCTCGGGCATCAGCCCGGCGAGGATGCGCGCCAGCCGCTGCGCCTCGGCGCAGAGCGGCGGGCGGACGAGCGACGGCCCCGCGGTCGCGGCATAGCCTTCGTTGAAGATCAGATAGACGACTTCGAGCACCGAACCGAGCCGCGCCGCCAGCTCGGCCCCGCGTGGCACCTCGAACTGGGCGCCCGCCTTGGCGATCGCCTTCTTAGCGCGCGTGATCCGCGCCGCGATCGTCGCCTCGTTCGACAGGAAAGCGCGCGCGATCTCCTCGACGGTCAGCCCGCCGACGAGCCGCAGCGTCAGCGCGGCGCGCGCCTCGGGCGAAATCACGGGGTGGCAGGCGGCGAAGATCAGCCCGAGCAACTCATCGCCCAGCGGATCGTCGAACGCCGCTTCGGCGGCTTCCACGCGCATATCCTGTTCCTCATCGAGTTCGCGGCCGATTTCGGCCTGTTTGCGCGAGCGCATCGCGTCGTGCCGGACGCCGTCGATCAGGCGCCGCTTCGCCGCGGCGGTCAGCCAGGCGCCCGGTCGGTCGGGCACACCGCTCTTCGGCCATTCGGTGAGCGCAATCAGCAGCGCTTCCTGCGCCAGTTCCTCCGCGCGGTCGACGTCGCGCGTCATCCGGGCGAGCGCGGCGATCAGCCGCGCGCGCTCGATCCGGAATATCGCCTCTATCGCCCGATGGGCCTGATCGCGGATCTGGCCGCGAGTTTCGTCCGTCGCCATGCGTGCCTTCTCGGGCAAGGGAGCCGGGGAGGCAAGCATGGCGACCGGCATCGATTATTGGCCGCTGAGCCTGTCGCGCAGCTGTTGCTCGCGCTCGGCCAGTTCGGGGGTCAGCGCGTCGCCGAAATCTTCCATTTCATAGAAGGGTCGGATTTCGAGCTCGCTCGGCCCCGGCATCGGGTTGGGACAGCGTTTCGCCCACGCGACCGCTTCGTCCATATCCTTGACTTCCCAGATCCAATAGCCTGCGACGAGCTCGCGCGTTTCGGCGAAGGGGCCATCGATCACGGCGCGGTTGGGGCCGTCGAATGCGATGCGCTTGCCCGCCGATGAAGGCTTCAGTCCGTCACCGTCGACCATCACGCCGGCATTGACCAGTTCCTCGTTGAATTTGCCCATCGCCTCGAACATTTCGGTCATGTCCTCGGTCGGCGGCAGGCCCTTTTCGCTGTCTTCGGTCGCTTTCACGAAAACCATCACACGCATTTTCCATCTCCTTTTGATCGGGCCAACAGCGGCTCGTATCCAGACGACGAACGAGCCGCCGTCAAATCGACGCGGGGCAAGAAAAAATTTTCAGGCGACCTCGGCGAGCGACTGCGGCGTCGAGAAACGCTGGCGATATTCGCCCGGCGACAAGCCGATCAGACGGTGGAACAATTTGCGGAACGCCGCCGCATCCTCATATCCGACGCTCCACGCGATCTGGTCGACCGTGCGCTTGGTGAACTCGAGCAGTTCGCGCGCCTTGCCGACGCGCAGATGCTGGACATATTCGACCGGCGTCATCCCCGTCGCCGCCTTGAAACGGCGCTGAAAGGTGCGTTCCTCCATCCCCGCCTCGCGCGCCATCTCGGCGACCGCGACCGGTCCGGCGCCTTTCGCCTGCAACCAGTGCTGCACCTTCAGGACCGCTTCGTCACCGTGCGTCAGCCGCGGCGCGAAACTCGCATAGTTTTTCTGCTCGCGCCCCGCCGGGTCGATCAGGAAGAAGCGCGCGGTTTCCATCATCACCGTCGGGCCGAGCAGCCGCTCGACGATGCGCAGCCCCAGGTCGGTCCACGCCATCAGCCCGCCCGCGGTGACGATGTCGCCATCGTCGACGACCATCCGGTCGGCCTCCAGTCGCACCTCGGGAAAGCGCGCCCTGAACTCCTCGGCGAAAAACCAGTGCGTCGTCGCCGGCCGCCCCGCGAGCAACCCCGTCGCCGCGAGAGCGAAGGCGCCGCCGCAATTCGAAGCGAGCACCGCTCCCTGCGCGTGCCGGTCGACCAGCCAGCGCGCATAAGGCGCGACTTCCTCGGCCTCGAGCAGCTTGTGCAGGCTCCCCGGCGCAATCAGCACCGCGGGCGAATTACCCGCCGGCTCGTCCGGATGGCTGTCGAAACAGCGCGCGAAGCCCCCGCCCTCCTGCAAGCGCCAGTGGCTGGCGCGGATCGGGCGGCGGCCATGGTCGATCGCGAACCGCCCGGCGACGTCGAAGAGGTCGGTGATGCCGTGGACCATGCCGATCTGGCAGTCGGGATAAAGCATCATTCCGACCTCGACGAGCGGCACATTGGCTTCGTCGGGCACCGTCAGTCTGGGCATCGCGGCTCCTTTGTCGGAATCGGACCGGATAATGTCGCGTCCGCCAATCCCGATCAAGCACACATCGCCGTATCTGTTGTTTCACCGGGACGGACACCCCGCCCTTCTCGAAGCGAAAGGAACCATGACATGACCGCCATCACCACCAAGGACGGCACCAACATCTTCTTCAAGGACTGGGGTCCGAAGGATGGACAGCCGATCATCTTCTCGCACGGCTGGCCGCTCAGCGCCGACGCATGGGACGCGCAGATGGTGTTTTTCGCGAACCAGGGTTTTCGCACCATCGCCCACGACCGGCGCAGCCACGGCCGTTCGGACCAGGTCTGGGACAATAATAATATGGACCAATATGCCGACGATCTCGCCGAACTGATCGAACAGCTGGGTCTGAAAGACGTCATCCTCGTCGGCCACTCGACCGGCGGCGGCGAGGTCACCCGCTATATCGGCCGCCACGGCACCGCACGCGTCGCCAAGGTCGCGCTGATCGGCGCGGTCCCCCCGCTGATGCTCAAGACCGAAGCCAACCCCGGCGGCCTGCCGATCGACGTCTTCGACGGCATCCGCAAGGGCACCTTCGACAACCGCCCGCAATTCTTCAAGGACCTCACCTTGCCCTTCTACGGCTACAACCGCGACGGCGCGGCGGTCAGCGAGGCGGTGCGCGACGAATTCGTGCGGCAGGGCATGAACGGCGGCCTCAAAGGCCTGCTCGACAGCATCCGCGCCTTTTCGGAAAGCGACTTCACCGAAGATTTGAAGCGGTTCGACAAGCCGACACTCGTCCTCCACGGCGACGACGACCAGATCGTGCCGATCGACGCTTCGGCCCGCTCGACGGTCAAGATCGTCAAGCATGCGGTGCTGAAAATCTACGAAGGCGCCGACCACGGCCTGACCGTCACCCATCAGGACCGCTTCAACGCCGACCTCCTCGATTTCATCAACAGCTGACCGAACGGGGCGGCGACCCGCTCGCCGTCCGCTCCAAACAAGGAGTAACGACCATGATCCTCGGCCTCACCATCCCGCAGTTCACCGCACTCCATGTCGCGATCAGCCTGATCGGCATCGGTGCGGGCCTCATCGCCCTTCCCGCCTTCGCGCGCGGGCGCCTCCTCCGCCGCACGACCCACATCTTCCTCTGGGCGACCCTGCTCACCAGCCTCACCGGCTTTCTCTTCCCGATCGTCGCCTTCACCCCGGCGCTCGGCACGGGCATCCTCTCGACGCTGATCCTCATCTTCGCCTTCGCTGCTTTTTACGGCCGCAAGCTCGCCGGCCGCGCCGCCACCGTCTATGCGGCCAGCGCGACCGCCGCGCTCTACCTCAACCTCTTCGTGCTGGTGGTGCAGTCCTTCCTGAAGGTCCCCGCGCTCAACGCCCTTGCCCCGAACGGCACCGAACCCCCGTTCGCCGCGGCGCAGGGCGCGCTCCTCCTCGCCGCGATCCTGTTCGGATATGTCGCGGTCAAGGCCAGCCGGCGCCCGATCGCCGCCTGATCATCGCCGGAACGACGCAAGGGCGGCCTCGCGGCCGCCCTTGGCGCGTCACGCCCACAGCGCGTTGAGCGCGATCACGATCGCAACCTCGGTGAAATTTCCCATCCCGTGCGCCACGATCGGCGCGAGCAGGCTCCGCGACCGCTCCATCAGCCAGACATAGATCAGCCCCCACGCAAAGGCGTAAATCTGCTGCGCCATCGCCTGATAAAAGGGGTCGACGGTGAAAGACTTCCAGTGCGCGAGCCCGAACATCAGCGCGACGAGATAGGCGGCGACGGGCAGGTCGAGCGCCCCGATCCGCAGCCGCCCCGGCACCAGCACGACGAGCATCCCGACGAGCAGCCCGCGAAAGATCGTCTCTTCGGCCAGCCCCGTCGTGATCATCCCGAGCAGATAGCCCGCCGAATCGAGCGGCGCCTTCGAATAGCTCATGTCCGGTGCGGTCTGCGCGGCGAGCGCGGGCCAATAATCGGCAACCAGCATCACCAGCCCCATGCCGACGCCGATCAGAAAGGCGATCCCGACATAGCTCGCGCCCGGTGGCCAGCGCAGATGCGGGTCGGCGGCGGGCAGCAATCGGCGCATCGCGAGGATCGCGGCCAGCCCGAGCAGCGCCTGAAACGCGATCGCCAGGAGCAGGAAGACCGAGATATAGCCATCCCAGAGCGGCGCCCCCGCACGATAGATTTCGCGTGCCGGAATACGGCCCAGCTCGAGGATGGCCTGCATCAGCACCGCGGCGAGCAGGATCGGCCACAGGCGGAAGCGAAAACCGGAAAGCGCCACAAACGGGCGCGGCGAAGCGGGAGAGAGGCTTGTCATGCGACCGGCCTAATCGCGAGGCATGCCCAATTTCTTGAACGAATGTGATGCGCGAGGGTGGCTATCGGCCGAAACCGGCCACCCGCGCCCAAAAGAAAACCGGCGCGGATCGCTCCGCGCCGGTTTCCCTCGGTAAATGGTTGAAGCACTGTGCGTCAGGCGACGCGGCGCACCTCATTGCCTTCGTCGTCGATGTCGCGAAGGACGTAACCGCGGCCCCAGACCGTCTCGATGTAATTTTCGCCGCCGCATGCGAGCGCCAGCTTCTTCCTGAGCTTGCAGATGAAGACGTCGATGATCTTCAGTTCGGGCTCGTCCATCCCGCCATAAAGGTGGTTGAGGAACATTTCCTTGGTCAGCGTCGTGCCCTTGCGGAGCGAGAGCAGCTCGAGCATCTGATATTCCTTGCCGGTCAGATGCACGCGCGTCGTATCGACCTCGACCGTCTTGGTGTCGAGATTGACCGCGAGCTTGCCCGTCTTGATGACGCTCTGGCTGTGGCCCTTCGAGCGGCGGACGACCGCATGGATGCGCGCGACCAGCTCGTCGCGGTGGAACGGCTTGGTGACATAATCGTCGGCACCGAAGCCGAACGAGCGCACCTTCGAATCCATTTCGGAAATACCCGACAGAATCAGCACCGGCGTCTGCACCTTCGCGGTGCGCAGCTTCTTCAGCACGTCATACCCGTGCATGTCGGGCAGGTTCAGGTCGAGCAGAATGATGTCGTAATCATAGAGCTTACCCAGATCCAGGCCTTCTTCCCCCAGGTCGGTGGTATAGACGTTGAAGCCTTCGGTCGTGAGCATCGTATCGATCGCTTTCGCGGTCGTCGGCTCGTCCTCGATCAGCAGTACGCGCATTGGGCACCCCTTTTTCCCACGATGATCCCGCGAACCGATCGCATGACCATCAAGGATGTCACCGACCAAACCCCCTGCAGGACTGCCGGAACATTAACCACGAAACTAATGAAGGGAAAAGGTTAATTTTGATTTAACCCGCGTAAATCCACGAGTCGCGGCCTATTTGTCACAGTCGGCCGCGCGCCCATCATCCTTTATGCAGCGCCAGATATTGGTCGTGCGCGCCGGTGCAGGAGATTTTCAGCGTTTCGACGAGATGGTCCGAAAGCGCCCGCACGCGCGCCGGGCGCAGCCGCGACGGCGGCGATAACAGGTGCAGATGTGACTGCGGCGGCGACCAGTCGGTGAGGATCGGCACCACCGCGCCCGACGCCAGCGCGTCGGCGGCGATGAAGTCGGGCAGGAGCGCGATCCCGACCCCGGCGACCACCAGCGGCACCGCGATGTCGCCGTTGTTCGCGAACAAGGGTCCGGTCGGGAGCACCGTCGCTTCCTCGCCCCTGCGGTGGAAATGGAGCGGCATCGCGCGCTGGCGGTGGCCGTAGCCGATCAGCCGGTGGCCCGCGAGGTCGAGCGGATGTTTCGGCACCCCATGCTTTTCCAGATAGGCGGAGCTCGCGATCACCGACGCCGCGACAGGCGCGATCGTCCGCGCGAGCAGGCTTGAATCGGCGAGCGGCGCGATGCGCAAGGTCAGGTCGATCCCCTCGGCGACCGGGTCGTTGCGCGCGTCGCTCAAGAGCACCTCGATCTCGACCGCGGGATGCCGGTCGAGGAAGGCCGCGAGCGGCGGGCCGAGCACCTTGATCCCGAAGCTCATCGGTGCCGCGAGGCGGATCGGCCCCGCGAGGTCGAGCCGGTCGCCGCGCGCCGCCTCGGTCGCTGCGGTCGCCGCCGCGACCATCGCGCGCGCCTCGTCGAGCAGGCCCGCCCCCGCGGTCGACACCGCGACGACGCGCGAGCTCCGGTGCAGCAGGGTGATGCCGAGCGACGCCTCAAGCCGCGTCACCGCCTTCGACACGCTCGCCTTTGACAGACCGAGCGCGGCGGCGGCGGCGGTGAAGCTGCCGCCATCGGCGACGGCGACGAAACAGGCCCAGCCTTCATAGTCGGGAAGCGCCATGGAATACCCCTCAATTGGAAACGATGGTTTTCCATCTACGCTATTTTCGAAACGATCCAAGCGCCTATCTTGTCCTCAACAGATGAGCCGCCGGGCGCTCAGGCCCAAGGGGGCGGCAAGCAAAGGACAAGGCCAATGATCGATATTCGCAAATTCGACACGCTGGGCCACGCCGACCATGGCTGGCTCGACGCCCGTCACCATTTCTCCTTCGCGAACTACCATGATCCGAAGCGGATGGGCTGGGGCGCGCTGCGCGTCTGGAACGACGATGCCATCGCGGCGCAGTCGGGTTTCCCCCCGCACCCGCACCGCGACATGGAAATCATCACCTATGTTCGCACCGGCGCGATCAGCCACCGCGACAGCATGGGTAACGCCGGCCGCACCGCCGCGGGCGACGTCCAGGTGATGAGCGCCGGGACGGGCGTGACGCACAGCGAGTTCAACCTCGAGGATGAGGAAACGACGCTGTTCCAGATCTGGATCATTCCCGATCGCGAAGGCGGCAACCCCGGCTGGGGCGCGCGCCAGTTCCCCAAGGCCGACCGGTCGGGGCAGTTCGTGACGCTGGCGAGCGGCATCGAGGGCGATGACGCGCTTCCGATCCGCGCCAACGCCCGCGTCGCCGCGGCGACGGTGAACGCCGGCGAGCAGGTCTCCTACGATCTCGAAGCCGGGCGCCATGCCTATCTGGTCGCCGCCAAGGGCCGCATCCGCGTCAACGGCGAGGAGGCCGACCCACGCGACGGCATCGCGCTCCGCGATGTCGGCACGATCACCGTCGAGGCGCTCGACGACGCCGAACTGGTGCTCGTCGACAGCCTCTGACGCCCCCGGGCCGCCGCCCCTCCCCCTCCCTGGCGGCGGCCCACCCCCTCTCTTTTCGAAAGGCAGCTTTCCCATGAGCCATATTCTTCGCATCGACGCCAGCGCCCGCCAGTCGGGCTCGACCACCCGCCGCCTCGCCGACCAGCTCGAAGCCCGCCTCGTCGAGCAGCATTATGGCGCGACCGTCACGCGCCGCGACCTCGGCCTCACCCCGCCCGCCTTCCTCACCGAACATTGGGTCGGCGCCAACTTCACCGACGAAGCCGAGCGCAGCGACGAGCAGAAGGCGCTGCTCGCCGGGTCCGAAGAACTGATCGCCGAGATCGAGGCGGCCGACACGATCGTCATCACCGCGCCCATTTATAATTTCGCGATCCCCGCGACGCTGAAGGCTTGGATCGACCAGGTGACGCGCGCGCGCCGCACCTTCCGCTACACCGAGGCCGGTCCCGAAGGGCTGCTGAAGGGCAAGCGCGCCTATATCGTCTTCGCCTCCGGCGGCGTGCCGCTCGGCAGCCAGGTCGATTTCGCGAGCGGTTATTTGCGGCATATCCTCGGCTTCATCGGCATCACCGACGTGCATGTCATCGCCGCCGACGGCCACCAGACCGACGGCGAGGCGATCGCCCGCGCGGCGACCGCGATCGACGGGCTGAAACAGGCCGCCTGACACCCCCGGGCCGCCGCCCTCCCTCCCCCGGCGGCGGCCCACCCCACCCGATTTCTCCAACGAAAGGACGTAACGATGGCTAAGGTTCTGGTGCTTTATTATTCGAGCTATGGGCATATCGAGCAGATGGCCGACGCCGTCGCCGAGGGTGCGCGTGCGGCAGGCGCCGAAGTCGACATCCGCCGCGTCGCCGAAACCGCGCCCGAAGCGGTGGTGAAGGCCGCGGGCTTCAAGACCGACACCGCGCATCCGCTGCTCGGCGACCCCAATGAACTCGTCAATTACGACGCGATCGTCGTCGGCACCCCGACGCGCTTCGGGCGGATGGCGAGCCAGATGGCGAGTTTCTGGGACACCGCCGGCGGCGTGTGGGCGCAGGGCAAACTGAACGGCAAGGTCGGCGCCGCCTTCACCTCGACCGCATCGCAGCACGGCGGGCAGGAAACGACGCTCTTCTCGGTCCTCACCAACCTGCTCCACTTCGGCATGACGATCGTCGGGCTCGATTATGGCTATGCCGGCCAGATGGGCGTCGGCGAGGTCAAGGGCGGCGCCCCCTATGGCGCGACGACGATTGCCGATGGCGACGGATCGCGCCAGCCGAGCGAAGCCGACCTTGGCGGCGCCCGCTATCTCGGCGAGCGTGTCGCGAAGACCGCGGCGAAGCTGATTGCCTGACCCGATGCGCCGTCTGCCGAGCCTTTTCCTTTCGCACGGCTCGCCGATGATGGCGCTCGAGCCAAGCCCGGCGCGGGATTTTCTCGCGGGGCTGGGCAGTCAATTGCCGCGCCCGCGCGCGATCCTCGTCGTCTCGGCGCACCATGATGCGGCGTATCAGGGCGGCCGTGCGACGGTGACCGCGTCGCCCGCGCCGCCGACGATCCACGACTTCGGCGGCTTCCCCGACGAACTGTTCGCGATGCGCTACCCCGCGCCGGGCGATCCGGCGCTGGCGAGCCGTGTCGTCGAGTTGCTTGCCGGCCATGGCCTCGCCGTTACCGCCGACCACGAGCGCGGGCTCGACCATGGCGCATGGGTGCCGCTGTCGCTGATCTACCCGCTGGCCGACATTCCGGTCGTCCAGCTCTCGATCGCCTCGAACGCCTCGCCCGATTGGCATTATGCGCTCGGCCAGGCACTCGCGCCGCTGCGCGACGAGGATGTGCTTGTCGTCGGATCGGGCAGCATCACGCACAACCTCCGCGCGCTGTTCTCGGCGCGCCTGCCGATCGATGCTCCGGCGCCAGCGTGGGTCACCGATTTCACCGACTGGATCGCCGAACGCATGGCGGCGGGCGCGGTCGATGGCGTCCTCCACAGCATCGAACGCGCCCCGCACGGCGCCGATAATCACCCGACCACCGACCATATATTGCCGCTGTTCGTTGCGATGGGCGCGGGCGGGACACCGATCAAGGCCGAACGGCTGCACCACAGCGTCACTTATGGGCTGCTCGCGATGGACGTTTACGCTTTCGACTGAACGCCGGCCCGCCTATAGCGCGCCATGCTCCTTTCAGATCGTGTCCTTTTCCTCGACGGCGAGGCCCTCGTCATCGACAAGCCCGCGGGGCTTCCCGTCGACGCGCCGCGCGACGGCAGCCTCAGCCTCGAAAACCATCTCGATTCCTTGCGGTTCGGCTTCAAGCGCTGGCCGCTCGCCGTCCACCGGCTCGACCGCGACACGTCGGGCTGCCTGCTGCTCGCGCGCAATCCCAAGGCGCACGGCCGCTTCACCCGCGCCTTCGAAAACCGCGAGGTCGACAAGCAATATCTCGCGATCGTCGACGGCGTGCCCGAGGGGGACAGCGGCACGATCGACCTGCCGCTCGCCAAGACCTCGACCGCCGAGACCGGCTGGCGCATGGTCGGCGACCCGAAAGGCAAGCCGTCGGTTTCGCATTGGGAGAAACTCGCGGTGGTCGATGGCCGCGCGCTGCTCCGCTTTCGCCCCGAAACCGGCCGCACCCACCAGCTGCGCGTCCACGCGCTCGAAGGGCTCGGCTTCCCGCTCGTCGGCGACCCCGTCTATGGGCGCGGCGGCACGAAGACGCGCACCCTGCTCCACGCCGAACGGCTGGTCGTAAAACGTGACGTCAAGCCGTCGATAATTGCCGAGGCGCCCTTTCCCGACGCCTTTGCTGCGCTGGGCTTCGCGGCGCCGGAGGGAGCGGAGCCGACGCGTGGTTAGGGTTCGAACTCATTACCAGCGGACCCGAGGTTTGAAGCGATTTTGTTCGGGGCAAGAAGGCAAGGCGTAGGTATATGTCGATATTCCAAGGCTTGCCGACGCAGCCCCGAGCAAAATCGATCAAATCCCGAAGGGACGTCAAAATGGCGAAGATATCGGACGAAAATGCCCTTGGAAACAGAACCACTGTTCCCCGGCGGGCATTTTCGTCCGATATCTTCGCCATTTTGACGCCTCGGGCCCGCTGGTAATGAGTTCGAACCCTCAAATCCCCGAAAGCGCGATAACCGAGAAGTTTCTCGCGGGGTCGGGCCCGGGCGGCCAGAATGTCAACAAGGTCGCGACCGCGTGCCAGCTGCGCGTCGACGTTTTCGCGCTCGGCCTCGCGCCCGACGCCTATCGCCGGCTCAAGACGCTCGCCGGGAGCAAGATGACGTCGGCGGGCGAACTCGTCATCCTCGCGCGCAGTTTCCGCACCCAGGAAGCGAACCGCGCCGATGCGCGCGCGCGGCTGAACGAGCTGATCGACGCCGCGCTCGTGCGTCCCGAACGCCGCATCAAGACAAAGCCGAGCAAGGCCGCCAAGGCGAGGCGCGTCGACAGCAAGAAGGCGCGAAGCAGCATCAAGGCCGGGCGCGGGCGGGTGCGCGGAACCGACTGACGCCGGGCCGATGACCAGCCTCTACCGCCTCGACGCGCCCGCAAGCGCGATCGCCGCCGCTTTCGGCGCCGAGGCGGGGGATGACCCGTGGACCGGCGACTATGTCGCACCCGCCTGCCCCGCGCCGGTAATCGTCAGCGACGGGCGCGGCGGGTCGCGGCGCTGGCTGCGCCCGAAGCTGTGGGGCGTCCCCCCGCCGCCGCAAGGCACCGAGCCCGTCACGCACGTCCGCAACCTGACCAGCCCGTTCTGGATCGGCACCTTGCGCCATGCCGAACTGCGCTGTCTGATCCCCGCGACCGCCTTTGCCTATTGGTCGGGAGCGGGCGGCGCGCGGCGACAGCACTGGTTTTCCGTGCCCTCGCAGCCGATCTTCGCCTTTGCCGGAGTGGTGCGGCAGGGCGAGGACTGGCCGTGCTTCGCGATGCTGACCACCGAGGCGAACCGGCTGGTCGCGCATCATCAGCCCAAGGCCATGCCGGTGATCCTGCACCCCGAAGATCAAGCGACCTGGCTGAGCGGCGAATGGCGCGCCGCGGTGGCGCTCGCCGCGCCCTTTCCGAGCCAGTTGATGGCGGTCGGCGACGTTCCCCCGGTATAGCTGCGCTTCACCATATCGCTTTACTTTGCGGTAACCAGCGATGCCCTAAATTTGCCGCGACCAAGAATGACATGCAGGGACCGAATCCGTGTTGGGGAATCGCACCATCGAAACCAAGAAGGCGCCCAAGGCCGGGCGCGGCGCCGAACGCGCGCCGGTGACCGCGCGTGCGCGCTTCCGCGAACCGGGGCTCAACCCCTTCAACGTCGAATTGTTCGACCTGTCGTCGACCGGCTTTCGCATGGTGACATCATTCCGGCCGCAGATCGGCAAGCATATCTGGGTCAACCTGCCGGGGCTCCAGCCTCTGGAAGCCGTCGTCCGCCGCGCCGACGGCAATAATTACGGCTGCGAGTTCGTCCACCCGCTCCATGTGTCGGTCGCCCAGCATCTGCAGGCGAAGCTGCGCGGCCAGTAAGCGGTCAGCCCTCGGGCTTTTCCGACTTCTTCAATATATGTTTCCACTCGGCGGGCGTCACGCGTCCGACCGACAGCCGCGACTGGCGGATCAGGTCCATGTCGGCGAGCTTCGGGTCGGCCTTGATCGCCGCGAGCGTCACCGGGTGCGCGAGCGCGCGCACCGGTGCGACGCGCACCACGACCCAAGGCGAACCCTTTTCGGCGGTCGGATCGGGGAAGCTTTCCTCGGTGATCTCCATGATCCCGACGCATTCCTTGCCGATATTGCTGTGATAGAAGAACGCCTCGTCGCCCTTTTTCATCGCCATCATGTTGAGCTTCGCGGTGTGGTTGCGCACCCCGTCCCAGATACCGCTGCCGTCCTTGACGAGTTGGTCCCACGCATAGGCGTCGGGTTCGGATTTCATCAGCCAATATTGCTTGCTCATGGAGCGGGCTTAGCCGAGCCACACGCGGGACGGAACCGCCTTTTTCCCTTTAACGCGCCCGCCGTAGCGCCTAGATCGGGGTTTATGACGCGCCTGCGGGCGCCGCCCCTTTCAGATGGACTATAATCGCATGACCGCTGCCGTTCCCGTCATTTCCATGTCGCTTCCCGCCGACCAGTTCGCGAAGGATTTCGGGGCGTCGTTCGAACGCTTCGGCTTCGCGATGATCACCGATCACGGCATCGATCCCGCGCTCATCGACGAAGCCTGGACGAAGGCGAAGGCGTTCTTCGCGCTGCCCGAGGAGGTCAAGCGCGCCTATCATATCGCCGGCGGCGGCGGCGCGCGCGGCTATACGCCGTTCGGGACCGAGATCGCCAAGGGCGCGAAGGAAGTCGACCTCAAGGAATTCTGGCACGTCGGCCGCGATCTGCCCGCCGGCCACCGCCTCGCCGCGCAACAGCCGAACAATGTCTGGCCCGCCGAGGTCGAGGGCTTTCGCACCGCCTATGACAAGCTCTTCGCCGAATTCGACCGCGTCGGCGCGCGCCTCCTGTCGGGCATCGCGCGCTACCTCGGCCTCGCGCCCGATTTCTTCGACGACACCGTCGCCGACGGCAATAGCGTGATGCGCCTGCTCCATTACCCGCCCGTCGAAGCGCCCGCGAAGGGCATCCGCGCCGAGGCGCATGAGGATATCAACACGATCACGCTGCTGCTCGGCGCCGAGGAAGCGGGGCTCGAAATCCTCGACAAGGACGGCAGCTGGCTTCCCGTCTCGCCGCCGCCCGGCGCGATGGCGGTCAACGTCGGCGACATGCTCCAGCGGCTGACCAACAACAAGCTGCCCTCGACCACGCACCGCGTCCGCAACCCCGACGCGGGCCGCGCAAGCGTCGCGCGCTATTCGATGCCCTTCTTCCTCCACTTCCGCTCGGACTATCCGATCGAAACGCTCGAAAGCTGCATCGACGCGTCGCACCCGAACCTCTACCCGGCGCCGATCACCGCCGACGACTATCTGCAGGAACGGCTGCGCGAGATCGGGCTGAAGAAGTGACGCGTCCCGCCGCCGTGCTGTTCGCCCTTATGGCGAGCCTCGCTTCGCTGCCCGCCGCGCAGGCGGCGCCGAAATCGCCCGGCCTGCCGTGGAGCGCGCCCGCGACGACCGAGGTGGTGACCGAGGAACGCCGCTTTACCAGCGGCGACCGCGAACTGGCGGGGACGCTTCATCTGCCGGTCAGCGGCAAGCCCGTCGCGGCGATCGTCGTGACGCACAGCGCGTCGTCGCCGCTCGGTTCGGCGTCGCTCTACGATCATCTCGAAACGGTCCTGCCGGCGCTCGGCATTGCCGTCTTCACCTACGACCGGCGCGGATCGGGCCGGTCGGGCACGCAGGATGCCGGGGGCGACTTCGCGGTCCTCGCCGACGATGCGATCGCCGCCGCGCGGAGCCTGAAGAGTGACCCGCGGATCGATCCGCGGCGCATCGGCACCTGGGGGCTGAGCCAGGGCGGCTGGATTTCGCCGCTCGCCGCGTCGCGAAGCCCCGACTTCGCCTTCGTCGTCGCGGTGTCGGCGCCGGTGGTGACCGCCGACGTCCAGATGATCTTTTCCTCGACAAACCATTTGAAGGCCAATGGCTATTCTAAGGCCGACATCGAGCAGATGGTCGCGGCGCGCAAGGCCGTCGACGATTATATGCGCGGCACGGTGAGCCGCGCCGAGGCGCAGGCGAAGCTCGACGGGATCAAGACCAAGCCGTGGTTCAAATATCTCTATATGGGCGAAACCTTCCGCGACCGCGACGTGTCGGGTTGGCGCAAGGAAATCGAAAATGATCCGCTGGTCAATATGAAGGCGGTCACCGTGCCGACGCTCATCCTCTTTGGCGCCGACGATGCGGTCGTCCCGGTCGCCGATTCGGCCGAGCGCCTGAAAGCCATCGCGCCGCAGATGCCCAATATGGAGGTGCATGTGATCGCGGGCGCCGATCACGCGATGCAGATGTCGGAAGACCTCAAGACGTCGCTCGACCCCAAGCACGACGGCACCGAGCGGCCCGATTCGCCCGAATATTTCGCGCTGCTGGCGAGCTGGCTCGCCGCGCATGGGTTTGCGGGGAACTGAGGGCGGGTATCGGCCGGAAGCTGTCGTCCCATTTATCGTCACCCCGGGCTTGACCCGGGGCCTGCCTTGTCTTTTCGACATTGAGGAAGAGGAAGGCGGGTCCCGGGTCAAGCCCGGGATGACGAAATGAGGAACGTCCGCTCCCCACCCAAAACCGCCCCGATCAGCCCGCCGCCATCCGCCAGCGCCGCGGCGACAGTCCGGTTACCTTCGTCACCGCGCGCGTCATATGCGCCTGATCGGCATAGCCCGCCTCGACCGCGATCCCGGCAAGGCTGTCCTTGCTCTCGACGATCATCCGCCACGCCCGCTTCGCCTGGCAATCGGCGCGATAGGCGGCGGGGGGTACGCCATAGAGCGTCTCGAAACTGCGCGAGACATGCTCGCGCGACCGGCCGCGCGCTGCCGCCCATTGCCCGATCCGCGGCGGTGCGGAAGTCCGCAGCGCCGCCGACAATTGGTCGGGCAAATCCTCCTCATCGGCGGCCGCCACCGGCACCAGTTCGCCGAGCAGCGTCGCCACCGCCGCGACCGCGTCGCGTTCGGCCAGCCGGACTATATGGTCGGGATCGGCGATCCGCGCGCGCGCCGGCCATTCGCGCCCGTCGAACGGCAGCGGCAGGTCGAGCACCATCGTCCGTTTCGCCGAAATCCGGTCGCGATGCGCCGAAAACGGCCCGTGCAGCAGCACTTCGCCCGCCTGCGCCGCGATCCGTCCGGCATCGCCCGCCTCTTCGTAGGCGCCCGCCAGCACGACCGTCGCATAGGGTTCGCGGTGGCGGTGCCGCGCGATGTCGGCCGCGGGGGGCAAGAGGCTGGGCTGGAGCAACTGCATCGCGCGATCATGTCGCACCCCGCGGCCCGCCGCAACCGCCGCCGGACCAACCCCCGTCTGCGCTCGATGGACAGCGGGGGCACGCCCAAGTTAGAAAGTCCGTCCGCGCAAGAAATTCGAGGAGTGACTGCCAATGGAAATACCCCCCTTCACCCTTCGCACGATCGACCATGTGGTCCTTCGCGTCGTCGACGTGGACCGCATGATGGCATTTTACCGCGAGGTTATCGGCTGCACCGACGAGCGCGTGCAGGCCGAAATCGGGCTTTTTCAACTGCGCGCCGGCGGTTCGCTGATCGACCTCGTCACCATCGACGGCAAGCTGGGCTCGATGGGCGGCGCGGCGCCGGGCAAGGAGGGCCGCAACGTCGACCATTTCGCCATCGCGATCACCCCTTTCGACGACGCGGCGATCCGCGCCCACCTCGACCGCCACGGCGTCGCGATCGAGCAGGCGGGCCCGCGTTACGGCGCCGAGGGCGAAGGCCCGTCGATCTACATCGCCGACCCCGAAGGCAATATCGTCGAGCTCAAGGGTCCCGCCTTCGACTGAACATCTTGCGCAACCTTCCGTTTACGTTAAGGTCAGTTGCAATTGGCAACCGGAGAGACTGATTCATGGCCCTTCCCCCGATTTTCGACCGCCTGCGCCTGCCCGTCATCGGTTCGCCGCTGTTCATCGTATCGGGCCCCGATCTCGTCATCGCGCAGTGCAAGGCGGGGATCGTCGGCAGTTTCCCTGCGCTCAACGCGCGGCCGCAGTCCTTGCTCGACGAATGGCTGCACCGGATCACCGAGGAACTCGCCGCATGGGACCGCGACAATCCCGACCGCCTTTCGGCGCCCTATGCGGTCAACCAGATCGTCCATAAATCGAACGACCGGCTCGAAGCCGACATCGCGACCTGCGCCAAGTGGAAGGTGCCGATCACCATCACGTCGCTCGGCGCGCGCGAGGAGCTGAATCAAGCCGTCCACGGCTGGGGCGGCATCACCCTCCACGACGTCATCGACGACCGTTTCGCGCGCAAGGCGGTCGAAAAGGGCGCCGACGGCCTGATCCCCGTCGCCGCGGGCGCGGGCGGCCACGCCGGGCGCCAGTCCCCCTTCGCGCTGGTGCAGGAAATCCGCGAATGGTTCGACGGCCCCGTCGCGCTGTCGGGCGCGATCGGCCACGGCCGCTCGATCCTCGCCGCGCAGGCGTGCGGCGCCGACCTCGCCTATATCGGCAGCGCCTTCATCGCGACGGCGGAGGCGAATGCCGAGGACGGCTACAAGAACGGCATCGTCGAGGGGCGCGCGGCCGACATCGTCTATTCGAACCTCTTCACCGGCGTGCACGGCAATTATCTGCGTCAGTCGATCGTCTCCGCCGGCATGGACCCCGACAATCTGCCCGAAGGCGATTTGAAGACGATGAACTTCGGTTCGGGCGGCAATACCAAGGCCAAGGCGTGGAAGGATATCTGGGGCTCGGGCCAGGGCATCGGCCCGGTCACCGCGGTGCGCCCGGTCGCCGAATATGTCGCCGAACTCGAAGCGCAATATCTCGCCGCGCGCCGCGAACTCGAAGCGAAGGTGCGGTTGTAGGCCCAACATAGCCCGGCCAGACGGCAACGGCTGCTTCGGGGTGGAGAGCTGCCACTGCTTTCTCCAGCTTCGTCATCCCGGGCTGGACCCGGGACCCGCCTTTTCTTCCTGGCGACGGCGAAAAGGCAAGGCAGGCCCCGGGTCAAGCCCGGGGTGACGATAAAGGGAACGGCAACCACCGGTCGCTCGCTGCCGCCCTATCCTCCAAACAACCGCTCGATCGCTTCGTCCAGATAGGGGCGGTCGACGAACAGCCGCATCGGGTCGCGCCGGTTGAGCCAGAAGCCGCCGCGGTGCCGGTCGGTCAGCGCGCGCCGCGTCGTGTCCTGCAGCAAGCGCAGGCGCATGACCGCCGTGCGCCGCGCGCCTCGCAGGTCCGCCGCCGCCTGCACCGCGAAATGCGCCCTGATCCGCTCGACCCGCGCGGCGACGACGTCGCTATACCCCTGATGCGGCCCGCGATGCAGGGCGTGCCCCGATCGCAGCGCGGCCGGCTCGCACGCCGGCAGCACCAGCCCGTTGCGGTCGAAATGATGGAGCGCGAACCCCTCGTCGCGAAGGTGATCGAACATCGCCGCCATCTGTGGTCGCCGCAGCAAGGCGATCGGGATCAAATGGTGGCGCTGGAACCCGGCCTGCGCCGCCGGCGCCCCATGCCAGCCGCGCCCGATCAACCGTCGCGACCGAATTCGACGATCACCGTCGACCTCTGGCTCGCGCCATCCATCGGCGGCAGCAGGTCGATCCACTCGCCCGCATCCAGCCCGCGCATCGTCCGCGCGGTTTGGACCGGGCCGTTGAGCATCATGTCGAGCGCGAGCCGCGACAGTCGCCGCACCATTTCGGCGACCGTCCAACCGCCCGGTATGCGCGCCTCGAGTTCCTGCCCGGCGAACAGCGCCAGCCCGCGCGTTCGCATGCTCGCGCCATCGCCCAGATCCTTGCGCCGAAAGGCGACCAGGTGGAGCACCGGCGGCATCCCGCTCGCCAGCATTTCGGCAATCGAGGCGCGGAACTGCGGCGCATCGGACCAGAGCCGCGCGGGCGACCAGAAGATGTGGCTGGCATCGAACAGGTCGATCATCAGCACCATCGTCTTGAAGAATTCGCGCATCCGCGTCGTCTGTGCGCGCGCCGATGCCGCGGCCCCGCGATCTTCCGGAACGAAGATCCAGCAATCGCCGCTTTCGCGCCAGCCGCGCGGCAGGCTGGCGGCGAGCAGGCTCGTGGACGGGTGATCGGGATCGGCGAGGTCGAGCGCCGCGCGCGCCGCGCGGCCGGCGAGAACCGACACCGCCCCGAACCTCACGCGAAAAGATGGTGCCGCAACCCGCGCATCCAGATCGGCGCCGACATCGCGAACCCGCTCGGGCTGCAACCCCATATGCCGGAGCGATGTTTCGATCGCGTCGTCCGATGCGCCGCGTATAGCGGGCCCGAGAATCAGCGTGAAGGGTTCCGGCGGCACCGGCAGGATCAACGCATCGCGGTCATCGGCATCCATCTGTCGCGCGCCTTCGTGGGTTCACCGCTTGCATCGCAAGACCGACCCGAATGTTCAAACGCTTATCTATACATGTCGGAAAGTTAATCGGGCGCCCATGCTCCGCCGGTCGCGTCAGATTGCGACCTGGCTGCCCAGTTCGACGACGCGGTTCGTGGGCAGGCGGAAATATTCCATCGCGCTTTCCGAGTTGCGCAGCATCCACGCGAACAGCTTTTCGCGCCAGATCGGCATGCCCGGCTTGCTCGCCGCGATCAACGTCTGGCGCGAGAGGAAAAAGCTCGTTTCGAGCATCTTGAACTCGCCGCCGCAGCTCGTCACGCGTTTGAGCGCGGCGGGCACGTCGATCGGCTGCATGAAGCCGTAATTCAGAATCAGCCGGTGGAACCCCTGCCCCAGATCGTCGAGCGCGCATTTATTCTCTTCGCGCACATAGGGGACGTCGGCGATCTTGATCGTCAGCAGGATGATGCGCTCGTGCAGCACCTTGTTGTGCTTCAAATTGTGGAGCAGCGCGTGCGGCACGCCGTCGCTGCTCGACGTCATGAACACCGCGGTCCCCGGAACGCGCGTCGCGCTGTTCGCCGCCGACTTCACGAACACCGGGATCGGCATCGCACCTTCGGCCATTTCCTGCTGCATCAGCTTGCGCCCGCGCGACCAGGTGGTGAGCATGGTGAAGATCGTCAGGCCGATCGCCAGCGGCACCCAGCCGCCGTCGGGCACCTTGATCAGATTCGCGCCGAAATAGGCGATGTCGACGATGAAGAAGACCGCGAGGATCGGCAGCGCCTTCCACGCCGGCCACTTCCACAAGGTGAAGAGCACGACGCTCATCAGGCAGGTGTCGATGAACATCGCCCCCGTCACCGCGATACCATAAGCGGCGGCGAGGTTGCTCGACGATCCGAAGCCGAGGACGAGCAGGATCACCATCACCATCAGCCCCCAATTGACCATCGGGATATAAATCTGCCCCGCCGCCGACGCGCTGGTGTGTTCGACGCGCAGCCGCGGCATGAAGCCCAATTGGATCGCCTGCTGCGTCAGCGAGAAGGCGCCCGAAATCACCGCCTGGCTCGCGATGATCGTCGCGAGGATCGCGAGGATGACGACCGGTATCTGCCACGCATCGGGCATCATCTGGAAAAAGGGATCGGCGATCAGGTCGCCGCGCGGCCCCATCTCCGCATCGAGCACCATCGCGCCCTGCCCCATATAGTTGAGCATCAGCGCGGGCAGCACGAAGGTCAGCCAGCTGAGGCCGATCGGCCCGCGCCCGAAATGCCCCATGTCGGCATAAAGCGCCTCGGCCCCCGTCACCGCGAGCACGACCGCGCCCAATGCGATGAAGGCGGTGAAGCCGTCGACGTAGAAGAAGCGCAGCGCGTTCACCGGGTTCAGCGTTTCGAGGATGATCCCCGGATGATCGACGATATGGATGATCCCGAGGATCGCGAGCATCGTGAAATAGGCAAGCATGATCGGCCCGAACAGCATCCCGACCTTCGCGGTCCCGCGCGACTGGATCGCGAACAGCCCGATCAGGATCGCGAGCGCGATCGGCACGATATAGGGCTCGAACCCCTTGTTGACGTAGCTCAGCCCCTCGGTCGCCGAGAGCACCGACATCGCCGGGGTGATCATGCTGTCGCCATAGAAGAGCGCGGTCGCGAACACGCCGAGCAGGATGATCGGCCAGGTCCAGCGCTTCTCGCCCGACGAGCGGCTGATCAGCGCGAGCAGCGCAAGGCTGCCCCCCTCGCCCTTGTTGTCGGCCTTCATGATCGTCAGCACATATTTGAAGGTGACGACGAGCATCATCGACCAGAAGACGAGGCTCAGGACGCCATAGATGTGCAGCCGGTCGGCCTCGATCGGGTGGTGCCCGGCAAAGGTTTCGCGAAACGCGTAGAGCGGGCTGGTGCCGATGTCGCCGAACACGACCCCGATCGCGCCGACGGCGAGCTTCAGCTTGCCATCACCCTCATGCCCATGGCCCTGATGGCCGGTATCGGCAGCAGCTTCGACAGCGCCCGCGGCGCCCCCGCCCGCCTGTTGCGACTCAGCAGTCATCGCGCGCCTTTAGACGAGCCCGCGCCTTTGGAACAGGTTTCAATTTGGGACGCCCCCGGCCGGTGCATTGGCCGGAGTTTCAGAAGGAAGCCGCGGCCCCAGCGCCTGCCTGATCTGCGCCAGCCGCACCTCGAGATCGGGCCGCCACGACGCATCGGCGGGGCTGCGCGCGAGCAGCCCGCTCCACACCGCCTCGGCGCCCTTGAGGTCGCCCCCTTGCGCGAGCGCGAGCCCCGCGAAGAAGGGCGGCGCGGGATGCGACGGATCGCGCTTCGCCGCCTCGTCGAACGCGAGCGCCGCCGCGGGCGACATCATGCCGCCGCCATGCGCCGCGAGCGCGTTGCCGAGCCCGACCCACAGGTCGACATTGTCGGGATATTTCTCCAGCCCCTTTTCGAGCGTCTTCGCCGCCAGCTCGGTCTTGCCCGTGCGCGCGAAGCCGTCGGACATGCCGAGCCACTGCGCCGCGGGACCAAAGCGTTCGGCCATCCCCTGCCGCTGATCGGTGATCGCCTCGCCAAAGCCCTCGGGCTCCTCGGCCGCCGCCACGGGCTTACCCGGCAGCGAGGGATTGCCCTGCAGCGCATAGCCCGCGAGCCCCAGCATCACCGCCGCCCCGGCGAGCGGCCGCGCCGCCGCGGGCAGCTTGCCGAGCCAGAAAATGCCGCCGATCGTCAGCACGGCGGCGAGCAGGACCCACAGCCAGGTCATGCCGCGTCCTCCACATCATCCTTGCCGCGCCGGAACCGCCCGAATGCCAGCCAGCCGCCGATCGCGAGAAACAGGAGCGGCCCCAGCCACAATAGCGCCGTCGCGCCGTCGAACGGCGGGTCATAACTCACCCAATTGCCATAGCGCGCGACGAGCCAGGCCTTGATCTCGTCCGGGCTCTCGCCCGCCGCGATCTTGCTCCGCACCTCGTGCCGCATATCGCCCGCGAGCGGCGCGTCGCTGTCGGCGATCGACTGCCCCTGACAGACGAGGCAGCGCAATTCCTCCATCAACGCCTTGGCGCGCGCTTCCTTGGCCGGATCGTTAAGCTGCTGATAGGCATAAGGCGCCGGCGGCAAGCGGTCCTGCGCCGCCAGCGGCAGCGCCAGCGCGCCGAGCAGGCAGAGCAGGATCAGCCGCAGGCTCACTTCATCGCCTCGAGCTTCGCGACGATTTCGGGCACCTGATCGGCGAGGATCACGCCCTGAATCTGCTCGCGGATGATGCCCTTGCCGTCGATCAGGAAGGTTTCGGGCACGCCCGACGATCCCAGCGCGATCTGGACGCTGCTCTGCATGTCGGCGCCGATGCGGTCGAACGGATTGCCATATTCGCGCAGGAACATCGCGACATCCTCGGGCCGGTCGCGGATCGCGATGCCGTCGATCGGCACCCCCGCGGCCTTCAGCGCCTCGAGCTGCGGCGCCTCGGCGCGGCACGGGATGCACCAACTCGCGAACACATTGACGAGGCGCGGCTTGCCGTCGGCGAGCTGGCTGCTCTTCAGCCCCTCGACCCCCGCGGTCGCGGGCGGCAGGTCGAACAAGGGCATCGGCTTGTCGATCCACTGCGACTGGATCAGAGTCTCGGCGGGCGTCACCAGCCGATAGATGAAGGCGCCGAACAGCAACCCCATGATCGCCAGCGGCACGAACAGGACCCAGCGGTTCTTCATGGCGCGAAACGTTCCTCCAGTTTGCGGGCACGCCGCGCGCGCCAGATCGCCAGCAATTGCGCGCGGCCGAGCATCGACAGCGTCGCCCCAACCGCGATCAGCGCGCCGCCGAGCCAGATCCACCATACCAGCGGCTTCCACCACAGGCGGATCTGGTAGCGGTCGGCGCGGCCGTCGTCGCCCGTCACCGGCTGGCCGAGCACGGCATAGAGCTGGCCGCCCGGCCGCGTCAGCAGCGCCGCTTCATTGGTCTCGGTCGGCGCGGTGCCCATCAGGCCCGGAAAGGTGCGCGCCTCGGGCTTCATCGTAAAGCTGCTTCCCGACGATGTCGTCGCGACCAGCGTCCCCTCGATCGCGGTATAATTCGGCCCCGCGACCGGCTTCACCCCGGCGAACTTCACCGAAAAATCGCCGATCCTTATGTCCTCGCCCGGCGCCGCCGCGACCAGCCGCTCCTTGATGAACGCGCTTTCGGCGCCCATGCCGGCTAGGCACACCGCGACGCCGAAATGCGCGACGACCATGCCCCAGGTCGGCAGCGGCGTGCGGCGGAGGTTGCGTCCCCACAGCGGCGCGAGGCTCGCGACCGCGACGATCCCGGCGACGGTCATCCCGAGCAGCGGCAAGATACCGACCTTGCCGCCGAACAGGATCAGCGAAAAGAGCACCGCCGCCCCCGCGAACAGCGCCAGCGGCAGCCGCGACCACAGCCGCTTCCCGTCGTCCTTGCGCCAGCTGAGCAACGGCCCCGCGACCATCACGAGGCAGAGGATCAACGCGAGCGGCCCCGCGACGCGGTTATAATAGGGCGGCCCGACCGAAATCTTCTCGCCCATCGCCTCGGCGACGATCGGATAGAGCGTGCCGAGCAGCACGAGCGCGAGGATCGTCGTGAGCAGCAGATTGTTGATCACCAGCGAACCTTCGCGGCTCAGCAGCGCGAATTTCTTGCCCTCGGCGACCGCCCCGGCGCGCAGCGCGAACAAGGTCAGCGCGCCGCCGATATAGATCGCCATCAGCACGAGCAGGAAGGTGCCGCGCTCGGGATCGACCGCGAAACTGTGAACACTCGTCAACAGCCCCGACCGCACGATGAAGGTCCCGACCATCGACATCGAAAAACCGATCACCGCGAGCATCACCGTCCACGCGCGCAACGCGTTGCGCGTCGCGGTCACCGCGACCGAATGAAGCAAGGCCGCGCCCGCGAGCCACGGCACGAGCGAGACATTCTCGACCGGGTCCCAGAACCACCAGCCGCCCCAGCCAAGCTCATAATAGGCCCAATAGCTGCCCGCGGTGATGCCCAATGTCAGGAAAATCCAGCTTCCGAGCACCCACGGCCGCATCGCGCGGGCGAAAGCCGGGCCGATCTCGCGCGTGATCAGCGCCCCGACGGCAAAGCTGAACGCGACCGACAGCCCGACATAGCCGACGTAGAGCGTCGGCGGGTGAAATGCCAAGCCGATGTCCTGGAGCAGCGGGTTGAGCCCCTGCCCGTCGGGCGGCGCCACCGGCAACCGCTTGAACGGGTTCGACGAAAAGAGCAGGAAGGCGAAGAAACCGAGGCTCAGCGCCGCCTGCGCCGCGAGGGTCGCAACCAGCGTATCCTCGCGCAGCCTTTTCTCGAAAATCGCGATCAACCCGCCCGACAGCGACAGGATCATCAGCCACAGCAGCATCGATCCTTCGTGATTGCCCCAGGTCCCCGCGATCTTGAAGATCATCGGCTTCAGGCTGTTGCTGTTGCGCGCGACGAGTTCGACCGACATGTCGGAGCGTACGAACAGCGCGATCAGCAGGCCGAAGGCGGCCGTGGTCAGCACCCCCTGCGCGACGCTCGCCGGGCGCACGAGCGACGCGAGATCCTTCGAACCACCGCGAAGGAACAGCGTTCCCGCGACCAGCGACAGGCAAGCAAGCGCCGCCGCGATCCACAACAGGGCCAGACCGGTTTCGGCGATCATGTCGCGGCCGCCGCCTTCATATCCTTGGGCATCTCGCCCATCTGCGGCGGCATATAGCGCTCGTCATGCTTCGCGAGGATACGATCGGCCACGAAAGTCCCGTCGGCGCGCATCCGGCCGTCGGCCACCATGCCGCTCTCCTCGCCGAACAGGTCGGGGACAATGCCTTTATATTCGACCGGCACCGACGCCTTGCCGTCGGTCGCGACGAAACGGATCGTCAGCCCGTCGGCCTGGCGCACGATGCTGCCCTTGGCGACCATGCCGCCCAGCCGCATCGCCTCACCGACCGCGGCCTTGCCGTCCTGTATCTCGACCGGGGTGCGGAAATAGGCCGCCTCGTCGCTGAGCGCGCTCGCCGCGAGCACACCCGCACCCGCAACGCCGCAGAGCGCGACCAGCGCGAGGATCAATCGCTGATGCTTCGCCTTCACTTGCGATCCTTTCGCAGCGCATCGCTGCGCTTCTCGGCCTTTTTCATCGCGCGCCAGCTCGTCCACAGCACCGCCGCGGTCAGCACCGCCGTCAGTCCATAGGCCGCGGCGACGAACGCCCATTGGCCGCCCCCGCTGATCACCCCCGTCACGCCTCTATTCCTCCTCGTCGGCCAGTCGCCGCAATCGCGCCGCGACGCGGTTGTCGGCGATGATCCGCCGCATCCGCATCAGCACGATCGCCCCGAATAGCAGCGAAAAGCCGAGCACGGTCAAGCCCAGCGGCCACAGCAGCGCATTGTCGATGCTCGATCCCGACAGCGTGATGCTCGGTCCCTGATGCAGGCTGTTCCACCACACGACGCTGCGGTTGATGATCGGGATGTTGATCGCCCCGACGAGCGCATAGATCGCCGCGCCACGCGACAGCGAACCGCCTTGCCGCTGTCCGTCATCGCCGCTCGTCAGCGCGATGAAGCCCGCATAGAGGAAGAGCAGCACGAGCATCGAGGTCATCCGCCCGTCCCACTCCCACCAGGTGCCCCACGTCGGCTTGCCCCAGATCGATCCGGTCGCGAGGCAAAGCGCGGTGAACAGCATCCCCGGCACCGCAATCGCGCGCGCGGCGATCCCCGACAGCGGATGCCGCCACACGAGCTGCACCAGCCCGGCGATCGCGAGCGACGTCCAGCCGCCCATGCCGAGCCACGCCGACGGCACATGAACATACAGAATTCGCGCGGTTTCGCCCTGCTTGTAATCGCCCGGCACCATCGTCAGCCCGGCGAACGCACCGCCGAGCACAAGCAGCAATCCGGCGCCGAGCAACCACGGCGTCAGCGGCTTGGCGATCGCCAGAAAACGGGTCGGATTGGCATAGGCGTGCATCGGTTTCGCGTCGTCCTTAGGCGAGCCGGACAGGAGGGTCCAGCGATTTGCCCGGCGCGACCCGGCGGCGCTCGTGTTGCCTGGCCGGAACATCGCGTCAAGAGTCCGCTGCCTCGCCTCGCCCGGGCCCGTTCCGATACCGAATGGCAGGTTTCTACGGGTTGGCGACGTTGGCTCCGTCTAGCTCACCGACTACAGCAGACTTGCAGGATAGGGGTGATGACGATGACCGACGTGCTCGACAAGGGACCATTCTTTCACGGCACAATCGCGGATTTGCGCGTGGGTGATTTCCTTACCGCGGGATTCCGGTCAAACTATCGCCCCGAGGTGGTGATGAACCACATCTATTTCACGGCTCTTGTCGACGGTGCGGGGCTTGCCGCCGAGATCGCGGCGGACCTCGACAAAGGCGGCGCGGTTCCGCGTGTTTATGCCGTCGAGCCGACCGGGGCATTCGAGAACGACCCGAATGTCACCGACAAGAAATTTCCCGGCAATCCCACCCGGTCATATCGCAGCAGCGCACCGCTCAAGATCATCTGCGAAATCACCGATTGGGCCAGATTGACGCCCGAAGCACTGCAATCGTGGAGAGAAAGACTGGCCGCACTGCGCGCGGACGAACGCGCCGAAATCATCAACTAGGGCTTACCCCTCCGGCCGCGTCCAGATCCAGCTCCCGGTCACCGCCGCGGCGATCACCGGCAACATCACCCATGGCCAGGGCGAAAAGATCGCGGCCAGCACGATACTCAGCGCGAAGGCGGCCGTCGCGGCGATCTTGCCCTTGCGGCTGATCGCCCCCTTCTCGCGCCACGCGACGATATGATGCCCGAAATGCGGATGGTTCAGCAGCCAGGCTTCGAGCCGCGGCGACGAGCGCGCGAAGCAGAAGGCCGCGAGAATTACGAACGGCACGGTCGGCAGCAGCGGCAGAAAGGCGCCGATCGCGCCAAGCCCCAACGACGCCCAGCCCGCGACCAGATAGAAATGCCGTTTCATGCAAAGCTGGCTTAGCGGAATTACCGTTCCGCGCCAGCCCTCGAAGCAGTTCAGCCCCGTCCGATCAACTTCTGCGCCATCCGGTCGGCGACGACCGAAGCCGGCGTCCCGCTCGCCTTGCTTTCGGCCCAGATTTCGGCCAGCCGGCCCGGAATCTGGTGAATGCGGCTCTCGACTTCCTCGCGGCTCCCCTGCCCCAGATATTCGAGCGCGACGTTGATGATGCCGCCCGCGTTGATCACATAGTCGGGGGCATAGACGATCCCGCGGTCGTGCACGCGCTGCCCGTCGGCCGCGGTCGCAAGCTGGTTGTTCGCGCCGCCCGCGACGATCGGGACGCGCAGTTTCTCGATGCTTTGCTCGGTCAGGATCGCGCCCAGCGCATTGGGGCTCAGCACGTCGGCCTCGACCTCCATGATCGCCGCCGAATCGGCAAGCTCGGCGCCGAGCTCTTCGGCGAGCGCCTTCGCGCGCGCCAGATTGACGTCGGCGAGGGTCAGCTTCGCGCCTTCGGCCGCCAGCCGCCGCGCGACGCCGCCGCCGACGCTGCCGACGCCCTGGATCGCGATGCGCACATCCTTGGCGCTGTCGGTGTTCAGCCCTTCGCGAATCGCCGCCTTGATGCCCAGATAGACGCCGAGCGCGGTGAACGGCCCCGGATCGCCGCCGGCATCGGCGCCGCTCGCCACCGGAAGCCCGCTGACATGCTTCGTCTGCTTGGCGATCTCGACCATGTCGGCGTCGGTGATCCCGACATCCTCGGCGGTCACATAGGCACCGCCGAGCGAATCGACCGCACGGCCGAACGCCGCGAGCAGTTCGGGGGTCTTCGCCGCGCCTTCGTCGGCGAGGATCACGCCCTTGCCGCCGCCCATCGGCAGCCCCGCCATCGCATTCTTGTAGCTCATCCCGCGCGACAGGCGCAGCGCGTCGGTGATTGCCGCCGCGCGCTGCGGATAATGCCAGTAACGCACCCCGCCCGCGCCCGGCCCGAGATGCGTCGAGTGGACGGCGATGACCGCGGTAAGTCCGCTGGCGCGATCGCGGAACATGTGGACATGTTCATGATCGTCGAAATCGGCGAAATCCCAGACAGCGGACATAGACTCATCCTCGCATTAGAAAATTACGTCCAAACGCAATAATCCGATAGGGACTGAGAGTCACCCCAAATCCCGCATATGCATGAAGATAGAGAAAATGGGGCGACCAACGGGGCTCGAACCCGCGACCTCCGGTACCACAAACCGGCGCTCTAACCAACTGAGCTATGGTCGCCACATGTCGGGCGAAACCGCCTGCGACAGCGCGCGGCGATAGGCGCGCCCTCCCCCTTCGTCAAGCATTGTTCGTGTCGGGCTAGGCCGGTAAAAGCGCGCCATGGCCGGGAACAAACATGTCGACATGGCGACCTCGGGCGCCGACCGCACCGCCGATCGGCTCGCCGCCGTTCCCGGCATCCGCCGCGCACCGACGCCGAAGCTCCAGCAGTTCATGCTGTCGCACTTCCTCGATGCCGAAACCTGCACCGCGCTGATCGCGCAGATCGACCGCGACGTGCGCCCCTCGACCATCGCCGATCCCAATGGCGACGACGCCTTTCGCACCAGCACGACCTGCGATCTCGACCACCGCGACCCGCTGGTGATCGCGCTGAACGACCGGCTCCACGACCTCACCGGCATTCCGCTCGAATATGGCGAGCCGATGCAGGGCCAGCGCTACGACGTCGGACAGGAGTTCAAGGCGCACACCGACTATTTCGACCCGCACGGCGCCGATTGGGAGACCTATTGCGCGATTCCCGGGCAGCGGAGCTGGACCTTGATGATCTATCTCAACGAACCGGCCGCGGGCGGCGCCACCCGCTTCCTCGCGACCGGCAAGATGCACCAGCCCGAGGTCGGCAAGCTGCTCGCGTGGAACAATGTGCGGCCCGACGGCACCGCCAACCCCGAAACCCTCCACCACGGGATGAAGGTGCGCAAGGGCCGCAAATATATCATCACCAAATGGTTCCGCGAACGGCCGTGGCCGTGGGCGGAGGGAGAGCTGGCATAAACGTCGTCCCCGCGAAGGCGGGGGCGACGGATTATGATCTACCGAACCAGCCGATACTGGAAATTCAGCGTCAGCGTGTTCGCGACCTGCCCCGGTTCGACGGGCGTCGCCTTCGCCTCGGCCGCCATCATTCCGCGCGCATAGGGCATCGGCGGCTGCGGGCCGCTGAAGCTGCCTTCGCTGATCGAGACCAGCTCGACGCCGCGAAAACCGGCAAGCTTCGCATAATCCTGAGCTTTCGCCTCAGCCGCCTTGATCGCCGCGCCGCGCGCGCCGACCAGTTGGGCATCGGCGTCCTTCATGCCGAACCACGGCCCGTCGATATTGGTGCCGCCCGCGGCGACCAGCGCGTCGAGCAGCGGACCGATGTCGTCGATCTTGCCCGTGGTCGCGCGCACCGTGTTGCTGACCTGATAACCAAGGAAGCGCGGCGGCTGGCCGTCGGTGCGGTTGTTATAGTCATATTGCGGCGACAGGTTGATGCCGCTCGTCTGGATGTCCTCGGCCTTGATCCCGCGCGCCTTCGCGGCGGCGATCAGCTTGTCCATCGCCGCGGCATTGGCGCGCATCGCTTCGACCGCGGTCGGCGCGGTCGTCGTCACCCCGGCGCCGACGGTCGCCTGGTCGGGGCGCGAGCGCACCTCCTCGCTGACGCTGAAGCTCAGGATCGGACCTTGGGTCGTTGCTGCCGTCACCGTCGAACCTCCTTGCTGCGCGACGGCGGGCACCGCCGCCATCAGGGCCAGACCGGATGCCATAGCTGCGAGCATTTGCTTCGTCATTTCATTCTCCTGCGAACCGGGCTTCCCGCCCGATATAATCTCCGCTCCGTAACGCAGACGGAGCAGACCCGTTCCGGCCTTTGCGCGGACGGCGCTTGCATGATGCTGAACGCGCCAGTAGCGAGCCGTTCATCATGGCAGCACCCATTCTTTCTTACGAAGGCCTCGGCCTGGTCCAGGGCAGCGGCTGGCTGTTCCAGGACCTCGACATCTATGTCGGCGAACGCGACCGCCTCGCGCTGATCGGCCGCAATGGCGCGGGCAAGACGACCTTGCTCAAGCTGCTCGCCGGGCGGATCGACCCCGACAAGGGCAAGCGCACGATCGTCCCCGGCACCCATGTCGTGATGCTCGAACAGGAACCCGACTTCCGCCCGTTCGCGACGCTGATGGATTTTGCCGTCGCCCCGCCCAATGCCCCCGAAGCCTTCGAAGTCGCCGCGATCGCCGACCAGCTCGGCATCGACATGAGCCGCACCGCCGCCAGCGCCTCGGGCGGCGAGCGGCGCCGCGCCGCGCTGGCGAGGGCATTGGCGCAAAGCCCCGACGTGCTGCTGCTCGACGAGCCCACCAACCATCTCGACCTCGCCGCGATCGACTGGCTCGAAAGCTGGCTCGCGCGCTACACCGGCGCCTTCGTCGTGATCAGTCACGACCGCACCTTCCTCACCCGCCTGACACGCCAGACGCTGTGGCTCGACCGCGGCAGCATCCGCCGCAAGGAGATCGGCTTCGGCGGTTTCGAGGAATGGAGCGACGCCGTCGCCGCCGAGGAAGCGCGCGCCGCACAGAAACTCGATTCGAAACTGCGGCTTGAGGCGCATTGGCTCGAACGCGGCGTCACCGCTCGGCGCAAGCGCAATCAGGGCCGGCTCGAGAAGCTCAAGGAAATGCGCGCCACCCGCGCCGCGATGATCGGCGGCCCCGGCGTCGCCAAGCTCGGTCTCGCCAACGACGATGTGCGCTCGAAATCGGTGATCGTTGCGGAGGGCGTGTCGAAAAGTTTCGGCGACCGCACGATCATCAAAAACCTCGACTTCCGCGTCCAGCGCGGCGACCGCATCGGCATCGTCGGCGCCAACGGCGCGGGCAAATCGACCCTGCTCAAGCTGCTCACCGGCGAGATTCAGCCCGACAGCGGCAAGATCACGCTCGCCCCGACGCTCGACGGCATCATCATCGACCAGCAGCGCAGCCTGCTCTCGCCCGAAAAGCGCGTCCGCGATATCCTCGCCGGCGGCGGCGACTGGGTCGAGGTGCGCGGGGTCAAAAAGCATATCCAAGGCTATCTGAAGGAATTTCTTTTCGATCCCGCCGTCGTCGAGGCGAGCGTCGGCGCGCTCTCGGGCGGCGAACGCTCGCGCCTCCTCCTCGCGCGCGAATTCGCCCGCGAATCGAACCTGCTGGTGCTCGACGAGCCGACGAACGACCTCGACCTCGAAACCCTCGACCTGCTCCAGGAAGTCATAGCCGACTATGCCGGCACCGTGCTGCTCGTCAGCCACGACCGCGACTTCCTCGATCGCACGGTGACGGTGACGCTTGGGCTCGACGGAACCGGCAAGGTCGATATCGTCGCGGGCGGCTATGCCGATTGGGAAGCGAAACGCGTCAAACCCAATGCCGCCAAGGCCAAAGCATCAGGCGCCGCACCGTCGCCGCCACCCACCGCGCGCAAGAAGCTCAGCTACAAGGACCAGCGCGACTACGACCTCCTCCCCGCCCGGATCGAAGAGATCGAGACGGAGATGGCGGGAATCGAGACCGAGCTGTCCGACGGCAGCCTGTTCACGCGCGACAACGCACGCTTCAATGCGCTGACGGCGAAGCTCGACACGCTGCGCGAGGAAAAGGCGGCCGCGGAGGATCGTTGGCTGGCGCTGGCCGAGGAGGTCGAAGCGCTGGGGTGACGTCCGAAAGCCTTGGCAATCGCACAAAGACACGACATGGCGCGCCGAAGGGGAGAAATAATGGAAGACAACAGCGCACGAGAAAAACTTGTCGGCGTCGGTGGGTGGCTTGCGTTTCTGGTTTTTCTTCTCCTGATCGTATGTCCGATCCTGTTATTGCTCAGAGCGATGGCGAATGTAAGAGAGGCTGCGATGCTCAACGAGGTTCTATTCGGCCCCAATACACAAAGCTACATCAGCTCCAGCTGGATACTGGGTTTTGTTGCCGCCGCTGTTTCGATCTTTCTCGCCTATCGGCTCATTGCCGCCCGCCGCTGGTCATCCATCCGGATCGCCGTCATCGGCCTCTGGTGCCTGACGCTGATACCGATATTGGCGGATTTTGCCATGAAGGCAGCTTTTTTCACAGACATCGCTGATTATCGCGCGTCGCTTGTTCCGAACGCACTACGTGCGGCTGGAATATCATGTGTTTTTGCTGTCGTTTGGACAGCTTATTTGATGATGTCGAAGCGCGTGGCATATACCTATGACAAGCCGGCCTAAGGGACGGAACCCCCTCCCTGCTAGCGCGCTTCACCCCGTCCCATAAAAGCGCGCGAGCCGGTCAAGCGCCAGACCGAGCACCAGTTTGCCCGACCGCGCCGGCCAACCCAACGCCTTCTCCGCGCCGCCGATCCCTTCCCCGGCGCAAATCACCCGCCAGCAAATATCGGCCAGCCCCGGCCCCGCCGCATCGAGCGCCGCGTGAAAGCGCCGATGCGCGTCGATCCGCGCCAGCGACGCATCCGACGCGCGCGCGCCGCCGCGGCTCTTGCCCGGCGGCGCGGCATCCCAGCGCATCGTCACCCGCGCCGCCAATCCGGCGCGCTCATAATCGCCGCGAAGCCCGCCCCGAGCTGCGCCGGCGTGAGCATCCCCCGCGACGCCAGCCAGGCGATCGGACTCTCGGCGACATTCACCGTCACATGCCGCATCACCTGCGGCCCCGCCTTGCCCGGATCGATCCGGTCGTCGGGGTGGATGCGCGTTTCGAGGCGGCGTGCGGTCATGCGATTCTCCTTTGCTGCACACCGGGCTTGACACTGGATTATTTTGTAGGAAAGAAGAAACCGATTTGGTTATTCGAGGGTCAGCCATATGATCAACAGCATTCGCTCCGTCCGCCGCGCCAAGGGCCTGACGCTCGAGGAGGTCGGCCAGCGCTGCGTCCCGCCGACCACGGCGCAAACGATCGGCCGCCTCGAAACGGGCACGCGCACGCTGTCGCTCGGCTGGATGAACCGCATCGCCGCAGCGCTCGGTGTCGACGCCGCCGAGCTCGTCCAGCTGCCGCAGGATACGCAGCTCACGATCACCGCGCTGCTCTCCGCCGACGGCGCGACCGCACCGACGCGCGTCGAGCAGGCGCTGACCGCGCGCCCGGGCGAGGATATGGTCGCGGTGCGGGTCACCTCGTCGATCGGCGATTATCGCGCCGGCGACGAAATCTGGTGCCGCCGCATCAAGGGCGACTGGGCGAGCATGCTCAACCGCGATCTGCTCGTGCCACGCCCCGCGGGCCGTTTCTTCTTCGCGCGGCTGCTCAACGTCGACGGCGAGAAGCTCCACCTGCTCCCGCTCGGCACCGGCCAGCGCCAGCAGGTCGTCAGCAATCCGCCCTGGGCCGCCGTCGCCGTCCGCCTGCTCCGCACGCTCTGAGTGCCCATCCCCTCACCCCTGCGCGTCCTCAGCATCGCGACGCTGTTCCCCGACGCCGCGCGGCCGAATTTCGGCCTGTTCGTCGAGAAAAGCCTGCGCGCGCTCGCCGCACAGCCCGGGATCGAGCTCATCATCGTCGCACCGGTCGGCCTGCCGCCCTTCCCGCTGTCGCTGCACAAACGCTACCGCGCGCTCCGCAATCTGCCGCAAACCGAGCAATGGAACGGCGTCACCGTCCTGCGCCCGCGCTTCACGCTGATCCCGCGCTACGGCGCGCGCTTCAACTCCGCACAGGTGGCGCGCGCGGTCCTCGGCGCGGTGCGCGATCGCAAATTCGACGTCGTCGACGCCCAATTCTTCTACCCCGACGGCCCCGCCGCCATGCGCGTGGCCCGCGCCCTGGGTCTTCCCTTTTCGGCCAAGGCGCGCGGCGCCGACATCAGCCATTTCGGCCATGACCCCGCAACAAGATCGCAAGTGATCGAAGCCGGCGCCGAAGCCGCTGGCCTGCTCGCGGTGTCCGAAGCGATGCGCGGCGACATGGCGGCGATCGGCATCGATCGCGCCAAGATCGCCGTCCATAATACCGGCATCGACACCGCGCGCTTCCATCCTGGCGACCGCGCCGCGGCGCGCGCGTCGCTCGGCATGGACGATTCCCCCGCGATTCTGACCGTGGGCGCGCTCATCCCGCGCAAGGGACAGGCGCTGGTGATCGCGGCGCTGCCCGCGCTGCCCGGCGTCGAGTACTGGCTCGCCGGCGCCGGCGAAGAAGAAGCCCGTTACCGCGCGCTCGCCCGCGAACTCGGCGTCGAAGCGCGCGTCCATTTCCTCGGCCCCGTCGCCAACGCCGACCTGCCGCAACTCTATCGCGCCGCCGACGCCGTCGTCATGCCGTCGGCGAGCGAAGGCCTCGCCAATGCATGGGTCGAAGCGCTCGCCTGCGGCACACCGATCGTGATCAGCAACGCGGGCGGCGCCGCCGAGCTGGTGACGTCGCCAATCGCCGGCCGCATCGTCGAGCGCGCGCCGCAGGCGATCGCCGAAGCCGTTCAGGCCATACTCGCGAGCCCGCCCTCTGCCGCCGACGTCGCATCCAGCCTCGGCGGCCGCTTCGACTGGGACCGCAACGGCCGCGAACTCGCCGACCATCTGCGTCGCTGCGCCGGGGGCTAGATACGGCAACGCCGGCCCGCTCGCAGAGCGGACCGGCGCCGGTTATTCTCAAATGCTGACGATCAGACGACCGCGCCGTCGTCCTTGCGCTCGATGCGTTCGCCGCCTTCCATACCCGCGGTCGTCCGCGGAACGAAGCTGTGCGGACCGACCTTCAGCCACACCAGCACCGGCGTCGACATCAGGATCGACGAATAGGTGCCGACGAACACACCGAACAGGATAGCGGCGGTGAAGCCGAAGATCACGTCGGGGCCGAAGATCAGCAGCATGCCGAGCGCGAGCAGCATTGCGACGCTCGTCATCACCGTGCGCGACAGCGTCTCGTTGATGCTGAGGTTGAGCAGCGGAACGATGTCCATCTTGCGGTATTTTTTCAGATTTTCGCGGATACGGTCATACACGACGATCGTATCGTTGAGCGAATAGCCGACGATCGTCAGCAGCGCCGCGACGCTGTTGAGGTCGAACTGGAGCTGCGTCACCGCGAAGAAGCCAAAGGTCAGCGCGACCTCGTGGAACAGGCGCCCCAGCGCGCCGACGCCGAACTGCCATTCGAAGCGGATCCAGATATAGATCGAGATGCCGAGCATCGCGAGCGCGAGGCTGATCGCACCGGTACGCAGCAACTCTTCGGACACCTTGCCCGACACGGTTTCGACCGATCCCGCCTTCGCATTCGGGAACGCCTTCTGGATTCCCGACACGAGTTGCTGTCCCGCGCGTTCGGCCGCGGCCTTGTCGCCGTCGGGCAGCGCGGTGCGGATCGACACCGCCTTGTCCGATCCGAACTGCTGGATCGTCGCTTCGCCAAGGCCGATGTCGCCCACCTTGTCGCGGATGTCGTCGATCGGCGGCATCGTGCCGGTGAATTCGACGCGGACCGATTGGCCCCCGACGAAGTCGATGCCGAGGTTCAATCCCTTCACCGCCACGAGCGCGATCGAGATGACGACCAAGAAAAAGCTCATGAACGAGGCGACCTTGCGCCACCGCAGGAAATCGATGTTCGTGTCGTCGGGGACGAGTTTGAGCAGACGCATCTTTCGCTCCCTCCTTTAAATGTTGATCGCCGTCGGACGCTTGGTCCGCAGCCAATGGGCGACGAACATGCGCGTGACGGTCACGGCGGTGAAGACGCTGGTGACGATGCCGATGGTCAGCACGACGGCGAAGCCCTTGATCGGACCCGAGCCGAACCAGAACATCAGCGACGCCGCGATGACGTTGGTGACGTTCGCGTCGAAAATCGCGCGGCTCGCTTCGGTATAGCCGAGCTCGACCGCCTGAAACACCTTGCGCCCGCGTTTGAGTTCCTCGCGTATGCGCTCGTTGATCAGCACGTTCGCGTCGACCGCGGCGCCGATCGTCAGCACGAAACCCGCGATACCCGGTAGCGTCAGGGTCGCGTTGAACGCCGCCATGATCGCGACGATCAGGAAGACGTTAAAGATCAATGCGATACAGGCATAGATGCCGAACCGGCCATAAACGACGATCATCAGCACCAGCACCGATACGGTGGCGATGATGCCCGCGATCGCGCCCTTGCGGATCGAATCGGCGCCGAGTTCGGGGGTCACGGTGCGTTCCTCGACGACGGTCATCTTCACCGGCAGCGCGCCCGAGCGCAGCGAGATCGCCAGCGCGTTGGCGCTTGCGACGCTGAAGCTGCCCGAAATCTGCGCGCTGCCGCCCAGGATCGGTTCGTTGATCGACGGCGCCGACAGCACCTTGCCGTCGAGGACCATGGCAAAACGCTTGCCGACATTCTGCGCGGTCACCTTGGCAAAGGTGCTCGACCCGCCCGAATCGAAGCGGATCGACACGACCGGCTGATTGCTCTGCGGATCATAGCTTTGCTGCGCGTTGATCAGCTGCTCACCGCTGATCATCACCTGGCGGCGCAGCACTTCGAACGGTGCGCCGCTACCCTCACCCTCGGCATAGGGGACGATTTCGCTGCCCACCGGCACGCGGCCCGCAGCGGCTTCGGCGGGGTCGGCATTGGTGTCGACCATGCGGAATTCGAGGCGCGCGGTCTTGCCGATCAGTTCCTTCAGCGCCGCCGGATCCTGCAGCCCCGGGACCTGCACGACGACGCGGTCATTGCCTTCGCGGATGATCGTCGGTTCGCGCGTGCCGAGCGCGTTGACGCGCTTGTCGATGATGTCGCGCGCGGTATCCATCGCATTCGCGACCGCCTGCGCCTGTCCCGCGCTCGTCGGGGTCAGCACGATGCGCTGCGAGTCGATGACGTCGATGCTCCAGTCGCGCTGCCCGGTCAGCCCGGCGCCCTGCGTCTCGCTGAACAATCGTTCGCGCGCGGCATCGAGCTGCGTCTGGTCGCGGACGAGGAAGCTGATCCGGCCGCCCGCATTCGACAGCTCGCCGATCGCTATGTCGTCGTCGGGGCCGCTTTCGGCGCGCATCGCGGTGCGCACCGTCTTTTCCATGTTGGTGAGCTGCGTCTTCCGGAGGTCGGCAATGTCGGCCTCGAGCAGCAGGTGACTACCACCGGCCAGATCGAGGCCCAGATTGACCTTCGCCTGCAGAACCGACGGCAGGCTCTCCCGCGTCGGTTCGGGCAGGAAGCTGGGGATGGAAAAGAGAATACCGAGCAGCAGGATGATGCTGATGCCGATGGTTTTCCAGCGCGGGAAATCGAGCATAGTCTTGAGGATCCGATAGCAAGAGCGAGGGCCGCGGGAGAGCCGGCCCCGCCGCGTCAGTCGTTGGCGGGTTTGCCACCGGGCTGGAGGACGTCGGCCAGGGTCGACTTCACGACCTTGATCTTCACCCCTTGTGCGATTTCGACATCGACGAAATCATCGTCGACGCGCGTGATCTTGCCGACGATGCCGCCGCCCGTCACCACCTGGTCGCGCGGCTTGACCGCCGCGACCTTGGCGCGATGTTCCTTCGCACGCACCTGCTGCGGGCGGATCAGGAAGAACCAGAACACCGCGAAGATCAGCAGATAGGGGACCAGCATCAGGAAACCGGCAGCCCCGCCGCCCGATCCGGCCGCCTGGGTCAGAAGCAATTGCGTCGACATGGATGAAAAACTTTCGTTACAGGCAGCACCCGATCCCCTCCGGAGCGAGCGCGCAAATATGGCGCGGCGCCTATCATGCAGGGGCCTTGCGCGCAACCGGTCGTGCACGCGCCTCCCCCGTGGCAGCCGCGCCCGAAATGGGGTCCGCGGCGGCGAGATCAAGCCCGCGGCATCAATCGGCCGAAAAGCCGCCATCGCGGCTTGCATCCCCCGCCAAGGCGCGCTAGGGGCCTCGCCTGCCCAATCGGGCCGGTCGGGACGTAGCGCAGCCTGGTAGCGCATCACACTGGGGGTGTGGGGGTCGGAGGTTCGAATCCTCTCGTCCCGACCAATTTTTCCAAACACATTGACAGCTTGCTGACAGCATGGCTTCGCCATTGGCGAGGCCCCTCAACGCGCGGCCGCGCGCAGCAAGAAAGCGGACGACAATGCAGGCAGGCTTTTTGATCGTTGCCGCCGCATTCCTCACGTCCATCCTCTCGGGCATTTTCGGCATGGCGGGCGGCCTTGTCTTCATGGGCGTGCTCGCGTGGATTTTGCCCGTGGCCCCCGCGCTCGCGCTCCATGGCGTAATCCAGTTCGCATCGAACGTCTGGCGCGCCCTGCTGCACCGCGCGCATGTCGCCTGGCCGGTCCTGCTTTGGTTCGGGATCGGCGCGGCGGCCGCGATCGGCTTCTTCTCGCTGCTGATCTTCACCCCAACCAAATTCTACGTCTTCCTTGGCCTCGGCCTGATGCCGGCCCTCGTCTGGCTGCCCGAACGCTGGCTCGCGCTCGATGCGACCAATCGCTGGCACGCGATGGGCGGCGGTTTCGTCTCGACGGGACTCGCGCTCGTCTCGGGCGTGTCGGGCCCGGTGACCGACCTGCTTTTCATCCACAGCAAGCTGAACAGGCACCAGGTCGTAGCAACCAAGGCGGTGATGCAGGCGATCGGCCATGCATCAAAGATTCTCATCTACGGCGCCGTGCTGTTCGGCGTCTCGGCGCGTGAAGTCGTCCCGCTGCCCGTCACTGCGGTCGCGGTGCTCGCGTCGATGGCGGGCATCATGGTCGGCGGCGCGATCCTCGACCGCATCAGCGAGGCGCATTTCCGGGCGAGTCGCCGCTGGATCCTCACGATCATCGGCGCGACTTTCCTCTATCAGGCGATCCAGATCGCCGCCGCTTGAGCATTGCGATACAGCACACTACGAGCGCCCGCATGGAATTTGCTCCCGAAATCTTCGCCTTCCTCATCGCGGTCGCTTTTCTTGCGGGGACGATCGACGCGATGGCGGGCGGCGGCGGCCTCCTCACCATTCCGGCGCTGATGGCCGCCGGCGTGCCGCCCGTATCGGCGCTCGCGACGAACAAGCTGCAAAGCACGATCGGCACCGGGTCGGCCTTTGCGACCTTCTGGCGCGCGGGGCACGTCGATCTCCGCCGCTTCGCCTGGCCCGCGGCGGGCGCCTTTGCGGGCTCGGTGCTCGGCGCGACGGCGGTCCAATATGTCGGCTCGGATTTCCTCGCCGCCTTCGTGCCCGTCCTCCTGATCGCGATGGGCCTTTATTTCCTGCTCGCGCCGCCGATGAGCAGCGTCGATCGCCACGCGCGCACCGGCCCGCTCGGCCTCACCCTCGTTGTCGCCGCGCTCGGCTTCTACGACGGCTTCTTCGGTCCGGGCACCGGCTCGTTCCTGACGCTGACGCTCGTCGCACTCGGCGGGCTCGGGTTCGTGCGCGCAATCGGCAACACGAAATTCCTCAATCTCGCGACCAATATCGCGGGCCTGCTCGCGATGATCGTCGGCGGCCACGTCCTCTGGCTGCTCGGCCTGTCGATGGCCGCCGCCAATGTCGCGGGCAATCAGCTCGGCGCGCGGCTCGCGATCCGCTTCGGCGGGCGCGGAGTGCGGCCGCTGCTCGTCGTCATGTCCTTCGCGCTCACTGCAAAGCTGCTCGCCGACCCCGCCAATCCGCTCTGGGATCTGTTTTAGGGCTCGCCTTCGCCCTCACCGTCGCCCTCTGCCGGCGGCGGCGGCGCGGCGCGCTTCTTGCGGGTGGCTTGCATTTCGGTCTTGTCGACCGCGCCATCGCCATTGGTATCGGCGCGCTTGATGAAGGCGTCGATCTTTTCGGGGCTCTTCAGCGTCGCATCGCCCCGCCGTTCGGCGCGCATTTCCATCATTTTGGTGATTTCGGCCTTGTCGAGCTTTCCGTCGCCATTGGCGTCCATCCGCTCGAACATGCGCCCGCCACCCTGCGGCGGCTGCGCGGCGGCAACGGCCGGCAGCGCCAAACCCAGCGAAGCGACAATCCAGATAGCTGTCTTCACGTCATATCCTCTCGAATGATGCGGCGACTTCGCCGCGACGTCCCGGTTCGGGAATGACGGCGCGATGTCGCAAAATTATCCCAGCACCGCTCGTCCCGTCACGGTTTCAACACGACCTTCCCCACCGCCTCGCGCCGTTCGAGCATCGCGAACCCTTCGCGCCAGTCGGTGAGGTCGAGCGCGGCATGGACGTGCGGCCGGATCTTTCCCCCGTGCGCCAGCGCGTCGATCGCCGCGACATTCTCCGCTCCCCGTTCGGGAAAGCGCCGGCCATATTCGCCCGCGCGCACCCCGACGACCGAGAAACCCTTGATCAGCGGCATATTGACCGACACCTCGGGAATCCGGCCCGAGGCAAAGCCGACGACGAGCAGGCGTCCCCCGAAAGCGATGCAGCGCGTCGATTCGTCGAAGACATCGCCGCCGACCGGATCGAAGATCACATCGGCGCCCTTGCCGCCGGTCAGCGCCTTCACCTCTTCGCGGAACCCCGGCCCCGCCGCAATCACCGCATCGGGTGCATAAAGCCGCGCGACCGCTTCGCGCTTCTCTTCGCTGCTCGCCGCCGCGATCACGCGCGCGCCGAGCGCCTTCGCCAAATCGACCGTCGCCAGCCCGACGCCGCCTGCGGCGCCGTGGACGAGCAGCCACTCGCCGGGCTCGATCCGCGCGCAACGGACGAGCGCGACATAGGCGGTCAGATAGGCGACGGGATAGGCGGCCGCTTCCTCCCAGCTCAAACCGCCGGGTTTCGCGCGCAACGCGCTCGCGGGAACCACTGCATATTCGGCCATCGCGCCAAAACGATTGCCGCCGACGACCGCGTCGCCCGCCGTCCAGCCGGTCACCCCCTCGCCCACCGCATCGACCTCCCCGGCGAACTCCAGCCCCGACACAAAGGGAAGTTCGGGTTTCAACTGATAGCCGCCCGAGGTCATCAGCAGGTCGGGGAAATTCACCGCCGCCGCGCGCACGCGCACACGGACTTCGCCGGGTCCGGGCACCGGCACCGCCAGATCGGCCAGCCCCGCGCCGCCATGATCGGCGAGCAATTCACGCACCTGCAAAGCCCGCATCGCGAAAAAGCCTTTCCTACAATATTCCAATATGGTTCGTTTTACTTGCTAGACAAACCAGAAGGAGTGAATCATGCCAAAACCCGACCCACTCGCAACCGACGCCGACGCGCTGATCGACGCCGTCATCGACCGCGAAGGCCGCTATGTAAACCACCCCGCCGACCGCGGCGGCCCGACTTGCTGGGGAATCACCGAAGCGGTCGCAAGGGCCGAAGGCTATGCCGGCGCGATGCGCGACCTGCCGCGCGCCGACGCGGCGTCGATCTATCGCCGCCTCTATTGGCTGCACCCCCGCTTCGACAGGGTCGCGCTGCGCGCCGCGAAGATCGCGGCCGAACTGTTCGACACCGGCGTCAACATGGGCACCGGAACCGCCGCCGGCTTCCTTCAGCGCGCGCTCAACGCGCTCAACCGCGCCGCGCGCGACTATCCCGACATCGCGGTCGACCGCGAGATCGGCCCGCGCACTCTGTCGGCACTCGACGGCTTTTTGAAGACGCGCGGCAGGGGCGGCGAGACCGTCCTTCTCCGCGCGATGGAGGCGCTACAGGGCGAACGCTACATCGCGCTCGCCGAACGCCGCCCGAGCCAGGAAGCTTTCCTCTACGGCTGGCTCGCGAACCGCGTCGGACCGGACTGACCCGACGCGCCGACGGGTATCATTATACCGGGACGTATTATGAACTTTGACAACTTCCAGCAAAAGGACATCGAAACATGAGCATCATCGAAGGCCTCATCGGCCCCATCGCCAAGCTGATCGACAAGATCATCCCCGACCCCGAAGCGCGCGACCGCGCCAAGCTCGAACTGCTGAAACTTGAAGGCAGCCAGGAAATGGAGGCGATCCGCACCCGGATGACCGCGATCGTCGCCGAGGCGAGCAGCGCCGACCCCTGGACCAGCCGCGCACGGCCGAGCTTCCTCTACGTCATGTATGCGCTGCTGCTCTGGGCGATCCCGATGGGCCTGATCGCCGCCGCGCGGCCCGAGATGGCAAAGGGCATCGCCGAGGGCATGAACGCCTATCTCGCGGGCATCCCCGAACCGCTCTACGCGCTCTTCGGTACGGGCTATCTGGGCTACACCGCCGCAAGGGCGTGGGGGAAGGCGAAGGGGGTCGAAGGATAAACTCAATCGTCGCCCCCGCGGAGGCGGGGGCCGCAATCGGCCTAGCGCAATGTGGCCTGCGGTCCCCGCCTTCGCGGGGACGACGGCTATTCCTCCACCACAGCTGCCAGATTCGCCAGAGACGAATTCAACCCCACCTCGTGATCCTTCGCCGAAATCCCCGGCGGCACATGGTGCGCGTCGATCGTCACCAGCGTGCCGCCGCCCTGCCGCGACAGATACCAGTGCATCTCCATCGTCCCCGAAAAGCGCGGGTCGTCGGACTCAAATTCGACCTGCCACACCACCAGCCGCCCGTCGTCGAGCGTCGGAATATAGACTTCCACGACATCGCTATCGTCGTCGCTCTTGGTCTCGACATCGGCGTCGTCGAAGGTCAGCCGCATCAAAAAGCCGCCGCCCGCGCGCAGATCGACATGCTCGAACGTCCCCGTCGCACCCTCGGGCGGCAACCATTGCGCGAGCTTTGTCGCGCTTGTGAAGGCCGCGAAGACATCAACCAGCGGAGCGGCGATCAGCCGCTCGGCATGATCGACGCGCCGCGTCTTCTTGGTCGGTTTCAAGCGAGCGCGGCTTTGACCGCTGCCACGGCAGCGTTCGCCGCGCCGCCGTCGGGGCCGCCGCCCTGCGCCATGTCGGGACGGCCGCCGCCGCCCTGCCCGCCGAGCGCCGCGACCGCCGCCTTGACCAGATCGACCGCGCTGTGGCTGCCGGTCCTGTCGTCGGTCACCCCGACCGCAACCGAGGCGCGCCCGTCGTTGACCGCGACGAGCATCGCGACGCCGCTGCCGACCTGCTTCTTGAGGCCATCGACCGTGCCGCGCAATTCCTTGGGATCGAGCCCGTCGACCACCTGCGCGAGGAAGGCCACATCGCCGACCTGCTCGACCGCGGGGCCCGCCGCCGAACCGCCGCCGCCGCCAGAACCGCTAAGAGCCAACGCCTTCTTCGCATCGGCCAGTTCGCGCTCGGCCTTCTTGAGCTGCTCGGCGAGCGCCGCGACGCGCGCCGGCACCTCGTCGGGGGACGTCTTGAGCGCCGCCGCCGCGCTTTTAAGCGCCTCGTCACGGCCGTTGAGCCAAACGCGCGCCGCTTCGCCGGTCAGCGCCTCGATGCGCCGCACGCCCGAGGAAACCGCGCTTTCGCTGACGATCTTGAACAGCGCGATGTCGCCCAGCGCGCGAACATGCGTGCCACCGCAAAGCTCGACCGAATATGACTTATCATCCGCCGCCCCCATGCTGAGCACGCGCACCTCGTCGCCGTATTTCTCACCGAACAGCGCCAACGCGCCCGCCGCGACGGCGTCGTCGGGTGTCATCAGCCGCGTCGACACCGCCTCGTTGCCGCGGATCTGCGCGTTAACATCGGCTTCGATCTGCACGATCTCCTCGGCGCTCAGCGCCTTCGGGTGCGAGAAGTCGAAGCGGAAGCGATCTTCGGCGACGAGGCTGCCCTTCTGCGTCACATGCCCACCCAGCTGGTTACGCAGCGCCGCATGCAGCAGGTGCGTCGCGCTGTGATTGGCGCGAATGCGGTCGCGGCGTTCGGCGTCGACGGTCAGCTGCACCGTGTCGCCGACCTTCAGCGTCCCCGCTTCGAGCTTCGCCTGATGCGTGTGCAGGCGGCCGAGCGGCTTGCCGGTGTCGCTCACCACCGCCTTTGCGCCTTCGAGCGTCGCGATCGTCCCGGCGTCGCCCATCTGGCCGCCGCTTTCGCCATAGAAGGGCGTCTGGTTGGTCAGCACGACGACCTCGTCGCCCGCCTTCGCCTCGTCGACCGGCTTGCCGTCCTTGACGAGGCCGATTACCGTCGCTTCGCCCGCGGTCGAGGTGTAGCCGGTGAATTCGGTGCTGCCGTTGGTCTCGGCGAGGTCGAACCAGATTTCGTCCGACGCCTTTTCGCCGCTGCCCTTCCACGCCGCGCGCGCCGCCGCCTTCTGCTGCGCCATCGCCGCGTCGAAGCCCGCGCGGTCGACCGCGATGTCCTGCGCTCGCAGCGCGTCCTCGGTCAGATCGTAAGGGAAGCCGAAAGTGTCGTAGAGCTTGAACGCGACCTCGCCCGCCAGCGTATCGCCCTTGCCCATGCCCACCGTTGCCTCGTCGAGCAGCCTCAGCCCCTTGTCGAGCGTCTGGCGGAACTTGGTTTCCTCGCGCTCGAGCGTCTCGGCGATCAGCGGCTGCGCGCGGATCAGTTCGGGATAGGCGGCGCCCATCTCGGCGGTCAGCGACGGCAGCAGCCGGTGCATCAGCGGATCCTTCGCGCCGAGCAGATGCGCATGGCGCATCGCGCGCCGCATGATCCGGCGCAGCACATAGCCGCGTCCTTCATTGGACGGCAGCACGCCATCTGCGACAAGGAAGCTCGATGCGCGGAGGTGATCGGCGATCACCCGGTGGCTGGCCTGCGTCGCGCCTTCGGCGGGCACGCCGGTCAGGTCGACCGACGCCGCGATCAGCGCCTTGAACGTGTCGGTGTCATAATTGTCGTGGACGCCCTGCATCACCGCCGCGACGCGCTCGAGCCCCATGCCGGTGTCGATGCTCGGCCGCGGCAGATCGACGCGCTCGCCGCCCGGCATCTGCTCATATTGCATGAACACGAGGTTCCAGATCTCGACAAAACGGTCGCCATCTTCTTCGGGCGATCCCGGCGGGCCGCCCCAGATATGGTCGCCATGATCATAGAAGATTTCGCTGCACGGCCCGCACGGCCCGGTGTCGCCCATCGACCAGAAATTGTCGCTCGTCGCGATGCGGATGATGCGCTCGTCGGGCAGGCCGGCGATCTTCTTCCACAGGTCGAACGCCTCGTCGTCGGTGTGATAGACGGTCGCGGTCAGCTTCTCGGGCGCGAGGCCCCAGGTCTTGGTGATCAGCGTCCACGCATGGTGGATCGCCTGTTCCTTGAAATAGTCGCCGAAGGAGAAATTCCCCAGCATTTCAAAGAAAGTATGGTGCCGCGCGGTATAGCCGACATTGTCGAGATCATTGTGCTTCCCGCCCGCCCGCACGCACTTCTGCGCCGACACGGCGGTGCTGTAGGGGCGCTTTTCGAGCCCCGTGAAGACATTCTTGAACGGCACCATGCCCGCGTTGACGAACATCAGCGTCGGGTCGTTATACGGCACCAGCGGCGCCGACGGCTCGATATGGTGCCCCGTCCCCCCAAAATAGTCGAGGAAGGAGCGGCGAATGTCGTTGGTCGATATCATGCGCGCGATCTAGTGCGGAACGACGCGTTTCTCAAGCGCGATGCGCGCGGTCGCACTTGCCATCTAGCGTCGGCAGAGGCGATCGAGTTCCTCGTCGCTCATCCCCTCCTCGTCGATCAGCTTCTGCGAAACATAGCGCACGTCATATTGCGCGATCTGATATTTGCTCTCGCCGACCCGATAGACGAGCACGCCCCCGCAAGTCCCGGCAATCCCGGGATGCGAGCTGATGACGGCAAAAAGCGCATAGGCGCCGGGATAGCTGGCGTCGGGGGGATTGTTCATCCAGCCGTCCAGCCGCGCCGTGAAGCTGCCCGAGCCTGTCTGGTGCGCCTTCGCCTCGCGGCTGAAGCGGTTCATTTCCTCGGTCGTCGCCTCGAGCTGCGGATCCATCATCGCCGCCAGCGCCCGCCCGTTACCGGCGTCGAGATTGTCCAGAAAGCGCGTCACATATTGGGTCGCGGCCGCGGTGTCGGCCGCGCTCGCCTTCCAGTCGGCCGGCACGGGCTTGTAGGGATCGGTGGCGGGATCGAAGCAGGAAAAGGCCTGACGGAAATCCTTGATGATCGTGACGCCGCGCTCGACATCGATCTCATTGTCGAAAAAGAAGCGCCCATAGCGGACGCTCTGCCGCCCGCACCGTTCGGCCGCCATCAGCTTTATCCGCTCGATGACCGGCGTGTACTGGTTCTCGTCGATCACCGGAACCGTCGCGGCATAACCGCGCCCCGGCTCCGCTTCTGCGCCACGATTCGGTCTCGGCGCCCGCGACGTGATGCAGCAGGCAAACAGCTATGAACAAGCCAAAATTAGCTTTGGGATCAAAAGGCTGTGGCGATGCCCTTGCCCAGATAGCAGGGCAGCTGGCGCAGCACGTCGGCCTTCGGCACGCCATCCTCGATCAGCTCGGGCGGCACTTCGGAGGTGTCGGTGCGCACGACGGTCCAGCCGGCGCCCGGCTGCGCGCGGTGGACGACGACATAGCCGCAGTCCATCGTGCCGTCCTTGCGGTCGCCGCGAAAATCGAAGGCGGCATAGAGCCCGGCGGGCTGCCCGGCGGGATCGAGATACCAGCTGAGGCGCAGCGGGCGGATTTGCCCGTCGGTCCACAAGGTTTCCCGCTTGCGCAGGTTCATTTCCCATTCGAGCCGGGGGTTCGATGCCTGGAACGACAGACGGAACATCGCATAGGCGGCCGCGAAATCGCGCTTCTCCAGCGCGAGCGTATATTCGGCGAACCGGTCGATCGCGCCTTCCTCATCGATCGCCGTCGGTTTGAAATCCTTTCCTTCGGGGGCGACAATCTGACGATCGACCTCGGGCGCGAGCGTTGGCGGCGCGGCGAGGGCGGCCGGAACTCCGGCCATCAAGGCTGCGGCGGTCAGCAGCGCACGACCGCGACAATCAATAGCCATAATAGGCGCCGCCCTTTTCGCGCGCGCGGCGCCACGCCGGCCGGTCGTGGCACGCGTTCACGAAGGCGGCGAGCTTGGGATAGCGCGGCGCCATGCCCTGCATGATCGCGATTTCGGCGGGGAAGCTCAGCATGATGTCGGCGGCCGACAGCTCGTCGCCAATGAAATGACCATTCTCGCCGACGCGGCTTTCCATATAAGCGAAGTGCGCGTCGAGTTGCTGCGCGATGCGCGGCTCGATCGGTGCCGCGGCGTCGCCGAGCCGCGCGGTGTAGATACGCAGCAGGATCGGCGTCATCGCCGACCCTTCGGCGAAGTGCAGCCATTCGAGGTGCGTGATGTGCGCGGCGCTGCCGCGTTCGGGAACCAGATGCCCGCCGCCGTGCCGCTCGCAGAGATATTCGGTGATCGCACCCGATTCGGTGATCACGCGACTATCGTCCTCGATCACCGGCGACTTGCCGAGCGGATGCACCGCGAGCAGTTCGGGCGGGGCGAGATTGGTCACGGGATCGCGGTCGTAATATTTGATCTCGTACGCCGCGCCGATTTCTTCGAGCAGCCACAGGATGCGCTGCGAACGGCTGTTGTTGAGGTGGTGGACGATCAGGCTCATGGGCTTTCCTTTGGATCAGGGCCGATAAGGGCCGTTGCGGTCGATCAGCGCCGCCAGTTCGCGAACGAATTTGGCGCCGACTATCGCGGTGACGCCGCCGACGTCGCGGCCGGGATGCAGCTCGACGATGTCCGCCCCGATGATCGGCGCGGTCTGCTTGTGCAGCACCGCGAGCAGTTCGCGGACCGTCAGGCCGCCCGGCTCCGGATGCGCCACCCCGGGCGCCGCCGACGGGTCGAGGCCGTCGAGATCGATCGAGATATAAAGGGGGCCGCCCAGAACCGGGACGCGGTCGGGGGAGAAATCGGCCATCGGCACGATTTCGACCCCGAAACGCGCCGCCTGTTCGCGGCAATGATTGGTGAGGGTGCGGATGCCGACCTGCACCAGCCGTTTCGCGTGGCCCGCCTCGCAAATGCGTGCGAAGGGCGAGGCATGGCTGCGCGGGTTGCCGGCGAAATCGTCGTAGAGATCGGGGTGCGCGTCGAAGTGGAGGATCGTCACCGGCCCGTGGCACGCCGCCGCCGCCTCGACGAGCGGAAAGGTGACGGCGTGGTCACCGCCGAGCGCGAGCGGAATATCTCCATCTTCGCGCACATAGGCGATGTGGCGGCGGATCGCCGCGTCGTCCTGCGCGGTGTCCTCGGTCAGCGGGAGGTCGCCGTCGTCGGTGAGGGCGATGTCGCTGCCGATCTCCGGGCCGATTTCGCTCGCCATATTGCCGCGGTCGCTCCACAGCATCGCGCGGATCGCGGCGGGACCGGCGGCAGCACCGCGTTCGAAGCTGCTGTTGATGTCGGTGGGCAGGCCGAAGAGGCGGATCGCGGGCATGCGCCGCTTGTAGCCGCTGGCAAGGGCGGCGCAAGGATCAACGGCGGGCGGGCCGACCTGCTGGGGAGGGGGAGAGGGTGCAGGTCAAAGGGGCTGGTGGCCCGCCGCCGTCGGCCGGCCGGTTCGAGCAAGGCGAACCGGCCGGATGGCTATCGGATCAATTGTCGTCGTCGCCCTCGTCGTCGGGGCCGGCCATCATTTCCTCGGCCACCTCGTCGGTGCGGCCGCGGATCGCGGCTTCGAGCCGTTCCTTGAGTTCGGGGTTTTCGGTCAGGAAATTCTTCGCATTTTCGCGGCCCTGACCGATGCGGATCGAGTCATAGCTGAACCAGGCACCCGATTTCTCGACGAGCCCGGCCTTGACGCCGATGTCGAGAATCTCGCCGATCTTCGAAATGCCCTGCCCGTACATGATGTCGAATTCGACCTGCTTGAACGGCGGCGCGACCTTGTTCTTGACGACCTTCACGCGCGTGGTGTTGCCGACGATCTCGTCGCCATTCTTGATCTGGCCGGTGCGGCGGATGTCGAGGCGGACCGAGGCGTAGAATTTGAGCGCGTTGCCGCCGGTCGTGGTCTCGGGATTGCCGTACATCACGCCGATCTTCATGCGCAGCTGGTTGATGAAGATCACCATGCAGCGCGAGCGGCTGATCGAGCCGGTGAGCTTGCGCAAGCTTTGCGACATCAGCCGCGCCTGCAGGCCGACATGGCTGTCGCCCATTTCGCCTTCGATTTCGGCGCGGGGGACGAGCGCGGCGACCGAGTCGACGACGAGCACGTCGATCGCGTTCGAGCGGACGAGCGTGTCGACGATTTCGAGCGCCTGTTCGCCGGTGTCGGGCTGCGACACGATCAGCTCGTCGATGTTGACCCCGAGCTTGCGGGCATAGACGGGGTCGAGCGCATGTTCGGCGTCGACGAAAGCGACGGTGCCGCCGGTCTTTTGCGCTTCGGCGAGCGTGTGCAGCGCGAGCGTCGTCTTGCCCGAGCTTTCGGGACCGTAGATTTCGATGACGCGGCCGCGCGGCAGCCCGCCGACGCCGAGCGCGATGTCGAGCCCGAGCGAACCGGTCGAGATCGCCTCGACCTGCATCGCTTCCTTCGAGCCCAATTTCATCACCGAGCCCTTGCCGAACGCGCGATCGATCTGCGCGAGCGCGGCGTCGAGCGCCTTCTGCCTGTCCGTGTTGTTCACTGATTTCCCCGATTCGACGAGTGACAATTGTCCGGCCATTTGCCGTCCCTTTCCAGCTCTAGAGCGACAGCGGAAGCATCGCAACGCCGGAACCATGTGCCACATTTGTTCTCATGGAACAAGAGGAGAACAAAATATTCTTCGACGCCCGCCTTCGGGGGGGGGCGACGGATTATGAAGCGCCAAATTCCTCGAGCGCCGCTTCGATGTCGCTGATCCGGAACGGCTTGGTGATCAGCTTGCGATGCGCGTGCGCAGGCGGAATGACGTCGCCGCCGCCCGAGGTGAAGGCGAAGGGGATGTTTTTGGCGGCAAGCGCGTCGGCGACCGGCCAGCCCTTTTCGTCGCCGAGGTTGATGTCGACGAGCGCACCGCCGAGCGGTTCGGCGGCGATCAGCGCGAGCGCTTCCTCGTTGCTCGTCGCCTGCGCGGGTTCGGGAAGGTCGAGCGCGTCGAACATGTCGGCGAGCATCATGCCGATCAGCACATCGTCCTCGACGAGCAGGATGCGATGGTTACTGGCCATTCGGCACCCGATGCGCGGCGTCGTCGAGCGCCGCCGACGTCGCCTCGGCGAGCTGCGCGACCGAAAAGGGCTTGGGCAGGAAGGCGACGTCGTCGATGTCGATCGACTGGCGCAGTTGTTCCTCGGCATAGCCCGACATGAAAAGGACGGGCAGGTCGGGGCGCTTGGCGCGCATCGCGCGCACCATCGCCGGGCCATCCATCGTCGGCATCACGACGTCGCTGATGATCAAATCGACCTTCTCCATCTGCGCAAAGCGCTCGAGCCCCTCTTCTCCCTGCGAGGCGGTGACGACGCTATAACCCGCACGGGTCAACGCGCGTTCCGCCACCGCGCGCACCATATCCTCATCCTCGACGAGCAGGATGGTGCCGGTGCCCCACTGGCTCTTCTTCGGCTTGGCCGGCGGCGGCGGCGCGACGGGCGCATCGCCCCCGGCGCGGTGGACGGGCAGATAGATCGAAAAGCTCGTCCCCTGCCCCGGCTTGCTGTCGGCGAAGATGTAGCCCGCCGACTGCTTGATGATCCCGTAGACGGTCGAAAGCCCGAGCCCGGTCCCCTTGCCGACATCCTTGGTCGTGAAGAAGGGTTCGAAAATCTTGGGCAGCACGTCGGCGGGAATGCCCGTGCCGGTGTCGCTGACCTTGAGCGCGCAATAATCGGCGGGCGGCATGAATTCATTGCCCATCTGGCGCACGTCGGCGGCCGACACCGGATAGGTTTCGATCGTCAGCGTCCCGCCGCCCGGCATCGCGTCGCGCGCGTTGACCGCGAGGTTGATGATCACCTGTTCGAGCTGCCCCGGATCGGCGCGCACCGCGCCGAGCCCGCGGCCGTGATGCACCGAGAGCTGGACGGTCTCACCGATCAGCCGCTTCAAAAGATGCGACACTTCGGAGATCACGTCGGGGAGCTGCAGGATTTGCGGCCGCAATGTTTGCTGGCGCGAGAAGGCGAGCAATTGCCGCGTCAGGCTGGCGGCACGATTGGCGTTGCTGCGGATCTGCTGAATATCGTCATAATCGCTGTCGCCCGGCGTGTGGCGCATCAGCATCAGGTCGCAGGCGCCGAGCACCGCGGTCAGAATATTGTTGAAGTCGTGCGCGACGCCGCCCGCGAGCTGGCCGACCGCCTGCATCTTCGACGCCTGCGCGACCTGGCGCTTGAGCCGCGATTCCTCGCTCGAATCCTTGAGGCTCAGGAGCACCGCCGCTTCGCCGAGCCCGCGCACGCCGACGACGCGCATCGACACCGGATCGCCGCTCTGTCCCGCGAGACGGATCGACAGGTCGCCGCCGACCTGCTGCCCGCTGCTGTGGCGGCGGATCATGTCGGCGAGCGGCCCCTTGTCCTCACCCACGACGATGTCGCCGGGGTAGCGCGGCATCCTGCCTTCGGGCAGGCTCGCCGCGCGGACGAAAGCGCGGTTCATGTAAAGGAAGCGCCCGTCGCGATCGACCATCGCGAGCCCGAAGGGCAGCAGCGACAACAGGGTTTCGACATAGGTCTGCGCGGTGCCGCGGTCGGTCGGGCCCATTTCCTCGTCGAGCAGCGCGAGCAGCATCGGCGTGTTGCTGTCGGCGGGGGCGAGCGGGATCTGGATCAGGCGCACCGGGGTCGCGCGGTCGCCTTCGCGCGCGAAATAGAGCGCGCCGGCATCGTCGAGGCGGATCATCGGCGCGACGTCGCGGCCGGCATAATGGACCGCGTCATCCTCGCCCAGCGCGCGGACAAGAAAGGCCTGATTGGCTACGCGCAGCCGCCCTTCGGAGCTGACGAGCGCCGCCATCACCCCCGAATGACCAAGCGTGCGGCCCGCGGGACCGTCGAGATGCCGGACGATTTCGGCGACGAGATCGAGCCGTTCGAGCGCCGCGAAGCGCCAGACGAGATAATCCTCCGACTGCCCCGTGCGCGTCACCTGCGCGCGCAATTGCAGCGGACCGATCGCGATATCCTCGGCATAGCCTTCGCCGTCGCGCCACGCGATGCGGCCGGCATTTTTCAGCTCTTCGGCGCCGCGCCCTTCGAGCGGGAGGCCCGGCGGCGTCACGAAGCCATTGAACCATGTTCCGAACAGGTCGTTCGCGCAGACCATCCGCCCCGCGCGGTCGGTCACCGCGATCGCGACATCGTCGTGATTGACCGCCTGGCGCAGCATCGTCCAGTCGGGCGCGACCGCCTCGCCCGCCACCGCCGCGGGGAACAGGCGGCGCGCGAGCAGCACCCCGCCCGCCGCGACGGCAAGCCCGGCGAGGAAGCCGGCCGCGAGCACCATTTCGCGCGTCGCCCAGAACAGCAGCGCGGCGGACAGCAAAGCCAATCCGCCGAGTATCGCCTTGTCGACCGGCGACAGGCTGGCCGGAGTGGACAAGAGCCCGGCGGGGCCCGCCCCCCTGATGACATCACCATCAGCGGAGGGCAGGCTTTGCACGGTCAAATGACAGTCTTTCTCAGTGGCGCATCACCAGATGCGGACGCGGTCCTTGGGCGCCAGATAGAGCTTCTGGCCTTGCTTGATCTGATAGGCCTTATACCAAGGGTCAAGATTGCGCGAGACCCAAGTCCGCTGGATCGAGGGCGAATGCGGATCGGTCGTGATGCGCTGCGACAGATTCTGCTCGCGATAGTTGCGCCGCCAGACCTGCGCCCAGCCGAGGAAGAAGCGCTGGTCGCCGGTCAGCCCGTCGATGACCGGCGCTTCCTTGCCGCCGAGCGACTTCTTGTAGGCGTCGTATGCGATCGTCAGCCCGGCGAGGTCGCCGATATTCTCGCCCAGCGTGAAGGTGCCGTCGAGCTTTTCACCGGGCAGCACTTCATAGGCATCATATTGCGCGATCAGCGCCTTGCCCGCGGCTTCGAACGCCGCGACGTCGGCAGGGGTCCACCAGTCGGCGAGCTTGCCGGTCTCGTCATATTTCGCGCCCTGATCGTCGAAATGATGGCTGATTTCGTGGCCGATCACCGCGCCGATGCCGCCATAGTTGATCGCATCGTCGGCGTGCGGATCGAAGAAGGGCGGCTGCAGGATCGCGGCGGGGAAAACGATCTCGTTCATCCCGAAATTGGCGTAAGCGTTGACCTCCATCGGGGTCATCCCCCACTCCCAGCGACGGATCGGGCCGCCGAGACGGCTGATATTGTCGTCGTGCGCGAACTGGTTCGAACGCAGCGCGTTGCCGAACAGGTCGTCGGCCTTGATTTCGAGCGTGCTATAATCCTTCCAGCGATCGGGATAGCCGATCTTGGTGGTGAAATTGGCGAGCTTCTTCTTCGCCTTCACCTTGGTTTCGGGCTGCATCCACGTCAGATTGGTGATGCGCGTGTCGAGCGCCGCGAGCACATTCTTGACGAGTATGTCCATCGCCGCCTTGGTTTCGGGCGGGAAGTATTTCGCGACATAATCCTTGCCGACGGCCTCGCCCATATTGTTCGTGGTGAAATCGACAGCGCGCTTCCAGCGTTCCTGCATCTGCGGCGTGCCCGACAGCGCGGTGCCGTAGAAGGAGAAGGCCTCCTCCGCGACCGCGTCGGGCAGCACGCCCGAAAAGCCGTCGAGGCTGCGCACGATCAGCATGTCGCGGATCACCCCGATCGGCGCGCCCGCCAGCAGCTTCGCCTCGCCGGTGAAGGCGCTCGGCTGCGACACGAGAATCGAATCCTCATTGACGCCGACGCCGCGGATGAAGCTCTGCCAGTCGAAGCCCGGCGCGGCCTCTGCGAGCTGGGCGATCGTCATCTTGTTATAGACTTTGGTCGCGTCGCTGCTGTCATTCTTGTCCCAGTGGACGGTCGCGACCTGCTTTTCGAAGTCGTAGATCGCCTTGGCGCGCGCGGCGGCGTCCTTTTCGCCCGCGAGCGTCAGGACGTTCTCGAGATGCTTCAGGTAAGCGGCCTGCAGCTTGGTGTTCCGCTCATTTTCCTTCAGGTAGAAATCGCGGTCGGGCATGCCGATGCCGCCCTGGAACATCGTGTAGATGTAAACCTCGGGATTCTTGTCGTCCTGTCCGACATAGCCGCCGAAGAAATGCTGGACGCCGCTGCGGTCAGCTTCGGCAAGAAGCTTGGCGAGGCCGGCCTTGTCGACGGCGCGGATTTTGTTCAGCCAGGGCTGGATCGGCGCGAGGCCCTTCGCCTCGACCGCCGGCGCGTCGAGATAGGAGGCATAGGCGCGGCCGATCATGCTGTTCGGATCGGCCTTCGCCGCTTCGAGGATTTCCTGCGTGCGCTTCTGCGACAGATCGGCGAGCGCGGTGAACATGCCGTAATTCGACTTGTCGGCCGGGATCTGGGTGTTCTTCGCCCAGGTGCCGTTGGCATAGGCATAGAAATCGTCGCCCGGCTGGACGCTCTTGTCCATGCCGGTGAGGTCGAAGCCGAAGTCGCCGATTTCAGGCTTAGCGTCGGTGGCGGCAGCGGGCGCCGCCTGTTCCTGCGCCGACGCGGGAATGGCTGTGAGTATCAGCGCGCCAAGCGCGGCGGTCGCCAGCAGCGGCGAAGAGAGTTTCAAGCGAGTCATGATATTCCCCGATTATCGATTTGAAGCGACGATCCGCGCCGTCGAAAAACACCGCGGATCAGCGATGCGACAGCTATACGCCCCGCTTTCGGGGCGGTTCAACCGGTGGCCGTGTCGCTCGTCGATGCCTCAAGTCGTTGGTCGCGTGCGCGCGCCAGTTTCCGCCGCCAGCGCAGGCGAATCCAATTGTCCCAGAACAGCGTCGCGAGCACATAGCCCACCGCCGCCGAGACGACCGAGATCACGAACAGCCCGGCGAGCATCGCGGGCGCGGCGTCCGAAAACACCCAGCGCACCCACTCGCCCGCCGAGGCGCCATGCTCGATCATCGCCGAAAAGGTCGCGCTGTTGGCGTGAAGCCCGAACAGCCAGTCGCCGAGCCACACCGAGGCGAGGATGATGAAGGGCGTCGTCACGGGGTTCGACAGGAAGGTCATCGCCGCGCCGATCGGAATGTTCGCGCGAACGGGCAGCGCGAGCAGCGCGACGCCCAAAATCTGCACGCCGGGGATCAGGAAAAAGATGCCGACGAACAGCCCGAGCGCGGTGCCGCGCGGCACCGAAGTGCGCGTGAAGCGCCACAAATGGCTGTGCGCGACGCGGTGGGCGAAGGGCTTGATGAAGCGGCTTTCGAGCAGCTCCTCGCGCGTCGGCGAGTTGCGGCGGATCCAGTTCATCACCGCCGCCTTATCCTTGGGCTTGCCGCCGCTCATCCGCGGTCCTTCATCAGCCGCTGCTTGTCGCGCTTCCAGTCGCGTTCCTTGATCGACTCGCGCTTGTCGTGCGCCTTCTTGCCCTTGGCGAGCGCGAGCTCGACCTTGGCGCGGCCGCGGCTGTTGAAATAGACGGAGAGCGGCACGAGCGTCATGCCTTGGCGCATCACGCCCGCGTGCAGCTTGTTGATCTCGCGCCAATTGAGCAGCAGCTTGCGCGGGCGCTTCGGCTCGTGATTGAAGCGGTTGCCATGGCTGAATTCGGGAATGTTGGCATTGATCAGCCACACCTCGCCGCCGGTCACCTCGGCATAGCTTTCGGCGATCGTGCCTTCGCCGAAGCGGAGCGACTTCACCTCGGTGCCCTGCAGCGCGATGCCGGCCTCGAACACCTGCTCGATCGCATAGTCGAAGCGCGCGCGCCGGTTTTCGGCGACGACCTTTTTCTTGTCGAATTCGGCGGCGGACTGCGGGCGGGCCATGACGAAAGCTCAGATCACTCCTGCCGACGACAGCGCGGCATCGACGGCCTTGCACGATGCGTCGGACGCCGGGATGATAGGTAGGCGCACTTCGGGCGAAAACCAGTCGTGGAGACGCGACAGCGCATATTTGACCGGTCCGGGCGAGGTGTCGGAGAACATCGCCTTGTGCAGATCGAACAGGCGGTCGTGGAGCACGAGCGCGCGCGCCCAGTCCCCCGCCGCGCAGGCCGCGGCGAAATCGGCGCAGAGGCGCGGCGCGACATTGGCGGTGACCGAGATGCAGCCCACGCCGCCCATCACCGCGTGCGGGAGCCAGAGGTCGTCGTTGCCCGAAAGCTGGCAGAAATCCGCGCCCGCGCCAGCACGGTGAGCCGTCACGCGCGCGAGGTCGCCGCTCGCGTCCTTGATCGCGACGACGCTCGGGATTTCGGCGACGAGCTTGCACATCGTCTCGGCGCTGATGTCGGCGACGGTGCGGCCGGGGACGTTATAGACGACGATCGGCAGGTCGCTCGCATCGGCGAGCGCCCGGAAATGCGCGATCATCCCCTCCTGGCTCGGCCGGTTGTAATAGGGTGCGACGACGAGCGCGGCGGTGGCGCCGGCGGCCTGCGCGTGGCGCATGTGGCGGATCGCGGTCGCGGTGTCGTTCGACCCGCAACCGGCGATCACGGGAACGCGCCCCGCCGCCGCCTGGATACAGGTGTCGATGACCTGATAATGTTCTTCGAAGCCGAGCGTCGGGCTCTCGCCGGTCGTTCCGCACGGGACCAGCGCGCTGGTGCCCTCTTTGATCTGCCAGTCCACGAGGCGCGCGAAGGCGGGCGCGTCGAACGCCCCGTCGCGGAATGGCGTCACCAAAGCGGGAATCGAACCCGAAAACATGCTCCGCTCCTTTACAATGACCCGCTGCGACCGGTAGAATCCGGCCAGCGCGCCGCTATTGGACGTCTATTCAGCGCCCCGCAAGGAGTTTGGCACTAACATGGCCGTCATGACCACGCTGCCCCGCATTTCCCGCTTGGCCCTCGCTGCGGCCCTCCTGATCCCCACCGTCGCTCATGCGAGCGAACTCACCCCCGAACAAATGGCCTGGTATCGGGCCCAGATGGGGCTCGCATCGGTATCGGGACCGCCGCCGTCGCCCAATTCGGTCGGCGATGCGGTGATGGAATGGCGCCGCCTTACCGCGAACACCGGCGCGTCGTTCGACCAGCTCTCGCGCTTTCTGATGGCGAACCGCGGCTGGCCCGATGCCGAGAAGCTGCGCACGCGCGCGGAGAAAGCGATCTCGCTCGACAGCTACGATCCGCAGCGCACCCTCGCCTATTTCCAGTCCTATCCGCCGCAGACCGCGAGCGGGCAGCTTCGCTACGCGCTCGCGCTCAACGCGGCGGGCCGGCGCGAGGACGCCAATGCCGCCGTCCGCCGCGCGTGGACGAGCGGGCCGCTCGACGATTATGAAACGAGCCGCGCGCTCAGCATGTTTCCCGGCGCGATCACCCCCGCCGACCATGATGCGCGCATGGACAAGCTGCTGTGGCTCGGCGCGACCGCGGCGGCGAGCCGCCAGCTCGCCTACACCTCGCCCGCCAAGCGCAGCATCTTCGCCGCGCGGCTCGCGATGCGCAGCGGCGCGGTCGACGCGGCCTTTCAGGCGGCGGCGGTCGAAAGCGCCAACCCGTCGCTGACGCGCACCGACCCCGGCTACATCACCGCCAAGGCGACCTGGCTGCGCGCCTCGGGGCGCGCCGGCGAAGCGCGCGCGCTGCTCGCCGCGCCGCGGTCGCTGGCCAAACCGCCGACCGACGCCGAGGAATGGCTGGAAACCTTGCTCACCAACGCGCGGCTCGCCGATTCGGGCGGCGACAAGCTGACCGCCTATAATATCGCGCGACAGCTCGACGACGCGCTGCCGCCCGGCACCGTCGTTCGCGAAACCCCGCTCGGCGTGCGCGACGATTATACCTCGCTCGCCTGGCTCGCCGGGCAGCTCGCGCTGAACGACCTGCGTCGCCCGGCCGAAGCGGTGCGGCATTTTCGCGCCTATGGCGAGGCCGCGCGCTCGGCGCAGACGCGCACCAAGGGCTTTTACTGGGCAGGCCGCGCGGCACTGGCAGCGGGCGACCGCACCAGCGCCAACGCGCATTTCAACGACGCGGCGCAGCATTACGACCAATTCTATGGCCAGCTTTCGCTCGAGCGGCTGGACCGCCCGCAGCCCAAACCGACGCCGGACCCGACGATCGAGGTCAGCAGCGCCGAGCGCCGCGCGTTCGAGGACGACCGGCTGGTGCGCGCCGCGCGTGCGCTCGGCGAGATCGGCGCGTGGCGCGAGCAATCGGCCTTCCTGCGCGCGCTCGCGCAACAGGCGAGCTCGCCCGCCGATCATGTGCTCGCCGGGCAGCTCGCCAAGCAGATCGGGCGCCCCGACCTCGGCGTGATGATCGGCCGCAGCGCGCAGGCGAACAGCCTTGATGCGGTCGAGGTATCGGGTTTCCCGACGGTGCGCGTGCCGTCGGGCCACGAAAGCAACTGGACCTTCATCCACGCGATCACGCGGCAGGAAAGCCAGTTCGACCGCGCCGCGATCAGCCATGCCGGCGCGCGCGGCATGATGCAGCTGATGCCCGGCACCGCGCGCGAAGTCGCGGGCAAGCTGGGGATGAGCTATGACGCGGGGTCGCTGACCACCGACACCAATTACAACATGACGCTGGGGTCGACCTATTTTCAGCAGATGCTGCGCTATTATGGCGGCAGCTATCCGCTCGCGGTCGCGGCCTATAATGCCGGGCCGGGCAATGTGAACAAATGGCTGCGCGCCAACGGTGACCCGCGCACCGGTTCGATCCCGATGCTCGACTGGATCGAAGCGATCCCGATCTTCGAAACGAAGAATTATGTCCAGCGCGTGCTCGAAAATGCCGTCGTCTATGACACGCTGCGCGACGGCGGCTCGGCGCGGACGCAGGCGCCGCTGAGCTTCTACCTCGGCAAGCGCACGCCGGGGTAGGAACCGCATGGCGGGGGACAAGACCAACATCATCAGCCCGGCGGGCTATGCCGCGCTGCGCGCCGAATATGACGCGCTGCTGGGCGACGAGCGGCCCAAGCTGGTCGAGGTGATCAGCTGGGCCGCAGGCAACGGCGACCGCAGCGAGAATGGCGACTATATCTATGGCCGCAAGCGGCTGCGCGAGATCGACCGGCGCCTGGGCTTTCTGGCTCGGCGCATGAAGGCGGCGCGCGTCGTCGACCCCGCCGGGCAACCCGACAAGAGCCGTATCTGGTTCGGCGCGACGGTCGAACTCGCCGATGACGATGACGCGCGGCGCGTAGTCACATTGGTGGGCGATGATGAGGCCGAGGCCGGCGAAGGCCGGATCGGCTGGAACAGCCCCCTCGCCCGCGCACTACGCGGCGCCGCGGTGGGCGATCTGCGCACCGTGCAGCTTCCCGCCGGGCCGAAGGAATGGGAAGTGATGGCGGTGGGCTATCCGGCGAGCTGATCTTGGTCGCCTTCCTCGGGATCGCGTTTTTTTAGGCGGGCCCGACTGACCGCTGACGGCCGGAAGTTGCCTCTCTTTCATCGTCACCCCGGACTTGATCCGGGGTCCACAGCTACCGTCGCCCTAATGGATCCCGGATCAAGTCCGGGATGACGAAAAAGGTAAGCGACACCTCCCCACGCCAAAGCCGACATCAGCCCAAACGACCCTGCACGCCGGCACCAAGTGACGCAGCGCCAACAGATTCAGATACCGGAACCCTCAATGACCGCCCACGAATCAGGGCTGCAGCAGTGCCGGAATAATCCATACGGCCGACAGCACGATGATCACCGCGATCAACGAAATGGCCAGTACATAGCGGACATTATGTCCCTTTACCCCGCTGCTTGCCTCGGTCTCGGTCACTTCGACATGGTCATCGACGACTTTCATGGTTCGTCTCCCTTTCTGGTTCCTTCAGAACGCGGCCCGTGCGCGGGCGTTCCCGCACGCGGGGGCTGGAGAGAATTGCCAGAGGGTCTGTAAGCCGGGTTCTGTCCACCCCTTGCGGGGATAGGCGATCATTCCTCTAGGCGGACGGTTGCCCGAACGCTCAAGCAGTCAACCCGGACGGCGGGGCCGGAACCGACCCTGGATTTCTCCGTGCCATCCCTATTCGACCTTGCTCCCGGTGGGGTTTGCCATGCCGCGTCCGTTACCGTCCGCGCGGTGCGCTCTTACCGCACCCTTTCACCTTTCGCCGGGCCGAAGCCTTGGGCGGTCTGCTCTCTGTGGCACTTTCCCTGAACCGATCCGAAGACCGGCCCGCCGGACGTTATCCGGCACCGTGGTTTCCGTGGAGCCCGGACTTTCCTCCCCCGCTTGCGCGGCGGCGATCGCCCGACCCTCTGGCGCCGGTGATTATAAGCCTTCCGGCCGGGTTTGACGAGTCAATTGCCCTCGGGCTGCGGCAGCAGCAGCGCGAGCAGGATCGCGCGGCATTCGCCATCGATCGTGCCATCGATCAGTTCGGGGCGAAAGCGGCGCTGGAACGCCACCGTCGCCGCGAAGCCATCGGTCACGTCATAACCGAAACGTTCGAGCGCGAGCAGGAATCCCGCGTCGGTCCACAAGGGGTCGGTGAGCTTCTTTGTCGGGCGCGGCAGCGCGAGGCGGCGGCGCGCTAGTTCTTCCCAGGGGAAAAGCTCGCCCGGGTCCTGCTTGCGCGTCGGGGCGATGTCCGAATGGCCGACGACATTGCCGCGCGTGATCGCGTGCCGGTCCTTGATCAGGTGGACGAGCCGGACGACCGCGGCGACTTGCGGGTCGGGAAAGGGCACATAGCCCCATTCATGCCCCGGATTGACGATCTCGATCCCGACGCTTGCCGAATTGATGTCGCTGACGCCGCGCCAGTGCGATTTGCCCGCGTGCCAGGCGCGCTTGTCCTCGGGCACCATATGGGTGATCTGGCCATCCTCGCTGACGACATAGTGCGCCGACACTTTAGCGTCGGGATCGGCAAGCCAATCAATGGCTTCGGCACCGGTCTTCATACCGGTATAGTGGAGAATGATCATCGAAATGGGCAGTGAACGCTCGTCGAAATTGGGAGACCAGCGTTCGATAAAATCGCTCATGCGCTTTGCGGGCCCGTCCTGTTCTTGCCAATCCGTCGATTGCGCCAGCGGGGCGCAAAAAGCAAGGTCAGGCGGCGATCGAGCGCGAATCGGGTCGGCGGACCTGTTGGTCTGCGGGCTCGTAGAGGCCGCGCAGGCGCGGGCTCGCGACGAACTGGTCGGTCTGCCCGAGCACGGTTTCGCCCGCACCGAGGACGAGGAAGCTCTGCGGCGCCGCCATCGCGCGCAGCCGCGCAAAGGCCTTTTGCCGCATCGGTGCCGAGAAATAGAGCAGCAGGTTGCGGCAGAAGATGAGGTCGGCCGGGCTCGCCAGCGGCGGCCGGTCGGTGAGCATGTTCTGCACCGAAAAATCGATCCGGCGCCTGATGTCCGCCTTGGCGAGCCAGCCGCCCTCGGTCTGGTCGAACCAGCGCACCATCCGCTGAACGGGCAGCCCGCGCTGGATCTCGAACTGGGTGTAGAGGCCGACGCGCGCGCGGCCGATCGCATGATGGCTGACGTCGGTGCCGACGATGTCGACCTGCCATCCCGCCCATTTCGCGCCCTGTTCGGCGATCAGCATCGCCATCGAATAGGCTTCCTGCCCAGTCGACACGCCGCAATGCCAGATCGTCAGCCGGCGGCGCAGTTTGTTGATCTCGCGAATTTGCTCAAGTGCTGTCGCAGCTATCTCGTCGAAAACGCTGTATTCGCGATAGAAATATGTTTCGTTGTTGAGCATCGCGTCGACGGTGTCGTCGAGCAGCGCGCGGCTGTTCGAGGTCACGAGCGCGGCGACCAGCGCGTCGAGATCGGCGATCCCGTGCCGCTGCATGACGGGCTTGAGCGACATTTCGATCCGCCAGATGCGGCTCGGCGAAAGCGTCTGGCCCGTGCGCGATTCGAGCACGCCCATCAGGACGCGATAGGCCGATTCGCTGGCGCTGCCCCCCATCATAGCTTGCGCCGTCCGGGAAGGAAGCTGCCGAGCATCAGCGCGATCGCGTCAGGATTGAGCGTCGCCGCCGCGATGCCCGACTTCGCCACCGCACCCGGCATGCCCCAAATCACGCAGCTTTCGGGCGCCTGCGCGAAGATCGTCCCGCCCGCCTGCTTCAGCCGCGCCGCGCCGAGCGCGCCGTCGCGGCCCATGCCGCTGAGGATCACGGCGATGCCGCCCTTGCCGTAGACTTCGGCGACCGAAGCGAGCATCGGATCGGCGGACGGGCAGCAGCCATTGTCGACGGGGTGGCGATCGAGCGCGATTTCGCGGCGCCCGCGGCCCTCGACGACGATCAGATGCGCATCGCCCGGCGCCAGATAGATAGAGTTCGGCTCGATCGCCATCCCCGCTTCGGCAACGCGCACCCGGCGCGCGGTCATCATCCCGATCTGCTTCGCGTAAAACTCCATAAAGGCGTCGGGCAGATGCTGGGTGAGCAGGATCGGCGCGCTGATCCGCGGATCGAGGTGCGCGAGGAAATTGGTGAAGGCGGGAATGCCGCCGGTCGACGCCGCGACCGCGATGCACTCGATCGGCTGGTCGGTGTCGATCGCGAGCGCGGCGGGCTGCGCCGCGCGGCGTTCGGCGGCCGGCACCGGCGCCGGATGATCCTGCCGGTGGCCGAGCGTCATGATCCGCTCGGTCAGCACGTCGGCGAAGCGCCCCGAAAAACTGCCGCGCCCGGGCTTGGCGAGCGTATCGCTGGCGCCGAGCGCAAGCGCCTCTATCGCCGCGGGGCCGCCCTCGACGCAGTTCGACGAGAGGATGAGCACGCGCGCCTTTTCGGCGCGTTCCAATATGTGCGGCAGCGCGTCGAGGCCGTTCATGCCGGGCATTTCGACGTCGAGCACGACGACATCGACGGGTTCGCGCGATAGATAGTCAAGCGCGTCCTGCGCTGAGGCGACCGAAGCGCAGATCTTGAGCCCCGCGCGCTGATCGACGATCCGTTCGAGGATGCTGCGAACGACGAGGCTGTCGTCGACGAGCATCACGCGCACGGTGCGTGCGGTTGGTTCTGCGTCCGGTATCGAAGGTTGCGGTTGAGCCACGCGCTAGGGTTTCCGAATTCAGGCGATGCCGACGAGCTGCAATTTTCCTTCCAGCGTTTCTCGGTCGAACGGCTTCATCACATATTCGTCGGCGCCCGCCTCGATCGCGGCGCGGATATGGTCGATGCTGTTTTCGGTGGTGCAGAACACGACGCGCGGCCGCTCGTGATGCCCGTAATCGAGATCGTTGAACGCACCGAGGAACTCCATTCCGCTCATCACCGGCATGTTCCAGTCGAGCAGGATGACGTCGGGCCGATTGGCGCGGCAGAAGGTCAGCGCCTCCTGCCCGTCGGCCGCTTCATCGACGGCAAAGGACATGCTTTCAAGGATATGGCGCGCGACCTTGCGAATGACTTTGCTGTCATCGACCACCAGACAAGATTTCGACATTCAATTAACTCCGACCCCCGGGATTTGGGCATATGTATGACCAAGACGTGTGCAGCCCGTTAATAAACGGCCAGATTCATGCGGCTTTTAAGGAAGGCAGCGAGATAAAGTTCGACGGGTCGACGACGAGCAGCGAAGCACCCTGATATTCGATCATCGCATCGGCGACGCGCGCCCAGCCGGGCAGCAGCTTTCCGGCGATGCGCGTCTCGGGCGCCTCGATGAAACAGACATCCTCGATCTCATCGGCGAGCAGCGCATAACCATGCTCGGCGACCTCGACGACGATCACCCGCTGTCCCGGCGCGACGGGCACCGCGGCAAGGCCGATTACGACATGCGGATCGATCAGGGTGAAGACGCGGCTGCGCAGCGCGAAGAGGCCCGCGACATGCGGCGGCGCGCCGGGCACCTCGACGGGGGTGCCGACGGTGACGACCGAATGGATCGCGCTGCTGCGCAGCGCGACGCGCGTGTCGGCGATGCGCGCGACGAGATAGAGTTTTTCCATCATTGGCCCGCTCCCCCTACGCTGCGGCGCATCGCATCGAGCAGCGCCTGGCGGTCGTAGCGATAGACGGTTTCGTCCTCTGGTCCCGCCGCCGCGATCGACGTGCGCAGCCGGATCACCGGGACGCCCCCGGCGAGCTGCAAGCAGAGCGCGTCGTCGCCGGTGAGGCAGAGCAGCACGTCGGGCGCCTCGTCGGACGGGTCGCCGTCCGCGATCACCCGGTAACCGGCGCTGCGCAGGATCGGCGCGAGGAAATTGTCGCCCCAGCCGTCGCGATCGTCGGCAAGCCGGCACAACGGCTGGCGCGGCGCCAGCGCGGCCGGCGCGCCCGCGGCATATTGCTCCATCAGCCAGAAGGGATCGATGAGCTCGACCGGCTCACCGCCGACAAGCACGACCCCCGCGATCAGCCCGGGCGCCACCGACGGCCGCACCGCGTCGGGCAGACGGACGATGTCGATCACCTCGGCGATCGGATAGCAGAGCACCGCCTGCCCGTCGTAGAGGCGAAGCAGTTTCAGCGTCGCCTCGCCCCCTGGCAGCGCCGCGGCATGAACCGGGAAGATTTCGTCGCCGATCCGGACCTGTATCCGCCCCGCGCTTTCGAACAAATCCGATGCTGGTAATTCCTCGACCCGCTCGATCACCGACAGGCGGACGCCGCGAATACGGGCGTTCATGTCGCGGAAAAGCAGCAACTGCGCGGCATTGCGCGCCGCCACCGCCTCGGCTTCGGCTTCGGCGGTCCGGTCGCGGCTGCGGCCCGCCTCGCTCGCATCGATGGCGGCGGCGGCGAGCAGGCCCTGAACGTCGAGCAGCAGCACCGGGCGGCCGTTATCGGGAAGCGTCGTTCCCGCATAAAGCCCCGTCGCCATGATCATCGGCGCGGCGGGCTTGATCACCAGTTCCTCATGATCGTGGATCGCGGCAACGCTCAGCGCATAGCTTTGCCCCTGCCCCGGCCGGACGATGACGAGCGCGCGATCTTCGACGTCGTCGCCGTCATGGCGCTCGCGGCCGAGTATGGTTTCAAGGCGGAGCAGCGGATATTGCTCGCCGCGCACCGTCGCCAGTTCGCCGCCGCCGACGCGGTCGATACGCACCGTATCGCCGCTTTCGAGCAGGATTTCGCGCACTGCGCCGCGTGGAATCGCGAAATATTGCCCCGCCGCGCGCACCATCAGGCCCGAGATGATCGTCAGCGTCATCGGCACGCGAAGCAGAATCGTCAGTCCGCGGCCCTCGTCGTTGCGCAGTTCGACAATGCCGCCGATCTTTTCGACATTCGCCTTGACGATATCCATGCCGACGCCGCGGCCCGAAATGGCAGTGACCTTCGCGGCGGTCGAGAATCCCGGCCGGAAGATCAGCTCGAGCTTCTCCTTCGGCCCGAGCGCGCGCGCTTCGGTCGCGGTCACAAGGCGCGCCGCAATGGCTTTCGCAACGAGGGCATCGGGAGAGAGCCCGCGGCCGTCATCGCGGATTTCGATTTCGATCTGATTGCCCGACTGGCGCGCCGACACCGAAATGGTCGCGGTAATCTCCTTGCCCGCCGCGACGCGATCCTCGAGCGGCTCGACGCCGTGATCGATCGCGTTGCGGACGATGTGGATCAGCGGGTCGCGGATATTCTCCATCATTTCGCGGTCGAGTTCGACCTCGCCGCCGCTCGTCTGGAAAGCGATCTTCTTGCCCATTTCCTGCGCGAGATCGCGAACGATGCGCGGCAGCGGTGCGAACAATTTGTCGATCCGCTGCATTCGCATCTGGCTGACCGACTGGCGCATCCCAGCGATCGAATCGGACAGGCGGTCGAACGAGGCGATCAGCGACAGGTCGGCGCCCGATTCGCGCAGCATCCGCGCGAATTCGTTGCGCGCGAGCACGATGTCGGTGACGCCGGTCATCACGCTGTCGAGCAGCGGCAGCGGGACGCGGATCGAACGCCAGCCTTGCAAATCGGCGCCAAGATCGTCCTCGCGGCGCAGCGGAACGCCCGCGATTTCGCGCGGGGCCTCTTCGTCCGCTCCGCGTTCGGCGAGCGCGCCGATCACGTCGCGGTCATCGCCCGCCGGCTCGGTTCCATCCTGTCCGAGCGCGGCGCACAGCTCGTTCAGCCGGTCGAGGATGCCGAGCACGCCGGTGATGAGCGCGGCGTTCGCGACGCGGTTGCCGCGGCGCACCTGATCGAGCGCATCTTCGGCAGCGTGCGACAGCGCCGTCACCCGCGGCAAGGCGAGGAAGCCCGAGCTGCCCTTGATCGTGTGCACGAACCGGAAAATAGCATCGAGTTGCGCGCGGTCGGCGGGATCCGCCTCCCACGCCACGATCGCCCCGCCCGCTTCGGCGAGGATTTCCGCCGTTTCGGCCAAAAAGTCGTTCAGCAGATCGTCCATCGCCGTCCCGGTGCGCCCCAAAATTGAGGGCTCACCATGGCGGACAATGGTTAAAAGTGGCTTTACCCGCGGCCGCGGAGGACAGCTCCGACCAGCAAGGAGGTCGGCGTTTCGCGTGCCAGCATGACGGTGCCGTCGCTCTGCCGCGCGACCGCCTGCACGAGCACGGCGGGCGCGGTGCGCGACGTCATCGCAGTCGCGCCTTCACCTTCGGCCAATATGCGTTCGACATCGGCGTCGAGGAAGATGCGCTCGGCCTCGACATGGAGCGCAATCTCGACCGCCTCACCTTGTTTTTCACAGCCGATGTCGAGCCGGCCGCCGCGCACCAGCGCATCGACGAGCAGCAGCGACAGGTTGAGGATTATCTTGACCGCAGGCTTGGGCAGCGGCTCGGCACCGATCATCCAGTTGAGCGTGATCGCGCGGTCGCCGATGATGCCCTGGATCGCCGACTTCGCTTCGTCGGCCGGCACGAGTTCGCCGAAACCGCCCGCCGAGCCGAAGGCGAGGCGAAAGAATTTGAGCTTGTTCGCCGAGGTGCGCGCGCTCTGTTCGAGCAATTCGATGCACCGCGCCCGCATTTCGGGGTCTTTTTCGTCGGCGAGCAGTTCGAGGCCGTTGGCGAAGGCGCCGACCGGGCTCAAGAGGTCATGACACAGGCGCGAGGCCAGCATCGAGGCGAAATCGACGCGATCGTCGGACATGGATGAACAGGCTCCCCAGCGCAGTGGCCGGATATTTCCGGCGTGGGTCGCTCCTAGGGCACGGATAGGCGCAAGGGCAAGCTGGTTCCTGGTCCATTCACCTCACTTACCGTCATCGGGGGCGCGCCCCGGCCCCTTGAAAATCGGCGCCCCGGCCCCATATCCCCGTCAATGTTGGGGGACGACGAGATACTTACCGTGACGCTTCTGGACAGCGCGGCCGGGCTGCGGCTCGACCGGGCGCTGGCCGAGGCGCTTCCATCCCTTTCGCGCGAACGATTGAAGACGCTGATCAAGGGCGGACGCGTCGCCGATGCGAGCGGCGCGATCCTGTGGGACCCATCGGCGAAAGCCGCCGCGCCCGCGACGATCGAGGTCCGCCTGCCCGCCGCAACGCCCGCGCACAATGTCGCGCAGGACATGGATCTCGTCATCGCGTTCGAGGACGAGCATCTGATCGTCGTCGACAAGCCCGCGGGGATGGTCGTCCATCCCGCCGCCGGCAATCTCGACGGCACGATGGTCAATGCGCTGCTTCACCATTGCGCAGGGCAATTGTCGGGGATCGGCGGCGTCGCGCGCCCCGGGATCGTCCACCGCATCGACAAGGATACGAGCGGGCTGATCGTCGCCGCCAAGCACGACAGGGCGCACGAAGGACTTGCGAAGCAATTCGCCGCGCACAGCATCGACCGCCGCTATCTCGCGATCGCGACGGGGCGCCCACTGCCCGCGAACGGCACCGTCGATGCCGCGCTCGGCCGGTCGAGCACCAACCGCAAGAAAATGGCGGTGGTCGCCGAGGGACGCGGCAAGCGTGCGGTCACTCATTACCGGACGATCGAGCCGCTGAAGAACGCGACGCTCGTCGAATGCCGGCTCGAAACCGGGCGCACCCACCAGGTGCGCGTCCATATGGCGCATATCGGCCACCCGCTCGTCGGCGACCCGGTCTATGGCTGCGTCAAAAAGCCGCTGTCGGAGGTGCTGAAAGCGCGGAATTTCGCGCGGCAGGCATTGCACGCGGCCCATTTGGGCTTTATTCATCCGGTGACCGGTAACAGGATCGCGCTCGACAGCGAACTCCCAGCGGACATGCGGGAACTGATCGATGAATTGCGCGTTTAGGTTTCGAATGAAAATCTATTTTGACCGTGGATGTCAACCGCGGCATATCTCTCCTCTGGAATTTTAGGGAAGACGCTATGGCTAACAAAAGCAACGTTCCGGCAGTGGTGCCCGCGCTCGGCGGTGAGGCGAGCCTGAACCGCTATCTGGCCGAAATCCGCAAATTTCCGCTTCTGACGCCCGAGCAGGAATATATGCTCGCTAAGCGGTTTCAGGAGCATGAAGACAGCGAGGCGGCGGCGCAGCTCGTCACTTCGCACCTCCGCCTCGTCGCGAAGATCGCGATGGGTTATCGCGGCTATGGCCTGCCGGTCAGCGAACTGATCAGCGAAGGCAATATCGGATTGATGCAGGGCGTGAAGAAGTTCGACCCCGAACGCGGCTTCCGCCTCGCAACTTATGCGATGTGGTGGATCCGCGCCTCGATCCAGGAATTCATCCTCCGTTCGTGGAGCCTCGTCAAGATGGGCACCACCGCGGCGCAGAAGAAGCTGTTCTTCAACCTCCGCCGGATGAAGAACAATCTCGAGGCGTTCGAGGATGGTGACCTCAGCCCCGAGCATGTCGCGAAGATCGCGACCGACCTCGGCGTGACCGAGGACGAGGTCGTCAGCATGAACCGCCGCATGGCGATGGGCGGTGACACCTCGCTCAACGTGCCCATGGGCGAGGATGGCGACAGCCAGTGGCAGGATCTTCTCGGCGACGAAGGCCCGCTGCAGGACGAACGCGTCGCCGAGGCGCAGGAGCGCGACGTGCGGCACGCGCTGCTCAACGAGGCGCTCGAAACGCTCAACGAACGCGAGCGCCACATTCTGACCGAGCGCCGCCTGACCGACGATCCGAAGACGCTCGAGGATCTGAGCCAGGTCTATGACGTCAGCCGCGAGCGCGTGCGCCAGATCGAGGTGCGCGCCTTCGAAAAGCTTCAAAAGGCGATGCTCAAGCTCGCCGGCGACCGGCGGCTGGTGGGCGCCTGATCGGCGCCCATCCTTTTCGCCCGCTGGCGGTTTTTCGAGGGTATCGCGGCTAGCCGATGGATCTACTGACAAGATACCGTCGTCATTTGGCCGTCGAGGCGTCGGGTCGTCCCGGCCTGTTCTCGAGAATCTTGCTATATTTCAAAAGATTTTGGTTCGCCTGTCTTTTCGGGGCGGTGCTTTTTCTCGCCTATGGTGTGTGGGTCGGATTGACGAGCGACCTTCGCGGAGGGGCGGGAATGGCATTGATCGTCTTTCCCATCGGCGCCGCTCTGATTTGCGCGCTGGGCGCAGCGCCGTACGGGCTCGCGCAGCTTTTCTTGTCGGCTAAACGATCACCGGACAACAACATCGACGGTTAGGCCTGGCGCGCAAATCTCAGAAACGATGCGCGAAACCCAAATAGAGTTCGATATCGGGGCTGGCGCGATTGAGGCCGAGATTGGCGCCGACATCCCATTGGCTGTCGGGGCCGGGTTGCCATCCGGCCGAGAGGCCGGCGAGCGCCTCGGTTGTGCGACCGTCGGGGTCGCGGTCGCGGGTCAGCGATACTTCCGCCGCCGCTGAGACATCGTCGGAGACGCCGAAGCCGAGGCCGACGACCGAGCCATAGGCCAGATGGCGCCCGTCGCCGTCGGCGTCGACCGCCGCGTCGACATGCGGCGAGACCCCGAGCGATACCGCGCCAAGCTCGAAGCTGACCGGCACGATCAATCCCGCCCCCCAATCGCCCGCGCCGACGCCCCGACCCCCGACCGGCAGCGTCGCATAGGGCATCAGCGCAGCCGAGAAGCCCGAACCATCGGGATTACGGAGATTTTGCCGCAGCGCGAGCGTGACGTCGCCCGTCCGCGTCCATCGCGCGACATCGCCGGTCGTCCGGTCGCGTTCGCGTACATGACCGAGCATCGTCCAACCTATCTGGGCTTCGAGCGACGGCGTGAGCCCCACGCGGAGCAGCGCGTCGCCGAAGGCGAGGCCGTCGGTGCGACTGTCGGCGTTGCGATCGAGCGTCCAGTCGGCGATCCCGATCTCGAGCATCGTTGCGCCCGCATCGAGCGTGCAGGCGGGCGTACCGAGCCCCGGCCGGTCGGGGCAAAGAGCGCGGCCGCCCTCTTGCCCGAGGGCCGGCGCGGCGAAGGCGAGCGTGGCGAAGAGCAGGACGGAGCGAAGCGGCATGGGAGCCTTCCTTTCATCGCTTTTCTTCTCGAAATTCGATCGACCGATCAAGCCCGCTTGCCTCGAAACGGCAAGCGGTTAATTTGCGCCCATGGCAACCTCCTCCCGCGCGAAGAAGCGCAAGCTCCCCTGGTATCTCCGTCCGTTCAAATGGCTGCTCTGGTTCGTCGCGATCTCGGTCGTGTGGGTACTCGTCTACGCCGTCGTGCCGCCGCCGGTGACGCTGACGATGCTGCTCGACAGCAACGGCATCACCAAGGATTGGGAAAGCCTGTCGAACATCGACCGCAACATGGTGCGCGCGGTGATCGCGGCCGAGGACGGCAAATTCTGCAGCCATAACGGTTTCGACCGCGACGCGATCGAAGAGGCGATCGAGCGCAACGCCAAGGGCAAGAAACTGCGCGGCGGATCGACGGTGAGCCAGCAGACCGCGAAGAATGCCTTCTTGTGGCAGGGCAGCGGCTGGACGCGCTATGTTCGCAAGGTGCCCGAAGTGTGGTTCACTTTCCTGATCGAGACGATCTGGAGCAAAAGGCGGATCATGGAGGTTTACCTCAACGTCGCCGAGACGGGCATCGGCACTTATGGCGTCGAAGCGGGGGCACAGCGCTATTTCCAGCATGGCGCTGCCAAGCTGACCCCGCGCGAGGCGGCGCGGATCGCCGCGATCCTGCCGCTGCCGAAGAAACGCGAGGCGATCAGCCCCTCAGGCTTCACGCGGCGTTACGGTAATACGATCACCGCGCGCATCGGCGTAGTGCGGCGCGACGGGCTGGACGCGTGCGTTTATAAATAGCGGTGGTTTGGGGGTGGTGAGCGGACGTTCCGCAACCCGTCGCCCCCCGCGAAGGCGGGGGCCGCTGGAGAGGTAGCGCAAGGCCGATGGCGGCCCCCGCCTTCGCGGGGGCGACGGCTAGTTTCGGCCGGACCCAGCCAAGCCGCCGACCAGATCGCTCGCTAGGCCGGCTTCCAGCTCTTCCGCTCTTCGGCCTGCTTCAGCACCTCGAACGCCGCTTGCCCCGCGGCGAAGCGCTTTGCGGCCTCGGCGTCGCCGGGTTTGACGTCGGGGTGGCATTCTTTGGCCAGATTGCGCCACGCCTTTTTCGTCGCTTCGAAATCGGCATCGGGTTCGAGGTCGAGAATTTCGAGCGCGCGCATTTCGTCGGCGCTGCGACTGCCGTCGCCCGAGCCGCCCCAGGTGTAATGCTGCGCACGGGCATAGCTGCGCGCGCCCTGCGCCTCCTCGGCGGCGCGCGCCGCGGCATCCTCGGCCGAAAGACCGGCGAAATAGTCCCAGCCGCGATTATATTCGGCGGCGTGCGCTTCGCAGAAATACCAGCGTTCGGAGCTGTTCGGCGATTTGGGCGCGGGGCAATTGCCGGGGTTGGTGCAGCCATGACGGTCGCACAGGCGCATCTTCTGCGCCTCGCGCGACGAGCCATAGGGGCGCCAGCGGGGAAAACCCCAGTCGTCGGATCTCTTGGCGCGGCTCATGCCGTCCCATGTAGCGGCAGGGGGCCGGAATTGCTAGCCGAGCGGGCCGAAAAACCCAGGGTCCGTACTAGTCCTTGGGCTTGTATCCGAACGCTTTCGCCGCGAGCTTGACCACCGCGGGATCTAGATCGGGCGGCGTCATCGGCACCGCGGCTTCGAGCGTTTCGACGATATGGGTCAACGCCGCGATGCGCGCCGCTTTCTTGTGGTTGCCGTCGATCACCTTCCACGGCGCCCACCGCGTGTTGGTCTGCGCGAACATCTCTTCGATCGCGGCGAGGTAGTCCTTGCGCTTCGACCGGTTGCGATAATCCTCGGTGCCCGTCTTCCAGCGCTTCCACGGATCGTCGAGGCGCGCGGCGAAACGCTCGTCCTGCTCCTCCTGCGTGATGTGGACGAACAGCTTGACGAGATTGGTCGCACTGCCGGTAAGCTGCGCCTCGAATTCGTTGATCTCGTCATAGCTCTTGCGCCATTCGGCCTCGCTCGCGAAGCCCTCGACGCGTTCGACGAGGACGCGGCCGTACCAGCTGCGATCGAAGATCGAAATTTCGCGATTGCCGGGCAGGCGTTTCCAGAAGCGCCAGAGGAAATGGCGCGCCCTTTCCTCATCGGTCGGTGCGCCGATCGGCCATACCTCGAAAAAGCGCGGGTCGAGCGACGCGGTCAGCCGCTGGATGATCCCGCCCTTCCCCGCCGCGTCCCAGCCTTCGAACATGATGATGCTGCGCTGGCCGTGGATGATATGCGCGGCCTGGAGCCGTTCGAGCCGATCCTCGAGCTCCCCGAGATCGTCGGAATAGTCGCCGTCATATTTGGCGCCGGTTTCATAATCGGAAAGGGCAATGCTCATCCGCCCACCCTAGCGCGCGTCGCCCTTCGCACCAAGCGGGCGATACGCCGATGTCATTTTCTGGCACAGCGCGCGCCGATTTCGTTGCGCGCGTCCGTATCAGAGAAAATTGGCGAGCAGCGCGGCAACGCGCGCCGGATTCTCCATCGGAATGAAATGGCTATGCTCAGCCCACAGTTCGTCACGCTCGGCGCCGATCGCCGGACCGAGGCCGGTCCAGGTCGGGCTCAACGAAAAGTCGAGTTCGCCGCCGCGCTCGCCGGTCGGCGCGCGGATCAGTGTCGATGGCACCGACAGATAATGCAGCCATTCGTGCGGGCTCGTGCGCAGCGCATTCTGATAAACCGATGCTTCGAGCGCCGGCGGGCAGGCCAGTTCGAGCCCTTCCCCATCGGCTGCGGGAAGCAGGCCATAGGTGCAATAATCGGCGAGCACGCGCGGATCCCAGTTCGCGTAGGGCGGCCGATCGGCGAAGCGCGCCCGCATCTCTTCCGCGTTGGCCCATGCGTTGCGGCGGCGCGCCACCGGATGGCCGGCGGGATCGGGAATCGGCTTGGCGCTCTCGCCCTCGTAGAGGGCGGGATCCATGATCACCGGATCGATCATGACGAGGTGGGCGAAGGCGGCCGGCCGCTGCGACGCGAGCCGGGTCAGCACATAGGCGCCCATGCTGTGGCCGCAGCCGACGAGCGGGTGACCACCAAGGCCGTCGAGCAGCGGGAGCAGCGCGTCGGCAGTCGCCGACCAGCTGGCGAGGGTCGCAGGGCGAAAGCTGCGCCCATGACCGCGATGGTCGGGCGCCACGACATGCGTTCCCGCGGGCAAGGCAGCGACCACCTGGTCCCAAAGGCGTGCGTGAAAACCGGTGGCGTGGAGCAGGAGCAGCGAGGGCCGGTCCGAACGGTCGCCCCATTCGAACCAGCAAATCTCGCCGTCCGGCGTTCCCAGCCGGTGTTCGCACGGCTGTTCACCCATGCCTTAGCTCTTCGGACCGTCGACGAGGCGGATGCTGAGTTCCTTGAGCTGCTTTTCGCTGACCGGCGCAGGGGCGCCCATCATCAGGTCCTCGGCCTTCTGGGTCATCGGGAAGACGATCACTTCGCGGATGTTCGGTTCGTCGGCGAGCAGCATCACGATGCGGTCGACGCCCGGCGCCGAGCCGCCGTGCGGCGGCGCGCCGAACTTGAAGGCGTTGATCATGCCGCTGAAGTTGGCGTCGACATCGGCCTGGCTGTAGCCCGCGATCTCGAACGCCTTGTACATGATGTCCGGACGATGGTTCCGGATCGCGCCCGACGACAGTTCGACGCCGTTGCAGACGATATCATATTGATAGGCCAGGATATCGAGCGGATCCTTGCCCGTCAGCGCGTCCATCTCGCCCTGCGGCATCGAGAAGGGATTGTGGCTGAAGTCGATCTTGCCGGTGTCTTCGTCGGCCTCGAACATCGGGAAGTCGACGATCCAGCAGAATTCGAAGCGGCTCTTGTCGATGAGGCCGAGCTGATCCGCGACGCGCGTGCGCGCGAGGCCGGCGAGTTTCGCCGCGTTCGCTTCCACGCCCGCGGCGAAGAAGATGCCGTCGTTCGGGCCGAGACCCATCGCGTCGGCGATCGCCTTCATGCCTTCCTGGCCATGATTGTTGGCGATCGGACCGCCGAACACTCCGTCCTTCTGCGTCGCATAGCCAAGCCCCGGGAAGCCTTCCGACTGCGCCCAGCTGTTCATCTCGTCGAAGAACTTGCGGCTCTTTTCGTGCGTTTCGGGGGCGGCAACGGCACGGACGACCTGCCCTTCCTCGACCATCGACGCAAAGCGGCCAAAGCCCGATCCCTTGAAGAGCTCACCGACATCATGGACGAGCAGCGGGTTGCGCAGGTCGGGCTTGTCGCTGCCGTATTTCAGCATCGATTCACGATAGGGAATGCGCTTGAACGGCAGCGGCGAGACGGTGCGGCCCTTGCCGTCGAAATCGGCGAACTCCTCGAACACGCCGTGCAGGACCGGCTCGATCGCGGCGAACACATCGTCCTGCGTGACGAAGCTCATCTCGAAATCGAGCTGATAGAATTCGCCCGGCGAACGGTCGGCGCGCGCATCCTCGTCGCGGAAGCAGGGTGCGATCTGGAAATAGCGGTCGAAGCCCGCGACCATCAGCAGCTGCTTGAACATCTGCGGAGCCTGCGGCAGCGCATAAAATTTGCCCGGGTGAACGCGGCTCGGGACCAGATAGTCGCGCGCGCCCTCGGGGCTGCTCGCGGTCAGGATCGGCGTCTGGAATTCGGTGAAGCCCTGATCGATCATCCGGCGGCGCAGCGACGAAATCACGTTCGAACGCAGCACGATATTCTTGTGCAGCCGCTCGCGGCGCAGGTCGAGGAAGCGGTTCGTGAGACGAATTTCTTCAGGATATTCGGTGTCGCCAAACACGGGCAACGGCAGGCGATCGGCGGCCGACTGAACCGTCACCGCGCTCGGGTAGATTTCGATCTCACCGGTCGCCAGCTTCGGGTTGAGGGTCTCTGGCGATCGCGCGGCGACCTTGCCGGTGAAGGTCAGAACGGACTCGGGGCCAAGGGCGTTGACCGTGGGATAGAGATCCGAACCGGTCTCGACGACGATCTGGGTGATGCCATAATGGTCGCGAAGATCGACGAAGAGCACATTCGCATGTTCGCGCGTCCGATGCACCCAGCCGGAGAGACGAACTTCCTCACCGACGTTGGCGGCGCGAAGATCTGCGCAGGTGTGGGTGCGATAGGCGTGCATTTGATCGTCTTTCAATGTCCGGGAAGGCGCGCAGGAAAAACGCGCCGAGATGGCCGCGCCTAAGGCAGCGCGGCGAGCGATTTGTCAAGGGTGGAGGGCGCAATCAACAGGTCAGCCCGAGCCCGTCGAGAACTTCGCTGCCGAACAGCGCGCGGTGCGCGGGATCGGGCATCAAGCGGCCCTGCGCCGCGCGCCAGCGGCGAAAATCCTCGCCATAATCGGCGGCGACCCGCGCCGCGTCGAGGTGGCAGCTTTTCGCCCAGTGCCGCGTGAAGGCGATCCCCTCGGCATCGAGGCAGTCGACGACGCGCGCATAGGCATCGGCGGTGCGCTGGCTGCGCGGCCCATCGAAATCGATCACCGCATTGTGCGTGAAACGCGCCGGCGCCAGCAATCCCTGCGCACGCTCCATGAAGCGCACCGTAACGACGGTCGAGCCGCCATGGCGCGCATAAACCGCACAGATCCGCTCGAACGCTTGCGCAAGGTCGGCGCGGTCGATGGTGACCGAGGCGTTGAACAGGTCCGCCATGGGGCGGTGCGTGTCGAGCCCCTCGCCCCAGCTGCCGGTGACGGCTGGATCGTCGACGTCGGGGCCGGCGGCGTAGCCCAGCTTCATCGCGAACTGCAGCAGCGACCCCCGCGCCCATGGATAATCGTCGAGCAGCCGTCCGAGCAGGCTGAGCGCGTCATAGCCGGCGCCGAGCTCTCCCGGCGTCGCGCGGGGATAATCGTCGCGCCACGGTTCACGATAAAGGAATCGCACCATCGCGGGCCGCTTGAACGGCTTGTAGGGGTTGACGATCATCTGGACGAAATCGGGGTCCCGGTCGAGCGCATAGGTCGCCGAGAAGCGCCGGAAATCGCCCGCGGCGAGCCAGTCGAGCGCGCCAGGGGCGACCTTGCGCAGATTCTGGATCGGGCGGACGAGAAATCGGGGCACGCTGTCGACGACGAGCGCGGTGATGATACCGAGCGCGCCGACGGGAAGCTGGGCGGCCGCGAAGACATCGTCGTCGCGCAGCGGCGTCGATCCGGTCGCGGCGATGAACGCGTCGCTCATCACGCCGCTCTCCGGTTCGATCCAGTGGATGCCGCCGGGCGTGACGACCTGCACCGCCCGGATATGATCCTGGATACCGCCCCGCGCGATCATCGAGCCGTGGGTGCCGGTGGCGCACGCGCCCGCGAAGGTCTGACCGTTGCCGGCGCCGCTGGTCCACAGCGAGCGGCCCTGCGCCTCGAGCTTGTCGGACACTTCGTCGACGAGCGCCCCCGCTTCGACGAGCATCAGCGCGGCGGCGTCGACGCCGGGACGGACATCGTCGGCATCGATCCGAAAGCAGCGATTGAAGCGGCGCGTGTGGAGCAGCCAGCTTTGCGAGGCGATGTTGACGTTCGAAGGCGACCAGCCCGCGCCAAGCGGGCGGACGCAGCGCCCGGCAGCGGCGGCTTCGGCGAGCCAGTCCCGCACGGTTCTGGCGGCGATCGCGATTTCGTCGCGCCCGCGCTCGGCGTCGCCGCTGCGCAGCGCAAAGCGCGTCGCCGCCTCGCAGGTCCCGGTGCCGTGATAATTGGTCCAGCGGCCCTCCTCGCGGAGCTTGACGATCGGCATCACGCCTCTCCCAGCGGGAGGACGCCGGCGTGCGCGCGCCACGCCACCGTCACCGGGCGCAGGAATCCGACAGTCGCGATCGCGACGAGCATCTGGCGCCGCGTCGCGAACACACGCACGTCGCAGAGGCCATGATCGGATTCGGGTGTGAGGAACGGCTGCGCGGCATGGGCGGCGAACCCCCAGCCCTTCAGCGTCACGACCATTATCTCCTCATCGAGCGGCCGCGGATTGGCGATCGAGACGAAAATATCCGCCTGCCCCGCCGCATATTGCCCGAAAAGCATTACAAAACCGAGCGCCGCCAGCGCCCAACCGAGCCACATCATGCCCCAAATCCCTTCGTTTTCCCCTTGGCCGGTGTTCCGGCTCCGCGACCCGAAGAGCGCGGGCAATTTTTCCTGCCCGTTCCTTTCAACTAGCTGTATAGGCGCGCTATGCAAGTCCATCCGTTGATCGAAACCAGCGCCGCGCTCGTCGAATTCTGCGACCTCATTCGGAACAGCGATTTCATCGCGGTCGATACCGAATTCATGCGCGAAAACACCTTCTGGCCAGAGCTTTGCCTGATCCAGGTGGCCGACCGCGACCATGCCGCGGCGATCGATCCGATGGCGCCCGGCATCGATTTGAAGCCGTTGCTCGACCTGCTCGTCGACAATGAGGACATGCTCAAGGTCTTTCACGCGGGCGGGCAGGATGTCGAAATCATCTTCAACCTGACCGGCAAGACGCCGCACCCGATCTTCGACACGCAGATCGGCCAGATGGCGCTGGGTCAGGCCGAACAGGTCGGCTATTCGAACCTTGTCGAGGCGTGGATCGGGTTGCAGCTCGACAAGGGCGCGCGCTTCACCGACTGGAGCCGCCGTCCGCTCGACAAGCGCCAGATCGACTATGCGATCGGCGACGTCACGCACCTCGCCAAGATTTTCCCGATGATGCTCGACAAGCTGATCAAGACCGGTCGCGGCCACTGGCTCGACGAGGAGATGGAGAAGCTCGCCGACCCCGCCAATTACAGCGTCGATCCCGACAAGGCGTGGCAGCGGATCAAGGTGCCGACGCGCAAACTCGACGTGCTCGGCCGGTTGCAGGCGCTCGCCGCCTGGCGCGAGCGCGAGGCGCGGAACAAGAATCTGCCGCGCGGCCGGATCGTCAAGGACGAGACGCTCGCCGACCTCGCCGCGCATCCGCCGAAGGATCAGGACGGGCTTGGCCGCGTCCGCGGGCTGTCGGCGACATGGCGCACCAACGACATCGGCGGCCGGCTGATGGACGCGATCACCAACGCCAAGCCGATGTCGAAGGACGACATGCCCGACCGCGCGCCGCGCGGCCCGGGACTCGGCAAAGAAGGCACGTTGGTCGCCGACCTTTTGAAACTGCTGCTCAAGATCCGGGCGCGCGAGCTCAATGTCGCGGCGCGGCTGATCGCGCGCAGCGACGATCTCGAGGCGCTTGCCGCGGGCGCGCGCAAAGGCATCCAGATGATGGAAGGCTGGCGCTATGACGTGTTCGGCCACGCCGCGCTCGACCTGGTCGAAGGCCGGATGGGCTTTGCCGTCAAGAACGGCAAGCTGGTGATGAGCGAGATCGACGCCGCGGTGACAAGCGAGGTCTGATCGAAAGATCGTGTGCCCCCGCGAAGGCGGGGGTCCATTACCGGACGGTCCTATTTCGAGCCGGCAGGAGATGGGTCCCCGCCTTCGCGGCGACACACAGCTTTTTCATTGTCAGAGCAGCACCAGTTCCGGTTTCGCATCGAGCGCCTGCGCGAGAACGCGGAGGCGGCGCTCGACCGATTCGCCTGCCAGATGATGCCAGCCGGCGTCGAGGGACAACCGCAGCCTGCCCTCGACAAGCACAATCCCGCTGGCCTTGAGCGGAGCCTCGACCCCGCCGGTCAGCCGCTGGGCAAGGCGTATCGCAAGACCCCATTGCCGCGCGCGCGCTAGCCGTTCCTGCGCGACGAGCGCTCCCATCGCGGGAAATTCGGCGTCGGCGCCGCCGAAGCCCGCGTAAAGCGCGCGCGCGAGCAGGATGCGGCCCGGAATGTCGATGCTGCGCCAATTGCCGTGGAGGCCGATCTCGGTACCACGTTCGGCGCGGAAATCGGGGTTCGCCGACCAGGCAACGTCGCTGAGCAGGCTCGCGGCGAGACGGACGCGGCTATCGGCCGGTCCTTCGTCGGCAAAAAGCGGCGCGATCCAGTCGGCGATCGCGCGGCCGTGCGGCGCGAAACGCGCGAGGCGGCGGCCTTCGAATTCGGCGGCGACGATCAGCGGATCCTGCGCGCGCGTCTCGGCATCGAGCGCCTGATAGAGCAGTCCTTCGCGCAGGCCCGATGAGGAGACCGTCATTTCGGGGACGTCGAGGATGTTGACGAGCGCCGCGAGCAGCGCCGCCGCGTCGGGCAAGGCGGCCGCGCGGTTCGATGCCATGCCGGGGATCGCGCGCAATTCCTCGAAGCTCAGCCTCTTGGTCGCGCGGATCAGGCGGCGGAGCGCGCTGCGCGGCAGCGTATGCTGGTCGAGCACCGCGAGCGGATCCTTGGTGAGTTCGAGGTCGAGACGCGAGAGCGCGCGCCACGAGCCGCCGACGAGATAGAGCGGCAGCCCGCTGAGCCCCTCGCCTGGCCAGCCGGCGGCGCGGAGCATCTTGCGGATCGCGCGTTCGAACGCCTGCTCGCCATCCTGGCGCAGCGCGGGCAGGCGGAGCACGCCGAGCGGGAAGGAGGCGCAGCGGCCGACCCGGCCATCCGAAACTTCGGCCAGTTCGAGGCTGCCACCGCCCAGATCGACCGCGATGCCCCGCGCGTCGGGAATCGCTGAAAGCACGCCATGCCCTGCGGCTTCGGCCTCCTCTTCCCCTGAGAGCAGCCGGATATCGAGCCCGGCTTCGGCGGCCGCGGCGATGAAGTCGGGACCGTTCGCCGCGTCGCGCACGGCGGCGGTGGCGACGCACTGGATCGTCTTCACATCCATATGCTTCGCGAGCAGCGCGTAGCGGCGAAGCGCGACGATGCCGCGTGTCGCATCCTCGGGCGCGATGCGGCCGTCGATCGCGAGGCCGCGGCCGAGGCCGGCGGCGACCTTTTCGTTGAAGATCACCGCGGGTGCGCGCGACGGGCCTTCATAAACGACGATGCGGACCGAGTTGGAGCCGATGTCGATGACGGCGGACCGGCTGACCGCTTGTCGGGAGCTGCGCAGGAAGTTCAACCTCTTCTCAATCTTCACGCATATCGAAGGCCAGCGTCGGCACGTCCTGACGCTTGTGAAGCGCGGTGCCACGGCCCGAAAGCGACGGGTTGTTCATAAAATAATGATGCAAATTGAAAGGCTTGTCTCCCGGCTCCACGCGCTCGGAGGTGCCGTCGGGCTGCAATATCCAGCTTTGTTCATTGTCGATGAGGTTCGCGACGAGCACCTGATCGAGTATCTGATCATGGACGGTCGGATTTTCGATCGGGATCATATATTCGACGCGGCGGTCGAAGTTGCGCGGCATCCAGTCGGCGCTGCTGATATAGAGCTTGGCGGCGCGGTGCGGCAGCGACGCGCCGTTGGCGAAGGCCCAGACCCGGCTATGTTCGAGGAAGCGGCCGACGACCGATTTGACGCGGATCGTTTCGGAAAGCCCCGCCACGCCGGGGCGCAGGCAGCAGATGCCGCGCACGATCAGTTCGATCGGCACCCCCGCCGCGCTGGCCTCGTAAAGCTTGTCGATGATGTCGGGGTCGACGAGGCTGTTCATCTTGGCCCAGACGCCCGACGGCCGCCCCGCCTTCGCCGCCGCGGTTTCGGCGTCGATCAGCTCGCAAAGATGCGCGCGCATGTTGAGCGGCGACATGGTGATGAGGTCGAGTCGTTCGGGTTCGACATAGCCGGTGATATAGTTGAAGAGCTGCGCGGCATCGCGGCCCGCGCGCGGATCGGCGGTGAAGAAGCTGAGGTCGGTATAGATGCGCGCGGTGACCGGATGGTAATTGCCCGTGCCGAAGTGACAGTATGTGCGATAGCCCTGCCCTTCGCGGCGCACGACCATCGAAATCTTGGCGTGCGTCTTCCACTCGATGAAGCCGTAGACGACCTGCACGCCGGCGCGTTCGAGCTGGTTCGCCCAGAGCAGATTCTGCTCCTCGTCGAAACGCGCCTTGAGTTCGACGACCGCGGTCACCGACTTGCCCGCTTCGGCCGCCTCGATCAGCGCGCGGATCACCGGCGACTGGTCGCCGGCGCGATAGAGCGTCTGCTTGATCGCGACGACGTCGGGGTCGGCCGCCGCCTGCCGCAGGAAGGAGAGAACGACGTCGAAACTTTCATAGGGGTGATGGACGACGATGTCCTTCGAGCGGATCGCCGCGAAACAGTCGCCGCCATGTTCGCGGATACGCTCGGGAAAGCGCGGCGAATAGGCGGGGAATTTGAGGTCGGGGCGATCGACGTCGACGAGCGCCGACAGCGCCGCGAGCCCGATGAAGCCGCCGATCTTGGCGACGATCGCCTCGTGCCCCTGAATATCGGCGCCCAGAACCTCGGCGATTTCGGCGGGCATGTCGGCCTCGAGTTCCATCAGGATCACGCGGCCGCGGCGGCGGCGGCGGATCGCCGTGCGGAACAGGCGCACGAGATCCTCGGCCTCTTCCTCGAGCTCGATATCGCTGTCGCGGATGATCCGGAACACGCCCAGGGACCGGATCGTGAAACCCGGAAACAGCAGGTCGCCGAACAGTTCGATCAGATATTCGATCGGCACGAAGGCGCCCGGTTCGCCAGGAACCGGCACGAAGCGCGCCAGCGAGGCGGGGATCATCACCAGCTCGCGAACGGTCTCGCCGCTCGTCTTGCGCTGAAGATCGAAGATCACGCCGAGGCCGCGGTTCGGGATGAAGGGAAAGGGGTGCGCCGGATCGAGCACCTGCGGGGTCAGGATCGGAAAAATCTGTTCGATGAAATATTGGCGCAGCGCCCGGCGGAGCGCTTCCTTGTCCGACCCCGCGCCGTGAACGACGATGCCCTGTTCGGCGAGTTGGCGGTGGAGCAACTGCCATTCGCTCTGCTGCTGGTCGACGAGGCGGTGCACCTCGGCCTCGATTTCGGCGAGCTGCTGCCCCGGCGAGCGGCCGTCGGCGGAAGGGTCGTCGATGCCCTGGAGCTGCTGCCCCTTGAGCCCCGCCACGCGGACCATGAAGAATTCGTCGAGGTTGCTGCCCGAGATCGAAAGGAAGCGGAGGCGTTCGAGCAGGGGATGCGCGGGATTGCGCGCCTCCTCCATCACCCGCCGGTTGAAGGCGAGCCAGGACAGTTCGCGGTTGAAGAAACGTTCGGGACCGAAGGACGGAATGGCCGTATCGGCGTCATTGTCGGCGCGAAGAGGTCCGCCACTTATCGACATGTGCTCGTTTCCTGTCCTTCGAGGAGATCGGGATCGATCAGCCCCTGTGACAGTAATGTTTCACGCGTAAGACGAACGGTGATCCCGCCCTTTTTTTCGAGCGAGGCGGCGTCGAGCGCCGCGACGACGCGGTGGATCATCGCATAGCTGCGTTCCATCCGCGGGACGATATAGGAGGCGACGCCGGGTGCCAATGCCACGCCGCGCTGCGCGAACAGTGCCTCGATCAGATCGCGCGCGAGGCAGTCGTCGGGCTCGCCGATCGCGAGCACGGGGACGGCGGCGAGGCGCGAACGAAGGTCGGGGAGCGCGACATTCCATTCCGACGGCGGCGCATCGGCGATGATCAGCAGCGGCGTGCCGCTCGCCTGCGCGGCGTTCCAGGCGTGGAAAATCTCTTCTTCGGAAACGCTGCCCTCTCCGTCGATGACGCGGCCGCCGGTTTCGCGCGCGAAAAGGCGGCCCATCAGGCTGCGCCCCGAGCCGCGCGGACCGGTGAGCACCGCGGTGCGAACGGGCCAGGTCGCGACATGGCGCAGATAGCGCACCGCGTCGGCGTTGCTGGTACCGACGATCAGCGGGCCGTCGTTCGAGCCGCCCGCGCTCCAGTCGAGCGGTAGCGCGATCTGTCCCATCAGCGGCTGATCCTGAGCTGACCGCCGCCTTCCTGCACGTTGAATCCGCGCGCCGCGAGCGCCGCGCGCAACGCCGCAAGATCGCCGCGGAAGGTCACGCGCATCACCGACATGCCGCCGAGCGCGAGGCTGGTGGTCGACGCCGACTGGACGCCCGCGACGCCGGCGACGGCGCGTTCGGTCGCGGTGACCGAATCGACGTCGGGCGAGCTATATTGCACCGTGAAGCTCTGCACGCCCGCGGCGGGCGCGGTGGGGATGCTCGCGTCGATCTCGCTGGGCAGTATCTCTTCCTCGGTCGCGAGATCCTCGGGCAGATCTTCCTTTTCGACCGGTTTCTCGAGCACGAGATAGGTGTCGGTCTTGAGAATGCCCGCCGTCAGCGCGTCGGTATAGATGCGGTCCATCCGCGCGACCGCCTTTTCCATCATGTCGGGCAGCGCCGCCGGGCTCGGCCCGGTCATGGTGAAGCTGGAGATCAGCTTGCTGTCGGGGCCGAAGCGCGCGGTGAAAATGCCTTTGATCGGCCCGCCGGGGTAGGAATATTCGACGCGCGCCATCGGCACGAGCACGTCGGCGGCGCCATATTGGTCGAGGATCACGCGCCACCAGACGCGGCCGCGGCGACCGGTCTGCCCGGCGTTGATCAGCAGCGTGTCGGCGCCGGTGCCCGCGGTGCGGACATAGTCGATCGCGCTCTGCCCCGTATTATATTCGGCCCAGGCGCGCTGCCAGGCGCTGCGCTGTTCGAACACCTGCGGGATGGCATCGATCGAATAAACGGGGATCACGAGCAAAGGCGGCGAGCGGAGCGTGCGGCCGCTGACCCCCAATATCTGTCCGGCGCGGACGCGGTCGAACTGGATGCCGAGCTTTGCCACATAGCGGCGCGGCCCGATCTGTTCTTCCTCGACGACGATCGAGGTGACGATGCCGTCGAGCACCGAATCGGTGAGCGCAGGGCCGTCGGTGCCGTTCAGCCGGCGGTAGAGCTGCGCCCAGCCCTTGCGCTGCGCCTCGCGCCAGCCCTTCGAGCGCGCATCGTCGGCATTGTCGCCGGTAACGTCGACCAAAATGCCGCTGGCGAGAAAATCGCCGCTGCTGTTGATCGGGGTGATGCCGCGGTCGCCGCGGGTGATCTGACCATCGACGATTCCGGCGAGCAGAATCGCGAGGAACAGGCCGAAGAGCGCGGCCCAGCGCCAATCGCGGCCGCGCAGCGCGTCGAAGGAAAAGCTTGGGGCGAAGCGGGGGAAAGCGGCCGAAATCATATCTTCTCTATGCTTTGCCCAAAAGCTTGCCCCCGGACAAGGAAATCATGGCATTTCGTGGCCAGAGTCGTTAGTCGCGCTGGCCATGGATTCCAAGCACAACTCACCCGCCTCCTACACTTATGCGCAGGCCGGCGTATCGATCGAGACCGGCAACGCGCTGGTCCGTGCCATTGCCCCGCTCGCCCGTGCGACGCGCCGTCCCGGCGCCGATGCCGACCTTGGCGGCTTCGGCGGCTTCTTCGACCTGAAGGCGGCGGGGTTCAACGACCCCCTGCTCGTCGCGGCGAACGACGGCGTGGGCACGAAATTGAAGCTCGCGATCGAATCGGGCAAGCATGACGGCGTCGGCATCGACCTGGTTGCGATGTGCGCGAACGACCTGATCGTGCAGGGCGCCGAACCGCTGTTTTTCCTCGACTATTATGCGACCGGCAAGCTCGACAACGATGTCGCGACCGAGGTCGTCGCGAGCATCGCCGAGGGTTGCAAGCAGGCCGGCTGCGCGCTGATCGGCGGCGAGACCGCCGAGATGCCGGGTATGTATTCGGACGGCGATTACGATCTTGCGGGTTTCTGCGTCGGCGCGGTCGAGCGCGATCAGGTGCTGACCGCCGACAAGGTCGCGGCGGGGGACGTGATTTTGGGGCTCGCGTCGTCGGGAGTGCATTCGAACGGCTTTTCGCTCGTCCGCCGGCTCGCGGCGGACAAGGGGTGGAAGCTCGATCGCCCGGCCCTGTTCGACCAGAATATCCTGCTGATCGACGCGCTGATGGCGCCGACGCGCATCTATGTGAAGAGCCTGCTCCCGCTCGTGAAGACCGGCAGGATCCACGCGCTCGCGCATATCACCGGCGGCGGATTGCTCGAGAATATCCCCCGCATCCTGCCGAAGACCTTGCACGCGCATGTCGATGCCGACGCGTGGGCGCAGCCGAGGCTGATGGCCTTCCTGCAGGCGCAAGGAAATATCGAGCCCGAGGAAATGGCGCGCACCTTCAACTGCGGGATCGGCATGGCGGTCGTCGTGGCGGAAGCCGATGTCGCCGAGGTGGCTGCGGCGCTTGAAGCTGCGGGCGAAACGGTGTTCCGCGTCGGCCATATCGTCGACGGCGAAAAGGGCTGTACGGTGACGGGAAGCGCCGAGACGTGGAGCGCGATGGCGGCGTGGAGTGCGACGCACCACGGATAATTTCCAAAACCGTTTGCCCTGAGCTTGTCGAAGGGCGGTTCTTCCTTTCAACTGCAGAAGAGAAAAGAACGGTGCTTCGACAAGCTCAGCACGAACGGATCAAAGGAATGGCCCTGTGACGAAAGCCAAGGTCGCCGTCCTGATCTCAGGCGCCGGCACCAATATGGCGGCGCTACTCTATGCCGCGAAGGCCGAAGCCTGCCCCTATCAGCTCGTACTTGTTGCGAGCAACGATCCCGACGCGCCGGGGCTGAAAATCGCCGAGGGCGAGGGCATCGCGACGTGGGGATTGTCGCACAAGGGCATGAACCGCGATGCGTTCGACGCGCTGGTCGACGAACAAGTGCGCGCGGCGGGCGCCGAGTTCGTCGCGCTCGCGGGCTATATGCGCATCCTGTCAGACGATTTCGTCGCGCGCTGGGCGGGCAAGATGATCAACATCCACCCCAGCCTGCTGCCGCTCTACAAAGGGCTGAACACGCACAGCCAGGCGATCGAGGCGGGCGACAAGTTCGGCGGATGCAGCGTCCATATCGTGACGCCCGGCGTCGACGAGGGCCCGCTGCTCGCACAGACCGCGGTTGCGATCATCCCCGGCGACACCGCCGAAAGCCTCGCGCGGCGGGTGCAATTCGCCGAGCACCAGCTTTACCCGCCGACGCTCGCGGCCTTTGTGACGCGCGAGCGGTCGCCCGACTATCTACGCGGCCGCGTCCGCGAGCTCGCGATGACGCTGCCCGAGGCCGACGAGGTGGTATCGCACGGCATGCCCTGCTTCGGCATCGTGAAGGGCAAGAAATTCGCCTATTTCACCGAGGATCATCATGGCGACGGCAAGGTCGCGATCCTCGTCAAGATCAGCGGTGCCGACGAGCAGGCGGCGCTGATCGAGATGGACGAAGCGCGTTATTACCGGCCGGCCTATTTCGGCGACGGCTGGATCGGCATCCGGCTCGATCTGGGCGACACCGACTGGGACGCGATCGGCGAATGGCTTCGCAAGAGCTGGCTGGCGGTCGCACCGAGGAAGCTGGCTGGGCTGATGGCGGTCGCGGACGAGTTTTAGAGTCGTTGCTTAGCCCGCCGCACAGTGGCAGGCTCGCGCGATGTCAGAACTGCCAGACTATTATGCCATCTTCTTGAACGGGCTCGCCGGACTGATCGACGATGCCGAAATGTCAGGCTGGGACGAAGATGGAATAGCGCATCTCCGCGAAGCCGATGAATATTTCCGTTCGGATTACCGGATAAGACAACAGGCACAGCAGGAAGCAGCGGAAAGAGAAGCGACCTTGCGCGCCGGAAATTCCGACGGTTGACGAAAAAGGCCGCCGGATCGCTCCGGCGGCCTCTTCGTATCGATTTGCCGGTTGGCTTAGCCGACGATTTCTTCGGGCTTGAAGAAATAGGCGATCTCGATCGCGGCATTCTCGTCGCTGTCCGAACCGTGCACCGTGTTCGCTTCGATGCTCTCGGCGAGTTCCTTGCGGATCGTGCCGGGCGCGGCGTCCTTGGGGTTGGTCGCGCCCATGATGTCGCGGTTCGCCTGCATCGCGTTTTCGCCTTCGAGGACCTGGACGACGACGGGGCCGCTGATCATGAAATCGACGAGTTCGCCGAAGAAGGGGCGCTCCTTGTGGACCGCGTAGAAGCCTTCGGCCTGTTCGCGGCTCATGTGGATGCGCTTCGAGGCGACGACGCGGAGGCCGGCGTCTTCGAGCATCTTGGTGACGGCGCCGGTGAGGTTGCGACGCGTCGCGTCGGGCTTGATGATCGAAAAGGTGCGGGTGACCGCCATGGGAAAGCTCCTGCGTGCTGTGTTATATGATGCGCGCGCCTCTAGCCGCGCTTTCGCGGTATCGCAAGGACAGAGCGCATGGGCGCTAGGGCCCTTCGGACCAGCGGCCGTTTTCGTCCTGTTTCCAGAAGCGGTTGTCGACATCGTCGCGCGCGGCGAGCGTGCGCCAGAGCGCGCGGGCGTCGTCGATGCGGCTGTTGTCGAAGAGGAGGAAGGTGCGCTCGAACCCCAGCGCCTCGTCGCGCCATTCGCCGTCGGCGAGCGCGAGGAGGGTAGCCCCATTGGGGGGCGAGGGGTCGAGCGTGCCCGAAATCAGGATCGGCTCGATCGCCTCGTCGGGCGATCCGGCGTGGCCGTGCGGCAGAAAGCTGGCGGGCTGGAGCGTCCAGAGCGCCTCGTCGATCGCCTGGCGCTGCATCGCCGAGGCGGCGACCACCAGCAGGCGGTCGCCATTGCCGAGGATGCGCGTCGCGAGCGCGGGGAGCACGCGTTCGACGGGGTCGCGGGTCAGCCGGTAGAAGTCGACGCGCGGCACGCTCCCCTCCCTATCCTTCTTTCTGCCCCGCTCAGCCTTCGTGGTTCGCGGCGATATAGCGGTCGAGCAGGCGCACGCCGTAGCCGGTCGCGCCCTTGGCCCAGACCGGGCCGTCCTTGTCGCCCCACGCCATGCCCGCGATGTCGAGATGCGCCCAGGCGACGCCGTCCTCGACATAGCGCTTGAGGAATTGCGCCGCAGTGATCGAGCCGCCTTCGCGCGGGCCGATATTCTTCATGTCGGCGATGGGGCTGTCGATCAGCTTGTCGTAAGCGGGCGAGAGCGGGAAGCGCCACAGTTTGTTGTTCGACGCCTCGCCCGCCGCGAGCAGGCCGGCGGCGAGCGTCTCGTCGTTCGCGAACATGCCGGCATATTCGTGGCCGAGCGAGATCACCATCGCGCCGGTCAGCGTCGCGAGGTCGACGATCACCTTGGGATCATAGGCCTTTTGCGCCCAGCTGATCGCGTCGCAGAGGACAAGGCGGCCTTCGGCGTCGGTGTTGAGCACCTCGACCGTCTGGCCCGACATGGTGGTGACGATGTCGCCGGGGCGCATCGCATTGCCGTCGGGCATATTTTCGACGAGCCCGACGACGCCGACGACATTCGCCTTCGCCTTGCGCCCAGCGATCGCCTTGATCGCGCCCGCGACCGCGCCCGCGCCGCCCATGTCCCACTTCATCATGTCCATGCCCGGCCCGGGCTTGAGACTGATGCCGCCGGTGTCGAAGGTCACGCCCTTGCCGATGAAGACGACGGGCGCATCGCCGGGATTGCCGCCGTTCCAGCGCATCGCGAGCAGCCGCGGCGGGCGCGTCGAACCCTGCGCGACGCCGAGCAGCGCACCCATGCCGAGCGCCTTCATCTGGCGTTCGTCGAGGACTTCGAGTTCGACGCCGAGGTCGGCGAGATGCTGGCAGCGTTCGACGAAGCTTTCGGGATAGAGGATGTTCGGCGGCTCGGCGACGAGCGTCTGGGTCAGCGCGACCCCCTCGGCGATCGCTTCATTCTCGGCCCAGCGCGCCGAAAGGTCGCCGTGCGGTGAGGCGATCGTCACCGTCTTGAGGCTCGGTTTCGCCTTGTCGGCGAGGCGCGTGCGATAGGTGTCGAGGCGCCAGTTGCGGAGGCGCACACCCATCGCGAAGGCGAGCACATCGTCGGCGTCGCTCTGCCCCGCGCTGGCAAAATCGACATGGACATGGGTGACGCCGCTCGTCTGCAGCTTCGCGGTCAGCGCGGCGCCGCCGCGTTCGAGATCCTGCTCGCCGCCCTCGCCGATGCCGACGAGCAGCAGGCGCTTCGCCTGTGCGCCGTCGATCGCCGCGGTCTCCGCGAGCGTGCCCGCCGCGCCATCGAAGCGCGCCTGCGTCGCGGCGGCGCCGAGCAGCGCTCCGAGCGCCCCGGCTTCGCCCTTGCGGACCGGAAATGCGACGACGTCGGCAGACGCATCGATTTGCGCGACAAACTGAATGTCCATGCCTTAACTTTCTCATGCGATGATTGATTGGAACGTGGCGGACCGATAGGGGTTTCGCTTGCGAGTTGCAAAAACAAAGCTGCCGGTCCAAGCCGGAAGACGTCGATATAGGGTTCGGGACAAAGGGATTAAATGAGCTGGGCTTTGTTCCATCGGGCGGCGGGTGCGCGGCCGTTCTGGCTGGCGACGGCGAGCGGTCTGGCCCTGGCGGCGAGCCCGGTGCTGGCCCAGAGCGAGGCGAATCCGGCCCAGCCCGAAGAGGTGATCGGCGAACCCGACCTCCAGACCCCCGACGTCGTCCCGACGACATCCGACGCGCCCGATACCGCGAGCGAGCAGCAGATCGGCTTTGCCGCGGACAACCTCAATTACGACGGCGACACCGAGGTCGTCGTTGCCGAGGGCAATGTCCAGATGAACCGCGAAGCGGTCGAGATGCGCGCGGACAAGGTGACGTGGAACCGGCAGACGGGACAGGTTTTCGCCGAGGGCAATGTCATGATCAAGAACCCCGAAGGCGACATCGCCTATGGGGACAAGATCGAACTGACCGACAGTTTGCGCGACGGCGTCGTCGAAAATCTGCTCGTCGTGCTCGACAACGGATCGCGCCTCGCGGCGGTCAAGGGCACGCGCTTCGACAACGGCAATATCGAGCTGGAGAATGCCGCCTACACCCCCTGCCCGGTCGAGGACGATGAGGGTTGCCCGAAGAATCCGAGCTGGCAGGTCCGCGCCGTTCGCGTGCTTTACGACAGGGCGAAAAACAAGGTTCGCTACAAGGGCGCACGGATCGAGATTTTCGGCCTGCCGCTAATCCCGCTCCCCGGCCTCAGCCATTCGATCAACAACGAGCCGAGCAGCGGCATCCTGGTCCCCGAAATCCGGCTCGACCGCAGCAACGGGTTCGAGATCGCGGTCCCCTATTATTTGCGCATCGCCCCCGACCGCGACATGACGATCACGCCGCACCTCTACACCGACGCGGCGCCGATGCTGGAAGGCGAGTTCCGCGCACTGACCGATATCGGGTCGTTCCGGATCAACGGCTATGCGACCTATGGCTCGCTCGTCCCGTTGGTCGGCGAGACCCCCGATACACAGAAACGTTTTCGCGGCTATCTGGAAAGCGCGGGCAAATTTCAGTTCGATCCGCGCTGGAGCCTCACCTATTCGGGACGCATCGCAACCGACCGCACCTTCATGCGCCGTTACGACATCAGCCGCGACGACCGGCTGCGCTCGACGTTCGAACTCGAGCGGATCGGCAGTAACTCCTATCTCTCGATCGCCGGCTGGGCGACGCAGACGCTGCGCGTCAACGACATTCAGGGCCAGCAGCCGATCGCGCTGCCAATCATCGATTACCGCCAGCGGCTCGACGATCCGCTGTTTGGCGGGCAGTTGGAGCTGCAACTCAACACGCTGGCGATCGGCCGCACCGCGGGGCAGGACACGCAGCGCGCCTTTGCCGGCGCGCAGTGGAATTTGCGCGGGCTGACCGGGCTCGGGCAGGAAGTCACGCTCACCGCGCTCGTGCGCGGCGACGTCTATCACAGCGACGAGAATCTGCTGACCGCGATCCCCGGCTATCGCGGCAAGTCGGGCTGGCAGGCGCGCGCGATCGCCGCGGTGGCGGCCGACATGCGCTGGCCCTTCATCGGCGAATTCGCCGGCGGCACGCAGACGCTGACCCCGCGCGTCCAGGTCGTCGCGACCCCGCCGATCAAGAATCTCGACATTCCGAACGAGGATTCGCGCGCCTTCGATCTTGAGGACAGCAATCTCTTCGCGATCAACCGCTTCAACGGCCACGACCGGTTCGAAGACGGCGCGCGCATCACCTATGGCCTCGAATGGAATTACAGCCGCCCGGGGTTCAACATCAACAGCATCGTCGGGCAAAGCTATCGCCTGACCGACAAGCCCAGCCTGTTCCCCGACGGTACCGGGCTGACCGATCGCTCGTCGGACATCGTCGGGCGTACGACGATTGCGTATCGCGATTTCCTGCGCCTCACCCACCGCTACCGGCTCGACAAGGATAATCTCGCGGTCCGCCGCAACGAGTTCGATGCGACGATCGGCAGCCGCTCGACCTATGCCGTGGTCGGCTATTCGCGGCTCAACCGCGACATCCTGCTGCTCGGCGAGGATTTGCAGGATCGCGAGGAAGTGCGGGCCGGCGGGCGCGTCGCGTTCGCGAAACATTGGTCGCTGTTCGGCTCGGCGATCGTCGATTTGACCGAGCAGAGCGACGACCCGCTGAGCGGTGCCGACGGGTTCGAGCCGATTCGACACCGGCTCGGGCTCGCCTATGACGATGAATGCCTGTCGATCGCGTTGACCTGGCGGCGCGACTATGCCGACACCGGCGACGCGCGGCGCGGCAACAGTTTCTCGTTCCGGATCGCGTTCAGGAATCTGGGGTTCTGAGAGCAGAAATCGGCCGGAAGTCGCCCCTCACACATCGTCACCCCGGACTTGATCCGGGGTCCATTCACGCCAGCACCGGAGAAATGGATCCCGGATCAAGTCCGGGATGACGAAAGTGAGAACGTCCGCTCCCCACCCCAAAGCGGACGCCCTTCGCTCAGCCTAGGTTCAGCGTCTGCGAGCTATGCGGCGACATCAAATGGCGTCCGAGGCGGATTGCGCTGGACCATCGGGCGTGTCCGCTGATACGGAGCGTCCGGACTTTCTCGAATAGGGTAAAGATGACCAAATTTTCGACCATGACCGGCCTGATCGCCTTGGCCGCCGTCGGCGCGGCGCCCGTGCTGGCCCAGACCGTCCCCGACAGCGAAGTGCCGACGACCAGCCTCAACATCCCCGGCAATGTGCAGCTTTACGGCGACGCCAAGCCGAACGTCTATCGCCCCTCGGCGACGGTGAACGGCGAGATCATCACCGCGACCGACATCGAACAGCGCATGGCGCTGATCCGCATCGCGAACAATAATGTCGAGCTGCCGCCCGAGGAAATCGAGCGACTGCGCAACCAGGTGTTCAGCAACCTGATCGACGAGAAATTGCAGATTCAGGAAGCCAAGGCGGTCGAAATCGCGATCGACGAAAATGTCGTCAACGAGCAGTTCGCCCGGCTCGCGACACGCTTCAAGCAGACGCCCGAGCAGTTTTCGGAATATCTGGCGTCGAAAGGCTCGTCCGCCGCGGCGGTGAAACAGCAGATCCGCGGCGAATTCGCGTGGGATCGCCTGTTGTCGCGCAATATCCAGTCGACGACCAACGTATCGACCGAAGAGGTTGACCTGATCGTCAAGCAGATGGAAGCCGCGAAGGGCCAGGATGAATTCCATCTTGGCGAAATCTATCTGTCGGCGACCCCCGACAATATGGCCGCGGTCACCGAAAACGCCAAAAAGATCATCCAGGCGCTGCAGGCGGGCGGCAGCTTCGCCGCCTATGCGCGCCAGTTTTCCGAAGCGTCGACCGCCGTCGTCGGCGGCGACCTCGGCTGGGTAAAGGCGGCACAGCTGCCCGCGTCGATGGGCGAGGCCGCGACGCAGATGCAGCCCGGCCAGCTGGTCGGGCCGATCGAGGTGCCCGGCGGCATTTCGATCATGCTGTTGATCGACCGGCGCCAGGTGCTGACCGCCGACCCGCGCGACGCGGTGCTCAGCCTCAAGCAGATTTCGCTCGATTTTCCGGCCGGAACGACGCAGGAAAAGGCGTCCGAGCTCGCTGGAAAATTTGCCGAAGCGACGCGCACGATCGCCGGTTGCGGCGCCGCCGACGCGGTGGCCCAGCAATTGGGCGCGAGCGTCGTGTCGCGCGACAATATCGAAATGCGCGCGCTGCCCGCGCCGCTCCAGGCGACGCTCGTCAACCTTCAGGTCGGCCAGACGACGCAGCCCTTCGGCGCCGCGAACGAAGGCGTGAGCGTCCTTGTCCTTTGCGGCCGCGACATGCCGCAGACCGCAACGGCGCCGAACCTCGAACAGATCGAGCAGAAGCTGCTGGAGGAAAAGGTCAACAAGCGGGCCCAGCGCTATCTGCGCGACCTGCGCCGGGATGCCGTGATCGAATATAGCTGATGTTTGAATTGAGCACTCGACGCCCGATCGCGGTTACCATGGGTGACCCGGCCGGCGTCGGCCCCGAAGTCACGGCGCGCGCATGGGCCGCGCGCGGTGAAAACCGCCTGCCTCCCTTTGTCGCGATCGGCGACATCGCCGCGATCGAAGCCGTGTGGGACGGGCCCGTGGCGCGCGTCGGCGACATGGACGAAGTCGTGCGGACCTTTGGCGAGGCGCTGCCCGTCTGGCATCTCGAGGACAGCGGCCCGCTGACCCCCGGATCGCCGACACCGGCCGGCGCGACGTGCGCGCTCCATGCGCTCGAAACCGGCATCGGGCTGACGCGCAACCAGGCGAGCTCGGCGCTGGTCACCGGTTCGGTATCGAAACATGCGCTGCACGGCATCGGCTACACCCATCCCGGGCAGACCGAATTCATCGCCGAACGCTGCGGCGTGACCGCGACCAATGCGGTGATGATGCTGGCGGGACCGTCGCTTCGCGTCGTGCCGCTGACCGTGCATATCCCGCTCGCCGAGGTGCCCGAGCGGCTGACGAGCGAACTCATCGTCGCCAAGGCGCGGATCGTCGCGCGCGGACTGCGTCGCGATTTCGGCATCGATACGCCGCGCATCGCGCTTGCGGGGCTCAACCCGCACGCGGGCGAGAGCGGCCAGCTCGGCGGCGAGGAGGAGCGGATCATGAAGCCCGCGGTCGCCCAGCTGGCGAGCGAGGGCATCGCCGTCGATGGCCCCGTTGCCGCCGACGCGCTGTTCGCGCCCGGCATCCGCGACCAATATGACGCGCTGCTGTGCGGCTATCACGATCAGGCGCTCGCGCCGTTCAAGGCGCTGCATTTCCACGACGGGGTCAATCTGACGCTCGGGCTGCCGATCATCCGCACCTCGCCCGACCATGGCACCGCCTTCAACATCGCCGGCACCGGCCGCGCCGATGCCGGGCCGACGATCGCGGCGATCGCGATGGCCGCGCGCATGGCGACGGCGCGCGAGCGCGGCTGTGCGCCCGCAAAGTGACGGTCCAGCCGCGCACGCCGCTGCCGCCGCTGCGCGAGACGGTGCGCGTCCATGGCCTGTCGGCGAGCAAGGCGCTGGGGCAGAATTTCCTGTTCGACGAGCAATTGCTCGACCGGATCGCGGCGCTTCCGGGCGATCTCGACGGCGCGACGGTGTTCGAGGTCGGGCCGGGCCCAGGCGGGCTGACGCGGGCGCTGCTGCGCGCGGGGGCAAAGGTGATCGCGGTCGAGCGCGACGATCGCTGTCTGCCGCTGCTCGCCGAGCTCGGCGAAGCCTTTCCGGGGCAGCTGACGGTGATCGCGGGCGATGCGATGGCGGTCGACGTCGACGCGCTGACCGGCGGGGCGCCCTATCATATCGTCGCCAACCTGCCCTATAATGTCGGCACCGCGCTGTTCACGCGCTGGCTTGAGCCCGCGGCGTGGCCGCCGCGCTGGCTATCGCTGACCTTGATGTTCCAGCTCGAGGTCGCCGAGCGGATCGTCGCGCCGGTCGGGACGGGCGCCTATGGCCGGCTCGCGGTGCTCGCGCAGTGGCGCTCGAATGCGAAAATCGCGATGAAGGTGCACCGGTCGGCCTTCACCCCGCCGCCCAAGGTGATGTCGGCGATCGTCCATGTGACGCCGGGCGATCAGCCCGCGGGCGTCGACCCGAAACTGCTCTCGAAGCTCACCGAGAAGGGTTTTGGCCAGCGGCGCAAGATGCTGCGGCAGAGCCTGAAAGGGATCGAGGGCGCGGTCGCGGCGGCCGAGGCGCTGGACATCGACCCGACGCGGCGCGCCGAAACCGTCAGCGTTGATGAGTGGGTGGCGCTGGCGCGCGCGCTCGGCGCGTAATTTCTCAGTTCTGGCCGGTGGCGGGCTTGACCGTCGCGACGACCGGCGTCGGCACCAGTGCCTCCGCGGCGACGACCCGTTTCGACGCGCTCGACGCGATCGTCTTTTCGAGCGCGGCGACTTGCGGGCATTTGGCGCCGCAGACGCGCTCGGCCTCGGCGAGCTTTTCGCGCGCCAGTTCGAGCGCCCCCTTGTCGGCGAGCGCCTCGCCCTGCCCGGTCAGCGCGACGATGTCCTTGGGTTCGAGGATCAGCGCCTCGCGATAGAGGCCGATCGCCTTGCCCGGCAGCCCCTGCGCGCGCGCGACCTGCGCCAGCGCGATGATCGCCGAACGGTTGCGCGGGTCGGCGGCGAGCGCCGATTCATAGAAGTCGATCGCCTGGTCGAGGTCGCCGGCTTCCTGCGCCTGATGCCCTTCCTGCTGGAGCGCGATCGAGCGGGGGAAGATGTCGTTGTCGGCGCGCTGGGCATCGGAGGCGGTCGGCAGGCTGGCCAGAACAAGGCCGGCGCCAATAGCCAGAAAACTGATGCGCATCGCATTCTCCCATCGCTTCATTGCAGGGGATGCTAACATGGCGATGTCAGCCGTGCGAGAAAAAATCCGTCGCAGCCGTCGTGCCCCGGAGTCAGCAGGAAACCCGCGCCCGCGGCGCGGCCGATAGCCTCGGGGAGATAGCCCGCGTCGGCCGTCCAGCCCGGATTCCGGTTCAGAAAATCATCCACCTGTGCCCGCCCCTCGCGCGCGATAACCGAGCAGACAGCATAGAGAAGTTTGCCGCCGGGCGCCACCAGATCGGCGCCGATGGCGAGCAGCTTCGCCTGATCGGCGAGATGGCGGTCGAGCCGCGCCGGGGTGAGGCGCCAGCGCAGTTCGGGGCTGCGCCGCCAGGTGCCGCTGCCCGAGCAGGGCGCATCGACGAAGACGCGCGCCGCCCTGCCCCGCCAGTCGGCGAGCATCGCGGGCTCCTGCCCGGGATTGAGCAGGCGCGTTTCGATGCGCGTTGCCCCCGCGCGTTCGGCGCGCGGCGCGAGTTGCTGGAGGCGGGCGCGGTTGGTGTCGCACGCGAGGATGTCGGCGTCGTCGCTGGTGAGTGAGGCGATCGCGAGCGTCTTGCCGCCACCGCCCGCGCAAAGATCGACGATCGCCTGTCCGGGCGCGGCGTCCAAAGCCGCGGAGGCATATTGGCTCGCGGCATCCTGCACCTCGAAGCGGCCTTCGGCATAGGCGGGATGCTGGATGGCGGCGGTTTCGGGCGGCAGGCGCCAGCCGTCGGGACCGCCGGGGATCGCTTCGCCTTCGGGAAAGAGATCGGCGAGATCGTCGCGCGTCGCCTTGATGCGGTTGGCGCGGAGGTCGAGCGGCGCGCGCGTCAGCATCGCGTCATGCTCGTCTTCGCCGACGAGCGGATCAAAGAGGTCGATCAGCGCCTGGGCGGCGAGCCCGGCCTCGGCGCGCGGTTCGTCGGCGGCGATCGGCGCGGGTCCGTAAGGCGAGCCGTCGAAGAGCGCCGCGAGTTCGGGCTGCGCATCGGCGAACGCGAGCATCGCCGCGCGGCCCGAGGCGGGCGCCGAGCGCACGGCGCGGATCGCGTCATAGACATGGCCGCGGATCGCACGGCGGTCCTTCGACCCCGCATAGCGGCGCGCGCGCATCGCCTCGGCGAAGATCGCGTCGGCGGGCGCCCCGCCCTCGCGCGCGGCGGCGGCGATGGCGTCGAGAATCTCGATCGCCGCCTGGATGCGCGCTGCGGGCGTCACCGGCCGGCCTCAGCCCGCCGGATAATTCGGCGCCTCGCGCGTGATCGCGACGTCGTGAACATGGCTTTCGCGGAGGCCCGCATTGGTGATGCGCACGAATTTGGCGCGCTCGCGGAAATCCTTGAGCGTGCGGCTGCCGGTGTAGCCCATCGCCGCCTTCACGCCGCCGACCATCTGGTGGATGACGTCCTTCGCGGGCCCCTTGAACGGCACCTGACCCTCGATGCCCTCGGGAACCAGCTTCATCTGGTCCTTGATATCCTGCTGGAAATAGCGGTCGGCAGAGCCGCGCGCCATCGCCCCGACGCTGCCCATGCCGCGATAGCTTTTATAGGTGCGCCCCTGATAGAGGAAGGTCTCGCCCGGCGCCTCGGCGGTGCCCGCGAGCATCGATCCGACCATGACGCTCGACGCGCCCGCCGCAAGCGCCTTGGCGACGTCGCCCGAGGTGCGAAGGCCGCCGTCGGCGATCACCGGCACGCCGAGCTTCGACGCCGCCTCGACGCTGTCGAGGATCGCGGTGAGCTGCGGCACTCCGACGCCCGCGACGATGCGGGTGGTGCAGATCGAACCCGGTCCGATGCCGACCTTCACGCCGTCGGCGCCCGCGTCGATCAGCGCCTTGGTCGCGTCGCCGGTCGCGACATTGCCCGCGAGCACCTGCACGCGGTTCGACAATTTCTTGATCCGGGCAACGGTCTCGCCGACGCCTTTGCTGTGGCCGTGCGCGGTGTCGACGACGATGAGGTCGCATTCGGCCTCGAGCAGCGCCTCGGCGCGTTCGACGCCGCTATCGCCGGTGTTCGTCGCCGCGGCGACGCGCAGGCGGCCGTTCCCATCCTTCGTCGCGTCGGGGAAATTGACCGCCTTTTCCATGTCCTTGACGGTGATCAGGCCGATGCAGTGATAATCGTCGTCGACGACGAGCAATTTTTCGATGCGGCGCTGGTGGAGCAATTTGCGCGCCTCGTCCTGCCCGACCCCGGCGCGCACGGTCGCGAGATTTTCGGCAGTCATCAACTCGCGCACCGGCTGCCCCGGATTGTCGGCGAAGCGCACGTCGCGGTGGGTCAGGATGCCGACGAGCTTGCCGCCCGTTTCGACGACCGGAATGCCCGAAATCCGGTGCTGATCCATCAAGGCGGTCGCGTAGGAGAGCGGCGCGTCGGGGGTGATGGTGATCGGGTTGACGATCATGCCGCTTTCGAAACGCTTGACCTGCCGCACCGCGGCGGCCTGTTCCTCGACGGTCAGGTTGCGGTGAAGCACGCCGATGCCGCCGATCTGCGCCATCAATATCGCCATGTCGGCCTCGGTCACCGTGTCCATCGCCGACGACAGGACCGGGATGTTGAGGCTGATTTCGCTGGTCAGCTGGGTCGACAGATTGGCGTCCGACGGAAGGATGTCCGACGCGCCGGGCACCAGCAGCACGTCGTCGAAGGTCAGGCCGGTGATGATTTCCATGGATGCCACTTTCTGGTGCGGGCGGCGCCTGCCCCCAAGCTTTCGGGGCGGCACACGCGAATCATTTGGTGGCGGCCCATGTAACCAGTCGCGCCCGCGCGCGCCAGTGGGGGACGAACGATTATTTCACGCGATTCGGGAGGGCCGCCGGAGCAGCGCGGAGGCGCGCGGCATCGATGCCGATGTAACCGGTTGCATTGCTTCCGAGGCCCCGTTAGACCCGCCGCATAACATAGTAACGGCGAAGAGGATATTCCGAATGAACCTGCCCAGCCAGGCGACCGCTCACAGTAGCGGCCGGTCGAATGCCATGGCGGCCTTTGCCGCGGTGACCGTGCTGTTTTTCGCCTGGGGCTTCATAACGTCGCTGATCGACCCGCTGGTCGCCGCGGTGAAGGGTATCTTCACGCTGAGCGATGCCGAGGCGCAATTGTCGGCATCGGCCTTTTTCATCGCCTATGGCCTGATGTCCTTCCCCGCCGCGGCGCTGATCGCGCGCTTTCATTCGGTGCCGTCGATCCTGACCGCGCTGTCGACGATGGTCGTCGGCTGCCTCGTCATGCTCGCGGCGGCAAACCTCGCCGTCTATCCGCTCGTGCTCGCGGGCCTGTTCATCCTCGCGAGCGGCATCACCATCCTGCAGGTCGCGGCGAACCCGCTCGCGGCGGCGCTCGGCGATCCGAAACGCAGCCATTTCCGCCTGACCTTCAGCCAGACCTTCAACAGTTTCGGCACCTTCCTCGGCCCGCTGATCGGCGCGCATCTGTTCCTCGAAGGCGTCGAGGTCAAGGAAGGCACCGTGGTGACCGAAGCGGTGCGCGCGCAGGCGCTCGGCGGGATCGACGCGGCCTATTTCTGGATTTGCGGCCTGATCATCGCGCTGCTGTTCTTCTTCTGGTTCAGCCGGCGCATCGTCAACGAAGCGGTGCCGCCCGCGCCGATCGGCGAGCGCGCCGGAATGGGCGAGTTGATCCGCGAGGCCTTTTCGTCGCGCTGGGCGCTGCTCGGCGGAGTCGCGATCTTCCTCTATGTCGGCGCCGAAGTCGCGATCGGGACGCAGATGGCGCTGTTCCTCAACAGCGATGCGATCTGGGGCCAGTCCGATGCGCCTTTCGGCACATTCGGCTGGATCATGGGCAGCGACGGCGTTCCCGGCGTGTCGTTGCAGGAAGCGGGCAAGGCGGTCGCGCTCTATTGGGGCGGCGCGATGGTAGGCCGCGCGATCGGATCGGTGCTGCTCGCGCGTTTCTCGGCATCGAAGCTGCTCGTCATCTTTACCGCCATCGCGGCGCTGCTCTGCCTCTATATCGTGTTCGTCGGCGGGGTGAGCGCGGGCTTCGTCGCGCTGTCGATCGGCCTGTTCAATTCGATCATGTTTCCGGTGATCTTCACGCTGACGCTCGAACGCTCGACCGCGCGCGCCGAGGCGACGTCGGGGCTGCTGTGCACCGCGATCGTCGGCGGCGCGGCGATCCCCTATTTGATCGGCCTGCTGTCGGGCGCTGTCGGCTATACCGCCGCGTTGATTTTGCCCGCCGCCTGTTATGTCGCGCTGTGCGTCTTTGCCATCGCCGCCGGGCGCGCGCCCGTGCGGCAGGCGGGCGCGGGCGTCACGGTCCACTGAGGATCGGGGAACGCGGGGGATCATGGCCGGATTGTCGATCGAGAGCGCGCGCAAGAGCTTCGGCGCGACCGAGGTCCTGAAGGATGTGTCGATCGCGGTCGCCGACGGCGAATTCACCGTGATCGTCGGGCCGTCGGGGTGTGGCAAATCGACGCTTTTGCGATCGGTCGCGGGGCTTGAGGAACTGACGAACGGCCGTATCCGCATCGGCGACCGCGACGTCACCAACCTCGCGCCGTCGGAACGCGGGATCGCGATGGTCTTCCAATCCTATGCGCTCTATCCGCACCTGACCGTCTATGAGAATATGGCGTTCGGGCTGCGCATCGCGAAGATGGACAAAGCTGCCATCGATGCCGCGGTGCGCCGCGCGGCGGCGATATTGAACATCGAGGCGCTGCTGGATCGCAAGCCCGCGGAACTGTCGGGCGGGCAGCGGCAGCGCGTCGCGATCGGACGCGCGATCGTCCGCCAGCCGCAGATTTTCCTGTTCGACGAGCCGCTGTCGAATCTCGACGCCGATCTGCGCGTGCGGATGCGCTATGAATTTGCCGAGCTTCACCGCCAGCTCGGCACGACGACGCTTTATGTGACGCACGATCAGGTCGAGGCGATGACGCTCGCCGACCGCATCATCGTGATGCGCGGAGGGCGGATCGAACAGGTCGGCACCCCGCGCGAACTTTATGACCGGCCGGCGAATATCTTCGTCGCGCAGTTTCTCGGGACGCCGCGGATGAACATCCTGCCCGCGACGATGGCCGAAGACGGGCGCGCAATGCTGGCCGACGGCCGCGGCATCGCCCTGCCCGCGCTCGCGGCGCCGCTGGCGGCCGGGACGCCGCTGTCGATCGGCATCCGGCCCGACGATATCGCGATCGGCGATGCGCCGGGCGCGCTGCCCTTCACCATCAGCTTTATCGAGCGGCTCGGCGGGTTGGCGACGCTGCATCTCGGCGCGCGCGAAGCGGGCGTCCCCCTCGCGTGCCAGTTGCGCGACGACGGCAGCCTCGGCGAGGGCGACACGGTCGCCGCGTCCTTCGCACCCTGCCATCTCCACCTGTTCGACGCCGACGGCAAAGCGTTGGAGACGATGGGGAAATGACCTTGCATTTCGCCATTGTAACCGGTTACGCTGTTGCCGTTTCCGCGCCCGGCGAAAGAGCAACGGAGTCGCATCGGCGGCCCGGCGCCATATGAGGGAAAGGGGGCCAGCGGCATGGCGACATTGAGGGATGTGGCCCGCGAGGCGGGAGTTTCGGTCGCGACGGCGTCGCGCGCGATCAACGGGCTCGGCAATGTCACCGCGCCGACGCGCGCGGCGGTGATGGCGGCGGTCAAGAAGCTGAACTTCGTTCCCCACAGCGGCGCGCGCAGCCTGACGCGGCGCAAGACCGACACCGTCGGGGTCATCCTGCCCGACCTGTTCGGCGAATTCTTTTCCGAAATCATCCGCGGTATCGACCTGGTCGCGCATGAATCGGGGATGCACCTGCTCCTAGGCAACATGCACGGCAGCACGCACGAGACCGCCGCGGCGATCGCCGCGATGCGCGGCCGCGTCGACGGGCTGCTCGTCATGCCGCCCGATCTGAAGCCCGAACTGCTGTCGGACTATCTCGATCCGGCGCTGCCCACGGTGCTGCTCAATTATGATGCGGGTTCGCTCGACCTGCCATTCGTGGCGGTCGACAATTATCGCGGCGCCTATGCGATGACCGAGGCGCTCCTGGCACAGGGCGCGCGGCAGGTGGTCCATATCGCGGGGCCCAAGCACAACCGCGACGCGCGCGACCGCCAGCGCGGCTTTGTCGACGCGATGGCGAAGATCGCCAAGGAACGCAGCCCGGTGATCCTGCCCGGCGATTTTTCGGAGGAAAGCGGCGAGAAGGCGGCGCGGCTGATCGTCGAGGGGCAGCTTCCCGCCGATGCGGTCTTTGCCGCGAACGACCAGATGGCGGTCGGGCTGATCGCCGAACTGGCGCGCGCGGGCGTGTCGGTGCCCGGCGACGTGATGGTCGCGGGCTTCGACGACATTCCGCTCGCGCGTCACCTGAGCCCCGGACTGACGACGATGCAGGTCAATATCGACCGGCTGGGGTCGACCGGCATGATGATGCTGCTCCGCCTGCTTCGCGGCGACACGCTCGCCGCGGCGAGCGCGACGATCCTGAACCCTAACCTCATCGCGCGCGGCACCACCGCGAGCCTGCCCGGCGCCCCACGAGCGAGCGCTGCAGCGGGAGCGTCGCCGACGTGAGCCGACTGGCGCGCCTTTGCCGATGCAGCTGACGCGCCGCCATATGACCGGCGTGCTCGCCGCGCTGCCCCTCGCCTCGCTGCTCGGCGGCTGCGACGCGCGCCCGAACGATGAACTCACGATCTGGGCGATGGGCAATGAGGCGGCGAGCCTGCCCGCGCTGCTGGGGGGCATCGCCTGGCCCGCCGACGCGCCGCCGATCGCGGTCCAGCCGCTGCCATGGACCGCGGCGCACGAGAAATTGCTCACGGGCTTTGCCGGCGGGTCGCTGCCGAGCGTCGGGCAGGTCGGCAACAGCTGGATCGCCGAATTGGCCGCCATCGGCGCGATCGAGCCGGTTCCTCCATATGCGAGGCGCCTGCTCGCCGACCAGTTCGGCGCGGTGATCGACACCAACCGCATCGCGGGAAAGACGTGGGGCGTCCCCTGGTATGTCGACACGCGGCTGCAATTTTATCGCAAGGATCTGTTCGCGCGCGCGGGCTATGCCGCGCCGCCGTCCGACTGGACGGAGTGGAAGGCGGCGCTTCACAAGGTGAAAAAACAAGCGGGCGACGGCAATTTCGCGCTGCTCTATCCGCTCAACGAATATGAGCAGCTGACGACGCTGGCGCTGTCGGCGGGGGCGCGGATGCTGCGCGACGAGAGCGGGCGCGGCGCCTTTTCGGAACCCGAGTTCAAGGCCGCGCTGGCTTTCTATAAATCGCTGTTCGACGAGGGGCTCGCGCCGCGGGTTTCGATGGCGCAGATTTCGAATGTCTGGACCGAATTCGGGCGCGGCCATTTCAGCCTGTTCCTGTCGGGCCCGTGGACGATCGGCGACATGAAGCGCCGCCTCGGCCCCGAGCGGCAGGACGATTGGGGCACCGCCGTGAACCCCGGCCCCGAAGGCATCGGATCGGCAGCCCCGGGCGGGTCGAGCCTCGTGGTCTTTGCCGGGAGCGCGCATGGCAAGGCGGCGTGGGATCTGGTGGCGCGGCTGACAGCGTCGGTCGCGCAGCTCGCGCTTCACGAGGCGACGGGCGACCTGCCCGCGCGGCGCTCGGTGTGGACCGCGGCGGGGCTGATGCGCGACCCCGCGGTCGCGCCCTTCCGCGTCCAGCTCGAACGCGCAACCGCGCTGCCCAAGGTGCCCGAGTGGGAGCGGATCGTCACCGAGATGCAGATCGTCGCCGAGCGCATGGTGCGCGGGCAATATAGCGTCGATGCGGCCGCGAAGGAGATCGACGCGCGCGCCGACCGGCTGCTCGAAAAGCGGCGATGGATGCTCGATAAGGGGCGGGCACTATGAAAGCGGTCGGCCGGGCGAGCGAGGCGCGCGCGGGCTGGGCGATGTCGTCGCCGGCGCTCGCGGCGATCCTGCTCTTCTTCGTGCTGCCCGCGATCGCCTCGCTGTTTCTGAGCTTCACCGATTTCGACATTTACGCGCTCGCCGACATCGGAAACCTGCGCTTCGTCGGCTTCCAGAATTACGAGCGTCTGCTCGAAAATCCGCTGTTCTGGAAAGCGATGACGAACACATTGCTGTTCGTCGCGGTCGGCACCCCCTTCATCGTCGCGCTGTCACTGTTCGCCGCGATGCTGGTCAATTCGCGCTGGCTCAAATGGCGGCCGGTGTGGCGCGTCGCCTTGTTCGCGCCCTATGTCACGACGCTCGTCGCCACCGCGGTGGTGTGGCGCTACCTGCTCCACACGCGTTACGGGCTGCTCAACTATCTGCTCTCCTTCTTCGGGGTGCCGCCGGTCGACTGGCTGGGCAGTCCGACCGCGTCGCTGCCCGCGATCCTGCTCTTCGTGGGGTGGAAGACTTTCGGCTATAATATGATCATCTTCCTCGCCGCGCTGCAGACGGTGCCGCGCGAACTCGACGAGGCGGCGCGGATCGACGGCGCGGGGTGGTTCACGCGGCTCCGCCACGTCACCCTGCCCGCGATCGCGCCGACGGTGCTGCTCGTCTCGGTGCTCACCGTCGCGGGCATGTTCCAGCTGTTCGCCGAACCCTATGTGATGACGCAGGGCGGCCCCGCCCAGTCGACCGTCACCATCCTCTATTTCATGTATGAGGAGGGGTTCAAATGGTGGAACCTGGGGTCGGGCGCGGCGGTCGCCTTCCTGCTCTTCCTCTGCATCCTCGCGGTGACGCTGGTGCAATTACGCCTCGCAAAGCGGAGCGGTGCGATATGAGCCTGCACCGCTGGTCCGTCACCCTGCTCGCCGCGCTCGTCGCGCTGGTCACGATCGCGCCCCTACTCTGGATGATCTCGGTCAGCTTGATGGCGCGCGGCGAGGCGGCGCACTTTCCGCCGCCGCTGTGGCCCGCGAGCCCGACGCTCGAAAATTACCATCTGCTCTTCGGCAGTTTCGGCGTCGGCCGCTTCCTGCTCAACAGCATCCTCGTTTCGACGCTCGCGACGGGCCTCGCGCTGCTCTTCACGATTCCGGCGGGCTATGCCTTCGCCAAGCTGCGGTTCAGGGGCCGCGACGCCACCTTCCGTTTGCTCGTCGCGGCGCTCGTCGTGCCGGGGCAGATCGGGATGCTGCCGCTGTTCCTCGAACTCAAGGCGATGGGGCTCGTCAACAGCTATGCCGGCGCGCTCGTGCCGTGGCTCGCGGGGATTTTCGGCATTTTCCTTGTGCGCCAATATTGTCTGTCGATCCCCGACGAGATGCTCGAGGCGGCGCGCATCGACGGCGCGAGCGAGGGGCAGATATTGCGCCGGATCGTCCTGCCGATCCTGACCCCGATCATCGTCACGCTGGCGCTCTATGTCTTCCTGTCGAGCTGGAACGATTTCATGTGGCCGCTGATCATCCTCGCCGATCAGGACCTCTACACGCTGCCCGTCGCGCTCGCCGCGAACAGCCGCCAGAATGTGCAGGATTATGAGATCATGATGGCCGGCGCGGTCGTCACCACCCTTCCCGTCCTCATCCTCTTCCTCGCGCTGCAACGCTATTATCTGAGCGGGCTTCTGACCGGGAGCGTGAAGGGATGAAATTTATCAGGAGCAATTTGTTGAAGCTGTCCAAAAACTCGTTCGTCTTTGCTCCGCTCGCGGCCATCGCGTTGGCTTTCTCCCCGCCAGCCTTCGCCCAAGGCGACGGCCAAAACCCGCAACCCGCGATCGAGGCGGGCAATTACCCTTATCAGCTGTTCCTGCCGCGCGGCTACACCGCCGATTCCAAGGCGAACTGGCCGCTGCTGATCTTCCTCCACGGATCGGGCGAGCGCGGCGACGACGTCGCCAAGGTCAAGGTCCACGGCCCACCGAAGATCGCCGACCGCACCCCCGACTTTCCCTTCGTCACCGTCTCGCCGCTGCTCGGCGCCGATCAGGACTGGGACGTCGCGAAGCTCGACGAACTGCTTGATCATGTGACCAAGACGCTGCGCATCGACCGCACGCGCATCTATCTGACCGGGCTCAGCCGCGGCGGCCATGCGAGCTGGCGCTGGGCCGCGGCCGAGCCGCACCGCTTCGCGGCGGTCGCGCCGGTCGCGGGGCGCGGCGAGACGGCGACCGCTTGCGCGCTCAAAGACACGCCGATCTGGGCCTTTCACGGCGACCGCGACGATGTCGTCGTACCCGAGGGCAGCTTCGCGATGGCGCGCGCGATCCGCGCCTGCGGCGGCCGGGTTTCGCGGCTGACCATCTACCCAGACCTCGGACATAACAGTTGGGACCCGGCCTATGACGATCCCGCGCTTTATCTCTGGCTGCTCTCTCACCGCCTCCCCACGCCGCCCGACGCGGCGGCAAACAAGAAGACCAAGGAAAGAAAATGACGAAGACGATTTTCCCCGACGATTTCCTGTGGGGCGCGGCGACCGCGGCCTATCAGATCGAGGGGTCGCCGCTCGCCGACGGCGCGGGCGCAAGCATCTGGCAGCGCTTCAGCCACGACCCCCGGCTGATGGCGGCGAAGGGCGACACCGGCGACGTCGCATGCGACCATTATAACCGCATGCCCGCCGACGTCGCGCTGATGAAGGAATTGGGGCTCAAGGCCTATCGTTTCAGCGTCAATTGGGGCCGCGTGCTGCCCGAGGGTATCGGGCGCGTGAATGAACCCGGGCTCGATTTCTACGAACGGCTGGTCGACGAACTGCTGAAGCACGACATCGAACCGCTGCTGACGCTCCACCATTGGGACCTGCCCGCGGCGCTCGACGACAAGGGCGGCTGGCTCAACCGCGACAGCGCCGACTGGTTCGCTGAATATGGTTCGGTGATGTACCGCCGCCTCGACGGGCGGGTGAAGAAGTGGGTGACGCTGAACGAGCCGTGGGTGATCACCGACGGCGGCTATCTGCACGGCGCGCTCGCCCCCGGGCATCGCAACCTGTTCGAGACGCCGATCGCGAGCCACAATCTGATGCGCGCGCACGGCCGCGCGGTGCAGGCGTATCGCAGCGAAGGCGCACACGAGATCGGCCTCGTCGTCAACATCGAGCCCAAATATCCCGCGAGCGACAGCGCGGAGGATGTCGCCGCGACCGCGCGCGCCCACGCCTATATGAACCGCCAATATCTCGACCCGGCGCTCAAAGGCGCTTATCCCGAAGAACTCGCCGAAATCTTCGGCGAAGCCTGGCCCCAATGGTCGGCCGAGGATCTTAAGGACATCTGCCAGCCGCTCGATTTCATCGGGATCAACTATTACACCCGCAACGTCGTGAAGGCCGACCCGCATCAATGGCCCGTCGGCGCGTCGCCGGTGCGGCAGGTCGCGACGCACACGACCACCGACTGGGAAGTCTATCCACCCGCGCTCACCGACATGCTGATCTGGTTTCGCGACACCTATGGCGACATTCCCGTCTATATCACCGAAAACGGCGCCGCCTTCTATGACCCGCCCAAGGCCGGCCCCGACGGGATCGACGATCCGCTGCGCTGCGATTACCTCCGCACCCATATCTCGGCGATCGGCGATGCGATCCGGCAGGGTGTCGACGTGCGCGGCTATATGGCATGGTCGCTGCTCGACAATCTCGAATGGTCCTTGGGCTTTTCGAAGCGGTTCGGTATCGTCCATGTCGATTATGAAACGCAGGCCCGCACGCCGAAGCGCAGCGCGCGTTTCTATAGCAGCGTGATCGCCGCCAACGGAGGAAATCTCGGATGACCCGCAAAGCCCTGCTCCTCGCGGCGGCACTGCTTGCGCTGCCCGCGGCAGCGAAAGAGCGCGCCGATCATTATGAAGCGATGACCTATAATATCCGGCTCGATATCGCGTCGGACGGCGGCAACGCCTGGCCGCACCGCCGCGCGGCGCTGATCGCGCTCGTCGCCTATCAGGCGCCCGACCTCGTCGGGATGCAGGAGGTGCTGCAGAACCAGAAGCAAGCCGTCGAGGCCGATCTGCCCGCCTATCAATTCGTCGGCGTCGCGCGCGACGACGGCAAGGAGAAAGGCGAATATTCGATGCTGGGGTTCCGCCGCGACCGCTTCGCGCTGACCGGATCGGGCACTTTCTGGCTGTCGCCGACGCCCGATGTGCCGAGCAAGGGCTGGGACGCCGCGCTGCCGCGCATCGCGACCTGGGCGCGGCTGCACGACCGGACGGCGAAGCGCGATTTGCTCGTCGTGAACACCCATTTCGACCATGTCGGCGAGGTCGCGCGGCAGGAAAGCGCCCGGCAGATCCGCCGCTGGATCGACGGCGAGCGCAAGCCGGGCGAGAGTGCGGTGCTGATGGGCGATTTCAACAGCCCGGCGACGAGCACCGCCTATGCCGCGATCGTCGAGCCGGGCAAGGGCGCGCTGCACGACAGCCGCACGATCAGCCGCACGCCGCACTACGGCCCGCTCGGCACCTTCACCGGCTTCGACATCGCGCGGATGGACGCGAGCCCGATCGACCATATCTTCGTCAGCGACGAGGTGAAGGTTCTGCGCCATGCGACGCTGACCGACCAGACCGGCGGCAAGCTGCCCTCCGATCATTATCCGGTGGTTGCGGATCTTTGTATCGGAAAGGATTGCTGAGGCACCCTATTCGGGCTTGGCCTGATCCAGCCAGCCGCCGGTGAAACCGATGCGCTTCAATCCGCGGACGATATGCGGATTCTTGCGCATCACCTTCCACACCAGTCCGCTGCGATGGTTCTCCATCATCGCGAGGATCGGTCCTTGATCGATGCCGAGATAATCGTTCGCGACCCAGCCGTGGACGGGGTCGACCGCGCCCGATTTCGAACCGAAATCGGTGAAGGCGAAGCTGGGGTTGAACGCATCCTTGAAACCATAGCGCGTATAGAGCCTGGGCCCATATTGCGTCCGCATCGCCATCAGCGCGGGGATTGCCGCCTCGGGCGCGAAAGCGACCGAGCCGCCCGCCGCGGTCGGGACGATCGTGCCGTCGTCGACGACGCGGATCGCGCTGACGCCGCGCGCCATATAACCGTTGAAGTTCCGCGGCGTGCCGTTGACGCTATATTTGCCTTCCGAATAGCCGGGCCCGTCGGAGGCGGTCCAGCCCCAGATATCGGCGCTGTAACCCGACCATTTGTTCGGATTGTCGGCACCATAGGCGCGCTGCGCCAGCGTCGCGCGGCGGCTGTTCTCGAAATAGTCGATGCCCTTGCCGCGCATGAACGCGTCGCGGATGCCGCGGAAATCGACCCAGACATGGCTGTACTGGTGCCCGAACAGCGGCTCGAACTGGAGATGATCCTGCCCGTAATAGCTGCCCCAATCCTTTTCGAGATCGGCCGCCCAGCCCTTGTCCCACGCATCCTTGCCGACGGGGTGCGTCGGCGAACCCAATGCGAGGATATAGACGAGCATCCCCTCATTATAGCCGACCCAGTCGTGCGTGCCGAAATCGCCGCCGTCGCCGCGTTCGGGATACCAGCCCATCGCGATCGCCTTCCGCCCGCCGCCATTGGCCGAGGGGATATCGCTGTTTTCGCGCTGGACGAAGGTCCAGTCGACGCGGGTGTAGATTTTCTCGGCAAGGTCGCGGATCTCGGCCTCGACGGGCGTGTCGCGGTCGTAATAGCTTTGCGCGAAGAGCACGCCGCCGAGCAGCAGCGACGTATCGACGGTCGAAAGCTCGGTCTTGCCGCGCCGCGTTCCGTCCTCATTGTTGAGGAAGTGATAGAAGAAGCCCTTGTGGCCCGCCATTCCGGTCTCGGCGGGCCCCTGCGGGGCGGTCCAGTAGAAGTTCAGGCAGTCGCGGGTGCGCTGCGCGGCCTCGGCGCGCGTGACGTAACCGCGCTCGGCGCCGATGCCAAAAGCGGTGAGCGCGAAACCGGTCGCGGCGATCGACGAGAAGGGATTGCTCGGCCAGCGATCGGGCGCGAGGCACCGCTCCCTATCGGTCGTGTCCCAGAAATAGCGGAAGGTGCGCTCGGTCAGCTCTTCCGAAAAGGCCGCCTCGGTCATGGGCGCCAGCGTCGGCGCGGGGGCGGCGGCGGAGGGCGCCGGACCGGGGGTGCAGGCGGTAGCCAGCGCGATCAGGGGCAGAAAAAGGACCCCGCTGCGAAACGACATGAACTACTCCAGAAAAATTGAGGCGCCCGGCCCGCGGGAGGGGGTGCGGAGCCGGGCGCCCGGTCAGCCGGTCAGAATGAGAAACCGGCCGAAAGCTTGATCGTGCGCGGCGGGTTTCCGCCAACACCGTTGCCCGAAATGCTCAGATAGTCGGGCGACGTCGGATCATTGTTATAATCGACATAATTGCGGTCGTTGAACAGGTTCAGAATGTCAACGCGAAGCCGCAGACGCGATTCCTCGCTGATGAACCGGAACGGGATATATTTGGTGATCGCGATGTCCATCTGGCGGAAACCCCAGCGATCGCCGTTGCCGTCGGCCTCGTTCGAGATCACGTTGCGCGACGGATTGGCGCCGCCGACGTCGATGAAGCGCTTCAGATAGGGCGGTGAAGCGATCTGGAACTTGCCCGACAGCGTGACGCCGATCGGCAGATCGACCGACCCCGTCGCGACGAGGCGATGCTTGCGCACCCCGCTCGACCGCGTGATCGGATAATCGTCGAGCGACGGGAAATCGAGGCTGAATACCTCGCCAAAGTTCCGATTCTCCTCGGCCTCGGTATAGGTATAGGTCGCCGCAAAGCTCCACGGCGACGCCGCGGTGTAATTTTTGACGAGCTTGAGATAACCCGAGTCCGCACTCGTTTCGAGACCGTTCGTCCCGATGATGATCGACCCGAAACCCGGAGGCGCGAAGCCGAAGGGCGATCCCGGCGCTGCCGGCGCCGGCGGGAAGAAGGTGCCGTCGGGGCGGCGGTTGCCGAGCAAATAGGCGAAACCATCCTTGCTCTCGATGTGGCTATAGCCGACTTCGGCTTCGAACAGCGGGGTCACGCGAGCACGGAAACCCAGGCTGAACTGGTCCGAATAGGGCACCTTGAGGTCGTTGTCGATGAAACGCAGTTCGCGCCCGCCGCCCGGCCCGGCGCCAGCGAGCAATTGCTGGCGGCCCGCTTCGGTCAGATAGATCGGGTCCCAGGGAACGCAGGTCGGGCCGGGCACGCAGCTGTTCTCCGGGTCGCCCGTGATGAAGTTGAACGTGCGGGTAGTATAGGAACCGACGCTGATTTCCTGTTGCAGGAAGTCGAACTGGTTGCGGTCATACGAGCGGCCGAAACCGCCGAACAGGACATAGCGCGCCTCGTCGTCGAGTTCGTAGCTGAAGCCGATGCGCGGTTGCCACGCCCCGGTGAACGCCTTGCGTTCCGACCCCGTCGAGATGAAGTCGTTGATGTCGTAATCGGCGTTGATCAGGTTCGGATAGTTGGCCGGCGACACCGCATTCACCGCGTCGGCGGGGTGGACGAAGTCGAGATAGGCCGGCGTCCGCTCATAATCCCAGCGCACGCCAAGGTTGAGCGTCAGCCGGTCGGTAACTTCCCAATCGTCCTGGACATAGATGCCGAACTGGAAATTCTTCGAATTGACGATCGGGCTGCCGTTGCCGGTCTGCGCGCCGAACTGAACGCGATACGGAACATCGTCGTTGAAACTGCCGCCGCCCGGATTGAACGCGGTGTTATAGGTGTAGAGGGGGTTAAAGTTACCGAGCTGGAGCGTGTTGAGTTCGACCCACTTGGCCTTCACGCCGGCCTTGATCGTATGGCCTTCGAACCCGGTCCAGGTGAAGTCGTTCTGAACGCCCCAGCCTTTCTGGCCTTTCTCCTGATAATTGCCGCCCCCGCCGATCCGCAAAAGATCGTCGCGGACAATCACGCCCGGCTGCGGATTGGTCGGCGACGGGCCCGCATAGGCGAAGAGGAACGCGTTGCCGAATTCGACCGGCGTCGGCGCCCACTTGACGTCTTCATAGGTCAGCTTGAAATCATTGATCCAATTGTCCGCCGTATGTTCCCACCGGCCGGTCACGCGCAGTTCCTCGACATCCTGCGAACTGATCGTGCTACGCGCGTTGATGCCGCTCGACAGAAACTCGCCACTTTCCTTGCGATATTTGCCCGACACCTCGATCAGGTCGCTGTTCGACGGCTGGAAGCTGAGCTTGCCGAAATAAAGATCTTCGTTGAAGGTTGCGTTGGTTGGCCCGAACACGCCCTGATATTCGGACGGAAAATAGTCGACCGGCAGGTTGAGACCCGGCCGGACATCGACCGGATTTTCCTGCCGCTTGCCTTCATAAGTCACGAAGAAATGCAGCATATCCTTGATGATCGGGCCGCCGAGCGCGCCGCCGAACTGGAAGTCCTTGGTCTTGACCTTGGACGTCGTGAGCTCGTTCGGACGCGCTTCGCGAAGGCTCTGGTCGGTATAGTCGATGAAGGCTTCGCCGTGGAATTCGTTGGTGCCCGACTTGGTCACCGCCGTGATCGCCACCGAGCTCACCTGGTCGAACTCGGCCTTGTAGTTCGACGAAAGGACCCGGTATTCGCCGACCGCGAGCTGAGGAAAGGGATTGCCCTGCGTTGAATCCTGGCCGGTGACGCCATTCTTCAGAACATAGTCCTTTTGCCCCACGCCATCGATGAAGATATTGACGCTGCGGCTGTCCTGCGCGCCGCCCTGCAACCGCGATTGCCCGTTGCCGCCGGTGACGAACTGCACGCCCGGCGCGAGATCGGCGAAGGCGAGGAAGTTGCGGTTGTTCTGCGGCAGCACTTCGATCTGCCGCTGGGTGATGTTGGAGCCGACCTCGCCGCCTTCGAGCGACCGGATGCGCGTGCCGGTGACGATAATCGCGTCACCTTCGGCCGAGGCGATGTCGGGCTGCGAGAAATCGAAGTCGAGCACCGCGCTCTGTCCGACCGACAGCGTGAATTCGTCGGTCCGCCGGACGCCGCCCGGCGTCGTCAGCTCAAGGCGATAGGTGCCAACCGGGAGCGACGCGATATTGTAGGTGCCGTTCGCGCCCACCGCGACGCTGCGCGTCAGGCCGGTGTTGACGTTGATCGCGGTGACCTGGGAAACGCCGCCCTCAGCCTTCACCGTACCGCGAAGCGAGGCGTTCGAAACCTGGGCATGTGCGGGCGTTGCGACGCCGATCGCCAGCGCGGCGCCGGCGCTGCTCCATGCAAGCGCGGCGGCGAACCGACGCGCGCGCGGCCGGTGCGCGACCATGATCTGAAATTGATTTGAAACCTTCACGGCATCCTCCCTTTTTGTGCCCCGACCATTTCCGCTCTCGCCTTGCCAGCCGCCCGGCCTTGCCACCGTGCAGCGACGAGTCGCGAAAACCGCGTCGTTGTTTTTTTGATTTGTAACCGGTTTCACGATAGCTGTATAGGGGGAAGCGACACAGATGGATGCGATCGGGGGCCAGCCGGTTTTCGGCCGAAATTCGGCCAATCCGCGTGACAAATGTATAAACAGACCCGACCGGGAAGGACGAATCATGCCGCCGATGACGCGCAACCTCACATGCCTGACGCTGGCCACCCTGATGGTGGCAGGACAGCTCACCCCCGCTCCGCTGATGGCGAAACCGGCAGCGAGCAAGAGCGAGGCCGCCCTGGAGGATTCGGCGGGATGGATGCGCCCCGATCCGAAGATGGATCGCTTCATCGCCGAACTGATCGCGAAGATGACGCTCGACGAAAAAATCGGCCAATTGTCGCTGCTGACCAGCGACTGGGATTCGACCGGTCCGACGATGCGCCAAGGCTATCAGGACGATATCCGCAAGGGCCGGATCGGGTCGATCTTCAACGCCTTCACCGCCAAATATACGCGCGACCTGCAACGGCTGGCGGTCGAGGAAACGCGGCTCAAGATTCCCCTGCTCTTCGGCTATGACGTCATCCACGGTCACCGCACCATCTTCCCCATCTCGCTCGGCGAATCGGCGAGTTGGGATCTAAAAGCCATTGAAAAGGCAGCACGAATCGCGGCAACCGAAGCCTCGGCCGAGGGCATTCACTGGACCTTCGCGCCGATGGTCGACGTCGCGCGCGACCCGCGCTGGGGCCGCATGTCCGAAGGCGCGGGCGAAGATGTCTACCTCGGCAGCAAGATCGCCGCGGCGCGCGTGCGCGGTTTCCAGGGCGACGATCTGAAGCGCGTCGATACCGTGCTGGCGACCGCGAAGCATTTCGCCGCTTACGGTGCCGCGCAGGCGGGGCGCGATTATCACACGGTCGATATTTCGGAACGCACGCTGCGCGACGTCTATCTGCCCCCGTTCAAGGCGGCAGCCGATGCGGGCGCCGCGACCTTCATGACCTCGTTCAACGAATATGACGGCGTGCCGGCGTCGGGCAGCCACTATCTGCTGACCGAGGTGCTGCGCGATAAATGGGGGTTCAAGGGTTTCATCGTAACCGATTACACGTCGATCAACGAAATGGTCCCGCACGGCTATTCGAAAGACCTCAAGCAAGCCGGCGAGCAGGCGATCAACGCGGGTGTCGACATGGATCTGCAGGGCGCGGTGTTCATGGACCACCTCGCCAAATCGGTCGCCGAAGGCAAGGTCGACGTGAAGCGCATCGATGCCGCGGTGAAGGCGATCCTCGAAATGAAATACCGCCTCGGCCTGTTCGAGGATCCCTATCGCTATTCCGATGAAGCGCGCGAAAAGGCGACCATCTATCGCGCCGACTTCCTCGAAGCCGCGCGCGATGTCGCGCGCAAGTCGATCGTTCTGCTCAAGAACAAGGACAATGCCCTGCCCCTCGCCGCGGCGGCGAAATCGATCGCGGTGATCGGCCCGCTCGGCAACAGCAAGGAGGATATGATCGGCAGCTGGTCGGCGGCGGGCGACCGCAAGACGCGGCCGGTCACCCTGCTCGAAGGGATGCAGGCGGGCGCGCCAAAGGGGACGAGCGTCACCTATGCCAAGGGCGCAAGCTATGCGTTCGCCGACGCGGGCAAGACCGACGGGTTCGCCGAAGCGATCGCGTTGGCGCAGAAATCGGACGTGATCATCGCCGCGATGGGCGAACGCTGGGACATGACCGGCGAGGCGGCGAGCCGCACCTCGCTCGACCTGCCCGGCAATCAGTTGGCGCTGCTCCAGGAGCTCAAGAAGACCGGCAAGCCGGTCATCCTCGTGCTGATGAGCGGGCGACCGAACAGTATCGAATGGGCCGACGCCCATGTCGACGCGATCCTCGAGGCCTGGTATCCGGGCACGATGGGCGGCCACGCGATCGCCGACGTTCTTTATGGCCGGTATAATCCGTCGGGCAAGCTGCCGGTGACCTTTCCGCGTAACGTCGGGCAGGTGCCGATCCATTACGACATGAAGAACACCGGGCGGCCGATCAATCCGGCGGATCCCAACGCGAAATATGTATCGCGCTACCTCAATACGCCGAACACGCCGCTCTATCCGTTCGGCTATGGCCTCAGCTATACGAGCTTTTCCTATTCGCCGGTGACGCTCGACAGAGCCAAGATTCGCCCGGGCGAGACGCTGACGGCGAGCGTTACGGTTACAAACAGCGGCGCACGCGACGGCGAGGAGGTCGTGCAGCTCTATGTCCGCGATCTCGTCGGATCGGTGACGCGTCCGGTCAAGGAATTGAAAGGCTTCGAGAAGATCGGCCTCAAGAAGGGTGAGAAGCGGACGGTCCGCTTCACCCTGACCGACGCCGATCTGGCCTTCACACGGCAGGATATGAGCTGGGGCAGCGAACCCGGCCAGTTCAAGCTATGGGTAGGACCTTCGTCGGCCGAGGGTCAGGAAGCCAGCTTCGAGCTTACCGAATAGATGCGCTTTCGCCTTCCCGTCGCGCTCGCGCTCCCGCTCGCTTTCGTTGCCGCGGCGGGGGCGCAGCCGGCCGCGCGCCCGAACATCGTCTACATCATGTCGGACGACCACGCCTATCAGGCGATTTCGGCCTATGGCTCGCCGCTGTCGAAGCTCGCGCCGACACCCAACATCGACCGGATCGCGAAAAATGGCGCGATCTTCACGCAAAGCTTCGTCGGCAATTCGCTCTGCGGCCCCAGCCGCGCGACGCTGCTCACCGGACGCCAGAGCCACGCGCACGGCTTTACGCAGAACGGCCAGCGGTTCGACAACAAGGTCTGGGTCTGGCCACGCGCGCTGAGCCAGGCGGGCTATGCGACCGCGATGTTCGGCAAATGGCACATCAACCATTCGCCCCAAGGCATCGGCTTCGACGACTGGAAGGTGCTCGACGACCAGGGCGAATATTATAATCCCGACATCATCACCCCGAAGGGGCGCAGCGTCGTCGAAGGCTATGCCACCGACCTGATCACGCAGTACAGCCTCGACTGGCTGAAGACCGGGCGCGACAAGTCGAAACCCTTCGCGATCCTGATTCACCACAAGGCGCCGCACCGCAATTTCATGCCGGCGCTGCGCCATGTGCGGAAATATCAGGGCGTGACCTTTCCGGTGCCCGGAAACTATTTCGACGATTACCGCGGCCGTATCGCCGCCGGCACGCAGGAAATGAACATCTATCGCGACATGTATGAGGGGCACGACCTCAAGATGACGGTCGCGAAAGGATCGGCGCAGCTGCGCTATAATCGCTGGCCGGGCGCATTCGACCGCATGACGCACGCGCAGCAGGCCGAATGGGATGCGGCGATGCAGGCCGACAACGACCGGCTCAACGCCGCGCCGCTGTCGGACCGCGACCTCGCGCTGTGGAAATATCAGCGTTACATGCAGCAATATCTGGGCACGATCGCGGCGGTCGACGAAGGCGTCGGCGCGGTGCTCGACTATCTGGAGGAAAGCGGCCTCGATCGGAACACGATCGTCGTCTATACCTCCGACCAGGGCTTTTACCTTGGCGAACATGGCTGGTTCGACAAGCGCTTCATCTATGAAGAATCAATGCGCACGCCGTTCCTGATCCAGTATCCGGGGCATATCCGGCCGGGCACGCGCATCGCGGCGCCGATCCAGAATATCGACTATGCGCCGACCTTCCTCGACTATGCCGGGGTGAAGGGCCCGGCGACGATCCAGGGCCGGTCGATGACGCCGCTGCTGGCCGGCCGCACGCCGCGCGACTGGCGCAAAGATGTTTATTATCATTACTATGAATTTCCGGGGTTCCACTCGGTGCGCGCGCACTATGGCGTGCGCGGCGAGCGGTATAAACTCGTGCGCTTCTATGGCGAAGGGCTCGACGCGTGGGAATTTTACGACCTCGAGAGTGATCCCGCCGAGATGGACAACCGGATCGACGACCCGGCGATGAAGGCCCCGATCGCGGCGATGAAGCGGCGGCTGGTCGAACTGCGCCGCGAATATACCGACACGAGCGGGCCCGCCATCCGCTGAGCGGGTTGCGATGATGGCGGGCGGGCGGTAGGCGGAACGGAGTGAGCCCCGAACCGCCATCCGCGTTTGCGCCCTTTCGCTACCCGGCCTTTCGCGCGATCTGGATAGCCAACCTCGCTTCGAACATGGGATCGATGATCCAGTCGGTTGCGGCCGCGTGGCTGATGACCGAGCTGACCCAATCGCACCTGCTGATCGCGCTGGTGGCGGCGAGCACGACGATCCCGGTGATGCTGCTCGGCATCTTCGCGGGCGCGATCGCCGACAATTTCGACCGGCGGCGCGTGATGCTCGCGGCGCAGACGGGGATGCTGATCGTCTCGGCGGCCTTGACGGCCACGACCTATATGGATGCGATCACCCCGCTGACGCTGCTGTTCTTCACGCTCGCGGTCGGGTGCGGCACCGCGCTCAACGGCCCGGCATGGCAGGCGTCGGTGCGCTTGCAGGTCGGCCCCAGGGATTTGCCGCAAGCGATCGCGCTCAACACCATCGCGTTCAACCTCGCGCGCAGCGTCGGGCCCGCGCTCGGCGGGATGCTGGTCGCGATCGTCGGCACCGCCGCCGCTTTCGGACTCAACGCGCTAAGCTATGTCGCGCTGATCGTCGTGCTGCTGCGCTGGCATCCCGAAACGCAGCCGCCGCGAAGGACGCCGATGCTGACGGCGATCGCCGCGGGCATCAGATTCTGCGCGCATTCGGATCCGGTGCGCCGCGTGTTGATCCGCGGTTTCGCTTTCGGTTTCGGCGCGGCGGGGTTTCAGGCGCTGCTTCCCTCGCTCGTCCGCGACCGGCTGCACGGGACCGAGATCGTCTATGGCCTGTGCCTTGCCGCTTTTGGCGCGGGATCGATCTTTGCCGCGCTGTGGGTCGGGGCCGCGCGGCGGCGCTGGGGCAGCGACCGGGTGGTGACGACGGCGTCGCTGATCTTCGCCGCCGCGATGCTGCCCGTCGCGCTCACGGCCAACCTCCCCGCCTTGATGGTCGCCGCCTTCGTCGCGGGCGGCGCATGGGTGTCGACGCTGACGACGCTGAACGTCGCGATGCAGCTCCGCTCACCCGAAGAGATACTCGGCCGCTGCCTGTCGATCTATCAGGCGGTGACCTTCGGCGCGATGGCGCTCGGCGCCTATACGCTCGGGCTGGTCGCCGACCTCAGCAGCTTGCCCGCGGCGATCCTCGGGTCCGCCGGCTGGCTTCTGCTCTCCGCGCTCGTGCTGCGTTTCGTCGCGCCGATGCCGCGCCGCGACGAGGGCCACATCCTGCCCTGAGCTTAGGGTCAGGACCCTAGCCCGCCTCTTCGATCGTGAAGCGGCTGTTCGACAGCGCGAGTTCGTCGCCGCAATGGCTGCACGCCGCGACCATGTGGAGGTCGTGGCCGCACGGGCGATGCGTCAGCAACACCGGCGGCCCGCGCTCGTCGGAAAACCATTTGTCGCCCCACTGCAGCAGCGCGAGCAGCACCGGGTAAAGATCGCGCCCCTTGTCGGTCAGGCGATATTCGACGCGGTCGGCGTGGCTCGAATAGGGCACGGTCTTCAAAATGCCTTGCCGCACGAGCCGTTCGAGGCGACCGGTCAATATGTTCGTCGCCATCAGCGTGTCGCGCTGGATGTCGTCGAAGCGGTTGATGTGCGTGAACATCGCGCGGACGACGAGCGTCGCCCAGCGATCGCCGAACAGTTCGATCATCGTGTCGACGAGCGGGCGGCCGCCGGGGCGTCGCGCGCCGATTTCGCCGTTGAAGCGGCGGCGTTCGTAATGCGGGACGACCTGTGCGAGCCCCGGCCCTTCGCGCCAGTCGACGTCGCGCGGATCGATCTCGACCCGGCAATGCGCGCACACGGGCACCGGCTCGGTCGCATGGCCGCACGTCGCATGATGCAGCCGGACCTGGAAATCGCGGCTGTCCGCCTCCCACTTATGCTGCCAGCGCAGCATCATCAGTCCGTTCGGGAACTGGTCGCGGCCCTTTTGGGTCAGGATATAATGAAAGCCGCGCCCGTTCTTCTTGGGCATTTTGGCGAGGCAATCCTCCTCGACCAGCTTCTTGAGGCGGCCGTTGACGACCGAGCGCGCGAGGCCGGTGCGCGCGACGAATTCGTCGAAGCTGTGGATGCCGAGGAACGTCTGTTCCATGATCAGCAGGACCGGCACATCGCCGACGACATCGAGCGCGCGCCAGATCGAGCAGGCCCTGATGGTGCGGTCGTGTTTCAAATAAGCCGTCCTTACTTCTCCCCGCCCCCTAAACGAAGCATGGGATGCCGACAAGGCTGGCACCTACGACAGGGAGGGCGGCGCCGAACCACCCTCCCCGCTGCATCAGAAACGCCCCGTCAATTGCACCGCAATCGTGCGCGGCCGGTCGACGATGCCGTTATAGGCGTTGCCGGCGTTTCGTGTGATCGTCGTCGCGAGCGGCATCGAGCTCGCGGTCTGCAGGATGCGCTGGTTGGTGAGGTTGCGGCCGATCAGCGCGACCTCCCAGCGGTCGTCGACCTCAGCCAGCGCGAGCCGCGCGCCAAGCTTCACATAGCCGTCCTGATGCGTGCGCGGGTCGAGGTTCGCCGCCGCGATATAGGAGGAGGAGAAGTCGGCGTTGACGTTGAACGCGACCTTCATGTCGCTCGTCACCGGCGTCGTGTAATCGACATTGAGGTTGCCCGACCATTTGGGGCTGAGCGCGTTGCGCTTGCCCGAATAGTCGCAGAAGCCGTTCGCGTCGGGCGTCTGCAGATAATAGCATTGGCCATCGGTGAAGTTGCTGAACTTGAAGTCGAGATAGGCGACCGCCCCGCTGACCGTCAGCCCGGGCGCGAGCGCGGCGCGGAAATCGGCCTCGACACCCTGGGTGCGCGCTTCGGCGGCATTGCGGACGTTGAAGTTCAGCGTGCCGTCGAAGATGTTGACCTGAAGATCCTTGTAATCGGTGCGATAGACCGAGAGGTTGAACGCGACATTGCGCCCCTTGTATTTGAGGCCGGCCTCGAAATTGTCGGCGCTTTCATCCTCGAACTCGAACGCGCCGGGCTTGGCCACCGTCGTCGAGGTGGGGAGCGAGTTGGAGCGGATGTCGAAGCCGCCCGCCTTCGTGCCCTTGGCGTAGGAGGCGTAGAGCATCAGATCGTCGGTCGCGTCATACTGGACGTTGACCATCGGGTTGAAGCTGTCCTCGCTGATCTTGCCCGAGATGCTGTGCGCCTCGATATTGAGCGCGCGGAACACCGCCGCGACGACCGGCGCGGGCGCGGTGCTGAGCGGCCCCTGAACGATCGCGAGACTGCGGCTGCCCGTCTTCTTCTCATGGTTGAAGCGCGCGCCCGCGGTGATGCGAAGCTGGTCGGTGACCGACAATTCGCCCTGCGCGAAGCCCGAAATCAGGTCGGACTTCTGCGCATAATCCCGATCGTTGCTGGTATCGCCAAGCGCGCTGAAGGGTGCCCCCAGCGCGAGGAAGGTCGGGTTGAACAGCGTGAAGTCCTGCACGTCGAGCTTCGCGTGCTGATAATAGACGCCCGCGATATAATTGAATGCCTCTCCGCCGGGCGACGCGAGCCGCAGTTCCTGGCTGAACTGGCGATAATCCTCGCGCAAATTGGTGCCGTCGAGAAAGCTGATCCCCGAAAAATCGACGTCGACGATCTCGCGCGTCTTGTAATCGAGCAACGACGATACCGAGGTCAGCGTGTGGTCGCCGAGTTCCAAGTCGGCATTCAATGTCGCGCCGAACACCTTGTTCTTGCTCTCATAGCCATTGTCCTCGCGGACATAGTCGGGGTCGGTGCTGACGAAGAAGGGGCCCTGGAAAACGGCATTGTAATTGCCGACCGCGCCGAACACATCGCGCGGCTGCCCCTTCATTTCGAAGTCAGCATATTCGAGCTTGAGTTCGGCCGCGAAGGGACCGCCCTTGTCGAATTCGAGCTTGCCGCGGAAATAATATTCGTCGACGTTCGGCTCGTCGCGATCGAGCTCCTGATTGTAGAAATAGCCGTCCATCGAGCGGTGGTAACCGACGATGCGCGCTTCGATGCCGTCGCTCAAGGGGCCCGAAAGCACGCCGGTGAGCTGGAATTCCTTGTGGTTGAATTCATAGAGGCCGCTGATCGAGCCTTCGAATTCGTCGGTCGGGCTGCGCGTCGTGATGTTGACCGCGCCCGCGATCGCATTTTTCCCGAACAAGGTCGGTTGCGGCCCGCGCAGCACCTCGACGCGCTCCATGTCGACGAGCGGCAGGCGCGAGAGCTGGTCGCGGCCGTAATAGACGCCGTCGACGAACATCGCGACCGATTGCTCGAACCCCTTGTTGTCGCCCGACGCGATACCGCGGATCGCGATGCGGTTGGCGATCGCGGTCTGGGTGATCTTGAGGTTCGGGACCGACGAGGAGATTTGCTCGAGGTTGGTCTGGCCGTAGCTTTCGACCTGCTTGCCGCTGACCGCCGAGATCGAGATCGGCACGTCCGACAGCCCCTCGGCGCGCTTTTGCGCGGTAACGATGATTTCTTCGAGCCCGCCCTGGTCCTCGGCGGGCGCCGCGTCCTGCGCAAAGGCGGCGGCGGGGCTGGCAAGTGCCGATGCAGCAAGCAGCGCGACCAAATGCTTCTTCATGATGTCTCTCCCTCCCACCATCGTCGGATTTGCCCCGCGATGTTTTTCTGGCCTTGCGACTCTTATCGTCTTTAAGTATCGTTATGCAAGTGAGATAATTTAGAGAGGATCAAAGGTGCCGAAAAACGGCCTTCCACCGGCGCTTACGCGCAATCTGCGCCTGCCCGCGATCGCCGCGCCGATGTTCCTCGTCTCGTGTCCCGAGATGGTGATCGCCGCATCGCGCTCGGGCGTGATCGGCAGCTTCCCCGCGCCCAATGCGCGCACCTCCGAAGACCTCGAGGATTGGGTGAGCCGGATCGATTCGGCGCTGTCGAACGATCCCGAAGCGGCGGCGTGGGCGGTGAACCTCGTCGTCCATCCGTCGAACAGCCGCTTGCCCGAAGACCTCGCCTGCGTCGTTCGTCACAAGGTACCGCTGGTGATTACCGCGCTCGGTAGCCCGGCGCGCGTCGTCGAGGAAATTCACGGCTATGGCGGGCTCGTCTTCGCCGACGTCAATTCGGTGGGCTTCGCGCGCAAGGCCGCGGCCGCCGGAGTCGACGGGCTGGTGCTCGTCGCGGCGGGCGCGGGCGGACATACGGGCGCGACCGCAGGCTTCGCTTTCGTCGAGGAGGTGCGGCAGTTCTGGGACGGACCGCTCGTGCTCGGCGGGGCGATCTCGACCGGCCATGCGGTGCGGGCGGCCGAGATACTCGGCGCCGACTTCGCCTATCTCGGCACCTCGCTGATCGCCTGCGCCGAAAGCATGGCGGTGCCGGGGTACAAGGAGATGATCGTCGCGGCGGGCGCCGAGGATATCATCCCTTCGAAAGGTATCACCGGCGTGACCGCCAACTGGCTGAAATCGAGCCTGATCGCCGCGGGCTACGACCCCGCGAACATGCCCGAGGACAAGCGCCCGAACTTCTCCGACGCGCAGGACGATGCGAAGGCGTGGAAGAATGTCTGGTCCGCAGGACAAGGCGTCGGCGCGGTGCGCGACATCGAACCCGTTGCCGCCATCGTCGACCGCCTCGTTTCCGAATATGATGTCGCCGCCGCACGGCCGCGCTTTGCAGCAACCGCAGGAGTCATCGCATGACCGCCGAACTCGTCGAAACGATCCGGACCACGATCCAGCCGAACGACCATCCCTATATGAAAGGCGCGTGGCGCCCGACCTATAATGAATGGAACGCGATCTTCGCCGATGGCGATGCCGAGGTGATCGGCAATATCCCGACCGACATCGACGGCGTTTATGTACGCACCGGCGAAAACCAGATCCACGAGCCGATCGGCCGCTATCACCCCTTCGACGGCGACGGCTTCATCCACGCGATCAGCTTCAAGGACGGCCGCGCCAGCTATCGCAGCCGCTTCGTGCGCACCAAGGGGTTCGAGGCCGAGAAAGAAGCGGGCCGCTCGCTGTGGGCGGGGCTGATGGAGCCGCCGCACAAATCGACGCGCCATGGCTGGGGTGCGCAGGAGTGGCTCAAGGATTCGTCATCGACCGACGTCGCGATCCATGCGGGCAAGATCATTTCGACCTTCTACCAATGCGGCGAAGCCTATCGGCTCGACCCGTTCACGCTCGAACAACATGGCACCGAAAGCTGGGTCCCGCTCGACGGCATTTCGGCGCATTGCAAGGTCGACCTCGCGACCGGCGAGCTGATGTTCTTCAATTACTCCAAGCACGCGCCTTACATGCATTATGGCGTCGTGGGCGCCGACAATCGGCTCAAGCACTATATACCCGTGCCGCTCGCGGGGCCGCGGCTGCCGCACGACATGGCGTTCACCGAAAATTACACGATCCTCAACGACATGCCGCTCTATTGGAACGAAGAGCTGCTCGAACGGAATTTGCACGTCGTCCAGTTCCACCCCGACGAAAAGACGCGCTTCGCGATCATTCCGCGCCACGGGCAGCCCGAGGATATCCGCTGGTTCGAGGCCGAGCCCACCTACACGCTGCATTGGCTCAACGCGTGGGAGGAAGGCGACGAGATCATCCTCGACGGCTATTATCAGGAAGAGCCGATGCCGAAGTCCTATCCGAACGCGCCCGAGGGGCTCGAGCGGATGATGGCTTATCTCGACCAGGGATTGCTCAAGCCGCGCCTTCACCGCTGGCGCTTCAATTTGAAGACCGGCGAGACGAAAGAAGAGCGGCTCGACGACCGCGACCTCGAATTCGGCATGTTCAACCACCGCTATGCGGGCAAGCCCTATCGCTACGCCTATAGCGCGATCCCCGAGCCGGGCTGGTTTCTGTTTCGCGGCCTCGTGAAACACGACCTCAACGCCCGGACGAGCGAAAGCTACGAGTTCGGTCCCGGCCGCTTTGGCAGCGAGGCGCCCTTTGCGCCGCGGATTAATGCGAAAGACGAGGACGACGGCTATCTCGTCTCCTTCATCGCCGACCTCGAAACCGACCGATCCGAATGCGTGCTGATCGACGCGAAAAATATCGAGGCGGGACCGGTGTGCCGAATCATCCTGCCCGAACGCATCTGCTCGGGCACGCACACCGTGTGGGCGAGCGGCGACGATATCGGCATGCGACCGAACAGCGTGCTGGCCGCCTGAGATGATCGTCGCGGGAGAGGATAAAAGGCGGCGGTATCGCGAGAGTGGTTGGTGGGGTGACGAGACGTTTGCCAACCTGTTTGTGGCCAATGCGGCGGCGCATCCCGGACGGCTGGCGCTGGTCGATGCGCCCAATCGCGGAGACTTCGCGTTCGGCGAGCCACAACGGCTGACGTATGCGGAGCTTGAGGCCGAGATAGACCGGATCGCGGGCGCGCTCGTTACAGCCGGGATCTGCAAAGACGATGTACTGCTCGTCCAGCTTCCGAACATCAGCGAGTTCGTCGCGCTCTATTTCGCCGCGGCGAAGATCGGCGCGATCGTCAGCCCGGCGGCAGTGCAGTATCGCAGCCACGAGCTGAAGGGCATGATCGGTGTCGTCGAACCGAAAGCCTTCGTCTGCGCGACGACGGTCAAGGGATGCGATCATGTCGGCGTCGCGGCGCCGCTGCTGGGTGGCATCCGGCTGATGACCTTTGGCCCCAACCCGCCCGACGAGGCGCTCGACCTCTCGACCGGCGTCGGTGATGAAGCCGCGCTCGCCGCGCATGTCGCGGCGAACCCGGTCGACGCCGACGATATCTTCACCATCTGCTGGACCTCGGGCACCACCGGCGTGCCCAAAGGCGTGCCGCGCAGCCACAATCACTGGATCGCCGTGGCGGGCGCGGGTTATGAGGCGATGAAGGTCGGGCCGGGCGATGTGCTGCTCAACCCCTTCCCGCTCATCAACATGGCGAGCATCGGCGGTATTACCATGTGCTGGCTGACCAGCGCGGGGACGATGGTGCTGCACCACCCCTTCGACCCCGGCGTCTACCTCAAGCAGATCGCGACCGAGCGGCCGAGCCTGACGATCGCGCCGCCCGCGGTGCTCAACATGCTGCTGCAGAATGAGGCTTTGCTCGCCTCGGTCGACCTGTCGAGCCTGCGCGTCATCGCTTCGGGTTCGGCCCCGCTCGCACCTGCGATGGTTCGCGGCTTTCAGGAAAAGCTCGGCATCATCATCGTCAACGTCTTCGGGTCGAACGAGGGGATGAGCTTCATCACCGGCGAGGGCGACATGCCCGACCCCGACAAGCGCGCGAGCCTGTTCCCGCGCCGCGGCACCTACCAGCGCCCCTATGGCGAGGGCCGTGCGCCGAATATCGAAAGCCGGCTCGTCCCGCCGGGCGGCGGCGATCCGATCGAAGCGGACGGCGTGTCGGGCGAACTGCAAATCCGCGGGCCGACGCTGTTCGAGGGCTATCACAACGCCCCCGAGCGCACCGCCGAAGCCTTCACAGACGACGGCTGGTTCCGCACCGGCGACCTGTTCGAGATCGCCGAGGGCGGCGACTTCTACCGCTTCGTCGGGCGCTGCAAGGATCTGATCATCCGCGGCGGCGTGAACATCTCGCCCGAAGAAATCGACCAGTTGCTCGGCGGCCATCCGTTGCTGGCCGAGGCGTGCACCTTCTCGCTGCCCGACCCGACGATGGGCGAGCGGATCGGCCTCGCCTATGTCCCGCGCGGCGCCGACGACGTCGGGATCGGCGAGGTCGCCGACTATCTGCGCGGTCACGACCTCGCGGTGTTCAAATTGCCCGAGCGCCTGTTCCGCTTCGACGCCTTGCCGCGCAACGTCACCAACAAGGTGATGCGCAGCGAAGTGCGCGAAATGGCGCTCGCAACCCTCGAAAAGGAAGCCTGACATGGCAAGGGACGTCTTCATCCTCGGCGGCGCGCAGACCGACTTCGCGCGCAACCTCGAACGCGAGGGCGGCGGGCTGTTCGAGCTGTTCCGCGACGTCGCCGAAGCGGCGTTCGTCGCGACGGGCATCGAGCCGAAGGAAGTCGAAACCGCGCATGTCGGCAATTTCGTCGGCGAACTGTTTGCGGGCCAAGGCCAGCTCGGCGGCTTCTTCGGCCATGTCCATCCCGACCTCGCGGGCATCCCGGCGTCGCGCCACGAGGCCGCCTGCGCGTCGGGCAGCATCGCGATCCTCGTCGCCGCCGCCGAGATCGAGGCCGAACGCTACGGCCTCGCGCTCGTGCTCGGCATCGAATTGATGCGCAACGTCCCCGGCCAGCGCGCCGCCGAATATCTCGGCGCTGCGGCGTGGGCGGGGCGCGAGGCGCAGGAGGCGCGCTACCTCTGGCCGTACATGTTCGCGCGCGTCGCCGAGGAATATGAAGAACGCTTCGGGCTCGACCGCGCGCATCTGCGCGGGATCTCCGCCAATAATTTCGCCAATGCGAAGCGCAATCCCAATTCGCAAACGCGCGGCTGGGCGGTGACCGACGATCATCTCGGCGAGAATGACGCGGTCAACCCGCTGATCGAGGGCTCGCTTCGCAAATCCGATTGCGGACAGGTGACCGATGGCGCCGCGGCAATCTTCCTCGCCTCGCGCGAGGTCGCCGAAGCCTATGCGAAGCGGCGCGGGATTTCGATCGACTCGATTCCGCGCATCAAGGGCTGGGGGCATGCGACGGCGCCGCTGCTCTATTCGACCAAGGTTCGGGATAGTCGCGGCCAAGACTTTGTTTTTCCTAGTGTTCGCAAGGCGATGATGGACGCGCTGCGGCGCGCGGAGATGCCCGACATCTATGCGTGCGACGGGGTCGAGGTGCATGATTGTTTCTCGATCACCGAATATATGGCGATCGATCATTTCGGGATCACCAAACCGGGCGAAAGCTGGCGCGCGGTCGAGGACGGGACGATTGCCATAGGCGGAAAACTGCCGGTCAATCCGTCGGGCGGGCTGATCGGGCTCGGGCATCCGGTCGGTGCCACCGGGGTGCGGATGCTGCTCGATGGCTGGCGGCAGGTGACGGGCAATGCGGGCGACTATCAGGTCGAGGGCGCGCGCAACTTCGCGACCTTCAACGTCGGCGGCAGCGCGACCACGGCGGTCAGCTTCGTGGTCGGCACCTGATTTGACCGAGGCCTATCTTTACGACGCGGTCCGCACGCCGCGCGGCAAGGCGCGGCCCGATGGCGGGCTCGCCAAGCTCAGCCCGCAGGAACTGGTGCGCAGCCAGGCGGCGGCGCTCGCGGCGCGATGCGGCGCGTTCGTGCCCGACGCGCTGATCCTCGGCTGCGTGACGCAGAGCGGCGCGCAGGGCGGGCATATCGCCTTGGTGTCGAAGCTGCACGCGGCGCTGCCCGATGCCACGGCGGCGCACAGCATCAACAATTATTGCGCTTCGGGGCTGTCGGCGATCGGGCAGGCGGTGGCGAAGGTCGCAAGCGGCGAGATCGCGGTGGCGCTCGCGGGCGGGGTCGAGTCGATGAGCGGCGCGCCCTTCCTCGGCGATCGCGCCCGATATTACACCGACGACGAATTGCCCCCGCCCGCGCGCTTCGTGCCGCCGGTGCTCGCCGCCGACCGGCTCGCGCACGTCGAGGGGATCACGCGCGCCGAACTCGACGCCGTCGCACTCGCCTCGCAGCAGAAGGCGGGCGCGGCCGAAAGTGACGCCGCGCTTCAGAAATCGCGCATCGCGACCGGATCGCTCGACGGCGAGGAATGTATCCGGCCGCAAACGAGCGCGGAGACGCTCGCCGCCGCGCCCGCGGCGTTCGGCGAATTGCAGGCGCAATATGCGGGCGCTCTCGAGGGCGCGACCTTCGAGCCGTTGCATAGCATCGCGCACGCGCCGCCGATCTGCGATGGCGCGGGGCTCGCGCTGGTGGGTGGCGAAGGGCTCGGTATCGCGCCGCGCGCGCGCGTCGTCGCCTTTGCCGAGAGCGGCGGCGATCCGGCGGCGTCGCTGACCGCGGGGTTTGCCGCAATGGACAAGGTGCTGGCGCGCGCGGGGCTGACGATGGGCGACATCGACCGGATCGAGTTCATGGAGGCGTTCGCGGTCACCATCGCCAAATTCTACCGCGACCGCGACGCCGATCCGGCGCGGGTCAACGTCAGCGGCGGGCATCTCGCCAAGGGCCATCCCATGGGCGCGAGCGGGGCGATCCTGACCTCGACCCTGCTCGACGCTCTCGATGCGTGCGGCGGGCGGTACGGGCTGGTCGTGCTGACCGGCGCGATGGGGGTTGGCGCGGCGATGGTGGTCGAGCGGGTGGAAGCATAGGGTTTGTAAGAATTCAGTTCTTGTCCGCCCGAGTTCCCTCCCCCTTGATGGGGGAGGTAGCGAGACTTGCCAGCTTGCTGGCTTAGTCGCAGCGGTAGGGGTGCGGTTTCGGCCTGAAACGAGGGTGCAAGGGCGCACCATCACCCCCATCCAACTTCGCCTAGCCACATTCGTGGCAAGGCTGCGTATCCTTCCCCCATCAAGGGGGAAGGTCGATACCGTCCCGATAAAAGCCGATTGCGCAAAAGCGTGGCTGCGCTATGGGCGGCGCGTGCGGGGCTTGCCCCGCGCATGATCGCGCCGGTGCCCGAGAGGGCTTAATAGGGAACGCGGTAGGCGCGCCGGAAGGCGCGCCGAAACCGAGGCTGTCCCTGCAACTGTAAGCGGCGAGCGCGATGCACCGCCCGGACCCATGATCCGGGCAGCCACTGGGGTGACCTGGGAAGGCGTGCATCAAGCCCTGACCCGCGAGCCAGGAGACCTGCCGGCGTGGGTCGCTCAATGCCAAGGCCCAGGGAAAGGCCGCGGCACGGAGGTTTCCGTCGAGCGACGACCAGGCGGCTGGAGCCGCCTCGGTGCCGGGGTCGCAGGCATGACGCCACTTGCGCCGCCAGCATCGGCCGGTCGCGCCCGCGCATCGGCAGGCTCCGCCTTCGTTGCCGGCGTGCGGGGCCTAGCCATGTTGAAGTTTAACACTATTTCGCTGATCGCATTGGCCGTGGCGACGCCGGCCCAGGCCGAAACGGCGGGCGGCGAAAGCGGCGACGATATCGTCGTCACCGCGTCGGGCATCGAGCAATCGCGCGACGAAGTCGGCCAGGCGATCACGATCATCGACAGCGACACGATCGCGCGGCGCCAGTCGGTCGATGTCGTCGACCTGCTCGCCACGACGCCCGGGGTGCGTTTCAACCGGTCGGGCAGCACCGGATCGGTGGCGAGCATATCGCTGCGCGGCGCCGAAACGACGCAGACGCTCGTGCTGATCGACGGGGTGAAGGTCAACGATCCGAGCGGCATCGGCGACGGATATGATTTCGGCCATCTGCTGACCGGCAATATCGACCGGATCGAGGTGCTGCGCGGGTCGAACTCGGTCGTCCACGGCAGCCAGGCGATCGGCGGCGTCGTCAGCCTGATGACGGCGACGCCCGCCGAGGGCTTCGCCGCCAATGCCTCGGCCGAATATGGCTATAGCGACAGTTTGAATGCCAAGGCCGACGTGTCGGGCACCGCCGGGGCGATTTCGGGCGGGATCGGCGGGGCTTATTTCCGCACCGACGGCATTTCGTCGGCGGCGGTCGGCACCGAGAAGGACGGATACAAGAATTTCGCGGGCAATGCGCGGTTGAAGGTCGCGTTCAGCGATGCGCTGAGCCTCGATCTGCGCGGCTATTATATCAACGCCGACCTCGATTATGACAGCTTCTTCGGCGCGCCCGCCGACAGCGCCGACGTCGCCAAGCTCGACCAATATATAGGCTATGCGGGGCTGAACCTCGGCCTGTTCGACGGCAATTTCACCAGCCGCGCGGCGGTGACATGGATGCGCAACGAGCGCGATTATTATTTCGTGCGCGGGACGGCGCCCGATTATGGCTATTCGGGCAGTAATTTGCGCTTCGAATATCAGGGCGTCGTGACGCCGGTGCAGCAGGCGAAGCTGATCTTTGGTTATGAACATGAGCGCCCCGATTATGATTTCTTCGGCTTTGGATCGACCGACAGCCAGAAGGCCAATATCGACAGCGCCTATGCGCTCGCGATCGTCCAGCCGCTTGCCGGCCTGTCGCTGTCGGGCGGCGTCCGCCACGACGATCACAGTCAGTTCGGCGGCGCGACGACGCTGGGTGCCAACGCCAATTATTCGCCGAATGCGGGCGCGACCAATTTCCGGCTGAGCTATGGCGAAGGCTTCAAGGCGCCGTCGCTCTATCAGCTTTACGACGCGTTCAGCGGCAATGCCGCGCTGCGCCCCGAGCGGTCGAAAAGCTATGACATCGGCATCGATCAAAGCCTGGCGAACGGCCGCGCGCTCGTTTCGCTGACCGCGTTCCTGCGCAATACCACGGACCAGATCAATTACGACAATGCGACCTTCACCTATGGCAATATCGACCGCACGCGCGCCAAGGGGGTCGAGGCGACGCTGGCGCTGAAGCCCGTCGATGCGCTGAACGTCACCGCATCCTACAGCTATATCGACGCGCGCGACCGGTCGGGGCGCCCCGCGTTCGACGGCAAGCGCCTGCCCCGCCGCGCCGAACATGCGGTCAGCCTGTCGGCCGATTATGACTGGTCGTTCGGCCTGTCGATGGGCGCGACGCTGACGATGGTCGGCGACAGTTTCGACGATGCGGCGAATGCGGTGCCGCTCGACGGCTATGCACTCGCGGGGATCCGCGCCTCCTTCCCGGTGGGACCGAATTTCGAGATTTATGGCCGCGTCGACAATCTGTTCGACGCCGATTATGCGACCGCCTTCCATTACGGCACCTATGGCCGCGCGGCCTATGGCGGCGTGCGGGCGCGCTTCTGATGAAGGCGCGGAGCGACGCCGAGCACACGGCGAAGATGAAGAAAATCCAGGCGGCGCAGGCGAAGAAGGTCGCGGCGAAGACGGTCGAAAAGGGGCTGGTCATCGTCCACACCGGTCCCGGCAAGGGCAAGACCTCGGCGGCGCTCGGCATGGCGGTGCGCGCGATCGGCCACGGGATGAAGGTCGGCGTCGTGCAGTTCGTGAAGGGCGCGATGACGACCGGCGAGAAGGCGGTGTTCGACCGCTTCCCCGACCTGATCGAATTCAAGCCGATGGGCGAAGGTTTCACCTGGGATACGCAGGACCGGACGCGCGACATCGCGGTCGCGCGCGAAGCGTGGGAGGAAGTGAAGCGGATGATCGCCGATCCCGACTATGCGATGGTGATCGCCGACGAGCTCAATATCGTGCTGCGTTACGATTATCTGCCAGTGGGCGAGGTGCTGGAGGCGCTGGGCGCGAAGCCGCATATGACGCATGTGATCATCACCGGGCGCAACGCGCCGCAGCCGCTGATCGACGCCGCCGACCTCGTCACCGAGATGGCGCAGGTGAAGCATCCGTTCCGCGAGCAGAATGTGAAGGCGCAGAAAGGGGTCGAGTTCTGATGCGGCGGCGCGGCCTTTTGGCGGCGGCCGCGCTGCTCGCGAGCGGCGTGGGGCTGCTGTGGGCGGCCTCCCCCGCCCCGCCCGTGAAGGCGCCGGCGGTGCCGCAGCGTATCGTTTCGATCAACCTGTGCGCCGACCAGCTCGTGCTCGCGCTCGCCGACCGGGGGCAGATCGCCGGGCTGACGAAGAACGCGACCGACGCCGAAATGTCGGGCGAGGCGGCGAAGGCGCACGGCATCCCGCTACTCAGCAATTCGGCCGAGCAGATTTTGGCGATCGAGCCCGATTTGATCGTCGGCATGCCCGCGAGCCGCAGCGCGGCGCTCCGCGCGCTGCCGCAGCAACATTATCCGCTGCTCGATCTGGCGACCGCGAACACATTGGGTGAAATCTACACGTCGATCCGCGAGACCGCGGCGGCGGTCGGCCACCCTGAGCGCGGCGCGGCGCTGATCGCGCGGATGGAAGGCGAACTTGCAGGGCTTCCGAAGCCGGGCAAGGGCCGCGTCGCCGCCTATTATCAGCGGCGCGGTTATATGACCGGCACCGGCACGCTGATCGACGAAATGATGACGCGCGTCGGGCTGGTCAATCTTGCCGGCAAGCTCGGCAAGCCGCCGCTGTCGCAACTGAGCCTCGAGGAGATGGTCGCCGCCGAGCCCGATTTCCTGATCGTCGAGAGCGCGACCGATGTGGTGACCGACCAGGGGAGCGAGATGCTCCACCATCCGGCGATCGCGGATATTCCGCGCATCAGCGTTCCGCAGGCGTGGACGGTGTGCGGCAGCCCTGCCTATACGCAGGCGGCGCGTAGCATGGCGGCGCAGATCGCGCGGCACGACGGGGGCCGATCATGAGCCGCTTTGCCCTGCCGCGCTGGTCGCTGATTGCCGCGCTCGCGGCGCTGACGCTCGTCGCTGCGGTCGCGTCGCTGCTGTTCGGCGCGGTCGACCTGTCGGTGGCGCGGTTGCTCGCGGCGGCGGGCGGCGACGGCGACCGGGTCGCGTCGATCATCCTCTTCGACCTGCGCCTGCCGCGCACGTTGCTGGCGCTGGCGGTCGGCGCGATGCTCGGGCTCGCGGGGGCGGCATTGCAAGGCTATCTGCGCAATCCGCTCGCCGAGCCGTCGGTGCTCGGGACGTCGAACGCGGCGGCGCTCGGCGGGGTGGCGGCGATCTATTTCGGGCTCGCCGAAATCCATGCTCTGGTGCTGCCTTTGCTCGCGACCGGGGGCGCGCTCGTTTCGCTCGCGCTGCTTTTCGTTCTCGCGGGCCGCGCCGAAAGCCCGCTCACCTTGATCCTCGCCGGGATCGCGGTGGGGACGCTTGCGGTCGCGGGGACGAGCCTCGCGCTCAACCTGTCGCCCAATCCCTTCGCGGCGATGGAAATCATGACCTGGCTGCTCGGGAGCCTCGAGAATAGGTCGTTCGATCATGTGTGGATCGCGCTGCCGTGCATCGCGATCGGCGGTGCGATGCTGCTGTGGAACGGGCGCGCGCTCGATGCGCTGACGCTCGGCGAGGATGCGGCGCAGGCGCTTGGCACCGACCTGCGGCGCACGCGGCTGCGCCTCTTGATCGGCACCGCGATCGGGGTCGGCGGCGCGGTCGCGGTGTCAGGGGCGATCGGTTTTGTCGGGCTGATCGTGCCGCACCTGATCCGCCCGCTGACCGATCGCAGCCCGTCGGCGATCCTGCTGCCCTCGGCGATCGGCGGCGCGGCGCTGCTGACGCTCGCCGACCTCGGCGTGCGGATCATTCCAACGACGAACGAGCTCAAGCTCGGCGTCGTCACCGCCTTTCTGGGGGTGCCGGTCTTCCTTCTCCACCTGATGCGGGAGCGGCGGCTATGGTGAGCCTGGTCCTCGATCATGTCGGCGTCACGCTCGGCCGCCGCGCGGTGGTCCACGATGTCGGCGCCGCGTTCGGCGCGGGCACGCTGACCGGGATCGTCGGGCCCAATGGCGCGGGCAAGTCGACGCTGGCGCGCGCGATGCTCGCGCTGGTGCCGGCAAGCGGAAGGGTCGAGGTCGACGGGGTCGATGCGGCGGCGATGCCGCGCGGCGAACTCGCGCGGCGCATCGCTTATGTGCCGCAGGGGCAGACATTGCACTGGCCGCTGACGGTCGAGCGGCTCGTCGGGCTGGGGCGGCTGCCGCACCTTGCGCCGATGTCGCGGATTGCCGATGCCGACAGCGCGGCGATCGAGCGTGCGATGGACCGCGCCGACGTGCTCGAACTGCGCGAGCGGATCGCGACCGAGCTGTCAGGCGGCGAGCGCGCGCGGGTGCTGTTCGCGCGCGCGCTGGCGGTCGAGGCGCCGGCGCTGATCGCCGACGAGCCGCTCGCGAGCCTCGATCCGGGGCATCAGATCGACGTGATGGAGCTGCTGCGCGCCGAAGCCGACGGCGGCGGGCTGGTGATCGCGGTGCTCCACGACCTCACCATGGCGGCGCGCTATTGCGACCGGCTGCTGCTGATCGACGGCGGGCGGATCGTCGCCGACGGCACGCCCGCCGAGGTGCTGACCGCAGAACGGCTGCGCGCCGTCTATGGCATCGATGCGCGTGTCGAGACCGGCGGCGAATGGCCGACGATCACGACCTTCGGGCGCGCGCGATGAGCGCGGCGCAGTTCGCCGAGCAGGGTTATGCGGCGGTGCCGATCTTCGATCCCGCGCTGGTCCGCGCGGCGGCGGGTGACATTGCCGAGCATATCGACCGGGTGGCGCGGGCGCTTTACCTGCCGTTCGGGCAGAGCAGTCCTGAAGCACCGTTGGCCGAGCGGATCGACCGCGTTTACGCGCACGAGCGCAGCATCGCGAATTTGCTGCGCATTGCGGTCTGCACCGATGCCCATCGTGGCGAGCGGTTGCAGGCGCTCGCAAACGATCCGCGGCTGGTCGAAACCGCCGAGCAGCTCGGCGGCCGCGCGTTGTCGGGCAAGATCGTGCGCGTGCGCGCGAGCATCGCTTGCTTTCCCGAGCATCGCCATGCGTGGCACAGCGACGTCGCGCGCGACGATGGGACCGGGTGCGGCAAGGTTGTCGTGACCGCGTGGATTCCGCTGAGCGATGCCGGACCCGAGAGCGGGGGGCTCGAGGTCGCGGCGGGGCGCCAGCCGGCGCCGCTCGCGAGCGCGGGCGACGAGGGGTTCGAGATTCCCGAATGGCGGCTTGCGGGCCTGCCGCGGGTGCGGCCCGAATGCCCGGCGGGGACGGCGCTGTTTCTCGACCGCTTTACGCCGCACCGCACGCTGCCGACGAAGGCGACGCGCTTTGCGCTCGTCGTGTGGATGAAGGCGGCCTAGCCGCTGCCGCCGCTTCGGCAGAAGCCGACGACATAGTCGATGATCATCCGGTCGCGCTGCGGCGACGGCGGGCCGAGCACGCCCTGCGCGTGCGGCGGGAGGTGATCGACGGCGTGCGTCGCCCCCTCGCCGAAGACATAATGGTCGAACCAGCTTTTCCACGCGGCGCGTTCGGCGTCGGGCAGTTCGCGGATCGAGTGCATCGCGAGCATCAGCGCGGCAAAGGGGAAGCGGTCGGGCCGCTGGCCGAACCAGTAGTTGACGAGGACGTTCAGCGCGCCCTCGCTGCGGACATGGTGCCACCACATCGGCGGCATGTAGATCGCGTCGCCGGGCGCGAGTTCGGCGACCAGCTTGTGGCGCTCGGCCTCGGCATAGAGCGGGTAGCGCGCGTGGTCGGGATGGTCGGGGTCGACCATGCTCGTCGGCTGGCCCGCGATCGTGCGCTCGACCGGGCCGACGTAGAGGTTCGTTATCTGCTCGGGCGGGAAAAGCGTGAAGCGCCGTCGGCCCGCGACGACCACCGCGATATTCGCCGCCATGTCGTAATGCGGGGCGATGCGGCTGGCGTTGCCGACCCAGATGCGAGGGTCGACGCCGGTGTCGAGGGGGAGCGGGTTTTCGGCGGCGAAGCTCGCGACGCTCTCGGGGGTCGGGGTCGATCCCGCGTAGAGGGTCGGCGCGTCGGCGGTATCGCGCAGCGCGAGCAATTGCTCGACAAGCGCCGCCATCGGCATTTTTTCGCTGCGGAAATTCACTCCGCGCATATCGTCGGTGTAGAAATAGCGCCCGCCGGTTTCGGGCGGACCGACGAGCACGGTGAGCGGCTTGCCATTGTCGCGCGCGGCAAGATAGGCGGCAATGGCTTCGTCGCCCTCGCGCGCCGCGGCGACCGCGGGCCAGTCGGCCGCGATGCCGCGGATGACGACGGGCTGCTCGGCGGCCGCGACCGCGCGCGCGATCGCGCCATGGTCGCTGCCGGCGATTTCTTCCAACGTCCCGCTCACTTCGTCTCCCCTGCCCCTTAGCGGGCGGGTTCGACCCGCACCGTCCGGCTGGCGCGCTTGCCGTCGGCCGAGCGGCTGCGCAGGTCCACCGCGCCGCCGACCGCGACGGGCCCAGTATAGCGCGTCCACGCGCCGCCCTCGACCCGATATTCGATCGCGGTGCCGGGGAACATGCTGTTCGCCTCGAGCTTGCCATTCGCGATCCGCGCACCCGGCGGCGCGACGCGATAGGCGACGCCGATCTTTTCGAGCATCGGCCACTGCGCCGCGACGCGCCCGGCGAAATCCTGCCAGCCCGCCTTGAGCTTCGCGGCGTCGACGCGGCTGTCGCCCCATTCGTAGCTGGTGCCCGCCTGATAGGGCGGGGTCCAGGGCGCGGGCGCCCAGGCGCGCTCGGCGAGCGCGAGCAGGCGCGGGAAGAGCATATAATCGACCTGCGCGTCGGTGCGGATCGTCTCGCTCCACAGTTGCGCCTGCAATCCCGCGACGCGGTGCCCGGGCTCGAGGACCGGCTTGTCCTCGATCGGCTTGCCCTCGGCATGGATGTTGCGGATCGTCGCGGCGTTGGCGGGCAGGTTGTCGGGCATGAAGCCATAGACCTGATATGGATCGACCCCGCGCGAGGCCCAGTCGTAGCCTCCTTCGTCTGGATGCGGCGCATAGGGCATGTCGAAATAGCCGAGGTCGGGGATCGAGAGCACCGTATCCCAGCCGCGGTTCATCTGGTCGTGCGCCTCGCGGATCGCGCCGGTGTGGAGCACGCCCCAGATGTTGGTCTGCACCAGATGCGGCTGCTTGGGCATGGCCGCGGTTTCGGTATGCCCCATGCCGTCGCTCCAGCCGCCGGTGCGCAGGCCTTTCGCCGCGAGGCTCGCGGTCACGCGCTCTATGAAGCGCGGGGTGAGTTTGCCGGCATCGCCGCCATTTTCGGCGATCATCGCCTTGCACGCGGGCGATTTGACCCACGCGCCCGCGGTCTCGTCGGCGCCGAGGTGGAAGGTCTTGAGCGGCACGCCCGCTTGGCTGTGCATCGCGGCGAGCGCATCGACGACGGTATCGACGAAGCGATAGGTCGCGGGAATGCAGACGTTGAGCGTATTGTCGTCGTAATTCTGGATGCTGCGATATTCGGTCGTGTCGGCGGGGTCGATGAGGCGATATTCGTCGGCCTCGGCCTGTTTGCCCGCCGCGGTCAGACGCGCGTGGCGCACCTCCATCGCCTTGATCGCGGCGCGGCTGTGGCCGGGCATGTCGATCGACGGGATGACTTCGATCTGCCGCACCGCCGCGGCCTCGACGATCGCGACATAGTCGGCGGCCGAAAGATAGCCGTTGACGCCGCCCATGCCGTCGGGCCCGGCGCCGAGTTGCGGCAGGATGCACGTCCGCTCGGACGGATCGTGGCAGCGCTTCGAGCCGATTTCGGCGAGTTCGGGAAGCGCCGGGATTTCGATGCGCCAGCCCTCGTCGTCGGCGAGATGGAGGTGGAGCTTGTTGAGCTTGTAGGTCGCCATCGCCTCGACGAGCTTCAATATCTCCTCGCGACCGTGGAAATTGCGCCCGAGGTCGATGTGGAGACCGCGGAAACCATATTCGGGGGCGTCCTCGACGTGCAGCGGTGTGAGCTTGCCCTTTTCGAACGCCGCCTGCTGCGCGAGCGAGCGCAGGGCATGGCTCGCGCCCGCGGCGTCGTGCGCGGTGATCGCAATGCCCGATGCCCTGGCGTCGAGGATATAGGATTCGGGCTTCGCGGCGGCGGCGCGATCGATGTGGATCGTCAGCGGCAACGCGCCTTCCTTGGCGCCGAGCGCCGCGAGCGCGGGTGCGATCGCGCCACGCTCGACGCCGCTCAATGTCAGCGCGACGCCGCGGCCGAGGTCGACCGGCTGCCCCTTGCCCTGCACCGCCTTTGCGGGCTTGGGCAGGATCACGACGCCGGTGGCTTCGGGCGCGAGCCGGCCCGCCTGCAGGTCGAAGGCGCGCTCGGCGGTGAGCCAGCGCGTCTTATCGGCCTCGCTCTTGGTCGCAAGCTTCGCCTCGTCGGTCATCGGCGCGACGAAGGGCAAGGTTTCGAGCCCGGTGTCGGGATCGATCACCGCGCGCGTCGCGGCGATCGTGCGCGGTTCGAGCCCGTCGGCGACGAGATAGGCATTGGGCATGCCGAACGCCTTCGAGAAATTCGAGCCGACGCCCCACAGCTTGATCTCGTGACGCGCGCCGGGCCGCAGCGTCGCGCCGGGCTTCAGCGTCAATTGCTGGACGTCGCCGTTGATCAGCCGGTGCGCGAAGATGTCGCTTTCGACGAGCGGCAGCCGGTTGACGAAGCTGAAATAGAGCGCGAGCCCCTTGGTCGGCATGTCGGCGGGCAGCGTTTCGGGCACGGTCAGGGTGATCGTCGTGAGGAAACAGCCTTCGATCCCCGCCGGGCATGTCGGGCCATTGTCGACCATCGTGAGGCGGTAGCCGAGTGTGTCGGCGAGGCGGTCGAGCGATGCTTGCGACCCCGCCTCGGCCGCCAGCGTCTGCGGCGCGGCGAGCACCGCCATTGCCATCGTGATCCACCCCGCAGCCCGCATCAATTTTCTCCCGCTCGACAATTTGTATCTAATTTGTCATGTAGTCGCGGACGGGTCAACGCCTTTCGGATCGGGCGGAATTCAAGGGGAAACTGATAAAATGGCAAATATTCGCGCTTTTCGCCTCATCGCGTCGATTCTGATTGGTTTTACATTAGTATTGTCGCTGCCCGCCCGAGCCGACGAGCGGCGTCCCGTTGTGGTCGGCTATCTTGCGGCGTTCAAGGGGCTCGACCTGTCGATCGCGCGCACCGATCTTTCGGCCTTCACGCATTACAACCTGTCCTTCGCCAACCCCGACGCCGACGGGCGCTTCGTCGAAGCGGGACGGATGACGTGCATGGAGGACGAGACGGGCGCGAATATGTCGGTCGCGGCCTTGCGGGGGACGGTCGCGCGGCTGCAGGCGAGCGGGGCGAAGGTGCTGATCTCGACCGCGGGCGGCGTGATCCCCGGCTGTTCGGGCGACTGGAAGGCGCTGCTGACGCCCGAGCGGCGCGCGGCGACGGTCGCGGCGCTGGTCGAGCTTGCCGATACGCTGGGACTCGACGGGATCGATATCGACATCGAGGGGGCGCTGCTCACCGAAATCGACCGCGCGGGCGACTATATGCCCTTCATCGCGGCGCTGTCCGAAGCGATGAAGACGCGCGGCAAGCTGCTGACCTGCGCCACCGCTTCCTATGAAGGCGGGATGATCCCGGTGAGTTCGATCCCCTATTTCGATCTGGTCAACGTCATGTCCTATGACGCGATCGGGCCGAGTTGGGGCGAAGCGGGCGCCGAGCACAGCAGCTATGCGATGGCGGCGCGCGATCTCGACCTGTGGCTTGCGCGCGGCGTCGCGCGCGAGCGACTCGTCCTCGGCGTGCCCTTTTACGGTTATGGGTTCGGCGGCGCGAAGGCGAATTGGTCCTATCGCGAGATTGCCGACGCACATGGCATAAATGCGACCAAAGCCGATGTGATCGGCGATCGGTGCGCGGGCTGCCGTTATATCACCCACAACAGCCCCGCGACGATCGAAAAGAAGGCGCGGCTGGCGGCCGAAAAGGCGGGCGGCATAATGGTGTGGGAATTGTCGCAGGACACCCCCGACCACGCGCTGACGGAGGCGATCAAACGTGGGCTTTCGCGCGAATAAGTCGCAACAAGGTTGACGGAACGATACCAATGCAACACATGGGAATCCGGCGCTGGTCCTATCCGACCGGCGCGCCGGGCAACCAGGTGGAGCATCGTCCTTGTCACTGATCGAACGCGTGGGTCCGCTCCAGAAGGACGATCCGACACCGCTTTACCTGCAGTTGCAGAAAATCCTGCGCGACGCGATCGAGGGACAGGTCGTGAAGGCCGAGGAAGCGATCCCAACCGAGCGCGACCTGGCCGAAGAATTCGACGTGTCGCGCATCACGGTGCGCAAGGCGATCGACGGGCTGGTCGCCGACGGCATCGTCACGCGGCGGCGCGGCGCGGGCACTTTCGTCACGCGGCCGCGCGTCGAGAAGAGCTTTTCGAAACTCACCTCCTTTTCGGAGGATATGATCTCGCGCGGGCGCAAGCCGCACAGCAGATGGGTGAGCAAGACCGCGGGCGCGGTGACCCCCGAAGAGGCGCTGTCGCTTGGCCTGTCGCCGGGATCGCTCGTCTATCGTTTTCACCGCATCCGCTATGCCGACGACACGTCGATGGCGCTCGAGATCGCGACGATCCCCGCCTATTGCCTCCCGTCGGTCGAGGCGGTGGGCGCGTCGCTCTATGAAGCACTGGAGGCGGCGGGGCACCTGCCCGTCCGCGCGCTGCAGCGGCTCCGCGCGATCGCGGCGACGGCCGAACAGGCCGAGATGCTGGAGATCGAGCCCGGCACGCCGGGACTGTTCATCGAGCGGCGGGGGTTTCTGTCCGACGGGCGCACCGCGGAGTTTACGCAGAGCTTCTATCGCGGTGATGCCTATGATGTGGTGGCGGAGCTGAACGGCTGAAGCCGAACGACGCGAAATGAATTGCCGTGTCCCCGCGAAGGCGGGGATCCATCTCCGGTCGGCGCAAGATAGCGCGATCAGGTGATGGGCTCCCGCCTTCGCGGGAGCACGGCGGTAATTAGTTCAACCCTCGCAGAAATTCCCCATGCGGCGGCAGTTCGGCGAGTTGTTCGGCGACGCGGCCGCGCAATGTCGCAAGACGCGCGGCGAGTTCGGCGTCGGACAGGCTGTCGGCGATCGGGTGCCAGCTTTGCGGGCGAACCCCCTGCCCCGTCAGCACCGCATACCAGTTGGTCGGGCCGAAGAGGTCGCCGGGTTCGAAGAGGATATTGCCGGTAGTGCGGAACGCCTCGATCCGTTCGGAGAGGCTGTCGGGCATTCCCGCCGCGGCGACATCGCGCCAGAACGGCGTATCGTCGCGGTTCGCGAGCGCATAATGCGCGATCACGAAATCGCGGATCACCTGATATTCGCGGAGCGCGTCGCGGTTGAAGCGTGCGACGACGTTCGGGTCGATCGCATCGCGCGGCAGCAGCGCGAGCAGGCGGACGATCGTCGTCTGGATCAAATGGATCGAGGTCGATTCGAGCGGTTCGAGGAAGCCGCCCGCGAGCCCGATCGCGATGCAGTTGCGGTTCCAGATCGCCTTGCGATGCCCCGCGACGAAACGCAGCCGGTTGGCATCGGCGAGCGGTGCGCCCGGCAGGCGCGAGCGCAGCAACGTCTCGGCCTCGTCATGGTCCAGATGCGCGCTCGAATAGACATGGCCGTTGCCGGTGCGGTGCTGGAGCGGGATGCGCCATTGCCAGCCCACCTCGCGCGCGGTTGCGCGCGTGAACGGGGCGGGATCGCCCACATTTTCGCAGGGCATCGCGACCGCGCTGTCGCACGGGAGCCAATGGCTCCACTCGGAATAGCCGGTGTGGAGCGCGCCCTCGATGAGCAGGCCGCGAAAGCCCGAGCAGTCGACGAAGAGGTCGCCTTCGATGACGCGTCCGTCGCCGAGTGCGAGCGAAGTGATGAAGCCATCCTCGGGATCGAGGCGGACGTCGGCGACCTTGCCCTCGATGCGGTTCACGCCCTTTTCCTCGGCATAGGTTCGCAGGAAGCGCGCATAGGCGGCGGCGTCGAAATGGACCGCATGATGCACCGGGCCGTGGCGCGTCGCGGGAGCGAAGGCGCCTTCGCGCGCGGCCATCGTTTCGAGATTATAGGGACCGTGATCGGCGTCGCCGCCCGCCGCGAGATGGCGCAGCCAGAAATGGTGGAAATGGATGCCCGACATTTCGATGCCGAGATAGCCGAAAGGATGGAAATAGCGGTGGTCCGCCCCGCCCCAGCCCTCGAATTCGATGCCGAGCTTGATCGTGCCGTGCGTCGCGCGGAGGAACTCGGCCGGATCGAGGCGGAGGTAGCGGTTGAAATCGTGGATCGGCGGCACCGTCGCTTCGCCGACGCCGACGGTGCCGATCGCGTCGGATTCGACGAGGGTGATGCCGTGCGGCTGCCCCGACAGCGCGCGGCCGAGCGCCGCGGCGGTCATCCAGCCCGCGGTGCCGCCGCCGACGATGACGATGCGCCGGACGGGGCGCGCCCGCGCGCTCATCCGCGTATCCGCCGCAACGCGTCGGCGTGGCTTTCCATCGCGTGGACGTCGCTCGCGACGGCGCGGAGCTGGCGCTGGAATTCGGCCATCAGCGCCTGATCTTCGACGAGCAGCGCCTGCGGATCGAAGCTGCGTGGGGTCACGCCATGCCCCGCCATGACGAGCGCCCAGCTGTCCTCGACATGCGCCTCGTGATTATAATGCGCGAACATGCCGCGCGCGGCGAACAGGTCGATCTTGGCGGCGAGTTCGGCCGAGACCGGCGCGGCGCGCGCGGCGTCCCAATAGGATTCGCCGGTGCGGGCGTTGAGGCGGAAATGCTGCGCGGTGAAGTCGGCGACGCGCGCGCGGGTGCCGGCGAGTTCCTCGTTGTAAATGGCGGCTTCGGGCATCGCAGCGCGGTCGATCGGCCAGAGCAGCACGAGCTGCGCGATGCCAAGCTGGAGCAGGAGCAGTTCGGCGCCGTCGAGCGGCGGGGCGGCGCCCGCCGCAGGGCCGACCGCGACGACATTACCGATCCACGGGCGCGGGCGCGCGGCCGCCCCGAACGCGGCGGGCGGCGCGGTGTCGGCGGGGCGCCCAAGCGCCGCCGCGAGAGCGGCGGGAGCGCCGGCGTCGGCCAAGGATGCGCTGTCGTAGGCGAACTCGATCGCGGTGCGGTTCGCGAGCGGGATCATCGCCAGCCATCCCGCCGGGTGCGCGGCGACGCGACTGTAGAGCGGTAGCGGGTCGAAGGCGGGCGCCGACGCGGTGATGATGCGGTCGCAGAAGCCGGCGCGCGCTTCCGCGCCGCCGTCGACTGCGGCGATCAGCGCGGCGTCGGTGTCGATGAACAGGTCGGCGCCGAGTTGCTCGCCGTCCGCGAGGTCGATGCGGTCGAGGCCTGCGCCCCCTCGGTGCGGAACGGCGCCCGCGCCGGGGACGATGCGAATATCGGCCTGCTCGCACGCGGCGCGGAGCAGCTTCGCGTAGCCCGCCGCGTCGAGGTGCCAGCCCGCCTTGACCGCCTGCCGCGTCGCCGGCTCGCGCGGCGCGCCGGTGCGGCCCTGCTTGGCGGCGGCGGCGGCGAGGCAGAAATCCTCGAGCGCGACGCGCAGCCCCGCGGCGCGCGCGCGCGTCCAGTGCTGGACGAAGGGCAGCGAGGCGAAGGCGCTGCCCGCGTCGCCATAGGCATGCAGGAAAGCCGCGTCGCCGCCCGACCAGCCGGCGAATTGCTGGCCCATGTTGATCGTCGCGGCGGCGTGGCGGAGCAGCGCGGCTTCGTCGATGCCGAGCAGGCGGTGGAAGGTCGCGAGGTCGGGCGGCGCGATCAGCGCGGCGTGCGGTGCGGGCGCTTCGCCGGTATCGACCCAGACGACGTCGGTGCCGAGCCGCGAATAGGCGCGGCTGACCGCGAGCGCCGCCATCGCCGCCGCGACGCCGCCGCCATGGACGATCACTTGCTGCACCGGACCGGTCATGGCGCGGGCGCCGGGCAATAGCGCGCGATGAAGTCGGCGTGCGAGGGCGCGGTCGCCGCGGCGTCGGCGATCGTCGCGGCGAGGTTCGCGAGGCGCTCGTCGACCGTCGCGGCGGGCAGCACGTCGGCGAGGCGGTCGGCGGCGCGCGGTTCGATCCCCTGCCCGACGAACACCGCCTGCCAGCTCGGCGGCCCGAACAGCCCGTCGCGATAGGCCTGAACATGGCCGCGGTGGCGGAAACGGTCGATCTTGTCTGCGAGCGTGTCGGGGAGGTCCATGGCCGTCACGCGCTCCCATAGCGGCGCGTCGGGCTCGTTCGCGATATAGTGGAGGATCAGGAAGTCGCGGATGCGGTCATATTCGATGTCCATCACGCGGTTGAGTTCGCACGGAAGCGCCGGGTCGATCGCGGGGCCCGACGGCAGCAGCGTCAGCATGTGCATGATCGCCATCTGGACGAGATAGATGCTGGTCGATTCGAGCGGCTCGAGAAAGCCGCTCGCCAGCCCCATCGCGACGCAATTATGCGCCCAGGCCTTCTCGCGCTTGCACGCCTTGAAACGCAGCACGCGCGGTTCGGCCATCGCCTCGCCGTCGAGATTGGCGAGCAGGGTCGCCGCCGCCTCATCGTCCGAAATGTCGGCGCTCGAATAGACATAGCCGTTGCCGGTGCGGTGCTGGAGCGGGATGCGCCATTGCCAGCCCGCCGTGCGCCGCGTCGATCGCGTATAGGGATGAAAGTCCGCCGAGCGCGCCGACGGCACCGCCGCCGCGCTGTCGCACGGCAGCCAGTGCGACCAGTCCTCGATCCCGACCCCCAGCGTCTGCGCCATCAGCAGCCCGCGAAAGCCCGAGCAGTCGACGAACAGGTCGCCGGCGATGCGCGCGCCCGACGCCAGCTTCACCGCGGCGATGTCGCCGCTTTCGCTATGCTGCTCGACCTCGACGATCCGCCCTTCGACGCGCTCGATCCCGCGCGCTTCGGCCCAGCCGCGCAGGTAACGCGCGTAGAGGAAGGCATCGAGGTGATAGGCATAGGCGAAGGCATTGCGCACGTCGTTCGCGTCGCCGCTCGGCAGCATGAAGCGGTTTTGCAGCGCGGCGACGATCGGGAAGCAATAGTCGGAGAGCGGCGCCGCGGTGCCGGCAAGGTGCGCGCGGATCCAGTAGCTGAAGAAATCGGCCTCGCCGATCGGGCGGCCGAAGGTGCCGAAGGGGTGGACGTAGCGGTCGCCCTCGCGCCCCCAGTTCACGAACTCGATGCCGAGCTTGAAGGTCGCCTGCGTCGCCTGCATGAATTCGGCTTCGTCGAGCCCGAGGAAGTCGTTGAAATCCTTCATCTGGGGCAGCGTCGCTTCGCCGACGCCGACGGTCCCGATCTCCTCGGATTCGACGAGGCGGACGCGGAAGCGCGCGGGGTCGAGCTTGGCGGCGCAGGCCGCGGCGCACATCCACCCCGCGGTCCCGCCGCCGACGATAACGAGTTCGAACCTATCCCCCATGGCGGCCTAGCTTAACGCGGAAGAAAGTGGGCGCCAGCCCCAATGGACCGACGCCCCTTCCCCCTTTTAGAAGTTGAGCCGCACGCCGAGCTGGTAGCGCCGGTCGTTCTTGAACCAGGCGTTGGGCTTGAGCGTTCCGTCGCCGTCGACCTGCTGCATCAGCACGGTGTCGGTGCCGAGCAGGTTGGTGCCCTCCAGCACGAACTCGATATTCGCGGTCGCACGGAGGCGGAGCGAGGCGTCGAGATAGCCCGTGCTCTTTTGCCAGATCGGGAAACCGACGCAGCAGTCGATCGCGGTCACCAGATATTTGGAGCGCCAGTTGTATGCGACGCGCGCCGACACCGGGCCCTTTTCATACATGCCGACGAGGTTGTAGCTGTGCTTCGAAATGCCTTCGAGCGCATTGGCCTTTACCGTGCTATCCTCATAGGTAAGGCCGCCGCCCGCCGTTCCACCCGCGGTCTCGTTGGTCAAATTGACCGTCTCGATCCCGTCGTTCTTCACATAGGTGTAGTTCGCCTGCACCCCGAAGCCGTCGAACGGCGCCGGCAGGAAGTCGAAGAAGGTCTGGAAGGCGAATTCGGCGCCATAGATGCTCGCGCCGTCGCCGTTGACCGGCCGGTTGACGCGGACGTCCTCGGTCACCCCGTTGTTCGTCACTTCGAGGTTGAATTGGCCCGCCTGGATATAATCGTAGAATTTTTTGTAGAAGCCTGTCGCGGTGAACGAGCTCGACCGGCCGAAATAATATTCGAGCGTCAGGTCGAACTGGTCGGCCGTCATCGGTTTGAGGCTGGGGTTGCCCGATTGGCCGGTATATTGCCAATCATAGGCGATCGCATTGCCATCCGCGTCGCGCGTCACATTCTCGTCCGAAAAATCGTTCAGGTTCGGCGTCAGCCGGTTCACCGTCAGGAAATTGCGGAGCAGGCCGAAATCGGGGCGCGACATCGCCCGCGAATAGGCAAATCGCGATACCAGCCTGTCGGTCAAGTCGAACTTGATGTTGAAGCTGGGCAGCGCGTGGAAATGATTGACCTTGGTCGTGTCGGCAACGGTCGCGCCGTTGCTGAAATCAATCTCCTGCTGCGTGACGACGCAGCCCGATGATGCCGTCGGGCGCGGCGGCGGGCCCGGATCGGTCCCCCGCTCGCAAAGAAGCCCTGTCGGCGTGAAGGGAACGGGCAAGGTGGTCGCGCCCACCGTATCGTCGCGCGTCCAGACAAGGCGGACGCCGATGTTGCCCGAGATCGGCACGCCGCCGATGGCGAGGCTGTCGCCGCCGAACTTCGCCATCGCATAGGTGGCGATGGTGCGTTCGCTGACGCGGTGGACTTCGCTCGGGAAATAGCAGCCGAAGGCCTTTTCGATCGTCTCCGCGCCGCGATACCCCTCGCCCGAACAGACGGGATAATAATCGCCGACGCCGATCGACGGCCGTCCGAGCGCCGCCGCCAGCTGTTCGCGATTCGACAACATGTCCATGTTGAAGAAGGCGAAGCTGTTGTGATTGATCTGGTTGCCGGCGAAGAAATCGCCGCCGAAGGTGTGGAGCCCGTTGGTGCCCGGCGCATAGGCGGGGCTGTCGATGTTGAAATAGGGCGCCTGCGTGAAGGTCCAAGTGTTCGAGATATTCGCCCAGTTATAGGCGCCCCAGCGCACCGTCTGATCGCGGTCGGCGTAGCGCGCGCCGACCTTGATCGCGTCGAGCCAGCCCGAATCGACATCATATTCGACGTCGGCGCGGAAGGCGACCTCCTCGCCGTCGCTGTCCTCGGTGTGATCGGTGACCGCGTAGTAGAAATAATTGTTCGGGTTGTTCAGCCCGCCGCTCGACAGATTGATGTTCTCGGCCTGGTTGGGCAGGAATTCGAGGCGCGGATATTTGCCCGTCAGGTCGACAAAGGTGTCGGCGAAGGTCCGCGCGGTGACCGATGCGTTGTAGTTTTGGACGCTGGCGTCGACATATTGGCCGTCGAGCGTGACACGCAGGCGGTCCGAAACATCCCAGCGGAAATTGAGGCCGAAATCCTGTGTGATCTGCTTGTTCTTGAGCGCGTTCGCCGCGGTGTCGACCTGCGGCGCGCGCTGTTGCGGGACGCAGCCTTCCCAGCCGTAGCAGCGATTGAAGAAGGCCTCGCCATCCTCGTTGACGCCCAGCCCGAGATTGGCGTCGCCTTCGCCGACATAGGGGCGCGGCGCCGACCACCAGCCGCTGAGGAAATTGCCGTCGTCGTCGAACTGGAACGGCGCGGTGCCGGTGAGCGGGTTCACGAGCGTCGGATCGGTGACCTGATAGTCGCTCGGCTGGCCGTAGATGCTGAACGCGCTCGAATAGATCGCATGCTCGCGCCAGCTGTTGTTATATTGCGAGCGCAGATACTGGCCGGTCAGTTCCATGTCGCCGTCGTTCGAGCGCCACTGGAAGGCGGCCGAGACGCCGTAGCGTTTGCGGTCATATTCATTGTCGCGCATGTAGATGCCGCTCGGGATATATTGTTTCCCGGGGCCGAACACGCCGTCGAAGATCGCCATACGATCGAACTGTATGCCCTGGCTCGCGGTGATCGCGTGCGAATAGGCACCGCTCAGCATCAGGCCGATCTCGCCGATTCCCGTCTGCCAGCGATCCGAAATGATACCCGAGATTTCGGGCGTCGATTTCTCGGCGATGTCGCCATAGGTGTTCTTGATCGAAATCGAGATGAGCCGCCCGTCCTGATCGAACGGCACGCGCGTGCGCAGGTTTACCGTGCCCGCGATGCCGCCCTCGATCAGATCGGCGGTCTGGTTCTTGTAGGTATCGATGCCGCCGAGAAGCTCGGGCGAGATGTCCTGCCAGCTGAGGCCGCGCGAGCTGTTCGCGCTGAAGGTGTCGCGGCCGTTGAATTCGGAACGCACCTGGTTGAGGCCGCGGATGACGACGCCCGAGGGCTCGGCCGAGAAGTGCGAGGTGTCGTCGGTGCCCGCAAAGCGGATGACGGTGATGCCGGGGACGCGCTGCAGCGCTTCGGCGACCGATTTGTCGGGGAAGGAGCCGATATCCTCCGCGGTGATCGAATCAACGACAGTGTCGGCGTTGCGCTTGCGGTTCTGCGCCGATTCGAGGTTGGCGCGGATGCCGGTGACGACGATGTCATCGGGTTTTTCCTCGTCCGCCGATACCGGCACGGTGCTTTCCTGCGCCGCGGCGGGAAGGATCATCGCGCTCGCCAGTGCCGCCCCGCAAATCCCCTGGAGCAGGCTGTGGCGAATCCGATAAGTCTTGGCAGGCCCCTTGATCATTTTATTTTTCCCCCATCCAATCCGGTCCAGATTGCCTTCCCACAATCTCTATAAGACCAATTGCGTCCTTGGACTATTACCAATAGACTACAAATCCAACGCGCTGTCCATTGCAAATTTATGGCAGCGCCAAGATACCGCCCGAGGGGGCGCTGGCGACCGGGGGAGAAAAGCCATGCGATTGATTTCACTCGACGTGCTGCGGGGGCTGACCGTCGCCGGGATGATATTGGTGAATTCGGCCGCGGCGATGAAATATGGCGCCGAAGCCGATGTCGCGCCGATCCTGCTCCATGTGAGTTGGGACGGGCTTACCCTCGCCGACCTGGTTTTTCCCGGCTTTCTGACGATGGTCGGCATCGCCATCCCATTTTCTATGCGCGACGCGACGTTCGATTCGGCGCAGCGCCGGCATATCCTCGGCCGCACCGGCCGCCTGCTGCTGCTCGGTTTCATCCTCAGCAATCTTTACTGGTTCACCAGCTTCGCGTCGGGCGACTGGCGGCTGTTCGGGGTGCTCCAGCGAATCGGGTTGGTCTATTGCGCGTGCGCGCTGCTGTTCCTGCTGGCGGGACCCCGCGCGCGGCTGATCATCGCGGCGGCGATCCTCGCGCTTTACTGGCCGCTCGCGCTGCTGCCGTCGCTCGACGGTCTCGCGACCGACATCTGGGCGCGCGGGCATAATTTCGTCGCGTCGGTCGACCGGCTGCTGCTCGGCAGTCACCTCTATGTGAAAGGCCCCGAAGGCTATGATCCCGAGGGGATATTGGGCACCCTCCCCGCAATCGCCCAAGGGTTGATCGGCGTCGCGATCGGCGAGATGCTGATCCGCCGCCAAGGTCCCGCGGCGCGGCGGCTCGCGATGATCGGCGCCGCGATGCTGGTGGTCGGCGGCGCCTGGAGCCTCGCCTTCCCGATCGTGAAGGATATCTGGTCGAGCAGCTTCGTGCTCGTCACCAGCGGCATCACCGTCCTCGCGCTCGCGCTGCTGCATCACTGGCTCGACCGCAAAGGCCGCAAGCCCGGGGTTGCCGCGACCGCGATGCTGGCGTTCGGCGCCAATGCGATCGCGGCCTATACGCTGCATCAGGTGACTGCGGGCGTCGTCACATGGGACCTGCTGCTCCTGCCCTTCCGCGCGCTGCGCGAAACGCTGGGCGATCCGGTCGCGTCGCTCATCCCCATCCTTCTCTATATGCTGCTGATCTGGGGCGCGATGGAATGGCTGCGCCGCAAGGGATGGATCATTAAAATCTGATCGCCCAAACATACCTCTTGATGAGACCTATATAACCTATATAATACCAATGATCGGATGGCGTCACGTCGCCCGATCCGGAGAGTGATGGACGATGCCGAACGCCGCAACAGACGGACGAATGACGTTGATGGAGCAGGAAGCCGGGGAGGCAGCGGCCGCCGTCGCCGCGATGCTGACCGCGAATCGCGACGCCTTCGCCGCCATCGGGCGGCGCCTGCGCGCCTCGCCCCCCGCCGCGGTGGTGACCTGCGCGCGCGGGTCGTCGGACCATGCCGCGACCTATGCCAAATATCTGATCGAGACGATGACGGGGACGCCGACCGCGTCGGCCGCGCTGTCGATCGCGTCGCTCTATGACGCGCCCGCGGTCGCGGGAAACCGCCTGTGCCTTGCGGTGTCGCAGTCGGGCAAGAGCCCCGACCTGCTGGCGGCGGTCGAGCAGCAGCGCGACGCCGGCGCCTTCGTCGTCGCGCTCGTCAATGCCGGGGCGACGCCGCTCGCGGGCCTGGCTGATGTGGTGATCCCGCTCTCCGCCGGGGTCGAACGATCGGTCGCCGCGACCAAATCCTATATCGCTTCGCTCGCCGCCATCGCCGCGCTCGTCGCCGCCTGGGCCGAGGATGAGGTGCTCGACGCGGCGCTGACCGCCCTGCCCGGCCAGCTCGAGCAGGCTTTCGCGCTAGACTGGTCGCCGGCGGTCGCGGCCTTTCGGGGCGCGACCAACCTGTTCGTGCTCGGCCGCGGTTACGGCCTCGGCGTCGCGCAGGAGGCCGCGCTCAAGTTCAAGGAAACCTCGGCGCTGCATGCCGAAAGCTTCAGCGCCGCCGAAGTGCGCCACGGCCCGATGGCGATCGTCGGCGACGCCTTTCACGTGCTGGCGTTCGGCGGCACCGACCTGGCGGCCGCCAGCGTGCGCGACGCGGCGGCCGAGTTCCGCGGACGCGGCGCGACGGTGCTGCTTGCCGATGGCGACGGCGACCTGCCCGTCCTCGCCGCGCACCCGGCGATCGAACCGGTGCTGATGATCCAGAGCTTTTACCGCATGGCGAGCGCGCTGGCGCTCGCGCGCGGCCAGGACCCCGACTCGCCACCGCATCTCAACAAGGTTACCGAGACTTTATGATCTTTCGTTTCCACAACGGCCGGATCGCGCTGCCGGGCGGCGCCGTCGAGGCGGCGGATCTGACCGTGATCGACGGCGTTCTCGCTGCGGTCTCGGATCCCGGCGATGCGCCCGCCGACCGCGAGGTCGACCTGGAGGGCGGCTGGTTGCTGCCCGGCTTCGTCGATACGCAGGTCAACGGCGGCGGCGGGGTGCTGTTTAACGATCAGGTCGATGTCGCAGCCATCGCGGCGATCGGCGCCGCGCACGCGCGCTTCGGCACCACCGCCTTTCTGCCGACGCTGATCAGCGACACGCCCGCGCAAATCGCTGCGGCGCTCGCCGCGGTCGATGCCGCGATCGAGCAAGGCGTGCCGGGCGTCGTCGGCATCCATATCGAAGGCCCGTTTATCAACGAGGCGAAGCGCGGCATTCACGAAGCGCATCGCATCCGAAGGCTCGATACCGAGATATTGGCGACGCTCACCGCGCCGCATCGCGGGCGCGTGATGCTGACGCTCGCGCCCGAACTGTGCGACGAGGAGGATATTCGCACCCTCGTCCGGCACGGTGTGATCGTCAGCGCGGGGCATAGCGACGCGACCTATGACGAAGCGCAGCGCGCGATCGGCGCGGGGCTGACCGGTTTCACGCACCTGTTCAATGCGATGTCGCCGCTGCACCACCGCAATCCCGGCGCGGTCGGCGCGGCGTTCGATTCGGACAGCTATTGCGGGCTGATCGTCGACGACGTCCATCTGCATCCCGCCGTCGTGCGCCTCGCGGTGCATGCGAAGGGCAAGGACCGCATCATGCTGGTCACCGACGCGATGCCGAGCGTCGGCACCGACGTCAGCGAGTTCACGCTGCAGAGCAAGCGCATCGCGGTGAAGGACGGCGTCTGCATCTTCGAGGACGGCACGCTGGCGGGCACGCATCTCGACATGGCGTCTGCGCTGCGCAAGACAGTCGAGGTCACCGGCCTCTCCGTCCCCGACGTGTCGGCGATGGCGAGCGCGACGCCCGCCGCTTTCCTGTCGCTGGAGGACCGCATTGGCGCGATCGCGCCGGGACAGCGCGCCGACTGGGTATGGCTGGATGCCGGTCTCGACCCGCGCGCGACGTGGATCGGCGGCGGGATTGTTTCGGAATCGACGCGGAGCCTTGCTCAAGCCGTGCAATGATACACAAGCCGCACATAAGCGGCGGAAGTTTTGGGGATCAGAGCGGTTTTCGACCATTTCAGGTCGCCGTGACGGAGCCGATTTTGGCTCAGTGCAAGGAGGGATGGCGTAGGTATATGTCGATATTCCAAGACATCTCGACGCAGCAATGGGCCAAAATCGGCCCGCCGCGGAGCGGTTGGGCCAGGCAGTCCGCTGGCCGCGTTGCGGCGCTTGCAGGGGCTACCAGCCCCTGCCGCGCGCCGCGCCTCGCCAGCGGACTGCCTGGCCCAATCACGGTGCCCTGAAATGGTCGAAAACCGCTCTAAATCGATGAGCCTGATCATCACGTCTCCGCTCCGAGGGTGGGCGACGACGCTGGACGATGTTCCCGATCCGGTCTTTGCCCAGCGGATGATGGGCGACGGGGTCGCGATCCAGCCGCTCGGCGATACCGTCGTCGCGCCGTTCGACGGCGAGGTGGTGACGCTGCACGATGCGGGTCACGCGGTCTCGCTGCGCAGCGCCGAGGGCGCCGAAGTGCTGATCCACATCGGGCTCGATACGGTGATGCTGAAGGGCGAAGGCTTTACGCCGCTCGTTGTCGCCGGCGACATGGTATCGCGCGGCGACCCGCTGATCCGTTTCGACCTCGATGCGGTCGCGCTCGCGGCGACGAGCCTGATCACCCCGGTGATCGTCACCAATGCCGAAGCCTTTGCAATCAGCCGCCGCACGACCGACGCCGCGATCGGCGCGTGCGAGGCGTTGATGACGCTCGTGCCCGTGCAAGCCGAAGCGCGCCGCCGGTCCGATGACGGGACGCTGGTCGAGCAGGCGGTGACGCTGTCGTTGCCGCATGGCATCCACGCGCGGCCCGCCGCGCGGATCGGCGAAGCGGCGCGCGGTTTCGAGGCCGACGTGCATCTGGTGAAGGGCGACAAGCGCGGCGATGCGCGGAGCACGGTCGCCTTGCTCGCGCTTGGCACAGCTTTCGGCGACGAAGTGGTCGTGCAGGCGCGCGGCGACGATGCCGAGGCGGCGCTCGCGGCAATCGTCGCCTTGCTCGCGACCGATATGGGTGAAGGCGCGCCCGCGGTCGTGGCTCCCCTGCCCGCCGCCGCGGCCAGTCCGCTGCGCGCGGGGCAGATCGGCGGCGTGATCGCCTCGCCCGGCCTTGCCATGGGCCCCGCCGCGCGGCTGCGGCAGACCGAAATTACCGTCGCGCGCGAGGGCAGCGGAGCTGCCGAGGAAAGCGCGGCGCTGCTCGCGGCGCGAAACGAAGTTCGGACGAGCATCGCCGTGCGCGCCGACGGGGCGAGCGGCAGCGTCGCGTCGGTGATGCAGGCGCATCTTGCGCTGATCGACGATCCCGAACTGCTCGCAGGCGCGGAGAGGCGCATCGCCGAGGGAGGCAGCGCCGGTTTCGCGTGGCGCGGCGCGATCCACGACCAGATCGACGCGATCCGCGCGACGGGCAATGCCCATTTGATCGAACGCATCGACGACCTGATCGACATCGAGCGACAGATGCTCGCGGCGCTGACCGGGACGGCGCTGGGCGGCGCGGACGTTCCGGCGGGCGCGATCGTGGTGGCCGGGGATCTGCTGCCGTCGCAGCTCGTGACGCTGGCCGCGGCGAAGCCCGCCGGCATCTGCCTCGCGCGCGGCGGCCCGACGTCGCACGTCGCGATCCTGTGCGCGGGGATGGGTCTGCCCGCGCTCGTCGCGATGGGCGATGCGCTCGACAGCATTGAGGATGGCGCGCCGCTGCTGCTCGACGCCGAACTGGGCCACGCGACGGTGGCGCCCTCGCCCGCCGACACCGAAACATTCGCCGCCCGGCTCGCCAAGCGCGACGCGCGGCGCGAAGCAGCGCAGGCGGCGGCGAAGGACGCCTGCCACAGCGCCGACGGCACGCGCATCGAAATCTTCGCCAATATCGGCAGCGTCGACGAAGCGCAGGCCGCCGCCGCGCAGGGCGCCGAGGGATCGGGGCTCGTGCGCAGCGAGTTCCTGTTCCTGGGGCGCGAGACCGCGCCGTCGGAAGATGAGCAGCACGCCGCCTATCATGGGATCGCCAATGCGCTCGCGGAGAGGCCGGTGATCGTCCGCCTGCTCGACATCGGCGGCGACAAGCCCGCCACCTATATCCCGATCGATACCGAGGAAAATCCGGCACTCGGCCAGCGCGGCATTCGCGTGGCGCTCGCGCGGCCCGACCTGCTCGAAACGCAGCTTCGCGCGATCCTGCGCGTCGAACCCGCCGGGCAATGCAAGATCATGATTCCGATGGTCGCCAGCGTTGACGAACTGCGGCAGGTGTGCGCGGTGGTCGAGCGGCTGCGCGGCGAGATGGGTGTAACGGCGCCGGTCGAGGTCGGCGTGATGGTCGAAACCCCCGCCGCGGCGATGACCGCCGACCTGCTCGCCGCCGAAGCCGACTTCCTTTCGATCGGCACCAACGACCTGACCCAATATGTGCTGGCGATGGACCGCGGCAATCCGGCGGTCGCCGCCGGGGTCGACGCGATGCACCCCGCGGTGCTGCGGATGATCGGTGAGACGTGCCGTCTCGCCGCCGTTCACGGGCGCTGGGTGGGCGTCTGCGGCGGCCTCGCGTCCGATCCCGCGGCGCTGCCGATCCTGATCGGGCTCGGCGTCACCGAATTGTCGGCAGTGCCGGGATTCGTCGCCGAAGCGAAACAGATCGTGCGCGGCCTGACTTTGGTCGAGGCGCGCGCGCATGCCGAACTCGCGCTGCAATGCAAGTCGGCGGCGGAGGTTCGCGCGCTCGCCCGCGCGTTCGAGGAGACACGTCGATGAGGAAGATTCTCGAAACGCTCCAGCCACTCGGCCGCGCGCTGATGCTGCCGATCGCGGTGCTGCCGATCGCGGGCCTGCTGTTGCGCATCGGCCAGCCCGACCTGCTCGACATCGCCTTCATCTCGGCGGCGGGCGCGGCGATCTTCGACAATCTCGGCATCCTCTTTGCGATCGGCGTTGCGGTCGGTTTCGCACGCGACGGCAATGGCGCCGCGGCGCTTGCGGGGGTCGTCTGCTATTTCGTCACGACGACCGGCGCGCAGACCTTCATGACCCCGCCCCCCGACATCGGCGCGGGACTTCCCGAAGCCGCGGCCGCCTTGACGGCAAAGCAATGGGCGGTCGGGCTGATCGACCGGCTCGAAGTCCCGGTCGGCATATTGTCGGGGCTGATCGGCGGGCATTTCTACAATCGTTTCGCGACGATCGCGCTCCCCGAATATCTCGCTTTCTTCGGCGGCCGCCGGTTCGTGCCGATCGCCAGCGGGGTCGCGGGGCTGCTGCTCGCGGCACTCATCGGCTACAGCTATGCGCATATCAGCGGCGCGATCGACACCGCAAGCCGCGCCGTCGTGGCCTCGGGCGAGATCGGGCTGTTCGTCTATGGCGCGCTCAACCGGCTGCTGATCGTCACCGGATTGCACCATATCATCAACAATGCCGCCTGGTTCGTCGTCGGCGACTTCGAAGGCGCGACGGGCGACCTTCGCCGTTTCTTCGCGGGCGACCCCGACGCGGGCGCGTTCATGTCGGGCTTTTTCCCGGTGATGATGTTCGGCCTGCCCGCCGCCTGCCTCGCCATGTATCACGAGGCGCGGCCCGAGCGGAAGAAGGCGGTCGGCGGCATGCTTTTCAGCCTTGCCTTCACCAGCTTCCTCACCGGCGTGACCGAGCCGATCGAGTTCACCTTCATGTTCGTCGCGCCGCTGCTCTACGCGATCCACGCGCTGCTGACGGGCGCGTCGATGGCGTTGATGAACGCGCTCGACGTGAAGCTCGGTTTCGGATTTTCGGCGGGGCTTTTCGACTATGTGCTCAATTTCAGCCTTGCAACGCGGCCCTGGCTGCTGCTGCCGATCGGCGCCGCTTATGCCCTGCTCTATTACGGCCTGTTCCGCTTCTTCATCCGCCGTTTCGACCTGACCACGCCGGGGCGCGAGCGCGGCGAGGTCGCCGAGGCCGCGACCGCATCGGCGGGCGGCGCACGCGGCGAAGCCTTCGTCGCGGCGCTCGGCGGCGCGGCCAACCTCGTCAGCGTCGATGCCTGCACCACGCGCCTGCGGCTGATCGTCGCCGACCAGAGCGCGGTCGACGACGCGGCGCTGTCGGCGCTCGGCGCGCGCGGCATCATCCGGCCGTCGGAGAATGCGGCGCAGGTCGTGCTGGGGCCGGTGGCCGATCTGGTCGCCGAGGAAATCCGCGGCGCGCTGGCCGGCGGCGGCGGTGCGGCCGCCCCACGGGCGGCGATCCGGCACAGCGGCGACCTGGACGACGCATCGGCACTGCCCGCCGACATAATCGGCGCGCTTGGCGGCGAGGCCAATGTCCGGGCGATCCGGGCGCTGCATGGGCGCTTCCGCGTCGAACTGGTCGACAGGGCGCGGATCGACGAAAACGGGCTGGCACGGCTGGAGCGCGGTTTCACGCGCCCGCAGCCCCACATCCTTCACATCTTGCGCGATTAGGACGGCGGTCTTCCCGCCGCTCGGCCTAATGCTCGCCGGGGCCATTCTCACAGAATAGCCCCGGCGAGCGACGGGGCATCATTCCCAATCGAGCGCGCCCTTTTTCCATTCGTAGACGAACCCGACCGTCAATATGCCGAGGAATACCATCATCGCGCCCCACGCTTCCCAGCCGAGGTCGAGCACGACGACCGCCCACGGAAAGAGGAAGGCGGCTTCCAGATCGAAAATGATGAAGAGGATCGCGACGAGATAGAAGCGGACGTCGAACGGCTTGCGCGACGCGTCGAACGCCGGGAAGCCGCATTCATATTCCGACAGTTTCTCGCTGTCCGGCGCGTGCGTTCCGGTGAAGCGCGAGAGGACGATGGGCAGGAAAACGAACAGGATCGACAGCAGCAGCGCCACGCCCAGAAAGATCAGGATCGGCAGATAGTCGAGCAGCACGCCCGATTGCGATCCGATGCTCGCGTGGGAAATGGATGCGGCGGACTTGGCGGGCATGGCGGCCTCCTTTGGGAGTCGCCGGGCCGTCCCGGACCTGATGCCGGCGCACCTGCGGGATGCGCCGGGGAGGACGTGGCCTCGCTTGTCGGGGTGCCCGCGCTCAGGCGGGCGACGACAGCTTCATCAGGATGAGGCCGCTGACGATCAGCAGCGCGGCGACGATCCGCATCGCGTTCGCCTGTTCGCCGAGGATGAAGATGCCGACGAGGAACGCGCCGACCGCGCCGATGCCGGTCCAGATCGTATAAGCGGTGCCGAGCGGGAGCGATTTCATCGACAGCGCGAGCAGCGCGAAACTCACGATCATCGCGGCGATGGTGATGGCGGTCGCGCCCGGGCGCGTGAAGCCTTCGGACTGCTTCATCGAAAAAGCCCACACGATTTCGAAAATTCCGGCGATCGTCAAATATATCCAGGCCATGGCAGCCTCCGTTTCAGAGCTGCCGGGCCGTCCCGGACTTGAGAACCCGCCTGGCGCGGGCGAGGACGTGGCCTCTGCTGGCGGCGTCTACCGCAATGGCCCCTAGCGCGCAATATCCTGTGCGGCGCTCGACGCGCGGTCCAGCGTCGAGCGCGCGAAGGGCGCAAAATCGCCGTGCAAGCCATGTTTGAGCGCCGCCAAAGCGAGGCCGTGCGTCGCCGTATCGGCGAGGTCCTTGCCGCTCCACAGGCCGTCGAGAACCCCCGCCGCGAAGGCATCGCCGGTCCCGACCCGGTCGATCACCGGCGTCACGAGGGTGGGCTCGCTCACGCCGCGGTCGTCGCGGGTATCGATGCGCGCGGTGATCCGGTGGACGTCGGGGCCGAGGATTTCGCGCGCGGTCGAGGCGATATGGTCGAGCGAAGGGAAATGGTCGAATAGCGCCAGCGCGGCCTCGCGCCGCCGGTCTTCGCCCTCGCCCGAAAATTCGCGGCCGAGAAGCAGCCCCGCGTCGCGATGATTGCCGAAAAGCAAGGTCGCCTGCGCGACGATCGGTTTCAGGATTGCCGCCGGATCGGGCTGCCAGCGCTCCCACAGACGGCCGCGCCAATTGCCGTCGAACGACACGCCGATCCCGGCCGCGCGGGCGCGTGTGACCGCTGCGAGCGTCGCGGCGGCGCTGTCGGGACCGAGCGCGGGGGTGACGCCCGAGACATGCAGCCAGTCGGCACCATCGAGCAACGCGTCCCAGTCCCAGTCCTCGGGGGCCGCCGTCGCGAAGGCCGAGCCGGCGCGGTCGTAAACGACCTCGGCGGGGCGCATCGGGCCGCCGGGGAGGTGATAATAGAGGCCCATGCGGCCCGCGGGTCGAAGCACCGACGCGGTATCGACGCCGTGGCGGCGCAGTTCGCCCATAACGCCGTCGCCGATCGGGCCTTCGGGAACCGCGCTGATCATCGCGGTAGCGCGACCGAGCGCGGCGAGCGCGACCGCGACATTGGCCTCGGCGCCGCCGGCATGCGCGCCGAAGCGCGCCGATTGCAGCGGCAACTCGCCCTCGGGAACCGAGACGCGCATGACGATTTCGCCGAAACAGGCGATGTGTCGGGGCGGAGCGATCATGCGATGAATCCGGTTTCCGCGGCGGCGACGCAGGCGATGGCGGCGACGGAGCCGAAACGCGCCGTCGCGGTCTGGCCGATCGCGATCGGGTGGACCCCGGTGATCGCGCCGGCGGAAATCCATTGCCCGGACTTGAGCTCGATGACGCCGCGGCGATGAAGGTCGGCGAGGAAATCGAGCGATCCCCACGGGCCGTCGAGTACGTCGATCGGGCGCCCGGTGCCGACCGCCACGCCGTCGATCCGCGTTTCGACCGCGAGCGTCGCGAAATCGTCGGGATCAAGCCGGGGGCCGAGCAGCAGGCCGTTGTTAATGCCGATGTCGGCAACGATTCCATAGGGGGCGTGATCGTGGACGTCGGGCGCGGGCGAGCTTGCGACCTCGAACCCCGCGCGGATCTCGTCGATCCAGCGGGCGCCGTCGTCCCCGGTCACGCGTCCATCGGGCACCGCGCGCAGACGCAGCATCACCTCGGATTCGATCGCGCCCGCGCCGCCGTCGAAGATCAGTGCTTCCCCCGGTCTGTCCCCGTCGAGTTCGGCGACGCGCAGCACCGGTCCAGCAACACGCTCGGCGCCGAGCGTTTCGACGAGCGCGGGCGGGATGCGCCCGACCTTCCAGCCGAGCACCGGCGCGCCGAGCGCGGCTGTCAGCCGCTGTTGCACATCATAGGCTTCGGCCAGCGTCGCGGGCACCGGCGCGGGAAAGGCGGGAAGCGCCTGCCCCGAAAGGCGCGCGGCCAGCAGCGCCGCGACCGGACCCGGCGCGTCAGGCATCAGGCGAGTTTTGCGCTCAGCAGATAACGCTGGCGGCTTTCGGCCGACTGGCGGCGCAGTTCGACCATCGCGCGCTCCTCGGTCTCGTCGAGCATCGATTCGAGCAGGCGGTTGAAATGGCGGCGCATCGCGAGCCGCGCGCCGGTCGCGTCGCGATTGCGCAGCGCGGCGACGACGTCGGCGTGCTCGGCCTGACGCGCCGCGCCGTCCTTGCGGCAGACGAGCGAATGGCTGCTCCGCACTTCGGGCAATTCCATGCGCATCCGCCACAGGCTCTCGATCACATGGATGATCGCCTTGTTGCTCGACGCGGCGGCGATCGTCATGTGAAACTCGCGGTCGATCGCGCTGATTTCTTCCTCGCTCTTGCTGTCGTCAGCCATCAGGGCGAGCAATTCGTCAAGCTTTTCGAGCGTTTCGCTCGAGATCGTCGGCGCCGCGAGCGCCGCGGCCTCGGCCTCGAACAGTGAGCGCGCCTCGGTCAGCTCGAACGCGCTGACCTTGGGCAGGATCGCATTGTCGCCGGGCAGGACCGCCTCGACATATGCACCCGCACCGGTGCGGATGTGAATCCACCCCGTCGCCTGCAGCGCGATCTCGGCCTCGCGGATCGTCACCCGGCTGACCTCGAACCGCTCGGACAGTTCGCGCTCGCCGGGCAGCCGCGTTCCCGGCGGATAGGTTCCATCGAGAATCAGGCGCCGGATCGTATCGGCGACATCCTCGAAAAGGCGGCGTTCGGCCATGTTCAATCATCTCCCCACATAGGCGTATGGGAGTCCATACAATCAGGTAGGACGAGTTTGAAGCCCATGACCGAACTTAGTTTCCGTTCCGCCTAAATCCGCGCCCGCAGGCCGACGAAATATTTGGCGCCATAGTAATGATACTGACGGCTGCTGCCATAGACCGGCATATAGGTCGCCTTGGGCTCGTTGAAGATGTTGAGCGCCTCGAAGCGCAGCGAAACGCCGGGCATCAGATCCATCGACGCGCGGAAATCGACGGTTTCGCTGGGGCCGACATAGCGCAGCTGGCTGTTGCCGCCGACGAAGTCCTGATAATATTTCGACCGGTAGTTATAGATCGCCTGCAGCGATACCGGGCCGATTTCGTAGTAGGCCTGCGCCGACAGCACATGCTTGGAATAGCCCGAGAGGCCGGCCGCGGGGATGATGCCCGGCGACACGGTGTCGGTTTCCGGATCATATTGGTCGCCGAGGTTGACGTCCTGATTTTCGAAATTGGAGTCGGCATAGTTATAGCTGACCTTCGCGCCGAGGCCGTCGAGCGGCTTGGGCAGGAAGCTGAAGCGCGTCGCGGCGGTGAGTTCGAGGCCGTAGATGCGCGACTTGTCGGGGCTGTTGCGCGTCTGCGTCACCGGCACGGTCACCGTCTGTCCGTCGATGACGAATTGCTCGTCGAACACCACCGGCTGGAAGCCGCCGTTGAACTGCTTGTAATAGACCGTCGCCGACAGGAGGCTGTCCTTGTTCGGATACCATTCGATTGCCGCGTCGGCGTTCCACGACATCAGCGGCTTCAGGCGCGGGCTGCCGTTGGCGCGGACGTTACCGATCGCTTCCTCGACCGAGGTGAAGTCGTCGGCGTCGATCTGGAAGGTGCGGCCGGCGCCAAGCGCGCTCGGCGCGGGGCGCGACATCGCGCGATAGCCCGCAACGCGCAGCAGCGTGTTCGGTGCGACTTCGAAGATCGCGTTGACGCTGGGCAGGATGCGGGTGTTGCTGCTCTTGATCGTCACCGTTTCGAAATCGCCGGTGGTGTCGAGGCGGATCGTGCCGTCGCCATTGTCGATGATGGTGAGTTCGCTGCGCAGGCCGTTCGAAGTGACGTCGGTCCTGACGACGCGCACGCCGATGTTGCCGCGCACCGGCATATTGCCGAGGTCGGCGTCGTAATCGGCCATGATATAGCCGGCGAGCGTGCGTTCGGTGACGTCGCGGTTTGCCGGCGAGCGTTTGTCCGCGAGCGCACCCGGGTCTTCGCTGCCCGTATATTCGCGGAACAGGCAATCGACGTCGAAGGTCGCCCAGCTGTTGATCGAATTGTCGTCGGCCGCCGACAGGAAGCCGGTCTGCGGGAAGGCCCGGTTGCGGCACAGATTGTTGATCCGGCGCTCTTCGTCGATGTCGGTGGTGAGATCGAAATCCTCGTTGCGCACGTCATAGTCGCGGAAGGTCATTTCGGACCAGCGGACGCCGGCCGACAGCTTGCTCAGGAAACCGTCCATTTCATATCCGGCGTCGAAGCGGCCGGCGATGATCTCGTTATGCCGGCGGCTCTGGTCGCGGCGGAAGCGCGCATCGTCCCAGAAGAGGTCGTGGTTGTTGAGATCGAAGCGCGGATCGATCGTGATCGTCGGGACGAAGCTGCCCGGCGTGATCTCGTAAGTATAGGGGATGCGCATGTTGTTGAAGACGGTGGTATCGCCGTTGAGATCCTTGGGATCGGTACGCAAACGGACATTGCGTTCGTCCTCGACGCGGATCGTGCGCGAATAGCTGCCGTCGACGGTCAGCGTCAGCCGGTCGCTCGGCTGCCATTCGACCGACAGGCCCCCGCCCAGATATTCCTCGGCGCGCGACAGTTCGGACCCGTTCGATTCGAGCGCGCTCTGTCCGCTCAAGCTCTGCACGATGCCGTTTTCGTCATAAACGACGTCGGTCAGGCTGCGACGCGCTTCGGACAGGTTGAGGTCGCGGCGGCTCTCGACGAAGGTGCGGTCGGAATATTGGACGTCGAGGTTGATGTTGAACTGGTCCGACGGCCGCCACTGGATCGCGCCGAAGATGGCATCGCGCTTGTCGACTTCGCTGATCTGGCGGAAAGTATAGGCGTTGGGGACGAGGTAGAAGGGATGGCCCTCGCCATATTCGTCGCGTTCAAACTCGTTGCAGTTGTTGTTGGCGACGGTGATGTCGGCCTGGCACGCGGTCCAGGTCGTCGATGCGGCGTAGGTTTCCTCGGGGTTGTTGGTGTCGTTGCGCTGGACGCCGATCGCGATGCCGATCGTGTCGTTCGCGAACTGGTCGACATAGCTCAGCGTGCCGCGCCAGCCGATTCCACCCGATCCACCGACGATGCGGTCCCCATAGGGGTTGTACTGCGCCTTGACCTCGCCCTGGATGCGGCGCTTGCCGAAATCGAGCGGGCGCAGCGTGCCGATCTCGATCGTGCCGGCGACGCCGCCCTCGACGAGGTCGGCCTGCTGGGTCTTGTAGATCTTGATATTGTTGACGAGTTCGGACGGGAACTGGTTGAAATTGACCGAGCGGTCGCCGCTGCCGTTGGTCGCGTCGCGGCCGTTGAACGTCGCGTTCGAAAGGAAGGGGCCGAGGCCGCGCAGCGCGATTTCGGAGGCATCGCCCTTTTCGCGGTGCGTCGTCGCGCCGGTGATCGTCTGGATCGCCTGACCGACCGACAGCGCGGGCAGGTCGCCGATATCGTCGGCCGACAGCGCATCGACGATCGCGGTTTCCTCGCGCTTGGTGTTGATCGAATTCTGGATCGTCTCGCGAATCCCGGTGACGACGATCGCGTCCTCTTCATCCTGCGCGGCGGGCGCTGCGGCGTCCTGCGCCATCGCGGGCATCGCGGCGACGAGCAGAGTCGTGCCGGCGCCAGCCAGAAGGGCGGCGCGGAGCGTGCGCGCGCGGAACTGATTACGAGAATTCACTTCGTCTCTCCCAAATATCGATTCTGTTATGACCAATGCTGTCGAACATCGCAGCATGATTGTCAACCACTGTGTATGGCAGATTGGTTAGTCCATTTTGCCATACATGTTTTGTCAGCGGACGAGCTGGCTCCGGAGCCCCGGCACCGCCCGGGCGAGCGCCTCGGTCACCAGCTTGGCGGTGACTTCGGCGCCGACGTTGCCGAGATGCGTATAGTCGAACTTGCGCGTCACCTGCCCACGCGCGCCGTCGCCCGTGATCGGCGGCGGCGGTGGCGGCGCCGGGCGCGCGGGCAGCGTCGTCCCGGCTTTCGCCGCCGCGAGTTCCTCGGGCGTCGGCGGGACCTGCGCGAGCTTGGTCGCCGTCTCGGCACCCATGTCCTGCGCCTGTGCCGCGCTGAGCGCGTTCAGATCGACGAGCGGCACGTCCATCGCCTTGGCCACGCCGCGGATCTGGTCCGACCAGCTCGCGAGCGTGTTGCGGAGCTTGCCGCCCTTGAACTCGCGCCGCGTCAGCGGGGTGACGAGCACCGGGATGGCGCCCGCCGCCCTCACCTCTTCGACGAAGCGGCGGAGGTTGGCGGGAAATTCGGTCGTCTCGTCGGTCCAGCGTTCGGATTTCGACGACTGGTCGTTGTGCGCGAACTGGATCAATACCCAGGTGCCGCGATAGCCCGGCACCTTCGCCTCGGCGAGCGCGATGTCCCAGCTGCCTTCCTGGCGATAGCTGCGCGTCGAACGCCCGCCGCGCCCCGCGTTGAGGCACGCGACCGACGATTTGACGTGGTGCGCGCAAAACGCCCCGCCCCAGCCGCTGTGCGGCGCCATCGTCGAATCGCCGACGAGGATGATCTTGTAGGGCTCGAGCGGCGGCGCGTCGGTGCGCTCGCGCGGCGCCGCCTGCGCCCCGCTCGCAAGCAGGGCACAGGCGGCCGAGGCGACAAGCCAGCGCGTCACGAGAAGCCCAGTCCGCCGTTGATGTCGAGGCAGACGCCGGCGAGGAAGCTCGCGGCAGGCGACGCGAGATAGACGATCGTGTCGGCGACCTCGTCGGGATGGCCTTCGCGGCGGAGCGGCGTGTTGTTCGCGGTCGCGGCACGGCCTTCGGGCTTCGAGAAGATGTCGTGGAAGCTGGTGCCGATCAGGCCCGGGCAGACCGCGTTGACGCGGATGCCCTGCGGGCCGAGTTCCTTCGCCATCGAACGCGTGTAGGTCATCAGCGCGCCCTTCGCGGTCGCATAGATCGAGGCGCCCGGACCGCCCCCGTCGCGACCGGCGAGCGACGAGACGTTCACCACCGCCGATCCTTCGCCGAGGAAGGGCTGCGACGCCTGGAGCACGAGGAAGGCCGATTTGAGGTTGAGCGTCATGACATGGTCGAAGAAGTCCTCGTCCATCTCGCTCAGCGTCTTGCGCGCGACCATGCCGCCCGCGAGGTTGACGAGGATGTCGAGCCGGCCGCTGAACGCGATGCCGACCTCTTCGAGCATCGCCTTGACCGCGCCGCTGTCGGTGACGTCGGCCTGAACCAGAAAGGCGTCGCCGCCCGCGTCCTTGATCGTCCGGAGCGTTTCCTCGGCGGCTTCGCGGCCGCTGTTGTAGTTGATCGCGACGCGGACGCCGGCGCGCGCGAGCGCGATCGAGACCGAGCGGCCGATGTCGCGGCCGCCGCCGGTGACGAGCGCGGTTTTGCCCTGGAGATTCATGTGGTGCATTTCCTTATTCTTGATCGTGGGTGGATTGGGTAGCGACCGGTTCGACGCGACCGCCGACCAGCCAGAAACACAGGAAAGAGATCGGTACGATCGCCGCGGAGAGCGCGAAGATCGGTGCGTAGCTCGTCTTGGTGAGCACCGGGACGAGCCAGGTGGTGATCAGCGTACCCGCGACCGCCGCGGTGCCGCTGATCCCCGCGAGGCTGCCGACCGCGCCGCCGCCGAAATAGTCGCTCGGCAACGTCTGGATATTGCCGATCGCCATCTGGAAGCCGAACAGGATGCACGCGATCAGCAGCACCGCGGTCAACGGATCGCCGGCGCCGATCGTCAGCAGCAACGCGGGCAGCATGATCGCGCAGCCGATCGCGATGCTCAGCGTGCGCGCCTTGTGCACGCCGCCGCCGCCGGTGATGATCCGCCCCGCGAACCAGCCGCCGAACAGGCTGCCGAGCATCGCGCCGACGAAGGGCACCCAAGCGAAAAGCCCGATCTGCTTGACGTCGAAGCCGAAGGTTTCGGCGAGATAGATCGGCAGCCACGACACGAAGAGCCACCAGACGGGATCGAGGAAGAAGCGCGACAGGATGACGCCCCAGCTCTGCCGATAGCGCAGCAGTTCGCCGAGCGGCACGCGGCGGCCGTCGTCGCGCCCGGCCTCGGTGCGGCCGGTCAGGATATAGGTGCGTTCTTCCTCGCTGAGCCCCGGATGCTTGTCGGGATCGGCCTTGTAGAACCACAGCCATGGCACGAGCCAGATGAAGCCGAGCACGCCGATGAGGAGGAAGGTGCCGTGCCAGCCGAACTGGACGAAGAGCAAGGCGATCAGCGGCGCCGAGATGATGCCGCCCAATGAGGCGCCCGCGTTGAAGATGCCCTGCGCCAGCGCGCGTTCGCGCGAGGGGAACCAGAGCGCGTTCGCTTTCGCGGCGCCAGGCCAGTTGCCCGCCTCGCTGACCCCGAGCGTCGCGCGCAGGAAGACGAGCAGCGGCATCGAGCGCACGAGGGCATGCGCCGCGATCGACAGCGACCAGACGATGATCGAGAGGGTGAAGCCCATCCGCGTGCCGATCGCGTCGAAGATGCGCCCGAAGAGCGACTGGCCGAAGGCGTAGAAGATCATGAAGATCGTCACGAGCAGCGCGTAATCTTCCTTGGTGGCGCCGATCTCCTTCGACACCTCGGGCCACATCACCGCGAGCGCGTTGCGGTCGATATAGTTGATCACGGTGGCGAGCGCGATCAGCGAGATCACGCCCCAGCGGAAGCGGCCTTTGATATTGCTCATTTTTTCGCTCCGGTCTTGGCGAGGTCGAGGCGGCCGACGGGGCCGGTCCAGGCGAGGGTGCGGCCATCGACGGCGACGCTGTGCTTCGCATCGGCGGCGACGTCGTCGGCGACCGCGATTGCGAGGCGGCGGCCGTCGACGAGGGTGATCAGGACGAGATCGGCGCCCTTTTCCTTGCGATGCTCGAGCGCCGCGACGCGCGCGCTGCTCGCGACCACCGTCTCGGCCGCGGCGTCATAGGCGCCGTGCGGTTCGAGCAGGCTGACGAAGGTCGCGTTGGCGGCGCCGTCGACGCGCTGAATCAGCGCGGGTTCGCGGCGCAGGTTGAACTCGGGATCGTTCGCGCCGCTTTCGGCGACGATGAAGCGCGCACCCGCGGGCGGCAGCATATGGTAGCTGTAGAAGCGGCTGCCCTGCATCCACGTCAGCCGCGCCTTGCCGGCCTTGGTCCCCGTCCCGTCGACCCACAGATGCTGATAGCCGTTCGCCTTCCCCAGCACCGGGCGCTCGGCGAGATGGCGGTCGAACGCGATGTCGCTGTCGATGATATGCCCCGAAAAATGCAGCGGCAGGTCATAGACATGCCTGCCGCTGCCAGTTCCGTGGAGGATATCGAGCGTCAGAGGATTGGCGAGGCCGTCGATCTCGACCAGCAGCAGCGCGCGGCGGATTGCGACATCCTTATACGCGCTGTCGATTTCGGCGATCGTGTAGCGGGTCGGGCCTTCGAGTGATGCGGCGAGCTGGCGCGTTCCGGATTTTTCTCCGGCTTTCCAGTCGCCTGCGAAGTGGCTTTGCTCATCGACGACAAGCGTATTGTGCGCGATCGTCGCGCTCGCCCAGCTGTCGTTTTCGGGCAGATAGCGCCCGCCGTGCTTCGCCTCGACATTGAGGAAGCGCGCGGCGCCATAGTCGGTCACGACCGCGCCGGTTTCGTCATAATAGAGCCAGCCGAGCCGGTCGAAATGGCCGTGACCCATGCCTTGCACCGTGTTTTTGGCGACGAGCAGCGGACCCGCCGGATCGGCGTTGGTGCGGAGCAGCACAAGCGCGCCGCCCTTGCCGTCGGGGCCGTCGGACAGCAGCCGCGAGCCGAACGGCCAGGGCTTTGCCTTACCCGCCGCGAGGTCGGCGGCCATCGCCTGCCCTGCCGGGGTCAGCACGGTGCGCCCCTGCCAGTCGGCGATCGACAGGAAGGCCGGGTCCTTGGTCGCGGCATAGCCGATGGCGACCGCGTGATAGAGCTCCTCGGTGCGCAGGCTCTTGTCGGGCATCGCGTCGTTGATCGGCAGGAAATAGCCGTCGTGGGTCAGGTCGATCGCGGTGCGGATCGCTTTCAGCACGATGCCGCCCCGATATTCGAAGATCTTGCGCTCGGGGTCGTTCGCGGCGATCGCGGCCGCGAAGACGACGAAGGGTTGCAGCGCATAGCGTTGATAATAGGGGCCTTCGGCATAATAGCCGTCGGGCGAGAAGAGCAGATCGAGCTGGCGAAGAAAGCCCGCCTTGCCGCTCTTGTCGAGCCCGAGCAGCGCCTTGTCGACGAGGTCGCGGTCGCCGAGCAGATAGCCCGACAGGCCGACGCCCGCCGCCGCCCACGTCGCGTGATTGTGGATGCGGTTGATGACCTGAGGCGATTCGTCCGACAGGAAGCGCGCCATCGGGCGGATCACATTGTCGTCGATCCGTTTGCGGTCGGCGGCGGACAGCGCATCGCGGATCTCGGCATAGCCCTGCACCGCGTTGACGAGGAAGACGCTGTCGTTGAGGCTCTGCCAGAAGAGGCGCCCCGCGTTCTGGTTCGCCTTTGCCGGGTGTGGTCCGAGCCCCGGATAGAGATCGGCATAGGCGAGCAAAAGGTCGCGGACATGGTCGCGGTAGCGCGCCTCGCCGGTCAGGCGGAAGAGCTGGCCGCCCTCGAAGATGATGCGGTAATTGCGCTTGTGCTGCTCGTGGGTGAAGCCGCCGCCGGGATCCTTGGGCACCGGCACGTTGATGCCCGCCTTGATCGACGCGTCAACGTCGCGCCGCGCGCGCTCGATTTCGGCGGCGAAGAGCGGCGCGAAAGCCTGCGCCGAAGCCGCGGGCGGGGTCTGCGCCGCGGCGGGAACGGCCGGCAGCGTGGCGGCGGCGAGCAGGAGCGCAAGCGTGCGGGTCACGGGCGCCCCTCCACGACATTGCCGTTGAGCTGCCCGCGCGGCGGGCCTTTCCAGACCAGTTCCTCGATGCGCGGCGCCGGGGTCGCGGCGAAGGCGTTCGACGCGATGCGCGTTTCGGGCGCGCCGACCGAATGGATGACGACGATGCCGTCCGACTTGGCGAAGCTGTTCCGCGCAATGTCGGTGTGCTGGGCGCCCGAGACGCGCAGCGACACGCCGTCCGCCCCGCTATTGGCGACGCTCGATCCCGTCATCGAAAACCAGGGACCGAAGGTGCTTTCGTCACTGCCCTTGCGCAAGAGGTCGGCGACCATCGCGACGCCTGCGAAGCGGCTGCCGGCGATCGTCAGCCGCTCCATCGGATACCAGCCCTTCGGCTCCTGCTCGCCGGTCGCGGCGACGACGACGCCCATTGCGGAAAAATCGCTGTTGGTGACGGTCACATCGTCGGCGAAGGTGCCGGGCGCCATCGCGATGCCGTCAAGACGGCCCTTGCCCGGACCGCGCACCGACACGCCCTTGAGCGCGATGCTATAGTTGGGCGCGACGCCGCCCTCGACCGCGATCAGCGCGCCGTCGCCGGGGGCCGCGCTGGCGTCGATCGCGAGGTTTTCGAGCCGCAGCCCGCCGCCGCCCGCGATCCGCGCGAGGTTCGACGCGACGCGCAGCACGGGCTTCGCATCCTTGGCGCCGGCAATGGTCAGCCGGTGCCGCACCGTCAGCGGCGCGGCGACGTCATAGGTGCCGGTGGCGAGCATCAGCGTATCGCCCGCTTTCGTATCGGCGACCGCCTGCGCCAGCGATGCGCCCGCCGCGAGCGGCCGCGTGGCGCCGGTGCCGAACGCCGCCTCCGGAGCGTCGCCGCGATACCAGCTCGCACCGACCTCTTCGCGCGTGACGGGTTTGAGATCACGCGGCGCGCCGACCGCAGCGAGCGCCGGATCGGTGGGATAAAGCAGACCGTTGGCGGCGCGTTCGAGCACGACTTCGCGCTGCTCGACGCCGCTGGCCAGCAAGGGCTTTGCGACCTTCGCCTCGACATTGCCCGCGAAGGCGATGCCGCCGATCTCGCCTTCGGCGCGGAACGGGTCCGCACCCTTTGCGCCGACGATCAGATTGCGTTCGAACTTGCTGTCCACGGGCGGCGCCGAGCGTTCGGCGTCGGCGCCCGCCGCGAGGGTGATGCGCGCGACGTCGATGATGCTGTTGCCTTCGATGCGCGCGTTCGCGACCTGATGATAGCGGTTGATCACCGAATTGGGCACGCCGTTCATCACGGTGATCGCACTCTTGAACGAGCTGCCCGCGAGACCCTCGAAATAATTGTCGCGCACGATCTGGTCGCGGTTGATGATGCGCACGCCGCCGGTGTCGGGCACGCCCTTGCCGAAGAAGATGTTGCGCTCGACGAGATTGCCGTTGCCGTGGCGGAGCACGAAGGCGCCCTGCGCTTCGAGCACCAGATTTTCACGGATGATATTGCCGCCCGCCTTGACCGAGACGATCTCGACCTCGCCGCTCGTGCGGTCGAAGATGTTGCGTTCGACGACCGTGTGGCTGTCGGACAGCGATTCCTCGCTGGTGCCGATACGGATCGTCTCGCCGCCGTTCGAACCCAGGGGCGGGCGCGGGCCGAAATAATTATGATCGATGCGGTGGCCGTTATCGAGCGGATCGCCCGCGCGGCGGATCACCGCGAGCGTCACGCCCGCGTTGGTCTTGCCCTCGAAATGCGAATGATCGACGCGGTTGCCGGTGCCGTAGAGCGCGACCCAGATATCCTCGGCGCGGCGGTCGGACTTGCTGAAGCCGTCGATCACGGTCTCGGTGACACGGCTGTCGCTCGCGAGCGTTTTGGAATCGCGGCGGAAGCTGATCACCTGATCGGTCGGGCTGGCGCCGCCCTTGAAGACGAGGCCCGAGACGAGCAGATGCTTTCCGCCGATGCGCAGGTTCGACTGGCCGGTGATGAGCACCTTGCCCTTGGTCTGCGCGGTCAGCGCGATCGGCTTGGCGACGGTGCCGGTGCCGGTGAAGACGATCTGGAAATCGCGCCATTCGCCGTCGGCGAGGATGATCGTGTCGCCCGGCTGCGCCTTTTTCACCGCGGCCTTATATTGCGCCTGATCGGCCACGAGCAGGTCGCGCGCCAGCGCCGGATGCGCGGTCGAGACCAGCATCGCTACCGTTAGAATCGCCCTTATCTGCACCGCGCCTCACCCTTTTTATGATTCTCGCCTATTGGACTATACAAGAGGTAGGACAATATCAACCCGCTTATGGTCTGGATCATGGGTTGACATATTGGTGTGACAAGAGGAGCTTCTCTCCAAACAAAGGCAATGAGGGAGAGTGGGATGATTCGGGGCAGCCTCGGGCGCGTTTCGCGCGGTAAGATGAATTTGGCAGCAACTCTGCTGGGCACGACCGCCATATCGATGCTCGCCGTTCCCGCCTTTGCGCAGGACACGGCGGCACAGGATACGGCCCCTGCCGACGAGGCGGGCGATGACGCGATCGTCGTCACGGGCATCCGCAGCTCCCTTGCCACCGCGCTGGGCGAAAAGCGCACCTCCGACAATATCGTCGAGGTCATCCAGGCCGAAGATATCGGCAAATTGCCCGACCAGAATTTGGCCGAAGTGCTGGAGAATGTCACCGGGGTCCAGATCACCCGGCAAGCCGGCGTCGGCAACGCGGTGCAGATCCGCGGCACCGATGCCAACCGGACCGAAATCAATGGCGTGTCGACGATCGGATCGGGTGCCGGCCGGTCGGGTATCAGTTTCGAGGATCTGCCCGCGGCGCTGATCGCATCGGTCGAGGTGACCAAGGTGCCGACCGCGCAGACGATCGAGGGATCGGTCGGCGGCACGATCAACCTCCGCACCATCCGCCCGCTTGAGCTCAAGGAACCGCTGATCGCCGCGCGCGCGCAGATGGAAAACAGCGACCTGTCGAAATCGACCCTGCCGCGGCTGTCCGCCACGCTCGGCAACCGGTGGGACACCGGCATCGGCGAGATCGGCATCGTGGTGAGCGGGAGCTATGCCCGGCAGGACGTCGCCGCGTTCAAACCGCGCGTCGACCGCGACGCGGTCGTCCTTCCCGGATCGGGCCCGAGCGCCGAGGCCTTTCCCTTTCTGCGCATCCAGTTCCTTCAGCAGGGATTGGAGAATTACGAATATGAAACCTACAACGGCACCGCCGCGCTGGAATGGAAACCGAACGACGACCTGAAATTCTATTTCGACGCGACGCTCAACAACCAGACGCGCGGGCAGCAGAGCCACCGGGTGCAGATTTCGGGCACGGCGACGCCGTCGGTCGTCGATGCGACCGACAACACGGCGTTCGAAACCGTCAACTGGGGCAAGCTCGACGGACCGAACGGCCCGATCGACCTTGGCAGCGTCGACGCGACGGTTGCCGGCACCATCGGCATCGGCGGCGCCACCGGAGGGGTGATCGATCCGAATATGCGCACGTCGAGCGACACGGGCGCGCGCGTCACCAAGAGCCGGGTGTTCGACCTTGGCAGCGACTGGCAGGTGACCGACAAGCTGCGGATGCGCGCGGAAGTATCGCTGTCGACCTCGAAATCGGACTTTCCGAACTTCTCGACGACGCTCGACTTCATCAACCCCAATGGCCCGCAACCGCAAATCGGGCGCAGCATCGACAATGGCGTGCCGATCGAATTCGATCTCAGGGGTGGCACGCTGCAGTTCGGCATCGACCAGTCGAGCCCCTTCGCGCCCACCGCGGCACAATTGCTCGATCCCGCCAATTACCAGCTGCAACAGGTGGCGCAGGGCGCCAATTCGACCGACAATCAGGAACGCGCGGCGCGCCTCGATTTCTCCTATGACACGAGCGACCTCAATCCTTTCGTCACCTCGGTCGATTTCGGTTATCGCTGGAACCGGACCTCGGCGGAAAACAACGAATTTTCGCGGAACGTCAGCCTGACCAACACGACGAGCGCGTGGAACCGGCCGTCGGGCGACCTGTTTTCCGATATATTGATCCCGGGGCCGAGCAACTTCAACGCGGCCGACGGGCGCCGGCTCTATTTCTCCGACTTCCTGCTGATCGACGGCGGGCTGGCGTTCGACGATCCCGCGAAGGTGCTCGACGCGCTCAACGCCGCGATCGACGCGAGCAATGCCGCCGCGACCGAGGGGCCGCCCGTCGCGCCGCTGACGACGCCGACCGAATCCTTCGCGGGTTTCTTCAAGATCAAGGAAACGACGAACGCCGCCTATTTCCAGGCGAATATGGAGGGCGAAATCGCCGGCATGCCGGTGCGCGGCAACGCCGGTCTGCGCTGGCTGCACACCAGCCTGTCCTCGACCGGCAACAATATCGCGAACGGCGAGGTCACGGGGCAGACGATCGCCAAAAGCTCGTATAATTTCCTGTTGCCGCGCTTCAACCTGGTGCTCGAACCCGCCGACCGCTTCCTCGTCCGCGCCGGTATCGCGCGCGATATCCGCCGCCCGAATTTCGACACGCTGTCGACCTCCTTCTCCTTCGGCACCGGCGCGAACACGCCGGTCGCGGTGGGCAATCCCGACCTCGTCCCCGAAGCGGTGTGGTCGTTCGACCTGTCGGGCGAATATTATTTCGCGCCGTCGAGCCTGATCAGCATCGGTTTCTTCCACAAGAGCCGCACCAATTTGTTCGCGCAGCGGCAGGAGGACCCGGCGCCCAACCTCGACGCCGACGGCAACCTCAATATTTCGATCGACCCCTCGTGCCCCGACGGCGGCATCTATAATCCGATCGCCAACCGCAACATCAACAACCCGATCCAGGGCGTCGGCATCTGCGTTCCGCGCAGTTCGACCTTCAACGTGCCAGGCACGACGACGCAAACCGGCGTCGAGGTCGCCTTCCAGCACGATCTGTCGGCGTGGGAAGATGTGCTCGGCTTCGCCTCGGGCTTCGGCTTCATCGGCAATTTCACCTACCAGAAGGCAGGCGGCTCGGCGCGCGAGTATCGCACCGCCGACGGGCCCCGGACGGTGTTCACCCAGCTCGGCTATCCGGGTTCGCAGGACCTGATCTCGCTGACCAACCTGTCGAAATATTCTTATAATACAACGCTGTTCTACGACAAATACGGACTTAACGCGCGCGTGCGCTATACGTGGCGTTCGAGCTATGTGTCGGACGATCCCTTCTTCTTTGGCCTGCCGCTGATCAATGGCGCGCGGGGCCAGCTCAACGCCAGCATCAATTACGACATCAACGATCATATCAATGTCGGCGTCGAGGGCATCAACCTGCTGCGCGGCGACCAGAACCAATATTGCGTGAACAACAAGGCGCTGCTCTGCTTCCAGGGCCTGACCGATCGCCGGATCACCGCGGGCCTGAGCGTCAAATTCTGACGAACCCGACAAAAGGATGAGGCCGAGGCAACGGGTGTTGCCTCGGCCTCAGGCTGCGCGAGCCGCTTCCGACCGGGTCGCTGTCAGAAGGCGATGCGCGCAGTCACCCGTGCACCATGGGCGCTGCGATCCGACGCCAGCGTGCCGGTGTAGGCAGCGCCGAGGCGGAAGGCCCCCGTGGTGAATTCGAAACCGGCCTCGACCTCCGCCGAATTTTTGGGGATCGCGATGCCGATGATGTCGAACGCCGGCCCGCCCGCGACGAAGCGCGAGACGATCGGGGCACCGCGGTCGTTGAAGGCGCGGTTCCATGCCGCCGACAGATAGGGCTGGAAGCCCGGTTGTCCCGCATTGAACTGGGCGCGTGCGCCGAGGCTGAGGAAGGTCGTCTTCTGGTCAGCCTTGCCCACCGTCAGCGCGGCATTGCCGCCGGTTTCGGTGAAGGCGTCGCTGCCGGTGTCGACATGCGCCAGCCGGGCAAAGGGGGTGATCGCCGTGTTGCCGGCGGTGATGTCATAGCCGATTTCACCGAATATCTGCAGCGTGTCGGCGTCGCGCTTCGACGTCAGCGTCTGGGCGAGCGGCGCGCCGCTGATGCCGCGGCTGGTGTCGATGTCGTGCCAAGCGTAGCTGACCCCGACGGTGCCGCGCAGCCCTTCACCGCTGCCATAGGTGGCGTGCGCGGCGAGATATTTGCTGTCGACCTCGGCGCGGTCATTGCGACCATCGAAACGGAAGTCCGAACCGCCGATCCCTGCCGACAGCGCCGCGGCGAAGCCGTTGCCGCCGAAGCCGACGCCGGCGACGAGCCCCTTGTGGTCGGTGTCCATCGCGAAATTGCCGCGATTGGCGTCGAAATCGCCCCAGCCGCCAAAGGCCGAGCCCCAGACGAATGCGCCGCTTTCCGCGGGTGCCTTCATGCCCATCAGGCTGTTCCGCAGATGGCGGCTGTCGTCGGTCAGCCCGCTCATCGCGCTCGCCAGGATTTCGCCCGACAGGTCGCCGAAGCTGGCCTGCGCGGTCGCCGCATTCTGCACCAGCACCGCTTCGTAAAGCGGATTGTCGATCCCGAGCGCCTGCACCGCGGTCGCGACGCTCGCCTGGTTGAAACCGATCGCGATGTCGGCGAAGTCGATGTCGTTGCGATAGAGCGACAGGATCACCGAATTGGCGTCGTAACGCAGCAGCGGATCGAGGAAGGCGAGATCGCTCGTCACCGTCCCGAAGGTGCCGGTGATGCCGCCCGCGCCGGTCAGGATCACATAGTCTGTCCGCCCATTATACTCGCCGTCTTCGGCGAGGACGGCGACGCTGGCCGTGCTGTCGATCGTCACCGCGCCGGTGGCGTCGAGGCGATCGGCTTCGCCCGCGGCGTTGACTTCGACCTCGTAGGTCGAGCCGGCGGCGAAAGCGAGGTCGCCGTTGACGGTGAGCCGGCCGATCGAGTTGCCCGGCGCGATCGTACCGCCATCGCCGACCGTGGTCGAACCGACGCTGCCGTTGCCGCCGAGCGTGCCGCCGCTGTTGACGGTGACCGGCGAGACGATCGAGCCGTTCACCGCGAGGGTGCCGCCGTTGACCGAGGTCGGGCCGGTGTAGGTGCTGTCGCCGGTCAGGTTGAGCGTGCCCTCACCTTGTTTGACGAAGCTGCCGGTGCCCGAAATGCTGCCCCCAAAGGCTGTGTTCCCCGGCTGGTCGACGGTCAGCTCGCTGTCGCCGAGTTCGACGTTCGAACCTTCCTGGCCTTCAAGGCCGCCGATCGTCTGGTCCTTGCCCGTGATGTCGAGCGTGCCGCCGTTGCCGAGATTGAAATCGGTCGTCGGATCGATCGTCCCGCCGATGCGCACCGAGCCGCCGAGGATGTTCGTCACGCCTTCGAAGGCATAGTCGCCCATGAAGGTCAGCGTGCCGTCGCCCATCTTGTCGAGCGCGCCATTGCCCGAGAAATCGCCGAGGAAGTCATAGTTGTCCGAGCGATTGAAGACGAAGCGGCCGTTGTTGACGATATTGCCCGAGAAGCTGCCCTCTGTCCCGCCAGCGCCGAGTTCGAAATAGCCATCGCCTTCGGTTCGCACATCGCCCTGGAGAACGCCGGTGAGCACCAGACCGCCGTTGGAGATGATCGTGCCGCCGGTGTGCGCGATATTCGCGGTATCAACGGTGAACACGGCGTCGCCGATCAGCTGCAGCTGCCCCGCACCGTCGATCGTCAGATCATCGAGCGCCGAGACGGTTTCGTCCTCACCGAAGTTGAGCACGAGCAGACCGTCGGTCCGCACCGTCGAGGTGAGGATCGGCGACGAGGTGCCTTCCTCGCCGAGGTCGACTTCGTTTACCTGGAGCGACGCGCCTTCGTCGATCGTGACGTTGCCGAATTCGCCGACGAAGCCCGATGTCGACCAATAACCCGCCGCGACGTCGAGCGCCTCGAAGCCGTTGGCGGCAGTGAGCTGCTGCGCTTCGGTGAGTTCGAGCACGTCGCCGTCGAGCGTCAGCGTGTCGGTGCCGTCGCCCGCGTCGACGAGGCCCGTGATCGCGCTGCCCGTGCCCAGCGTGACATTATCATCGAACGCCCCGAGCTGGACCGCGATGCCGCCATCACCGGTGATCGTGCCGCTGTTGACGAGGTTCGTCTGCGTCGTCGATTCGATACCCGTGCCGGCGCTCTGGATCGTGCCGGCATTGTTGAGGTCGAGCGTCCCTTCACCGTCGGCGTAGACGCCATAGGCGGCGCCCTCGATCACCCCGTCGGCGCTGTTGTTGATCGTCACGTCGCCGAGCGTGCCGTGGAACACGCCCGCCGCCGCCACGCTGCTGATCGTCCCGCTGTTATCGAGCGTCGCGGTCGAGAGGTCGCTGCCGAAGCCGACGCCGTAGCCGTTGATCTCGTCGGCGCGGGTGCCGGTGATCGTGCCGCTGTTGACGACGCTTGCGGTCAGGCCGCTGCGATCCTCGCCCGGATCGGTGTTGATCGCCGTGCCCTGAAGGAACATGCCGCCGTCGACGCCGGTGACGTCGCCGGCATTCTCGACCGCGCCGCCGCCCGACAGGATGATGCCGAAGCGAGAGCCCTCGATCTCGCCGCCTTCGGCGTTGACGACCGAGGCGCTGAAATCCTCGTTCGCCTGATCGGTGAAGGCATACATCGAGACGCCGTCGGAGAAGGCGGTACCTTCGCCGCGGATCGACCCGCTGTTGGTGACGGTGCCGCCGCCGATCAGGCGCACACCGTCATTAGCTTCGCCAAGGATGCTGCCGCTGTTGGTGATTTCGGTGCCGACGGCGAGACCGACGAGCGCGTTGATTTCCTCATCGAACAATGCGGTGGTGCTGATGCCCGCGCCGGCGCCCGAGATCGTGCCGCTGTTGGTCACGCTCGACGCCGCGGTGCCGATCGTGATGCCGGCGTCGGGCGGCGCGTCGAAGCCGTCATAAACGCCGTCGCCGCGGATGGTTCCGGCATTGTCGACGGTCAGCGTGCCGCCCGCGCCGCTGTAGATGCCCGAGGTGGCGCCGGTGATCACACCGCCTTCCTCGTTGGTTATGGTCAGGTCGGCAAGCGAGCCGTGGCTGACCCCTTCCGCGAAATCGCTGCTGATCGTTCCGCTGTTGACCAGCGTCGCACTCGACATGTCGCTGCCGAAGCCGACGCCATAGCCTTCGGTGCCGGTGCCGCCGAAATCGCCGAGCCCGGTGATCGTGCCGCGGTTGACGACGTTCGCGGTGAGCCCGCTGCGTTCCTCGTTCGGGTCGCTGTTGAGCGCGGTGCCCTGAATATAGACGCCGCCCGACGCGCCGATGATCTCGCCGTCGTTGATGACTTCGCCGCCGCCCGACAGGATGACGCCGAAGCGGACGCCGATGATCCGCCCCTCGGCCTCGTTGGTGACGAGCGCGCTATAATCCTCGTTCGCCTGGTCGGTATAGGCGAACATCGACACGCCGTCGGCAAAGGCGTCGATCTGGCCGCCGATCTCGCCGCTGTTGGTGACGCTGCCGCCGCCGATCAGGCGCACGCCATCGTCGGCATAACCATAGATGTTGCCGCTGTTGACCACGGTGGTACCGGTCGCGAGACCCTGGAGCTGGCCGGTCGCGGGATTGAAATAATTGGCGGTGGTGATGCCGAAGCGGTTGCCGGTGATGCTGCCGCTGTTGGTGACCGAGCTGACCCCGCCCGAAATGGTGACGCCCGCGTCGGGCGGCGCGTCGAAGCCGGGATTGACGCCGTCGCCGTGGATCGTGCCGGCGTTGGTGAGCTCGAGCCCGCCGAATTCGGCATGGATGCCCGACGCCGCGCCGTTGATCACGCCGGCTTCGGCGTTGTCGATCGTCGTGACGCCGTCGGCGTTCGCATAAATGCCGTCGTTTCCGCCGCCGGCGATCAAGCCGCTGTTGGTGATCGAAGCGCCCGCAGTGCGGATGTTGATCGCGGTATTGGCATTGCTGCGCACCAGCCCGGCGTTGTCGAGCGTCAACGTCCCACCGGTCGAATTGATCGTGATGAAGCCGTTCGACGTGATCTCGCCACCCTCTTCGTTATTGACGACGAGGTCGCCCGTCAGGTTCGCGAAGATCGCGGTCGTCGGGGCGTTGATGGTGCCGCTGTTGTTGATGACCGCCGTGTCCAGCGAGCCGCCCGCGAGTATGCCGAGAAAGCCCGAAACGGTTCCGCTGTTATTGACGGTCGCGGTTCGGCCGACCTGATCGGGCGAGGCGGTGAGAATGATACCGAAGGGGCTGACGCCCGGCGTCGCGGGATTGGGATTGCCGGTACTGCGAATGATACCGGCATTGTCGATCGTGCCGCCGCCCTGAAGCAGCGCCCCGAAGACTGTCCCTTCGATCAGGCCGGTTTCGCTGTTAGTGATGATCCCGACGCCGGTCACGCCCTCGGCAATGCGATCGGCGAATTCGGAAATCACGACCCCGATGCCCTGCGCGCCGTTGCCGACATTGCCGGTGAGGCCCTGGATCGTGCCGCTGTTTGTGACGCTGCCGCCGCCGGCAAGCGCGACGCCCGAGCCTGCTTCGCCGCGGATCAGTCCGCTGTTGGTGACGGCGGTGTCGGCCGCGCGCGCTTCGGGCGGCAGCTCGTTGTCATTTTCGTCCTCGCTGAAGAAATAGGAGGTGGCGATGCCGTTCGAGCCGCCGGTGATTTCGCCGCTGTCGCGGTTGGTGACGCTCGATCCGGGCTGCGCGATAACAATACCACCGCTCGGACGGCTGTTGGCGCTGCCGACGCTGGTGCCAAGGCCGCGAATCTCACCGGCATTGTCGACGGTGACAGGGCCATTGTCAGCATAGACGCCAATGTCGAGCCCCTCGACATCGGCATCTTCCTCTTCGACAATGATCTCCAGCAATTCGGGCTGATCGTTGTGAATGCCAAAGGAGTCCTGCGCCGCCACGGGCGCCGCGATCGGGCCGATCGACAGGCCGACGATCGCGCTGGTGGCCAGCAGGCGGGATTTCGAAATACGCGACATGATATGACTCCCCTCGACATTGCAGATGGCAAAGGGTTCGCCGGAGAACGCTTTGGTCCTCCGGCTGGTCACCCCCACCTCGAAATGTGCGTCCCCCAGCTGATCGGATGACTGGCATCTTTCAGCTTTGTGCGCGTTGACTAGGGCGACGGTCCCCCGAGCGTCTACCCAATGTTTTTTTGGGTGAATTTGCGACGGACCGTTGACGTCATGCTTGCACAGCGGGCCGCTCGGCCGTTACGGTGACCCGTCACCGGGGGGTGGGTATTCGGGGGAAGCGCGTAGATTTGCGCGTCTGCCCTCCGTGAACATGATGGAACCGCTGGCCCCGTAAGCGAACGACGGGTGTCCATGATGCGAAGCCTGCTTGCCGTCCTGTTTTTCACGCTGCTCGGACTGGTGCAGCCGGCATGGGCCGCGCCGGACGCATTGCCCGTGCTCGAACTACATGCGCATGAGGATGCGCCGAATCTGGCGCCTTTCATACGCTTCGCCAAGCGCCCCGGCGACATCCGGACGCCGCAATTAGACGCCATCCTCCAAGGCCCGCTTCAGCAGGTGGAGGGTTCGACCATCCACTTCGGGCCGCCGGGCACACGCACCGTCGTTCTGCTGCAGGTCCGCAATGCCAGCGACGAGCAAGGAAGCTGGATTCTGACCACGGGCCGCGGGTCGCTCAAACACTTCCGGCTCTATGAAGCAAAAGGGGGCCGCCTCGCCCTGGTGGTCGATGGCACCGATCCGCAGGCCGCCCGGCAAAATCTCGGCACATATCAGGCCTTCAGCTCCGAACTCGTCCTCGGCCCGCGTCAGGACGCGCTGGTGGCCATCGAGTTTATTTCGGAAAATTCGACCTATATGCCGCTGAAGATCAACAGCTATGGCACCTTCTTCAAGGAACGGCGCGCGAATATCTCGATGGTGTCGGGCGTCGTGGTCGGCGCGCTGACACTGCTGCTGCTCAACTTCCTCTTCTTCTCGATCACGGGTTTCAGGGAATTTCTGTGGCTGGCGGTCGCGGAGGCTTTTTTCGCGCTGAACACGATCCATTCCGAAGGCTATATCACGATCTTCTTCCTCTACGACAAACCGCTGACCGGGTTGGCGGTAGAGGACTTCATCAAATGCGGCTTTGCCGCGTCGATGGCGCAATTCTGCCGGAGCTTCGTCGACACCGCGACCCATTTTCCGCGGCGCGACATGGTGCTGAAGGCGCTGATCTGGTTCGCGCTCGCAATCATGCTCTTCCAGCCGGGCCTCGCCTATTACCCGCCCGAGCTGCGCTTCCTCCTGCATGTCGCGACGTGGCTGGTCGCGGTAGCGGTCGCGCTGTTCCTTCCCTTCGTCGGCTACGCCGCGATGAAACAGCTCGGCTTCCAGCTCTGGCCGCTCTTCGTCGGCTGGGCGAGCCTCGCGCTCTTCATCGTCTATGCGGCGATCGCGTCGATGGGCATTTTCGCCTGGCTGCCCATCAACTGGCACCTCGCCGGACCGGTGGGGCTATTCGAAGCGGTGATGGTAACCGTCGCGCTGGGGCTCAACCTCAAGAAAATCCAGCGCGACAAGGTCGTCGCCGACTGGAAATATGCGCAGTCGTTGAGCGAAAGGCTGGAAATCAGTGAGCGCGCGACGCGGCTTGCCGAGGAAAAGGCCTTCGCGCTCGAAACGGTCAACAGCCAGAATGCGCTGCTCCACGCATCGGGCCACGACAGCCGGCAGGTGATCCTGGCGCTCAACAGCGCGATCGCGGTGCTCAAGCGCCAGAACCGGACGGATGCCGACGACGAACTGGTCGAAATGCTCGAAAGCTCGGCCGATTATCTGAGCGAGATCGTGTCGACGACGATCTCCGGCGCCAATATAGCGGCCAGCGATTCAGGTTTCATCGCGCTCAGCAGCTTCCGCGCCGAGGCGCTGGTCGAACCCTTGTCGATGATGTTCAAAACGCCTTTCGCGGGCAAGAAGTTGACTCTCGACGTCCGCGTCGTGGACAAGGTGACGATCATTTCCGACCGGCCCTTGCTGATGCGCGCGCTCGCCAACCTGCTCAGCAACAGCTACAAATATACCGAAACCGGCGGCGCGGGCATCACGCTTGCGCTGGAAGACGGATGCGCGATCATCACGATCCGCGATAGCGGCGCCGGCATGCCGGCCGACCTCGTCGCCGCGCTCAACGCCGGCACCGCGACGCGGATCCGCTCCGACGAAAAGGACGAGGGCACCGGATCGGGCTTCGGGTCGGCGCGGCGTATCATCGACACGCTGCGCGGGTCGATGAGGATCGTTGCGTCAAGCGCCGCCGGGACAGAAATCCGGATCACGCTGCCCGCCGCCTTTCCCTCGGTCACGCCGGTGTCCGCCGATGAATTGGGGTCGCAACTCGACGGCTGGACGCTGCTCGATTTCGACGACCGCGCGGCGTTCGAAGCCGCGTTGAACGCCGGCACCGCGGTCGGCCGCACGATCGCGCTGACCTATGACGACACGACGGTGACGCGCGGGCGGCTCAGCCAGCTGGTCGCGATGATGGCGATCAAGCCCGCGTGTAGCGAAATGGCGCTGCATCCGCTTTTCGGTGCGCGATCAGAGCAGGTTTAGCTCGTTCGCGCGCTCGACGATCTTGCGATTGTGCGGGACGTCGAGCTTGCGCCGCAGTTCGGCGATATGGAACGACACCGTCGGCGGCGCGATCGCCAGCCGATAGGCGATTTCCTTGTTCGTTTCACCCTGCGCCAGATAGTGAAGAATCGCCATTTGCCGCGACGACAGCGCAACGGGCGGCTGCTGGAACTTACCCAACGCTTCGCCGATATGCGGCGAGACGTAGATTTCGCCGGCGAGCGCCGCGTCGCAGGCGGCGACGATATGATCGAGCGAGTCCGACTTGCTGACGATCGCGCGCGCGCCGAGCTTCAGCGCCGAATGAATCTCGTTCACATGCGTCTCGCCCGTCAGGATGATCACCGTCATGTCGCGCGAGCCGACGATTTCGGCGAGCACGTTGATCCCCCGCACGTCGGGCAGATTGAGGTCGAGGATCACGAGATCGACGGGCTGCGACTGGACGAAGGCATTGACCGTCGCGCCGCGATCGAGCGCCCCGACGACCGTATAGCGGTCGAGCGAGCCGAACAGGAACCGCAACCCGCTCTGCGTAATGCGGTGATCGTCGACGATCAGGATATTATGCTTTGCCAACATGCCCACGCCCCGCCTGCCCGATACGGGTTGATCAGCAGATTTTCCCGCCGCCGCAACCCGAATAATATTGGGGGGCGCCGGACGCGCCGACGAGCGGGATGTCGCGGCGGCCGATTTGGGAGGCACCGAACGGGCATGATTGCGCGCGCCGCCTCGGCTGATCATCGCCCCGCCCCCTTGTAGAAGCGCGCTTTTGCAGGAAGCTGCGCGGCGGGACACCAGGTCCAGTCTTCGCTATAGGTTTCGACTGCGAAAGACCGGGGCCCGGTAACGCGGTAGTTGGTCGCCCCGGCGGTCGGCCGCCCGTCCTCGTCCGGACAGCTTTCGGTTTGCCGGAAATTCTGGCCATCGACCATCTTGAGGCTGGTGAACTTGCAGCTGTTGTAAGGCGATACGAGGCGATCCTCGGCAAGATAAAGGGTTCCGTCGGCGAACGGCTTGGCACAGGTGCCGATGCGCATATCGACATAATAGCCGACAGGCAGCGGCACGGCCCGCGATTGCCCGGGCTTCGCCGCAGACGAGGCAGCCGCTGCCTGCGGGCATTGCCGTTCGAGCGAACGGATCGCCGCGGTCGAGCCGGCGAGCGACAGATAGGTGATCTCCCGCCATTCGTCGCCGCCGTCGGTGCTGGCATAGACGGCGAGGTCGGTGTCGGCGCCGGTCAGCAGCGCCTTCGTCGCCGGGTCGAGCGTGCCGCTGAAATCGGGCTTACCCGGCTCGAGCATCAGTTGCTGCGTCGTTTCGGTAAACTCCGCGTGGCTCCTGAAACCGATCAGGAGCGGTCGCCCCGCGGGCGGCAGACGCAGCGCCTTCGTCGGCACGACGCTCATATAGAGTCCCCCGCCCGGCTGGCAGCGCAGACCCAGCGCCATGAATTCGGGATGCCCCGTCACCGCCGCGACCGCCCCCGCGCCGGTGCCGCCGAACTGCCAGCGCGCGTCATGGCCCGGCGGCGGCGGCGACGCAGGCTCGCCGCTGTCGGGGCCAAGATCGGCGGCCGTCCCACGCCGCCGCGCCGCGAGCACCCATTTGCGACCGTCCCAGCGCAGCACTTCGAGGCACATGTCGGCGCCGACGCTGCCACACGCGGTGCCATGCACCGACAGGCCGAGTCCGGTGCGACCGCCGTCGAGCTTCACCGCCTCCCAGCCCCGGACGTTGTTGCTGAAAATTTCGGTGAGACCGCCGCCGCGCGCCGATCCCAGGATCGCGATCATGCAGCCCGCCGTCCCGCACCACGCCGAATAGCCCTGATTGGTGCAATGCGCCGCGCTGTACTCGACCACCCAGTCGGGCTTGCCGTCACCGGTCACTTCGGTCTCGACCGCGAAATTCGCGCGGTCGGGGACGAATTTGCCGCCGCCCGCGCGGCATTCGGCCTTGAGCTCGTCATAGAGTGCCTGCACCTCGCGCGGCCAGGCTTTGGGCTGCGGCTGCGACTGGACCAGCGCGGCGACCGGCAGCAGCGCCGATGCGAGCGTGAAAAGCGAACGGATCATGAATAATCCTCCGGCGAATATTCCCACGGCTTCCAGCTTTGCGCGGGCGAGCACCAAGTGTAGCCGCCGCTCCACCAATTGCCCTCTACCACGATGATGAATTTGGGGTCATTCATGTCGATGACCTGCCGCTCATGCTCACCGCCGGTCCGGTAGCGCCCGTCACCGAGCGCCTTGAACGGCGTGACACTGTAATAATCCTGCGGGCCGGTCATGATCTTGCCGTCGAAGATGAAGTCGGGATCGCCCTGCCCGCGCGCCAGCGCATCGCAGGCGGCATGGTTGCGCGCCCAGAGGCCGGTCGCCATCGGCAGACCGCTTTTACTCACCTGCGCTTTCGGAGCGAGTTCGCAGATTCGCCCTTCGAGCGAGCGCCCGCCATAGGCATATTTGCGGCCGTCCCAGCGCAGGAAGGGAAAACAGTCGGATCCCGGCCCCCCGATCTCGATGTCGGGCCATGCAATGCCCTTGCGCCGATGGAAGGCGGGGATTCCCATGCTGTCGGCCATCAGCTTCCAGCCCGTTCCCGATTTGGCGAGCAGCTTGAACGAGAGGCCGGTGTTGCCGAAGCAATAGCTGCTGCCGCCGCTGATCACCGCCTCGGCGGCCCCATCGCCGTTGATATCTCGCATCTCCGCGCTTTCGAGGCCGTACCAACTGTCCTTGGGCACCGGCTCGATGTCGGCTTCGCAGCTTGCCATCCAAGCTCCGCCGCGCTGCTGATAGCCCGCGGCGCGAAGCGCGCCTTCGCGGTCCTGTTCGATCGATCCGCCCTTGGGGAGCGAGGCGGCCGGGACGACAGCACCGGCCTTTTGCGGCGCGGTCGTGCCGGCCGCCCCACCCGAAGGCGTTTCACCGCTGCCGCAGGCCGCAAGGAGCAGCACGGGGAGCAGAGCATGATGTTTACAGTTGCGACGCATTCCCATTCCCCCGATCACGCGGCTTCGCTGTCGTTAGCGCTGCGAATCCGGCCGTGCCCGGCCTTCGCTTCGACGACGAGCTCGTCGACGCGCTGGCGCACCGCCGCCTTAAGCCGCTGATATTCGCCATTTTTCTTGCTGTAGGCGTAGAGTGCCCAGCCAAAGGCGCCCAAGGCGAAAAACCACCACAATACCGCCGCGCCCAGCATCGCGCCAATGATCGGGGCAAAGAATATCATCTTGCGTGACGGGCGTTTGTCGAGCGGCCATTCGAGCCGGTGGTCCGGGGTATAGGTCGATCCCGTATTATGGTTGTGATAGCCGACATTATAGCCCCAGCCGGGGCGCGAGCCGATGCGGATAACGGTGACTCGCTGCCCCTCGCGTGCGGCAAAGCCGCCGCCCTTGATCGTCACTTCTTCCTCGTCGTCCTCGCCATATTCCATGAAGAAGCGCATCACTTCGGTGGTCGTCGACGACACGCTCACCGTCGGCGCCGAGATGTGGCCCGACCCGTTATGGATATAGCCGCCCCCGCCGCTGCTCGACGAACTCACATGGGTTTCGGACCAGTTTCCGACGCCGCGGACGGTGCCGGTGCGGAAAAAGCCGTGGATGTCCTCGACGCGCCGGACCGGCTGCTCGTTATTGCTGCTCATCTTCGCCTCCCCGATCATTCGAGATACGGTGCTCGCACATCCTTGAATTCGCGTCCTGATCCTGTTCTAAAGCTTTTCTAAAGAATGATCGGGGGGCTGTGATTTCTATGTCGGGAACCCATTCGTCGCGGCGCCGGCGGCGCCTGTGGCATTTCGCGAACGCCGATTTCGACGAAGCGAGCTGGGCGCTGCGCGTCGACGGGCGCGCCGTCGCGCTTGAGGGCAAGCCGCTCGAGGTGTTGCACGAACTGCTGCTGCGCGCGGGCGAGGTCGTCACGAAGGACGAGATACTCGATGCCGTATGGCCGGGCGTCACCGTGGTCGAAGGCTCGCTCGCCACCGCGATATCGAAATTGCGCAAGGCGCTGGGCGGCGAAGCCGATGCGATCATCGCCACCGTGCCGCGGGTCGGATACCGGCTGGTCGCGCCGGTCGCGGTCGAGAGCATCGACACCCCGCTCGCGCCGCGCTTCGCCTTTGCGCCGGGCGACAGCGTGCCCGGCCGCAAGCTGTGGCAGCTCGACCGTCCACTCGGCGATACGGGCAGCGAGGATGTCTGGTGCGCGCGGCAGGCGAAGACCGGCGAGGCGCGCGTCTTCAAATTCGCCGACGCGCCCGACCGGTTGCGCAGCCTGAAGCGCGAGGCGGCGCTGTCGCGCCTGCTGTTCGCCGGGCTGGGCAAGGCGGCGCCGATCCCCGCGCTCCACGAATGGAATTTCGACACCGCACCCTTCTTCCTCGAATATGCCTGGGGCGGCGAGGATCTGCTGGCGTGGGCCGAGGCCGCGGGCGGCCTATCCGCCATTCCGCTGGAGCAACGCCTGTCGGTCGCCGCGATGATCGCGCGCGCGCTCGCGGCGGTGCATGGCATGGGCGTCCTGCACAAGGATCTGAAACCCGCGAACATCCTGATCGACCGGGTCGACGACGAGCCGGTGGTGCGGCTGGTCGACTTCGGTAGCGGGCGGCTGCTCGACGACGCGGTCCTCGCAAATTACCACATCACCGACCCGGGATCGCTCGACGCCGACCTCGGCAGGGACGAGCCGCGATCGGGAACGCTGGCATATCGCGCGCCCGAACTCGCGGGCGAAGCGGTGCCAACGGTAAAGAGCGACATCTATGCGCTCGGCCTCATTCTCTATCAGCTCGTCATCGGCGATTTCTCGGCGGCGCTGGCGCCGGGCTGGGAAGCGCGCGTCGCCGATCCGTTGCTGCGGGACGACGTCGCGCGCGCCGCGGCGGGTGCGCCCGCCGACCGGCTCGCGAGCGCCGAAGAGTTGGCCGACCGGCTCGATCGCCTGCCGCAGCGCCGCGCCGAAGCCGAAGCCGAAGCCGAACGCGCGGCGCGGCTCGCCGAGCAACAAAGGCTCGAAGAGCGGCGCGCCGCGCGGCGTCCATGGGTTCGCGCCGCCTTCGCCAGCCTGAGTATCGGGCTGCTGACCGCGTCGGCGCTCGCCGTCTATGCCTGGCATCAGCGCAACCAGGCGGTGGCGGCGCGCGAACTCGCCGAAACCAGCTACGCCTTCATCGCCGAGGATGTGCTCGGCAGCCCCGATCCCGCAAAATCGAGCGCCGACGAGACGGTGATCGATGCGATCAAGCGCGCGAGCCAGCAGATCGACCAGCGTTTCGCCGGAGCGCCGCATGTCGCCGCGCGGCTCCATCTCGCGGTCGCCCGCGCCTTTCACCAGCGATCCGATTCCGACACCGCGCGCGCCGAATATGCGCGCGCCGACGCCTTGTTCGACAAGGCGGGCGAGGCGGCGAGCGACGATGCCGTGGTCGGCCGGCTCGGGCGCATCCACATGGAATCGACGTCGGGCCAGCCCGAACGGCTCGAGGTGGCGGGCAAGCTGCTCGCGACCGAGCGTGAGCGGCTGGGGGCACGCGGCGACAGCGGGCGCGTCGGCTTCGCCCTCGCCTCGGCCGAAGGCGCCTATGGCTATATGGCCGACATCGAAGCCGCCGAGCGCGCGTTCCAGCGCGCGGTGCGGATCGGCAAAGCGGCGGGCGGCGAGGTTCCGGCGGGGCAATTGCTCAAGGCGCGCTCGTCGCTCGTGCTGACCTTGATGCGGCTCGGCCGCGCCGACGAGGCCGAACCGGTCGCGCGCGCGATCGTGCGCGATTCGACGCGCATCCGGGGCGCCGACCATCCCGATACGCTCGTCACGCGGCAGCATTGGCTGAACAGCCTGTCGATGACGGGACGGCATGACGAGGCGCTGAAAGCCAGCGTGCCGCTCCTCGCCGCGATGCAGAAAAGGTTCGGCCCCGATCACCGCTTCACGCTGGGTCTGCATTCGACGCGGTTCGAGAGTTTCGCCGCGCTCGGACAATATGATGCCGCGGCGCGCGAAGCCGAACGCGTCTGGCGGGGGGCGGCGGCGCTGGCCGGGCCGCAATCGCACCAGGCGCTCGTCGGCCAGACCGACTATGCGTCGGCGCTGTGCCAGACGTCCCGCCGCCAGCAGGCGATGGCAATCGCCAACGACGCCTTGTCGACCACGCGCGCCGCCTTTGGCGCCGACTATCCGCTCACGCATGTCGTGCGCTATTTCACGGCCGAATGCCTGATCGCCAACGACCGTTTCGCCGACGCGCGCGGCTTGTTGACCGGCCTCGACCGGAAAAAAATGGCGCAGCTGCTCGGCAATCCGGACATCGGCGCGGCCGCCGACCTCGCGCTCGCCGAAGCGGCGCTGGGAAGCGGCGACCAAACCGAAGCGCGGCGGCTCCTCGCGAAGGCGACGCCAGCGCTTGCCGAAGCGAAAGATGCGTCGGCGAAGGCGCGCGCCAGCAAGCTCGAGGCACGGCTGGCGCGGGGAGGCGGTTGATCGACTGCAAAGCCCGCGCGGCGGTCGGTCGCCCTGGGTCCTACGTTAGCGATCGGACAGCCTGGCAGGGGACTCGAACCCGCGACCCTCGGCACCCGAGATCCAAGCCCTCAGTCTCAGCGGCAGACTTACGAAATAGGAGAGAGGTCGTACGAAATAGGGTGCAATGTAGGATTTCATTTGTTCTTCTTTTGTTCAGATCGGGGAAATGGTCCCGCGATCTTACAAAGGAGAAAATATATGAGTTGCGAGGAACTCCGGAATGAGCTTGCTTCTTCCGCGGGCGGCGACATGGTGGGCCTTGCTCAAGGCGGCAATGTTCAGGACGCGATCAAATATGTCACGCCCGAAATGTTCGGCGCTACGGCCGATGGCGTGGCAGACGACACATCGTCCGTTCAAGCGGCAATCGACCACCTGGAATCGACCGGTGGCGGCAAGCTGCTGTGCAGTGGCGCCTATCTTGTCGGGGGCCTCACGATCGACGCGCAGCATATTGTCATTGAGGGTCAGTCCCGCGGTACCAGATTCATCGTAAAGAACGGTGAGACAGGCTTTACGGTCAGTAAGGATTGGGTGCACTTCCGCCATCTCGAATTGCGCAGCGAGGGAACGGAAGGCGATGGCCTCGGAACGAATGGCCTCCTCTACACCAAGGGCAGCGGCTCGATCGGCCACGTCTATAACTATGATCTCAATATCGAGAATTTCAGCGGCGTCGGAGTGGAGTTCCGCAACGCTCTCGACCTAACGATGATTTCCTGTTTCCATCGTCATTGCAAGACGGGTCTCAAGTTCGGACGAAACGGCACGGGCGGCGCCGACTTCTCTACCACCGTTCAGCTCTTCAACTGCTACGTCATCGGCTGCGATGATTACGGGATCGACGCAACCTACGTCTATCGCTCGACCTTCACTGTCATCGCCGAATATTGCGGCGTCGGCATCCGCAACAATATCGGCGACCTTACCCTTGAACGCTGTTATTTCGAAAACAATGTCACGGCCGGCGCGCAACTCACCGACACGGGCGGTCAGGACGTCAATAATTATAGCCATCCGAGCGCGGGTGTGAACCTGGTCATGCGGACGCGCAACGTCATTGGCAATGCCGACTGGTATACCTCCGGGCAGTCGCACGGCGACCGGTGGTCGAAGCGATATGGCTTCCAGTCGGCATGGGGTCGCGACACCGAATATCTCGCCGGAGTCGGGACCACCGACAATATCGGTCTGAAATATGGCGCCGCTATTGTCCCGATGATCTATGGTGACGATCTTCTGGACCCACAAGCTTGGGTCTCGGACGGAACCTCCGAGTTTGTCGGCTGGGATCCCGTAGAAGGGGGTTTCAAAATTGCGACGTCCCTGACCGGCATTCGAGGCATGAAACAGAGCGTCAATCTCGACAGTACGAAGACATATGTCCTTTGGCTGCACAGCAAAAATGTTGCGGGTAGTCCCGTCGCAACGGCTCAAGTCGATGGGGTCGTGCGCGCTCCGGGCGTACCATTTACGGTCAGTTCGACCGGGAGCAAAGCCGTTCGCTGTTACGCCAACCAAACTGTCGCATCCGAGAATTACGTCCAAGTTTTCCGGCTCATGGAAGTGTCGGAGGATCAGTCTCAGTTTGCCAAGACGACGGACAGGCTGCTGCGTGCGCCCACGCAGCGAGCGGAGCGCTATGCGTCCGCCGCGCCCTCCTCGAGATATCATGCTGTGGGCGAGATGGTCTGGAACAGCGTCCCCACGCCGGGCGGCACCATGGGGTGGGTATGTGTTACGGCGGGGTCCCCCGGAATTTGGAAAGCTTGGGGCTCCATCGCGACATGATCGCCCACCGGACGAGACGGTAGAAATAGACTGCAACGCCCTCGGCCTCTGAACCGGGGGCGTTGCTGTATCCGTACCGCCCTCAATTGCTTCGCCGCTATCAACTCACTCGCCAGCGTCGGCAATCGAACAGCCCGCGCCTATGCCATGCGTAGCAGCGCGCCGGATAGCAACCCGACGTCCCGCCCATTTCGACGCGAAATGGCGACCCAAACCGAAACAGGACCTTGAAACCGATAGGCTGATCCAGAGAAGGAGCGCTTTGCCAACCTCTCGTCAATCCGGCCAAACCATCAAAATAATGGCAGGGGCAGCAGGACTCGAACCCGCGACCCTCGGTTTTGGAGACCGATGCTCTACCAACTGAGCTATACCCCTAGGCCGGAGTGCGCCACTAGCCGGATTGAAGGGACGGGGCAAGGGGGATGACGGCTTGCGCGCGCGTGCCGTGCTGATATGCGCATTTTCCAATGAGCGACGCGTCGTCCCCCGCCCCGCCCCCCACACTCCCCATCCACGGGCCGCCGCAGCATTATCTCGGCGGCATCGGGTTGCGACTGTTCGCGATGGTCAGCCTCTCGCTGATGTTCGTGCTCGTCAAAGAGATCGACGCGGCGGGCATCCATGTCGTCGAAAGCCTGTTCTGGCGGCAGGCGCTCGTCCTGCCCTTCCTGCTCGCCTGGGTGATGGCGACAAGCGGTTTTTCGTCGCTGAAGACGCGGCGGATCGGTGCGCACGCGCGGCGGATGCTGATGGGGCTGACCGGCATGGCGTGCAATTTCGGCGCGATGATCCTGCTGCCGATGGCCGAGGCGACGACGATCAGCCTTTCGGTGCCGATCTTTGCGGTGATCTTCGCCGCCCTCCTGCTCGGCGAGGCGACGGGGTGGCAGCGGTGGAGCGCGGTGATCGTCGGCTTCGTCGGCGTGCTCGTCGTGCTCGATCCGCTGGCGAGCTTCGCGGGCGGTTTCGGCGGCACGCACGGCGCCGGCACGTTGGTCGCGCTGACCGGCGCGATCATGACCGCGCTCATCACCATCGCTGTGCGTGATCTTGGCCGCACCGAAAATGCCGCGACGATCGTCTTCTGGTTCAGCCTGCTCTCGATGATTCCGCTCGGCATCGCCCTGCCCTTCGTCATCACGCCGCACGACGGCCACGAATGGCTGTTGCTGATCGGACTCGGCTTTCTCGGCGCGGTCGTCCAGATGTCGCTGACCGGCGCATTGCGCCTCGCGCCGGTGTCGGTCGTGATCCCGATGGATTATTCGAGCCTGCTCTGGGCGATCGCCGCCGGCTGGTGGTTTTTCGGCACGCTGCCCGCCGACACCACGTGGCTCGGCGCGCCGCTGATCATCATGTCGGGCCTGTTCATCGCCTGGCGCGAGCATCGCCGCCACATCGACCGCCCCAAGGAGGTTGCCGCATGACGTTACCGATCCTCTACCACTGCCCCGACGCCCGCTCGCTGCGCTGCCTGTGGGCGGTCGAGGAGGCCGGGATCGACGTAGACCTCAAGCTGCTCAAATTCCCGCCGCGCGCGTTCGAGCCCGATTATCGCGCGGTGAACCCGCTGATGACCATCCCCGGCTGGGTCGAGGATGGGCGGCTGATGACCGAATCGGCCGCGATCTGCGAACGGATTGCGGAGGGCACGCCACTCGAAGTCCGGCGGAACGAAGGTGATTATTGGGATTATCGCAACTGGCTGCACCGCAGCGACGCGACGCTGACCTTCCCGCTCGCGATCATGATCCGCTATACGCGCGTCGAACCCGCTGAGCGGCGGCTCGCGCAGGCGGTTGATGATTATAAGGCGTTTTTCGGCGGCCGGGCGAAGAGCATCGAGGCGGAACTCGCCGACGGGCGCGAGTGGCTCGTCGCCGGGCGCTTCACCATTGCCGACATCGCGATCGGCTATGCGGCCTTCCTCGCGACGACGCTCGGCGCCGACGATGTGCTGGGGGATGCGACGAGGGCATGGCTCGATCGCTGCATGGCGCGCGACGGGTTCCAGCGCGCGCGTGCGCGGCAGAAGGCGGCCGCGCTCCACCATTAAGGTGAGGCCCTCCTTGCCCCCATGCATGGCAGGCCAACGAGGAAAACGCATCGGCCTTTCGGGGTGCACGCGGCGAACGGAGTTTAAAGCGCTGCTTTGGGGTGGTGAGTGGACGCTGCCCCACCCTTGTGATCCCCGGCGAAAGCCGGGGCCCAGTGCGGAAACACACTAGGTTTGCGATAGAAGTCTGGACCCCGGCCTTCGCCGGGGCGCACATCTCTATCGGCAGCTTCCGGCCGTTAGCTGCCGCCCACACTCCGGTCGCGGACGCTGGAATCATCCGGCCGCGCCCGACGCCACCGCAGCCCTACCATCAGGACGAAGGGCCAGAAGATCGTGTTGAGGACATCGAAGACGCTGTCGGGCATCCGCCATGCGCCGTGCGCGATGCGATCGGCTCCTTCTTTCGCGAGCGCCGCCGCCAGAACGAACAGAAACGGCGTCCATGTCGCGAGCGAACGCTGGGTCGCGATTCGGGCGAGAAACAGGACGACCATGCCGCCATGCACGTGCAGCAGACTATCCGAGGCGCCCGTGCTCATGCCGAGGGCAGCACTCAGCGGACGGTAAAAGTCGAGAAGCCATTCCATGATCGCGCGCTAAGCATCGGGAAAATGAACCTGCCCTTACCGGCCGCAGCCATCATTTGGTGTTGTGGCCGCCGGCAAACAAGCGAGCGACAGCCCGGCCGTTCAATTCACCATCCGCTCATACCCCTCCCAATAGGGCGCGCGCAGGTCTTTGCGCAGGATCTTGCCGCTGGCGTTCCTGGGCAGCGCGTCGATCACGTCGATGCTGCGCGGGCATTTGAACGGCGCGATTCGCTCGCGCGCCCAGGCGATGATGTCTGCTTCCTCCACCGCGCTCCCCGGCTTGGCGACCACGACCGCCTTCACCGTTTCCCCCCACTTCGCATCGGGGATGCCGATCACCGCGACCTCCTGCACCGCGGGGTGGCCGAAGATCGCGCTTTCGACCTCGGCCGGATAGACATTCTCGCCGCCGGTGATGATCATGTCCTTCATCCGGTCGTGGATGAAGAGATAGCCGTCGGCGTCGAGGTAGCCCGCGTCGCCGGTGCGGATCCAGCCGTCGTCGGTCATCGTCATCGCCGTCGCATCGGGCAGGTTCCAGTAGCCGAGCATATTGTTCGACGAGCGGGTGACGACCTCGCCCACATCGCCCGTGGGGACGGCTTGCCCGTCGGGGCCGAGAATGACGATTTCGACCCCGGGAAGCGCCTTGCCCGCCGAACGCATGCGCGCATTGCCCGCGGGATCATGGTCCTCGGGCGGCAGCATCGAGATGGTGCCCGTCGTCTCGGTCATCCCGTAAGCCTGAATGAACTGCGCGCCGAAGACCTGGATGCACTGGCGCAGCAATTCGAGCGGGATCGGCGCGGCGCCGTAGAGGATATATTTGAGGCGGCTGTAATCGACGCTGGCGCAGCGCGGGTGCATCAACAGCATCTGGAGCGCCGCGGGCACCATGAAGAAGCGCGTGACGCCATGCTGTTCGACCGCGTCGAACACGCCGTCGGGGTTGAATTCGGCGAGGATGACGCCGGGCAGCCCCGCCGCGAGCGCCATGATGCCGAGCCCGGTGCCGCCGATATGCGCGCACGGCATCGCGACGAGCACCGCCTCGTCATCGTCCCATTTGGTGTAGGGCATATCGAGCGTGCTCGAATGCTTGCGCAGCGCGAAGAGATTGCGGTTCGACAGCACCGCGCCCTTGGGATTGCCGGTGGTGCCCGAGGTATAGAGTTGGAGCACCGCATCGTTGGCGCCCGACGGCGCGAAGGGCGTGCGCGCCGCGCCCTCGATCATCCCCCATGCGTCGGTGGCGCTCATGATCGCCGGGTCGTTCGCGAGCTTGCCCGCGAGTTGATCGGCCAATCCCTCGAACCCCGGCCCCCCGAAGACGATCTTCGCCTGCGTGTCATTGACGATGAACGCCCATTCGGCCGGCGACAGGCGCCAGCCCACCGGCGCCATCACGATGCCCGCGCGCGCCGCGCCATAAAAAAGGGTGAAATAGAGATCGCTGTTCTTGCCGATCCAGGCGATGCGGTCGCCCTTCTTCAGACCCGCCGCGATCAGCGCCGCGGCGGCGCGTGCGGTGAGGTCATCGAGTTGGGCGTAGCTGTAGACGCGATCCTCTTCGCGCATCGCCACCCGCTCGGGACGCTCGGCGGCCCAATGCGCCAGGAATTCGTCGAACGTAAACAGCTCCGAAACGTCGCGGCCCATCGCCTCTCTCTCCTCGAATCGCGTCGTTTGCGCGCAATTGATGAGAAAGCTAACGGTTCTACCGGCGAGGTAAAGCGTCGATCGGCCGACCCTGTCAGGTCCGTCAGGTGCGACGGAAGAGCAGCATCAGGTTGTTCGCGGGCATCGCCCGGCGCTCGGCGAAGGCGAGTCCGGCGTCACGAGCGACCGACTTGACCCTATCGGTGTCGCGCAGCCCCCACGCCGGATCGCGCGCGCGCAGATTGGCGTCGAAGTCGAGATTGCTCGCAGCGGTCGGCACATCGGGTTCGGTATAGGGCCCATAGAGGATCAGCGGTGCGCCGGATGCGAGCAATCGCGCGGCCCCGGCGAACAGGCCGAGCGTCGCTTCCCACGGGCTGATATGGATCATGTTGATGCAGAGGACCGCATCGGCCCGGTCGACGGGCCAATCGGATGCCGACGCGTCGAGCGCGATCGGCGGCGCGACGTTGGCGAGCCAGGCGTCGGCGCGCCAAGCCACGATCGAAGCGAGGCCGGCGGGATCGGGGTCGCTCGGTTGCCAGTCGAGATGCGGAAAGGCCGCGGCGAAATGGATCACATGCTCGCCCGACCCGCTCGCGACCTCGATCACCGTTCCCGCCGCCGGCAGCCAGTCGGCGAGCACGGCGGCGATGGCGTCGCGGTTACGAAGCGTCGCGGGCGCATGGCGCTTGTCCGCCTCGCCGCCGTCGGCCGGCATCCAGGGTTGCGGCGTCACTTTTTCGTCTGCGTCGTCTGCGCCCGCGCGCGGCGCTCGCGTATGATCAGCCAGGCGAAGAGGCCGACAGGACCGGCCATCAATGTCAGGAACAGGAAGGGGAATTGCACGGCGCGGCTGAAGCCCTTCTGGTCGGCGTCGCGCGCGATCCACATGCCGGTGAACAGATCGAACGCCAGATAATGGATCCACCCCATCGTCGCCCCGCCCGGGCTGTCGAACAATTTCATCACGCCTTTCAGCGTCGTGAAATCGGCCCCGCTCGCGCCGCCCGGGTCGATGCCGCCGGTGAGGAAACCGACGATCAGCACGGTGTAGGCGAGGCAGAGCAGGAACACGCCGACATAGAGGATCGCCGCGAGGATCTTGGGCCCGCGCGGCAGGAAGGCGAGCGCGATCCAGCCGGCAAAGGCCCAATAATTGGCTAGCAGAAAAATCGTGTCCCAGCTCATATGCGCCCCTCCCCCGTCAGATCAGCCCGCCGAGCCCGAAAAGGACGACCCCTGCGAGCAAGGCAATGGCGCCGGTGATCGTGATCAGCAAGGCCATTCGCGCCGCCGACGCGCGGCGCGACGCCGCGAAGGCCACGGTGAGCCCCAAACCGACCGCGAACAACGGTGCATAGACGAACGCCCAGTCATAGCTGAATTCGCGGCGGACCCGCACCAGCTCCCACTGTTCGACGACGAGACCGTAAGCGGTGATCGCGATGAGCCAGCCGAGAAGCGCGACGACCCCGAACAGCGCGCCGGCCGCGATGCACCCGGCGCCCGTGCGCGGTTCGGGGCGTTCGGGGCCGGGCGCCGTTCCGGCCATCAATCCTCCCAGGCGAGGACGGGCTTGCGCGCCGCGAGCGTTTCGTCGAGCCGCGCGCGCGGAGCGAAATGCGGCGCCGATTTGAGCGCCGGGTCGCCATTCTTCGCACGCATCGCGATGCTGCGCAGCGCGCCGATGAACTGGTCGAGCACCGCTTTCGATTCGGTCTCGGTCGGCTCGACGAGCATCGCGCCATGGACAACGAGCGGGAAATAGACCGTCATCGGGTGATAGCCCTCGTCGATCAGCCCCTTGGCGATGTCGAGCGTCGAGAAGCCTTCGGCGAGGCCCTTGTCGCTGAACAACGCCTCGTGCATGCACGGGCCCGACGCCGCGAAGGGCGCGTCGAGCACGTCCTCGAGGCTGCGCAGAACATAATTGGCGTTGAGCACCGCATCTTCGGCGACCTGCTTGAGCCCGTCGGCGCCGTGGCTGAGGATATAGGTCAGCGCGCGGGTGAACATGCCCATCTGGCCATGGAAGGCGGTCATGCGGCCGAAGGTCTGCGGATGATCCTCGCCCGCATTTTCCTCCTCGATCAAGCGGAAGCCATCGCCCTGCTTGGTGACGAAAGGCAGCGGTGCGAACGGAGCCAAAGCTTCGGACAGCACGACGGGGCCCGAGCCGGGTCCCCCGCCGCCATGCGGGGTCGAGAAGGTCTTGTGCAGGTTGATGTGCATCGCATCGACGCCGAGGTCGCCGGGACGCACGCGGCCGACGATCGCGTTGAAGTTCGCGCCGTCGCAATAGACGTAGCCGCCCGCCCCATGGACCGCGTCCGAAATCGCCTTCATGTCGCGCTCGAACAGGCCGCAAGTGTTGGGGTTGGTGATCATCACCCCCGCAACGTCAGGGCCGAGGCGTGCCTTGAGCGCCTCGAGGTCGACGCGGCCCTCGGGGGTCGCGGGAATATCCTCGACGGTGAAGCCCGCGAAGGCCGCGGTCGCCGGATTCGTGCCATGCGCGCTTTCGGGGACGAGGATGACGCGGCGATCCTCGCCGCGCGCTTCGAGCGCCGCCTTGATGCAGAGGATGCCGCAAAGCTCGCCATGCGCGCCCGCCTTGGGCGACATCGCGACGCTGTGCATGCCCGTGAGCGTGATCAGCCATTCGGCGAGTTCGTGGATCACCGCATAGGCGCCCTGCACCGTTTCCTGCGGCTGGAGCGGGTGGACGTCGGCGAAGCCCGGCATCCGCGCGACCTTCTCGTTAAGGCGCGGGTTGTGCTTCATCGTGCAACTGCCGAGCGGGAAGAGCCCGAGGTCGATCGCATAATTCTGACGGCTGAGGCGCGTGTAATGGCGCACCGTTTCGGACTCGCTGAGCCCCGGCAGGCCGATCGGCGCGGTGCGCGCGAGCGTGCCCAGATCGGCGGCGGGCGCGTCCTCGTCGAAATCGACGCCGGTGGTGTCGTTGCCGCCGATCTCGAAGATCAACGGTTCTTCGAGCATCAGCGCGCGGTTGCCGGTGAAGGTGACATTGTCGTCGGCGCCGCCGGCGGCGTTCATTTCGGGGCGCCAGCCGGCGCGGTTGAGCGCGGTCATGCCAGCACCTCCTTCAGGGCCGCGGCGAAGGCGGCGATATCCGCCTCGGTCACGGTTTCGGTCACGGCGACGACGAGGCCGTTTTCGAGGCCGTCGTTGTCGGGATAGAGGCGACCGAGCGAAACGCCGCCGAGGATGTCCATTTCGGCGAGTTTGTGGATCACCGGCCGCGCCGCGGTTGGCAGCAGCAAAGTAAATTCGTTGAAGAAGCTGGTGTTCAGCACCGACACGCCCGGCACCTTCGCCAGTTCGGCGGCCGCCGCCTTTGCCCGGCCATGGTTGATCGCGGCAAGCTGGCGGAGGCCGGCTTCGCCGAGCAGAGTCATATGAATGCTGAAGGCCAGCGCGCAAAGGCCTGAGTTGGTGCAGATATTGCTCGTCGCTTTCTCGCGGCGGATATGCTGTTCGCGCGTCGAGAGCGTGAGCACGAAGCCGCGCTTGCCGTTCGCGTCGACGGTTTCGCCGCAAAGCCGGCCGGGCATCTGGCGGACATATTTGGTCTTGCACGCGAAGAGGCCGACATAGGGCCCGCCGAATTGCAGGCCGACGCCGAGTGACTGCCCTTCGCCCACGACGATGTCGGCGCCCATTTCGCCGGGCGACTTGATGAGGCCGAGCGCCACGGGTTCGGTGACGACCGCGATCAGCAGTGCGCCCGCGGCCTGACAGGCTTCGGCGAGCTTCGCCATATCGTCGATGCGGCCGAGGATGTCGGGATATTGGACGACGACGCAGCTTATATCCTTGTCGATGCTGCCCGCGAGCGCCGTCCAGTCGGTGCCCGCTTCGAGGGTGGGGTCGCCGTCGACCAGCACATCGCCGGTATATTTCGCCATCGTGCGCGCGACGCTGCGGTAATGCGGGTGGAGGCCGGTCGAGAGCAAAGCCTTGGCGCGCTTGGTGATGCGGCGCGCCATGACGATCGCTTCCCAGCAGGCGGTCGAACCGTCGTACATCGACGCGTTGGCGACGTCGGTGCCGAGCAGCCGCGCGACCTGGCTCTGGAACTCGAACAGCATCTGCAGCGTGCCCTGCGCGATTTCGGGCTGGTAGGGCGTATAGGCGGTCAGGAACTCGCCGCGCTGGATCAGATGATCGACGCTGGCGGGCACATGGTGGCGATAGGCGCCGGCGCCGAGGAAGAAGGGACCTTCGCCCGCGGCGCGGCTGCGGCGTGCGAGCGCACCCATGTGGCGCTCGACCGCCAGCTCGCTCGCATGGTTCGGCAAGCCCGCGATCGGGCCATCGAGCCGCGCCTCGGCGGGCACGTCGGCGAACAGGTCGTCGATCGACGACGCACCGATAGCGCCGAGCATCGCCGCGCGGTCATCGGGAGTGAGAGGGAGATAACGCATGAAATACTCCGGTCAGCTATCGGAAGAAGAAGCAAAAAGCGGGGCGAGATCGGCGAGCGATCCGCGAAAGGTGGCGGGGCCGCTGTGCGTCGTGCGGACCCAGGGCGCGAGCCAGATGCGAAAGCCCGCTTCGCGCGCACGGCGGCAGAAAGCATAGTCTTCGGACAGCATCAGGCCGCTGGTCCGGTCGATCTCGGGCAGGAAGAGCGCGTGGACGCTTTCGCCCACACCCGTTCCCCGCCGGTCGCGCGCATCGGTGCGAAAGGCGAGTTCGGGGTGCCGCGCGCCGAGCGTTTCGACGACGTCGCGGCGGATCAGCATCAGCCCAGTGCCGAGCTGCGACAGCTCGACGAGGTCGGTCAGCGCGAAGCGTTGATCGGCGTGCAGGAAGCTCAATGCGAAATCGCCCGCATAGCGGGCGAGGTCGGCCGCATTGTCCTTTGCCAGTCCGCGCTCGGCGGCGCGCGCGACCTGCGGCCAGTTGACCGTGCGGCGCGGCACCGCCGCCCCCAGGATCGCGCAGTCCGGTCGGCCCGCCATCGCCTCGATCATCGCGAAAATGTCGGCGGCGGCGAAGTCGATGTCGGCATCGACGAAGAGCAGATGGCTGCAATCGCTTTGCACGAACAGGTCGGCGAGCAGGCTGCGCGCGCGGTGGATCTGCGCTTCGTGGAGGATGAACTCGAACCGCACCGGCACGCTCTCGGCCTGCGCCGCCAACGCGAGACCCAGCGCCGCGCGGACATAGGGGCCCTGCGCGCCGTCATAGATCGGCGTCGCCACCATCAGGCGGCAATTGGCTGGCGCGGCGTCGGTCATCGCATCCCTCCCCCTCCCGCCCGCGGGAGGGGCGATCGGTTACAGGGCGTCGCAGAAGGCCTTGTAGCCCTTTGCGTCCATCAGGCCGTCGAGCTGGCCCTTGTCGGACAGCGTCATGCGAAAGAACCAGCCTTCGCCTTCGGGGTCCGAATTGACGAGCGCGGGGTCTTCCTCGAGCTGTCCATTGCCTTCGGTCACGGTGCCGTCGACGGGGGCATAGACGTCGCTGGCGGCCTTCACCGATTCGACCACCGCGGCATCGCCGCCCGCGGTCAGTTCGGCGCCAGTGTCGGGAACCTCGACGAAGACGATGTCGCCGAGCTGGCCCTGCGCGAAGTCGGTGATGCCGACCGTCGCAACATCGCCATCGACGTCGATCCATTCATGTTCTTCGGTATAATAACGCGGCATCGATCAGGCTCCCTGTTTGCGCACATAGCGGTGTGGAATGAATGGCATGGCGGTGACGGTGCAATGGACCAGCTTGCCGCGCACTTCGGCGGCGATCGCGGTGCCGGGCGCGGCGTGATCGCGCGGGACATAGCCCATGGCGATCGGTGCGCCGACGCTCGGCGCGAAGCCGCCCGAGGTCACGACCCCGATTTCATCCTCGCCGTCGAACAGCTTGGCGCCTTCACGCACCGGCAGCTTTCCGTCGACGGTGAGGCCAACGCGCTTGCGGGGCGGGCCGTCCTCGAGATGGCCGAGGATGCGCGCGGCGCCGGGAAAATTCTCTTCCTCGCGGCGGCGTTTGCTAACCGCGAAGCCGAGGTCGGCTTCGGCGGGGTCGATTTCGGGGGTCATGTCGTGGCCGTAGAGCGGCAGGCCCGCTTCGAGCCGCAGCGAGTCGCGCGCGCCGAGCCCGATCGGCTTGACTTCGTCCATCGCGCAGAGCGCGTCGGCAAAGGCCGTCAGCGCCTCGTCCGGCAGCGAGATTTCGAAGCCGTCCTCGCCGGTGTAGCCCGAGCGACTAAGGCCGATCGCATGGCCTTGCCAGGTCGCGCGGGCGGCCTGCATGAAGACGAGCGTCGCAGCTTCGGGCACCAGCCGCGCGAGCGCATCGATCGCTTTCGGTCCCTGCAGCGCGAGCAGGCCGTAATCCTCATTGTGATTGAGCGTGATGTGATCGGGAAGATTTTCGCGCAAGTGGCCGATATCGTCCCACTTCACCGCGCCGTTGACGACGATGCCGTACTGGTCGCCTTCGTTGGTGATCATCAGATCGTCGAGAATGCCGCCGTCTTCGTCGAGCAGCAGCGAATAGCGCATCCGGCCGGGCTTCAGCGCCGAAATATCGCCGGGGACGAGCGTTTCGAGCGCTTCGGCAACGCCGTCGCCCGAAAGCTGCAGCTGCCCCATATGGCTGACGTCGAACAGGCCGGCATTCTCGCGCGTCCAGAGATGTTCGGCCATGATGCCTTCATATTGGATCGGCATCCAATAGCCGGCGAATTCGACCATGCGGCCGCCCTTCGCGCGGTGCCAGGCGTCGAGCGGTAGGGTCGCCGTTTCGATCGGAGTTTCTTCATCTTCGCGCATATCGCACTCCCGTCGTTGACACGGCAAGGCGCGGCCCGGTGCCGCCCTGTGCCATGCCCCCTCTGTCACGGGAACCTGAGAGTTTTCCTCCATGATATCACGGAGTTACCCCTTCGGTGGTTCCGGCAGAATTGGCCGGAACGCTTTCCAGAGTGTCCGTTCCAGCCTGCGCGGTCCTGCTGACCTGAGAGTTTCCGGGGCGGTTGCTCCTTCGGTGGCGGGGTTGCCCCCGCGCTCTCCCGCGCGGCCGGTCGAATCCCTTGGCGGAACCCGACAGACGCCGCGAGCCTTGGCGCCGCGCCCCGGCGGAGTCAATCGGCGAGCGCGCGGATCGCGTCGTTTTCGTGGATATACACGCCCGAACCCTTTTGCCCGGCCAGCGCGACGATCGCGGCGGCGACACGGTCGCCCGAAATCGAGCGGTAGCGGCGGAAGGAGCCGTGGAGGAGCGCATCGGTCAGCGGCGCGGCGATCGTCGCCAGCCCTTCGGCGAGACGCTGCGGCCCCGGGCGGTCGCCGCGGAGCAGGCCGGGGCGCAGGAAATCGAGGCGATTGAAGCAGAGCGCGTGGAGATCATCCTCGGTCTCGCCCTTGGTGCGGAGGTAGAAATTGCCGCTCTTCGCTGCGGCGCCGACCGAGCTGACCGCGATCATGTGCGGCGTGCCGCCCGCCCTCGCCCCGCGCGCGGCGGCGAGTATGAGGTCGTGATCGACCGCGCGAAAGGCGGCCTGCGATCCCGCCTGGCGGATCGTGGTGCCGAGGCAGGAGATGAGGACGGCGGGCCGTTCGGCGGCGATGATGTCGCCCCAGCCTTCGGACGGCGCGACCAGTTCCCGGTGATGCGGGGCCAGTCCCTCGACCTCGCGCCGCGCGAGCACGGTGACGGGTGCGGATCCGAAACGGGCGATCACCGCGCGACCGACCATCCCGGTCGCCCCGACGATCAGCGCGTCAGGCATGGGCCAGCGCGGCGGGCACCGCGTCGCGGCCGAAGATATCGGCATAGCGGTCGATGGCGAAGCGGTCGGTCATGCCGGCGATATAATCACCGATATGCCGGTTTGTCGCGCATGTTTCGCCGGGCAGCCGCGCCGCCCAGTCGGCGCCCATCAACGCGGGATCGGCGGCATAGGCGGCGAAGAGGTCGGCGACCACCCGGTTCGCGGCCTCGGCGGCGGCGAGCTGTTCGGGGTGGTGATAGAGGTTCGCATACATGAAGCGTTTGAGTTCGCGTTCCTGCGCCGCCAATTCGCGCGAGAAGCCGCCGAGCGTGTGGCCCGCGGCGCGGACCTCGTCGGCGCTCGCGACGCCGGCATCGGCGACATTGGCGGCGGTCGCGGCGATCACATCGTTGACCATCACGCCGATCTGGTCGCGGACGAGTTCGCGGAGCAGCCGGTCGCGTGGCGCGCCGGGGAAGCGCCCCTCGACCGCGCGATAATTGGCCGCGACGAAGGGCTGCGCCATCAGCTGGTCGAGGTCGAGCAGACCGGCGCGCAGCCCGTCGTCGATGTCGTGATTGTCATAGGCGATGTCGTCGGCGATCGCCGCGACCTGCGCCTCTAGGCTGGCGTGACTGGCGAGATCGAGCCCGAAATCGCCGTCGATTTCGGCGAGCGCCCAGCCGGGGCTTGCGACGGGGCCGTTATGCTTGGCGAGCCCCTCCAAAGTTTCCCACGTCAGGTTGATGCCGTCGAACAGCGGATAGGGGCATTCGAGGCGCGCGAGCGTGCGCAGCGTGTGACCATTGTGGTCGAATCCGCCGTGCGCCGCCATCGCGGCCTTGAGCGCATCCTCGCCCGCGTGGCCGAAGGGCGGATGGCCGATGTCGTGCGCCAGACACAGGGCTTCGGTCAGATCCTCGTTGAGCCCGAGCGCGCGCGCGATGCCGCGGCCGATCTGCGCGACCTCGATACTGTGGGTCAGGCGGACGCGATAATGGTCGCCGTCGGGGGCGACGAACACCTGCGTCTTGTGGCGCAGGCGGCGAAAGGCGATCGAATGGATGATGCGGTCACGGTCGCGCTGAAAATCGTCGCGGGGACCGCGCACGACGCGGCCGGGTTCGGGGTGGCGGCGGCCACGGCTGCGCGCGGGGTCGCTGGCGCAGTTAGCGATCACGCAGATCCTCCCTGTCGCGCAGCGATGGGGAGGTGGCAGCGGCGAAGCCGCTGACGGAGGGGCTATGACGCGAGGTCGCTGCCCCTCCACCACGCCCTTCGGGCGCGGTCCCCCTCCCCATCGCTTCGCGACAGGGAGGATTGGGGTTCAATTTAGCCTCGCTCACTTGATCGGGTCGACGGTTTCGCCCGCCTCGCTGTCGAAGAGGAAGCCGTCGCCTTCGGCCTTTTTATAGTCGGCGAGCCAGTCCTGCGCCGCCTTGCGGTTGGCGAAGGGCCCGACGAGCAGGCGCCGCGTCTGGCCCCATTCGGCGGTCGACCCCGACTTGCCCTTGAACAGCGCGGCGTTGCGCTTGGCGAAACGATTATAGTCGAAGGCGAGCGCCTTGAGGTTTGAACCGGTCGCGATCTGGACCCAGATGCGCGCCGGGTTCGCCTTTTTCTTCGCGGCCTCTTCCTTCGCCTTGGCGTCGGCTTCGGCCTTCGCCTTGGCGGCCGCTTCCTCCTTTTCGCGCTTCGCCGCTTCGGCCGCTTCGGCCTTGCGCTTGTCTTCGAGCAGCATCGCGAGCGTGTCGGCGCCGATCGCATTGTCGGGTCGGCTCAGCTCTTCGGCCGGGATTTCGATCGACCCGACGATGTCGGCGAGCGACGCGAGCGGGGCGGACGCGGCAGCCGCGCTCGTGGCGGGCGAAGAAGCGGCCGGCGCGGGCGGCGATGTGGACGCGGTCGAACGGCCCATATCGGCGATCGAAAATCCGGGACCGATCGGTCCTTTTCCGGCGTCGACGGCCGCACCGACCGGTTCGGGTGCCGCCGCGGGCCGCGCGGGCGCCAGAGTGGAGCGCGCCGCCTCCGCCTGCGCGGATGTCGAGGGGGGAGGCTCGGCGACCGGCCGGGCGGCCGGCGGCGGCGCAGGCGTGGGTGTGCGCACCGCCGGTGCAGGCTCGGGTTTGCGCGTGGCGGGCATCGGCGCGGGCGTCGGCGTTACCGCTGCTGCGGGCCGCGGCCGGTCGGTCGCCGCCGGCTTGCCCGCCGCTGCGGGTGCCGGCGTCGCCGCCGCGACCTGCACAGGCGCACGTTTCGGACCCGGCTGGCCGCTGGGGAAGCGGCCGAAATGCGCCGCCGCGGCCTGCTGCGCGGGATTGAGCCGGTCCATCTGGAGCAGATAGGGGGTGATATTCTGCGCCATCGCGGGCGGCATCGTCGCGTTGACGATCTCGGTCGCTTCCTTGTCGCGGCCATTCATCGCAAGGATCATCGCGCGCAGCCGCCACGCGCCGCGATCCTGCGCGCGGAGTTGCGGGGTCAGCATGGCGATTCCGCGATCGGCGTCGCCGCTGATCCCGAGCGACAGCGCATAGCGCCGCGTCAATTCGTCATTGGGCGCGATCGACAGGGCGAGCTGATAGTCGCGCTGCGCCGCGTCCTGTTGCCCCAGCAGGTCGCGCGCGAGGCCGCGGTCGGCGAGGAACAGCCGTTCGGGGGCACCCATCAGCTGCGCCTCGCCGAAATAGTCGAGCGCGCGCGTCGGATTTTCCATATGGACCATCGCCGACCCGAGCGCCGCCTTGATCGTGCCGTCGCGCGGGCGAGCCTGTTCGGCGCGGACGAGGAAACCGAGCGCGGCGCGATAATCCTCGAGATCGATCGACGCGCGCCCCGCATCGAGCAGCGCCGCCGTGTCGCTGTTGTTCGCCGCGATGCGGGCGAGCGACGACGACAGCAAGGTGCGCGCGGCGGTGCGCTTTTCCATCGCCGCCTTCGTCGCGGGGTCGGGCGGCGTCACCTGAGCCAGTACGGGCGCCAGCGCCGCGGTTCCAAGCAACAGCGCGCCGAGCGCGCGAACAAGATAGCGCGCGCGCGCCGGCTTCGCCGTCAATTTCACCTGCCGCATGGGCAACTCATCCCGATTTCCGGCCTGCCGTGCCCGGCGGGCGGCCGCTCGATAGCCCCGTTACTGGTTGTTCTGCCGTCCCAGAAAACGCGGAATATCGACCCCGTCGTCCTTGCCGCCCTCTTCGGCGTCGGGGGTCGATGCCCCGCGCGAGAGCCGCGACATGCGTTCGAACAGCGTGCCGCCGCCGACCGAGCGCGCCGGTGCTTCGGCCGGAGCCTCCGCCGCGGGCGCCGAACGATAGTCGCTCGCCGGGGCTTCGGGCGCGTCGAGCACCAGTTCGTCGGCGGTATCGTCATAGGTCGCGGCGACCTGCGACAATTCCATCGGCTCTTCTTCTTCCGCCACAGCGGGGGCTTCGGGTTCGGCGGCATCGCCGAGCGAGAAGCCGGGTGCCGGATCATTGTCCTGGGCCACCGGCGCTTCGGCGACCGGCTCTTCCTGCACAGCCGGTTCGACCACTTCTTCGGCCACCGGCGCGGGCGCAGCCGTGCGGGCAGGTGCGAAGGAGAAGCTGCGCGTCGCGGGCGCCGCCTGCGCCGCTTCGCCCGTGCCGTCGATGCCGGTGGCGACGACCGAGACGCGGATCTTGCCGTCGAGGTTGTCGTTGAAGGCGCTGCCCCAGATGATGTTGGCGTCGGGGTCGACCAGCTCGCGGATATGGTTCGCGGCCTCGTCGACTTCCATCAGGCGCATGTCCTCGCCGCCGGTGATCGAGATGATGACGCCCTTCGCGCCCGCCATCGACACGCCGTCGAGCAGCGGGTTGGCGATGGCCTTCTGGGCGGCTTCGAGCGCGCGGCCGTCGCCTTCGGCTTCGCCGGTGCCCATCATCGCCTTGCCCATTTCGCGCATCACGCTGCGCACGTCGGCGAAGTCGAGGTTGATGAGGCCGGGCATGACCATCAGGTCGGTGATACCGCGCACGCCCTGCTGCAGCACTTCGTCGGCCATGGTGAACGCTTCCTTGAAGGTCGTGTTCGGGTTGGCGACGAGGAAGAGATTCTGGTTCGGAATGACGATCAGGGTGTCGACATGCTCTTGCAGCTCGGCGATGCCGGCATCGGCCGAGCGCATCCGCCGCGAGCCTTCGAACATGAAGGGCTTGGTCACGACGCCGACGGTCAGGATGCCGCGGTCGCGCGCCGCCTTGGCGATCACGGGCGCCGCGCCGGTGCCGGTGCCGCCGCCCATGCCCGCGGCGACGAAGCACATATGCGCGCCGTTGAGCGCCTCTTCGACCTGCGTGATGCTTTCCTCGGCCGCCGCGCGCCCGACCTCGGGCCGCGAACCCGCGCCCAGTCCCTGGGTGATCTGCGTCCCCAGCTGGATGCGCCGTTCGGCCGGCGAGGCGTTGAGCGCCTGCGCGTCGGTGTTCGCGACGACGAAATCGACGCCCTCGACGCGCGCCGCGATCATGTTTGCGATGGCATTGCCGCCCGCGCCGCCGACGCCGATCACCGCGATGCGCGGCTTCAGCTCGTCGACCTGCGGCGGGCCAATATTGATGCTCATCAAATAATCTCCCTGCAGCGGCGAACCGATGCCGCTTCCCTGCACCTTGCGACCCGTCGGGCGGTGGTCCTGCCGCCCGGATAACTGTTACCGCATTGCACTATTGTGACGTCGGAATCACCCAAAAAATTAACCTTTTCGACCATTCGATCGCTAAAAACTGCTTTTCAACGCGGCCATCAGCCGGTGGAGGATCGAGGTCCCCGCCGGCTTGTAAACATCCTGCGCCATCATCGGCAGGTCGCGAAGGTCGACGGGGTCCGATGCGGCATAGAGAACCAGACCCGCGAGCGTCGCGAAAGCCGGGCCGCCATGCGCATCGGGCAGGCCGTGCAAGCCGCGCGGTCGCCCGACGCGCGCGGCGCGGCCGAGCGCGGCCTGCGTATAGTCGGCGATGCCCTTGAGGTCGGCGCCGCCGCCGACGAGCACGACCTGGCGCCCGATCGGGCCGACGAAATGGAGGTCCTTCAAGGTGCGGCCGATCTCTCCCATCATCGCGTCGAGGCGCTGGCGGATCACCGCGACGAGCTGCGCGCGCGTGATGCGCGGGGAATCGCCGCCCGAAGGCGCGCCGGGTTCGAGCTCGATGATCTCGTTATTGTCGCGCGGACTGGCCGAGGCCGAACCATAGAAGCTCTGGAGCCGCTGCGCCTGGCTGCGGCGGATGCCGAAGGCCGAGGCGATGTCGTCGGTGATGTCGCTGGCGCCGAAGGGCAGCGACGCCATTTCGACGAGCATGCCGCCTGCGTAGAGCGACACGGTGGTGACCGCCGCGCCGAGTTCGACGAGCGCGACGCCCAAATCGCGTTCCTCCTCCGACAGGCAGGCGAGCCCCGCGGCGATCGGCGAGGCGACGACCGCGTTGACGTCGAGATGCGCCTGACGCACCGCCGCCTCGAGATTCCGCACCGGCGCGCCGTCGGCCATGATGATGTGGATGTCGACGCCGAGGCGGTCGGCGTGAAGGCCGATCGGGTTCTTGACCCCGTTGAGCCCGTCGAGCGTGTAGAGCGCGGGCTGGGCGTGGAGGATCATGCGGCCTTCGGGATCGATGCCGGCGCGGCCCGCGGCGAGCAGGTCGTCGACATCCTCCTGCTCGATCCGGTGCCCGCCGAGCTCGCTTTCGATCGGCGCGACGTCGCTCAAAAGGCTGCCCGCCGAGAAGCTGACCCAGACGTCGTCGATGTTGAGGCCCGCGATGCGCTCGGCCTGTTCGATCGCCTCGCGCACGACATGTTCGGTCTGTTCCATGTCGGCGACATAGCCGCGCTGGACGCCGCGGCTCTCGCGCTGGCCGGTGCCGAGGACGTGGAGCTGGCCGTCGGCGGTCTGCCCCGCGATCAGCGCGCAGACCTTCCACGACCCGACATCGAGCGCGGTGATGATCTTTTCGATGCGCGGCGGCGCCATGGCTCAGCCCTTCTCCGCCGCCGCGTCGGCGACGGCATCGACCGCGGCGCGCATGTCGTCGAGCTTCGCGGGCGCCACCTGCCCCTCATGCGGCAGGCGGAGGACGAAGCGCGCGGGGTCGCGCATGTCGAAGCGGAGGATGCCGCGGCCGAGCAGGCGGTTGGCGCCGTCCATATGCGCGAATTTGGCGAGCGCGGCCTTCGCCTCGGCCTCGCCCTCGGGCAGCGACAGCGTCTCGCCGCTGCGGAAGCGGAGGTCCCAGCGGCGGTTGCCGACCCAGGTCGCGCCGGCGAGCAATTCCTTGAGGCTGCTCGCCGAGGCGAGCAGGCGCGCGAGATCCTGCGACCGCTGGTTCGCGCGCGGCCCGATGACGAGCGGCAGGTCGGGCATGGTCGCGACGGTGACGGGTTCGAGCACGACGCCCTTTTCGTCGATCAGCGACAGGCGATTATTATGCTGCCAGATCGCCGCCGGGGTGCGCTCGACGATGTCGACGACGAGCGTGTCGGGAAGGCGGCGCGACACGCGCGCATCCTTGATCCAGCCATATTTCATCAGGTCCGCGCGGACATCCTCGAGGTCGACCGCCGCCATCGAGCGGTCCTTCTGCGCGAGCGCGATGTCATAGACCTTGAGCCGGTCGATGCGGTCGGCGCCGACGACCTCGACCTTCTTCACCTGAAAGCCCGCGCGGCCGACGGCTTGGGCATATTCCTCGTGGACCTTGGCGGTGACGCCGGTCGCGTGGGCGGCGATCGCCACGACGGCGCAGAGGCTGAGCCCGATCGTCCAGTTGGCGATCTTCTGCAGCCGCTGCGGGCTGACCGGCAGCGCGTTGATGATCGCGTTGAGGCGCGACTGCTGGATCTTGCGCCGCTTTTTCGGCGCGCGCGCGGGCCGCCTGGGCGGTGCTTTCCCGCGCTTGATCTGTGTCTTGCTCATGACAACGCTTCCCCCACGATGCGTTCGACGAGTTCGGCATAATCCATGCCCACCGCGCGCGCCTGTTCGGGCACGAGGCTGAGCGGCGTCATGCCGGGCTGGGTGTTGACCTCGAGCAGGAAGATGCCGGTGAGGCCATGTTCGTCGTCCCAGCGGAAATCCGAACGCGACGCGCCCTTGCAGCCGAGGAGGCGGTGCGCCTGAAGCGCGAGGTCCTTCATCCGCTGCGCGACGTCCGCGGGGACGTCGGCGGGGCAGACATGTTCGGTGAGGCCGTCGGTATATTTGGCGTCATAGTCGTAGAAGCCCGACTTGACGCGCAGTTCGGTGACGGCGAGCGCCTGATCGCCGAGCACCGCGACGGTCAGCTCGCGCCCCTTGATGAAGGGTTCGGCGAGCAGGCGGTCGAACTCCTGCCACGGGCCGACGGCTTCGCGCGCGATCGGGTTGCCGTAATTGCTGTCGTCCTTGACGATCGCAACCCCCACCGACGAGCCCTCGTTGACGGGTTTCAGCACATAGGGGCGCGGCAAGGGGTCGATGGAAAAGAGGCTTTCGCTATCGACCATCGTCCCCGTCGGCATGGGGATTCCATGCGGCACGAGGGCTTGTTTCGTCAACTCCTTGTCGATCGCGATCACCGAGGTGACGAGGCCGCTGTGGGTATATTTGAGGCCCATCAGGTCGAGCATGCCCTGCACCGTCCCGTCCTCGCCCGGGACGCCGTGGAGCGCGTTGAACACGACGTCGGGATTCGCCTCGGCAAGCCGCTGCGCGACGTCGCGGTCCATGTCGATGCGCGTGACCTTGTGGCCGCGCGATTCGAGCGCGTCGGCGACGCCGTTGCCGCTCATCAGCGACACTTCGCGCTCGGCCGACCAGCCGCCCATCAGGACGGCGACATGCCACGGACCCCGGCTCACTTGGCCTTCCCCACGCGCTGAATCTCCCATTGCAATTCGATGCCGCTTTTCGCCTTCACCCGGCGGCGGACTTCCTCGCCCAAGGCCTCGATGTCGGCGCTCGTCGCCTCGCCGGTATTGATGAGGAAATTGGTGTGCTTCTCGCTGACCTGCGCGCCGCCGACGGCGAAGCCGCGGCAGCCGGCCTCGTCGACCAATTGCCAGGCCTTGTGTCCATCAGGGTTCTTGAAGGTCGAGCCGCCGGTTTTCGAGCGCAGTGGCTGCGACGCCTCGCGGCTCGCCGAGATGCGGTCCATTTCGGCCTGAATGGCTTGCGCTTCGCCGGGGCGGCCGCGGAAGGTCGCGCCGATGACGACTGCGCCCTCGGGCAATTCGCTGTGGCGATAGGTGTAGCCCAAATCGGCGAGCGGCAGCGACTTGCGCTCGCCTGAACGCAGCACGACGTCGGCGTCGATCAATATATCCTTGACCTCGCCGCCATAGGCACCGCCGTTCATGCGCACGAAGCCGCCGACGGTGCCGGGGATCGAGCGGAGGAATTCGAGCCCCGCGATGCCTGCGTCGCGGGCGGTCGAGGAGACGAGGATGCCCGACGCACCGCCGCCGCAGCGCAGCGTGGTCGCGTCGATCGCCTCGACCTTCGCGAACGCCTTGCCGAGCCGGACGACGACGCCGGGGAAGCCGCCGTCGCGAACGATGAGGTTCGAGCCGAGCCCGAGCGCCATCACGGGGGTGGCGGGATCGAGGTCGCGCAGAAAGTCGGCGAGATCGTCGGCGTCCTTCGGTTCGAACAGCCAGTCGGCGGGACCGCCCGACTTGAACCAGACGAGCGGGGCGAGCGCGGCTTTGGGCGTGAGTTTGCCGCGAACATTTTCAAATGCCGTTTGCCCTGAGCTTGTCGAAGGGTGGTTCTTCCCTTTCTCCGTCGCGGAAGAAAAGGACGGTCCTTCGACAAGCTCAGGACGAGCGGTTTTGGGGTTGGAGGTCACTTCGCCGCCTCCACCGCGCTCGCCAGACCTGCCGCCATCTTCGTGATATCGCCGGCGCCGAGGCAGATGATCATGTCGCCCGCGCCGAGCTCGCCCGCCCGGATGCTCGCGGCGAGGCTCGCGGCGAGCGCGTTCGCGTCGGCGACGACTTGCGCGTGACGGTGGCCGCGGTCGCGCAGTCCAGCGGTGAGCGTATCGGACGAAACGCCGTCGATCGGGCTTTCGCCCGCGGCGTAGACGGGAAGCGCGAGCACCATGTCGGCGTCGTTAAACGCCTGCTGGAAATCGTCCATATGATCGCGCAGGCGCGTGAAGCGGTGCGGCTGGACGACGCCGACGACGCGCCCCGCCCCCGCCCCTTCGCGCGCCGCTGAAAGCACGGCGCGGATTTCGACCGGATGGTGGGCGTAATCGTCGATCACGGTCACGACGCCGTCTCCGGCAGCGATCTCGCCGACCTTGGTGAAGCGGCGCTTGACCCCGGCGAAGCCGTTGAAGCCAGTGGCGATCTTCGCGTCGCTGACGCCCATGTGCAGCGCGACCGCGATCGCGGCGAGCGCGTTCTGGACATTGTGACGCCCCGACATCGGCAGGTGAATCCCCTCGATCGTGCGGCTGTTGCCGTCGCGGTCGCGCACGACGACGTCGAAGCGGTTGCCGTCGGGACCCGGCGTCACATTGGTGCCGCGCACATCGGCTTGGGCGGAGAAGCCATAGGTGATGATGCGGCGGTCGCGGATGCGCGGGATGATCGCCTGCACCTCGGGATGGTCGAGGCAGAGCATCGCGGCGCCATAAAAGGGCACATTCTCGATAAACTCGACGAAGGCGTCCTTGATCGCATCGAAGCTGCCATAATGATCGAGATGCTCGGGATCGATGTTGGTGACGACCGCGATCGTCCCGTCGAGGCGCAGGAAGCTGCCGTCGCTCTCGTCGGCCTCGACGACCATCCAGTCGCTGGCGCCGAGGCGCGCGTTCGAGCCGTAATTGTTGATGATACCGCCGTTGATCACCGTCGGGTCGATCCCGCCCGCGTCGAGCAGCGCGGCGACAAGGCTGGTCGTCGTCGTCTTGCCGTGCGTGCCCGCGATCGCGACGGTCGATTTGAGGCGCATCAGTTCGGCGAGCATTTCGGCGCGGCGGACGAGCGGGATGCGGCCCGCGAGCGCGGCCTCGACCTCGGGATTGCCGCGCTTGACCGCCGTCGAAGTGACGACCACCGCGACGCCGTCGACGTTCGAGGCCTCATGCCCGATCGCGACCTTGATCCCGCGCCCCCGCAGCCCCTCGACGACATAAGAGTCGGCGATGTCGCTGCCCTGCACCTGATAGCCGAGATTGTGCATCACCTCGGCGATGCCAGACATGCCGATGCCGCCGATGCCGATGAAATGGATGGTGCCGATGTCGGTCGCGACGCCGCGCATCATTTGTCTCCCGCGCGGGTGGCGGCGACGCCGCCCGCGACCGCGGCCGAGCGCGACGGCGCGCCGACGCGGATCACGTCCATCATCGGCGGCGCGACGAGCGATTCGACGAGATCGGCGAGGTCGCGCGTCGCGTTCGGCAGGCCGCAGCTTGCCGCACGCTCGGCGGCTTCCTCGAGCGCGCCGGGTTCGAGCGCCATGCGCTGGATATGCTTCGCGACCTCGGCGGGAGTGAAGGCCGGCTGCTGAAAGGCGATCGCACCGCCCGCTTCGACGAGGTCGACGACATTCCACGTCTGATGATCGTCCATCGCGCTTGGATAGGGGACGAAGATCGCGGGGCGCCCCGCACAGGCGAGTTCGGCGACGGTCGACGCCCCGGCGCGCGCGATGACCATATGCGCCCAGCGCAGCCGATCTGGGAAATCCTTGATGTAGGACGCGCATTCGGCGGCGACACCGAGCTCGGCATAGCGGGCGCGCACCGCTTCCAGATCATCCTCACGGCATTGCTGGACGACCTGCAGCCGGTCGAGCAAGGCGCGCGGCAGCATCGCGATCGCGGCGGGCACGACCTCGCTGAGCACCGTCGCGCCCAAGCTGCCCCCTACGACGAGCAGGCGGAAGATGCCATCCTCGGGCAAAGGCGGGAAACCGTCGTCGCGGATCGCGATGATCTCGTCGCGCACCGGATTGCCGGTGATATGTTTCTTGAGCTCGTGCCCCGCGGGATAGCGCTGGATATTGTGATAGGCGACCGCGACCGCGTCGACGCGCGGCGCCATCATGCGGTTGACGCGGCCGAGCACGGCATTCTGCTCGTGGAGCACGCGCGGCCGCCGCGTCGCGCCCGCCGCGAGCAGGCTGGGGAGCGAGGGATAGCCGCCGAAGCCGACGACGACCGCGGGATCGAACTCGCGGATCAGGTCGATCGCTTGTCTGCGACCCTTGCGGATCGCGAGCGCGGCCTTGAGCCAGCCGACGGGACCGCCATGGACGCGGCCGGCGGGCAGGACATGCGTTTCCATCTCGGCGGGCGCGCCCGGAATCTTCAGCCCGCGGTCGTCGCTGACCAGCGCGACACGGTGGCCGCGCGCGATCAGTTCGCCCGCGAGGGCGTAGGCGGGCAGCATATGGCCTCCCGTCCCGCCGGCGGCGAGAAGAAAGTGGCGGGTTGCGGTCATTTCTTGTTCCAGTTGCGGGTCATCGACACCCGTGCCGCATAGGGGTTTCGCCGGGTCAGCGACAAGAGCAAACCCATGCCGATCGACAAAGCGATGAAAGACGAGCCGCCGTAGGAGATGAAAGGCAGCGTCATCCCTTTCGACGGGAAGATCTGCGTGTTCACCCCCATGTTGATCACCGCCTGTCCGCCGAACTGCGCGATCAGCCCCGCGACCGCGAGGATAAGAAAGCTGTCCTCCTCGTCGAGCAGGCGGACGAGCACGCGGACGATGATTGCCAGATACAGCGCCGCGATCGCGATGCACGCGATCATCCCGAACTCCTCGCCGATCACCGAGAAAATATAGTCGGTGTGCGCTTCGGGCAGCTGGAATTTGGCAAGCCCGGCGCCGGGGCCGGTGCCGATCAGCCCGCCGGCGGTGAGCGTCGCATGCGCCTTGTCGACCTGAAAGCTGTCGCCCTTGTCGAACAGCCAGATGTTGATGCGCTGCTGCGCGACGGGATAGAAGAAATAGGCGAGGATGAGGCCGGCGACGCCGGTGCCCGCGAGCATCCCCATGATCCGCATCGAGAGGCCCGCGACGAGCACGAGCACGAACCAGGTCGCGGCGAAAATGACCGTCTGCCCCAGATCGGGCTGGCCCATCAGCAGCAGCGCTATGACGCCGGTGAGCGCTGCGGCGAGCGGGACGACGGGCAGGCTCTGGTCGTGAAGGCGCAGCGACAGCACCCAGGCGAGCGACACCGCGAAAAAGGGCTTCAGAAATTCGGACGGCTGGAGACGGAGCATCCCGCTGCCGAGCCAGCGCTGCGCGCCGTTGACCGAGGTGCCGACCAGCGGCACGAGGAAGAGCAGGAAGAGGAAGGCGACGGTGCCGTAAATGGCGAAGCGCCGCGCCTGCGGCTTGGGCAGCATCGATACCATCAGCATCACGGGAACGCCGACGATCACCCACATCAGCTGGCGATAGAAATAATAGAGCGGATCAAGCGCCGCGGTCGAGGTCGAGAGTTTCTGCGCCGCGACGGGCGATGCCGCCGCGACCGCGACGAGCCCGACCGCGACGAGGATCGAGACGAGCAGCAGCAGGACGCGGTCGATCTCCCAGAACCAGAGGCCGAGCGGGGTGCGGTCGGCGCGGCTGAGGCGCGGGCCGCGGCGTTTGGTCGTGCGCGTGGCGGCGATCACCGGACGTTCGTTCGTCGCGTCCATATTGTCTCCCCCGCTCATGCCCCGAGCGCCTGTACGAGTTCGCGGAACGCGTCGCCGCGCTGCTCATAATCCCTGAACTGGTCGAAAGAGGCGCATGCGGGCGACAGCAGGACGATATCGCCCGCCTGCGCCGCCGCCGCCGCCTGCTTCACCGCCGTCGCCAGATCGCCCGACCGCTCGAGCGGAACAGCGTCGCCGATCTCGGCGGCGAAACCCTCCATCGCCTCACCGATCAGATAGGCGCGCTTGACGTGGCCGAACCAGGGCCGGCACGCGGCGAGCCCGTCGCCCTTCGCCTGCCCGCCGGCGATCCAGTGCAAACGCTGGTCCGGCGCCGGCGGGAATGCCGCCAGCGCCGGTGCAGCGGAAGCCGCGTTGGTGGCCTTGCTGTCGTTGAACCAGCGCACACCATCGGCTTCGCCGACCAATTCCATGCGGTGCGGCAGCGACTTGTAGGTCGCGAGCCCCCGCTCGATCTGCTCGTCATCCAGCCCCAGCACGCGGCACACCGCGATCGCGCAGACGGCGTTCTGGGCGTTGTGCGGCCCCTGCAGCGCGGGCCAGCGCGCCTGGTCCACCGGGTCGATATCCTTGCCCGAGACGCGGTGGAGGCGGTGATTGACGCGTCCCGCGATCATCTTCGACGGATCGTCGTCGACCGCGACGATCGCGACCTGATCGCGGTGCTGAAGGCTGAACAGGCGCGCCTTCGACGCCGCATAGCCGGCGAAGCCGTCGTAGCGGTCGAGGTGGTCGGGGCTAAGGTTGGTCAGCACCGCGATATCGCACGCGAGGCTGTGCGCGAGGTCGATCTGGTAGCTCGACAGTTCGAGGACGTAGACGCCGCCTTCAGGTAGCGGCTCGCGGCTGAGGATCGGCAGGCCGATATTGCCGCCCATCAGCGTCGGGATCCCCGCGCTTTCGAGCATGTGGGCGACAAGCGCGGTGACGGTCGACTTGCCGTTGGTGCCGGTGATGCCGACGAGCTTGTGCGGCGGAAGGTCGCCCTCAGCTTCAGCGAAGAGCTCGATGTCGCCGATGACGGGGACATGGGCTTCGCGCGCGTGCGCGGCGATCGGGTGGCGGTTCAATGGCACGCCGGGCGAGACGACGACGCCGGCGAAACCGACGAGGTCGATCTCGAGCGGATTGCCGATGTCGGCGCCGAGTGCCATCGCGTCGTCGCGCGCGTCCTCGCGCTCGTCCCACGCGGTGACGCCCGCGCCGCTGGCGACGAGCGCCTCGACCGTCGCGAGGCCCGAGCGCGCCAGTCCCAGCACCGCGTAGCGGCGGCCGGCGAAGGCGCGCGAGGTGATCACCGGAGTTTCAAGGTCGCGAGCCCTGCCAGCGCGAGGACGATCGAGACGATCCAGAAGCGGATGACGACGGTCGATTCGGGCCAGCCCAATTGCTCGAAATGATGGTGGATCGGCGCCATGCGAAAGACGCGCTTGCCGGTGCGCTTGTACCAGAAGACCTGGATGATCACCGACAAGGCCTCGACCACGAACAGTCCGCCGACGAGGACGAGCACCAGTTCGTGCTGCGCGGTGACCGCGATCGTCGCGAGCGCGCCGCCGAGCGCAAGGCTTCCCGTGTCGCCCATGAAGACGGCGGCTGGGGGCGCGTTGAACCAGAGGAAGGCGAGGCAAGCGCCGATGATCGCGGCGGCGAACACCGCGAGCTCGCCCGCACCGGGGACGTGCGGGATGCCGAGATATTCGGCGAACTTCACGTTACCCGAGAGATAGACGATGACGAGGAAGGTCAGGCTGGCGATGATCACCGGGAAGGTCGCGAGCCCGTCGAGCCCGTCGGTGAGGTTCACCGCGTTGCCGAAACCGACGATCAGCACCATCGCAAAGACATAATAGAGCGGGCCGAGCGGGACATAGACGTCGTTAAAAAAGGGCAGATAAAGGTCGGTGCCGGTGCGCGACACGATCAGTAGCACCGCGACCCCCGCGATCAGGAATTCGATGAGCAGGCGCACGCGGCCGGGAATGCCGCGGTGGCTGGCCTTGGTCACCTTGTCGTAATCGTCGAGGAAGCCGACGACCGCGAAGCCCGCGGAGACGAACAGACACGCCCAGACGAAACGGTTGGAGAGATCCATCCAGAGGAGCGCCGAAATCATCAGCGAAATGAGGATCATCAGCCCGCCCATCGTCGGCGTGCCCTTTTTGGCGAGGTGGCTCTGCGGGCCGTCGTCGCGGATCGGCTGCCCCTTCCCCTGCCGCATCCGCAGCATCAGGATGAAGCGCGGCCCGATCCACAGCCCGAGGATCATCGCGGTCGCGACCGCGGCGCCCGAGCGGAAGCTCAGGTAGCGGATGAGGTTGAGCGCCCCCGGAAAGCCAAGCCATTCCGCCAGCCAATATAACATCAATAATCCCCGTTGGTCAGCGCCGTCACGACATGCGACAGGCCGACGCTGTTCGACCCCTTGACCAGCACGGCGTCGCCGGGGCGGATCAGGTCACCGAGCCGCCCTACCGCGGCCGAGTGGGCGGGCACATGCTCGAAATCGATGCGGCCCTCAAGTGCTTTGGCGAGCGGCGCCATCTCTTCGCCGACAAGCAGGGCGAATTGCACTCCGGCCGCGACGAGCGGAGCGGCGAGCGCGGCGTGATAGGCCTCGCCGTCCGGGCCGAGCTCCTTCATCGCGCCGAGAATCGCGACCTTGCGGCCTGCGGATTCGGCGCCGAGCTGGCCGATCGTCGCCGCCATCGAGGCGGGGTTGGCGTTATAGCTTTCGTCGATGACGAGGATGTCGCCGCCGGGCACCTCGATGCGGTGGCGCGCCCCGCGCCCCGCCAGCCCGCCCATTTCGGCAAAGGCGAGGCCCGCCGCGGGCAGGTCGCCGCCGACCGCCTTCACCGCGGCGAGCACCGCGAGCGAATTGGCGACCCAGTGCGCGCCGGCCTGCGCGATCGTGAAGCAGAGCAGCGAGTCCTGCACCTGCGCGGTGACGAGCGAGCCACCCTGGCCATCGGGCAGCCAGTCGACCGCGCGGACGTCGGCGCCCTCGCTAAGCCCGAAGCTGACGATGTGCGCGGCATGCTGTTCGGCCTTGGCGCGCAGCCGTGCATAATGCGGGCTGTCGAACGGGACGATCGCGGTGCCGCCGGGTTCGAGCCCTTCGAAAATCTCGCCCTTCGCGTCGGCGATCGCTTCCTCGCTGCCGAAATACTCCATATGCGCGGGGGCGATGGTGGTGACGACGGCGACGTGCGGGTGCACCATGCACGTCAGCGCGGCGAGCTCGCCCGCATGGTTCATCCCCATTTCGAAGATGCCGTAATCGGCGCTGCTCGGCATACGCGCGAGGCTGAGCGGCACGCCGACATGATTGTTGTAGCTTTTGACCGAGCGATGCGCCCTACCCGGGCGGAAGCGGTCGAGCGCGGCGAACAGCGCCTCCTTGGTCCCCGTCTTGCCCGCCGATCCGGTGACACCGATGATGCGGCCATGACTGCGCGCGCGCGAAGCGATGCCGAGCGCGTTCAGCGCGGCGGCGCTGTCGGCGACGCGGACGTGCGGATGGTCGATTTGGGTTTCGCAGATTATGCCCGCGGCGCCTGCCGCGATCGCCTTGTCGATGAAGGCGTGGCCGTCGGCGCTCTCGCCCTTCATCGCGATGAAGAGATCGCCCTTCGTCACCTCGCGCGAGTCGAACGCGACGCCCTGGACGGTGAAGTCGGCGTTGGCGGTGCCGCCGGTGGCAGCGGCGATGCCGCGAGCGGTCCAGAGCGGGTTCATGCCGCCTCCTCGCGCGCGACGGTCACATCGTCGAAGGGGATAACGCGCATATCGTCGCCGCGCCCGACGATCTGGCCCTGTTCGTGGCCCTTGCCCGCGATGCAGATGATGTCGTCGGCGCGCGCCTCCGCAATCGCGGCGGCGATCGCGGCGCGGCGGTCGCCGATCACTTGCGCATTCGGGGCCGCAGCGGCGATCGCGTCGCGGATGGCGGCGGGGTCCTCGCCGCGCGGATTGTCGTCGGTGATGATGAGCGCGTCGGCTTTGGCGGCGGCGACCTTGCCCATTTCGGGGCGCTTCGCCTGGTCGCGATCGCCGCCCGCGCCGAAAACGAGGATCAGGCGCCCCGCCGCATGCGGGCGCAGCGCGTCGAGCGCGGCTTCGATCGCGTCGGGGGTGTGGGCGTAGTCGACATAGATCGGCGCGCCGCTTTTGGTGATGGCGGCGCGTTCGAGCCGCCCGCGCACCGGCTGGAGCCGCGCGAGGTTGGTGAGCGTCTGGCCAATGTCGCCGCCGGTCGCAATGACGAGTCCTGCCGATACCAACGCATTCGCGACCTGATAGGCGCCGATCAGCGGCAGGTTGACCTTGTGCGTAGCGTCGCCCGCCGCGATCATCAACGACTGGCCGAGCTGGGTCGGCTCGCGCGAGACGAGGCGGAGCGCCTCGCCCTTCGTGCCGACAGTCAGCAGGCGGATGCCGCGCGCCTTTGCCGCATCGATCACAGCGGACGAATAGTCATCGTCGGCCCAGACCACGGCCGCACCGCCCTGCTCGACCACCTCGGCGAAGAGGCGGAGCTTGGCCTGAAGATAAGCCTCCATCGTGCCATGATAGTCGAGATGGTCGTGGCTGAGGTTGGTAAAGGCGGCCGCCTTCACCGGCAGTCCCTCGGTGCGATACTGGTCGAGGCCGTGGCTCGACGCTTCGAACGCCGCGTGGGTGACGCCTTCGGCGGCGAGGCCCGACATGGTCGACAGAAAGGTGACGATGTCGGGCGTCGTGAGCCCGGTCGAGGCACTCTCCATCGAGGTCGTGATGCCGAGCGTGCCGATCGAGGCGGCGTTGAAGCCGGCCATGCGCCACAACTGGCGCGTCATTTCGACGGTCGAGGTCTTGCCGTTGGTGCCGGTGACCGCGACCGAGGTCGCCGGGAAACGATGGAAGAAGCGCGCGGCGATATGCGCGAAGGCGCGGCGCGGATTGGCGTCGGCGACATGCACCGCACCCTCCACCTCCGCCTCGGGCCGCGCGACGATCGCGACCGCGCCCGCTTCGACCGCGGCGGGAATGAAGTCCTCGCCGTTGAACTTTTCGCCAACGAAAGCGCCGAAAATGGTTCCCGGGGCGACCTTGCGATGATCGATCGCGAGCCCCGTCACCACGGGACCGCCCCCCTCCAGCGCCTGATCCTCGAGCAGCGCGGCGAGACGCATCAGTGCGTTTCCTCGCCTCTTTGCAGCAGCGGCGTGAGTTCGGAGACGTCGACGTCGCGGCTTTCGTCGGGGAATACGCCGAGCATCGGACCCGCGCGCGTCACGACCTTGCGCACCACCGGCGCCGCGGTCCAGCCCGCGGTGCGCTGGCCCGAGCTGTAGGCGTTGCCCTTGGGCTCATCGATCATCACGAGCACGATATAGCGCGGATTATCCATCGGGAAGGCCGCGGCGAAGGTCGAGACGAGCGAATGGCGGCGATACCCGCCCGCGCCCGGCTTTTCGGCCGACCCGGTCTTGCCGCCGACCCGGAAGCCGGGCGCGTCGGCCTGTTTGCCGGTGCCGTCCGAAACGATCAGCCGCAGCAGTTGGCGCATCCGCGCGCTGGTCGACGCCTTGAACACGCGGCGCCCCTGCGGCGGCGGCTTGTCGCCGAGCTTGAGCATCGTCGCGGGACGGTAGAGGCCGCCATTGACGAGCGCGGCGTATGCACTCGCGAGATGCAGCGGCGTCACCGCGATGCCGTGCCCGTAGCTGGTCGTCATCGTCGTCACCCGGCCCCAATTTTTGGGCCAGAGCGGGAAGGCGCGTTCCTTGAGCTCGATTTCGGGGCGCTTGTCGAAATCGACGCTGCGGAACAGCGCTTCCAGCTTTTCGCGCCCCAGCTCGTCGGCGATGCGCGCGGTCGCGATGTTCGAGCTTTCGATCAGCGTCTCGGGCACATTATACCAGCGACCGGGGTGGCTGTCGCGGATGCGGAAGCCCGCGATCGGGAGCGGCGCCGTCGCGTCATAGCGGCGCGCCATGCTGGTCACCGTGCCCGCGTCGATCGCGGCGCCGATCGAGAGCGGCTTGAAGGTCGACCCGAGCTCATAGAGATTATAGGTGACCGCGTTGCGGCGCGTCGTCGGATCGCTACCCGTCAGCTTGTTGGGGTTATAGGTCGGCAGCGAGGTCATCGCGGCGACTTCGCCGGTGTGGACGTCGAGGATGATGCCCGCGCCGCCGATCGCCTCGAGGTTGGTGACCGCCGAACTCAGCTCGCTTTCGAGCACGCCCTGCACGCGCGCGTCGATCGATAGTGCGAGCGGCTGGCCGCGCGTCGCCTCGTCGATCAGCCGCTGGTCGAACGCGCCTTCGACCCCCGTCACGCCATGGCCGTCGGCGTTGATGAAGCCGAGCACATGCGCCGCGAGGGTCAGCTGCGGATAGAGGCGTTCCTTTTCGCGCGGAAAGTCGAAGCCGACATCGCCGATCGCATTCACCGCCGCGACCTGATCGGGCAGCGCGCGGCGGCGGATATAGGTCGGGCGCGGCCCGGTCAGCTTTGCCAGCAAATCCTGGCGCGTCATGTCGGGGAAAATCTTGTGCAGCTCGGCCGCCAGATATTGCCGGTCGTTTAGCAGTTTCGCCGGCACGACGCGGATCGAATAGCCGTCGATCGTGCGCGCGAGCGGGACGCCGTTGCGGTCGACGATGTCGGCGCGTGCCGGGACGAACGCCGCGGCCGACGAATGGCCCGACGAGGTATCGAACAGCGCGAAATAGAGAAGACGCACCGACACGACGAAAAATGCCGCCATGAACAGCAGCATCAGGATCATCAAACGCTGTTGCGCGGTCAGCAATATCTGCTGCCGCACCCCGGCGGTTCGGACCCGCGTCGGTCGGACGACGAGCGTGTTCATCGGCCGGGCTTGCCTCCCGCGGCTTCGAGGGCGGCCGCGCGCTTCAGATCGGCGAGCGTCGATTCGGCGAGCAACTGATCCTCGATCATCTTGAGCTGTTCGCGGCGGCGCGTCGGCGCCATGCGCGGCGTCACGTCGCTGCGCACGCCGGTATCGGCCTGCGCGAGCTGGACCGGCTTGGGTGCGGCGGGCTTGGCCGCCGCGGGCTTCGTCGCCGTGGGTGCGCTGGCGACCGGGCTGTCCTTCGGCGCGGCGGGCACCGCGACCGGCGAGACCATCGCCATCAGCACCGGCGCCACCTCGTTGGCACCGCGCGCGCGCGGTAGCCGGTCGAGCGAGGCGAGCTGGCGTTCGTTTTCCAGATATTGCGCCGCGTCGGGCGCCGAATAGCCGAACGCATCGGCGTTCCACTGTTCGAGCTGGCGCATCGAGGCGCGCACCGCGAGTTCGGATTCGAGATAGCGGATATTGTCGCGCGCCTGGACGATATCGCGTTCGATACGCGTCAATTCGCTGCGCGTCGCCGCCACCTTGAGCGACACCGGATACAGCATCATCGCGAAGATGAGCACGAGCAGGACCAGGCCGATTCCCTGGAGCTTGCGGGCCGCCATCAGCATGACATCGCCTCCTTCATCGAACTATCCGGCCAGGCGGGCGCCGCGGTGCGGACCGCGCTGCGCAGCGTCGCCGAACGGGCGCGCGGATTGCGCGCTTCCTCTTCCTTGCCCGGGCGTATCTTGCGCGCCGGCGTCTCGAAGGTTGCGGCCCGCGCCAGAGGGATCGGCGCGGGCCGGTGACGCGAACCCGCGGCATCGCCACCGCTGCGTTCGCGCAGGAAATTCTTCACGATCCGGTCCTCGGTGCTGTGAAAGCTGACGACGGCGAGCCGGCCGCCGGGGCGCAGCAGCCGCTCGGCGGCGGAAAGGCCCGCGACCAGCTCGTCGAGCTCGCTGTTGATGTGGATGCGGATCGCCTGAAAGCTTTTGGTCGAGGGATCCTTGGGCGCGCCAGGCGGATGGCGCAGCGCCTTGCGGATCACGCTCGCGAGTTCGGCGGTGCGCGTCAGCGGGCGCGCGGCGACGATCGCGCGCGCGACGCGGCGCGACTGGCGTTCGTCGCCATAGTGGAAGAGCACGTCGGCGATCTCGGCCTCGTCGGCGCGATTGAGCCAGTCGGCGGCGCTTTCGCCCTCCTGCGCCATGCGCATGTCGAGCGGGCCGTCCTTTTGAAAGGAAAAGCCGCGTTCGTCGCGGTCGAGTTGCATCGACGAAACGCCGATGTCGAAGGTGATGCCGTCGACCGCGTCGATCCCGCGCTCGGCGAGCAGCCGGTCGATTTCGCCGAAGCGGCCGTGGACCAGCGTCAGCTTTCCGCCGGCTTCCTCAACGAGCGCCCGCCCTTCGGCGATCGCGTCGGGATCGCGGTCGCAGGCGACGACATCGGCGCCCGCGGCGAGCATCGCGCGCGTGTAGCCGCCGGCGCCGAAGGTCGCATCGACATGGCGCTCACCCGGGGCGATGGCGAGCGCGGCGATGACTTCTTCGCGGAGGACCGGGTCGTGGCGGGGATCCCTGGGGAGGAGGTCGGTCACTTGCGCCCCTTCCCTTTCGTCGCGTCCCACGACGCCGCGAGCCGCTGGAGAACCGGGTCGGCGTCGGCGCATTCGGCCAAGGTCGGCAGCCACCAGATTTCGAGGCGGCGGCCCGAGCCCACAAAAGCCGTCGCGCCGGCATCGCCGACGCGGTCGCGGTGGATGAAGCTGGGAAGGAAACGACCGCTGTCGTCGAGCGTGTAGGGCTCGGTATAGCTGAAGCGCTTCTTGAATTCGGCGTCCTCGTCGAAGTCGAGGTTGCGCAGCCGCGCGGTTTCGCGGTCGCGTTCGATCTCGCCGTTCAGCCGGTCGTACTGGTCCGGGCCATAAGCGACGAGGCAGGGCAGTTTTTCGTGGAAACCGACCCAGAGCACGCGCTGGCCGTCCGCATTGAGGGGCACATTGTTGCGGAACTGAGAGGGAACGGCGACGCGCCCCTTGCCATCGATCGCGGCGAAATTGGTGCCCGCATACTGGCCGGGCGTCACAATCGCCATCGCTCTGCCCCCCGTATCGCGCCACCGGGCAAAACTTTCCCGGCCCCGGAATCGCAGGATTCCGGATGGTTCGGCGCGGGTGGAGAATGCCCCTCTCCGATTCCTGAGTATCAACTATAGATCGGGGTGAAAAGGGGTATTTTAGGGTGAAATAGGGAATCTAGCCCCTATTTGCCGCAAAAAGCACTCCGAATTGGGTAAATGGCGGTCGCGCGGCGCAGCGGAGGCACCGTCGGACAGCTTCGATCGGGGTAAATTGGGGCGAAAACGCCGACTCAGGTCGCGCGGGCGCGAATCCAAAGCGGGCGGAGCAGGCCGGTGCCCGCGCCGGGCCAGAGGCGCGCGGAGAGCCACTCCATCGTGTCGGCCTGCCGCAAATGGTCGGCGCCGGGCACGAGCGGCTGCCAGAGCGGCGCGAAGAGGAGGTCGGCGTCGCCGACGAGCCAGGCCTCGCCCCCCCCTATCGGACAGCGGGCAACGCGCCGGCCGGCGAAGGTCCGGCATTGCGGAGGAAGGCGGTCGAAGCGGCCGGCGCTGAACAGCCGCAGCCGCGCGCCATCGACATCGGCGGGAAGCGCCACGCCCTCGGCGCCGGGTGCGGCGGCAAGCGTGATGCCCCAATGATCGAGGAGCGGAGTCAGCAGGCTCGTCACCGGCGGGTTGCGCGGATCGCCGAGCGGGTGGAGCGCCGGCCAGCCCGACAGCGCGTCGGCGAGGACGACCGCGCGGCCGCCACCGCGCACGAAGGCATCGATCGCGACCAGTTCCCGCGGCGCGAGCGCGCGCGGATGCGCGAGCAGCAGCGCCCCGCCGGCGGGCGGGACATGATCGACGAGGCTGTCGACGAGCGACACCGGGCCGGCGGCGGTCAGCCGTGCGAGCGCCGGATCGTCATTCGTCCCCTCGGCGATCATCGCCGCGATGTCGCCGCCGCCCGACCAGCGCAGCGGCAGGCTGGTGAGCATGGTGACGGCGGGCGCGTCCGCGCGCGCCGCGGCGGGGCGGTAGAGGGCGGCGAGGAGCGCGTGCCCCGCCACGAACCAGCCGGCGGCGAGCGCGAACGCGGCGAGCCATGGCAGGAATGCCGGACGCGGACGCCACTGGACGACAAGATCGGCGAGCGATGCGGCAACGCCCGCCGCGACGATGATCAGCAGCAGTTGCGACCAGCCGGCCGAGCCCGCGAACGCAAGCCCGAGCAGCGCCTGGGCGGCGACCAGAAACGCCAGCGTCACGAGCCAAGTGCGCCGCCGCGCCGCGGCGGGCTCGCGGCGCTGCCACCAGGCGAGAAGCAGCATCGGAGGCGCAAGCAAGGGGACGGCGAGCGCGGGGTCGATGCGCCCGAGCAGCGCCTGTCCGCCCGCGACCCACGCGAAGGTGACAATCGTGACGGCGATAGTGGAAGCGCGCAGCACCGGCCCGCGCGATGCCGCGATCACTGTTTCGACTGGCGCGCGCGCTGGAGTTCGGGGTCGGGTTCGAGATCGGGAACGGTCGCCGCCGGCGCCACCGCTTGCGGGACCTTGACCGAGGTTGCCGCATTTTCATCCTTCGACGACGACGGCGAGACCGGCTGGACGCCGAGTTCCTCCAGCGGCGCGCCGACGGCGGGCTCTTCGCCGGGCATCTTCACCTCGGCGGTTGCCGGAGCCTCGGCTTCGGCCCGTTCGCGCGCGCGCTCGCCGATGAGCCCCGCCATGCCGACGAGCAGCAGCACGGTAAGCACGCCGGCGATGCCGATCTGCAACCGCCGCATCGTGTCGTTGACCGGCGCCGTCGGCGCTGGCGGCGCGGTCTGCGGCTTCGGCGCCGAGGGGGTGTCGATCCGCACGCTCATGCTGCCGCCTCCAATCCTTTGCTCGCCAGCCATTCGGGGTTGTAGAGCGTCGAGAGGTAACGAAACCCGCTGTCGCAGAGGATGGTTGCGATGCGTTTGCCGGGGCCCAGCTGCCGCGCAAGCGCCATCGCGCCGGCGACGTTGATCCCCGACGAGAGGCCGAGGCACAGCCCCTCCTCGTCGAGCAGGCGGCGAACCACCGCAAGCCCTTCGGCGTCGGAGATGCGGAACTGCGTATCGATCGGCGCGCCTTCGAGATTGGCGGTGATACGGTTCTGCCCGATGCCCTCGGCGACGCTTGACCCTTCGGGCTTCAGTTCGCCGCACTGATAATAATTATAAAGTCCAGCGCCGTGCGGATCGGTGAGCGCGATGACGACGTCCGAATTATGCGCCTTCAGCCCCAGCCCGGTCCCCGCGATCGTGCCGCCGGTGCCCGCCGCGCAAGTAAAGCCGTCGATGCGCCCGTCCATCTGCTCCCATATCTCCTCGGCCGTGCCGAAAATATGCGCCTTGCGGTTGGCGATATTGTCGAACTGGTTGGCCCAGATCGCATTGTCGGTTTCCTCGGCTATGCGGCGCGAGGTGTGGACGAAATGGCCGGGGTTGGCGAAGGGGGCGGGCGGAACGAGCACCAGTTCGGCGCCGAGCGCACGGATCGTCGCCATTTTCTCGGCGCTCTGATTGTCGGGCATGACGATGATCGTCTTGTAGCCCAAGGCATTGGCGACAAGCGCCAGCCCGATGCCGGTGTTGCCCGCCGTCCCCTCGACGATCGTACCGCCGGGGCGCAGGCTGCCATTCGCTTCGGCGTCGCGGACGATATAGAGCGCGGCGCGGTCCTTCACCGAGCCGCCGGGGTTGGCATATTCGCACTTGCCCCAGATTTCGCAGCCGGTCGCTTCGCTCGGCCCTTTCAGCAGCACTAGCGGGGTGTTGCCGATCAGGTCGAGGCTGTTTGCAGCAATAGTCATGCCCATGATCTAGGGCGCCGCCCGCAGCCCCGCAAGACAGCTTCGCTTGCGCCGCCGATGATCGGTCTTGTCGACCAACGGGCCCCGCGGTCCGACGAACGACAGGCCGGACGAGCGCCGGGGGTTGTCACTGTGACAGTATATCATTACTGACGCGCCATCTGGTCGCCAAAAATACAGGACTCTCTCCCCATGCGCTTGCTTTGTTCCGCCGGTTTTACTTTTGCCCTCTTCCTTGCCGCCCCGGCCTTCGCACAGGACAGCACGGCGCCCAGCAACGACGACGATGTGCATTCCGGCGGACCGATCGTCGTCACCGCCCCTTATGTCCGCAGCCTCGACATCCTCGGCAATGTATCGGTGCTCGAGGGCGACGAGCTGGCGCGCGACATTCGCGGGCAGATCGGCGATACGCTCACGCGGCAACCGGGGGTGTCGGCGACGAGCTTCTCCCCCGGCGCATCGCGGCCCGTTCTGCGCGGCTTTTCGGGTGAGCGCGTCAAAATCCTGACCGATGGCATCGGATCGATCGACGCGTCGAACACGTCGGCGGATCACGCCGTCACGATCGACCCGCTGACTGTCGAGCGCATCGAAATCCTGCGCGGCCCCGCGGTGCTGCTTTTCGGCAGCCAGGCGATCGGCGGCGCGGTGAATATGTTCGACCGCCGCATCCCGCGCAAAGTCCCCGCCGACCATGTCCATGTCGATGCGATCGGCGGCTATGCGACCGCGGCGAACGACCGCAATATCGGCAGCTCGATCGACGTCGCGCTGAGCCCGCAGATCGTCGCGCATCTCGACGGCAGCTGGCGCAAGACCGGCGACACGCGCTCGGGCGGCTTCGTCTATGCCCCCGATATTCGCGGCGACCTGCTCCACCTCGCCGAGCATGAAGTCGAAGAGGGGCATCTCGACGAAGCGGCCGAGCTGACCGAACAGGCGGGCAAGCGCGGCAAGATCGATAACACCCAGAGCGAGACCTGGACCGCGGGCGGCGGCATCTCGCTGATCAACGACGGCGGCCAGCTCGGCATTTCGGTCGGCTATTTCGACACCAATTATGGCGTCCCCGCACGCCCGAACACCGCGCACGATCATGGCGGCGAGGAAGAGGAAGGCGGCCATGACCATGGCGAAGGCCCGGTCACGATCGGGATGAAGCAATGGCGCGCGGACCTGCGCGGCGAGGTCGAGTTGGGCGATGGATTCTTCGACAAGCTGCGCGTCCGCGCGGGCTTTGCCGATTACAAGCACACCGAGTTCGAGGGCGACGAGGTCGGCACGATCTTTACCAACCAGGGCGTCGAGGGCCGGCTGGAGCTGGCGCAGAACGACCGCGGCGGCTGGCGGGGCGCGAGCGGCGTGCAGTACAGTCACCGCGATTTCAACGCGGTCGGCGCCGAAGCCTTCGTCCCGCGCAACCTGACCGACCAGTTCGCGCTCTTCACGCTGCAGGAATATACGATGGGCCCGCTCGGGCTCGAGGCCGCGGCGCGTTACGAAAAGACCAATGTGCGCGCGCAGACGCTGGGCTTCGAGCGCAATTTCGACAGCTTCTCGGGCGCGCTCGGCGCGACTTATGATATCTTCGAAGGCGCGAAGTTCGGCGTTTCGATATCGCGCGCGGTGCGGGCGCCGTCGGCCGAGGAATTGCTGTCGAACGGACCGCACATCGCGACGCAGAGCTTTGAGGTCGGCGACCCGAATTTGAAGCGCGAATCGAACTGGGGCGCCGAAGCGTCGTTCAAGTTCAAGTCCGACGGCTTCAACCTCAACCTCACCGGCTATTCGAACTGGTTCGACAATTTCATCTATTCGGCCGCCACCGGCGCCGAAGAGGATGAGCTGCCCGTCTTTCAATATTTCCAGCGCGACGCGCGCGTCTATGGCTTCGAGGCCGAGGCTAGCGCGCGGTTGGCGCAGATCGGCGGCTTCAACATCGTCGGCGACGTGACCGCAGACATGACGCGCGCGAAGATCAAGAATGCCGGGCTCGACCGCAATATCCCGCGCATCCCGCCGCTGCGCGTGCTCGGCGGGCTCGAGGCGCAGGGCGAGCGTATCGATGCGCGCGTCGAGGTCGAATGGACCGACGACCAGACACGCGTCGCGCAATTCGAGACGCCGACCGACGGCTTCACGCTGGTCAACGCCTCGCTGAGCTGGCGCCCGCTTCCCGATACGAAGAATCTGACGCTGATGCTGTCGGCGAACAATATCTTCGACGTCGAAGCGCGCCGCCATGCGAGCTTCACCAAGGATTATGTGCCGCTCGCGGGGCGCGATTTCCGCCTGACGGCGCGGGCGAGCTTCTAAAAAGCCCCTCGCCCCCGCGTAGGCGGGGGCGACGGTTTCAGATCAGGGCACGAGCAGCTTGCGCTTGTTCCAGTAGATCGAGGTCGCCGCGGCGTAGGCGCCGACCTTTTCCCAAACCGCGCCGTCGACCTTGTCGATATCGACCCCGGATTCGACATAGGCCTGAACGATCTTCATGATCTGCTCTTCGGTCATGTCGGCCGAAAGGTCGGGGTTCGCGCCGGCAGGTCCGAAGTCGAGCGCCTTGTCGACGATCACCGGCGACAGGTCGAGCTTGGCGATGTCCTTCGCCAGCCATTCGCGCGAAATGCGCGCGAGGCCGTAATCGAAATAGGGCCCCTTTTGCTCGGCGGTGACGCCGTGGCGCGCGACGCAGGCGTCGGTGATGCTCGCGAGTTGCTTGAACAGGGCTTCGCGTGATGCCTCATCGCCCTCGCCGGCCATCGCCGCGCCGATCGAATCCCTGGTGTCGCCCGGCACCGACAGGGCGACGCAATCGAGCTTCTCGCCATCCTGCGCCGCGACCGCACCGGGCAACGTTGCCAGCGCCAGCGCAGCACCCGCCATCAAAGCCTTGATCATCGACTCGTCCTTCTGTCCGGAGGGATCGCGCCGTCAGGATAGCATGGCCATGCCGCCGTTCACATGCAACGTCTGGCCGGTGACATAGCCCGCTTCCTTCGACGCGAGATAGACGGCGGCGGCGGCGATGTCGCTGCCCTCGCCCATCCGGCCCGCCGGAATGCGCTGGTTGAGCGCCTCCTTCTGCGCGTCGGGCAGCACCTCGGTCATTGCGGTCGCGATGAAGCCCGGCGCGACGCAGTTCACGGTGACGTTGCGGCTAGCGAGCTCCTGCGCGAGCGCCTTGGTCATGCCGGTGACGCCCGCCTTCGACGCTGCATAATTGGCCTGCCCGGGGTTGCCGGTCGCGCCGACGACGCTGGTGATCGAGATGATGCGGCCGAAACGCGCTTTCATCATCGGCTTGGCGGCGGCGCGCGCGAGGCGGAAATTGGCCTCGAGGTTGATGCGGATCACGTCCGACCATTCATCGTCCTTCATGCGCAGGATCAGATTGTCGCGCGTCACCCCGGCATTGTTGACGAGGATGTCGATCTGCCCGAGCGCGTCGACCGCCGAGGGGACGAGCGCGTCGACCGCGGCAGCGTCGCCGAGATTGCACGGCAGCGCGACATGGTCGCCGCCGAGCGTATCGCGGAAGGCGTTGAGCTTGTCGGCGTTGGAGCCCGACACCGCAAGCCGCGCGCCCTGCGCGGCGAGCGCCTGCGCGATGGCCGAACCGATGCCGCCCGAAGCGCCGGTGACGAGGGCGGTCATGCCGGTGAGATCGAACATATTTGGTCTCCTGAAATCTTTGGTTTAGAGCGTCTTCAGCAGCGCTTCGATGTCGTCCATCGAGATGACGCTGATGGTTTCGACTTCGCCCGCCGCGCTGCGCTTGACCATCGGTGACAGCACTTTGCCGCCAAATTCGACAAACTGCTGGACCCCGATATCTTCCATCGACCCAACGCTTTCGCGCCAACGGACGCGGCCGGTGACTTGTTGGACGAGCAGATCGCGGATCGTGTCGGCGTCGCTGACCGGGCTCGCGGTGACATTGGCGACGACCGGCACGAGCGGCGCGGCGGGCGGATTGGCGCCGAGGGCTTCTGCCATCGCGTCGGCAGCGGGCTGCATCAGCGGGCAGTGGAAGGGCGCCGAAACGGGGAGCAGCACGCCGCGCTTGATACCATAATCTTTCACGAGAGCGACCGCGCGCTCGACCGCACCCCTGTGGCCCGAGATCACGACCTGCGACGGATCGTTGTCGTTGGCGACGGTGCAGACTTCGCCTTCGGCCGCAGCGTCGGCAAGCTTCTGCGCGGTTTCGATGTCGGCGCCGAGCAACGCCGCCATCGCGCCGACGCCGACGGGCACCGCCGCCTGCATCGCCTGTCCGCGCGTCTTCAAGAGCCGCGCGGTGGTCGCGAGGTCGAAGGCGCCCGCGGCGCAGAGCGCGCTATATTCGCCGAGGCTGTGGCCCGCGACATAATCGGCCTTGGCGGCGAGCGCGACTCCACCTTCCTTTTCGAGCACGCGCAGCGTCGCGATCGCGTTCGCCATGATCGCGGGCTGGGCGTTTTCGGTGAGGGTGAGCTGGTCCTCGGGGCCTTCGCTCATCAGCTGGAACAGCTTTTGCCCCAGCGCGTCGTCGACCTCCTGAAACACTTCGCGCGCGTGGCTCGATGCGTCCGCGAGCGCCTTGCCCATGCCGACCGACTGGCTGCCCTGACCCGGAAAGATGAATGCGCGCATGACCCTGACCTCTTATCGTCGCCCCCGCGAAGGCGGGGGCCGTTGGCGTTCTAACTCTAGCGGCCCCCGCCTTCGCGGGGGCGACGGACGGGCGCCTATTCCTTCACCCCGCGCGATGCAAGCCGAACGGCACCACCTTATTGTCCCCGTCGTGCCCGATGTCGGCGCGGCCCAGCCAGGGAATATTGTTGCGCTCGCACCAGTAACGCGCGATCGCTTCGGCCTCGATGCCGAATGGCCGGTCATTCTCGGGAACGTCGCTGACCCGCCCAAGCCTGAGCCCCGCCAGCCCGCGCCCGGCAAGGACGCTGGTGACATGGAAAAATACGCGATCGAAGGCATAGAGATATTCGCTGACCTCCTCGACCAGCAATATATGCCCCGACAGGTCGGGTTCGAGCGGGGTGCCGAGCATCATCGACAGCGTCATCAGGTTGAACGCGGCGTGGCGCGCGCCATGCTGCAATCCCGCTTCGCACGCCCCCGGGTCGCGCGCGACGAGCCAGTCGAGCGCGCGCTGCACCGTCGCCTCGCCGCCCTCGCGCCGGATGTCGGCGACCATCGGCCCGTGCGCGACATGGTCGAACCCCTCGCGATAAAGGCAGCCGAGCAAATTGCCCTGATCCGAAAAGCCGAGAAACGCCTTGCCGCGCGCCACCGGCTCCATCGCGGCGACAGCAGCTTCCGCGATCCGGCACGCGCCATAGCCGCCGCGCGCGAACCAGATCGCGTCGATATCGGCGCGGTTCGCCATCGTCACCAGCGCGGCGAGCCGCTGCGCATCCTCGCTCGCGAAATGGCCGGCGACGGCGAAGCATTGCGGGTCGAATTCCAGCTCGACGCCGGGGTAGCCGAGGCTGACGACCGCGCGGACAGCCTCGGCATCGTCGGGCAGGATGGGGGTGGAAGGGGCCACGATCCCGATGCGCATCACTCGTTTTCCTTCTCCGTCATGCCGGGCTTGACCCGGTATCCGCCTTTTCCTTCAAGAAAGGCAGGCCCGGATCAAGTCCGGGGTGACGATGAAGAAGCATCGCGCCCATCTCTATTTGCAAACCCTTCGCCAAAGCCATATCGCGCCGCGATGGCCGAAAACAAATCCTATTTCTTCTGCGGCATCGGCGGGTCGGGCATGTTGCCGCTCGCGATGATCGTCGCGGCGCGCGGCGCGGCGGTTTCGGGGTCGGATCGCAGCCGCGACCAGGGCCGGACGCCCGAAAAATTCGCCTGGCTCGAAGGCCAGGGCATCGCCTTTTTCGCGCAGGACGGCAGCGGGCCGCAGGCGGGGCAGACCCTCGTCGCTTCGGCCGCGATCGAGGACAGCGTACCCGATGTCGCCGCCGCCAACGCGCTCGGCCTCCCGCGGATGACGCGCGCCGAGCTCAATGCGGCGCTGTTCAACGCGGCGGACAAGGCGATCGGCGTCGGCGGCACGAGCGGCAAGTCGACCGTGACGGGAATGATCGGCTGGATCCTCGAAAGCGCGGGGCGGAAACCGACGGTGATGAACGGCGCGGTGATGCGCAATTTCGCCGGCGCCGAAATGCCCTTCGCGAGCGCGCTGGTCGGCGACGCCGTCCTCTATGTCAGCGAGGTCGACGAAAGCGACGGGTCGATCGCGCTCTACGCGCCCGACGTCGCGGTCGTCACCAACATCAGCCTCGACCACAAGAGCCTCGCCGAATTGCACCAGCTGTTCGGCGATTTCGCCGCGAAGGCGCGGGTCGCGGTGATCAACGCCGACGATCCGGAATCGGCGCCGTTGCTGTCGGGGCGTAATGTGGTAACCTTTGGCTTCAGCGAAAATGCGGCGGTGCGTGGCAGCGATTTCGAGGCACTGCCCGACGGCTGCCGCTTCGCTGTCCATGTCGATGGTACCGCCTATCAGGTGAAGCTCCGCATGCCTGGCCGCCACAATGCCGCCAACGCGCTCGCTGCCATAGCCGCGGCGCACGCGGCAGGTGCGACCGTCGCACAATCCGTCGAGGCATTGGCGGACTTCGCCGGTCTTGCACGCCGCTATGAAGTGCTCGGGCAAGCAAATGGCGTCACCGTCATCGACGATTTCGCGCATAATCCCGACAAGGTCGCCGCGACGCTGGCGGCTGTGGCCGAACTGCCCGGCCGCGCCCTGCTCTTCTTCCAGCCGCACGGCTATGGTCCGCTGCGCCAGATGGGCAAGGAGCTGGCGGCGAGTTTCGCGGCGGGAATGCGGCCTGACGACAGGCTGTTCATCTGCGATCCCGTCTATTTCGGCGGCACGGTGGACCGCAGCATCGGCAGCGAGGCGCTGGTCGCCGACATCGTCGCGGGCGGCGGCGATGCCGTCCATCTGACGACCCGCGCGAACTGCGGCGCGGCGATGCTCGACGAAGCGAAGCCGGGCGACCGCATCCTGATCCTCGGCGCGCGCGACGACACGCTCACCGAATTCGGGCGCGAGTTGCTGGAAAAGCTCGCCCTCCACGCTTGATTTCCGCGCGCGAATCTGTATAGGCGCGCTCATTCGGGGCGAGGCCTTGTGCCGTTCGCCCCGTTTGCTTTGCACCAATAGGCAAAGCCGGACGACAGCCGGAGGGGTTTCGCGATTGGCGCGAAATCAGCGATCGGCCAAATCGAAGGACGCAAACCATGCCGTTTTACGAGCATGTCTTTATCGCGCGTCAGGACCTGAGCCAGGCTCAGGTCGATGCGCTGGCGGAAACCGTCACCAACGTCATCGGCGAGTATAAGGGCCAGGTCCACAAGACCGAGACCTGGGGCCTCAAGCAGCTCGCCTACAAGATCCAGAAGAACCGCAAGGGTCACTATGTGATGCTGTCGGCCGAAGTGTCGGGCGAAGCGATCGCAGAGATCGAGCGTCAGGCTGCGATCAACGAAGATATCATCCGCTGGCTCACCATCAAGGTCGACGAACTCGAAAAGGGTCCGTCGGTGATGATGCGCAAGCAGGAACGCCGCGGCGGCCGTGGCCGTGACCGCGACGGCGAAGAATAAGGAACAGTAGCATGGCACGACCCTTTTTCCGCCGCCGCAAGACCTGCCCCTTCAGCGCGAAGGACGCACCGGTCATCGATTACAAGGACGTCCGCCTGCTCCAGGGTTACCTGTCGGAGCGCGGCAAGATCGTCCCGTCGCGGATCACCGCGGTGTCCACCAAGAAGCAGCGTGAGCTGGCGAAGGCGATCAAGCGTTCGCGCCACATCGGCCTGCTCCCCTACATCGTGAAGTAAGGAGGGCGGACAGATGGAAATCATCCTGCTCGAACGTATCGAGAAACTGGGCGGTATCGGCGACGTCGTCACCGTCAAGAACGGCTTTGCCCGTAACTATCTGCTGCCGAACAATAAGGCGCTTCGTGCGAACGACGCCAACAAGAAGCTGTTCGAAGCCAACCGGTCGAAGATCGAAGCCGACAACGCCGAGCGTCGCACCGACGCCGAAGGCCGCGCCAAGGACATCGACGGCAAGCAGATCGTCCTGATCCGCCAGGCGTCGAACACAGGCCAGCTTTATGGTTCGGTTGCCGTCCGCGACATCGTCGAGGCACTGACCGAAGACGGCGTCCAGGGCGTCACCAAGGCGATGGTCGAGCTCGAACGCCCGATCAAGTCGCTTGGTCTGGTCGACGTCAAGGTCAAGCTGCACCCCGAGGTCGTCGTGACCGTCGGCGTCAACGTCGCGCGCTCGCCCGACGAAGCCGAAATGCAGAAGCAGGGCATCGACGTCATCGCCGCGATGTTCGAAGAAGAACAGGCCGAAGCCGTCGCTTCGGCGCTGGAACCCGACAGCGAGGACGAGTTCGAAGACGCGACCCCGCCTTCGGAACTCGCCGCCGAGGAAGCTCCGGCTGCCGACGAGGCCGAAGAAGCTTAAGCTTTTTCAGGCCGAAGCCTTTTGAAAGGGCCGCGTTTCCGGATGGAGGCGCGGCCCTTTTCTTATGCGATTTTCGGATGGTGGGCGGTTTTCGGTCGATTGCGGAAACAAGCGATCCTCCCTGTCGCGAAGCGATGGGGAGGTGGCAGCGCGAAGCGCTGACGGAGGGGCCATGACGCAACGTCGTCGCCCCTCCACCACCGCCTGCGGCGGCGGTCCCCCTCCCCATGGCTTCGCCACAGGGAGGATCATGAAACATCCACCTTCCACCCCCAAATCGCCAGCCCGTTCAAATCCCGAACAGCTTCGCCAGCGATTTTTCGAGCATGAAATATTGCCAGATCAGCCGGCCATGGTCGCGGCGGCCCGACTGGTGCGCGGCAACGATGCGTTCGATCTCGGCCATGTCGAACCAGCCCGAGCGCGCGAGCGTCGAGGAGGTCGCGAGCCCCTTCGCCTGCTGCGCGAGCGCGCCGCGGAACCACGCCGACACGGGGGTCACGAACCCCATCTTCGGCCGATAAAGAATATCATGCGGCAGATAACGCTCCATCGCCTGTTTCATGATCGCCTTGCCCGTGCCGCGCTTGACGCGCATCGACGCGGGCAGGCTCGCGGCGAATTCAACGAGGCGATAGTCGAGCAAGGGCTCGCGCGCCTCGAGGCTGACCGCCATGCTCATCCGGTCGGTCTTGGTCAAAATGTCGCCCGGCAGCCAGATCATCAGGTCGGCATATTGCGCGCGGTCGAGCGCCTCGCGCGCGGGCGCCTCGCGCATCGCTTTCCAGTAGCGCGCTTCGGCGACATGATCGCCGAGCGCATGGTGTGCCGCATCGTTGAAAAGCCTTGCGCGCTGCGCCGGCCCGGTCACGCCGACCGCCTCGGCATAGCCTTCCGCCCCGCTTTTCGAGAGGCTGGCGAGCGTCGCGCGGGCGCGCAGCGGGCGCGGCGCCCAGTCCATCTGCGGCCAGACATGCGACAGCGGGCCGAGCAGGCCGCGGCGCAGGAAACCGGGGATCAGCCCGCGCAGCCTTTCCTCCTGATGCTGGAAGACGAGCCGGCGATAGCCCGCGAACGCCTCGTCGGCGCCGTCGCCCGACAGCGCGACCGTCACCTCTTCGCGCGCGAGTTCGCAGACGCGGTAGGTCGGCAGCGCGCTCGCATCGGCGAAGGGTTCGTCGAACATGTCGGCGATCCGGTCGACGAGCGCGAAATCGCCGGGCGAAACGGTACGCGTGCGGTGATCGGTCGCGAAACGCTCGGCGATCCGCTGCGCGTACGCCGTCTCATCGAGTGCCGCCTGGTCGAAACCGATCGTGCAGGTCTTGACCGCTTTCGCGCTCGCTTCGGCCATCAGCGCGACGACCGCGCTCGAATCGACCCCGCCCGACAGGAAGGCGCCGAGCGGCACGTCGGCGACCATGCGGTCGGTCACCGCGGCGCGCATCAGGTGGACGAGATGCTCGGCCGCCTCGCCTTCGGATGCGCGGATCCGCTTCGAAAAATCGGGCGCCCACCAGCGCGTCGGCGCCGGCACCGGCTTGCCGCGTTCGAGCATCAGATAGTGGCCTGCGGGCAGTTTCTCCACGCCCGCGACGATGCAATTGTCGTCGGGGACGTAGCCGAAGGCGAGGAAATCCTCGATCGCGGTGAGATTGGCTTCCTGACGCAGCAAGGGATTGCGCAGCAGCCCCTTCAGTTCGGACGCGAACGCCACCGAGCCGTCGGACAGGCGGACATAATGGAGCGGCTTTACCCCAAGCCGGTCGCGCGCGAGGAACAGGCACCCGCGCGCATGATCGTGGATCGCGAAGGCGAACATGCCGTTGAGCCGCGCGAGGCAATCGGGGCCCCACTGGCGCCATGCGGCGATGATGACTTCGGTGTCGCCGCTGGTGCGGAAACGATGGCCGCGATCCTCGAGTTCGGCACGCAGCTCGCGGAAGTTATAGATTTCGCCGTTATAGGTGAGCGTGACGGCTTCGTCGTCGCTCGCCATCGGCTGCGGGCTACCCTCAATATCGATGATCGACAGGCGAAGATGCGCCAGGCCGACGCCGGGCGCGGTCCACTCGCCCGACCCGTCGGGGCCGCGATGCTGCATCGGCTGGAGCATCGCGCGCAAGCGGGCCGGGTCGACCGGCTTCGCGGTTTCGAGATGATAGATGCCCGCGATGCCGCACATATGCTGCGCTCCTATCGCAGTTTCAGCGCGCGGTCAGCCATTGCTTTGACCCCACCCGACGCGGAAACGAAATCGGTGATCGCATCGAGGCCGCCGTGCCGCTCCTCGCTCGAAAGGATCAAGGACAGCGCGCGCGGGTCGCCGCCAAGCAGCCGCGCCTGCAGCTCCGCGAGTTTGGCGCGCCGGGGATCGCCCGTCACACTGCCGTCGACAACGTACCAGGTGGCCGCATCGCGCAGCACCGGGCCGGGATGGAGCAGGCGTTCGGTCTTCGCGCCTTCGACCGCGGGGAGCGCCGCGCTCCATGCCCATTTGCTGTCAGGATCGACAGCGCCCTGCCCGAAGGCAACGACCTCGCGACCTTCGGCCTGACGCTCATAACCCCCGATTGCAACGGTCACCTGCCGCCCGGCGCCGTCGACGAAATGCACGAGCCGGATCTGGTCGGCACCATCGAAGCGCGGCGACCATATCGGGCGCTCGAGAATGACCTCACTCCAGCCCGGCGGCGCGATGATCGCCATTGTCGCGGGCAGCGGCGCGCTGCGACCGCCGATCAGCGTCCCCCATCCGGCAAAGACCAGCGGAAGCGCGAGCGCGGCAGGCAGCACGCTTTTGGCCGTGCCCGCAAAGCGCGGCACGCCGCCCAGCCCGCTTACATCGACCGCGGCGTCGTTCGCTGGCCGGTCGAACCAGCGGAGCGCGACGAACATGACGAGCAGGATGACGAGACCAAAGAAAATCCAGCCGTAGAAGATATGGTCGATGCCGCCCGCCGCCTCGATCCCCCAGATTTCGGCGGCGACCATCGTGCCATAAGCGCGCAGGGCGTTGGCGAGGATCGTTGTCGCAAGCGCCGCCGCGACGAAGACGATCCGCCGCGTCCAGCTTTTGAAACAGAGATGCGCCGCGAACACCGAGTAAGCGAGCATCGCGATCAGGAAATTGACCCCCGAACATTCCTCGGCGACCTCGAAGAAACCGGCCTTCGTCGTGATGAACACGCCCTGCATCTCGGCGGCGATGCTTGAGAGGTGGAGCAAGACGACGCTGATATGCGCAGTGAAGGTCTGGAGCAGCGGCACCAGTTCCTCGCCGAAGGGCACGAGCAGCAGCGCATAGCCGAGCGGGAACAGCAATCCGCGCACGAGCTTTTCGCCGAGCGCCGCGCCGACCGCGCCCTGCAGCATCAGGACGAGCCCGAGCTGCCGGAACAGGCCGACCCCCGCCGCTTCACCGACCAGCCACACCAGCCCCGCGCCCGCCATCCAGATAAGCGCGGGCCACCAGAAGGCGGGCGTGAGTGGGCGGAGCAGCGATACGCGCTGCGACACCAGCCAGCCGATCATCGGCACCATCAGCAGGCAATGGGTGAAGGTCGAGCTATTCCACCAGATGCCCGCCATGTCGGCGGCATCGCGCCAGAATAGCGCGAGGATGACGACCGCGAGCAGGCCGAGGGCGGCAAGATGGCGCTGCCAGCGCGTCATGCGGGCAGCCCCAGCAGCTCGCCGAGCGGTGCCATGCGCGCGTCCCAGCCGTAACGCTTGATCATTTGCGCGCGCGCAGCCTGCCCCATCTTTGCGGCGACGTTGCGGTCGTCGAAAAGCGTGCAAACGGCGTCGGCCATCGCCTCCGTCCCGTCGGCGACGAGCAGATGCTCGCCCGGCACGGCGTCGATCCCCGTCGCGGCGGCGGTGCTCGCGACCACGGGACGCGCCATCGCCATCGCTTCGAGCAGCTTGTTCTGTACCCCGCGCGCGAGCAGTAGCGGCGCGACCACGGCATCGGCGGCGGCAAGCCACGGGCGCACATCGGGCACCTCGCCGGTTACGGTCACGCCGGGCAGCTTTTCGAGCGCGCGCACTTCGCCCGTCGGCGCGCGGCCGACGATCGCGAACCGCGCCGAGGCATGGCGCGCGCGGATCAGCGGCAATATGCCGGACGCGAACCAGTGCACCGCGTCGATATTGGGCCGGTAATCCATCTGGCCAGTGAAGACCGCGAGCGGCCCCTCCCCCGCCCCGACCGTTTCCAACGGGACGGCCGGATCGAAGTGCTCGGTGTCGATACCATTCCCCACCGCGCGCACCTTGTCGTCACCGAGGCCGCTTTGGCCGCGGAACAGCGCCGCCTCCGCTTCGCTGACGAACAGGCTCGTATCAGCGTGGCGCGCAACAACCGCTTCATAGGCGGCGAGCACGCGCGCCTCGCGCTTGTGCACCCAATGGAGCGGCTGGCGCCGGTCCTGTTCGGCATAGGTCGCGAATTTCGCCGAATCGACGTCGACGAAATCCATCAGCACCGGCCCGTCGAAACGGGCGGGGAGATATTGCGCCATCTGGCCCGAGAAGGCGACGATATGGCTGATGCCGCCCTGCCCGATCAGCGCGTCGATATGGCGCGCGAGCGCGGCGCTGCGGAACAAGCGGTTCGACACCGGATCGCCGGTCAGGACGGCCTGCGCCAGCGCGACCGGGCGTGACGCGTTGCGCACTTCGATCGTCAGGCTCTTGCAAAGCGGGGCCATCTTTTCGCGGGCAAGCTTGGCATCGGCTTCATTATCGGCGAGCGCCGCGAGATGCACCGGCGCGAGCTTCGCCAGCGCCTCGAACATATGCCAGCTGCGGATCCGGTCGCCGCGGTCGGGGGGCCAAGGCGCGCGGTGAACGAGGAACAGGATTTCGGGCATTAGCCGAGCCCGCGCGCGATCAGCGGCCCGATCCGGTTTGCCGCCCACAGCGGCAGCTTCTTCCAGAGGTCGACCTGGAGGCGGTATCGGGCGCTGTTCGGATTGGTATCGCGCGGCGCCTCCCCCGCCGCGAGCCAGCGCGCGTAGACGAGCGGCTGCGGCTCGAAGCCCCAATTCTTCTTATAGGCGAAGGGGCCGGTGCCGAGCTTCGAGCGGCCGAAATCGAAGCGCGTGCAGCCCCGTTCGCGCGCGTGGCGCATCAGCGCGAAATACATGAGTTCGTTAGCGCGCAGCCGCCGCGCGTCGGCAGTGCCGCCGCCCCAATAAGGCATCACGACGCCGCGCCAGTAGAGGCTGAGCACACTCGCGACGGGGCGGCCGCCTTCGCGCACGGTCAGAATATCCGCCTCGTCGCCAAAGGTGTCGAGGACGGCATCGAACAAGGCTTTCGGAAAGACGGGGGTTCCGAGGTTGCGAACGCTGGTCGCATAGATCCGGTAATGGTCGCGGCGTTCGGCGGCGTCGCTTCCCGTGGTGACGGTCAGCCCGCTTTCGAGCACCTTGCGCACCTCGGCGCGCTGCTTGCGCGGGATAGCGAGGAGCTCGGCGTCATCGTCGGCCGCGAGGTCGCGCGCGAAGCCGGCGTAGACGCCTTCCTCTTGGGCCCAGCTCTCGCCTTCGGGCTGCGCGCCGCCGCGCAGTTCGACCGACGGCACGCCGAGCGATTTCGCCATCGCCGCCGCGCCTTGCGCCAGCGTCGCGGCCACGGCGGAATCGTCGGCCAAGATGCCGCCCCCCACCGCGAAGCCGCTGCCGACGAGCGCCTGCCCGAAGAGGGGCGAGCGGATATGGTGGAGCGGCAGAATACCCGTGAGCGCGCCCGCCGCGTCGCGCGCGGTGACGAGGTGACAGCGATGCCCGGTCGCGCTGGTGATCGCCTCGCACCAGGCGCGACTGTGGAAGGGGGTCGCCTCCGGATGCGCGGCGACATAGGCGTCCCATTCGCCCGCGTCGGAAAGCGGCGCGCCCGAAAAGCCGTCCTTCGCGGCAAGCACCGTTGTGTTCACGCCGCCACGCGCCACGGCTGCGCGCGTTGCTGCTGCGCGGGAAGCAAGGCGTCGGCGCGCGTCCATTCGAAGTCGGCGAGCAGCTTCCTGAGCTTGCCAGCCATGGCCGACAAGCCGCTGTAATGGCGGATCTTCGATTTGATCGGCGCGTCGGCGACGCGCGGCTGACCGGGGTCGATTTCCCACGGGTGGAAATAGAGGATCGCGGGGTGCCCCTCTTCATTCATCCGCGCGATCGCCCAGCGCGTGAAGCCATAGGGCAGCATCCGCATGAAGCCGCCGCCGCCCGCCGCCAATGTGCGCCCCGCGACGCGCGCGGTCGTCACCGGCCATTCGACGAGGTCGCTGCCCGCCACCGGCCGCCACGCATGGCGCGGGCTTTGCGGCCAGCCATAATGGTCATGGACGACCGGCGCGACGCTCGACGAATAGGCATAGCCCTGTTCGGCGAGCACAGCATGGGCCCAGGGCGTGCGCGTATCGACCGAGAAGCTGGGCGCGCGATAGCCACGCACCGCCACGCCGCCGAGATCCTCGAGGATGGCTCGCGTCTTCTTGAGATCGGCGGCGAATTCGTCCGCCGTCATGTTGAAGACGCGCTTGTGGTCATAGCCGTGGCTGGCGAGCTCGTGCCCCGCCGCGACGATGCGCTTGATCAGCGCGGGATAGCGTTCGGCGACCCAGCCCAATGTGAAGAAGGTCCCGGTCGCGCCCGCATCGGCGAAAATGCGCAGCACCGCATCACAATTCGCCTCGACCCGGCATTCGAGCGTCGGCCAGTCGGCGCGGTCGATCGTGCGCTCAAAGGCGCCGACCTGAAACCAGTCCTCGACATCGACCGACAGGCCGTTCTGCATTTTCCCTCACCTTCATCAGCGGGATAGCCGATTTCGGCCGGCTTGTCAGGCGGCCCAGGTCCGCGACGTCGCCGGATTGGGTGCGTTTTCGGGATCGCGCTCGACCCATTCGATGAGCAGGTCGAGCACGCGGCGCAGCGCCGCATCCTGTTCGACGAGGCGCTCCTCGAGCGAGGCGACCTGCGCTTCGAGTGCCGCGAGATGTTCGGGGTCGATCGCCGGCGCGGCGGGCGGCGGCGCTTCGGGCGCTGCGGGCGCGTCCGCTTCGGCTGCGGGCGGGGTCAGCGTGATGACCTGCGCCGGTTCGGCGGGCACGGCGAAAGGCGCCGGGCCCTCGACGGCGGGTTCGGTAGCGCGCTGCGGCCATTCGGGCGTTTCGTCCGTGGCCGTCGGGGCGGCGAACGGCGCGGGGGTCGGCGCGACCGCCGTCGCGGCGGCCGCGACCACCTCTTCGACCGGCATCGGCGCGAGCGTCGATGCGTCGATGCCGCGATCGGCCTCGATCTCGGCGACGACCGAGCGGACATTCTGCGCGGTGATGCGGTTCATCTGTTCGACCGCGCCATAGAGCAAAAGCCGGCTGACGAGGACGTTGAGCTTGCGCGGCACGCCTTCGCTGTAATCGAAGATTTCCTCGAACGCGTCGGGGCTGAAGCTGGGGTTTCCGGTCCAGCCGACCTTGCCGAGGCGGTGCAGGATATAGGGTTCGACCTCCTCGGGCTCCATCGGGTCGAGGTGGTGCGTCGCGATCACGCGCTGGCGCAGCTGTTCGAGCGTCGGCGAGTGGAAGAGCGTCTGGCGGAATTCGGGCTGGCCGAGCAGGAAGATCTGCAGCAGCGAATGGCCGCCGAGCTGGAAGTTCGAGAGCATGCGCAGCTCTTCGAGCGCCGAGATGGCGAGATTCTGCCCTTCGTCGACGATCAGCAGCGTGCGCTTGCCGGCGCGCGCCTGTTCGCGCAGATATTGTTCCATCGAGCGCAGCAGTTCGGCCTTGCTCTCGCCTTCCCATTCGATGCCGAACTGTTCGGCGACAAGCCGGAGAAGGTCGTCGCCCTCGACCTGCGTCGACACCAGCTTGACCGCGGTCAGGCGATTGGGATCGATCGTGTTCATCAGATGGCCGACGAGCGTCGTCTTGCCCGCGCCGACGTCGCCGGTGATGACGATGAAGCCTTCGCCCTGCGCGAGACCATAGCCCAGATAGGACATCGCCTTGCGGTGCGTGCCGCTTTCGAAATAGAAATGCGGGTCAGGCGTCAGCTGGAACGGACGGCCGGTGAAACCATAAAATTGATCGTACATCGCGAATTCCCGTTGCCCGAAGGGTCGAACCCATCAGAAGTTGTAACGCAGTCCCACCAAAGCTGAGCCGATAAGCTGGCTGTTGAAGCCGTCCTGATCGAAGGCGTTAAGGCTGGCGGCCGCGGTCCCGGTGAGGCCGCGCCAGAAGCGGCGCGCATAAGCGGCTGACAAACCGGCCGACTGGACGTCGCTCGCACCCGGGGCGCCATTGTCGAAATAATTGACGTAGCCCGAGAGGCTGAGGTCCGAATCCATGTCGAGCTGGCGGCCCGCCGAGACGAAGAGATAGTAGCTCTCGTCCTTGATCCCGTTGAGCCCGCCGATCGGCGACAGTTGCGGCGCGAGCAGCTTGCGCTGGTCGTAACCGATGCCGACGCCATAAGCCCAACCGGAGAAGCGCGACGACAGCGTCGCCTGGACGCCGCGGCTGCGATATTGCGCCGAGGTCGCATTGCCGAGCTGGTTATTGAGGCAGCCGCCGCCCTCCTGCCCGAATACGCACGGGTTGATATTACCGCCGATCGGGTTGCGGGTCGGGTCGAACTGCGTCGGCAGCGCGGCAAGCCCGCCCGAAAGGCCGCGACCGAGGCTCGACAGCCCATCATAGACGCCGACCTGGATCGTCGTCGCATGGTCGGCGCGGTAGGCGAAGCTGCCGGTATAGATAGTATCGCCATAGCGGCGACCGACGCGGGCGGTCAGCGACGTGCGCCGGCTCGGCCGCCACATCACGCCGGCATCCCAGATCAGCCCGTCGGTGTCGAACGACAAGCGGCGAGTGGTCGATTTGTCGGTGACGAAGCGGCCGTTCGCGTCGCGCACGGGCACGCCATTGGCGTCCAGCACCGGATCGCGCTGGCCGATCTCGATATCCTCGTAACCGACGCCGCCGAGCAGCGCCACCGTCGGGCCGATGGGCACGGTGACGTCCGCGCGGGCGTATTTGCCCTCGTAACGCTGATCGAGCTGGCTCGCATCCTCGCGCTCGTAACCGCCCGACACCTGCCAGCCGAACGGCAGGTCGCCGGGACGCGCGCCGACGCTGGCCCAGGCGACATGGTTGGTTGAGCTGTCGAAAATATCCTGCGGCTGCACACCGGGCGACAGGATCGCGGGCTGGTCGATATCGACTTTGGTATAGCCGAAGCGATAGCCGGCGCCGAAGTCGAGCCCACCGATCCGCCGCGCGAGCGTCGGCCCGGCGTAGACCGAATAGAGGTTGGCGACATTGCTGGCGTCGCCGATGAACAGGCCGCTGTCGGCGCCCTGCCCGTCGGCGCGCGTGCGCGTCGCGAGCGCGCCGCCTTCGAGATTGAGGCCGCGCGCGACTTCCAGCCGTCCGCGCGCGAGGCCGCTGATGACATCGGTATCGCCCTGATCGCCCCAGCCGAATTGACGCTCGTAACGCAAGGTCGCGGCGAGTTCGGCGCGGCGCGTCACGATCGCAGCGTCGATGCCGGCCGCGACGGTTGTGTAGGTGAGCACGTCGCCGCCGTTCTTGAGATCGGCGGTCAGCACCTGCCCGACCTCGAGATAGGGGCTGACATCGACCTGGCGCTGGGAACGCTGGCGTTCGCCGCGTTCCGCCGTGCGGCCCGTTTCGGCAGCGGGCGCGCTCGAAGGCGCCTCGCCGGCGCCCGAGCCCGGATCGCCCGAAAATTGCGCCTGCGCGCCCGTCGCCGTCGCGGCGAGCAGAAGCGCCGCCAGCGCCGCGCCATGGCGCAGGATGGTCGCGGAGCGCATCACGCGCCTCCCTGCCCGTAATAGGTGCCGAAGCGGCGGCCGCCCGGCGAGAATTTCACGCCGTTGAGGAGCAGCTGGATATGCGGGCACGCGCCCATCAACCCGATCGCGTCGCGCAGCGCCGATTCGAGCGTCTCGTCGGCGCGCACGACCATGATCGTCTGACCGACGTGGCCGGCCAGCACGGCGGCGGGGGAGGCGGCGAGCACCGGCGGCGAATCGAGGATCAGGATGCGGCCCGGCGCACCCGCTTCGAGCTGCGCCAGCAGCGCTTCGGTTCGCGCCGAGGCGAGCAGCTCGGTGTCATGCATATGCTGGGTGCCGGCGGGCATGACCTTCAGCCCCGCGATGTCGGTCTGGATCAGGCAATCGCCGAGCGGCAGATGCGGATCGGCGAGCGCATCCATCAGGCCCGGGCCGTCTTCCAGACCCAGCGCGTCGAGCACGCTCGGCTTCGCGATGTCGGCGTCGATCAGCAGCACGTCGTGATCGGCCTCGACCGCGAGGCTGAGCGCGAGATTCACCGCGGAGAAGGTCTTGCCTTCGCCCGGGTTCGCCGAGGCGATCAGCACGCGGTGGCCGCGCGGCAGGATCGGACGGTTGCCTGCGCCGCCGAAATTCCGGATCAGTTCGCGCTTCACGATGCGATATTCTTCGGCGATGCCGGTAACCGGCGTGCCGGGCACGATCATGCCGTGCGAGGCGAGCCGCTCGCGGTCGATCGTCCCCTGTCGCGTCGGGACGATCGCGGGCGGAGCCTTTGCGACGTCCTTGCGCGGCGACGGCTTCGGTGCCGGGGCGGTTTCGACGGCGGGCGCGGCCTCGACGACCGGCTCGAGAATTTCGGGCTGCGGCACCTCGACCACGGGTTCGGCCGGCTTGGCCTTCGCCTTTTTCTCGGGCTCGGGCGGCAGGTTCGACACGTCGATCGTCGGCGCGTTGGCGGCGGGATCGAGCCCGAACATATCGGCGGCGCGTTCGAGGAGCGAGGGCGGGCGCTTGACTTTGCGTTGATCGTTCATGTCATCGTCCCCCGTCACGCAACCATGCCGCGCTGGATGAATTCGGCGACGAGCAGCAAGGCATAGAGCCCGACGAGCGCACCGCCGCCGCTGGCCAGCCAGACCAGCTTCTTGCGCCGCTCGACATGGCGTTCGGGCGTCACTACCTCGGTAATCGAGCCGATCACCGGCAGCCCGCTCGCGCGTTCGAGTTTCGCCGCGGTCGCATAGCTTGTCCGCACCTGTGCCAATCCGAAGGCGGCACCGATACCGCCACCGATCCCCGCAAGCAGCACGAGCGTCAGGAACAGCGGCCGGTTAGGCGCCGCGGGGCTCGTCGGCTTCGACGGCGGATCGAGCAGCTCGATCTTGACCGCGTCGGTTTCGGTTTGCACCTCGCCGCGCAGGCGTACCTGCTCGCGCTGCGCGAGAAGCTTGTCATATTGCGCCTTGAACGCGGTATATTCACCGTTGATCCGGTCATATTCGGCGGCGATGCCGGGGTTCTGGATCTGCTGCGCCGTGATCTTCGCAATGTCGCCCATGAGCTGGCTCTTGCGCGCCGACAGCGCGCTCACCGTCGCCTGGCGCTCGGCACGCATCGCGGCGAGCGAGGCATAGGCGGGGTTCTGGATGCCGCCGCCGCCGCCCGTGCCTTCGCGGTCGGCGATAGCCTTCAGCGAGGCGATCTGGCTTTTGATCGCGATCATGTCGGGGTGCGCGTCGGTCAGGCCGCGCGCGCGCATCGCCGACAACTCGTTCTGCGCGCCGGCGAGCTGCTGGCGCGCGACACCGCCGCCGACGCCGCCTCCGCCGGGGATCGACTGCGGGGTCGAAGCGAGCTGGCCGTTCGCCGCCGCGAGCTGCGCCTGCGCCGAGACGAGCTGCGAATCGATCTGACTGAGTTCGGCGCGCGCCGCATCGACGCGCTGCGCGGGCGAGCCGGCGCCGGCGGGGATCAGCCCGATATTCTGCGCCTCGAACGCCGCGCGGCGCGCCTCGACCTCGCGCAGCGCCTTTTCGCGGTCGGCGATCTGCGAATCGAGGAATTTCAGACTCTCGCGCGCGTTCATCCGGCCGCCGCGCAGCTGATCGTCGCGAACCACGGTGATCAGGCTGTCGAGCACGCCCGACGCGAGCTTCGCATTGTCCGCGTCGGAAAGGCTGCCCACCGCGATGCTCGAGGTGATTTCGAAGATATTGTCCTGCTGCGGAACGACCTTGATACTCTTTTGCAGCATCGCGACCGTGCCGGCCTTTTCGCGATCGTTGGCACCCGCCGGAAGCAGACCGGTCGTCGCCGCGACCTTTTCCATATTGCGCGCGCTGGTCAGCGTCTCGCGGATCTGGTCGATGCGCGGTCCCCGGCCGCCCTGCGCCTCGTCGGGCAGGATCTGGTTGATCTCGACGAGCAGGCGTGCGCGGCTGTCGTAGCGGTTCGGGATCGACGCGATGGCGAGCCAGCCGAGGATGCAGATGCCCCAAGCGACCGCCAGCACGAGCCAGCGGCGCGTCCAGACGCTGTGCACGGCCACCCGGAATTCGTCATAGAGGCTGTTCATCGCTCGAAATCTATCCTTGGGAGATGGGTGGGTGGCCGCCGGTCGATATCAGAACATGCTTTCGGGGATGATGATCACATCGCCCGGCTGAAGCCGCACGTTCGCTTTGATATCGCCGCGCTTGATCAGGTCATTAAGCCGCAGGGCAAATTCCTGCTGCTTCCCACTGCCCTTGTCGAAACGGACGAGTCGCGCCTTGTTCCCAGCGGCATATTCGCCCAGGCCGCCGACTGCAATCATCGCGTCGAGCACGGTCATGTTGGCGCGGAACGGAATCGAGGCGGGTTTCTCGGTCGCGCCGACGATCCGCACCTGCTGCGAGAAGGTGCTGTTGAAGCTGGTGACGATCACGCTGACGATCGGATCGGTAATATATTGGCTGAGCTGGAGCTTGATGTCCTGCTGCAGCATCGTGGGGGTTTTCCCCACCGCGGGCATGTCGGTGATCAGCGGCGTGGTGATGCGACCGTCGGGGCGCACCTGGACCTTGCCGCCGAGTTCGGGATTGCGCCACACGAAGATCTGGAGCTCGTCGAGCGGGCCGATGATATATTCCTCGCCCGGCCCTTCCTGGTTCGCGACGAAATTCGCGCTGGGAAGCTGCGGCGCGTTGCCGGCGCCCATGCACGCCGTCAGCGCGGTCGCGGCGATGCCCGAGACGAGCGCGGCGCGCGCGATGCGGAGCGAGGGAAACGAAGCCATAATCATCAACCTTTCGAGCCGCCGGGGGAGCCGCGGTCCGGAACTTAAGCGGCGACAGCCATATCGTCAGCGTTCGTCCTTGCTCGAAAAGGGTGAACATAATGTTAGTATTGACATAAGTCTGGACCGCGAGCGCATCAAACTGTCCCGATTGGGAACAGTTCGCGCAGCATCAGACGAGCATTTCGCGCGCCGGCCCCTGCCCCAGAAACGCCGCCGGGCTCGCGCTCGCGCCATAGGCGCCCGCCTGAAAGATCGCGATCAGGTCGCCGACCTCGGCGCGTGGCAAAGCGACCTGATCGCCAAGCCGGTCGAGCGGGGTGCAAAGGCAACCGACGACCGACACGGTTTCGGCGGGCTCGCGGCCGAAGGCATTGGCGAGGGCGATCGGATAGTTGCGCCGGATCACCGTGCCGAAATTGCCGCTCGCGGCGAGCTGGTGGTGGAGGCCGCCATCGGTGACGAGAAAGGTCTCGCCGTGGCTGGTCTTGCGATCGACGACGCGCGTCAGATAGACCCCCGCCTCGGCGACGAGCCAGCGGCCGAGTTCCATCGCGAAACGGCTGTCCGCGAGGATCGGGTCGCGCGCACGCAGCGTTTCGCCTAGCGCCTGCCCGACCGCCACCGCATCGACCGCCGTATCGCCGGGAAAATAGGGCACCCCCATGCCGCCCCCGATATTGACGAGCGGCGGCGTCGCGCCGATTTCATCCGCCAGCCGCGCGGCGAGCGCGACGGTCTGCGCCTGCGTCTCGGCGATCGCGGCGGCGCCCAGCGCCTGCGATCCCGCGAAAATATGGAAACCCCGCCAGTCGGCGCCGACTTCGATCAGGCGGCGGACGAGCGCGGGAGCCTCGGCGGCATCGACCCCGAAGGGCTTGGCGCCGCCGCCCATCTTCATCCCCGACCCCTTGAGGTCGAAATCGGGATTGACGCGCACCGCGAGGCTCGGCGTCACGCCGAGATGGTCGGCGATCGACAGCGCGCGCGCCGCCTCGCCTGCCGATTCGAGGTTGAGCGTCGCGCCCGTACTGATCGCCGCCTCGAGCTCGCGGTCGCGCTTGCCGGGACCGGCGAAGCTGATGTCCGCCGCCGCCATCCCGCTCGCCAGGGCCGCCTTGAGCTCACCGCCCGATGCCACGTCGAAGCCATCGACGAGCCCTGCCATGAAGGCGAGCAGCGGCGCATAGGGGTTCGCCTTCATCGCGTAGTGAAGCTGCACCTCGGCGGGCATCGCGGCGCGCCATTCCGCAACGCGTGCGGCGAGCATCGCGCTGTCATAGACGAAGAGCGGCGTGTCGCCCGCGACGTCGGCGAGCGCCGCGGCGCGGTCGCCGCCGATCAGCAGCATGCCGCCCGCATCGGCGACGAAACCGGGCGGGATCGGGCCATGCGGCTTCATACCACTTCCTCCTGTGTCCAGCCCGCGGCGATGGCGACGCGATCGAGCTTGCCGTTCGGGTTGCGCGGGAGTTCATCCCGCCATTCGACGGTCTGCGGCTGCATGAAATTGGGGAGGTTCTGGCGAAGCCAAGCCGCGAGCCCCTCTTCGTCGGCGGCGGCGCCCCTGCCGCGCACGATCAGGACGATCGCGGCGCCGAGCCGCGCGTCGGGCACCCCGAAGGCGACGGCTTCATAGATCAGCCCCGACGCGACCGCGACATCCTCGACCTCGGTCGGGCTGACGCGGTTGCCCGCAGTCTTGATCATCGCATCGTCGCGGCCGACAAAATAGAGGAGTCCCGACGCGTCGCGGCGGACGGTATCGCCCGACCAGACCGCGGTGCCGCCATAGCGCGACGCGGCGGGCGCGGGCTTGAACCGCTGCGCGGTGCGCTCGGCATCCCGCCAATAGCCCTGCGCCACCAGCGGCCCCGTGTGGACGAGTTCGCCCGGCTCGTCGTCGGCGGTGACGCTGCCGTCGGGGCGGCAGACGAGAATTTCGGCGTGCGGGATCGCGCGGCCCATCGAGGTCGGATGGTCGGCGACCAGCGCGGGGTCCAGATACGTCGAACGGAAAGCCTCGGTCAGCCCATACATCGGGTAGATGTCGGCGCCCGGGAAGGTCCGGCGCATCGCGTCGATCAGCGACGGCGTCAGCGCCCCACCGCTGTTGGTCAGACGTTTGAGCAGGCCCGCCGTGTCGGCGGGCCATTCAGTCTCGACGAGCTGCACCCAGAGCGGCGGCACTCCGGCGAGCGTCGTTATCCCGTGCCGCGCGACCGCCTTCACGACGTCACGCGCGGTGAGATAGTCGAGCGGTGCGACCGCCGCGCCCGCATACCAGCTCGAAAGCAACTGATTCTGCCCATAGTCGAAACTGAGCGGCAGCACGCCGAGCACCCGGTCGTCGGGAGACAGCTTGAGGTAGGAGGCGACGCTTTCGGCGCCGAGCCAGAGATTGGCATGGCTCAGCATCACGCCCTTCGGCCGCCCGGTCGAACCGCTGGTATAGAGGATGGCGGCAAGGTCGCCTGGCTCGGCGATCGACGGCGGTAGTCCCTGCCCGCCCGAATCGATTACCTCTTCGGCGATCTTCAGATCCTGCAGCGCGCAGTCTTCGGGACGTCCATCACCCAGCATGTCGGCGCGCGAGCCATTGGTGACGAGCAGCTTCGCTCCGCTGTCGGCAAGGATATGGGCGACCTGCGGCCCCTTGAGCAGCGGATTGACCGGCACATGGATCAGCCCCGCACGCGCCGCGGCGAGCGGCATCAGGCAGGCCGTCCTTGTCTTCGCGCTCCAGCTCGCAACGCGCTCGCCGGGTCCGCCCGCCTGTTCGAGCAGCCACGCGGCGAGCCGGCCGACCCCGGCGTCGAGTTCGGCGAAGGTCGTGACCTTGTCGCCGATCAGCAGCGCAGCCGCATTCGCCGCGCCGCGAAGGGCGAGATGGTCGATCGGATACGAAGGCGGGTTTTCGGCTTTGGTCATCGGCTGTTAGGAGTGAGGTGATAGAGGGCCGCACGATGCAAGGGAACGGTGAAGATCAGGCTAACGATGATGCGGCGCGCGCCGCAGGTTTCGCCGCGCCTTTCGACCGGGCCGAATGGTTTGATCTACTCGCGGCGCATGGCTTTGCTGGCCAGGGACGCATCGATGCGCGCGGTTCGGCGCACGGCACCGCCGCGTGGCTGCCGCTGCGCACCGAGACGCCCGGGCATCTGGCGGGGCTCACCAACTGGTATAGCTTTGCCATCCGGCCGCTTTTTTCGGGCCGCGGCGATCATGCTGCCGCGCTGACCACGCTGTTTCACGATCTGCGCGCCAAGGCAGCGCGGCTGTCGTTCTATCCCCTGCGCGATGAAGATCGGGCGCAAATCGCTTCCGCGCTTCGGGACGCGGGCTGGTGGGTGAAAGCCAATCCGGCGGGGGACCGCCACTGGCTCGATCTGTCCGATCTGGACCATGATGGCTGGTGGGCCAGCCGCCCCGGCGCGCTGCGCAGCACCGTCCAACGCAAGGCGAAAAAGGGGGTCGTCGCGATCGAGCTGCTCGCCACTTTCGATCCCGGCAGCTGGGCGGCCTATGAGCAAATCTATGCCGCGAGTTGGAAACCCGAAGAGGGTCATCCCGCGCTGCTTCGCGCCTTTGCGGAAATGGAAAGCGCGCGCGGCACCTTTCGCATGGGAATCGCGCGGATCGAGGGCGCGCCCGTCGCGGCGCAGTTCTGGACGGTCGAGGGCGGCACCGCCTTCATCCACAAGCTCGCGCATGTCGAGGACAGCCTGAAAGCCTCTCCCGGCACTTTGCTCTCGGCGGCGCTGTTCCGTCATGTCATCGAGGTCGATGGAGTGAAACGCGTCGATTTCGGCACAGGCAACGACGCCTATAAACGCGACTGGATGAACCGGCACGAGCCGCTATGGCGCATCGAGGCTTTCAATCCGTCGCGCCTCGCGGCATGGGGACCGGCATTGAAGGCTTTTGCCCGTTCGCTGTTGAGGAAAGACCCGTGACCGAACCCGCCCCTGACGCAACCGGCGTCGACGCCACCCTTCGCGCGCTGCTCGCCGATGTACTCGGCTTGGGCGAAGCGCGCGCGGCCGCGCTGACCGATGACAGCGGACTGTTCGGCGAACTTCCCGAATTCGATTCGATGGCGGTCGCGACGGTGCTCACCGAGATGGAAGACCGGCTCGGCATTGTCATCGACGATGACGAGGTCGACGGCGAAATCTTTGAGACCTACGGCAATCTTCTCGCCTTCTCGTGGCGCAAGGTGAACGGCTGAACTAGCCGATGCGCGTATGACCGAACATCATCTGCGCATCGCTCCCGCGGGTTCTCCGCACCCCACCGTCCTGATCGTTCCGCCGCTGTTCGAGGAAGCGAATCGCACGCGCCGAACGCTGGTGCTCGCGATGCGCGCGCTGGCGGCACATGGCTTCGCCGCGGTGCTGCCCGACCTGCCGGGGCAGAATGAGAGCCCTGTTCCGCTGGTCGAGGCCGATCTGATGCGCTGGCGGGACGCGCTCGCCGAGGCTGCGGCGGGTATCGACGGCCCGGTCATCGCCGCGTCGGTGCGCGGCGGCGCGCTGATCGATCATAGCGCCGGCGTTGCGGCATGGTGGCGCCTTGCCCCCGTCGGCGGCGCCTCGCTGCTGAGGACGCTGATGCGCGCGCGGGTCGCCGCCGACCGCGAGGCGGGGCTCACCTCGTCGCTCGAAAGCCTGCAGACCGCAGCGGAAACCGCGCCGCTGCTCCTCGCCGGCAATGCGCTTTCGCCCGCAATGGTCGCCCAACTGGGCGCCGCCGAAGCGCAACCCGTAAAACCGCTGCGCAGCGTCACGCTGGGCGCCGACGGCATCGCGGGCACGCCGCTCTGGCTGCGCGCCGAACCCGGCGAGGATGCCGCGATGGCGGCGGCGATCGCGGCCGACATCGCCGCATGGGGCAAGACATGCGGCATCAGCTGACCTTCGATTGCGAAGGCGCCGCGCTTGCCGCGTCGCTCGACGATGCGCCCGGCGGCACCGGGCTGCTGATCGTGTCGGGAGGCAATGAAATCCGCAGCGGCGCGCACCGCGGCATGGCGATGCTGGCGCAGCACGTGGCGGCGGCCGGGCATCCCGTGTTCCGCTTCGACCGGCGCGGGATCGGCGACAGCGAAGGAGAAAACCGCGGCTTCGAAGGAAGCGGCGCCGACATCGCCGCCGCGATCGCCGCCTTTCGGCAGGCCGCGCCCCACGTCACGCGCGTCGTCGCCTTCGGCAATTGCGACGCGGCGAGCGCGCTGCTGCTGCACCAGCCGCTCGCGCTGGGCGCGCTGATCCTCGCCAATCCGTGGACTTACGAAGGGCCCGACGAGGACGGTGGCGACGAACCCGCGCTGCCCCCCGCGTCCGCCATCCGCGCGCGCTACCTGTCGCGATTGCGCGATCCGAAGAGCCTGCTCCGCCTGCTGCGAGGCGAGATCGATTTCCGCAAATTGTTCCGCGGCCTTTCGGCGCTCAAACAAGCGCCGCGACCGGCGGCGGCGGACAGCCTCGCCCACCGCCTCGAAAGCGCGCTCGCCGAACTTTCCTGTCCGGTGACGATCCTGCTCGCGACCGGCGACCGCACCGCGCAGGCCTTTGCGGAGAGCTGCGGTCCGGCGCTCGCCTATATCGAAAAGGAGCCCGGCGCGGTCCGCGTCGAGCGCCTTGCCAGCGCGTCGCACAGCTTTGCCGGCGAGGATGGGGATTGGCTGGCGGCGCGGGTTTTGGCGGCTCTAGCCGGCTAGGCGTCCGCCATCGCGTGATATTCGGCTTCGGCGAGGAAGCGTTCGGCGTCGAGTGCGGCCATGCAGCCCATGCCCGCCGCGGTCACCGCCTGGCGATAGATTTTGTCGGTGACGTCGCCCGCGGCGAAGACGCCGGGGGTCGAGGTCAGCGAGGTGCCCGGGGTCACTTCGAGATAGCCGTCGGCGTCGAGCGGCAGCTTGCCCTTGAACAGCTCGGTCGACGGGCTGTGGCCGATGGCGACGAAACCGCCGTCGGTCGGCTCGTGGCTTGCTTCGCCGGTTTCGGTGTCGACCAGGTCGACGCCGACCAGTCCCGACACGCCTTCGCCCGCGACGAAGCGGTCGACGCGCTTGTTCCAGAGGATCTTGATCTTCGGATTGGCGAACAGCCGGTCCTGCAAGATCTTTTCGGCGCGGAGGTGATCGCGGCGGTGGATCAAGGTCACGTCGTCGCTGTGGTTGGTGAGGTACAGCGCTTCCTCGACCGCGGTGTTGCCGCCGCCGATCACCACGACCTTTTTGCCGCGATAGAAGAAGCCGTCGCACGTCGCGCAGGCCGAGACGCCCTTGCCGCCCAGCTCCTGCTCGCCCGGAACCCCGAGCCATTTGGCCTGCGCGCCGGTCGCGATGACGAGCGTTTCGGCCATATAGACGTCGCCGCCGTCGCCGGTCAGCTTGAACGGGCGGCGCGACAAGTCGACGTCGACAATCGTGTCCCAGATCATGCTGGTGCCGACGTGCGTCGCCTGCGCGGTCATCTGTTCCATCAGCCACGGGCCCTGGATCACCTCGGCGAAACCCGGATAATTTTCGACGTCGGTGGTGATCGTCAGCTGGCCGCCGGGCTGGAGTCCCTGCACCACGATCGGCATCATGCCCGCACGCGCGGCATAGATAGCGGCCGAGAGGCCGGCGGGGCCGGAACCGAGGATGAGCATCTTGGTGTGGTGAACGGCGGGCATGGCGATCTTTCATTGGCTGTGCGGCAGGCACAGATGGGTGTTGCCAACCGCGCTAGCAAGGGTCACCTTCCGCGCCAAGGGGAGACTGGCGAATGGCAAGCTGGTGGGAACGTCATGGAGTGCCGCGGCTGATCAAATGCGCCTGTTCGCAGGGGCAGATCATGAAGGTGCGGAGCAAAGTCGTGCCGCTCGCGCGCGGTCATGTGCTCGAACTCGGCTGCGGCGGCGGGATCAATATGGAATTCTACCGGCCGGGGCAGATCGAGAGCTTTTCGGGCCTCGACCCCTCGCCCGAGCTGCTCGCGATGAGCACGGCGGCGGCGGCGGCGCGCGGGATCGACGCCGACATCCGGAGCGGCGTCGGTGAGGCGATGCCGTTCGAAAGCGCGCGGTTCGACACGGTGGTCACGACTTTCACCCTTTGTTCGGTGACCGATCAGGCGGCGGTGCTCGCCGAAATCCGCCGCGTGCTGAAGCCCGGCGGGACGGCGCTGTTCCTCGAGCATGGCGCCGCGCCCGACGCGGGGGTCGCGAAATGGCAGCGGCGGATCGAGCCGATCTGGAAGCGCATCGGCGGTAACTGCCACCTGACCCGCCCGATCGGTGATGCCTATGAAAAGGCAGGATTTTCCGTCGACCGGCAGGGCGCCGCCTATATGCCGAAAACGCCGCGGCCGTTCGGCTGGGTCGAATATGGCGTGGCGCGCACGGCGGGCTGACGGCTCAATCCTTCTCGCCCACCTCGACCAATCCATGGCCGACGCTCACCCGCTCGTCGAAGACGAAGCAGCTGCCGTGCCAGCGGCTGTCGTCCTCGGGCACCTGTTCGAGATAGGCGAGGATGCCGCCCTTCAGGTGGACGACGTCCTCGACGCCTTCGTGGCGCAGGAAGGCGGTCGATTTTTCGCAGCGAATGCCGCCGGTGCAGAACATCGCGACACGCTTGCCCGCGAATTTGTCGGCGTTGGCGCGCCACCAGTCGGGGAAGTCGCCAAAGCTTTGCGTTCCGGGATCGACCGCGCCCGCGAAGCTGCCATAACCGACCTCGAACGCGTTGCGCGTGTCGATGAGCACCGTGTCGGGATCGTCGACGAGCGCGTTCCAGTCGGCGGGATCGACATAGGGCGCGGCTTCGCGCGCGGGGTCGAGCCCGGGGACCTTGAGCGTGACGATTTCCTTCTTCAGCCGCACCTTCATCCGCTGAAACGGCATGTCGGCGGCGGCCGAATATTTGACGTCGAGTGCCGCGCAATCGGGAAGCGCGCGGATATGGCCGATAACGGCGGCGATGCCGTTTGCGGTTCCCGCGATGGTGCCATTGATCCCTTCGTGCGCGAGCAGCAACGTTCCCTTGATGCCCTGTGCCACGCAGACGTCGAGCAAGGGCTGACGCAAAGCGGCGGGATCATCGAACGAGGCGAAGCGGTAGAGGGCGGCGACGGTGTAGGTCATGGCGGCCGCCCCCATAGCCGTTCGCCCTGAGCTTGTCGAAGGGCCGTTCTTTCTTCGCGCAAGGTCAGAAAGAAGGACGGTGCTTCGACAAGCTCAGCACGAGCGGGCTTGGGAAAAAGCCTTCACCCGAACGGATCGCCTCGCCCAGTCGCATAATGCGCCATCGCCATCGTGGTCCATTGCGCGTTGACGCGGATGCAGCTGGGGAAGGTGCTGGCGTCGGTGACGAGCACATTGGTCGTTTCGTGGACGCGGCAATCGAGGTCGACGATGCCGTAGTGCGGATCCTCGTTGATCGCATTGCCGCCGTGCGGATGGCTGCTCGACAGTGTCACATCGTCCTGTTCGCGGATCGCATCGCGGAAAAAGGCATCGACATCCATGTCGGGCGTGACCTTTTGCCCCTTCGCCAGCGCGGGATAGCATTCGAGCGCGCCGGCGGCGAAATGGACCTTGGTCAGCGTCGCCATCGCATCGCGCAGCACCGGCAGGTCGTCGCTGGCGTCGAGCCGGAATTCGAGCTTGCCGTCCTTCACCCGCCCGCGCCGGTCGGCCGGGAACAAGATGCCCGCCGAATGGACGCGGCCGAAATTCTTCATGCGGCTCGCGTGATCGCCGAACCAGCCGGGCATCAGCGACGCCATCGACATCGGCGGCTGAAAATGGCTTTCGAGCAGATAGTCGCCGCAGTCGACATAGCTCGACATCTGGTCCTCGTCCCACGCGTCGCCGCCGACGCCATCGGGCATCAGCGCGACGACCGGCGAAGCGACGTTGAGCGATACTTGATAGCCGGTGCGATCGATGTCGCTGCGGTCGAGCAGCTTCGACGAGGCGATCGTGCCCGCCGCGACCACGACGCCGACGCGCGCGCGGACGAGGCGCTTCGATCCGTCGGGCAGGACCAGCTTCACCGCCTCGGCCTCGCGCCGGCCGTCATAGGCGGTCTGCCAGACGATCCGGTCGGCCTTGGTGCCGGGCAATATCCGCGCGCCGAAATCGCGGCACGCCTCGGGCAGATAGGTTTGCGCGATGCCCATGCGGCGGCCATAGGCGCAGCCCGAATTGCAATAGCCGCAGTAAGCGCAGGCACTGGCCGTGTTCGGCGGGCCGAAATTCTTGGCGAACCAGTCGGCGACCGCGCGCTGGTCGCGCGGGTTGCTCGACGTCGCGGCATAAGCACGCCACCCCTCGATCAGGTGCGGGCCGTTGTGGCGCCCGCTGCGCGGTTCGATCGGCGCAATGCCGAGCCGCGCCTGCACCGCGTCATAGCTGGCGTGAAAGGCGGCGGCGTCGATCGGCGCGCCGATGCTCGCCCATTTGGCGAGCACATCCTGCGCGTCGGGATGCGTCCGCCCGGCCTCGTTGACGCGCAGGCATATCCCGTTGTTGATCGTCGACGAACCGCCGACGCAGCGGCCCTGAAACACGACGAAATCGCGGTTGGTCGAGGTTTGCAGCGCGCCATGCTTGTAGAGCCGCGCGATCATGTCGAGTTCGTGGTGGGTGATCGCGTGGCTGGGATAGAAAGGCCCCGCCTCGACGATCAGCACCTTGTAACCCTGCGCCGCGATATTGCGCGCGGCGACCCCTCCCCCCGCGCCCGAGCCGATGACGACGACGTCATATTCATCCTCGAGGCTGTCGGCGTCGAGAATATGCGCAGGGTCGATTTCGCGCCCGTGGACCGGCGCCAGCGGCACGTCATAGTCGCCGCGCTGGCGGAAGGCGGGAAGCGTGAAGCCGATCTGCCGGTGCACCGGATTGGCGGCGTTGGCACCCTGATCGCCGGGCTCCAGCCCCGGCTGCCAATGGCCGTAATAGCAGGCATAGATGATGCCGCGCAGCCGCGCCATGTCCTGAAACAGGTCGATCTGGCTGTTCTTGAGACGGTCGGTCAGCCGTTCGACGCGGTCCGCGACGTCATTTTCGGTAAAGAAAGGTCCGCCGAGCACCAGTTCGGTCGCGGTCAGCGACAGCCGGATCTCATCGAGCTTGGTGCCGCCGATCTTTTCGAACAGGTCGCAGACATTGGCGATGACCTGATCGGCCGAAATCACCATCTCGGCCTCGTAGAACAGCGCCTCGGTCAGCGCCTTCAGAAATTTGAGCTGCCCGAAATTGAACGGTGCCGTCATCGCCCTGCCCCCAATTGCCCTCTGCCGCAAAATGCCGCCTTATAGCGGTGCGGAGCAAGCTGTATTGTATGGGATCGCCAGCTATGCGGTGCGCGCGACTTCTTCCGGCACGAGGAAGGGCTGAACCACCGCCAGCGCGCGGCTCACATAATCGGCCTTTTCGCCGACCGGCGCGACATAGTGGAGCGCTTCTTCGGCGGCCGCCGTCCCGGCGAGGCGCGCGATGATCCACCCCGCGAGATATTGCGACGCGAGGCAGCCGCCCGCCGTCGCGACATTGCCGTGCGCGACGAAGGGCGCGTCGAGCACTTCGACGCCCGCCTCGATCACCCACGGCTTGGTGGTGAGGTCGGTGCAGGCAGGGAGATCGCCGATCAGCCCGAGCTTGGCGAGCAACAGGGTTCCCGAACATTGCGCGCCGATCAATTGGCGTGCGGGGTCGAGCCGGATGCGGCCGAGCATCAGCGGATCGGCGGCGATCTCGCGCGTCTTGATGCCGCTTCCGACGATCACCGCATCGGCCTTTGCCGCGAAGTCCAGCGGTTGCTGGCGCTCGATCGTCACGCCGTTCATCGAAGTGACGCGCGGCGTCGGCGCGGTGATGTGCGCTTCCCAGCCCTGCCCGCGGAGGCGGTTCAATATGGCGGCCGCGACGAACGAATCGAGTTCGTTGAAGCCGTCGAAGGTCAGCACCGCGATCTGCACGTCAAAACTCCCGCAAAAGATGAAGGACCAAAGGGGCTCGCGCCTACACCGCGCCTTCGAAGATGTCATCAACCCAGCGCGACCGCGCGGCATCGTCGCGCGGCGAACCGAGATAGCGGGCCCACGCCGCGCTTTCGTGCGCGACGATGCCGAGTTCCCAGACGCAGAAGGTCGGGCGCACGACGCCGGGCCGCGGCGGATAGGCCGCGTCGAAGGGCGCGAAGGCGGGCATGTCGCCATGGCGGTACCAGACCGCTTCCCACAGTTCGTTCGAGCCGCGCCACACCGACACGAGCAGGAAATAGAAATCGGCGCCGCAGCGGTGGAGGATGACGAAGCCGCAATCATCCTTGGCGAGCGTCGCGGGCGTCTGCCCCGCGAACCACCGCGCCGCCAGCGTTTCGACATCGTCCGGCACCGGCGCGTCGGGCGCGGTCAGATGATAGAGTTTCAGCGCGGCGCCGCCGGCCTCGACGCGCGAATGATAGCGCGCTGCTTTCGGATAATGGCGATAGGCGGGGTCGACGGCGGCGGACATAGGCAGGGCTCCATTTTGTTCCCCCTATGTTCTAATCAAATCGCGTGGCAGCGCAACCGCTATCGACGGGTCAGCGCAGCGCGATCGTCAGATGCGCGACCGCCACGATATCCTTCAGCCGGTCGCGCAGCTCCTCGCACGACACGTCGCCCGTCACTTCGACGATCGCGGCGCGCGCCTCTGGCCCCACGCGCCAGACGTGAAGGTCGGTGACGACCGCCCCCGCCGCCTCAACGCGCGAGCGGATCGCCGCTGCGGCCTGATCGTCGTTCGTGTCGAGCAGGATCGCGGCGGTGTCGCGCATCAGCCCCCACGACCAGCGCGCGATCACCAGCGCCCCGACGATGCCCATCGCAGGGTCCAGCCAGTGGAGCCCGAGATAGCGCCCCGCGAGCAGCGCGCCGATCGCGAGCAGCGAGGTCAGCGCGTCGGCGAGGACGTGGAAATAGGCCGAGCGGAGGTTATTGTCGTGACCGTGGTGGTGGCCGTGATCATGGTCATGCCCGTGCCCGTGATGGTGATGCCCGCCCATCAAGAGCAGCGCACTGACGACATTGACCGCGAGGCCGAGCACCGCGACGAGCGTCGCGCTCGCGAAATCGACGCGCACCGGGTCGATCAGGCGCAGGAAGGATTCGACCGCGATACCGATCGCGAAGATGCCGAGGATCAGCGCCGAGGCGAAGCCGGTGAGGTCGCCGACCTTGCCTGTACCGAAGCTGTAGCGCGGATCGTGGCGATGCTGCTTGGCATAGCGATAGGCGAGCGCGGCAAGCCCGAGCGCGCCGGCGTGGGTCGCCATATGGAAACCGTCGGCGAGCAGCGCCATCGACCCGGTCCAGTAACCCGCCGCGATCTCCGCAACCATCATCACCGAGGTCAGCGCGACGACCCAAAGGGTGCGCTTCGCATTCTCGTCGTGCGAGGCGCCGAGGAAGTCGTGCAGATGCTGGGTGGACGGGGATTCGGACATGGTCTGTCTTATTTCGCGTAACGGCGGATGACCGCAAGCAACTCTTCGGCGCCCGCTGCGCGCGCATCGTCGTCCAGCCCGGGCAAGGCGACATGCTCCTTCAGATGCTCGGCGATCACTTCGTCGAGCAAGCCGTTCACCGCGCCGCGCACTGCCGCGACGCGATGGAGTACCGTCGCGCAGGGTTCATCCGACGCCAGCGCCTTTTCGACGGCGGCGACCTGCCCCGCGATACGGTGGACGCGCGCGACGAGATCGGGGCGGGAAGCGAGGTGAACCATACTATACCCCCCTACCCTATAACGACCGTTCGGGCAAGAGATCAAAGTCCGAAGGCGACGCGCCCTTCACCGTCGATGGACCAAGCGGGATTCCAAGCGATTTCCCACGCATGGTCGTCAGGGTCGGCGACATAGCCGCGATAGCCGCCGGGCGGCGGCGCATCGGGGTTGCGGAGCAAGGCGCCCCCGGCTGCGAGAAGCCGGTCGATCGCGGCGTCGACCGCCCCCGCACTTTCGACATTGTGTGCGAGCGCGAAGGATCCGGGGCGAACAAGCCCGCGGCGGTTCATATCCGCCTCCAGCGAAGCTTGCAGGAAGGTACCGAGCATGAGGCCGTTCATCTGGTAGAAGATGATCTCCTCATTCTCGAATACCGGCGACCAGCCGAAGCCATCGGCGTAGAAGCGCCGCGAGCGCGCGAGGTCCGCGATGCCGAGCGTGATAACCGAAATCTGTTGTTGCATGACACGACCTTTCGATGCGGCAACGCGAAGATACGCCGCCGTTCCAGGTCATGGGGCTCGCCGCCGAACGGCTGCCAGGACCCGCGAACGCGGGGGCCGGGCCAACCGCACCGGCCTATCCCTTTCTGACAGGTCTATCTTACCGACACCGGGGTACGGGTTCAACCGGCGGCGAAGCAAAGCCCCGCGCCGATGGCTCAGCCCGCCTTTTTCATCTGCCGGTATTTGTGTAGCAGCGGTTCGGTATAGCCCGACGGCTGCGTCACGCCTTCGAGGATCAGCGCGCGCGCGGCGCGATAGGCGATGCCGTCGGGCGACAGTTTTTCGTAGAGCGGATCGCCGGCGTTCTGCGCGTCGACCTTGGCCGCCATGCGCGCCAGCGCGGCATCGACCTGCGCCTCGGTGCAAACGCCGTGGAGCAGCCAGTTGGCGAGCGCCTGGCTCGAAATGCGCAACGTCGCGCGGTCCTCCATCAGCCCGACGTCGTCGATATCGGGAACCTTCGAGCAGCCGACGCCCTGGTCGATCCAGCGCACGACATAGCCCAGGATACCCTGGCAATTATTGTCGAGTTCGCGGGCGATTTCGGCTTCGCTCCAGTTGCGCCCCGTCGCGACGGGGATGGCGAGCAGGCGATCGAGCGACGGCACCGCTTCTCCGGCGATTTCCTTCTGCCGCGCGAAGACATCGACCTGATGATAGTGGAGCGTGTGCAAGGTCGCGGCGGTCGGTGACGGCACCCATGCGGTGTTCGCGCCCGATTTGGGATGACCGATCTTCGCCTCAAGCATGCCGCGCATCAGGTCGGGCATCGCCCACATGCCCTTGCCGATCTGTGCCTTGCCCGAAAGGCCGCAGGCAAGGCCGATGCGGACGTTGCGGTCCTCGTAGGAGGCGATCCAGTCCGATGCCTTCATCTCGCCCTTGGGGATCATCGGTCCCGCGCGCATCGAGGTGTGGATCTCGTCGCCGGTGCGGTCGAGGAAGCCGGTGTTGATGAAGACAATGCGGGCCTTCACCGCTTCGATGCACGCGGCGAGGTTCGCGCTGGTGCGGCGTTCCTCGTCCATCACGCCGACCTTGATCGTGTGGCGCGCGAGGCCGAGCATATCCTCGACGGCGTTGAAAACACGATCGGTGAAGCCGCATTCCTCGGGCCCGTGCTGCTTGGGCTTGACGATATAGATGCTGCCCGCGCGGCTGTTCTTCAGCTTGCCGAGGCCCTTGAGGTCGTGGAGTGAGCAGAGGCTGGTGATCACCGCATCGCACAGCCCTTCGGGCGCTTCGGCGCCATCCGGCAGCTTGATCATCGGCGTCGTCATCAGATGACCGACGTTGCGCACGAACATCACGCTGCGGCCGTGCAGCGTGAACGCCTCGCCCGAGGGCGAGGTCCATTCGCGGTCGGCCGCCATCGCGCGAGTCACCGTATTGCCGCCCTTGTCGAAGCTTTCGACGAGGTCGCCGCGCATCAGGCCAAGCCAGTTGGTGTAGCCGAGCGCCTTGTCCTCGCCATCGACCGCGGCGACGCTGTCCTCGAGGTCGATGATCGTCGTCAGCGCGGCTTCGAGCAGGACGTCGGCGATCCCCGCCGGATCGGTCTTGCCGATCGCGCTATCGGGGTCGATGACCAGCTCGATGTGGAGGCCGTTGTGGCGGAGCAAAATGCCGCCGGACTTGCTGCCGGCCCATTGCGCCGGGTCGGCGAGCGTGAGCTGCCCGCCCTGCCAGTCGGCCCAGCTTCCCGAAGCGAGCGGCACCGCTTCGTCGAGGAATGCCTTCGCCCGCGCGATCACCGCGGCGCCGCGCTCCGCATCATAGCCGCCGGGCTTTGCGGGCGGCGCGTCGAGCGCGTCGGTGCCGTAAAGCGCGTCGTAAAGGCTGCCCCAGCGCGCGTTGGCGGCGTTCAGGGCGAAGCGGGCGTTCAAGGCGGGGACGACGAGCTGCGGCCCCGCCATCGTCGCGATTTCGGGATCGATATTTTTCGTGCCGACGCTGAACGGTGCGGGTTCGGGGACGAGATAGCCGATCTCGCGCAGGAAAGCCTGATAGGCGGCGGCGTCGTGCGCTTGCCCCTCGCGGGCCTTGTGCCATGCGTCGATCCTGGCCTGCAGATCCTCGCGCTTGGCGAGCAGCGCGGCATTTTCGGGCGCGAACTTGCCCAGCAGGTCCGCGAAATCGCTCCAGAATCTGGCGGCGTCGAGCCCGGTCCCCGGTAGCGCGCGCTGTTCGATGAAATCGGCCAGTCGCGAATCGACGGACAGGCCGGAGCGATCGAGAAATTCGGTCATGCAAGCACCCTCTGGTCGGCGCGGCTGCGCCAGTGGACCCGGGGAGGAAAGGGCCGCCGCCCTATGCCGCGATTGGTTTCGATTGGCAATGGGCGCTTTTCAATGCGCACCGCGTAGGTTACGTTGCAACGCACAACGAAAAAAGACACCCTCCCCTAATGATCCGGATCCATGGACGACACACGATTGAAATTGATGGAAGCCATCGCCCGCAAGAAGCTGGTGACGGCGCAATATAACGGCCAGACGCTGACGCTGGCGCCGCATCTGCTGTTCGAACGCCGCGGCGACCTGTTCATCAGCGCGCTGAACCTGAACAAGAGCTGGCGGTCGGACGAAGAGCCGCGGCTGGGACATTTCAAGCTCGGCGGCCTCGCGTCGATCGAGCTCAGCGAAGAGGGCTTCGAGCCCCTGCCCGGTTTCGAACCCGCGCCGCCACGCGATGAAGACACGCCGCTGCTCGGCGTCTGACGTCAGGCGACGCCGACGGCCGGCACAGGCGGCATTTCACCGAGCGCGACGCGAACCTGGTTCCGTCCCGCGGCCTTGGCGCGATAGAGCGCGGCGTCGGCGCGGCGCGCCAGTTCGAACAGCGAATGGTCCGAGGTTCGCTGGGCGACACCGAACGACGCCGTGAAGCCGCGATCGACGCCGAGCACCGGCAATCGCGCCGATGCGAACGCGGCACGAACGGTTTCCGCATAAAGCCGTCCGTCGGACAGCAAGGCGTCGGGAAGCAGGACCGCGAACTCCTCGCCGCCGATGCGGCCCACAATCGCATTGGCAGGCGCGGCACCGACCAGCATCGCAGCGAAATGCGCGATCACCCCGTCGCCCGCCGCATGGCCGAAACTGTCGTTGATCTTCTTGAAATCGTCGAGATCGGCGGTGATCAGCACCGCCGCCCCGCCGCGCAGAAACGCCAGTTCGGCATGATGTTCGAAACCGCGCCGGTTGAGCACGCTCGACAGCGGATCGGTTTCCGAACGCGCGACCATTTCCGCCGTCGTGTCGCGCATGATCACGAGCAGCATGACGAGCGCGATCGCCATCAGCGTGACGACGCTGCCGCTCTGCGAGATGGCGGCATAAGTTGTCGCCATATAGCCTTGCGGCGAATTCGCCGTTCCGATCATCGCGGCGATGAAAGGCTTGGCGACATAGATGATCGCCGCGACCGCCTGCAACGCGATCAGCAGCAGGTCGAGCGCCTGGCGCCGGCCCGACCGCCAGATCACCAGCCCGAGTAGCGACTGCATCGCGAAATAGGGAAGCTGATAAAGAGTGAGCCGCAACGTCGAACCATAGGTCATGCTGAAAATCACGGGCACCGCGAGGATCGTGAGGACCCATATCACCGCCATCGCGGCCAGGGGCAGCGGCACGCGATAATGATGCGCAATTCCGACCAGCGCGAAGCTGAGCGCGAGCATGAAGACGAGGAAAATGCCGATTCCGACAGGGGTCGGATCGACCTGCTGCGTCAGCAGAAATTCGAGGCCGACATAGAGAATCCCCATGCCGTAGCCGAGCGCGAGCCACCCCGCGCCGCGCGCGGTGCGGTTGGTCGCTGCGACAACGGCAAACGCAACGGCGAAGATGCCGGCCACGGACATGTTAATGCCAAATATAAAGGCCGCAGTCATCGCTTCCCACTCATCATCGTCCGTCAGCGTAAGCGGACTGTCCCGAACTTTCGGTTAATATATTACGATTCGGGATGATTCGCGCGCGGGTTTACCCGATTGGCGGGCCCGCCGCAGTGACTTTACCGTATCGCGGGTTCGCGCGTTGCCCCCGCCGATACCCATGCTATGCGAGCATCCATTTCCTTAGCCGAGGATATCGACCGTGCTGCGACGTGCCTTTCCGTGGTTTGCTCTTCTGTTCGCCGTCATTCCGTCTCTCGCCCAGGCCCAAGAAGCCAGGACGCGCGTCACGATCCTCGGCGTCGAGCACGCCGCCCAGCTCGTCGCCGAAAAGGATCAGCCGGGGATGCTCGCGGCCTGGCTCGATCTCGTAAAGCCTGCGGCGGTGTGCATCGAGCGCCCGCCCGAACAGGCATCGCGGCAGGATTATTACGAATTCACTTATGAAATCCAGGGCATCATCCTGCCTTGGGCCGCGAAGAATGCGGCCGAGCTTTGCCCGATCGACTGGATGCCGCCGGCCCAAGACCAACTGCTCGGCTTCGGCCTCGATCTCGATACTCCGCTCGAAGTCCGGAAGGCACAGGGGTTTCAGGGCTTCCTGACCTTCCCCGACCGCAAGATACTCGATTGGGATTTCTTTTCGGCCGACGATCCCGCGACGCTCGCGCCGTTGCAGAAATGGGCAACCGAGCCCGCGCCGCGCGCCGACCGCGACCTGCCCCGCCGCCTCTATCTCTATCGCACCTTCATGCAGGCGCAGCGCGTCCGCGCGATCGCCCACAAGCGGAAAGGCGAAACCGTGCTGGTCGTCGTCGGATATTTTCACAAGCCCGACATCGAGGCGATCCTGAAGCACGATCCCGCGATCGAGTTCGTGCCCGCCGCGAGCCTCGGCCGCCCCGACGACGCCGCCGTGCGCGCGGCGACGACGGCGGACCATCGCAGTGCGATCCTCGCGTTCAACCTGCTCGGGCTGCAGGCGATCACGGGCGTTGTAAACTGGCAATGGATCGAACGCGTCCTCACCGATTTCGCTGCGGGCAACCCGTCGCCCGAAGCGCGGCTGTTCCAGACGCGACACCGCATGTTGACGGGCAAGATATCGCTCGCAGAGGCCGCACGGAGCTATACGACGATCGCCGAGGACGCGGCGAGCGCCAAGCCTTTCGGTTGGACCGGCGTCAAGGATAAGAGCCGCATCGATTCCTTTTTCGACCCCTTCGGCAATCTCGACGTGCGCCAGCGGGCGCGGGTCGAACTCGCCCGCACCCTGTTCGCGCAGGACAAGGATGTGCGGGCGCGGCAAGTGCTGGACACGCTCGCCGCGACGCTTTCGCCGCGCAAGGCATTGCAGCTTCACGGTTATACGCCGCTCCTCAAACCCGTCGCTCCTGCCGCAAAGACGCCATAGCGCGTCGGGGGTGGCAAAAGGGCGGCAGGCACGTCTATAGCCGGCGCATGAACTCCGTCACGACCGCCGAGGCCTCCGTGCTCGAACGCGCCGCCGACGCGCCCATGCTCGCGCAGGTCGAGCGATGGGCCGCGGTGAACAGCGGCACGGGCAATCTTGCGGGACTCAAGACCGTCGCGGGCGCGCTGGCCGACGCCTTTTCCGCCCTGCCGGGCGAGGTCCGGCTCGTCGCGGCAGATCCGGTCGAGAGCGTCGACGCCGCGGGCAACGTCAATATCATCCAGCGCGGCGACCATCTGCACCTCCGCGTGCGGCCCGAGGCGCCCGTGCAGCTGCTGCTGACCGGGCATATGGACACGGTCTTTGCCGCCGACCATCCGTTTCAGACATTGAAATGGCTCGAACCCGGCGTGCTCAACGGCCCCGGCACCGCCGACATGAAGGCGGGCATTTCGGTGATCCTTGCCGCGCTCGCGGGACTCGAAGCCTCACCGCTCGCGGAGCGCGTCGGCTATGACGTGATGATCAACAGCGACGAGGAAACGGGCAGCCAGGCGTCGGCGCGGCTGATCGCCGAGCTCGCGAAGGGCAAGATCGCGGCGCTGACCTACGAACCCGCGCTTCCCGACGGCACGCTCGCCGGCGCGCGGCCGGGGAGCGGCAATTTCTCGGTGATCGTCCACGGCCGCGCCGCGCACGCCGGGCGCAATCCGCAGGAGGGGCGCAACGCGCTGCTCGCAGCGGCCGACCTTGCGCTGCGGCTCGGCGCGCTCAAATCGGATAGCTTGAAGGTCAATCCGGCGAAGATCGACGGCGGCGGCCCGAACAATATCGTGCCCGATCAGGCGATCCTGCGCGTCAACATGCGCCCGACGACCCCGCAAGCGATGGCGGCGGCCGAAGCCGCGATGCGCGATGCCATCGCGGCGGTGTCGCGCGAGCATGATGTGCATTGCCACGTCCATGGCGGCTTCAACCGGCCGCCGAAGCCGCTCGATCCCGCCGCGACGCGGCTGTTCGAGCTGGTGCGCGATTGCGGAACGGCGCTCGGCCTGCCGCCGATCGGCTGGAACGCGATCGGCGGCGTGTGCGACGGCAACAATATCGCCGCGTGCGGGATTCCGGTGGTCGACACGATGGGCCCGCGCGGCGGCGCGATTCATAGCTCGGACGAATTTCTGATCGTCGACAGCCTCGCCGAAAGGGCGCAGCTGTCGGCGCTGACCATGTTGAGAATAGCGGAACGGGGGACTGTGTGAATTATGTGATCCGGGCGGCCAAACCGGGCGATCTGCAAAGCATTTACGAAATGGCGAAGCTGACCGGCGGCGGCTTCACCAACCTGCCCCCCGACAAAAAGGCACTGCGCGCCAAGCTCGAGCGCGCCGAGGCGGGTTTCAATTCGGACAAGGAATATCCCGCCGACGAGCTCTATCTGATGGTGCTCGAGGATCTGGACAGCGGCGAAGTGCGCGGCACCTGCCAGATTTTCGGGCAGGTAGGCCAGCGCTGGCCTTTCTACAGCTATCGCATCGGCACCGACAGCAAGCATAGCGAACAATTGAACCGCACCTTTCACGCGCAGGTGCTGATGCTGAGCAACGACCTGAACGGCGCATCCGAAGTCGGCGGGCTGTTCTTGCACCCCGCGGCGCGCGCCGGGGGGCTCGGGCTGCTGCTCGCGCGCTCGCGCTATCTGTTCATCGCACGCCACCGCGCGCGCTTTGGCGACCGAATCCTCGCCGAGCTGCGCGGGGTGATCGACGAGGCGGGTGGGTCGCCCTTCTGGGACGGGGTCGCGGGCAAATTCTTCGGGATGAATTTCCAGGAAGCCGACCAGTTCAACGCGGTCCACGGCAACCAGTTCATCGCCGACCTGATGCCCAAGCATCCCGTCTATATCGCGATGCTGAACGAACATGCGCGCAGCGTGATCGGCGTGCCGCACCCGACGGGTCGTGCGGCGATGCGGATGCTGGAGAATGAAGGCTTCGCGTTCGAAAATTACGTCGACATCTTCGACGGCGGCCCGACAATGACCGCGCGTACCGATCAGGTCGCGAGCGTGCGTGATGCCAGCCACGTCGAGGTGACGGGCATTTCCGACGACGGCGAGGACGCGCTGATCGCGACCGGGCGGCTCGGGGATTTTCGCTGCTGTTTCGGAAAGGTCGGCGCCGACGCGACGATCGATGCCGAAGCGGCGCGGATTTTGGGCATCGGCAAGGGCGACGAAATCAGCTGGATCGGGCGGTAACCATGCTCACCGAAATCAACTTCGACGGGATCATCGGCCCGAGCCACAATTATGCGGGGCTCAGCCGCGGCAATATCGCGTCGGCGAGTCACGCCGGCGACGTGTCGCAGCCGCGCGCCGCCGCTTTGCAAGGCATCGAGAAGATGCGCCACAATCTGGCGCTCGGGCTGCCGCAAGGCTTTTTCGTCCCGCTCGATCGGCCCGATGCGCCCTGGCTCGAAACGCTCGGCACGACACTGGAGGGCGCCGAAGGCCATTTGCGTGCGCAGGCTTGGTCGGCGTCGTCGATGTGGGCCGCGAACGCCGCGACCGTTTCGCCCGCGCCCGACAGCGCCGACGGCAAATGCCATCTGACGGTCGCGAACCTCGTCACCATGCCGCACCGCAGCCACGAATGGCCGGGCACGCTGGCGCAGCTTCGCCTTGCGTTCGCCGATCCGGCGTTTCAGGTGCACGCCCCCGTGCCCGCGCCGTTCGGCGACGAGGGCGCGGCGAACCATATGCGGTTGTGCAGCGGGCACGACGCGGCCGGCGTCGAGATTTTCGTCTATGGGGTCGGCGGCGGGCGGTTCCCCGCGCGCCAGCACCTCGACGCGTCGAAGGCGATCGCGCGGAAGCATCGGCTCGATCCGGCGCGCACGCTGTTCATCCGCCAGTCGGACAGCGCGATCCAGGGCGGCGCCTTTCACAACGACGTCGTCGCGGTCGCCAACGAGCATGTGCTGTTCACGCACGAGACCGCGTTCGAGGACCGCGAGGCGGCGCACGCCGAAATCCGCGCGGCCTTCCCCGCGGTCGAGATCGTCGAGGTGCCGGCCAGCGCGGTGAGCCTGGCGCACGCGATCAAATCCTATCTGTTCAACGCGCAGCTCGTCACCCTGCCCGATGGCGGCGGCATGGGGCTGGTGCTGCCGACCGAAGCGCAGGACACACCCGCCGTCTGGAACTGGCTGGAAGCGCATATCGCGGGCAACGGCCCGATCCGCCGCCTGCTGCCCGTCGATGTCCGCCAGTCGATGGCGAACGGCGGCGGCCCGGCCTGCCTGCGCCTGCGCGTCGTCGCCGATCCCGCGACCGTCGATCCGCGCTTCGTCGCCGACGAGGCGAAGCTCGACCGGATCGCGGACATCGTCGCGGCGCATTGGCCCGAGGCGATCGCGCCGGGCGATCTCGCTTCGGCGGCGCTGGCGAACGATGTGCGCAAGGCGCGGAGCGCGCTGCTCGCCGCACTAAGCCTCGGCGAGCTGGACTGACATCGCTTGAAGATACGCGAACTGATCGACACGGCGCGGATCCCCGGCGGCGACGAACTGCGCCTGTACCGGCGCGGGGATGATTTCATCATCGCGATCGGCGGCAATGAATTGATGAACAGCCGGATGAGCGGCTCCGAAGAGGCGCTCGCGGTGATGAGCTGCGAGCGGCTGCGAGGGCCCGAGGCCGCGCAACTGCTGATCGGCGGCTATGGCATGGGGTTCACGCTGCGCGCCGCGCTCGCGGCGCTCGGTCCGGACGCGAAGGTCACCGTCGCCGAACTCGTCCCCGAAATCATCGACTGGGCGCGCGGGCCGATGGCAAAGCTTGCGGCGGGCTGCCTCGACGATCCGCGCGTCGAGCTGGTCATCGGCGACGTCGCGGCGGCGATTGCCGGCGGGCGAGGCCGCTATGATGCGATCCTGCTCGACGTCGACAATGGCCCCGACGGGCTGGTGCGCGCGGCGAACGACGGGATTTACTCGGCAGCGGGGCTCGCATCGGCGAAGGCGGCGCTGCGGCCGGGCGGGGTGCTCGCGATCTGGTCCGCCGCGCCCGACGCTCGTTTTGCGCGACGGCTGGCGGCGGCGGGGTTTCGGGTCGAGGAAGTCGCCACCCGCGCGCGGTCGAGCGGCAAGGGCGCGCGGCATGTCATCTGGTTCGCGCGGGCGGGATAGATCCGCTGCTGGCCGGACGCGACAGATCGGGCCGATTTCGCGCTATCTCCAAGCGCCCGCCCTTCCGCCACCTGTCGGATTAACTTACAATTTACCATAAGCCCGGTGCACCGAATCCCCGATTTGCGCCGGTGGCACGGCGCTTGCTTGGGATAGGGCGATGCTGAAGAAGATCGGACGCCTGTTCGTCATCAAGACCCGCCTCGAGGCGTGCCTGATCATCTATGCGCTCGCCGTCGGCGCGATGGCGCGCGGCGCGGCCTATCTGCACGAATATCCGGGTTATGGCGGCAAGCTGTTGCTGCTGGCGTGCACCGGGTCGGTCTTCCTGGCCGGCGCGAAGATTTTCGACTGCCTGCGCTACGAGCAGGCGGCGGAGGCCGCGAGGCGGGCGGGCTAGCGCACCGGTCTTTCGCCGGTCATCAGGATATGCCAAGGCACGCGTCATGAGCAGGATCAGCGGCCGGCCCGCCATCAGCACCGAACATGTTTACGGCCTGAGCCTGCGCGTCGCGCGCTGGCGCGAAGGCGCGCCCGGCACGCCGCTCCTGTTCCTCAACGGCATCGGCGCCGACATCGCCGCCGCCGCGCCGCTGCTCGCGCAGATCGACGGCCGCGAAGTCTGGACGCTCGACATGCCCGGCGTCGGCGGATCGCCCGATGCGCTGCTGCCCTATGCCGCGCCGACGATCGCGGCGGTGGTGATGGAGATTGCCGGCCGGCTCGGGCACAAGGTGATCGACGTCGCGGGGTTCAGTTGGGGCGGCGCGCTGGCGCAGCAGGTCGCGATTCAGTTTCCCGGGCGCGTGCGTCGGCTGGTGCTGATGGCGACGACGCCGACGGTCGGCGCGCCGGGGATCGGCTGGGGGGCTTTGCTCGACGACGATATGCTGGCAAGCGGCCTCAAACTGCCGACCGCAACCCCGCTCGGCCTCGCCTATCAGTCGATGGCGATGGCGGGGTGGACGAGTGCGGCGATGCTCCCGCACCTCAAAGGCACGCCGGTGCTGATTCTGATGGGCGAGCGCGACGGCGTCGTTCCGGCGTGCCATGGCCAGGCGATCGCCGACCTGATCGATGGCGCGGTGCTCGAGGTGGTGCCGGGATCGCACCTCTTCCCCTTCACCCACGCGGCGACGATTTCGGCGCGGATCAGCGCGTTTCTGGACCAGCCGGCGCGGGCGCAAGCCGCCGCGTAAGAAAGTCGGCGATCGCGGCGGCGGTCGCGTCGGGCGCTTCCTCCATGGGCAAATGGCCGATAGCCGGCAGGATCACGACCTCCGACCCCGCGATCCGCTCGTTGAACGTCTTCGCGGCGCTGGGGTTGATCACGCGGTCCCTGGCGCCGAACAGGATCAGCGTCGGCGCCGCGATCTCGCCGATCCGCGCCGCCATTTCGGGCTCGCGATCCATTCGCGCGCGGAGCACCGTGGCTTCGCGATTGCCGGGAAAAAGGAGCAGCTCCCAATAGCGGTCGATCATCGCGTCATCGACGATGTCCTCTTTCTCGACCGAGCCGCGCAGCGACTGTTCGACGAGCATCCGCGGCGTCACCCGCGTCGCTAGCCAGCGGCCGAAGGGATATTCGAGGACGCGGAAGCCAACGTTCGATTCGGGCCGTTTCTCGCCCGGTCGCAGCGGCATGCCCGCGGCGTCGATCAGCAGCAGCGCATCGACGCGCGCGGGCTGCGCGAGCGCATAGCGCCACGCGACCCAGCCGCCCATCGAATTGCCGCCGAGGACGAAATGATCGAGCCCGAGCTTAGCCGCGACGACGTCGACGGCGTTCATCATCCCCTCGGCCGAATAATCTCTGTCGGGCGTCGCGCCGGTCAGTCCGTGCCCGGGCAGGTCGAGCGTGACGATGCGCCAGGTGTCGCCGAGCCGCTTCACCAGCGGCTCCCACGTATGGAGGCTGGCATTGGCGCCGTGGATCAGGATGATCGGCGGGCCGTCGGCGCGGCCCTGATCGCGGTAGTGGATACGCTGGCCCGCCGGCCCCGCGACGAAGGCCGCGTCCGGGCCGCCATATTTGGCGATCATTTCGTCGCGGTCGGTATCGGGGGTCAGCAGCAGCAGGAAACCGGCGACGATAGCGAGCAGGACGCCGAGCGGGATCAACACCCGCTTGCGCCGGAACAAGGGACGACGCCGCGGCGGCGGCTCGTCGAAATCCATATCGTCAGCAATCATCACGCGCCCCCCTCAAGGCGTGAAGCGACCCTAGCGCGCGTGGACGCAGGGTCAATCTATGCCGGAGGATGGAGCGGACGCCGAAAGGTCTCGGGCAGGAACAAAAGGCCTATCACCAAGGTGATGACCGCCACGACCACCGGATACCAGAGCCCGTAATAGATATTGCCGGTCGCCGCGACCATCGCGAAGGCCGTCGTCGGCAGGAAGCCGCCGAACCAGCCGTTGCCGATATGATAGGGCAGCGACATCGCGGTGTAGCGGATGCGGCTCGGGAACAGCTCCACAAGCAAGGCGGCGATCGGACCATAGACCATCGTCACGAGCAGCACGAGGTAGAAGAGGATCGCGACGACGAGCGGCTTGTTCATCGCGGCGGGGTCGGCCTTGGCGGGATAGCTGGCGGCAGCGAGCGCCGCGTCCATCTCGGCCAGCCGGCCCGAAATGCCCGCTGCATTCTGCCAGGGGCCGGGACCGCCCGACGGATCGGGGATCGTGATCGCCTTGCGTCCGATGGAAACCGTTGCCCAGTCGCTCCCCGCGTCTTGCGAGACATAGGGCACGCCGGCCTTGGCCAGATGCGATTTCGCGACGTCGCACGCGGTTCGATCGAACTTGTTCTTGCCGATGGGATCGAACTGGAACGAGCAGGCGGCGGGGTTGGCGATCACCGTCACCGGCGCCCGGGTCTGTGCCGCCGCAAGCCCCGGGTTGGCGGCTTCGGTCAGCATGTGGAACGCCGGGAAATAGGTGATCGCGGCGAGCGCGCAGCCCGCGAGGATGATCGGCTTGCGCCCGACCTTGTCGCTGAGCCAGCCGAAGAAGATGAAGAAGGGCGTGCCGAGCGCGAGCGCGATGGCGATCAATATGTTCGCAGTCGCGCCGTCGACCTTCAGCGTCTTTTCGAGGAAGAAGAGCGCATAGAATTGCCCCGAATACCAGACGACCGCCTGCCCCGCGACCGCGCCGAAGAGCGCGACGAGCACCCATTTGAGATTTTCCCAGCGTCCGAAGGCTTCGGTCAGCGGCGCCTTCGACGTCGTCCCCTCTTCCTTCATCTGGCGAAAGACCGGGCTTTCCTCGAGCTGGAGGCGGATCCAAAGCGAGACGCCGAGCAGGATGATCGAGATCAGGAAGGGGATGCGCCAGCCCCAGTCGGCGAACGCCGCCTCGCCCATCGCCGAGCGGATGACGATCACGACGCCGAGCGCGGCGAACAGGCCGAGCGTCGCGGTGGTCTGGATGAAGCTGGTGAACAGGCCGCGTTTGCCCTCGGGCGCATGTTCGGCGACATAAGTCGCGGCGCCGCCATATTCGCCGCCGAGCGCGAGCCCCTGGACGAGGCGGAGCAGGACGAGCAGGATCGGCGCCGCGACGCCGATCGACGCATAGCTGGGCAGCACGCCGACGAGGAAGGTCGAGGCGCCCATCAGCCCCATGGTGACGAGGAAGGTGTTCTTGCGCCCGACGAGATCGCCGATGCGCCCGAAGACGAGCGCGCCGAACGGCCTGACCGCAAAGCCCGCCGCGAACGCAGCGAGCGCGAAAATGAAACCGGTGGTTTCGTTGACGCCCGAGAAGAATTGCGCCGAAATGATCGTCGCGAGCAGGCCGTAGAGGTAGAAATCATACCATTCGAACACCGTGCCGAGCGACGAGGCCAGGATGACCTTGCGTTCGCTCTGCCGGGTGTCGATGGGTGCCGTTACGCCTGCGCCGTCAGTCATTTACCACTCCCTTTTTCCGGAAGTGGTTCATCCCAACATCCGCTCGCCCTGAGCCTGTCGAAGGGCCGTTCTTCCTTTTGCGGAACGCTAGAGGAAAAAACGGTGCTTCGACAAGCTCAGCACGAACGGAATTGATGACGTTTCGAGATTAACCGACGCGCTTCACCGCGCCCTTGTGCGCGCCGACGCTCTTGTTCCGCGGGCGGAAGCGGCGCTTGCGCTGCGGCTGGCCGTCAGCCGCCGGAGCGTCGCGGCGCGGGCCGCGCTCGCCGCGCGGCTGGCCCCCATCACGGTGCCCGCCGTCACGCTGGCGGTGGGCGTCTTCGCGCTGGCGCTGCGGGTTGCGGCCCTTGCTGCCGGTGTCGCGCGGCGGCTGTGCCGGCTTCGGCAGGTTGCGGACGAGCTCGTTGAAATTCTCGGGCAGCGGCATCGGCGCCGACTTGGACCGGGTGACGCGTTCGATATCGCGCATGTACGGACGCTCATCGGGCGCGATGAAGCTGATCGCCTTGCCTTCGGCGCCGGCGCGCGCGGTGCGGCCAATGCGGTGGACATATTGCTCGGGCACGTTCGGGATCTCGAAGTTGATCACATGGCTGACGCCCGACACGTCGATGCCGCGCGCGGCGATGTCGGTCGCGACGAGCAGCTTGATGTCGCCCGAACGGAAGGCCTGCAGCGCGTGGGTGCGCTGCGACTGGCTCTTGTTGCCATGGATCGCCATCGCCTTGATCCCGGCGCCCGCGAGATGGCGCACGACGCGGTCGGCACCATGCTTGGTGCGGGTGAAGATCAGCGCGCGATCGATATCTTCGCTGGCAATGACCGAATGGAGCAGCGCCTGCTTTTCCTTCTGTTCGACGAAGGTCGAATATTGGCTGATCTTTTCGACGGTGGTCGCTGCCGGCGTCACCGACACCGTCACCGGCTCCTCGAGGAATTGTTCGGCGAGATGCGCGATTTCCTTCGGCATCGTCGCCGAGAAGAAAAGATTCTGGCGGCGCGACGGCAGCAGCTTGGCGATGCGGCGCAGCGAATGGATGAAGCCCATGTCCATCATCTGGTCGGCTTCGTCGAGGACGAAGATCTCGACGTCGTCGAGGCGCAGCGCGCGCTGGTCGATCAGGTCGAGCAGGCGGCCGGGCGTGGCGACGAGAATATCGACGCCGCCCGACAGGTCGCGGATCTGCTTGTTAATCGGCACGCCGCCGAAGACGGTCGACACGCTGAGCTTCGTAAAGCGGCCATAGTCGCGGCAGCTCTGCGCGATCTGCGCGGCAAGTTCACGCGTCGGCGCGAGCACGAGCATCCGGCAGCCGCGCGGGGTCGGGCGATGCGGATAGGTCAGCAGGTGGTGGATCGAGGGCAGCGAGAAACCGGCGGTCTTGCCGGTGCCCGTCTGCGCGATACCGCACAGGTCGCGGCCCTTCATCAGCGGCGGGATCGCCTGCTGCTGAATCGGGGTCGGCTGGGTATAATCCTTGGCGGCGAGCGCGCGATTGATGTCGGCGTGCAGGCCAAAATCGTTGAAAGTCGTCATAATATACTCACATGGGGCGACGCGCACAGCATCCGTTCGGTTCGAACGGACGGCGCACGGCCGCGGGTTCGAAACGACCCGCGTGAAAGGGTGCCTCTGGGGACAAAGCGCTGGTCCGGCTCGTCCCGCGCCAGATTTGGACGGGAAAATCACGCTGCCGGTGGTTGCGGCGGGAAGGCCCGCCATGCTGCGCTGCACAATATATGGCATGGATTACGCGATATTGCAAGATAATTGCTTGGCACGGGATTGCTCCCCTCCACCGTTTCGTGCTGAGCTTGTGGAAGAGCGACGGGAGAGGGAATGCCATGGCCGAAAAGATCATCGTCATCGACGAGGGCACGACCTCGACCCGCACGATGCTTTTCGCGGCCGACGGCGCCCCGCTCGGCAGCGCGCAGCGCGAGATACGGCAGCACTATCCCGGCCCCGGCCTCGTCGAGCATGACGCCGCCGAAATCTGGGACGCGACGCTCGCCTGCACGCGCGAGATGATCACGCGCGCGGGCGGCGCCGATCGTGTCGCGGCGATCGGCATCACCAACCAGCGCGAAACCGTGGTGTTCTGGGACCGCGCGACCGGCGAGCCGCTCGCCCGCGCGATCGTGTGGCAGGACCGGCGCACCGCCGCCGACTGCGCCGCGCTAAAGGAGGCGGGGCACGAGAGGTCGGTGCAGGCGACGAGCGGCCTGCTGCTCGATCCCTATTTTTCCGGCACCAAGATCGGCTGGGCGCTGCGGCATTGGCCGCAGCTCGAGGAAGCGGGCGACCGGCTCGCGGTCGGGACGGTCGAATCCTACCTCGTCTATCGCCTGACCGGCGGCATGCACGTCACCGACGCGAGCAATGCGTCGCGCACCTTGCTGATGGACATCAACGGCAATGGGGGCTGGGACGACGGGCTTTGCGACCTGCTCGGCGTGCCGAAGGCGCTGCTCCCCGAAATCACCGGCTGCACCACGACGGTGGGCACGACCGACCCAGCGCTGTTCGGCGGCGCGATCCCGATCACGGGCATGGCGGGCGACCAGCAGGCCGCAACGGTCGGCCAGGCGTGCCTGTCGCCCGGGCAGACCAAGGCGACCTTCGGCACCGGCGCCTTCATTCTGTCGGCGAGCGGCACGGCGCGGCCCATATCGGACAATCGCCTGCTCGCGACGGTGCTGGTGCAGGAGGGCGAGGTCCGCTCCTATGCGCTCGAAGGGTCGGTGTTCGTCGCGGGCAGCCTGATCAAATGGCTGCGCGACGGGCTCGGCCTGCTGGCGAGCGCGGGCGAGAGCGAGGGATTGGCGCGCTCGGTCGCCGACAATGGCGGCGTCTATTTGGTCCCCGCGCTTGCGGGCCTCGGCGCGCCGCACTGGCGGCCCGATGCGCTCGCGGCACTGTCGGGGCTGAGCTTCGCGAGCGGCAAGGCGCATGTCGCGCGCGCGGCGTTGGAGGCGCAGGCCTATCAGGCGCACGACCTCAAATCGGCCTTCGCCGCCGACGGCGTCGATTGGGCCGAGGTGCGCATCGACGGCGGCATGGCCGCGAACGACTGGATGGCGCAGGATCTCGCCGATATGCTCGATCTGACCGTCGAGCGGCCCGACTTCGTCGAGAGCACCGCGCTTGGCGCCGCGATGCTCGCCGCGACGGGAGCCGGTCTGTATCCCGATCTCGCGAGCGCCGCCGCCGCGATGCGCGGCACCGCGACGCGCTTCACGCCCGCAATCGACGACCAGAAACGCAAAACGCGCCTTGCCGGGTGGCAAAGCGCGCTTGCAAAAGTCTTGGGGTAAACCCGAAGCGGATTAGCGCTTGAGGGTGAGACCGCCGAAACGCTTGTTGAACTTCGCGACCTGACCGCCGGCGTCGAGCAGGCGTCCGGTGCCGCCGGTCCAGGCCGGGTGCGCGGTGGGGTCGATTTCGAGCGTCATCACGTCGCCCTCTTTGCCCCAGGTCGAGCGCGTCTGATATTCGGTGCCATCGGTCATCTTGACCGTGATCATGTGATAGTCGGGGTGAACGTCTTTTTTCATCTCTTGGCTCCTGTGCCGCTGGTTACCGACCAGCGGCTGAGTCGATGCTTTCCCCGTCACGGGGCCCGCGAAGCGGCTGCCCCTAACGGCGAATAGTCGAAAATGCAACACTTGCCTCGTCATCATGTCCGGGATGACGACGAAGGGCGGTCCGCTCAGTCGCTCGGCGGATCGGCGATCATCGCGGTGAACTGGCATTCGGTCGCGAGGCTATCGCCCAGCATCGCGCGGCCTTCGAACTTGCAGATGTTCCGCTTCGCCTGAAGGATCGTGACGTGGAGGTCGAGCAGCACGCCGGGTTCGACGGGCTTCCTGAACTTCACCCCGTCGATGCCCATGAAATAGACGAGCTTGCCCGAGCCGCCGAGGCCGAGCGATTCGATCGCCAAAATGCCGCCCGCCTGCGCCAGCGCCTCGACGATGAGGACGCCGGGCATGATCGGCCGGCCGGGGAAATGGCCCTGGAAAAAGGGCTCGTTCATCGTCACCGCCTTGACCGCGTGGATCGAGGTGTCTTTCACCATCGATTCCACCCGGTCGACGAGCAGCATCGGATAACGGTGCGGCAACAGCGTCAGAATCCGGCGGATATCCACCGGGCCCAGCGCCCCTGCCCCATTGTCCCCGTCCGCCATTGGATCAGCGCGTGGTCGGCTGGGTGCCGGTCGGGGCCGGGGCCGGGGTCGCGGTTCCCTGCGCTGCGCGGGCCTGATCCATCAGCTGCTGGTTGCGCTGCTGGACGAGCTGGCCGGGCTGGTAACCGGCCGGAACCGCGATCGACACGCTCGGCAGGATACGGTTGAGTTCGGTCACCACCGCGTCAGTGATGTCGACGTTATTCTCGCGTGCGAGCACCGCGTCGGGGTTGAGCAGCAGGTCGATCTTCTTGGCGGTCATCGCGGCCTTGATCGCCTCGTTCATGCGGACGCTGATCTGGTCTTCGACATAAGCGATGGCGAGGTCGACCGGCGCGCCGATCTGACCGAGTTCGGCCTGTGCGGCCTGGCGCTTGTCCTGCACCGCCTTGGCGGCGGCCTGCAGCGCGGCCTGGTTCTGCGGCGTCTTTTTCGCTTCTTCGTTATATTTCGCGATCAGGACATTGATTTCGGCCTGCAGCGTCTGGCCGCGCGACTGCTGCTGATCGATCTGCGCCTTGTAGGTCGTTTCGATCTGCTGCGATGCGGTGCGGAAGGCGTTCGAACGCGCGGCGGCGATACGGACGTCGGCAACGCCGACGCCCTTGGCCTGCGCGAGAGCGGGGGCCGACAATATGGGCGAAACCGACAGCGCGGCGATCGCCAGCGCGGAAGCGGCAAAGATTTTCTTCATCAGAATTGGGTTCCTACATTGAATGAGAAGCGTTTGGTGTCATCGCCCTCTTCTTTACGAAGGGCGTAAGCGAAGTCGATCCGGAAGGGACCGAAAGGAGAGTTCCAGTTGACCCCGGCGCCGATCGCGACGCGCGGCATCCAGGTGTCGCCGAAGAAGCGTTCCTCGAACGGCGCGAGCGACGAGAAACCTTCCGGGCAGGTCGTATAGTCGCCGGTCGGCGTTGGGACGCCGCCTTCCGGTGTCGTAACGGTTTCGGTCGCGAACTGACTGACGCCCGTGGTCGCGTTGCGGCAGAGGAATTTGGTGAAGCCGTCGGCGGGGTCACGGAAATCGTCGAGCGTGGTCAGCGTCGGACGCTTCACGCTCCATACCGAACCGACGTCGAGGAAGATCGACGGCCGCAGCCCCAGTTCCTTCGCGCCGGTACCGAGCGGAATATCGAGTTCGATCCGGCCCTGATAATAAGCGCGTCCGCCGAGCGCGTCATCGATCTGGCCGCGATTGTCGTTGCTGGTGTCGATCACCGGATTGAGCGGATCATAGGTCGCGGCATAGCGGATGACGCGCGGACCGACCCCGCGAATGTCGAAGCCGCGCATCTGCGGTTCGCCGAGGAAGAAGCGGTCGGTCAGACGAACCTTGTCGCTGGTCGGGGTCGGGCGCCCGCCGAACGGATAGATGTAACCGCCCTCGGCCGAGATGTTGAGGATGAAGCGGCTGCCGAGGTTGAAGTGCTTGCTGCCCTGAAGGCGCGTACGGACATATTTGACGCTGCCGCCGAGCCCGGCGAAATCCTGGCTCAAGGACAGCGACTGGCCGCGCGTCGGACGAATGCGGTTGTCGCGGTCGTCATAGGCGAGCGTGTAGCCGAGCAGCGAGGTCGTGCGGCTGCCGATCGCATCGCAGAGATAGCGGCCGGCGACGAGCGGATCGCATTCGTCGCCGAAATAATAGATCGACTTGTCGAGCGTCACATCGTCGAAGTTGATGCTGTAGCGGCCGAAGAAGGACATATATTCGGTCAGCGGCACACCGACGTTGATCTGCGCGCCGGTCGTGACCTGTTCGAAGGTCGTGCGGCGATCGTTGTCGATGAAGTTGAACGAATTGAGGTCGCGGCGATAGACGCTGCCGCCGATCGAGATATTGCGGTCGAACAGATAGGGTTCGGTGAAACCAAGCTCGATCGACTTCGAATAGCTCGAATAGTTGACCGAGGCCTGAAGCTGCTGGCCGAGACCGCGGAAGTTGCGCTGGCGGATCGACGCCTGCAGCAGAAAATTCTCGATCGACGAGAAACCGGCCGACAGCGACAGTTCGCCGGTCGGCTTTTCCTCGACATTGGTTTCGAGGATGATGCGGTCGGGCGCGCTGCCTTCCTTGCGCTCGATTTCCAGATTTTCCTGGAAATATCCCAAGCTGTTGAGGCGGCTCTCGGTGCGCTTGACGCCGAAGCTGTTGAACGCGTCGCCCTCGTTCAGGCGGAATTCGCGGCGAACGACCTTGTCGTGGGTCAGCGTGTTGCCGTTGACGTCGATGCGCTCGACATAAGTCCGCGGGCTTTCGCCGACGTTGAAGGTAATCGCCATCGTCCGGTCGTCGGGATTGCGGCGGAATTCGGGATTGATGTCGGCAAAGGCGTAACCGAACAGGCCCGCCGTTTCGCTGAGGCTTTCGACCGTATCCTCGACCAGCTTGGCGTCGTACCAGTCGCCGGTCTTCATCGGCAGCAGCTTCTTCAGCATCTCGGGCTGGAAGTCGCGGATCTCGCTCTGCACGTCGACGTCGCCGAACTTGTAGCGTTCGCCCTCCTCGACGACATAGGTGATGATGAAGTCCTGCTTGTTGCTCGTCAGTTCGGCGACCGCGGAAATCACGCGGAAATCGGCGTAACCATTGGTCAGGTAGAAAAGGCGCACCTTCTGCTGGTCATAGGCGAGGCGATCGGGGTCGTAGCTGGTGTTCGACGACAGGATCGTCAGCAGTCCCGCCTCCTTGGTCGCCATCTCGTCCTTGAGGTCACCGTCGCTGAACTTCTCGTTGCCGATGATGTTGATCTGGCGGACCTTCGACTTCGGCCCTTCGTTGATTTCGAAGACGACGTCGACGCGGTTCTGGTCGAGCGAGACCATCTTGGGCTCGACGGTCGCGGCGAAGCGGCCCTGCCGCTTGTAGAGTTCGATGATGCGCGCGACGTCGGCGCGGACTTTCGATCGCGTGTAGATCTGACGCGGCGCCATCTTGATCTCGGGACGGATCTTGTCTTCCTTGAGGCGCTTGTTGCCCTCGAGGATCACGCGGTTGATCACCGGGTTTTCGGCGACCTGGATCGTCAGCGCACCATTGTTGTCGGTGATCTGGAAATCCTTGAACAGCTCGGTCGCGGCGAGGTCCTTCAGCGCCTGGTCGAGCACCGCGCGGTCATATGGCTGTCCGACGCGCAGGCGCAGGTACGACAGGATCGTCTGCGCCTCGAGCCGCTGGTTACCGACGACGGTGATCGACTGGATCGTCGTCGCAGCCGGAACCGCTTCGGGCGCCGGCGCCGGGACCGTCGGCGCGGGGACGGGCGGCGGCGCAACTTCCTGCGCCATCAACGGCGTCGCGAGCATCGTGCCGGCCAGAAGAACCACCGACAGCTGCGTCCGCGCCGAAAATTTGTGTGAAGCCACGCTGTTCATCCCGAAAAAATAATTCAAAAGCGACAAACCCGCCTGACCGCGGGATTGCGCGCCACTCCCTGCCCCAGACTCGCTAACCAATCAAGCGGGCGATCCTGTCCCACACGCCAATTGAGCCCAAATCGTTGAAAGTCACGACCAGCATGAGGGTCGCGATCGCCACAAAACCGAATCGGAACGCCCATTCCTGCGCCTCTGGGGGCGCGGGACGTCGCCGGATCGCTTCATAGGCGTAAAAGGCCAGATGACCGCCATCGAGCATCGGCAATGGCAAGAGGTTGATGAACCCCAGATTGATGGAGATGAAGGCGGCGAAGAAGATCAGCGTGCCGATCCCCAGCGTTGCCATCTCACCCGACTGCTTGGCGATCTTGACCGGTCCGCCCATATCCTTGATCGAACGCTGGCCGGTCACGAACTGGCCGAGGATGCTCCCCGTCAGCCGCACCATCTCCCAGGTCTGCGCGGCGCTTTCCTGGAACGCCGCGACGGGACCCACGGCCGTATAGACCGGCGCACCCGAACGTATTCCGATCACGGCGCGCTCGCTCTTGTTGCCGAACGGGTCGCGTTCGGAAATTATCCGCGGTCGCAATATGACGTTCAATCGCTCATTGCCGCGCGCGATCTCTAGGCTGGCGGGTTTGCCAAGGTTGAACGCCACCGCGCCCTGAATGTCGTTGAACGTATCCATCGTCCGACCGTCGATGCGGACGATCCTGTCGCCGGCCCGCAACCCCGCTTCCTGCGCGGCGCTGTCCGCGTCCACCGCACCGATCACGGCCGGGGTACGGCCAACGCCGTAAACCATCGCAAAGGCCGCAAAGATCAAGATGGCGAACAGGAAGTTGGTCACCGGCCCCGCGAGGACGATCAACGCGCGCTTCCACACCGGCTGCGCGGGGAAGGTGTGCGATTTCTCCTCCGCAGGCAGTTGCTGCCAATCGGCGTCGGGTTGGCTGACCGCATCGCGGTCGCCCGCGAACTGGACATAACCGCCGAGCGGCAGCCAGCCGATCTTCCATTCGGTGCCGCGTTTGTCGGTCCAGCCGAGGATCTTGCGCCCGAAACCGATCGAGAAGGTCTCGGCCTTCACCCCGCACCAGCGGCCGACGATATAGTGGCCATATTCGTGCACGAAGACGAGCGGCCCGAGCACAGCGAGGAAAGCAACAAGATAAAGCCAAAGCGGCACATCAGGCATGTTCGTACTGGTCCACAAAATGCTGAGCGGTCGCGCGGGATGCGGCATCGACGCTGAATATGTCCTGAAGCGATGCCGGCACGGCCGGGGCGTCGGCATCGATCACGCGGCGCACGGTGTCGACGATCGCGGGGAAGGAGATACGGCCGGCGAGGAAGGCGGCGACCGCGACCTCGTTGGCGGCGTTGAGCTGCGCCGGGCGCGCGCCGCCCTCGGCGATCGCGGCGCGGCAGAGCGCGGTCGCGGGGAAGCGCACCTCGTCGGGCGCCTCGAAATCGAGCCGGGCGATGGTCGCGAGGTCGAGCGGCGCGCACGGCGTCGCCATCCGCTGCGGCCAGGCGAGCGCCGACGCGATCGGGATGCGCATGTCGGGCGAGCCGAGCTGCGCGAGCGTCGAGCAGTCGATATATTCGACGAGGCTGTGGATCACCGACTGCGGGTGGACGAGGATCTCGATCCGTTCGAGCCCGACGGGGAACAGGTGGTGCGCCTCGATCAGTTCGAGGCCCTTGTTCATCATCGTCGCCGAATCGACGCTGATCTTGGCGCCCATCGACCAGTTGGGGTGCGCGACCGCCTGTGCGGGCGTGACGCGCGCCATGTCGTCGGCGCGCATCGTGCGGAAGGGCCCGCCGCTCGCGGTCAGGATGATGCGCCGGACCTGGTCGATCCGGCCGCCTGCCAGGCACTGGAAGATCGCATTATGCTCGCTGTCGACGGGCAGGATCGTCGCGCCCGATTTGCGTGCCGCCGCGGTCATCAGCTCGCCGGAGGAGACAAGCGCCTCCTTGTTGGCGAGCGCGACGTCGGTGCCGGCCGCGAGCGCCGCCATCGTCGGGGCGAGGCCCGCGGTGCCAACGATCGCCGCCATGACGAGGTCGGTGGGCCGCTGCGCCGCCTCGACGAGCGCGGCGGCGCCCGCGGCGGTTTCGATGCCCGTTCCGGCGAGCGCCTGCCTGAGCGCGTTGTGACAGCTTTCGTCGGCGACGACGGCGAGGTCGGGGCGAAATTCCTTGGCGAGTTTCGCGAGTTCGGCAACGTCGCAATTGGCGGTCAGCACGGAGACCCGCCACGCCTCGCCATCGCGGCGCACGAGGTCGAGGGTCGATTGCCCGACCGAGCCCGTCGCGCCGAAGAGGGAGAGGCGGCGCGTCATGTCAGCCGCGCACCGCGATCTGGCCGGCGAAGGCCAGCGCGCCGAGCAGCAGCGCCACGGGCAGCACGCCGTCGACGCGGTCGAAGAGGCCGCCGTGGCCGGGGATGAGCTTGCCCGAATCCTTGACGCCGGCGCGGCGCTTCATCCAGCTTTGCGCGAGGTCGCCAAGCTGCGCGAGGAGGCCCATGAACAGGCCGATCCACAAGGGTACGCCGGCGATGCCCGCGCGGTCGCCGATCGTCGCGCTGGCGATCAGCGCCGCGACCATGCCGCCGATCAGCCCCGACCAGGTTTTCGACGGGCTGATCGTCGGCGCAAGACGCGCGCCGCCGAACGCGCGGCCGGCGAAATAAGCGCCGATGTCGGTCGCCCACACCATGCCGAAGACCCACAGCGCGGCGGTCATGCCCAGATGGTCGCGGACGAACCAGAGCCCCGCCATCGCGCCGAGCACGAGGATCGGGCCGAGGATGTGGAGCGCGGTCTTGACGCCGCTGCCGAGCGTCATCGCCTTCACGAGCTGAAACCATTCAACGAGGACGAGCGCCCCGCCGACGAGCAGCAGCAGACCGAAGGCGATGCCGCCGAACCACAGCGCGGTGCCCGCGATCGCGAACAGGATGATCGCCGACGCGAGCCGCACCCAGAGATCCGATTTCGCCGCTGTCGCCATGCCCTTAAAGTCCCCCGTAACGGCGATCGCGGCGCGCGAAATGGTCGAGCGCCGCTTTGAGATCGGCCGGTTTGAAGTCCGGCCACAAAATGTCGGTGAAATAGAGTTCGGCATAGGCCGATTGCCACAGCAGGAAGTTCGACAGCCGCACTTCGCCCGAGGTGCGGATGAGCAGGTCGAGCGGCGGCATATCGGCGGTGTCGAGGTTCGCCTCGACCGCCTCTGCAGTGATCTCGCCCTGCGCGGCGGCGGCGCTCGCAGCGCGAACGAGCTCGTCCTGTGCGCCATAGTTGAGCGCGACCGCGAGCGTCGTGCGCTTGTTGCCCGACGTGCGTTCGAGCGCATTTTCGATCAGTGCGACAACGTCGGGCGCGAGCGCGCGCCAGTTGCCGATCACTTTGAGCTTCACATCGTTCGCGGCGAATTCGTCGAGGTCGGACAGGATGAAGCGCTTCATCAGTCCCATCAGGTCGCTGACCTCTTCCTCCGGCCGCTTCCAGTTTTCGGAGCTGAAAGCGTAGAGCGTCATCGCCTCGATGCCGAGGTCGCCGGCCGCGCGCACGATCGTGCGCACCGCCTCGACTCCCGCCTTGTGCCCGGCGACGCGGGGCAGCAGGCGCTTCTTGGCCCAGCGGCCGTTGCCGTCCATGATGATAGCGACATGGCGCGCGCCGTGATCGGGAACAGTCACAGGAAGAACCTAAAAACTCGTTCGCCCTGAGCTTGTCGAAGGGCCGTTCTTTCTTTCGGAAGAAAAGGACGGGGCTTCGACAGGCTCAGCCCGAACGGAAGAGAGATAAGCCCGGAATAGCACTAGCCCAGGATTTCCTTTTCCTTGGCGGTCGCGGCGGCGTCGATATCGGCGATCGTCGCGTCGGTCAGCTTCTGGACCTCGGTTTCCGACCGCTTGCGATCGTCCTCGCTGATTTCCTTCTTATTCTCGTCCTGCTTCAGATTGTCCATGCCGTCGCGGCGGACGTTGCGCACCGCGACGCGCGCCTTTTCGGCATATTGGCCGGCGAGCTTCGACAATTCCTTGCGGCGTTCCTGCGTCATTTCGGGGATCGGCAGGCGCAGCATCTGGCCGTCGACGATCGGGTTGAGCCCGAGCCCCGCCGAGCGGATCGCCTTGTCGACCGGGCCGACGTTCGACTTGTCCCACACCTGCACCGACAGCATGCGCGGTTCGGGCGCGCTGACCGAGGCGACCTGGTTCAGCGGCATGTGGCTGCCATAGACCTCGACCGTCACCGGATCGAGCAGCGCGGTGTGCGCGCGGCCGGTGCGCAGGCCGGCAAGATCGTGCTTCAGCGATTCGACCGCGCCGTGCATCCGGCGTTCGAGGTCGGCCTTGTCATATTTCGCCATCTGTCTTTCCTCTCTTGATCTTGTCAGGCGGCGTCCGCGACGACGGTCGAAACGCCCTCGCCCGCCAGAACGCGCGCCAGATTGCCGGGCTCGCGGATGTTGAACACGACGATCGGGATATGATTGTCGCGGCACAGCGCCACCGCGCTCGCGTCCATCACCTTCAGATTGTCGGCGAGCACGCGGTCGTAGCTCAGCGTGTCGTAGCGAACCGCGCTCGCGTCCTTTTTGGGGTCGGCGTTATACACGCCGTCGACGCTCGTGCCCTTGAGCAACGCGTCGCATTTCATCTCGGCGGCGCGCAGCGCGGCACCGCTGTCGGTCGTGAAATAGGGCGCCCCGACACCTGCGGCGAAGATCACCACGCGGCCCTTTTCCATATGGCGCTCGGCGCGGCGGCGGATCACCGGCTCGCACACCTTGTCCATTTCGATCGCCGACTGGACGCGCGTTTCGACGCCGAGCTGCTCGAGCGCATTCTGCATCGCGAGCGCGTTCATCACCGTCGCGAGCATGCCCATATAGTCGGCCTGCGCGCGGTCCATGCCCTTGGCGGCGCCCGCCATGCCGCGGAAGATGTTGCCGCCGCCGATGACGAGGCAGATTTCAAGCCCGCGATCCTTGGCTTCCTTGACCTCGGCCGCCATGCTCGCGACCGTTTCGGGGTCGATGCCGAACGGGCTGGGGCCCATCAGCGCCTCGCCCGACAGCTTGAGCAAAATGCGTTTCATGCCGGGCAATGCCATGTGCGGGGGAACCTCTTGGTATCGATGAATAAGCGAATGGCGCGCACCCTAGAACGGGCACGCGCCATTGCCAAGCGAACTGCCGCGGCGAATGCGGCAGTCCGTATTGTGCCTTTTAAACGCCGGCGGCGGCGGCGACTTCCGCCGCGAAATCGCTTTCTTCCTTCTCGATGCCTTCGCCGAGCTGGAAGCGGACGAAACCCTTGAGCGTGATCGTCGCGCCGACATCCTTGCCGGCGGCGGCGACGACTTCGGCGACCGGGGTCTTGCCGTCCATCACGAAGAGCTGCGACAGCAGCGCGTTTTCCTTGCGATACTTGGCGATCGCGCCGTCGACCATCTTGCCGACGATTTCGGCGGGCTTGCCCGACTGGGCGGCTTTTTCCTCGGCGATCGCGCGTTCACGCGCGACGAGGTCGGCGTCGAGATCGTCGCCGTTCAGCGCCAGCGGGTTGGCGGCGGCGACGTGCATCGCGAGCTGCTTGCCGAGCGGTTCGAGAACGTCGGCACCGGCGGTCGATTCGAGCGCGACAAGCACGCCGATCTTGCCCATGCCGGGGGCGGCGGCGTTGTGGACATAGCCGGTAACGACGCCCGAATTCACCGAGACGATCGCCGAGCGACGCAGCGACTGGTTCTCACCGATCGTCGCGATATTCTGCGTCAGCTGTTCGGCGACGGTGGCGCCGCCCGGATAGGCTGCGGCGTTCAGCGCGTCGATGTCGGTGATGCTGCCGGCGAGCGCGACCTGCGTCACGTCGCGGACGAAGCCCTGGAACTGTTCGTTCTTGGCGACGAAGTCGGTTTCGCTGTTCACTTCGACCATCGCGCCGCGGTTGCCGTCGGTGGCGACGCCAACGAGGCCCTCGGCGGCGACGCGGCCGGCCTTCTTGGCGGCGGCGGCGAGGCCCTTGGTACGCAGCCAGTCGATCGACGCTTCGATGTCACCATTGTTTTCGGCGAGCGCCTTCTTGCAATCCATCATGCCTGCGCCCGTGCGGTCGCGCAGTTCCTTGACGAGAGCGGCCGTAATTTCAGCCATGGAATATTCCTTTCAAAAGGGGCGAGCCCGTCTGGCCCGCGGGACGCCTCGCGCGCATGGCGGGGCGATAAGTCAAAGGGATGACAGGGACGGCGCGAACCTTTGCCGCGCCGTCCCGTCATGCCCGCAGGCGATCAGGCGTCGCTCTGACGTTCGGTTTCGGCTGCGGCTTCGGCCGGAACCTGTTCGTCCTCGGTCACCGGAGCGGCGGCGTCGGCGGCCGGCGCTTCTTCGGTCAGCGCGGCTTCGGCGGCGGGCTCGACCGCGGCGCCGAGATCTTCGCCGCGGTTCGCGCGGGCCTGCTGGCCACCGCGCGTCGCCGCCTGGGCAACCGCTTCGCAATAGAGGCGGATAGCGCGCGCGGCGTCATCGTTCGCCGGAACCGGGAAAGCGATGCCGTCGGGCGAGACGTTCGAATCGAGGATCGCGACGACGGGGATGCCAAGAACGTTGGCTTCCTTGATCGCCAGCTCTTCCTTGTTCGCGTCGATCACGAACATCACGTCGGGAATGCCGCCCATGTCGCGGATGCCGCCGAGGCTCAATTCGAGCTTGTCGCGTTCGCGGGTCTTGTTGAGCACTTCCTTCTTGGTGAGGCCCGAGGTGTCGCCCGAAAGCTGCTCTTCGAGCGTCTTGAGGCGCTTGATCGAACCCGAGATCGTCTTCCAGTTGGTGAGCATGCCGCCCAGCCAGCGGTGGTTGACGAAATGCTGGCCCGACGCGCGCGCCGCATCGGCGATCGCACCCTGCGCCTGGCGCTTGGTGCCGACGAACAGCACCTTGCCGCCGGCGGCCGAGGTCGAGGCGATGAAGTCGAGCGCGCGCGCGAAGAGCGGCACGGTCTGCGACAGGTCGAGAATGTGGATGCCGTTGCGCGCGCCGAAGATATACGGCTTCATGCGCGGGTTCCAACGGTGGGTCTGGTGGCCGAAGTGGGCGCCAGCTTCGATAAGATTCTGCATCGTGACGACAGGTGCCGCCATAGTCTTTCTCCTTCCGGTTAGTCCTCTGGAAAGCAAGAACCGAGGCATCCGCGAAGGGATGAACCCGGCACCGGTATGTGCGCCTTCCATGTGGAATGGGCGGCCCGTTAGCCGCCTTGGCCGCCAAAAGCAAGGGGTATCGGCGCCTTTTCGCGCTCAACCGGTCGCGCGCGGCGGACTCGGTTCGGCGACAAAGCGACTCCGTTCGTCGCAAATCACTTGAGAACAAAACGGGAACATGGAACGAAAAGACCATGGAACCGTCGCTGGTTAACAAAAGGTTTCGCACAAGAAAGCCGAAAGGACAAGATCATGGTTCAGGTCGCTGCCGCTCTTCTCTTCGCCCTCGCCGCGGGGCTCGGCGTCACGGTGATCCTCGCCATGCTCAAGAATAATGAAGATGCGATTCTGTCGGCGCTGCTCGGCGAAGGCGCCTTCCCGGCCGACGCCGCGCCGCAACCCGGCCCCGCGCCGCAAAAGATGACGCTGCGCCGCTCGCCGGCGCGCCGCGATGCCCCGCGCCCGATCCGCGCCGCGGTGCGGATGCAGCCGGCAATCAGCCGCGCCGCCTGACCTTCGCATAGCTCGCGAGCCCGAAAGGCAGCGTCGCGGCATAGAGCGCAGAGACCGCAAGCAAGGTCAGCCAGGGCGCGGTGACAAGCGCAGCGCCGAGGAGGCCGACTCCCGCCAGCGCGAACAGGCGCCACGACCGGCGCAGCCGGATCGACGACCAGCTATAGGTCGGGATCGCCGAGATCATCAGCATCGCAATGCCGAGCGCCCACGGCATCACGACATACCATTCGCGAAACAGGTCGTTGCCCGTCGTCAGCCACAGATAGATGGGCACGAACGACATGCCTGCCCCCGCGGGTGCGGGAATGCCGGTATTGAAGCCCGCCGACTTGTGCGGCTGAAACTCGGCATCCATGCGCGAATTGAAACGCGCGAGCCGAAGCGCGCAGCAGACCGCGAGCGCAAGCGCGGCAGTCCAGCCGAACTTCGGCGCCGCGTTGAGCGACCAGAAGAACAGGATCATCGCCGGCGCGACGCCAAAGGCGATCACATCGGAGAGCGAATCGAGTTCGGCGCCGAACTTGCTTTGCGCGCGCAGCAGCCGCGCGATCCGCCCGTCCATTCCGTCAAGCACCCCCGCGACGATGATCATCGTTATCGCCGCCGCCCAATCGCCGTCGATGGCAAAGCGGACCCCGGTCAGCCCCGAGCAAAGCGCCAGCAGCGTGATCGCATTGGGCGCAAAGGCGCGCAGCGGAATCCCGCCGATGCGGCGATGCTCGGCATCAAGGGAAACTTGGGCCTCCTCCGCCATCCCTACTGCCCGACGCCTTCAATCGTCTCGGCGGCACCGATCCGCGCGATCACCGTCTCGCCCGCCAGCGTGCGCTGCCCGAGCAGCACCTGCGGCGCGGTGCCCGCGGGCAGATAGACGTCGACGCGGCTGCCGAAACGGATCAGGCCGACGCGCTGGCCGGTGGCGAGTTCATTGCCCATCGACACGAAGGGCATGATGCGCCGCGCGACGAGGCCTGCGATCTGGGTGAAGCCGATGCGCACGCCGTCGCCACGCTCGACGACAAAATGCTGGCGCTCATTCTCCTCGCTCGCCTTGTCGAGGTCGGCGTTCACGAATTTGCCGGGGATATAAACGAGCTTGCGCAGTGTGCCCGCGACGGGCGTGCGGTTGATGTGGACGTCGAAGACGCTCATGAAAATCGAGACGCGCAGCATCGGCGCGGCGCCGAGCCCGTCGGGACCCGCGATTTCGGGCGGCGGCGGCACTTCGGCGATCTGGGTGATCAGCCCGTCGGCGGGCGCGACGACCAGGTCGCTACTCGCCGGCGTGATGCGCACCGGGTCGCGGAAGAAGGCGCCGACCCATATTGTCACGCCGAGCATCAGCCAGCCGAACAGGTTCCAGACGGGAAGCAGCCACAGGCAAAGAGTGATAATGCCCGAGATCAGCAGGAATTTCCGGCCTTCGGGATGAACCGAGGGCCATTGCCATTTGATGCCGCCACCGGGCCGGTTCGATGAGATGATTATGGACATGGTCATTCTTCTAGGGGGCGGCTTCTATACTGACAATGGATAAGGCGGCCCGATCGTTGCCGTCCGGCACCGGGGGGAACGCACGACGGGCGGTTGATCAATCGTCCCGCTTTGCCTAAGGCCCGCTGCAACTCCGACTCCCCTAGGAAAAAGGCAGAAAGCATGGGCAAGATCAAGGTAGCCAATCCGGTCGTCGAACTCGACGGCGACGAAATGACCCGGATCATCTGGCAGTGGATCCGCGAGCGGCTGATCCTCCCCTATCTCGACGTCGATCTCCACTATTACGACCTCGGCATCGAGGAACGCGACCGCACCGACGACAAGATCACCGTCGATGCCGCGAACGCGATCAAGAAATATGGCGTCGGCGTGAAGTGCGCGACGATCACCCCCGACGAAGCGCGCGTCGAGGAATTCGGCCTCAAGAAGATGTGGAAGTCGCCGAACGGCACGATCCGCAACATCCTGGGCGGCGTCGTCTTCCGCGAGCCGATCGTGATGAAGAACGTCCCGCGCCTCGTCCCCGGTTGGACCGACCCGATCGTCGTCGGCCGCCACGCGTTCGGCGACCAGTATAAAGCGACCGACTTCCGCGTCCCCGGCCCCGGCAAGTTGCGCATGGTCTTCGAAGGCGAAGACGGCACGCTGATCGACGAGGAAGTCTTCCAGTTCCCGTCGTCGGGCGTCGCTATGGGCATGTACAACCTCGACGATTCGATCCGCGACTTCGCGCGGGCCAGCCTGAACTATGGCCTCGCCCGCGAATGGCCGGTGTATCTGTCGACCAAGAACACGATCCTGAAGGCGTATGACGGCCGCTTCAAGGATCTGTTCGAAGAAGTGTTCCAGGCTGAATTCAAGGCGCAGTTCGACGCGCTCGGCATCGTCTACGAACACCGCCTGATCGACGACATGGTGGCCTCGGCGCTCAAATGGTCGGGCAAGTTCGTCTGGGCCTGTAAGAATTACGACGGCGACGTCCAGTCGGACACCGTCGCGCAGGGCTTTGGCTCGCTGGGCCTGATGACCAGCGTGCTGATGACCCCCGACGGCAAGACCGTCGAGTCCGAAGCCGCGCACGGCACCGTCACCCGCCACTATCGCATGCACCAGCAGGGCAAGGCGACCTCGACCAACCCGATCGCATCGATTTTCGCCTGGACCGGCGGCCTCAAGCATCGCGGTAAGCTCGACGACAATGCTGCGCTGATCAAGTTCGCCGACGACCTGGAAAAGGTCTGCGTCGCGACGGTCGAAAGCGGCAAGATGACCAAGGATCTCGCGCTGCTGATCGGTCCCGACCAGAACTGGCTGACCACCGAAGGCTTCTTCGAGGCGATCGTCGAAAACCTCGACAAGAAGATGGGCGCATAAACAACCAAAAAGGTTGGGTTAGCTATCTAGCCAATCGGGGCCGGCCTGCATAAGGTCGGCCCTTATGGTATCCGAAACAGAAACCTCCGCCATCGGCAACGCGCTCGTGGTGCTCGGCGCGGCGGGCATCGTCATCCCCGCCTTCGCGCGCTTCAGGATTTCGCCGGTGATCGGCTTCATCCTCGTCGGGCTGCTCGTCGGACCGTCGGGGCTCGGCGCGCTCGCCGCCGATTATCCGTGGCTCAAACATGTCACGATCGCCTCGACCGAGGATATCGCGCTGTTCGGCGAGTTCGGGATCATCCTGCTGCTCTTCTCGATCGGGCTCGAGCTGTCGTTTCGCCGCCTGTGGCAACTCCGAAAGCTCGTGTTCGGGATCGGCGCGGCGGAGCTTTTTATCGCGGGCGCGATCCTCGGTACCGCGCTCTTGTTCCTCGGCAATCTTTCGACCCCCGCCGCCTATGGCCTGGGCATCGCGCTCGCGCTGTCGTCGACGGCACTTGTGCTGCCGATCGCGGGCACCAAATCGGCGGTCGGGCGCGCGTCCTTTTCGATGCTGCTGTTCGAGGATCTGGCGCTCGTCCCGATCATCTTCGTCCTTGCCGCGCTGTCGCCGGCGGCATCGGGTGACAGCACCGAATTGATGCTGACGACGCTGTGGCAGGGCGGGCTCGTCGTCGCGGCGCTCGCGGTCGGCGGCTGGTTCCTGCTGCCAAAGATCTTCGCACAGGCGGCACGGGCGAAGGACCCTGAACTCTTTCTCGCGGCGAGCCTGCTCGTCGTGATCGTCGCCGCGCTGGCGACGGCGGCGGTCGGGCTGTCGCCGATCGTCGGCGCACTGCTCGCCGGGCTGATGATCGCCGAAACCGAATATCATGGCGAGGTCGAGGCGATCACCGCACCGTTCAAGGGGCTCGCGCTCGGGGTGTTCCTGATCAGCGTCGGCATGGGACTCAATCTCAAGACGATCGCCAGCCAGTGGCCAGCGCTCGTGGTGGCCGTCGTCGGCGTCGTGCTGGTCAAAGCCGTCGTCACCGCCGCACTGCTGCGTTTTTCGGGCGCGGCGCGGCGCGGGACGGCAGCCGAGGTCGGGCTGCTCATGGCGAGCCCGTCGGAGACGACGCTGATCGTGCTGACCACCGCACTTCAGGCGCAGCTGATCAGCCGCGCGACCGCCGAATTCTGGCAGCTCGTCACCGCGATCGGGTTGACGATCACGCCCTTGCTCGCGCGGGTCGGCCACGACATCGCGCGGCGGATCGAGATGCGCAGCGGCGATACGCAGACCGACGAGACACCCGAGGGGCGCACCGTCATCGTCGGCTTTGGCCGCGTCGGCCACACCGTCGCCGAGCTGCTGCGCGAGCATGACCGGCCTTATATCGCGGTCGACGCCGATATCGACACGGTCGCGGCGGCGCGGCGCGACGGCTTTTCGGTGCGTTTTGCCGACGTCGCGCGCGCCGGAAGCCTCGACCGGCTGGGCATCGAAAACGCCAATGCGATCGTGCTGACGATGGACGACCCGGTGCAGCAACTGCGCATGACGCGCCAGCTGAAGCAGAAATATCCCGACCTGCCGGTGATCAGCCGGGCGCGCGATTCCGACCATGCCGCAGCCCTTTATCAGGCTGGGGCGAACGATGCGGTGCCCGAGACGCTCGAAAGCTCGCTGCAACTCGCCGAAGCGGTGCTGATCGACCTCGGCGTCGCGATGGGGCCGGTGATCGCGTCGATCCACGACGTCCGCGCCAAGATGCGCCACGACATCATGGCCAAGGGCAAGCTCGACCACGAACCGCGGATCAGGCGGACGCGCCGTCACACCGCCGGCGGCGAAACCGCCTAGGGACAGTACTCGATCAGCGTCCTCCGGCTGCCGGCGCGGGCGAAGCATCCAGCGCCGACGCGTCGGCGAGCGTCATCCCCTTGGGCAGGATCGCCAGCGACCATTGCCGTTCGGGCGCCAGATATTGGCGTGCGAGCCGCTGGAGGTCGGCGGCGGTCACCGCCGCGATGTCGTCCTGGATCGACAGCGCCGCCGCGGCGACGCGCGGATCGCGCGTCGCGCCTTCGAGCAGGAACATCCAATAGACATTGCCCGTCGAGGCCCGTGCGACCTGTTCGCGGATCGGCCCGGCGTTGCGCGCCAGTTCGTCGGCGCCGACCGGTTTCGTCACCAGGTCGGCGGCGATCTCCTTCGCAATGGCATAAAAGCGGTCGAGATCCTTTGGCGCCAGCAGGCTGCCGACGAGCAGATAGCCGCCGCTGTCGAAGCCGGTCGGCCAGTGGCTATCGACGACGGGGCCATAGCTTGCGCCCTGTTCGGCGCGCAGGCGGTCGAACAGGCGGTCGTTGAAGATCGCCGCGAGAATCTCGAGCCCGCGCGCATCACGCGGACTGGCAAGGCCGCCGCCGGTGGGCCATGCCGTCATCGCTGCGGCCTGCCCCTGCTCGCCGCGGTGATAGGCGATGTCGGGCTCGGTCACATGCTTGGCGAAGGCGACCTTTTGGCCGCTCGGCGGCGCGAGGACCTTGCGCGGCGGCAGCGCGCCGAGCGTTTCGGCTAGGATCTTCTTATAGTCGACCGTTTCGAGGTCGCCGAAAATCTGCACTTCGATCGGCCCGCTTGCGAGACGCGGTTCCCAAAAGGCGCGGAAGGCAGCGGGCGTCAGCGCCTCGATCTGCGCCTTGTCGGGCGCGGCCCAGCGCGCGTCATTGTCGGTCAGCCAGCCGCGCAAATTGCGGTCGAGCACCGCGTTCGGCGTCGCGTCGTTGAGGTCGTAGCCGGTAAGATAGCCGATGCGCAGCCGCTCGACCGGCGCCGGATCCCAGCGGGGAACGGCCAGCTTGCCTGCGATGAGCCGCATCTGGTCGGCAAGGTCGGCGGGCCGGCTTTCGGCCGACAGCTCGAACGCGTCGTCGTCGATCGCGAAATTCATCTGAATCTGGCGGCCGTTGGTCAGCTTGTCGATCTCGTTCTGGCCCCATGGGCCGATTCCGCTCGCGACCAGCGCATAATCGCCGGTCCACAAGAGATTCGGCGCATCGGCGGAAACGCTGCGGTTGCCGGTGCCGAAACGCACATTGACGCGAACCTTGCCCGGTTCGACCTTGTTGTTCGAAACCAGCGCGGTCACGCCGTTGGCGAATTCGATCCGTTCGGCGCGCAGCCCGAGGATGGGGCTGGTCGACGTGATCGTCCCCGCTGGACCGAGCGCGGGCAGCTGCTTGAAATCGGCGTCGACCGCCGCCAGCCGGTCGTCGCGCGCGGTCACCGGCGCCTTCAGTGCGGCGAGCACCGCGGCGTTGCCGCCCGCCGACGTCGGCGTCGTCAGCACGACGCGCGTGACCGGCGCGGCGAAGATCGCCTTGCTGATGTCGAGCATCACCTGCGGCGTCGCCGAGGCGCGGATCGCCTTGAACATATCGACCTGCCCCTGCGGGCTCGTCACCGTTTCGCCGATATCGACCGCGCGCACCATGTCGTCGGCGAGCCGCGCACCGGGTTCGTTGCGGGCGTTCTCCAGCTCCTTCAGCAAAAACGCCTCGATCTCGTTCATCTCGCGGTCGATGTCTGCCTGCGACGGCGGCGTTTTCACGGCGTCGGCGATCACCCCGCGGACATCGGCGAGGGCGGCCTTCCAGTCGCTCAAGGGAACGATCGATGCCATCGTCACGTCGACGCTGCGGCTGACATATTGCTGCTCGACCGTCGCGACGAGATAGCTGCCCCCGGCGCGCGCTGTGTTTTCGAGACGGCGATTGACGAGTGCCTGGGCAAGATATTCGAGGTAGAGCCGACGCGTATTTGCGACGGTGTCGATGCGCTTCTTCCACGGCCGCACCATCGCGAGGGTGAGTGCGAGCGGCTGGCTGGCCTCGACGATCTCGAGCGCGGCGGGCTGGTTCGGATCGGGCTTGCCGAAATCGGGCGTCGCGGGATTCGGGCCGTCCACCTGCCAGTCGCCGTAATATTTGGCGATCAGCCGTGCGAATTCGGCCGGGTCGCCGTCGCCCGATATGACGACCACCGCCCGGTCGGGGCGATACCAGCGATCGTGAAAGGCGCCGACCGCGGTTGCGTTCGCCTTGCCAAGCGACTCCGTGGTACCGATCGGCGAGCGGTCGCCGAGCAGTTGGCCGGCGAAAAGATGCGCGTTGGTCGCGTCGGCGATCCGCTTTTGCGGACCGTTGGCTTCGCGCAGTTCGGCCATCACCACGCCGCGTTCGGCGGCGACCGCAAGTTCGGAGATGCGCGGGGCGCGGATCATGCCCGACAGCAATTTCATGCCTTCGTCGAGATTGGCCGGCGTCACGCTGGGCAGGTCGAGCTGGTAGACCGTCTGCGTCGGGGTCGTTTGCGCGTTCGAATCGCTGCCGAAGGTCACGCCGAAGCGCTGCCAGATGCGTTTTGCTTCGCCGTCGGGGATATGTTCCGACCCGCGGAAGGTCAGATGTTCGAGCAAATGCGCATAGCCACGCTCTTCCTCGGTTTCGAACATCGAGCCGACGTCCATGCGCACGCGGATCGACACCTGCCCCGGCGGCACGCCATTGTTGCGCACGGCATAGCGCAGGCCGTTGGGGAGCACGCCGAACTGCCACGCGGTATCGCGCGGAATGTCGCTGCCGGCATAGAGCCAGTCGGCGTTCTTCGCCTGACTCCTCACCGTCGTCGCCTGATCACCGTCCTGCGCGCTTGCGGTTAGCGGCGCCAAGAGCAGTGCGGCGGCACCGGACAGGAAAAGTGAACGGGCGAAACGAAGCGAGCGGCGCGGGGGAGAATAGGACATTGCCCCGTCTTATCGCTTCCGAACCTTGCTGGCCACTGAACTGTCATGCTTGCCCGGGGCGCAGCTCGGGCTTAGCCAGCTAGAATGAACGCTTCATCTCCCGCCCCGCTCGCCGCGCTGATCCAGATGACGAGCGGCATCGACCCCGATGCGAATCTGGCGACGATTGATCGCGCGCTGGCCGCGGCCGCTGAGCAGGGCGCGGCGATGGCCTTCCTTCCCGAAATGTCGCTGCTGCTCGACCGCGACCGCGCGCGATCGGGCGGGCATATTGCCCGCGAAGCCGACAGCCCTTGGCCTTCGGCGCTACAGGCGATGGCGCAAAAGCACGGGATCTGGCTGCATTCTGGGTCGATGCCCTTACTCGCCGACGACGGCGAGCGGCGCGTCAACCGCAGCCATGTCATCGCCGCCGACGGCAGTATCCGGGCGCGCTATGACAAGATCCATATGTTCGACGTCGCGCTGCCCTCGGGCGAAAACTGGCGGGAATCGGCGAGCTATGAAGGTGGAGACGCGTTGGTGGTCGTCGACACACCGCTCGGACGGATGGGTCTCAGCATCTGCTACGATCTCAGATTTCCCGAACTATATCGGGCGCTGGCCGACCGCGGCGCGACGATCATCGCGATTCCCGCCGCCTTCACCGTATCGACCGGCGAGGCGCACTGGCATGTGCTGATGCGCGCGCGGGCAATCGAGACGCAATGCCATGTCGTGGCGGCGGCGCAGTGCGGCACGCATGCCGACGGCCGAGAGACCTATGGCCATAGCGTCGCGATCGATCCCTGGGGCACGGTCGTTGCCGATGCGGGGGGAACGGAAGCGATGGCCGCGAAGGATTATGCGTTGGCGCTGGCGCCGATCGACGCGGCGGGGGGCGAACTCGCCCGGCAGGCGATCCCGTTGGAACGATCCCGCGCCGCGCGGAATATCATGCTCTGACCGAGCGGCGCCGCGGCTTCGCGCGGTGGCCAGCGATATCCGAAATCCCAAATGCACAAAAGGCCCCGAGCGAAGCTCGGAGCCTTTTGGTATCGGTATCGATCAGCCGATATTACGGGCTGGTCGGTTCGTCGTCGTCGTTGTCCGACGCGATGATGATGCCGCCAACGACGGCAACGAGAGCGAGGACAGCGATGATCCAGCTCGTGCTGCCTTCGAGTTCGCTCTGGCCGTCAACGGCCGAAGCTGCGCGAGCCGCGGGGGCTGCCGATGCGGCGACCGGAGCCGCGATCATCGAGGTCGCTGCGAGAGAGATCGCAGCCTTCTTAAGCAGGTTCATCTTATTCTCCGTCCACTGGATTACTCTTGTCGAATCACACCGGAGGGAACCTCCCCGGTCTGCTTCTGCAGCGCCTTCTTAGGCACGGCCTTCAGCAATTGCAACGACGTTTTGCCCTAGCCCGCCAAATGTTAGTAAATAATAAATAGAGAAAAACTTGTCGCAGAGAATAGCGTTTATCCGCGCCGCACACGGTCGAAGGCTTCGCTTGTCACCGGATAGCCGAGGTGGGTCGGAATGCACAGATAGCTGTGCCCGTCGCGGTCCTCGACCCACGGCGTGACAAGCTCGACCGGAAATTGCCGGCTATGGGCGGAGAAGCCCGAAAAGTCAGACGCTTGCGCGATGCGTTCGAGATTGCGCCGGGTCGGGAAGATCACCGACAGTTCGCCGCGATCGGCCATCGCCAGCGTCGCCTCGGCGCTCGCCCAGAAGATATGGCTGTGCTCGGCCTCTTCGACCGTCAGTTCATGGCTGTGCGGCGGGGCGGCGACGGCATAAAATCGCGTGTCGAACGTCCGGGCTTCCTTGAAGTTCGGACACCAGCGCGCAAAGGGAACGAAGGATTCCAGAGCGATTCGGTCGCCGCGCGCGGCCAATATGTCGGAAAGCAGCGTGCCGTCGAGCAGCGCCCGACGCACCTCCGCCACCTCTTTTTCCGCCAACCCCGGCCAGCCGACCGCCAGCCCGGTTTCCTCCAGCGTCTCGCGCAGCGCGGCGACACGCGCCGCGCCGTCGGCCTCGTCGACCCCGAAGCCATGGAGGCGCGCGACGCGATAATCGTCGGGATCGACCCGCCCTCCCGGAAAGACGACGGCGCCCGCGGCGAACGCCATGGTCGCCGACCGCTTGACCATCAATATCTCGTCGGGGCCGCCGCTGTCCGCCGGCCGCATGATGACCAGCGTCGCGGCGGGAATGGCGCCGTCGGGCAAGACTTCGGGCGGTGCGGTCGGCGAAGTTTCGTCGGTCATGACCCAAGCGATAACCGGGCCGCGCCACGCTGTCATCTCGGCATTTCATCGCGGCATTGCGGGCACGCGCGGACGGGTGCAAGAACACGGGTGCAAGCAGATGTGCGATGACGCGATCCGGGACGGGGAGCAGAAGATGGGAATCGTCGAGATTTTGGGCGTCGCCGGCAGCCTCAGCCTCCTCGCCGGCTGGCGGCTCTATCTCACCATATTGGCGACCGGCGTGGCGATGCGGTTCGGCTGGCTGCCGCTCCCCGAACATCTCGCGGCGCTGCAGATACTCGCCAATCCCTGGGTGCTTGGCGTGGCGTTGGTGGGTACGCTCGCCGAATTCCTCGCCGACAAGATCGCGTGGGTGGATTCGGCCTGGGATACGGTTCACAGCATCGTGCGGCCCCTGGGCGGGGCGCTCCTCGCGCTGGCCCTCGTCGATTCCTCCGATCCGGCGTGGCAGGTCATCGCCTTCCTGCTCGGCGGCGGCGGCGCGCTGCTCAGCCACGGGGCAAAGGCGACGACACGCGCGGTCGTCAACGTCAGCCCCGAACCATTCAGCAACGCCGCGGTCTCGACCGGCGAAGATGTCGCGACCGGCGGACTGTTGGCGCTCGCCATCGCCTATCCGCCGCTGGCGATCGTCATCGCGGTCCTGCTCGCGGTCGCCGCGGTCGTCGTGATCATCGCGCTGCGCCGTCTGCTCCGCAATATCAAGGCGACGCTGAAGCGCGCGCTGGGCGACGAGCCGGCGCCGTCGATCGATGCTTAACAGTTTGGCAATATTCGGTTAATAAGCCTCGACGAACAGGGGGGCACACCGACCCGATAAGGGAGCGATGTCCTATGTCCGCGAAATATTCCCTCAGGCCGATACTCCTGTCTTCCGTCGCCGTCCTCGCGCTGGGACAGGCTTCTCCCGCCCTTGCGCAATGCGTCTTCACGCCCACCGCAGGTGACGATGTCCATATCTGCGAAAGTGGCACGTCTGTAGGCGGGCTCGACGATCCGGGCGGAAACAATCAACTCACCCTCCCCGCCGGCGGCACCGGCACCATCGCGGGCGACGTCAGCTTCGGCGGCGGCGCCGACATAATCGTCATCGATTCCGGCCGGATCGAGGGCGCTGTCGACCAGGGCAATGGCAACGACAGCTTCTCGATCAGCGCCGGAACCGTCACCGGCCAGGTGCAGCAAGGCGAAGGCATCGACGACTTCGTCATGACCGGGGGCGAGGTGGGCACGCTCAATCAGGGCGGTTCGATGGATACGTTCCTGATGACCGGCGGGCGCATCGTCGATGCCTTCGACGACGGCGACACCGCGCGGATGACCGGCGGGCGGATCGGCCGCGTCAATATGAAGCTCGCCGACAATCTCTTCGACATGTCGGGCGGCGTCATCGACCGCAACCTCGTCGCCGGGTTCGGCAACGACACGATCATCCTGTCGGGCGGGACGATCGGCGGCAATATCAGCGTGTCGGGCGGCACCGACAGCGTGACGATCACCGGCGGATCGGTCGGCGGCGACGTGCTGCTGAGCGCCGGCACCGACAGCTTCGTCTGGGACGGCGGCGGCGTCGTGCATGGCATGGTCGACCTGGGCGGCGACGACGACAGCGCGCGGCTTGCCAATCTGACCAATGCGAACCTCGGCGGGTCGCCGCGGATCACCGGCGGGGTGGGTAGCGATGCGCTGGTTTTCGACAATGTCACGACGGACGGGATCGCGCGCTTCGACGGCTGGGAAAATATCCAGGCGACGAACGACAGCGAACTGACGTTCGACGGTTTTCTGACGCTCGGCGACGCCGGCACGGGCACCGGGCGCTTCGAACTCGACGCGTCGAGCACGATTTTCGGCGGCGGCCAGCAGAGCGGGATCGCCGCGTTCGCCGCAGACCAGCGCGCGACCCTGGTGAACGCCGGACGCATCGACCTGACCAACGGCGGCAATACGCCGGGCGACAGCTTCACGGTACGCGGCGATTATGTCGGCAACGACGGGCTGCTGCTGCTCGACACCGTCCTCGGCGACGACGCATCGCTTTCCGACAAGCTGGTGATCGACGGCGGCAGCGCCTCGGGCACGACCGGAATCACCGTGCTCAACGCGGGCGGAACCGGCGCCCTTACCCGGCAGAACGGCATCCTCGTCGTCGAGGCGGTGGGTGGCGCGACGACCGCGAGCGGTGCCTTCGCGCTCAACAACCGCCTCGCCGTCGGCGCCTATGAATATTTTCTGTTCCGCGGCGGCACTACGGCAGGCAGCGGCGAGAATTGGTATCTCCGATCGACCTTGCCGCCGCCGCCCGAACCGACGCCCGAGCCCGAAACCCCGCCGCCGCCCGAGCCCGCCCCCGCGCCGCCGGTGCTGACGCCGCCGCCGCCCGAGCCTGCGCCCGCGCCGCTGCCCCCCGAACCTTCGGCACCGCCCCCGCCGCCGGCCCCCGAGCCGCCCCCGCCGCCGCCCGAACCGACGCCGGACAATCCCGATCCGGTCGACCCCGCGCCGCCGGTGACCGAGACCGATCCGCCGCCCACGCCGACGCCGGAGCCACCGCCCGCGCCCGAACCCGAAGCGCCGCCGCCGCCGCCCGAACCGCCGGCGGAGCCCGCGCCGCTCCCCTCACCCGACCCCGAGGTCGCGCCCGAGCCGCCGACCCCCGGCGCCACACCCGTGGTCGCAGCAGTCGGCGAAGTCGTGCCGCTCTATCGCCCCGAGGTCGCCGCCTTCGTCGCAACCGTGCCGGTCGCGCATCATCTCGCCAGTGCGACGCTCGGAACCTTCCACGAACGGCGCGGCGAACAGGCGCTGCTGCGCGGCGGCGGCGCACTGCCCGCGACCTGGGGCCGCGTCTTCGCCGAGAATAGCGAGATCAAATGGGACGGCGACGTCGCCCCGTCGCTCGACGGCGATCTTTCGGGCTTCCAGATCGGCCAGGATTTTGCCGGTTTCGGCGACGAGGGCGGCACGAATATCCGCCTCGGCGCCTTTGTCGGACGCTCGTCGACCGACGGGACCGTGCGCGGACAGGCGATCGGCTGGAACGACCTGGCGGTCGGCCGGATCGACGTCAAGGCGACGAGCCTTGCCGGTTATGCCACGCTCGTCGGCGAAAACGGTTGGTATGTCGATGCCGTCGTCATGCACAGCTGGTTCGACGGCGAAACCGCGGCCAGTTCCGGCGAGGCGATCGACGTCGACGGCAAGGGGTGGACCGCTTCGCTCGAAGCGGGCTATCCGCTCGCCCTCTCGGACAATTGGACGCTCGAGCCGCAAGCGCAGATCTTGTGGCAGCAGGTGAAGCTCGACGACCGCGCCGACAGCTTTTCGACGATCGACTTCGCGACGGGCGATTCGCTCACCGGCCGCGCCGGGCTTCGGCTGCAGGGCGAATATGGCGGGTTCCAGCCCTATCTCCACGCGAGCCTGTGGCACGGCTTTTCCGGCGATCAGACGACGCGTTTCGGCAGCGATCCGATCCGCACCGATCTCGGCCGCACCGAGGCCGAGGTCGGCGCCGGGCTGATCGCGCGCCTGGGAACAAGCGTCGCGGTGCATGTGAAGGGCGACTACGGCTTCGACGCCGACGGGCCGCGCAGCCGGCGCTACGGCGGCACGGTCGGCGTGACGATCAGCTGGTAGTCGTCAGGCGGGCAGGAGCGTCTTGAGCGGGGTTTCGGCGTCGGCGAGCTGTTCGGCGGTCGCGCGAAGCCCCGCGGTGACGATCATGCGACCCTGGACATAGTCCTTGGTCGCGTTGACGCAGTCGATCGCGATGACCTTGCCCGCCTTGAGGTAG
>NZ_DASRYZ010000006.1:0-946366 GCF_035686825.1 Sphingopyxis sp. | reverse complement strand
TATTCCTTCGACAAGGGCGGGCGCTCATAGGGCAGCTCGGGCTCGTCGCCGATGATCGCGATGCTGCCTTCGAACTTCTGCGTCCGCAGCATCACCGCGACCTGCGCACCGCCATGCCCCGCTCCCACTATCACCACGTCGTAACGGATCATCCCCACCTCATCCAATTGTCACGGATCTTCACCCGCGGGCCGCCCGACCAAAGGGCGGTGAGCGCGTGTCCCGGATCAGCGTCGCCCCGGGAAGCGGGGAATGTCGATGCGATCGAACATCCCGCCATAGCCGAGGGCGATGGGCATCTCCCACTCGAGCATGCCGTATGGATGGCCGGCGTCAAATGCGCTCGCGGCATCGAGAGCCGCCAGAGTCTCGTCGCTCAGCACGAGATCCGCCGCGCGCAGATTCTCCTTCAGTTGATCTGCGCGGGTAGCACCGACGATCGGAATGACGCCGCGTGCCATCATCCACGCAAGTGCCACCTGTCCCGATGAGGCGCCCAGTCCGTCGGCGATCCGGTCGAGGGCTTCGGCGATCTCGCGATTGCGGGCGTCCAGCGGCTGGAGCTGCATGCTGTCCATGCGATTGTTGCCGCCGGCGTCGGCCGCGCGCGTATATTTGCCGGTCAGGATGCCGCCCGCGAGCGGCGACCAGGCGGTCACGCCGATGTCATGGGCGGCCGCAAGCGGCAGATGTTCGCGTTCGATCGATCGCTGGACGAGACTATATTCGAGCTGCATCGCGCTCACGGGCACTAGTCCGCGCAGATCGTGAAACGCTTGCGCCCGCGATACTACCCACGCCGGTACGTCGGACAGCCCGACGTGAAGGATCTTTCCCGCACGGACAGCATCGTCAAGCGCGCGCTGCACTTCCTCGACGGGCGTCGTGAAATCCCACCAATGCACGAAGTAGAGGTCGATATAGTCGACTCCCAGCCGCTTGAGGCTGGCATCGAGCGATCGCATCAGGCTCTTTCGATGCATCCCGGCCGCGTTGGGATCTCCGCCGCCCGGAACGGCATTGGCATATTTGCTCGCAATCACGAACCGGTCGCGGTCGGGGGCGACCATGCGTCCGACGATGCGCTCGCTCTCGCCTCCGGTGTACATGTTGGCGGTGTCGATGAAATTCCCGCCCGCCTCCACAAAGGCGTCGAAAACCGGCCGACATTCCTCTTCGGGCCGCGACCAGTCAGCCGCGGTCCCGAAGGTCATCGTGCCGAGCGCGACCTGCGAGACGCGCAGGCCGCTCTTGCCGAGCAGGCGATAGCGCATCAGGCCTGCTCGCCGAGGCCCGGATTGTTCCGCCAGGCTTCGTCGGGGAAGGGGATCACGCCGAGCTGCATCGCGAATTCGCGGAAGTTCCAGTGGGTCCGGCAGCGCACGATCTTGCCGTCCTTATAGAATTGCGTGGTGGTGCCGCGCGTATAGGTCGTCTTTCCAGCGGCGGGAATGCCGAAGAAATCCTCGTTATGCGTGGCCTTCCAGATCCACTGCATATAGCCCCATTCGTCATAGTCGAAGTCGGCGCCGAGGAAGATATTGTCCGCATAGCGGCGATAGACTTCTTCGGGGAATTCGCCGGGGGTCGGGCCCTGTCGCGTCTGGGCATGCTGGCGCGGGCAGCGGTCGCCGTCATAGCTCAACACCTCGAACTTGTGGACGCCGAAGGGCGATTCCGGCCCCGAATTGTTGAAGACGACGAAGGCCTTGTAGAGATCCTCTTTGGTGGTGATCGTCTGCATGAACTCGATATCTTCCCAGACGAAATCGTCGGCATAATAGCCGAGCACTTCCTCGGCGCCCTTGTCGAAGAAGGCGGTGACCCAGTCCTGCGCGCTGCCGAAATCCTTCGGCCGCGCATTGTGCGAAGGCGTGTCGACCCCCGTTGCCATGGTCGGCGACCGCAGGCCGCGCAGCACGCGCTGCTGATCGGGCGTCAGATGGTCGTCGGTGACATGGGCGGCATATAGAAAATGCATGCTTCTTCCTCTCTCGTCCGGAAATGTGCGGGCCTGGCCCGTTCTGCGTTCCGGCAAATTATCCTGCTCTATGGTCTTTGCCACGGCAAAAGGGGTCACGGCGAGGCCGAACGTGCCAGCGGCCCAAATCTTTGGCACCCTCTGCTTTTTCGTGGCACGGCTGGCCCTTGGGGGCGGCGCTTGCTGCCCATAGGCTTCTTATCAACCAGAAAGAGGATGGCGCCCGGCGCCGTCCCGCATGTGGAGAGACATATGAGCGAGACCCTCCTCAACCGGAGCGACGAAACTGGCAGTGATGAACGGGTCTATGATCCGCTCGATCCGGTCGTGAAGCACGAACCCTATCCATATTATGCCAAGCTCCGCCGCGACGATCCCGTGACCTGGCTGCCTTCGCTCCAGGCCTTTGGCGTCGCGCGCTACGAGGATGTCGATGCTTTGCTGAAGAACGGCAAGCTTTACAGCAGCTCGATGTTCTGGCCGGCGTTGCTCGGCGAATATGATCCGGTACCCGAAGTGCCGCCGATGATCTCGATGGATCCCCCGGGCCATGTCCACCTGCGCAAGCTCGCGAACAAGGCGTTCGTGCCCTCGAAAATCAAGATCCTCGTCGATCGCACCTATGAGGTCGCGAACGAGCTGATCGACGATATCATCGCCAAGCATGGCACCGAGGGCGAGTTCGATTTCGCGACCGATTTCTGCGCTCTCTATCCCGTCACCGTGATCGCGCAGGTTCTGGGCGTCCCCACAGCCCGGCGCGCCGAATTCAAGATCTGGGTCGACAACATTCTCGCCGCCGCCAACCGCGCCGCCTATGGACCCGAGCGCCTCGCGGAAATCCAGGATAGTTCGGACAAGGTGCGCGCCTTTTTCGAGGAGCTGTACGACGAGCGTGCTGCCGATCCGCAGGACGACCTCATCTCGCAGTTCATCGTTGCCGAGATCGACGGCGAGAAGATGTCGCGGATCGAGGTGATCCAGATGTCGATCCTGCTGCTGATCGGCGGCGTCGAGACCACCACCAATCTGCTCGGCACGACGCTCGTCGAACTGAAACGCCATCCGGAGGTCTACGCGCGCGTGCGCGCCAACCCCGAGCTCATCCCCGCGCTGATCGAGGAGGTGCTGCGCTACAATCCGCCGGTGCAGATAATCTTCCGCCACACGATGGAGGATACCGAGCTTGGCGGGGTCAAGATCCCCAAGGGCTCGACCGTGATGCCGCTGCTCGCATCGGCCAACCGCGACGAGAGCAAGTTCGCCGATCCCGAAGTCTTCGACATCGACCGGAAGATCGCTTTCCCGCTGATGTCCTTCGGCCAGGGGCCGCACTTCTGCCTCGGCAATTATCTGTCGCGGATGGAAGCGCGCTCGGCCCTCGAAACGGTGTTCCGGCGTTTCGAACTCCTCGAGCCTGTGTCGGACGAGGTGGAGTGGCTCGACTCCTACTTCGCGCGCGGCCCCCATCACCTCAGGGTCCGCTTCCGCGCGCGCGGTTGAGCCACTCGCGCGCAAGCTTGAACAGGGGAGCGGGCAAAATGCCAAGGCTGGCGCAGTGCTACGGCACCGCTGACTATGAGGACGCCGCGCGGCGCCGCCTGCCGCGACCGCTCTTCGACTATATCTGCGGGGCGGCCGATGACGAAAAGACGGCTGCGGCCAATGTGGCCTCCTTCGACCGCTACGATCTTGTTCCGCGGTTCATGACCGATGTGACGCGGGTGAATGCCGCCACCCGCGTTCTCGGCTGCGACCTCGAATGGCCGCTCATCCTTGCGCCGACGGGAATGAGCCGGATGTTCCATCCCGACGGCGAACAGGGAGTGGCGATCGCGGCCGCCGATGCGGGCTGCGGCTACGCCCTGTCGACGATGGCGACGGCCTCGATCGAGGAGATCGGCGCGATCAGCACCGGCCCCAAAATCTATCAGCTTTACCTGCTCGCCGATGATGCCCTGAACTTCGCCAGCATCGATCGCTGCAAGGAGGCGGGCTTCGATGCGCTGTGCCTGACCGTCGACACGATCGTCGCGGGTAACCGCGAGCGCGACCTGCGCTCGGGCCTCACCGTTCCGCCCCGGCTTACTCCGGCTTCGCTCGCGTCCTTTGCCAAGCGGCCCGGCTGGTGCCTCGGCTACCTCGGCGGCGGCAAATTCTCGTTGCCCAATGTGGTGTCGGACGGCGAGGGCGATCTGTCGACGCTTGCCGCCTTCTTCGCGTCGAAGATGGAATCGCATATCAGCTGGGAGCGGATCGCGAAGATCGCGGCCTATTGGGGCGGCCCGTTCGCGATCAAGGGCCTTCAGTGCGCCGACGACGCGCTTCGCGCCGCCGATGCGGGAGCGACTGCGGCCATCATTTCCAACCATGGCGGACGGCAGCTCGACGGCGGCGCGGCGACGATCGACCTCGTGGCCGATATCGCCGACGCGGCGGGCGACCGGATCGAGGTCATCCTCGACGGCGGGGTTCGCAGGGGCAGCCATATCGTCAAGGCCCTCGCGATGGGCGCGCGCGCCTGCATGACCGGGCGGCCCTATCTTTACGCCTTGTCCGCTTTCGGCGCCGCGGGGGTCAGGCGCTGGCTCGGGGGCATGAAGCAGGAAACGCTGCGTACCCTGGCGCTGGTCGGCTGCCCGACGCTTGCCGAGCTTGGCCGCGAGCATGTGCGGCTCGCGGGCGCAGCGCCGGCGTTCCTCGCCAACGAGGCGGAGCGGCGCGACTTTGAACGGTCCAGTCCGGCCTTGCGGCAAGCCTAGATATCGAGCCCCCGCGCGACCTCGACGATTTCGTCGGCCTTCATCTGCGCGACAACGCTTGGCCGGCGTCCCGTCCAGCGTTTGAAGGCCCGGGAAAAGGTTCCTTCGTCCGAGAATCCCAGCATATAGGCGATATCGCGAATGACGAGATCGCTGCGCTTCAGATATTGAAAGGCGAGCTGCAGCCGCACGCGGTCGAGCACATCGGAAAAGGTCGTGCCCTCGTCCTTCAAACGCCTGAGCAAGGTCCGCTCGGTCATATGCAGGCTCTTTGCGATATCGCTCTTGCGGACCATGCCGTCGGGCATGCGGGCGATGAGCGCGTCGCGGACGCGAACCGCGAAGCGTCCGGCCATCCGTGTTTCGAGATAGCGGTTCGCGACGCCGTCGAGCAGCGAAGCGAGCTCCTCATCAGCGACGAGGATCGGGCGATCGAGATCGGCCCGCGCGAAGACGATGGAATCCTCGGGCTGTCCGTAAGCGACCGGGCAACCGAAGAACGCCTCCAGGCCATCGCCCCGCCGGGGCTTGGGATGCGCAAGGCTGACCGAGATCGGCGCGATTTCGATGCCCGCGATCCAGCGAAGATAGCCGAGGACCGAAGCGAGCACCGTGTCGACCGTCTGATAGATGGGCGGCTCGCCGCCCGTGTCGAAGAAGATCGACAGTGTCACCTGATCGCCCGACTCCGTGAGCGTGGCGGTCGCCGAATCCGAAATGAGCCTGCAATAGAACGCAAACCGGTGGAGCGCGCGTGAGAGCGTCGCGGAGCAACTCATGGCATAGCCCACGACGTGGAATGTCGAGGGCCGGACCTCCGCCGCGACCCGGAGAGCGAAGTCGGCGTCACTCAGCGCCACCGCCTTGCGCCAGAGCATGCTGATCTGTTCCTGTGAATAACGCCCGTAGCCGCCTTCGAGGCGGGTGGGGTCCATGCCGATCTCGCTCAGCACCTGGTCGGGATCGATGCCGCTCGCGCGCATCGCCCTCACGATCGCCAGCACCCACCCCGTCAGTCCGGACTTGGATTCCGCTTCAGTCACCCGACCCTCATTCTTTTCTCTCGACATGCAGATAGGCCAATCGGTCACCGATGTCACGATTGGCCGGTCGGACGATCAATTCGTGCCGAACGTGTCGCTTTGTCCCGAACGGCTTTGCCTTGGCACGCGGCGCCCTGTCGTTTGGCGCTGCGATATCCGATGCACGCTGCGAGGAAGGCAGATAGCGCCGCAAAGGCCGATGATGCCATAATGAGGAGAGGATTGATGCGCATCAGGGGTTATCTTTATCGCGCGTCGGCGGCCTGGGTCGTCGGCATGGCACTGACGACCGCGCCCGCGATGGCGCAGACCGAAGCGGCACCGGCCGCCGAGACCAGCGGTCCGACCGACATCATCGTGACGGCTACCAAGCGGAACGAGAATCTGAGTCAGGTTCCGATCGCGGTGTCGGTGACCACCGACGCGGACATTGCCGCGAAAGGCATCGTGCGGCCGCAGGACTATCTGGTCTCGACGCCGAACGTGACCTTCATCGACGAAGCCACCGGCGACAGCTTCACCAATATCCGCGGCCAGACTTCGGTTCGCAACTCCGACCCCAACGTCGCCGTCGTCATCGATGGGGTTCAATTGTCGAGCCTCAAGCAGTTCAACCAAGATCTGTTCAATATCCAGCAGATCGAAGTGCTGAAGGGACCGCAAAGCGCGATTTACGGCCGCAACGCCGCCGCCGGCGCGATCATCGTCACGACCAAATTGCCGCGCGAGGAACTCGGGGGATCGGTGCTCGCGGGCTATGGCAGCTGGAACACCGCCCGCGCGCAAGCCGAAGTCAGCGGTCCGCTGACCGACACGCTCGGCTTTGGCCTTGCGGCGTCGTTTCGCGATACCGACGGCCCGTTCACCAACATCACCACCGGCGAAAAGCCGTACCGGCTCCGCACGGTGCTCGGGCAGGCCCGGCTCTATTGGGAGCCCGCCGACGGGCTCACGATCGACTTCAAGCTCAGCGGGCATGATACGAAGGGCGGCTCGACCGCGCTTCAGTCGCAGTTCGTCGGGCTGCCGATCGGCGGTATCCCCGTCAACGAACTCGACGCTGACCGGACTGACTTGCCGTTCGTGACGAACGTCCGGGGTCAGCTCGACGAGTGGCTCGTCGCCGGCTCGCTCAAGATCGACTATGACATGGGCTGGGCGACGATCACCTCGGTGACCGCGGCCGACAAGCTCTACCAGTTTTTCGGCGGGGATTCGCCGCCCTATCTCGCCGACTCGGGAACGCCGGGCTCGACGGTGCAGGGCTATAAATATCGCGACAAGAATTTCTCGCAGGAACTGCGCCTGACGTCGCCCGACGATCAGCGTTTGCGCTGGCAGGTCGGCCTCTATTATCTCAACTTCAAGCGCGGGCAGATCAGTGAGCTCAACCAGGATCTCGTCGGAATCGTTCCGCCTTCCGATGGCATCGATGCGCCGGGCGATTCGATCATCGGCGCGACGGTTTCCTATGCGCGTCAGGCATACAAGACCGAGAGCTTCGCCCCCTTTGCCAGCGTCCAGTTCGATGTCACCGATCAGCTGCACCTCAACCTCGCGGGCCGCTACGACATCGAGAAGCGCAGCGTCGTCGAACTGGCGCCCGATGCGATCAACCCGGTGACGGGCGCCAACTATAATCTGTGCATCGAGGCGCGGGGTCCCGGTACGACGCTCGCCGATTGCCGCGCTTCGGAAACCTTCAAGCAATTCGAGCCGAAGGCGAGCATCTCCTATGACCTCGGCCGGACCGGCAGCGTCTATGCGAGCTATGGCAAGGGCTTCAAGAGCGGGGGGTTCAACCCGCTTGGCAGCCGCGCCGCGCTGCTTGCCGTCGCCCCGCCCGGATCGCAGGTCTTCGTGCAGGACCAGTTCGACGCCGAAAAATCCACCTCGTGGGAGGTGGGGACGAAGCTCCGCTTGTTCGACCGGTCGCTCAATCTCAACGTCGCGGCGTTCACGACCAATGTGTCGGGCGCCCAGCAGTTCGAATTCTTCCCGACGGCGGGTCTTCAGACGATCACGTCGATCGACAAGGTGCGCCTGCGCGGCTTCGAGGTCGATTTCAACTGGCACATTCCCGGCGGGCCGCAGATTTTCGGCGCTTATGGCTATACCGACGGCAAGGTGCGGGCGTTCGCCGCGAACCCGGCCTATGTCGGGAACCGGGCGCCCAACGCGGCCAAATATAATCTGAACGCGGGAATCACGCACGACTTCGATCTCGGCAATGATCTCATGCTCACGCCGCGGGTCGAATATGTCCGTATCGGCTCGACCTGGTGGGACGTCATCAACACGCCGGGGTCGCGGCGCAGCCCCGTCGACCTCGTCGATGCGCGGCTGACGCTCGCCAAGGCCGATCGCTGGAGCCTGTCGCTCTTCGGCAAGAATATCTTCAACGAGAAATACAACCGCTCGGTCCTTCCGCTGCTCGGCGTGTTCCAGCTGACATCGCGCGCCGAGACCCGCCATCTCGGGGTGGAAGGGCGGTTCAATTTCTGATCTCTCCCCCACCTTGCCGTCCCCGACAGGCTTTGCCGGGGACGGACATTTTTGAGATGATCGGACAGTGCGGCGCCATCCGGCGTCGCAGGACAAGGCCGAACTACGGAGGCATGAAATGAACAAGCAGTGGGCGCAATATTGGATCGGACTCTTCGCCGACGGGACCGACGAGCTCATGACGCTCTACGCCCCCGAATTCCAGTTCGAGGATGTCAATTTCGACCTCCGGATCAACAATGACCTCCCGGCGCTGCGTTCCTTTTTCGAAGGCTTCATCATCGAGAACCCGTCGCTCAGCTACAACAAGTTCGACGTGTTCGACTATGTCGGCGACGACCGCCTCGGATCGTTTCAGTGGACCTGGGAAACCAAGCATGCCGGCGATTTTCTGGGCGTCGATGCCAAGGGCAAGATCACCAAGACCCGCGGCGTGACCGTCATGGGCTGGAACGACGACGGCAAGATCATCCTCGAACGCAGCATCTGGGACGCCATTCCGGTGCTGCAGCAGCTCGATGCGATCCCCCGGTGATTGCCGCCATGACCGATACGAAGGAATATCGCATCGGGTCGCTGGCCGCGGTCGAAGCCGGCGAGCCCGTGCTCACGGAGGCAGGCGGGCAGGACGTCGCGCTCTTCCTGTGCCGCGGCCGGGTGATTGCGACCAACGGCCAGTGCCCGCACGCCGAGGGCCCGCTGCATGAGGGCGACGTCGACGGCACGATCCTGACCTGCCCCTGGCACGGCTGGACGTTCGATCTGGAATCCGGCGCATGTCAGGAAGATGATTCCATCGTCCTCGAACGCTATCCGGTGCGGATCGACGGCGATGACGTCTTTGTCAGCCTATGAACCGGGCTGACGCCTTTCCGGCCGTTTCGGCGGGGCTGATCGAGCAGTTGCGCGAGATCGTCGGCGACGCGGGCCTGCTGACCGGCGGCGAGGTGGCGGGCCGATATCCGGGCTATTTCATGGACCGGATCGGGGCCGATGCGATAGTGCGTCCGCGCACGACCGACGAGGTCGCTGCGATCCTGCGTCTGTGCAGCGCCGCCGGCCAGCCCGTTGTGGTGCACGGCGGCATGTCGGGCTGGGTGCGCGCGACCGAGACGCGGCGCGGCGAAATCGCGCTGTCGCTCGAACGCATGGCTGCGATTGAGACGATCGACCCGGTCAACCGCACCGCGACGGTTCAGGCGGGCGTCATCCTCGAAACGCTCGAAACCGAGCTTGCCGAGCATGGGCTGACCTTTCCGCTCGACCTAGGCGGCAGAGGGTCGTGCCAGCTTGGGGGCAATGCCTCGACCAACGCCGGCGGCATGCGCGTCATCCGCTACGGCATGATGCGCGAACAGGTGCTCGGCGTCGAAGCGGTGCTTGCCGACGGGCGGGTGATCTCGTCGCTCAACCAAATGATCAAGAACAATACGGGCTATGATCTGAAGCAGCTGTTCATCGGGTCCGAAGGAACGCTCGGAGTCATCACCCGGCTCGTTCTTCGCCTTCGCGAGCGCCCGACCAGTTCCAATACCGCGATCGTCTGCGCCGCGAATTTCGACCAGATGGTGAACCTGCTGCGCTTCGTCGACCAAGGGTTCGGCGGGCTGCTGAGCGCGTTCGAGCTGATCGACAACAGCTTTTACCGGGTCAACACCGGCGCCGGCAAACATGCGCCGCCGCTTTCGGCCGACCAGCCCTATTATGCGATCATCGAGATGCTCGGATCGCAGCAGGAACGCGATACCGAGCTTTTCGAGACCGTCCTCGGCGAAGCGGGCGAACGCGGTTACTTCGACGACGCCGTCCTTGCCCGTTCGGAAGCCCAGCGTCAGCAGATCTGGGAAATCCGCGAGGATCTCGAACATGTGGTCCGGGAATTCCAGCCCTTCTACGCCTTCGACGTCTCGCTGCCGGTGGGCAAGATGCAGGATTATATCGCGGCGGTGACCGGCAGGCTCAAAACCCGTTGGCCCGACGGCAAGATCGCCTTCCTCGGTCATATGGGCGACGGCAATCTCCATATCGCGATCGGGGCGGGCGAAGAGGGCGACCGGCACCACGTCGAGGAATGCGTCTATGAGCCGCTTCGGCCGATCGGCGGATCGATCTCTGCCGAACATGGCATCGGGCTTGAGAAGAAGCCCTGGCTCGACGTGTCGCGATCGGCTGGTGAGCGCGGCCTGATGGCCGAAATCAAGCGCCTTCTCGATCCCGGGAATATCCTGAATCCCGGCAAGATCATGGACGTTCGGACATGACCCGGCTTCGTCTCTTGGGCTATCCGGTGAGCAACTATGTCAACGTCGTGCGCGCGGCTCTCCTCGAAAAGGAGCTACCGTTCGAATTCGTTCCGACCCGTGCTTCGCAGGATGCGGCGTTTCGGCAGCTCAGCCCGCTCGGCAAGATTCCGGTCCTCGAAACTGCGGCCGGATGTCTGACCGAGACGGTCGCTATCCTCGACTATCTCGACGATGCCTATCCCGACATTCCGCTGCGCCCCGCCCGTGCATTCGAGCGGGCGCGGGCGCGGCAGATGATCAACATCATCCAGATCTATGTCGAGGCACAGGTGCGCCAGCTCTTTCCTGGCCTGTTCATGGGCGGGGACAATCTGCCGACGACCGAGGCGTCGGTTCGCGCGATGCTCGATCGCGCGACGGCTGCCTTGTCGCAGCTTCTCGTCCCCGAGCCTTTTCTCCTCGGCGAACGCCCCGGGCAGGCGGACCTGTTCGCCTATTATAATCTCGATATCGCCGACCGCGTCACGCGCTTCACCTATCATCGCTCGCTCATCGAAGAGATCGGAGGGCTCGAAGACTGGCTCAAGGCCATGCGTGCCCGGTCCAGCACCCGGCTCGTGATGGCCGAATTCCAATCCAGTTTCGCGACTTATCTGGCGGACCATGGCGCCGCCTATAGCCCAGAAGAATCCCGAAGGTCCCTATCCCATGCGTGACGTCAAGCTGACCGACAAATATACGATCGACGAAGGCACCGTGCTGATGACCGGCACCCATGCGCTCGTGCGCCTGCCCATGCTGCAGAAGGATCGCGACACGCGCGCCGGGCTCGATACGGGCGGCTTCATCTCGGGCTATCGCGGCTCGCCGCTCGGTAGCTACGATCAGGAACTTTGGCGCGCGAAGGATCTGCTCGAGAGCATGGACGTCATGTTCCAGCCGGGGGTCAACGAGGATCTCGCGGCAACGGCGGTCTGGGGAACGCAGATGCTGGCCGGCATTCCCGATGCGACGAAGGACGGCGTCTTTGCCCTTTGGTACGGCAAGGGGCCGGGCGTCGACCGTTCGGGCGACCCGTTCAAGCATGGCAATATGGCAGGCTCGCATCCCAATGGCGGCGTGCTGATCGTTGCCGGCGACGATCATAGCGGCAAGTCGTCGACCGTCGCACACCAGAGCGAAGTGGCGCTGATGCATGCGGGCATGCCGATCCTCGCGCCGTCCGACGTGCAGGACGTGCTCGAATATGGCCTGCTCGGCTGGGCGATGTCCCGCTACACCGGTCTCTTCACCGGCTTCAAGATGTGCAACGAGGTGCTCGAACAGACGATGACGGTCGAGCTGCCGCGGCTCGATAACGGGCCGGTGCTGCCCGAGCGCGGCGTCGCGCCCGCGAACGGCTTCCACAATTTTCCGACCCATCTCGACCGGGTGCAGTCGGAGGTGGTCGCCAAGCGTTTCCGCTGGCCGCTCGTCGAAAAATTCGTGCGTGCGAACGGCATCGACAGGGTGCTGATCGACAATGGCGCGCGAAAGCTCGGCATCGTCGCGACCGGAAAAGCGGTTCAGGATGCGCGCCAGGCGCTGAAGCTTCTCGGCCTTTCCGACATCGACGCGGCGGCGCTCGGCATCTCGCTCTATCAGCTCGGGTGCATGTATCCCGTCGAGCGCGAGGGGCTTGCGGAATTCGCCGACGGGCAGGCCGAACTTCTTTTTATCGAAGAAAAGGACGGCCTGACCGAAGCGCAGGCGAAGGCGATCCTTTACGGTCGCCCCGGCGCTCCCCCGATCGTCGGAAAGACCGACGAAACCGGGGAATTCATGATTCCGAGCGATGAGCAGCTCGATCCCTTGCAGCTTGCGCTCGTCATCGCCGAGCGGCTGCGGCGTCTCGGAAGCGAGCCGGCCGCTATCGCGGAGCGCGTCGCGGCGCTTCGCGACGCGATGACGAAGGTCGCCAGCCAGAAGCCTGGCGACGCCGTGCGCGCGCCCTATTTCTGCTCTGGCTGCCCGCACAACACTGGCACGCGCTTTCCCGAAGGCAGCCTCGCCGGCGGGGGCATCGGGTGTCACGCGATGGCGATGTATTCGGGCCCCGAAATGCTTCCCAACACGCAAATGGGCGGCGAGGGCGCGCATTGGTACAGCCTCGCGCATTTCACCGAGACGCCGCACATCTTCCAGAATATCGGCGACGGCACCTATTATCACTCGGGCCTGTTGGCGATCCGCGGCGCGGTCGCGGCAAAGGTCAACATGACCTACAAGATCCTGTTCAACGATGCGGTGGCGATGACCGGCGGCCAGCCGGTCGACGGACCGCTGACCCCCGGCGACGTCACACGGCAGGTGCTCGCCGAAGGCGTCGAGCGCTGCATCGTCGTCACCGACCGCCCCGACCTCTACGATGCGAACAGCGGCCTTGGCGAAGGCGTCACCGTCCATCATCGCGACGAACTCGATGCGTTGCAGCGCGAGCTTCGCGAGGTGAAGGGCGTCACCGTCATCGTGTATGAACAGACCTGCGCCGCCGAGAAGCGCCGCCGCCGCAAGCGCGGCAAATTTCCCGATCCGGCCAAGCGCATGTTCATCAACAGCGCCGTCTGCGAAGGATGCGGCGACTGCTCGGTCCAGTCGAACTGCGTCAGCGTCTGGCCGAAGGAAACCGAATTCGGCCGCAAGCGCCAGATCGACCAGTCGAACTGCAACAAGGATTACAGCTGCGTCAAAGGCTTCTGCCCGAGTTTCATCACCGTGCTCGACGCCGAACCGCGCAAGCCCAAGGCCTCGGCGCTGGCGGGCGAGGCGCAGACCGACCTTCCCGAGCCTGCACTCGCGCTATTGTCGGACGGCGCGTTCAATATCATGGTGTCGGGGATCGGCGGCACAGGCGTTGTCACCGTCGGCGCCTTGCTCGGCATGGCGGCGCACCTTGAGGGGCTCGCCTGTTCGGTCTTCGACATGACGGGGCTCAGCCAGAAGAATGGCGCGGTCTACAGCCATGTCCGTATCGCCGCCGCGGTGGGCGACCTCGCGGCGCAGAAACTCGGCACCGGTGAGGCGGATCTGGCGCTCGCCTTCGACGTCGTCGCGGCACTGGCCAAGGAACCCGTCGTCACCTTTTCGGCGACGCGGACGACGTCGGTCGTCAACGCGCGCATCACGCCGACCCCGGCCTTTCAGCGCAATCCCGACCTCGTGCTCGACCAGAGCCTGATTGTCGATCGCCTGAAAAAGCTCTCGGCCGGACTGCATGGGGTCGATGCGACCGGGCTGGGGCTTGCGCTGTTCGGCGACACGATCGCCGCCAACCTCTTCATGCTCGGCTATGCGTCGCAGCTCGGGCTGCTTCCGGTTTCGCCCGCTTCGATCGCGCGCGCGGTCGAAATCAACGGGGTCGCCGTCGCCTTCAACCAGTCGGCCTTTGCGCTCGGGCGTCTGCTCGTCGTCGATCCGGCGAAAGTCGATGCCGCGGCCGCCGCTACCCGGACGGTGCCGGAGTTCAAGCCGCTTACCGATCTCGGCGACATCGTCGGGCACCGCACGGCACTGCTCACCGCCTATCAGAATGCGGCCTATGCGGCGCGCTACCGCGCGCTCGTCGACGAAGTCGCGGCGACCGAGGAGCGGGTGCTGCCCGGCAGCACGGCGCTCGCCGTCATGGTCGCGCGCAACTTCGCCAAGCTCATGGCTTACAAGGATGAATATGAGGTCGCGCGCCTTCACGCCGATCCTGCGTTCAAGCGCGAACTCGCCGCGACATTCGAGGATGGTGCGAAGCTTCGTTACAATCTCGCGCCGCCGCTCTTCTCGAAGCGTGATCCCGAGACGGGGCATTTGCTGAAGCGCGAGTTCGGCCCTTGGGTCGGCAAGCTGTTTCCGCTACTCGCCAAGGGCAAGCGGCTGCGCGGTACCGCGCTCGACCCGTTCGGCTATACCGCCGAGCGCAAGATGGAGCGTGCGCTCATCGACGAATATGAAGCACGGCTGCGGGCCATGATTGGGGCACTCACTCCGGCGAACCACAAGTTCGCGGTCGAAGCGGCGAGCCTGCCGGGTCAGATCCGTGGCTATGGCCATGTGAAGGAAGCGGCGGTTGATCGCGTCCGCGCGCTCGAAGCGAGCGTGGTCGAGCGGTTCCGCAACGCCGCGGCGGCCCCCGAAGCGAACAAGGACGACAATCGGGTGGCTCTGACCGCCTGACAATGAGGAGAATGACATGGTCCGGATGCTGATCGGCGGAGAGTTTGTGGAGGGGAGCCGGGCGCTCGACGTCGTCGATCCGTGCACCGGCGCCGTCTTCACCCAGGTTCCCGACGCCGATGCGGCCGACGTCGAACGCGCGGTCGCCGCCGCCAAGGCGGCCTTTCCCGCCTGGCGCGATCTGGCCCCCGGCGCGCGCGGCGACGTTCTGCGCGCGATGGCCGCGAAGGTCGTGGACAATGCCGAAGAGCTTTGCGCGTTGCTTGTCCAGGAAACCGGACGGCCGATGGGGCTCGCGCAGTTCGAAATCCTGCATCTGGCGACCGGCTATCTAAACTATTACGCGGGGCTCGAGGTCCAGCCCGAACTGATCGTCGAGGACGATACCCGCCGCGTCGAGCTGCACCGCAAGGCTCTGGGCGTGGTGGGCGCGATCGTGCCGTGGAACGCCCCCGTCTTCATCGCCGCCAACAAGATCGCGCCCGCCCTCGCCGCCGGCAACACGATTGTCGTCAAGACGGCGCCGACGACGCCGCTCACGACGCTTCGCCTCGGCGAACTCTGGGCCGAGGTCGTGCCGCCCGGCGTGGTCAACATCCTGTCGGGCGGCAACGACCCCGGCGCCCTGCTCGTCGCGCACGAGGATGTCGCAAAGATCACCTTCACCGGATCGACCGAGACAGGGCGCAAGATCATGGCATCGGCGGCGCCGACGCTGAAGCGCGTGACGCTCGAACTGGGCGGCAACGACGCCGCGATCGTACTGCCCGACGCCGATGTCGCGGCGATCGCGCCCGCCATCTTTGCCTTCGCCTTCTTCAATTCGGGTCAGGTCTGCGCCATTATCAAGCGGCTCTATGTCCACGACAGCCTCTATGACGCGATGTGCGACGCGATGGCGGGCCTCGCGTCGTCGGCCAAGCTGGCGCCGGGAAGCGACGCCGCGGCCGAGTTCGGGCCGGTGCAGAACAAGGCGCAATATGAAAAAGTGCTCCATTATCTGGTCGAAGCGCGCAAGGCGGGCCGGATCGTCGCGGGCGGCGAGGTCGCCGGCGGACCCGGCTATTTCGTGCCGCTGACGGTGGTGCGCGACGTGGCCGATGGCTCGGCGATCGTCGATGAGGAGCCGTTCGGGCCGATCCTGCCGATCATTCGCTACAGCGATGTCGACGACGTGGTGGCCCGCGCCAACGCCTCGCCCTTCGCGCTCGGCGGTTCGGTGTGGGGCAGCGATGTCGCCGCTGCGACCGCCGTTGCCGCCCGGCTGGAGAGCGGGAGCGTCTGGGTGAACCAGCATTGCGCGCTCGATCCGCAGGTGCCGTTCCCGGCGCACAAGCAATCGGGGTTCGGGGTCGAGGGCGGAGTCGAGGGCCTCTATCCCTATCTGGCGCTCCAGACGATCAACGTCGCAAAGCCGGTGTCCGCGGCGTGACCGGCCTCTTCGACCTTGCGGGGAAAACCGCCGTGGTCACCGGCGGCGCGAAGGGTGTCGGGGCGATGATCAGTCGATCGCTAGTCGCGGCCGGCGCGCGCGTGCTGATCATTGCCCGGCCGGGTGCGGAGAACCGGGCCTTCGCCGAAACGCTGAACGGCGACGGGAAATGCCAGCTGCTCGAACATGATCTCGCGACCAGCGCAGGCGTTGCCGCCGCGGTGGCGGATGTCGGCCGCGCGACGGACGCGTTGCATATCCTGGTCAACAACGCCGGCACCTTCACGGCTGCGGCCGTCGACGAAATCACGCCCGAGCAATGGGATCGCGAACTGGCCGTCAATCTGCGGACGCCCTTCTTCCTCATTCAGGGCCTTCTCCCGCAGCTTTCGGCGGCCTCACAAGAGGGGGATCCGGCCCGCGTGATCAATATCGGATCGATTGCCGCGCTGTGGGCGAAGAGCAGCAGCGCCTACGCCTACAGTGCCGCCAAGGGCGGGCTCCACCAACTCACGCGCGCGCTGGCATCGGACCTGACCCGCAAAGGCATCAACGTGAATGTAGTGGCGCCCGGCTTTTTCCCCAGCGACATGACCGACGGATTCTTCACCGCCGTCCCCGGGCTCAAGGACCAGATGATCGAGGGTATTCCGGCCGGGCGCCTCGGCCGCGAGACGGATATCGGCGGGGCTGTCGTGTTTCTGGCGTCAGAGGCGGGCTCCTATGTGTCGGGGGCGATCATCCCCGTCGAAGGCGCTCTATGGTCGGCGTAAGCACCGTCGCCCTGATCGAGCGACGTCCCGACATCTCGCGCTCGCTCTTCACACGCTACTGGCGCGATGTTCATGGGGTCATGGCCGCAAGGATTCCGGGGTTCGACAGCTACACGCAGCATCATGTGACCCCGCTCGATGCGGCGTCCGAGCCTTTCGAGGGGATTGCGATCGTCACCTATCGCTCGGAGGACGACCGTGCAGGCCTCATTCACAGCGAGGTGACCCGACATATCCATCGCGACGAGCAGAATGTTTTCCGCCGGGCGCTTCTCTACAATCTGGGCGAGGGAGCTTCGCGCCGGATCAGCGGCAACGCGGATGCCGGGGGACAGACGATGTTTATCGTCATCGACGCGGGTGCCGACGTCGACGCCGATCTCGCGGCGCTTGGCGAGGCGCACGCATATCTGGCGGTCTACGACCTGACGGGCGGCGATCCTGCGGGGTGGAATCAGACCGATGCGAGCGGCAGGGTTTTCGCCGCCTTGCTGCACGGAATCTGGCCGGACAGGGACAGCGCGATTGCGGCGGCGGGGAAGCTCGACGCATCGGCCTATCTGCTCGACGAGCGACATGTGATGGTCGAGGACGGCAGACCGACGCCGGTCGGACTGCGCGGCCTCGACGCGGTGAAGACGATCGAAGAAGCCGGAGCCGACAACCAGTTGAGCGACGCAGTGGTGAGGGCGGTTTACGGAATAGCGGACGCCTCATGACCCTGCCGGGCGAGTTCGGCGGAAAGAGCTTCCTGCTCGCCAGCGCGGCGATCGGCCTGTCGGCCGGCATGACGGCGACCCTCTTTTACAGCCTCGGCAGCTTCATTCCATCGCTCGAGGCCGAATTCGGCTGGAGCCGCGGCGACATATCGCTCGCGGTGACGCTGATGACCCTTGCCGTGTTCGTGTCCGGCTCGGCTGCCGGGCGGCTCTGCGACCGGTACGGCGCCGCCAACGTCGGCGCGGCAAGCTTGGTCGCCTATGCACTGGGCGTGATCCTTCTCGTCGCCACGGCGGGAAGCATCCATCTCTTTTGGGCGCTCTACACCGTCATCGCGCTTCTCGGTGTCGGCTCAACACCGATCGTGCTTGTCCGGCCCATCGCCGCAGCATTCGAAAAGCAACGGGGTCTGGCCCTCGGCATTGCGCTCACCGGCGCGGGACTTGCGGGTTTCTGGGTTCCGCAGCTGGTGGCCGGGGTCACCGAAGCGGCAGGCTGGCGCGCAGCCTATCTTGCGCTCGCCGCAATTGCGATCGTCGCGGCCCCGATCGTCCGGTTTGGGTTCAGCAGTGTGCCGCAGGGCCGACCTGCGAGTGCGTCCGATGTCCGGCCGGCCGGCATGACGGCGAGGGAAGCGCGCAGCACCGGGCGCTTCTGGTTGCTCACCGTCATTTCCTTCGCGATGGCCGCCGGGCTTGGCGGGGTCGTGGTCCACCTCGTGCCGCTGTTCCGTGACTTGGGAGCCGACCCTATGCAAGCGGCCGCGACCGCCTCGCTGGTGGGACTGTCCAGCGTAGTCGGGCGGCTAGGAATCGGCGTACTCCTCGACCGCTTCCCGGCCGCAATCGTCTCTCTCGCGGTCCTTGTTCTCGCGGCCGTCGGAATCGGCCTCCTGTTGGTGGATGGCCTCGCGATGGGAACCGTCGCGGCCATCTTGCTCGGCATGGCGGCCGGCGCCGAAATCGACCTCCTGGCTTATCTGACCGCTTTGCATTTCGGGCAGCGCCAATATGGCGCGATTTACGGCTGGCAATATAGCGTCTTCGCGCTCGGCTACGGGCTCAGTCCCTTCGCGATGGGGAAGATGCGTGATGCGAGCGGTAATTACGACGCTGCGCTGACGGCGAGCGCGTTGCTGGTCGGCTTGGCGGCGCTGCTCATGCTGGGTCTTTGGCGTGAACGACGGCCGGCGGGCGGTTGCCGGGAGGAGTAGCCCATGCCATCACCCGCGGGATGAGACGAAACGAACCCGTCCGCGAGCGGCTGGGCCAAGGAGTCGCTGGATGATTACGCTCGGCGGTCCCGGCTGGCTGGCGCTTGCCATCTTGTGCGAAGTACTTGCGACGTCGTTCCTGAAGATGGCTGACGGATTCACGCGTCCCCTCCCTTCGGCGGTCGTCATCCTCGGTTATGCTGTCGCCTTTTACTGCCTTTCGATGGCGTTGCGCACCATTCCGGTCGGCATTGCCTACGCCATTTGGTGCGGCATTGGCATCGTCCTCGTGACGGCGATCGCGTGGTTCGTCTACGATCAGAAGCTCGATGGCTGGGCGCTCACGGCGATCGGGCTCATTCTGGTCGGAACGTTGATGCTCAATATGCGGTCCCCCGCGAGCAGCTAGAATCCCCGCTCGGCGTTAGGGTCGGAATGCGGTCGGCATGGGGCTGTTTGCGATCGCTGCCTCGATATTGGCCACCGCCATCGCGAAGAGTGCGCCAAGATTTTCCTGCGTGTGCGAGATTTCGTGATTGGTCAGAAGCTGGTCCGGGAGGCCGCGAAGCGGGCTGTCTGCCGGCAAAGGCTCGGTGACGAAGACGTCGAGCGCAATCGTTCCGAGGTGAGCGATCACTTCGGGGTCGGCGAGGGCGTTCTCCTCGACGATCGCGCCGCGCGAGAGATTGATGAGGATGGCCCCCGGCTTCATGGCGAGCAGCTTCGCGCGGGACAGCAATTTGTCGGTTTCGGGCGTGAGCGGCAGCAGCGGCAGGACAATGTCGCTCTGCGCGACGAGCCTGTCGAGATCGCACTGTTCGAAAGCCAGCGAGGGAGGGACCTGCGAGCGATTGCAGAGCAATATGCGTGTCTCCCATCCTTGCAGACGTTCAATAAGCGCCTTGGCGATATTGCCGTGGCCGATGATCCCGACGGTCTTGCCCTTGAGCATTCGCGCGCGCGGCGGTCCCACGCGAACCTCATCGCGGCGAAGCCGTTCCTCTGCCTCGCGGAGCCGGTAGAGCGAAGTCAGCATGAACAGCATCGCAGCTTCGGCGACCGATTCAAAATTCTCAGCGACTCGGCCGTTGGCAAAGGCGATTCCGCGGCTGTGCGCCGCCTCGACGTCGATGCCCTCATAGCCCAGCGACGGCGTGATTATCGTCTTGAGGCCCAAGGCCGCATCCATGTCTGCTCCGCTGCATGGAACTCCGAAGGAAACGAATATCTCGGTATCGATCCATCCCGGCGCTCCGGTTGGCGCAGCCAGCCCGAGCAGCAAGTCGATCTGGGCCTCTTCCGAAATAACTGCGGATGCGAGCTTCTCCAAGAAAGCCTGCGCGCTGGCTGGTCCGGCGATAAGGATCTTCGGGCGCTTCATCTGACGGTCGTTCCCCGCTGTTCATGCAAGGCAATCAGCCGAAGCGCAGTCCGAAAGGCAAGGGCCGGAGAGGATTTTGGCACGATCTGGCAAGGCCTGTCGCGTTTAGATAGCGAAATTCAAAGGTCAGCTTAGCATGATCCAGTTCCGCAAAGCGGTCAGGCCGCTACCGGCCAATGTTTAAAATCTAACGCTTGCGGCCACGGCGAGGGCGCGCGCGAAATGCTCCTCGGCGATCATGGGATCGGCACCCAAGCTCCGGACCGGCGGGCGGCAAGCGTGCCGATGTGCCCGTCGCACTTTGCGTCGAGCCGTTCGGGAATGCGCGAGTGGGAGGCCGCAAGTATCATGTCGGAGACCTTCTCGCCGATCATCATGGCAGGCGCAGCGGTGTTGCCGCCGATCAGTGTCGGCATGATCGAAGCATCGGCTACGCGCAGGCCCTCGACGCCGCGAACGCGGAGCTCGGGGTCGACGACCGATTCCGCGTCGGGGCCCATTCGGCAGGTGCCGGCGCAGTGCAATCCCATCACCGCGGTCTCCCGCATGTAGCGGGTGAGTGCTTCATCGCTGACGACATCGGCGCCAGGCTCGAGTTCGGCGCCGCCGCCCATTTGCCGCATCACTGCACGCGCGACCTTGATGCCGGCAAGGAGGGTACGCACATCGGACGCCTCGCTCAGCACCCCCGTGGCAATATGCGGCTTGTCGGTGACGCGGGGACTTGCGAGCGAGACGCGGCCGCGGCTGTCAGGGCGCAGCAGGTGCGTCATCACCTGATAGCTGTGCCCGGCGCCGGCGAGCTTGCCCGGCGGTTTATGTGCGGGCCAGAATATCAGCTGGACGTCGGGCCTGTTCAGCGCCGCATCGGTACGCAGGAAGGCGCCAGCATAAGCGAGATTGCTCGCGAGCAGTCCGCGGCGGAACAAGAGATATTCCAACGGGGCCCAAGTAAGTTTCCCCGCCGAGCGGAGCGACAAGCCGTAGCTGGTGCGGCCGGGATCGTCGTGCCGAACCACGATATTGACGTGATCCTGATAGTTGGCGCCGACGCCGGGACTATGGCGGACAGAAGCGATGCCGAGGGCCGAGAGCGCACCGCCGTCGCCAATCCCCGACCGAAGCAACAGCGCGGGCGATCCGATCGTGCCGCTCGAGACGATGACTTCGCGCCGCGCGGTTATGGTCGCTGGGCGCCCCTCCTGCAGTCCGTCGACGCCGGTGCAGCGCCCCTCGGCAATCCGGAGACGTGATGCGTGGAACCCAGGAATGATGGTGAGGTTCCGGCGTTTGCGCACCGGGGCGATGTAGGCGCTGGCCGACGAGACCCGCCGACCGTTCTTCTGGAACAGCTGGCGGATGCCGGCGCCTTCCTGGCTCTCGCCGTTGAAATCGGGCGTAGGTGGGATCCCGCAGGCCTCGGCAGCGGCGACGAAACGCCTCGCCAGATCGTGAATGTGGGTCGGGTTGCTGACGGTGACGGGGCCGCCTGTGCCGTGAAACGGGGAGTCCTGAAACACGACATTATTTTCGGCACGCCGGAAGTAGGGGAGGACCTCGTCATAGCCCCACCCCGTGTTGCCGAGCGCGGCCCAGCCGTCATAGTCGCTCGGGTGACCGCGCATATAGACAGTGCCGTTGATCGACGACGTTCCGCCGAGCACCTTGCCCTGCGGAAAGGGGATGCGGCGATCCGCCGTCGCGGGCTCGGGCAGGGTCTCATAGCCCCAGTTGTGGATCCCGAGCTGCGAGAGGATCATGAAGGCAAGGGGAACCCTGATCGCGGGATTGCTGTCCATCGGTCCCGCCTCGAGAAGGCAGACGCGGTTGGCGGGGTTGGCGCTCAGCCGGTTCGCGACGACGCAGCCGGCGGCGCCGCCGCCTACGACGACATAGTCGAATTCGGTACAGTCGATCTGCATGTCCGATCCCCTAATGACGCGCGCTGTCGGGGAGATCGGCTTCCTCCGGGAATTCCGGATAGCGCCCGAGCAAGAGGAGGATCGGGCCGCCGATCGCGAACAGGACCGCCGAGATGAGGAAGCTCGTATCGTAGCTGCCGGTAAGATCGTAGAGATAGGCGAAGGCCATGGGCCCGACCCCACCGACGACGGCGACCGCCGCATAGAGCCATGCATAGGAACGGGCGAAATTGCGCACTCCAAAATAGCGCGAGGAGAGCAGCGCGAGCAGATCGAGCTCGGCGCCGCCGGCCATGCCGACGAGCGCAGCGGCGAGGATCGCGCCGCCGAGGCTCGGGTCCGACATCAGGATGAGGCAGCCGATGGCGGGCGGGGTGAGAAAGATCGCGCCGATCGCCGGCGCCCAGAAACGGTCGACCAGCCAGCCCACGGCAAGCCGGCCCCCTACCAGCGCCACGGCGAAGGCGCTCTGGGCGAGCGCGGCATTTTCGGGCGCATGGCCGTCGTCGGTCAGCGAGGGGATGAGGTTGGGGATGATGCCGCAGATCCCGAGATAGAGGCAGATGATCGATACAAGGAGCAGCCAGTAGCGGTAGGAGCCGAATACATCGCGCATCGAGCCCGCGGGGACGGCGTTCGGCGTCGCGGCGCGGGTAGCGGGCGCGTTTTCGCGGGGCCTGAAGAGGAGGAAGGCGAGCGGCAGTGCGACGAACAGCGGGATGGCGGCGAGGGTAAGATAGCCCGCCTGCCAACCGTAATTCTCGATGACCCAGACCAGAAGCGGCGGCAGGACGAACCCTGAAATGCCTGTGCCCGAAAGTGCGATCGCAAGCGCAAGGCCGCGATTTTTGTTGAATTCGCCGGTGATCGCGCGCGTCCAGGTGATGAAGCCCGCGCCGGCGCCAAGCAGCGCGGCGAGCGAATAGGATAGGTAGAAGAAGGCGAGGGTGGTGGACATCGAGGCAAGGATGAAACCGAACGCGGTGCCGACGAGTCCGGCAAGCGCGATGCGCCGCGCGCCGAAGCGCTCGATGAGCATCGCCGCGAAGATCGCACCGACCGCGCTCAGGCCCTGGCCGAACACGATCGAGGCCTGGACTGCGGTGCGGCTCCAGCCAAGCTCGTCACCGAGCGGTTTGACGAACGGCCCGATCGAATAGGTGGCAACTCCGGCCATGCAGAAGCCGCAGCCTGCGATGCAGGCGATGAGCATCTTCCAGTTTCTAGCAAATTCTCCGCTTTCGCCGCCCGTCGTGGCCAGGGCGGCATCATAGGCGGCGGTTCTCGTCAGGCTCATGCGCTGCAACCTCTCCCGAAATGTCTCTTCCCGTCTCGGCGGGATCACCGGGACAATCTGACAAGATAAAATCCATTTGTCTACAAGGTATCGATTGTTGCGTAAGTCCGGCGGGTTAAAGCCATGTGGCCGTCTCTTCTGTCTCCGGGGCCGACCAATCAAACGGCGCCAATTCGACACTGCCCCTTGCCAATAATATCGATATATGGAAATTTAATGCATTAAATCTTAAAAATGCAGATAGAGAAGGAGGGAGAGATGGAGCCGTTCGACATGGCGGGCAAGGTGGTGCTCGTGACCGGTGGTGCCCGCGGGCAGGGGGCCGCGGAAGCACGGTTATTCGCGAAATATGGTGCGAAGGTTGTCATCGCAGACTTGGCGGAGGCCGAGGCGGGGGCGCTGGCGGCAACGCTGCCGGACGCGCTCGCCTTGCCGCTCGACATCGCCGACGAATCGCAGTGGCAGCAAGCGATGGCTCGGCTGCTCGACCGCTATGGGCGTCTCGATGTCCTGATCAACAATGCGGCAATCGTCCATTACGGGATGATCGAGACGATGCCGCTCGACGAGTTCATGAACGTGATGGCGATCAACACGGCCGGCACGTTTCTGGGCATGAAAACCGCGCTACCGGCGCTTTCCGAACAACGCGGCGCAATCATCAACATATCATCGATATCGGGTCTCACCGGGCGGGTAAATCATTCGGCCTATCTGGCGAGCAAATGGGCGGTACGCGGATTGAGCAAGGCGGCGGCGCTCGAATTTGCGGACAAGGGAATCCGGGTCAACACGATCGTGCCCGGGCTCATCGCAACCGAAATGTCGCGCATCGCCCATGGCGAGGAGGCGCTACGGCAGCGCGGCGCCGGTCTGCCCGTCGGCCGTACAGGCGAACCCGACGATATTGCATGGCTCGCACTCTATCTTGCTTCGCCACTCAGCGGCTTTTGCACCGGCGCCGAATTCGTCTGCGATGGCGGGGAAACCGCGGGAATGCGCCCGGTCGGCGAATGGTCGAAAAGTGGATAATATCACATGTTGATAATAAAACATCATGTATTGACATAAAATCCAGTCTTCCACATAAAGTCGATATTCCGACGATATCTGGATTGCATCGCTGCGTGATGGATTTGGCGGACGATACCGGCTCGAAAGCGCGCCGGCCGGCACGCGGGACCGGGCAGAAAACATGCCCGGCGCTGCGTGCAGGCTGGCAGGCGAACGAGACAAAAAGCGGTGCGGACATAAACGTCGCCAAGCGCGATAAAAGGAGAGGGAGCATGACGATGGCCACCAAATTACGCCTGGGTTCCGCATGCGCGATTGCCGCGCTCGTGGCGCTGCCGATGACGGCAGCCGCGCAGGACACCCCGGCGCCCGCGACCGAAGCGGCTGCCGCAGAAGAGACCGAAGCGCAGCCTGCGGAAGCTTCGGGCCGCATGTCGGCCTCCGATGCGATGATGGGCGAGATCGTCGTCACCGGCACGAAGAAGTCGGTCGGCGAGAAGCTCCAGGATGTTCCGGCATCGATCACGGCGCTCGGCGGCGATCAGCTCGAGGCGCTCCAGTTCCGTTCGCTCGAGAGCCTCACCTATGCGGTTCCCAACGTCCAGCTCGACCAGCTCGGCACGTTCAAGGCGGTCGCCAACTTCACCATTCGCGGCCTCGGCGTGAATAGCTCGACCCCGTCGGTCGATCCCGCTGTCGGCACTTTCGTCGACGGGGTCTACCTCGGGATCAACTTCGGCGTCGTGGTCGACACCTTCGATATCGACTCGATCGAGATCATGCGCGGGCCGCAGGGCGTCCTGTTCGGTCGCAACGTGACGGGCGGCGCCGTCTCGATCCGTACCGCGCGGCCTGATGGCACCTTCCGGGCCCGCGCACGCATCAACTATGAAACGCGCGAAAACTATACCTATGCCGGGTCGATCGAAGGCACGCTCGTCGAGGACAAGCTGTTCGCCAAGCTCACCGGCTACTACAATGACGACAACGGCTATTTCTATAACCGTACCTATGGCCGCCACACGGGCAAGACCGACACCTGGTTTCTGCGCCCGACCCTCGTGTTCAAGCCGGTCGATACGGTCGAGCTGACTCTAATCGGCGAGACCTTCAAGCTGACCGGCGAGGGCCCGGTACCGCGCAACCCGGCCTATGCGCCGCCCTTCCAGACGACCGCCGACGAGATCGGCCTGTCCTATCTTCGCGCCAATTCGATCACCTCGGAGTCGGTGATCGAAGTGGGGCCGGGCGACGGCCGGATCACGAACATCGCCAACTACCGCGAGATCAAGCAGCGCAACCGCTTCGACCTCGACGCGCAGCAGGCCGATGTCAGCATCGTCGAAAATTACCTCGAACAATATCAGATCAGCAACGAGCTTCGCTATTCGGCGCGCTTCTGGGACCGGGTCGATTTCGTGACCGGCCTCTATCTGTTCAAGCAGCATATGCTCTACATCGAGCGCGATACGAACAAGCCGCTCGCGACGCCGATTATCGAAGGTGGCGGGCAGACCGACCAGAAGTCGGTCGGCGTCTTCGTGAACGCGGACATCAACCTGACGGACAGCCTCATCCTCGGGATCGGCGGCCGCTATTCGCACGACGAGAAGGAAGCCGATCTCAACTTCCGCCGCGCGATCCCGCAGCCGTGCCAAGTCGCGACCGAGGATTGCACCTCCTTCCCCGACTATAGCGGCAAGGTGAGCTTCGACAGCTTCATCCCCAAGATCGGCATCAAATATTACATCGATCCCGACGTCCAGATCTACGGCAGCTACACCAAGGGCTATCGTTCGGGCGGCTATAATCTCAAGGCGCAAAGCCTCGGCGCGGCGGAGCCGTTCGGCGACGAGACGACCAACAGCTTCGAAGTCGGCCTAAAGTCCGACCTGTTCGACCGGCGCGTCCGCTTCAACATCGCCGCTTTCTACAACAAGGCGAAAGATCTGCAGCGCCAGGGCACCTTCAACCTGCCCACCGGTCCGCTCTCGCTCGTCGGCAACGGAGCCAACGCCACAATCAAGGGCATCGAGGGCGATCTCACCGTGAAAGTCGCCGATGGTTTCGTTCTCAACGGAACGCTCGGCATCACCGACGGCAAATATACGAAGGTCACCGCCGATCTCAACGGCGACGGGCAGATCAACGATGGCGATCTCAACCTCAAGCTGCCGCGCCTTGCGCCGGTGACCTACGGTTTTGGCGCCTACTATGACACGTCGATCAACGGCTTCGGCTCGGTCGGCGCCCAAGTGACCTTCAACCACCGCGATGCAAGCTGGTTCAACGATCCCAACACCGGGCGTCTGCCCGCGTTCGACGATCTCTCGGCCAATCTCTCGGTCCAGCCCGACTTCCTCGAGGGCTTGAAACTCAGCGTCTACGCCAAGAACCTCCTCAATGAGGAGAATACCGGCAATAACTCGCCGCTGCCGGCCTTCCAGGGCGGCGGGGCCATCTGGTTCCCGACCCGCGGCCGCATCTACGGCGTCGAGCTCGACATGAAGTTCTAAGGAGCCTCGGGCCGCGCGCCTCCTTCGGGCGCGCGGCCTCCTTTCGCACATATCGAACGGGGCAATGGCAGATCATCCCAATCACTTCGCGATCGGCGGCGACCTCGTCGTCCACCGGATCGGCTTCGGCGCAGCGCGCCTTCATGGCAAGGCGACGTGGGGGGAGCCCGCCGATCCGGAAGCCGCAAGGGCGGTGCTTCGCCGCGCTGCCGAGCTCGGCGTCAACTTCATCGACACCGCGGAAGCTTATGGGCCGCACCATAGCGAACGGCTGATCGCCGACGCGTTGTCGCCATTCGCCGACGACATGGTGATTGCGACCAAATGCGGCATGCGGCGGAGCTGGCCCGAGGGGGTGGCGCATCCCCTCATTCATCCCGAAGGGGGCCGGGCTGCCATCCGCGCATCGCTGGACGGCAGTCTCGCGCGGCTTCGGCTCGACCGCATCGAGCTCTACCAGCTCCATCGCCTCGATCCCGAGATGCCGCTGGAGACGACGATCGAGGCGCTCGCGGAACTTCGCGACGAAGGGCGCGTGCGCCATCTGGGATTGTCGGAGGTCACGGTCGAGGAAATCAAGCGTGCGCGCCAAGTCGCGCCAATTGCCACCGTGCAGAACCGCTACAGCCTGACCGATCGCGACCATGAGGATGTTCTCGCCTATTGCGAGGCCGAGGGGATCGCATTCATTCCATGGTATCCGCTCGGCGCCGGATCGCTGACGGCAGCGGACGGGCCGCTTGCGCCTGTTGCCGCGCGTCACGGGGCGAGCCCGGGACAGGTGGCGCTCGCATGGCTCCTCGCGCGCTCCCCGGTCATTCTCGCCATTCCCGGCACGACGTCGATCGCCCACCTCGAGCAGAATTGCGCCGCGACCAATCTGCACCTAGCTCCTTCCGATCTGCGCGAAGTCGAACAACTCGCTGCCTGACGTTAATCGGCGCGGGATTCCGGGTCGTCAATGGAACTTGCACCTTTTTTATAAATATGCATATTTGTTAGAAACATTGATTACGTGCGAATGTGCGACAAGAGGAGAGAAGACATGGATTTGGGTATCTGGGCGACCTGGTATGATCTCGACGAGGGCGACGAAGCCGAGTTCCTCGCATGGGCGCATGCCGAATATCTGCCGTTTCTGCAGCAGCAGCCGGGGATCGCCTGGGTTGCGCATTACGCCAACGACGGCGGCGGCGCGACGATGAAGGAACTCCAGACCAATCCGTCGCGGCGTGGCGGCGAGGAGCTGCCTAACGGCTGCCAGTTCGTGCTGCTGGTCGGCGCGCCCTCGAGCTACAGCTTCTTCAACCCCTGGGTGCTCGACATGGCGCTGCCAGAAGGCTTCGCCGAGAAACTCGCGCTTCGGCGGCGCAGCCGGAGCGAGATCTACGCCGAGGAGGCGCGCGTCGACGGCAACGCCGTCGAGCATCGCCAATGGGGCTCGACGCTTGCTCCGGCGATCCAGTTCGGCACCTACAACATGCGCACGCAGGAAGCCGAAACCATGCTCGGTCGCTGGTATTCGCAGCAGCGCCTGCCGCTGATGAGCCGGATGGACGCCTGCGTCCGCACCCGCAAGCTCATGTCCAGCGTCGGCTGGGCCAAGCACGGCATTCTTTATGAATTCTCCTCGCTCGAGGCGCGCATGAAGGAACATGAGGAGCCGCATGAATCCAAGACGCTCGATCCCGATGCATGGACGGGACAGATCGCCGACAATGCTGCTTATCCGCCGGGCTCACCGTTCGTTGGCCAGCGCATCTGGCCGCCGGTCGCCTGAATTGCGTACAAGATACTTCCCCTTGTTCAATCGCAAGGAAGTCAATATGGGAGAACAAATCGATTTTATCGCGAGGTATAGGTGACGGATACTCAATCTGCGTCGGGCAGTCTTACCGAAGCCGCGTATCAGACGCTGCGTTCGGACATTCTCTCGTGCCGGCTGCGGCCGGGCACGCGGGTAAAGATCTCCGCTCTTTGCGAGCGTGTCGACGCCAATCTCAGCGCGGTGCGCGAGGCGCTTGCGCGCCTGCTCGCCGACGGCCTCGTCGTGTCCGAACCGCAGAAGGGTTTCCAGATCGCACCGATTTCGGTGAAGGATCTCAACGATCTCGCCTTCGCACGCACCGAGGTCGAACTTCTCTGCCTGCGCTGCGCGCTCCGCCACGGCGGGATCGAATGGGAGTCGCGCCTCGTCGCCGCCTTCCACCGGTTGTCGCGCACGAGCGAACATACCGAAGATGATGATCATGAGCTCAACGAGACCTATTTGAAGGCGGCGGAGGAATATTTCGAGGCGATGATGAGCGCCTGCGACAATGAGTGGCTGCTCCGCCTCCGCCGACAGACCTATGTCCAATATGAGCGTTACCGCCGGTTGACGGTGGTCGGCACCATGGGCCGGCGCAATCTCCACAAGGAGTTTCGCGAGCTGATGGATGCCGTCCTCGCGGGCGACGCGGAACTCGCCGAAAAGCGACTCCGTGCCATGATCACGCCGAGCCGAGAGTTCGTCGAGAGCCTCGAGGAAGCGGTCGCTGCGCCGGCGAAGAAAGCGTCACCTGCGCCGAAGCGCCGGTCTCCGCGTTCGAAAGCGGCCTGACCCGCAAGGGCGGATGATGCAGCCGTGAAATTCACTTACGCAGCGGCTCCGCATCACATCATCTTCGGCCAGGGCGCGGTGCGGCAAACGGCTGCGGAGGCCGCACGGCTTGGCGGCCAGCGACCCTTCCTCGTTTCGACCGCGGGGCAGATGCCGAAGGCGGCCGCGCTGCTTTTCGAGATCGACTTTGCGGGGCGGTTCGAAGGTGCGGCGATGCACACGCCCGTCGACGTCAGCGCGCACGCGCTTGCCCGCCTCGAAAGCGTCGGCGGCGACCTGATCGTCAGTTTCGGGGGCGGATCGGCAACGGGTCTCGGCAAGGCGCTCGCGGTTCGAACGGGGCTGCCGCTGATTGCAATCGGCACCACCTATGGCGGATCGGAAATGACGGCGCTCCTTGGCGAGACGAGCGACGGCGTCAAGGCGACCCGCCGCGATCCGCGCGCGCTGCCGGCGGCAGCCATCTATGATGTCGATCTCACGCTGAGCCTGTCGCCCGCGACCTCGGCGGCAAGCGGGATCAACGCGATCGCCCATGCGGTCGAGGCCAGCTATGCGAGCGACGGCAATCCGATCGTTTCGGCGATCGCCGTCGACGCGATCGCCGCGCTTGCGGGCTCGCTGCGCCGCGTCGTCGCCGATCCCCGCGATGTTGCGGCGCGAAGCGAGGCGCTGCGCGGAGCCTGCGAGGCGGGGCTGTGTCTCAACGGCGTGAGCATGGGGCTCCACCACAAGCTGTGCCACATGCTCGGCGGGGCTTTCGACCTGCCGCATGCGGAGACGCATGCGATCGTTCTCGCGCATGCGATGGCGTATAATGCGCCAGCGGTGCAGCCCGCCTACGCGGCAATCGGTGCGGCGCTCGGCGGCGATGCCGTGCAAATCCTCGATCGCCTCGCGCGTGACATCGCGCCCATGACCTCGCTCGCGGCGCTCGGCATGCCGGAGGAGGGTATCGACCGGGCGGTCGAGCTTGTCATGTCGAAGCCATATCCGAACCCGGTTCCCCTCGACGAGGCCCGCATTCGCGGTCTCATCCGCCGCGCCTGGGCGGGCGAGGCACCGGCAGCCGTCTAGCGTGACGGCGCCTCGAGCAGGGTCACCACACAGGCCGCTTCCTCGACGCCGTGAAAGCCGCCGCCATTCTCCGCCAGCCCGATCCGCGCGCCCTCGACCTGTCGTTCGCCGGCTTCGCCGCGCAGCTGGGTCACGAGTTCGCAAATCTGCATCGCTCCGGTGGCGCCGATCGGATGGCCCTTCGAAAGCAAACCGCCCGACACATTGATCGGCTGAGCGCTGCCGATACGGCTCTTTCCGCTCTCGGCATGGGGTCCGCCGTCGCCATAGTCGCACAGGCCAAGATGCTCGGACTGGATGATCTCTGCAATGGCCGTGGCATCGTGGATTTCGGCAAGCGATACGGCATCGGGGCCGATCCCCGCCATGGCGTAGCAGCGCTCGGCCGCCGTCCGCGTCAAATGGCCGCGATAGTCTTCTGGAGCCCTGTCGCTTCCGCTCGATGCGCCCAGGCCCGCGATCCGGACCGCGCGAGTTGATCCAAGGCGCGCTGCGAGCCGGTCCGAGACGAGCAGGAGAGCGGCGGCGCCGTCGCTCATCGGTGCGCACATCGACCGGGTCAGCGGCCAGGCGACCGGCCGGTCCGCGAGCACTTCCTCGACGCTCATCGGAAAGCGATACTGGGCGAGGGGATTGGCCTGCGAATGACCGTGGTTTTTCGATGCGACCACCGCGATCTGGCGCTCGGTCGTGCCGAAGGTCTTCATGTGAAGCCGCGCCTGCGCCGCGTAAATCTCCATGAAGATCGAGCGCTCGCCTTCGGTCTCGACCATATCTTCGGTCACCGCGCTGCGAAGAAGGCCGTCGAGATGTTGTTCCATCAGATCGCGGTCGGTGCTGCCAAGAAAGGCTTCGAACATCGCGGCGCGCTTCTCGGGAAAGACCATCTTCTCGGCGCCGATGACCAGCGCACTGTCGTAGAGCCCCGCCGCGATCGCGGCATAGGCCTGGATGAGACCCGAGCTCGAACTCGCGCATGCATTGTCCGTATTGAAGATGGGGATGCGCTCGAAGCCCGCCGCGCGAAGCGCGACCTGGCCGCGGATCCCGTGCTGCCCTTCAAGTACGCCCTGCCGCGTGTTGCAGAACCATGCGGCCTCGACTTGCCCGGGCTCGGCGCCCGCGTCGGCGAGTGCCGCCGTCACGGCGGCGGCGGTGAGCGACTTGACGGTCGCGGCGGGGTGTTTCCCGGTCGCGGTCATCCCGGCGCCGGCAATGAAGACGCTCATTGCATCCGCAGCCCGCCGTTGATGTCGAGCGTCGATCCGGTCACGAACCCCGCATCGACGGAGGCAAGGTAGCGAACCGCCGCCGCGATCTCGCCGGGGCGGCCGATCCGTCCGGCGGGGAGCATGGCAAGATTGGCGAAGCCCTTGTCGCCTTCGCCCTTTCCGCGGGCCTCCGCCAGCATCGGCGTGTCGATCGGGCCGGGCGCGATGGAGTTCACCGTGATGCCGAGCGGGGCAAGATCGCGCGCCGCACCCTTCGTCAGGCTGAGGACCGCACCTTTCGACGCGATATAGCCGGCGTTCGCCTGATACCCCCCAAGTTGCCCCGCTGCAGAGGCGACGGTGATGATCCGGCCGTCGGTGACGGGCGTTTCACGGCGGCGTCGGGCCATCTCGCGCAGGCACAGGAAGGTGCCGCGGGTGTTGATCGCGAAGAGCTTTTCCCAGCGCGGCAGGTCGAAATCGGCAAGGCTCGGGCGCGCCTCGTCGACGGCCTGCCCGATATAACCCGCGAAGGTCACAAGCACCGCGACAGGGCCGAGCGCGCTCTCGGCGGCATCGAAGGCCTCGGCGACCGATGCTTCGTCGCTGACATCGATCGCGACACCGATATGCGGTCCGCCGGGAAGCGCTGCCGCGGCTTCCTCGGCCGCCGTGGCGGAAAGATCGGCGATCGCGACATTCGCACCTTCCTCGGCGAGTGCCATGGCCGACGCAAAACCGAGGCTGCCGGCGCCTCCGGTGACGAGGACGGTACGTTTCATGCTGTTTCTCCTGGAAGCACGGGTGGCCAGAGACGTTCGCCGACAAACGGCGACCTCGGCGCGTAGATGGCGTTGGCGGTGTTGCGGCCGGTGGGCGTGCCCGGCTGAAGGGTCTGCGCCTCGAGCGGTTCCTCATGGTTTTTAAGGCGCGCCTCGAGCGACTCGAATTCATAGAGGACGCCATGTTTCGGCCAGCCGGCGACGCTCACCATCTTGCGTACGCGCACGCACCCGGGCTGCTGCGCCATCGCGGGAAAGCGGCTCTGGGTGTTGAACTGTCCGAGATAGAATTCGGCCTCGACATTGCGCATGCGGTAGGTTCCGAACTGGATCGCCGGCGCTGATGTCTGGCCCGTCGAACGGCTGGCGCCCGACGCCCCGTCGACCCGTGCTTCCTCGGTGAAGAACTCGTGGCGAACCTCGCGCCGGTGCGCGAGCATCGCTTCGAAGCCATCCGGCAGCGCGAGTTCGAGGACATAGGGGTTCCAGAAGACATGAACCGTCGGCGCGCCGACGAGCAAAATATAGTCGCCGCCCTGCGGCATCGGCTCGTCCGCATGCGGCGCGCGGCGCATCAACTCCTGCATGGCGGGGCCGCCGCCGGTGTTTCTGTAGTGGGCGATCCAGGCAATCCCGGGCACCTGCTTCAGCCAGGGAATATAGGCGGCGTGAACCCAGGCGAGATATTCGGCTTCATGCGCGGGGTCGACGTCGTACCAGGTCGACCAGAGTCCGGTGTCCATCGTTCATTTCCCCGCGGAAAGATTGGGGGTGATGACGATCATCGTGGCGACGCTGTTACCCGGGTTGACCAGGCTGCGGGTATCGCCCGGTGCGAGATAGCAGCTGTCGAGCGCGCGCAGCGTGTCGCGCGTTCCGTCGGCCAGTTCGACGACCATTTCGCCTTCGAGCATTACGTAGATCTTGCCGAATGGGCTGCCGTCCATTCCGGCGCCGCCCCCGGGCAAGAAGTGCGACAGCGCCACCCAGGCGAAATCGGCGCCGGATGCCTCGGCGCCTTGCAGCCGTAATGCGCGCATGTCGAAATGCCCCGGAGCCTCGAAGGGCATTGCTTCGGGCAGCCTTTTGATTTCCATGTCGGGAGCCTTTCTCAATTCGCGCGTTGCAGGAGGAAATCGGTTTCGATTTCCCAGTAGGGCGCCGCGACGCCGTGCGAGGCGGCCGCCGCCGCGTCCTCGTTCAAGCGGACGGTGCGAATGAGCGATTCCTTGACCGCGAAGACGACGTCCGAATCGAGATATTCGTCCTCGGCGTCGAAGAGATGAGTCGTCAGCGGCTTGTATCCCGGCGCCGATATCGTGGCGTGGAGATGGGCCGGCCGCCAGGGGTGGCGCCCGGTCGCCCGCAGCAGTTCGCCGACGGGGCCATCGGTCGGGATCGGATAGGACGCCGGCCGGATCGTGCGGACGAGATAGCGGCCGTCCGCGCTGCCCCGATACCAGCCGCGCAGATTGTCTTCGGGCTGCGCGTCGTCCTGGATGTCGTACATGCCGTTCGCGTCGGTCTGCCAGACCTCGACCTTCGCGCCGGGGACGGGTTCGCCGTCGGGACCGAGAATCCGGCCGTGGACGATCAACTCGCGTTCGCCTTGGGCGAGAGGGCGCAGGAGCACCGTTTCTCCGGGTGCCTTCTCGGGCGCAGTGGGGACATAGAAGGGGCCGACCACGGTGGTCTCGGTTGCACCTTCAGGGACGTTGGAGCTGACCATATTGACGAGCGCCGAGATGCCGAGATTGTCGGAAAGCAGGATGAACTCCTGCCTTTTCTCGTCGCATATCTGGCCGGTACGCGTGAGATAGAGAATCCCCTCTATCCATTCGCTCTCGGTGAGCCGGCTCTCGCGAACGAACGCATGGAGGTGCCGGATCAGGCTCGACAATATCTCGCGCAGCCGTGCGTCGGGCGTCCCCGCGTAGCGGGCGAGCACGACATTGGTTAGCTCGGCCTCCGTAGTGTTGCGCATGTCAGTCTCCCTCTATTTTCCGGCATTTTCATTGGCGGCCAGTCGCGCCGATATCTCGTCCCGGATAGCCGACTTCAGGATCTTGCCGACCGGGCTGCGGGGGAGCCGGTCGAACAAGTGAATGGCCTTGGGCGTCTTCACCGGCCCCAGCGCCTTGCGCACCGCGGCGAGGACGGGGGCGGGGTTCCATTCGCCGGGATGTGCGGGCGTGACCGCGGCATGGACGGCCTCGCCCCACTTCGCGTCCGCGATGCCGATCACCGAGCAATCGGCGACGTCCCGATGGTTGCCAAGCACTGCCTCGACATCGCTCGGAAAGACATTGAAGCCGCCGGTGATGATGACGTCGCGCAGGCGGTCGCGAATGAACAAATAGCCGTCGGCGTCGAGCAGGCCAACGTCGCCTGTGCGCAGCCATCCGTCGACGAGGACTTCTGCGCTTTGCTCAGGCGCCTTGTAGTAACCGCTCATGACGAGGTCGCCGCGGATGGCAATCTCGCCTTCCTCGCCGGGACCTAGCGGGTCTCCGCCGGGTCCGAGTATGGCGATCTCGGTCAGCAAGCTCGCGCGCCCGGTGGACAAGGCACGCGCGCCTTCCATTTCGTCGGGCGCCAGCCAGGCCGCGATCTGCGGCGCCTCGGTCTGGCCGAACGTCGATGCGATGACCGGCCCGAAGACCGACTGCGCTGCGGCGATCTGGTCTGCGCGCATCGCGGCGCCGCCCGCGATGAGGCAGCGCAGGCTCGGGATCTTTCGCGGCGCGCGCCGCTGCTCGTCGCCGAGCATCGCGATGAGAGCCGGGGGGCCGAAGCTCAGCGTCGCACGGTGCGCGGCAATCGCGTCCAGCATTGGTCCCGCACCAGCTTCCCCCGGGAAGACCAGCGCACCGCCGACTGCGAGCAGGGGCAATATGTAGGTCGAGGTGCCGTGCGTGATCGGTGCCGCTACGAGATAGCGATCATGCTGCTGCAGGCCGATCTCGTGGATCTGGGTGACGATATTGGTGTTCCACGCGCGGTATGTCTGCTGCACGCCCTTGGGCGTGCCCGTCGTCCCTCCGGTAAATTTGATCGCCTGCGTCGCGCCGAGCGGCGGCACAGCGGCAGGAAGGGGCAGGGGGCAACCATTGTCGATATCGACATCGAGATCTGCGAAAAGAGCGATCCCGGGTGCCGCCGCGAGGCGGGCGGCGAGGGCCTTGTCGACGAGACTGATCGCGGGTCCGGCAAATTCGACGATCCGGGCGAGCTCGGGATCGCCGTTGCGCGGATTGAGGGGAACCCAGATCTTCCGCGCCGCGAGGACGGCGAGCAGTGAAACCAGATGTTCGATGCCATTGTCGCCCCCGACACCCACCGTGCTGCCGGGAACGGGGTCGGCGGCAAGCAGTCCGGCCGCGCGGCGGCGGACGCGCGCGGCGAGGTCGCCGTAGCTGATCGCGCCGTCGCAGCTGATGACCGCCGGGCGATGCGGGGCGCGGCGGACCGAGCGCCAGAAATGGTCGATCGGGAACATGGTGCAGCCTCTCCTTTCGGGAGAGAATGGCAGCGCGCTCGCAATAAAGTCAATATACGATACTATACTATCATATAGTGATAAGTTGACGCAACGAGGCCTTCGCGGGCGTTCATGTCCCGAAACCGGTAAATTTAGGCGGGCAGTTCGACGCCGGGGACTTTGGCCATCGCGTCGCGAATAATCTCGACGATCTCGCGCTGGCGGTCCTTCTGCATGCGCGGCGCGATCGCGGCAACGCTGATCGAGGCCACGGGGCTGCCGCCGACGAGCGCAGCCACCGCCACGCCGTAGACGCCCTCGATGATCTTGCCTTCGTTCACCGCAAATCCGTTGCGGTGCGTTTCCTTTGCCGCCTTCTCGATATCCTCCGCGGTGAGCCCGAACTGCGCATAGGCCGCGCCTTGCGTCGCGAGCAGTTCGTGGCGCTCTTCGACCGGCAGATAGGCAAAGATTGCGACACTTCCCGAGCCGACGCCCAGCGGTCGCCGGTGCCCGGTGTCGAGGCTCATGATGCGGATTGGAAAACTGCCTTCGCGCCGGATGAGGCAAACCGCCTCCGAGCCGACGCGGACCGACAGCAACACGGTATCCCCTGTGCGCTCGGCGACCTCTTCCATCGCGGGCAGGAAAGTCTCTCGATGCTGATACCAGCTGTCGCTCATCACCGCATAGGCGAAGATCGTCGGTCCGATCGTATAGAGCTTGCGCTTGCGATCGAACGACAGAAAAGCCTCGTTGACCAGCGCGACAAGAATCCGCCGCACCGTCGCGACATGCATTCCTGTCTTCTCGGCGACGTCGGTAAGGCGGACACCTTCGCCGCGGTAGCTGGCAACGACCGACAGCACGGTCGCGGCCCGGCTGATACTCTGCGTGCCGTCGGCAGGCTTCACCCCATTCTCCATCCCATGGCCTATAGCGAGGGTACATCGCTCGCTCCACCCGTAACCTGCTCAGTCGGTCCCGAGCGCATAGGCGGCGGCCGTCGCCGGCGTCAGCTTGGGGGTGACGGGATCGAAGACGAGTGCGATATGATTTCGATCGAACGTGTCGCTGATCGGCATGACCTCGGTACCCGACCGCTTTTCGAGTTCGGCGAAGACATGTTCGGCGGCATCCCGTTCGACTTCATAAAGCGCCATGAACTGGAAGGCGTATGGCGGCTTGCGGCGCTGATGCTCTCCGAGGCCGAAGCGCTGAACGCTGCGCACGCCCTCGACCTGCAGCAGGACGTCGGTGATATGCCGCCGCGAATACCAGCGATTATATTCCTCGGCGCCGCCTTCGGTCGGATTCGAGAGGACGAGGAAATAGACGAGGTCGCTCATTGGCCCAGCTCACCCTGTTCTCGAGCGATATGGCGCTCCTGCCTGTCCATGAACTCCTGGATCCCGAGCCGGTATAGAAGATCGCCCGGATTGGCGATCTCGCCGGGCCGGCGCGCCGGGTTGGGGCTGGCGGCGAGGAGGGCGTTCCACATTGCCTGCGCCGCGGGGAGGATCGTGAGCGTCGGGACGATCATGATCGCATAGCCGCATTCGAGCATGTCTTGCGGCGTCTTTCCGGGCGGTACTGCCATTCCGAGGACGGGACCCTCGATCCTCGAGACAATATGACGGTGCCATTCGAGTTGCTCGTCGACGGGTAGCGATCCCATCGGGGTACCGTTGATCCGCGCCGTGACCGGCATCGCGACGTCGGCCCCCGCCTTGAGGTAGAGGTTGCAGCGCTCGATCACCTCGTCGACCGAGGTGCAGTCGGCGTCCGAACGGGCGATGATCACGAAGTCGCTGTCGCCTCGCGCCTCGACGGCAGCGGCGACACGCGTGACGGCCAGATGGCGGGGAAGCATCACCTGCCCGGGGACAAATGGATTGCGCTTCGGCGGCCCGGCATCCTCGATGTGCATGGCGGCCGCGCCCGAATGGCGGATCAACCGGACGGTGCGCGCGACGCTCTCGATTTCACCGAAGCCGATGTCGACGTCGCAGATGATCGGGATTTCGACCGCCGCAGCCATCCGGCGGACGATGTCGGCGAGTTCGGTGAGCGTGACCATGCCCATGTCAGGGGTTCCAAGGAGCGTGGCTTCCACCCCAAAGCCCGTGATGTGCAGCGCATCGAAACCCGCCTGTTCGGCCAGCGTCGCCGACAATGTGTCGAACACGCCCGCTGCGACCGTCGCGCGCTTCTCGATCAGGGCGCGAAGGCGAGCGCCTGGCATTTTCTCGGTCATGGCTATCCTCTTTTCTCTTGTTGCTTGGGCACTTCCGGCCCGGTGATGCTCGTCTAGACAGGCTCCTCAACATTTAACAGAAAAATCCATTTGAATGTTGCTTATGGATTTTTTATAACGGGCCGAAAGGAGATGAGAGGGTGCCTACAATCAATTTCATTCGCCCCGGCGGCGAGCAGACCGAAGTGGACGGAATCGACGGCGACAGCGTCATGCGCGCGGCTCTTGCGAACGGAATCTTCGAGATTTCGGGCGAGTGCGGGGGCGTACTCGCATGTGCGACCTGCCATGTGCGCGTCGACCCGGCCTATGTCGGCAAACTGCCGCCGATGACCGATGACGAGAATGACATGCTCGACTTCGCCGAAACGCCGCGAAGCGAAACGAGCCGCCTGAGCTGTCAGATCATCATGAACGACGAGCTGGACGGGATTACGGTCACCGTCGGGGGGTAAGGCGGTGGTGGGCTGCCGGCCGACCAGGATCCGCCGGCAGCCACTAGATGCGCGAGACCTGACGCGGCTCGTGGACGGCAAACGCGGGCACATCGCTTGCCGGCAGAACAGGGAAATCGGGGCGCGCGAAGACACGGGCGATAGGGCGCGGCCCACCGCCTTCAGTCCGCTTCGTAATTATGCACGAAGTCGGACGGCGCCTCGGGTCCCCAGATTGCGAGGGCATCTACCGGTGGAAAGTCCTTCGTGTCCCAAACATGCTCGCGCGGCACATAGTCGATATCGAAGCTATATTCGCAAAAGCCGCCCCAGGGATCCTGGACATAGTGGAAATAGTTCGATCCGATGACGTGGCGGCCAAGACCCCAACCCTTGTCGAATCCGGCGTCCGCCATCAGCATCGCGCCGCGGCCGACCTCCTCCATCGATCCCACCTGCCACGAAGGGTGGTGAAAGCCCGGGCCGCTCGATTTTGCAAAGGCGATCATGTGGTGATCCGAGCCATGCGCGCCGTGCAGAAAGGCGAGCACGTCGCCGCAGCGATCCGACAGCTGCATACCGAGAATGTCCCGGCAGAAGGCGGTTGCCGCCGGGACGTCGGGACTGAAGAAGAGGCAGTGCGACAACCGCTCGGGGCGGACCGGGGTCAAAGAGGCATGGCCAAGGCGCGTTCCGCGCGGCTCGCGCCCTGCATCGCTTGAATGGCCGGGCGATTTGAAGTCCGGCGAGCTCTTGCCGGTCACGCGAAGTTCCATGACGGTCTCGTCGAAGCCGCGGAACCATATGCCGTCCGAATCCCAGCCGCGCGGCGCGTCGATCCTGCGAATTTCGCGCTCTTCGAACTTGCGCTCGAAGCCGGCCAGATCGGCCTCGTAAATGCCGAGCGAGAGATGATGCGTCTGCTTGCGGCTTCCCTCGACGACCCGTCCCCAGACATGGCCTTGACCGAAGGTACGAAGAGCGAGGCCTTCTCCTTCATCTGTCACGTCCAGCCCGAAACGGGTGTAGAAGTTCCGCGCAACCTCAAGATCCGGCACCTCGAGCACGAACGCGTCGAGGGAGTGGATGCCCGGGCCGCTTCCTGCGCGCTCGCCGGGAACATCGACGGGAAGTTCGGTCATCTGCGTCTCCGATCAGCTGAGGCTCAAAATCTGTTTGAAGGCAGCGGCGAGACGGTTGGTCTCGTCACCATCGGTAGAGCGCGAACGCCAGGCGACGAAGAGATCGGGCCGAACCAGAACCGCGCCTTCGTCCTCGACCTCGGAAAGGCCCGCCCAGTCGCCATATATGTCGACCGCATCCGACCCGGCCGGGCCGATCAGATGGACATCGACGGGCACCCCGAGCTCGATCTCGACATTCGCCGCGGCGTCGCGCCACGCCTCGCCGCCGATACCGGTCAGCAATGTGAAGCGCCCTTTTCCGCACAGATCGAGTGTCGAGACGCGCTTGCGATCGCGCTCCACCCATGCGTGCGGAAGGTGGGCGCCGGGCCAGGTCGTCGATTCATAATAAAGTTCGGCGTCGCCGCGCTCGAACCCGGGCTGGGCGCCGTCGGGCAGGGCGGCGGTCGAACGATAGCGCTGGTTAAGCTCGACGCCGTGGGTGTTGAACTCGTAATTCTTCTTCCAGATCGCCGAACGCAGCGCCTTCCGGCGTTCCTTCGCCTCTTCGGTCGCCGCCTTGCGGCCGGCGATCGCCGCGTTGACGGCGTCGGAATCGCCGCCGGCAAGCAGCCCCAGCGCCTCGAAGATAGGCGGATAGTCGAGTGCGCTCGCGTTGGCGCGCTCGACGATCTGCTTGCCTACCGGCTGACGCTCGATCGAGTAGCTTTCGAGGAGGCCGATGCCGGCCCGCCCGTTGATCACCATCGCCAGCTTCCAAGCCAGATTATAGGCATCCTGGATCGATGTGTTCGAGCCGAGACCGTTTAGAGGCGGGTGGCGATGGACCGCATCGCCCATGCAGAAGATGCGGCCGCGGGCGTAGTCCGCGGCGTACATATTGTTGACGGTCCAGAAGGAGATCGACTTGATCTTGATCGGCACCTTCTCGTCGCCGACGAGGTTGCGAACGATACGTTCCGCGTCGGATTCGGTGAGCTTGGGCTGACCTTCGGCCATGTCGTAGCCCCAGATTGCCATCCACTCGTTCCAGGGGCGGACCATCCGGATTACCCCTGCTCCGACGCCGCCGATCTCGGCGCCAGGCTGGAGTATCCAGTAGAGGACGCTTGGACGATAGCCGACATAATCGGTAAGGTCGGCATCGAAGATGATGTTGACGCTGCCCGAGAGGCCCATCTCGCCCTTCATCTCAAGGCCGATGTCGTTCGCGACGGTGCTGCGGCCTCCGTCGGCGCCGATCATGTAACGCGCGCGAACAGTGAAGATCTCGCCGGTCAGCCGGTCGCGCACCGTTGCGGTGACGCCGTCCTCATCCTGCTCCGAGCTGATATATTCCGCGTTGAAACGGACCTTCGAGCCGCGCGACGCCGCCGCCTCGAGCAACACCGGCTCGAGGAGATTCTGCGGGAGATCGCAGATCTGGCAGGGCGAGGCGAGGTCGTAGTCGGCCTTGCGGCTGGGATGGTTGCCCCAGCTGTACATCCGGCCGAATTCTTCCCCGGCGAGACTGTAGCAGAAGACGTTGTTCGCCATCTCGCCCTGGCCGGTCGCATAGAGCTTGGCATGGGCTTCGATGTCGAGGTCGCGGAGCACCTCCATCGCACGCTGGTTCGTGATGTGCGCGCGCGGCGTGTCGGAAAGCCAGCCATATTTGGTGATGACCATATTCTTGATGCCGTAGGTCGACAGCAGGGCAGCCGATGTGAGGCCCGCGGGCCCGCTGCCGATGATAAGGACGTCCGTATCGAACACTTCACTCTCCCAGTTCGCGCCTTCGCGCAAGGCTCGCCGGCCGTGCGTCCGTTCAAGCGGCGCGTTCGTCCACGATCGGGTTGCGCAGGGTGCCGATACCCTCGATCTCCACCTCGCAAACGTCGCCATGCTTCATCGTCAGCTTGGGTTCGCGTCCCCAACCGATGCCGGCAGGGGTTCCCGATACGATCAGATCGCCGGGCTCGAGCGTGATTGCCGCGCTCGCCGCCGCGATGATTTCCTCAATCGGAAAGATCATCGCGTCGGTATTTGCCGATTGCATCACCTCGCCGTTGAGCCGGGTGGTGAGTTGCAAGCCGCGGCCGCCCGCGGGGAGTTCGTCGGCGGTCACGAAGACCGGACCGAAACCGCCCGTGCCGTCGAAATTCTTGCCGAGCGTCCATTGCGGGGTATGGAATTGAAACTCGCGGACCGAGCCTTCGTTGAAGATCGAATAGCCCGCGACATGGGCGAGCGCGTCCACCGCCTTGATGTGGCGGCCGCCGACGCCAATCACGGCCACAAGCTCGCCTTCATAGTCAAGGCTGTCGGACGACAGGGGACGGACCAGCGGCTGCTCGTGCGGCACGATGGTCGTTGCAGCGCGCAGGAAAAGCGTCGGATGCGCTGGCTGGTCGTAGATCGATTCCTCGGTATGCGCCTTGTAGTTGAGGCCGCAGCAGATGATCTTTCGTGGTTGCGGGAACGGCGCTGCGTAGGAGAGGGCGTCCCAGTCGATCACGGGCGCTTGTCTGAGGATCGCCTCGGCCGCCTTCAGCGCATCACCGCCCGCCTCGACGAGCGCAGGGAGATCGGCGAGATCGCCGCCCACGGGCCGACCGCGCAGGCTATCGCCTACTTCGAGCGCCAATGCCGGAGCTCTATTCTCAAGATAACGCACCAATCGCATATGCTGCCTTCCCCAAATCTGTAATTTGTTGTCACCGGCCCGGGCACCCCGGACCCACCTGCTACCAGCTGACGGGCAGCGAATGGACGCCGTAGACCACGCCCTCTTCACGGAATTTCAGCGTTTCGAACGGCACCGCCAGTTTGAGTGACGGCAGGCGTTTCCAGAGCGTGCCGAAGGCGATCTCCATCTCGGTCTGGCTGAGATAGGCCCCCATGCAGCGATGGTCGCCGGCACCGAATGCCATGCAGGTGCGCGCGTTGCTGCGCCGCAGGTCGAGCTTGTCGGAGTCCGGGAAAACACGCTCGTCGCGGTCGGCTATGCTCGTCATGACGATCACGCCCTCGCCGGCGCGTATCAACTGCCCTCCGACTTCCACATCCTCGGTCGCGACGCGGCGGCGGCCGGTGTGGGTGACATTCACCCAGCGGAAGAGTTCGTGCACCGCGAGCGTGAGTTCCGCCCGGCTGAGGTCGCTGCGCATCACCGCTGCCTGATCGGGATGCGTCAGGAGGGCGAGCGTTCCGAGCGCTACCATGTTCGCGGTCGTATCGTGGCCCGCAATCAGCACGAGTCGAGCCATTTCGACGACGTCCTTGCGCGTGGTCTTTCCGGTGCGCAACTCGTCGATCACCAGCCTCGAGAGGAGATCGTTCTGGGGATTGGCATCCTTCACGTCGATGAGCTTGTCGAGATAATCGGACAGTGCATCGGCGGCTGCGAGCGCCTCGCTCGCGGGACGGTCGGAAGACATGCAGACTTCGGTATTTTCCTTGAAGAAGTCCTGGTCTTCATAGGGAACGCCGAGGATCTCGCAGATCACCATCGTCGGGATCGGTACCGCGAAATCGGTGACGATATCGGCTGGCGCACCCTTGGCGATCATTTTGTCGATCAGCGTATCGACGAGATTCTGTACCGCCGGGCGCATTTCCTCGACACGCTTGATGGTGAAGTCTCGAACGAGCATCCGCTTCTGCTCGCCATGTTCGGGAGGATCCATCGTTCGCAGGTTGCGATCCTGGCCAACGCTCGCGCCATAGGCCTCGGTCTTTTCGGGATAGCCCGGCTTGCGGGGATCGGCGCTGAACCGCCGGTCATTGAGAACCGCGCGCACGTCTTCGAATTTCGTGATGAGCCAAGGCTCCAGCCCGTCCCATTGCTTGACCTTCGTCAGCGGCAGATCGTTTTTCTCGATCAGCGATGCCGGCGGACGCATCGGGCATCGCGGGTCGCGGCGCGGCGGAAACTGCTCGGGTGCACTGGAATCGGCCATCGTCTCTCTCCGAATTTCTCCCCTGTCTCCGGGGCCGCCTGCTGGCTGTCGAGGGAGTGATATATTTTTCGGAAACTTGCTCGTCAACGATTTAATCGATGTTTTCAAAAAAATCCATTTACGGTGAAACAATGATCGTGTAGCCAATCATCCAAGATGAGGCCGGGGCGCTGCCCTGCTTTGGCCCGGTAACGAGAGGGAGAAATTTATGGATGTCGCAGAGCAGGAGGTCATGGCGCGCGAACCGGCGACGCTGGCAACCGACCCTTTCTCCGAGTCCGTGCTGCTCGATCCCTATCCCTTTTTCGACGAGCTTCGCGCCGCGGGGCCGGTCGCCTATCTGGCTGCGTGGGATATCTATGCGGTCGGCAATCATGCCGAAGCCGAGATCGTCGCGTCCGACTATGAGCGATTCCATTCACGGGCGGGGATGGCGATGGCCGACATACGGCGCCCGGATGCCTGGCGCACGCCGAGCCCGATCAGCGAGGTCGATCCGCCGGAACATACGGCCATTCGGCGGGCGATGAACCGCATACTGTCGCCGGCGGTTCTTCGCGGGTGGAAGCAGGCTTTTGCCGAGGAGGCCGAGGCACTCGTGGCTCGTGTAGTCTCGCGCGACGAATTCGACGGGGTACGCGATCTCGTCGAACCTTTTGTCGCTTCGGTCTTTCCCTCGGTCCTTGGCGTCAAGATCCCGGCTGAGGCCTTCCTGCTCGTCGGGCAGATGAACTTCAACCAGATGGGTCCGAACAACGAACGCACCAAGGCCTCGGTGGCGGCGGCCGAGCCGTGGTTCGAACAATATGAAGCGGCCTTCCAGCGGGAGGGCGCGATTCCCGGAGGATTTGCCGAGAAAATATTCGAAGCCGAAGACGCTGGCGACCTTCCGGCCGGCATCGCGGCTCCCCTCGTGCGCAGCTTCATACGCGGGGGCGTCGACACGACCATCGCGGGCCTCGGCTTCACCTTCAATCAGCTCGCCCAAAATCCCGATCAATATGCGATCGTTCACCGCGACCCGAGCCGATCGATGGCCGCTTTCGAGGAGGCTATAAGGCACGAGGCACCGGCGCAGGTCGTGTTCCGCACCGTGAAGGAAGACATTGTCCTGAATGGTGTCCGCCTGAAGGGCGACCGCAAGATCGGCTATTTCATGGGTGCCGCCAACCGCGATGCGGCGAAGTTCGAAGATCCGGATCGCTACAGGATCGAACGCATGTCGGCGGGCGCGCACTTGGCGCTCGGGCGCGGCGTCCATGTCTGCGTCGGACAACAGATTGCGCGGCTCGAGGCCGATTGCCTCGTTGGCGCCTTCGCCCGACGGGTGGCTGGCTTCGAACCCGCGGGCGCGCCGCTTTATCGTCCGACCAACGCGCTGCGCACGCTAGAATCGCTGCCGCTAAGGATCACTGTACGTCCCTGATAAAAGTTGAAGGAGAGATGACATGAAATATCGCAACCTCGGGCCCGAGCTCGAAGTCTCCGCGCTTGGCCTCGGTTGCTCGCCGCTTTCGGGAACGCCGCTCGGAAGCTACGGCAAGGTTCCCGACGAAACGGTGGTCGATATCTTCGACCGGGCCATCGAACTCGGCGTGACGATGATCGACAGCGCCGAATGCTACGGCCCTTGGCTGAGTGAGGAGCAGGTCGGCCGCGCCGCCAAGGGGCGCCGTGACAAACTTGTCATCGCCACCAAATATGGCTTCACCTACGCGCCCGACGGCAGTTCGGTCACCGGTCAGGACGGCTCCGCCGCCAATGCGCGCAAGGCGCTTGAAGAGGGGCTCGACCGGCTGCAGATGGATTATGTCGACATCTATTATCTGCACCGCACCGATCCGAATGTCCCGATCGAGGAGTCGGTCGGCGCGATGGCCGACCTCGTGAAGGAAGGGAAGGTGCGCTACCTCGGCCTGTCCGAGCCGAACGAGGACACACTTCGCCGGGCGCACGCCATCCACCCTATTACTGCGGTTCAGTCGGAATATTCGCTTTGGGAACGCAACATCGAAAACGGCATCTTGCCGGTCCTGCGCGAACTCGACATTGGCCTCGTTCCCTTTGCTCCCCTCGGCCGCGGGTTCCTCACGGGCAAGATCCGTTCAACCGAGAATATGGACCCGACCGATTTGCGCAAGTCGGGCTTTGACCCGCGCTTCACGCCCGGCAACTTCGAGAAAAACCTGCGCATGGTCGACGCGGTGATGGAAGTCGCCGGGGAAATCGGGGTTTCCGGCGCGCAGATCGCCTTGGCCTGGCTGCTGCACAAGGGCGCCGACATTGCGCCGATTCCCGGCATGCAGAAAGTCGTCGAAGTCGAGGACAGCTATGCTGCGCCCGACGTCGAACTGAGCGCCGCGCAGATGGAGAAGCTCGAAGCTGCCGCGCCGGTGGGTGGCACCGCCGGCAATCGCTATTCGCAGGCGCAGCTGGAGCAGGTTGGCCGCTAAGCCCGACGCTACCCCTGGGGAGGGGCAGAAACTGCGGGGCATGGTGCCCCGCAGTTCCACCTCCCTCATAGATAAGGGTTGCCGCGCTTCCAGTTCCAAGCCCGCACGTCCGTCGCACCAAAGAGTCCGGCGAGGTGATAGGGCTCGGTCTCGAAGAAGCCGATGACGCTCTTCGTGTCCGGCGCCTCGAGGATCATGACGCTTCCCGCCTCACGACCCTCGCTGTCGAGCGTCGGGCCGGACATCAGCACCGCGACGCTGCCCGTGGCCGCGTCGAGATAGGCGCTATGACGGCTCTTCGTATCGCGACGCAGATCGAAACAGTCCGGATTGTCCGTGCCGAGGAAAATAAAGAACAACCTTCTTCCTTTCTCGTAATACTGCTCTATTTATGAGGAAAATTTCAGGTGAAGAAGCAGTTTGCAAACGAAAATATCGTAGAAACTAGCAGGTACGATAGAAATTATTCTAACCTCGTGCTGCTGATAGCGGGCATAAGTTTATTGTCGGTCGGCCCGTTGATGGTCCGCCTGGCCGACATCGGGGCCAGTGGTGCTGCATTCTGGCGGCTCGGCCTCGCTATCCCCATGCTTGCACTCGTCGTCGGCATGGGCGCCGACCGCCCGAGCCGCTTGGCGAAGCCGCTGCTGGCTGCGATCGCCGCTGCGGGGTGCCTATACGGAACCGGAACGCTCGTGATGAACGCGTCGGCTCTCTCGACGTCGCTCGCCAATTGCGCGTTGATCGGAAATTTCAGTAGCTTCTTTGTCGCGGGGATCGCCGTGGTCACGGAACGCAGGCGGCCGGGCGGCGCGGTACTCACAGCGCTGTCGCTGTCGGCCGCAGGTCTCCTTTTCCTGCTCGGCCCGTCCGTCTCGCTATCGCACGATACGGCCGGCGGCGATCTGCTGGCCTTGCTCGCAGCCATTCTTTTCACGGGCTACTTCGTGGTGATCATGCGTATGCCCGGATCGGTAAAGCCGATGACCGTTCACGCGATCAGTACGACGGCAGGCTTTCTGTGCATCGCGCCCTTCGCGCTCCCGGGACAGCTTGTGCCGGTCACATGGTGGCCGATCTCCTTGCTTGTCGCCGCGCAGGTGCTCGGGCAGGGGCTCGTCGTGTTCGCGATGCCGCGTGTGGCGCCCGTGCTCGGCGGCCTTTGTATCCTTCTTTTTCCGCTCCTCAACATGATCATCGGCTGGGGGCTCTACGACGAAACTATGGGCGGCATGCAGCTTATCGGGGCCTTCATGATCGTTGCCGCACTTGCGCTCCTTCAACTGCGCGGCCGCGGCACGAACGCTGATCGGGAGAATGAACATGTTTTATGATATCTTGATCGTTGGCGGGGGGCATGGCGGCGCGCAGGTTGCGGTGATGCTTCGGACGCAGAAGTTTGCGGGCAGCATAGCGATCATCGGCGATGAACCGGAGTTTCCGTACGAGCGCCCGCCGCTGTCGAAGGAATATTTTGCGGGCGAGAAGGAATTCGAGCGCATCCAGTTGCGTCCCGCGAAATATTGGGATGAGCGCGAGGTGACGATGCTGCTCGGCAAGCGCGTCGCACGCGTCGATCCCGTCGCGCATATGGTGACCACCGATGGCGGCGAGACGATCGGCTACGGAAAGCTGGTGTGGGCGACAGGCGGATCCCCGCGGATGCTGCCGATCCCCGGCGGCGACCTGCCCGGCGTCCAGGGTGTGCGCACGCGCGCCGACGCCGATGCGATGAAGGCGGCGTCCGAGTCCGCGAGGCAGATCGTCGTCATAGGAGGCGGCTATATCGGGCTCGAGGCCGCGGCGGTGCTCAACAAGGCGGGCAAGAAGGTTGTGCTGCTGGAAGCGCTGGACCGCGTCCTCGCGCGCGTTGCGGGAGTGGATCTCTCGCGCTTCTATGAGAAGGAACACCGCGAGCATGGCGTCGAAATCCGCCTCGGCGTCCGGGTCGAGGCGATCGAGGGCGTCGATCATGTCACCGGCGTGCGGCTGGCCGACGGCGAAGTGGTCCCCGCCGATCTGGTCATCGTCGGGATCGGCATTGTCCCCGCGGTCGAACCGCTGATCGCGGCCGGCGCCGAGGGCGGAAACGGCGTGCTTGTCGATAAGCTCTGCAAGACGAGCCTGCCCGACATCTATGCGATCGGCGACTGCGCAGCGCACGCGAACGACTATGCCGAGGGCGCAGTGATCCGGCTGGAATCGGTACAGAATGCCAATGATCAGGCGAATGTCGTCGCCAAGGGCATCGTCGGCGATGAAGCGCCCTATCATGCGATCCCTTGGTTCTGGTCGAACCAATACGATCTCAAGCTCCAGACCGCCGGGCTGTCGACGGGGCATGACGAAGCGGTCCTGCGCGGCGATCCTGTCTCGCGCAGCTTCTCGGTCATCTATCTGAAGGCCGGAACGGTCATTGCGATCGACTGCGTCAACGCGACGAAAGACTACGTCCAGGGCCGGATGATCGTCACCGCGGGGCTGCAGGCAACTGCGGAGCAGCTTGCTGACATCGAAAGGCCGCTGAAGGAATTGCTGTCAAACTCACTGTAGTACTAGTCTGCTTTTGCAGACTTCGAACGAAAAGCCGACATTCCGCAATCGGCCAGTGACGACCGCCGCGACAGCCGCACCCTGATCGGATAGATCAACGCTTCGCCTCCTTCGGGGGCGGAGCGTTCGGGCTCGACGGGTAGCCACATCATCCAGCCATCGCCGATCGAGCTCAGGCGGTCGGCCCGCCGCCGGAAGCGTTTGCGTATGTCTTCGACCTCGCCGCCAGGATCGAGCATTTCGTCGAATTCGTCGAACATCGGTTCGATGATCGCGCGGACTGTCGCTTCCTTGTCCTCGAAATAATCGGCGATCGCGACGGTGGTGTGCCCCCGCTTCCTTCGCGATCTTGCGGAGCGAAGCGCCCGCATGGCCACCACCTTGATTCCGGCGCGCAGCGGTTCGCAGCCTGTTGTCACGCGAAATTGGCAGCGGGCTCTTGCCGGTTCAGGTTATTTCGTCCTGAACCGGATCCCCACGCGGAACTGCCGGCCGAGGAGATCCGAATAGGTACTGGCCGCAGCCAGACCGGTTTCGGGCAGGAGTAGCGGATCGGCATCGAACAAATTGGTCACGTTGAAGAAGAGTTCGGCCTGCGATCCGCTCTTCATCCGGACCTTCTGCGTCAGGTTGAGATCGACGTAGAAAGTGCCCTTGACGTGGTTGTTGTCATAGGTCGGCGCCTGGCTGGTCGAGGTCGGGCAGCCGCTCGTGCATTCGATGGCATTCGCCAGATATTTGCCCGAACTGACGCCGCGGCCGGTAACCGTACCCGAGAAGGCCGGCGTTTCGTAATTGAGGCTGCCGCGGAAAATCCACTTCGGCGTGCTGGCCTGGGTGGCGACCGCGCCGACGGTATTGACCGGCGTCACGCCGGCAATGCCGGTGTCCGACAGATTCTCGATATAGCGCGTCGCATTACCCCGCAGCGTGACGCTGCTTTCGCCGCCGACCGGCAAGCGATAGGCAACGTCGAAGTCGATGCCGCGCACCAGCTTGCTGACGAAATTGAAGGGCTGACTGCGGATCAGCAGATAGGGAACACGCGGCGGACCCGGCTGTTCACGCGCCGGATCCTCGGTGATCGCGTCGCAATATTCCTGTCTTCCTTCGTCGCAGCGATTGACGATTTCCTGTGCGGAGATCGTATCGATGGCATCTTCCAGATCGATCCGGAAATAATCGACCGATGCGCTGAAGCCGGGCAGGAAACGCGGCGTGACCACCGCGCCGATATTCCACGAATCGGCCTTTTCCGGTTTCAGGTCCGGATTACCCGTCGTCAGGCCCGAATAGGGGAAGAATTGCGGGCCGCTGGTCGGGTCGCCCTGAACGAACGCCGGGTTGCGCACCGAATCGCTGTTGGCGGTGCCCGCCTGGAACAGTTCGTTGAGGTTGGGGGCGCGAATGTCGCGCGACCGCGTGACGCGGAAGCGTATATCCTCGATCGGCGCCCAAGTCGCGCCAAGCTTCCACGTGGTAACATAGCCCGAGGTCGAATAATCGGTCGCGCGCACCGCGCCGTTGAATTCGAGGCCAAGGCCCAGCGGGACCACGGTCTCAAGATAGGCTTCCTTCACATTATAGCTGCCCTTGAACGGCAGATAATTGCCGACCGACCAGCGGTTCGACGTCGTCCCGTCGGCGTTGCGGGCGGGCTGAAATTCTTCCGGCACGCTGCCGCGAATCTTCTCTTCACGATATTCGCCGCCGATCGCGATGCTCACGTCGCCTGCCCATGTCGCAAAGGGTGTCAGTGACAGGTTGGCGCCGGCGACATATTGCTCCATCACCTGCTTGCGATAAGGGTCTCCGAGCACATAGTCGATCGCCGCCGGGTCGGCGACGCCGATACCCAGACGGTTGAGTGGCACGCAGTTCGGATCGTTGTTGTTGGCGTCCGCATCGACGTTGATCAGGCACTGGATCGAACCGGTCGCGTAGCCGCCCGCGTTTCCGGCCGGCGCAAAGGCGGCGTTTGTAGCGTCTCGCATCCGGGTCACATGCATGATGTTGCGGAGCTGCTCGCGCAGATCCGAGCGGCTATATTGGCCATAGACGTCCCAGCGCGCGGATTTGCCGAACGCGTCGAATTCGCCCTCGGCGCCGATGACATAGCGCTGGACCTCGCGCTTGTTGTTGATGCCGCGGAACGGCAGGTCGGCCGCGGTGGTCGTGATGCTCACGCTGTCGACGCCCGCGAGCCGCGCCGCGCCCAGCGTCTGCAGCGCGAAGGCGTTGCAGGTCGTGGGGACGGGGACGACCGTGCAACCGACCGTGCCGAGCGTGGCCGAGCCCAGATTGGGACCGGCGTTGAAGAAGACTTCCTGCCGGTTATACGAGCCTTCGGCGAAGATTTCGACGCCGTCGGCGACCTCATAGCTGAGGCGACCAAAGACGCCCCAGCGATCGTCCTTGGGGTTCAGGCCGATGCGGCGGCCCGAATCGTTGAGGCGCCAGTCGCCGCCGACGGTGCGCGTCACCGCGGAGCCGCTGTTCAGCGCGGGCGAGTTGAACGACCCATAGTTGAACTGATTGACCTGACCATTCTGGCCGAAATACAGGCCGCGCAGCGCATTATTGTTGCCCACCGAACCCGTGATGAAGCCGCCGGGCGCCTGATTCGTCTGGCCGGCATTCTCGCGAAAGGTGATGAATTGGGGGAGGCCGTTGCCCGCCACATAGTCCGGGTTCTGAAAGGCCAGATAGCCACGGTGGTTCCACGGCCGGTCGTTCGGATCGATCTCGTAGATGCCGTCCTGATGCGCGATTTCGGCGTTGAAGACGGCGTGGCCGCGGCCGTCGGCGAAGGATAGGCCGCCCGCCACGCTGCCCGAATAGTTGAACCCGTCGCCTTTGTCGGTGAGGCCGATGTCGCCGCTGATGCGGAGCCCCTCGAGCTTTTTGTTGAGGACGAAATTGACGACGCCGGTGACCGCGTCGGAACCATAGGCCGACGATGCACCCCCGGTTACCACCTCAACCCGATCCACCAGCGCCTGCGGGATGGTGTTGATGTCGACCCAGCCGAAAATCGTGGAGCCCACCGAACGGCGGCCGTCGACGAGAACGAGCACCCGGCTTTCGCCGAGGTTGCGCATGTTGAGCGCGTTGATGCCCGCCGAGCCGTTGGAAATATTGAGGCGCGAGTTGGCGGGGCGTGTCGAACCGGCGAGTTGCGGAAGCTGGTTGACGAAATCGGCGATATTGTTCGACGGCGAGGTGTTCTGGATGTCCTGTTGCGACAGAACGACCAGCGGGGTCGGGGCCTGGAAGCCGTCGCGCGCGACGCGCGAACCGGTGACAATGATCTGGTCGGCCAGCGCCGCTTCGGTGCTGTCGGCAGTGGAGGCTTCCTCCTGCGCCAGTGCCGGTGCGGCCTGCACCAGCGCCAGTGCGGTCATCGCCGCGCCGAAACGGCCCAGCGGCCCACGAACATGTTCCATATCACGCATATCAGCAGTCCCCTATTGCCCGAGCCGCACGCCCCGAGGCGTGTTTCCGGCTCGGCTTGCCTATGTCCAACCTGACCATCTGGCGGATGCCTTGCTCCGCCCTTTTATATTCATGATAAGCGTCGCACCGTACCCGCGGCCGCCACGCACAAGGCTGGCCCAGGTCGGTTTCATGACGGTGAGGTTACAGGGTGCTTTCGGCAGGTCAACAACTACCCTAATAACCTGAATTTATGGATATATAGCCTTAAGGAATGATGCTGTGGTAGTGCTTGCCGCAAAGCTGGATAGCTTGCAGTTATAGGACGTGACCCGCTTGTTATGGCCGCGCCGCGGCGAGGTGCGATAGGGTCGGCGTTCGTTATGCCTTTTAGATATTGGAGGGCCCTTGTTGATCCAGCGCCGTGCGTTCCTGCTGGCTTCCGCCGCCTTCGTCGCGATGCCGGCAAACCTGATGGCAAAACCCAAGGTGACGGGAGGGATGGGCACAGCGCGGTCGGTCCGGCTGTCGGGCGCGCGGGCACCGATCGAGGTGATCGAGGACGAGCTGGGCGTGCCGCACGTCCGCGCCGCGTCGTTGCACGACGCCTTTTTCGGACAGGGCTACCTCGTCGCGCGCGACCGGCTCTTCCAGATCGACATGGATCACCGCCGCGACATGGGGCGGATGGCTGAAGCTTTCGGCCCACGATTTATCGCGGCGGACAGGGCGGCGCGACTTTTCCTTTATCGCGGCGACATCGACGCCGAATTCGCGGCGCTGCCGCGCGACGTCCTCGAATGCGCGCGCGGCTATGTCGCCGGCGTCAACGCCCGCATCGACGAACTCGCAGCCGATCCGGCGCAATTGCCGCTTGAATATGGCATCCTCGGGATCAGTCCGTTGCGCTGGGATGTGCGCGATCTCGTGCGTGACCGCGGCATCAGCATGGGCGATGCCGACGACGAGGTGCGCCGCGCACAGCTTCAGGCGCGCGGCCTGCTCGACGCCGACCAGCTCATGATGCCGCTGCGCCCCGCCTGGTCCTTCACCATCCCCGAAGGGCTCGACGTCGCGGCGGTGAGCGAAGCCGATCTCGGTATTCTCGACCCTGCCAACCGGCCCGCGAGCTTCGCCCCGATCCAGGAAACGCAGCTCGACCCCGCCGCGCGCAATGCCGAGCGCTTTGCACTCGGCAGCAACGCATGGACCGTCGCACCGTCGCGCAGCGCGACCGGGCGGCCGATTCTCGCCAATGACCCGCATCTCGGCATCGGCGGGTCGAGCCCGCGGCACATGGTCCATCTGACCGCGCCGGGGCTCGACGTCATCGGCGCTGGCGCGCCGGGATTGCCCGGAATCATGCAGGGCCATACCGACCGCTTCGCCTTCGGCCGCACCAATTTCCACATCGATCAGACCGACCTCTTCGTCCTCCGCACCAAAAAAGATGATCCCGGCCGCTATTGGCACAAGGGCGAATGGAAAGCGTTCGAGACGTTCGAGGAGGTGATTGCCGTCAAGGATGCGTCGGCCGAGCGCGTGATCCTGCGCTATGCGGACGGCCGTCCGGTCGTGTCCGAGGATGCGGCACGCGAACGGGCTGTCGCCCTGGCGACCGTCAACATGCTGCCCGGTGCGAACATGCGGTTCGCGATCATCGCGATCAACCTGTCAAAAGACTGGGCGTCGCTCCGCAAGGCATTCAAGCTTCACGTTTCGCCGACCAATTTCCATTATGCCGATGTCGACGGCAACACCGGCTGGCAGACGATCGGTTTTGTACCGCGCCGGCCGAGGCACGACGGGCTGTTTCCGGCGCCCGGCGACGGGTCGTTCGACTGGACGGGCATCCTGCCGGTCGAGGATATGCCGCACGTCTACAATCCGCACGAAGGCTGGTTCGCGTCGGCGAACCAGATGAACCTGCCGCCCGATTATCCCTATCGCGAACGGATCATCAGTTTCAGCTGGAGCGACCCCTTTCGTTACGATCGCTGCGCCGAGGTCTTGCGTGCCCAGCCGAAGCACCGGATCGAGGACAGCATCGCGCTTCAGCACGATATCCAGTCGCTCCCCGCACGCGCGATCGTCAAGCTGCTTCCGGCCGCCCCGTCGCTCGAAGCCGCCGGCGCTGCGGCGATGCTCCACCGCTGGAATTGCGGGATCGAGGCTGATAGCGCCGCGACCCTGCTTTATGAAATGGTCATGGCATCGCTGTCGACGGCCTTTTACGAGCGGATCATTCCTGCGGCTGCACGCGACCTGATCCCCTCGGTCAACCTGTCCGAAATGCTGCGGATCCTCGGTTCACCCGACAAGCGCCTCGGCGACGATCCCGTGGCAGCGCGCGATGCGATGATCGATGGCGCGCTGGCGGCGGGCTGGAAGCGTGCGGTCGAGCTGGCCGGCCCCGATCCCGCGCGCTGGCGCTGGGGCGACCTTCACCGTGTGACGATCGCCCATCCGCTGGCGTCGTCGAACCCGGCGATCGCCGCCGCCTTCCCGCGAATCGAAGGTGGCCGTTCGGGCGGCGACTGGAACACGCCGATGGCGCGCGGTTTCAACGCCAAACGCGGCTTCGACGTTTCGCACGGCGCCAGCTATCTCTTCGTCGCCGACGTCGGGGCGTGGGACAATAGTCGCTTTCTGTTGCTCCCCGGCCAGTCGGCCGATCCGCGCTCGCCGCTCTATCGCGATTTCTATCCCAGATGGATCGCGGGCGACATGCAGCCCTTGTGGTTCAGCAAGGGGGCTGTCGAACGGCACGCCGCCGCGCGGCTGATCCTGACGCCGGCGGCTAAAGCTCCTCGGCGATAGCAACCAGCGCGCGGTCGACTGCGGCGGTTGCCTCGCTATCGGTGTCCTCGGGCATGTCGTTCGCCAGCGCCGAGAAGATGAGCGTCGCGCCGCCGCGCGTCATGAGATAGCCCGACAGCGCGCGCGACGCGTTGAGCGAGCCGGTCTTCGCGAACAATTTTCCTTCAAGGATCGTGCCCTTGAACCGGTTCTGCAGGGTCCCGTCGCGTCCGGCGATCGGCAGCGTCTCGCGCCACGCCGCGCCCCATGGCTGGCGTGCGATCCAGCCGAGCAGGCCGACCGCGGCGCGCGGACTGAGGCGGTTATAGCTCGACATGCCCGACCCGTCGGCAAAGTGATAGCCTGCCTCGGACACGCCCGCCCCGGTCATGATCTTTCGCATCACCGCCTGCCCGTCAGCGATCGAGCCGCTGCCCGCGTGCCGCGCGACGCGCCGCAGCATCAGCTCGGAGTGGAGATTCTGGCTCTCCTTGTTGATCCGCACCATATTTTCGGCGAGCGACGACGCGGGCAATTCGGCAAGCATGGCGGGTTCGGGGGGCAGGGTGGTCGGCGCGCCCTTGCGCTCTTCGGGATCGTCGGCGGCGGTCAGCGGCCGGTGACGCACCGCAATATCGCCGTCGACGCGCACTCCGCGCGCGCGCAGCAGTTCGCCAAAGCGCCACGCCGTATAATGGGCGGGATCGTCGATCCCATAGCGGAGCGTCATCGGCGCGACATCGGCGCCGACGGTGCCGGTCAGGCGGAGGGTGCGGCTGTTCGGCATGCGATCGGCCTCGATTGCCTCTTCCTTGCCCGCGATGGTGACGATCCGGTTTTCGATGACGTAATAGCCCGACGTTTGCAGAACGGGCGCGGCGCCCACTTTCCCGGGCGCCAGTTTCACCACCAGCTCATTGTCGTCGAGCGTCAGCGCGGATATGCCGGTGCCGTAACGCGACGGGATATTGTTCCAGCTCATTCCCGGGCTCCAGCGCTCGTCGGGGAACCAGCTGTCATCGCCGATGATGTTGCCGACATGACGCGTCTTCGCCGCGACCGCATCGGCGAGCGTCCGCAGGCAATCGCTCTTGCAATCGTCGGCGCTCGACAGCGCCGCGTCACCGCGCCCGTGCAGCACCACATCGACCTTGCCGTCGGCGCCGGTTTCGAGCCGCACGCCCGTGCCCTTTGCGGTGTGCTGCAGCAAAGGCAGTTCGGCATAGGCGATGGCTGTCGTGAACATTTTGGTGTTCGACGCAGGGATGAATCGCTGGTCGGGGGCGATCGACACCAGCACCTCGCCGTCGAGCGTCGTGACGAGCACGCCGAAGCGCGAACCCGCTGGCCCTTCTGCCAGCTTCTGCTCGACAGTCGCCAGCAGCGGTGCAGCCGCCGGGCTCGTAGCCGTCTGCGCCTGCGTTGCGACCGACGAAAACGACAGCGCGAGCGCGGCGGCGAGAGCGAGCTTGTTGATCGGTGCGTTCATGATTTCGTCTGTTCGTCCCATGCAGTGATGACCCGATCGCCGACGGAAGGGCGCAGGGTCGCAATGCCGCTATCGGCGTGGCGGGTCGGATGGACCCGGTTGGAGAGCAAGGTCCAGGCAAGGCCGCGTTCGAAATCGATCCAGAGGCCGGTGCCGGTGAATCCGGTATGACCGATCGTCTCTGCCGAACAGGCATCGCCGCCGTGCCATCCGGCAAAGGCGCGCTCCCAGCCGCAAGTGCGATGGCGATCGCCCGCCGTGCGGATCTCGGCCATCATGGCTGGCGACAGGATTTCGCCGCGCAGCATGGCGCGCGCAAAGCCGAGCACGCCGTCGACCGTGCCGAACAGTCCCGCGTGACCCGGCGCGCCGCCGAGCGCGAACGCGTTTTCGTCGTGGACCTCGCCCTTCATCACGCGCCCGCGCCAGCTGCAATGCTCGGTCGCGACCGCCGGGCCGGGCGGCGGACCGAAACTGAGCCCTTCGCCGAGCGGCCAGTCCGACAACGGCGCGCCGGTAAGACGTTCGATCGCGATGCCGAGCAGGATGAAATTGATGTCGGAATAGACGGGCGGTCCGTGCCGCCACTCGCGCTGAAGGACGAAGGCGCGCAGCCGCGCCGGGTCGTCGCCATAGGTATAGATGGGCTCGACCGCGGGCAGGAAGCTGCGGTGCATCAGGCAATCGCGAAAGGTCAGCTTGCGCTCGGGCGCGCCCGCGATGTCATATTGGCGCAGGTCGGGGATCGCGTCGGTCAGCGGCCGGTCGAGGCCCAGCCGTCCTTGTTCGGCGAGCGTCAGGATCATCGTCGTTGTCGCGATCACCTTGCTGAGCGAGGCGAGGTCGAACCAATGATCGCGCGTCAGCGTCTCGCGCGCGGGAACGAGCGCGGCCATGCCCGCCAGCTGCACCGCACTTCGGCTGTCGGCACCAACCACGCCGACCGCTGCGCCGGGAATGCGCCCGCTTTCGACCGCTTCGCGCGCGGGGGCGAAGGCCGCCTCGCAAACAGCTTCGACCGTCACGCCGGCACGCGCCCTTTCACGCGGGCGACAACGGGCAACAGAAAGATCGCGGCAAAGCTCAGCGCGCCCGACAGCAGGAAGAAACCGTCATAGCCGATCTGCGTCTGCATCGATCCCGATGCCCCTGCGAGGAGGCGCGGCAGCAGGAAAGCGAAGCCCGAGAGCAGGGCATATTGCGCGCCGGGATAAGTCGGGCTTACCAGCATCGAGAGATAGACGACGAAGACCGCGCCCGCGAAGCCGTTGCCGAACTGGTCGACCGCGACCGAGGTGTAGAGGACGACCGCCGACGGGTCGGCGTGCCACAGCCAGACATAGATCCAGTTGCCCACGGCGGCGGTCACCGCACCGATACCGAGTGTCCAGCCGAGCGACAGCCGCGTCGACAGAAAGCCGCCGAGCGCGACCCCCGCCATGCTCGCCGACAGCGCGACCACGCCGTCGGCAACGCCGATCTGGTGTAGCGAATAGCCCTTCGCGTTCCACAGCGGATGCGACAGCGTCAGCGTGAGCACGTCGCCCATGCGGTAGAGCGAAACGAAGGCGAGCACCGCGAGCACCGCATAGCCATAGCGCCAGAACAGCTCGACATAGGGCGCGGCGAAGGCGGGCATGGTGGCCGTCGTACCGGCGGAAAGGCGATTGATCCGCGGCAACGCCAATGCCAGCGCCGCGAAGGGAAGCAGCGCCGCTGCCAGCACGACGGGCGTTACATTGCTCTTCGCCGACAGCCCCATGCCCGCAGCGGCCGACAGCAGGACCCAGCCGGCCGCCGCGGTGATCAGCGCGACGATCAGCAGGATAAGCAGGCTGGCGCCGATCCCGCTCGCCAGCGCGAAGGCGCGGCCGCCCGCGCCTTCGCGTTCGGGGCGCATCGCCGCGAGGATCGGGAAAGGCGCAAACGCCGCCACTGCGATGACCAGATAGGCGATCGTCCAGTCGGCCCAGGCCGCGACCAGAATCGCGCCGCTCCCCGCCGCGACCATCGCGCTGCGATAACCCCACAGGTTGGCGGCGACGATCGGCGCCTGTGCGGCCTGGCCGGGCGCGAGTTCGATCCGCCAGCCATCGGCTGCGACCTCGAGCGTCGTCGTCCAGAAGGCGAGCAGGATCGCGAACAAGGCGGTGAGCGGCAGGCTTTGATCGCTCGAGGTGAGCGCCATCGCGACCATCGAGACAAAAATGCCGAGCTGCGACAGCATGATCCACCCGCGCCGCCGCCCCCAGAAGCGCGAAAAGCCGGGGATGTCGTACCTTTCGATCAGCGGCGCCCAAGCGAATTTGAAGGTCGGCAGCAACGCGATCCACGCGAAGAAGCCGATGATCACGATGTCGACGCCATGCCGCGCGAGACGTAGCGTCAGCACCGCATTGAACATGTAAAATGGCAGCCCCGCCGAGAAACCGAGCAGCAGATAAAGGCCGAGCAGGCGCCTTGCCGATGGTTTGGCGGGCGTGTCACGAGGCAGCGCCGGCGCGTCGACGGCAAGTACCGCGGCCGCTGCATTCGCCTCAATCGCCGATACAGTCACGCGCGGGCACCCGGCCCGGCGGCCCCCTGAGCCTCTGACGCCGCGATTCCGCGGTGGAATAAACCTCTCATCGACCCTTTTTTGCCCCGATCTGTTTGTTCCGCCCCCGGACGTGCGATCCTTCCGCGAGCGGAGCCCGCCCGTCAAGTTCGGCGACAGCGAATGTCCGCTTCTCTCAATCCTGGCCTGGAAGCTGCCTATCTGGAACCGGCCATTTCGTCAGGGTCCGCAACTTAATCAGGTTTGCTCAGAACATGAGGTAAAGATCTAAAGTATGTCAAACATGTGGAGCACGAGCCACAGCAAGGAGAGGGAGGCAAGGGCACCCAGAAACCAGCCTTCTTTGCGCATTACCCCTCCGATCCCCGGCCAATTATGACATCTGTATCCAAGATTGTAATAATTCAAGCGCGATCGCGGCGCCGTCTATCTGGCTGATCGCATTAAGCCATAGGGACTAGATGGTAGCGCTTGACCATTTCCGATCAGGGTGGTGCAATCCTTTCAGGGGACGAAGGTGCGCATAATTCTTGTTGAAGATAATGCCAGGATCGGCGCTTTGACCGCCGAAGGCCTTTCGGCGATGGGTTTTTGTTGCGACATCGCTCCGACGCTTGCCGAGGCTTCGGAACTGCTTGCCGCGACCAGTTACGACATCGTCGTGCTCGACCTCGGCATGCCCGATGGCGACGGCCGGGAATGGTTGATGGTCGAACGCTCGCATGGCCTTGCGACGCCCGTGATCATGCTGACGGCGCGCTCCGCGCTGGGAGATCGCATCGATGGTCTCGACGCGGGCGCCGACGATTATCTGATAAAACCGTTTGCAGTCGAAGAACTTGGCGCCCGCGTGCGCGCGCTGTTGCGAAGGCCCGGCGCGCGTTTGAGCGCGCAGCTTTCCGTTGGCTCGATCGAATTCGACACGATTGCGCGGACCGGCACCTGTAGCGGCGAACCGTTGCACCTTAGCCAACGGGAAGCGGCACTGCTCGAGCTGATGTTGGTCAAGGCGGGCAGCGTCGTCAGCCGCGACCAGATCGAGGCGTCGCTCTATCCTTTCGACGATCCGGTTACACCCAATGCCATCGAGGTGCTGGTATCGCGGGTCAGGAAAAAGCTGGCGACGCTGGGCGTGCACGACCAACTCGTCACGCTCCGCGGCGTCGGTTATCTGATGATCGAGCCCGTGGGCGGATGACGGGCGGGCGGTCGATCATTGCGGAACTGCGTTCCGGTTTCGCGTGGATGGCGGCTGCGGGCAGTATCGTGCTCGCCGCTTTTCTGGTCGTCGATTTCGAGTTGCTCCAGGCTGAAATCCGCCGGACATACGGACATATCGGTATCGCGCACGAGGTCATCGACCATGTGATATTCCCGATCATCGTCCTGCTCGCGCCGCTGGCGATCGCGACCCGGTGGCTGATCGGCCGCGCGCTGCGGCCGCTGCACGACGCCGCCGATCTCATCCATCAGGCCACGGGCCGTGAAAGGGGCTTTCGCGTCCGGCTCGCCGATTTTCCGACCGAAGCCCTGCCCTTCGCCGAGGCGGTCAATGCGCTGCTATCGCGGCTCGACGATGCGGCGCGGCGGCAGGAGGGGTTCGCCGCCGACGTCGCGCATGAGCTGAAGACGCCGCTGGCGGTGGCGATGCTCGAACTCGAACGGCTCAAGACCCCCGATACCGACCGGGTAATCGCCGATCTCGCGACGATGAACCGGCTGGTCGAACAGTTGCTCGTACTCGCGCAGCTCGACGCCTATGCGGCCGCGCCGCAGCCGTTTCGGTCCATCGACCTTCGGGACCCGGCGCTCGAAGCGATCAAGCTCTGTGCGGTCGATGCCGCGCAAAAGGGGGTGGCGCTCGCCTATCGCGACGAAGGCGCCGCGCCCGTTATGGGCCGCGTCGAAGCCATCACCGCGGCGCTGCGCAATCTGGTCGAGAATGCCGTCAGGGTAACCGCCGCGGGCGGAGAGGTGATGATCATCCGCGGACCGGGACCAAAGATCCGGGTCGCCGACGGCGGGTCCGGGATCGACCCGGATAGATTGTTGGCCCTGTCGGATCGTTTCCGGCGCGGTGAACATGCGAGTTTCGGGGGCGCCGGCCTTGGCCTGTCGATCGTCGCGCGGATCGTGGAAGTTCATGGCGGAACGATGCGCTCGCATCCCGAAGAGCCGTCGATCGAACTGGATTTCGGGGCGAATGTAGCATCCTGAGACAGGTCCGGGCCTCGTAAGCTTTCTGTCAGCAAAATCCGGTAGGATATGGCGTGAAGGATTCGGTGGGGGCCGAACCTCGCGACGGACTGGCTCAGAACAAAATAAGGCGAGCAGCTATCCGGCGTTCACAGCGGGTCGCAACCGTTGATGGACTGTGGGGGAAAGATTTTGTCGGCTGTATCGACGGCGTTGGTTTGGGAACGGCAGTTGCTTTGCCGGAGCGGTCTCGCTTCCATTGTCCGGCGCGAATTCAGGACCATTGAGGTTGCGACAGCCGGCGACGCCGACCAGGCGCTGGCTTGGCTGGCGGCGACCGACGCGCCCGGCTTGCTCATTCTCGACGGCGGAATCGACCTCGCGCCCGTGGAGCCCGATGGCATTCGCGGATTGCGCCGCCGCTACCCGCAGCTCGCCTTGGTGATCGTCGATTGGCGGCGCGACCGCGACTCCGTGCTCCGCGCCATCGGCGAAGGGGCGCATGGTTTCATCCCGAAGGATATGGAGCAGGATGACATGCTCCAGGCCTTTCGGCAGGTCATTGCGGGTCAGGTTTACGTTCCGCCGATCGTCAGCGACGTTGATGCGGAAACGCTGGCGCCGGGCTCTTCTGGTTCGCACCAAGCCTCGATCACCAGCCTGACCGAACGGCAGCGCGAAGTCCTTACCCATATGTCGATGGGTAAATCGAACAAGGAAATCGCCCGCTCGCTCCGCATCTCCGAAAGCACGGTCAAAGTGCATGTGGCGGCCGCGTTTCGCCTGCTCGGCGTTCGCAATCGTGTCGGGGCCGTGGCGGTGATCGAGGGCCGGAGCGGCGCATCGGTGTTCATGCGCGACCAGCTGCTCGGCGCGCGCAAGGCGTATGAGCCGCGCAAGCGCGCCTTCGGTTGAAACATCCATAAGCTAATCAAACTGCACGATTTCACCGTGCCAGTTTCTCGCGCCGCAATCATGGCCGAAAGTATTAGATAGTCTCACCAGATCGATAATACCGAGGACTCATGGAGTCCCGTTTTGGGCTAATACCGAAAGCCCAATCGACTCTGACTCCCAGTTTTTCTTAAGCTTTCATTAAGTCGTCGGGCGAGTCCATTGACTCGTGACGTTCGGCGCTGCTGGCGGGGCCGCACCAGCTCTATGTTCAACCTTTCGTCCGCACGAATTTGCGGATGAGGCCGCTCGCGCCTGGTTCGCGAGAAGGCAGGACCGGAGACGTGACATGGTTAAGCTGACTCAACATGACCTCAATTTCATCCTCGATCAGATCGAGCTCGCCGAGGAGCATAACCGGCTGGTGCAGGAAGAAGGGATGGACCCGGGTGAGGCGCTGCGCCTGCTCGTCGACAATCCGCTCCTTCCAAACGGACTGCGCACCGTCGACGGCAGCTTCAACAACCTTGTTCCCGGCCGCGAACTTTGGGGCGCGTCGGGCGAAGCCTTTCCCCGGCTGACGACGCCGAACTGGGTCAACGAAAGCGATGATTCGATCATCTTCGGCGCGGGATCGCCGGGGCAGATCACCTTCACCGACGGCAATTACGGCGAAAACGGCCCGCCTTCGGGCCCCGGCGGCCTTGGCGGCGGGACGCTGGTCGACGCCGATCCGCGCACCATTTCCAACCTGATCGTCGACCAGACGCTGAACAATCCGGCGGTGATCGCCGCGGCGCTCCGCCTCGCGGGGCATCCCGAAAACGAAATCATGGACGGCATTGCCGCCATCAGGTCGGCGATGCAGGCGCACCCCGACGCGCTGGAGGGACTTGCCGGGGCCAATCTGGCGCTGACGAGCGCGCAGGAAGCCTATAATCAGGCGGTCGCGAACCTGATCGCCGAGACCGATCCGGCCGCCATACCCGCCCTTATTGCCGCCGTTTCCGCCGCTGCTACGGCGCAGGCCGAAGCCCAGGTCGCGGTCACTGCGGCCGAGGACGCGGTCGAGGTCGCCGAGGGCGTGCTCTCCGCGACCCTCGACGACTATGGCGTCGAGATGGACGGCAATAGCGTCCTCCTGCGCAACGTGTCGCCCGATGAGGGCCTGTCGGCATCCTACAACGGCTGGTTTACCCTCTTTGGTCAGTTCTTCGACCACGGCCTCGATCTCGTCTCCAAGGGCGGCAATGGGACGGTCTACATCCCGCTCCAGCCCGACGATCCGCTTTATAACCCCGACAGTCCGCACACCAATTTCATGGCGATGACGCGCGCGACGGTGGGCGAAGGCGCGGGCAACGTCACCACGCCCTGGGTCGATCAGAACCAGACCTATACGTCGAACGCCTCACACCAGCTGTTCCTGCGCGAATATGAAATGGTGGGCGGCAAGCCCGTCTCGACGGGCCATCTGCTCGAGGGCGAGCGTGGCATGGCGACCTGGGCCGACGTCAAGGAACAGGCGCGCACCATGCTCGGCATCGAACTGACCGACGCCGACGTCACACAGGTGCCCGTCTTCCGGATGGATCCCTATGGCGAATTCATCCGTGGCCCGAACGGCTTGCCGCAGATTCTCGCCGCCTTCACGCCCGAGGGCGAGCCCATCTATGTCGAGGGCAGCCTTGCGAGCCCGATCAACCCGTCGGCGATCCAGCTTCCCGTGGGAACGGTGATTATGGGATCGGGCGGCGACAATGTGATCGAGGCGGGCGAAACCGTTTCGGCGGCGCGCACCGGCAACGCCTTCCTCGACGACATCGCCCATGCGGCGGTGCCGGTGGTCGCCGGCGGCGTGCTGCAACAGGATGCCGACGATGCCGTCGGCTATTCGGGCGGCTTCAACACGCGCGGCCAGCAGACGCAATATGACGACGAGCTGCTCGACGCGCACTACATCACGGGCGACGGGCGCGGGAACGAGAATATCGGTCTGACCGCCGTTCACCACGTCTTTCACTCCGAACACAACCGGCAGGTCGACGAGATCAAGAAGACGGCGTTCGAATCCGGCGATCTCGCTTTCCTCAACCAGTGGCTTGCCGTCGATGTGACGAGCATTCCCGCGACGATGGACGGGCTGGCGTGGGATGGCGAACGCCTGTTCCAGGCGGCGCGCTTTGCGACCGAAATGCAGTATCAGCACCTCGTTTTCGAAGAGTTCGCGCGCAAGATCCAGCCCGACGTCGACATCTTCCTCGTCGAGCCCGATGTCGAACTGAACCCGGCGATCTTCGCCGAGTTCGCGAACGTCGTCTATCGCTTCGGCCATTCGATGCTGAACCAGACGGTCGATCAGCAGAATGCGGACGGCACCGTGACCAACATGGAATTGTTCGACGCCTTCCTCAATCCGCTGGCGTTCGGATCGGACACGGTCGATCACCGCGAGGCGGCGGCGGCGATCGTGCGCGGCATGACGATGCAGGTCGGCAACGAGATCGACGAATTCGTCACCGACGTGCTGCGCAATCAGCTTGTCGGCATTCCGCTCGACCTGGCCGCGCTCAACATCGCGCGCGGCCGCGACACCGGCATGCCGACGCTCAATCAGGCGCGCGAACAGTTCCAGGATATGGCGATGGGCGACACGCTGCTGCGCCCCTATACCAGCTGGACCGACTTCGCGCTCAACATGCGCAACCCCGAATCGGTGATCAACTTCATCGCGGCCTATGGCACGCATGGTACGATCACCGCGGAAACGACCATCGAGGGCAAGCGCGACGCCGCGATGGCGCTCGTCTTCGGCGGCGAGGGCGCGCCGGGCGACCGGCTCGACTTCCTCAACGCCACCGGCGCCTATGCGGGCGGCAGCCTCGGCGGGCTCAACGACGTCGACCTCTGGATCGGCGGCCTGGCCGAAAAGAAGATGGCGTTCGGCGGCATGCTGGGATCGACCTTCTCCTTCGTGTTCCAGATGCAGATGGAAAATCTGCAGGATTCGGACCGCTTCTATTATCTGTCGCGCACGCAGGGTCTCAACCTGCTGACCGAGCTGGAAAACAACTCGCTCGCGAAGATGGTCAAGAAGAATACCGACCTCGACGGCTTCGCGCTGCCGGCGGACATCTTCTCGACCCCCGATCACATCCTTTACATGGATTATAGCAAGCAGTTGGCGATGACGAACACCGCCGACCCGGTGCACGAAAATGCCGTGCTGCAGGGCATCTCCAGCCTCGTCGAGCGCCGCGATGTCGATGGCAACGGGGTGGCCGAATATATCCGCTACAACGGGCTCGACCATATCGTCATCCAGGGCACCAACGCCAACGACCATATCGTCGCGGGCGGCGGTGACGACACCGTCTGGGGCGAGGATGGCGACGACCGCATCGAAGCTGGCTACGGCGTCGACAGCATCAACGGCGGTGCGGGCGACGATATCATCACCAGCGCGGGCACCGATATCGGCGCCATCTCGGTGCTGAAGGGCGAGAGCGGAAACGACGTCATCGTCGACGGCACCGGCATGTCGCTAATCTTCGGCGGTGATGGCAAGGATTATATCGTCTCGGGTTTCGATGACGGCGAAATCCGCGGTGGTCAGGGCGACGATTTCATCTATGGCGGCGACGGCATGGGCATGCTCTTCGGCAACGAGGGCAATGACTGGGTCGAGGGCGGTGGGGGTTTCGACTTCATCGCCGGCGACATGGCCGAACTGTTCTTCAACTCGACGATCATCGGCCACGACGTGCTGAACGGCGGGCAGGGCGATACCGATTATGACGCCGACTCGGGCGACGACATCATGTTCGCGGGCGAGGGCATCCAGAAGAATATCGGCATGTGGGGCCATGACTGGGTGACCCATCAGGGGCAGTCGAGCGGTGTCGATGCCGATATGCGTGTCGACATCTTCACGACGCTGCCCAACGAGGTGCTGCGCGATCGTTTCAGTCAGGTCGAGGCGCTGTCGGGCTGGAACGGCAACGACGTGCTGCGCGGCGACGACCGCACCGGCGCCGATGCCGAGGGCGGCACGACGACCGATCCGACGCCCGAAACGGGCTTCCGCTACAATGAGCTCAATCAGGCGGGGATCGACCGGATCGCTGGCTTGTCGGAGATCATTACCCCCGACCTGATGCAGACGCTGCCCTATTGGGCGACCGGATCGTGGGAGAATGGCGCGACCGGTATCACCGAAGCGGTCTTCGTCGGCGGCAATATCCTGCTCGGCGGCGGGGGCAGCGACACGATTGAGGGCCGCGGCGGCGACGATGTGATCGACGGCGACCGCTATCTCAGCGTCAAGCTGGCCGGCGTCACGAAGGACGGCATCGCCTTCAGCGTCACCAGCATGGAGGATTCGGTCACGCTGGGCGGCGTCACCAAGTCGCTGACGAGCTGGATGATCGACGGCCGGATCAACCCGGGCGCGATGGAGATCGTCCGCGAAATCCTGTCCGACGACAGCGGTGAGGACACCGCGGTATTCTGGGACGTGCTCGAAAATTACACGATCACCAGCAACGCCACCGGCGGGCTGCGCATCGAACATGTCGATCAGACCGGCGGCGCGATCGACCCCGTCACTGGCCGCAACCGCGAATCCGACGGCATCGATCAGGTCCATAATGTCGAATGGCTGCAGTTCGGCGACCAGCGGATTTCGACCGCGGGGCTGATCAACACACCCGCGACCGGTGTACCGGTGATCAGCGACCTTACCCCGACCGAAGGTCAGGCGCTGACGGCGAATGTCGGCTCGATCCAGGATGAAAACGGCCTCGGCGCGTTCGGCTATCAGTGGCAGGTTTCGAGCGACAATGGGGCGACCTGGAATAACGTCCTGACCGGCGGGACGGGGGCGTCCTTTACCCCGACCGACGGCATTCTCGGTATCGGCGGCCAGGTCGGCGGACTGCTGCGCGTCAGTGTCAGCTTCACCGACGGCGCGGGGCATCAGGAAACGCTCGTTTCCGCGCCGACCGGTGTCGTCGGTGACAATTGGGACGCGGTTCCCTTCCTCGCCAATACGTTCAACGGCACCGCCGGCGACGATATCGCCGATGGCACCAGCGGCCTGTTCGGCGCAGGGGCCAACGACACGCTAAACGGCAACGGCGGCAACGATATTTTGAACGGTGCGGGCGGAAGCGACACGCTGAACGGCGGAGCGGGCGACGATCGGCTCGACGGCGGGGCCGGAACCGACGTCGCGGTCTTTGCCGGCAACGTCGCAAACTTCGCGTTGGCGTCGAACGGCACCAATCTGATCGTAACCGACCTGACGGGCGCCGAAGGCACCGACACGCTGAGCACGATCGAAACGCTGCGCTTCGCCGGCACCAACTATAGCGTGGTGGCGGGGACCGGAGCAAACAACGCCAATCTCAACGGCGCGGCAGGCGCTGGCGGGTCGCAGGCGGTGTTCGGCTTTGCCGGCACCGACTCGCTCAACGGCGGCGCGGGCAACGATCTGCTCGTTGGCGGTCAGGGCAATGACGCGGTAAACGGCGGGGCGGGCAACGACACCGCCTATTGGTCGGTCGGCGATGGCCGTGATTTCATCGATGGCGGGGCGGACACCGACACGGTCAAGGTCGTGGGCGATGCGAGCGCGGAAACCTTCCGCATCTATTCGCGCGCGGCGGCGCTGGCGGCGGGGCTGACCGGACTCAACGCCAATGCCGAGATCATCATCACGCGCAACGGCACCACCAACACCGACATCATCGCCGAACTCGACAATGTCGAGGAAATCGTGATCAACGGTCGCGGCGGTGGCGATACCTTCCTCCCGATCGGCGACTTCGCTCCGACCAGCCTGTCGACCAGCACGATCACGATCGAAGGCAGCGACGGCGACGACATCGTCGACATCGGCGCGCTCCAGTCGGCGCACCGCGTCGTGTTCAAGTCGAGCGGCGGCAACGACGTGATCCTGGGCCAGATGCGCGAACAGGATCGTTTCGAACTCGCCGACGGCAAAACTCTTGACGATTATACCGCGACCGAAAATGCCGACGGCAGCACGACGCTGGCCACCGAAGGGCACAGCGTGACCTTCTTTGGCACCGCTGCCAACGCGGGCGGTGCGTCGGCTTCGGACGACGATGACGACGACCATGGACATCATGACGACGACGACGATGATCATGACGATGACGACGACGATGATACGCCGCTGCCCTCGGATGCGGATACGCTGACCGGGACGGCTGGGCACGATGTGCTGAAGGGCGGGTCGGGCGACGACGTCATCCGCGGGCGCGGCGGCGACGACACGCTCTCGGGCGGATCGGGCGACGACGAACTCGAAGGCGGCGCCGGCGACGATGTGCTGTCGGGTGGGTCGGGTGACGATCTGCTCTCGGGCGGCAGCGGCGACGATGTGCTCGGCGGCGGATCGGGCGACGACCGGCTCGACGGCGGCGCGGGCGACGACGTGATGACGGGCGGTAGCGGCGACGACGTCTTCGTCTTCGGTGCCGGCGACGATCGGGTGACCGATTTCGATGTCGATGACGATGTGATCGACCTCAGCGCGCTTGGCATCACCGCGCAGAGCTTCGCGGCGCGCGTCGCGATGGCGCAATCGGGCGACGGAGCCGTTCTTCGGATCGATGGCCACTCGATGCTGTTCGACAACATGACAGCGGGCGATCTTGCGGGCGCGTCCTTCCGCTTCGCCGGGGGCGCCGTCGGCACTGCGCCGCTCGCCGCGCCCGCGGAAGGCGGCACGCCGTCGGCGGCCGATCTCGATCCCACACCCCAGCTCCATCATCGCTGGTCGGGACAGGCTCATGATTGGTGGATCGATCGCTTCGACATGATCCGCAACGATTGGGACTATGTGTGAAATCCCCCGGGGACCCGGATCGGCTCAGCCGGTCCGGGTCTTGCCTATCCTTGAGCAAGATCATCAGAAGAAAAGGCCAGGATCATGCGTAACGATCCCGCTGTTCCGGTTCAGATCAAGGCCGCGTTCGCGGCCTGCCGTCGGCACTTCGCCGCGGCGGCGCTGTTCAGCGCGCTCGTCAATATCCTCTACCTGGCGCCGACCATCTACATGATGCAGGTCTACGATCGCGTCGTGCCGACGGGCGGCGAACTGACGCTGTTCTGGATCACCGTTATCGTCGGCATATCGATCGCCTGCCTCAGCGCGCTCGATATGGTGCGCAGCCGGCTGATGCTGCGCGCCTCGCTGCGGCTCAATCGCCAGCTCGCGGCGCCGATCCTCGACCGGCTGCTCGCGCGGGCCAAAGGAAGCGGAGATCCGGGCGCCGCGCAGGCGATGCGCGATTTCGACAATTTTCGCGGCGCGGTCGCCAGCCCCGCCGCGATCGCGCTGTTCGATATTCCCTGGACGCCGCTTTATTTCATCGTCGCGTTTCTCATCCATCCGCTGCTCGGAATGATCATCCTTGGCGGCGGCGTCATTCTCCTCGGCCTCGCGCTGCTCAACGAACGCGCGACCAGGCGCTCGGCCGCCGACGGGCACCGCGCCATGGCGCTGGCCTATGCGGGACAGGAAGCGATGTTCGACAAGGCCGAGATCGTGCGCGCGCTCGGCATGCGGCGCGCGATGGTCGCGCGCCAGATCGCCGATCGCCGCGCCGGGATCGAGGCGAGCGCGACGACGCAGTTCGTCGCCACGCGCTATTCGGGCCTCGTCAAATTCGCGCGCATGTTCATGCAATCGCTCGCGCTCGGCGCCGGGGCCTATCTGGCGATCCATGCGGAGATTTCGGTCGGCGCGATCATCGCGGCCTCGGTGCTGCTCGCGCGCGCGCTCCAGCCGATCGAACAGATGGTGCAGGCCTGGCCCTCGGTGGGCCAGGCGCGTCAGGCGAAGGCGTCGGTCGAGGCGCTGTTCCGCGATACCGACGATCTGGTCGGCGAGCGCCTCATTCTTCCCGCGCCCGAGGGCTATGTCGAACTTGCCAACGTCCTGCTGCGCACCCCCGACAACAGCGCGCTGATCCTGCGCGGCGTCTCGACCTGGATCATTCCCGGCGAAGTGCTCGGCGTGATCGGTCCGTCGGGAGCTGGCAAGACGACGCTCGCGCGCATCGCGGCGGGCGCGATCCCGCCCGACGGCGGCGAAGTCCGCATCGACGATGCCCAATATGGCGACTGGGACGGCGAGCGGCTCGCCGCCCATATCGGCTATCTGCCGCAGGATCCGACCCTGCTTCCCGGCACGATCGGCGACAATATCTCGCGCTTCGCCGCCGCGCGCGGCGAGCATGCGGCCGACATCGACCACAAGGTCACGCGCGCCGCGATCGCGGCGGGCATCCACGACATGGTCCTGCACCTGCCGGGCGGATATAATGCGCGGATCGGCGACGGGGGCCTGCGGCTCTCGGGCGGACAGGCGCAGCGCGTCGCGCTGGCGCGCGCGCTCTATGGCGATCCCAAGATCCTGATCCTCGACGAGCCCAACGCCTCGCTCGACAGCCAGGGCGAGGAAGCCCTGGGCGACGCGATCGCCGCCGCGAAGGCGCGCGAGGCCGCCATCATGATCGTCACCCACCGGCAGGCGGCGCTCCGCGATGCCGATCGGCTGGCGGTGATGAAGAACGGGATCATCGAACATCAGGGGCCGCGCGAACAGGTGATCGAACAGCTCAAGCAGAGCGCCGCGCGCGCGGCCGCCAATGTCGTGAAGATGCAGAGGGGCAAAAAGCCATGAACGCGATGAGCTTCGGCGACGACCTGCACGGCGCGCCGCTGCCGGTCGAGGCGATCGATTCGTCCAGACGCGAGGTGAGGGCCGGCCTGATCATCGCCGGCGCCTTCTTCGTCGGGCTGCTCGGCTGGGCGGCGCTGACTCCGCTCGATGCCGGCGCGCTCGCCCAGGGGTCGGTGTCGGTGGCGGGCAACCGTCAGGCGGTCCAGCACAAGGATGGCGGCATCGTCACCGCCTTGATGGTGGCGGAAGGCAGCGAGGTGCGCCGCGGCGATGTGCTGCTCAAGATATCCGCATCCGACGTGGTCGCGGCGGAGCGCGGGTTGACGGGCGAGGTTGTCGCGCTGCTGGCACAGCGGGCGCGGCTGATCGCCGAGCGCGACGGGGCGGGCAGCATTGCCGAACCGGTCGAGTTTTCCAGCTTCCTCGCAGGCGACCGCGCGCTCGCCGACGAAGCGATGCGCGGCCAGCGCCTGCTGTTCGACGCGCGCCGGCGGTCGAACGCGACCGAACGCGGCATGCTCGGCCAGCGGGTCGCGCAGCATAACCAGCAAATCGCCGGTTACGGCGCGCAGATCGAATCGAACCGGATCCAGCAGCGGCTGATCCATGAGGAACTGACGGGGCTGCGCACGCTGACCGCGCGTGGTTTCGTGTCGACGAACCGGCTGCGGGCGATCGAGCGCAGCGCGGCGCAGCTCGACGGCGATTTCGGCGCGCTCAACTCGGACGTCGCGCGGCTCCAGGAAGCGATCGGCGAATCGCGGCTTCAGATGGTGTCGATGGACCGCCGCACGCTCGAAGAGGTCGCGACCCAGCTTCGCGAAGTCCAGGTCCGGCTCGACGAATTGCAGCCGCGCCTCTTCGCGACGCGCGAGCGCCTGACGCAGTCGGTTGTACGCGCACCCGCGAGCGGGCGCGTCGTCGGTCTGAAGGTCTTTACCGTCGGCGGCGTCGCCGCACCGGGCGATGTGCTGATGGAGATCGTGCCGAAAGACAAGGCGCTGGTCGTGCTGGCGAAGGCGTCGCCCAACGACGCTGACGATCTGTCGCGCGGCATGGAAACGCAGGTGCGCTTTTCGGGGATCCAGGAACGCAGCCTGCCGATTCTGATGGGCAAGATCAGCAAGGTGTCGGCGGACAGTTTCGAGGACAACCGGACGGGTCTCGAATATTTCGAGATCGAGGTGATGGTCCCGCCGGCCGAAATGCAGAAGATCGCGGCGCTGCGCGGCGACAACGGCCTGCGCGCGGGCATGCCCGCCGAGGTGATGGTCCCGCTGCGTAAACGCACCGCGCTCGAATATCTGTTCGAACCGCTCACCCAAACCCTGTGGAAGGCCGGCCGCGAACATTAAATAGATATGCAAACGTCCGCTGCCGAGCTTTTCCGCCCAAGAGCAGACTGGCTGCTATCGGCCAGAAATGCTCGTCAGGCGCCCGGAATTCTGGCCAGTTCTGCCGGTGTCACAACGGGTTCTTTCCGATCCTTCCGCTCCGAATAGCGGTCGACGAGTTGATCGGCATGGCCGCGCGTCAGCACCGTGACGCGCACCAGTTCCTCGGCGACATCGACGATCCGGTCATAATAGCTCGATGGGAGCATCCGGCCCACCTCGTCGAACTCCTGATAGGCCTTTGCGACGCTCGACTGGTTGGGGATGGTGATCATCCGCATCCAGCGGCCGAGGATGCGCAGCGTGTTTACGCTGTTGAACGACTGCGACCCTGCCGAGACCTGCATGACCGCGAGTGTGCGGCCTTGCGTCGGCCGGAGGCCTTTGTATGCGAGCGGGAGATGATCGACCTGCGCCTTCATGATGCCGGTGATCTGGCCATGACGTTCGGGGCTGCACCAGACCTGGCCTTCCGACCAGAGTGAATGCTGGCGCAGTTCCTCGACGGCGGGATGATCGTCATCGGCGACTTGATCGGGCAGGGGGAGGTCCGACGGATCGAAGATGCGCGTCTCGCATCCGAAGAGCTGCAGCAGGCGCGCAGTCTCCTCGACCACCAGCCGCGAGTATGAGCGTTCGCGCAATGAGCCGTAGAGCAGCAGGATGCGCGGCGCGGGATCGAGAGGTCCGAGGCCGAGCGCGGGCTGTGCGCGGAGATACTCGGCGTTGAGAGCCGGAAGGTGATCGGCGTCAGCGAGCGTGCGCAGGCGCGTGAAATTCTGTTCTGCCATGATTTTATATGTCCGAGGGTGTGGTTGCGGGGAACCAGCGGCGACCGAGCCGAAAAGCGACGCTGACGAGCAGGATGAGGACGGGGAACTCGACGAGCGGACCGATGACGGCGGCAAAGGCGACCGGCGATGCGAGACCGAAGGCGGCGATCGCGACCGCGATAGCGAGTTCGAAATTATTGCCCGCGGCGGTAAAGGCAATCGCAGTCGTGCGCGGATAGTCGGCGTCGATGAGCTTGCCCATCCAGAAGCTGATGAGGAACTGCACCACGAAATAGATGGTGAGCGGGATCGCGATCCGGATCACGTCGCCGGGAATAGTGACGATATCGCTGCCTTTGAGACTGAACATCGCGGTGATGGTGAACAGCAGCGCGACGAGCGTTATCGGCGCGATCTTCGGGAGGAAGTGCGTCTCATACCATTCATCCCCCTTGGCCTTCGAGAGCATACGGCGGGTCAGGAAGCCTGCGGCAAAGGGGATGCCGAGATAGATGAGCACGGCCTCGGCGATCGTCCCGAAGCCGACATCGATGACGCTGCCTTCGAGACCGAAGAGCGGCGGCAGTATGGCGAGGAAGAACCAGGCGTAGACGCTGAAAAACAGGATCTGGAAGACCGAATTGAAGGCGACGAGCGCTGCGACATATTGATTGTCGCCCTTGGCGAGCTGGTTCCAGACGACGACCATCGCGATGCAGCGCGCGAGGCCGATCAGGATCAGGCCGGTCATATATTCTGGCCTGTCCGAGAGGAAGACGACCGCGAGCGCGAACATCAGGACCGGACCGATGAGCCAGTTCTGGATCAGCGAGATCGCAAGCACGCGGCGGTCGTCGAACACGCGGGGCAGTTCGTCGTAGCGCACGCGTGCGAGCGGGGGATACATCATCAGGATGAGACCGATCGCGATCGGGATGTTGGTCGTGCCGATCGACATCGCATCGATTGCGTCGGGCAGCCCCTCGAAGAACGACCCGAGCGACACGCCGAGCGCCATCGCGAGGAATATCCAGAGCGTCAGGTAGCGGTCAAGGAACGACAGCCGTTCCCGGTTGGTGTCAGCCATTGGTCAGTTGCCGATGCGCTTGCCGCCGGTGTCGACGACGGGTTCGCCATCTTCCTTGGCGAAAGCGCCGAGCTGGCCCGTCGGGAGAATGTCGAGCACGACTTCGGAAGGGCGGCAGAGCCGGACCCCCAGCGGCGAGACGACCAGTGGGCGGTTGATCAGCACCGGATGCGCCATCATTGCGTCGATGAGCTCGGCATCTCCGAGCTCCCGATCGTCGAGGCCGAGATCGGTATAGGGGGTGCCTTTTTCGCGAAGCAGATCACGCGGCGCGATCCCGGCGCGGGTTATCAGCTGTTCAAGCAGCGGGCGCGACGGCGGTGTCTTCAAATATTCGACGACATGCGGTTCGATCCCGGCATTGCGGATGAGGCCGAGCGTGTTGCGCGACGTGCCGCAATCGGGGTTGTGGTAGATGATGATGTCAGTCACGGTTTCGCTCCGATCAGCAGCAGGCGAGTTCGGCAAGCAGGGGCTCGCAGAGCTCGGCACGGCCTTGGCAGCAGTCCTTCGCGAGGAAGAGCATCAGGCCACGAAGCGCATCGATGTCGGCGCGCTGGATGAAGTGCCGGCCCCGCTTCTCCGACTGAACGAGACCAGCCTTTGCGAGCACGGCGAGGTGCGTGGAGAAGGTGCTCTGGGTCAGACCTGATTGCTCGACGAGTTGGCCTGTCGAAAGTCCCTCCGGCTCATGCTGGACGAGGCGCCGGAAGGCTTCGAGCCGCGTCGGATGTGCGAGTGCGGCGAGGGCTAGCAAGGCTGCGTCATGGTTCATGCATCGGAATTATGCGATGTATATTGTCAAGTCAAATCGTATCGTGAATTTCCGATGGGTTGGCGTCGCCGATCTTGCTTGGCGTCCGGACAGGCAACTCCCGGGCATTGCGGATGCAGCGTTGAGCAGGGCCTTGATTCTCCGGTCTCGGCGGATCAGTATTTCGAGCTTCTGATTTGAATTGGTGCAAACATGGATGTGCGTCAGATAGATTTAGAAGACGCTCCAGCGGTTCAGGCGATCTACGCACCCTATGTCACGTCCACCACCGTATCGTTCGAGGACGTGCCGCCCGATATTGCGGAGATGGAAAGGCGCATCGCCGCCATTCTGCCCAAATACCCCTATCTGGTGGCCGAAGTGGATGGGCAGGTTGTCGGTTACGCTTACGCCAGCGAGCACAGGACTCGCGCGGCATATCGAACATCCGTCGACGTCACAGTCTATGTCGCGCCCGGCGCACAGCGAAGCGGAGTGGCGCGTCGGTTGTATTCCTGTCTGCTGCCTGCCGCGGCGAGCTTGGGTTATCATGCTGCATTTGCGGGCATCGCACTGCCAAACGACGCGAGCGTCGGGCTGCACGAAGCTATGGGCTTCGAACCGGTGGGCATCTACCGCGATGTCGGACGAAAATTTGATGCCTGGCACGATGTCGGCTGGTGGCAACGGCTCTTGTGTGTGGGCCGGGAGCCTCGGCGCTCGGAAGAATCGATGTTCTAATGTAGCAGGCTATTGCCCGCCGTACGGCAGCTTTTCACGACTTTCTATACAGAAGCCGACCATCCACTATCGGCCAGCTGCGTTCGAACGCTCTTAAGGAAGCTCGACGCGCCGGGGCTCGCCGGCATTTTCCTGTGGCGATACCACTGATTAACCACTCGTTTCGGTGCGCGTGTCGCCTTCTTCTGCTAGTCATGCACCCGACACGGGGGTCCGTGCATCATGAAGGACTATCGAGCATGCGCAAGGCGGCAGGCTGGCAGCGGTCGATCAGGGGCAACTGGGTGCTCGTCGTCACCGGTGCGGGCGCCCTTTTGATACTATTCTTTCTGTCGCTAGCAACTGATCGGGGGTTCGAGCAGAATGCTCGTTTGCGCCAGCAAGTATCGAATTCCTATGATGCAAGAGCGGCCTTGCAGGGCGTGTTGACGCGGCATCAGGACCTCGAGCTTGGCCAGCGAGGCTATGTCATTACCGGTAATCCCGCATTTCTGGCGCCTTATCGAAGCGGGGCGTCCCGTATCGACGCCAATCTCGACCTGTTTGAAAAACTGGCCGGAAATGACGGACAGGGGAAACGGATCGAGGAGCTTCGACGGATCTCGGCGGAGAAGCGGCGTTTCGTCGCACGGACGGTCGGTCTCGTGGAAAGCGGACGGCGCGACGAGGCGGTGCGGTTGATCGCGAGCGGGGAAGGCAAGCGGTCGATGGACCATATCCGCATGCTGATCAGCGAGATTTCCGAGGGCGAACGGCAAAAGCTGGAGGAGCGCACCGTGGACGTCAACGCTGCCCGAGAGCGATTGCGTGATCGTACTTTTACGCTGCAGATCGGGTTGATCCTGTTACTGGCGCTGTCGTCCATCCTGATCGCGCGCAGCCAATGGGCGCGCAAAATAGCGCATCGCCGCGTGCGCGACCTTGCCGCGCGGCAGGAGGCGATTTTCGACAGCGCCAAGGACGGGATGATCGTCCTGAACCCGAGCGGCAGCATCGAGAGCCTCAATCCATCCGCCGCCAAGATGTTCGGCGTGCCCTCCGAATCGCTGCTGCGGCGCGACATCGGGTCGCTGTTCGAAATCGCCCCCGACCGGGGGCAGATCGAGACCTTCCTGCGCCGGCTGAAGGCGAACCGGAAGGAGAATTACGGACAGATCCAGGAATTCGTCGGCCGCCGCCAGAATGGCGCGACCTTTCCGCTCGAAGTGTCGGTCAGTCCGGTACACCTCGCCGACGCCACGCTGTTCGTCGCGGTGATCCGCGATATTAGCGACCGGCGCGAGGTCGAGCAGATGAAGGGCGAGTTCGTCGCGACGGTCAGCCACGAACTGCGCACGCCGCTGACCTCGATTGCGGGGTCGCTCGGCCTGATCAGTGGCGGTGCGGCTGGCGAGATTCCGCCGAAGGCCGCGCGGCTGGTCGAGATTGCACACAGCAACGCGGCGCGCCTCGTGCGGCTGATCAACGACATCCTCGATATCGAGAAGATCGAGGCGGGGCGAATGCAGTTCGATCTCAAGGCACTCGCATTGGGCCCATTGCTCGAGGCGGCCGAGCATCAGACGGCGGGGTTTGCCGGCGAATATGGCGTATCGGTTCAGGTCGAGCCGGTCGCGGCGTCTGTGGCGGTCCTCGCCGACGAGGACCGGTTGATGCAGGTCGCCACCAATCTTCTCTCCAACGCGATAAAATTTTCGCGGCGCGGAGGGGTGGTAACGGTTCGGGTGACGCCGCTCGATCGGCGCTACCGCATCAGCGTCATCGACCGGGGCGAGGGGATTCCAGAATCTTTCCGAGACCGCATCTTCGGCAAATTCGCACAGGCCGATGCGTCGGACTCACGACAAAAAGGCGGCACGGGGCTCGGGCTTAGCATCGTGCGCGAAATCGTCGTCCGGCATGGTGGATCGGTCGATTTCGAGAGCGTCGAGGGCGCGGGCAGCATCTTTCACGTCGATCTGCCCGCCACCGAATTGCTCGGCGTCGTTCCGGCGCCGAGCGAGGTCGAGGCGCCGCCGCCCGGCGATGCCGCGCTGCCGGTTGTGCTTCATGTCGATGACGATCCCGACATGCTCGCGGTCGTCGCCAGTGCCTTCGACGGCAAGGCGGCGATCCATTCGACGCCGAGCGTGGCCGAGGCGCGCGCCGCGATCCGGCGGACGCGCTACGACGCCGCAATCCTCGATATCGGGATGCTCGACGGATGCGGAACCGATCTTGTCGCGCCGCTTCGTAAACGCGCGCCCAGCTTGCCCGTCGTCCTATTCACCGCGCAGGAGGTCGACGGCGCGCCGAAAGACGGTATCGACCTCGTCCTCGTCAAATCGCGCGCCAGCCTCGACACGCTGGTCCGCGAAGTGACCGACCGGATCGGGTCGAAGCGGGCGAACGGCGGAGGCGGAAAATGAGCAGCCGGATTCTCTATATCGATGACGAGGACGATATTCGCGAGGTCGCCGAAATGGCGCTGGAGCTCGATCCATCCTTCGCTGTGCGGACGTGCGGGTCGGGCCGCGAAGGCCTGGCGGCGGCGCGCGAATGGCAACCCGACCTGATCCTGCTCGACGTGATGATGCCCGAACTCGACGGACCGGGCGTGCTCGAACTGCTCCGACAGGATGCCGCGACCGCGGCGATCCCGGTCGTGTTCATCACCGCGCGGACGCAGGCGCACGAGGTGGCCCGGCTGCGCGAACTTGGCGCACGGGGCGTGCTGGCGAAACCCTTCGACGCGATGGCGCTGGCCGGACAGGTGCGAGGCTTTATCGATGGCTGAGATCGACGCGCGCCTAGCCGCGATTGCTGAACGCTTCGCCGCGCAGATGGGCGACACTGCAGCTGAGATTAGGACCTCGCTTGATTGCGAAGATTGGTCCGAACTGGCGCGACTAAGCCACAGCTTGACGGGGCGCGCGGGGATGTTCGGTTATGGCGCGATCGGCGATGCCGCGCGGCGGGTCGAGGAAGCGGTCGACGCTGGGCTTTCGGGCGATGCGATTGCTGGTCTGACGCGGGATTTACTCACTCAAATGGCCGCGCTAAATCGCGCCTGATCGGTGGTTATGCTTAACGGCGGAGGGTGGACCATGGCCCGCCGCCGGTGATAATATGTAAGTTCAACAGCATCGTGGTGATTGAAATGACGAAAGTGCTCGTGGCGGACGACGATCCGCTCACCATGGCAGGAATTACGGCGCTTCTCGACAAGAGTAATTTCGAAGTGGTGGCGACGGTGAACACCGGCGCTGCGGTGCTCGACACACTGCCCGGCGCGCGTCCCGACCTGTTGATCCTCGACAACGGCATGCCCGAACGCAGCGGGCTCGACGTGCTGCGCACGCTGCGCAGCCGTGGCGATAGCCGGCCCGTCGTGCTGCTCACCGGCGGCCTGAACGACGAACTGGCGCGCGAGGCGATCCAGCTGTCGGTCAACGGGATCGTGATCAAGGCGACCGCGCCGCGCGACCTGCTTACCTGCCTCGAAAGCGTGGTCCAGGGACGGCGCTGGCTCGATCAGGATGTCATGCAGCGCGTGATGGAACAGGCGATGTCGCCGGGTGCCCCGCGCGACCCGCTCGAGGTCCTGAGCGGGCGTGAGCGCGCGGTCGCTTCGCTCGCGAAGCGCGGGCTGCGCAACAAGGAAATCGCCGACGAGCTCGGGCTGACCGAAGGAACGGTCAAGGTCCATCTTCATAAGGTTTTTGATAAGCTTAGCATCCGCGGCCGCACCGAATTGATCCTGCTCGGGCAGGACCGCGGCGCCTGAAACTATACCGGAAGATATAAGCGCTTTTAGCCGTTGGTGAGCGGCCTTGTCGCTTCGCGGTAAATATCGCACGCGCAAAAGATAGCGCATCTGTCGATCAAGTTGGCGGCATCGGGCCGTCACCGACGACAGGCGATTCATGGGCTTTCTTCGCGTCCTTTTCTTGCTGGTCTTGGCGGTGATCGGTGTGATCGCCAGCCAGCATGCGCATGCGCAGGTCACCGCTTATGCGGTGGGGCAGGGCGCGGTGAACAGCGTCGAGGTCGGCGTCGAGGTGCGCGCGTCGGTGCTCGGGCGTTGCGGGTTTGCGACCGGCGGGGCGCCCACCGGTGCTGTCGATCAGGCCGATTTCGACAAGAGCGGCTTTACCAAGGATTTCGCGATCCAGCTCAATTGCACCGGAGCGTCGCGGATTGCGGTGTCGTCGGCGAACGGCGGGATGACGACCGCGGCGGCCGGCGGCACGGGGTATCAGACGAAAGCGCCGTACAACGTCGCGCTCTATGTCGCCGCCGATAATGGCACCAACGCATCGGCGACCTGCGCCGCCGCAACGCTCGCCGCGGGCGGCAGCTGCACCTTTGCCGGTACGGCAGGCACCGCGACCGGGCTTCGCCTCGGCGGCGCGTCGACCAAGGCGAACGGGTCGTATCTGCGCGTCAGCGCGCCGGCTTATGCTGGAACCGATATGCTCGCCGCGGGTCGCTATAGCGATACCCTCTCGATCACCGTCAGTGTCAGTCCTTAACGTTATGTTGAACAAGTCGAATCCGCGCTTATTAACTATCGGATCCTATTTCGGGGTCCGATATGATGGCACTTACGATATTGATTTCGAACCGGATCGCCCGCGCGGCGATTGTCCTGGCCAGCATGAGCTTGGCGGTGCCGGCGGTGCCGGCGATGGCGGACGAGGTGAATCAGGTCGCCATTTATGGGGAAGTGGCGCCGCGCTGCTGGGTTGCTCAACCGATGAAGGTCGCCACGACGAATGCGGCGGTGCAGGTGCCTCCCGCGCGTGCGATCTGCAATCAGGCGCAGCCCGTTCTGGCGTCCGAAGTGCGGATGATCGATTCGGATGGTGCGTTGATGAAGCGCGTGCCGACGGCGACCGATCGCACCGCGCCATTCTCCCCTCGCACCGCGCTGGAGATCGTCGTAACACCTCAGCTATGAGGGTTTGGACGGCCGGTTTATCAGCGCTGGGATTGACGTGCGGGCTCGCGCTCGCACAGCCCGCCGCTGCCCAATCGCAGATATCCTCGGTTTGCGGCGTGACCGGCGCAGCGACCGCGCCCGCCAGCATCACTTACGATCCTTTTTCGCCCGGCGGTCTGTCCGAAGCGACGGTGCCTTTGATTCTCCGGCGCAACCGCGGGCTTATCCTCGGCCGCACCCGCGAAGTCAGCCTTGTCCTCGTCTCCCCGTCGGGGTCGCCTGCGCTCGACGTCACCTATAATGGCTATCGCGTCATCTATCCCGAGGGTTCGACCGCGGGCCGCCCGCGTTCGCTCAATTCGAAAGACAATGGCGCGGGCGCGGCGGGCGAGATCCGCTATGATTTCGGCAGCCTGCTCGCCGCAGACACCTCGACTCCGCTCAACCTGCGTGTGACCGTGCCGCCGGGGACCGACCTGTCGGCAGGCGAGCCGATCATCCTCGACCTTCTTTATATCTGCTCGGGCGAAAATGGCATGGCGAGCGTGTCGGTCCCGACGCGCGACACCGGCACGATCCGGATCAACGTCAATACGGTGAGCGCGCTGCAGGCTTATTATGCCGGATCGCCGCTCGATTTCGGCGAGATCGGTGAGGCGACGACCGCGGCAGTGCTCGCGGCGCCCGATCGCTATACGACTCCAGCGTCCAACTCGCTTCGCGTGCGTAGCTCGGGACCGTTCGAGGTCAGGATGCGCTCGCAGAACGACTTTAAACTGACCTATCCCGGCGGCAGCCTGTCCAACGCCGCGCAGACGATCCGTTACAGCGCGCGCTTCCTGGGGCAGGAAATCACTTCCAACAGCGGTTTCGGCACGCGCACCTGCGCGCGCGCGGGCATGGACGGCAGCGCCGGGGTGCTGCCACTGCGTACGACGCTGAAGGAAGGCGGCTCGGCGAAGACGCCCGCGACCAATTATAGCGACATCATCAGCATCACCTTCACGCCGATCGTCACTGCGAGCTCGGCGACCAGCTGCGCAGGCCTCTGACCCGCCCCTATATCGTCGGGTATAGGAAATGATTCCCGAAGTTAGCTTCGTTTTTGCCGGACGCTAAATATTGGCGGAAGCCGATCCGGCCTATCTCCAACTCGTCAGGGCGATGAGCCCTCCCGGATTTTCGATTGGAGATATGAAATGAAAAAGCTTGTTCTCTCGGCCCTGATCATCGGTTCGACCTTCGCCGCTGCTCCCGCTTTCGCTCAGTCCGCTGCTGGCTCGGTCGACGTGACCGGCACCGTCGCCGCGCGCTGCTCGGCTGTCACCGCAATCACCGGCAGTATCACGCTCGGCGAACTTGCGAAGAGCGACGGCACCGTCGATGCGAGCTTCGCCGGCAATACCGGTGGCCTCAGCCGCAACTTCACGGTGAAGTGCAACGGTTCGAACCCGAAGATTTCGGTCGAAGCCAAGCCGCTGGTGAACGCCGCCGCGACCAACTCGCCGAACGGTTACACCAACACCGTCCACTATACCGCGACGCTGGTCGCGACCGGAGCAAAGGGCGGCACCACGCCGGTTGCCGACCAGTCGCTGAGCACGGGTGCGACCACGGCGCAGGTCGGCGACCGCCTGGCCGCGACCGCGAACAACATCACGCTGACCGTGGGCAGCGGCCTGACCTCTGATTCGACGGCGATCCTCGACGCCGGCACCTATGCCGGCAAGGTCGAAATCACGATCGCACCGACCGCCTGACACCTGGGGGGGTGTTCCCGGCAGGCCTAAGTCCACAGGCCTGCCGGGATTAACCTTTGAAGGATATGGTCATGTGCAATCCCAAAGCTCTTGCAACCGAACTTCGCCGTCGCGCGCTCGACGCCGAACCGCAGGAACGGGCCGACCTGCTTTTTCTGGCGGCCGAATATGAAAATCTGGCCGATACGCCGGCATTCGGCGGCAGGCCCGACTGGTTGGGAGTTCCCCTTCCCAACTGAAGGCGACCGGCGAGCGACCGCCGGTCGCCTTTATGGATAACGCTATGATTACTAAATTTCTTTCTTGGCGGAACACCGGCTTCGGTCCATCGTCGCATCCGCGGGTGGGGCAACGGGCGAGGAGTAGATCATTGCAGTTGCTCAGGAGTTTTGGCGGCGCGATCGTCGCCGTGGCGATCGCGGCCGCCGTGTCGGTGGCCGCCTATGCGATGGTAGTACAGCCGGTGGTCATCGACCTCACCACCTCGGGCCGCGCGATGAGTCAGGTGATCACGGTCGAAAACACCTTCGACAAGCCGCTGCCGGTGGAAATGCGCATCGAAGGCCTCGACCTCACCCCCGACGGCGTGAATGCGACGGGCAAGGATCCTGGTGACCTCTCGGTCTTTCCGCCGCAGGCGCTGATCCAGCCCGGCCAACGCCAGAGCTTTCGCGTCCAGTATGTTGGCGAACCGACGCTCGCGCGCAGCAAGCATTATTTCGTCACCGCGGCGCAGCTTCCGGTGCAGACGAACGACACGCAATCGAACGTCCAGCTGCTCTATAATTTCCAGGTCCTCGTCAGCGTGTCGCCCGACGGGACGAAGCCGTCGCTATCGATCGCTTCGGCCGAAATCGGCAAGGATGCCGAAGGCAATCCGGCGCCGGTGATCGCGGTGGCCAACGCCTCGGCCGCACACGGCTATCTGTCGCGCGGACGCGTTCGGGTTATTCAGTTCGGCCCCGACGGCAAGGAAGTCTTCCGTAAGGAAATCTCGGGACCCGAGCTGCAGCAGACGCTCGGCTATGGGTTGATCGGTGGCGGCCAGACGCGCCGGATGACGTTGCCTGTTCGCCTTCCGCAACCCGGCGGGCGGATCGAGGCGCAGTTCACGCCCGACAATTGAAGGCTCCGGCGGTTCGCATGAACCCTCTTTTCATTGCAGGTTTTTTGCTCGCGGCTTCGGCGATCCCGGTTGCTGGCCATGCGCAGGGCCCGGCGGATGCCGGCACGCGCGTGGTCATCGACCCGGGCGCCGACGGCGCGGCGATCAACCCGACAGGGCGGGCGGTCGTGTTGACCGCGCCGTTGTTCGACGGGCAGACCTATCTTGGCGATACGACGCTGACGCTCGAACCCGGCGGACAGGGGAGCTTTTCAGCAGAGCGTCTGCTCGCGCTGCTCGCGCCGCGGTTGGCACCGCCGCTCATCGAACGCTTGCGCGCGCGCCTCGCCGAACGCGGTACGATCGGGCGCACCGACCTGGAAGGTGTTGGCGTCGGCATTCGCTACAATCCGCTCACGCTGCAACTGGTCATGGACATTGCGCCCGCGAGCCGCGCCACCCGGTCGGTCACGCTCGGCGACGATGCGGCACGCGGGGCGGTCAATTATATCGCCCCCGCCGATTTCAGCGCTTATCTCAATATCCGCGGGTCGATGGACTGGGTGCAGCAAGGCAACGACAAGGGGCTCGCGGCGCCGATCACCTTCCTTGACGGCGCGGTGCGCGCGGGCGGGGTGGTGCTCGAAAGCGAAGCGAACTGGCAGGCGGGGGCACGCGGCGCCGATTTCCAGCGCCGCGGGACGCGCTTCATCTACGACGACCGGAACAATCTCGTCCGCTGGGCAGGCGGCGATCTGCAGACCCTCGCGCGCGGATTCCAGGCGGCGCCCGAGATCAGCGGCCTGTCGATTTCGCGCTTCTATTCTTTGCTCGACCCACAGCGGATCATTCGTCCGCGCGGCAACCGCAGCTTCCGCATCGAGCGCCGCTCGGTCGTCGAAGTACGCGTCAACGGCCAGCTGGTACGGCGGCTCGAACTCGACCCCGGTACCTTCGACCTCAAGGATTTTCCCTTCACACAGGGCTCGAACGACGTCCGGCTGACGATCACCGACGACGCGGGTCGCACCGAATCATTCAATTTCGACATCTTCCTCGATCAGGCGCAACTCGCCGAGGGGCTGAGCGAGTTCGGGCTTTACGCTGGAGTGCTCGCGCCGCTCGGCCGGCGCGGCCCGGTTTACAGCAACGATATGGCGTTCAGCGGCTTCTACCGCCGCGGGATCAGCGACCAGCTGACCGTCGGCGCGAATGCGCAGGCCGATCCCAATGGCTGGATGGGCGGGGTCGAGACGGTGGTCGCGACGCCGATCGGCTCGTTCGGCGGTTTCGCCTCGGCGTCGCACGTCAAGGATGTGGGGTCGGGCTGGGCTTCGATCCTGACCTTTCAGCGCACGATCACGCGGCGTAGCGGCGGCGCCGATGCGCTGTCGCTGTCGTTCGAGACGCGCAGCCGCAACTTCGCGCCGATCGGCGTCGGGCTTCCGTCCAACCCGTACCGCTATGTCGCGGGTGCCAGCTATAATGGCGCGATCAACGATGCGCTCTATGCCGGGCTCGACGCGCGCTATTCGCGTGGCCGTGACGACGAGCCCAATGTCGCGAGCCTGCGTGCGACGGGGGGCTGGCGTATTTCGCCGCGGCTGAACCTGACCGGCGACGTCAGCTATGAACGCGCCGGCCGACAGGACCGCGTCGGCGTCTTCCTTTCGCTCGTGTTCCGCCTCGACCGCGCGTCGAGCCTGCGATCGGACTATGACAGCCGCAACAACCGCAAGCGGCTGACCTATCAGACCTATCATGGCTCGGGCACGGGCGCGTATAATTTCAGCGCCGATGTTGAGCATAGCGACCTCGGCATCGCGACGACCGCGAACGGCATCTATTATAGCAACCGCGCCGAACTCGGCTTCAGCCATTTCGGCACTTTTGACCGCGACCTTGGCGGATCGACGGGGCAGCGGAGTTCCTTGCGCTTCGGCACCTCGCTGGCGGTGGCCGACGGCAGTTTCTCGATCGGCCGCCCCGTCCAGGACAGTTTCGCGATCGTCCGCGCCCATCCTTCGCTGAAGGGCACCGACCTTTTCATCGACGCCAACGGCCGCTTCTCGACCGCGAACAGCGGCGCGATGGGCACCGCGCTACAGCCGAGCCTTAGCAGCTACAGCGAGCGCAATCTGCTCGTCACTGCGCCCGACGCCCCGATCGGCACCGACCTCGGCGAAGGGTCATTCCGCCTGCTACCGGCCTATCGCAGCGGATATAAGCTAACGGTAGGATCGGATTATATGGTGAGTGTAGTGGGACGACTGCTCGGCACCGATGGCGAGCCGGTCACGTTAATCGCGGGAACCGCGGTCGAGGAAGCGCATCCCGAGCGCGAGCCGGTGCCGCTGTTCACCAATGCGGCGGGCCGGTTTGGCGCGACCGGGCTGGCACCCGGACGCTGGAGTATTACGTTGAACGATTCCGACCGGACACGGTTCGAGCTCATAATCCCTGAAGGTGCCGATCGCACGATAGCGGCGGGCGACCTGATTGCGGTTGCGCCGTAAGGGCGTCTGCTTTCCAGAGGCTGCGAAGCAAGGCATACTGCCCCATCGAAATTCCATGAGGCAATGTCCGCTTTTCGAAGGCGCCGGTGAAGCGCCGGAACACGATGCGCGCCAGATAGCCGATGCTGTCATCAAGGCCCCAGAACTCGCGCCGCGGCATCGGCTCGGTCCGCCGCTGCCTTAAAGGAGGAGCGAGTTGGGGGGGAGGCCGACCAGCGTCCGGCCGTGAAGCTCCGTCGCAACATCGAGATCATAAACGATGTGGCTTTGCATGACTTGGACGTCACGCAGCAGACGCTGCATCGGGTTGTCGAGCGCATGAACGCTTGAGCCGACTGCCTCACAGCAAGTGCGTACCGCTTCGACGCATTGTTGGACTGCTATCGCGATTTCCGCGCGTATGCGGATGCGCTCGCCCGTCTGTTCGGGCTCCTCGATTTCGCCGATCAGCAGATTCTCGCGCGCTGCCGAGCGGATCGTCCGCTCGGCGCAGCGGGCAAGCAGATCGGCGCGGGCCAGCCGCATTTGCGCAGCGGGCTTTTCGACGCTTGTGGTCATCCCGCCCAACTTCACATGGGTCTGAAGCCGCTCGCGGCAGAATTGCACCGCCTGCCGCGCGGCGCCGAGCGCCGGGATCGCGGCGGTGACGCAGAGATTGGGAAGCATCGGCGAACCGTAAAGCCCCGGTCCATAGATGGCGCGCCCGTGCCCGCGGCCCGAGCGGACGGGCTGCACGGCGAACTGATAGCCTTCGGACACGAAGACGTCGTCGACACGGATGTCGTTGCTGCCCGTCGCGGCCATGCCCGCCATCTGCCATGTGTCGATTACATCGACCTCTTCTGCGCGCAGCAGCATCATGCGGGCGACCGGGGGGGCGCCTTCGACCGGTTCAAGTGCATTGAGCATGATCCAGTCGGCGTTCATCACGACCGTGCCCCATTTCCAGCGGCCGTTCAGCCGGAAGCCGCCGTCGACCGGGGTTGCGATGCCGGGAGGGGAGGCCGCGCTCGGCGCGATTACGTACGGAGTCTTGCCCCACACTTCAGCCTGAGTTTTTTCCGGCATCTGGGCGATGAGCCAATTATGTTCGGCCGCGAAGCAGGCGGTCCAGCCCGTCGAGGGGCAGGCCTCGGCGATCGGCAGCGTCGCGCTGATATAGGTGTCGGTGTCGAATTCGAGCCCGCCGAAACGGCGTGGGACGTACATATAGAAATAGCCGCTTTGGCGCAGGGCTTCCCATGCAGTGTCGTCGGGGCGGCGCTCACGTTCGGCCGAAGCCGCCTTCTCGGCGATCAGGGGTTTGAGCGCCAGCATCCGTTCGACCAGACTCTCGGGGGTGATCGCCTCCACCTCTTCGCGCGAAAGGAAATCGTCGCCCGCGGGAATGCGGCGATCGGCGAGCTTTTCGGACATCATCGTCTCCATTCTGTTTTTCCGACCATAGTCCGTGCCGATGAAATATGTCAACTAGGTTGACAAAATACTTTGTGTACGACACGATCTCGCCATGATGTTTCCATCGCAAAATTGTGCCGAGGGTCTGCGCGGCGCACTCCGCTCGCTTGTCCGTCCCGTCGCCGTCGTGACCGCTGCTCATGCCGGGCGAAACCATGCGATGGCCGCCACCGCCTTTTGCGAGGTGAGCATGGATCCGCCATCGATGCTGGTGTGCATCAACCGCTTGAACGCGACGCATTTGGCAGTTTCCGAGGGTGCCGACGTCTGCCTGAACCTGCTGGCCGAGGATCAGCGCGAAATATCGCGGCGCTGTGGCGGGGGCGTGGTGCCGGAGGAGCGCTTCGAAGTCGGCGACTGGGTGCTCGGCCCCGGAGGGCCGCCCCGGCTCGCAGATGCCTGTGCGAGCATATTGCTGCGCCCCGGCCGCATTGTCGACCATGCTACCCATGCGGTTGTAATCGGCGAAGTCGTCGACGTGGCGCTGCGTGACGACCGCCGCCCGCTTGGCTTTCACGATGGCGCCTATCTGTTCCCGCTTGCCGGCGCAGCACTCAATTTGGTTGCGCAATCGGCGCTGCTGGGCGAAGCGGGCAGCATGACCGACGGATTTCTCATGCTCGACGTGATGCGGGCCTTCTACTGGTTCGACGAGGGGCTGCAGTCGGCGCTGCGCGCGCGCGGATGGGAAGCCGTGTCGCGCTCGCAGTCGATGGCCTTTGCCAATATTGCGCTGGGCGTACGGCGTCCCATCGATCTCGCGCGCAATCTGGGCATCACCCGGCAGGGGGTGAGCAAAATGCTGCAGGAGATGGTCGATCGCGAATGGATCGTTATCGAACCCGATCCGACCGACGGGCGCGCCTCGGTTGTGGCCTTCAGCGACAAGTCGCAGCAGCTTCGCGCCGACGCGCTCGAAATTCTGAGCCGGATCGACCAGGAACTAGGCGAGCGGCTTGGACGGAAGACCGTCGACGCGCTGCGGGCGACGCTGGGGCGCGACTGGGGACCTCCGCCCGAGATTTCGGCGTTGCCCTCCGCTCAATAGCCGGCGAGGTGTCCGTTGCCGCGCAGTTCGTAACTGAAGGTCGACGGCAGATAGGGCAGCATGTCCTTGTTCCAGCTTTCGAAGGCGGATTTCAGCCGCGCAAAATCTTCGGCTCTTACGGTCTTGAGATTGGCGACCTCGCGCGGATCGGCGGCAATGTCGAACAGGAACTCATGCCCGCTCATCGCCAGATATTTGAGATTTCCGTCGAGCGCAGCGCGCTGATCCTGGGCCTTGTGACGCCAGAATAGCTGGCGCGGGGAAGTCGCGTTGCCGTCCAGAAGATCGGGTAGCAGGTTGCGCCCATCAAGCTTTGGCAGTTCGCGCTGCGCGACGCCTGCCGTCGCCAAAAGGGTCGGCGTCCAATCCATCGTGATATGCACGAGGTCGCTCGTCGTCCCGGCCTTGATACGGCCTGGCCAGCGCAGGATCGATGGAACGCGGATGCCCCCTTCGAGCAGTTCGCCCTTTATGCCGCGCAGCGGCCAGACCTTCGAAAAGCGCTCGCCGCCGTTGTCGCTCGTGAAAATAACGATTGTATTCTCTGCCTGTCCGTTGGCGGCAAGCGCCGCCATCAGTTTGCCGACGCCACGGTCGAGGCTTTCGACCATCGCGGCATAGACTGCGTTCGAACCCCCATCATAATGAAAGGAGTCGCGAATTGTCTTGGCGACAGCCTCGTCTTCGGGACCCTCCCATGGCCAGTGCGGTGCGGTGTAATGGACGCTCAACAGGAAGGGGCGATCGGCCGCCGCGAAACGCCCGAGTTCTGAAACGCTGCGCTGGGTAATCAGATCGGTCAGATATCCGGTGCGGTGAATCTCGGTCTCATTCTCCCAAAGGTCGTGCTTGAACCGGCCGCGGATCGTCATGCCATGTTCGAAATAATCGGCGCCGCCCTGATAGATGCCGAAGAAACTGTCATAGCCGCTCTTGCGCGGCCCGAATTCCGGCAAGCCGCCCAGATGCCATTTGCCGACGAGGGAGGTGTCATATCCCGCGCGCTTCAAAAGGTCGGGCAGGGTGATGGCCGAATCCGGTAGACCTAAATCGGGATGGAGGCCCAGAGGCTCGTCGAGCCCGCCGGGGAAGCGATATTGATATTGCCCGGTCATCAGCGCGAGTCGTGTCGGCGAGCAGACACTGCTGTTTGAATAGGACCGGTGAAGCGCGACGCCGCCCGCCGCGAGCGCGTCGAGCGAAGGTGTCGCAATGTCTTCGCGTCCAAAACAACCGAGGTCGGCGGAGCCCAGATCATCGGCAAGGATGAAGACGATATTGGGCTTCCTACGCGCCGGCGTGCGAGCCTGCGCCCGCGTTCCCAAGAGCCCGGCGACAGCCGAAGCCGCTCCTGCCTTCACCAGATTGCGCCGCGACAACATCCGATTCTCCTCTTCCAGTTTCAGGAGCCGTTTTGCTCCGTTTTTCTCACCGGGCCCATTGCGCTTGGGGATATGGGCAGACCGAAGGGATAACTTCGAAAAGCCCGGATTTGTGAGTGGTTCCGGCAATGATGAAGCTTCTCCATCGCCGCAACTTTGTCAACCTACTTTACAAAATATCCTTAGAAGGCTAAATGAATTCCGTGATGGCGATCAGCATCCGGAAAATCCCGGAGCCGCCGAAACCACAAGAGGGAGAATGTGGATGTCGAATGGCAAGGCATATGGATATTCGGTTCGGGCATGCCTGATTGCGTCGAGCGCGCTGCTGCTCACCGTTCCTGCCATGGGACAGGAAGCGGCTACGGCTGTCGAGGCTGACGATGCCAATGTCATCGTCGTCACTGCGCAGAAGCGCGAGCAGGACGTCCAGGATGTTCCCATCTCTATGACCGTTGTTGGCGGCGAACAGCTCAGCGATCTTGGAATCGCCGACTTCACCGAACTTGATCGTTATGTTCCCAATTTCTATGTCCAGACGACCCCGGGCAACAACGCTTTCTATATTCGGGGCATTGGCTCGACCCCGGGCAACCTCGCTTTCGAACAGACGGTCGGCCTGTTCGTGGACGGCATCTACGGCGGCCACGCGCGCCAATTCCAGGCGCCCTTCCTCGACGTCGAGCGGATCGAGGTGCTGCGCGGCCCGCAAGGTGCGCTCGTCGGAAAGAATACCAGCGCGGGCGCGATCAGCGTTGTAAGCGCGCGGCCGACACGCGACTTCCGCGCGACGCTCGAGGGCAGCTATGAATTCGAGCTCGGGGGCGCCCGGTTGTTCGGCATGGCATCGGGGCCGTTGTCGGAGGCGGTCAGTGTCCGCGTCGCGGGGCAATATGAGGACAGCGACGGTTATATCGAAAACACCCAGCTCGGCGGGAACGAGACCAAGCGCAAGAGCCTGTTTGGCCGAGCGTCCGTCCTGATCGATCCCGGCAATGGTGCGGACCTTCTGATCCGGGTCGAGGGCGGCAAGGTCGATCTGACCGGCACGGCGGTCGAACGTTTTTCGACTCCCAATGACCCCGACCGCAAGCGCGCGACCGGCGGTTTCCCGGGTTTCATGGAAAAGGATTACGACAACACCAACAACCTCAACGCCAGCGCGACGGCGAATATCGAAATCGGCGATCATGTCCTGACATCGATCACAGGCTATTCATCCTATGATTTCGACAAAAAGGTCGATGCCGATTTCGGGGCCGCGCCGTCGTTCGCGTCGCGCTTCGCCGAAAAATTCAGCCAGATGTCGCAGGAAATTCGCCTCGCGTCGCCCACAACAGGCAGCCTCGAATATATCGTCGGGGGCTATTTCCACGTCAACGACTATGACCTTTTCGGCACGACGCTCATCAATTTCGGGCCCTTCAACGGTCGATCTGACCGCACATTCCGTCAGGAAAACCTCGCCTGGTCGGCATTCGGAAGTGCGACCTGGAATGTCGCCGACACGCTGCGGCTGATCGGTAGCCTTCGCTATACCTTCGACCGCAAGACCGCGACTCAGACGCGCGCGAATAGCGGCGTCGTCCAGCCGAGCTGGCTCGCGACGCCGCTTGCGGGGCGGCGCGTAGAGCGTGAGTGGGATCCCTCTGCCGCGGTCCAGTGGGATGCCGGGCGCGATGCCATGCTTTACGCATCCTATGGTCAAGGATCGAAGGCGGGCGGCTTCATCGGGGCACAGTCGACCACGACGCAGGCCCAGTTCGAGATCGACTCCGAAAATGCCGAGACTTTCGAGGTGGGTGCCAAGCTCGCCCTGTTCGAGCGCCGGCTACGTTTCAATATCGCCGCCTATCGCACCGACTTCACCAATCTTCAGGTCTCGTCCTTCGACGCGGTGAGCAACAGCTTCATCACGAGCAACGCGGGCAAGGCGCGCAGCCAAGGCGTTGAAGCCGACTTCGTGTTCCAGATCGCCGACGGTTTCGCGCTCAACGGTTCGCTGGCGTATCTCGACGCGAAATTCATCGACTTCCCCGGCGCTCCGTGTCCGTTCACCAACCCGACCTGCGTGCCGGCGAACAACAATGCGGCGGGGCGGCCGTTGCCGCGCTCACCGAAATGGAGCGGCACGCTCTTTGCCGATATCGCACTTCCGCTGAACGGCGCGGTCGACTTCATCGCCAACGGCGGCGTCACCTATCGCAGCAGTGCCTTTCTGGAAGAATCCTTCAACCCCGCGGCGGCGCAGGACAGCTTCACAAAGTTCGATCTGCGGATAGGCATCCGGGGAAGCGGCAAGCGATGGGAACTGGCGGTGGTCGGCAAGAATCTCACCGACGAGCTAACGGCAAGCCATGCCTTCAACACCCCGCTTGCCGCGGGCATCATCTCAAAGTTCATACAGCCACCGCGCACGATCGCATTGCAGGCGAAATTTCAGTACTAGAGAAGAAACGGCCTGCTAGCGTACGCATACGTCGAACGTCCGCTCTTTGCGTCATGCGCCTAAAACCGGACCGTCTCTAACCGGCCAAGGACGGAAGACAGATCGAGAATGACGTCGGATCGTGGCGCTTCGGAATATGATGTGTCGCTCCGCCCTTCGCCCTTTGACAGGGTGAAGGGAGTCAGATCGATCAGATCCGAAAACTGAGCGTGCCGCCGATCGTCCGGAAGGCTTCGGGCATCACGATCTTGGAGTAGCCGCCCGGATTGATCACGCCCGCGGCATAGGGTGCATAGAAGCGCTTATCGAGCAGGTTGCGCGCGTAGATTCCGACCCGCCAGCTGCCGTCTTCCGCGCCGAACCCGATGGTGCCGTTGAGCAGCCCGTAGGACGGAATCTGGGCGTTCGGATCGCCGATCACGGCTTGGGTCTTCGTACGCCACGCCCAATTGGCGGCGGCGTCGATCGCCATGTCGCCGCCGACCGCCTGCTTGTAATCCGCGCGCAGGATGTACGACCATTTCGGCGCATTGGGCAGGCGGAAGCCGCGATAGTTGGCGACCGTCGTCGTCGTGCCGGGGACGACGTAGCAGCCCTGGCCGACGACCGGCGATATCGGCTGGCCCGGATAGCATTGCCCGTCATATTCGCGGAAGGTCGCGTCATTATACGCCCCACTCGCCGACAGCCGCAGCGCCGGTATCACGCGGAACCCGGTTTCGACCTCGATACCGCGTGCGCGCAGCAGCCCGGCGTTCGACAGGTAGAAGGCGGGCGGCGTGATCGTGATGTCGAACGTCTGCGCCTGAAAGTCGCGATAGTTCGACCAGTAAGCTGCGATGTTGAAATTGCCCTTGCCGTCGAGGAAGCTGGTCTTGAGGCCAACTTCCCAACTCTTCACCGTTTCGGGGCGAACCTCCCGGATGATGCCGGCGGTGCCGTCGATCGCCGGACCTTTGAAGCCTGTCGAATAGGTCGCGTAGAGCATGAAGTCGCGGCTCGGCTCGAACTGCACGCCCACCTTGCCCGACACATTGTCGGCCTTCACTGTGCCGTCATAATTCGGCAAAATGCCGAGCGGGACCGCCGGGAAAGGCAAGGGCGAGACGACGAGCGTCCCGTGGTTTCGGTCGTTCGTATAGCGGAGGCCGCCGATCAGCTTGAACGCGTCGGTCAGCGCAAAGGTGACGTTGCCGAAGGCGGCGAGGCTGCGCACCTTGTTCGTCGCATCGCGCCGGCCGCCGCCGACGACCACGGGAGCGCCGAAAAGCCCGTAATAATTGCCGTACTGGACGGCATAGCCGCCGTTCTCGGTCCGGTAATAATAGAGCCCCAGCACATATTCGAGACGGTTCCCGCCGGGCGATGTCAGACGAAGCTCCTGCGTGAACTGATTGCTGTCGACGCCGCCGTCGCTGTTGTTGAAGATGTTCGCGGGCGAGGCATCGATGTCGGATAGCTGGAGTGTTTCGAGCTGCCGGTAAGCGGTGATCGAGGTCAGCGTGTGTTCGCCGATGTCGGCGTTGATCTCGATCGAGCCGGCATAGAGCTTGGTATCGGCCGTCCAGTCGCCATCCATATAGCTTTTGTAGACGTTCGGACCGGGCTTCTCGGCAAAGCTGGCGAACTGCGAATTGAACAGGGCACTGGTGCCGAGCGACTGGATGATCTGGCCGTCGCGCGCAAAGGCGGTTTGATATTCGCCCGATAACAGGAAGGAGAGAGTGTCCGAAGGTTCCCAGAGCAGCTTAGCGCGCACGCCATTGTTCCTGCGGTCGCCGACCGCGTGCGACGGGGCCAGCACATAGGGAATCGCACCGTCCTGTCCGTTGCTATAGCCCGATATGCGCAGGGCGAGCGTGTCGTCGAGCGGGACGTTGGCGCTCGCCTGCACGACGCGATCGTTGCGTTCGCCATATTTGAGGTCGAGCGAGAAGGACGCATCGTCCATGCGGGGCCGCTTGGTGACCACCTGGATCACCCCCGCGCTCGAATTCTTGCCGAACAGCGTCCCCTGCGGACCGCGCAGCACTTCGATCCGTTCGATATCGGCAAAGCCCGTCGAGCCGGGGTCGCGCGACAGGCCGATGACGACGCCGTCGATGACAAGGCCGACGGTCTGCTCGACGCCGCTGTCATAGGTCTGGGTGCCGACACCGCGAATCTGATAGCCGCCGCCGTTCGACACGGGGTTGGTCGCCGAGAAGGTGATGTTCGGGGCGAGATACTGGATGTCGCTGACTTCCTTCAGTCCCGACTGCGCCAGGCTCTCGCCCGAGACCGCGGTTACCGAAAGCGGGACATCCTGCAATCGTTCTTCGCGGCGGGTTGCGGTAACGATGATCTCGTCGCCCGCAGCCGCCGCGCCGGGCTCCGCGTCCTGCGCGAACACCGGCATCGCGGGCAGTGCCATCGCAGCAACCGAACCGAGCAATATGCGCCGCGCGCCAAATCGAACCATGATAACCTCCCCAACAAGGCGCTCGCGGCGCCGGTGCCGCTTGATAGGCTTGTAACATAAAAGCAGTCAAGACCGCTTGTAAGTTATCATTTGAGTGATAGGGTGTCAGGCCTGAGCGTTGGGAGGTAGCTGATGAAATCGTTGATTTTCTTGCCGTTGGCGCTTGTTTCGCTGCCGGTGGCAGCGGGTGAGCCTACGTCGCGCGTCGGCGTTGTTTCCGACCCCTGCGCTACCCTGCCGCCGATGCCTGCCGTTGTTGCCGACTATATGACGCGCGCCAAGGCTGCGCTGGCCGCCGGCGATCCACTGCCGCCGCGTTCCGAGGATGGCATGGCTATCTATGCGAAATGGCAGCAGGATCTGCTTTTTGCCGACTTTGCAGGCCTGTGCCGCTACGCCGCTGCGAATCGGGCCCTGCCGCCTGCGACATCGAACAGGATAGTCTTCATCGGCGATTCGATCACCGAAGCATGGCTGACCAAGCAGCCCGATTTCTTTTCCGGCGACCGCGTTGATCGCGGGATCAGCGGCCAGACGACGACGCAGATGCTCGCGCGATTTCGCGCCGACGTGGTCGATCTGAAGCCGCGGATCGTTCATATCATGGCTGGAACCAACGATATTGCCGGGAATATCGGCGCGACCTCGATCGAGCGGATCGAGGCCAATATCCGTACGATGGTTGACCTCGCCGAAGCGCATGGGATTGCAGTGGTGATCGGCTCGGTGCTTCCCGCCCGGCGGTTCAACTGGCGTCCCGAAATCGCGCCGGTCGAGCCGATCGCCGCGTTGAACACGCGCCTTCGGGCGCTGGCGGCGGAGCGAAATCTTGTGTTCGCCGACTATTATGCCGCCCTCGACGACGGCGAGCATGGATTGGCAAAGCTTCATGCCGAGGATGGCGTCCACCCGACCCCGGCCGGCTATGCCGTGATGCGCCCGATCGCCGAGCGTGCGCTGGCATCGGCGGCGCGCAAGGCCTCATAGGCGCCCGAGATGGCGATAGGCCGAACCGATGGCGGCGATCACACGGTCCGCTGGCGTCTCTTCTTCCTCGATGAAGGCATAGCCGACACCCGCGGCGGACATCGTCCGCATCATTGCCTGAAAATCGACGATGCCCTCGCCGATGGGGGCGGTCGGTGGAATGCGGTCGACCGCGGGCTCGATCGGGCCGCGCCAATCCTTGAGATGCGCGAGACTTGCACGGCGGCCGAGGCGCGCGAGATAGGGAAGGGGGTCGACGCCGGCCGCGATCGTGTTGCCGATATCGAGCTCGAAATCGACCAGCCCAGGATCGCAGCGTTCGACCATGTCGTCGAAGGCATAGCGCCCGTCGAAGCGCAGGAAGTCGAGACCGTGGGTGTGGTAGGCGAAGCGCATCCCCGCGATCTTCGCCCGCTCGCCAATGCCATTGAACCGGTCGGCGGTGCGCAGGAAATCCTCACGCGTGAGCGCGGCGATCGCATCGCGAAAGGGGTTGTCGGACTTGCCGGCCAACGCGCGATAGGCGGGGACGAGCGGCACCGGGGCGACCACATAGGCCATGCCGATCCCGGCGCATTGCCCGATCAAGCGGTCGATCTCGGCATCGTCCATGTCGGCGCGCACCGCGTGGGCACCGATCGCGACAAGACCGTTATCGGCAAGGATCTTGCGAAGGGCAGCGGCATCCCTGTCGTAGAATCCAGCGAATTCGACATGGCGCACGCCGGTTGCAGCGATAGCGGCCAGCGTCCCTTCGAAGTCCTTCGCGAGCAGTTCGCGCGCCATATAGAGTTGGACGCCAATCACCGGCCTCGCCGGCGCCGCAATGGCGGCCGCGGGAAGCATCGCGGTGGCCGCAGCGGCGGCAAGAAACTGGCGGCGTTCTATCATGGCGTGCTCCTTTGTGCTTGCCATGATCCTATGTCGTCCATATGTTACGGTCAACACTGCTTGTAAATGGAGAGGCGAAAACATGGCCGAGAAACCGCAGCGGCGGACACAGGCGGAGCGGAGCGCGGGGACGCGCGAACTGCTCTTGGCGGCCGCGATCGAGGCGCTGCACGAGCATGGCTATGCCGCGACCTCGACGACGCTCGTCGCCGAAAAAGCGGGGGTCAGCCGCGGCGCGATGCTGCACCAGTTTCGTACGAAGGCCGATCTGATGACCTTCGTTGTCGAAGCCGTGTTCGAGGCCGAGCTCGAGCATTATTCGGAATATCTGAAGGGCATCACCGACCCGCAGGCTCGTTTCCTCGCCTATCCCGAAATGGCGTGGGAGGTGCTCAGTCGCCCGTCGGGCGTCGCGGTGCTGGAGATTATGCAGGGCTCGCGCAGCGACCCGCAACTCTGCGAGATGCTCGCCCCTGTGCAGACGCGGATCGAGAAGGAAGCCCTCGAGTTTTCGCACCTCGCTTCGGCGAAGGGCGCCCGCGGGGCGATGGCTGTCATGCGATTGATCGTCTGGGCGATCCGCGGTCTCTCGATCGCGCAGGTGCTGGCGCCCGAACCCGGCAGCGTTCGCGATTCGGTGAAGGTGCTCAAGCGTTTGATGGCCGCCGGCCTCGAAACCGGGGTGCTGTCGGTGGGACCTGAAAACAGCAAATAACGGGAGAGGGAAATGGGACGCGCCATGTCCACCGCCATTCTGGCGGTTGCCACGATTATTGCCATGCCGGCGACGGCGAAAGAGGCGGACGGAATGACCGAACAGGAAAAAACGGCGGAAAAACGCGCTGTTGCGATCGTCGATGCGATGACGCTCGACGAGCAGATGTCGCTGACGAAATCGATGTCGGGCGGCAGCCTGCTCGACCTCGGCATTCCGCTCCCGGCCTTCATCCCCGAAGCGATGCGGCAGCCGAAACCCGACGGTGCGCTCGGCACCGCCGGCTTCGTGCCCGCGGTCGACCGCGTCGGTTTCCCTGCGCTTCATCTGGGCGATGCGAGCCTCGGGGTCGCCGATATCGGCTATCTGCGTCCCGGTCAGCAATCGACCGCGCTGCCCGCGACGCTGTCGCTTGCGGCAACCTTCGATCCCGCGATGGCGCGCGAGGCTGGCCGGCTGATCGGTGCCGAAGCCTTCGCAAAAGGGATCAATGTGATGCTCGCCGGGGGCGTCAACCTCGCACGCGAACTGCGCAACGGCCGCAATTTCGAATATCTGGGCGAGGATCCGCTGCTCGCGGGCACCCTCGTCGGCGAACAGATCGCCGGCATCCAGGATCGCCACGTCGCCTCGACGATCAAACATTATACGCTGAACCCGCAGGAAAGCGGCCGCTTTGTCTATGACGCACGGATCGACGAGGCGGCGCTGCGCGAATCCGATCTGCTGGCCTTCGAGATCGGGATCAAGCGCGGCAAGCCCGCCTCGATCATGTGCGCGTACAACAAGGTGGGCGGTACTTATGCGTGCGAGAATGAATTTCTGATGCGCGACGTGCTGAAGGGCGACTGGCAATATTCGGGCTGGGTGATGTCCGACTGGGGCGCAGTGCACAGCCTCAAGCCGTCGATCGACGCGGGGCTCGACCAGCAGTCACCGCAGGACAAGGATTATTTCGCGGGGCTCTCCGCCGCGGTCAGGGCGGGCGAGATCGCGCCGGCGCGGGTCCGCGACATGGCGCTGCGCATCGTGCGATCGATGACCCTCGTCGGCGCGCTCGATCATCGCGCCGCGCCGGGCGGTGCCATCGACCGCGAAGCCAATAGTGCGAAGGCGCAGGCGATGGCCGAGGCGGGCATGGTCCTGCTCAAGAATGATGGCGTCCTGCCACTAGCTGCGTCCGCAAAATCCATCGCGGTCATCGGCCGCCACGCCGACAAGGGCGTGCCGATCGGCGGCGGCTCGTCGCAGGTCATCCGATGGGGCGGCGTCTATCGCGACGCGCCAGGCGCCAATCCGCTCTCTGCATTGCTGGCGCCGAGCTACGGGCTTTCCTCGCCGCTGAAGGCGCTGCAGGCCGCCTTGCCGGGTACCGCGATCAGCTACGACGACGGCAGCGACGCGACGCGCGCGGCCGAAGTGGCGAAGAAGGCCGACCTTGTCGTGGTCTATGCGGTCAAGCCCGAGATGGAGGGCATCGATCATGCCGACTTCTCGCTGCCTTATGAGCAGGATGCGCTGATCGACGCGGTGGCCGCAGCCAATCCCAAAACGGTCGTTGTCCTCCAGACCGGCAATCCCGTCGCCATGCCATGGCTGGGCAAGGTCGGGGCGGTGCTTGAGGCGTGGTTCTCGGGCCAGCGCGGCGGCGAGGCGATAGCCGCTATCCTGACCGGGAAAAGCGCGCCGCAAGGGCGACTGCCGATCAGCTTCCCGGCGAGCGCCGGACAGCTCCCGCAAAAGACGGTCGTCGGTTACGATCCGGCGAAGCAGCGACCACTCGGGATCGGGGTCAAATATGAACCTTTTCCCATCGACTATATCGAAGGAAGCGACATTGGTTATCGCTGGTTCGAGCGGGCCGGCGCGAAGCCGCTCTTCCCCTTCGGTTACGGTCTGACCTATACGAGTTTCGACTATGGGGCCCTCGAGTTTCGCGGCGGCAAGGCGCTGAGCGTCAAGGCGCGGATCACCAATAGCGGTGACCGTGAAGGCGTCGAAGTCGCGCAGCTCTACGTCGCGCCGCCGGGCCGCACGCACCGGCTGGCCGGCTGGGCAAAGGTCGACCTCAAGCCGGGCGAAAGCCGCGAGGTGACGATCGAGGCTGATCCCTGGCTCCTGCTCTCGTACGACGCAGCCGCCAAAAAATGGGTAAGGCCGCGCGGCGAATATCGCTTCTTTGTCGGCAAATCGGCGGGCGAGCCGATGCTGAGCGGCAGCGCCCTGCTCACCGCGGCCACCGAAAACCGGAAGCGCTGACCGATGCGCCGCTTTCCGATGCTTGTCGTCAGCTTGCTAGCGGCGGCAACGCCCGTTGCTGCTCAGGACGTAATGACGGCTGATGGCGAAGTGCGGGGGGTTGCCGAAGAGGGTGTCGAGGCATTCAAGGGCCTTCCCTTTGCCGCCCCGCCCGTCGGCGATCTGCGCTGGCGACCGCCGCAGCCCGTCCTGTCTTGGCAGGGCGTGCGCGCGGCCGCGCGCTTCGGGCATGACTGCATGCGCCCGGCTGCCGATCCGGCATTCGAGCCTTCCGAAGACTGCCTCTACCTGAACGTCTGGCGCCCCGCCGGCGCGGCGACCGGGAAGCGGCCCGTGATCGTCTGGATCCACGGCGGTGCCTTCGTGTCGGGATCGAATGTTCCGGCCGAGGCGTCGGGGGCCGCCTTCGCGCGCGACGGGGTGATCTTCGTGGCGCCCAATTACCGGCTCGGGCGCTTCGGCTTCTTCGCGCATCCGGCGCTGTCCGCCGAGCGGCCCGACGAGCCGAAGGGCAATTACGGCTATCTCGACCAGATCGCGGCGCTGCAATGGGTGAAGCGCAACATCGCGGCGTTCGGCGGGGATCCCGACAATGTCACGGTCATGGGCGCGTCGGCGGGCGGCGAGTCGGTGCTCGCGCTCGCCGCCTCGCCGCTCGCGCGCGGGCTGTTCCGGCGCGTGATCGCCCAATCGGGCGGCGGGCGCACGCAGTTGCTCGGCGCGCAGATGCTGGCGACGGATACCGAGGCGCATGCATCGGCTGAGAAGATCGGCCTTGCCTTTGCAACCAGTGTCGGCGTCGACGGGAGCGACGCGGCGGCGCTCGAAAAGCTCCGCGCGTTGCCCGCCGAAAAGGTCGCGGGCAATCTGACGGCGCTCGGCATGTTGTTCCTTGGTGAGCGCAGCCGTTTTTCGGGACCGATCGTCGATGGCCGCATCGTCACTGCGCAGCCGGCGGAAGCGCTGAAGGCCGCGCCGCCGTTGCCGATGATCGTCGGCGCCGACGAAGCCGACCTCGGCCTCAATCGCGCGCCGTCGAAGGACGCGGCCTTCGCCGCCTTCGGTCCGCTGGCGGCCGAGGCGCGCGCTGCCTATGATCCCGCAGGCACGGCAACGCTCGACGATGTCAACGGCATGATCGGCCGTGACCGGACGATGATCGAACCTGCGCGGCTCGTCGCCCGCACAATCGCGGCGAACGGCAAGCCGGCCTGGCTTTTCCGCTTCTCCTATGTCGCCGAAGCGCAGCGTGGCAAGCCAATCAAGGGCGCCGAGCATTCGAGCGAAGTCGTCTATGCATTCGACCGCGTCGAAGCGCTCCTCGGCGACAAGGTGAGTACGACCGACGCAGCGATCGCTTCGACAATGCACCGTTACTGGGTGAATTTCGCACGGAGCGGCGATCCGAACGGTGAAGACCTGCCCACGTGGTTGCCGGTCACGAAGGCGGACGATCCGCTGCTGGAGTTTCAGGCCGACGGGCGTGCGGTCACCAAGGCCGACCCTTGGAAAGCGCGCCTCGACGTGACCGAAGCCCGCGCCGCAGCGGCGAAATGACGGAGAAGATGAGGATGCGGGGCATGAAGTTTTTTGGAGCGCTGGCAGCCACGCTGGCTGCATTTCCGGTCTATGCCGCACCCGCGCTGATGCCGCTTCCCGTGTCTGTTGTCCCGGATGGCACCGGTGTGTTGCGCATCGAGGGACCGCTCAAAACCGGATGGGAGGGGTGCGGCAACGCGGCGTTGCTGGAACGCGCGGCAACGCGTCTTGGCAGCGATATTTTGCGGCAGACAGGGCTGATCCTCGACCCGGCGAAACCGATCGCGGTGCGGGCTACGTGTCGGTCTGCTCAAGGTGGGGTCGATCGCGGCGAAGCCTATCGCGTGACCGTGGGGAGCGAAGGTGTAGCGATCGAAGCAGACGGCCCCACCGGCGTACTGCGCGCCTATGCAAGCCTACGGCAACTCGCCGGGCTTTCGCCAGCGGGCATCGCCATTGCGCACCAGACGATCACCGACGCGCCGCGCTTTGCCTGGCGCGGCATCATGCTCGACCCCGCGCGGCACTTCATTTCGGTCGCGACGCTCAAGCGGCAGATCGATGCGATGGAGCGGCTGAAGTTCAACACGTTGCACCTGCACCTGTCGGACGATCAGGGCTTTCGGGTCGAAAGCCTGAAATACCCAAAGCTCAACGCCGATGGCGAATATTATCGGCAGTCGGAAATTCGTGATCTCGTCGCTTATGCGGCCGATCGGGGCGTCCGCATCGTGCCCGAGTTCGACGTCCCCGGGCACAGCCGCGCGATCGTCACCGCCTATCCCGAAGTCGGCACCTTCTCGAAGACAATGTTCCTCGGCCAGCCCGAAGTCGCGCTCAATCCGGCGTCGGAGAAGACGTATCGCTTTCTCGAACGCCTGTTCGGCGAGATGGCGCCGCTGTTTCCCGACCCGCATTTCCATATCGGCGGCGATGAGGTCAGCAAGACCGTATGGGCCGACGCGGAGGATGTGCAGGCGCTGATGGCGCGCGAAAACCTCGCGGACAGCAAGGCGGTCGAGGCGTTCTTCCTGCGCCGCGCGGCGGACATCGTGCGCCGGCTCGGCAAGACCGTCATCGGATGGGAGGAAGTGTCGGGTGCGGGGCTGCCCAAGGATAGCATCGTCCAAGCCTGGCAGACGTCGAACGCGATGGCCGACGCGACCGCAAAGGGGCACCGGACGATCATGTCGGCGGGCTATTATCTCAACCTGCTCATGCCCGCCGACTATCATTATGGCATCGATCCCGCGGCGACCGCCGCCGCCGGACTGACGCCCGAACATGCCAAGGCGCTGCGCGGCCTCAGCCCGCTGCTTGCGAATTTCGTCACCGACGCGCTGGTCGACTTTCCGCACGCGCCGCTGTCGGCCGAGCAGGAGAAGTTGCTGATCGGGGCGGAGGCGCCGCTCTGGGGCGAGATTGCGACCGACGAACTGATCGACCATCATCTCTGGCCGCGCGCGGCGGCGCTCGCCGAACGCTTCTGGTCGCCCGCAAGCGTCACCGATGCGCCGGATATGTATCGCCGGCTCGCGATCGTATCGGCGCAGCTCACGGTCAGCGGCCTCGACGATCGGGCGAACCGGCAGCGGATCGCCGCGCGCATCGTGCCCGACGACAATGGCGCCGTGGCCGACCTGCTGGCGATCACCGGTCCGGTGCGTAACATGGCGCACGATCACCGCATCAAGGCAATGCTGGCGGGTCAGCGCATCGTCCAGCCTTTAAACGCGCTCGCCGATACGGCGCCGGTCGACAGTCTCGCCGCGCGTCGTTTTGCCGACGAGGCAAAGCGTTATGTCGCCGGCGAACGCGCGCTCGGCGCTCCGCTCAAGGCGCAGCTCGGCGATTGGCGAGCCAATGAAGCGCGCTTTGGCGCGATCGCGACCGGCAATCCGATGCTGGAACCCGCGCGCCCAACCGCGACCCTGATCGCCGCTGTCGCGGCAGCCGGCCTCGATGCACTCGAGGCTTTGGAGACGGGACGGCCGCTGACTGCCGCGCAGGTGGAAAACGCCAAGGAACTGCTGGCACGACTGGAAAAGGAAGAAGCGGCATCGTGGCGGCCGTTTGATTCCTTCCTGCGCCCGCAACCCGCAGCCGATCTGATCGTGAAGATCGGGCCGGGCATCCGGACGCTGGTGGAAGCCGCGGCTAAATAAGCGGAGCGCGCGCGGCACCGGCCTTGTGCCGACGCCGCGCCCTCTTGCTCAGGCCAAGCCGCCACGCTTGGCGATTTTGCCTAGATAGCGAGCCGACGGCTTGGGGATGCGCCGGAATGTCTTGGGCTCGACGGCAACGAGGCCGAATTTGGGGCGATAACCCGCGACCCATTCCCAATTGTCGAGCAGCGACCAGTGGATATAGCCGCGCAGGTCGATGCCGTCGGCGAGACAGCGCTCGACACCCGCCACGGCGCCTTGGATATAGGCGATACGACGCTGGTCATCCTCGGTCGCGACACCATTCTCGGTCACATAGAGCGGCCGGTCCGTGCGGCGGGCGACGAGCCGGATCGCGTCCTCGATCGCGCCTGGGGTGAAAGCATAGCCCATTTGCGTGACTTCGGCGCCCGGCGGCGGCGGAACATCGGCGTCGGGTCCGACTTCGCCGCCCGTGTAGGTCTGGATGCCGATGAAGTCGCCCGGAGCGGCAAGCCAGCGGTCGAGCATCTCGGACTGTTTGCGCTTCAGGCCCTGGTCGTCGCCGCCCGCCGCGCTATCGGCGGGAATGGCCAGCGACAGGCCGATCGGGAAACTCGCTCCGGCGGCACGCATCGCTTCGAGCGCCTTGGTGTGCGCCGCGACGATCCCGTCATACTGGCGCTCGCCCGCGAGCATCGGGCTCGACCAGTTCGGCGCATTTTGCGAAATGCCCGCCGCCTTCTGCGCCGCCTCGATATAGGGCCGATATTTCTCGGACAGTCCGCTCCAGCGCACCACGGTCGCGAGATTGGGTTCGTTGAAGGTAATGGCGAGATGGATCTTCTCGCCCATGCTTTTGACGATGCGCGCGCAGTGGGCTGCAAAGGCATCGACATTCGCGGGATCGGTAAAGCCGCCGCTCGCGGCAACCCAGCGTGGGACGGTGAAGTGGCTCAGCGTGACGACCGCCTTCATCTTGCGGCGCTCGCAGGATTCGAGGACGCGCCGGTAATAAGCGAGGCCGGCTTCGGAAATCTGTCCACGTTCGGGTTCGATCCGGGACCATTCGATGCCGAATCGGTGGGTGTTGAAACCCAGCGATGCGGCGAGCGCGATATCTTCGTCGAAGCGATGGTAGACGTCGCAGGCGTCGCCCGACTTGTCCGCGAAGATCGGCGGCGAGACATGTTCCATAACCCAGAGGTCGCTCGCGACATTCGCGCCCTCGACCTGATAGGCGGCGCCCGCCGTGCCCCAGAGGAACCCGGTGTGCTTTTTGCGGGGGGCAGCCGTCGCCGGGCGCGTCATCAATACCGCACTTGCCGCCACGCCTGTCATGCCCAGAAAATCACGACGCTCCATATCTTCTCCACTTACAGTCAGTTATGATCGTAAGTAGGGGCAATGCCGATGCGGGGCAAGGAAAATGACTCTTCTTGGGGACCGTTTCCCGGAGTAGACAGTCCGCAAACGGCCAATGCCAGCACCGCAACAGGCCAGTTACCGAACCAATTTGCGAACCCGTCCGTTTCTCACTTCGGCAGGTGGAACGGCGATCGAAGTTCCGTTCATCACTGATTGACCGGTGATTGCGTGAGGTGTGCCATGGCCATCGGAATTATCACGACAAGAGTTGTCGACGCTCTCAACCCCGACAAGAAGGATATTTTTCTCTGGGACACTGGACTGCCAGGGTTCGGCGTGCGCGTTACGACTGGAGGATCGAAGTCCTATATGGGAGAGCCGTGGCGCCTTCATGATATCCGGCGGACCGTTGCAACGGGAATGCAGGCGCCAGGCATCCGAACAGCGATCATCGAAGCGGTTCTGAACCATAAGTCCGGCACGCTAGCTGGCTTAGTGGGTGTCTATCAATGCTATGACTTCCAGAAGGAAAAGCGAGCGGCGCTTGAGCTATGGGGCCGGCATGTCGAGCAACTGACGAAAGCGGTTTGGTGGCTAAAATAGCGCGCGGTCCGCACCAAGAAGAGGCCCCGGATGCCTTTAGAAAGCGAGTTCCGTGCTTTCCCGGTGATTATGTGGCGCCAAAACCATCTTGATTTCGAACCTGCAAAGCACAGGCTAAGTCCTTGATCCGGAATGGTGAGCCCTGCTGGGTTCGAACCAGCGACCTACTGATTAAAAGTCAGTTGCTCTACCGACTGAGCTAAGGGCCCAACGCGGCGCCGACGAAGCGGGCTTGCGAAGTGAGCCGTCGCCCTAGTGCGCCGAGGCGCGCCGGTCAACCGGCTTCGGACGCGTCAGGCGCGCGGCGAGTTGGCGGATGCTGCGTCCAGTCAGCGGATGCTGCCATTCGGGAACGATCGCGCGGAGCGGACCAAGCACGAAAGCGCGCTGCGCCATCGCGGGGTGCGGGATCGTCAGCGCCGCGTCGGACCATGCGCCGCCCGACCAGAGCAATATGTCGAGGTCGAGCGTTCGGGCGCTCCAGCGCTGGCCGGTGCGGCGCCCGAAGCGCGCCTCGATGCCCTGCAGGCGTTCGAGCATTTCGGGCGGGCTGAGCGGCGAGGCGACGAGCGCGACGGCATTGGCATAGCGGCGGCGCGACGGGCCGAGCGGATCGCTGGCGATGATCGGACTCGCGTCGACGGGTTCGATGTCGTCGCTTTCGAGCGCGGCGAGCGCGGCGAGCAGCACCGCGCGCGGATCGCCGTAGCGCGCGTGGCGGCGGTTCGACCCGAGGCCGATCGCATAGAGCGGGAGCGGCGTTGCGTTGTCCATGCTGCCGCGCCTATCGCAGACGCATGGAAATTGACAGCCCGTTGCCCGGAACCGAGCCGCCGGGCGATTGCCCGCGCTGCCCGCGGCTCGTCGCGCTGCGGCGCGAATGCCAGGCCGAGCACCCCGACTGGTGGAACGCGCCGGTCCATGCCTTCGGCGATCCCGAAGCCTGGCTGGCGTTCGCGGGGCTGGCGCCGGGCAAACATGGCGCGAACCGGACGGGGAGACCGTTTACCGGCGATTATGCGGGCGACCTGCTGTTCGCGACGCTCGCCGAATTCGGGCTGAGCCTGGGGCGATATGAGGCGCGGATCGACGACGGGTTGACGCTCGAGGGCGCGATCATCGTCAACAGCGTCAAATGCCTGCCGCCGCAGAACAAGCCGATCCCTTCGGAAATCGCGAATTGCCGGCCCTTTTTCGAACGCCAGCTTGCGGCGCTCCCGAACGTCCGCGTGATCATCGCGCTCGGACGGATCGCGCACGATGCGGCGTTACGCGCGGCGGGCGAGCGCCTTGCCGCGCACCCCTTCGCGCACGGCGCGGTCCACGCGCTGCCCGATGGGAGGTATCTGGTCGATAGCTATCATTGCTCGCGCTACAATACGAACACGGGGCGGCTGACACCGGCGATGTTCGCCGATGTCTTTCGCACCGCGACCGCGCTGAAGGATCAGACGAGCGGGCCGAATTCCTCGACCAGCCCGCGGTAAAGCACGCGCTTGAACGGCACGATCAATTTCTCGATCTCGTTCAGTTCGGCCCATTTCCACGCGCGGAATTCCTGATGCTTCGTGTGGATGTTGACGTCGCTGTCGTCCCCCATGAAGCGCATCAGGAACCAGTGCTGGCGCTGGCCGCGATATTTGCCGCCCCACATCTTGCCGATCAGATGGTCGGGCAGGTCGTAGAAATATTCCTCGCGGCCGCGCGCGATGATCTCGACCAGCCCGCCATGGACGCCGGTTTCCTCGCCCAATTCGCGGATCGCCGCTGTTTCGGCATCTTCGCCGTCGTCGATCCCGCCTTGCGGCATCTGCCACGCCTCGGTCGTCGTATCGAGTCGCTGGCCGACGAAGATGCGGCCGTCGCGGTTGGCGAGCATGACGCCCGCGCAGGGGCGATAGGGAAGTTTGCTGTGGTCGATCATGGCGCCCCGGTAGCTTCGGCGACGATCGCCTTCAATACCGTCAATGCACCGCGAATATCTTCGCGCGCGCTCGGAATGCCCTGCGACAGGTTGATATAGCCGTGAATATTGCCCTTCGCCTCGCGATAGGTCGTCGGCACACCGGCTTCGATCAGCTTCGCGGCATAGGCGCGGCCCTGATCGCGCAAGGGGTCGAGGCCCGCGGTGATGAGCAAGGTCGGCGGCAGGCCTTCGGCGGGAAAATCGAGCGGCGACGCGCGATAGTCGGCGGGATCGGCGGCATAATGATTGCCGAACCAGGTCATGCTGCCCTGGGTCAGCAAATGGCCCTCGCCGAAATCGCGATAGCTTTGCCAGTCGTCGTGCGTCGTCACCGCGGGATAGATGGGATGAATCGCGATCACCGGTTTCGACGCCGGCTTGTCGCGGAGCGTCAGCGCGGTCGCGATGGTGAGGTTGCCCCCGGCGCTTTCGCCCGACAACACCAGCCCGGTGCAGGGGATATTGTCGGCGATCCAGCGCGTCGCGGCCTCGCAATCCTCCGGCGCGGCGGGGAAGGGATGTTCGGGCGCAAGCCGATAATCGACCGCGATCACCGGCATGTCGAGCTGCCGCGCGGCTTCGGCGCAATAGGGGTCGTGCGTGTCGAGGTCACCAATCACCCAGCCGCCGCCGTGATAGAAGACCATCACCGGCCCCGTCTCGCGGCCCGGATGGCTGTCATAGATTCGGATCGCAATATCTCCCGCCGGGCCAGGAATCGTGCGATCTTCGACTTTCGCGATCTCGCCGCGCGGGACATCGGCAAGCTGACCCATCACCCGGAACATTTCGCGCGCGCCTGCGGGCGGCAGTTCTTCCATCTTGGGGCCTTCCTGCGCGTTCAGAAAGGCAAGGAAAGCCGCCACGTCGGGGCGCATGTAAGGGGTGGTGCCGTCGGTCATTCGCGTCTCTCCCTGATCGAAATTTCGTCCTGCTATTCGGTATCGGCGGGGCAAATTCAATCCCGAAACGAAACTCACCTGTGCTTCACCCTTTGTGGCGCACAATTTTTTCTCAATTGCGGCTTGGGGCGCAGAGGCCTACGCCCATGTCACAGGTTCGCAAGATTTGAGGCAGAGGAAAACATGGCGACAGCGGTAGAGGACCGGGCCGACGGCGAGCGGCAGTCCCCCCTTTCGGATGCGGTGGTGGTACGGTTCGCCGGCGACAGCGGCGACGGAATGCAGTTGACCGGCGGGCAATTCACCTTGTCGTCGGCGCTCGCGGGCAACGACTTTGCGACTTTCCCCGATTTTCCCGCCGAAATCCGCGCGCCGCAGGGCACGCTGTTTGGCGTCTCGGCCTTTCAGATCAATTTCGGTTCGTCGGCGATCGACACCGCGGGCGACGCGCCCGACGTGCTTGTCGCGATGAACCCCGCGGCGCTCAAAACCAATGTGCCGCAACTGAAGCCGGGCGGGCTGATCATCGCCGACGAGGGCGAGTTCAACGACCGCAACCTCGCCAAGGCGAAATATGACGCCAACCCGCTCGACGACGGCAGCCTCGCGAAATGGCAGCTTCTGAAGCTCAACATCAGCCATCTCACCATGGACGCGGTCAAACCCTTCGGGCTCGGCAACAAGGAAGCCTTGCGCTGCAAGAATATGTGGACGCTGGGGCTTGCGCTCTGGATGTTCGACCGCGACCGCCAGCCGCTCGTCGACTGGCTCAATGCCAAGTTTGCGAAGGCGCCCGATCTCGCGGCCGCGAACGTCGCGGCGCTCAACGCGGGGCACGCCTATGGCGAGACCGCCGAGCTCGCGGGGCCGCTCAAGCAGCATCATGTCGATCCCGCGCCGGCGGCGCCGGGCCTCTATCGTACGCTGACCGGTGCCGAGGGCATCGCGCTCGGGCTTGTCGCGGGCGCGCAGCTCGCGAAGTTGCCGATGTTCTTCGGCGGCTATCCGATCACGCCGGCGTCGGCGATCCTGCACCATCTGTCGCGGCTCAAGGAATATGACGTCACGACCTTCCAGGCCGAGGACGAGATCGCGGCGATCTGTTCGGCGATCGGCGCGAGCTATGGCGGCTCGCTCGGCGTCACCAGCTCGTCGGGGCCCGGCATCGCGCTGAAGGGCGAGGCGATGGGCCTCGCGATCATGACCGAGCTGCCGCTCGTCATCGTCAATTCGCAGCGCGGCGGCCCATCGACGGGCCTCCCGACCAAGACCGAGCAGTCGGATCTCTATCAGGCGGTCTATGGCCGCAACGGCGACGCGCCGATGCCCGTCGTCGCGGCGCGCTCGCCCGGCGACGCGTTCGAATGTGCGATCGAAGCGGTGCGCATCGCGGTGCAATATATGACGCCGGTGATGCTGCTCACCGACGGCTACATTGCCAACGCGGCCGAGCCGTGGGCGGTACCCGACCTGACGACCTATGAAGCCTTCCCAGTCGAGTTCCTGACCGAAGCGCCCGAGGGCGGGTTCCTGCCCTATGGCCGCGACGAGAATCTCAAGCGGCCCTGGGTGAAGCCCGGCACGCCGGGCTTGCTCCACCGCATTGGCGGGATCGAGAAGGAACTCGATACCGGGCACATCAACTATGCGCCGGGCAACCACCAGGCGATGACCGACATCCGCAAGGCCAAGATCGACGGCGTCAGGGTGCCCGATCAGGTCGTCGAACTCGGCGCCGAGGGCGGCAAGCTCGCGGTGGTCGGCTGGGGCTCGACCTTCGGCCCGATCCATCAGGCGGTGCGCCGCAAGCGCGCCGAGGGGGCGGACGTCAGCCATATCCATATCCGCCATATCTGGCCGCTGCCCGCGAACCTCGGTGAATTGCTGAAAAGCTATGACCGGGTGATCGTCCCCGAAATGAACACCGGCCAATTGAAGACCGTGCTGCGCGACCAATATCTGGTCGATGCGAAGCCGGTGAACAAGGTGTCGGGCCAGCCCTTCACCATCGCCGAAATCGAAGCGGCTATTGAGAGCTCGCTGAGTTGACGCCGAAGCTGCCTCTGTCTCACCCTCTGGCAAGTGCCAAGGGGCAGTGGAAGTTTCTTTGGAGCATGGCTTGGCGATGGCTGGTGGCCAGCGCCAGTGGAGCACTGCTGAATTCGCTGATCATATCGGTCCTAATCGGTTTCATTCTGTTCCACCTTTGGCTGCGCGCGCATCGGTCGGAAGAATTCTATAAACCTTATGCTGAGCCAAAGAAAATTGGTCGTGCCCATGCGGCTATCTGGCGACTGGGTTCTCTCTCGCTTTGTGTCGGTGGCTTGTGGGCGTCCTACCATTCATCCGACGGATCGATGATCGCAGCTTGGTCAGGCATAGTGTTGGCGATGTTCGTCGAAAGTTTTTTCATTTTGAAATTTTTGAGCGGTCAGGAATCTTAATCTCATGAACGAAATGACCACCATCGCGCGCACCACCACGCTGAAAGATTGGGAAACCGATCAGGAAGTCCGCTGGTGCCCCGGCTGCGGCGACTATGCGATCCTCAAGGCCGTGCAGCGCACGATGCCCGAGATCGGCACCGCGCCTGAAAATACCGTGTTCGTCAGCGGCATCGGCTGCTCGTCGCGTTTCCCCTATTATATGGAAACCTATGGCTTCCACACGATCCACGGCCGCGCGCCGGCGTTCGCGACGGGGCTGAAGCTCGCCAACCCCGAGCTCGATATCTGGATCGTCACCGGCGACGGCGACGGGCTGTCGATTGGCGGCAACCACACGATGCACCTCATTCGCCGCAATCTCGATTGCCAGATCATGTTGTTCAACAACGAGATCTATGGTCTTACGAAAGGGCAATATTCGCCGACGAGCCGCGTCGGCACGACGAGCCCCTCGACCCCCTATGGCTCGGTCGACCGCCCGGCTCAGCCGGCCGCCTTCGCATTGGGCGCGGGCGCGCGCTTCGTCGCGCGTGGCTTCGACGTGTCGAAGGAATTGCCGAATGTGCTGAAGGCCGCGCATGCGCACAAGGGTGCTGCCTTTATCGAGATTTTCCAGAACTGTATCGTCTATAATAAAGACGTGTTCGAGGATTTCGCCGCGCCCAAGGGCGCCGAGGACCGTCAGCTCTGGCTGAAGCAGGGCGAGCCGATGCTCTATGCCAAGGGCACCAAAGGCATCGCGCTCGACGCGGAGGCACTGCATCTCAAGACCGTCGATGTCGTCGACGGCGATTGGGAGAGCGCGGGCGTGATCGTCCATGACGTCACCAACCGCAGCGTCGCGCACATGCTCGTCGAGATGCGCTTCGGCGAGTTCCCGATGGCGCTTGGCGTCCTCTACGACGATCCGCGCCCGACGTTCGAAGCCGATGTCGTCCGTCAGAACAAGGCGGCGGCCGAGGGCAAGAAGGCCGATCTCCAGAGCCTGCTCAAGAAGGGACAGACCTGGACGGTGACGGAAGGCGGGCCGCAACTCTGATCTGCGGTCGACATGGATAATCTGACGCATAGCCTTGTGGGCGCCGTTCTGGGCCAGATGGGGCTCAAGAAGAAGACCGGGCTTGCGATGCCGACGCTGATCATCGCGGCGAACCTGCCCGATATCGACGCCGGCTGCGCTATTTACGGCATCGAATCACTGCCGATGCGGCGCGGGATCACGCACGGGCCGATCGCGCTCATCCTGTTGCCGATCCTGCTCTGGGCGCTGATGCTCGCCTTCGATCGCTGGCAGGCGCGGCGCGGCAAAAGGCCGGCGGGCCGGTTGCCCGTTCACAAGGGCTGGCTGCTTGCGCTCGCTTACATCGGCTGCTTTAGCCACCCGGCGCTCGACTGGCTCAACAATTACGGGATCCGCCTGCTCGAACCGTTCAGCCATCGCTGGTTCTATGGCGACAGCATCTTCATCATCGACTTGTGGATATGGATCGCGCTCGGCATGTCGGTCTGGCTATCGCTGCGCCGCGAACGGCGCGCGGCGGTGCAGTGGCAGCGGCCGGCATGGATCGGCTTCACTGCGGTGTGCGCCTATATCTTCGTCAATGGCCTGATCACCGGCGCCGCCGAGCGCATGGCATCGACTGCGCTCGAGGCGGGCGGGCGCAAGGACGCGCTCGTCGTCGCGAGCCCGCCGCCGCTCGCCTTCTGGAAACGCGATATCTTCTGGCGCACCGCCGATCGCTACGGCACCGCCAGCTTCGTGCCGGGCGTCGGCGGCAACGTCGATTTGACCGGCAGTCCTACGGGCGTGGACGATCCGCGGATCGAAACCTGGGTCAAAGCCGACCCCCCCGCGCGCGCTTTCCTGTTCTGGTCGCGCATGCCCGTCGCGCAAAAGGACGGCGAGGCTATCCTGCTCCGCGATCAGCGGTTCATGCACCCGCTCGCTCAGGAGCGGTTTCAGGTGCGGCTGACCGCGCCCGATACGGCAAGCTATCCCGAATGACCGTACGCGCGTGACGTCATGGCGGCGCGCGTTTCAACCGATTGTCAGCGCGGCGCGTTTGAGGCAGGAAGGTGGCAATGAACACGCATGTCAGCCCGCGCCGCGGTAAGGAACTGCTCCGCGCCGATCGCGCCTATCGCGCGGGCGGCGGCATGGCGCGGCTGATCACGCTGGCGCCCGCGCGCCTCTTCCACCGCTTGCTCGACCGGATCGACGCGGGGCTGGCGCAGGGCACGATCGAGGGACATCTGCCCGACGGCAGCGTGCGGCTGCTCGGCGGGCGCGGCAAGGGGCCGGTGGCGGTCGTCCATCTGCACAGCTGGACGGCGCTGGCGCGCCTCGCGCTGTCGGGATCGGTCGGCTGGTATCGCGCGTTTGAGGCGCGCGAATGGTCGTCGCCCGATCCGGTGCCGCTGTTCGACCTGTTCATGCGCAATGGCGAGGCGCTGGGTAATGCCGGACGTGCGCGGGGGCCTTGGCGCTGGCTGAACCGCGCGATCCATTCGCTCAACCGCAACGACCGCCGCGGAGCCAAGCGGAACATCCATGCCCACTATGATTTGGGTAATGATTTCTATCGCTTGTGGCTCGATTCTGCGATGAATTATTCGAGCGCGCTGTTCGCCGACCCGCGCCAGTCGCTCGAGGATGCGCAGGCGGCCAAGATCGATGCGATCCTCGACAGGCTCGACCTGCGTTCGGGAAGCCGGCTACTAGAAATCGGCTGCGGCTGGGGTGCGCTCGCCGAACGCGCGGTCGAGCGGCACGACGTGCTCTATACCGGCATCACCCTGTCGACGGCGCAGGCCGAAATTGCCGATGCGCGGCTGAACGCGGTTGACCTGTCGGGACGCTCGCGGATCGAGCTGTGCGATTATCGCGACGCGCAGGGTCCCTATGACGCGATCGCCAGCGTCGAAATGGTCGAGGCGGTGGGCGAGGCCTATTGGCCCGCCTATCTCGACGCGATCGCGCGGCTGCTCCGCCCCGGCGGCAAGGCGGCGATCCAGTATATATTGATCAACGACGCGCTGTTCGAACGCTATGCCGCGAGCAGCGACTTCATCCAGGCCTATATCTTCCCGGGCGGCTGCCTGATCTCGGAAAGCCGCTTTCGTGCGCTCGCCGAGGCGAGGGGGCTCGCGTGGCGCGACGTAAAGCGGTTCGGCGGCGATTATGCCGAGACGCTGCGCCAGTGGCGCGAACGCTTCGACGCGGCGGTCGCGGCCGAGCAGCTTCCGGCGGGGTTCGACGAGCGCTTCATCCGGCTCTGGCGCTATTATCTGCAATATTGCGAGGGCGGCTTTCGCGGCGGCGGGATCGACGTCGCGCAAGTCACGCTCGAAAAGACAGCCTGAAAACAGGGGAGGAAAGCATATGCGAAGATTTTTGGCGGCGGTGCTGCTGTGCACCGCGGCGGCGGGGTGTAGTGCGCCCGCACCCACCGAGACCACCGACAAACTGCCAAAGGATCTGAATGTGCTGTTCTGGACCCAGGATCAACGCGACGCCGCATTCCGCACGATGGAGACGGTCCCCAAGGTCGTGGTTAACACGGTCGCAGCAGGCGGACCCGTCTATCCGCTGCCGCAGGGCAAGCCGCTCGACCTCGGCGATGTCGATGCCCATATGGCGAAGCAGCGCAATGCGGGGCTGATCATCCTTCAGGACGGCAAGGTCCGGCTTGAGAAATATGCGCTCGGCTATGGCGCCGCGGGCCGCTGGACGAGCTTCTCGGTCGCGAAAAGCTTCACCTCGACGCTCGTCGGCGCGGCGGTGAAGGACGGCTATATCAAGAGCCTCGACGACAAGGTCACCGCCTATATCCCCGGCCTCAAGGGCTCGGCCTATGACGATGTCTCGGTAAAGCAGCTGCTGACGATGACCTCGGGCGTCAAATGGAACGAGGATTATACCGACCCCAAATCCGACGTCGCGCTGTTTAACCTGCAAAAGCCCGTCGCGGGCGAGGACATTACCGTCAGCTATATGAAGACCTTGCCGCGCGAAGCTCCGGCAGGGTCGAAGTGGGTGTACAAGACCGGCGAGACCAATCTGATCGGCGTGCTCGTGTCGAGCGCGACGGGTAAGACGCTGTCGCAATATCTGTCCGAAAAGATCTGGAAGCCCTTCGGCATGGAACAGGATGCGGTGTGGATGCTCGGCGCGACGGGGCACGAGATCAGCGGCTGCTGCATGTCGGCGAGCCTCAAGGATTATGCGCGCTTCGGCCAATTCATCCTGAACGGGGGCGTCGCGGGCGGCAAGAAGGTGCTGCCCGACGACTGGCTCGCGTCCGCAACGACGAAGCAGGCGGGGATCGACGTGCCGGGCCGCGGCTACGGCTATCAATGGTGGACCAACGACGACGGCAGCTTCGCGGCGCAGGGCATCTTTGGCCAAGGAATTTTCATCGACCCGAAGCGCAAGCTGGTGATCGCGTCGAACGGCAACTGGCCGACCGCGACCGATCCCGAAGGCGTTGGCGCCGCGCGCGAAGCCTTTTACAAGAGCGTGCAGGCGGCGGTGGATAAAGAGGCGAAATAAACGTCGCCCCCGCGAAGGCGGGGGCCACTGGCAACCTAGCACAACGCCGATAGCGGCCCCCGCCTTCGCGGGGGCGAGGCGTTATTCGGTAACGATGCTCGCCGCGCGCTGCGCCAGCCACACCGCCAATAGTGGGACGGCGACGCCCAACACCATGATCCACCAGCTGTCGGCGAGGGTGACCGCACGATAGAGCGCCGCGCCGATGACCGCGCCTGCGACGATCCAGCCGGGACCGGTGCCCGCCGACACGCGCATCGCGAGCCAGCCGCCGGCGAAGGTGCCGAGGAACCAGCCGGCGATCAGCGCGATCGTCGAGCCGACGGGGATCAGGATTTCGCCGCTATCGAGATCGTAAACATCGGGCGAAATTTCGCTGCCGGCATATTGCGCCAGCCAGATCAGCCCGAACGCGACGACGATGCCGATGATTGCGGCGATCGCCGATCGCAAAATAGTCTTGGTCATTATTCCCGCGCCCTCGCAAACCCTCTTATGCGAGTGTCTTAGCGCAGGAAAACGAAGATGGCGTTAAGCTTTTTCCATGACCTTCGGCAGCGCGTGGAAAGCGGTGCTGTCGAAGCCCTCGACCATCAGCTTCGCGACATATTCACCGACCGCGACGGGGTCCTTGATGCTCTGCGGATCTTCGCCGGGATAGGCGCGCGCGCGCATCTGGGTGCGCGTGCCGCCGGGATCGAGGATCGCGGTGCGCAGGGTCGAGATATTGCGCATTTCGGCGCCATAGCTGGTGACGAGCGTCTCGAATGCCGCCTTCGAAGCCGCATAGGCGCCCCAATAGGCCCGCGGTTCGCGTGCGACGCTACTCGACAGCGCGACCAGCCGGCCGTTTGCGGCGCGGCGAAGCAGCGGGTCGAAATTCGCGATCAGCGCCTGCTGTGCGATCAGGTTCAGCGTCAGCAGCTTGTTGAATTCCTTGCCGTCGATCGCGGCGACGGGGGTCAGCGTGCCGAGCATCGCGGCGTTGAGCACGAGCATGTCGAGCTGCTGCCAGCGTTCGGCCATCGCGCTCGCCAGCCGCGCGATGCTGTCGCCGTCGGTGAGGTCGAGCGGCGCGATCGTCGCGCTGCCGCCGGCGGCGTGGATGCGGTCCTCGAGCTCCTCGAGCCCGCCCGCGGTGCGCGCGGTAATCACGACATGCGTTCCGCGTGCCGCGAGCGATTCTGCGATCGCTTCGCCGATGCCGCGGCTCGCCCCGGTGACGAGCGCGACCTGGCCCGCCAATTCTTCAGACTTGTTGGTCATTGTGTCAGACAACCCGTTCGGCAAGCAGCGAAAATTGATCTTCTAATCCATGCTCGTCGAAATCGGTCAGCGTGGTCGGATAGTCGCCGGTGAAGCAGGCGTCGCAATATTGCGGAGCGTCATGCTTACGGTCCGCCTCGCCGAGCGCGCGATAGAGGCCGTCGATCGTCAGGAAGGCGAGGCTGTCGGCGTTGATGAAATTCGCCATCTGGCCGACCGTCATCTGCGCCGCGAGCAATTTCGCGCGTTCGGGCGTGTCGACGCCATAGAAGCAGCTGTGCTGCGTCGGCGGGCTCGCGATGCGCATATGCACTTCGGCGGCGCCGGCATCGCGCATCATCTGCACGATCTTGAGGCTCGTTGTGCCGCGCACGATCGAATCGTCGATCAGCACGATGCGCTTGCCAGCGATCAACGCGCGGTTGGCGTTATGCTTGAGCTTCACGCCGAGGTGGCGGACCTTGTCGCCCGGCTGGATGAAGGTGCGCCCGACATAGTGCGAGCGGATGATGCCGAGTTCGAACGGAATGCCCGATTCCTGCGCATAGCCGATCGCCGCGGGCGTGCCCGAATCGGGGACGGGGATGACGAGGTCGGCGTCGACCGGGTTTTCGCGCGCGAGTTCGGCGCCGATCGCCTTGCGCACCGAATAGACGCTCGTCCCGTCGACGATCGAATCGGGGCGCGAGAAGTAGACATATTCGAAGATGCACGGCCGCGCTGATTGCTCCGCGAAGGGGCGGTGCGAGGTGAGCTGGCCGTCGCGCACGATCACGAGCTCGCCGGGTTCGACCGAGCGCACGAATTCGGCGCCAACCACATCTAGCGCGACGGTTTCGGAGGCGAGGATATGCGCATCGCCTAGCTTGCCGATCACGAGCGGGCGGATGCCGAGCGGATCGCGGCAGCCGATCATGCCCTCGGCGGTCAGGCAGATCAGCGAGTAAGCGCCCTCGACCTGCTTCAGCGCGTCGATGAAGCGGTCGAGCAGCGAACGATAGTTCGACGTCGCGACGAGATGGATGATCACCTCGGTATCGCTCGTCGACTGGAAGATCGAACCGCGGCGGACGAGCACTTTGCGCAGCGCAGCGGCGTTCGAGATATTGCCGTTGTGCGCGACCGCGAAACCGCCGGTCGCGAGGTCGGCGAACAGCGGTTGGACGTTGCGCAGCGCGGTCTCGCCCGTCGTCGAGTAACGGACATGGCCGATCGCCGAGGGACCCTGCAGCTGGCGCATGATGTCGTCGCGGTCGAAATTGCCCGCGACATGGCCCATCGCGCGGTGGGTATGGAAATCCTTGCCGTCAAAGGCGGTGATGCCCGCGGCTTCCTGTCCGCGGTGCTGCAGGGCGTGGAGCCCGAGCGCGACAACCGCCGCGGCGCTGTCGGCGCCATTTATACCAAATACGCCGCACTCCTCGCGGAGCTTGTCGTCGTCGAAAGGATGGGTCGTCAGCATGTCGTTCCAGGGGGCAGGGGGGCAGTGACTGGCGCGCATATAGGGAGGAGAAACGCAAATGTCGCCCCCCTAATCACGATATTGTCACAGAGGAGGCGAGGGACGGGGTGGCAGCGGCTTCGATCCTGCTCTAGAGCGCCCTTTATGGATGATCAGCGCGATACGACCGACCGATTTCTTCCGCGTTTCGATGCCGCGGGGCTGGTGACCGCGATCGTCACCGACGCCGACAGCCATGTGCTGCTGATGGTCGCGCATATGAACGAAGAGGCGATCGCGAAAACGCGCGAAACCGGGCAGGCGCATTTCTGGTCGCGCTCGCGCGCGTCGCTGTGGCGCAAGGGCGAAACCTCGGGGAACGGCCTGACACTCGTCGAGATGCGTGTCGACTGCGATCAGGACGCGCTGCTGCTGCGCGTCAAGCCCGCGGGTCCCGCGTGCCACACCGGGCGCCGTTCCTGCTTCTATCGCCGCATCGAGGCCGACGGGGGCCTGACCTTTCTGGCGGACGATGCGCAAGGCTGAAGCCCTTCTGGTGCTGGCGGCAATGCTGCTCGCGGGGTGCGAGCGGCCCGAGCCCGAGGCGAAAGGGATCGATGCGCGCAATCCGCTTGAGCTCGCGGCGCGCGAGCGCGGTGTCGTTCGTCCCGAAGCGGACTCGCCGGTCGGCGTGTTCGAGCGCCGGCACGATCTCGGCCGCGACGCGATGTGCGTCGTTCCCGACGGCGCCGGGAAATGGCGCTTTGCGGTCACCGCCTCCTTCGGAACGACCCTGTCCTGCCTCGCGACCGGGACGATGGTGCGCGAGGGCGACAAATGGCGGATGCGCTTCGCCGGTGCGGAGGGCTGCGAGGCGCTGGTGCACGAGGAAGAGGATGAATTGCGCCTGCCGGGCCGCCTGCCGCCGCAATGCGCGCGCCTGTGCCCGAACCGCGCCTCGCTTTCGGGTTTGCGGCTGCCGCGTGCGAGCTGGTCGGCCGATGATGCGGGGGACTTGCGGATCACCGATCGAAGCGGCAATATGACGCGTCCCTGCGCGGACTGACCTGTCCCGAAATCGCCCGATCCGGCGCTATTGACGTTCACGTCAACGGAAACTAGTTTCCTCGGCATGACCGAACCCTACGGCCACGCCCATATCGATACGCCCGATCATCTGGGGCGCGAGCAATTCAGCATCACCGACCTGTCGACCGAGTTCGGGGTGACGGCGCGTGCGCTGCGTTTCTATGAGGACGAGGGGCTGATCAGTCCGTCGCGCAAAGGCCTGTCGCGCATTTATTCGAAGCGTGATCGCGCGCGGCTTGCATGGATTTTGCGCGCGAAGCGGACGGGGTTCAGCCTTGCCGACATTCGCGAGATGATCGACCTCTACGACGTCGGCGACGGCCGCAAATTGCAGCGCCAGGTGACGATCGAAAAATGCGAAGAGCGCATCTCGCTCCTGCGCCGCCAGCGCGACGATATTGACAGCGCTGTAGATGAGCTGTCACGCTTCATCGATACGGTGAAGAAAGTCGACGCGGGCCAATAGGCCGCCCGGCTGCTGACCCGCTGCCTCCCCGGGCAAGCTGACATCGAACCGCTTTTCAGAAGGATTTCCCATGCCCGTCTATCGCGCCCCTGTGCAGGACACGCTGTTTCTCCTCAACGACGTGCTCGGCATCGAGCGTTATGCGAACCTGCCCGGTTTCGCCAATGCGAGCCCCGACATGGTCGAGGCGGTGCTGACCGAGGCGGGGAAATTCTGCGAGGAAGTGCTGTTTCCGATCAACCAGTCGGGCGACCTCGAAGGCTGCACGCGCCACGACGATGGCTCGGTGACGACGCCCAAGGGTTTCAAGGAGGCCTATAAGGCCTATTCGGACGCCGGCTGGGGCCTGCTGACCGCGCCCGAGGAATTCGGCGGACAGGGGTTGCCGCACGTTATCGGATTTCCGGTCGAGGAATATCGCAACGCCGCCAACCAGGCTTTCGCCATGTACCCGGGGCTGACGCAGGGCGCGACCGCCGCGATCCTCGTCAAGGGCTCCGACGAGCAGAAGGCGACCTATGTTCCCCGGATGATCGCGGGCGAATGGGGCGGGACGATGAACCTGACCGAACCGCATTGCGGCACCGACCTCGGGCTCATCCGCACGCGGGCGGTGCCGAATGCCGACGGCAGCTATGCGGTCACGGGCACGAAAATCTTCATCTCGTCGGGTGAGCATGACCTGACCGAGAATATCATCCATCTCGTGCTGGCGAAGACTCCCGACGCGCCCGACAGCGTCAAGGGCATCTCGCTGTTCATCGTGCCCAAGTTCGTCGTGAACGACGACGGCTCGCTCGGTGATCGCAATACGCTGTCGTGCGGGTCGATCGAGCACAAAATGGGCATCCACGCCAATTCGACCTGCGTGATGAACTATGATGGCGCGAAAGGCTGGATGGTCGGCGAGGAGAATAAGGGCCTCGCCGCGATGTTCGTGATGATGAACGCCGCGCGCCTCGGCGTCGGCATCCAAGGGCTCGGCCAGGCCGATGTCGCCTATCAGAACGCCGTCCAATATGCGCAGGATCGCCGCCAGGGCCGCGCGCTGACCGGGCCGAAGGATCCGCAGGAAAAGGCCGACCCGCTGTTCGTCCATCCCGACGTGCGCCGGATGCTGATGGACGGCAAGGCGACGGTCGAAGGACTGCGCGCGCTCTGCACCTGGGGGGCGCTGCAGGTCGATCTCGCGCATCTTGCGGAGACCGAAGAGGAGCGCCAGCGCGCCGACGATCTCGTCAGCCTGCTGACCCCGGTAATCAAGGGCTATGGCACCGACAAGGGCTATGAGGTCGCGACCAACGCGCAGCAGGTGTTCGGCGGCCACGGCTATATCGAAGAACAGGGCATGTCGCAGTATGTTCGCGATGCGCGCATCACGATGATCTATGAAGGCGCGAATGGCGTGCAGGCGATGGACCTTGTCGGCCGCAAGCTCGCGCAGAATGGCGGGCGCGCCATTCAGGCCTTCTTTGCGGTCGTCGACGAGGAATGCGGCCGCGCCAAGGGCGACGAGGCGCTCGCCGATTTCGCGGACCGGCTCGAAAAGGCCAATGGCGAGCTCAAGGCCGCGACGATGTGGTTCATGCAGAACGGCATGGCGAATCCGAACAATGTCGGCGCCGGCGCGCATCATTATATGCACATATTGGGGATCGTCGCCTTGGGGTCGATGTGGCTGATGATGGCCGAAGCGGCCGGGAAAGCCCTCGCCGAAGGCCGCGGCAACAAGGCGTTCCTCGAAGCCAAGCTCGTCACCGCGCGCTATTTCGCCGAACGCTTCCTGCCCGACGCGGGCTCGCTGCGCCGCAAGATCGAGGCCGGCAGCGACGCGATGATGGCCCTGACGCCCGAACAGTTCGTCGCCGCCTGACTTTAGCCCTTGCAACTATCGCCGCCATCATGCGTGGTGGCGGCGATGGGGACAGAGCTATCACCAATCGTCGTCGAAGGCCGCAATTGCTGGCGCATCGAGCGCGCCGACAAGGCGCGGATGATCGTCGACGCCGCCGATTATTATAAGCTCCTCAAACGATTGATGGCGGATGCGAAGGAGCGCATTCTGCTCATCGGTTGGGATTTCGACCCGCGCATCGCGCTGACCCCCGACGACAGGGGCAAGGGCGAACCGCTCGGCGATTATCTGTTGGACCTCGCGCGCGACAAACCCGATCGCGACATCGATATCCTTCGCTGGAATTTCGGCGCCCTGAAGCAATTCGCGGTGCCGCGTATCCTGTCGATGGTCGCGCGCTGGAAATTGACGCGCGCGATCAGCTTCCGCCTCGACAGCGCGCATCCGGTGGGGTGCAGCCATCACCAGAAGGTCGCGGTGTTCGACGACCATCTCGCCGTGTGTGGCGGCATCGACGTCGGATCGCGCCGCTGGGATACGCGCGACCACAAGGATGGCGATCCGCACCGCACGGCGCCTGACGGCAAAGCCTATATGCCGTGGCACGACAGCACGATGATCCTCGCGGGACCGGTGGGCAATGCGCTCGCCGACCTCGGCAACGAACGCTGGCAGCGCGCGACCAAGAAGCCGCTCCGCGATCTGACGGGCAAGGGCGAGAATTGGCCCGACGATCTCGAGCCCGATTTCGAGGGCGTTGATGTGGCGATTTCACGGACGCGCGCCGAATATGGGGACTGCGAGGAAATCCGCGAGATTGAGCAGCTCTATCTCGACATGATCGCCGCGGCGAAGCACTTCATCTATTTCGAAAACCAGTATTTCACCTGCGCCAAGATCGCCGCCGCAATAGCCGAGCGGCTCGACGAGGATGATCCGCCCGAATTCGTGATGGTGATGCCCGAAACCGCCGATGGCTGGCTTGAGCAAATGGCGATGGACGCCGCGCGCGTGCAACTCGTCCGCGAGATCGCGAAAGCGAAGCATGGCGACCGGCTGAAGGTCTATTATCCGCGCACGGTGAAGGGTGATCCGATCTATGTTCACGCCAAGACCGCGGTGATCGACGACCGGATGATCCGCGTCGGGTCCGCCAACATGAACAATCGCTCGATGGGACTCGACAGCGAATGCGACGTAACGATCGATGCCGCCTTACCCGCGAACGCGGGGGTAGAGCCGGTGATCCGGCGCCTGCGCGAATCGCTGATCGCAGAGCATCTGGACGTCGATCCGGCCGAAGTCGGCCGCCGGTTCGATACGACGGGATCGCTGATCGCGACGATCGAGGCGCTGCGCGGCGACGGTCGTTCGCTCGAACTGCTCGACCTGACCAAGCCGGGGCCGTTCGACGAATTCATCGCCGGCAACGAACTGCTCGATCCGACGAGCCCCGACGACATGTTCGAAAGCCTGACCGAGCGCGGCCTCAAGAAAAGCTGGCATCGCGGCCGCGACTGGATGCGGCGTCATCGGCCCTTTCGGCGAAAGAGCTAGTCGGCGAGCGAGAGGATGTGATGCGCCTGCTTGAGGTGCGGCGCGTCGACCATCTTGCCGTCGACCTGGAGCACGCCGACCCCGGGGTTGGCCGCGAAAGCATCGACGATCGCCTGCGCGCGCGCCACTTCTTCGGTCGAGGGCGTGAAGGCGGCGTTGATCGGGCCGACCTGCGAGGGGTGGATCGCCATCATGCCCGTAAAGCCGTCGCGCCGCGCGCGGGCGGCATAGGCGGCGAGGCCGGCCTCGTCCTTGATCGCGGGAAAAACGGTGTCGATCGCGGCGGTGTTCGCGCCATGTGCCGCGAACAGGGTCAGCGCGCGCGCGGTCTCATAGGGTGATGTATAGCTGCCGTCGTCATGCCGGCTCGTCGTCGCGCCGATCGCGGCGGGCAGGTCTTCGGCGCCCCAGGTCAGACCGAGCAGGCGGTCCTTCACTTCGCGGTAGCTGCCGAGGGTGAAGATCGCGGCGGGCGTTTCGGTCGCGATCGGCAGGACGGCGGGCAGCGACGCATCGCGCGCGGATTCGCTGCGCAACACGGTATCGAGCTGAAGGATGCTCGGCGCGCCTTCGGCCTTGGGCAGCATGATCGCGTCGGGGCGGGCGCCGGCGATCGCGGCGACGTCGGCGGCGGTCATATGTCCGTCGAGCGGGTTGACGCGCACCAGCGTGATGACCTCACGCTCGCCCGAAAGATAGTCGGCGACCGCGCTGCGTGCCGCCTCCTTGTTCGCGAGCGAAACCGAATCCTCAAGGTCGAGGATGATCGCGTCGGCGCCCGAGGCCGCCGCCTTCGCAAAACGCTCGGGCCGGTCGCCGGGGACGAAGAGGAGGGAACGGAGGCGCATCAGGCGTCCTTTTTCTTGATGAGCGCGGAACGTTCGCACTGGCAGACGATCTCGTCACGCTGGTTGATCGCGCGATGGAGGAAGGTCACGATACCCGCATTCGGCCGCGATTTCGATTCCTTGAGGCCGATCACTTCGCTTTCCGCGCGCAGCGTGTCGCCGATGAACACGGGCTTCGGCATGATGAGCTTGTCGTACCCAAGGTTCGCGACGAGCGTGCCGAGCGTCGTGTCGCCGACCGACAACCCGACCATCAGGCTGAAGGTGAAAGTGCCGTTGACGAGGATCTGCCCGAATTCCGAGGCCTTCGCCGCCTCGATGTCGAGGTGGAGCGGCTGCGGATTGTGCGTCATCGTCGTGAAGAGCAGATTGTCGGTTTCGGTGACGGTGCGGCGAATGTCGTGGGTCAGCCTGTCGCCCATCTGCCATTCGTCGAAAAAGCGTCCTGCCATGATCAGTCCCTTAGTTGGAGTTTCATGCCGACATGGCTTTGGGCAAAACCGAGCCGGGCGTAAAAACGGTGCGCGTCGGTGCGCGTCGCCGACGATGTGAGCTGGACGAGCTTACAGTCGCGCGCGCGGCATTGCTCGACCGCCCACAGGATCATGTGTTCGCCGAGCTTCTGCCCGCGCAGGTCGGCCACGATGCGGACCGCCTCGATCAGCCCGCGCCAGCTGCCGACGAAGGACAGCCCAGGAAGGAAGCTCAATTGCATCGTCCCGACGACGCGCCCGTCGAGGTCGGCGGCGATCAGGCGCTGGTTCGGGTCGGCGTCGATCGCCTCGAAGGCGGCAAGGTAGCGCGGGTCCGATGGATCGGCTTCGCGCCCGGGCGGAATCGTCTCCTCCGCGAGCATCGCGAGGATGGCGGGAAGGTCCGCCACCGTCGCGTCGCGGAGGATGAATTCGCTCACTCTGCCGCCTCGATTCGTACGAGCAATGCCTCTACTTGAACCTGCGCGCCTGCGGTCGCATTGAGTTCGGCGACGACACCGTCGAACGGTGCGGTCAGGCTGTGTTCCATCTTCATCGCTTCGAGCGTCAGCAATTTCTGCCCCTTGGTCACTTTGTCGCCCGCCGCGACATCGACCGCGATCACCTTGCCGGGCATGGGCGAGAGGATCGCGCCGTCACCCGCCGCGCCGCCCGCGCTAGCGTCGGCGCGCCACGGGGCGAGCTGCCACACCGATCCGCCCTCGGCGACGAGCATCGCGGGAGCGGGCGCTTCGGCGCCGGGGCCGTGGAGTTCGACCTCGACGCGCTTGCCGTCGAGCAGGAAGGGCGCGCTGCGCACGTCGGGCGCGTTGAGGCGGAAACCCGCTTGCAGCGAGCGCGGCACCATCGCCATCGCGGCGTTGGTCAGCGCCTGCGCGGTCGGCACCGGCTCCGCGGTCATCGCGTCGCCGTCGCGGCCGATCAGGCCCGTGTCGACGGTGCCCGTGACGAAATCGGGATGGTCGAGCGCATTGAGCAGAAACGCCGAGTTGGTCTTCACCGGCCAGATCGCGCTGTCCTCGAGCATTTCGGACAGCAATTCGCGCGCTTCCTCGCGATCCTCGCCCCAGGCGATGACCTTGGCGATCATCGGGTCATAGAAGGGCGAGACCTCGGCGCCCTCATAAACGCCGGTATCGACGCGGCCGCTATGCTCGGGCAGCTGGAACAGTTCGAGCGTACCGATCGAGGGTAGGAAGCCTTTGGCCGGATCTTCGGCGTAAAGCCGCGCTTCCATCGCCCAGCCGTTGATCGCCAGCTCGTCCTGCCTCAGGGGGATCGGCTCGCCCGATGCGACGCGCAGCTGCCATTCGACGAGGTCGACGCCGGTGATTTCCTCGGTCACTGGATGCTCAACCTGCAGGCGCGTGTTCATTTCCATGAACCAGATGCGGTCGGCGCGCAGGCCTTCCGAGGCGTCGGCGATGAATTCGATCGTCCCCGCGCCGACATAGTCGACCGCCTTCGCGGCGCGAACAGCGGCGGCGCAAAGCTCGGAACGCGTCGCTTCGTCCATGCCGGGAGCGGGGGCCTCCTCGATCACCTTCTGATGGCGCCGCTGAAGCGAGCAGTCGCGCTCGAACAGGTGGACGACATTGCCGTGCGTGTCGCCGAAGACCTGCACCTCGATATGGCGCGGGGTCAGGATATATTTCTCGATCAGCACATGGTCGTTGCCGAACGACGCCGCCGCCTCGCGCTGGCACGAGGCGAGCATGTCCGCAAAATCGGCCGCAGCGTCGACCTTGCGCATCCCCTTGCCGCCGCCGCCCGCGACCGCTTTGATCAGCACGGGATAACCGATCGCTGCGGCCTGTTCGGCGAGAAACGCCGGGTCCTGATTCTCGCCCATATAGCCCGGCGTCACCGGCACCCCGGCATCGGCCATCAGCTTCTTCGCGGCATCCTTGAGGCCCATCGCCGTGATCGACGACGGCTTCGGCCCGACCCACACGAGTCCGGCATCGGCAACCGCCTGTGCGAACTCTGCATTCTCGGACAGAAAGCCATAGCCCGGATGGATCGCCTCGGCGCCGGTCGCCTTCGCGGCGGCGATGATCCTGTCGCCGATCAGATAGGATTCGCGCGCCGGCGACGGCCCGATATGCACGGCCTCGTCGGCTTCGCGCACATGCAGCGCCTTCGCGTCGGCATCCGAATAGACCGCAACGGTCCTGATACCCATCTCGCGCGCGGTGCGGATGATGCGGCAGGCGATTTCGCCGCGATTGGCGATGAGGAGGGAAGTGATCATGCCGGGCATTTCCTGAACTTTTCGAATGACAGGGTAATCTGGGTGAAGCGCCACAAGCCTTGCTCGAGCGTCTTTGCCCAAGGACCCGGCGGCTCCAGCACCGCATCGACATAAGCCGTCCCGCATTCCGGTGGCTTGGTTCCCTCATGAACGGTGATGGGCAAAGTCGCGCGCCCGAATGCGCCGTCGATTGTGACGTCGGGTGCGCCGAAACTCGGGGTGATCCCTGATTCCGGGCCGAACATCGCCGCCAGAATGTCGCGGGCGACCTGGCCGTCGGTCAATTCGGCATCGGCGAGCCCACCGCTCGTCATGACAAACCAAAGCCGTGTCTTGTCGGTGAAGTGGACGAACGTCTGGTAACGCGGATCGGGTTCGGCAAGCAGTTCGAACAGATTCCGCACCCCTTGCTCCAGCCGTTCTTCGGGCGATCGTTCGGGAAGCTTGGCCGAAGGCACGTTGATCGGCGTCTGGGCAACAGCCGGTGCCGGCAGAAGCGCCATAAGCGGAAAAAGCACGACGCTGCGGAACCGGAATGACGGGTGGCTCGGTTGCAACATCGTCACATCCTGAACACGCCGAACCCGCGGTCCTCGACCGGGGCATTCAGCGTTGCGGAAAAGGCGAGGCCGAGCACGTCGCGCGTCTGCGCGGGGTCGATGATGCCATCGTCCCACAGGCGCGCGGTGGCGTGATAGGGGTTGCCTTCATCCTCATATTTCTGGCGAATCGGCGCCTTGAAAGCTTCGGCTTCCTCGGGCGTCCATTTGTCGGCGTCGCGGTGGACGGTCGCCAGCACCGACGCCGCCTGTTCGCCACCCATCACGCTGATCCGCGCATTGGGCCAGGTGAAGAGGAAGCGTGGGCTATAGGCGCGCCCGCACATGCCGTAATTGCCCGCGCCGAAGCTGCCGCCGATCAGCACGGTGATCTTCGGCACCGTCGCCGTCGCCACCGCCGTCACCAGCTTCGCGCCATGCTTGGCGATGCCCTCGGCCTCATATTTTCCGCCGACCATGAAGCCCGAGATATTCTGGAGGAAGAGCAGGGGAATGCGCCGCTGCTGCGCCAGTTCGATGAAATGCGCCCCCTTGACCGCGCTTTCGCTGAACAACACGCCATTGTTCGCGAGGATCGCGACGGGGATACCCCAGATATGCGCGAAGCCGCAGACGAGCGTCGCGCCGTAATTCGCCTTGAACTCGTGAAACTCGCTGCCGTCGACGATGCGCGCGATGACCTCGTGGACATCATAGGGCGCGCGGACATCCTGCGGAATAATGCCGTATAGTTCTTCCGCGTCATATTTCGGCGGCCGCGGTTCCTTCATCTCGACCTTGAAGCCGTCGTCGGCGCCAAGATGACTGACGATATCGCGCACGATTGTCAGCGCATGTTCGTCATTCTCGGCAAGGTGATCGACGACGCCCGATTTTTTCGCGTGCAGGTCGCCGCCGCCGAGATCCTCGGCGCTGATCTCCTCGCCCGTCGCGGCCTTCACCAGCGGCGGGCCAGCGAGGAAGATCGTGCCCTGATTGCGGACGATCACCGTCTCGTCGCTCATCGCGGGGACATAGGCGCCGCCCGCGGTGCAGCTTCCCATCACGCACGCGATCTGCGGGATGCGCTTCGCCGACATATTCGCCTGATTGAAGAAGATGCGTCCGAAATGGTCGCGGTCGGGAAAGACCTGATCCTGATGCGGCAGGTTCGCGCCGCCGCTGTCGACCAGATAGACGCAGGGCAGGCGGTTCGCCTCGGCGATCTCCTGCGCGCGAAGATGTTTCTTCACCGTCATCGGATAGTAAGTGCCGCCCTTCACCGTCGCGTCGTTGCAGACGATCATCGTCTGCCGCCCCGATACGCGCCCGATGCCCGCGATCATCCCCGCGCCCGGAATCTCGCCGCCATACATGTCGCACGCCGCAAGCTGGCCGATCTCGAGAAGGGGCGAGCCTGGATCGAGCAACCGCTCGACGCGCTCGCGCGGCAGCAGCTTGCCGCGGCTCGTGTGCCGCTCGCGCGACTTTTCATTGCCGCCGAGACCGGCCTCGGCAACGCGCGCGTAAAGTTCGTCGCGCAGCGCGCGATTGTGCGCGGCATTGGCGCGGAACGCGTCGCTCTCGCTATTCACCATCGTGCCCAGAACAGGTGCGCTCACGTCTCGAAATCTCCTCTGAAATCAGCCCGGACTATCCCGCCGCTCGTCGAGCGACAAGGACCGCAGGCCGAAAATGGTTGGCGTTGAAACCAGTTCGTCACAGGCCTATGCCCCTCGCATGCCCGTTTAAAAACAAGGTCATTCTCATGAAAAAAGCCGTTTTCGCCATATTGCTTTCGACCGCCGCGATCGTTGCGGGGCCCGTCGCCTGTTCGAAGGGCGGCGAAGCGGACAAGGCCGAGGCCAGCTACACCGTCGGCACCGAACTCGGGATCAGCAAGGCCGCGATGGACACGAGCGTGAAGCCCGGCGACGACTTTTACGCCTATGCCAACGGCAATTGGCAGAGGACGACCGAAATCCCCACCGACCGCTCGTCGATCGGCGCCTTCTACATCGCCTTTCTCGAGACCGAGAAGCGCGTCCGCGAACTCGTTGGCGCGATTGTCCAGAAGGGCGGCGAGCCGGCCACCGATGAAGGGCGCATCGCGGCCTTCTACAAGGCCTATATGAACACCCAGGCGATCGACGCCGCGGGAATCAAGCCGGTCGCGGCCGACCTCGCGCGCTTTGCCGCGATCGCCGACAAGGCGGCGCTGTCGAAAGTCCTCGGCGAACAGACCCGCGCCGACGTCGACCCGCTCAACGCCACCGACTTCGGCACCGAAAATCTTTTCGGCATCTTCGTGACGCAGGGGCTCGCGACCCCCGGCGAGGTGATCCCCTATATGCTGCAGGGCGGTCTCGGGCTTCCCGAGCGCGAATATTATCTCTCGGCCGACCCCAAGATGGCCAAGATCCGCACCGACTATCAGGCCTATATCGAAAAGCTGCTGAGCGCGGCGGGGCAGAGCGACGCGGCGGCGAAGGCCAAGCGCATCTATGACCTCGAACTCAAGATCGCGCGCGCGCACGCCAGCCGCGAACAGAGCGAGGACTTCACCCAATCGGCCGATGTCTGGGCAAAGGCCGATTTCGCCAAGAAGGCGCCCGGTATCGACTGGGACGCCTTTTTCGCCGCGGCGAAGCTCGACAAGGCGGGCAAGTTCGGCGCCTACCACGCGAACGCGATCACCAGCCTGTCGGCGCTTGTGGCGTCGGAGCCGCTCGATGCGTGGAAGGACTGGCTGACGTTTCACCAGATCAACAGCCATAGCGACGTGCTGCCGAGTGCGATCGACAATGCACACTTTGCCTTTTACGGCACGACGCTTGCGGGCACACCGCAGCAGCGCAGCCGCGACAAGCGCGCGCTCGATGCGCTGAACACCGACCTCGGCGACGCCGTCGGCCGCGTCTATGCCGAGAAATATTTCCCGGCGTCCGCCAAAGCCGAAGTCGGCGACATGGTGAAGGGCATCAAGGCGGCGTTTGCGACGCGCGTTAACGGCATCGACTGGATGGCGCCCGAAACCAAGAAGGAAGCGATCAAGAAGGTCGAAACCATCGTCGTCGGTGTCGGCTATCCCGAAAGCTGGCGCGACTATGGCAGCTACAGCGTCAGCGCCACCGACGCCTATGCGAACGAGGTTGCGGGCGGGAAGGCCGAATATGCCCACCAGCTCGCGAAGATCGGCAAGCCGATGGACAAGGCCGAATGGTGGATGACCCCGCAGACGGTCAACGCGGTCAACCTGCCCGTGCAGAACGCGCTGAACTTCCCCGCCGCGATCCTCCAGCCGCCCTTCTTCAACGCCAAGGCCGACCCGGCCTATAACTACGGCGCGATCGGTGCCGTCATCGGCCACGAGATCAGCCACAGCTTCGACAATAATGGCGCGGCGTTCGACTCGACCGGCGCGCTCCGCAACTGGTGGACCGCCGCCGACCTCAAGAAGTTCGAGGAAGCGGGCTCGGCGCTCGCCGCGCAGTACGACAGCTACAAGCCGTTCCCCGACCTCGCGGTGAACGGCAAGCTGACGCTGGGCGAGAATATCGCCGACGTCGCGGGTCTGCAGGCGGCGTATGACGCGTATCGCGCGTCGCTGAACGGCAAGGAAGCGCCGGTGATCGGCGGTTTCACCGGCGACCAGCGCTTCTTCATCGCCTATGCGCAGACCTGGGCGACCAAGATGCGCGACGAGGCGCTGCGCGCGCGCGTCGCGACCGACGGCCACGCGCCGGGCAGTTATCGCGCGCTCACCGTCCGCAACCTCGACGCCTGGTACAAGGCGTTCGACGTCAAGGAAGGCGACAAGCTCTACCTCGCGCCCGACAAGCGCGTCCGCGTCTGGGGCTGATGATGGGGAAGGGCGGGGCACTCAGTCGGTCCCGCCCTCGTTCCGCGTGGGCTTCTTGCGGATCAGGTGGCTGTAGACGCCGACGAGGTTGATGCACAGCAGCGCGACATTCTGCCACCCGATGCCCTCGCTGTCGGGTTGCAGAAACCCCCATGCGATCAGCGCGAGGCTGCTCGTCACGAAGATCACGAATGCCCAGCCATTCCATCGTTCGCCGAGGTTGAGCGAGACGAGCAGCGCTGCAAGCGTCGCGGCGGCGGCGCCATAATATTGCAGGGCATCGAGCAAGGTCTGGCTCACCGGCGATCGACCCGGTTGCTGACTTCGACCAGATTGCCGTCGGGGTCGCGGAAATAGAGCGAGTCGATCGTCCCGGTCGCGCCGTCGCGAAGCCCGTAGTCGATGATCTCGATCCCCTCGGCCGACAGATGCGCGCGCCATTCGGCGACCGGCGTGTCGCTGAGCAGGCAGAAATTGCCGCTGCCGGGCACGGTGTCGCGCGCGATGCTTGGACTGTTGGCGGCATCCTGCAGGCTGATCTTGTTTTCGCCGAATTGCAGCGAATATTTTCCGGGGCGCTCTTCACGCGCGGTCATGCCTAAAACGCGCTCGTAGAATTTGCGCGTCGCGGCGACATCGCGGACACACAACACGATATGATCGAAGCCGGTGACGCGAAATTCGGTCATGCGCCCGTCGCTCCGAAAACATACTCGAGCTTCAGACCGTCGGGATCGGCGAAGAAGACAGCATAATAGGTCGGGCCATAGCGCGGATAGTCGGCGGGCGCGTCGAGGATCGTCGCGCCGATGCCGCGCAGCAGATCGTGCAGCGCGTCGACATCCTCGCGGCTCTCCGCCGCCCATGCGAGATGATGCAGGCCCGGCGAAGTGCGGTCGTGCCTCCGCGTCGCGCCCTCGCCCCGCGCCTCGACGATGCCGATCGAATGGAAGGGCTCGCCATCGCGGTCCCAGTCGCTGCCGCGCTCGTCGTCGGCCGAACGGCGATAGCCGAGGAAGCCGAGCAGGGCGTCGTAGAAGGGGCGCGAGCGCGCCTTGTCGCTGACCGTCAGGTCGATGTGATGGACGAGCCCGCGCATGGTCATGTCAACGCACCGATCAGCGCGAAGATGCCCGCACCGCTCAGCGCCGGCCAGGCGACATGGCGGCCCTTGGTATAGGCGGCGTCGAACAGCCCGGAGGCGAGCCAGCCGGTGCCGATGACGATCAGCAGGCTGTCGGGCGTGCCCGGCCAGGCGGTCGCGGCCGCCGAAATCAGCATCAGCACCGATGTCGCATGCCATGCGAAGCGGACGATCCGGCGCGTCAGCGGGTCGGCGAGCGGCTCCGCTTCGCCGCGCAGCAGCGGCACGATCATCCGCCGGTAGCCGAGCACCGAATGAACCCCGGCCGTCGTCACCATGAAGGCGGCCGACAGCCAGAGCCAGATCACGCGCCGGCGCCGATCAGTTCGCGGCCGATCAGCATGCGGCGGATCTCGTTCGTGCCCGCGCCGATGTCGAGCAGCTTGGCGTCGCGCCAGTAACGCTCGACCGGCCAGTCCTTGGTATAGCCCGCGCCGCCCAATGCCTGGATCGCTTCGCCCGCGACCTTCACCGCATTTTCGCTGGCGAGCAGGATGCAACCCGCGGCGTCGAAACGCGTCGTCTGCCCCGCATCGCACGCCTTGGCGACGTTATAGACATAGGAGCGCGCCGACTGGAGCATGACATACATGTCGGCGACCTTTGCCTGCATCAGCTGGAACGAACCGATCGGCTTGCCGAACTGCTTGCGCTCGCGGACATAGGGAATGACCGTGTCGAGGCACGCCTGCATGATGCCGAGTTGGAGCCCGGCGAGCACGACGCGTTCATAGTCGAGCCCCGACATCAGCACGCCGACGCCGCCATTCTCGGGACCCATCACCTGCTCTTCACTCACTTCGCAGTCGGTGAAGACGAGTTCGGCCGTCGGCGAGCCGCGCATGCCGACCTTGTCGATCTTTTGCCCGATGGCGAAGCCCGGCATGTCCTTTTCGATCAGGAAGGCGGTGATCCCGCGCGATCCCGCCTCGGGGCTCGTCTTGGCATAAACCACCAGCGTGTCGGCGCAGGTCGCGTTGGTGATCCAGAATTTGGTGCCGTTGAGGACATAGCCACCCTGAACCTTGTCGGCCTTCAGCTTCATCGACACGACGTCGCTGCCGGCGCCGGCTTCGGACATCGCGAGGCTGCCGACATGCTTGCCCGAGATCAGCTTGGGGAGATATTTCGCTTTCTGCTCGGCATTGCCCCAGCGGCGGATCTGGTTGACGCACAGGTTCGAGTGGGCGCCATAGGAGAGGCCGATCGCGGCGCTCGCGCGGCTCACTTCCTCGACCGCGATGACATGCTCGAGATATCCGAGCCCGAGCCCGCCGAACTCTTCCTCGACGGTGATGCCGTGCAGGCCAAGTTCGCCCATCGCCGTCCACAGCTCGTCGCGCGGGAACCAGTCCTGCGCGTCGGCCTTGGCGGCGAGCGGCGCGATCTGTTCGTCGGCAAAGCGGGCGGTGGTTTCGCGGATCATGTCGGCGGTTTCGCCGAGCGCGAAATCGAAATCGGGGGTGGCGCGCATGAGGGACCTGTCGATGGAGGGCGGGATTGCGCGCGAGTGTGCATCAAAATTCCAGCATAGGGAAATTGAAACGATTGCACATTTATCATAAGTAAAATCTATGATTAAACGCGCTCATATCCGCCAATTCCTCGCCGTGGTCGACGCGGGCAGTTTCACACAGGCCGCGCTTCGCATCCGCGTGACCCAGCCGGCGTTGTCGACCGGGATCGCCGAACTCGAAAAGCTCGTCGGCACCCCGCTCTTCATCCGCAACCGCCGCCAGATCCGGCTGACCGAGGCGGGTGGGCGCTTCCTGCCGATCGCGCGCGACCTCGAACGCGGCTTTCGCGCCGCCGACGGCTTCGGGCGCGACGCCGACCGGCAGGCGGCCGAACTCAAGCTCGGCATCATCCGCTCGGCGCCGGGCGAATTGCTGCAGGCGATCGCCGCGGCGTTGCGCCCGGGCTTTTCGATCGAACTCGTCGAAAATAGCGACTCCGAACTCCGCTCGGCGCTCGGCAGCGGGCGGCTTCATATGGCGCTTGTCGCGCTCCGCGACGGCGAGTGCGGCGACCATGTCGTGCCGCTTTACGAGGAACCGCTCGCGATGTTTGTGGCGGCGGACCATCCGCTCGCCGGACGGATCGAGGTGGCGCCCGAGGAACTGGCCGCCGAGACGATGATCGCGCGCCGCTCGTGCGAGTTTCTCGATGCGACGAGCCGCTTCTTCACGCGGCACGGCGTTCGCCCGCGCTTCGCGTTGCGCAGCGAAAGCGACGAACGCTGCCTGCGCATGGTCGCGGCCGGCGTCGGCATCACTACCGCCCCAATGTCGCTCGCGATCGAGGGCATCGTCCCGCTCAAGGTCGCGGGCTATGACTTTCGCCGCGAGCTCGGGCTGCTCCTCGATCCGGCGTGGCGCGCGCTACCCGAGATCGGGCCGCGCCTAGCCCATCCGCTCGAAATCATCGGAGCAATCGCCACCGAATGGCGGCGAACGCGGGTCGACGGAGCCAGCTGACGCCGTCTCCTACAAGTCTGGCTTGCAGCGCCGAAAGGCCATAACGTTTGCCCGTCAACGTCGCGCGGAGCTACGGCGGCCTCATCCACCCCGTCCGTTTGGACGTATGACGGAATTTGAAATAGCCTATTCCGCTGCTGCACGGCGGAAGTGTGAGGAGACGAAGTTTGTTGTCGTCCGAGTTGACGCATCTCGACCGGCTCGAGGCCGAGAGCATCCATATCATGCGCGAAGTGATGGCCGATGCCACCAAGCCCGTGATGCTCTATAGCGTCGGCAAGGACAGCGCGGTGATGCTCCATCTCGCGCGCAAGGCCTTCTATCCCTCGCCGCCGCCTTTCCCGCTGCTGCACGTCGATACGACGTGGAAGTTCCAGGCGATGTACGAACTGCGCGACCGGATGGCGGCCGAGAGCGGGATGGACCTGATCGTTTATCAGAACCCCGAAGCCAAGGAACGCGGGATCAACCCGTTCGACCACGGCCCGCTCCACACCGACATGTGGAAGACCGAGGGGCTGAAGCAGGCGCTCGATCTTCACGGCTTCGACGTCGCCTTCGGCGGCGCGCGCCGCGATGAGGAAAAGAGCCGCGCCAAGGAGCGCATCTTCTCCTTCCGCACCGCGAGCCACGGCTGGGATCCCAAGAAGCAGCGTCCCGAGCTCTGGAACCTCTACAACGCCCGCAAGGCGAAGGGTGAGAGCATCCGCGTCTTCCCGATCTCGAACTGGACCGAGCTCGACATCTGGCAATATATCGCGCGCGAGAATATCCCGATCGTGCCGCTCTATTTCGCCGCGCCGCGGCCGACCGTGGAGCGCGACGGGCTGTTGCTGATGGTCGATGATGATCGCTTCCCGCTGCTGCCGGGTGAGACGCCGGTGGAACGTTCGGTGCGCTTCCGTACCCTTGGCTGCTACCCGCTCACGGGCGCCGTCGAGAGCGAGGCCAGCACGTTGTCGGAAGTGATCCAGGAAATGCTGCTGACCACCACCAGCGAGCGCCAGGGGCGCATCATCGACAAAGATGGCGGTGACGCCAGCATGGAGAAGAAGAAGCAGGAGGGGTATTTCTGATGACCGATCCTGTTTACGTGACCGACGCGCTGATCGCCGAGGATATCGACGCCTATCTCGAACAGCATCAGCAGAAGTCGCTGCTCCGCTTCATCACCTGCGGCTCGGTCGACGACGGTAAGTCGACGCTGATCGGGCGGCTGCTTTACGACAGCAAGATGATCTTCGAGGACCAACTCGCCGCGCTCGAAGCCGACAGCAAGCGCGTCGGCACGCAGGGACAGGAGATCGATTTCGCGCTGCTTGTCGACGGTCTCGCCGCCGAGCGCGAGCAGGGGATCACGATCGACGTCGCCTACCGCTTTTTCACGACCGAAAAGCGCAAGTTCATCGTCGCCGACACGCCTGGGCACGAGCAGTACACGCGCAACATGGTCACCGGCGCCTCGACCGCCGACCTTGCCGTCATCCTGATCGATGCGCGCAAGGGTGTGCTCACGCAGACGCGCCGCCACAGCTTCCTCGCGCACCTGCTCGGCATCAAGCATATCGTGCTTGCGGTGAACAAAATGGATCTCGTCGGCTACGACAAGAGCGTGTTCGACCGCATCACGCTGGCGTACCGCGCCTTTGCGAGCGAAATCGGCATCACCAACTTCACCGCGATCCCGATTTCGGGTTTCAAGGGCGACAATATCACCGCGCTCTCGGACCATACGCCCTGGTTCAAGGGGCCGGCGCTGATCGAGCATCTCGAACATGTCGAGGTCGGCAGCGCCGCCGATGAAGCGAAGCCCTTCCGGCTGCCGGTGCAATGGGTCAACCGCCCGAACCTCGATTTCCGGGGCTTCTCGGGCCAGCTTGCGAGCGGCAAGGTAAAGCCCGGCGATGCTGTGCGTATCTTGCCGAGCGGCAAGACCACCACCGTCGACCGCATCGTTACCCTCGACGGCGACCTGGGCGAAGCCGTCGCCGGCCAGTCGGTGACGCTGACGCTGACCGACGAGGTCGACTGCTCGCGCGGCGATGTGATCGCCGCTGCCGACGCGCCGCCCGAGGCCGCCGACCAGTTCGAGGCAACGCTCGTCTGGATGGCCGACGAGGCGATGATTCCGGGCCGCGCCTATTGGCTCAAGCTCGCGACGCAAAGCGTCTCGGCGACGGTGCAGGCGCCGAAGTATGAGATCAACGTCAACACGCTCGACCATCTGGCGGCGAAGACGCTCGACCTCAACGGCATCGGCGTCGTCGAACTGTCGACCGACAAGCCGATCACCTTCGAGGCCTATGGCGACAACCGCACGCTCGGTGGCTTCATCCTGATCGACAAGCTGACCAATGCTACCGTCGCTGCGGGCATGCTGCATTTCAGCCTGCGCCGCGCGCAGAATGTCCATTGGCAGGCGACCGACATCGACCGCGACATGCGCGCGAACCTCAAGAACCAGCGCCCCGCGCTGCTGTGGTTCACCGGCCTGTCGGGATCGGGCAAGTCGACGATCGCGAACCTCGTCGAGAAGAAGCTGCACCGGATGAACCGGCACAGCTTCCTGCTCGACGGCGACAATGTCCGCCACGGGCTCAACCGCGACCTTGGCTTTACCGAGGCCGACCGGATCGAGAATATCCGGCGTGTCGGCGAGGTCGCGAAGCTGATGGCGGATGCCGGGCTGATCGTCATCACCGCCTTCATCTCGCCCTTCCGCGCAGAGCGCGAGATGGTGCGCGGCATGTTGCCCGAAGGTGAGTTCATCGAAGTGTTCATCGATACGCCGCTGGCCGAAGCGGAGCGCCGCGACGTCAAGGGCCTCTACAAAAAGGCGCGCGCGGGACAGCTCAAGAATTTCACCGGCATCGACAGCCCCTATGAGGCGCCTGAAAACCCCGAAATCCGGATCGACACAACTGCGATGACGCCCGAAGCGGCGGCGGACCTGATCATCGATCGCTTGTTGGGATAGGACATGACAGCGCGGGAAAGCGACGAACAGCTGGCCGAACGGCTCGCGACCGCGGCGGGGACGATCCTGCTCGACCTGCGTGCGCGGGGCGATCTCGCGGGCAAGGCGCTGGGGCAGGCGGGCGACCAGCAGGCCAACGCCATGCTGTGCCGCGAGATCCGCGCCGCGCGCCCTGCCGATGCGCTGTTGTCGGAGGAAGAGAAGGACAATGCGGCCCGCTGCGGGCAAAGCCGCGTCTGGATCGTCGATCCGCTCGACGGCACGCGCGAATATGGCGAGGGCAGGGACGATTGGGCGGTGCATGTCGCCTTGGCGATCGACGGCATTGCCACTGTCGGCGCGGTCGCCTTGCCGGGGCTCGGCCTGACCCTGACTTCGGGCGCGCCGGTGCCGCTCCAGCCCGCCAACCAGCCGCTCAAGATGCTCGTCAGCCGGACGCGCCCCGCAGCCGAAGCGGTCTTCGTTGCCGAACGCCTCGGCGCCGAACTGCTCGCGATGGGTTCGGCGGGCGCCAAGGCGATGGCGGTCGTCCGCGGCGAGGCCGATATCTATCTCCACACCGGCGGCCAATATGAGTGGGACAATTGCGCGCCCGTCGCGGTCGCGCAGGCGGCGGGGTTGCACGTCAGCCGCGTCGACGGATCGCCGCTTCGCTATAATAACGCCGATACCTATCTGCCCGACCTGCTGATCTGCCGGAAGGAGTTGGCGGAGGATGCGCTGCGCTTCGCTGCCGAATATTCGCCCGCGGACTAGCGTCATGATGCCGGGCGTCGCCGCCCCGTTTCGGTGAAAGGCGATTTGAGCGCAAGAATCGGGTCGCCGCGCGCTCCGCCGCGTCGATACACCGCCATGACCAATGTCAGGAAAGGCAAGTCATGGAACTGGAAGACAAGACCATCATCGTCACCGGTGCGAGCAGCGGGATCGGCGCGGCGGCGGCGAAGCTGTTTGCATCCGAAGGAGCGAATGTGGTGCTGGGCGCGCGCCGGGGCGCGGAACTCGAAGCCCTTGCAGCGGCGATCGGTCAAGCGGGTGGCCGGGCGGTGTTCCTCGCCGGCGACGTGAGGGACGAGGGATATGCGGGGGCACTTGTCGATCTTGCCACAAAGGCGTTCGGCCGACTGGACGGCGCGTTCAACAATGCCGGGATCGTCGGCGAAATGCAGCCTGTCCCCGATATGGCGATCGACAACTGGACCGACGTCATTTCGATCAATCTGACGGCCGCCTTTCTGGCCGCCAGGGCGCAGATACCGGCGATGGCGGCGCGCGGTCGGGGCTCGATCGTCTTCACCTCGTCGTTCGTGGGTTTCAGCAACGGCGGCATGCCCGGCATGGGGGCTTATGCGGCATCCAAGGCGGGACTGATCGGCTTTGCCCAGTCGCTGGCATCGGACCATGCCGCCGAGGGCATAAGGGTCAATGCTCTGTTACCCGGCGGCACGATCACGCCGGCCGCTGGGGAAGGGAACCCGGCCGCTCTGGAGTTTATCGCCGGATTGCATCCGATGAAGCGAATGGCGGCCCCCGTGGAGATCGCACAGGCGGCCGCGTTTCTCCTTTCCGATCGGTCGAGCTTCATGACGGGAAGCCCGATGATCGCCGATGGCGGAATCTCGGTCCGGTTGACTTGATGGCGACGAGGAGGATCATCGTCTCACCGCCGTGATGGATCCCGGATCAGGTCCAGGAAGCCCCCGATACCGCCGGACGCATTTTTCGCGGTGGGCGATTGCCAGCGCCATCCTGTCATCCTATTTCGGTTTCATCGAGAAACCGAACACGGGAGACGCATGATGACCGACCTGCCTGAAACCAACCTCACCATGCTGACGCTCGTGAAGCCCGAAGGACAACTCGAGGTATCGCTTGAGCGTCGTGCGATGCCGGTGCCGAAGGCGCATGAAGTGCTGGTGAAGGTGCTCGCTGCACCGATCAACCCGTCGGACCTTGGCTTGCTGTTCGGCGGCGCCGACATGTCGACTGCGCGGGCGTCGACGCGCGATGGCCTGCCCGTTCTCACTGCCGATGTGCCGCCCGCAGGGATGCGCGCGATGGGTGGGCGGATCGGCGACGCGCTCGCGATCGGCAATGAAGGTTGCGGCACCGTCGTCGCGGCAGGGGACTCGCCCGAAGCGCAGGCGCTCGTCGGCAAGACCGTCGCCCTGCTCGGCGGCGAGATGTATGCCGAATATCGCTGCCTGCCCGTCCAGATGGTGATGCCGCTTCCCGACGGCACCGACCCCGCCGATGGCGCCTCCTGCTTCGTCAATCCGCTGACCAGCCTCGCCTTCACCGAGACGATGCGGATGGAGAATCACAGCGCGATCGTCCACACCGCCGCGGCGTCGAACCTCGGCCAGATGCTCGTCAAGATTTGCGCGAAGGACGGCATCCCGCTCGTCAACATCGTGCGCAGCGACGCGCAGGTCGAAATTCTGAGGGGCATCGGCGCGAAATATATCGTCAACAGCAGCGCCGACGATTTCATGGAGCGGCTGGTCGACGCGATCGTCGAGACGGGCGCGACGCTCGGCTTCGACGCGACCGGCGGCGGCAAGCTTGCAGGCCAGATCCTGACCGCGATGGAGGCTGCGGCGGTCAAACGGATGACGAGCTACAGCCGCTATGGCTCGGACACCTTCAAGCAGGTCTATATCTACGGTGCGCTCGACCTGTCGCCGACGACCTTCTCGGCGCGCAGCTTCGGGCTGACCTGGGCGCTCGGCGGCTTCCTGCTGACGCCGTTCATGGCGAAGGCCGGGATGGAAGTCATCGGACGGATGCGGAAGCGCATCGTCGACGAACTGACGGCGACCTTCAAGAGCCATTACAGCCATGAAGTGTCGCTGACCGAGGCGCTGAACCTCGACACGGCGCAGGCCTATAATGCGAAGCGCACGGGCGAGAAATATCTGATCAAGCCGCATAGTTGAGGAAAAGCCGTCGCCCCCGCGAAGGCGGGGGCCGCTGGAGAAGTAGCGCAAGGCTGACGGCGACCCCCGCCTTCGCGGGGGTGACGGAATCGACCCAAAAACAGACGTTGGAGTCGCCTCAAAACCGGATCATGATCCGCCGCGCGAGCGCGGGCGATATGCTGTGCACCAGCTGAAGCAGCTTCACCATCCCGGCGTTGACCTCGCTTTTGCCGGTGCGGATGCCGCGGACGATTTCGGCGGCGCAGTCGTGGGCGCTCATCTTCTTGCCGCCGCGGCCCGCGGTCATATTGGTTTCGACCACTGGCGGCAGCGCCTCGATCACCCGGACATTGCTGTCCTTCAGCGCGTGGCGGATCGCCTGCGTATAGCTGCGCAGTCCCGCCTTGGTCGCGCAATAGACCGACCCGCCCGCGCGCGGCGCGATCGCGAGGCCCGAGGTGACATTGACGATCGCCGCTTCGGGTTGGGCACGAAGCGTCGGGAGCAGCCGGGTGCAAAGCGCGATCGGCGCGTCGAGGTTGGTGCGAATGCAATGCGCCGCGCTGTCGAGCGTGTCGGGTCGGTCCAGCTCATATTCGCTGCCGACACCGGCATTGTTGACGAGCAGCGCGAGCGGCTTGCCCGCCACGCCTTCGACGACCGCATCGACGCCCACCGGCGTCGAGAGGTCGCCCGCGATCGTTCCGAAACCGAGCGCCGCCATCGCGCGCAATTTCTCGGCCGAGCGGCCGGTGACGATCACCTCGGCGCCCGCGCCCTGCAGTTGCAGCGCGATCTCGCGCCCGATGCCGTCGCTGCCCCCGGTGACCAGCGCGAGCTTTCCACGTAAATTCATGCGACCCCTCCCATGAGCTTTTACCTCGCGCACTATGGCGGGTCGCATCGCCATCGCCTACATGCAAAATCATGGCCCGCCCGAATGCTCCCGACCGATTCAACGAAGAAAAAGCGACCTATGTGATCCGCGGCGGCGACGCCGAAGGCGACCAGCCCGACCTCGAGCGCGGCGCCGAAGCGATCCGCAGCGTCGTGCGCAAATTGCCGACGCGCCCCGGCGTTTACCGGATGCTCGATGCGCGCGGCGACGTGCTGTATGTGGGGAAGGCGCGCGCGCTGAAGAACCGCGTGACCAATTATACGCAGGTCGCGCGCCTGCCGCAGCGGCTGCAGCGCATGGTGTCGCAGACGCGCGCGATGGAGATCGTCACGACGACGAGCGAGGCCGAGGCGCTGCTGCTCGAGGCGCAGCTGATCAAGCGTTACCGCCCGCCCTACAATGTGCTGCTGCGCGACGACAAAAGCTTTCCCTTCATTCTGCTGCGCGCCGACCATGATTTCCCGCGCGTGCAGAAGCACCGCGGCGCGCGGCGCGCCAAGGGGCGCTATTACGGGCCCTTTGCGAGCGCGGGATCGGTGAACCAGACGCTCAACGCATTGCAAAAGACCTTTCTGCTGCGCAGCTGCACCGACAGCTTTTTCGCCAACCGTTCGCGCCCGTGCCTGCTCTACCAGATCAGGCGGTGCAGCGCGCCGTGCGTCGACCGCATCTCCAAGGAAGATTATGCCGGGCTGGTCAGCGACGCGCAGGACTTCCTCGAAGGCCGCTCGACCGCGGTGCAGAAGCGGCTCGGCGACGCGATGACGCGCGCCGCCGAGGCGATGGATTATGAGCAGGCGGCGGTGATCCGCGACCGGCTGAAGTCGCTGACCTTCATCCAGGGCAGCCAGTCGGTGCACGCCGATGGTCTCGGCGACGCCGACGTGTTCGCGCTCGCGGCGAAGGGCGGGCAGCTGTGCATCGCGGGCTTCTTCATCCGCGGCGGGCAGAATTGGGGGCATCGCAGCTTCTTCCCCGCGCATGTGTCGGGGGTGCCCGAGGCCGAGGTGATGGCGAGCTTCCTGATGCAATTCTACGAAGGCGTGCCGCCGCCGAAGACGATCCTTGTCGACCGCGAGCCTGACGAATGCGCGCTGCTGGCCGAAGCACTGGGCGAGAGCGCGAACCGCAAGGTCGAAATCAGCGTGCCGCAGCGCGGCAACCGCCGCCGCCTGCTCGAACAGGCGGTGCGCAACGCCGGCGAAGAACTCGACCGCCGCCTCGCCGAGAGCAGCAGCCAGGCGAAGCTCGGGCGCGAGCTCGCCGAGCTGTTCGACCTCGACAATCCGCCGCGGCGCATCGAAATCTACGACAACAGCCACATCCAGGGGACCAATGCATTGGGCGCGATGGTCGTCGCGGGGCCCGAGGGCTGGATCAAGGGCGCCTATCGCAAGTTCAACATCAAGCGCGCCGAAACGCAGCCGGGCGACGATTTCGCGATGATGCGCGAAGTGTTCCAGCGCCGCTTCGCGCGCGCGATCGAGGAGGATCCCGAGCGGACGAAGGGCGAGTGGCCCGACCTCGTGCTGATCGACGGCGGCAAGGGGCAGGTGTCGGCGGCGGGTGCGGTGCTGGCCGAACTCGGCATCGACGATCTGACCTATGTGGGTGTCGCGAAGGGCCCCGACCGCAACGCGGGACGCGAGACCTTCTACCACCCCGACGGCCGCGAATTCACGCTGCCGCCGAACAATGCCGTGCTTTTCTACATCCAGCGCCTCCGTGACGAGGCGCACCGCTTCGCGATTGGCGCGCACCGGCAGAAACGCGCGAAGGCGATGGGCAGCTCGCCGCTCGACGAGGTGCCGGGCATCGGCCCCGCGCGCAAGAAGGCGCTGTTGATGCACTTCGGCACCGCGCGCGCGGTGCGCGGCGCGAGCCTCGAGGATTTGCAGAAGGCGCCGGGGGTGAGCGCCGCGGTCGCGCAGGCGGTGCATGATTTCTATCGTTCGGGACGGTGAGGGGAGGATTATGGATTTTGCAGCAGCCATGCCACTGGCGGCGACGCTCGGCGTCACGATCCACGAGGGAGCGAAGGACCGCGTCGCGGGCAAGCTGGCGGTGCGGCCCGAAATCTGCACTGCGGGCGGAATCGTCCATGGCGGCGCGATCATGGCGTTCGCCGATTGCCTCGGCGCGGTCGGGGCGTTTCTGACGCTACCCGAAGGCGCGAGCGGGACGACGACGATCGAGAGCAAGACCAATTTCCTCGGCGCCGGCCCGGTCGGAACGACGCTCGTCGGCGAGGCGACGCCGGTGAAGATCGGCAAGCGGCTGTCGGTGTGGCAGACGCGCATCCGCACCGAGGATGGCGCCGAGGTCGCGCTGGTGACGCAGACGCAGATGGCGCTTTGGCCAGCCTGACCGCCGATGCGATCGTCTGTGCGGTGCGCGCGCATGGCGAGCATGGCGCGATTTTGCGCGCGTTGACCGACGAGGCGGGGCTGGTCGCGGGCTATGTTCGTGGCGGGCGTTCGCGGCGGCTGCGCCCGATCCTGATGCCGGGCAATCTGGTGGTGCTTGAACTGCGCGCGCGGACCGAGGAGCAGCTGGGCGGCGCGACCGTCGAGTTGCTCGAAAGCCGCGCCCCGCTGCTCGCCGAGCCGCTGGCGGCCGCCGCGATCGACTGGGCGACGAGCCTCACCGCGGCGACCTTGCCCGAAAACCAGCCATATCCCGCGCTCTATTCGGCGCTGGGCGCGGTGCTCGACGCGATCGGCGTCGCGGCCTCGGCGCGCCAATGGGCGCTGGCGCTGGGCCGTTACGAACTGCTCTTGCTTGCCGAGCTGGGCTTCGGACTGGATCTCGGCGAATGCGTCGTCACGGGATCGACCGGCGATATCGCCTTCGTAAGCCCCAAATCGGGCGGCGCGGTCAGTGCCGCCGCCGCCGCCGGATATGAAAAACGCCTGCTTCGCCTTCCGCCGTTCATGCGGCACGACGATCCCGATAAGGCAGCGCCCGATCCGACGATGGCCGACATACTCGACTTGCTCGCAATCACCGGCCACTTCCTCGCCCGCGATGTCCTCGACGGCCGCAACCGCGACTTGCTGTCCGTAAGGGAAAGATTGCTCGATCGGCTGGGCAGGGCGGTTGCGTGACGCGCCGCCGCTGTCTAAGCGGCTGGCGAGACACGAAAGGGCGACGCATTGAAAATCCTGCTGCTGGCTGGCGACGGTATCGGTCCGGAAATCATGGCGGAGGCGGAAAAGGTCCTTGGCGCGCTCGGTCTTTCCGTGACGCTCGACCGCGCGCTCGTCGGCGGCGCGGCCTATGCGGCGACCGGCCATCCGCTGCCGCCCGAAACGCTCGCGAAAGCGAAAGCCGCCGATGCGTTGCTGTTCGGCGCGGTCGGCGACCCGCGTTTCGACACTGTCGAGCGCCATCTGCGCCCTGAACAGGCGATCCTCGGCCTGCGCGCCGAACTCGGGCTGTTCGCCAACCTGCGCCCGGCGAAGCTGTTCGCCGGGCTCGAGGACAGTTCGGCGCTGCGTCCCGAGGTCGCCTCGGCGATCGACCTGCTGATCGTCCGCGAACTCAACGGCGACGTCTATTTCGGCGAAAAGGGCACGCGCACGACGGCGAGCGGTGAGCGCGAAGGTTATGACATCATGTCGTACAGCGAGAGCGAAGTGCGCCGGATCGCGCATGTCGCCTTCCGCGCGGCGCAGGGGCGTGCGAAGCGGCTCTGCTCGGTCGACAAGGCGAATGTGCTCGAAACCTCGCAGCTGTGGCGCGACGTGGTGATCGAGGTCGCCGCCGACTATCCCGATGTCGCGCTGACCCATATGTATGTCGACAACGCCGCGATGCAGCTGGTGCGCAATCCGGGGCAGTTCGACGTCGTCGTCACCGGCAACCTTTTTGGCGACATATTGTCCGATCAGGCGTCGATGTGCGTCGGCTCGATCGGGCTGCTCGCCTCGGCGTCGCTGAGCGAAGGCAAGCGGGGACTGTACGAGCCGATCCACGGCAGTGCGCCCGACATCGCGGGCAAGGGCATCGCCAACCCGCTGGCGATGATCCTGAGCCTTGCGATGCTGCTGCGCCACTCGGGCGGCGACGAGGCGAGCGCGGCGCGGATCGAAGCGGCGGTCGCCAGGGTGCTGGCGGACGGTTGCCGCGGCGCCGATCTGGGGGGCAATATGGGAACCGCGGCATTGGGCGATGCGGTGGTTTCGGCCCTGAAAAATTAGCGAAACGGATAAGACGATGAAAAAAGATACGGGTCTCGATCGCAGCAAGACACGCAACTGGCGCCCCGCGACGCAGGCCGTGCGTGGCGGCACCTGGCGCAGCGAGCATGGCGAGACGTCGGAGGCGCTCTTCCTGACCTCCGGCTACACCTATGACAGCGCCGAGGAAGTCGCGGCGCGTTTCGCCGGCGAAGAACAGGGCATGACCTATTCGCGCCTCCAGAACCCGACCGTCGCGATGCTCGAGGAGCGGATTGCGCTGATGGAAGGCGCCGAGGCGTGCCGTGTGCAGGCGACCGGCATGGCGGCGATGACCACCGCGCTGCTGTGCCAATTGTCGGCGGGCGACCATATCGTCGCGGCGAAGGCGGCGTTCGGCTCGTGCCGCTGGCTCGTCGACCATCTCTGTCCGCGCTTCGGGATCGAAACCACCGTCGTCGACGGTCGCGACAATGACGCATGGGAAAGGGCGATCAGGCCGAACACCAAGGTCTTCTTCTTCGAAACCCCGGCCAACCCGACGATGGACATCGTCGACATGAAACATGTCTGCGGCCTCGCGAAAGCGCACGGCATCACCACCGTAGTCGACAACGCCTTTGCGACCAGCGTGCTTCAGCGCCCGATGGATTTCGGCGCCGACGTCGTCGCTTACTCGGCGACCAAGCTGATGGAGGGGCAGGGGCGCGTGCTCGCCGGCGCGGTCTGCGGGACCGAAAAGTTCATCAACGACGTGTTGCTGCCGTTCCAGCGCAACACCGGGCCGAACCTGTCGCCGTTCAACGCGTGGGTCGTGCTCAAGGGCCTCGAAACGCTCGACCTGCGCGCGCGGCGCCAGTCCGAAAATGCACTCGCGGTCGGCAAGGCGATCGAAGGGCGTGTCGCGCGCATGCTCCACCCGGGGCTGGCGAGCCACCCGCAACATGAGCTGGCGATGAGCCAGTCGAGCGCGTGCGGGCCGATCTTCTCCTTCGTGCTCGATGGCGGGCGCGAGCAGGCGATGGCCTTCCTCAACGCGCTCGAACTCGTCGACATCAGCAACAATATCGGCGATTCGCGCAGCCTCTGCTGTCACCCCTGGTCGACCACGCACTACGGCGTCAGCGAAGAAGCCCGCATCGATATGGGCGTCGTCGAAGGCATGCTTCGTATCAATATCGGGCTCGAGGATCCGCGCGACGTGATCGCCGACCTCGACCAGGCATTGACCAAGGTCGGTCTTTAAGCGAATCTGCCATGGAAATGATCGACTCCTTCTTCCCCTTTGCGGCGACCACCGGGTCGATCACCGTGCGCGTCGCGGTCAGCTATCTGCCCGAACAGTCGCACCCCGCGCTCGGGCGCTGGTTCTGGGCCTATCATGTGCGCATCGAGAACCACGGCGAGGATGCGGTGCAGCTGATCAGCCGCCATTGGCGGATCAGCGACGGACGCGGCCAGACGAGCGAAGTCGAGGGCGAAGGCGTCGTCGGCGAACAGCCGTTGATCGTGCCCGGCGGCGCCTATGACTATGTATCGGGTTGCCCGCTGCCGACACCCGAAGGCTCGATGGTCGGCAGCTATGCGATGGAGCTCGGCGACGGATCGCAGATGCTCGTCGCGATCCCGCATTTCCCGCTCGTGGCGCCCGCGACCGCGTCATGAAGCGCACGCACCTGCCCCTCAACGCGCTCCGCGTCTTCGACGCCGCTGCCCGGCACCTGAGCTTCACGCGCGCCGCCGACGAGCTGGCGGTGACCCCCGCCGCAGTTGGGCAGCAGATTCGCGCGCTCGAGGATATGCTCGGCGTCGTGCTGTTCCGCCGCACACCCAAGGGGCTGGAGTTGACCGGCGAGGCCAATGCCGGGCTCGACGCGCTGCGTCAGGGTTTTTTGCAGTTCGAGGAATCGGTGCGCGCGATGCAGGCGGGCCAATCGTCGCAATCGCTGACGATCGCGGCGCCGCGCGACCTGACCGCCAAATGGCTCGCGCCGCGGCTCGCGCGTTACAGCCAGCAAGCGCCCGACGTGCGCTTCACTTTGGTGTCGGCCGACAGCGGGATCGATTTTACCGAAGCGAACCTCGACCTCGCGATCTTCTGGACCGATGGCGCGGGCGAACATGAAGGCGTGGCGCTCGCCGACGCGATGATGGTGACCGTTGCGGGGCCCGGGAGCGAAAGCGAGACGCGCATCGCATGGCCAGGGTGCCCCGTCGAGGAGGGCGAACCGGCGTTGCGGCTCGGCGACGCGGGGCTGGCGATCGACGCCGCGGCGAACGGGCTGGGGCAGGCCAATGTTCCCGCGATGCTCGCCGAGGCCGATATTGCCGCCGGACGCGTGCGGCTGGTCCGCGAGGCGTTTCCGGTCAAGCGTGGCTACTGGCTCGTCGCGCCGACGCCGCAATGGCGGCAGGCGAAGGTCAAGGCGCTGGTTGCCGCGCTGACGGAAAATTGAAGTAACCGAAGTCGACAGCTGACCGAATAACCCCGAAACCAACATTCGGGGGTCATTCATGTTGAAAATTTTGGACAAGCTGCCGTCGCAGCTTCTGGCCATCGCCGCTTTGCGCTGGTCGATAGTGTTCGTCTTCGCTTTCTTTGGCGTCGCGAAATTCGCGCTCTACGAAGCCGAGGGCGTCGCGCGCATCGCGATGCATTACCCCTTGTTTTCGTGGATGTATCCTTTGATCGGCGTTCAGGGAACAAGCAATGTCATCGGTTCGATCGAATTGCTGACCGGCGCATTGATCGCGCTGGGGGCGTGGTCGCATCGAGCGGGCCTGCTCGGCGGATTGATGGGAGTTTGCACCTTCCTCGTCACACTCAGCTTCAGTTTCGGCGTCCCGCTGTGGGAGGAAGGCTATGGCTTTCCATTCATGGGTTCGGTTGCACAATTCCTGTTCAAGGACGCCGTGTTGCTGGCCGGGTGTCTGGCCGTGGCGCTGCATGCGGGGCACGCGCTGCGAGCGCGAGGAACCGCGTGACAAGCCCGACGAGCCGGCCGGCGTCGAGATTGGCTTTCGGATCGTTCCAGCTCGCCGTAACCACGAACCATTTCCCGTCGGCCTTGCGCTCACCGAGCAGGCTCATCGACAATACGCCGTTTTCGGAACCGCCCTTGTAGCCGAGGTAACGCCACGGTTCGGCCGCCGCCGGGCCGACGCCATTGTTGATCGCGAGCGCCGACATCGTCGTATCGGATTTGCGTGCGCGGAGGTCGGCCATCGCGCGTGCGATATCGTTCGGGCTCGCAAACCATTCGAGGCTGTCAATAAAGCGCGGACCCTCGACGAAACTGACGCCGTCGACGTTCGACAGCGTGAGGCGGTTCTGGTTGCTCTCGATCAGCTGGCGCTGCGCGGCATCATCACCCTTGATAAAGAGCGGGCGCAGGTCGTTGAAATTATTGCCCTTGAGCGCGAACGCCTCGACCGTCGTGAGTAGCGGGATGTTGCGCGACGGCGCGCTGTGTCCCGCGCTCTTCATCCGCGCCTCGATGCGTTCGCGGCCGAGCAGGTGAATCAGCGTGTCGGTCGCGCCATTGTCGCTGACCGAGATCATCCAGTTGGCGAGCGTCTGGAGCGTGACGGGCATGCCCTTCGGCCAGTTCGCGGTGCCCGCCGACGAGAAGCTGAGGTGCGAGAGCGGCGCGACGTCGCTCCATTTCCGTTCGCCCGCCGCGATCTGGGCGGCGAGTTCGTCGAGGATATAGAGCTTGATGGTCGAGCCGACGGCGAATTGCGTATCGGCATGCGCCGACGCGAGCGGGCGGATGGCCGCACCGTCCAGTTCGGCGACGAGGAAACCCGTTGCCCCCGGCAGCGCGGCGAGTTCGGCGGCGACCTTGTCGAAACTGTCGTTCGCCATTTCGAAATTAGTGAAAACGAGCCCGAACACCTTCGCGTCCCGCCCGGCGCCGACCTCGAGCGAGAGGGTGCCGACGCCCTTCTCGAACCGCAGCAACACGGTGCCCGAGCGACCGTTGGTGGAGGTCGCCTTGTCGACCGAAACTGGCTGGCCATATTGCGCGATAAGGCTGGCGGTGATCGCATCGAAATTTTCTTTGGGAACCGCCTTCTGGAAAGCCGCGTCGAAATAATCGGCGTAAGCGATCTTGCCGATAAGCAGGTCGACGAGCTCTGCCGCGCGCCGCTCGAACGCGCTGCCTTGGGCCGGGGCGGCTTGGGGCGGCTGGATCGCATGGGCGGCCGACGGCGCGCCGGAAAGGGTGGCCGCGGCGAGCAGCACCGGCGCCAGCAAGCATTTCATTTTTCTTTTCCTTCGGTTGGGGGCGATACCGCATCGAGCCGTTCGATCTGCGCGCGCAGCATGGCGGCCGCGCGCCGGTTGAGCAACCAGATGCCGATGAAGATCAGCGCCGGGATCGCTGCGAAGGCCGCAAAGCCCAGCGCGCTGCCGAAGCCGCCCGCCGCGGCGAGGCCGGCCATGAAAACCACGAGGCCGGGAATCAGCGGCCCGAGATACCAGATCCCGACACTCGCCAGCATCCGCTCCTCGGTCGCCAGCCGGGCGCGGTAATAGGCGCGTATGTCGGTCGCCTCGGCGTCCGGATCGGGTCGCGAGGTCCGCCGCGACAATTGCCACGCCATGACGAACCCACCCGCGATCACCAGCAGACTACCCGCCTTGAGGAGCGGTTCGGGCAGAATCAGCGCGTAGAGGCCGAAGATGAGCGTGACGAACAGCGTCGCGGCATATTCGCGCCGGTTGCGCCGGCCGATCGCCCGGTCGAAGGTCGCGGCGCGCGCCTTGATCTCGGCGAGCGGCAGCGCGGCGAGCGCCGTGCCGCCCTGCCGCCACAGGCTGCGTAGGCCGTCGTCGTCGAAAAACTGGGTCATGATGCGTCTCCGGCCTGCGCGTAGCGGCGCGTCAGCATGGATTTGAAACGGTGGATCTTGGTCGCGACCGCATCGGCTGAGACGCCGGTGACCGCCCCGATCTCGGCACCGGCAACGCCCTCGAGATAGAGGAGCAATATCTGCCGGTCGGGCGGATCGAGCCGGTCGATGATCGACAGGATCAGCGCCATCGCGCGGTCGCTGTCGGCGCGCTCGAACGGGATGGCGTCGACGTCGGCGATCTCGACATCCTCGATCGACGACCAGCCGCGCTGCGCGTGGCGCTTGCGCGCCAGCATGTGCGACGTCGCACGATTGTGCGCGACGCGCCACACCCAGGTGCTGAGCGAGCAGCGGCCGTCGAAGGTGGCGAAGCTCTGCCACAGCGCGACCTGCAATTCCTGTTCGAGGTCGCGCCGCAGGTCTGCATCGGCTTCATAGCCGCGCGCGAGACGGGCGAGTGCGCCGCCGAAGCGGTCGATCACTTCCGCGAAAAGCCGATCCTGATCCGCCTCGGCCACGTCGGTCTCCGGTTTTTCGTGTCGCATACCCTTTTAGTCGAGGGCGATGCGACTTTCTGACGGGGACGCGAAAATTTTCTCCTCAGGCGTCGATCGCCGCCTCGTCGAGCGTCGCGGCATTGGCTTGGATGAACTGGAAACGGTGCTCGGGATGCTTGCCCATCAGCCGGTCGACCAGATCCTTGACCTGATGCCGTTCCTCATATTCCTGCGGCAGCGTGACGCGCAGCATCGAGCGCGTCGCCGGATCCATCGTCGTTTCTTTCAATTGGTTGGGGTTCATTTCTCCCAAGCCCTTGAAGCGCCCGACCTCGACCTTCTTGCCCTTGAACATCGTGGCTTCGAGCTCGGCGCGGTGCGCGTCGTCGCGCGCATAGGCCGAGAGATTGCCCGCGGTGAGGCGATAAAGCGGCGGCTGCGCCAGATAGACATGCCCCTCGCGCACGATGTCGGGCATTTCCTGAAAGAAGAAGGTCATCAGCAAGGTCGCGATATGCGCGCCGTCGACATCGGCGTCCGTCATGATCACGATCTTTTCATAGCGGAGGCGATCGGCGTCGCAATCCTTGCGCATCCCGCATCCCAGCGCGAGTGCGAGGTCGGCGATTTCCTGATTGGCGCGGATCTTGTCGGCACTGGCGCTTGCGACGTTCAGTATCTTGCCGCGGATCGGCAGGATCGCCTGCGTCTTACGGTCGCGCGCCTGCTTGGCGCTGCCGCCGGCGCTGTCGCCTTCGACAATAAATAATTCCGTGCCTTCGGGGCCGTCATTCGCACAGTCTGTGAGCTTGCCGGGCAGCCGCAGCTTGCGCCCGCTCGTCGCGGTCTTGCGCTTGACCTCGCGCTCGGCCTTGCGCTTCAGCCGCTCGTCCATCCGGTCGAGGACGAGTCCGAGCAAAGCGCGGCCGCGGTCCATATTGTCCGACAGGAAATGGTCGAAATGGTCGCGCACGGCATTTTCGGTGAGGCGCGCGGCCTCGGGGCTCGACAGCCGGTCCTTGGTCTGGCTCTGGAACTGCGGATCGCGGATGAAGACCGACAGCATCATCTCGCCGCCGTTGAACACGTCCTCGGCGGTGATCTGCGCCGCTTTCTTCTGCCCGATCAACTCGCCGAAGGCGCGGAGCCCCTTGGTGAGCGCCGCGCGCAGCCCCGCTTCGTGCGTGCCGCCCGCGGGGGTCGGAATGGTGTTGCAATACCAGCTGTAAGAGCCGTCCGACCACAAAGGCCAGGCGATCGCCCACTCGGCGCGGCCCTGTTCGCCCGGAAATTCCTGCCGCCCCACGAAAGGCTCGGCGGTCGCGCATTCGCGCGTACCGATCTGTTCTTTCAGGTGATCGGCGAGGCCGCCGGGAAACTGGAAAACCGCTTCCTCCGGCGTGTCGTCGCCGATCAGCTCGGGCGCGCATTTCCAGCGGATTTCGACGCCCGCGAACAGATAGGCCTTCGAACGCGCCATGCGATAGAGGCGCTGCGGCTTGAACCGGCCATGCTCGCCGAAGATTTCGGGATCGGGGACGAAGGAGACGCTGGTGCCGCGGCGGTTGGGGGTCGGGCCGAGTTCCTCGAGCCCGCCGAGCGGGGTACCGCGCGAAAAACGCTGGCGATAGAGCAGCTTGCTGCGCGCCACTTCGATCACCGTGTCGGTCGACAGGGCGTTGACGACGCTGACCCCGACGCCGTGGAGGCCGCCCGAGGTCGCATAGGCCTTGCCCTCGAACTTCCCGCCCGAATGGAGCATCGTCATGATGACTTCGAGCGCCGACTTGCCCGGGAATTTCGGATGCGGGTCGACCGGCATGCCGCGTCCGTTGTCGACGACGGTCAGACGGTTGCCGACGTCGAGCGTGATCTCGATGCGCGTCGCGTGGCCGGCGACGGCCTCGTCCATGCTATTGTCGATGACCTCGGCGGCGAGATGGTGGAGCGCGCGTTCGTCGGTGCCGCCGATATACATGCCGGGGCGGCGGCGAACGGGTTCGAGCCCCTCCAGCACCTCGATCTGCGAAGCGTTGTAGCTGTCGGTGGCGGGGTTAGCGGCGTCGAACAAATCGTGACTCATGGATTGGCTATAAGGGGCGGGGAAGGGCGCTGGCAAGCGCGGTTTTGGGCCGCGCATACGCATCTCGCCGGGGGCTCGGTTCATCGCATTTCGGTCGGGGCAAGGAACTTTGGCGGGCGCCGCCGGGTTGCACTGGCGACTGCAAAGTCATCAAAAAGTGGAGTAATAACAATGAAATTCGTAGCTCTCCTCGCCGTTTCGACGGCTTCCATGTTTGCCTTTCCGGCCATCGCGCAGGACAATCGCGATGCGTCGCAGGACTTCGACGGTCCTTATATCTCGATCGGCGGCGGCGCTTCGCTACAGGGAAGCGACCGCGGTGAAACCCTGATTTTCGACACCGACCAGGACGGCACTTATGGCGATCAGGTGACGACCGTGGGCGGCACCGATGCCTTCTCGCCGGGCTTCTGTAACGGTGCAGCCACCGGAACCGCCAATCTCGGCTGCCGCAACGACAAGGACGGCCCCGAATATTTCGGGCGTCTCGGCTATGACAAGCGCATGGGCAATTTCGTGCTCGGCGCGGTGATCGAAGGCGGCCGCAGCGAAGCACGCGACAGCGTTAGCGGCTTTTCGACCACTCCGGCGAGCTATACGATGAGCCGCGAGGCCGATTATCAGGCGAATGCCCGCCTGCGTGCCGGCTACACGCCGGGCGGCGGCGCCCTCTTCTATGTCACGGGCGGCGGCGCATATGCGCGGCTCGACAACAAGTTCGTGACGACCAATACCGCCAACAGCTTCGACGATAATGGCAAGACCAATGCTTGGGGTTATACCGTCGGCGGCGGTGCCGAGGTGATGGTCACGAACAATATCGGCCTCGGGCTCGAATATCTGTACACCGACGTCAAGGACAAGGATTATGTCGTGAACGTCGGCGCCGGCACCGCTGACCCGGCGACCAACCCGTTCCTGCTGAACGGCGGCGGGACCGATATCCGCCGCAGCGACCCGAATTTCCAGACGCACAGCGTGCGCGGGACGTTGAGCTACCGCTTCTGACCTCTTGGGAGCGGAAAGGGAGGCGCCGGGTCAACGATCCGGCGCCTTTCGCTTGTCTATCGCGCGGTCGGCGCGGCGAAGATCGCGAAATTGCCGTTGGCGCTCGCGACGAGGCGGTCGTGCTGGAACAGGCGCGCGTCGATGTTGGCGACGCGCTTGCCCTTGTGCAGCACGCTCGCGTCGCAGGTCAGCCGGCCTTCGCGCACGCCGACGTGGTAGTTGAACTTGATTTCCAGCGTCGCGCACCAGAAACCATCGTCCAGCGTGCTGAACAGCGCCCCGCCCATCGCGGTATCGGCGAGCGAATAGGCGACGCCGCCGTGCGCGACGCCCTGCGGGTTGAAATGCCGCTCACGCTCGATATCGATCGCCATGGTGCAGCGCCCGTCGCCGCGCTCGACCATTTGCAGGCCGAGCGCGCGGGCGAATTCGAAATCCTGCCCGAAGGGCCTCACCGGACGCGTCTCAGCGAACCCGGGGACCGCCAAAGGGCGGGGGCGGGGGCGGGCGGCGCGTGCCGCGCGGCAGCTGCGCCTGATAGGCGCGCCCGCAATGCTCGACGCAATAGGGGAAGCCGGGGTTCACCGCTTCGCCGCAGAAATGGAAATCGGGTTCGCCCGGATGCCCCATCGGCCAGCGGCAGATGCGGTCGTTGAGGTCGAGCAGGCTCGTCTTGTCGGCGATTTCGGGGCTCGGCTTCGCGGGCACCAGCCGGCGCGGCGGCGCGGGCGGGATCGGCGCCTGCTGGTCGCCGGGACCCTGGCGGATAAAGCCGCCGGGGCCGATCGAAACGATGCGCGGCGCGTCGGGCTTGGGCGCGGCCTCGACGCCATCCTCGTTCGATGCCTGAACGGGAGGCTTGGGTTCGGCCTTTGGCGCCGCTGCCACGGGGCGCGGCGCAGCCGGCGCCGCGGGACGCGGTGCGGAGGGCGCGGCAGGCTTCGGCGCCGCAGCCTTGACCGGCTTGGTAGCCTTTTCGGTCGCCTTGACCGGCGAGGGGCGCGACTTCAGGCCGAGGCGATGCGCCTTGCCGATCACCGCATTGCGGCTGACCCCGCCGAGTTCGTCGGCGATCTGGCTGGCGGTGAGGCCCTTTTCCCACATGTTGCGCAGCTGTTCGATGCGCTCGTCAGTCCATGACATCTATTGTTCCTCATCATTCCACGCCGCGGGCCATATCGTCCGCATTGCGATCCTTTCGGATCGATGTCGTGACGGCCCAGCTTGCGGTAAGATCGGGGAGGCGATAGGCGAGAACGCCATGAACGACCAGCCCCAAATTTCGAACCCCGACTCAGCGAATATCCGCGCGGTTCCGACTTTCGCCGAACCCGGCGTCCCGCACATCCACACGCTGAACGTGCCGGGTATGCAGGCCCTATATGTCAAGGAGGTGCGGCGGTTTTTCAAGGTCCAGCTGCAAACAATCTGGGCTCCGGCGATCACCACGCTCCTGTTCCTCGTCATTTTCACCGTCGCGCTCGGCGGCGCGGGGCGCACCGTCATCGGCGTGCCCTTCGCCGATTTCATCGCGCCCGGTCTGATCATGATGGCGATGCTGCAGAACAGCTTCGCCAATTCGAGCTTCTCGCTGCTGGTCGGCAAGATCCAGGGGACGATCGTCGATTATCTGATGCCGCCGCTCGCGGTCGGCGAACTGATCATCGCGCTGGTCGGCGCCGCGATCACGCGCGCTATCCTCGTCGGGCTGGCGCTTTGGCTCGCGATGCTCTTCTGGCCCGGCGTCCATGTCGGATCCGATCATTTGTGGGCAGTCGCGCTATTCGGTATCCTCGGCGCGATGATGCTCGGTTTTCTTGGCCTGATGACGTCGGTGTGGGCGGAAAAATTCGACCATGCCGCTGCGGTGACCAATTTCGTCGTGACGCCGCTCGCGTTGCTGTCGGGGACCTTCTATTCGGTCGAAAAGCTGGCGCCCTGGTTCCAGACGATCGCGCACGGCAACCCCGTCTATTATGCGATCATGGGCTTTCGCTATGGCTTCATCGGGACGGTCGATTCGACGATCGCCAATCCGGTGCTGACCGCAACGCTCGTGCTCGTCGCGGTCAATATCCTGCTCGGCGTGATCACCTATCGCCTGCTCGCGTCGGGCTGGAAGCTGAAAGCCTGACGATCGCGCTCAGTGGCGATGGATCGCGCGGACGCGGTAGCGGCCGTGATCGAGCCCGTCGAACATCGCTTCGATCTGCGGATGATCGATCGGCCCGCCGTCGCCGTCGGCGACGAGATTCTGCTGGCTGACATAGGCGATATAGGATGAATCGCCGTTTTCGGCGAGCAAATGGTAATAGGGCTGTTCCTTGGCCGGACGAATTTCCTCGGGGATCGCCTCATACCATTCGTCGGTGTTCGCAAAGACGGGGTCGATGTCGAACACGACGCCGCGAAAGTCGAACATGCGGTGTCGCACGATGTCGCCCGGCGCAAAGCGCGCGCGGCCGATCAGCGGGGCAGTAACGGCGGCGGGAAGTTCGGAAGAGGACTCGGGTGTCATATGGTCAATCTATGGCTGTTTACGCACGTTTCAAGTCCGTTACATTCGCACTGGCCGCGGTTTGCCGAATCGGCTGTGATCAGCGTTACAGATGCATTGGCCATATGGGCTAAATTGCTCCTCTGGCTTGTGCATTTCCCGTTCGGGTTGCGGGCCGCACCTTCAGGGGAGAAGCATTATGGCTGACGTACCACCCAATATCTCCGGACCCGCTTCGGGAATTGTTCAGCGCGCGAAGGATATCCTGCTCAAGCCCAAGGAGACCTGGCCGGTGATCGCGGCCGAGCCAGCGACGACGCAGTCGATCTATATTCCCTATGTACTGGTCCTTGCCGCGATCGGCCCGCTCGCCGGGTTCATCGGCGGGCAGGTTTTCGGTATCACGATGCTGGGCGTAACCTACCATCCGCCGCTGGCGACCGCGCTGGTTTCGGCGATCGTCTCTTACGGTCTGTCGCTCGCGACCGTCTTCATCCTTGCGCTGGTGATCGACGGGCTCGCCCCCAATTTTGGCGGGCAGAAGGATCAGGTGCAGGCGCTGAAGGTCGCGGCCTATTCGGCGACCGCCGGCTGGGTCGGCGGCATTTTCGGGATATTGCCGGCGCTCGCGGTCATCGGCCTCCTCTTCGCGCTATACGGGCTTTATCTGCTTTACCTCGGCCTGCCGGTGCTGATGAAGGCGCCGCAGGACAAGGCGCTCGGCTACACGGTCGTCGTGGTGATCGTGTATATAGTGCTTTTCCTGATCGTCGGTGCCGTCGTCGGGGCCCTCGCGGCACCGTCGCTCGTCACGGTCAGGTGAGCCCATTATCCGCTGCCCCGGTCTCGGCCGGGGCGGTTGGTTGTGGTCGAATATGCAGAAAAATGGAGGAGAGTGAGGGATTCGAACCCTCGGTACCGTTGCCGGCACTTCGCATTTCGAGTGCGACGCTTTCGACCACTCAGCCAACTCTCCTCGCTGAGAGGAGACGCCCCTAGCGGGGGTCCGATGATGTTGCAACCCTCTAGTCGCAAAAGGGCGATTTCTATCATGCCCGGATAGGAGGCGGGCTGTTATCCGTCGATCTCGTTCCGGATTCTGCTGGCAAAGCGTGTGATTTCAGGTCCAAAGGCGCGGGAAAAATCGTCGCTGGTTTCCATCCGGTCCGACATTGAAACCCCGGCAACCTCGGCCTTCGGGATGATTTCTGCCACCGCCTTTGCCAATTCTTCGGGATGTCTGGCATCCGCTCCCGGGAACAGGAGCGTGGGGACGGCGATCGCGGCGAGTTCGTGCGGACTTGTGAAGGATCGATCACGCCCGATCGCGGCGGCTGCGGCGATGCTTGCCGGATCGGATCGCGGAATGGCGTCGCGGACCAGCGTTCCGATGACCGGCGATAAATGCGGAAAGAGCGGTTCCCACGCCGCCGCTATGCCATCCCGTCTGGCCCGCTCGGCGAATTCGTCCATCAAGCGGATTTCAGCCTGCTTCGCCTCGTCATCCTCGATATCCTCGAGTCCGATCACCACTACCGCCAAAACATGTCCGGGGTGCTCGACCGCGACACGCAGGGCGATGGTTCCGCCGAGCCCGGCGCCGCCTATGATGGCACGCGAGACGCCCAATGCGTCCAACAAAGCGATGACATCGGACGCATATTGGCTCCACCGGTGGCACGAAGCGTCGCGGCACAGCGACCGGCCATAACCGCGAATGTCGGGCAGGATGACCGTGAAATCGCCGGGCATGCTCTCCGCCAGCGGCAGGAACATCCGATGATCGGGGCCCCCGCCGTGGAGAAGGACGATCGGAGTCGGATTGTCGATCTTCGGGCAGGGCTGCGAAACCCATGCTCGCAGCTCGCATCCATCATCACCTGTGAAACAGATTTCGGTGAACAGCATTTGTTTCAGATCAGGGCTTGTCAGCCTCCCACCAATAGGGAGCGCGGGTGCGGTCGCCCGTCGCGACCTCGTTCATCGTCAGCGGATCATAGAGCCGCCCGCCGAGCATCACGCGGTGGATTTTCTCGGTGTTGCGGATGTCCTGCGTCGGATCGGCGTCGAGAATCACCAGATCGGCGAGCTTGCCCGCCTCGAGCGAGCCGACATCCTTCGCATAACCCAATGAGGTCGCGGGCATGATCGTCGCGGCGCGCAGCGCGTCGATATTGCTCCAGCCGCCGCGGACGAACGACCAGATTTCCCAATGCGCGCCAAGCCCCGACTGCTGGCCGTGCGCGCCGATCGACACCATGCGGCCCGCCGCGGCGATCTTGCCCGCCTCGCGCGCCGAATCATCGTCGACATAGTCGCTTTCGGGGGCGATCACGCGGCGCTTGTTGTTCGCGGCGAGTTCGGCCGGCGGGATATGCTTCGTCAGGATCGGATGCTCCCAGACGTTCGTATGCGCGCGCCAATAGGGATCGCCGGCGGGGCCGCCATAGGTGACGACCAGCGTCGGGGTGTAATCGACCTGCGTCTGGCCCCACAGCTGGACGAGGTCCTTGTAAAAGATGTCGAGCGGGATGTTGTGCTCGACGGTCGAGTTGCCGTCCTGGATCAGCGTCACGTCTTGCGTGAACAATGACCCGCCCTCGGGCACGACGGTCATGCCTTCCATTTGAGCCGCCTTGACGACCATCTGCCGCTGGTCGCGGCGCGGCTGGTTGTAATTTTTGACGCTGTGCGCGCCCTGCGCCTTCAACCGGCGGACGTGTGCGAGCGCGTCGTCATAGCCGTTGATCTCGGCATAGACGCCCGCCGCCTTGGCGCCATAGATGACCTCACCCGTCGAAAAGATGCGCGGCGCGAGGATCAGGCCCGCGCGCTGCATTTCGGACGACACGAAAATCTCCGACGCGCGCGACGAGGGATTGTGGCTCGTCGTCGTGCCCATCGCGAGGTTGACGATCTCCGACCAATTCTGCTGCGGCACCAGCTCATCCTCGCCGTGCGAGCCGTGCGCGTGCGCATCGACGAAGCCGGGGACGATCGTCTTGCCGGTCGCATCGACCGTCACTGCGCCCGCGGGAACGGTGATCGATCCAGCGGGGGCGACCGCGGTGATGCGGTCGCCGTCGATGACGATCGCGCCGTTCTCGATCACGCCGCCGTCCTTGTCGGCCATCGTCACGATCTTGGCGCCGGTGATGACGACGACACCTTCATGCTTCGCCACCTCGCGCGTCATTGACAGCGATACGCCATCGGTCGGCGGAGTGAATTTCGGCGCCTTTTCGTCGAGGGGCGCGTTCGCGAAGAGGCTTGCGAGATCGGCGCCGAGCAGCGTCGCGCCGCGGCTCCAGTGGAGGCGGCGGCCGCCGTCCGACCAGTGCATATATTCGGCGCCGCTGCCTGAAACGCGGGTAACGGGAAGCGCCGCGCTCTTGGTGCCGAGCGACACATCCTGCCCGCCGGGCATCAACGGCGTGACATAGGCGTCGTAATTCTGCCGGAAGGCGAGCGTGCGGCCGTCAGGCGAAATCTCGTAATCGCTGACGAGCTCGCCGTTGGCATGGACACGCTTGTCCTGCCCATGAAGGTCGGTGCTGACAAGCTGGCTCTTGCCGCCCTCCGCGGTGACCATGAACACCCGGTCGCTAGCCGCGCCGAATTGCGGCTTGGCGCCATCGCTCGCGATCCGTTCGGCGGTGCCGCCCGCAGCAGCGATGCGATAGACGCCGGGATCTTCGCCCCAGCGACCCGAGGTGAGCCCGCCGCCGCCGCGCCGTTCGAACACGATCGTCTTGCCGTCGGGCGAGAAGCGTGGTTCTGCATAATGGCCCGGCGCCGTCGTCACCTTGCGCGACGCGCCGCCGCTCGCGCCGGTGACGTGGATTTCGCCCAGACCCGCGTCGGTCCAGCGCACGAACACGATCGACTTGCCGTCGCGCGACCAGCTCGGCCACAATTCCATCGCGGCGTCCTTGGCGCTCGTCAGCCGCCGGGCGTTGCCGCCGTTCGCGGGCTTGACCCAGAGCTTGCCGAGCGTTTCGAAGACGACGTTGCGGCCGTCGGGCGACACTTCGGCCCAGCGCGGCATTTTTGTCGCAAAGCTGTCGGGGGCGACCTCGACCGCCGGATGCGTCGCATCGACGATCACGCGATCATCGTTGATCGCGAACGGGATGATCCGCGCCTCGCCGCCGTTGCCGCTCACGCGGCGCAGCTTGCCGCCGGCCCAGAAGACGATTTCGCGGCTGTCGGGAGTCCACGCCATATTCGGATAGACCCCGGTGACCGCCCAGGTTTCCTGCACATCCTGATCGAGCGCGTCATAGACCTTCCGCTCGACGCCCGAGGCGAGGTCCTTGACGTAGAGCTTCGATTGCGTCCCCTCGCGCCGCACAAAGGCGAGGCGCTTGCCGTCAGGCGACGGCGTCGGACGCACCGCGCCGCCGGGCCCCGACGCGGCGGTGCTGATTTCGCCATCCTCGAGGCTGTAGTTTTCGATGTGGAACAGGTCGGTGTTGCTGTCCTGCGCATATTCAAAGATCGGCCCGGGCGTGACGTTGCGCGTATAAAAGACGCTCTTGCCGTCGGCGGCGAAGATCGGTTCGCCCAGTTCCTTCTGATGCTGTTCATTGGGCTTTTTGACCAGCGGCACGCCCGCGCCGCCCGACACATGATACATCCACACCTCGCCGGTGCCGAGCGAGCGGCCCGTGGTGAAATGCTTCTTGGCGACGAGGAACTGGCCGTCGGGCGACCAGCTCGGCTGGTTGAGCAGGCGGAAATCTTCCTTCGAAATCTGGCGCTTGTCGCTGCCATCGCGGTTCATCAGCCAGATATTGTCGCCGCCCGCGCGGTCGGAGACAAAGGCGATGCGCTTGCCGTCGGGCGAGAAACGCGGCTGATGCTCATAAGCGAGCCCCTCGGCGATCCGCGTCGGCGTGCCGCCCTCGATCGGCATCGTATAGATGTCGCCGAGCAGGTCGAAGGCGATCGTGCGGCCGTCGGGCGCGACATCGACGTTCATCCAGCTGCCCTCGTCGACCGACAGTTGGACCTTGCGCGTCGCGAGGCCCGGCGGGGCGTTAACGTCCCACTTGTCCTCCTTCTTCGTGTCGGCATCGGGCGCGGCTTGCGCCCAGACCGAGGTTGAACAAGCCAAAGCCGCCGCAAGGGCGAGAGCGAAGCGCGCCATGAAATTATCCCCGTTTGAAATTATGTGCCGAGCATATGGTCCGGGCGCGAACATGCAAGCGGCAGCTTTCGACGAAGGCGCTGGCAGGCTCGACGGGCGGCTGCTAGCCCGGTCGAAAGACTATGACCGGGAGGGCGAGGCGTGCCGCTAAAAGGGATCAGGGTACTGGATTTCGGCCGCTATATCGCTGGCCCCTATTGTGCGGCGCTGCTCGCCGATTATGGCGCCGACGTGATCCGGATCGAGGCGCCGGGCGGTAACGACGATCGCTATACGGTGCCGGTTGCCGAAGACGGATCGGGCGCGATGTTCATGCAGATGAACCGCGCCAAGCGCGGCCTGACCTTGAAGCCCGGCAGCGCCGAGGGGCGCGAGATCGTCCGCCGCCTGGTCGAAACCGCCGATGTCGTGATCGCCAACCTCCCGCACGACGCGCTGGTCAAACTGGGCCTCGATTACGACAGTATTTCCGCGATCAACCCGCGCATCATCCTTGCGACCGCATCGGCGTTCGGCAGCGAGGGGCCGCTCGCCAGCCGCGTCGGCTTCGACGCGGTCGGGCAGGCGATGTCGGGAACGGTGCAACTCACGGGCACGCCCGACCAGCCCTATCGCGCGCAGGTCAATTATGTCGATTTCGGCACCGCGCTCCACTGCGCTTTCGGCATCATGCTCGCGCTGCGCGAACGCGAGGCGACGGGGAAGGGGCAGTGCGTGTCGGGATCGCTGCTCGGCACCGCGCTGGCGCTGTCGAACGCGCTCACCATCGACCATGCGCTGAACGGCATCGACCGCCAGCCGATCGGCAATCGCGCTTTCAGTTCGGGGCCGACCGACATTTTCCGCACCCGCGACGGCTGGATCGTCACCCAGATCGTCGGCAGCGGCATCTTCGCGCGCTGGGCCGAACTCGTCGGGCGCCCCGAATTGATCGACGATCCGCTTTATGCCAGCGATATTTTGCGCGGCGACAATGGCGAGGAACTCAGCGCGATCATGCAGTGCTGGTGCATCGAGCGGACAAGCGCCGACGCGATCGCCGAACTCGCCGCCGCGCGCGTTCCCGCCGCGCCGGTGCTGCGCGCGGGCGAGGCACTCGCGCAGCCGCAGGTGGCGGCGATGGGACTGGTCGAGCCGGTCGATTATCCGGGAGCGGCGGCACCCGTCCCGGTGATCCGCGCACCGATCCATCTTTCCGGAAGCGACAAGGTCGATCCGGCGCGCGCACCGTGCGTCGGCGAGCATAGCGACGCGATCCTCGCCGAGCTCGGTTATGATGCCGAAGCGGTCACCGCTTTGCGCGCGGCAAGGATTATTTGAGCCGGGGAGGGTGGACAAACGGCAATCGCCCATTAAGTTACCGGTCAGTATAAAAATCAGCTGAGGAGCCCCCGATGACCGATAACCGCGAATATGTGCCGCCGAAAATCTGGACGTGGGATAAGGAAAGCGGCGGACGTTTCGCCAATATCAACCGGCCCGTCGCGGGGCCGACGCACGACAAGGAGCTGCCGGTCGGCAAGCATCCGCTCCAGCTTTACTCGCTCGGCACGCCCAATGGGGTGAAGGTCACGGTGATGCTCGAGGAACTGCTCGCGGCGGGACACAGCGGCGCCGAATATGACGCGTGGCTGATCAACATCGGCGAGGGCGACCAGTTTTCGAGCGGCTTCGTCGGCGCCAATCCGAACAGCAAGATTCCCGCACTTGTCGACCGCAGCGGCGCCGAGCCGATCCGCATATTCGAATCGGGGGCGATCCTGATCCATCTCGCCGAAAAATTCGGCGCCTTCCTGCCGACCGAACCGGCGGCGCGCGCCGAGACGCTATCGTGGCTGATGTGGCAGATGGGCAGCACGCCCTTCCTCGGCGGCGGCTTCGGCCATTTCTACGCCTATGCGCCGACGAAGCAGGAATATCCGATCAATCGCTACGCGATGGAGGTGAAGCGCCAACTCGACGTGCTCGACCGGCGCCTCGCGGAACATGAATATATCGCGGGCACCGACTATACGATCGCCGACATGGCGATCTGGCCCTGGTATGGCGCGCTCGCCAAGGGGCTCGTCTATGACGCGGGCGAATTTCTGCAGGTCGACGAGTATAAGCATGTCCAGCGCTGGACCGACCAGCTTGCGACGCGCCCGGCGGTCAGGCGCGGGCGCATGGTCAACCGCGTGACCGGCGATCCGGCGAGCCAGCTTCGCGAACGCCACGACGCGTCGGACTTCGATCTGCGCACGCAGGACAAGCTGGAGGGCGCCGAATAAGCGCATTTTGCGCACAGCGGAATATTGCGGCGATTAACGATCCCGCAATAGCTGCCGCCATGCCGCTGATCGCCGCGACATGATGCGCGGCGAAATCCTGCAAAATACATAAAAGCGGCGTCGGGTCTTCTCGACGCCGCTTTCATTCGCCCGCGCCATTCTGGCTGCATGACCGGCTCCAGCAGAATTTCGCGGCGCATTCGCAAGATGGGCGTCACAGGCCTTACCCTGGCGCGCGAAGAGCGCGGCGCCGCCATCGTCGAAATGGCGCTGGTGCTGCCACTGCTCCTCGCGTTGCTGATGGGCATTCTCGTCTACGGCCAATATTTCATGCTCGCGCATGATGTGCAGCAGGCCGCGAACGATGGTGCGCGGGCCTCGATCGTCGGGCTCGACGCCGCCGACCGCAGCGCGGTCGCGACCCGCGCGGTGGCGCGCAGCCTGCAGGCCGTCGGCGGCACGCACAGCGTCGCGGTCTCCGAGACGAGCGAGGCGATTACCGTCGCCGTCACCTATACCGCGCCGCAGGGCAGCCTCTTGCGCTCGAGCCTCGTTCCGTCGCCGGACCATGTCATCCACGCCCGCGCGACCTTCGAATTGCCGGTCGATTGATCGTGGCGCGCCCCTCCTTTCTTCGCCGCCTCGTCCGCAGCCGCCGCGCGAGCATCAGCATCACGACCGCCTTCGGCATGGCTATGCTGATCGGGTCGGCGGCTTTTGCGGTCGACCTCGGCTCGCTCTATCTCGATCGCCGTAAATTGCAGGGGATCGCCGACGCCGCCGCGATGGCGGCGGCGGGGCGGCCCGGCGAGGAGCTTGCGGCGGCGGAACGGATCATCGCGGCCAATTGTGATTGCGGCATCGAAATCGCCGCGCTGACGCCGGGCACCTATGCGGCGGACCCCTCGGTTCAGGCCGAGCTGCGTTTCACCGGCGGCGGCGCGTCGCCGAACGCGATACGCATCACGCTGATGCGCGATCGCCCGCTGTTCTTCGGCAGCTTCCTGACGGGCCGGCAGGACAGCATCATCCGCGCGACCGCGACGGGCGCACGGCGCGGCTATGCCGCCTTTTCGCTCGGATCGCGCGTCGCGGCGCTGAACGGCGGCCTGCCCAACGCGCTGTTGTCGAGCCTGACCGGCAGCGAGGTCAATCTTTCGGTGATGGATTATAATGCGCTCGCCAGCACCGACATCGACCTGCTCGCCTTTTCGGACGCGCTCCGCACCGAACTCGATGCCGATGTGTTGACCTTCGGTCAGACGCTGAACACGCAGGCGACGCTGCCGCAGGTGGTATCGGCGCTGGCGAGCGCGTCGGACGGGCAGGCGGCGAGCGCGCTCGAACATATCGCCGATAGCGCGCTGCCGCGCGCGCTGCTGCCGTCGCGGGCGATCGACCTCGGTCCGCGCTCGTCGAGCATCCGCATCGACGCCGCCAATCCGGTCAAGGTCAATGCGCTCAGCCTGCTTCGCACGATGCTGCTCCTCGGCAATGCCAACCGCCAGGTCGACCTGTCGCTCGCGGGCAGCCTGCCCGGCGGATCGGGCGTCGATATCGCGCTACTCGTCGGCGAGCCGCCCGCCGATTCGCCGCTCATCGCGGTGACCGATACCAATGATGTTATCGTTCGCACCGCGCAGGTCCGGCTGAAGGTCGACACGCGGGTTTCCACGCCGCTTGCCAGCGTCCATGTGCCGTTGCTCGCCGAGCTCGGGTCGGCGTCGGCGCGGATCACCGACATCGATTGTGCGCCGAACAGCAACGCCGCCGTCTCGCTTGGCGTTGTGACCTCGCCGGCGATGGTGGCAATCGGGACGGTGCCCAATGACGATTTTCAGGACATGCAGCGGCAGCTCGACCCGCAGCCCGCGCGCGTAGTGAAATTGCCGCTCGTCAGCGTCGACGCACGGGCCGAACTGACCCTGTCCGACCTCGATGAAAAGCCCGTCGCCTTTTCGCGCAGCGAGATCGACGAAGGGCGGGTGAAGACGGTGTCGAGCACCGGGCTGGTCGCGGGCGCGGCGGGGTCGCTCGCGGACGATATGGAACTCGACGTCAACGTCCTCGGCCTTGGGCTGAACCTGAAAGCGTTGACGAACGTCGTCGGCGAAACGGTCGCGCTCGCGGCGCCGGTGCTCGACAGCGTGCTATCGGACCTGACGGGCCTGCTCGGCCTGCAGGTCGGGCAGGCCGATACGCGGGTCAATGCGCTGCGCTGCGGCAAGGCGCGGCTGGTCTGATCGCACGCAGAGTGGTGCCGTTGCGGACACAACAGGCGACCGATTGATCCCTTCCAGACCGAAAGCAGTCGGCCGCCGAGTTATGGGGGTAGGGGATGGACGGGTTTTCGGGGGATATGGTGGCGACGGCACAAGAACCACAGCGCGTATCGGCGGCGGATTTCATTCGCGGCTTTGCCAATTGGCGATTGCAGTCGGCGCGCAAGCCCGTCGTCGTGACGCATCACGGCAAGGACGCGCATGTGCTGATCTCGCTCGACGATTATCGTCGTCTGGGCGACAAGACCGCCCGCGATGTCGCGACGGCTTCGGATATGTTGCAGGCTTCGCTTGCCGGTCTTGTCGAATCGGTTCGCGACGGGGTGATCCTGATCGACCGGCAGCGGCGCATCGTCGCGGTCAATCCCGCGGCGTCCGATATGCTCGAAATGCCGGCGGCCGGCCTGATCGGCGAGGCGCTGATCGCCGCCCTGCCTTCGTTCGGCGACAGTCTTGTCAGCCATCATATCGTGCGCCTGCTGGGCCACAGGGAACGTTTCTCGGGCGATCTGCCCGGGCTGCTGCGACCGCGCCAATGGCTGCACGTCGATCTGGTTCCGGCGCCGGTCGGCGGTGCGATCGTGCTGCGCGACATCAGCGAAGCGATGGAGGATGTCGCGGCCGGCGGCATGCGGGCTGCGATGCTGAGTGCAATCGAGATCGATGGCGGCATCGGTCACGCCAGCATTTCGGTCCGTGAAACGGTGGAGTCGGCGAATGCGATGCTCACCGCACTGGTCGGCGTCGATCCGGCTGCGATCCGCCGCGTGCGCTTTTCCGCGCTTCTACCCGTCAGGCAGCGCGCCGTCTTCGTCGATGCGCTCGAATCGGTCTTCCGCTCGGGGGATCCGGCCCGCCTCGCTTCACAGATGGTGACGCGCGACGGGTCGGCCGTCGACGTCAATCTGACGATCGTGGAGGTGCGCGGCCCCTATGCCAGCGAGGGCGCCGTCGTGCTCGTTACGCGACTTCAGGACAGGCCCTAAAACCAGCGTCCGCGTTCGATTGCCGTGCCGTTCGCGGGCAGCGAGAAATATTCGCCGTCCTCGCCAACGATGATCGGTCCGTCGAAATGATCCTCGGCCCCGTCGAGAAACGCCGCGTTCAGATAGGGCGACGGCATCGACGGCACCACATGGCTGAGCACGAGCATCTTCACCCCCGCGGTGCGTGCGCTGTCGGCCGCTTGCGCCGGGCTCGCGTGATAATCGAGGATGTCGCGCATGATCTGCGCGGTTTGTTTGCGGCCGACGTTGTCGAGTTGTGCGGCGAGCGTCTTCACCATCTTTGGCTGGAGCGCCTCGTGGATCAGCAGGTCGGCGCCCTGCGAGGCGGTTTCGAGTGATCTGGACGCGGCCGTATCGCCGCTGATCACGACGCTGCGCCCTTTATAGTCGAAGCGATAGCCGACCGAGGGCTGCACCGGGCGATGATCGACCGCGAAGGCGGTGACGCGGAGCCCCCCGGCATCATAAACTACCGTCGGCGAGGCCGGAACGTCGAAAGGCATCGCGATCGCTCCGGCGGCGGCGAGCGGCGTGATCTGGGCACCATGGTGCGCGGTGCGATAGCCATTGTCGAGCGTGTAGGCGGCGTTGAACCCCGCGATCACCCCCTCGACGCCCGTCGGGCCATGGACGGGTAGGGGCGAGCGGTTCCCGCTGGCGGTCCAACGCAGCAGCATCATCGGACCCATGCCGTCGATATGGTCCGAGTGAAAATGCGTGAGGAAAAGCGCCCGGATTTGCCCATTAGGCAGCCCCATCAGCGAAATATTGCGCGCCGCGCCTTCGCCCGCATCGACGACGAACATCGCCTTGCCCGCGATGACGACGGTGCAGGACGCCGCGCGTTCGCGCGCCGGAAGCGGCGAACCGGTGCCGCACAGGCCGACATGCAGTCCGTCGGGGAGGGCGGCGAGCGGATCGCGCGCGACGCCGCGCTCGACGGCTCGGTCGAAAAGCCACATGCCGATCGGCCGCTGGAACAGCCATGCTGACAGCGCCCCGACGCCGATGATCGCCGCGATCCACAGCGCGGCCCGCTGATTTCTGGTCATACTTCGCCCCCTCCCGGTCCGCACGCGGCTTGTCGCACATGCTGGACAAGCGGGGATGATAGGCGCAATCATCGGGGCAAGGAAGGTTGCAAGTAGCAACTTGCCGTTTACGTAAAGGTGAGCGCCCACTATAAGAGCGCCGATGCCCAATGGGAGATTCGTGATGGACATGGAATTCAGCCCCGAAGATTTGGCCTTCCAACAGGAAGTTCGCCAATTCATCGCCGAAAATTATCCCGCGGAGCTCCGCGGCAAGCAGGACGAGGGCGAAGAATTGTCCAAGGAGGATTTCCTCGCCTGGCATAAAATTCTGTACAAAAAGGGCTGGATCGCGCCCGCGTGGCCGGTCGAATATGGCGGCACCGGCTGGACTCCGACGCAGCGCTTCATCTGGTCCGAAGAGACCGCGCGCGCCGACTGCATCCGCTTGATGCCCTTCGGCCTCGCGATGGTCGGCCCCGTCATCTACACATTCGGCACCCCCGAGCAGAAGGCGCATTTCCTGCCGCGCATCCTGTCGGGCGAGGATTGGTGGTGCCAGGGCTATTCGGAACCCGGTTCGGGTTCGGATCTCGCCTCGCTTCGCACCACGGCGGTGCGCGATGGCGACGATTATATCGTCAACGGGCAGAAGACGTGGACGACGCTCGCGCAGCACGCGGACTGGGGCTTTTTCCTTGTCCGCACCGACAAGGATGCGAAGCAGCAGGAAGGCATCAGCTTCCTCCTCATCGACATGAAATCGCCCGGCATCACCGTCCGCCCGATCATCACCTTGGGCGGCGAGCATGAGGTCAACGAGGTCTGGCTCGAGGACGTCCGCGTGCCGCAATCGCAGCGCGTCTATGAAGAGAATAAGGGCTGGACCTGCGCCAAATTCCTGCTCGCGCACGAACGCACCGGCATTGCCGGCGTCGCGGCGTCGAAGCGCGGGATCGAGAAGGTGAAGGACATCGCGCGCACCGAACTCGACGGCGAAAAGCCGCTGCTTCAGAATCCCTTCTTCAAGCGCAAGGTCGCCGAACTCGAAGTCGACCTGACCGCGCTCGAATTCACCGAACTTCGCAGCCTTGCCGGCGCGAATGCGGGCAAGGGGCCGGGGCCGGAATCGAGCCTGCTCAAGATCAAGGGCTCGGAAATCCAGCAGCGTCTCACCGAACTGACGCTCGAAGCCGTCGGCCATTATGGCGCGCCTTACTTTCGCGGCTTCGGAGAGGGCGACAACGAGCATCCGATCGGCCCCGATTATGCGCACCGCGCCGCGCCGACCTATTTCAACATGCGCAAGACGACCATCTATGGCGGATCGAACGAGATCCAGCGCAACATCATCGCGAAGATGGTTTTGGGGCTCTGACGTCGGCGTCGTCCCCGCGAAGGCGGGGACCGCAATCGGCCTGACTCAGCGCCGCAGTTCAAACCTACAGCGGCCCCCGCCTTTGCGGGGGCGACGGGGATAATAAAATGGATTTCACCTACACCGAAACGCAGGACATGATCCGCGACACGCTCGCCCGCTTCCTGAGCGACACCTATGATTTCGAGACACGCCAGAAGTTCACGGGTGGCGATACCGGTCGCGACCCTGCCATCTGGACCGCGCTCGCGCAGGAACTCGGCATGCTTGGCGCCCCCTTTGCCGAAGAGCATGGCGGTCTCGGAGGCGGCGCGCTCGAAAATGCGATCGTGATGGAGGAACTCGGCAAGGTCATCGGGATCGAGCCCTATCTGCCGACCGTCGTCATCGCGGGCGGCGCCTTGAAGGCCGTCGGCGGCGCGCAGGCCGACGCGATGATCCCCGAGATCATCGCGGGCAATGCGATCGTCGCTTTCGCTTATGCCGAGCCGCAGGGGCGCTACGATCTCGCCAATCTGCGCACCACCGCGAAGAAGGATGGCGCGGGCTATGTGCTGAACGGTCACAAGGGCGTCGTCTACGCCGCGCCCTGGGCGACGCACCTGCTCGTCACCGCGCGTACCGGCGGCGGTCAGCGCGATAGTGACGGCGTCTCGCTGTTCCTGATCGACGCCAATCTGCCGGGCATCGTCCGCCGCGACTATCCGACGGTCGACGGCAGCCGCGCCTCCGAAATCTATTTCGAAAATGTCGCGATCCCCGGCGACGCGCTGCTCGGCGGTGAGGGCACCGGCCTGCCGCTGGTCGAGCAGATCGTCGACGAAGCGACGGTCGCCGTCTGCGCCGAGGCGACCGGCGTGATGCAGAAACTGCACGAAGGCACGCTCGAATATACGCAGCAGCGCAAGCAGTTCGGCGTGCCGATCGCGAAGTTCCAGGTGCTCCAGCACCGCATGGTCGACATGTTCATGGAGGTCGAACAGGCGCGGTCGATGACGATCATGGCGACGCTGAAACTGGCTCTGCCCGCGAACGAGCGCATGGCGGCGGTGTCGGCGGCGAAGAACAAGGTCGCGCGCGGCGCGAACTTCGTGGGGCAGAATGCGATCCAGACCCACGGCGGCATCGGCATCACGCAGGAACTGGCGATCGGCCACTATTTCAAGCGCGCGACGATGATCGAGGGCCAGTTCGGCAGCGCCGACTTCCATATGGACCGCTACGAACGGATCACGCTGGCGGACTGACCGGGATAGCGACGGACATTCCCCCTTACCGTCACCCCGGGCTTGACCCGGGGCCTGCCTTGCCTTTTCGCTGTCGTCAGGAAAAAAAAGGCGGGTCCCGGGTCAAGCCCGGGATGACGAAGCTGGAGGAAGCAATGGCTGCTTACTGCTCCAAAGCCGCCATTCGCTAATAAGCCACGTCGACCGCGATCCGCAGCGTGCGCGGGCGCAGCGGAGTAAGAAAACCCTCGTTCCCCTCAAGGAACGGGGTTCCGAGCGAAAAGCGGTTGCCGCGCGAATCGAACAGGTTGGTGAGCGTCAGCGACAGCCCGCGGCGATTGTTGCCGACCCGCATCGCGAGCCCCGTATCGACATAGTCGCCCTGGCTTTCGCCGAGCACCGGACCGATCCCGAGCCGCGAGGGCCCGATATAATTCGCCCAGCCGTTCACCCGGAAATCCTCGTCGCCGATCATCGTCGCATAATTGACCGATCCGCGCACCGCATGGCTCGCGACGTTGGGGATCCGGCCGAGCCGCGCAGGCGCCGCGGCGAAAACCGGCAGGATCTGCGGCGAAAGGTCATCGACGCGGCTGTGATTATAGACCGCACCCAGCTCAAAGGTCAGCGCATCGGTCGGCCGCATCGCGACGGCACCCGACAGGCTGGTGATGCGGCCGTCGCCGATGTTGGCGGTGGTCGGAAAGCCGCTGCTGTCGATGAAATCCGCCTGGATGTTGCGCCAGCGGCTGTGCGAGATCGAAATGCTCGCGTCGAGCAGGCTCCGTCCCTTGTCGCCGAAACGCATCCCCGCTTCCCAGGTGCGGACCTGATCGTTGAGGAAGCGCCGCACGAAATTGCCGTCGACCGCGAGGCCGCCGGGGCGGAAACCTTCCTGATAGCGCGCGTAGAGCCTGACATTGTCGAGCGGGGTCGCCAGCAGCGAAACCGACGGCAGCAGATCGGTTTCGTTGCGCGACGCGGTCGTTGCCCGGTTCGCCTCCGCCAGCGCGAAGGATACACCCTCGGCCTCGCCGCCCAGTCTTGCATGCGACAGGCGCAGACCGCCCGACGCGATCAGGTTCGGCATGATTTCGACGGTCGCCTCGGCATAGCCGGTGACCTCGGTGATCCGGTTGGTCACGCCGGGCAGGACCGCGCGAAGCGGGCCATAGGCATATTCGCGGTCCTGCCGTGCGCGATTGTTGACGAAGCTCGCGCCGACCACCCAGCCGAGCCCGTCGTGATAGGGTCGCGACAGGCGGTTCTCGCTGACGAACATGCGCGTGTCGTTATGCTGGTCGAGCACGCGCGGGACATCGGCCATGGGCGTGATCTCGACCGGGGCGAACAGGCGCTCCACATCGACCGCGCCCATGGCGACGCCGTCCCCGTCCCCGTCCCCGCGCCGCGATTCGGGCAGGCTCGCATCGAACCGCTCGAAGAGACGATGGTCGATGAAGGCGTTGGACGACTGGAAATAGAGGTCGCCCCAATCCTTCATCACGACGATCGTGCCCATGCCATAGCGGGCGGTCGCATTCTGCTCGACCATCGAGGCGCGGGTCAGCGGCGGCGCATCCTTGTCGGCATATTGCGCGTCGTCGGAGGTGATCGCCTGATAGATGCCGCCGAAATCGACCGTCCACCCGTCGCCGGCCTCAAGGCGGAAGGTGCCTCGTCCGCCGCGCACATGGACGCGGTTGACGTCGTTCTGGCCGCGCAGCGGATTGTCGATATAGCCGCCGTCGGTGAGCATATAGCCGACGAGGCGCAGCGCATGGCCGTCCTCGCCCACCGGCAGGTTGGCGATCGCGGCGATGTCGCCGCCCGGATCGCCATGCTGGGTGACCGACAGGCCGGCGATCGCCTGGATGCTCATCGCGCGCGGATCGGGCGCTTTCGGCACGACGTGGATGATGCCGCCCAGCGAGCCCGCGCCATAGAGCGTGCCCTGCGGCCCTTCGAGGATTTCGACATTGTCGATGTCATAGAGGCGCAGGTCGGGGTCCGGCGCGTTGTAGCTGAGGCGGATGTCGCCGAAATATTGCCCGACGGTCGATTGCGTCGGGCCGGTGAAGCTTGAATCGGCGATGCCGCGGATGAACAGCTTGTTGCGCCCCGAACCCAGATGGGTCGAGGAAACGGTCGCGGTCCGCGAGAGGATCGAATCCATCCCGCGTTCACCGCCAAACGCCAAATCGCCGCCATCCAATTGGGTGACGACGCCCGCGAAGTGCGAATGGGGAAGGTCGGTCTTCGACGCGGTGACGATGATCTCGTCCCGCGCCGCCGCGATCATGTCGTTCGCCGGCTCGCGCGCCCGCGGCTGCGGCACCGATCGCGGCGGAGGGGCCGCCTTTGCGACGCGGGCGGGGCGCCGTTCGATGCGCCAGCTTGTTGCGCTGACGCGCACCGCGCGCGCGTCGGAGCCATCGAGCAGGCGCTCGATCGCCCGCTCGACGCTCATTCGCCCACGCACCGGTTTGACGCGCGCCTTCCACAGCTTCGCATCGGCGACGCTGATACTGACGCCCGCCTGCCGGCTGATCAGCGGGAGAACGGACGACAGGCTGCCTTTGGGCACATTGAACGCGCGCTCGTCCGCCGCCAGCGCCTGCGCGGGCAGGCACAGCGCTATCGCTGCGACAGCGAGAGAAAGGCGCGGGTGCATGGTCAGCGGGTCAAAATCCATCCATCGCCTTGCCGCGCGGCCTTCGTCCCCGACAGCGCGGCGAGGTCGGCGATCGTGCGGTCGCGGTTCTTGTCGATGATCAGCGCGCCGCGGAACGACAGGTCGGTCGCCTCCGGCGCGATGCTCACCTGCATCCCGGCGGTGCGCTTCAGATCCTCGGCGACGACGGCGAGCGGCGTGCCGTTGTAGACCAGGAGCCCGCTGCGCCAGCCGCCGACGTTCGCGACGTCGACATCCCGCACGACAGGCGGCTTGGCGTCGCCATCGCGCGCTTCGATGCCCTTGCCCGCGACCAGCCGGACATTGTCACCGTCGGGGTTATAGAGGACGATGCCTTCGGACACCGCTACCGAGGTCTGACGGTCGCGGCGCACGACGTTGAAGGCGGTGCCGAGATCGACGATCTTCGCGCCGCCCGTCTCGACGACAAAGGGATCGTTGTCGCGGTGCACGACATGGAACATCGCCTCGCCCGCTTCCAGCCGGGCAAAGCGCGGACGATCCGCGTCGATTTCGACCACCGAGGCACCGTTGATCTCGATCTTCGACCCGTCGGCGAGGGTGATGGCGCGATGTTCGCCCGCAAGGGTCTCGATTCGGTCGCCGCCACCCAACAGGCCGAGCCCCGAGATGCTGACCACCCCGACGATCGCGGCGGCCATGGCGCCGCCGAACCAGGCGCGCCGCGAAGGCCGGCGCGGGGCGGCTGGGATCATCACCACCGACGGCGCGGGGGAGGGCGGCAGCGCGTCGAGGTCGCGATCGAGGCTCGCGACGGCGTCATAGATCGCGGCGTTCGCGCCATCTTCGGCGAGCCAGTCGGCAAAGCCGTCCCAGTCGGCGAAGCCGGGATCGCGCTGGCGGACCAGCCAGTCGATCGCGCGCGCTTCGGCGTTCATCGGGTCAACCTGCATCGAACTGCCTCCGGATTTCGGCGAGCTTCGCATAGACCTTGCGCAAATCGGCTTCGACGGTGCTCAGACTGACCCCCATTTCGCTGGCAATATCGCGTTGATGGATGCCGTCGACTCGAAAGCGCCTGAAAATTCGGGCGGGGCGCTCGCCCGTCGCCGCAATCGCACTTTCGACGAGCGTTAGCTGTTCGCGCGAAATCAGGGTGCTTTCGCTCGACGGACTTTGCGTCGCCGATGCTTCGCCCCATGCCTTGTCGCGCAGCTCGCGCTGGCGCGCCGAGCGATAGCGGTCGAGCATCAGATTGTTCGCGGCGCGCATCACATAGGGCAGGGGGTCCGAAATCGGCCCCATGCGCCGATCGGTAAGCCGCATCCACAGGTCCTGAAACAGATCCTCGGCACCGTCGCCCGCACCGCGAACCTCGAGGAAGCGCACGATACGGTCGCGGTTGGCGAGCAACACGCCTTCGATGCCCTGGACGGCGTCGGTTCGATCATGCGAATGGGTCATGGATTGCTTGCTTTGGAACGCCATCTTCCGTCGGTAAGCGCCGCTTCGCCCTGCGCCATACGTCCCCCTGATGACGCCGTCATATAGCGTCCAGGCTCCACCGCGCAACCGCGGTGCCGGGAAAGCGGGGATGGACAGTGCAAGCATCGTCTTCTTCATTCGTTCATGCCCTAGGCAAGGGGGAAGCATGGGTAGGGGTAACGCTTCCCCCTTGCGGGCGGGGTCGGCCCCGGGGGGCTAGAGACCGACCCGCAGGCTCGCGCGGAACGCCCAGCCGATATGGCTTTGCTGTTCTTCCGCGGAGACTTCACCGGCAAACTGGAAGGCCGAGTTGCCGGCGATGCCGCGGAAACGGCCGACCCAGCCGCTCGTGCGGTCATCAGGAACAAGCGTGAAGGGCGTGCCGTCCTTGAACGACGCGGTCGTTGCACCCAGCATGCCGCTGACGATCTGGCGGCGGCCGCCTTCGAGTTCGAAGCGCGTCCAGCCGTCATATTCGTCGGCGCCGCCGAATTCGAGGCCGAGCGTCATCGTGCCCGATACCGCGAGTTCGTCGCTGTCGCGGCTCAGGACCGTCAGGTCGAGCGCGTCGCCGCCGCCCGTTTCCTGATAACCGTCCTCCTTCAGCTTGAAATAGTCGACCGCGACCATCGGGCGGAGGGTGAGGCCGCCGACGCGCGTGTCATAGGCGAGCGAGCCCGAAGCCGACCACAGCGTCGCGTCCCACTTGCCCTTCATCGTCTTTTCGATGTCCTCGGCGCCGGCTTCGGCGCGGAAGATGCGCGTGCCCTTCAGGCTGATCGGCGCGCCCGAGACGCGGGCGTTCGCCATGAAGCCGTCCGAGCGCAGGCGCCAGTGCAGCGCGCCTTCGAACTGGCTCGTGCTGACTTCATTGGCGTTGCTGCCGTTGCCGTCCTTGCCGCTGAGATAGCCGATCGAACCGCCGAAATTGCCGACGTCGCTTTCGATCTCGGCGCCGAGCGAAATGCCCCAGCCGCTGACGTCATAGCTCGCCGTGTCGCCGACGCTCTTCGATGTGCCCCAGACCGCCTGGTTGACCCAATAACCCCATTTGCCCTCGTCCTGGAACGGCGCGTTGGGATCCTGCAGATAGCGCGACAGGGCGCGCGAGCCCGAGGTGACGGTTTCGAACACGCCGCCTTCATGCTCGGGCAGCATCTGGCCGAGCTGGTTGCGGAACTGGTCGCCGTCGGTGATGCCAAGGAAGACGTCCTCGATCTTCTCGTCGGCGACGACGGCGTCGAGCACCGCGTCGAACGCCCCGGTTTCCGAACGGTTGAGGCCCAATTCGGTCGTGCTCTTGCGCGACACGTCAACGATCAGCTGTGTGGCGTTCGAGGTCAGCGTGCCCTTGTAGAGGAAGGGCAGCAGCGTCTGCGAGGCGGTCAGCTTGTCCGCGCCGGTCAGCGTGCCGGCGGTCAGCACGATATGCTGGCCCTCGGCCTGCTCGATGCTCGACAGCTTGAGCGCGAGTTTCGATTCCTCGGCGAAGCTCGCGTTGCCGGTGACCTGCAGCGCCGTGCCCGTCGCCCCGCTGTCGAGCATCACCGTAAGCGTGCCCTTCTCGGTCACCGCAAGCGAGGAGATCGTCGCCGCGCCGCCGACGTCGAAGGTGCCGCCGGCCACCGAAACCGCGAGGCCCTGCGAATTGGCGAGTGTGCCCGCGAAGGTCGAGGTGCCGCCGATCGTCAGCGTGTCGGTGCCGCCGCCGAAATCGGCGAGCCCGGTGAATTTCGAGGTTCCGGCCAGCGTCATCGTGTCGCTGCCGGCGCCGAAGCGGGCATTGCCGGCATAAGTGGCATCGCCCGACAGCGCGAGCTTGTTGTCGCCTGCGCCGAAGAAGCTGTTCCCCTTCACCGAACCGTCGGCGATATCGAACACGTCGTTGCCGCCGCCGAAGCGGACGTCGCCGACGATGCTGGGCGCTGTGACGCCCGAGGCCACCGCGGTCTGCTTCACGGTCGCGCCATTGCCGTTCGCCGACAGGTCGATCGCGATATTGCGGTCCGAGGAGGCAAGCGCGCCGCTGGCGCTGATCGTGCCGCTATTTTCGACGGTATCGACGGTTCCCGACAGATCGACGATCGCGCGCGCGGTGCCGCCGTCGCCGCCGGTCTTGGCGGCGATCGAGCCGCTGTTGCGGATCAGCGCGACATCGCCGCCGGCTTCGACGATCACCGCCGTCGCCACCGCGCCGGCGTCCTTGCCGCCGGTGGACGCCTCGATCTTGCCCGCGTTGCGGATCTCGGGGGTCGTCGCGCCGCTGCCGATGCGGATGCCCGTGGCGGCCTTGTCTTTCGACTTCGCCGTAACGCTGCCGGTGCTGCCGATGCCGATGCCGCCGGCAATGGTGACCGCGCCGCCGAGGCCGCCGATCTGGATCCCATTGCCGTCCTTGCCCGCATAAAGCCCGTCGCCGAGCACCGCGCCGTCGATGATGAAGCCGAGGCCGGTGCCGGTTCCGGCAACCGCGCCGATCGCGACATCGCGGTCGGCCGACCCGATGCGGATCGCCGCAGCCGAGCCATAGGAGCGCACGACGGCATTGCCTTCCTTGGCGTCTTCGATCCCGTCCTTGTCCTCGTCCTTGTCGTCGGGCTTGGCGTCCTTGGGCGCGACCGCGAGGACGATGCCGCCGGTCACATCGCCTTCGACCGCGAGCGCGTTGCCGCCGATCAACAGGTCGTCGGCGTCGAGCTTCGACGGGTCGGCGGGCGGCGTGGTGACGCGATAGCCGGTGGCGGCGATATCGCCCTGGACGACGAGCGCGCCGGTGACGTCACCAGCGAGGCGGGCGCCGATCGCATCGACGCCCACGGCGGTGATCTTGCCCGCGAGGCGAACATCGCCCGTCACATCCTGCAGCCCGACGCCGAGCGCGCGGTCGCCGAGCACGCTGATCGTCCCGTCGTTGGTGAATTTGCCGGTCAGCGGACCGCCAAGGCGGATGCCCGCCGAGTCATTGCCTTCGATCGCGATCGCGCCCGCATTGACGATATTGCCCGTAAAGGCACCCGCGGTCGCGATGCCGACGCGGTTGCTGCCGATCGCGAACGCGCCGTCGAGATCGCCGTCCTTGTCGATGTCGGTCGCGGTATAGGTTTCGCCGATGGTGATCTTGCCGGTCGCCGCGTTCGTGATGCCGCCCGACGTTCCCGCACCCGCGAGAATGCCCGTCGCCCCGTCGACGTTGGCGAATTCGATCGTGCCTTCGTTGACGACCTTGTGATTGCTGTCGATCGTCACTGCCGGTCCGGCGACGGTCGGCTTGATCGACCCGGCCGAGGTGATCTTGATATCGTCGGGCGCGCCCGACTTGATCGTCGACGTGCGCACCGGCGTCGTCGTCGCGGTGGTGATCGTCGTTTCGGCATGGGCGGCGGTCGAAATTAGGGTGGCCAGGCAGGTGGAGGCCAGCAAGGTCTTGCGCATCGGGTTCCTCTTGAGATCGGGACCGGGACCTCTTCCCGGCGACAATCACAAGACGGAATGCTGTCCGCGCGGCCTTGGAAAAAAAATGCGTCTCCCTTAACCTAGCCGCGCGCGGTGACGATCCAGGCGGCGCCGTCGATCCGGACCGAGGTGTCGCCGGGCCGTTTCGCGAGTGCTGCGCGCACCGCCGCGGCGGCGCGGGCGCGAACATCGTCCGGCTGATCGGCCAGCGCGCGCGACAGCGGCCCGACCTGGAACGCCATGTCGAGCGCATCGTCGACCGCCTCTTCGCGCGTCGCGCCGCGGCCATAGGCGATGGCGGCGTCGAACGGCGCGATGTCGATGGCGGTGAATCCCGCCGCGGCAAGAATGCGTGCCAGCCGCTCCCTGTCGCCGAAGGCAAAGGGGCCGGGCGCTTCGGGATCGGCGGCGGGCACGTCGACGATGTCGCGGATCGCCGACATCGGCAGGCGCACCCAGTCATTCTCCGCCGCGCCGCGCCAGCAGACGAAGGCGAGCCGCCCGCCGGGCTTCAGCGCCCCACGCATATGCGCGAACGCCGCCACCGGGTCGTCGAAGAACATCACGCCGAAGCGCGAGAAGAGAAGGTCGAAACGCCCCGCGGGCAGCGGTGTCGTCGCGGCATCGGCCAGGCGGAACTCGACCGGCGCTCCGGCGGGCGCCTCCGCGCGCGCGATCGCGACGAGCTGTTCGGATATGTCGACGCCGAGGACATGTCCTCCCGGTTCGACGCAACGGGCCAACGCGAAGGTCGACGTGCCCGAACCGCAGCCGATGTCGAGGATATGCTCGCCCGGTTTCGCATCGGCCGTCGCAACCGCGGCGCCGCCGAAGTCCTGGAGCATCAGATCGAGCCGCGCCAGATTGGCGGCCCAGCGATCGCCGCTGTCGCCGTTCCAGTCGTGGGTGGGAGCGGGTGCGGCGTCGGGCATGGCAAACTTCCTTATTGAGAATGATTCTCATCTAAGTGATTTGCGCAATGAAGGCAAGCACGCGCATAGCTATGCCCTGTTGCATCGCCATGGGCCATCGGACATGCCAAGGCCGAACCGGTAACGTAGGCCGGCAAGGGAGAGTTATGAGCGAACAGATCGTCACGGTCGACATTGGCGGCACGCACGCGCGCTTTGCCATCGCCGAAGTCGAAGGCGGCCGGGTGCTCTCGCTCGGCGAAGCGACGACGCTGCACACCAAGGATCATGCGAGTTTCCAGACCGCGTGGCAGGATTTCGAACGGCAGCAGGGCGGAGCCCTGCCGCGTGCCGTGGCCATCGCGATTGCGGGGCCGACGCGGGGCGAGATCATCCGCTTCACCAACAATCCGTGGATCATCCGCCCGGCGCTGATCGGCGAAAAGCTGAATGTCGACCGCTATGTGCTGGTCAATGATTTCGAAGCCGTCGGCCATGCGGTCGCACAGGCCGACGAGGGCTATTTCGAGCGGCTCGCCGGCCCCGACGAGCCGCTTCCCGCCTCCGGTACGATCACCGTCATCGGCCCCGGCACCGGGCTCGGCGTTGCGCATATCTGGCGCGACGGCCATCGATATCGCGTTCAGGCGACCGAGGGCGGCCATATCGACTTCGCGCCGCTCGACAGCATCGAGGATGCGATTCTCGCGCGGCTGCGCAAACGCCACCGCCGCGTATCGGTCGAGCGGATCGTGTCGGGCCCGGCGATCGTCGATATTTACGAAACACTCGCCGCGCTCGAAGGACGCGCGGTGACACCGCTCGACGACAAGGCGATCTGGACCCGGGCGATGAACCGCGAGGACAGCCTCGCCGCGGCAGCGGTCGACCGCTTCTGCCTGTCGCTCGGCAGCGTCGCGGGCGACCTCGCGCTGGCGCAGGGGGCCAGCGGCGTTGTGGTGGCGGGCGGGCTGGGCCTGCGCATCCGCGACAGCCTCGTCCGCTCGGGCTTCCCCGAACGCTTCATCGAAAAGGGACGGTTCGAAGGCTTCATGTCGGCGCTGCCGGTCAAGCTGATCACCCACCCGCAACCGGGCCTGTTCGGCGCCGCGGCGGCGTTCGCACGCCAACACGCGGAATGACTCGCGCCATCCGCTGATGACCGATTGCGGACCTGCCGACTAAACCGCACAGTTCGCGAATGAAGATATGGATTCGCCGCTCCGCCGTTGCATGCATTATCGCCGTGCTGCTCGCCGCCGTTGCATGGACAGTCCTAATTGAAATTTTCCTCACGTCGTACTCGCCAAATCTGCTGCTGCAGTTACTGCTTCCGGTGGGCTTGGTCATCTTAGCGTTGGCCGCTTGGCGGATAATCGTAGCGCTATACATCTGGGCGCCGAATGAGCAGCCCGTATCCGTCGGTGTCCGGTAACGACCGATTGTGGAAATCGCATTACTCGTCACCCCGGGCTTGACCCGGGGCCTGCCTTATCCTTTTCGACGTTGGGCAGGGCGAAGGCGGGTCCCGGGTCAAGCCCGGGATGACGAACAGAGAGCGTCCGCTCCCCACCCCTAAGCCGCCCCTAATCGCAAGCCCGGTGGAGCTTGACCGCGAGCCAGGCGGAGATCAGGCACATCGCGGCGCTCATCAGCAGTTGGTCGACGACGCCGACCCCGGCGAAGCCGAGACCCATCGCGAGCAGGGAGCCGGCGACCATCGCGCCCGAATTGACGATATTGTTCGCGGCGACGGTGCGCGCGGTCTGGTCCTTGGGGACGGTCGTGGTGAGGAAGGCATAGAGCGGCACGACGAACATGCCACCGCTGATCGCGATGCCGAGCAGCGCGGCGAGCAGCGGGATGACCGACGGGTGGCCGAGGAAGCCGCCGATGTCATAGAGTGTGCCCGCCGGTTCGGCGCCCCAGTTGCGGCAGACCCAATAGAAGGCGACGACAAACACGCCCATGACGATGACGCTGGCGGGGCTGTAGCGCGCCGATACCTGCCCCTTGAGCAGGCGGTTCACCGCGACCGAACCGATCGCGATGCCGATCGAGAAGATCGCGAGGAAGAGGCTGGCGACGCTCTTGTCGGCGTGGAGGATATTCTTCACGAGCGGCGGGAACTGGATGAACAGCACCGCGCCGATCGTCCAGAAGAAGCTGATCGACAGGATCGCGAGATAGAGGCGCGGGATGTGCATCGTGCCGCGGACGAGCGTGATCGACGAGCGGATGATGTGCCAGTCGATCCCCGTTTCCTCATGCTCGGGCGGGGCGGGGGGCACCTTGCGCCCCGTCCAATAGCCGAGGCCGGCGACAAGGACGACGCCGAGCGCCGCCCATTCGACGTCGATCACCCCGGCGAGGATCGTGCCCGCGAGAATCGCGATATAGGTGCCCGCCTCGACGAGCCCGGTGCCGGCGAGCACCTCGTCGCTTTTAAGATGCTGCGGCAGGATCGCATATTTGATCGGGCCGAAGAAGGTCGAGTGGATGCCCATCGCGAAGAGCGCGAGCATCATCAACGGGATCGCGATCAGGTGGACGGCGAAGCCCATCCAGGCGAGGACGAGCCCGAGCCCGCCGACTAGCATGATGATGATTTCGCAGAATTTGACGATGCGGATGATCCGCGCCTTGTCGCGCGTGTCGGCGAGTTGGCCCGCGAGCGCGGAAAGCAGGAAGAAGGGGAGGATGAACAAGCCGGTCGCGACCGCGCTGAACAAGGTTTCCTGCTCTTCGCTGTTGAAGACGCCGTAGACGACGAACAGCACCATCGCGTTCTTGAACAGATTGTCGTTGAACGCGCCTAGAAGCTGGGTGACGAAGAGCGGAAGGAACCGGCGGTGTCTCAGCAACGCGAAAGAGCCGGTCATGCGTGATCCATTCTTTTGAGCATCCTTGGTTGTCGCCCGGGGGGCTTATCGAGTAGGGGAAGCGGGGTCAAAGCCGATTTCTTGAACATCCAGGCCATGAGGGGTCATGCTTAGCCTTCCCAATATCCTGACCCTTTCGCGAATCCTCGCGGTTCCCATCCTGCTATTCCTCCTGTGGCCGGGGGTACGCGAGGGGTCGCACCAGCCGCTGGCGATCGACTATGCGCTGGCGTTCGGCCTTTACTGCCTGATGGGCATTACCGACTATTTTGACGGCTATGTTGCACGCTCGCGCGGGATCGTGTCGCGGCTCGGCGCCTTTCTCGACCCGATCGCCGACAAGATCATGATCGCGGCGGTGATCCTGCTGCTGGTCTTCACGCGCGACATCGCCGGTTATCATGTCGTCGCCGCGCTGATGATCCTGCTGCGCGAGATCATCGTGTCGGGCCTGCGCGAATTCCTCGCGACGCTGCAGGTGTCGATGCCGGTGACGCAGCTCGCCAAATGGAAGACGACCTTCCAGCTCGTCGCGTTCGGCGCGCTGATCCTTGCGGGCGCCCTGCCGGCGATGGAGTGGATCAAGAATGTCGGGCTCGTCTCGCTGTGGGGCGCCGCGGTGCTGACGCTGATCACCGGCTGGGATTATCTGCGCGTCGGCCTGAAGCATATGGATTGATGATGCTCGAGATCGCCTATTTTTCCTGGGTGCGCGAACGGATGGGCGTTGCGGGCGAGACCGTCGAGGTGCCCGCCGATGTGGCCGACGTCGCCGCGCTGCTCGCGTGGCTAAGCGCGCGCGATGAGCGCGGCGCGCTGGCTTTCGCCGAGCCGCACCGCATCCGCGCGGCGATCGACGGGGCGATGATGGGGCCCGACGCGCCGCTTTCGGGCGCGCGCGAGGTCGCGCTGTTCCCTCCGGTCACCGGCGGATGATCCGCGTTCTCGTCCAGCCCGCGGCGATCGACGTCACCGCCGAGTTCGACCTGCACGACGCCGGCGGCCACGGCGCGAGCGCGAGCTTTATCGGGCGGGTGCGCGGCGACGACGGGCTGACCGAATTGTTCCTTGAACATCATCCGGCGATGACAGAGGCGGGGCTCGCCGCGCTGGCGCATGCGGCGGCCGATCGCTGGAAGCTGTCGGCGCTGACATTGATCCACCGCGTCGGGGCGATGGCGCCCGGCGACACGATCGTGCTGGTACTGGCGAGCAGCGCGCACCGCGCCGAGGCGCTGGCGGCGTGCGAGTTTCTGATCGACCGGCTGAAGACCGATGTGATGCTGTGGAAGCGCGAGAGCTTCGCCGACGGGCGGGTGGCGTGGGTCGAGGAGCGCGAGGGCGATCAGCGCCGTGCGGAGCGGTGGGGATAGCTGGTCATAAGACGCGTGAATGTCCGTTTCGGGGTGGTGAGCGGACGCTCTCTGTTCGTCATCCCGGGCTTGACCCGGGACCCGCCTTCCTCCTGCACAACGTCGAAAAGGACAAGGCAGGCCCCGGGTCAAGCCCGGGGTGACGAGAGCCATCATGGCGGCAATCGGTCGGTTTCAGTCCTTCGTCATGCGACCTGATGCTTCCGGAAAATATCGGCGAGCAGGCGGAATTCGTCGGCGCGCGGGCTGCCTTTGCGCCAGACGAGCGCGATCGTGCGCCAATCATGCTCCGAATCGAGCGGGCGCGTGTCGATGTCGGTGTGGTCGAGGATGCCGGCCTCGATCGCCATTTGCGGCAGCATCGTGATGCCGAGCCCGTTGTCGACCATCTGGACGAGCGTGTGGAGCGAGGTGCCCATCATCCGCGCCCCGGCGCGCAGTTCGGGGCGGTTGCACGCGGCGAGGACATGGTCCTTCAGGCAATGCCCGTCCTCGAGCATCAGCATCTGCGCCGGGTCGAGCTGGTCGGCGCTGACCATGGCGGGAAGGTCTTCACTCTGCTCGCCGGGAAAGGCGACGAACAGCGCGTCGTCGAACAGATTTTCGGCTTCGACATCGCCGCACGCATAGGGGAGCGCGAGCAGCACGCAGTCGACGGTGCCGTGGTGGAGCGATTCGCACGCCTGCGCGCTCGGTTCCTCGCGCAGGAAGAGCTTCAAGGACGGCCGTTCCTTGCGCAGCCGCGGCAGCAGACCGGGGAGGAGGAAGGGCGCGATCGTCGGGATGACGCTCATCCGGAGTTCGCCGACAAGCGGCGCCGACGCCGCGGCGGCCATATCGGCGAGTTCCTCGGCCTCGCGCAGCACGCGGTGCGCCTTTTCGACGATGGCGTTGCCGAGCACCGTGAAGCGCACGACGCGGCGGGTGCGCTCGACGAGCGTCTGGCCGAGCAAAGTCTCGAGCTCACGGATACCCGCCGACAATGTCGACTGGGTGACGTTGCACGCGTCGGCGGCGCGGCCGAAATGGCCGTGCTCGTGGAGCGCGACGAGATATTGCATCTGCTTCAGCGAGGGGAGGTAATTGTGCATTGATCGAATGTAGCAATTAGCAGGGCGATTTCGAGAGGCTTTTTCGATTGAATTTCGCAGCCATAATGGCGGCGCTTCTTGTCGGCGCGCGCGGCGCCGTGATAGTCAGGGCGTATCAACCGGCGCGGAGGGGCGGATGGCGATTTCCCGATTTCTGATCGGCGGCGTGGCGAGCGCGCTGCTCCTTACCGGCGGGCTGTTCATGTGGAAGGGCTATACGCAGATCGCCGAAGAGGAGGTGCTGCCCGACCCGCCGCCCGCCTTGCCAGCAATCCCGGTGGCGGCGGCGAATGCGCCGAAGCGCGGCCCGGCGCCGCCGGCGCTGCCCGCCGCAAAGGAGGCATCGCGCGAGGAGCGGCGCTTCAACCGTTTCGACCGCGACCGCAACGACAAGATCAGCCGCGTCGAACTGATGTCGTCGCGCACCGCGGCGTTCCGCAAGCTCGACAAGGACGGCAACAATCTGCTGACCTTCGAGGAATGGGCGGTGACGACGGGCGCGCGCTTCGCCGGCGCCGATGCCGACAAGTCGGGGGATTTGACGCGCACCGAGTTCGCGACGACTGCGCCGAAGCGGGCGGTGAAGGCGAAGTGTAGTTGTTAGGCGACGACCCCGTCGGCCTGCTTCATCCACTCCGCGAGCTTCGCGCCCGCACGCTGCGTATAGCCGAGCTTGCGGTCCTTCTTGCGCACATCCTCAGTGAGCGGCGGGAAGAGGCCGAAGTTGACGTTCATCGGCTGATAGGATGACGCGTCGGCGCCGCCGGTGATGTGGCCGAGCAGCGCGCCCAATGCGGTTTCGGGCGGCGGCGGGGGCAGGGCGCGACCGCCGAGCTCGGCGATGGCGAAGCGCGCGGCGACGAGGCCGATCGCTGCGCTTTCGACATAGCCCTCGCAGCCGGTGATCTGCCCGGCGAAGCGGATATGCGGGGCGGATTTGAGGCGGAGCTGGCCGTCGAGCAGCTCGGGCGAGCGGATGAAGCTATTGCGATGGAGCCCGCCGAGGCGCGCGAACTCGGCTTTTTCGAGGCCGGGGATGGTGCGGAACAGCTCGACCTGCGCGCCGTGCTTGAGCTTGGTCTGGAAGCCCACCATGTTCCAGAGGGTGCCGAGCGCATTGTCCTGCCGCAGCTGGACGACCGCATAGGGCCAGCGCCCGGTGCGCGGGTTGTCGAGGCCGACGCCTTTCATCGGGCCGAAGCGCAAGGTTTCGGGGCCGCGCTCGGCCATCACCTCGATCGGCATGCAGCCCTCGAAATAGGGCGTGTCCTTTTCCCAATCCTTGAAGTCGGTCTTTTCGCCGTCGACGAGCCCCTGGACGAAGGCGTGATATTGCTCGTTGTCCATCGGGCAGTTGATATAATCCTTGCCGTCGCCGATCGGCCCGACCTTGTCCCAGCGGCTCGCCATCCACGCGACGTCCATGTCGATGCTGTCGCGGTAGACGATCGGGGCGATCGCATCGAAGAAGGCGAGCGCGTCCTTGCCGGTCGCGGCGCCGATGCTGGCGGCGAGGCCGGCGGCGGTGAGCGGGCCGGTGGCAACGATCGTCAGGCCCTCCGCGGGCAGCGTGTCGATGCGCTCGCGGACGATGGTGATGTTGGGGTGCTCGGACAGCGCCTTGGTGACGCCGCCCGAGAAAAGGTCGCGGTCGACCGCGAGCGCCGATCCGGCGGGGACCTTGGTCACGTCGGCCTCGCGCATGATGATCGAGCCGAGCGACCGCATTTCGCGGTGGAGGAGGCCGACGGCGTTGCTGTCGCCGTCGTCGCTGCGGAAGCTGTTCGAGCACACCATCTCGGCGAGCGTGTCGCCCTGATGCGCCGGGGTCATGTCGCCGCCCCCGCGCATTTCGGAGAGGCGCACGCGATAGCCCGCCTCGGCGAGCTGCCACGCCGCCTCGGAGCCCGCGAGACCGCCGCCGATGATGTGAATGTCGTGCGCCACTATTTACCCTAAACGTTGACTTGCAGTTCGTCCGCCGCGCACTAGGCCCATTGAAAGCAAGATGCAAAGGGGTGGGCGATGAGCAGCGAACAGGGTTGGGACCGGGCGCGGTGGCTGTGGTGGCTGGCGCTGGCGGGCGGGATCAGTTTCTTTGTCGCGGTGTTCCAGCGGCTCGACGGGCCCGCGATCTGGGCGTGGAAGGCGACCGGCGTTGGCTTTCTGGCGCTATGGGCGGCGGCGAATGCGCGCGAAAGGAACGGCTGGTTGATCGCGGCGGCGCTCGGTTTAGGAGCGCTCGGCGATTGGCTGCTCGATGCGAAGGGGCTTGAAACGGGGGCGGTCGCGTTCGTGGTGGGGCACCTCATCGCGATCATCCTGTATCTGACCAACCGGCGGGCCGCGATGACGCCGTCGCAGCGTCTGCTCGGCTGGCTGGCGATGCCCGCGACGCTGGTGATCGTGTGGGGCATGCTGAGCCCCGCGCCCGGCTGGTGGCACGCTGCCGTCTATTCGCTGTTCGTCGCCGCGATGGCGGCCGCGGCCTGGACCAGCCGTTTCCCGCGCTATCGCACGGGGACCGGCGCGATGCTCTTCCTAGCGAGCGACCTGTTCATCTTCGTGGGCGAGGGCGGGGTGCTGTCCAAGGACGTGACGATGTGGCTCGTCTGGCCGCTCTATTTCGGGGGACAGGCGCTGATCGGGTGGGGCGTGGTCAGCACCTTGTCCAAGGAGGCGCACGCCTGATCAGGAAGGGGGCGCGGCCTCGCCGACGAGCAGCGCCTCGATGTCGGGGATCGGGCGGTCGGTCATTTCCTTGACATGCTCGCCGACGATCCTTGCGCCGACCTCCTTGTGCCAGAGCGGGCGCAATTCGCCCATCGTACGCGCCGGCGCGACGACGACCAGCGCGTCGAACTGGCCGGCGAGCGCCATCGCATTGACCTTTTCGGCGAGGTCGCGCGCGAAGCGGTCTTCCTCCTGCTGATGGAAATCGGGTTCGCCCATCGTGCCGCCGGGAAGGCCGGTGCCGGCGGGGGCGGGCGACTGGCCCGAGGCGTCGGTCTTGATGTCGCTGTCCTTGCGGTCGTCGCGCTCGCGGTGCGAGGCCGTGCGCAGGTCGATCCGCTGCTCGTCGCCCTGATTGCGCAGGAACAGCGCCTTTCGGCCGTCGGCGACGAGGATGAGGGTGTCGTTGGGGAGGGTCATGGTTATTGCTCCTTCTGACGGGATGAACGCGTGAGGAGCCGGCGGGGTTTCGGCGGTGTGTCGGGATGGCGAGGCGGTTGGGCGGGTTTCGGCCGAAATCAGCCGTCGCCCCCCGAAGCCACCGTCAGGCCGCCCCGTCCCACGCCGCGATCGTCGTGCGGTGGAGCAGGCGGTCGTGGCCGTCGTAGCCGCCGGTCGCGCGGTGGAGGACCGAGCGATTGTCCCACATGATCAGCATGTCGGGCTCCCAGACATGGGTATAGCGAAATTCCTCGCGGCCCTGCCACTGGATCAGTTCGTAGAGCAAAGGCAGGCCCTCGGCGTCGTCGAGCCCGTCGAAGCCGATGATATAGCCCGCGCAGCCGAAGAGCCCCTTGCGGCCCGTTTCGGGATGGTCACGGACGAAAGGATGGAGCTGCGTTTCGAGCGCCTCGTCGCCCGAGCGGATATCCATGCTGCGATCCTTGTCGTTTGCGCCATACATGCCCTGCGGCGCATAGCCCGCGCGGGCGCTGTGGATCGCCTGCAACCCTTCGACGCGCGCGCGTAGATCGGCGGGCATCGCGTCGAGCGCGGCGTGCTGGTTGGCGAATTCGGTGTTGCCGCCGACGGGCGGGATTGTGATGCCGAAGAGGCAGGTGCCGGCGGGTGGGCGCGCCTGAAAGCTCCAGTCGCTGTGCCAGTTTTCGGCGAAGAGCGGCGCGGTCTCGTCGGCCTTACGCTTCACCGCGATGATATGGTCGTGGCCGGGGATCGGGCGAATGAAGGGATCGTCGCCGAAGCCGCCGAAATAGCCGGTGAAGCGTTCGAGATCCGCTTCGCTCATTTTCTGGTCGGGGAAGGCGAGGACATGATGGTCGAGCCATGCAGCGCGGATGTTCGCGATCGTTCCGGCGTCGAGCGGCCGCGTCAGGTCGACTCCGGTCACGCGCGCGCCGCACGCCTGACCGCTGGGGGTGATGGTGAGCGTCATGGCAAGGATGCTGCGCCGATTGCGGCGTGCGGTCAATCGGCAGCGGTAAAGCGCCCCGAAAGATCGCCGAACCGAAGGGGGTGGGGCGGTAAGGCATCGGCAGTTCAGCCAGGCGCCATCTTCGCCGCCTTAATCTGCTCTGCGGGGGCAAGACGGAGAAGACAGATGTTCCTGCTCAAGAAACTGGCGTTGGCGGCGTTGATTGGCGCCAGCACCGTCGCGGCACTGCCAGCCGAGGCAGAGGCGCGCGACCGCCATCACCGCCATGGCTATTACGGCGATCGCGGTGATTATCGCGATTACCGCCGCGACTATCGACGTGATTACCGGCGCGACTATCGACGCGATTATCGGCGTAACCATTATCGCGACCGCCGCTATTATTGCCGGCGCGGCAGCGGGACGACGGGCCTGATCGTCGGCGGTGCCGCGGGTGCCCTGCTCGGCCGCGAGGTCGATCGTTACGGCGACCGCCTGCCCGGCACGATCATCGGCGGCGCCGCGGGCGCTCTGATCGGACGCGAGATCGATCGCGGCGGTCGCCGCTGCTGATCGGCGAGGGCGCCGGCTGGCGTTTGCGCCGCGCGAGCTATGGTTCGCGCCGGCGCGGCGTCGGCCGGTCGGCCGATTGCGGTCTGCGAATAAGGTAGTAGAGTGGCTTCCGGCGAAGATAGTTCCGCCGTTCGCTATGGAGGCCGCCGATGAAATTCCTGGCAAAATTCGCGATGGTGGCGGGTCTCGGCCTGTCTCTGGCGGTCGTCGCGCCACAGGGCATCGCTGCGCTTCAGCAAGGCGCGAAGGCGCCCGATTTCACGCTGAGCGCGGCGCAGGGTGGCAAGCCGTTCAACCTGTCGCTGAAGGAGGCGCTGAAGAAGGGGCCGGTGGTGCTCTATTTCTTCCCCGCCGCCTTCACGCCGGGCTGCACGATCGAGGCGCATCTGTTCGCCGAAGCAAGCGACGACTTCAACAAGCTGGGCGCGCGCGTCGTCGGCGTCACCGCTGGCAATATCGATCGCGTCGCCGAATTTTCCAAATCCGAATGCCGCGACAAATTCGCTGTCGCCGCAGATCCGGGGGCGAAAGTCGCGGCGAAATATGATTCGACGATGCGGCGCCCCGACGGTTCGATGCTGTCGAACCGGACATCCTATGTCATCGCCCCCAACGGGACGATCCTGCTGAGCTACACCGACAGCAAGCCGCAGGCGCATGTCGAAAAGACGATGGCGGCGGTGCGTGCGTGGAAAGCCCGGAAACGCTGATACCGATCCGGCCGATTGAGGCCTACACAAGCATCGACTATAGGGGCGGCCGCGAAATCGTCGCGATCGCCTCCCGTCCGCAGCCGCCGGGCGCACGGGGCCATGGAGACCCCGATGTCGAAATCCGTTTTCCTCGATGATCTGAAGATCGGCCAGCAATGGCATGGCGGTCCGATCGAGGTGACCGAGGCGGATATCATCCGCTTCGCGAGCGAATATGATCCCCAGCCGATGCACATCGACACCGCGGCGGCGGCGAACGGGCGCTTTGGCGGCATCATCGCCAGCGGTTGGCACGTCGCCGCGGTCGTGATGCGCGATTTCGTCGAAAAAGCGCCTTTCGGCGATACGCCGCTTCTCGGCCTGAAAATCGACGATCTTCAGTGGCGCCTCGCCGTGCGTCCCGGCGACGTGCTGCGCATCACGCGCGAGATCCTCGACGTCGCGCGCTCGCGAAGCAAGCCCGATCGCGGCGTGCTCACCATGCGGATGACCGTGACCAATCAGGACGACGCGGTCGTGATGTCGTTCGTCAACCTGATGCAGATGCCGGCGCGCACCGACGCTGGCAACTGATCGCGGGCCGGCCCCGGCCCGCTACTTCGGCGGTCCGCTATATCCCGCCGCCGTCCGCAGTTCGTCGGCGTCCATGACATAGCCGTCGCTGACCACGGTCACGACGCGGCGGAGCGCGCCGAGGTCGGTCGCGGCGTCACCGTCGACCAGTACCATGTCGGCTTCCTTGCCCACCGCGATCGAGCCGGTGCGTTTGTCGGCGCCGACGACGCGCGCCGGAAGGATCGTCGCGCTCTGGATCGCTTCGGCGGGGGTGAAGCCCGCCTGCCGGTAGATTTCGAGTTCGCGGATGAGTTCGATTCCCCAACCGTCGGTGCCGGCGACGATCGGCACGCCCGCCTTGTGCAGCCGGCGCACGAGCTCGACCATCTTCGCATAGCTTTTGCGATAGTCGTCGCGCGTCAGCCCCTCGACGAGCGGATAACCGCCCGCCGTGAACGCGGACCGTTCGATGACGGGCGAGATGATGCCCATATAGGGGGCATAAGCCGGATGCGGCTTGCCGCCGTCCTGCGTCAGCATGCCTTCGAAGATCACGATTGTCGGATCGACGATCGTCTTTTTCGCCGCGAGGTCGGCGATGAAGCCCTTCATCAGCGGGGCGTCGAGGTCGACGTCCTTGAAATAGCGCGCGGGCCCTTCCATCCGCGCCCTTGTGTTCGACTTGTCGATCACCTCGCGCGGCATCGATTCCATCACGACGAAATTGAGGTGGGTGAGCTCGTCATAGCCCGCGGCGACCGCCTCGCTCGGCTTCATCGTCGCGGGGACATGGCCGTGGACATGGAGGCCGAGCTTGTGCGCTTCGGCGGCGGCGGACGCGATCCACGCCGGGTTCATCGAGGTGTAGTATTTGACGCCCCAGAGGCCCGCTTCCTTGACCCGGCGCACGGCCGCGATCGCTTCTTCGGCGCTGCTGACCACCTCGGCGCCCTGCGCCGCCAGCGGGTCCTTCTTGTCGATGATCACCGAAATGAAGGGCTCGCCCATCAGCAAGCTACCTTCGGCGCGGCGCTTCGTCGCGTCGACGGCGCGGTCGAAGGTCGTGCCGGGGCTGCGGAAGCTGGTGATCCCGTTCGCCATGTTCGAGAGCACGTCCCAATCGTCGCCGATATGAAGATGGCTGTCCCAGATACCCGGCACCAGCGTCTTGCCGCGCCCGTCGATCACGCGCGTTCCGGCGGGGGCTTTCAGCGATCCGGCGGCGCCGATCGCGGCGATCTTGCCATCCTGCGCGAGGACCGCGCGGGATGCGAGAAAGGTGCCCTTGTCGGCGTCGAACAGCTGGACATTGTCGAACAGCACGGGCGCCTTGGCGGCGGGCGTCAGGAAACGGCTGGCGACGCCGGCGACCGCTTCGGCCGTCGCCTTTTCCTGCACGTCGCGGAGTTGCTTGAGCGCGCCCTCATAGCCTGCCGGAACCACCGAGATATAGCTGATGTCGGCGAAATGGCGCTTGTTTTCGTCGAGCCAGACGGGGAGCGGCGAGGGCAGGATGCCGCTGATGAAGGCGAGCTGGACCGTCTTGGCGCCGCCGGGCCCCTGAATGACCTCGGTCGGGCCGAAGGTCATGCGGCCCTTGCCGCTCGGCAGGAAGGCGAGCCCGGCGTCGCCCGCGGCGGCGAGCGCGTCGATCAGCGGCGCGTTGGCGATGCCGACGCCGCCTGCCGGAATATACCAGCCGCCGGCGGCGGCTTCGCCCGCATCATTGGCGGTTTTCCAGCTCGCGCGGCCGTTTGCGACGCGAAACTCCTCGGCCGCGTCGCCCGACATGGTGACGCCGCGGACGGTGAGTGCCGCGATCGTGCCGTCGGGGCCGAAGGTCGTGACCTGATCCATCTCGGTGATCCAGCCGCGCAGTTCCTGCGACCAGCGATAAGCGGTGCGGCCATCGGTGAGCTGCCAGCGCCATTGGTCGCCATGCTTGCCGGCTTCGGAGACGACGGAATAGCGCACCGCATCGGCCGGGGGCTTCAGCAATTCCTCTTTGGGGACGGGCTTCGACTGCGCGGCGGGCGCGGCCTCTTCATGCGCGTGGACGGCAACGGGCGCGGCGGAGGCCAGCAGGGCGGCGATCAACAGGAGGCGCATCTTCTCTCTTCCCCAAAGAACGGACGGCGTAAGGTCCGACGATGGTGGGGAATTTCAGCGCACGAAGCAAGATGCGGCTGTCAGCAGTCGCGCTTCTGGAGGCTCACGACCGCATGGATCGGGAGTTCGGCGTAGATGTGCGGGAAGAGGTCGCCGCCGCGCGCGGGTTCCCAGCGGATGGCGTCGCCGAGGAGGACGAGGTCCACCTCGGCGATCATCAGGCCGGTCTGGTCGGCGAAATATTTGGCGATCGTCGCCTCGAGCTGATCGGCGGTCGACAGGTGGATATAGCCGTCGGCGATATCCACCGGCGCGCCGCGGAAGACGCGCTCGCGCTCGAAATCGGCCCATTGCTGCTGGGTCAGCACCTTGAAGGCCGTCGATGCGGTCATTCGGGCGCTGCCTCGGTCGGGGTTTCGGATTCGGGTGCTACGCCCGCTTCGCCTTCGACGTCTTCCTCGTCGCTTTCCTCGATCAGCGCCGCCGAGACGACATGCTCGTCCTTGGCGACGTCGAACAGGCGCACGCCGGCGCTGCCGCGACCGATGACCCGCATCGAATCGAGGCCCATCCGAATGAGCTTTGCCTGGTCGGTCACGAGCATCAGCTGATGGACCTTGGTGGCGGGGAAGCTCGCGACCACCGGGCCGTTGCGGCCGATGTTGTCGATGTTGGTGATCCCCTGACCGCCGCGGCCGGTGCGGCGATATTCATAGGCCGATGACAGTTTGCCATAGCCGTTGGCGCAGACGGTGAGGATGAACTGTTCGCGCCCGGCGAGTTCCGCCATGCGGTCGCCAGGCAGCGTCGGTTCGTTTTCATTGTCCTTCCACGGCGCGGCGCGCAAATAAGCTTCGCGTTCCTCGCTGCTGGTGCCGACGCGGTGGAGGATCGACAGCGAGATGACCGCGTCGCCGTCGGCGAGGCGCATGCCGCGCACGCCGGTCGAATTGCGGCTCTGGAACTCGCGAACGTCGTCGCCGGCGAAGCGGATCGCCTTGCCCTGGCTCGTTGCGAGCAGCACATCGTCGCTTTCGTCGAGCAGCGCGACGCCGATCAGGCGGTCGTCCTCGTCGTCGCCCTCGAACTTCATCGCGATCTTGCCGTTCGAGGGCACGTTGGTGAAGGCGTCCATGCTGTTACGACGCACGCTGCCCTTCGCGGTTGCGAACATGACGTGCAGCTTGCCCCATTCGGCCTCGTCCTCGGGCAGCGGGAGTACGGTCGAGATCGTCTCGCCCTGCGCGAGCGGCAGCAGGTTGATCATCGGGCGGCCGCGCGTCGCGGGCCCGCCTTCGGGCAGGCGCCACACCTTCATGCGGTAGACCTTGCCCGCGGTCGAGAAGAAGAGGACGGGCGTGTGCGTCGAGGTGACGAACAGCTCGGTGACGACATCCTCGTCCTTCGTCGCCATGCCGGCGCGGCCCTTGCCGCCGCGGCGCTGGGCGCGGAAGGTGTCGAGCGGGGTGCGCTTGATATAGCCGTCGAGGGTGACCGTGACGACCATCTCCTCGCGCTCGATCAGATCCTCATCGTCGATGCCGTCGGCGGCGGGAGCGACGAGCGTCTTGCGCGGGGTCGCGAATTCGTCGCGCACCGCGACGAGTTCCTCGCGCATCACGCCATAGAGTTTGACGCGGTCGGCGAGGATCGAAAGTAGTTCCTCAATCTCGGCCGCCAACTCACCGAGTTCCTTGCCGATTTCATCGCGGCCGAGCGCGGTGAGGCGATGGAGGCGCAGGTCGAGGATCGCCTTTACCTGCACTTCGGAGAGGCGATAGGTGGCGCTTTCTTCCATCTCGCCCTCGATCGCTTCGACGAGGCGGATATAGGGCGCGATTTCGCCGATCGGCCATTCGCGCGCGAGCAGGGCTTCACGGGCGGCGGCGGGGGAAGGCGAACCACGGATGATGCGGACGACTTCGTCAAGGTTCGACACCGCGACGACGAGACCGAGCAAGATATGCGCGCGGTCACGCGCCTTGGCGAGTTCGAACTTGCAGCGGCGGGTGATGACTTCCTCGCGGAAGGCGATGAACGCCGTGAGGATGTCCTGCAGCCCCAGCATTTCGGGACGGCCGCCGCGGATCGCGAGCATGTTGGCGGGGAAGCTCGACTGCGCCGGGGTGTGGCGCCAGAGCTGGTTCAGGACGACTTCGGCGGTCGCGTCGCGTTTCAGCTCGATGACGACGCGCACGCCCTCGCGGTTCGATTCGTCGCGGATGTCGGCGACGCCCTCGATGCGCTTGTCGCGCGCCGCCTCGGCGATCTTCTCGACGAGGCCCGACTTGCCGACCTGGAACGGAATCGACGTCAGAACAATCGATTGGCGGTCGTTCCTGCCTTCCTCGATGATGTGCGTCGCGCGCATCATGATCGAGCCGCGTCCGGTGGCATAGGCATTGCGTGCGCCGCCCTGGCCGAGCATCATCGCGCCGGTCGGGAAGTCGGGACCGGGGACGATCGCCATCAACTCCTCGAGCGTGACCGGCGGGCCGCCTTCGAGCTGGCGGTCGATCATCGCAAGCGTCGCGTCGATGACTTCGCCCAGATTGTGCGGCGGGATGTTTGTCGCCATGCCGACCGCGATGCCGCCGGCGCCGTTGACGAGCAGGTTGGGGAAGCGCGCCGGGAGCACCGTCGGCTCGTCGCGGCTCGCGTCATAATTGGGCTGGAAGTCGACCGTGTCCTTGTCGAGATCGTTCAGCAGCACCATCGCGGTCTTGGCGAGGCGCGCTTCGGTGTAACGCATCGACGCCGGCGGATCGGGGTCCATCGAGCCGAAATTGCCCTGACCGTCGATCAGCGGTACGCGCAGCGACCAGTCCTGCGTCATGCGCGCGAGCGCGTCATAGATCGCGCTGTCGCCGTGCGGGTGATAATTACCCATCACGTCGCCGACGATCTTCGCCGATTTCTTGTACGGGCGGCCCGGAATGAAGCCGCCTTCCTGCGCCGCGTAGAGGATGCGGCGGTGCACCGGCTTCAGCCCGTCGCGCACGTCGGGGAGCGCGCGGCTGACGATCACGCTCATCGCGTAATCGAGGTAGGACGTCTTCATTTCGTCGACGATATTGATCGGCGAAACGCCGTCGTCGGACGGCTGCATAGGCGTATTTTCTTCGGTCAAGACCCGGCCTTTTTCTGCTCTTTCGGGAGATGGATTTGGTCTAGCCGATGGGGGCAGGAAAGACCAGCGATTCGGTCGCTTTGCCGGGATTTTTTTACATGCGAAAACGGTGACGAAGGCGCGGGAAAACAAGGTGAAGGCGTGACGTCATCGCGGCGCATCGCGGGGCTTGCCAATCGCTTCGCCGGCCCTAAAGCTTCACCGCGATGACCGCTGCCGAGAAAAGCTGGCGCCGATGGCCCTGATCGCGCTGGTCGGCGCTTCCGAAACGCTGCCCGACGGGTCGCTGCGCGCGCTCGTCACCGTCGCCGGCGAGACGCTGTTCGAGCGTCAGGCGGTGCGGCTCGCCGATGTCGGGGTGACGCATATCGCGGTCGCGGTCGCCGCGGTCCCCGCCGAACTGCTCGCGACCTGCGACCGCATTCGCCGCCGCGGGATCAAGGTGACCCCGGTGCGAACGGCAAGCGACCTCGTGCCGCTGGTCGAGGCCGACGACCGGATCATCCTCGTCGCCGATGGCCTGCGCGCGAGCGGCACCCATTATGCGGCGATCGCGAGGCCCGGATCGCCCGCGATCCTCGTCACCGGCGACACGATGCTGACGCAGGCCTTCGAGCGGATCGATGCGACGCGGCGCTGGGGCGGGCTCGCCTCGATCTCGCAGCCGATGGTCGCCGAACTCGCAGGCATGCCGGGCGAATGGGACATGATGCTGACCTTGCTGCGTCTCGCGGTGCAGGCCGGAGCGCGGCGGCTCTATTGCGAGCCGGCGCTGTTCGAACAGGGCGAGATCGCGATCGTCGTCGATCGCCCGACCGCGGCGCTGATCGAGCAATCGAGCCTGCAACAGGTCGAATATGGCGGCATGGGGCTCGGGCGGTCGGCGATCATGATGCCGGTCATCCGGCTCGCGGGGCCGCTGCTCGTCAAATCGCCGGCAACCGCACGCTATCTGCCGTATGTCACCGCGCTGCTATGGTTGGCAGTTGCGCTGCTGGCCACGAGTGGTCTCGCGGCGGCGGGGGCGCTCGTAGCGGTCCTCGGCGGGCTGGGGCTGGCGGCGATGCGTTTCCTGTCGGCGTTCCGCGCCGAAAGCGCGGCGCAGGACCGCGCGCGTGACGTCATTCGCACCTTTGCATGGGTGTTGCTCGCGGTCTTTCCCTGGCTGCTGTCGCTCGCCGGGCCGGGAAAGGAGATGCCGCCCTTTTCGGAGGCCGCGCTCGCGCCGTGCCTCGCCGCGACGATCTTGCTCGCGCGCGTGCTTTACGAGGATTCGGGCGAGCGGCGGCGCTTTCACTGGCTGCTGCCCGATGCCGACGAGGCGTGGATCTTGCTCGCGCCCGCGCTGCTGTTCGGCTTTGCCCCGCTGATGTTCGCGGTCCTGCCGCTGCTCGCGCTGCTCCAGACCCTGCTCTGGCTCCGCCTCGCGCGCCGCCCGGAGGCGCGGTAAAACAACCGCCTTCAAGGTTTAAGGCCTATTAACGTCATGCTGATATTGGCGGACGCGCATGAGTGAATCGATCCTCTCCCCCGGCATCGACCCGCCGTCGCCGACGCTGTCGGCGCGCCTGCGCGAAATGGCGGATTATCTGGCCGCGCCTGCCGCGGGCCGGTTGACCGAGGAGCAGCGCGCCTTGTCGCTGGGGATCGCGCGGCGGATGGTCATCGACGTCGCGGCGCGGCTCGATCCCGCTATCGACCCCGCCGCATTGTGGAACGAATGGCTGCGCAGGGGATTGCCCTCCGCCACGCGCATCGCCGGCGTCTGCTTCGCGCGCGCCGAGGAGCATCGCTGGCGCGAACAATCGGCGCAGCGCAGCAGTCCCCCCCCGCTGCTGTCCGAGCCCGAAGCGGGGAATGACGAGAGCCCTGTTATCGGAGAAGAACTTTCCGATGTCGCCCGCGCCTATCTGGCGGTGCAGATCGCCGACCGCCGCCGGTTCGACGCGCTCGGCAATCCGGCGATCGCGATTCCCGACCTCGATGGCGAGATTTTCCGGGCGCTGCTGCTCGATATCGCGGCTTGGCGCCTTGCCGAAGTGAGCAAGGACGCCAAGCGCGCCGCCCGATTGGGCGACGCGGTTCGCGCCGAAACCGACCGCCAGGCGGCGGAAAGCGGAATCGCCGAGGCGGGCCGCGCCTATTATGCCGTGCTGGGCGCCGATGCGGCCGATGCCGCGGCGTCCGCGATCGCGCGGCACGACTGGCCGGTGCTGATCGCGCTCGCGGCCGCCGCGCATCGCCGCGGCTACGACGACATGGCGCTCGCGCTGTTGACCGCCGAGAGCGCGGCGCTGCCCTCGCTGTTCGCGCCGCTGCGGCTCGATCATATGGCGCTGGCGCCGATCGAAGCCTCGCTGGCGATGCTGCCGGCGCGCGCGGTGAGCGACGCCGACCAGGACGAATTTCCAACCGCGGGGCCCGCACGGTGAACGAGCGCGTCATCCGCGGCCGCATCGACCGGTCGGGCGCGCTGGTCAGCGCCGACGCGCCGCTGCTGCGCCTGCAACAGCGCGCGGGCGCGGGACTCGACAAGCCGCTCGCGCTGCCGCATCTCGCGCGCCTCGTCACGCTCGCGCAGCGATTGCACCGCGATATCAGCCGGCCGCTCTACGCCGCCGACGATCATAGCGACATCCACGCGCTCGTCCGCATCACCCCCGACGCCGACGGCGCGAGCCTCGAGATCACCGACTGGCGCGCGCGGCCGCTGGTCCAGCCGCAGACACCGGCGATTGCCGAAGGGGCTGTGGTTCCCCAAAGCTGGGCATGGGAATGCGACCAGCAGCTGCGTATCGTCGCGCTGCGCGCTGCGCCCGATGCCCCGCCGGTCCCCGAAGGCTGGGAAGGGCGCTCGCTTTCCGAACTGTTCGAACTGCAACCCGACGACGACGGCCGTTTCCCAGTGCTGCGCGGTCTGGCGCGGCAGGCGCGGTTCGACGGCCAGCGTGTCCGCGCCGCGAAGATGGCGATGGAGCTTGCCGGAGAAGCGCTGTTCGACGCGACCGGGCGCTTCACCGGCTTTCGCGGGAGCGCGGTCGTCGCCGAAGTGCCATCGGGGGGCGAACAAAAGACGGGCGCGCTCGTCGATCCCGCGTTCGGATCGCTGCCGCTGTCGGATCCGCAGTTCGGCCGCCGCATCGACGGCGCGCTGCGCGGGCCATTGAGCCGCATCATTGCGACGGCGGAGACGATTTCGGGGCAATTCGACGGGCCGATCCGCGCCGATTATGCGCGCTACGCCGGCGACATCGCGCATGCGGGGCGGCATCTGCTCGGCCTCGTCGACGACCTCGCCGACCTGCAGAATATCGAACGTCCCGGGTTCAAGGCGGCGCGCGACGAAATCGATCTGGGCGATCTCGCCCGCCGCGCGGTGGGCCTGCTCGGCATGAAGGCCGAGGAAAAGGGTATTCGCATCGACGCGCCGCGCACCGACGACCGGGCGCCGGCTTTTGGCGAGTTCCGCCGCGTGCTGCAGGTGCTGCTCAACCTGCTCGGCAATGCGATCCGCTATTCGCCCGAAAATTCGCAGATATGGATCCGCGTCGACCGCGAAGACGACCGCGCGACGGTGACCGTTGCCGATCAGGGGCAGGGGATCGACGCCGAACAGCAGGCGGTGGTGTTCGAGAAATTCGAACGGCTCGGGCGCACCGACAGCGGCGGATCGGGACTGGGGCTTTACATCGCCCGCCGGCTGGCGCGTGCGATGGACGGTGACCTGACGGTCGACAGCGCGCCGGGGCAGGGGGCGCGCTTTACCCTGAGCCTGCCGGCACGGGATGGCGGTTGAGCAGCTGATCCGTCGCCCCCGCGAAGGCGGGGGCCGCTGGAACGGGTGCGCAAGGCCGATTGCGGGTTCAAATTATCCGCCCGCGCCCTATTGCCCATATCCCGGCGTGCCCGCCAACCGCACTGCCTCGCGTGCCGCCGCGAACAGCGCGCCGGCCTTGGCCTCGCACTCGCGCTGTTCATAGGCGGGGTCGCTGTCGGCGACGATGCCCGCGCCGGCCTGAACGTGCATTTCGCCGTCCTTGACGATCGCGGTGCGCAGCACGATGCAGCTGTCCATATTGCCGTCGGGCGCGAAATAGCCGACGCCGCCGGCGTAAGGCCCGCGCGCGTCGGCTTCGAGTTCAGCGATGATCTGGCAGGCGCGCACTTTAGGCGCGCCGCTCACCGTGCCCGCGGGGAAGCCCGCGAACAGCGCGTCGATCGCATCCTTGCCCGGCGCGATGCGGCCGATGACGTTCGAGACGATGTGCATGACGTGGCTGTAGAATTCGACCGTATAGCTGTCGGTGACCGTCACGCTGCCGCCGATCGCCGCGCGGCCGACGTCGTTGCGGCCGAGGTCGAGCAGCATCAGATGTTCGGCGCGCTCCTTGGGGTCGGCGAGCAGGCTCTCGCGATTTTCGGCGTCCTCGGCGCTCGTGCGCCCGCGCGGGCGGGTGCCGGCGATCGGGCGGATCGTGATCTCGCCGTCGCGCACCCGGACGAGGATCTCGGGCGACGAGCCGATCAGCGCGAAGCCGGGCAGGTCGAGGAAATAGAGGAAGGGCGAAGGGTTCACGCGGCGGAGCGCGCGATAGAGGTCGAAGGGCGGCAGGTCGAAGGGGGTCGAGAAGCGCTGCGACAGCACGACCTGAAAAATGTCGCCGGCGGCGATATAATCCTTCGCCGCCGCGACCATGTCGGCGAAATGCGCCGGCGTGGTGGCGGGGTTCGCCGCGATCGCCTCGGGCAGCGTAGCGGTCGCCGCGCGATCGGCGTGCGCGCTGGCGCTCGACAGGCGCGCGGCGATGGTTTCGAGACGATCCTGCGCGGCGTCGATCATCCGGTCGATCGCGCCCTTGGCGTCGGGCCAGATCGGCGCGATCAGGAACAGTTCGTCGGCGAGGCGGTCGAAGACGAGGATCACCGTCGGGCGCACGAATATCATGTCGGGCAGGCCGAGGCCCGCCCCCGGCGCGCGCGGGATGCGCTCGACGAGGCCGATCGTTTCATAGGCGAAGAAGCCGACGAGCGTCGCGAGCGCCTTCGGCAGCCCCTCGGGCACGTCGAAGCGGCATTCGGCGACGAGGTCGCGAAGCGCCTGCAGCGCGCCGGTTTCGAGCGGCGCGAAAGCGGTGCGGTCGCGGCGCCAGTCGCGGTTGATCCGCGCGGCGTCGCCTTTGACCTCGAACATCAGGTCGGGGTCGAGCCCGATCAGGCTGTAGCGTCCGCGCGTCTCGCCGCTTTCGACCGATTCGAGGACCCAGTCGCCGCGGCCCGGCTCGATGAGCTTGAGCGCCGCCGAGACGGGGGTTTCGACGTCGGCGATGAGGCGCTGCCAGACGACCGCGCCGCGGCCCCGCGCCAGCGCCTCGAGCGCCGCGGCTCTTCCTTCGAGGCTCACCCTTATTCGACGACCGGCGCGTTGCCGGTGAGTTCGGCGCGCAGCTGGGCGACGAGATCCTTGTTGATCGTCACGCCGACGCGGCGCTTCGCCTCGGCGGCAAGCTGTTCGATCAGCTCGTTGCCGAAAGCGGGGGCGAGCGGCTGGGCGATCGCGGCGACGCGTTGCGGCTCGATCGCTTTCGGATCGGGACGCTGCACGTCGTTGAGCGCGATGACCATCCAGCCGCGATTGCCCGGGATTTCGAGCGTCTTGACGCTGTTCTTCGCCATCGAGAAAAGGAGGGCGAGTTCGGGCGGAACGGGCTTGCCGTCGGCGCCAAGCTCGGCTCGGCGGCCGCCGATCGCCTGCACGCTGCCGATGTTCGGCCCCGCCGCGGCAACCGCTTCATTGAGGCTCTTGCCGCCCTCGACCGCTTTCACGATCGCGCGCGCCTTGTCGCGGGCGACTTTCTGCCCTTCGGCAAAACGCCATTCGCTGAGCAGGTCGGCGCGGATCTGCGCGAAGGGCGGCGGCGCCGCGGCGACGATCGACTTCACCGCGTAGACGGCGAATTTCTCATTCTCGACGATCGTCGCGATATGGCCTTCGCCTTCGCCCGCGGCCTGGAACGCCTGCGCGACGAGCGGAGCGAGTTCGGGCGCGGGCACGAAAGCGGGCTGGCCGGGCGCGCGGCCGCTCGGCAGCAGCGCGGGGGTTTCGACGAGCTGGAGCTTGCGGTCGGCGGCGATTTCCTCGACCGAAGCGCTGCCGTTCACGGCATCCTGAATCGCGTTGTAATAATCGACGATCGCTTCGTTCGCCTTGTTCTTGGCGAGTTCGGTGCGGATCTCTTCGCTTGCCTGAGCGAGGGTGCGCGCGGGCTTGGCGGTGACATCCTCGACGCGCGCGACGGTCCAGCCGAGGCCGGTCTGCGTCGGCCCGACCACATCGCCGCGCTGCGCCGCGAAAGCGGCCTTCGCGGCGGCGGCGGTCGTCGTCGCGGCATAGGCCGATTCGGTCAGGTCGCCGGTGGTCGAGGCCGAAAGCCCCGCCGCCTGCGCCGCCGCGGCGAGCGAGGTGCCGCCGCGCACCTTCGCGGCGAGCGCGTTCGCTGCCGCCTGGTCGGGGAGGATTACCTGCGCGAAGCGGCGCGTTTCGCTTGCGGCATATTGCGCGGCATTGTCCTTGTAGACCTTGGCGATTTCGGCGTCGGTGACCGCGGGAACGGGAACCGCGGCGCGGTCGAACAGCGCGTATTGGACCACTCGGCGTTCGGGCACGGTGAACTTCGCCTTGTTCTGCGACAGGAAGGTCTGGAGCGCCGCGTCGCCGGGGTCGGCGGTCGGCGCGAAGGGGCTGGCGGGAATGAAGGTCGCCTGACCGCGACGCTGTTCGAGGAGCAGCGCGGCATAGGGCTGCGCCATGCCGAGCGCGATGCGCGGCATCTGGGCGATCGGCGCGGCGAGCTGTTCGACCAGGAGCTGCTGGCGCAGGTCGCGGCGCAGCTGCGCCTCGCTGATCCCGTTCTGGCGCAGGAAATTCTCGAACACCGTCTGGTCGAACTTGCCCGACACCCCGGCGAACGCGGGCAGGTCGGCGATGCGGCCGTCGATCAGCCGCTTGCTGACGCCGAAACCCAATTCGGTCGCGAACTGGTCGAAGGCCGATCCTTCGACGAGCTGATCGAGCACCTGGTCGAGCCCGCCCGATTCGACGAAGGCGGCCATCGTCAGCCCGGGCTGGTCCTGCCGCGCCTGATTATAGGTCTGACGGACGCGCTCGCGCAGTTCGCCGACACCGATATTCTCACTGCCGACCTTCGCGACATTGGCGCCGCCGATCCCGCCGAAGGTCGAGTTGCCGGTGACGTCGCTGAGCGCAAAGGCGACCCCGACGAGCACGACGAAGGCGAGGGCGAGGAATTTGCCGATCGTCGAGGAAAACATGGCGCGAATGGCGGTGATCATGAAGCGGGCATTCTTTCCGGCAGGGCGCGGGTAAGCGCGATTGCGCGCTGCTTTAGAGGCGCGGCGGTGCGGTATCAAGGCTGGAAGGGGTTTTCGTGGGCGTGTGACGCGTCTTGCCTATGCCGCCCGCGCGCCGCTAGGGGCGATGGCAAGGTTTGAATAGTCGGAGAGGCGAATAGATGACGCGTCGCAAATATGTGGTCGGCAACTGGAAGATGAACGGATTGTCGGGCTCGCTCGCCGAGGCGCAGGCGATCTTCGCCGCGGCGGCGGATCATCCGGGCGTCGATGTCGCACTCTGTCCGCCCTTCACGCTGATCGGGCCGATGGTTGCGGCGGCGCCGGGCGGCGTGGTCGGCGGGCAGGATTGCCACAGCGCGGCTTCAGGCGCCTTCACCGGGTCGGTCGCGGCGCCGATGCTCGCCGACATCGGCGCGCGCGTCGTGATCGTCGGGCATAGCGAACGGCGCGAAGGCTTCGGCGAAAGCGACGTCGAGGTACGCGGCAAGGCCGAAGCCGGACTGGCCGCCGGATTGTCTGTGATCCTTTGTGTCGGCGAGCCGCGCGACGTGCGCGAATCGGGCGGGGCGATCGACTATGTGCTGGCGCAGATCGCGGATTCGGTGCCCGACGCTTTCGATGCGCAGCGCCTTGCCATCGCATATGAGCCTATCTGGGCGATCGGGACGGGGCTGGTTCCCACCGTGGCCGATGTGGCGGCGATGCACGGCGCGATCCGCGGCGCGCTCGCGGCGCGTTTCGGAGACGCCGCCGAGCAAATGCGCATTCTTTATGGCGGATCGGTCAATGGCGACAATGCGGCCGAGCTGCTCGGCGCGGGCGATGTCGACGGCGCGCTGGTCGGTGGAGCGAGCCTGACGGCAGCGAAGTTCGTGCCGATCGTGGCGGCTGCAACGGAGTTGGGTTGATCAATTCCGTCGCCCCCGCGAAGGCGGGGGCCGCAATCGACCTAGCGAACCTCTCCAGCGGCCCCCGCCTTCGCGGGGGCGACGATTAGGTATGGGTTGAAGCGAAGCCGCTTCATCTCTATGTGCGCCGCGTGCGCGGTCCGTGTGAGGCCGCGCAAGTTCGGGAAATCATGATGTCCAGCCTTTTCACCTTCATACTCGTCCTGCAGGCGCTCGTCGCCGCGGTGATGATCGGCGTCATCCTGATGCAGAAGTCCGAAGGTGGCGGTCTGGGCGTCGGCGGCAGCCCCGCGGGCCTGCTGTCGGCGCGCGGCGCGGCGGACTTCATGACTCGCGCGACAACGGTCCTCGCGACGGCGTTCGTCGCGCTGTCGATCCTGCTCGCGGCGATGGCCTCGGTCGGCCGCAGCGGGTCGACGATCGACACCTCGCTGTCGAAATCGGCGCAGACGAGCGGTGCGGCCCCCTCCTCGTCGCTGACCGGCCCGGCGCAGCAGGCGCCCGCAAATGCGGCGCCGGCCCCGGCGAGCGACGATCCGCTGGCGGCTGCGGCCGCCGCGGCGGCAAGCCAGGAAGCCGCTCCGGCACCGGCGCAGGCACCCCCCGCCAAGAAATAACCGGCGGCTTCGGCCTCCGACCCAACCCGCACGGCGGAAATATTTTCCGTGCGCGCGATTCGACGGCTTGCGCCGTCCCCCTCCCGTTGAGTAAGTCTTTCCTCCCATGGCGCGGTTCATTTTTATCACCGGCGGCGTGGTCTCCTCGCTTGGCAAAGGTTTGATGGCAGCTAGCCTCGCAGCCTTGTTGCAGGCGCGTGGCTATCGCGTCCGTATCCGGAAGTTCGATCCCTATCTGAATGTCGATCCGGGCACGATGTCGCCCTATCAGCACGGCGAGGTCTATGTGACCGACGACGGGGCGGAGACGGACCTCGACCTCGGCCATTACGAGCGTTTCACCGGCGTTGCGGCGCGGCAGAGCGACAATGTCACCTCGGGCCGCATCTATCAGGGTATCATCGCCAAGGAACGCCGCGGCGACTATCTGGGCGCGACGGTGCAGGTCGTCCCGCACGTCACCGACGCGATCAAGGAATTCGCGCGCGCCGAGACCGACGATCTCGATTTCGTGCTGTGCGAGATTGGCGGCACGGTCGGCGACATCGAATCGCTGCCCTTCATCGAGGCGATCCGCCAGCTCAAGAACGAGGTCGGACGCGAAAACGCGATCTCGGTCCATGTCACGCTGGTTCCGTACATCGCAGCCGCGGGCGAATTGAAGACCAAGCCGACGCAGCATAGCGTGCGCGAACTCGCGTCATTGGGCGTCCAGCCCGATATATTGCTCTGCCGCTGCGAAAAGCCGCTGCCCGAGACCGAACGCGCGAAAATCGCGCAATTCTGCAACGTCCGCAAGGAAGCCGTGATCCCGGCGCTCGACGCCGACAGCATCTATTCGGTCCCCGTCCAATATCATGGCGAGGGGCTGGACAGCGAAGTGCTGCACGCCTTCGGTATTCACGACGCGCCCGCGCCCGATCTGACGCGCTGGTACGACATCATGGACCGCAAGCAGCATCCCGAGGGCGAGGTCACGATCGGCGTTGTCGGCAAATATGTGTCGCTGCCCGACGCGTATAAGTCGCTCAACGAAGCACTGGTCCATGGCGGCATGGCGCACCGGGTCAAGGTCAATATCCGCTGGCTCGACGCCGAAATGTTCGAGCGCGACGAGGATCTCGCCGCCAATCTCGAGCCGATGCACGGCATTCTCGTCCCCGGCGGCTTCGGCGAGCGCGGGTCCGAAGGCAAGATTTCGAGCGTGCGCTTCGCGCGCGAACGCGGCGTGCCCTTCTTCGGCATCTGCCTCGGCATGCAGATGGCGTGCATAGAGGGCGCGCGGAACACCAGTGGCATCGAAGATGCGTCGAGCACCGAATTCGGGCCAACGGGCGAGCCGGTCGTCGGCATGATCACCGAATGGATGAGCGACGAAGGCCTGCAGAAGCGCGGCGCCGATACCGATCTGGGCGGAACGATGCGCCTCGGCGCCTATGAAGCGAAGCTGTCGCCGAACAGCCATGTCGCGAGCGTCTATGGCGCCAACGACATCAGCGAGCGCCACCGCCATCGTTACGAGGTCAACGGCGCCTATCGCGAGCAACTCGAAAAGGGCGGGCTCGTCTTTTCGGGCATGTCGCCCGACGGCATGCTGCCGGAAATCGTTGAGCGCCCGGACCATCCGTGGTTTATCGGGGTGCAGTTCCACCCGGAACTCAAGTCGAAGCCGTTCGACCCGCATCCTTTGTTCGCGGGATTCATCGAAGCGGCGGTGAAGCAGAGCCGGCTGGTTTAGAACGACGTAAAGGGGTGCAGGGGCAGATGGATCACGCGAAACTCGCCGAGTTGCAGGGCCCCGACAGCATCTTTTCCGGCCTGACGATCGAGGATTGGGCCGAAATCGCGCGCCGCGCGGTGCAGGTCAATTTCGTCAAGGGCAAGGAGTTGCTCGTCCAGGGCGACCCGGGCGACATGATGCTGATCCTGACCGAAGGCACCGCGCGCGTGTCGATGCTGACCTCGGGCGGCCGCGAAATCGTGCTCGCCTATGCCGAACCCGGCGCGGTGCTCGGCGAGATCGCGCTGCTCGACGGCGGCGAGCGCACCGCATCGGTGACCGCGACGAGCGCGGGGAGCGCGCTCCAGCTCGGCCGCAACGCGCTCAAGGACTTCGCCGCAAGCCATCCCGAATTCACCTGGTCGCTGATGCAGCAGCTCGCACGGCGGCTGCGCACCGCCGACCAGACGATCGAGAGCGACCGCGCCTATGCGTCGGGCCCGCGGCTGGCGCGCTATCTGAAACGGCTGATCCGCAAGGATGTCGAGGTGTCGCAGCGCGTCGAGCTGAGCCAGACCGAACTCGGCAATTTCGCGGGCATGAGCCGCGAGCATATCAACCGCCAGCTCAAGAGCTGGGAGGAATCGGGGGTGATCTCGCTTGAGCAGGGCCGCGTGCGCGTGCTCGATGCGGAGATGTTGGAGGATATCAGCGAAAGCGAGGGGTAGTTTATCCGTCGCCCCCGCGAAGGCGGGGGCGCTGGAGCCCTGATCCCGCATAGACGGCGTAAACCGACAACGGCCCCCGCCTTCGCGGGGGCGACGCTTCGCGTCGGAATCACAACGCCCGGGCCTCGTTTTGCGAGACCCGGGCGCCTGTGACGAACATCGCCATCCCCCTTGTTGCAGGCCTGGCGAAAGGCCTGCACTCCCTGGAGCCGGGCCTTTGGGCCGCGTTGAACCAGAAGCCTTGGGGTAGGTCTTGGGGGCCGCTTTGTCACCCTCTCACGGCCAGTTGGGCCCGATTTTGCGGGCCGCTGTGACCTATGGGCAACACATTCATATAATCATTTGGGGTTTGGCGTCTCGCTCGCGCCCATTGCCAGCGGTGTTTGACCTGCCTAAAGCGGCGCTATGCGTGTAACTGCCCATGCGCCGCAAAGGCCGATCGCTTCATGATCCTGCGTCCGTACGAGCGCACCATCTTCAAACGCTATTTGCTTCCGCAGCGCGGCGAGGGGTTCATCTTCGTAGCGGCGGCGTTCAGCTTCACCGCGGTGATGCTGGGCGTCGCGGCGCTGGTGATCGTGATGAGCGTGATGAACGGCGTGCGCAGCGACCTGTTCGACAAGATCGTCGGGCTGAACGGCCATGCGGTCGTCCAGGGTTTCGGCGGGCGGATCGACGATTGGCAGGAGGTGCTGAAGCAGGCGCGCGCGACATCGGGGGTCACTTCGGCAACGCCGCTGATCGAGCAGCCCCTGCTTGCAACCTTCAGCGGGCGGGTCGAAGGCGTGCTCGTGCGCGGCATGACGGTTCCCGACATTCGGAGCAACGAGACGCTGGGCGGCAAGGTGCTCCAAGGCAGTCTGAACAGCCTGACGGCGGGTTCGGGCAACGTCGCGATAGGTAGCGAGCTGGCGCGCAATTTGGGGGCGCAGGTCGGGTCGAACGTGACGATCATCAATCCGCAAGGCCGATCGACGCCGTTCGGGACGGTCCCGCGTGAGATCAGCTACCGCGTGTCGGCGATTTTCGAGATCGGCGTCTATGATTTCGACAAGGCCTATATCGTCATGCCGATGGAGGATGCGCAGTTGCTGCTCCTCACCGGCGATGCGGTGCAGATGATCGAGGTCAAGGTGACGGACCCCGACAAGGTTGGCGAGATATTGCAGCCGCTGGCCGAAAAGCTCGCAGCCAAAGCGGTCGTGTCCGATTGGCGATCGATGAACGCGAGCCTGTTCGAGGCGTTGTCGATCGAGCGCGTTGCGATGTTCGTCATCCTGTCGCTGATCATCCTTGTCGCGTCGTTCAACATCATCTCGTCGTTGATCATGCTGGTACGCGCGAAGACGCGCGACATGGCGATTTTGCGGACGATGGGCGCGCCGCGCGACGCGGTGATGCGCATCTTCATGGCGATCGGGCTGTCGATCGGCATTGCGGGCACGATCGCGGGACTGATCGTCGGCTTCGCGCTGCTCTATTTCCGGCAAGGCGTGCTGCGCGGGGTCGAATTCCTCACCGGCCAGCCCTTGTGGGATCCGTCGATCCGCTTCCTGACCGAATTGCCGTCGAAGCCCGACCCGGTCGAGATCACCGCGATCGTGATCATGGTGATCGTGTTCAGCTTCCTCGCGACGCTCTATCCCGCCTACAAGGCCGCGAATACCGACCCCGTGCAGGTGCTGCGTTATGAATGATGTCGCGCTGGAACTGGTCGAGCTGAAGCGCAGCTTCACGCAGGGCGACGTCACCATCGAGGTGCTGCGCGGCGTCAATGCGTCGCTGCGCCGCGGCGAGATCGTCGCACTGCTCGGCCCCTCGGGATCGGGCAAGTCGACGATGCTGCAGGCGGTCGGGCTTCTCGAAGGCGGCTTCGGCGGCACGATCCGCATCGACGGCGAGGATGTCACGCGCTTCGCGCAGGGCGAGCGGACGAAGACGCGGCGCGAGAAGATCGGCTTCGTCTATCAGTTCCACCATTTGCTGCCCGATTTCAACGCGATCGAGAATGTCGTGCTGCCGCAGCTCATTCGCGGCGCGGGGCAGGCGGATGCCGAAGAGCGCGCGGCCGATTTGCTCGGACGGCTGGGGCTCGGCGAGCGATTGCACCACAAGCCGAGCAAGCTGTCGGGCGGCGAGCAGCAGCGTGTCGCGGTGGCGCGCGCGCTGGCGAACCGGCCCTTGCTGGTGCTCGCAGACGAGCCGACGGGCAACCTCGACGAGGCGACGGCGGACCGCGTGTTCGACCAGTTCGTCGGTCTTGTGCGCGATCATGGCTCGGCGGCGCTCGTCGCGACGCATAACGAGCGGTTGGCGGCGAAGATGGACCGCGTGCTCCGCTTGCACGAAGGGCATATCGAGGCGTAGGCTGACGCCGGCAGGAGGGGACCGATTATGGCGCTTTACGATCTTTCGGCGAAATTGCCCGGCGGCGGGACGCAGTCGCTTGCGGATTATCGCGGCAAGGTGCTGCTGATCGTCAACACCGCATCGAAATGCGGCTTCACCCCGCAATATGAGGGGCTGGAAGAGCTGTACCGCGACTATAAGGATCGCGGGTTCGAGATACTGGCGTTTCCGTGCAACCAGTTCGGCGCGCAGGAACCGGGTGATGCCGAAGAGATCAAGAATTTCTGTTCGCTGACCTATGATGTCAGCTTTCCTTTGATGGCGAAGATCGACGTCAACGGCGATGATGCCGATCCGATCTTCAAGCATTTGAAGAAGGAAAAATCGGGGCTGCTCGGCAGCGGGATCAAGTGGAACTTCACCAAATTCCTCGTCGACCGCGACGGCAAGACGGTGTCACGGCACGCGCCGACGACGAAGCCCGAGCAATTGCGCAAAGAGATCGAGGAACTGCTGGGTTAGGCCTTGGCAGAATCACCGCTGTCACTGTAGCGTCATCCAATGGCCTACAGCCCCTTTGTTCCCCTGCGCGTCTTTTCCAGTTTCACCATGCTGGAGGGGGCGATCGAGCCCAAGGCGATTGCGAAAGCCGCGCGCGAACGCGGGTTTCCGGCGATCGCGGTCGCCGACCGCAACGGGCTCTATGGCGTCATGGCCTTTGGCGAGGCGTGCAAGGCGGCGGGGGTGCAGCCGATCGTCGGAACCTTGCTCAGCGTCGCGCGGCCCGGGCAGCGGCTGGCGAACGGCGCGCCGCTGATCGACTGGCTCGCGCTCTATGCGCAGGACGATGCGGGATATGACAATCTGTGCGCGCTCGTGTCGGCGGCGCATCTTGGCCGCCCCGTTGAGCAGGATCCGCATGTGCTGCTGTCCGACATAGCGGGCAAGACCGACGGGTTGATCTGCCTGACCGGCGGTGGCGAGGGCGCGCTTGCGCGGCTGCTCGCGGGCGAGCAGAAAAGCGCGGCCGACGATTATGTCGAGCAGCTCGAAGCCTTGTTCGGCGGGCGGCTCTACATCGAACTGTCGCGGCGCGGCGATCAGGCCGAGATCGCGGCCGAAGCGGCGCTGATCGATCTGGCCTATGCGCGCGCGCTGCCGATCGTCGCGACCAACCCCGCGAATTTCGTCGAGCCGCAATTCCATCCCGCGCACGATGCGATGCTGTGCATCGCGCAGTCGGCCTATGTCGAAAGCGAGGATCGCCGCGTGTCGAGCCCCGAGGCGTGGCTGAAGCCCGCCGAGGCGATGGAGGACGCTTTCTCCGACCTGCCCGAGGCGATCCGCAACACGCTGGTCGTCGCGCAGCGCTGCGCGTTCATGGCGCCGAAACGCAAGCCGATCCTGCCGAGCCTTGCGGGCGACCGCGAGGGCGAAGCGGCGCAACTCAAGGCCGACGCGCACGCGGGGTTGGCGGCGCGGCTCGCGCACTATCCGGACCTCTCCGACGAAGACCGCGAAGCCTATGTCACGCGGCTCGATTTCGAGGTCGACGTCATCACGCAAATGGGTTTTCCCGGCTATTTTCTGATCGTTGCCGACTTCATCAAATGGGCGAAGGCGCACGATATTCCGGTAGGGCCGGGGCGCGGTTCGGGCGCGGGCAGCGTCGTCGCCTGGGCGCTGACGATCACCGATCTCGATCCGCTGAAGCTCGGCCTGCTCTTCGAACGCTTCCTCAATCCCGAACGCGTGTCGATGCCCGACTTCGACATCGATTTCTGCGAAACGCGACGCGGCGAGGTGATCCGCTATGTGCAGGAGAAATACGGCCGCGACACCGTCGCGCAGATCATCACCTTCGGTAAGCTGAAGGCGCGCGCGGTGCTCAAGGACACGGGCCGTGTGCTCCAGATGAGCTATGGCCAGGTCGACCGGCTCGCGAAGCTGGTGCCGAACCATCCGACCGATCCATGGACGCTCGAACGCGCGCTGAATGGCGTCGCCGAGCTGATGACCGAATACAAGCAGGACGACGGGGTGCGGCGCCTGTTCGATATGGCGCGCCAGCTCGAGGGCCTGCCGCGGCACAGCTCGACCCACGCCGCCGGGGTGGTGATCGGCGACCGCCCGCTCGACCAGCTCGTCCCGCTCTATCGCGACCCGCGCTCGGACATGCCGGTGACGCAGTTCGACATGAAATATGTCGAGACCGCGGGACTGGTGAAATTCGACTTTCTGGGCCTCAAGACATTGTCGGTGCTGAAGGAAGCGAAGCGGCTGCTCGCGCTGCGCGGCGTGGACGTCGATCTCGACGCGCTCGCGTGGGATGATACGGCGGTTTACGAACTGCTCCAGCGCGGCGAGACGGTCGGGGTGTTCCAGCTGGAATCCGAAGGCATGCGGCGCACGCTGTCGGCGGTGAAACCGACCAATTTCGGCGACATCATCGCGCTCGTCGCGCTCTATCGCCCCGGCCCGATGGACAATATTCCGCTGTTCGGGGCGCGCAAGAACGGGCGCGAGAAGATCGCCTATCCGCACCCGCTGCTCGAAGGCATCCTCGCCGAAACCTATGGCATCTTCGTCTATCAGGAACAGGTGATGCAGGCGGCGCAGATACTGGCCGGCTACAGCCTCGGCGGCGCCGACCTCTTGCGCCGCGCGATGGGCAAGAAGGTCCAGGCCGAAATGGACGCGCAGCGCGAGACCTTCGTGAAGGGCTGCGGCGAGCATAACCAGATCGCGCCCAAGGCGGCGAACGAGCTGTTCGACTTGATCGACAAATTCGCGGGCTATGGCTTCAACAAGAGCCATGCTGCCGCCTATGCGCTGCTGTCGTACCAGACCGCATGGCTGAAGGCGCATTATCCGCACGAGTTTTTCGCCGCATCGATGTCGTTCGACAGCCACCAGACCGACAAATTGTCGATCTTCATCGACGATATGCGACGCCTCGACGTCGGAATCGCGCCGCCGTCGGTCAACGACAGCGAGGCCGATTTCTCGGTCGGGCGCGGCGATGAGGGGCTGACGGTCCGCTACGCGCTCGGCGCGCTCAAGGGCGTGGGTGAGAAGGCGATGGAGGCGCTCGTCGCCGAGCGGGCGAAGGGCGATTTCGTCTCGCTCGACGATTTCGCGAGCCGTATCGACCCCAAGCTGCTCAACCGGCGCCAGATCGAGGCGCTGGCGGCGGCGGGGGCGTTCGACTGTATCGAGCCCGATCGCCCGCGCGCCTTTGCCGGCGCCGAAAGTCTGCTCGCCTGCGCCAACAGTTCGGCGCACGAACGGTCGACGGGGCAGGGCGGGCTGTTCGGCGGCGACGTCGCGATTGCCCCGGCGCTGCAACTGCCCGCCGCCGAACCGTGGACGCTCGCCGAGCGGATGACGCGCGAGAAGGATGCTTTCGGCTTCTATTTCTCGTCGCACCCGGTCGAGCAATATGAGGCAATCGTCTCGGCGCGCGGCGCGCGCTCCTATGGCGACATCTGTGATAATGTCGAAATGTCGCCGGGCACGCGCATCCCGATGGTGATGGCGGCGATGGTCGAAAGCGCGCGCCCACGCGTATCGCAGCGCGGCAACCGCTTCCTCAACCTCACTTTGTCGGACCGCAGCGGCCAGTTCCAGTCGAGCTGCTTCGACGAAATCGCGGGCAAGACGCTCGAAGCGCTGGCGGCCGATGGCTGCTGTGCGATGCTGTCGGTCGAACTCGATCTGCTCGAAGGCGAGGAAACGCCGCGGGTCACCGTGCGCGGGGCGCAGTCGCTCGCCGATATGGCCGCGACCGCCGCGCTCCAGCTGACCTGCCGCGTCGACATGCCGGCGGCGATCGAGGACATCGCGCGGCTGATCGTCAAGCGCGACGATGCGAAGGGCCGGGTGATCGTCACCACGATCGATCCGCTGACCGATGACGAAATTCGCATCGAGCTCGGCCGCGGCTTCGCGCTCGGCCCCGACACGGTATCGCGGCTCGACATGATCGCGGGCGTGACCGAGCCCGCGCTGTCGCTCGTCGCGCCGCGCGAATTTCGGGTGCGCTGAGTTTCCTTCCCCCTTGCGTATCGGGGGTTTCCGACCCTATCCATTGCCGGCAACGATATATATTTGAGGATGCCGCACCATGGGAATGCAGGGCCAGCCGCTGCTCGTCACGAGCCTGATCGACCATGCCGCACGCGAACATGCGGGGCGCGAGATCGTTTCGCGATGGGCCGACGGCAGCATGACGCGATCAAACTGGGGAGAGGTCGGCGCCGACGCGCGGCGCTTTGCCGCCGCGATGGTGAAACTAGGGATGCAAAAGGGCGACCGTATCGCGACGCTGGCGATGAACCACGGCCATCATCTGGTCAGCTGGTACGGCACCGCGGGAATGGGCGGCGTGCTGCATACGGTGAACCCGCGGCTGTTCGACGAACAGCTGATCTATATCGTCAATCATGCCGAGGACCGCGTGCTGCTGTTCGACGCGATGTTCCTGCCGATCGTCGAGCGGCTTCGCCCGCAATTGCCGACCGTCGAGCATTTCATCCTGTTTGACGCCCCGGCGCGCGAGGGCTATCTTTCCTATCGCGACCTGATCGACGCGGAGGACGGCAGCTTCGAATGGGTTTCCCTTGATGAGCGCGATCCGGTCGGGCTTTGCTATACCAGCGGGACGACGGGCAATCCGAAGGGTGTGCTTTACGAGCATCGCTCGAACGTCATCCACGCGATCACGGAAATCCAGCCCGACGTGTTCGACATGTCGAACCGCAGCGTGATCCTGCCGATCGTGCCGATGTTCCACGCGAACAGCTGGGGCATTCCCTTTGCCGCCGCGACCGTCGGCGCGAAGCTGGTGTTTTCTGCGACCAACGACGCGCAGATACTGTGCGACCTGATGCACGATGAGGGCGTCACCCACAGCGCCGGCGTGCCGACGGTGTGGATCGCGATGTTCGCGCATATGGACGCGACAGGCATCGGCTATGGCAAGCTGCACCGCGTGATCATCGGAGGGTCGGCGTGCCCGCGCGCGATGATCGAACGGTTCATGACGGCGGGGATCGACGTCGGCCATGCGTGGGGAATGACCGAAACCTCGCCGATCGGGACGATGGGCAAACGGCCGTGGAACTGGGACGAGATGAGCTTTGACGAGCGTGTCGACATCGTCGCGCGGCAGGGCTGTCCGCCCTTCGGGGTCGAACTGCGCATCGTCGACGACGAGGATAAGGATCTGCCGCGTGACGGCGAGACGAGCGGGCGGCTGCAATGCCGCGGCCCGTGGATCATCCAGCGTTATTTCAAGGCCGATGCCGACGCGGCCGATGCCGACGGCTGGTTCGATACCGGCGACGTCGCGGTGCTGCATCCCGACGGGGTCATGCAGATCACCGATCGTGCGAAGGATGTGATCAAGTCGGGCGGCGAATGGATCAGCTCGATCGAGCTCGAAAACGCCGCGGTCGGCGCGCCGGGGGTGCAGGAAGCCGCGGCGGTCGGCGTCTATCATCCCAAATGGGACGAGCGGCCGATCCTGCTGATCGTGAAGAAGCCGGGCGCCGAGGTGAACGAGGCCGCGATCGTCGACTATCTCAAGGACAAGGTCGCCAAATGGTGGCTGCCCGACGAGATCGTCTTCGTCGACGAACTGCCGCACACCGCGACGGGCAAGATATTGAAGCGCCAGATTCGGGATGATTACAAGGATTATCGGCTGAGGTCGCTGGCGGAGGCCTAGAACAGCTCCATCTGGCCGTCGCGCTCGGGCGGGCGGAACAGGTCGCTGCGGATCGGCAGGAAGCTCCGGTCCATGCCATGTTCGCGCGCGGCGCGCTTGACGCGGGTGCGGATGAGCTGTGCCCAGACGCCATGGCCGCGCATGCGCGTGAAGAACTGGGCGTCGTTGTCGCGCCCGCCGCGGATGTCCTGCACCATGTGCATCACCTTGTCGGCACGGTCGGGGTAGTGCGCGGCGAGCCAGGCGCGGAACAGCGGCGCGACTTCGAACGGCAGGCGCATCAGGATATAGGAGGCGCGGATCGCGCCGGCTTCGGCGGCGGCGGCCATGATCGCTTCGATCTCGTGATCGGTGATCGCGGGGATGATCGGCGAGATATTGACCTGTGTCGGCACCCCGGCGTCGATCAGCTTGCGGATCGCGGCGAGGCGGCGGCGCGGAGGCGGCGCGCGCGGCTCGAGCGTGCGCGCGATGGCGGGGTCGAGCGTGGTCACCGACACCGCGACGCCGACCAGATTGTCGCGCGCCATGTCGGCGAGCAGGTCGATATCGCGGAGCACGCGGTCGGACTTGGTGGTGATGATCAGCGGATGCCGCGTTTCGGCGAGCACTTCGACCACCGAGCGGGTGATGCCCCATTCGCGCTCGATCGGTTGATAGCCGTCGGTGTTGGTGCCGATCGCGAGCGGCGCGACCTTGTAATTGCGCTTGGCAAGTTCGGCGCGGAGCAGCTTCGCGGCGTCGGGCTTGGCGAAGAGCTTGCTTTCGAAATCGAGCCCGGGCGAGAGGTCGTGAAAGGCATGCGTCGGGCGCGCGAAGCAATAGATGCAGCCATGCTCGCAGCCGCGATAGGGGTTGATCGAGCGGTCGAAGCCGACATCGGGCGAGGAATTGCGCGCGATGATCGTCTTTGGGTGCTCGACGGTGACCGTCGTGCGCAGCCGCGGCGCCTCGCCGTCGATCTCCTCGGCTAGGTCGAGCCAGTCGCCATCGGCCTCGCGGTCGAGCGATCCGGTGCGGGTCGGGCGCAAGTTGGTCGGGGCGCCGCGGCCCGCAATCGGGGGCAGGGGCTTTGGAGAGTCCATGGGTCGAGCATAGCTCGGCCATGGGAACATATAAAGAACAAAATCCGATTTCGTCATCCCGGCAAGGGCCGGAATCCCGATCTCGGCGGGGAAGCGATACGGCGAGATCCCGGCCTGCGCCGGGATGACGAAAGGATTATTCCATCAATCGCGGCATCAGTTCCACGAAGTTGCAGGGCTTGTGGCGGCTGTCGAGCTGGGTCGACAAAATGCCTTCCCATGCGTCGGCAACCGCGCCGGTCGAACCGGGGAGCGCGAAGATATAGGTGCCGCGCGCGACGACAGCGCAGGCGCGCGACTGGATCGTCGAGGTGCCGATCGTCTGATAGCTGAGCCAGCGGAACAGCTCGCCGAAACCAGGAATATCCTTGCCGTCGAGCCGGTTGAGCGCCTCGGGCGTGACATCGCGGCCCGTGAGGCCGGTGCCGCCGGTCGTGATGACGACGTCGACCTCGGGATCGTCGATCCAGTTGTGGAGGCGCGAGACGATCAGGGCGGTCTCGTCCTTGATGAGCGCGCGCGCGGCGAGGATATGACCGGCGCCGGTCAGAAGTTCCTCGAGCTTGTCGCCCGACCGGTCGTCGGCGGCGCTGCGGCTGTCCGAAATCGTCAGGAGCGCGATGCGGACGGGCCTGAACGCCAGGCTCTCGTCAATCTGCATTCGCGAAATCGCCGGCATAGGTCAGACGCGTGCGGTCCTTACCGTCGGGGAAGCGCGGCCATTTGCCCTGCGCGAGCGCGGCGCGACTGACCGACGGCTTGCCCTGCTGCGCTTCGTACATCCAGTAGTTGCGCAGGACGATGCCGACATAGCCGCGCGTTTCCCAATAGGGGATCGATTCCATGTAGAGCAGCGGATCGCCATTGTCGCGGATCTCGGTCTGCCAGCGTGCGATCGGCGCGGGACCGGCATTATAGGCGGCGATCACCTTGGGCAGCTGGCCGCCTGTCGCGGGATCGCGGCTGAGATATTGCAGATAACGCTGGCCGAGATCCATGTTCACCGCGGGGGTCTTGAGGTCGCCGAGTGCAGCGACTGCGCCTTCCCAGCGCACGATATCGCGCGCGGTACCGGGGCGCACCTGCATCAGCCCGGTCGCGCCCGCCGAACTCACGACGCCGCGCTGGAAGCGGGATTCCTGCAAGGTGTGGGCGAAGACCAGCGCCGGATCGACGCGCCAGCCACCCTTCGGCTCCCATTTCGGCTGCGGATAGCGGGCCTGCACGGCGGGCTTGCGGCCGTGCGGGGTGTTGTGGGCGAGATAGAGCTGTGTTTCGGGCAGGCTGAGCGCGCCCGCCATCGCGATCAACTGGGCATGCTGGTCGGAATTGCCGATCTGGGCCTGATGGCGCAGCGCCTGGCCCGCATAGACATCCTCGCCGATCTCGGCGAACGCCATCGCGATGCGAACATTGGGCAGATCCTCGAGCGCGCGCCACGCGCTGCGGTCCGCGCGGACATTCTCGCGCTGGATCGCCGCCTCGACGCCGAGCGATTCGGCGGCGAGCAGGCCGTAGAAGGTTTCCTGATTGGCCGCGGCGGAGCGCAGACGCGGCTGCACCAGGGCGGGCTGGCCCGCGGCGACCGCGGCGCGCGAGGCCCAATAATAAGCGGCGGCGCGCTGTTCGCTGTCGGGCGCTTCCTTGGCGACGCGGTCGAACGCGGCGAGCGCGGTGCGGTAATCGCGAAGCCGCCACGAGGCGAGACCCTGAACCCACGCGCCCTGCGTCGCCCAGGCGCCGCCGCCCTGCGTGCATGCGAGCGACAGGCGCAGCGCATTCTGATCGTCATTCTCGATATAATAGGACCAGGCGACCTTTTGCGTCCATTCGGCGCGCGCTTCGGGGCTGAGCTGGTCGATCGCCGCATTGAGCAGCATTTCGGCGCCCGCGGGATCGTCGTTCTTGATCCTGTCGGGGATCGTCGCGGCGAGGCGCGCGGCCGCCGGGTCGCTGACGCTGTCGGCGCCGAGCCGGCGCGGTGCGCTGCCCGCCCAGGCGAGGCGCGCTTCGAAGGGAAGCGTCGGCAGATCGGTCGCGCCCCGTTTCGTCGCGAGGCGGCCGAGCTGCGCCGCCTGCGGCAAATAGGGCGAGCGCGACAGGATCGGCATGATGTCGGCGACTTCGGCGCGCGGGCTGTTCGCGGCGGTCAGCAATTCGGCACGCAGGAAATCGGTGAGCGGACCGTTATCGGCGCTATCGAGCAGCGATTTGGCTTCGGACCAGCGCTCGCCGCGGAGCGCGGTGAGGACCTGCGTGTAAAGCTGCTTCTGCTTCGACGAAAGGATGTCGGGCACCGTCTGCCGCCCCGACGCGAAATCGCGGTCGCCGGCATCGGCGGCGAACGCCGGTGCGGCGGCAGCGAGCGAAAGCGCCATTACGGCGCCGGAGAGAAGGTTTCTGGTCATATTTTCCATCTGTCAACGTCCCCGGTTGAACAGTTTCAGGCTATCCCAAGCCGCCGCTTTCTGGGCGGGCCGGGCCAGCAACATCGCGGGATGCGCCACAGCCACCGCATCCATCTTGGCGCCATCTTGGTTAATATTCAGTAACCTTCCGCGCGCGTCGGGCAACGCCGTCGCGGTCGCCATGCGCGTGATGTCGCTTCCGATCAGCAGCAGGCGTTCGGGTTTGGCGAGCCGCAGATGATGCCACAGCAGGCGGTCGAGTTCGGCCGCATCTTCGCCGTCGCAGCGGCCCCCCGCGGGGCGCGTCACCGCGAGGCTGGCGACATAGCAGTCGCCGCGCGCGACGCCGATCGCTTGCAGCATCGCGTCGAGCAGCCGTCCGGCGGCGCCGGTAAAAAGCGTCTCGTCCCGCTGATCATCGATTTCGGGCCAGGCGGTGAGCAGCATCAGCGGCGCGCCCGCTTCGCCGACCGGAAGCACGCGTCGCGCGTCCCACTGGCTGCCGGGCACGTCGGCGCCGGTCGCCAGCCAGTTTTGAAATTCGGTCCAGTCGTCGGGAAATACGACCGGTCCCTTCGGTTCGATAGTCTCGGGCGCCTCCTGCCGCTGGAGCGCAGCGGGGAGCGGGAGCGGTTCGGGATCGCTATCGGGCGCGCGTTTGGGCTTGGCTGCCGCAGCGTCATTCGCCGGCGGCACGACGAGCCAGCCCGCGGGTTCCTCGCCGACAAGCGCATCGACGCCCGCCAGCGACCACCAGTCGCGGATGCTTTCCGCCAGCAACGCAGAGTTTTGCCCTCCCATGAAATTGTTTGAAACAGACAGTTGACGGGCGCGTCAATTGGCGGGCATCGCAATTCGTGACAGAATGAGCGCCGGACACGATGAATGATCGGCGCGGGGACGGCAGAAAGGTATTTGCGGTGAGCGAACGGGAATCGATGCCCTATGACGTGGTCATCGTCGGCGCGGGTCCGGCGGGGCTTTCGGCGGCGATCCGCCTGAAACAACTGGCGAATGAGGCCGGCAGCGAATTGTCGGTGTGCATCCTCGAAAAAGGGTCCGAAGTCGGCGCGCACATCCTGTCGGGGGCGGTGATCGACCCCAGGGCGCTCGACGAACTTTTGCCCGAATGGCGGACACAGGGCTGCCCGCTCGCCGAAGTGCCGGTGAACGACAATCAGCACTGGATTCTGACCAAGAACAAGAAATTCGGCCTTCCCGAATTCATCTCGCCCGGTTTCATGCACAATGAGGGCACCTATACGGGCAGCCTCGGCAATCTTTGCCGCTGGCTCGCCGAACAGGCCGAAGGGCTGGGCGTCGAAATCTTCCCCGGCTTTCCCGCCGCCGAGATCCTCTACAACGAGGATGGGTCGGTCAAAGGCGTCGCGACCGGCGATATGGGGGTCGCGCGCGATGGCAGCCACAAGGCCGATTACGCCCCCGGCCTCGAACTCCATGCCAAATATACCTTCTTCGCCGAAGGCGTGCGCGGCCATCTGACCAAGATGCTCAAGCCGCAATTCGCGCTCGACGCCGATTGCGAGCCGCAGGTCTATGGCCTCGGCGTCAAGGAACTTTGGGACATCGACCCTGCGAACCATGCCGCGGGGCGGGTCATCCACACGCAGGGTTGGCCGCTCGATCAGAACGCCAATGGCGGCGGCTTCCTCTATCATCAGGCGAACGGGCAGGTCGCGCTCGGCTTCGTGACCTGGCTCAACTACCGCAATCCGCACATCTCCCCCTTTCAGGAGATGCAGAAGTGGAAGACGCATCCCGCGATCGCGAAAATCCTGAAGGGCGGCAAGCGCGTCTCCTATGGCGCGCGCGCGATCAGCGACGGCGGGCTCCAGTCGGTGCCGAAGCTCGCCTTTCCGGGCGGCGCGCTGATCGGCGACGGCGCCGGCTTCCTGAACGTCCCGCGCATCAAGGGCACGCACACTTCGATGAAATCGGGGATGATGGCGGCCGAAGCGGCGTTCGCGGCGGTCACCGCGGGCCGGTCGAGCGACACGCTCGACGCATATCAGGCGGCCTTCGACGACAGCTGGGTCAAGAAGGAACTGAGCGTCGTGCGCAACGTGCTGCCGCTCGTCGAGAAATATGGCGACCTTGCGGGGACGATCCTGTCGGGCATGACGATGTGGCTCGAAACGTTCAAGATCAAAGTCCCCTTCACGATGAAGCATCATCCGGACAATGAGAGCCTCTATCGCGCCGACATCATGCCGAAACCGGACTATCCCAAACCCGACGGCGTGCTGACCTTTGACCGCCTGTCGTCGGTGTTCATTTCGAACACCAATCACGAGGAAGATCAGCCGGTTCACCTGCAACTCAAGGATCCGTCGATCCCGGTCGCCTATAATCTGCCGCTCTATGACGAGCCCGCGCAGCGTTATTGTCCCGCGGGGGTTTACGAGATCGTCGGCGAAGAGGAAGGCGATCCGAAATTCGTGATCAACGCGCAGAATTGCGTTCACTGCAAGACATGCGATATCAAGGACCCGACCCAGAATATCAACTGGGTCACCCCTGAAGGTGGCGGAGGCCCCAATTATCCGAACATGTAAGCCCGCGCGCTTCTTTCTGATCGCCGCCGCCGTCGCGGCGGCGGTGCCTGTGCATGCCGCCGACGATAGCGGTGAGGTCCTCAACGCGCTCGTGCGCGCGCGCTTGGCGGAAGAGGGCGGGGCGCCGGCGGCGGCGCTATCGGCGCTGGCCGCGGTGTCGAGCGTGGCGCCGGGGCTGCCCGGTATCCGCGGACGGATGCTCGAACAGGCGATCGAGGCGGGCGACTTTGATGCCGCGCGCTCCGCTGCGCAGAGCCTGTGGACGGCGGGCGATCGCCGTTTCGACGCGCAACTGGTGCTGATGGTCGATGCGATGCGCCGGTCGGACTGGGATGCCGCCCGCACCTATATGGCGGGGCGGGTGGACAAGACCGGCGCCGACACGATTGCGCGGTTGATCACGCCGACAGTGAATGCGTGGATCGACATCGGCGCGCGCAAGAAGTTTCCCGAGCAGCATCTGCTCGCGGTGAACAGCCCGACACGGCCCGAACCCGCGCTGACGCTGCAGGTCGCGCTCGTCCAGATCGCGGCGAAGCGCGCCGATTCGGCCGCGTCGCTGACCGACAGCATCACGCTGACCGACCGGACGAGCCAGCTCGTCGGGATGCGGGTCGCGGCAACGCTCGACAAGGCGGGCAAAAGCGACGCGGCGGGGCGGCTGCGCGGGCGGATCGCGCTGGCGTCGGGGCAGCGCGAAGACCCGATGCTGCTGCTGCCCGACCAGCCGGTTTCGACCCCGCGTGAGGGCGTGGCGCAATGGCTCGGCATTTTGGCCGACGGCCTTGCCCGGACGCCGAACGGCAGCGCGAAGCTGCCTTTGCTGTTCGCGCGTGCGGCCTATTGGCTCAACGACGAGGATTGGGCGGTTCGGGCCACGCTTGTCGAGGCGCTCGACCGCAACGGCCAGTCCGAAGATGCGATGGCGCTGCTCGATAGCGGGCGCGAGGAGCTGCCGGCGGTGCTGATGATGCGCCGCGCCGAATTGATGGCCGAGGCGGGCGACCTGACGGGCGCGGCGAAGCTTGCCGAGGCGGCCGCCAACGCGAATCCCGCGCGCGGGCTGCTCGTCCGCTTTGCCGACATCGCGCGGCGATCGGGCGACTCTGCGGCGGCGGGACGCGCTTATGAGCGGCTCGAGGCGGCGCTGGGCGCCGACGAAGGCGACAAAGCGCTGCGCGGCACCCTGCTGATCGCGCGCGCGGACCTGCTGTTGCAAGCGGGGAAGTGGGACGAGGCTCAAGCGCTGATGGAGCGGGCGGTGACGCTGCGGCCCGGCGACGCGTCGATCCTGAACTTCGCCGGCTATTCGGCGCTCGAACGGCGCAAGGACATCGAACAATCGCTGGCGCGGATCGAAGCCGCGTGGCGCCGCGAGCCGCAGAATGCGAGCATCAGCGATTCGCTCGGCTGGGCCTATTTCCTCACCGGGCGCACCGACGATGCGGTGAATCTGCTCGAAAAAGCGCAGCGCGGCGAGCCCGACAATGCGGTGATCGTCGAACATCTGGGCGACGCCTATTGGAAGGCGGGGCAGAAGTTTCGCGCGCGATATAATTGGCGCGCCGCGGCGCTGCTCGCCGATGCCGAGATGGCGACGCGGCTGACGGCAAAGCTGCGCGACGGGCTGACCCCCGCCACGACGGCGCCGTGACGGCGTTTAGCGAGACCGGCTGGGCCAAGATCAACCTCGCGCTGCATGTCCGGGCGCGGCGTCCCGACGGCTATCATGCGATCGAGACGCTGTTTGCCTTTGTCGACGGAGGCGATGCGATCGCGGCGGAGTTCGCCGACGCCGACAGCCTGACGATCGACGGCGAATTCGCCGACGGGCTAAGCGCGGGCAGCGACAATCTCGTGCTGCGGGCGCTGGCGCTGCTCCGCGACCGCTACGGCGCCGACCGGGTGCCGCCGCTCGCGGTGACGCTGACCAAGGCGCTGCCCGTTGCGGCGGGGATCGGTGGCGGGTCGGCCGACGCCGCGGCGATGGCGCGGCTGGTGCGGCGCCATTTTCTGCCCGAGATCGGCGACGTGACGCTGGCGCGAATTATGAGCCCGCTGGGCGCCGATGTCGCCGCTTGTGTGGCGAGCGAGACCTGTCTTGGTGTCGGCACGGGCGAAGAATTGAGCGCCGTGGCGGGGCTGCGGCTCGGCGGAACGCCGGTGCTGCTGGTCAATCCACGTCAGCCGGTCGCGACGGGCCCCGTGTTCGCCGCTTGGGACGGGATCGATCGCGGGCCGCTGTTCACCGGCGCCGAGCCGCGCGCGGGGTTGCTCGGCGCACGCAACGACCTGCAGCGCGCGGCGATCGCGCAGTGCCCGGCGATTGCCGACATTTTGCTCGAACTCGGTGCGCTGCGGCCTTGGCTGGCGCGCATGTCGGGTTCGGGAGCGACCTGCTTCGCGCTGTTCGACGCGGCGGCCGAGCGCGACGCGGCGGCGGCCTTGCTCGCGGAGCGGCATCCGGGTTGGTGGACGATGGCGGGAGCATTGAGGTGAGCGAAGCGTGGCGGCAGATCGGCGAAGCGCGCGCGGGCGGCCTGTTGCTGATCGCCGATCATGCGTCGAACCATGTGCCCGACGACATCGACCTGGGTATCGATCCGGCGCTGCTCTCGAACCATATCGCGATCGACATCGGCGTCGCCGAGGTCGCGGCGCGGCTCGTCGAAGCGGGCGCGGTCGATGCGGCGATCCTCGGCGGCGTGTCGCGGCTTGTCGTCGACTGCAACCGCGAGGAGGATGCGCCGGGGGTGCTGCCGATCGCGAGCGACGGCCATGCGGTGCCGGGCAATGCGCTGGAAGACGATGCGCGCGAGGCGCGGCTGGCGCGCTTCTTCCGGCCCTATCACGACCATATCGCGGCGACGATCGCGGCGGCGCGGCCCGCGATGATCCTGTCGCTCCACAGCTTCACGCCGTCGCTCGCGGCGCATCCCGATCAGGCGCGGCCGTGGCATGTCGGGGTGCTCTATAATGACGACGACCGGCTCGCGGGCGCGGCGATCGCGGCTTTGGAGGCCGAAGGGATGATCGTCGGCGACCAGCAGCCCTATTCGGGCAAGCTGCTCAACGCGACGATGAACCGCCATGCCGAAGCCAATGCCATCCCCTATGTCGGGATCGAGATGCGCCAGGATCTGGTCGGCGAGGCGCCGGGACAGGCGCTGTTCGCCGAGCGACTGGCGCGTATGTGCGAGAAAGTGGCGTTGAACATCGGCACATAGGCGTGTAGAGGCGCATTTGATCGCCATTTTATGAAATAATATTATCAGGAACTCTCCAAATGCCTTCTTATCGTTCGCGCACCACAACCCATGGCCGCAATATGGCCGGTGCCCGCGGCCTTTGGCGCGCGACGGGGATGAAGGACGATGATTTCGGCAAGCCGATCATCGCGGTGGTCAACAGCTTCACCCAGTTCGTGCCGGGGCATGTTCACCTGAAAGACCTCGGCCAGATGGTCGCGCGCGAGATCGAGGCGGCGGGCGGGGTTGCCAAGGAATTCAACACGATCGCGGTCGATGACGGGATCGCGATGGGGCATGACGGCATGCTCTATTCGCTGCCGAGCCGCGACCTGATCGCCGACAGCGTCGAATATATGGTCAATGCGCATTGCGCCGACGCGATGGTGTGCATCTCGAACTGCGACAAGATCACGCCGGGGATGCTGATGGCCGCGCTGCGCATCAATATTCCGGTGGTGTTCGTGTCGGGCGGCCCGATGGAGGCCGGCAAGGTGCTGCTGAAGGGCAAGGAGGTCGCGCTCGATCTGGTCGACGCGATGGTCGCCGCCGCCGACGAAAAATACACCGACGAGGAAGTCACCGCGATCGAGCGTTCGGCGTGCCCGACCTGCGGGTCGTGCTCGGGCATGTTCACCGCGAACTCGATGAACTGCCTGACCGAGGCGCTGGGGCTGTCGCTGCCGGGCAATGGTTCGACGCTCGCGACGCACGCCGACCGCAAGGAATTGTTCCTGCGCGCGGGGCGGATCGTCGTCGAAATGTGCAAGCGCCATTATGAAGAGGGCGACGACAGCGTGCTGCCGCGCAATATCGCGACCTTCGAGGCGTTCGAGAACGCGATGAGCCTCGACATCGCGATGGGCGGATCGACGAACACCGTGCTCCACCTGCTCGCCGCGGCGTTCGAGGCCGGGGTCGATTTCACCATGACCGACATCGACCGGCTGTCGCGCCGCGTACCGTGCCTGTCGAAGGTCGCGCCGGCGAAGAGCGACGTGCATATGGAGGACGTCCACCGCGCGGGCGGGATCATGGCGATCCTCGGCGAACTCGAGCGCGCGGGGCTGCTCCACGCGCACCTGCCGACGGTGCACAGCGCGACGCTGGGCGATGCGCTCAATAAATGGGATATCGCCCGCACGAATGACCCCGAGGTGCAGAAATTCTTCCTCGCGGCGCCCGGCGGGGTGCCGACGCAGACCGCGTTCAGCCAGGATCGGCGCTGGGACAGCCTCGATCTCGACCGCGAGGGCGGCGTGATCCGCTCGGCCGACCATGCGTTCAGCAAGGATGGCGGGCTCGCGGTGCTGTCGGGCAATATCGCGCTCGACGGCTGCATCGTGAAGACCGCAGGGGTCGACGAGAGCATCCTCAAATTCTCGGGTCCGGCGAAGGTCTATGAAAGCCAGGACGCCGCGGTCGCGGGCATCCTCACCGGACAGGTAGAGGCGGGCGACGTCGTCGTGATCCGCTACGAAGGGCCGAAGGGTGGGCCGGGGATGCAGGAAATGCTCTACCCGACGAGCTATTTGAAGTCGAAGGGCCTCGGCGCCGCCTGCGCGCTGATCACCGACGGGCGCTTTTCGGGCGGCACCTCGGGGCTGTCGATCGGCCATGTCTCGCCCGAGGCGGCCGAGGGCGGCACGATCGGGCTGGTCGAGAATGGCGATCTCATCAACATCGACATCCCGTCGCGAACGATCACCCTCGCGGTGGCCGACAGCGTCCTTGCCGAGCGCCGCGCCGCGATGGAGGCGAAGGGCGACGCGGCCTGGCAGCCGGAGAAAGCACGCCCGCGCAAGGTTTCGGTAGCACTTCAGGCCTATGCCGCGATGACGACGAGCGCCGCAAGAGGAGCGGTGCGCGACCTGTCGCAGCTGAAGGGCAAGGGATGAAGCGATTTGGGGGGGCATTGCTGACGCTGATCGCGCTCGCGGGCTGCGATCGTGCCCCGGACAATGGCGATCTCGCCGAGGCCGAAGCACGCGGGTCGCGCGAAGCCGCCGAGAATGGCCGTATCGAATGCGCGCTGGAAGGCGCGAAACTGTTCGACCGCACCTGCACCGTCGATGAAATGAGCGGTGCGGACGGCACGATCCTCGTCGTCGGGCGCGCCAATGTCGGTTACCGCAGGCTGCAGATCACCACTGACGGGCGCGGGGTCGTGTCGGCCGATGGCGCCGAACCGGCGAAGGTCAGCATCGTCGGTAACAATATGATCGAGGTCGCCATCGGGCACGACCGCTATCGCCTGCCGGCGAATACGGGCGGCGCGAAGTAGGCGCGTTCGCGCGATCGTGATAGGGCGGAGCCATGTCCGTTCCCGCCGACGCCCCGATCCTGACCAGCGATGCGATGCGCGAGGCCGAGGCGGCGTGCGCGGTACAGGGCACCTCGCTTTCGGAGCTGATGGAGCTTGCAGGCGCCGCCGTTGCCGATACCGCCTGGCGGATGGCGGCGGGCGCGCCGATCCTGATCCTTTGCGGCCCCGGCAACAATGGCGGCGATGGCTATGTCGCCGCGAGACTGCTCGCCGAACGCGGCGCCTCGGTGCGCGTCGCGGCGCTGGCCGAACCCGTGACCGCGCTGGCGAAGGCGGCGCGGGCGGGGTGGAGCGGCCCCGTCGAAACCCTCAATGGCCGCCTCGCGCCCGCTCCCTTGGTCGTCGATGCGCTGTTCGGCGTCGGCCTTTCGCGGCCCATCGCCGACGATCTTGCGGGCATCCTTGGGCATTTTTCCGACCGGCGCATATTGGCGGTCGACGTGCCTAGCGGCGTCGACAGCGACGGCGGCGCCGACTGGAGCCCGCCGCTTCGCGCTGATGTGACGCTCGCGCTGGGCGCATTGAAGCCCGCGCACGTCCTGCTGCCGACCGCGCCCGCCTGCGGCCGCGTCCTGCTCGCACCGATCGGCATATCGGCGAGCAAGACGATGCGGACGCTGCCGAGGACGCGGGAGACGCAACCCGAGGCGAAGGCCCACAAGTTCACGCGGGGCATGGTGCTGGTCTTTGCGGGACCGATGCGCGGCGCGGCGGGGTTGACCGCGGCGGCGGCGCTGCGCGCGGGGGCGGGCTATGTCGTGCTCGACGGCAGCGAGCGGGCGCCCTTTTCGGCGATCATCGCCGAAAGCGATGCGAAGTTCGGCGAGCGGCTCGACGATCCGCGCGTCGGCGCGGTCGTGATCGGGCCGGGATTTCCGGCGGGCGACGAATTGCTGTTCGACGTCGAGGCGGCGCTCGATTCGGGCAAGCCGCTCGTGCTCGACGCCGCGGCGATCGACGCGGCGCTGCCCCGCCTCTCCGAAACGCCGCGCAAGGCGATATTGACGCCGCACGAAGGCGAGTTCGCGCGCGCCTTTCCGCAAGCCTACGGCAGCAAGATCGACAAGGCCAAGGCCGCCGCGGCGCGTACGCGTGCGGTCGTCATCTACAAGGGCGCCGACACGGTGATCGCCGCGCCCGATGGCCGGGTGGTCGCGGCGTGGCCGGGGAGCCCCTGGCTCGCGACGGCGGGGACGGGCGACGTGCTCGCGGGAGCGTGCGGTGCGATGCTGGCGCGCGGCGGCGACGCGTTCGATGCGGCCGTGGCGGCAGTGGGCTGGCATATCGCGCAGGCCGCGCGTATAGGCCCCGGCTTGATAGCCGACGATCTGATAAGGGACTGACATGAGCGAAGCTGCGCTGATCGAGCGCATCGCCGCGCGCGGCGATGGCGTGACGGGCGACGGCCGCCATGTGGCGGGCGGCGTTCCCGGCGACCGTGTGCGCGACGACGGCATCATCATTCCGGGGCCAAACCGCACCGACCCCGTCTGCCGCCATTTCGGCAAATGCGGCGGATGCCAGTTGCAGCATGTCGCCGAACCGGCGCTCGCCGATTTCGTGCGCGACCGGGTTGTCGGCGGGCTGGAGGGACAGGATGTCCCCCATGGCGATGTGCGTCCCGCGCGTCTTTCTCCGCCGCAGAGCCGCCGCCGCGCCGCGCTGACCGCGCTGCGCACGGGCAAGCAGGTCGCGATCGGGTTCAACGCCGCGCAGAGCAACCAGATCGTCGACATGCGAATGTGTCCGCTGCTGCTGCCCGAACTGTTCGCGCTGATCGAACCCGTACGCGAATTGCTCGTGATGATCGCGCAGCCGCGGCGCCCGGTGAAGGTCAAGCTGCAAATGCTCGATCAGGGCGTCGAATTGATATTGGAAGGTGTGAAGGCCGAGGGGCTCGACGCCGCGATGGCGCTGCAGGATTTCGCCGGGACGCATAATCTTGCGCGCTTTGCAATCGATCAGGGCGAGGGGCTCGAAATCCTCTGGCAGCCCGAGCCGCCGACGATGCGCTTCGGCGACATATTGGTCGAAGTCCCGCCCTTTGCCTTTTTGCAGGCGACGGCAGCGGGGCAGGCGGCGCTGGTCGATGCGGTGGCCGAGGCGATCGGCGACGCCGGCGCGGTGGCCGACCTGTTCGCCGGCGTGGGCACCTTTGCGCTGTCGGTACAGGCGGAACGCAAAGTCTATGCGGCCGAGGGCGCGCGCGATGCGATCGCCGCGCTGACCGGCGCCGCGAACCGGGCGCGGGCGCTGGTCGCGACCGAGCATCGCGACCTGTTCCGCCGCCCGCTCGTTCCCGCCGAGCTCAATCGTTTCGGTGCGATCATCCTCGACCCGCCGCGCGCCGGGGCCGAGGAGCAGGTGAAGCAGCTCGCGGCGTCGACCGTGCCCGCGATCGCCTATGTCAGCTGCAATCCCGCAAGCTTCGCGCGCGACGCGAAAATGCTGGTCGAGGGCGGCTATGCGCTCGACTGGGTCCAGCCCGTCGGCCAGTTCCGATGGTCGACCCATGTGGAACTGGCGGCGCGCTTTTCGAAATAAATCGTCGCTCCCGCGAAGGCGGGGGCCGCCGCCGGCCTTACACTACATCTCCAGCGGCCCCCGCCGTCGCGGGGGCGACGGGTTCTTCTCAATGCAGCACAAATCCCATGAAGGCGTGCACGCAGAGCGCGAATAAAGCGAGGCTGGCCAGCGCGAAGACAAGGAAGCGCCACATCACGCGATTGACCGTCACCTGGATCAGGCTGTGGACGATGCGCAGGGCCACATAGACCCACGCGATCTGCGTGTTGAGCCCGCCGCCCATGCCGCCGACCGCCAGCGCGATCGCGACGGCATAGAAGACCGTCGGCTGTTCCATCAGATGGTTGTAATTGTGCGCCTTCCACTGCACTTCGGGCGGCAGCACGTCGTCGAGCCCCTTGCCGGTGCCGCCGACCATCTTGGCCGCGTCGATCTTTGCGCGCTGCATCGCCGGGATGCGCGTCGCATACATCCACACCCACATGACCATCGACCAGAGCGCGAGCGTCGCGACCGGTCCCAATATAGCGTTGGTATCCATAGTTTCCCCCTCAACCCAAAGTGGCGATGACCGCAAGCAGCGCGAGCGCCAGCAGGCACAAGGTCGAAGCCGCAAAGATCGCAAAGCGCACCGGTATGCGGTTCACCGTCGCCTGCCAGAAGCTGTGCACGATACGCAGCGCGACATAGGCCCAGGCGATCCACACGATATAGGCGGGATAGCCGCCGACACCGTGCAGGATCAGGATGACGGCATAGAAGAGCGTCGGCTGTTCGAGCAGATGCGTGTAATTGTGCGATTTCCAGTTCGTGACGGGCGGCAATATGCCTTCGAGGTCGCCGCCACGGCCACCCGGCGGCGCCTTATTGAGATCGATACCCGATTTGGCGAGCGCGCGGAAACGCGTCACCGCGACCCAGACCAGCATGACGAGCGTCCACAGGATCAGCACCGCGCCCGGTGCGAGGATGTTCGGCGTCATATGGCTCCCCCTTTTGTCATGTCGCGGCGATGCTAGGCATGACGCGCCGATATGCAATTGCCAAAATCAGCCGTGCCGGGTCGCGAGTTCGTCGCGGATCGCCGTGCCGTCGCCGTCGACGCGCGGCGCGAAGCCGAGGTCGCGCGGCGGCATCGCACCATATTTCACCGGCGGCTGCATCTCGTGAAAGGCGCCGACATCGGGATGGGTGCGATGGCGGAAAAATCCGGTCGTGACCAGATGCGGGTCTTTCCTGACGTCCTGAAGGTCGCGCGCCGCCATCGCGGGGATGTCGTTGGCGGCGAACAGTTCCAGCCATTCGGCGCTGGTCTTTGCCGGCGTCTTGCGCGCGATTTCGCTATAGATGATCGGCATGTGCTGCCCTTTGGCCTTTGCCGCCTCATATTCGGGCGCCCTGAGCAGGTCGGCACTCCCCAGCAGGCCCAGCAGCCGCGCCGTCGATTCGGGAGTGTAGGGAACGATCGCGAGATAACCGTCGCGCGTCGGGAAAGGCTGGCGCGTCGGGTCGAGCTGGCGCGGATAGCCGGCGGGGCCGATCGGCGGGTCGAGCGTGTCGTCGCGCAGATGTTCGGTGAGCATGAAGGCGGCGAAGCATTCGAACATCGGCACTTCGACCTGCTGCCCATCGCCGGTTCTGAGCTTGTGGACGAGCGCCGCGAGGATCGCCTGCGCGCCGAACTGGCCGGCGATCTTGTCGGCGATCAGCGAGGGGAAGTAGCGCGGCGCCGGGTTGCCGTCGACGCGGGGAAGCAGGCTGGTGGTGCCTGTGGCCGCCTGAATGACGTCGTCATAGGCCTGGAGGTCGGCATAGGGCCCGTCCTGTCCGAAGCCGGTGCCGTGGACATAGATGATGTCGGGCTTGATCGCCTTGCAGCCCTCGTAATCGAAACCGAGCCGCGCGATCGCCTTGCCCCGCACATTGTGGAAGAAGACGTCGGCGCCCGCGATCAGGTCGCGCAGCACCGCCGCGTCTTCGGGTTTTTTGAGATCGAGTGCGATCGAGCGTTTGCCGCGGTTCACGGTGAGGTGGATCGACCCCATCGTCGGGTTGGGAACGCCGCTGCCCAGATAGCGCGATATGTCGCCCATGCCGGGCGTTTCCACCTTGATCACCTCGGCGCCGAGATCGGCGAGCATCTGTGTCGCATAGGGTCCGAAGATGACGGTCGTCAGATCGACGATGCGGATCCCCGACAGCATGGACATGGCTTCTCCTCTTCCTGGCGCGAGCAGGATAGAATGATTGCAAAGTAAAACGGAAGGGGCTTCCGCAATTTTCCTAAGCGGCAGATGTCGCCGCTTCGCCACTGCCATTTCCGGCAGCATAGGCCGCCGAAATCCGGCGATAGGATCGCGAGCCGAACGCCGCGAGCGTCAACAGCACGCCAAGGACGCCGGCGATCGTGAAGACGATCGCGATGCCGCGCTCGGGCCCGCGGCCGTACCAGTCGCCGATCGCGTCCGCTCCCCATCCGGTCGTCATCAGCGGGACGAAGACGAATTGGGTGAGCGGTGCGATCAGGAAGGCGGTGAGCGGCGAGGCCGCGAGTTCGACCGACTGGGCGAAACCGAAAACCCGGCCCTGCCGTTCGAACGGCACGACCTTTTGCAGCGTCGTCTGCTCGGCCGCTTCGGCATAGGGGCCGAGGAACATCCAGAGGAAACAGCCGGCCGCGAGCAGCGGAATCGACGATTGAATCGTGAAGACCGCGGCGACCAGCCATTCGACAAGGCACACGAAGAGCAGCGTGCGGATCGGGTTCGCGCCCAGCCCGGTCCGCGCGATCACGATGCCGCTGAGGATGAAGGCGCAGGATATGACCGCCCAGAGCAGGCCCCATTCCTCGACCTTCATCAGCGACAGGCCATAAGCGTCCATCAACGCCATGAACACGCCGCCGAGAAGATTGTTGAAGGACGAGAAGAGGATCAACGCGAAGAGCCCGGGAATGGCGAGCACGAGGCGAAAGGTGCCGGCGAGATCGATACGGCGCGTCTCGGCGTGGCCGTCCGCATCGCGTGGCTCGTCGACATGGACGACGAGCAGATGCGCTATCGCCACCAGCGAAAAGCCGATCGCAAAGATCAATGTTCCGGCCATGCCGCCCCACGCGACAAGGAAGCCGCTGATCGCCGAGGTGGTGAGAAAGCCGATCCCGCTGACCATGCCGACGAGCCCGTTCGCCTTGTCGCGCCGGTCTTCGGGCACGAGCAGGGTGACGAGCGTCGGCAGCGCGATCATGCGGATATTGCCGGCGATCACCGCCAGCATCGAAACGAGGATGAAGAGCCAGAGCGTCAGGCTCCGCGTTTCGGCGCTGCGGATGTCGGGATCGAGCAGAAAGCCACCGAGCGCGCCCGCGTAGAGAGCCAGCGAGGCGATGCTTGAGACCAGCATCATGTTGCGCTTGCCATGATGGTCGACGAGGCTGCCGAACCAGATGCCGAGCATCGCCGTCAGCACGAGATAGATGCCCGCGATCATCCCCGTCGCGAATACCGACTGGGTTTCGAGGAAGGTCCAGAAAGTCAGCGCGAACCACACCGTGAAATTGGTGATGTTGGCGATCAGGTTATTGGCGAGGAGATGATGGAAAGGCTGCATGGGCGGCGCAATCTAGCGCCCCCGCCCAAAAGCGAAAGGGCCGGTCGCATCGCTGCGCCGGCCCTTTTCTTTTTTCCGGTTTGCCGTCCGTCAGAACAGCTTGGTCACCGTCGCGCTGCGGCGTTCCTGTTCGACTTCGCCGGTGTAGAGGCTGACCATCGGTTCGTCGCTGACGACATGGGTCTCGTCGGCGCCGAAGCCGTTGAACTTGGTCCGCATCGCGCAGCCATAGGCGCCGAGCATGCCGATCTCGATGAAGTCGCCGGCCTTGATGTCGGCGGGCAGGAAGAAGGGGCCAGCCATATGGTCGAGATCGTCGCAGGTCGGGCCGTAGAAGCTGAACGGCACCATTTCGGCGTCGCTGCCCGCGTCGCGCTGCAGCGAGACGGGGAAACGCCAGCCGACATGCGCCGCGTCGAACAGCGCGCCATAGGCGCCGTCATTGATATAGAGCTCGTCGCCGCGGCGCTTTTCGACGCGGACGATCAGCGAGCTATATTCGGCCGACAGCGCGCGGCCGGGTTCGCACCAAAGTTCGGCCGAATAGCTGATCGGCAGACTTTCGAAGCTGCGGTGGATCGTCTCGAAATAAGCATCGAGCGGCGGCGGTTCCATGCCCGGATAGGACGACGGAAAGCCGCCCCCGACATCGATGATGTCGACGGTCACCGACGCCGCGACGATCGCGGCGCGGACGCGCTCCATCGCCTGCGCATAGGCGTGCGGCGTCATCGCCTGGCTGCCGACGTGGAAGCAGATGCCGAGCGCGTCGGCGGCCTGGCGCGTCGCCATCAGCAGTTCGGCAACCTCGTCGGGCTCGGCGCCGAACTTGGCGGCGAGGCTAAGCTTCGAATGATCCGACGAGACGCGAAGACGCACGAGCAGGTTCAGATCCTGCGCGCCCTCGGTCGCACGGACGATCTTTTCGAGCTCGTCGAGCGTGTCGAGCGAGAAGGTGCGCACGCCGTGCTTCCAATAGGCTTCGGAAATCGCTTCCTCAGCCTTTACCGGGTGCATGAAGCAGAGCGTCGCCTGCGGCAGCGTGCGGGCGACCAGCCGCACCTCGGCGATCGAGGCGACGTCATAATGGGTGACACCCGAATCCCACAGCACACGCAGCAGGTCGGGCGACGGATTCGCCTTGACCGCATACATGGTCGTGCCGGGAAATCGCTCGATGAAGAAACGCGCTGCGCGCCGCGCGGCGTGCGGGCGGACAAGCGTAACAGGTTCGATCGGCGAAAGTGCCTGAATCAGCCCGTGGGCGCTATGATGCTGGTGCAACTCAAGGGACCCCCAAAAATAACGTTAAACATCCAAGGCTGCCTTGCGGTTATTGGAAGTCCCCCTGGGGCAGCGGAGAGCGCATATATGGAGGGGGATCCCCCCTGTAAAGACCCTTTGGCGCAATTTTGTAACGCCAAGGCAACAGTCGGGGGCGAACCGGGGCCGGTCCGCGCCGAGCCGCGCAAATGCGAGACAAGGCGCCGGTGCCGCGCTAGGGACGGGCTCATCCCATTTCATCGAGTCACCCCGGCAGCGATCGGGATGACGAAAACAGGGCGAAGCTTTGATGGTCTCCCGCGCCGAAGTGAATCACACCTTCACCGATACCGAACTCGACGAACTGAAGGCATTCGGCACGACCGAGCCGCACAAGGCCGGCGACCTGCTGGTTGAGGAAGGGGCGATGGCGCCCGACTGCATCGTCACCCTTTCGGGTCACACCGACATCTTCGCGTCGACCGACGAGGGACGAAAGCGCGTCGGCTGGATGGAGCATGGGCAGTTCGCGGGCGACCTGTCGGTGCTAACCGGTCAGCGCCACCTGTCGCGCGTCGAAATGGGCGCCGACGGAGAGATCCTCCGCATCGCTCACGCCGATTTCCAGCGGCTGATCGCGGGCAACAGCCATTTTTCGGATATCTTCGTCCGCGTGCTGTCGGCGCGGCGCGAATTCAGCAAGCATCGCGGCTTTGCGGTCACGATCATCATCGGCGCGGCGATGGACCGCAGCGTCTATGCGATGCGCGACCTGCTGATGAAGCATGGCGTCGCGCATCGCTGGTTCGACCCCGCCGATGGCCCGGTGGCCGCGCATCTGCTCGCCGAGCGCGGGCTGACCGAGGAGCAATTGCCGGTGGCGATCCTCGGCGCGGCCGAACTGCTGGTCCAGCCGACGCCCGAGCAGCTCGCGGCAGGACTGGGCCTCGACCTGCTTCCCGATGGCGCGACGGCCGATGTCCTGGTCGTGGGAAGCGGGCCCGGCGGGCTGGCCGCGGCGGTCTATGCCGCGTCCGAAGGGCTGACGGTGATCGCACTCGATTCGCTCGCGCCCGGCGGGCAGGCGGGAACCTCGTCGAAAATCGAAAACTATCTCGGCTTTCCGACTGGCATTTCGGGCAACGAGCTGGCGCGCCGGGCGACGGTGCAGGCGCAGAAATTCGGTGCGCGGCTGGTGTCGCCGGTGCGCGCTGCCTCGATTAACCGCGATGGCGATGCCTATTGCCTGCACCTCGCCGACGGACGCAAGCTCAGGAGCCGCGCGGTGGTCGTCGCGAGCGGCGCGAAATATCAGAGCCTGCCGATCGACGGCATCGAAGCATATGAAGGTCGCGGCATCTATTATGGCGCGACGCCGATGGAGGCGCAGCTGTGCAGCGATGCCGAGGTGACGATCGTCGGGGCGGGCAATTCGGCGGGGCAGGGCGCGATCTATCTCGCGAGCGTCGCGAAGAAGGTCTATGTTATTTTCCGTCGGGGCAGCCTCCGCGAGACGATGTCCGAATATCTGGTCAAGCGGCTGGAGGAGCATCCGAATATCGAGATCATCGCGTCGACCGACGTCGTCGCACTACACGGCGAAGAACATCTGGCGGGGCTCACCTATCGTTGTCGCGAAACCGGGGACGAGGGGCATTGCGATTGCGGTTTCCTGTTCCTCTTCCTCGGCGCGAGCCCGAATACGAGCTGGCTGCCCAAGGAAATGGTGTGCGACGAGCGCGGCTTCGTGAAGACGGGCACCGACATCGCGCCGCTCGAGCTCGTCAAGGCGGGCTGGTCGCTCGACCGCATGCCAAGCCGGTTCGAGACGAGCTGGCCGCGCATCTATGCCGTCGGCGACGTCCGCAAGGGATCGGTGAAGCGCGTCGCCTCGTCGGTCGGCGAGGGATCGGTCGTGGTCAGCGACATCCATCAGGCGCTGGCGGAGATGGGTACGACGGAAAATTGAAAAGCCGTGTGCTCCCGCGAAGGCGGGAGTCCATCTTCGGTTGGTGCCAATTTGAGCCGGCAGGAGATGGGTCCCCGCCTTCGCGGGGACGCACGGTGTTCTAACTCAGCCGCGCCTTGAAATCCTCATAGCCGAATCCGCGGATCAGCCTCAGTTCGTCACTCTCGCTGTCCCACAGCCAGATCGACGGCAGCGGCACGCCGTTGAAGGTGTTCGTCTTGACCATCGAATAATGCGCCTGGTCGAGGAAGGCGAAGCGCTGGCCGATGCGCGCGCCGCCGGGGAGGCGATAGTCGCCGATCACGTCGCCCGCGAGGCACGAGGGGCCGCCGAGACGTGTCGGCATGCCCTCGCTGCCTTCGCCCAGCATCGCCGGGCGGTACGGCGCTTCGATCACGTCGGGCATGTGGCAGGTCGCCGAAATATCGGTGATGCCGATCGGCATGCCATTGTCGAACAGGTCGAGGATCTCGCCGACGAGGATGCCCGCGTCGAGCGCGATCGCCTCGCCGGGCTCGATCATCACGTCGCAGTCGGTCGCCGCGCGCACCTGCTTCAGGAAGGCGATCAGGTCGTCGACCTGATAGTCGGCGCGGGTGACATGGTGCCCGCCGCCGAAGTTGATCCATTTGAGCTGGCTGAAGAAGGGGCGCAGCATCGGCTGCACCGCGTCCCAGGTGCGCTGCAGCGGCGGGAAGTCCTGCTCGCACAGGCTGTGCATATGGACGCCGTCGACGCCCTCCATATGCTCGGGCAGCAATTGGCTGATCGGGAAGCCGAGGCGGCTGCACGGCGCGGCGGGATCATATTTCGCGACCTCGCCCTCGCTGTGCATCGGATTGATGCGCAGGCCGATGTCGAACGTCTCGCCCTTCGCGCGCAGTTCGTCGAGCAGCGGGCGGAAACGCGCGATCTGTCCCGGCGAATTGAAAATCAGATGGTCGGAGAGCGCCGCGATCTCGGGCAGGTCGGCTTCCTTGTAGCCGGCGCAATAGGTCGCGACTTCCCCGCCATATTCGCCGCGGCCGAGCTTGGCTTCGTAGAGGCCCGAGGCACACACGCCGTCGAGATAATCGGCAACCGTCGAACCGAGCGACCACATCGAGAAGGCCTTGAGCGCCGCGAGCACGCGGGCGCCCGACGCATCGCCGATATGGCGCAGCAGCGCGAGATTGGCGCGCACTTTCGCCGCATCGACGACGAAGGCGGGAGAGGGGACGCGGGTCAGGTCGAAGCGGGCAAAGGCTCCGGGATCGCCGGCACGGGTTTCCATGTCGCTGTATTTCCTATGAGACCGGGATCGGTCCCTTGAAGATGAAGAACGCCCCCGCCGCGATCAGACCGAAGCCGACGAGATGATTCAAGGTCAGCTTCTCACCGAGCCAGAAGACCGCGAACCCGGCGAATATGATCAGCGTGATCACTTCTTGCAAGGTCTTGAGTTCGGCGGCGCTGTAAACGCCATAGCCGATGCGGTTCGCCGGGATGACGAGGCAATATTCGAAGAAGGCAATGCCCCACGCGATCAGCACCGCGAGCCAGATGGGCCGCGACACCGCGCCGAGCTGGCCGTACCAGGCGAAGGTCATGAAGATGTTCGAAACGAACAGCAGGCCGATCGGCGCGAGCCAGGCAGTCATTTGAGATCCTTCGTCAGCGGCAGCACGTCGCGGAGCAGCGCGGCAAAGAAATGCCCCGGTTCCTCGACCATCGGCATATGCGCCGAATGTTCGAGCCAGACGAGCTTCTTCGAAGGCGCCTTGACCTGTCCGAACCAGTTGGCCGCCACCGGCGACGGCACGGTATAATCATGCCGCCCGAGCAGGAAGACGATCGGCACGTCCATCTTGCGCACCGAATTGAAGCTGACGTCGGCGAGCCGCGGCCAGAGCGTCGTCACCGAAAATGCGCTGCCCTTGCCCCAAGCCTGCACATCGGCGGGCGTATATTCGGGCGACAGGCGCGGGGTCTGGAAATAATATTTGAGGTCGGGCTTGTTATAGATCAGCGAGCCATAGGGGATCGCATATTTGCGCCAGCCGTCGGCCTTGGCGATCGTGAACTCGCCTTGCGGATAGGGCGCGAGCGCGTCGATCGCGGCGACCGCCTCCGTGTTGCCCGCCGCCAGCGCCTTGGCGCGCGTCCACGCCATACCCGCCTTTTCGCCTTCTCGAAAATCGATGCCTTGGCCGACGCCGACATAGGCATAGAGAAGATCGGGGCGCTTCACAGCGACCGACAGGCCGACGAACGAACCCCAGCTGTGCCCCATCAACACGACCTTGCGCTTGGCATAGCGTTTCTTGAGCAACTCGATCAGCTCGATGGCGTCGTCGCGATAACGTTCGGGCGTCATCCTCGGCGCGAGCGCCTCCGGGTCGTTCAGCGGATAGCTGCGCCCCGCGCCGCGCTGGTCGTACTGGACGACGGTGAATACATCTTCCCATGGCCGCTGGAAGGCCCAGGCGAAGGGCATCTCGACGGCACCAGGACCGCCGTGGACGAAGATCAGGATCGGATTGTCGCGGTCCGAGCCGCGGACGTTCACGACCTGCCGCGCGCCGCCGAGCGTGACCTCGAACGTCTCCTGCACGCCGTTCGGCGTCACGATCTTGCCGATATCGGCGACGATCGCGCGGGCGGGGGCGTAGGCGTCGTCGGATTGGGCGGCGACGGGGGTTGAAAGTGCAATCGCCGCGAGGATTGCGAAGGCCAATCTCATAGGATGTCTCTCAATTGTTCGGGCACAAAAAACCGTTCGCCCTGAGCTTGTCGAAGGGCCGTCCTGTCTTTGCAACATCGAAAGAAGAACGGCGCTTCGACAAGCTCAGCACGAACGGAGTTTTATCGTTGACGATGGCTCGGGATCGAACCGCGATCAGAAATCGAGCGGCGCGTCCAGTTCCTTCACTTGCCACGGCAGGCCGTGCTTGTTGAGCATGTCCATGAAAGGATCCGGATCCATCTGCTCCATGTTGAACACGCCGTCGCCGTTCCACGTGCCGGTGACCATCATCGCCGCGCCGATCATCGCGGGCACGCCGGTGGTATAGCTCACCGCCTGGTTGCCCGTTTCGGCAAACGCGTCCTCATGGTCGCAGATATTGTAGAGGTAGAGCGTCTTTTCCTTGCCGTCCTTGCCGAGGCCGGTCGCGATGACGCCGATGTTGGTCTTGCCCTTGGTCGTCTCGCCGAGGCTCGACGGTTCGGGGAGAACCGCTTTCAGGAACTGGAGCGGGACGATCTCGCGGCCTTCGTAGATCACCGGATCGATCCGCGTCATGCCGACATTCTGGAGCACGGTCAGATGCGTGATATAAGCCTCGCCGAAGGTCATCCAGAAGCGGATGCGCTGAATCTCGGGCAGGTGCGTTTTCAGGCTTTCGATTTCCTCATGATACATGAGGTACATCGTCTTCGGGCCGACGGCCTCGAAATCGAACTGCTGCTTCACCGACATCGGCGGGGTTTCGACCCAGTCGCCATTTTCCCAGTGGCGCGCGACCGCGGTCACTTCGCGGATGTTGATCTCGGGATTGAAGTTGGTCGCGAAATGCTGGCCATGGTCGCCGCCGTTGCAGTCGAGAATGTCGAGCGTGTCGATGCGGTCGAAATGATGCTTGCGCAGCCATGTCGTGAAGACGCTCGTCACCCCAGGGTCGAAACCCGAGCCGAGCAGCGCCATTAGCCCCGCCTCCTTGAAGCGGTCCTGATAGGCCCATTGCCAGTGATATTCGAACTTCGCCTCGTCGCGCGGTTCGTAATTCGCGGTGTCGAGATAATGCGCGCCGGTCGACAGGCACGCCTCCATGATCGTGAGGTCCTGATAGGGGAGCGCTAGGTTGACGACATGCGTCGCGCCGATCGAGCGGATCAGCGCCGCGGTCGCGTCGATATGATCGGCGTCGACCTCGGCGGTCTTGATCGTGACGCCCGTGCGTTCCTTCACTGACTCGGCGATCGCGTCGCATTTGAACTTGCGGCGGCTCGCGAGCGTGATGTCGGGAAAGATGTCGGGATTCATGGCCATCTTGTGCACCGCGACCGAACCGACGCCGCCTGCGCCGATCACCAATACCTTGCTCATGAAAAATCTCCTGCCCGCTATGCTGCGGCTTGTGTTGTATGCCGCGCCCTATAGGACGAAGCCATGACACAGCAAAGCCCCGATACCCTGATCGATCCGACACGTGCGCCCACGCTCGCAGGGGTCGAACGCGCGGCGGCGAAAGTCGCTGCATTGCTGCCGCAAACGCCGCTGTTGCCGCTGGAGATCGACGGCAGGACGGTCTGGTGCAAGGCCGAATGCCTCCAACCCGTCGGCGCGTTCAAGATCCGCGGCGCGTGGCACCGGCTGACCGACCTCAGCCCCGAGCAGGCCAATGAGGGCGTCGTCGGCGTGTCGAGCGGCAACCATGCGCAAGGCGTCGCCTGGGCGGCGAAGCGGCTGGGAATCAAGGCGACGATCGTGATGCCGAGCAACGCGCCCACGATGAAGCTCGCCGCGACGCGCAAGCTCGGCGCCGAGGTCGTGCTTTACGATCGCGTCACCGAATCGCGCGATGCGGTCGCCGCCAAGCTGCTCGCCGAGCGCGGCGGAACGCTCGTCCATGCCTATGGCGACCCGTGGATCATCGAGGGGCAGGGCAGCGCCGGGATCGAGGCGGCGGCGCAGATGAAGGCGCGCGGCATCGACGGTCCCGACAAGGTGATCGCCTGTTGCGGCGGCGGCGGCCTCTCGGCGGGGCTCGCGCTCGCCTTGCCCAATGCCGAGATCGTCGCGGTCGAGCCCGAGGGCTGGGACGATGTGACGCGTAGCCTTGCCGCGGGCAAAATCCTCTCGGTCGAGGATATGGCTTATCCGACCGAATGCGACGCGCTTCAGACGCCCGAAACCTGGCCGATCAATTTCGCGGTGCTGCAGGCGCGCAGCGTGAAGGGCGCCGTCGTGACGCGGAGCGAGGTGCGCGACGCGATGCGGCTGGCGTTCGAGAAATTGCACCTCGTCGTCGAGCCTGGCGGTGCGGCGGCGCTCGCGGCGGTGCTCGCCGGGAAGGTGTCGGTGACCGACGCGACACTCGTCACCCTGTCGGGCGGCAATGTCGACCCGCTGAAGTTCGCGGAGATCATCACCGAATAGGCCGGCGGAAACTTATCCGCCGGCATGCGTTGGGACGGGGAAGGAGAAGCAAGATGCAGAAAAGCGTGATTTTGGCGAGTGCCGCGGCGCTCGTGCTGCTGGCAGGCTGCGAAAAGGCGGAAGCGCCGGCGCCCGCGCCGACCGATACGACGACGACCGAGGTTCCGGTCGAAACCGCGCCGCCCGAAACCGCCGAAGCCAGTGATCCGGCCACCGCGCCGCATCGCTTCGCCAGCTGGGCGGGCAAGTGGACCGGGGTCGAGGGCATGTATGCGACGATCACCCCCGCCGAGCCCGGCAAATACAAGCTCGAGATGCAGTCGGACCTCGATACCAAGGGGACCTATGACGGCGAAGACAGCGAGCATGGCATTCGATTCAAGCGTGGCAGTGAGGATCTGAGCCTGCACCGCGGCAATGGCGACGAAACCGGCCTCAAATATCTCGCTGGCAAGAAGGAATGCCTGATCGTCAAGGAAGGCGAAGGATATTGCAGAGACTGATTTGAGGCCTTTCCGTCATTCCCGCCTACGCGGGAATGACGGATGGTTTTTTGACGCTGTCGCCGATTTGTCATCGAAACGACGCGGGAATCGCAACATAAGCTGCCATGCGCGGCCCCGGATCCACCTATCTCCGGGAGACCGTCACCCATGGCCAGCCAGCCCAATCGCAAGATCGCCGCCGCGGTCGTGCGCGAAGATGCCGAACAGAAGCAGCGCCTGCTCGACCGTGCATTCGCGCTCGCCTTCAAGGGCCTCGTTTATGCGCAGATATGGGAGGACCCGGTCGTCGACATGGAGGCGCTGGCGATCGAACCGGGCAACCGGATCGCGACGATCGCGAGCGGGGGTTGCAACGTCTTTTCCTATCTAACCGCCGATCCTGCCGAGATCGTCGCGGTCGACCTCAATACCGCGCATGTCGCCCTCAACCATCTGAAGCGCGTCGCGATCCAGCGGCTGCCCGATTATCTCAGCTTTCGCCGTTTCTTCGCCGATGCCGACAGCAGCGCGAACATCGCCGATTACCGCGCCTTTGTCCGCCCGCATCTCGACGAGACGAGCCGGCGTTATTGGGAGGGGCGCGATCTTGTCGGGCGCCGCCGGATCAACGGTTTTGCGCGCGGCGTTTACAAGCGCGGGCTGCTCGGCAACTTCATCGGCCTCGCGCATCTGGTCGCGCGGATACATCGCATTGACCCCCGGCAGTTTCTTGCGGCACGGACGGTCGAGGAGCAGCGCGCGATCTTCGAAGCGAAGTTCGCACCCTTCTTCGACCGGAAGTTCATTCGGTGGGTTACCGACCAACGCTCGTCGCTGTTCGGTCTCGGCATTCCGCCCGCGCAATATGACGCGCTCGCCGACGGCAAACCGATGGCCGACGTCCTGCGCGCGCGGCTCGAAAAGCTGGCGTGCGACTTCCCGCTCGATGAGAATTATTTCGCCTGGCAGGCGTTCGGCCGCGGTTATGGCAAAGGGGTGACGGTGCCGCTGCCGCCCTATCTGCAGGCGGCGAATTATGCGGCAGTGAAGGCGCGTGCCGAGCGCGTGACGATGCTTCATGCGAATATGACCGACATGCTCGCGGCCGCCGATGCGGCAAGCTTCGATCGCTATATTTTCCTCGACGCGCAGGACTGGATGAGCGACGCGCAGCTCGCGGCGCTGTGGACCGAGGTGACGCGTACGGCCCGGCCCGGCGCACGCGTGCTGTTCCGCACTGCGGCCGAGCCGACCTTGCTTCCCGGACGGCTTCCCGACGATTTGCTAAGTCGCTGGGCGTATCGCGAACAAGCGTCGCTCGACTATACGCGCCGCGACCGGTCGGCGATCTATGGCGGGGTCCATCTTTATGTTTTGAAGGACTGAGCCATGCGCCGGGGGGAGGGGCATGCCGCGCGGATGGACGGCGTTTATCGGGAGCAGCGTCATATCTATGACCTGACCCGCAAATATTATCTGCTCGGCCGCGACCGGTTGATCGACGAGCTGATGCCCCCGGTAGGTGGCCGGGTACTCGAAATCGGCTGCGGAACCGGGCGCAACCTGATCGCGGCCGCACGGTGCTGGCCGGGCGCGCGCTTTTACGGCGTAGATATCTCGGGCGAAATGCTGAAAACTGCGCGGGCCTCGATCGCGCGCGCGGGGCTCGCCAAAAGGATCAGGGTGGCAGAAGGCGACGCGACCGATTTCGACCCGAACGCGCTGTTTCGGGCCGACGGGTTCGACCGGATATTCCAGAGCTATACGCTGTCGATGATCCCCGACTGGCAGGGCGCGATGCGCGAAGCGACACGCCACTTGGCACCCTATGGCTCGCTTCACATCGTCGATTTCGGCCAGCAGGAGGAACTGCCCGCCTGGTGGCGCGGAGTGCTGCTCGGCTGGCTGGCGCGCTTTCATGTCGAGCCGCGGGCGATGCTGGTCGAGGCGGCGCGCGAAGTGGCGAACGATATCGGGGGGCGGATGTCGGTAACCCGGCTGTATCGCGGCTATACCTGGTCGGTCAGGATCGACAGGCGCCCGCACTAGATCGCATTTCTACGGGGCCGTCAGGATGCTGGACGCGTCGCGCTGAACGAGAAATCGACGTCGACCGCGGCGGCGATCGCGTCGGTCGCGGCCCATTCGCCCTGACCGACGCCGAAGGCGGTGCGGTCGATGCGCGCGGTCCCCGCGACGCGCGCCTTGTCGCCGTCGATGCGCAGCGTGAAGCGCACGGTCGCGGGCTTGCTGGCGCCGCGCAGGTCGAGCGTGCCGCGCGCTTCGTAGCGGTCGCCGCCCAGGTGGCGGACGTCGCGCGCGGTGAAGACCGCGTTCGGCCGTGCGGTGACGTTAAAGAAATCGCTGCCCTTCAGCGAATCGTCGCGCTGTCCGTCGCCCGTGTCGGCCGACGCAAGATCGACGGTCACGCGAATATTCGACTCGGCAAGGTGGTCGCGGCTGAAACGGATGGCGGCGCGCCAGCGGTCGAAGCTGCCGTTGACCGCTTCGCCGTTCCAGCGCGCGGTAAAGCCTAGGTGCCCGCTCGGCGCGACGGTCCAGTCGGCGAGCGGCTCGCCTGTGTCTTCGGGGGCCGCCTTGGCGACATCCTCCACGGGCGCCTCGGCATCCATGGCCACTGAAGCGGCGGGTGCAGCCGGTGGCGCGACGGGTTCGGCAGTCGGCACCGGCATCGTTTTCTCCACGACAGTCCGGCTCCGCTCGGGATAGATCGTCTGCCCCACGGCGAACGCGCCCGCGACAAGCGCCAGCGCGCCGATCGCGGCACCGACGGCCTTGCCGCGCGCGAAGGGGATCATGCGCTGAAGCTCGGGTTTGCCGAGCAGCCACTGATGGCGAAGCGCGCCGGCGATATGGAGCAGGAACAGCCCGATCGCGATCCATGCCATCGCGCCGTGGATGCTCTCGGCGGGCTCGTGCCAGCTGCGGCCGACGGGCAGGTGGGGCCATGGAACAATGCCGTAGAGCAAAGTCGGCACCTGCACGCGGGCCGTCGAAACGAGCAGCCAACCCGTGAGCGGGCCGAGAATCATCACCAGATAGAAGAGGCCATGGACGATGCCGGCGAGCGTGCGCGTCCACGCCGGACCATCGGATGCGGGCGGGCGCGGCAGGATGAACCGGACGGCCAGCCGCGCGAGGCTGAGCAGCAGGATCGTGATGCCGATCGACTTGTGGAGCTGGTATCGCGCGAAGAGTTCGGGGCTGTTGTTGCCTTCGAGCGCCCAGCCGAGCGCGATCTGGAAGGCCAGCAATAGCGCGATGAGCCAGTGCAGCGCGATGGCGGTGTAGCTATAACGCTGTGCTGGCATGAAAATCTTTCAACAAGGGGAGGTCGGATTCACTCTTCACCTTATCGGGGCGTATCGATCTTGTCGAAGGCAGTCGTGATAGTGCCGCCCGCAGCACGCGAAGTTCCTGCTTTTATATCAGAAGGCGAAGCAGTGATCCGGCAGCGAGGCCTGCTGCAATTGCCAGCACTGCAAGAAGGATCAGTCGAAACCAGAAATGCCGGCGCAGCCCACGGTCGAGTTGGCCCGCGACGAAAAAGTCCATGCCCGCTCCAATCGCGCTGGAGATAATCTCGCCGATCAATCCTCGAACCCGACGAACCGCACCGCGTCCTCGACGCTCTTGCGCTTCGACACCACCGCATTCGCCGGAAAGTCGCCGTCGGGCCAGCCCATCGCGACGCAGATCATGATGACCTGATCGTCGGGGATGCGCGCATGTTCGCGCACGACGGGGCTTTGCATGATGCCCTGGCTGTTGATCACGCAGCCGAGCCCGCGCGACCAGGCCGCGTTGACCAGCGCGTTGGTCACCGCGCCGCAGTCGAAGGGCGCGATGTCGCTGCCGAGCAGCACGCGGTCATAGGTGACGACGATACTGACGGGCGCATCGAACTGGCGAAAACCGCGCAGCACCCAGTCCTGACGCGCGTCCTTGTCCTCGCGCGCTATCCCCATCGCGCCGAACAATTGCTTCGCGATCTCGATCTGGCGCGCGCGGTGGTCGTCGGCAATGCCGTCGAAGCGGCGGAACTCGCGGCTGTCGGGCTTGCCGGCGAGGATGCCTTCGGTGTTGCCCCGGCGGATCGCAGCGAGCGGTTCGCCGGTGACAACCGAGAAGTTCCAGCACTGGTTGTTGAACGACGAGGGCGCGCGCATCGCGACCTCGAGGATTTCGCCGATCAGTGCTTTCGGAACGGGCTTGTCGAGGAAACCGCGGATCGAGCGGCGTCCGACGACGACCTCATCATAGCCGGGTGCGCCCGTCACGCTGCCGTCACGCCGCCTTCAGAAGCTGCAATTCGAGTCGGTCCCAGATTTCGACGAGCGCCTCGGTGAGCTCGCGCATCATCGCCTCATCATGCGCCGGACCCGGGGTGAAGCGCAGGCGTTCGGTACCGCGCGGGACGGTCGGGAAATTGATCGGCTGCACATAAACGCCATATTCGGCGAGCAATATGTCGCTGATCTTCTTCGCACGCACCGGGTCGCCGACCATCAGCGGGACGATATGTGTGGTCGAATCCATCACCGGCAGGCCCGCATCGCGAAAGCTCTGCTTGAGATAGGCGGCTGCTTCCTGCTGCGCCTCGCGTTCGACGCTCGACGATTTGAGGTGCCGCACGCTCGCGAGCACGCCCGCGACGAGTACCGGCGACAGGCTGGTGGTGAAGATGAAGCCGGGCGCATAGGAGCGGATCACGTCGATGATATTCTTCTCGGCGGCGATATAGCCGCCCATCACGCCGAACGCCTTGCCGAGCGTGCCTTCGATGATCGTGACGCGGTGCGCCGCTTCGTCGCGGTCGGTGATGCCGCCGCCGCGTGGGCCGTACATGCCGACGGCATGGACTTCGTCGCAATAGGTCAGCGCGTTATACTTCTCGGCAAGGTCGCAGATCGCGTGGATCGGGGCGACGTCGCCGTCCATCGAATAGACGCTTTCGAACGCGATCAGCTTCGCCGCCTCGGGATCGTCGGCGGCGAGCAGTTCCTCGAGATGCTCAAGGTCGTTGTGGCGCCAGACGCGCTTTTCGCAGCCCGAATTGCGGATGCCCGCGATCATCGAGGCGTGGTTGAGTTCGTCCGAATAGATGATGCAGTTCGGGAGCAGCTTGCCGAGCGTGCCGAGCGTCGCCTCGTTCGAAATATAGCCCGAGGTGAAGAGCAGCGCGCCATCCTTGCCGTGCAGGTCGGCAAGCTCGGCCTCGAGGTCGATGTGATAATGCGTGTTGCCGCCGATGTTGCGCGTGCCGCCCGATCCGGCGCCGACGTCGTGCAGCGCCTCTTCCATCGCGGCGACAACCTTCGGATGCTGGCCCATCGCGAGATAGTCGTTCGAGCACCAGACGGTGATCGGCTTCGGTCCGTTATGGCCGGCGAAGCAGCGCGCGTTCGGGAAAGCGCCCTTGTTGCGCAGGATATCGATGAAGACGCGGTAGCGCCCTTCTTCGTGCAGCCGGTCGATCGCGCGTGCGAAGATATCGTTGTAATTCACGTTTCAGCCCCGCAGTCAGGTGCCAGTCAAATTCTGGGTGCCGCTCCCCCGGCGGCTATTAACATGCGGGCCAATAACGCCGAAAAGCGTCGAAGGCCAGTGCGAACGATTCGCAGAACTGGGGCAAATTGTCCCACCGCGTCGTGACCTTGCCGGTTGCTGTGATCGATCGCACCCTGCATTCGATCCGGGGCGGCTAGTCGCGAGTCGAACGGAAACGGAAAGGAATGATTCCGCCATGCGTCTTGTCATTACCGCCATCGCGCCGATCGCCGCGGGACTTTGGATCTCGAATCCGGCACCCGCGCAGGCGCCGGCACCTTTCGATGGAAGCTGGATGCGCTGCGAAACCTATCAGGGCGCGGAAATCTGCGAGTATAAAATGCTCGCCCAGCGCGGCGACCGGCTATGCGGCGTCCAGCGCTATTTCGCGACCAACGCCTATTATGAACAGCGCTTTGTCGGCACGGTGAAAGCCAATGTCGCGCATATCGAGAAAATTTGCGGCGACCCGGGGTCGGAAACCGACACCTATTGCAGCGGGCGCGCGCCTTCGGGCGCGGCGAAGGTGGGCTGGCAGGCTATCGACCGGAAGCTGGGTCTGTGCGGCGGGCGGCTGGTCGAAGGTGGACGCGATTTCCACTCCTGCACCGGCGCGGGCCGGGACTTGGGGATGCCGCGTGCGGACGACCTGGGCGAGCAGGGCCCCGCGCCCGAGGATCGCGCCTGGCTGGCGTCGTGCGCCGGCGGTGCGGAATGAACTAGATCGTTTCGACCGATCCGATGCCATAGGGCGCGAGCGCGGTGCGCGGCGGGGGCGGGCGGTCGTCGCTGCGAGTGAAGACGGCAATGCCGGGCTGGGGCGTGTCGGGCCAAAGTTGACCTTGGGTGAGATGGGCGATGCGCCTTGCGATGCCCGCGGCGCCGTCGATCAGGCTGACGCCGGGCCCCGCGGCCGCCTGCAATTCGTCCTGAAGCAGCGGGAAATGCGTGCAGGCGAGGACGATGACGTCGATCGCATCGCCGCCTGGCTGATCGCGCAGACCGGCGATCGCACGCGCGATCACGTCGGGATCGACCGCCTCGCCGCGCAGCTTGGCTTCGGCGCCGGTGACGAGCCCGGGGCTGCCGTGGCGCAGCACGGTCTTTCCGTCGGCGAAGCGCGCGCTCAGATCGTCGACATAGGGCTGGCGAACCGTCGCTTCGGTGCCGAGCACGCCGATCACGCCGGTCTTCGTCATTTCGGCCGCGGGCTTGATCGCGGGCACGGTGCCGACGATCGGCAGGTCGAGCGCGGCGCGGACGTGGCCGAGCGCGATCGTCGAGGCGGTATTGCACGCGATGACGGCGAGCCGCGGCTGATACCGCTCGACGAGGCGGCCGAGCAGCGCCGGAACGCGCGCGGCGAGTTCCTCGTCGCTCTTCTTGCCATAGGGCAGCCCGGCATAATCGGCGGCGTAGACGATCGGCGCGGTCGGCAGCAGCGCGCGCGTCGGGCCGAGGACGGTGAGCCCGCCGAGGCCGCTATCGAAGAAAAGGAGGGGGGCGCTGGCGGGCGGGGACTGCATGTCCGTCGCCTAGCAGGCGGCGGTGAGAGGTCAATGCCCGTCGCCCCGGCTTCTCGGGGACGACGGATTTGTCCATTTCGGCGATCGTCTGTCCGAATCCGTTGATTGCTTTTTCCAACCCCGGCAAAAGGGGCCGAACGGAGCAGGGATTTTATGACGATTTTTTTGCTGATCGCTGCGGGTTACCTGCTGGGCTCGATCCCGTTCGGGGTGATCCTGACGCGGCTGTTCGGTGCGGGCGACCTGCGCCAGATCGGATCGGGCAATATCGGCGCGACCAATGTGCTGCGCACGGGGCGCAAGGAGCTGGCGGCGGCGACCCTGATCCTCGACGGCGCGAAGGGCGCGGTTGCGGTGTTGCTCGCACGGCATTTCGTTCCCGAACTCGGCAATCATGCCGCGATGATCGCGGGCGCGGCGGCGATGATCGGCCATTGCTATCCCGTGTGGCTGAATTTCAGGGGCGGCAAGGGCGTTGCGACATTGCTCGGGCTGGCGTTGGCGCTCGCCTGGCCGATCGGGCTGATATTCGCGGTCATGTGGCTCGGCACCGTCCTGCTTCTGCGCATCTCGTCGCTGGGCGGAATGCTCGGCGCGGTGTCGGCACCGATCGCGGCGCTGGCATTCGGCTATCCGGTCTATGCAATCGGGCTCGCGGGGCTCGCGGTGATCGTGCTTTGGCGGCATCGCGAGAATATCGCGCGATTGCGCGCCGGGACCGAGCCGCGCGTCGGCGCCGGCAAGGAGCGTGCGTGACCCACGCCGAGCGGCTGGCGCGGCTGCGATTGATCCGCACACCGCATGTCGGGCCGGTCAGCTGGCACCAGCTGATGGCGCGGTTCGGGTCGGGCGAGGCCGCGCTCGACGCCTTGCCCGACCTCGTGCTGCGCGGCGGGGCAGGGCGGGCGCGGATCGCGCCGCTCGAAGTCGCCGAGCGCGAGGTCGAGCGGGTCGCGGCGCTCGGCGCGCGGCACGTCTTTAGCGACGAGGATGATTATTCGCCGATGCTGCGCGAGGTCGAGGGCGCGCCGCCCGTCGTCATCGTGCGCGGCGATGCGTCCATGCTGCGGCGCCCGTGCGTCGCGATCGTCGGCGCGCGCAACGCATCGGCGGCCGCGTGCCGCTTCGCGCGCCAGCTTGCGGCGGACCTGGCCGCGCGCGACGTCACGGTGGTCAGCGGACTGGCGCGCGGGGTCGATACCGCCGCGCATATCGGCGCGCTGGGCGGGGCGACGGCGGGCGTGATCGCGAGCGGCATCGACGTCGCCTTTCCGCCCGAAAATGCCGCGCTGCAGGAAAAGATCGCGAGCGATCAACTGCTCATCGCCGAGCAGCCGCCGGGAACCGAGCCGCTCGCGCGGCATTTTCCGTCGCGCAACCGGATCATCGCCGGTGTCGCGCACGGCACCGTGGTGATCGAGGCGGCGCCGAAATCGGGGTCGCTGATCACCGCCCGGCGCGCCGGCGATTATGGCCGCGAGGTGATGGCGGTACCGGGATCACCGCTCGACCCGCGCGCGCAGGGCTGCAACCTGCTGATCCGCGAGGGCGCGACCTTGATCCAGACGGTCGACGATGTGCTGGAGGCGGTCGGGCCGATCGACACGCGCATGGTTCGCGAACCGTTGCGCCGCTATGCGGCGGCCGCTGCGCCGGTCGAGGCGGGGGAGGGCGAGCGGCGCGGCGTCGCCGAGCTGCTCGGCCCTACACCGGTGGCGATAGACGAACTGGTCCGGCAGTCGGGGCAGGCGGCGGCGACCGTCCAGCTGGTCCTCCTCGAACTCGAGCTGGCAGGCCGGATCGAGCGGCATGCAGGGGCGCGGGTTTCGCTGGTATGATGACCGGCACAGCGCCCTAAGCCACCGCAATATAACGATTCATCCCGGTTCAGCCACGGTTCAGTGGCAGAGCGACAGGCTGATGATATTGTATCACATGCGGGGAGATTGATGATGCGTAGCCGATATCTGACCGGCGTCACGATGTTCGCCATCCTGGCATCGGCCCGGACGCCGATGCCGATCGCCGCTGCCCACGCGCAGGCGCCCGGAAGCCAGCAGGGCTTTTGCCGCACCGCCGATCCCTTGCCGCGGCTCGATCCCGAGGCGCGGCCGCAGCAGCAATCGAACGCGGACTACAAGACCAGGGGCGGCCGCGACTCGCGCGACGAAGCGATGCCGATGGCACCGCCGCCACCGGCACCTCCTCCTCCACCGCCGCCGTCCCCCGTCTATGCGCCCGAGGCGCATTCGGACGATGGCGCCGAGGCGGTGGTGGTCACTGGATCGAGCGTCGAGCGCGGCGCGGGCGACATGTCGGCGCCGCCGCCCCCCGCCGCTTCGTCGGGCGACTATGCGCGGACCAGCCCGACCATCGTGCCTCCCTATCCACCGCGCCCGCGACCGCAGCCGCAATCGGGCATATTGACCGCGGGCGAGCATGGCGACCTGCTCAATCCCGAGCTTTATGCAGCCTATGTGAACCGTAGCGGCGATCTGGGGCAGGAGGTGCGGGCGCTGCCGCGCGTCGACACGACCCGCGTGGTGACGGTCAAGGTCCATGACCGCAGCGGCCAGCCGATCCCCTTCGCCGATGTCGTCGTGACCTGCTCCGACGGCAACAGCATCACCATGGCGACGCAGGCCGACGGCAGCGCGGTGTTCTTCCCTGGGCTCGACCGGTTGAGCGAACGCATTACCGTCGCGGCGCGCAAGGGCGGCCGTACTATCGCCGATGCGCGGCCCGTGCTCGTCGCCGATGCGCACGGCGGCCAGACCGTCGGGCTGACCGCCAGCCAGGCGGCGACGAAGGCGACCAAGCTCGACCTGATGCTCGTCGTCGATACGACGGGGAGCATGGGCGACGAGATCGCCTATCTGCAGGCCGAACTCCGATCGATCATCGGCGCGATCACCGCGAAGCACCGCGACCTCGACATCCGCATCGGCTTCGTTTTCTACCGCGACCTCGGCGACGATTATGTCACGCGCACGATCGCCTTCGACCGCGACATCGGACGCGTGCAGGGCGCGCTGGCGCAGCAGCAGGCGAACGGCGGCGGCGATTATCCCGAGGCGATGGATCAGGCGTTGATCCGGGCGGTGGGGCAGGACTGGCGTCCCGATGCGGTGAAATCGCTGTTGCTCGTCGCCGATGCGCCGCCGCACGACGACAAGTTCGGACGCACATGGATCGCCGCCGAGGCGGCGCGCGCCAAGCGCATCCATATCACGCCGGTCGCCGCGTCGGGCGTCGCCGACAAGGCCGAATATGCGATGCGCGCGATGGCGGCGGCGACGCAGTCGCGCTACCTGTTCCTGACCGACGACAGCGGGGTCGGAAATCCGCACGCGCCGCCGGCGATCGATTGCTATCTCGTCACCCGGCTCGATGCGCTGGTCCGCCGCGTGATCGACAGCCAGATCAGCGGCCGCCGCATCGAGCCCGAGGATCGGGAAATCATCCGCAGCGTCGGCAAATATGACGCCGGCAAGTGCATCCTGCCCGCCGACTTCAGTTGGCAGAACGGGTGATCGTCGAACGCGACATCCTTGATGCAGCTCGGCACCTTCGCTTCGGCAAAATGTACCAATGCGCCTTGCCCGCCAGCGCAAGAATCGCGCGGTGTTGGCCTGATGGCGGGCGCCTGCTCTATCCTCTTGACGGATGACGCAAGCATCCGCCACCTCTCCGGCGGTGCAGGTGGCGGGGGAGTGCAAAATGGAGTTCAATGCAAGGCTGGCGGCGCCCGTCGCGCGGGATACTTTGGCAAAAATTCGTTCCGACGCGGCGACATTCACGATCATCTACGGGATATCGGTCGTTGCGGGCGTCGGATACGATGTCGGGTTAACCCGCTATCCCGATGCGTTCGTCGGCGTGCAGTTCGCCTTCATGGCTGCAAATCTGGTTCTTCAGGCCTGGGCGACGCTCACGATCCTGCGCATGGCCGGGGTCGAGTTGCCGCAGCAAACGAGCCTGCGCATTGCCTCGGTTTTTGGGGTGGGGTTGCTGTTCGGCCTGGGTGTCGGCTTGGGCCTGCTGCTGCTGATCCTGCCCGGCATCTATCTCGCGGCGCGCTGGTATCTGGCCGTGCCGACCCTGCTGGCAGAGGACATGGGAGTGTCGGAAGCGCTGTCCGCAAGTTGGGATCGGACCGAGCAATATTGGCTGAGCTGTGCGATCGTTGCGGTACTGGCGTTCCTGTGGCAAATCCTTCCGATTGCCGCGGGCTCGCTGATCTCCTTGCCGAATGACGACGCCTTGTGGAGCTGGATGCTCTTTTCCAACGCCCTTTCGCAGGCGGGTTGGTTGTTCGGCGTTGCGGCCGCGACCACATTCTATCTTGCGTTCGGCAACCGCCTGTCCAAAACGGCCGAAATTTTCGGTTGACGATCCCGCCAGCCGCGCCACCCTCGCGCGTATGTACGCAAGAGTTTTCGGGGAACGAATTTTTTCATGCAATTGGTAATTGTGGAATCGCCCGCTAAGGCGAAAACGATCGAGAAATATCTCGGGCGCGATTTCAAGGTGTTGGCATCATACGGCCATGTCCGCGACCTCCCGCCCAAGGACGGCTCGGTCGATCCCGACGACGGCTTCGCGATGCAGTGGCAGCTTTACCCCGACAAGGCGAAGCGGCTGAAGGAAATTCAGGACGCCGCCAAGGGCGCCGACCGCCTGATCCTCGCGACCGACCCCGATCGCGAGGGCGAGGCGATCAGTTGGCATGTGCAGGAGTTACTGCGCGCGAAGAAGGCGCTCCCCGCCTCGGTCGACCGCGTGACCTTCAACGCGATCACCAAACAGGCGGTGACCGACGCGATGGCGCATCCGCGCGCGCTCGACGACGATCTGATCGACGCGTATCGCGCGCGCCGCGCGCTCGACTATCTCGTCGGCTTCACCCTGTCGCCGGTGCTGTGGCGCAAGCTGCCCGGTGCCAAATCGGCGGGGCGGGTCCAGTCGGTTACGCTGCGCATGATAGTCGAACGCGAGCGCGAGATCGAAGCTTTTGTTGCGCAGCAATATTGGTCGGTCACCGGGCTGTTCGAAATGTCTGGAACGCCGTTCAAGGCGCGGCTTTCGCGTTGGAAGGGCGACAAGATCGAGCGGCTGTCGATCACGACCGAGGCCGACGCGCGCGCCGCCGAGGCCGATGTGAAGGCGGGCCATTTCACCGTCGATGCGGTCGAGACCAAGCCGCTGACGCGCAACCCGCCGCCGCCGTTCACGACCTCGACCCTCCAGCAGGAGGCGGCGCGCAAGCTGGGCTTCTCGGCGAGCCACACGATGCGTATCGCGCAGGCGCTCTACGAGGATGGCGCGATCACCTACATGCGCACCGACGGCGTCCAGATGGACGGCAGCGCGATCAGCGCCGCGCGCAAAGCCATCGCGACGCGCTATGACGGCGGTTATGTCCCCGACCAGCCACGGCAGTATCAGACCAAGGCGAAAAATGCGCAGGAAGCGCACGAAGCGATCCGTCCGACCGACTTTTCGAAGGACAAAGCGGGAAGCGGCGATCATGCGCGCCTCTATGAGCTGATCTGGAAGCGCGCTCTCGCGAGCCAGATGGCGTCGGCGCGGCTCGAACGCACCAGCGTCGACCTTTCCGACGGCACCGGCAAGACGGTGATGCGCGCGACGGGGCAGGTGGTGAAATTCCCCGGCTTCCTTGCACTCTATGACGAAGGCCGCGACGATAGTGCGGACGACGACGATGCGCGCCTGCTGCCCGCGATGGCGAAGGGCGATGCGCCGGCAAAGACCGGTGTCGAGGTCGAAAGCCACGAGACGCAGCCGCCGCCGCGTTATTCGGAGGCGAGCCTCGTCAAGAGGATGGAGGAGCTCGGCATCGGGCGCCCGTCAACCTATGCCTCGATCCTGCAGGTGCTCAAGGACCGCGCCTATGTGACGGTCGAGAAGAACCGCTTCATCCCCGAGGAGAGCGGGCGGCTGCTGACGGCCTTCCTCGAACGCTTCTTCGAACGCTATGTCGGCTACGACTTCACCGCAGGGCTCGAGGAAGAGCTCGACGACGTCTCGGGCGGCCGCGCGCAGTGGCAGGCGGTGCTCGAACGCTTCTGGCGCGATTTCAAGCCGCGCACCGGCGAAGTGATGGAACAGAAGCCGTCGGAGATCACCGCGGCGCTCGACGAGTTCCTCGGCCCCTATCTCTTCCCCGACAAGGGCGACGGCAGCGATCCGCGCCTCTGCCCCAATTGCGGCACCGGGCGGCTCGCGCTGCGCGGCGGCAAGTTCGGGCCGTTCATCGCGTGCAGCAACTATCCCGACTGCAAGTTCACGCGGAAGTTCGCGCAACCGGGCGGCAGCGACGGCGCCGACACGGGGCCCGAGACGCTGGGCACCGATCCCGAAAGCGGGCTGGAAGTGACCAAGCGCAGCGGGCGTTTCGGCCCCTATGTCCAGCTCGGCGATGGCAAGGAGGCGAAGCGTTCGTCGATCCCGAAGGATATTCCCGGCGAGGATTTCGATCTCGATTATGCGATCAGGCTCCTCGGCCTGCCGCGCGAGGTCGGGGTGCATCCCGAAAGCGGCAAGGTCATCATGGCCGGGCTCGGGCGCTACGGCCCCTATCTGCTCCACGACGGCAAATATGCCAAGCTGACGGGCACTGCGGAGATCTTCGACATCGGCATGAACGCCGCGGTCGTCCGTATCGCCGAGGCGGCAAATGGCGGCGGGCGCGGGCGGGCGAAGGCCGAGCCGCTCAACACCTTCGGCCCGCACCCCACGAGCGGCGGCGAGATGAAGCTGATGGAAGGGCGCTTTGGTCCTTATGTGACCGACGGCACGACCAATGCGACGCTGCCCAAGACCGCCGACCCGGCAACGCTGACGCTCGAAGAAGCCATCGCGCTGATAGACGCACGCGCGGCGAAGGGGCCGGCAAAGGGCAAGAAGAAAGCGGCGCCGAAGAAAAAGGCCGCGGCGAAGAAGGCTTCGGCCAAAAAGGCTCCGGCAAAGAAGAAGGCCGAGTAACCGCAAGCAACGGAGTATGTTCCCGAGAACTCGTCATTCCCGCGAAAGCGGGAACCCAGCTGCGACGGCTGCTCGCTGGGTCCCCGCTTTCGCGGGGATGACGAAGTTGGGGAGTGTTACGGCCGACGTTCCCGATTCTGTAATCTCATGTTAGGCTGGCGCATCGGGGAGACTTGCCCATGCGCTATCTGCTTGCCGCTTTCCTTGCCTTCTTCGCGCTTGTAGCCGCACCGGTGTCGGCCCAGCCGCCGCGCTACCTGATCTCCGCACAACCAATGACCGATACGCCGCCCGGCACGCAGGCGTGGCGCGTGCAATATTGGACGACGGGCGGCAACGGCCAGCGCCTCGCCGTCACAGGCATCGTCGCCGCGCCGATGGAGACGATCTCGCCGCGTCCGCGCCGCGTCATCGCCTGGACCCACGGAGCTTGGGGTGTCGCGGAGAAATGCGCGCCGTCGCTCAGTCCCAACTTCTTCGAATATTCGGCGGGAATGAATGCGGTGCGCAGCGGCTATGTCGTCGTCGCGCCCGACTATATCGGCCTCGCCAGCCCGACGATGCACCCGTTCCTCGTCGGTCCCGATACCGCGAACGCTGTGCTCGATGCCGTGCGTGCGGCGCGCGAAATTCCGGGCGCGGCGGCGGGAAGCAATTTCGCCGTCTGGGGGGAGTCGCAGGGCGGCCATGCGGCGCTCTGGACTGCGATCTCCGCGCGCAGCTATGCGCCCGACCTGACGCTCGTCGCGACCGCGGCGGCGGCACCACCGACCGACCTCGGCGCCAATCTGCGCGAAGGCAGCGACAAAAATGCGCGCGCGCTGCTCCTATCCTTCGCGCTTCACAGCTGGTCGACGCTCTATGGCTTTTCGCTCGATCCGATCGCCAATCGCACCAACCAGGGCATCATCAACCGGCTGGCGCAGAATAATTGCGTCGAGTTTCACAAAAAGCCGAAGCTCCGCACGATCCTCGGCATCCTGACCGTCGCCCGCGCGACGAAGGGCAAGGATATCGAAAAGATCGAGCCTTTCGGCGCGTTCGAACGCGCCAACAGCGTCGACCCGGCGCGTGTGCCCGGACCGCTGCTGATCGCGCAGAGCAGCAAGGATACGATCGTCGCGCCCGCGGTGACACGCAAATTCGCAAAGGCCGCGTGCCGGCGCGGCACGCCGACACGCTGGATCGACATGACCGGCGACCATGGCACGAGCGCGAAGGACAGCGCGCAGGAAACGATCGGCTGGATCACCGCACGCTTCGACGGCAACCCGCCGCCGAACGATTGCCGCCGGATCTAGCGCCTAGCGGAAGGTGTCGGGATCGACCGGCGGGGTGCGATTGAACCATGCCACGGCATCGGGCCGGAACAGCATATAGACCGCCGCGCCCTGAATGACGGTGATGATGATCGCTACGCCCAGCGAGATGCCTTGGGGGCCAAGCGGATTGTTGAGGTTGCTCAGCATCGACAACAGCCCGATCGCGAAAAAGACCACCAAAATCCATTTGGCGATCTTGCTCGCTCGCGCCGAAATGAAATACCAGATGATCAGGTTGATGATCATGCCGACGGCGAATGTGCCGATGATGAAGCCCGATCCAAAGCCCATCGCCGCAAACTCGGGCATGCTCGCGAGCTTCTCCGATACGTCGCTCCACGCGAACAGGAAATTCAGCACCCCGAGTATCAGCGACCCCAGAAACAGACGGTCGAAAAGAATGATGGAAGCCGGTTTGATCATTTTTAGCCCCTCGTTGCTGTTGTTCAATCGACCCAGTCGAGCCCCATGTCGCGATAAACGCCGCGGTCCTCGTCCCAATTTTCCTTGACCTTGACGTGCAGGAACAGGTGGACCTTGCGGCCCATCAGCTCGGTCAGCTCGGCCCGCGCGCGGGCGCCGATTTCCTTGATGCGCGCACCGCCCTTGCCGAGCACGATCGCGCGCTGGTTGTCGCGCGCGACGAAGATTTGCTGGTGGATCTCGGCGCTGCCGTCGGGGCGCGTCTTGAACAGCTCGGTCTCGACCGTCGACTGATAGGGCAGTTCCTCGTGGAGCTGGCGATAGAGCTGTTCGCGCGTGATCTCGGCGGCGAGCATGCGTTCGGGCGCGTCGCTGACCTCGTCTTCGGGGAAATGCCACGGCCCCTCGGGCATCAGCTTGGCAAGGTGCGCCTTGAGCTCCGTAACGCCGTCGCCGCTGCTCGCCGAGATGAAGAAGGTCTCGTCGAACGCGACCTTGGCATTGAGTTCGGTCGCGATCGTGAGCAGCTTGTCCTTCCTCGTCAGGTCGACCTTGTTGAGGATCAGATATTTCTTCTCGGGCCGGTTCGCGATGCCTTCGAGGACGCGCTCGACGCGGCCCGTCAGTTTGGCGGCGGCGTCGACCATCACGAGGATCGCCTCGGCTTCCTCGAGGCTGCCCCAGGCTGCGGCGACCATCGCGCGGTCGAGCCGGCGCGTGGGGGCAAAGATGCCCGGCGTGTCGATCAGGATGATCTGCGTATCGCCGTCCATCGCGACGCCCATCAGCCGCGTGCGCGTCGTCTGCGCCTTTGGGCTGACGATCGCGACCTTCTGGCCGACGAGCGCGTTGACGAGGGTCGATTTGCCCGCGTTGGGCGCGCCGACGACGGCGACGAAACCGCAATGCTGGGTCATTTTTCCTGTCCTTCGAGTTCGGCGAGTAACGCCGCGGCCGCAGCCTTCTCGGCCGCCTGTTTGCTGGCGCCCTCGGCCTCGGCGCGCGCGAGCTTGCCGACGCTCACCGCGACGCGGAAGCGTGGCGCATGGTCGGGGCCTTCGCGCGACACGATTTCATATTCGGGCGGGCGGCGCTTGCGCGCGAGCGCCCATTCCTGGAGCGCCGCCTTGGGGTGCTTCGGCGCCGCCTGCTGCCCGTCGATCATTTCGTTCCAATGCGTCAGGATGAATTGCCGGGCCGCCTCCGCGCCCTTGTCGAGATAGAGCGCGCCGATCAGCGCCTCGATCGCGTCGGCGGCGATATTGTCGCTGTAGCGGCCGCCGTCGTTGCGCGCCTGTGCGCCGAAGCGGATCAGCGCGGGGAGGTCGAGCCGCTGTGCGATCGCGGCGCAGGTCGCCCCCGATGCGAGCACATGCAGCCGCGACGACATCTCGCCCTCGCTCGCGGCGGGAAAGCGCGTGTAAAGCTCCGACGCGATGACGAGCCCGAGCACCCGGTCGCCGAGGAACTCGAGCCGCTGATAATCGGCGCGCCCGGTGCTGCCGTGCGTCAGCGCAAGGTCGTAAAGCGCGAGATCATCCGGGGTGCAGCCGATAATCCCGGCGAGCGCCCCGGTGTCCAGCGTATCGCTCAAAAACCGTCCCCGATGCGGCCCCAGCGCGCCGCCGTGAACCAGCTGATCGGGTTGATCCAGCTTGCGGAACCGTCGGTCGAGAACATGCCGACGAGCGCGTGGCCGACGAGATTTTCCTCGGGAACGAGGCCGATGCCCTGATTTTCCATCGCGGGGAAACGGCTGTCGGCGCTGCGGTCGCGGTTGTCGCCCATCAGGAACATATGCCCCTCGGGCACGACGACGAGCGGGGTGTTGTCCTCGGCGATCGTTGTGATGTCGAGGATCGCATAGCTCTTGCCGCTGGGCAGCGTTTCCCTGAACTGCTTGTAACGGCACTGGCGCGTCCCGTCGGCGGCGACTTCCTCGAACTCGGGCGAATAGCAGGGCAGGGTGCCCGTCGCGCGCGAGGCTTCGATCATGTTCGGCGTCACCGGGATGACGAAGTCGGGCATGGCTTCGCGCTTCAGCGGCTTGCCGTTGAGCCAGACGATGCCGCCCTTCACCTGCACGCTGTCGCCGGGCAGGCCGATCACGCGCTTGATATAGTCATTGTCGTTGACCGGCGGCGCCTTGAACACGACGACGTCGCCGCGCTCGGGCGTGCGCGGAAAAATGCGCCCCGGGATCAGCGGCGCGCTGAACGGCAGGCTGAATTTCGAATAGCCATAGGCCATCTTGTTCACGAGCAGATAGTCGCCGATGAGCAGCCGCGGCTGCATCGATTCCGACGGAATGTTGAAGGGCGACAGGAAAAAGCTGCGGAAAATCAGCACCGCGATCGCGAGCAGCGCGAGGAAACGAACGGTATCGACGGCCTCTTCCTTGGCGGATACCGGCGCGGGGGTCGGGGCGGGCGGCGTGGGTCCGGTGGGAGGCGTCACATCGGCGGCAAAGCTGGCATTGGTCATGCTGCGGCATTGGCGATGAATAGGTTGCCACGTCAAGCGAATATCGGCGGACGCCACTGGCGCCGCGCGGGCGGCGGGCTTAGAGAAAGGTCGCGATTCACTCCCCCCTTCGAGGATATAAAACGATGACGACCGCACCCGACGCTTGGCAGGCGCTTTCCGACTGGCAGCCGCAGAGGCTTGCCGATCTGGTTGCGGCCGATCCGGAGACGCGCCTGCAGGCGCTGGTACGGAGCGTCGCCGACATCCGTTTCGATTTCGCCAAGACGCATCTCGACAGTTCGGCGATCGCCATCCTGTCGGGCCTCGCCGAAGCGCAGGGTTTCGCGGGCCGGCGCAAGACGCTCTTTTCGGGCGGCATCGCCAATCCGACCGAAGACCGCGCCGCCGAACATAGCGCCGAGCGCGGTGACGGCGCGCCGGAATCGGTCCATGTCGCGCAGGCGCTGCATCAGCGCATGCGGATGATGATCGACGCGATCGAAGCCGGCGCGTTCGGCGAGATCCGCCATTTGCTTCACATCGGCATCGGCGGATCGGCGCTCGGTCCCGACCTGCTCATCGATGCGCTCGGCCGTCATTCCGATCGTTATGACGTCGCGGTGGTGTCGAACGTCGATGGCGCGGCGCTCGACGAAGCTTTCGCCAAGTTCAGCCCCGAACATACGCTCGTCGCGGTCGCATCGAAGACCTTCACCACGACCGAGACCTTGCTCAACGCCAATTCGGCGCTGCAATGGCTCGACGAGGCGGGGGTCGAGGACCCGGTGGGCCGCTTCATCGCGCTCACCGCGAAGCCCGAGCGCGCGATGGAATGGGGCATCGACGAAACGCGCATCCTGCCGTTCAGCGAAACCGTCGGCGGTCGCTATTCGCTCTGGTCGTCGATCGGTTTTCCCGCGGCGCTCGCGCTCGGCTGGGATGCGTTCGCCGATCTGCTCGAAGGGGCGGCCGAAATGGATCGCCATTTCCGCCTCGCCGACGGCGCCGACAATATCTGCCTGCTCGCGGCCTTCGCCGATCAGGTCTACGCCAATCGCCTCGGGTGCCAGACGCGCGCGGTTTTCGCCTATGACGAGCGGCTGCGCCTGCTTCCCGACTATCTGCAACAGCTCGAAATGGAATCGAACGGCAAGTCGGTGACATTCGAGGGGCAGGCCGTGGCGCAGCAGACCGCGCCGATCACCTGGGGCGGCGTCGGCACCGATGCACAGCATGCGGTGTTCCAGCTGCTTCATCAGGGCACGCATCTGACCCCGGTCGAGTTCGTCGTCGCGCGCGAGCCCGATCATCTGCTCGACGATGCCCATCACGAAACGCTCGTCGCCAATTGTATCGCACAGGGCGCGGCGCTGATGACGGGGCGGGCAAGCGAGGATGGCGCGCGCAACTATCCGGGCGACCGTCCCTCGACGACGATTCTGCTCGATCAGGTGACGCCGCGCAGCCTCGGCGCGCTCATCGCTTTCTACGAGCATCGCGTCTTCGCCAACGCCGTGCTGCTCGGCATCAATCCGTTCGACCAGTTCGGGGTCGAGCTGGGCAAGGAGATGGCGAAAGGCCTTGCCGAAGGCACGGTGGAGTTCGACGCCGCGACGCAGGCGCTGATGCAGGCGGCGCTCGGCGACTGAAGGCCTCGCCGCTGGCACTGAATGCAAATTTCGATTGGCAAGCCGCGCCCGTGTAACCACATAGGCGCCGGGCGCGAATGCCTGCCTGTCCAATCCAGGGGTACTCCATGAGCGATTTCGACTATGATCTCTTCGTCATCGGCGCCGGTTCGGGCGGCGTCCGCGCCTCGCGCATCGCGGCCTCGCATGGCGCGCGCGTCGCGGTGGCGGAGGAGTATCGGGTTGGCGGCACCTGCGTCATCCGCGGCTGCGTGCCCAAGAAATTGCTCGTCTACGGCGCCCATTTCGCCGAGGATATCCACGACGCGCGCAAGTTCGGCTGGGACGTGCCCGACTGCAAGTTCGACTGGCCGGTGCTGCGCGACAATGTGCTTGCCGAGGTCGACCGGCTCGAGGGCCTCTATGGCCAGACGCTCGACAACCACAAGGTCACCGTGCTCAAGACGCGCGCGACGGTCGCCGGCCCGCAGAAGGTAAGGCTTGCCGACGGGACCGAACTCACCGCCGAACGCATCCTGATCGCCACCGGCGGCTGGCCGCACGTTCCCGAATTTCCGGGCAGTGAACATGCGATCACCTCGAACGAGGTCTTCCATCTCGAAAAGCTGCCGAAGCGCGTCGTGATCGCGGGCGGCGGCTATATCGCCAACGAATTTGCCGGCATCTTCAACGAATTCGGCAGCAAGGTGACAATCGTCAATCGCGGCGACACGATCCTGCGCGGCTATGACGAACAGATCCGCGACCGGTTGCTCCAGATCTCGATGACCAAGGGCATCGATTTCAAGTTCAACGCGCCGTTCCAGTCGATCGAAAAGAAGGACGACGGAACGCTCACCGTCCATCTCGAAGGCTGCGATGCGATCGAGGCCGATGCGGTGCTGATGGCGACCGGACGCACCCCGAACACCAAGAATCTGGGGCTCGAAGAACTCGGCGTCGAACTCGACGACAAGGGCGCGGTCAAGGTCGACGAGACGAACCAGTCGTCGGTACCGAGCATATTCGCGGTGGGTGACGTCACCGACCGCATCCAGCTTACTCCAGTGGCAATCCGCGAGGGACAGGCCTTCGCCGATACCTTTTATGGCGAGAAGCCGACCGTGGTCGATTACAGCAACGTCCCCAGCGCGGTGTTCAGCCACCCGCCGATCGGTGCCGTTGGCATGACCGAGGCCGAGGCGCGCAACAAGCTCGGCAGCATCCGCGTCTACACCAGCGATTTTCGCGCGATGAAGAATGTCCTCGCGGGCCGCAACGAGCGCGCGCTGTACAAGATGATCATCAACGCCGCGACCGACCAGGTTGTCGGACTCCACATGATCGGCCCCGATGCCCCCGAAATCCTGCAGGCGGCGGCGATCGCGGTGAAGGCGGGGCTGACCAAGGCCGATTTCGACGCCACCGTCGCGCTGCACCCCAGCATGGCCGAGGAACTCGTCCTGCTCAAATAATCCTGCTACCCTCCCCGCTCCAAAACAGGGGAGGGGCGTATGGCGGGCACGGCACTGGTCACCGGCGGCAGCGGCTATATCGCGGGTTTCCTGATCCGGCAGTTGATCGACAATGGCTGGACCGTGAACACGACGGTCCGCAGCCTGAAGCGCGAGGATGAGGTGCGCGGCTGGCTGAACGTCGACAAAGGCAAGCTGCGCTTCTTCGCTGCCGACCTCGAGCGCGACGCCGGCTGGGCCGAAGCGATGGCGGAATGCAGCCATGTCGCGCATGTCGCTTCACCCTTTCCGCTCGGCGTTCCGAAGCATGCCGACGAACTGGTCGTCCCGGCGCGCGAGGGCGCGCTCCGCGCCTTGCGCTTCGCCAAGGCGGCCGGCGTCCGACGCTTCGTCCTCACCTCGTCGATGGCGGCGATCGCCTATGGCCATGGCAAGGGGCGCGAACTTTACGACGAAGCCGACTGGACCAACCTCGATAACCCCGCCGTGATGCCCTATCCGCGCTCGAAGACGGTCGCCGAGCGCGCGGCACGCAACTGGGTCGCGGCCGAAGGCGGCGGCATGGAATTCGCCTCGGTCAATCCCGCGGCGGTCTTCGGGCCGCTGCTTTCGGACGATCTCTTGACCTCGATCGAACTGGTCAAACAGTTGCTCGAAGGCAAGGTGCCGATGTGCCCCGACATCGGATTCGGCATTATCGACGTGCGCGACGTCGCCGATCTCCACTATCGCGCGCTCACCGCCCCCGCGATCCGCGACGAACGTTATGTCTGCTCGGGACCGTTTCTGAAGATGATCGACGTCGCGAACATCCTGACCGCGAACCTTGGCGACAAGGCGCGGAAGGTGCCGACGCGGAAGATGCCCGACTGGCTGCTCAAGCTGCTCGCGCTCGTGCGCCCCGAACTCAAACAACTCGTCGCCGAGCTGGGCAATGTTCGCGGCGGCGACAGCCGCCATGCCATGGCGACGCTCGGCTGGACGATGCGCCCGCCCGAGGAAGCGATCCTCGCGACGGCGCACAGCCTGATCGAGCGCGGGATCGTGAAACTCTAGCCGATCCGGTAGGGCACGACGTCGCGCCGGTCGGGGTCGACGAGGATCGGGCGGTCGCTCGGCGGGAAGGCGCGCTGGTCGCAATCGTCGCGCGGACAGATGCGGCACGACGGGCCGATGCGCGTCGCGGCCTGCGGTGCCGCGACGTCGACTCCGTCGGCATAGACGAAATCACCGGCATATTGCGCCTCGCACCCGAGCGCGACGGCGTAGCGCCGGGGGCTGCGCGCATAGCTGCCCGAGGGTTTCACGAGGCCCTTCGCCATCGACACATAGCGCAGCCCGTCGGGGGTCTCGGCGAGCTGGAACAATATGCGGTCGGGGATCGCCGCGGCCTCGTGGACGATCCACAGCGGACAGGCGCCGCCGAAGCGCGCGAACTGCAGGCGCGTGGCGCTGTGCCGCTTGGTAATATTGCCCGCCATGTCGACGCGGCAAAAGAACATCGGAATACCGCGCGCGCCGGGGCGCTGGAGCGTCGAGAGCCGGTGGCACGCCTGCTCGAAGCTGACGCCATATTCGAGCCGCAGCCGGTCGATGTCGTGCCGCACCGCGCGGGCACTGGCGCGAAAGGGCGCATAGGGCATCAGCACCGCGCCCGCGGCATAATTGGCGAGGCCGACATGGAGCAATTGGCGCGCGGCGGCGGTGCGCAGCGGCGAAGCCTCGACCACCGCGGCGATTTCCTTCGCGAGCGCGAGCGCGGCGAGCTGATGCGCGAGCTGGAAGCGCCGGGTTTCGGCAGGCTGCGACGGGTCGATCACCAGATGGCGCATCGTCGCATCGAAATCGCGCAGCACCTGGCTTTGCTGATAGACGATCGAAATGCCGAGCGCGTCGCGGAGCCGCCGCTCGATCGTCTCGATCGCGGGCGAAGGCTCCTTGCCGCGCAATTGCCCCGCGAGCGCCTCCGCCGCACGGTCGATGCTGTCGACATAATTGCCGGCATCGTGGAACCAGTCGCGCACCTCCTCCCACGGCAGACGGCTCCCCTCGGCGGTGCCGCCGGTCAACGCTTCGTCGATTATCTGCAGCCGCTGCCCCGCGCGGCGATAGGCGGCGTGGAGCGCGACGAACTGGTCGGCGAGCTGCGGTTGCTGGAGCGCCGCGCGTTCGAGTTGCTCGGGCGGCAGCGGCGCCGAAGCGAACAGGGGATCGGCGGCGGCTTCGCGCAGCGCACCCGCCCGGCGATCGCCGGCATCGGCCGCAACCTCTTCCCATTCGAGCGGGAACAGGCGTTGCAGTCGTTCGAGAAGCGCGGGGGTCAGCGGGCGGTCGTCGTGCTCGATCTGGCTGAGATAGGAAGTCGAAATACCAAGCTGCTGCGCAAAGACGGCCTGCATCGTGCCGCGATCCAAGCGGAGCTGCTTCAGCCGGGTTCCGGCAAAAATGCGCTGCCGAGCCATCGCATTCCTTCCTCGAGTTTTTCGGCAGGTTGCCGAGGCGCAATCGATTTGAGACGTAATCGATTGCGCCTCGACGTTGTCCCAACGGATGAGGAGCCTATACGCGCGCAACAAATTTTGCAAAATCGGACTTCGCAATTTTGCAAATTCACATTTGCCTCGGCGATGCGAAGCGGGCAGACGACGCTTTCGAATTTTGATGGAGAGCCGCTTTGTCCGCCAATATCGCCGAAATGGAACGCCGTCGCGCCGCCGCAGCCCTTGGGGGCGGTCAGAAACGCATCGACGCGCAGCACGCCAAGGGCAAGCTGACCGCGCGCGAGCGGCTCGACGTGTTGCTCGACGAAGGCTCGTTCGAGGAACTCGACACCTATGTCGAGCATAATTGCACCGATTTCGGCATGCAGGACCAGAAGGTGCCCGGCGACGGCGTCGTCACCGGGTCGGGCACGATTAACGGCCGCCTCGTCTATGTCTTCAGCCAGGACTTCACCGTGTTCGGCGGATCGTTGTCGGAGCGGCACGCCGAAAAGATCATGAAGGTGATGGACAATGCGATGAAGGTCGGCGCGCCGGTCATCGGACTCAATGACTCGGGTGGCGCGCGCATTCAGGAGGGCGTCGCGTCATTGGGCGGCTATGCCGAGGTGTTCCAGCGCAATGTGCTGGCATCGGGCGTCGTGCCGCAAATCAGCCTGATCATGGGCCCCTGCGCGGGCGGAGCGGTCTACAGCCCCGCGATGACCGACTTCATCTTCATGGTGAAGGATTCGAGCTACATGTTCGTCACCGGTCCCGACGTCGTGAAAACGGTGACCAACGAGGTGGTGACGCAGGAGGAACTCGGCGGCGCCATTACCCACACGACCAAAAGCTCGGTCGCCGACAATGCGTTCGAGAATGATATCGAGGCGCTGCTCGCGGCGCGCGATTTTTTCGATTATCTGCCCGAGAACAACCGCAGCGGCGTGCCCGTCCGCCCGACGAGCGATCCCTATGACCGTGCCGAGGACAGCCTCGACACGCTGATCCCGCCGAACGCGAACCAGCCGTACGACATGCACGAGTTGATCCGCAAAACCGTCGACGAGGGCGACTTCTTCGAGGTGCAGCCGGCGCATGCCGCGAACATCATCTGCGGCTTCGGCCGTATCGAGGGGCGCACGATCGGCATCGTCGCGAACCAGCCGATGGTGCTCGCGGGCGTGCTCGACATCAATTCGTCGAAGAAGGCGGCGCGCTTCGTGCGCTTCTGCGACGCGTTCGAGATTCCGATCATCACCTTCGTCGACGTGCCGGGCTTCTTGCCCGGCACCGCGCAGGAATATAACGGCATCATCAAGCATGGCGCCAAGCTGCTCTTCGCCTATGCCGAGGCGACGGTGCCGAAGATCACGGTGATCACGCGCAAAGCCTATGGCGGCGCCTATGACGTGATGGCGTCGAAGCATCTGCGCGGCGACCTGAACTACGCCTGGCCGACCGCCGAAATCGCGGTGATGGGCGCGAAGGGCGCGGTCGAGATCATCTTCCGCAGCGACATCGGCGACCCCGAAAAGATCGCCGAGCGAACGAAGGAATATGAGGATCGCTTCGCCAACCCGTTCGTCGCCGCCTCGCGCGGCTATATCGACGAGGTCATCCATCCGCACAACACGCGCAAGCGGATCGCGCTGGGGCTACGGAAGCTCAGGAACAAGAGTCTCGAAAACCCGTGGAAGAAGCACGACAATATTCCGCTGTGACAACGGGCACTAAAATTTCGCTGTGGATGAGATAGTTAGGGACTGCGGCCCGGAAACGCGGCCGCGATGTTCGACTATCAGATGAGGTATCGAGATGCGTAAATCCGTTCTTGCCTTTGCAGCTCTCCTGTCCGGACTTTCGGCGCCGGCAGCATCGGCGTTCGACCCCGACACGCCGGTCGATGCGGAGAAGGAAGCCTTTCCGATCACGCTCGGCAGCGACGAGGACACGACGATCGATATGGCGTTCCGCACGGCCTTCGGGCTTCCCAAAGGCGCCGGGGCAGAGGCCACCCGGACGATCGACGAACGGGCCTATCGTTTCCGCCCGGTCGCGATCCACCTGCTGCCGAATAATGTCGGCGTGCTGCTGAGCGCCGGGTCGCTCGACGATGCGGGGCACAGCGAAGGGGGACTGAACGCGATCCATTATCTGAAGTCGAGCGCTGCGGGCTGGGTCAAACAGGGCGAATGGATCGGGATCGGCGCCACCGGCACGGTGGGCAACGCCGCGACGAGCTGGGCCTTCACGAACCTCCTCGGGCGCAATCCCTATCTGATCACCGCGGGCGGCGGCGTGTGGCAGGGCTGCGCGATCGGCTCGGCTGTGGTGACCGAGTTGACGCCCGAGGGGCCGGTCGACCGTGGCGGTTTTACCAACGGGATGAGCTCGGGCGCCGGAATCGGCCAGACCGAACAGGAATATGAAGGCCGGATCGCTGCGGCCGTGCCCGACAAGAGCTTTACCGTCGCCTACACCGGCACGCGGTCCTTCAAGCAGCAATATGTGCTGAATAGCGGCAAATATGAACCGGTCGGCAAGGACCAGGTTCCGGGTTGCTGAGGAGAATGAGATGAAACTGGGTCGCCTCAATCATATCGGCGTCGCGACGCCGTCGATCGCCGACAGTATCGTCTTTTACCGCGACGTGATGGGAGCGACGCAGATTCACGAGCCGTTCGACCTGCCCGAGCAGGGGGTGAAGGTGTGTTTCGTCGATACGCCCGGAGCCGATGGCGCGCTGAACGGCACACAGATCGAGCTGATCGAACCATTGCCGGGTAATGCGTCGATAGCCGGCTTCCTGCAAAAGAACCCCGCAGGAGGCCAGCATCATATGTGCTACGAAGTCCCCGACATCCACGCAGCCAAGGCCGAGTTCGAGGCGATGGGCAAGCGCGTGCTCGGCGAACCGCGCATCGGTGCGCACGGGACGCTGATTTTTTTCCTGCACCCCAAGGATATGGGCGGGGTGCTGACCGAGATTATGGAGATGCCGAAAGCGGCGCACTGACCCGTGTTCCCCGGCGAAAGCCGGGGCCCACGCCTTCTGGACCCCGGCTTGCGCCGGGGCGCACATGAACGAGACTGCATATGACCGACAAGCCGACCATCGACCAATGGGTCGCCGCCGCCGACAAGGAAGTGAAGGGCAAGGACCTCACCTGGGCGACCCCCGAGGGGATCGACGTCAAACCGCTCTACACGGCCGAGGACGTGACCGCTGACCCCGGCCTGCCCGGTTTCGCGCCGTTCACGCGCGGCGTGCGCGCGTCGATGTATGCGGGGCGGCCGTGGACGATCCGGCAGTACGCTGGCTTTTCGACCGCCGAGGAATCGAACGCCTTCTATCGCCGCAACCTCGCGGCGGGGCAGAAGGGCCTGTCGGTCGCCTTCGATCTCGCGACGCACCGCGGTTATGACAGCGATCATCCGCGCGTCGTCGGCGACGTCGGCAAGGCGGGGGTCGCGATCGACAGCGTCGAGGATATGAAGATCCTGTTCGACGGCATTCCGCTCGACCAGATGTCAGTTTCGATGACGATGAACGGCGCGGTGATCCCGATCCTCGCCTTCTTCATCGTCGCGGGCGAGGAGCAGGGGGTCGAACGCAAGCTGCTCGACGGGACCATCCAGAACGACATCCTCAAGGAGTTCATGGTCCGCAACACCTATATCTATCCGCCCGAGCCGAGCATGCGGATCATTTCCGACATTTTCGGCTATACCAGCCGCGAGATGCCGAAGTTCAACAGCATCTCGATCTCCGGCTATCATATGCAGGAAGCCGGCGCGACGCAGGTGCAGGAGCTGGCCTTCACCATCGCCGACGGCGCCGAATATGTGCGCTACGGCGTCGCGAGCGGCCTCGACATCGACAAGTTCGCGGGGCGCCTATCCTTCTTCTTCGCGATCGGCATGAACTTCTTCATGGAGATCGCGAAGCTGCGCGCCGCGCGTGTGCTCTGGCACCGCGTGATGACCAACCTCGGCGCCAAGGACGAGCGGTCGAAGATGTTGCGCACCCATTGCCAGACGTCGGGCGTCTCGCTCACCGAGCAGGACCCCTATAACAATGTGATGCGCACGACGATCGAGGCGATGGCGGCGATGCTCGGCGGGACGCAGTCGCTGCACACCAACGCGCTCGACGAGGCGATCGCGCTGCCGACGGACTTCTCCGCCCGCATCGCGCGCAACACCCAGATCGTCATCCAGGAAGAGACCGGGATGACCAAGGTCGTCGACCCGCTCGGCGGCTCCTATTATGTCGAGGCGCTGACGCAGGAGCTGGTCGACAAGGCGTGGGAGATCATCGAGCGCGTCGAGAAGGAGGGCGGCATGGCGAAGGCCGTCGCCGCGGGCTGGCCCAAGGCGATGATCGAGACCGCCGCCGCGGCGCGGCAGGCGCGCGTCGACCGCGGTGACGATGTCATCGTCGGGGTGAACAAATATCGCCTGAAGGACGAGGACCTGCTCGAAACGCTCGAGGTCGACAACACCAAGGTGCGCGAGGCGCAGGTCGCGCGGATCAACAAGACCAAGGCGAGCCGCGACGAAGCCGCTTGCCAGGCCGCGCTCGACGCGCTGCGCAAGGCCGCCGCCGCGCCGCAGTCGATCGAGACCAATTTGCTTGCCCATGCGGTCGACGCCGCGCGCGCCCGCGCGACGCTTGGCGAAATCAGCTCGGCGATGGAAGAAAGCTTCGAGCGCTACGGCACGCAGCCGACCCCGGTGAAAGGTGTCTACGCCGCGCCTTACGAGGGCGACGACCGCTGGCAGCAGGTGCTCGACGGCGTCGCGGCGGTCGAACGCCGGATGGGGCGTAAGCCGAAGCTGCTCGTCGCCAAGATGGGGCAGGACGGCCACGACCGCGGCGCCAACGTCATCGCGTCGGCGTTCGGCGACATGGGCTTCGACGTCGTCTCGGGCCCGTTGTTCCAGACGCCTGAGGAAACCGTGGTACTCGCGCTCGACAGCGGCGTCGACGTCGTTGGCGCGTCCAGCCTCGCCGCAGGGCACAAGACGCTGATCCCCGAACTGATCGGCAAGCTGAAAGAGGCGGGCCGCGGCGACATCAAAGTAATCGCAGGCGGCGTCATCCCGCCGCAGGATTATCAGTATCTGCGCGATGCCGGGGTGCAGGGCATCTATGGTCCGGGCAGCAACGTCGTCGAATGCGCCGCCGACGTCCTGCGCCTGCTCGGCCACAATATGCCGCCGCTGGAGGATGCCGCGTGATCCGCGCGCTGGGTCTGATGCTGGCGGGGCTGGCGGCGAGCCAGACGGCGGCGGCGGAGGCCGGCGGCCGTGAAAGCGCGTTTCGCCCGGATATCGCTGTTGAGCATGTCTATCGTCAGCAGCTCGACGACGTCTATTTCACCGACTGGTTCGCCCGGCTTGAAAACTCCAAGGGGCCATGGCGCGACGTCTATTTCGAGACGAGCGACAAGTTCGTGAACAAGGGGATCATCCGCCTCAATTGCGACGATCCCGAGGCCGATATCGATCTCACCCTCTACAGCGTCGGCGATTATGGCAGCGACGCCGATCGCCGCGAGGTCTCGGTGCCCTATGCCGATCGCCGTGCCTGGGCCGATGGCGGCTATGAACCGCTTGCGGGCGAGACACCGCCGTTCGAATTCTATGGCGCCGCGCTGACGCGCTTCTGCAAATAACGAAAAGGGTCGACGAACATGAACCTCTCTCCCAACGCCGAACAGGATGACCTGCCGCGTACCGACTGGACGCGCGAAGAAATCGCCGAGCTGTTCGACCTGCCGTTCGACGAACTGATGTGGGAGGCGCAGGGCGTCCATCGCCGCCATCATGCACGCGGCGAGGTGCAGCTTTGCACCTTGCTCAGCATCAAGACCGGCGGGTGCGTCGAGGATTGCGGCTATTGCTCGCAGAGCAAATCGGCGGATTCCGGGCTCAAGGCCACCAAACTGATGGACGTGCGCGCGGTGCTGCAGGCGGCCGCCCAGGCGAAGGATTCGGGCTCGAAGCGCTTCTGCATGGGCGCCGCCTGGCGCAACCCCAAGGACCGCGACATGCCCGCGATCGTCGAGATGATCGAGGGCGTGCGCCAGATGGGCATGGAAACCTGCATGACGCTGGGCATGCTGACGAAGGAACAGGCGCAGACGCTCGCGGTCGCGGGGCTCGACTATTACAACCATAATATCGACACTTCCCCTGAGAATTACGAGAATATCATCTCGACCCGCACCTTTCAGGACCGGCTCGACACGCTCGATGAAGTCCGCAACGCCGGGATCAACGTCTGTTCGGGCGGGATCGTCGGGCTGGGCGAGACGCGCGCCGACCGCGTCGGCTTCATCCACGCGCTCGCGACGCTTGAACGCCATCCCGAAAGCGTGCCGGTCAACGCGCTTGTGCCGGTGAAGGGCACCGTGCTCGGCGACATGCTCGCCGACACGCCGCTCGCGAAGATCGACGATATCGAATTCGTCCGCACGATCGCGGTCGCGCGCATCACGATGCCGAAGTCGATGGTGCGCCTGTCGGCAGGACGCGAGAGCATGTCGGAGGCGACGCAGGCGCTCTGCTTCATGGCGGGCGCGAACAGCATCTTCACCGGCGACAAGCTGCTCACCACCGGCAACCGCGGCGACAATGCCGACGCCGCCTTGTTTGCCAAGTTGGGGCTGCGGCCGATGGAGAGCGAAGAGCCGATGCGGCGGGATGCTGAGTTGGAGGCCGCGGAATGATATTGGCAACGCTCATGGCGCTGGCTGCGGCTGCGCAGGAACCCGAGGTCGATTGCGACAACGCAATGGCGCAATTCGAACTCAACGCTTGCGCCTACCAGGAATATGAACGCGCCGATGCGGCGATGAACGCCCAGTGGAAGCTGACTGCGGCGCGCATGAAGGAAATCGACGCCGATTTCGACCGCTCGCAGGACAATCGCCCCGGCTATTTCGACACGCTCCTCGCCGCGCAGCGCGCCTGGCTGACCTATCGCGACAAGCATTGCGCCGGCGAGGGCTACACGATGCGCGGCGGTTCGGCCGAGCCGATGATGATCAGCGGATGCATGTCGCAGCTCACCGAGGCGCGCATCAAACAACTCAAAGATTTGATCGAGGAATATTGAGAGAGATGTTCAAGAAAATCCTGATCGCCAACCGCGGCGAAATCGCCTGCCGCGTCATCAAGACCGCGCGCCGCATGGGCATCGCGACCGTCGCCGTCTATTCGGACGCCGATGCGCGCGCGCCCTTCGTGCAGATGGCGGATGAAGCCGTGCATATCGGCCCGTCGCCCGCGTCCGAATCCTATCTGATCGCCGACAAGATCATCGCCGCTTGCAAGGCAACGGGCGCCGAAGCGGTGCATCCGGGCTATGGCTTCCTGTCCGAACGCACCAGCTTCGCCGAGGCGCTGGCGAAGGAAAATATCGCCTTCATCGGCCCGCCGGTGAACGCGATCGCCGCGATGGGCGACAAGATCGAGTCGAAGAAGCTCGCGAAGGAAGCGGGTGTCAACGTCGTCCCCGGCTTCGTCGGCGAGATCCGCGACACCGAACATGCGGTCGAGATTTCGAACGAGATCGGCTATCCGGTGATGATGAAGGCCAGCGCCGGCGGCGGCGGCAAGGGCATGCGCCTCGCCTATGACGAGAAGGACGTCCGCGAAGGCTTCGAGGCGACCAAGCGCGAGGGGCTCAACAGCTTTGGCGACGACCGTGTCTTCATCGAGAAGTTCATCCTCAATCCGCGCCACATCGAGATCCAGATCCTCGGCGACCAGCACGGCAACACGCTCTACCTCAACGAGCGCGAGTGCAGCATCCAGCGCCGCCACCAGAAGGTGGTCGAGGAAGCGCCGTCGCCCTTCGTCTCGCCCGAAATGCGCAAGGCGATGGGTGAGCAATGCGTCGCGCTGTCGAAGGCCGTCGGATATTACAGCGCGGGCACGGTCGAGCTGATCGTCTCGGGCGCCGACCCGACGGGCGAAAGCTTCTACTTCCTCGAAATGAACACGCGCCTGCAGGTCGAGCATCCGGTGACCGAGGCGATCACCGGCATCGACCTGGTCGAGCAGATGATCCGCGTCGCCGCGGGCGAGAAGCTCGAGATGACGCAGGACGACGTCAAGATCGACGGCTGGGCGATCGAGAACCGCGTCTATGCCGAAGATCCCTATCGCGGTTTCCTGCCCTCGACCGGGCGTCTCGTGCGCTATCGCACCCCCGTTCCGGCGTGGGAAGGCGACGAGCGCGGGGTCGATGGCGTGCGCGTCGATGCGGGGGTCGAGGAGGGCGGCGAGGTGTCGATCTTCTACGATCCGATGATCGCCAAGCTGGTGACGTGGGGCGAGACGCGCGACGAAGCCGCCGATCTGCAGATTGCGGCGCTCGACCGCTTCGAGCTCGAAGGGCTCGGCCACAATATCGATTTTGTTTCGGCGATTATGCAGCATCCGCGCTTCCGCTCGGGCGAGCTGACGACGGGGTTCATTGCCGAGGAATATCCCGAGGGCTTCCACGGCGCGGATGCAGGGGCGGACGTTGTGCGCGCGCTCGCCGCGATCGCTGGCTTCATGGCGAGCGCCGAGGCCGACCGCGCGCGGCGCACCGACGGCCAGCTCGGCGACCGGCTCGAACCGCCCGCCAAATGGCAGGTGTCGATCGACGGCGCCGCGCACAAGGTCAAGGTGGGCGAGAAGCATATCAAGGTCGAGGGCGACCGGATCGACATCGCGCTCGAATATACCCCGGGCGACCGGCTGGTGATCGCCGAGATCGACGAGACCGAACTCGCGGTGAAGGTCGCGAAGACACGCACGGGCTGGAAGATGACGACGCGCGGGCGCATCCACGATGTGCGCGTGCTGCCCTGGCATATCGCCTCGCTCGCGGGCCACATGATCGAGAAGGTCCCGCCCGATCTTTCCAAATTCCTCATCTGCCCGATGCCCGGCCTGCTCGTCGCGCTGCACGTCGGCGAAGGCGACAAGGTCGAGGCAGGCCAGCCGCTCGCGACGGTCGAGGCGATGAAAATGGAAAACATCCTCCGCGCCGAAAAGACGGGCGTCGTGAAGACGGTCAACGCGGCGCAGGGCGACAGCCTCGCGGTCGACGCGGTGATCCTGGAAATGGAGTAATTCAAAGCCCGTTCGTGCTGAGCTTGTCGAGGCACCGCTCTTCCCTCTACGGCGTTGAAAGGAAGAACGGCCCTTCGACAGGCTCAGGGCAAACGGAGTTTGTTGGAATGCACATGCACCACGAATCTGATGCGGGCGCTGCCAATCCGATCACCTTTGACGATTTCCTCCGCGTCGATATCCGCATCGGCACGATCGTCGAGGCCGAGCCGTTTCCCGAAGCGCGCAAACCCGCGTTTAAGCTGAAAATCGACTTTGGCCCCGCTATCGGTGTGAAGAAAAGCAGCGCGCAGATCGTCGACCGCTATCCGCTCGAAGACCTCGCGGGGCGGCAGGTCGCCGCGGTCGTCAACTTCCCGCCGCGCCAGATCGGCAAGTTCATGTCCGAAGTGCTGACGCTCGGTTTCGCCGACGCGGAAGGCGCGGTGATCCTCTTCGCGCCCGATAAAGAAGTGCCGAACGGCTCGCGCCTCTTCTGACTTTCCTGCACCGCGCTTGCCGGTTAGGCTGCGCGCGACACAGGGGAGAGGGACGATGACTTTACCGGTTACCGCTTTTGTCGCGGCCGTTTGCGCGCTGCTTTTACTCGTCACCGCAATCGACACCGTCCGCCAGCGCTTGCGCCTCAAGGCCGCGTTCGGCGATCATGGCGACGCCAAGCTGATCAGCGCCAGCCGCGCGCACGGCAATCTCGCCGAATATGCGCCGATCACGATCATCCTGCTCGGGCTGCTGGAAACTGTACGCGCGAACCATATGGCGCTGATGATCATCGGCGCGATCTTCCTGATCGGCCGCGTCGGACACATCATCGGCCTTTACACGCCATCGGAGCCGGGCCAGGCGCCGCTCGGGCGTCAGGTCGGCGTAGCGGCGACCTTCGCTACGCTGCTCGCGCTCAGCCTTTGGACGCTCTGGATCCTCCTGACGCGGAACGTCTAGCCCACCAGCGCCACCGCCCTGATCCAACCTGCGCTCGCACGCTCGATCTTCACTGGAAAGCAGCTGAAGGTGAAACCCGTAGCCGGGACCGCGGCAAGGTTGGTGAGCTTTTCGATCTGGTAATAGGGCCGGATGCGCCCTGCCTTGTGCCCCTCCCAGATGATCGATGGGTCGCGCGTTTCGGCCCAGCGTTTCGCGGTGTGGCTAAACGGCGCGTCCCAGCTCCACGCGTCGGTGCCGACCACCTGCACGCCGCGCTCCGTCAGGTGCAGTGTCGCCTCGGCGCCCATGCCGCAGCCCTGATCGGTGAAATTGTCGGTGCCATAGATCGCACCCGACTGGACAAGCACGATGTCGAGCGGTTGGAGATCGTGGCCGATCCGCGCCAGTTCGGCCTCGACCTCGGCGCCACTCACGACATGGCCGTGCGGGCGATCCGAAAAGTCGAGTTTCACCCCGGGACGAAAGAAGAGGTCGAGCGGCGCCTCGTCGATCGACGGGGCGGGCGAGGCGCCGCTGTCGGTGGTCGAATGATAGTGCCAGGGCGCGTCCATATGCGTGCCGTTGTGCGTGCTGAGCGACAGCATCTCGACCGCCCAGCCTTCGCCATCGGGCAGGTCCTCGCGGGTCAGCCCGGGGAAGAACATCGCGATCTGCTCCCACGTGTTCTCATGCGTCATATAGGTGATGTTGGGACGCATCACCGGCGGGTCGGACACGACGTCGTTGGTGATCGGGATCGATAGGTCGATGAACTGCATGGCGTCCAGTCTGCCACCGGAATGACGCTACGCCAAGAAGGCTTGCGCACCGTCCGGCGCCCGCTAGAGATGGCGCAAAGCCCCGGCAACGGAAATGGGGCAGGGGAGAGACTATGACCGACGCAGCCGCCGTCGCCGACCATGGCGCGGACTATCAGCCGACCGCGAAAGATATCCGCATGGTCATTGCCGCATCGTCGGCGGGCACGGTGTTCGAATGGTATGATTTCTTCATCTACGGCACGCTTGCGGCGATCATCGGCAAGGCTTTTTTCCCCAGCGATAACGCGACTCTCGAAATATTGCTCGTCTGGGCGGGGTTCGCGGTCGGTTTCGGTTTCCGCCCGTTGGGCGCGGTGCTGTTCGGCTTTCTCGGCGACCGGCTGGGGCGCAAATATACCTTCCTCGTCACCGTCACGCTGATGGGTATCGCGACCGCGGGGGTCGGCATGATCCCGTCGGCGACGACGATCGGCATCGCGGCGCCGATCATCGTCATCCTGCTCCGCGTGCTGCAGGGCCTTGCGCTCGGCGGCGAATATGGCGGCGCGGCGATCTATGTCGCCGAACATTCACCGCCCGGAAAGCGCGGCTTCTACACCAGCTTCATCCAGGCGAGCGTCGTCGGCGGTTTCGTGCTGAGCCTCATCGTCGTGCTCGGCTGCAAGGCGCTGATGCCCGACGCGATGTGGGAAAACTGGGGCTGGCGCGTTCCCTTCCTGCTGTCGCTGATCCTGCTCGCCATCTCGCTTTGGATGCGGCTCAAGCTGTCCGAAAGCCCGGTGTTTCAGGCGATGAAGAAGGAGGGCGAGCTTGCCAAAAACCCGCTCAAGGAAAGCTTCACCTATCCCGGTAACCCGCGCCGCATCTTCATCGCGCTGTTCGGCATCGCCGCGGGCCTGACCGTGATCTGGTATACCGCGATGTTCTCCGGCCTCTCGTTCCTCAAAGGGCCGATGAAGGTCGATGACACCGCCGCCGAGATCATCGTCGGCTTTGCCGCCGCGCTCGGCATGGGCTTTTTCATCTGGGCCGGGAAACTCTCCGACCGGATCGGCCGCAAGAAGCCGATCGTCTGGGGTTATGCCGCGACGCTGGTGCTGCTCTTCCCGCTCTTCTGGTGGATGGGCAGCGTCGGCAATCCCGCGCTTTCGGCCGCCGCCGAGCGCGCGCCCGTGACCGTGACGGGTTCGCAATGCAGCTTCGACCCGTTCGCGCAGCAGCAGGCGACCGCGTGCAGCCGCACGCTCGGCGAGCTCACCAAGCTCGGCGTGCCTTATGCGATCGTTCAGACCGGCAGCGGCTTCGACAGCGTCAAGATCCGCATCGGAAACCGCGAGGTCGCGAGCGAGGATCCCGAACTGCTCCGGCCCGCACTCGAAGCGACGGGCTATGATTTCGCGAAGCAGGTGCCGAACGCGGGCGGCATCGCCGTCATATTCCTCGCGCTGCTCGGGCTGAGTGCGCTCTCGGGCTTCACCTATGGCCCGGTCGCGGCGCTGCTGTCGGAGATGTTCCCGCCGCACGTCCGCTATTCGTCGCTGTCGATCCCCTATCATCTCGGAACCGGCTATTTCGGCGGTTTTCTACCGCTGATCGCGAGCTTCATCGTCGCGAAAACCGGCAACGCCTATGCGGGGCTCTGGTACACCTGGGGCGTCGTGCTCGTCGCCTTCCTCGTCACGGCCTTCATGCTGAAGGATCCGGTCGAGGGGCAATGGGACAAGCCCGCGGTTTGATCGCCCCCATTGGCGGAGCCTGCCAAGCCGTATAGGGGCGGGGAATGATCGCCATACCGTCGCCGCTCCGCTTACGTCTTTCATCCGAAGCCCTCGTCGCCAACTGGCGCTGGCTCGCGGCCCAAAGCGCCGGCGCGGCGTGCGGCGCGGCGATCAAGGCCGGTGGCTATGGTCTCGGCGCCCGCGCGGTGATGCGGTACCTTGCCGCCGCGGGATGCCGCGACTTTTTCGTCGCGACCTGGGCCGAGGCCGCCGCGCTGATGCCGTTGCCGGAGGGGGTATCGCTGTCGGTCCTCCACGGCGTCGGCGCGAGCGACGTGATCGCCGCGCGTACGCTCCCGGTGCGCCCGGTACTCGGCAGCCTCGAACAGATCGTTCGCTGGCGCGAGGCGGGCGAGGGGCGTCCGTGCGACGTCATGATCGATACCGGGATGAACCGCCTCGGGCTTCGCGTCGACGAGGCGACCGGCGGCGCGCTCGACGGCCTGACCATCGAAACGCTGCACAGCCATCTCGCTTCGGCCGATGAGGACAGCGAACAAAATGTGCGCCAGTTGGCGGCGTTCAGCGCGGTCCGGCAGGCGATTCCCGCGCGGCGCTATAGCCTCGCGAACAGCGCCGGCGTCTGCCTTGGCGCCGACTATGCGTTCGATCTGACGCGCCCCGGGATCGCGCTCTATGGCGGCACGCCGCGCGGCGAAGCCGCGGGACATATCCGGCAAGTGGCGTTCCCCGAGGCGCGCGTGTTGCAGGTGCGGGAGGTGTGCCAGGGCGAAACGGTCGGCTATGGCGCAACCTGGACCGCAGGGCGCGACAGCCGGATCGCGGTGGCCAATATGGGTTATGCCGACGGTTATCTACGTTGCCATGCCGGATCGGGCGCCTTTGCGAGGTGGCAAACGCATATGCTGCCGCTGGTGGGCCGCGTATCGATGGACCTGATCGCCTTCGACGTCAGCGATGTCCGCGCGATCGACGAAGGCGACTGGCTGGCCCTCGACTATGATCTGCCATCGACTTCGGTGCGCTGCGGTCTTTCGCAATATGAGCTGCTGACAGGACTAGGTGCGCGGTTCGAACGCGATTGGCTATGACGGCGCGATCGGCTCCTTGAACAGGACAAAAGAAAAGGGCCCCGAACTTGCGTTCGGGGCCCAAATTCTTTTCCGATCGGTGAAGATCAGAACTGGAACGACGCGTTCGCGAAGAACGTGCGGCCGCGATAGTCGTAACCCGAATACAGCGGCGCGTTGCCGATGGTCGTGTAACCGACTGCCGAGATACGCGGCGGCTGGGTGTCGAACAGGTTCTGAACACCGACCGTCAGCTCATACTTCTCTGCAATGTTGAACTGCACCGAAGCCGAGTGGAGGAAGTAGTTCGCCGCTTCGAGATAATAATTATCACGATACAGCTGAACCAGTTCCGGATCCGACACGCCGGTGAGTTCGTCATAGGCGAAGAACTCGTACGTCCGGTCGCGATCGCCATCGATCCAGTCAAGACCATAACGCAGCGTGACGTTGTCGAACCGGTAGGTGGCATCGAAGCTGCCGACCCAGTCCGGGTTCACCACCGTGCCGTTCATGTCGGTCAGGAACTCTTCGGGGAAGAGGCGGCTCGACTGCTCGGTATATTTGGTGACGTTGGCGTTCAGCGTGAAACGACCGCCGAAGAGGTCACGCGCATAACGACCGTTGAACTCGAAGCCCTTGCGGATGTCTTCCGACAAGTTGACGAAGCTGCTCGTCACGGTCAGCGCGTTGTTCGCGTCGCGTTCGACAAAGCGGCAGAAGCCGGCGTTGGGGTCGAAATTGGCGTCCCCATAGCAGCGGTTCAGGATCGTCCCGGCATCGAGATCGGCAACGCCGTTGCTGACCTTGATGTCGAAATAATCGAGCGACAGCGAGAGCTGACCGACCGATTCGGGCAGAACCGGACGGATGACCACGCCGACCGACCAGTTCTTCGAGGTTTCGGCCTCCAGTCCCGCATCGGCGCCGCCGACCCGGAAGGTCGTGATGCCGCTGGTCTGCTGGAAGTTGGCAGGCAGACCGATCGAGGCGCAGTTCGCCGCAACGATCTGCTCGTTCGGGCTCTGATCGGCCGGAGGCGGCAGATCATCGCACGGATCGAGCGTGCTGCCCAGGAAGCCGCTGGTCGCACCCAGGAACTGCTCGGCGAGAGCCGGGGCGCGATAAGAGGTGCCATAGCTCGCGCGCAGACCGAAACCACGGATCGGTTCCCATTCGCCTGCGATCTTGAACGTCGTGTCCGAGCCATAGGACTTATAGTCCGTATAGCGAGCCGAAGCCGTCAGGTTGAGGCGATAGAAGCCGGGCGTGTCGGCAAGGATCGGGACGAAGATTTCGCCATAGATTTCCTTGACGTTATCCTTGCCCACCGTCGGCGTCGCGGCGGTGAGACCGAGCAGATTGCCGTTCAGCGAGTTTACGTCGGGCTGATCGTTGATGCTTTGCCGACGATATTCGGCGCCCAGCGCAAGCTGAACGTCGCCACCCGGCATCGCGAACAGCGGACCGTCGACGTTGAACGCAAAGGTCGTTTCGCGGAACTGCGTCTTGCCGATCGTGTTGACTAGGATCCAGTCCTTCCAATCCTGCGGCAAACGACCACCGATCACGTCGGCCGAAAGCGCCGGCGCGGCGACGCAGTTCGGATTCGTCGCAAGGCTGGCGCAGCTGAAGGTGCCGTCGCCGTTATCCACCACATCGAGCGACTGGGCCATGCGATCGATCAGGAACGATTCGATCTCATAGGTGCCATCATTCCACGATTTGCCGACATAGGCGTCATAGCGCCACTGCGGCAGGAAGAAGTCGCCACGAATGCCGCCCGACACGCGGGCATAATCGACCTGCTGGCGCGAATCGGTGAGCCCGAAGCCGATGAACCCGCGGGCCGCAACGAGCCTGCCGCCCGAGGTTTCGTTCGGGTTGAGGAATGCACCATCGCGCAGTTCGACGGGGAGCAGGGGACTACCCTGAACATAGTCGAGCGAAAGCTGGCGATAGAGCGGCGAAGCCGACTTGCGGCGAGTAACGAGCGCCTCGCCATAGATTTCGGCGCTGCCGAGAATGTCGGTGCTATAGGTGCCCGACAGATAGCCGGTGTAGATTTCCGCCTCGGTGATCAGCGGCTCTTCTTCCTGGATCGGGTCGAAGGTGTCGCGGTCATAGGTGCCGACGCCCAGATAGCCCGGGAACGGGCCGGTGGTCTGGCCAGGAGCCGGGACGAAGCGGTTGAAGTTGCCGACCGTACCGCTGGTGCGCCCAATCGCCGCACGCGTCGGAAGGCCGAGCGTGTTGATCGTCACGCCGCCGTTGTCGAGCGTGAAGCAGGACGTGCCGTCGAAGCCGACGCCATCGCCCGAGCCGAATTCGGTGCCTTCGCCGGTCAGGAAGCCCCCGATCGGGCAGTCGAGCCACGGCACGTCGTTCCGCGCCAGCTTGTTGCGCTTGCGATATTCGACCGAGCCGATGATGTTGAGGCGATCGCTCTCGAAACCGAACGAGGCGGCGACGCGCTTGTCGATGCCCGCGCCGACTTCCGGCACGTTGATCTGGCCTTCGATGTGCAGGCCGCGAAGCTTGTTGTCGGTGATGATGTTGACGACGCCGGCAACGGCGTCCGAACCGTAGATCGACGAAGCGCCGGCCTTCAGCACTTCGATGCTGCTGACAATCGCAGTCGGCAGGACGTTGAGGTCGGCCGCGAGAACCGAACCGCGCGTGCCGCCGGGTGCGAGGCGGCGGCCGTTCAGCAGGACGAGCGTACGGCTGGGGCCGAGGTTGCGCAGACCCAGCGTGTTGGCGCCGGTGCCGCCATCGGTGACGAAGCCGCCATAGAAGTTGTTGATCTGGCCCGCACCCTGGGTGACGGCATTGCTCTGCAGCGCGTCGGCGGCGCTGTTAAAGCCCGCCTGGGTGATTTCTTCGGCGGTGACCACGGTGATCGGTTCGGCGACCGAAAACTCGTCGCGGCGAATGCGCGAGCCGGTGACGACGATGGCTTGCGTGTCAGTGCTGCTGGTGGCCTCATCCGCCGGAGCGGCTTCCGCCGCGGCAGCATCTTGGGCGAACGCAGGCTGGCTCACGGATATCGCTACCGCAAAGGCGGTAGCACCCAAAAGCAGGTGCGACTTCTTCATCAATGTAACTCCCCGGTTAGCCCGTTCGAAAATCGGAAAATGAACGGATTACCCGCAGAAAGACGCAAAAAAACCGCGAGCACAAGTCCCGCGTGGCATTTTTATGTCACGCCTCGCCGATGGCGCTCGGCCTGTGTCATTTGCGCAACAGTAAAGTCGGTGATTGGGGAACGCATATGGATAATATGCTTGTCTTTGAAAGACATGAATTGCCCGAAGTTCGGCATCGTTCGAATGACAATGTCGTGAACAACGTTTCTTGTGTAACTAAATTGCAAAAGAGTCCTTTTTAGCCCGCGCCGTCGCACCTGCGACAGTCCGAGTGATTTTGCCGGACAGGATGCAGGCGCGCGCCATCCTTTCTGTCGCGATCGAGCCGGGGAGGCCTACTCGCGATTCGCCTGCCGACACCCGCTGCGGAGCATTTGGGCCTGCGATTGTTGCGATGCATCATAATTTGATGCTAATGCGGCAGCCTGTCCGGTGCGGCGCGGTCGCCAGGTTCCGGTCATGCAGGGAGCGCGGGTGAAAATGGCGAAGTCCAAGGGGACAGCGGAAGACGACGTCGTCACGATCAAGAAATACGCCAACCGGCGGCTCTATGACACCGAACGCAGCTGCTATATCACATTGGACGATCTGGGCACGATGGTCCGCGATGGCCGCGATTTTCGCGTCGTCGATGCAAAAAGCGGCGAGGACATCACGCACAATGTGCTCACGCAGATCATCATGGACGAGGAAACGCGCGGCGAAACGCTGCTGCCGGTCAATTTCCTGCGCCATCTGATCGGCATGTACGGCGACAAGATGCAGTCGATGGTTCCGCAATATCTCGAAGCCTCGATGACGGCGTTTCGCAAGAACCAGCAGGATGTGCGTTCGGCGTTCGAAGGCGCGCTCGGCGCGAACCCGCTCGCCGAACTCACCCGCCGCAACATGGAAATGTTCCAGCAGGCAGCGGGGGCTTTTATGCCAGGCGCCGCGGACAGCAAGGCGAAAGATGCCGAGATCGCCGCGCTGAAGGCCGAAATCGCCGAGCTGAAGGCCGAGCTCGCCAAGAAATAACCGGGGCCGCTCTGCCGGCTCCCAAGCACAGAAAACAGGACAGATGATCAAGCATGCGCTCAGCGTAACCCGTCAGGCCGACTTCGCCGCCTGGTATCAGGACGTCATCGCCGAGGCCGACCTCGCCGAGGAATCGGGAGTGCGCGGCTGCATGGTCATCAAGCCGTGGGGCTATGGCATCTGGGAACGTATCCAGACGGTGATGGACGCCGCGATCAAGGACGCTGGCGTCCAGAACGCCTATTTCCCGCTCTTCATTCCCTTGAGTTTCTTTGAGAAGGAAGCCGACCATGTCGATGGTTTCGCAAAGGAAATGGCGGTCGTCACCCATCACCGGCTGATCGCCGACGGCAAAGGCAAGCTCGTCCCCGATCCGGAAGCGAAGCTCGAAGAGCCGCTGATCGTTCGACCGACTTCGGAGACCGTCATCGGCAGCGCGATGAGCCGCTGGGTGCAGAGCTGGCGCGACCTGCCGCTGAAGGTCAACCAATGGGCCAACGTCGTGCGCTGGGAGATGCGCACGCGCATGTTCCTACGCACGAGCGAATTCCTCTGGCAGGAGGGGCACACCGCGCATGCCGACAAGGACGACGCGATGGCCGAAACGCTGCGCGCGCTCGAAATGTACCGCGCCTTTGCCGAGGACGTGCTCGCTATGCCTGTCATCGCGGGCGAGAAGCCCGAGAATGAGCGTTTCCCCGGCGCCGTCGCGACCTATTCGATCGAGGCGATGATGCAGGACGGCAAGGCGCTGCAGGCCGGCACCTCGCACTATCTCGGCACCGGCTTCGCCGAAGCCGCGAACATCCGTTATCAGGACAAGGACGGCGGACACAGCCTCTGCCACACGACGAGCTGGGGCACGTCGACGCGCATGATCGGCGGCGTGATCATGACGCATGGCGACGACGATGGGCTGCGCTGTCCGCCGCGCATCGCGCCGCACCAGATCGTCATCGTGCCGATGCTCCGCGACAATGACGAGGATACCGCGATCCTCGACTATTGCCGCGACCTCGAAACGCAGCTGAAGGCACTCGACGCGTTCCGCGAACCCGTGCGCGTGCTGCTCGACACCGGAGGAAACAAGGCGCAGACCAAGCGCTGGGGCTGGGTCAAGAAGGGCGCGCCGCTCATCGTCGAGGTCGGCCCGCGCGACGTCGCCGGCGGCAATGTCGCGGTGATCCGCCGCGACCGGCTCTACAAGGACGACGGCAAGCTCAACTCGGCGTTCGTCGCCAAAGGCGATTTCGTCGCCGAGGCGGTCGCGACGCTCGAGGATATCCAGTCGAGCCTTCACGGCGAGGCGCGCGAGCGGCTCCACGCCAATATCCGCCGCGACGTTACCGATCTGAAGGCGCATTTCGCCGGCGACGACAAGTTCGTCGGCTGGGCCGAGGTGCAATGGTCGCGTCCGAGCGGCGCTAAGCTCGACAAGATCGTCGAGCAGCTCAAGGCGCTCAAGCTGACGATGCGCAACACGCCGCTCGACGCCGCGCCAGCGGACGGCGTCTGCTTCTTCACCGGTGAACCGGCGGTTGAGCGCGTGCTGATCGGGCGGACTTACTGATCGGCGACCTTGCGCTAGGGGGTGCGGCGTTCTAGCCTTCGCATCGAGGGGCTCGAAGGAGACTGTCGATGCGCTACCCCCTGTTGATCGCGGCAACGACGCTGGCCTTGGCCGCGCTTCCCGCCGCGGCCCATCATGGCTGGTCGTCCTATGACGAGACCAAGCCGGTCACCCTGACCGCGTCTTTCACCGAATTGTCGTGGGGAAACCCGCATGGCAGCGCCAAAATGCGCTGGAAGGGCAAGCTCTGGGACGTCATCCTGGCCCCGGTCGGCCGCATGGAAGCGCGCGGGCTGACGCGCGCCGAGGTCGAGCCCGGCAAACGCTTTCGCCTGACCGGCTATCTCCGGCGCGACGGCGCCACCGAAATGCGTGTCGAGCGCGTGATGATCGGCAAGAAGACGGTCGAACTGCGCTGAGGGGGGGCGCGTGGAGCCCGTTCTGACCGCCGCCGCCGCGTGGCTCGATGCGGTCGGCGTCGGACCCTGGTCGCGCGGATCGGCACTCGTCTATCCCGTCGCCAATACGCTGCATCTATTGGGCCTCGTCATGCTGGTCGGCGGCATCGGCGTCGTCGACTTGCGGTTCATCGGCCTGTGGCGGGGCCTGCCGATGGCGGAACTGTCGCGCGCGCTGACGCCCGTCGCCATCGGCGGGCTGGCCCTGATGGTGGCCAGCGGCACGGTCCTGTTCGCCGCCGACGGCGCGGCGCTAGCCCGATCGGCCATTTTCGAACGAAAATTGATCATCATCGCAGCGGCGCTGGCGAACGCCGTCGCCTTTCGGTGGATATGGCGCGCGCGCATCGCGGGCTGGACGGACGGAGCGCCGCGCCCGGCGCAGGCGATGGCCGCCGCGTCGCTGCTCCTTTGGCTCGCGGCGGGCGCCTCGGGGCGCTGGATCGCTTACGGCTGATGATGACGAGCGCGTGCTATCGCTTGGTAAAGCCCGCCGGCGCGCTTATAGCTTTCGGCCAATGAAAAAACGTTCGAATAGTTCGCCCGGCTTGCCCAGCAGCCAACAGATTCTCGACTTCATTACGGCGTCCGATCAGCCCGTCGGAAAGCGGGAGATCGCGAAGCATTTCGCGCTCCACGGCAATGACAAGATCGCGCTGAAGGCGCTGCTCAAGGATATGACCGACGAGGGGCTCGTCGATCTGGCGCCGGGCCGTGCCTTTCACAAACATGGCGGCCTGCCACGCGTGACCGTGCTGCGCGTCGCGGCGATCGAGGGCAGCAACGTCTGGGCGGTGCCCGACCGCTGGGAAGGCGCCGGTCCCGCGCCGCGCCTCCGCGTGATGGAGCAGGGACGCAAAGGCGCGCTCGGCGTCGGTGACCGCATCCTTGCCCGCACCGAGGAACGCGGCAGCGGCCATGTCGCGCACCCGATGAAACGGCTGCAGGCGAGCGCCGAGATGGTGATCGGCGTGCTCGTCGAGGATGTGGGGCCGGGCGGCAAGCCGATGACCTGGCTCCGTCCCGCCGACAAGCGCGCGCGCTTCGACTTCGCGGTCGCCGACAAGGGCGATGCCAAGATCGGCGATCTGGTGCGCGCCGAACTGACGGGACGCGGGCCCGCGACCAAGGCGAAGGTCATCGACCGCATCGGCGATCCCTTCGCGCCCAAATCGCTGAGCATGATCGCGATCGCGCGACACGAAATTCCGCATGTCTTCGACGGCGAAACGCTCGCCGAGGCGGAGAAGGCGGCGAAACTTCCGCTCACCCCCGACGGCCGCGAGGATCTACGCGACCTGCCGATCGTCGCCATCGACCCCATCGATGCCCGCGACCATGACGATGCCGTCTGGGCGGTCCCCGACGAAGACCCCGGCAACAAGGGCGGTTTCCGCGCGATCGTCGCGATCGCCGACGTCAGCTATTATGTGCGCCCCGACGGCGCGCTCGACCGCGAGGCGCGGCGGCGCGGCAACAGCGTCTATTTCCCCGATCAGGTCGTGCCGATGCTCCCCGAAACCCTCTCGGCGGGCGTCTGTTCGCTGAAGGCGGGCGAAGATCGGGCCGCGATGGCGTGCCATCTCGTGATCGACAGGCATGGCAAGGTGACGTCATGGCGCTTCACGCGCGCGCTCGTGCGGCTGCGCGCGAACATCGCCTATGAACATGCGCAGACGGCCTATGACGCCGATACGCCGCGCGAGGAATGGGACGCCGACGTGCTCCCGACGCTCAAAAATCTGTGGGCGTGCTGGGCGCTCCTCGCGAAGGCTCGCGCCGCCCGCGCGCCGCTCGACCTCGACCTGCCCGAGCGGCAGGTGATCCTCGACGAGCAGGGCGGCATTGCGGAGATCCGCGTCCGCGACCGGCTCGATTCGATGCGGCTGATCGAGGATTATATGATCGCGGCGAACGTCGCGGCGGCAAAGGCGCTCGAGGCGAAGAAGTCGCCGGTGATGTACCGCATCCACGAACCGCCGAGCCGCGAGAAGCTCGTGAGCCTCAAGGACTATCTCGAAACCTTCGAACAGAGCTTCGCGCTGGGGCAGGTCATCACGCCGGCGGTGTTCAACCGTCTGATCGACGGGTTTTCGGAAGACGACCGGCTGCCCGAGATCATGCAGGCGATCCTGCGGAGCCAGACGCAGGCCTATTACGGACCCGCCAACGCGGGCCATTTCGGCCTCGCGCTCGGTTCCTACGCGCACTTCACTTCGCCGATCCGCCGCTACGCCGACCTGATCGTCCACCGCGCGCTCGTCGACGGCTACCGCCTCGAAGTGCCCGGCAAGCCCAAGGATCTGCCGGCGCGCACCGGGCTGGGCGAGGCCGACGCCAAAGGATTGTCGCGCATCGGCGAGACGATCAGCGCGCTCGAACGCCGCGCGATGGAGGCCGAGCGCGAGACCGTCGATCGCTATGTTGCGGCTTACCTCGCGACCAAGACCGGCGAAATCCTCGTCGCGCGCATCACCGGGGTCCAACCCTTCGGCTTTTTCGCGACCGTCGACGGGCTCGGCGGCGACGGGCTCGTGCCGGTCTCGACCCTGGGCAGCGAACGCTTCTTCTACGACGAGGCGGCGCGAACGCTCGACAGCGAGCATGGACGGGTAAGCTATACCGTCGGACAGCGGATCGAACTGCGGCTGATGGATGCCAATCCGATCAGCGGCGCACTCCGCTTCGAGCTGCCCGACGCGCCCGAAGGCGGTTTCCGTAACCGCCCGCCGCGACGCGACGGCCTGAAGAGAACCGGCAAGGACAAGGCGGGAAAGCATATGGTCGGCAAGCGCGGCCGCCCCGCCAATATCAAGCATAAGGGGCGGAAGCGGTAATAGTCTCTCTCGACATCCCCGCGAAGGCGGGGACGTCGATGTTATCGTCCGGCTAGTGCTTCCGGATTTGCGTTCGCTAGACGATGACGACCGGCTGCCTACGGGGCCGTTTGCTTACCTAGAGCGATGCCTGTCATATTGCCCACCGCTGGATCTTTAATGTTGAAAACAGCCGTATATTCTTGGGCAGCGTTGCCGTAAAAACGACCGGCCAGGCTCCCGGTACCTAAATTCCATGCTCCGGTGAAGGCAGCGGTGAAAGCGTCGATCGACCCGGCGAAATCATACCGGCCAAGCGTGGTCAGACCTCCGTCGGGCGCAACGCGGGTAGGGAACAGGCTCGCCGTCAGTTCCCCCGTTCCGAAGTTCGCTGTAAGATCGGATCGGCCGGTGAGCGAGGCAATAAGTTTCGAACCGTCGTCGATATCGCCGAAAAGGCGTCCGGCATAGGTGGCGCTGCCGCTCCGCGGCAATTGATCGGGCGGAGTGAAGCTGCCGAAGCCGATATATTCGAGGCCGTCGCTGCCGCTATCGCCATCGCGATGCGTGAAAACGCGCATGAAACTGGCATATGTCAATTCGATGTCATCGGCATCGCCGTCGAACACGCCAACCGAATAATCTATCATCGTACCGGCGACCTCCGCTGTCCCCGCATAGGCACGCAAGTCGCCCGCGTCCTTGTCCGCAGCGCGATTGGCGGAGCCGATTGCAAGCGTAAGTCCCGGATTCGGCCGACTGGGAACCGTATAGGTTCCGGTGTCGGCGTTGTAGAGGATCGTTTCCCCCAATGGCGGGTTCAAGAGCTCCGAGCGAGGCAGCGAGATGGTCGTTCGGACCGTCCGGAACCGCGTCACTCCTTTCAGATTGGCGAGTGTGTCGCCGGCTGCGGTCTCCGGCAGGCCATAGCCGGCAAAAGCGAGGCTATAATATAGCGAGCCCGAGGCACCATAGAGCGTCCCGCCGATATCCTCAGCAGCGGGACCGAAGAAAGATCCGGTCATGTCGCCCGTATAGGTGTCGGAAGCTCCCGCTTTTGCAGTGAAGGTGCCTGCAAAGCGATTTTCGTCGGCGATGATCGCACCGCTCGCGCTGACCTCCCCGAGACTCTCGGCACCGGAAATGCCATCGCCGAGGAAATTGAAGGACGAAGTCTGACCCGATATTTCAAGTTGCCCGGTTCCGAAATCGACCAGCGCCGTTCCGCGCCCTCCTATATCCAGCAGATTACCCGTGGCATTGGAGGAACGAGTGCCGCTGAAGGTCAGGTCATATGCGGCGTTCCCGGACTTGGGCACGGCGGACGCGACACTGGGATGGCCGAAGGCGAAATCGATCGACCGATAGCGATCGATGCCGGTGGTAACGTCGCGTTGCCGGGAAATGAGCTGGCCGAGTGCCACATAATCGGGGGTCGTGGTCCAGTCGGATCGCATGCCCCAATCGAGGTCCAGCTGCGTGATCTTGTTCCCATCAATTTTTTCATAACGAAGCAGGTTGGAGGATGGGGTCTTCGCATCGCCCGGTCCGAACACCAGCTGCTCTGAGCCGACATCGAGGGTGAAGCTGTCCGTGCTGGCGTCATACGACAGCTTGGCATCCGCCACCGCACCGCCGGACGCTGGTTGAGCCCGGCCGACATCATAATCGACGCTGGCGGTGTTGGCCGAAGACACAAATGTCGAATTGACCGTTGGTTTTCCGACTATTTTGGGTGGCGTCGGAGTGGGTGTGGGCGTCGGGGTAGGAGTAGGCGTAGGTGTCGGGGTAGGAGTGGGCGTCGGGGTGGGCGTCGGAGTAGGAGTAGGAGCAGGCGTCGGAGTAGGCGTGGGCGTCGGGGTAGGTGCCGGCGTCGGGGAGGGCGCAGGAGTCGGAACGGGTGTTGAACTGACGCCACCGCCGCCGCCGCCACCGCAGCCGGCCAGCATCAAGCTCAGCGCCGTCAACGAAACCATCGCCGCGAGCTTTTTAGAATGTACAGATCGCATGGAAAATCCCCCGTTAGAACGCCGATGTGACACCGAATTCGGCAGCGACGCGGCGATAGTCGTAAATTTCGATCGAAGAGCGGTTGCGCTCCCAATTGAGGCGCACCAGCGGCGCAAAGCCACCAAGACGCAAAGCCCGCAGCGTCACCGCGAGGCTGGCATTGTAACGATCCTCGACCCGGCGTTCCGGATAGAGAAACAGTCGAGCGTCAGCCTCGAGATGGCCGTACCCCAATGTGCCGATCACGGTGGCGCGCCCCAGCTCGCGGAACAAATAGATCGAGGCTCCTCCGCTAGCCAGCGAATAGCCCGGATCGCGCGCGGCCTCGCGGAACCCGTATATCTGCAGCCCACCGCCCGTTCGTGCGCTGAACGCCCGATCGAAGCTTGCTGACAGGGTGAAGTTATCCGCTGTCTGAAGCGGGTTACGTTTGTTGGTCTGATGCGCGATGCCTCCGTCGATCCGCACCTGGCTTCGCTTGCCCGTCGGGCGTCGCCAGCTCACGTTACCGCCGATCGTCCTGCTATAGGGCTTGCGCCCGTACCAGCGCCACGACGGCCCGAACGAAAAAGTGAGTTGGTTGCCGCCCCATACATATTGCGGGCCGGCCTGAATGCCGACGTTGACATCGTTGAAGTCGGCGGCGCGATAAAGCAGGGCGCTGCCGGAGGCCCGTACCAGAAGGTCCGCCCCGGGCTCGATGCCGAGGCGGATATAACCCTGCCCCTGGAGATCGAGACCGATCCCCGATTTCGCCTGCGCCGCCTCGTCGAGTATGAAGTCACCGATAACCGTGCCTAGCGTATCGGAGCGTGTGGCACGGTTGATATTGCTGTCGGGTGCCAGCGCCACCTTGATCGAACCGCCCAAGGGTTTGCGCGCATCGAGCGCGCGCGAATAGAAGCGCACAAGCTGTTCCACTTCCTGCGGCAGGCCGGCGGCCTCGGCAGCGCGCAACTCCCTTCGCGCCGCACCAAGGTCGCCGAGCACGGCCTGCATGCGCGCCAGCTCAAGTCGTACCCGGCCGACGTCGGGCTTGTCGTCGAGAATGCGGCGAAATTCTATCGCCGCATCCGAATAGCGCTTAAGGTCGTCGGCCAGCATCATGCCGAGGCGGAACCGCGCTTCGGTGCGCAGTTCGAGGTCGCGGTCCTTTGCAAGCGCCCGGTAGACGGTTTCTGCCGTTGCGAAATCGTGCCGCGCTCGTGCCTCGTCAGCCAGTTTGAAAAGCTGGGCAGCCGAAAGGGTGACGCTGGCCGGCTGCTCCACGGAGCCCCGTGCGACAAACTCTGCCTGGTTCGTTGCTTCGTGCGCGTAGCCGGTCGTGGCAAAGATCGCCGAGACCATAGCCGCTACGAATATCCGGATTTGAATCACTTAGCCCCCGCTTGAACCCGCTCCTATCTGTTAAGAAGAGTGCTTGTCCAGTAAAGACCATCGTGACTTGAATATTTCGGGCAACGAGCTGATAATAGTGACGCAAGGCGCCAAGCCGGACGATTAAAATGGCTCGCTCCAGCGAGTTGTAACATCGGCGTCCCCGCGAAGGCGGCGATAACGTTTTATTGTGATCCCGCCATGGCCTGCAACAGGGCCGCGCTCTCGGCATCGGCCGGGAAGAAGGCCTCGATCGCCAGTTCCGACAGCGTGATGTCGACCGGCGTACCGAAGATCGTCACCGTCGACACGAAGCGAATCTGCCCCATCGGCGTGTCGAGGATCAGCGGCACCGCGATGCCGTTCGCCGCGCTGCCCTCATGCGCGTCGGCGCCGGCGCCATAGCCCGCAAGCTCCTCGCGCAGCGCGATCAATCCCGCATCGGCGCTCGCATCGATCTGATGATCGAGCCGTTCGAGCAGATGCGCGCGCCATTCGCCGTGATTGACGATGTGCGGGGCGAGTCCCTTCGGGTGCATCGCGACGCGCAGCACATTGACCGGCGGCTCGAACAATTCGGGCGCCGCGAGCTGCATCAGCAACGCAACCGCGGCGTTCGCCGCGACCATGTTCCAGTGGCGATCGACCGCGAGCGCGGGGTAGGGCTCATGCCCTTTCAGCACATGCTCGACGATCGCCCGCATCCCCGCCATCTCGGCGCTGTCGAGCGGCCGCTCCTGATAGTCGGGGGCATAGCCCCCTGCGAGCAACAGCGCGTTGCGTGCGCGGTGCGGCACCTCGAGGCAATCGGCGAGCCGCTGTAGCATCGCCGCGCTCGGTTTCGAACGCCCCGTTTCGATGAAGCTCAGATGCCGCGTCGAAATCTCGCTGTCGAGCGCGAGGTCCATCTGGCTCATCCGGCGCCGGACGCGCCATTCGCGGAGCTGTTCGCCAAGGGCTGCGGGCTTCATCATCATTCTCCTTCGTAACGTCCGCTATACCCCCGGCTTCGGTTTTTCCATTACCTCTGGCGTAATCGACGTCATTCCGTTCGCGGTCCAATTGGGGCGGGTCGAAAGGAGAATCACTATGTCGATCCGCAACCTCAAGAATATCCTCATCGCCGACGCCGTGACCTGCACCGGCGTCTTCGCCATCGGCCTGCTCGCCGCGACGCCGGTCGGCGCGCTGCTCGGCCTGCCCGCCGATGTCGTCGCGATCGGTGGCTGGATCTGTCTCGCCGCCGCGCTGCTGATGGTCGTTGCCGCGCTGCAGAAGGTGCCGAACGCCGCGCTGGTCAAGCTGATCGCGGTCGGCAATCTCGGCTGGGTCGCCGCGAGCTTCGCGGTCGTCGCGAGTTTTGCCGCGGGAATGACCGGCATCGGCATCGCGGTGGTCGTCGCGCAGGCCTTTGGCGTGCTCGGTTTCGCGATCCTCGAATGGAAAGCGGTGGCGACGCCGCGCGTCGCGGCCGCCTAGGACCGACCGATATTCAGTTCCTGGAGAGTCGAAAATGGTGGTTTTCCGTGATCCGGAGCGCAGCGTGCTTCTTGCACGTGAGCACAGGAAGCGCGGAAGGCCGCCATTTGCAGGCCGCCAGGGGCTGAATAGCGACCCGGTCCTAACTCAGCGCGTCGAGCCGGGCGATATCAATCCCGCCCGGCACCAGCATCACCGGACAGGGGAGGGTTCCCGCATCCTGTCCGGTGAAATGCGTGACCAGCGGCCCGGGCGCTCCCGATGGCGCCGTCGCGAGGACCAGCGCGGCGATCTCGTCGCTTGCGCCGATCAATTCGCGCACGACCTCCACGGGCTTCCCCGACTTGATCAATATCTGCGGCGTCACGCCCGCTTCCTGCACCACCGCATCGGCAGCCGCGGCGGTCAGTTCCTCGGCATGCTCGCGCGCTTCGGCCTCGATCGTCGCCTGAACCCCGCCAAAGGCGACGAAATCATGCGGCGGAATGATCGCGAGCACGACGACGCCTCCGCCCGTTCGTGCCGCGCGCCGCGCCGCGAAGCGCAACGCCAGCGACGCCTCCGGGCTGTCATCGATCACCACCAGATATGTCCGCATCACCCCGACCCCTCGTGTTTTTGCTTGGCCCAAAGAGTGCGTCACATTCGTATGAAACGCAAGCTGGCCCGCTGGACCTTGATCGGTACAGGGCTTATGGCGAAGAAGAATCCGTAGCGGCAGGCCCCGCCTGCAAGACTGACAGGGACAAGCCTAGACATGCCAATCGAACTGAAAATGCCCGCTCTCTCGCCGACGATGGAGGAGGGCACCCTCGCCAAATGGCTGGTGAAGGAGGGCGATACGGTCAAGTCGGGCGACCTGCTCGCCGAGATCGAGACCGACAAGGCGACGATGGAGTTCGAGGCGGTCGACGAAGGCACCATTGCGCAAATTCTCGTCGCCGAGGGTACCGACAATGTGAAGGTCGGCACCGTGATCGCGACGATCGCGAGCGAGGGTGAGGATGCGTCGAGCGCGAAGGCTGCACCGGCGCCTGCGCCCGCGCCCGCCGCCGAACCAAAGGCCGAGTCCAAGGCCGAAGCGCCGGCGCCGGCGCCGGCGCCCGCTGCGGCTCCTGCGCCGACCCCGGCACCTGCGCCGGCTGCCGCCCCCGCCGCATCGGGCGACCGCATCAAGGCGAGCCCGCTCGCCAAGCGTCTCGCCGCCGAACAGGGCATCGACCTCAAGGGCGTGACCGGCACCGGCCCGGGCGGCCGCATCGTCAAGGCCGACCTCGAAGGCGCCCCGGCGGGCGCCGCAGCCCCTGCGGCCGCAACCGCCGCGCCGGCCGCGGCCGCTCCGGCCCCGGCAGCCGCCGGCGCGATTCCCGATTTCGGCATCCCGCACGAGGACGAGAAGCTCAGCGGCATGCGCAAGACAATCGCGCGCCGGCTGAGCCAGTCGATGCAGGAATCCCCTCACATCTACCTGACCGTCGATATCCGCCTCGACGCGCTGCTCAAACTGCGCGGCGAACTCAACGCGAGCCTCGAAAGCCGCGGCGTCAAGCTCAGCGTCAACGACATGCTGATCAAGGCGCTCGCGGTCGCGCTCGAACGCGTGCCCGCCTGCAACGTCAGCTTCGGCGGCGATGTGATGCGCAAATACAGCCGCGCCGACATCTCGGTCGCGGTCAGCATCCCGGGCGGACTGATCACGCCGATCATCGTCGACGCGGGCGGCAAGTCGATGTCGAAGATTTCGACCGAAATGTCCGAACTCGCTGCCAAGGCGAAGGAAGGCAAGCTCCAGCCCAGCGAATATCAGGGCGGCACCGCCTCGATCTCGAACATGGGCATGATGGGGATCAAGCAGTTCACCGCGGTGATCAACCCGCCGCAGGCGATGATCATGGCAATCGGCGCGGGCGAGAAGCGGCCCTATGTCGTCGACGACGCGCTTGCGATCGCGACCGTCATGTCGGCGACCGGCAGCTTCGACCACCGCGCGATCGACGGCGCCGACGGCGCGCTGCTGATGAAGACCTTCAAGGAACTGGTGGAGAACCCGCTGGGGCTGGTGGCCTGAACAGGGAAGGGCGATGCGCTTCGTTCGACAGCTTCTGCATTGGCTGGTCGGACTGCTCGCGCTCGCCATTCTGGCCGCCACGGCCAGTTGGGTTTGGCCTGAAGATTCAAGGCAAATATGGTTTCTCGCCTATGCGGCTATAGCCGCTTCCGTGTTCTGGGAGTTGATCGACAAACTCCGGAGCCGGAATGGCGAACAAGGAGATAATTGTGGCTGACACCAACTACGACCTCATCGTTCTCGGCTCGGGGCCCGGCGGTTATGTCGCGGCGATCCGCGCGGCGCAGCTCGGGCTAAAGACGGCGATCGTCGAGCGCGAGAATCTCGGCGGCATCTGCCTCAACTGGGGCTGCATTCCCACGAAGGCGCTGCTGCGCTCGGCCGAAATCTATCACTATATGCAGCACGCGGGCGATTACGGCCTGATCGCGCAGCAGATCAGCGCCGATATCGACGCGGTGGTGAAGCGCAGCCGCGGGGTCGCCAAGCAGCTCAGCCAGGGCGTCGCCTTCCTGATGAAGAAGCACAAGATCACCGTCCATATGGGCGAGGGCAAGCTCGCGAGTCCGGGTAAGCTCGAGGTGAAGGGCGAGAAGGGCAGCGAGACCCTGACCGCGAAGAACATCATCGTCGCGACCGGCGCGCGCGCCCGCGACCTGCCGTTTGCGCCCGCCGATGGCAAGCGTATCTGGACCTATCGCCACGCGCTCGTCCCGCCCGAAATGCCAAAGAAACTGCTCGTCATCGGATCGGGCGCGATCGGGATCGAATTCGCGAGCTTCTACAGCGACATGGGCGCCGAAGTGACCGTCGTCGAAATGCTCGACCGGCTCGTGCCCGTCGAGGATGCCGACGTCTCGGCCTTCCTCGAAAAGGCGCTCAAGAAGCAGGGCATGACGATCCACACCGGCGCCGGGGTCGAAGAGCTGAAGGCGACGGCCAACGGCGTTTCGGCGAAGATCAAGGGCAAGGACGGGAAGGTCCAATCCGCCGAGTTCAGCCACGCGATCGTCGCGATCGGCATCGTTCCGAACACCGAGAATATCGGCCTCGAAGCGCTCGGCGTGAAGACGACCAAGGGGCATATCGACACCGACGCGATGTGCCGCACCAACGTCCCCGGCCTCTGGGCGATCGGCGACGTCACCGCGCCGCCGTGGCTCGCGCACAAGGCGATGCACGAATCGATCATCGCGGTCGAGGCGATCGCGGGCAACCACCCGCACGCGATGGACGTCCGCAACATCCCCGGCTGCACCTATTGCCGCCCGCAGATCGCCAGCGTCGGGCTGACCGAAGCCAAGGCGAAGGAGCTCGGTTACGAGGTGAAGGCGGGCACCTTCCCCTTCATTGGCAACGGCAAGGCGATCGCGCTGGGCGAGTCCGAAGGCTTCACCAAGACCGTGTTCGACGCCAAGACCGGCGAACTGCTGGGCGCGCACATGATCGGCGCCGAAGTCACCGAACTGATCCAGGGCTATACGATCGGCAAGACCGCCGAACTGGTCGAGGATGATTTCATCGGTACCGTCTTCCCGCACCCGACGCTCAGCGAGACGATGCACGAGGGCGTGCTCGCCGCGTTCGGACGTCCGCTGCATATCTAGGGCCAGGACCCGTTAATTGCGCGTTCGAGGTTTGAAGCGATTTTGCTCAGGGCTAGGAGGCGAGGCGTAGGAATATGTCAATATTTCAAGACTTGCCGACGAAGCCATGGGCAAAATCGGTCAAATCCCGAAGGGACGTCGAAATGGCTTCGATCTCGGGCCCGCGCGGCCTTGCGAGTAGCGGTGCTACCCGCTGCATCCACCCGAACCCGATATCTTCGCCATTTCGACGCCTCGAACGTGCGATTAACGGGTCCTGGCCCTAGGCGCGCTTGAACCCGTCGATCCTTCATTTCTCCCGGACGGGCAGCGTCCTCAAGGCGCTGTTCTTCCTGGGGATGGCGGCGATTGCTTTCGCCGTCGCCGGCCTGATGCACGCCGAGCGCGAGGCGCCGCCGCGGACCGTCCGCCTGCCCGATATCGAGCTGCCCGCGCCGGCGCCGCATCGCGACCCGCTGGCGCCGTTCAAGGCCCCGTTCCTGATGATCGCGGGCGGGGTTTGCCTCTTCTATGTCGGCCGGCACGGCCTCCGGGGCCTCACGCGCAGCGAGGCGGCGAAGATCGAAAACGGGGCCCTCCGCTTTCACCCGAGCTATGGCGCCCGGCCGAACCCGCTGCCGCTCGATGCCATCGCCGAGGCGCTTTTCGACCGCGCCGACCGGCTCCCGGGCGATGGCCCGGCATCGGCGAAGCTGGGCGCCCGCCTGCGGCACGGCCTTTACCTTCGCTACCGCGCCGATGGTTCGATGGAGGAAATACACTTGATCGACAATGACTTCGACGGCGGGGCGGAACAGTTGCGGCGTTTCGCAGCCCATCTGGACAGTTGGCGCCAATCGGCGGCGCGAACGGCACGGCGAGACTGGTCGTGACGCCGGTAGTGACGAGGACCCGCAACCAAAGGCAGGTGGCTGCCGCGATCGCGCTGATCCTTGCCGTCGTCGCGCTCGGCTTCGCCGTCGGTGCGGGCTGGACGCAGGATGCCGACTGGCAGGTGTCGCACCTGCTTTCGCTGCGCATCGACGAAAGCGACCCCGCCTTCATCGCCTTCATGCAAGGCGCAAGCTGGATCGGCGGCGGCACCCCGCGCTGGATCATCGTCATCCTGCTCTGCGCGCTCGTCTGGCACTGGTGCGGGCCGCGCTGCGCGGTCGCGCTCGGCGGCGCGTCGCTGCTTTCGAACCTCGCGTCGAGCTTGCTCAAACTCGGCTTCGGCCGCGCGCGGCCTGATCTGATCGACCATCTCGACCATCAGACGAGCTTCTCCTACCCCAGCGGCCACGCGACGAGCGCGGCGGTGGTCTATCTGCTCCTCGCCTGGCTCGCGCCGGCGCGCTGGCGGCCCTTCGCCTGGACGCTCGCCGTGGCAATGATCATCCTCAACGGCTTCTCGCGCATCATGCTCGGCGTTCACTGGGCGAGCGACATCGCGGGCGGCACGATGCTCGGCACCGCCTTCGCGCTGCTCGGCGCGTGGTGGGCCGGGCTTTCCTCTCGACAGACGGCGATCAACGGCTAACCTTGCGGCATGGCTCAAGGCACCCACGATTTCATTCCCGATCCGCGCAACGACGCGATCCTCATCAACGTCAACGGAACCCTCGTTCCCCGGGCGCAGGCAAGCGTATCGGTGTTCGACAGCGGTTTCATGCTCGGCGACGGCGTGTGGGAGGGTATTCGCGTCCACAAGGGGCGCATGGCATTCCTCGACCAGCATCTGGATCGGCTATGGGAAGGCGCGAAGGCGATCGCGATGGATATCGGGATCACGCGCGACGCGCTCGAACGGCGCCTTTACGACACGATCGACGCGAACGGCATGGACTATTGCCATATCCGCCTGATGGTGACGCGCGGCATTCGTTCGACGCCCTATCAGGACCCGCGTGTCGTCATCTCGCCCGCGACGATCGTGATCATCGCCGAGCACAAGGATCCGCTCCCCGCGACGGTCGAGAAGGGGCTGTCGCTTTTCACCGTCCATGTCCGGCGCGGTGACCCCGCGGTACAGGACCCCAAGCTCAATTCGCATTCGAAGCTCAATTGCATCACCGCGTGCATCCAGGCGGCACAGGCCGGCGCCGACGAGGCGCTGATGCTCGACCCGCACGGCTTCGTCGCGACGTGCAATTCGACCCATTTTTTCATCGTGCGCGGGGGCGAGGTGTGGACGTCGAGCGGCGATTACTGCCTCGGCGGCATCACGCGCGGCAATGTCATCCGTATCTGCCGCGAAAACGGCATTCCGGTCTATGAGAAGAATTTCTCGCTCACCGACGTCTATGGTGCCGAGGAGGCGTTCGTCACCGGCACCTTCGCCGGCGTCGTACCCGCGCACACGGTCGACGGGCGTAAGCTGACCGAGGGCAGGGGGGCGATGGTGGAGCGATTGCAAACCCTCTACAAGGCGCTGATCGAGCGCGACATCGCGGAGCAGTCGCGGTCGTGAGCGAGTGCGTTCGCATCGCAATGTGGTCGGGGCCGCGCAACCTCTCCACCGCGATGATGCGCAGTTTCGGCAGCCGCACCGACAGCTTCGTCAGCGACGAGCCCTTTTATGGCGCGTACCTTAAGGAAACCGGCGATCCGCAGCCGATGATGGACGCGGTCATGGCGTCGATGGACTGCGACTGGGATGGCGTCGCGCGCAGCATGACCGGCGCCTGTCCGACGGGCGCAAAGCTCTGGTACCAGAAGCATATGGCGCACCACATGGTCGGCCCGATCGCCTATGACGATCTTCCCGGCCTGCGCCACGCCTTCCTGATCCGCGACCCCGCGCGCGTGATCGCGAGCTATGCGGCAAAGCGCGTTGCGGTGCGCCCCGATCACCTCGGCACCGCGAAGCAGGTCGAATTTTTCGACCGCGAGGCCGACCGGCTTGGCCACGCGCCGCCGGTGATCGACAGCGCCGACATATTGCACGATCCGTCGGCGATGCTGCAGAAATTGTGCGCGGCGCTCGACATCGCATGGGACCCCGCGATGCTGCGCTGGAAAGCCGGGATTCACGACACGGATGGCGTCTGGGCCTCGCACTGGTACGATGCCGTCGCGTCGAGTACGGGATTCGGTCCGCCCGACAAACCGCAACCCGAACTGACGGCGGAGGGGCGGGCGGTCGCCGATGCCTGCCGTCCCGGTTACGACTATCTGGCACGACATAAAATCACCGCCGCGTGAAAATTCTGCTGTCCTATTAAGTCCCGTTTTGCCATCTATTTTGCGGGCACTGAAAAGGGGCGGGAAAAACATGCAATCGCGAGTGAAGTTCGGCAGTTTTCTGCGGGGAATCATCTTTGTCTCGACGACGCTGGCGGGAGCCGCCGCGCTCCCGGTGCGGGCGCAGGACGGTGCCGGCCAGACCGTCATCACCGCCGCGCGTTACGTCGATGTGCTGACCGGCAAGACGGTCGACAATCCCGCGATCTTCGTCGGCGCCGACGGCCGCATCACGAACATCGCCGACGCGCGCACGGTGCGCTGGGGATCGAACGTCAAACATGTCGACCTCGGCGACAAGACGCTGCTGCCGGGGCTAATCGATATGCACGTCCATCTTGATGGTCCCGCCGACATCGGCGGCTATCGCGGGCTCGAATTCACCGACAGCTTCTGGGGCATGACCGCGGTCAAGAATGCGAACGACATGCTCGGCGCGGGCTTCACGACGGTGCGCAACGTCGGGTCGAGCGACCGCAACGATATCGGGCTCAAGCAGGCGATCGACGCGGGCTATGCCACCGGCCCGCGCATCGTCCCCGCTGGCTATGCGCTCGGCGCGACCGGCGGTCATTGCGACAGCACTTACCTGCCGCCCAGCCTCGAGAAGAAGGACGGCAAGGAAGAGGGCATCGGTGATACGCCCGACGAGCTTCGCTATCAGGTCCGCCGCCAGCGCAAATATGGCGCCGAGGTGATCAAGGTCTGCGCGACCGGCGGCGTCTTTTCGCGCAACACCGAGCCGGGTCAGTTGCAGGTCTCCGAAAAGGAACTCGCCGCCATCGCCGACGAGGCGCATCAATGGGGGCTGCGCGTCGCCGCCCACGCGCATGGCGCCGAGGGCATCCGCGCCGCGATCGCCGCAGGAATCGATACGATCGAACATGTCAGCCTGGTCGACGACGAGGGCATCCGCATGGCGGTGGCGCGCAAGCGGCCGGTGTGGTTCTCGATGGATATCTACAACACCGAATATACCCAGGCCGAAGGCGCGAAGAACGGCGTGCTCGAGGACAATCTGCGCAAGGACCGCGAGATCGCGCAGATCCAGCGCGACAATTTCCGCAAAGCGGTGAAGGCGGGCGTGCGCATGGTGTTCGGCTCCGACGCCGGGGTGATGCCGCACGGCGACGTCGGCAAGCAGTTCCGCGTCATGGTCGATTACGGCATGACCCCGCTGCAAGCGATCCAGGCTGCGACCAAGAGCGCCGCCGAGGCGCTCGGCCGCGAGCAGGACGTCGGTGCGATCGCGGTCGGGCGCTATGCCGACATCGTCGCGGTCGACGGCGACCCACTCGCCGACGTGCGCCAGCTCGAAAGCGTCGACGCGGTGGTCCAGGGAGGGGTGCTGGTGAGGGGCGAATAGACCCCTAGACCACCAGCCGGTCGAGCATCGCTTCGCGCATTTCGGGGGTGAAGTTCAGCACCGCCTCGGCATAGGTCGGGATATCGCCATGGTCGCGGCGCACTGTGGCGAGCGCGGCGTCGAGATAGGAAGGGTTGACCGACATCAGCGCGCGGATCGCATCGTCATGGATTTCGGCGCCATAGCGCGAACGGATATGCGCAGCGCCCTGTGCGATGCGTTCCTCGATCTTGCCCGCGGTGTTGGTGAGCAGATAATCGTGCATCAGATCATCCTCATGGACGCCGAGCAGCCGGTGGACGATCGCAACCGCAAAGCCGGTGCGATCCTTGCCCGCGACGCAGTGGACGAGGCTGGGCGCATCATATTCGGACAGCGCGGCGAGATAGAGCCGCAGTGTCGCGACGAGCGCGGGGCGATAGGGCATCCCGGCATAGGTATCGATCATCCGCTCGCGCGCCGTCGCGACGTCGATCGTCCCGCCCGCCGCCTGCAGATGCGGCGCGAGGCCTGCGGTCACGCCGCCCGCGAACAGCACACGCGCCGAGAAATTGTCCGAGCGCCGGCACGGATGAAGTTCGCGCTCGTCGTCACCGCGGAGGTCGACGACCGTCTCGAGCCCCAGCGCGTCGAGCGCCGTCAGATCCTCGTCGGTCGCCGCCTCGTGATGCGCCGAACGCCACAGCATCCCGTCGCGCAGCCGCCCGTTGCCATCGACGGCGTACCCGCCATAGTCGCGGAAATTATGGATGCCGGACAGCGGCAGGACACGCTCGGCGAGCATGGTCATTCTCCTGTAAACATGGGGGGACGCTTTTCGACGAACGCATTGATCGCCTCGCGGTTATCCGCGGTTTCATGGACGATCGCCTGATAGGCTGCGCTCAATTCCAAAATATCGCTCATCCGGCTGTGCTGCGCTTCGCGCAGCAAACGCTTCGTCAGACGCAGCGCGCGGGGCGGGTTGCAGACGATCCGCTCGGCGATGGCGATCGCACGGTCGAGCAGATCCGCATCGGGCACGACGTCCGTCACCAGACCATATTCCTTTGCCTGCACCGCGTCAAAGCGGTCGCCGGTCAGGAAAAGTTCGGCGGCGCGCGGATAGCCGAGCACCTTCTGGAGCAGCCAGGCGCCGCCGTCGCCGGGGACGATCCCGACCTTGATAAAGCTGCACGCGAACTTCGCGCTTTCGGCGGCGATGCGGATATCGCAGGTGCAGGCAAGGTCGCAGCCGAGCCCGATCGCATGGCCGTTGACCGCGGCGATCATCGGCACCTCGCAGTCCATCAGCGCGCGGATCACCGCCTGCACCCCCTTGCGGTAATTGGCGCGCGTGGAATCGGGCTGGTCGAGCACGCCGATGCCGGTGCGGTCCTGCATGCCTTTCAGGTTCCCGCCGGCGCTGAACGCCTTGCCGCTGCCGGTCAGGATGATCGCGCTGACGCCGCGGTCGTCGCCGAGGGTGCGCAGCGTGTCGATGATGTCCTGACAATCCTCGTGAGTGCCGATCGCATTCATGCTTTCGGGCTTGATCATCGTCAGGATCGCGATCTTGCCCCGCCGCTCGACACTCAAAAATTCGCCCATCTTCAATTATCCTTTGCTGCCTAACCAAAGCTATTGCATGGCTGGTACGACATGCAAGGCTTTGCGCTCTATCCGTTCGATCCGCCCGGCGATGTTGCGGCACTGCGCACCGATTTACGGGCTTGGCTTGCGATGAACCAGCCGACCGGCGATGTCGTGGCACGAGCGAATTGCTGGGCGAGCTTCGATGCGGATTTCAGCCGTGCGCTCGGCGCCGCGGGTTACATCGGCATGACGCTGCCCGCGCAATATGGCGGCGGCGACCGGCATCCGCTCGAACGCTATGTCGTGATCGAGGAATTGCTCGCGGCGGGGGCCCCGGTCGGCGCGCACTGGATCGCGGACCGGCAGACGGGGCCGCTGATCCTGCGCTATGGCAGCGAGGAACAGCGGCAGCGTTACCTGCCCGGCATTGCGAAAGGCGAACTCTACGCCTGCATCGGCCTTTCCGAACCCGGCGCCGGTTCGGACCTCGCCGCCGTGCGAACGACAGCGCGCGAGACCGCCGACGGCTGGCGCATCAACGGCCAGAAAATCTGGACCACCGGCGCGCATTTCTCACACATCATGCTCGCGCTCGTTCGCACCGAAGAAGGCAGCGAGCGCAATGCAGGGCTCAGCCAGTTGCTGATCGACCTCGACACCCCCGGCATCACGATCCGCCCGATCATAGACATGGCGGGGCATCATGATTTCAACGAAGTCTTCTTCGACGACGTCCTCGTCCCGCACGGCGCCCTGGTCGGCGAGCGCGGGCAGGGATGGAAACAGGTTACCGCCGAACTCGGCCTCGAGCGATCGGGCCCTGAACGCTATCTGTCGAGCCACGCGCTGCTGGTCGCGTTGATCGATGCGGCGGGGCCCGCCCCCGATCCGGCGGTCGCGGGTCTGATCGGCGAACTCACCGCCGAAATGTGGACGCTCCGCCAGCTCTCGATGTCGACCGCGGCGAAGCTCGCGGCGGGCGAGGATCCGATGGTCGAGGCGTCGGTGGTCAAGGAACTGGGCAATGCCTTCGAACAGGATATGCCGCGCCGCGTGCAGGCGATCGTGACTTGCGGCTGGGACGATCCCGACGATCTCGCGAAACTGCTCCGCGCGTTGCTCATCGCGTCGCCGAGCTTTTCACTGCGCGGCGGGACGCGCGAAGTGATCCGCGGGATCATCGCACGCGGGCTGGGCCTTCGGTGAGCGCGGCGCGCGACATGCTGTGCGATACCGCGCGCGCGGTGTTCGTCGATGCCGCGGCCGCTGGCATCGCGCCGGTCGAAGAGGCTGGTTTCGGCCTGCTGCTCGTTCCCGAGGAAGACGGCGGCTTCGGCGGCGACTGGGGCGACGTGAACGCCGTGCTGCAAATTGCGGGCGTGATTGTGCCCGATCTGCCGATTGCCGAAACCATTTTACCCGGCACCGGTGAGGTCCTGTGCGCGGCCGCGACCGTCAGCCTGATGGCGGGCGCGATGGGGCAGGCGCTGGCCCTGTCGATCGACCATGTGAACATGCGCCAGCAATTCGGTCGCCCGCTCGGCAAGTTCCAGGCGGTGCAGCAATCGCTCGCCGTGATGGCGTGCGAGGTGCGCGCGGTCGATGCGGCGGCGGCGGCGCTAGCGGCGCGCCTCGACGCGGTGGATCTCGATCCGTCGGCCGCCGGCTTCGAAATTGCTGCGGCGAAGCTTCGCGCCAATCGCGCGGTCGGCGTCGTCACCGCCGTCGCACATCAGGTCCATGGTGCGATCGGTTTTACCGAGGAATATGACCTCCACCGCGTGACGATCCCGCTGATGCGCTGGCGCGGCACGCACGGCAACGACGCCCATTGGGCGCAAATTCTCGGGCGTCAGGTCGCCGGCTTCGGCGGGCGCGGCCTGTGGGAAGCGATGGCCGCGCGCGGTGCTTGAGCCCTAACGGACCGCGCCGCCTTCGCGCAGCGCCGCAATCTTGTCGGCGTCATAACCGAGCCCTGCCAGCACGGCATCGCCATCGCCGCCAACGGCGGGTGCCGGGCGCGGCGTGTCGTTGACCGTTGCCGAATATCGCGGCGCGGGGGCAGGCTGGGTCGCGCCGCCCACGGTCAGGAAGGTCTCGCGCTCGACATTGTGCGGATGCTGCGGCGCTTCGTCCAGCGACAGGATCGGCGCGAAGCAGACGTCGGTCATTTCCATGATCGCGCACCATTCGTCGCGCGTCTTGGTCTGGAACAGCGCGGTCAGCTTGTCCTTGAGCGGTCCCCATTTTGATGGGTCCATCTGCGCGTCGAAGTCGGGGTCGTCGGTCAGCCCAGTCTTGTCGCGCAGCAGCGCATAGAATTGCGGCTCGATCGACCCGATCGAGATGAACTTGCCGTCGGCGCAGACATAGGAGTCATAGAAATGCGCCGCGCCGTCGAGCATGTTGACGCCCGCCTCGTCCTTCAGCCTGCCCGAGGCGAGGAAGCCCCACGTCATGCCGGCAAGCAAAGCCGAGCCGTCGGTCATCGCGCAGTCGATTACCTGCCCCTCGCCGGTACGCGCGGCGTGGACAAGCGCGCTCGACATGCCGAAGGCGAGCATCATGCCGCCGCCGCCGAAGTCGCCGACATAATTGACCGGCGGCACCGGCTTTTCGCCCGCGCGGCCGATGCCGTGGAGGACGCCCGACAGCGAGATATAGTTGATGTCGTGACCCGCCGCCTGCGCATAGGGGCCGAATTGACCCCAGCCGGTCATGCGGCCGTAAACGAGCTTCGGATTGTCGGCGAGCAGCACCTCGGGCCCGAGCCCGAGCCGTTCCATCACGCCGGGGCGATAGCCCTCGATGATCCCGTCGGCGCTCTTGCACAGCTCGCGCGCGATGCGGACCGCGTCAGGATTCTTCATGTCGAGTGCGATCGAGGTGCGGTTACGGCTCAGCGGGTCGCGCGGGTCCATGAAGCCGCCGGGGCGATCGATACGGATCACCTCGGCGCCATGGTCGGCGAGCATCATGCCGCAGAAGGGACCCGGACCGATGCCGGCAAATTCGATGATCCTGATACCCTTCAACGGCCCGGCCATGATGCTCTCCTGTGCCTTAAATGCGTTCGATGATGATCGCGGGCGCCATGCCGCCGGCGGCGCACATGGTGACGAGGCCATAGCGGCCGCCCGAGCGTTCGAGCTCGTCGAGCGCGGTGCCGATCAGGATCGATCCCGTGGCGCCGATCGGATGGCCGAGCGCCATCGCGCCGCCGTTGATGTTCACCTTCTCACGGGGCAAGTCGAGGTCGCGAATGAACTTCTCGGCGACGACCGAGAAAGCTTCGTTGATTTCCCAGACGTCGATATCTTCCTTTTTGAGCCCCGCCTTTTCGAGCACCTTCTTCGCCGCCGGAACGGGAGCGTTGAGCATCAGCGTCGGATCGTCGCCGATATTGGCATAGGCGACGACGCGCGCACGCGGCTTCAGGCCATGCTTGTCGGCATAGTCCTTCGACGTGAGGAGCAGCGCCGCCGCACCGTCCACGACGCCCGACGAGTTGCCGGCATGGTGGAAATGCTGGATTTCGAGATCGGGATAGCGGCGGTTGACCTGCTTCCTAAAGGTGAAGCCGCCGCCCATGTCGAAATCGGCGAGGCCGGCGAAGCTCGGTTTCAGCGCCGCTAGTCCCTCCGCGGTGGTTTCGGGGCGGGGGAACTCCTCACGGTCGAGCGCGACGCTGCCGTCGGGATTGTGCACGGGCACGACCGATTTGGCGAAGCGGCCTTCCTTGATCGCGCGGTCGGCGCGCTGCTGGCTGACGAGCGCGAGTGCGTCGAGATCCTCGCGGCTGATGCCCTCGATCGTCGCGATCGCGTCGCCGCAAATTCCCTGGTGCGATTGCGGGTGAAGCTCGTCGAGCGCTTCGTGGCCCGAACCCATCAGGCGTGGCGGCAGGCCGGCGTTCGCCTGTTCGGCGGCATGGGCGGTCGTGTAGCTCATCATCTCGGTGCCGCCCGCGATGACGCAGTCTTCCATACCGCTCATCACGCTCGCCGCAGCGAAGTTCACCGAGCTGATGCCGCCGCCACAGAAACGGTCGAGCGTCGTGCCCGATGCCTTGGTGTCATAACCCGCCGACAGCGCCGCCATGCGGCCGAGGTCGCCGCCCTGCTTGCCGTTCTGCGACGAGGTCGACCAGACGATGTCGTCGACCGTCGCGGTGTCGAGATTGTTGCGGTCGCGGATCGCGGCGAGGACGGTCGCGGCGAGATGCTGGGGGTGGAGGTGCGACAGCGCGCCCTTGCCGGGTTTGCCGATCCCGCGCGGGGTGCGGACGGCGTCGATGATATAGGCTTCGGCCATGGGAAATTCCTTTCGTCGGGAGAGATTAACGGGGGGCCATGCGGATCGCGCCATCGAGGCGGACCGCTTGGCCGTTGAAATAATTGTTGCGGACCATTTCCATCGCGAGGCTCGCATATTCCTCGGCCTTGCCGAGCCGCTTGGGGAAGGGGACCGAGGCTTCGAGGCTTTCCTTCACCTTCGGGTTCATATTGCCGAGCAGCGGCGTGCCGAACACGCCGGGCATGATCGAGTTCACGCGGATGCCGAGGTCCATCAGGTCGCGCGCCATCGGCAGGACGAGGCCGTTCACGCCCGCCTTGGCCGAGCCGTAGATGACCTGTCCGATCTGTGCGTCCTGCGCGGCGACCGAGGCGGTGAAGATGATCGCGCCGCGCTCGCCGTCTTCCATTTCGGGGAGCGTCGCCATGCCTTCGGCGGCGATCGAACCGATGCGATAGCTCGCGGTCAAAATGCCCGCGACGCCATAGGCGTAATCCTCGGTCGGGGTGCGACGGAAGCTGCCCGTTTCCTTGTCATAGGCGAGCGTCTTGCCGCGGCGCGAGGTCATCGCGCAGTGGACGCACACGCGCTCCTGCCCATGCGCCGCGCGCGCCTTGGCATAGCCGTCGAGGACCGATTGCTCGTCGGTGATATCGACATGCACGAACAGCCCGCCGATCGACGCCGCGACCTCTTCGCCGAGCGCGTCGTTGATGTCGAAGATCGCGACCTTCACCCCCGACGCGGCCAGCGCGTCAGCGGTTGCGCGGCCGAGGCCCGATGCGCCGCCGGTCACCACGGCCGATATGCTGGAATCGATTTTCATGGGGAGGCTCCTCAGGCGGGGATCTGGTTGAAGGGGATGCCCTTGTCGGGCCGATGGTCCTGCGGCAGGCCGAGGATGCGCTCGGCGATCGTGTTGAGCAAAGTCTCGTCCGATCCGCCCGCGATGCGGCCCGTCGGTGCGTTGATCCAGCTCGACGCCCAGTCGTCCTTGGGCGAGGCATGCTCGTCAAAGAGGAAGGCGCCCGTTCCCTGCAGGTCGAGCGCGAGCTCGGAGAGCTTCTGGCGCGAACGCACCGCGACGAGCTTGTTGAGCGACCCTTCGGGACCCGGCGTCATGCCTGCCTGCATCATCAGCCGCGCGCGGCGGTTGATCGAGTCGAGGCCGGCGCGCATCGCATGGTTGCGCGCGATCTGCTGGCGGATGCGGCCATCCTCGATCGCGGGGCGGCCGTTCAGCTTCACCTCCTTCGCAAGCTCGACGAACAGGTCGAGATGCGGCCCGAATCCCGCGCTGTCGGTCGCGACATAGCGCTCGATCATCAGCGTCGCGAGCGCGACAGCGAAGCCGCCGCCGACCGGCGACATGCGATGGTCGTCGCTGATCTTCACATCGTCGAAGAATACTTCGTTGACGTGAGAGTCGCCGCCCGCGAGCTTGATCGGGCGCACCGTCACGCCCGGCGCCCTCATGTCGACCCAGAAGTAAGTGAGACCCTTGTGCTTCGCGACCGTGGGATCGGTGCGCACGACGATGACGCCATAGTCGCTATATTGCGCCCAGCTCGTCCAGACCTTCTGCCCGTTGATCTTCCAGCCGTTGCCGTCGGTCTCGGCACGGGTACGCAAGCCGGCGAGGTCGGTGCCGCCCGAGGGTTCCGAAAAGAGCTGGCACCAGATTTCCTCGCCCTGCAGCGCCTTGAGCACGCGTTCCTTCACGAACTCGCGGTCGCTGCCGAACTGCATCAGCACCGGCACCGGCATACCGAGCGAGATACCGAAATAGACGTTGGGGAAGCCGTGCTTCATCTCCTCGCCCTCGAAGCTGATCTTCTCGATATGGCCGAGCCCCTGGCCGCCGAGGTCGATCGGCCAGTTGATCCCGGCGTAACCGGCGTCGAACTTCGCCTTCTGATAGCGGCGGCCGAGTGCGAGATCCTCCTCGACGCTCAGCCCCTTGCGTGCCGCTTTGCCGAACGCGGGCACCATCGATTCGCACCAGGCTGCGGCCTTGGCGCGGTAAGTTCCGAGATCGGTCATGCGCCTGCTCCTGCCAGCCGGTCGACGAGTATATCTTCCCAGAAGAAGCTGCTCCCTTGCTCGAGCGCGAGCGTACGCGAGCGGCGCATGTGGAGGTGCAGCCCGATCTCCCACGTCACGCCGATGCCGCCGTGAATCTGGACGCAGTCGCGCGCCGCGGTGTCATAAGCCTCGGTGGCCGAGAGGCGCGCGGCGGCGGCGGCGGTGATGAAATCATCCTGCCCCTCGCGCGCCGCGGCGTGAATCGCATTGGCGCGCGCGAGTTCCACAAAACCATAGAGCTCGGCGATGCGATGCTTGATCGACTGGAATGCGCCGATCGGCTGGCCGAACGCCTTGCGTGTCAGCGCATAGTCGCGTGCGATCTCCATCAGCGCCTCGGCGCCGCCGGTCTGTTCATGCGCGGTCACGACCGCTTGCAGCGCGAGGATGTTGAGCGCCGCGGCGCGGGCGGCGTCGCCGGTCACCAGCGTTTCCGCCTGCGCGCCGGCGAACAGCAGGTCGGCGATACAACGGCTGTTGTCGAAGCTGTCGACCGCCTTGCGCTCGGTCCCGGTGAGGTCGACGATCGCCAGCACCGGCGAACCGCCTTCACTGACGAGCGCGATGGCGATATCGGCGAAGAGCCCGCCCGAAACGCCGACCGCGGTTCCTTCGACCTGACCGGCATTCAGCCTAACCGGCGGCGCGGCGGGCAGGGGATCGGGCCCCTGCGCGAAAGCGATGGCGCCGATCGTCTCACCACTCGCAAGCCCCGGAAGCCAGCGCGTCTTTTGCTCGTCGCTGCCGTAAAGTTCGATGGCCTTCGCCGCGCCAAAGCTCGACGTCAGGAACGGCGCGCCGCTCAGCGACCGGCCGGCCTGATGCGCGATCAGCCCGAGTTCGACGAGGCCGAGATCAAGCCCGCCATAGTCTTCGGAAAGCGCGAGCGCGGTCCAGCCCTGTTCCTTCGCCGTGGCCCAGAAGCCCTCATGATATTTGCCGCTGATCTGGAGCAAGGGGAGCAGATCATCCTTGCTGACCCGCGCTTCGATCGCGCGCCGCGACTCGGTCGCGATCGCCTGCTGTCCTTCGTCGTACAAGATCGACATCGGCCTGATTCCTCTACCTACCGTTTCCGGTCATCATCCGGACGTTAACGTAAACGTCAAGCGTTTTGACGCTACGTTTCGACGACCGTCAACTGGCATGCCCGTCAGGCGAGCCCGGCTTTCCAGTCACGCTTAATCTTCTTCGCCAAGCTCCATTTATGGACCTCGGTCGGGCCGTCGTAGATGCGGAAGGCGCGGACCTCGCGGAACACCTGTTCGACGATCGTCTTGTCGGTGACCCCGGTGCCGCCCATCACCTGCACGCAGCGGTCGGCGATGCGCATCAGCGCTTCGGACACAGCGACCTTCGCCATCGAGCTTTCGACGGTGCCGAGCGATCCGGTGTCGAGCACCCCCGCGCACCAGTCGATCATCAACTCGGCCTGTTTCAGGTCGATCATATTTTCGGCGAGCATGAAGCCGACACCCTCATGATCGATCAGCGGCTTGCCGAACGCTTCGCGGCGATTGGCATAGTCGGTCGCGATCTCGTGCGCGCGAATGCACGCGCCGAGCCAGCGCATGCAGTGCGACAAGCGGGCAGGGGAGAGGCGGACCTGTGCGTAACGAAAGCCTTCGCCGGCCTCGCCGAGCATCTGGTCGGCGGGAACGCGCAGATTGTCGATCGTCAGCGTCGCATGACCGCCGGGCATCGAGCTGTCGATCGTATTGGGCACATGGTCGATGCGGATCGCGGGGTCGGGCAGGTCGATCAGGAACATGCACGCGCCTTCATCCGCCTTCGCCATCACGATGCCGACGCGCGCGCCTTGGGCGCCGGTGATGAAGGTCTTGCGGCCGTTGATTACCCAGTGATTGCCGTCGGGACGGCAGGTCGTCTTCATCATCGATGGGTCGGAACCGGCACCGCCCTCGTCGGCGGGCTCGGTCATGAAGAAGGCCGAGCGGACGCGCCCCTCGACCATCGGTTCCAGAAAGCGCTCTTTGAGTTCCGGGCTGCCCTCCTTGCCGAGCAGATACATATTGCCCTCGTCGGGCGCCATCGTGTTGCACGCGAGCGGGCCGAGCGGCGACAGCCCGCTTTTGATGAGGACGACCGCGGCCTCGCGCTGATTGAGGTGACTGCCGTCGGACAGGATATGCGGCGTCAGCACGCCGGCCGCGCGGGCATGTTCGCGCATCTCCATCACCAGCTCGTCGGTCGGCGCCCCATGATGGTCGCGGCGCGGATCGCTTTCATAGGGAACGACGGTTTCGCGGACGAAGCTTTCGACCTTTTCGGCAATGGCGCGCGCCCGTTCCGATATGCCTTCGTGCGTCGCCATTCCGATTCCCTTCGCTATCTAACTTTCTTTCTAGTCAACCCGACGTTGACGTAAGCGTCAAGTTATTTCATGGACCGGAACGAAGATGCCGTAAGGGCAGGACCGCTGAGGAGAGATCGATATGGCTTTCAAGACACGCATCACCGAAATGCTGGGTATCGAGCATCCGATTGTCCAGGGCGGGATGCAGAGCGTCGGCTACGCCGAACTCGCGAGCGCGGTGTCGAACGCCGGCGGCCTCGGCATCATCACCGCGCTGACCCAGCCGAGCCCCGAGGCACTGCGCGAGGAAATCGAAAAATGCCGGTCGATGACCGACAAGCCGTTCGGCGTGAACCTGACGGTGTTCCCAACGATCAACGCGCCCGACTACAAAGCCTATGCGCAGGCGATCATCGACGGCGGGGTCAAGATCGTCGAGACCGCGGGCACGCAGGCGGTGCGCGAGATATGGGAGATGCTCAAGCCCCACGGCGTCACCATCCTCCACAAATGCACCGCGGTGCGGCATGCGTTGTCGGCAGAGCGCGCAGGCTGCGATATCATCTCGATCGATGGCTTCGAATGCGCAGGCCATCCGGGCGAGGATGATATTCCGGGCCTGATCCTGATCCCGGCGGCCGCCGACAAGGTGAAGATACCGATGCTCGCGAGCGGAGGTTTCGGCGACGGGCGCGGCCTCGTCGCAGCGCTGTCGCTCGGCGCCGAGGGCATCAACATGGGCACGCGCTTCTGCGCAACGGTAGAGGCGCCGATCCACGACAATGTGAAGCAGGCCTATGTCGAGAATGACGAGCGCGGCAGCTTCCTGATCTTCCGCAGCCTCAAGAACACCGCGCGCGTCGGCAAGAGCGCGGTGAGCGAAGAGGTCGTGCGCCGCCTCGCGGTTCCCGACGCGACCTTCGCCGACGTCGCCGAACTGGTGAACGGCAAGGCGGGGCGCGAACTGCTCGAGACCGGCGACCTTTCGAAGGGCGTCTTCTGGGCGGGGATGGTGCAGGGGCTCATCCACGACATCCCGACCTGCAAGGAGCTAATCGACCGGATCATGACGGAAGCCGACGCGATCGTCGATCAGCGGCTGGCCTCGCTGCGCGCCTGATGCGCCCAAAGGCTGACCTTCGCCGCTGGCGCGCCGCGACGGCTTTCGATATGATCCGATTCTTCGCAATTTGATCGTATCGAAGCCCGCTGGCGTCCGCGCCCGCCGGCGCGGCAAGGGGGATGTTTGAGCCTCATCGAATATAAGGGTTTCGGCGGTGTTCGCCTCGCGGCCGATCTGCTGGGCGACGAGAACGACCCCGCGGTGTTGCTGGTCCCCGGCATCGGGCAGGGCCGCGCCGGGTGGCGCGAGGTCGCCGACGCGCTCGTGCTGTCGGGGCGGCGCGTCGTGAACCTCGGTCTGCGCGACGAACAGCAGTTGGCGCCGCATGTCGAGGATCTCCGCCTGGTGCTGGCGCAGATGGGGTCGCGCCCCGTCGTGGTCGCCGCAGCCAACGGCGGATGGGTCGCCGCGCGCGCGCTAGCGCTCGACGGTGCCCACCTTGCCGCCGGGCTGGTCGTTGTCGACATGCCTGCCGACGAGGGGGCGATCGCCGACGGTCTTGCCGACCGCGTCGCGGTTCCCACCCTCGTGATACGCGGCGGTTTCTCGCCCGCGCAAAGCAGCGCGACCGGCGATGCCTTCAGCGCCGCGCTACCGATGGGCGAGAGCGCCGACATCGACGATTGCGACCTCGCGCTTGCATCGGACCGGAAAGAGGCGCTGCTCGGGCAACTCCTCGAATTTCTCGAGCGTCGTCAGCCGCGCGAGGCGATGGAGTTCAAGGCGGGGTCCGACCCGCGCACCCTGCGCGACGCGATGGGCTGCTTCGCGACCGGAATCACGATCGTCACCGCGCTCGACGCGGCGGGAACGCCGGTCGGATTGACCGCGAACAGCTTCACCTCGGTCTCGCTCGAGCCGCCGCTGCTGCTCGTGTGCATCGCCAACACGGCGGGAACCGCGCCGATACTGCGCGACGCGGCGCATTTCGGGGTCAATGTCCTGCAAATCGGCCAGCAGCCGACGTCGAACCGCTTCGCCGCGAAGGGCGAAGACCGGTTCGCCAACCAGCCGTGGGCGCCCGGTCAAACCGGCGTGCCGCTGCTCGGCGGCTCGCTCGTGTCGTTCGAATGCCAACGCGAATCGCTCCACGAAGCGGGCGACCATTTCATCCTCGTCGGCCGTGTGGTCCGCGCGCAGTTCGAACCGCACCGCGACCCCTTGCTCTATTTTCGCGGGAAATATCGGCGGTTGCATTTCGCCTGATGGCGGACAGGGTGGGATTCACTTTGCGGGAAACTTGGTGCGAAATTCTCGGAGATTTAATCTGTATGTGGGGGCCCGATACCCCCGCCGATACCCCCAAAAGGGAGGGCCTATTGCATCGCCTCATATCGACCTTGGCGTGCGATCAATCCCGGCTAGTCGTTAGGGTCGGTAGGTTCAACTTGCCCGGCGTCGAGAGTCGACAATTTTTCCGGTGGACGAACGATAAAAGGAACACCCAGCCTCTCGGCGATCTTGCGCAGAGACGTATATGCTGTCTTTCGACGGTTCGGCGGGATCTTTGTCATACGAATCGTCATATGTCTTCGATGAGTTGACCGCCCACGCTACTTAGTCATTTGTTGACCTAACGATGATATCGGGCTGGATATGGAGGCTGAACGCGATGCCATTTATTACGAACAGCTAGCTCGCGTCGCCCGCCTGAAAGCGAGCGCGACCGACGATTCGTTTCTGGCGGTCCGACTTCGCGAGGCAGCGATCAGGCACGAACGAATGGCCCGGAAGCTTCGCCGCGATTCAGCATGATGAGCGAGGGGACGTGGGGCGGCTTTGCGGATGCGCCGCTCACTCTTCCCTATCGACGAATTTGATCTCGCTATCGTCATAGGGCGGCCAATCGCGCTCGTCCGATGACGGGGACATGTAGAGCCCGCCGCGAGCAGCTTCGAAGAAGCGACGCACGGTCAGCAGCGCATCTTGAAACCCGGAGGTGATGAGATCGATGGGCGCCGCTCCTCCGAAAGCTCGGTCATCATGTGTCTGATGAAGCCAAACGAAACCTTCCTCCTCGTCGGCAAACAGGATCTTGAGGCCAGCATAAATCCCGAGCATTGCTGAAATCCGTATGAGGACATCGACGCTCAGCGTGATGCTCCGATACTCGCAAGCTGTCTTGATCCAGCCTCGATAAGTCGATCGAGCCGGATAACCGAGGATCAGCCGGCGCTGTTCCTCGGTCAGGCCCCAAAGATTGGCGATCGCAACGAAGGTTCGCAGGCCAGATCCGCTCAGCCGGCGCCGGTTCTCCGGCGCAAACAATGTAGGAGCAGCCTTGGCGGCGGGTTCAGAGCGCGAGGAACCGGAAGCCTTGCCCATCGTCTCGCGCGTCCGGCGAGGTTGATCAGGCCCAGCTTCGGATTCGCGGGAAGTCGGGTCGGGCAAAAGCAACCCAACGGCCAGCGCCTGCCGGATGAGCGACATGGCGCCGACACTGCTGTCGTGGTCCCAAAGCAGAATTTCTTCATTGACTGCGGCCAAGCCTTCCGGCTCGTAGCCGTCGAATTGAACACGGACCAGATAAGCAGAGTCATTGCCGTCCGAGATATCCGAGGCCGTGATTTCACCAAGCTTGTATTTCCCTTCTTCATGACCCCCAGGCCAGATCTCGATGGTCGCCACCAGCATCACGTTGTCCTTTTCATATTTTCGATGCCGCACCGCTCTTCGTGGGCGAGGCAAAATCAGGGTTCGTCGCGTCGAAATCGGCCGCTTGCGTCAGCCCGCGCCTGGTCAGCTTGAATGCGGGTTTGCTCGCATCCTGATCGGGTACGAAATGGAGAACACCTTCGATCAGGCATGGGCGATATTCGCGATGCCATAAGGGCACGAACCCGTGGATCCCGATGTTGACGACGACCCGGTTCGATCCAGTTCCCGGCCGCGCGACATAGACCATCAGCGCGTCGCAGCGAGAAAGGCCCATGATGTCCTCGACGGCTTGATAATATTTGGCAGTCGAGGCACTGGCCGGAACGATCAGCAGATCGGCATCGGCCGCGATCAGATAGTGAGCGCATTTGACGGGCAGGATTGGCACTTTCTCGTCGAGTTCGAGCCCGGCGGTCCGGACGATAGCGAGCGCGGCCCTCAGCGTTTCCATTTCTTCGGCTCGATCGATCGCGTTGGGGTATTTTGGCATATATGATCCATTCATTGGCAGCGCTGGCTGGACAGCGGCTGCTTTCTTCTCTTCGCTCCAGCTGCAGCTGAGCGGTCTTCTTTCGGGTTTGTTCTCGGCGCCGAAGGTGGCCGGGCGGCAGGCCAACAGCGTCAGGCGCTGCGTCCTTGCCGTGCCTGCCATTCGGCCCACTCGGTAGCGAACATCGCCTTACCCGCATCTGCCGCAAACGGCCGGACAAAGTCCGCAAAGCCGTACGATTTGAGCTCTCTGGCGAGCGCCATCAGGTGGACATGCGGCGGGTTGGTCGAGCCGATCTGGACCGGTAGGTGGAAGGCGGCGATAACGGCGAGATTTCGCTCGCGGCAAAGCCGTTCGCGAGCGAAAGCACGCACCTCTTCCCAAATGGCATGAATCCGGTCTGCATCCGGAAAGCGGATCGTCATCATGACGAGCAAATCCTTCTGCCCTTCGAAGGCCTGTTCTTCATATTGCTCGCACAGGCGCTTCGGATCGAGGCAGTCGTCGTGCGCCATCGGCGGAAGCAGGACGTCCCAGCGATAACAGGACGGCTCCCACGGCGCCGCGACGTCGGCCTTGCGCCCGGGCGAAAGGCGTCGGTGTACGGAATGGGGAGAGGTCTGGAGTGGACCGCTACCTATCCGCCGCCGGACCACACCGAAAACAAGGTTGGGGTCGCTGCCTCCTTCGACCGGGACAAAATCGAGGCCGTCGATCGCAGGTAGCTTTTTCATCGCCATGACCAGCCTCCGCGGAAGTGCGCGTCGAGATGCGCGCTCGCCCGCTCGATGCCGGCGGTCTGGTCCCAGTCGTCGGCGTAGGGCGAATGCTCGGTCAGAAACAGTCCGTGAGGCAACAATCGGACCGAGGGACCGTCACCGGAGGGCACGAGCCAACTGTCGCCCGAGAGGCCGCGGAAAAGCCGATAGCCCTGAAACCAAAGAAGATCGCTATCGTCGGGAAGAACGAGGTCGATCGAGACGTCACTGACCGATTGGCTCTGCGAATGCCGCAACAAAACGACCGGATGCCGGGTTGCGATCGCTTCGGCCTCCATCTCGCTGAGGAACAGCGGCGAAGCGCAAGCGGTTGCCCGCACGATGACGTTGACCGTCTCAATGTACAGGCTGTCAGCAAGCAAGCCAGTCATGTTCAGCACATCGCGACTCGCGCGGCTGTGCATCAGCGACGCCAGGTAGCGCATGAGCTTGATGTCGGTTCGCGTCGCGGTCGGCAGCGGGACACTGCCCTTGATTAGGCACCCCAGCATGGTCGGGCGCGGCTCGATCATGAGATCGATTGCGCTACTCGGCGGATATATCATCGTCATTGGAATTACTCGTGTCGAACGAGCCCAGGTGCCGGGGCTCTCGGCAGACCCGGCGTCAGATGTTTTTCATCCTTCTCGCAGGGCCAGCCTGCGGTCCTTCTTTGCTCTAATTACAGTTGGAGAAAATCAGGGGGTTACGTCATGCCCCGCAAAGCTTAATTGCTGGCCGCGATTGATGGCGGGCTGATTGAGCTCGCAGACGCTCGCGCGAGATACCGCCTTAGCGGAAAAAAACTAGGATCTTGGCGACACGTTCTCGACCGCGCAGGAATACCGGGACTCCGCGTCACAAAGGGACGACACATGCGCGGTCAGATGATCGGATAGATTTTTTCATCGCGCGCATCCCCACAGCGTGCGGTGTCATTAGACGGCGCGAGCAGACTGGTCCCTCTCGCGCCGTCCTTCATATCAGCGACATTTCAGTTCGCCGCGGTCGATTGCTCGCCCGAGCAGGGCTCCGCCTGCCGCGCCGATGATCGTGCCGACCGTGCGGTCGCGCCCGCCATCGAGTTCACGGCCAACAAGGGCCCCGACAGCACCGCCGATGATAAGGCCGGTGGTGCCATTATCACGGCGACAATGGTAGCGACCATCGTCAGCGCGCCAGATGCGGTCGCCGCGCGAGAGTCGGCGCGGCTCGTAATAGCGGCCGTAGCTGTCATACAAACCCCGGTCCTTCGCGCGTTTGCCGTGCGCGGGCGCCCAAGGCGGCGGGTCCGCCAGAGCCGGCGCGCTCGGGATTGCGACAGCGGCAAGAACCGCAGCAGCAAGAAGCTTCTTCATGGCAATTCTCCTACGTGTGGAGCCAGATTAAGCCGCAAGTCCGAACGATCGCTGAACGAATAATTCAGCAATGGGCATACTAAGTCAGAGCACTTTGGTACCGTCTGACCGCTTGAAGGCAAGTCGCTCTTTTCGGGTTCGGTTAAGAGCGGACGTCCCTCAATCTTGAGGAGCATATTATACCAGAATGCGCCCCGCAAAATCGTTATTCACGCCTTTCCCGCCATCACATTGATGTCGGAGCTGATCAAAGTCGCTATTCGCAAGAGGCAGCCACACGAAGGGAACCACGCCCCGAGCAGTCCCCCTTTTTTCGGCTTCAGATCGCAATAATGTCGGCGAACACTAGCCTTTCTTCGATAATGCGCCGCTGACGCGTTGCGCCGGCTTTCTGCTCGGGCTTAATATGATCGGAATAGAAGCGCTCGAACTCACGAAGCATCAAGCGGCGCGGCCGGTCGCCCGGAGGGCCAAGCGTCACCGTCGCCTCCCAGAAGGGCGGATCGAGTTCAAAGGTCGGAATCTCGATTCCCGGGATGCGCTTGAGTTCGATCGAAGGATCAAGTCGGACTGTTGCGCCGGAGCGGGTTTCGAAGCTTTTTACCGCAGCCTCTCGCACAGCCTTTACCATGCGGTTCCGGATGACGGCCCGTTCGCGCGCGGTGGTAGCGAGGTCGACCGGTTCGAGCAGGATACCAGCCGATGATGCGCTCGTCTCGGCCCCGACGACGTGGCTGGCAAGAATGCTGCTATCCTCCCATGCAAGGTCGCTGTCGATCGCGGGGTCGCGGGTCTGGAGCACCAGCTCGACGCGGTTGCGGCCGGTTTCGTGCGGCCCCGGAATGATCGAGATGTCCTGATACTCGCTATCGACCGGAAACAGCATCGGGCCCGACCGCGGATTGGGGCCGCGCAGCGACGCGAAGACCCGCGTTCCCGAAAATTTCACCTCGGCGCGCCGCCGGGGCAACAATTGCGCGAAATCGGCTAGAACCACTTTCGATATTTTCGCGTCGGGCAGGGCATTGGGCTGGTAGCGCACTAGCGCCAGGCGGACTAAGGGCGTATAGGTCGTGCCGGGTTCGATCTCGATATCGCAATACCAGAGGCCGCGTTCCGCGTCCCAATGGACGCGGTGGCCGACCACTTCAACGAACGGGTCGCCCTGACCTGATTTCTCCTGCAAATGGGCCTCTTCCGACGTCACGCGTGCCGGAAAATCGCTGACCCGGGTCAGCGTCTTGGGCAGGCTGCTGTCCCAGAAGGGATCGACGCCCCATTGGGTGACGAGCGGTTGAAACTCCTTCGGTATGTCGGTGAAGCGTCCGCCATCCTTGAAGATCACCACGCCGAGCAATTCGCCGTCGCCCGACGAGAACCAGGGCCGGTCGAGCCATACGCGCAAGCCGTTGCCATCGCGTGTCACGCTGCGATTATTGGCATTGTTGTTGCTTGCGGCCTGCCATTGGAAGGTCGGCACGACATAGAGGACGCGTGGATCGCGGGGCGCCGCGCTCGCCGGGACGAAGGACTGCTGGTCGCTTCCCGCATCATCGGGGAGCACCGGCGCCCCCGCGTCATCCTCCGGCGGCAGCGCCATTGCCCGCCCCACCGCCACCGGCCCCAGCCGGGTTACCGCATCGCGCTCAGCATAGACCGCCGGGGGCAGATACTCGCGGAAGCGCGTCGTCGCGCGGATACGATAGCGGATCAAGCGAAACCGCGTGTCGCCGAGCGCATGAACGTCACCGCGCTGCGCCTCCGGGTCGATCATCTGCGCGGCCACGGCCTGTTGCAGCGTGAATTCGTTGCGGTGATTTTCGGCAAGCTTGATCTCGCCGAGTTGGCCTTTGTGGAGAATGCGTTCGGGACCTGGCTTGGCGAGATCGTCGACCCACTCACTCCACTCCGCCTCAATCTCGAACTTGCCGGTCGAGGGGCCATGTAGCCGTATGCCGCGAGTGAAGAGCTGGACGTCGTGCGATCCTGCCTGGCGGTTCGGCGTCATCAGGGCGAACTCCGGCTCGCACACCGGTGCCTGCGTCGCATGGACCATTACCAGATCGCGGAACGGCGTGATCAGCCAGTTCGCTCCGAGCATGGCAGTGCGATAGACGAAATTGCGGTTCGCACCGGCATCGGTCCATTGCGGGATGCCGAAGTCCTTGATGAAATCGGGGTCTGCAAAGCTCGCATAAACGAGGCGCACGACGCGCCCCTTGGGCACGAAAAAGGTCAGCGTGCGCGCCGCCTCGTCCCATAGCGGCGGGCCGTCGTCGGGAAACTCCTCGGCGCAGGGCAGCGAGGTGATCGCCGCCTCGCGTTCGGCGAGGATCAGCCGGAAGCCGGTGCTGTCAGGCCATTTCTCGCCGTTGCGGATCAGGATGACGAACTGCTCCGACGGGGTCATGCGAATGACACACGAAGGCCCGAGTTGCTTCTCTCCGGTCACACCCGGCAGCATATGGCCAGGCGCCGGACGGATCGCCGTCCCGCCCGCCGCGCCGTCGGGAAGCCAAGGCGTCGCGACCTGCTTTTCGGCGTGAATGACATATTGGCCGCCGGCGAGCCGGTCGCCGACCGGGTTGGTCGCGTCGGGCATCGCGGGCGGGACGCTGTCGGTGGTGGCAACGCCATCAAGGATGGCGGGTGTGACGAGTTCCACCTCGGCACCGGGTAAAGCGTCATAAAGCGTGCCGGCTTCGCGCGCGGCGATCGCATATCCCTCTTTGATCTTCTCCCAATCGCCGAACCAGGGGTCGAACAGGCCATGCGTCTCGCATTGCTGCTGCGAGGATTTTGGCGGCACGAGATGCCGCTCGTTGACCGCGCCATAGCCAAAGTCCTGCGACGCCGGCAGCGCGATGGCGTCCTTGAACGGCTGGGTCGCGAGATAGTCCTTGGCAGAGGCGTTATAGTTGGAGCGGATGACCATCCGTTCGAGCGATTCCCCCTCGGACACGCGTGTGCGATGCACGACCACCGGCGGGTCGATGGGTTCGAAGCGCCAATAGCCGACCGCATTGCTCGCCTGTTCGAGCTTGCCGAGCGTGGGATCGTCAACCGCCAGACTGTTGCCCGCAAGGTCGACGATGCGCGCACGGAACCGGTAGAGTTGTCCGAAACGCAGCCGCGGCAGCGTGCCCTTCTGCGTCTTGAAGGTCGCGACCAGGCCGCTTCCCTTCTCGGCCACCTCGCCGCCCGCGCTCGGTACCTCAGCCTGGATCTCGCTCCCCTCGACCTTCTCGGCCTTGATTGCAAGACCCGGGCGCGGCGCGCACAGGCTCCATCCCGACCAGCGGAACATCGATTCATGCAGATAATGGTCGTCGGGCCGGTCGCTGTCGGGGCCGCCCGAGGTCGTCGATGCTCCCGAGACATAGCCCTCGTCGGGCGACAGATCGATCGAGGCGCCGCTGTTTACGACGCGATATTCGCCGACCCGGGCGCAGAGCGTGTGCCAAGGCCCCGCCTCGTTGAAATCGGGAACCGGCGCGACATCGACCCGATAGCCGCGATGCACATCCTCGGCGAAGAGGGTGATATCGCTTCCCGATCCGTTGGCGATGGCGTCATTCTTCGCCGTCGCCGCGGCCGCCGCTGTCGCGACATCCACGGCGCGGCCATGGCGCGAGATGCCGAGTCCGCCGCTGCGCAGCGCAGCGACGCCCTGACGATCCCCGGTCGTATAGGTCACCTCGCCGTGCTTCTGGCGCAGGCTAAGATGCCGGGTTACGAGGTTTTGGGCCGTCAGCGTGAAGTTCACGGTTTTGAGCGCTGCCCCGTCGGGGTCGACCTGATAGATATCGAACAGACCTTTGGACTCGCGGTGGCTGTCGTCCGAATATTGGAGGCGCAGAAGCCCGCGCTCATTATCTTCACCGCGCGGCCGCGCGACGAAACGCTCCTTGTCGGCTGCGAAGGCGGTATGCGGTGTCACATCGCTCACGCCCGGATCTTCGCGCCAGTCGATATGCAATTGTAGCCGTCCTTCGGCCGACCCGCCGGGCGCGGCGGCGATGCGCTCTTCGAGCCAGCTTTCGTCCTCGAACACGAAATCGAGGATCAGGCCAAGGCGCCGCAGCAGGTCGGGGTAATTGGCGAGCGAGGCGACGATGCGGTGGAAATCATAGTCGGGGACAGTGGGCGCCGGCGCAACATTCTCGAACGTCGGACGGCGCATCCGCCTTTCGGCGTCGCTCGGGCGCTCGCGGCGATAGAAGCGGTCGGCCTGATAGAGAGTATACTCATCCGCCGAGCGGAACTGGTCCATCAGTGCCGCATCGGCCTGCGCAACGAGCGGACTGCCCGGCCCGCCCGGACGCGGGTTATACCAGTCGGGGTTCATCGCACGGCGCGTTTTCCGGCCCGCTGAGGCGGGACCGCCCTCGTCCTTGGCTGCGGGTCCGGGCACCTCGCCGCGATAAAGACCCTTCGGCCCGAACACCTGCCGGTCGATGACCGCCTCGAAACTCTCGTCGAAGAAGCGGCCAAAGCCGGGCAGCGCCACCTCGACCTTGTCGCGCCCGAAGGGAATAACCGTCGTGCGCGTGCCCGCATCGCCGAGCATCTTCTTGAGGTCGGGATGCGCCTCACGCCAGGGTAACAGGCTCGGATGGTTCGAAGCGGCCTGCACGGCGAGTTTGCCATAGTGGCGCTTCACATAGCCAAGCATGTTGCGCACCGAATAGCTGCGCAGGTTGACCGCGCTCATGTCCATGTACTGGAAGCCCGCGACGGGCGTCTCGTCCGTGAAGAATTCGCGCCAGAGATCGGGGTCGACCTTCGAAATCAGTTCGAGCCCGATCTGCTTGCCGCCGCTGATCACCGAGAATTTGGCGCTGCTCATCACATCGGGCCATTTCATGAAGGCGGGGAATTTAGCGAGGATCTGCTCGTCGGCGCTTTCCGGGGTCAGTCGGGGCGAAACGACGACGCTGACGCGCCGGCGCGTGCCGCGCTCGCCCGGCGCAGCGGTCGCGCCATAGGGCAAGATGGTCCAGACGATCTGCGACTTGGCCATGATCCAATCCCCTTCAGGCGAAAGCTTCGAGATGGTCGCGCCACGCATATTCGACGTTTTCGCCGATCTGCTGGAGCTCCTGCGCGAGCGGCAGGTCGGGCGCATGGCCCAGCATCTGTCGCAAGGTCGGGTCGCCGTTCGATCCCGCGAACTTGCGTTCGCAGGTGATCGTCACGCTGCCCGAGAAGATGAAGACCGATATTTCGATCGTCAGTTCGGCCTTGCCGACGCATTTGCCCGAACTGAATTCGTATCGGAGCTCGAGATAAAGCTCGATCGACGCCGTAATCAGCCCCAGCACATCGACATGGCCGCCAAGCCGGAAATAGCCGGTAAGCGATGCATCGTTGCCTTCCATGCGATAATAGATGCCAGCCATGACATGCACGCCGCCCGACGCGACCCCGAAGTCGATCGAAAAGGCCGCGCCGAATTCGAACGAAGCTTCGAGGATCTGGACGCCGCCCGGATCAATCGTCACGCCGAAGAAGCCCCCGCCGCCGAAGATATAGACGGTCAGCAGGAAGGGCTGGTCGCGGCGACAGAAATTGAAGCGCACGCTGAGCGGCTGACCGATGAACGGCACCGTGAAGCCGGCCCCGAGGCTGACGTTGGAAATATTGAGGACACCGCAGGTAATCGACGGCAGCGAAATATCGAACCCGGCATCGATCCCCTGCGGGGTGATGTCGAGGTAGGGTGGGTCCGAAAAGCCGTCGAGCGGGATCAGGTCGCGTAATGTCTCGACGAAGCTCAGCGGCCCGACGAACTTGATGTCGGACAGCAGCACATCGACATCCATCTTCGCCGCGCTGTCGATCGAAAATTCGATCTTCTCGAAATTGAGCTCGATGAAACTTGCGGGCGCGATGAGCACGAGATCGAAATGCTTGAGCCCGCAGGTCACGCTGATCGACGGGCTCGACGATCCGTTCTTCTTGACCTTGGCGACTACCGCGACGAGCAGGCCGCGCTTGTCGTTGGCACGGAACAGCGCATCGGCGGCAGCCGTGCTGCCCGTCGGCGACCAATTGTTGATTTCCGGATTCCAGTCGAACCGGATCGTCAGTTCGTCGCCGGTGAGCATTTCGACGAGACGGAGCAGATCCTCGGCTCCGTCCAATATCTCCTCGACAACACCAAGCGCATCGACGATCGCATTGCGCGGCGCGCCGCTGAGGAGGTTGAAATTCTCCAGCGCGGTGCGGAACGGCCCGATCGCATCGGACAGCGCCTCGACCTTGGCACGAAGCGCGGTGGGATCGCCGAACAGCGAAGAGAGCGCGCCGGGATCGCCGACGATACCGTCGAGCGCGTCCCAAAGCGTCTTTCCCGCGGTGACGAGCGCCTGAAGCTGCTCGAGATCGGCGAGCAGCGCATCGAGCTTCTGCGCCGCGTTGAGCGCGCTCTGGCGGAAGCCCGCCGGGAGCGAGACACCGCCCGGCGAGGCATTGGCCGCGGTCCGCAAATCGGCCACGGCGCCCCGCGCGGCGGTGATGCTCGCAGGAAGACTTGCGAGGTCGGGACTGCCTGCGGCCTCATCGAGCAGTTTGTCCGCCAGCGCGGCAAGCTTGCCAGCGACATCCTCGACGCGGTCGCGCACCGTATCGGCGGCCGCGACCACCGGCTGGACCTGGGCCGCGGCATAGGCTTGCGCCTGGGCGACCAGATCGGCGAGCGTCGCCTTGAAAGCGGTCATCGCGGCGTTCGCGATTCCCGCGGGCTGCGAAGCGATGGCGCTAATAAATTCGAACAGGCGGACGAGCCCGTTGACGAAGCTTTCGACCTTGGTGCTCGCCTCGCTGACGAACTTGGGCACTTTGTCCGGGCTTTCGGTAAGGTCGGTTACCGCCTCGATGATCGAACCGAGCGGGATGCAGCCGAACAGCAACGGCAATGGCAGGTCCGAAATCGATGTCGGGAAGCCTGCGCCGGGGGGCATCTTGCCCTGAATGAATTGCGCGGGGTCGCTCATCACCGGCCCCGCGAGGCGCGACAGCGCCGCGGGCTTCAGGTTCGGTTGCATGAAGCCGCCCGACTTGTCGCCCTGCGACGAGAAATCGAGGTTCGGCCCCGTGCCGGCGATCACATCGACGAACACTTCGCCGCGGTTGCCCGACGGCGCGGGATCGAAGCCAGCGCGCAGGAACTGCTGGTTGAAGACGAGCCGATGTGCGCCCTGATTGCCCGACAGATGCGCGATCGGGCCGATGCGCGCGCTCGCCTCCTCCATGCGCGGAACCCAGATCGGCCGGGTCAGCCGGTCGCTGTTGGTGCGCAGGCTCTGGTTGCCCGCTTCGGCAAAACCGCCGAACTCCATCAGCTCGACCTGCACCGACGTGTCGCCCGATTTCAGGCTCGGCGCGAGGGCGACGCGCTGCCAGTCGAGCGGCGCGCTGTTATATTCGGGCGCCGCCGCGCCGTACGCACTGGCGGCGACTACAGCGGCGCTTTCCGCCACACCATATTTCGGATCGAGCTTCTTCGTCGTCGGGTTCCGCTTTCGGGGCGCCGCCAGCGTGTTGTCGACGAAGATCATAGGCAGGTCGAAGAGCACCCGCCGGCCATCGAGATCGGTCCCCGCACACTGGAACCGGAACGGCTTGCCGCCGACCCGCGGCCAGAACATCTGCTGTCCGTTGTTATCGATGTCCGAATTTTCGGGCATGTCGATATCGGGCGTGGTTTCGGTGAGCAGCTTGATGCGCGAGAAGGGAAACTGGCGCGCAAGACGGATGCCATCGCTCGACTGAGCATTCAGGAACGAGGCCTCGTCATAGCTGCGCTCCTTCTCGCGGATGACGATGAACATGCGCTGGCGCAGATAGGCGACGTTGCCGGGTGCCTGCTCGGCGGTTGCCTTACCATTGTGGAACTTGCGCTCGCTGACCTTGATCAGCGCGACGCGATGGCCAAAGGGAAACAGATAGCCGCGATAGACGACGCGCACATAATGGTCGCGGCCCATTGTCGCGCGGTGCACCCACTCCTCGACGCTCAGCCCCGGCGGATCCCACGCGCCGCGCGAGTCGAGCCAGCCGCCCAGCGCGGTCAGCATCATCATATTGGTATCGAGCGGTTCGGGGACATAGCCTTTGACGTCGAAGTTCGATGACAGATGCGGGATCTGGTAGCGGTCGAAATTGCTGAGCGTTGTACGGAAAGGGTTCTGACTGGCGGTCGAAGGCAGCGCGTCGCTATCGGGCCAATTGCCCTGCATCGCGGGCTGCATCGCCTCGCCGCCCTCGCCCGACAGCGCCCAGATCGCGCGCGTCGTCCGCCCGGGATCGGGATATGGCGGCTCGATCTCGGTGCCGTCGGCGCGCGGCACGACGAGCCGCGAATGCCAGAGCTCGGTGCGCTGCGTCGCCGGCGAGATCACAAGGTCGCTCGTGTGGCGCCAGCGCCCACCGCTGTGCGGCGACAGGATCAGCCGCCAAGGCATTTCGATCGACGTGGTCGTCGCGCCTGGCGCGGCGGGTCGGGCCGGCCGCAAGATGATACCGGGATCGACGATGACACCGCCCGGCAGCGTCGCCTCCATCGAGAAGCCCGCACCGATCGACAGTTGGCGCGCGCGGACCGTTGCAATGTCACCGCTCGCCGCACCAATCCGCAGCGTACTCGCGGCAGCGCTCGCCAGCGCGGCACGGCGTTTGACGGGAAGCTTTCGGACAAGGTCGATATCGAGCAATTCCTCGAAATGAAACCGCCCCGGTTTCGCGGCGCGCGGCTTTGCGTTCGCTGCGACCTTCAGGGGGAGGTCACGGCACGCATCGAGCACGGAGGCGAGCGAATATTCAATGTCGAACCCGTTCGGCACGGTGAACACGAGGCGCGATTCATTGGCAATCCGGGCCCGGACCGGCGGAGGCCGCAATTCTTCCGACTGACTGGGGTCCGCAGTCTGTTCGAAAAATGTCTCCTCCGCGAACGACTGCGGCGGGAAATGCAGGATCAGATAAGCAGATCCCCGTCCCGATTTCTTCAGCCGCGGCGGCTGGCCGGGGACGATGACGAGGCTGCGCGTCTCGATCCGCAACGCGACGAGATCTTCGGATCGGATCGCGGGGCGACCGGGACGACCTCTCTCGAAAAGGTTGCGGATATGGTCCTGAAACCAGGGAAAAGGAAAGAGTGGACCGAGTTCGAGCTCGCCAAGCCAGTCTGGCCTGGCAACCGCAGGTCCCGCCTTTCTCCTTTTCTTTATGGAGTTGGTAGGTGTCCGCGACGATGCGGCTCCGGTACGACGCGATTTGCTGACATCTCTTGCCATCGGGCACGCTCCTCCCAGACCGTCGGAAAGCAATGCGAGCCCGTTTTTATCTGATCCGGAAAAAGGTCGAGGGCGTGACAAAAAAGCAAGCGCCATGCGACGGGTTGTGGCAGCATCGGGTTCAAACAATATTGGTTATCAACGATGTAACCGATATTTCAATTAGCCGCAGCGGTGGGACTCGATTTCAGCCTATTGATTAAAGGGGAAAACATGGCTGGACGGGCGAGTTCGGGTAACCGCTGCGTGGCCGCGCGATTGAAGCTTCGTTCGCCGCCCGCGCCGCTGCCTCCGGCTTCTTCCTTCAGCCACATGATGTTAACGCCCATGCCGAGCATGTAATAACCGATCACGCCATCGGAATTCGGATCCGAAAAGAACAGAGTATGCGTGAAAGGCGTTACGCTGTTTTCTTTCGAGAAAAAATGAAGGGCCCCGCCCCTTGACGGGGCCCTTCGACCTCGCCCGCGGGGGGGGGGGGGCGAGGTATCCAGTGCCACTGCGCCATTCTAAAAAGCCCCGCCAAATGACGGGGCAATTCGTGGCAACTGGCCATGTGACCAAATATGATCGAAAGGCGCAACGCGCCATGCTGGCGGCGATTCCGCGTGCAACGCTATGAAGGCAGCGTTCCGGGCTGGAACGCCTCGCGATAATGCTGAATGCGCGTCGTTCGCAGCCCAGGCATGCCGACGCGCGCGAGCAGGCGCCGCCAGTTCGTCAGTTCCTCCAGGTCCATGCAATATCGGTCGCACGCCTCGGCCGGCGTCAACAATCCGCCATCGACCGCAGCCACAACCTGCGCCTTGCGTCGGCTGACCCACCGCGTCGTCTCGGGCGGCGGCAGATCGGCCAATGTCAGTTTCTCGCCGAGCGGGCCGGCAACCGACACCACACGGATCTTCTGGTTTTCGAGCACATCGACTCTCCGTCGTGCGGCTCCCCGCCGCTTTGTGCCCCCCACTTCTGCAACGGAACAAGTCTCGCCGCATCGAGTTAACGAAGACTTGCCGGCCTCCTTTTTTATCGACGAGCCGAGGGAATTCGCCTCTCCAATGGTAGCTTCTGTCGAACCGCGCGTTTCTCATCCCGATATCGCACTACGCGGGAGGCAATGATGGCGACCGAAGCGTTCGAAACTGGCTGGTATAGTCGAAGCACTACAAGACCAGCCGCACAAGTCGATGATCGACATGGGTCATATCGATTGCACGATACGGCTATTCAGCTCCACATTGACCTAGGGCTGAGACTCATTCAGAGCCAGAAGGCCAAGGTTGTGGCCAACGCTACTGCAGAGAGGAAGTTGGCTGCGAGCTTGTCGTAGCGTGTGGCGATCCGGCGGAAGTCTTTGATCCGGCAGAAGGCATTTTCGATGAGGTGCCGGCTACGGTAGCGGTGCTGATCGTATCGGATGGCTCGCTTGCGGTTGCGGCGCCCCGGAATGACGGGGCTGGTGCCGTTCTCGCGCAAGGACTTCCGCAGCCGGTTTGCGTCGTAGCCTTTGTCGCCGAGCAGGTAGCGCATCGGTCCGGCGCGTTCGAGCAGTGCCGGAGCCGCCTTCACATCGCTGACATTGCCCGCCGTCAGCATAAGGGCATAGGGGCGGCCGAGAACGTCGGTCAGGGCATGGATTTTGGTTGTCCAGCCGCCGCGCGAACGGCCGATCGCCTGCGTCTGGTGCCCCCTTTTCCACCGAAGGCCGAGTGCTGTGCTTTGATGTAGGTGCTATCGATCGCCGTGCTCTTCGTTACCGCACCCGCCCCAGCCAAGGCATCGAGCAACTTCGTCCAGACACGCGGCGATTGTCCTTGCGCCACGACGCTTCACCGGCATAGGCATTGAGATATGGGCCTGCTGCCATCGCCAAGCCCGGTCGACCCGAAGTGTCGGGTCCGCTCAATTACCTATATCGACCTTGATCGCCATGCGGCCGCCCGCCCAATTTCGCGCCGGCAAATTTACGTGCCCGTCTTTGCGACCGGCGCTGTTTCGTTCGTTCGCGCGAGCCGACGCCGCAAGCGGCATCGGCTCGCGGGTTTATCAAATTTGTCGAAAATATGGGGCGGTGCAGACTCTCCCCCTCCCACCGCCCCAACGAAAAAACATCGAAGATGCCTCGTCCCTCGCCACCGGAGAATGGGCCGTGGGTCGCAAACGGCCCGACTCCGGCAGTAGGTATGCCCGTCCTATCTGGTCGTGTCGGATTGCATAGCCGGAATTTGTTCGGGAATTCAGGATGCGCCAATCTGCGACAGCGTCGCGCCCATTTCTTAACCGGCGATTGGCGGTCTGTTCCGCCCTGAACTGGCCCTAGTGAGACAGTGCGCCGTACATGCACTGAACTCGGTCGTGGATCGACGGGCGCGGATCGCGAGTCCGGTAGGTGCTACGAATTCTCGCGATCCGTTCTGCGCCGCCGTGCTTCCTCGTTTCATCCTTGACACCGGACCATTCCCGGCGACGGGCGAATTGACCTGGACCGGCGCGGCGCCCCAAAACGCGGAGGCGCGACTATTTCCCCGCCGGCTGCGCAGTCTCCTCGCGGTCGCTTCGCTCAAAATATTCGCGCCGCCGCACTCGTCCGCTTCGCTGCTGCCCTACGGGTTCGCAGGTCACCTCATGCGCCTGTCCCTGGTCCGCCTATGTTCAAACGTTAGCCGATCCTAATATACAGAAAAGATGGAGACGATGCCGCCTGCGGCGATTGCCACTCCATAGGGTATCGATCGCGATGACGACTTTTGCCGCAGGCCATTCGCCGGACCGCTCGATGCAACGCTCGACCTTGCAAATAAGATAAGCATGCGCGCGACCACGATGATAGCGCCGGAGATGGTTGTGACGAACAACAGCAAGATGGCGTCGCTGAAAGAAAACCATAAGGCGCAGGCTGCGTAAAGCTTTGCATCGCCGCCGCCAAACCATCCAAAATAAAAGAGAAGCATGCCGACGAGCAGTGCTGCTGAGAAGTGAAAGCCATGCGCCCACCAAAGACCAGAAAACGGAAAGCCTGCCATCCAGCCGACGACGAAGATGATGACGATAAGTAGGGGGATGATGTTCGGTATACTACGTTGGCGTATATCCGTTGCTGCTGCCGCTAGCAGCAGCAGCGTCAAGAGCAATTGGAAGGCGGTAATGATGTTAATCATCGCGTCCGGTGACCTCCGCATATTGCTGCCACAGGTTATGATCGTAGCGCGGGCGATTGATCATCGCCCGCGCCAACAGCGCTTCGGCCAGGTCCAGCCGGCTGGCTTGCCGCGCTCCTTGGCCGGCAAACTGCAGTCTGAGGCTCCACATATCATCATCTTCTTGTGGTCTTCGCTCAGGCTCGATTCCGCGCATCGCATTCGCAAAATCGAGATTGAGCGATACATCGGTTGCGTCAGGCGAGCGATGAAGCAACGCGGCGAGGAGGCGAGAAGCCTGCTCGGCATCGCCCGCTGCGATGAGCGATACGGCAAGGTCGTTTTCCGTTCCTCGATCCGATGGCTGGAGGACAAGAGCTTCTCGAAAGGCGGCGACGGACGTGTCGATGTCGCTCCTGGCGTAGGCAATTCGACCCTTCGAACGCCAGTAGAACGCGTCGGCGCGACAGCTATTGCCGAGGGCGTCCGATCTTATTTTCGCCAAATCCGGCTGCCCAAGCTGCAGCAAGGCGGTTGTAGCGACGGCTTCCGCGCGGCAAACATAGGTTGAATCTGCTCCTAGACGATCAATCAAGGCGATAGCTTCGCCTGGGCTACCGGATAGAAGGGCGAGTTCGGCGCGCAGTAGCATCGCTTCGGGTCGCGGATCTGCGGCAAGCTGGGCGCGATAGGCTTCGGCCTCGAAGAAGCGCCGACCTTGTAATGCGCTGTCTGCGAGAAGCAGGGGATCGGTTCCGGATATCTCGCCTGATGGCAGCAGATTATCGGGCACATGTTCGGCAACGTCCGGCGAGGAGGCATATGCGCCTGATGCCGGGGCGACGGACAAAAGCGCTACCATTAAGCAATTTAGAAGGCGGGAACCCATGCCGTTGGTTCCTTAGGCCCCCCGTTGCGGCCAGAAGGTCGCAACCCAAAGCAACGCGATCTCATCGGCGGCCGCCTCCCGGTTCAGGCGATCGAGATAAGCTGCAACTCGGCCCAGATATTCGCCATTGCTGGTGTCGGGTGCAGCCAGTGTCTCATTTTCTGCCGCTTCGGCCCGGCAGGTGGTGCCGGACGGTTCGGCTGTGATAAATACTTCGCCGATATTCAGCCGAAACATCCGCATCCCGATAGGCGCGTCGACGGCACTGGCGGCACGATCGAGCAAACACTCGAGAACGTCTTTCGTCTCGGAGGATCGAGCGCGCGCGTGATCCGACGGCGCGCTTTGGGTCGGCAGACCTGCTCTAACCACCATTGGCGACAGAAGGGGAGCGAGCGGACTCTGACGTTCGATCGCCATCGCCTTTTGCACGCTTGTAACGCTATTGCTATTTTGCGCCGCCTGCTCGAGCGCGTCCGACCTGGGAGCTTGAGGCTCGGCCATGGCGATAACGGTTGTATCCGAGAGAATAGCCCGCTTCTTGTCCAGCTGGCCCGTCGCTCCGTAAAACCGCGCAAGATTGCGTCGCGTTCGTTCGTCAGCGGGCTGCGATGCGAGCGCTTCTTCGAAATAGCGTTCGGCGATATCGCGGCGCCCGAGCGCGTCATAGGCGACGGCAAGCCCATTGAGGCTTTCGGTTCGCAATGCAGGATCGCGTCTGGCGCTTTTGAACAGTTCGATCGCCAGTCCATATTGACGGGCGCCGAGAAAGCTGCGTCCACGAGCAAGTGCTTGGCTTGGTGCGAGGTTCGCGACGACCGGAACATCGCGGACCTGTGGGAGCGACGCCTCGAAGCGAGGGCCGAGCGAACATCCAGCGACGGCCAGCGTGCCCAAGAGGATTGCCCGAAGTGGGAAGCGGGTCAAATCAGTTTCCTCCAGCAAGTGCCGGCGCAACATCACGGATCACGCGAATGACAGCGGGCAACATAAGTACGCCAATCATGACCGGCAGCATGCAGGCCACCAGCGGGATGGAGAGCAGCACGGGAAGACGGTGAGCCTTCTCCTCGGCGCGCATGCGACGCTTCTCGCGCATTTCGGCGGCATAGATCCGGAGGGTGGTCGCGATGCTCGAGCCAAGCTTGTCCGACTGGATCAGCAAAGTTGCAAAGGCCCTGATTTCATCGACACCGGTACGATCTGCGAGAGCGCGCAGGGCTTCCTCGCGGCTCGCGCCAGCGCGCAGTTCGAGCGTTGTCTGCGAAATCTGTTCAGCAACAAGCGGATGCGAAAGCGTCATTTCGCGGCCAACGCGGTCGAGGGCGGCCTCAAGCCCCATCCCCGCCTCCACGCAGACCAGCATGAGGTCGAGACAGTCGGGAAACCCGTCCAAGATCTCCTGCCGGCGGCGATCGGCCTTCGCGGTCAGAAACAGGCTGGGAATGAAAAGACCCATCAACGCAAGGCCTGCGCCTTGGAGGTAAAGCTTGAACAGGTCGACGGGTGTCTCGGAAAGAAGCTGCGGCAGGACCAGCGCGGAGGGGAGGGCAAAGATAAGCAAAAGGCGCAGCAGCGTGTATATCTTTGGCGCGTGCGGCGACCGATATCCTGCCGCGAGCATACGGCGGCGCAGCCCCTGCGGATTGGAGTCGCCGAGTGATAAGCCGCTTCGTTCGATGCCTGCGGCAAGCTTTGCCCATGCTCCCGAACGGACATCGGCCGCCCTCAGGCGATCGGTCTCGTCGCGAGGAGTGTCGGTGACAGCCTGCGTTTCGAGGCGGCCCAGAACGGCGCGCCGGCTCAGCAGCAGTCGTACGCCAAGATATACGAGCGACGAGACAGTCACAAAAAGAAGGGCGAGGAAGCCCAGCCGCAAATAGGGAGATGATGCGAGAATTTCGACCATATTACACCTTCAGGTCGATCATGCGCCGGATCGAAACGAATCCGACCAGATAGAGAAGGATCAGCCCCCCAAATCCGAGGAAGAAGATCGGATCGGTCGCGACGTCGAGATAGAAAACCGGATTTGCGAGGAACAAGCCGACAAAGGCAAGGATCGGCAGCGCTGTGAGGATGACGGCGGTCATGCGCCCTTCCGAACTCAGTGCACGAACCTTCATGAACATGCTGGCCCTGTCGCGGATAACCTTGCTCAGATTTTCCAGAATCTCGGCGAGGTTGCCCCCCGTTTCCATCTGAACCGAAACCGACACAACGAACATGTGCATGTCGGGAAGCCCCCAGCGCTCCGCCATGCGCGCAAGGGCTTCGCGCAGGTCGAGGCCAAAAGCGATTTCGTCGGTCACGACGCCGAACTCGGTGCCGATCGGGTCTTCCATCTCGACCGTCAGAAGCTGCAGGGCTGAGGGTATCGGGTGACCCGACCGCAACCCGCGCACGAAGATGTCGAGCGCGATTGGAAACTGCTGCTCCATGCGGCGGCGCCGACGATCAGCCAGGCGGGTCAGGAGCATCCACGGCAACAGACACGCCACGACGATCCCGATCGCGACTGCCAGCTGCACAACGCCCAGGGTCAGTGGGTAGCCCGAAAGCCCCGCTGCGACCAGAACCAAGAAGGTCACCATGGCTGCGCCCATCAACATGAGCCCGATCACCTGAAGTTCGGACATGGCAATATTGGCGGCATTCAACATGCGACGGAAAGACTGGAAGAGGGTCGACAACCACGGTGGGGCGCCCTCCAGGCGCCGCGGCAGCGACTTGCGCAGCATCGACGTGACGACTTGGCGATCGATCCCCGATTCGATGAGACGAAGCCGTTGGTTCACGGCCCGGCTTTTTCCGCTTCGTTCGACGGCAAACCCGATCGCGGCTTGCGCAAGTAAGACCACCAGCGCGAAAAGCGCCAGCATCGTAAGGAAGCGGAGGACGGTGTCGCTCATGTCAGTCGATCCGCCGGTCGGGCCGGAAAAGTTCGGGCGACAGCTCGATCCCGTGCGAAGACAGCGTTTCCAGAAATTTCGGTCTGATGCCCGTCGCCTCGAAATGGCCCATCACCATATTGTTGGCATCGCGTCCGGTCATCCGGAACCGGAAAATATCCTGCATCGTGACGACGTCACCCTCCATCCCCGTGATTTCCGACAGGCTGAGCAGGCGGCGCCGGCCGTCCGAAAGTCGCCCGATCTGCACCACGACGTTTATCGCCGATGCGATCTGCGCTCGCGCCGCGCGCGCAGGCATGTCGATTCCGCTCATGCCGATCATCTGTTCGACACGCGACAGCGCATCGCGCGCGGTATTGGCATGGACGGTCGTCATCGATCCGTCGTGACCGGTGTTCATCGCCTGCAGCATGTCGAACGCTTCACCGGCGCGCACTTCGCCGACGATAATCCGGTCCGGGCGCATGCGCAGCGCGTTCTTGACAAGGTCGCGCTGGGTGATCTCGCCTTTGCCTTCAATATTGGAAGGGCGTGTCTCGAGGCGGGCGACATGCTCCTGCTGCAGTTGCAGTTCGGCAGAATCTTCAATCGTCACGATGCGTTCGCGCTCGTCGATGAATGAGGATATGGCATTGAGAAGGGTTGTCTTGCCCGAGCCGGTGCCGCCCGAAATCAATATGTTTCGCCGCGCTTTGACGATGCCTTCCAGCACCTCGGCCACGGCAGACGGCACGCTTCCGAAATCCACGAGCTTGGCCATGTCGATCGGAATTCGGGCAAATTTGCGGATCGAGAGCAGCGATCCGTCGATCGCCAGCGGCGGTACGACCGCGTTGACACGCGACCCGTCGGCGAGCCGTGCATCGACGAAAGGCGATGACTCGTCGATGCGTCGCCCAACCGCGCTCGCAATTTTCTGGATGATGCGGAAAAGATGCTTTTCATCTTTGAAGCGCGTTTCGGCCCGCTGAAGCAGGCCGCGACGCTCTACAAAGACGATATCGTGCCCGTTGACCAGGATATCGGTGATCGTCTCGTCCTGCAAAAGCGGTTCGAGCGGCCCCAATCCCAACAGCTCGTCAAGGACATCCCCCACCATCGCGCGTCGCTCGCTTGCGTTGAGCGCGAGCTGGTGGCGACTAAGAATGTCGGCGATGAGGTCGCCCGCTTCGGTTTCGACCTGTGCGCGCGACATCTTTTCAAGCTGCGCGAGATTGATTTCATCGAGGAGTTCGCGATGGACCTGAACCTTCAATGACAGAAGCGCCGCATGGCGGTCGTGATCCACCTGTCCGCGCGGCACTTGGGTTGTCGGACGAGCGGCTTCGGCTTCGCCGCTCTGAGAGCCTTTCTGTTTCTGAACCTGCCACATTTCCAGATCAGTCCTTGTGCAATTGTTCAGCGATACTGGCGGCCAGCGCGACGAGATCGGCGGCAACCCGGTTACGTCGAGCAATGCTGCTTAACAGCACGCCCTGGTCATGAGCCGATTGTACGACCGGATAGTCGTTGTTGATCGTGGCCATGACAGGATAACGGAGCGTCTCGGCGGCGTCGCGAACGCTGATCGTCCGAAACAGCCGCCGTTCGACGCGATTGGCAACAATTCGCAACCGCGACGGATCAATTCCGGTTTCTTCGAACAATGTCAGCCGCCGCCGCGCTTGGCGCAAGCTTCCCACCGACAAATCGACGACGAGCAGAATGATGTCGGCCTTGTCTATTGCCGAAAGTGTCCAATTGGCCCAATTGCCGGGAAGGTCGAGAACGACGTGGTCATATTCCTGGCGCGCAACCTCGAGAATGCGGAGCAACTGATCGGTGTCCACCGCTTCCAGTGGCGAGATGCGTTCGGGCGCCGCGATGACCGCCACTCCTTCGCCGCAGGTAGCTGCCACTGTGCGAAGCAATTGACCGTCGACGCGCCGGCCCGCTGTAAGTAAATCGTCCATCGTGAGTGTAGGATTGGCGCCGAGGTAGGTGGCGGCGTTGCCGAACTGGAGATCGAGGTCGATCAGGCAGGTTCCATGCGCACCACCGTTTTCGCCCAGATGATAGGCAAGATGGGTCGCAACCGTTGTCGCGCCGATCCCGCCGACGCTCTGTGCCACCGCGACGACCGGTGCCAGCCGCTCCGCCTTGGGAAGGGTGCCCCCGGCGGTCGCAAGGATGCCGGTGACCGCATCCGAAAATTCGCAGCGGTCAAGCGGGAGAGCAATCACATCGTCTACACCCTGGCGGATCAACGCCCGCGTCGTGGCAAGGTCGGCGCCCTGCATTGCGACGATCAACGGAAGCGAGGGACGCTGCGCCCTCAGTGTCGTGAGCCGCTGCATTGAGCGCGGGTCGCTGCCATCAAGCTCGACCACAACCAGCTCGGCGTCATCGACCAGCGCGGTTGATAGCGGCTCGCCTGCCGCGACATGCACCAGATTGAAGGTTTCGCTGGAATAGTCGCCGCGCGACAAGCTCGACCGTGCGAACTCGTTCTCGGATATGAAAAGCTTGACTTTACAGTCCAATTGCAGGGATCCATCTCGTTCAGGAGAGCCGATGATTTCGTTCTTGCCCATGATTTCGTCCTTCAATTCGACCAGCTGCCGGCGCCGTCTTCCATCGTCAGCGAATAGCTGAAGTCGGGAAGATCGATGGTGCCACGGAAGAGCATGAGCGTGAGGGGAACGAAATCGAGGTCGCGCAGCCGCACCGAAATGATCGGTGCCACGTCGGGCCCATTCGGGTCGCCCGCAAATCCGAGCCCCGAATTGCGATAATCGACGATGACGTTGGCGGCCGTGATGTCGGGCTTGATATCGGCCATCCGGTCGATCAGAGCTGTGAAGGCGGCATTGTCAGCGGTGGTCGGGAAATTGCATATGCCAAGGCAGGTGCAGGTTGCCGTCGTGCCGTTGCTCGAGCAGCTGATGCCCGGAAAAGCCGATGTGGGAACCGCCGTGCCGGCCGGGATCTGATCGACTCCCGTTGCGAAACTGTAGCCTGCCAGTCCGCTGGCGATGATGTTTGTCGCCGCGGCCCAGCGTGCGCCGGTCTGCGTCGCCTTTTCGGCGCGGTTCAATTCCCAGGCGAAGCGGCCGACATCGATGATGCCGAGCAGGAAAATCAGGATCAATGGTAAGACGAGCGCGAACTCGGCCGCCGGACCGGCGCCCGTGCTGCGGGCAAAGCGGGTGAGAAGGCCGGTCATATGCCCATTACCGCCGCATTGGCGCTCGCCGTGACCGTCGCGCCCGTCGTATCGAAACCCAGGGTGCCGAAGAGAGAGGGGTAGGGAACGGTCGCCGAGACGGTAACGTGGGTCGCGCCACTGCTCTCGGTCGCATAGACGCCTTGGTCGGAATAGCTTTCGCCCGTCTGGCAGACGGCGGTGACGGTGACCTGTTCGTTGGTCCACCCGGCGATCTTCGCCGTTCCGCCAGTTGTCTGTCCCGTCCGCGTCAGATTCTTCACCGTGGCCAGCACGGTCGCATCGGTGATGCCTGAACAGTCGAATACCGAAAAAGACTGCCGCGCCGCAAAGCGCGCGCCGTCGCGAACCGCCTTCACGACCTTATGTTCGGTCCACAGATAGGCGCCGCCTTCGAAGCCGCCGAACATGATCGCGATCAGCATTGGTAGGATCAGCGCCATTTCAGCCGCAGCCGCGCCCGACCGGCAGCGAAAAAGAGAAGGCAGTGGCCGCGCCGTCATCGGATCATTCCAGCAGATAGGGGACGTTGCGCTGGACCACCTGTCCCGCGGTCTGCCCGGCCGTGCCGCTGCCGGTTTCACCGATCAGTTCGACATAGACGTCGGTTGCCTCAGTAACCACGGTACTGCCCCGTCGGCGCTGATAAGAGGGCTCGACGAGGAAGAGATCGACCCATTTGAGCACCGGAACGCCGCTTTCGGAGCCGCTGAGATTGAGCGCGTCGCAGTTAATGACGGCCGCCGAAATCCGCCGACGATCCACGGTGGTTTCGCCAGGAACGACGCCGCCGCCGCGGCAGACCGGATAGCTGTAGCCATTCTTATTGCCCGTCATGGATTGCTGCATGTCGCTGACGCCGGTGTTGTCGAGCTCCCACAGGTAAACCTCATAGCGGCTGGCATCGGACCCCAGCCCGGTCGTCGACTGCCATGTCGCGCTGTTCCAGCCATAGTTGACGCGGAAATAGGCATCGCGGTCCCACGCACCGTTGCCGATCCGCCCTTCGGCGAGGGTGCAGCCGGCCGCCACGCTCGCTGAAAGGCTGTTGCTGATCGCATGGCACAGATCGCGCGGGTGGCCCATGATGTCGGGATAGTTCGACGCCAGGTTGGTCGCCGTCAGCGGACGATAGGGATTGGGCGATTCCTGCCACCCCTGTTGCCCCGACGTGCCGCAATTATTGCCCTTGACCAGATCCTTGCGAACATTGCGCGAGGGCGAGCAGGTGCCGCCGGCAGGGCAGGTGTTCGCGCCATTGGTATCGAGATCGAAGCGTGTGTTGAGTGCGTTCATGACCACGGCGTTAAGCCCCGGCTTGGTCGTCACCCCGGTGATTGGCAGGCAGTCGCCCGGCACATTATTATAGCCCAGTGCGGCGGCGAGATTCGACGCGCCGCTGCCGAAGCCGCTTTCCAGGAAACCGAAGTTGCCCGGTGCGGTGGCGTTCCCGGTGACAAGCTTCATTCCCGACCCGGCGAGCGCATTGGCGTCGAAAGCGAAATTTACATTGGTATTGCCGAGCGGCTCCGCTGGATTGCAGAACATCACGGGCGGCACCCGGCAAATAGCCGATCCCACCCCCGCCAGCGCTGCGGCGCGGGCATCTCCGCTGATTGCCGCAACTAGCGGTGTAAAGGCATAGTTGGCGGTGCGGAAACCGATGAATATTTCGATGAAATTGGCGTTGCTATCGTCATCGGCCGCTTGTGTTTTGCCCGCATCCTGCCAGAAGACGATATTGGCGCTGCCGCTGCAGTCGGCCGCCGGGGTGATTGTCACCGCCGTGCCGTCGCCGTCATTTGCAAGCAAGGTCAGGTTCGAAACGAGCGTCGTTGCCGCCGCCGAAGCGCGGAGACATGCGCCATTTTTGCCGTCGAGCTGCGATGCACCGGCCAGCGCTGCCTGGTCTGCGGCGTTCTGGAGCTCGCTGTCCATCCCCGCCAGCCGTGCATAATCGAAACCCGTGCCGCCGATCGCAACGAGGGCGAACAGCGCGAGGCCGACGGTCGCCGCTGTCGCGCCGCGCTGGTCGTTTAGGAAGGAGTGGTCATGCTCCTGTGCCATCGTTCGGTTCCCCACCCGCCGCTTTGTCTATTTCGGCGATCCGCTCTGACCGTCGGTCGTGCGGATGCTGTCGGGCTTTTTCACGCGGTCGGTGCGATAGCGCTCGACGGCCGCTGCGCTCTTCGCGGCGTCGGTCACGGGCACTGGCTCCGCATATTGGGGGTCCGGGTCGACGACCTGCGCTGCCATCGTTGTCCGCACCGCATTGCCGAAGGTGACGTCGGTAGGCGTGCAGGCCGCCGCCGTCACGGCCAGCGCCAATATCGCGCCGAGGCGAGTGTCAAAACTCATAGCCGCTTCCTTCCCTCAGGTTTGAAGTGGTCCCTGCGCGCCCCTCCGCCGGCATTGGCTGCTGGACGGGCGGAACCGCAGGGACCGCCCCATCGGTGCGACCCAACAGGAACAGGTCAACCTCAGCCGGTTCGCCGACACGATCGGTCGGCAACGCGACCTGCCCGGGCTTGATCGGTTGCACGAGGCGCGGGGTCACCACGATGAGCAGTTCGGTTTCGCCGCGCTTGAAGCCCGACGAACGGAACAGCGATCCGATGATCGGGATCGATCCCAAAAGCGGCACTTGCCGCACGGTCGTCGAGAAATCCTGCCGGATCAGCCCCGCGATAGCGAAGGATTCGCCGTCGCGCAGTTCCAGCGTTGTCGATGCGCGTCGCGTTTGCAGCCCGGGGATGACGATGTCGTTGAGGGTGATCGACGCCGTCGGATCGATCGAGCTGACTTCGGGCTCGACGACCAGGTTTATAACGCCATCCGCCAGGATCGTTGGCGTGAACCCAAGACTGACGCCGAACGGCTTGAACTCGATCGAGATGCCTTGCCCGCCGCCGCCACCGCCACCGCCGCCCGTGCCGCCTTGCACGACGGGGATGGGAAATTCGCCGCCAGCCAGAAAGCTTGCCTTCTCGCCCGACAGGGCGACCAGCGTCGGTTCGGCCAGCGTCTTGGCCAGTCCCTTGCTTTCGAGGCTGTCGAGCACACCAAGGATGTTGAGCCCGCCGATGTTGAAGCTGTGGCGGACGATGCCGAAACTGTCGGCGATCGCGCCCAGCTTCAGAATGCCTTCGCCGGTTTCGGGGTCGGGGGTCAGCGATGCGCCGCTGCCGAGCGCGCCGTCCCAGCTTCCCGATCCGTTGCGGAAAAAGCTGCGGACGCCGATGTCCTTGCCGGTCTGGCGGTTGATTTCGGAGAAGCGGACTTCCAGCATCACCTGTTGGCTGGATCCCACGCCCATCATGTTGACGACTTTCTCGCCCGCATAAGTACCGGCGATCTGGACGGCGTTCTGCGCCGCGGCGGCGCTGCTGACAACGCCCGACAGGACGACGGCGTCGTTCGATATGCGCGCGCTGATATCTTCGCCGGGCATCAATTCGCCGAGCTGGCGGCGTAGCGACACGACGTCGGGTCCCACTGCGATGTCGACGATGGTGATGACGCGGCCGCCCTTGTCATAGACGCTCAGGCTTGTCGTCCCCATCGCCTTGCCCAGCACATAGATCGACCGGTCGGAAATCGGCATGACGTCGGCGATTTCGGCATTGCCGACCATCGCGCGGCCGAAGGGACGGTCGAGCGTCACCGTCTGGCTTTTGTTCAGCGGCACATCGAGCTGCCCGGCGTGGACGTTGCCCGCCGACGCATAGGATTGCGCGGTCGCGGGGGGTGCCAGCGCTAGCGCGACGGCAAGCGTCAGCGGGGCGACAAGCGCGCACTTGGCGCGGCGTCGAAGATCACGAGCCATGGCGTTTGACCTCATAAACAGTCGGCGCGGTGCCGCGGACGATCTCGACCGAGGGGCCGATGGGGCGCGGTGCGGGAAGCGGCGGGCGCGGTCCGGCGGGCGTGGCGCGCGGCGGTAAGGTGGGATTTTCGGAATAGAAACCGGGCGGCAGGCCCTCTAAAGCCGGGGACCGGGCCCGCCGCGCCGGAGCCGAACGCCAGCCGCCGCCCAAGTCGCTTTGGGTGATGGACATGTTGGCGCCGTCTTCGATACTTGTGACGTTGCGCAGCGCGAGCGACAGCGCACCGACGCGCTGCGCAAGCGCCAGCTTTTGCGCGCTGACCGGGTCGACTTCCAGCGTCGCCGTCTTGGCGAGTTTGGGATCGGTCTTGCTCTCGTCGGCGATCTGGTCGATCGCGATGACGCGGATCTTTTCGAGCAGGACGTCGGTGACCTGGTCGTCGCGGTCGGCGCTCTCGCCTGCCATCTGACGCGTCAGCAGGATGTCGACAATGTCGCCCGGGGCGATCATGCCGGCAACGCCGGTCACATCGTCGACGCGCACCGCAACGGCGCGCATCCCTTCGGGCAACAGTGCCGAGATGCTGGCGCGGCCGTCGTCGCCGGAAATCTTGGAAGCGAGGATCGGTTCGCCCACCGCGATCGGGCGAAGCGCGACGCGCGGCCCCCGCGGGTTGTTGACGACCCCGATCGATGTCTTGAACGCGCCTTGCGGCAGCGAGCTGGCGGGCCAGCCAACCAGTTTGGTATTCTGTGCGGTTAGCACCGTGCCGAAGGCTAGCGGCTGCGACGCGACGAGCACCTGGACGAGTTGTAGTTGCTCGACCTGCCGCTGCTGGCGTTCTTCAATGCCGCTGAAATAACGGTTGGCGAGGAATACGACGAGCAGGCCCAGAAGGACCGCGATCCCTACGATATATGGTGTCCGATTTGACGGCATGGCCTGCGTCCCCCCCCCGGAATTGGCCAAGTAGAGGACCCTGCCGGAACTAGGCTCCGGCAGGGTCTTTCAAATTATTAGCAGTTAGCGGCCGGCGGAGTTCCAGCTGCCGTCGGAATGCACGCCGTGGCATTGCTCATGGCGCCCCGAATGGCGCCGCCGAGGTTCCACGCGGCGAGCGCAATACCGGTGCCGACGATCGCGAGGATCAGGGCATATTCCGCGGCCGAGGCGCCGCTTTCGTCACGCACGAAATTCTTCAGGAAATTCTTCATGGTCCGACTCCTTTAAACCGCACCGAGGGCGGTTAATGTCTGCCTTCCCCCCCCATGGAGGCGGCCAGACATTCCTGCTGAAGGAGTGCAGTGGAACCGACGCGACCCGGTGTAGAAATTCCGGCTGGCGCCGGTTCAACCTGTCAATGCGGTCCCTCAGCAAGGAACCTCATGATTCAATCCCTTTTTCGGGAAAGCGTCAACACAAAATTAACATGTCTTTATAGTGCCTTAATCAATATCATTCTGTTAACTATTTGCTTATGAAGGTGACAAAATTGGTTAACGTGATCGGTTTGATTGCGGATTCCGAGTCGATTCGCACCGGTTTGCTCGTTCTTGATCAACCTTGCTAATATAGGCGAGTATTTTCACTTATATGTTATGGGGTTAGTTGTTGTTTGAGGCATGAGCGGCCAAGTCGGGCAGGTTGGACGGCGGACATTTTGGCGGACGGAACCAGCCCGGGGGTGTCCGGGAACATTATATTAACCATAAACGCTCTACATAAAGGCTTTACATCGACGCGGTTCTACAAGAGGTCTCGACCATGATCGCAAATGCCACCTTCGATCGGCTGAAACTGGACTTGCTCGGCCGCAGCCGACGTTTCGTCGCCGCGCTGGAAGACAGGGTCCGGCAGTTGCTGCTGGGCTGGACCGTCATCGTCGCACTGCTGTGCGCCGGCCGGATCCTTTCTTCCTCGCTTCCGGCCGGCAGTCTCACGTCGGCGCTGATGCTCTTCGTGCCGCACATGTTGATCCTCGCCAGCCCCTTTTTGGGTTATTGGACCGCCAACCGCCTGTTTCCGCGCGGCGTCGACTTTGCTCAGCCCGAAATCCGTCTCGCGCGCCTTGGCAGCTGGCGTTCGCTCGACCCGGTCGCAGCACGGGGGCATAGCGCCTTTGGTCCGGTCGGCCTTATGGCTTCGTTGCTGATCGGCATGTTGCTCAACCTGCCGCTGCGAACCGCCGAGTTCATGGCGGGGGTGCCAGCCATGACCGCCGCGGCGCCGCCGTGGGGGCAGATGATCTACCTCGCGATGGCCGCCGACATCGTGGTGATGAATTTTCTTTATACTCTGTGCTTTTTCATGGCGCTGCGCCGGATGCCCTTTTTCCCGCGACTGCTGCTGCTGACTTGGTGCGTCGACGTCGCATCGCAGCTGGCGATTGCGCATTATCTCGGCGGCGCGCCGCACTTGCCCTCCGCCGTCGCTGCCGCGCTTGCGCCGCTGCTCGAAGGCAATCTCAAAAAGGCCTTCATCAGCATTATTGTATGGCTGCCTTATCTGATACTGTCGGAACGGGTAAATGTGACCTATCGCTGGCGTCAGCCAGCGTAGGGATCAGGCGCACGCGGCCGGCTAAGGGGAGGGGGATGAGCGCGGAAACCCGGCTTTCGCTAGCCGTCCTGCTTGTCGTCGCCTTGCTCGCGGTCGCCCTCCATTCGGTCGGGATCAATCCCTTCCGGCCGGCGGGATATGTGGCAAATCTCATCCTGTTCCTCGCGGCATGGTTTGTCATGGCGTCGGCTCGCCTCGGCTGGCACTTGCTGCGCGATCGTCCGGCGCAGCCGCTCGCATATCTTTGGGCGCATGATTTCGGTCCCGAATATCGTGCACGGCTGACGCAGTCATGGCCCATCCTGCTCGTCGCTATTCTATTCCTCCCAACCTTTTCGGCCATGAAAAGCGCGATTCCGCTGTTCCAGGATTATCGGTGGGATCAAAGCTTCATCGACCTTGACCGGCTAATTCACGGGACCGATGCTTGGCGCCTGCTGCAACCCGTGTTCGGCTTTCCAATCCTGACCTTTGTCATTTCGACGCTTTATCAGGTCTGGATCCTCCTCATTTACATGGGCACGATTTATGTCGCGCTCCACGTCGGCGACCGCGACCTGCGTTTGCGCTACTTCAAGGCCTTTTTCGCCATCTGGACCGTGAACGGTGTACTCCTCGCGATCATGTTCGCCTCGGTAGGGCCGTGCTTCGTCGGAGCCATGCTGGGCAACCATCATTTTGCCGACCAGATGGATTATCTGCATCGCGCCAATGCCCATTGGCCGATCATGTCGCTCGAGGTCCAGCAACAGCTCATCGAATGGCATGGTAATGGATCGGCCGAGCTCGGCCGCGGTATCTCCGCCATGCCGTCGATGCACGTCTCGCTTGCCTTCCTCTTCTTTCTGGCGGCCCGGCGGATCAATCGCGCGATGGGCGTTCTTTTTGGCCTTTACGCCGCCGTCATCCTGATCGGCTCGGTCCATCTCGCATATCACTACGCAATCGATGGCTATCTATCGATCGTCACTACCCTGCTACTATGGAGAGCGTTTCGCCGACATACGGTGGCAGCGAACGGAGCGCAGCCGCCGACCGCGTCAGGCTTGCTTCCGGGCCGCGCTCGATGAGCACCACTGCTGCGTCGCGCCCCGCGAGCTGGTATCTCGTCTGGTCGATTGCGCTGGCCCCTATGCTGCTCCTGGCGATCGGCTGGGGGCACGAGCTTTCGCCGACGCGGAGCTTTGCGCGGTCCTATTCGCTGCCGATCGTTGCCGTCGAGTTGGCGATCGCCATCGTCGCCTTTGCCGAGACGCGCCGGCTACCGCGCGTGCCGCGGCTTCCCGGAGCGCTGCTTCTCTTTCTCGTCGCGGTTGCCTTTTTCAGCGCCGCGCGTGCGCCCGATCCGGCGACAAGCCTTTTTATGACCTTGCTATGGGTCAACCACCTTCTCTTCGGCCTCGGGATATACCAGTTCGCCCGGCACGGACTGCTGAGCGCGCAGGAGATATTGCGCGCAATGCCGATTGCGTTCGTCTTGTTCGGGGGGGCGCTGATTGCCTATTATGCGCTGCATTCCGAACATAGTCACAACTGGTATCATGACACGCCATCGTTCAATAACATCCGGTGGCTCGGCTATTATTGTGCCGCCATATTTGGCTTATGCGCCGGGGGGTGGCTGGAGAGCCGCAGGGTAGGGCTGATCATAGCAATATTCGCGCTCGCGTTCGCTCTTTGGACGGGATCGCGGGGGAGCTTGGCCGCTGTGATCGGAGGATATATCGTGGCCATGCTATTCGTTCCTGCCGCGGCCAGGGCGACGCCCCGTTTTCTCGGGGCGGTATTGCTGTCGATATTATTGGCGCTGGTCGCCTCGCAGATCTGGCCTTTGGATCAAGGAAGTGCGGAACGTCTCTTCAATGATCAGGCGGATAGCGGCAGGATGGAAGTTTGGCGGCAGACCGCCTCGCTGATCGGCCAAAGACCCTGGCTCGGCTGGGGTGAGGCCCAGTTCGGGACGCTGCTCCACTCCGATTTGGGACAACCGCACAACGTCGTTCTGCAGATTCTATTGGCTTGGGGGGCGGTCGGCTTCGGTTTGGTTCTCGTTCTGGTCGCCATATTCGCGGACAGGCTGCGTCGGAAAGCCAATCGGCAAAACGCGCCGCTGACATTTGCAACATGCAACATCGCAGCGTTTTCTCTGATCGACGGAAGCCTGTTTCACGTCCAGTCGGTCTCGATCATTGTACTTTGTGTCGCCTTGCTCGCTGCCGACGAACCGGACGCAAGCGTAACGGAGCCCAGGCCTGAATAATCCACCTTCCGGTCGATTAATCCGCGTTCATTGTCGGCGTGGCCGGGTTTTCGTACGCCATCTTGTTTGCCAGTGCGATGGCAACCAGAATGCGCGGTTTGGTGCTGGCGAGGCCACGGGGGTAACAGCGATCGTGTCGTCGGCCACTGTCTCGGCATCGCCAGCAATCTTCGATTAACCGTAATGCCCCGCCTTCGCCAATAAAATGCCGTTGGTGGGTATTTTTACAAGGGCATAAACCTGTGGCTAGGCTTGGCGCGGACAAAATTCCGCGACGGGCAGTTTACACCCGCACAACATCGAATCGGGTCTCGAAGGACGATGCTACTCATTCGGGAGCAAGGGATGAGGAAGCGCTACACGCTTTGACGCTCCATCGATCTTCGCTGATTTTCGATTTAAATCATGTAATATTAGAATGTTATGTAGATCAGGCTGCGTCTCACTTATTTCTGATGTGGACTTGACGTCGCTTCAAAATGAGACGGTCGGAGCTATTTTTGATTCGCGTGCGGTGGCGAATCGGGTTAATAATTAGTTACTAATAACAGCACAGGGCGAGTCGCGCGGCCTGTCACCCACCCATGGAGATGATGACGATGCGAACTTTCATGTATAAATTGATGCTGGCCTCAGCTGCGGCTCTTGCCATTCCTTCGGTCGCGAGTGCTGCCATTACATTGGGTCCCGTGACCCCCGGCACCACTCCCTACTCGGGGCCTGCGCCCACCTACGATTTTGAATCGTCCGCGCCGGTATCGGGCGGTGCGGTCACCACGGGTTCGTTGGATGGCATCCGTGCGCAGCCATTCGGCAGCACCGGCAATTACTGGACCGTCGGCCCGAGCGATGGTTCGCCGGGCATCATGGACCTCTCGTCGATCGGCGATATCTTCAACATCAGCTTCCTATGGGGCTCGGTTGACGCCTACAATACGATCGAGTTTCTCGGTGCAGGCGGCGCGGTGCTCGCATCTTTCACCGGCTCCGATATTTTCAATCCGGCGAACGGAAGCCAGACCGACCCGAATCTGAACCCGCTCGTACGCTTTGACCTGACGGGTAGCGATGTGAGCGCCCTGACGCAGTTGCGGTTGAGCTCGACGAGCAATGCTTTCGAAACCGACAATTTCACGATCAACGCGGTTCCCGAGCCGGCGACCTGGGCGTTGATGATGCTCGGTTTCGGCGCGATCGGTTTCGGCATGCGTCGCCGTCGGAGCGTCGGGAAGCTTCAATTCGCCTGACCTGTCGGGCTCCCATCCACTGGGCGATTGAGAGGCGGCCGATGGCCGCCTCTTTTTCGTTCGGCCGCTTGTTGGTCTGCGGTTTTGACCGATTGATCTCCTCACCGCTGTCATTGAATCTCGACCGGACGAGGCGCGGTCGGTCGCTCGATGGTCGGACCCCGCGCGGGCCGTCGATGAATACGATGGTATGCGCACGCGATTATAGTGCGATCGCGGTGCGAATAGCTATCAGGCACGCCCCCGGTCGGGGAGGGGGGGGGCTGCATCCGGTGAGTGATTGGGAAATCGCGGCAACGCGCGAATGCCCACATGGGGGCTGAATGCGGCCTGGCGTATTTCCGAGGTGGGGGCATGTCGGATTCCGGGCCAAGCGCTCATGGATGTTGAGCAATGTGCCGACACCCAAAAGGTGCCCGGGTGCCCAAACTATTCTCTACGTGGAAAATGAAGGAAGCGCGCGCCGCCTGTGCACGGCCGGCCCCGCCTATCCATGACGTGGCCAAGAGAAAACCACCCGTCTAAAGCGACTTCGGCAGCAGCGCCGGTGGGCGGCGCTGCTGCCGGAGAGGGGGGGGCGGGTGTCAGCCGTTGGGGATTACAGCGGCATTATTCACCCGAGGCGTTCGATCGACCGCCTCACCCGCAAGTAACTTAGGCGTAGCGGACGCGAACGACCGGCTTGCGGCGGCGTACCGAGAAACCGATTGCCGCGAAACCGAGGATCATCATCGCCCATGTCGCGGGTTCGGGGACGGCCGCAACGGCCGGCGCGACATTGAGGCGGAACTGTCCGACGTCGGAGACGGTCGCTCCGTCGGTGAATGTCATCGTCACGCTCGAGAAGGTTCCATCGAACGCGTTGAAGAAGTTGCTGCCGTTCTTGCCGATATCGTAGAGGCTCGTGACCTGGCCGTCGCTGTCGCCGCCGCTGAACGAAAAGAAGACATTGCCGTTCGTCAAGGCGTCGATGTTGAATTCGAGCGCACTGATCAGACCGTCATTATAGGTGAAAGTCAGCGGATTATCGAGCGACAGGTCGACCGCGCCGACGCGAGCCTGACCGCTGGCAAGACCGATCAGGTCTTCGGTTGAGGTGAAGCTGACGGTGCCGGGCGCGTTATTGAGCGTTCCCGAAACCGTCGTCCCGGGCACGCCGGTTGTGACGAGGACATTGGAGTCCGGTTGCGCCGAGCAGCCCCCGCCAAGACAAATGGTCACGGCCGCGGATGCCGGAGCGCTGACTCCGGTCAACAATGCGGCGGCAAAGGTAAGTTGAAGCAATCTACGCATTGTCGCGCTCCCTGTTCGAATAGGTGCGACCCGATTCGTTGCGGATATCTTGATAACCCGGCGTAACATAAAATTAACGTTTGAGTCGAGTCGCGAATGAGCAGCGAGGAGGCCGAATGTCTACAAATGGCACATGCGATTGCGGTGTGTTTGGGTTGCCCCCAACCGCGAGCCAGACTGAGCAAGACGCGCCGCTCTCAGGCATTTCGCCAACAGATTGCGTCGGGACGATATCGGATAGATGGCGGAGTTGGCCTCCAGCGAACCGGAAAGCGCCTTACGCCACTCCGATCGCTCGCATTTCTCGCTTTACGTCATGTTACAGCAGAATGTTATCAATGGCGGCACGAATCCTCCGTCTGCATCCTCTGGCGAACTCGTTGACGAGTCGCTCCGCGCCGATACCTTCCCCAAGCTGAATATCGAGGGCGAATAATCACCCTTCTGGCGGGGCGCCGCCTCCGCCGGACTATTTCAGCAGGTCGATCGCAAAGGCGCGGACCTCGCCCGCCATATCGGGGCGTTCGAGCGCCACCGCGAGATTAGCCTGAATATAGCCGGCCTTCGACCCGCAATCGTAGCGCGCGCCGGCGAAGGTGACGGCGTGGAAGGGCTGGTTGCCGATCATCGTCGCCATCGCGTCGGTGAGCTGGATTTCACCGCCGGTGCCCTTTTCCTGGCGTTCGAGCACGCGCATCACTTCGGGCTGGAGGATATAGCGGCCCGAGATGATGAGGTTCGAGGGCGCGGCATCGACCGCGGGCTTTTCGACCAAGCCCTTCACTTCGGTCAGCGCACCATCGCGCGCGCCGGGCGCGATGACGCCATAGCTCGACACCTGTTCGTGCGGCACTTCGAGCACCGAGATCAGGTTGCCCCCGACCCGGGCATAAGCATCGACCATCTGCTTCATACAGCCGGGCGACCCGTGCATGAATTCGTCGGGCAGGAAGATCGCGAAGGGCTCGTCGCCGACGATGTCGCGCGCGCACCAGATCGCATGCCCCAGCCCCAACGGTTCCTGCTGCCGGACATAGGCGCAATTGCCGGGGCCGAGCCGTGTCGGTTCGAGCACCGACAAATCCTTGCCGCGTTCGGACATCGTCTTTTCGAGTTCGAAGGCGACGTCGAAATGATCCTCGATCGCGCTCTTGCCGCGGCCGGTGACGAAGATCATCTGCTCGATCCCCGCCTCGCGCGCCTCGTCGACCGCATATTGGATCAGCGGCCGGTCGACGATCGGCAGCATTTCCTTCGGGATCGCCTTGGTCGCGGGCAGGAAGCGCGTGCCGAGGCCGGCGACGGGAAAGACGGCTTTGCGGATCGGTTTCATCAAGGCAGGCGTAGCGCGAGCGACCAAGCGGGAAAAGCGCCCATTCGCGAAATTCGGTCCGGTACGTCCTGATTTCGGACATTCATCCAGGACAACACCGCAGATGCCATATGCTTCGCGGCACGATCTTCGCACTCGAGCGCTAAATGCCGACTATCCGCAGACCCGTGCCCCTGCTACGCATCTACTCGGGAGCGGCTGGGTCGATCAGCATGCCGTATAGGCCGCGTCGGGGTGTCGGAGGGAACGGGCTGTGGAAACCATTTGGGACTGGATAACTGTATTTGCATTTGCCGGGCTTGCGACGCTGCTCATGCAGCGTTCGGCTGAAGATGAGCCGCGCGATCAGCTCTGGCAATATGCTCCACCCGCTGTCGGTTGCGCGCTCGTCAACTATATCGGCAACGAAGGTTATCACGCGCCCGCCGCAATATTGTTCGTCGGCGTGATCGTCTATATCTTCAAGGTGCTCAACGTGCCGGTGCCTTTTCTCAAGCGATAGTCTCGGCGTATCGCGATCTTTCGCGCCAACGATGTAAACAAACTTAACAAACAGGTTCAATCCTGTAGAATTGCATGGTATTCCTGCCATGGCTTGCTGGACCGGCGCGCGGCACGGTCCATTGTCCGTATATGTGGGGACCGGCAATCACCCGCAGATCGACGGCCGCCATCGAAGCGCGCCCTGGGCGGGTGAGGTCTGCGGGCTCGACTGTTGTTTCTCGGTGGGGACAGGTCGGTTATCAATTGGCGGGAAGCCTGTTCGGCTGGGAGGCACGACGCGACATGGCTGGATCCAGCAAGGATAAGGCAAGCGACTGGCATATCGCACCGGCGCCGATCGGCGCCGGCGGCGGTTTTGTTACGGGCCTCGATATCGCTTCGGACGCATCGTTCATGGTTTGTAACACCGACGTGTTCAACGGCTATATCCGAAATGCAGGTGAAGCTCAGTGGCGCCACCTGCTGCGCCAGGACAATCTTGCCGAAGCCGATTATGACCCGCGCCCAGACAATCGCGCGGTGCTGCGCGCGAAGGCCGGCAATGGGGCCAATAACGGAACCTATTGCACCCGGATCGCGCCCTCGGATCCTCGCGTCATCTACACGGCGTGGAATGCCATTCTCTACCGATCGACCGACGCTGGACGGACCTTTCACCGTACTGCGCTCCCCCCCAAGGCCTTTCTATCGGATACTGGCCCTTCGCGCCGCTTCAGCCGGTCAATCGACGTGCACCCGCGCGACCCGGGGCGCGTAATCGCGGGAACCAATGGCGATGGCTGCTATGTCTCCGACGACGGCTTTGCGACCTTCCGGCGGCTGGAGCTTCCCGATACCGGAAAGGACTATAGTGGCACGCCGGGACGGTATCTCGTGTCCTGGGGAGGAGACGGCAGCGCCTGGGTCCATGTGTTCGGGACCGGTCTGTTTCACGCACCAACCGGGATCTCCGGACAGTTTTTGTTCGCCGGAGGACCGGCGACCGCTTCGTGCCTCGTCGTGGGCAAGGATGGCGCGGTGCACGTTTGCGAATTTCGTACCAGCGCCGCACAAATACCCGATGCGCTGCACATCCTGCGCAACGGGCAATGGCGGCGTGCGCCCGGCACCAAGAACGCCGATCAGGTCGCCGTCAGCCCGTTCGACCCGCAGCATCTCGTCTGGGTCAATGAAAATAGCGGTCAATGGTGGCAGAGCCGCGATGGCGGTGCCACTTCGGTCGATTTCGGTAACGAACGCCGCGGCGCCGGCGAGAGCGCGTGGCTCTCGGATAGCGGCAAGGCAGTCTATCCCGCGCAGATCCTGTTCGACCCGCTTCGCGAAGGACGGCTATGGATCGCCGAAGGCGTTGGCATCAATTATTGCGACCTCCCCACGAACCCGGAGCAACCCGTCATATTTCACGACAAGAATTCCGGGATTTCGGAATTCGTCGCGACCTGCGGCCTGACCGCTGCAGGCAACCCGACGGCTCTCCTCGGGGTCATGGACAAGGGCGTGTGGCGGGTCGGCGACGATGGCAACGATGGCTGGGCCTATTCGCCGCTGCCAGGCCGCTCGCTCAACCGAAGCGCCGTTGCGCATCTGCGAAGCATCGACAATGCTGCCGATGATCCGGCCTTCGTCGTGGGCCTTTTCCAGCAAGACGGCAGCAACGGCCGGTCCGAGGACTGGGGGCGAACCTTCACCCCTCTTGCTCCTCCGCCGGGGCAGGCGGCCTGGTTGCCGGGAGGTGACTGTGCTGTATCGACACGCGACAACATCATCATCGCCCAGGCGAACAGCGGCAGCGCATGGTGGACGAAGACCGGCGGTCTGCGCCCCGAGGACTGGCACCCGGTGGCGTTCGGGGGATATTCGCCCGTTACCGCATGGATTAACGCCTATTATGTCCACCGCGACTGTCTTTCCGCGGACAAGACGCGCCCAGGCGTTTTTGCCGCGCTCGTCAACAACATCTACAAGGGGGCTGGCAATCGCGATGCCATCGGACGCGACATCGCGGGACTGTGGCTCAGCCGCAATGGAGGCGAGGGCGAATGGGAACAGCGCGTCAAGGGCACTATCGCGCCGCGGGGGGCGCGGCACCACACATTGAGCCAGTTCTGGCAGGCGCGCCTCGCGTATGTTCCGGGTAAGAGCGGCGAACTGCTCTATGCCAATTGCGAAGGCGGCAACGCGCACGATCAGCTGATGTGGCTCAAAGACGACGGCGCCGAGATCGTCGGCCTGCCAGCTTACCGCCTGCGAGCCTTCGACTTCGGCATGGCCGCGCCGGGCGCTGCCCGGCCCGCGGTCTTCTTTTACGGGACGTGCGACGGGGTTCAGGGACTCTACGTCACTTTCGACTGGTTCGCGACCGATCCCGTGCTCATCAGCCGTTTTCCAAACAGCAGCATCGACTATGTTTCCGCGGGGTTGGGCCTCGTTGGCGATATGAACCGCTTCGGCCGTTGCTACCTCGGCTTTGGCGGCAATGGATGGGTGCGCGCCGACCTGCGCCCGGCCGCGCCGAATGTCATCGCAACGCAATATCCACCTTTGCCGGCTATGGCGGTCGCGGGCGGCAGGCGTGAACATGGATAATCTGCGAGCAGAGGTGGTAAAGGACGAGGGCGCGTGGCCGCGCGGTTCTCGCACTGTGCCTCTGCGCCGCGTCCTATCGTCGGCGCGGGACAAGCGGACATTCCTCTACTGCCTGTCGCTGCTTCTCGACATTCTTTGTCTTTGCGCCGGTTATGTCGTCGCGCTTCAATTGCGCGACGAGCAATGGCTCGCTGCCGGAGGCCACTCGATCATTTACATCGCGCTGCCGATTTTCGTTATGTTCGAGATTGCGCGCGAAGCGCAGGATGTCGAAACGCTCGCCAATCGACTGATCGCGATCCAGCGCTCGCTCGGAGCGCTCGGGGCGACCGCGATCGTGATCATCGGCATGGGTTTTCTGTTCAAGGCCGAAGACATTTCGCGGCTTGGCCTGGCGGTGACCTTTGGCGCGGCCGCGGTTTTCATTGTCGCGGCCAAAAGCCTCCTCGACCTGATCGTTCACAAGATGATGGGGGACGCGGTTGTTTCGACGATCCTCATTCTCGACGGCCTCACCGTCCATGCCGAGCCGCATGCCGCGGTCGTCGATGTCACGGCTGACGGCCTGTGGCCTGACCTCGATCGTCCCGACATGATCGACGCCCTGTCGCGCCTGATTGCGCCCTTCGACCGCGTTGTCGTGGCCTGCCGCTTCGATCACCGGCCCGCATGGGCGACCTTTCTCAAGGGGCATGACGTAGGCGGCGAAATCCTTCTGGATCGCGACCTTATCCACGGCGCCGTCGCGATCGGTCAGTATGATGATCGCGACACCATCATACTCTCACGCGGTCCGCTGAACCTCATGAACCGAATCCAGAAGCGCGCGCTCGACCTCGTCGTGGGAATTGCGGCGCTCATCATTCTGTCGCCGCTTCTTCTTCTTGTCGCCGTTGCAATCCGGCTCGAAAGCCCCGGCCCCGTCCTTTTTCGGCAGATGCGGGTCGGGCAGGGGAATCGCCAGTTTCAAATATTCAAGTTCCGCTCGATGCGGAGCGACAGCAGCGATGCCGACGGCAGCCAGTCGACGGCGCGGACAGACACGCGCGTCACACGGGTCGGACGCATCATTCGTCGGACCAGCATCGACGAATTGCCGCAACTGCTGAACGTCATCCGCGGCGAGATGAGCATGGTTGGCCCGCGACCCCACGCGCTCGGGTCGACGGCCGGTAACGAATTGTTCTGGCACGCTTCGCAGCAATATTGGCTACGCCATGCCTTGAAGCCGGGGATCACAGGTCTGGCGCAGATCCGAGGTTACCGCGGCGCAACCGAATGTGTCGAGGATTTGGCCCGGCGCGTGCGGTGCGATCTTGAATATCTATCGAACTGGTCATTGTGGACAGACGTGTTGATCATGATCAAGACTATCCGCGTCGTGATCCACAAGAACGCCTATTAGACCTCTGCCGAACTTTTCCGCCGTCCGGCGGCCGCCTCGCGGAGGCCGACGCGCCTCGACCGCGCGCCTGAATTTCTGTCGGTTCTGCATTGGGCGGATTGGCAGATGTCGTCTATTCTCCTAGGAATCGCTTATGCGCATTGTCGGGATACTGCTCGTCCTGCTGTCGATCCCGACATTCGTTGCCTTGCTGCGCACTTTTCCGCGCCAGCGCAAATGGGCCTATCTGGGCGTCGGCTTACTCCCGTTCGTCGTCAGCGCGCTCAATCTCGATGCGGCTCTTATCAACTGGGCGGGCTGGCCCGGCTATGCAAAAGGCATCGTCCTTTCGTTACTTGACACGCTGGCAATGGCCATTCTCGTCACGAATGCCGCCCCCTTTCGCAAATTGCCGCTCGCCGGGGTATTTGTCTTTTATCTCCTCGCCGCGATGCTCTCGGTCGCAATGTCGACGCTTCCGATGAGTTCAGCCTTTTACGTGTTTCAACTCGTTCGCGTCTTTCTCGTCTTCGCCGCAGTCGCCTCCTTCGCCGGTCAGCCTGGCGCCGTGCGATGGTTGTGCTTCGGTCTCGCGCTCGGCGCCACCTTCCAGGCGGTCATGACAATCGACCAGCGCATGTCGGGCGCCGTCCAGGCGGCTGGAACGATGGGGCATCAGAACCTTCTCGGACTGATGCTGCACTTCGTGACGCTACCGCTTCTTGCGCTGCTCCTCGCCGGCGAACGAAGCAAGCTGATCATGACGGGTGTCGTCGCAGCGCTCTTGGCTGTCGCGCTCGGTGCGTCGCGCGGCGCGATCGGCTTCGTCGCCATCGGGCTTGCGCTGCTCTTCCTGCTCTCGCTCGTTCGGCGGTCGACCCCGCACAAATGGAAGATCACCGGACTCGCCGTGCTGGCCATGGCCGTTGTCGTACCGATCACCATTTCGAGTTTCCACGAACGCTTTGCGAGCCGACCGATCTACGATGGTCCCGACGGCGAGCGGCTGGCCTTCGAACGCGCCGCGAAGGCGATGTGGAACGATCATCCGCTGGGCGTGGGCGCGAACCAATATGTCGTGACAGCCAATTCCGATGGCTATTCGGAACGCGCGGGTGTGACTTGGAGCTACGCCAGCCGCTCGACCAACGTCCACAACATGTATCTTCTCACCGGTGCCGAACTGGGCTGGATCGGCCTCGCTTCGCTAGTCTTGCTTTTTGCCTGGCCGGTGCTGCGCGGTCTGTCCTTCGCATTCCGCAATCGTAAAGATCCGCGGGGGGACGTCGTGCTCGGTGCAAGCATTGCCATTTTCGTCACCGCTCTTCACGGGATTGTCGAATGGATTTTCGTGACCGGGCACGCGCAATATGTTTTTGCCATTTCGATGGGGATAATCGCCGGAAATATCCGAGAGCACTGGCGCGACGTCGCTACGAAAGCGCGGGCGAAGCGGCGCCGGGCCGCTCCGGTGGCGGCGAGCGACAGCCGCGCTCAGGGCACTGTGTGAGCGCTGACGTCCCTTCATCCGATTTCTCTCGCGGCGGGGTATGTCTTCCCTCGCGCGCGACCATCCGGACGTCCGCGCAACGGCGTGTCGGAAAGGCGTGCCCTGCGCGTGGCTGAGGTCGAGGGTGATTCCGGGGCCCCGCTGACTGCCACCGCGCGGTGGCGTTCGGCACTGCGCCGTTCCCTCGGCTCGCGACGTTCGCTACTCGGCGCCGCTGGGTGGGTGTCGGCGACATTTATCGCACAGCAGACACTGCGGCTTGTATCGAACGTTGTGCTCGCCTGGCTCCTAGCGCCAGCACTTCTCGGCACGATGCTGCTAATCAATACGCTGCGGACCGGGGGCGAACTGCTCACCGATGTCGGTGTGGGGCAAAGCATCGTCAACAACCCAAGCGGCAACGAGCCAGCATTCTACAACACGGCTTGGACGATCCAGATTCTCCGGGGACTTATTCTGTTCGCGCTTGCGATCGCGCTGACGGTTCCGATTGCTCGGCTTTACGGCAAGCCCGAGTTGCTGATCCTGCTGCCGGCGGTCGCACCGATTTTCATTCTTACCGGGCTGACATCGCCGGCTCGTTTCCTGCTTCAGAAGCGGCTGGAAGTGCGTAAACTCGCACTGTTCGATCTTGCCGCCGCGCTGTTCGGAACGGCGGTTCAAATCGGCCTTGCAATTTATACGCCGACGATCTGGGCGCTTGTCTGGGGGCTGCTGATCGGAACAGCGGGGCCGGCAGCCGCGAGTTTTTTCCTCATCGACTGGCGCTCGCACCGACTCCGCTGGGAAAAGGAAGCCGTGCGGGCCGTGCTTCATTTCGGCAAATGGGTGTTTCTCTCTTCGCTCATCTATTTTCTCGCCATGAATTTCGACCGGCTTTATTTTGCCGACGCCATCCCGATCGCGCTGCTCGGTGTTTACGGCATCGCGCGAACGTTCGCCGACACGATCACGCTCCTGTTCCAGCGAATGGGCAGCCTGCTCATATTCCCCAAGGTTTCCGCGTCGCAGCAACGGGGTTTCGACCTCCAGCGCGCCATTCGCCCGATCCGACTGGCCACGCTGCTCGTCGCGGCAACCGGACTTGCACTCGCCGTAGCGCTGGCCGACCGCTTCATCTATCTGATCTATGATGAACGATATCACGCGGCGGGCTTTTTCCTTTCGATCCTGCTCGTCGGCAGCTGGTTCGGCATCCTCGCAACGATGGCCGACGCGATGATGATGGGTGTCGGGAAACCGTCCGGCGTCGCCTTGAGCAATGGAGCGAAGCTGGCGGTCATCGCGGTTGCCTTGCCGTTACTTCTGCCGCGTTACGGCATGAATGCCGCCTTATTCACCTTTGTCCTTGCGGACGCCGTGCGATATGCGATGCTGGCGTGGCGCAAACGCGGTGTAGGACTCTCGTTTCTTCGGCAGGATGCCGCCTTGACCCTTTTCTTTCTCGTCCTGATCTTCCTTTTTCGCGAAGCGACGATGCTCGCTGGCCTCACAGAGGGTGTCGGTTCATGGCTCGCGCAGGTGGGGGGCCCGTTTGCCTAGGCAGGGCAACCTTGGTCTTGTCGCAATCGGGCGCAACGAGGGCGAACGGCTTCGGCTTTGCCTCGGCGCGGTTCCGGACACCATGCCGATCGCCTATGTGGACAGCGCCTCGACAGACGGCAGCGCCGAATTCGCGCGGTCGATCGGAGCGCTGGTCGTAGAGCTCGATCTCGCCTTGCCGTTTACCGCGGCACGGGCCCGCAACGCTGGCCTTGAGGCGATTCTGAGCGCCTGGCCGAACCTTGAATATATCCAGTTCGTCGATGGCGATTGCGAACTCGAACCCGGCTGGCTTGACACCGCCGAGGCCTTTTTGCGCTCCGACGCGGCCGTGGCGGCGGTATGCGGCCGCCGCCGCGAGCGCTATCCGGAACGCAGCTTCTACAACCGGATGTGCGACGGTGAATGGAATACGCCGATCGGAGAGGCGGAGGCCTGCGGCGGCGACGCCATGTTCCGAGTCGATGCACTTGCCGAGGCGAAGGGCTATGACCCCGCGATCATCGCCGGCGAGGAGCCCGAACTATGCTACCGATTGCGAGGACGGGGCTGGCGAATCTGGCGGATCGACAGTCCCATGACAATCCACGATGCCGATATGCACCGGTCGCGCCAATGGTGGATGCGGACCGTTCGCAGCGGTTTCGGTTACGCGCAGGTCTGGCAGAAGACGCGAAAGGGGAACGGCGAGCCGCTCTATTTTCGCCAGCTTGTCAGCGCGCTTTTCTGGACCTTCGGCGTCGCCCTCGCCGGGGTGGTCGCGGCTCTTTTGCTCGGGCCGGTTGGCCTGCTCGCCGCTCCGATCATCTGGCTCGCTCAACTGGCGCGCCTGTCCCGTCGCGGCGGACTCGCTTGGGGCTGGCACATGCTCGCCGGAAAGCTCGCGGAAACGGGCGGAATCCTGCGCTACCTCCTCAGTCGGCTCGTCGGCAGGACCCAGGGCGCAATCTTCTATAAATGAGCCGCATCGCCTATTTGGTCAGCGATTATTACGCGCCATCGCACACTTTTATCCGGCGCGAGATCGCTGGTCTGCGGGCGCGCGGCATGGATATTATCGCCTTCAGCGTCCAGCCGGGCGGCGATACTGCGATCCGCGCGGAGAATATTCTCGGCCGCTCGCCGCTCGCTTATGCTGCCGCGCTCGTCTGGGCTTTCTGGAAAGCGCCGGGCCGCTTCCTGTCCAGCTGGCGGCTCGCCTTGCACCACCGACCGCCGGGCCTCAGAGCGCTGATCTGGTCGCAGTTCCATTTCGTCGAGGCCATGCTGATTTCTCGGCTTCTGCTGCGCGGCGGCGCGACCCGCCTGCATTGCCATTTCGCCAACAGCGGCGCCACCGTCGGGCTCTTGGCGGCCAATTTCGCGCGCCTGCCCTGGAGTCTGACTCTTCATGGCATATCCGAGACCGATTACCCTGCAGGCTTGCTCCTTGCCGAAAAGCTCGAACGCGCCGCCTTTGTCGCGTGCGCTAGCTATTTCATGCGTGCGCAGGCGATGCGCATGGTCGCGCCCGCCCACTGGGACAAGATGATCGTCGTCCGCTGCGGCATCGATCTCGCCGCGCTGCCTGCCGCCATGCCGCATCGCGATACAGGACCAGCGCGAATCATCTGCGTCGGCCGGCTGTCGGCGGAAAAAGGCTATTTTGGTTTGCTCGACGCGCTCGCCGCGATCGAGCCGTCGGCAGGCTGCAGCGAACTGGTCATTATCGGCGACGGACCGATGTCGGCAGCGGTGCATGCATATGCGCGCGAACTAGGGCTACTCGACCGGATCCGTTTCGCCGGCGCCTGCGCAGAAAATGAGACGCTCACCGAGATTGCGTGCGCGGATATCCTCGTCCTTCCCAGCCTGATGGAAGGCTTGCCGGTTGTGCTCGTCGAAGCGATGGCGCTTGGCCGTCCGGTTCTTGCGAGCCGCGTCGCCGGCGTCCCCGAGCTTGTCGTCGAGGGTACCGGATATTTGTTCACGCCGTCGGACTGGGAGGATCTCAAGCAGCAGCTCGCGGCGTTGCTCGGCGCGCGAGACCGGTGGCCGCGCATGGGCCGTGCCGGGCGGAAGCAGGTCGAGGCCGCGTTTCGCGCCGATCAAGCAGCGGAACGCATGGCCCGCCTTTTCGCGAACGAGGACATAATATGAGGATCTTCGATCATTTCGATGCGATCCGGATCATCAATCTTGCTCACCGGACCGATCGCCGGCGCGCGATGGACCGCGAGCTTGCCCGTGTCGGTCTGGCGAGCGATCCGCGGGTCGCCTATTTCCGCGCGGTCCGGCCCGATGATGCCGGCCGCTTCACGTCGATCGGCGCGCGAGGCGTATATCTCAGCCAGAAAATCCTCCTTCGCGAGGCGGCTACCGCCCGCCGCTCGCTGCTGATACTCGAGGATGATTGCCTGTTCCTGCCGGGGGCGGCCGACCGTGAATTCGAGAAGGGGTGGGATATCTTTTACGGCGGATACACCGCCTCTGACCCGCGGGACCTTGTTGGGAGCGATATCCAGGGCGCGCATATGATGGGCTTTTCTGCCAAGGGTGCACGCTTGGTCTCTCGCTATCTCGAAGAGCTGACCTGCGAGGGGATTCATCCGCCGATCGATGCCGCCTATGTCTGGTTTCGCCGCGCCAGCCCAGAAGTTCGGACCTGCTTCGCGGAGCCCCCGCTCGCTGGCCAGCGGTCATCGCGCAGCGATATCGCCGCGCTCGCCTGGTACGACAGGGTGCCGCTGGCTCGAGGTGCCGCCGCGCTCGCGCGGGCGATGCGAAAGGGGCCCAGCTGAAATGGACTACCAGAAGTCCGCGGCGTCACACCTTTTGAGCCGTTTGTTCGCCTGATACGCCGGCCATAGGTTGAGGACCGTCGCCGCGATCGAGAAGGGGGCGCGCATGAACATCCTCGCGGCACCGATACCGCGCAGATTGTGGAGCCGCCAGGTCAGCATTCGCGGCGGGAGCACCCATCGACGGCCCGCGGCTCGACTTTGCACGAGCCGGCCGACCCAGCCGGGATCTTGCTCGTTGCGATCGCGCACTAGCGGCGAGGCATTTTCCTTATAGCCTCCAGCCCAGAGAAATTCACACAGCCAGCCGTTGACGACGGTGCCGACGATCATGCGGGTTTCGTGTCGAAAATAGCCCAGGATGGAATGGGCTTCGAAATAATGCGTCGGCCGCGAAATCTGGGCTATGAGCTCGGTTCGGGCAGGGTGTGAGAAGCCATCGGTATGGATCATCGCGGACAGAAGGCCGTCTTCGCCGGGCGTCGGGACGGGAAGCCATATCTTGCGCAGTACGTTCATTCGTGCGGCGTAGAGCGACCCGTTGATTGCGTGCGGCGCGGGTGATTGGCGCGAGATAATGAGCGAGAAGCGATCAACCGGCGTCTTCTTGGGCTTCTTCACTATGTCCTTCACCGGGTGTCCCGAAACCGCGAGCAGTGCCGGTTCTGAGGTCAGTCTCTCCAGCAGGTCAGCGAGAACATCGGCGTCGGTTAGTTCGATGTCGGCATCGAGGAAAATTCCGATCTCCGCGTCGGGGGCAATCAGTTCGTGCACGGCAAGGTTCCACGACCGGGCCTTGCCCCCAAGCGGCGTTTCGTGAATCAGGCTCTCGACCGGAAGGCCGGAAAGTTGCGTTTTCGTGGCCTCGCGAGCGGCGATCGCCGTGGTGTCGGTGCAGGCATTGGCGACGACGACCAGCTGGAATCGGTGCGATTGCGCGAGCAAGGTCTGCGCGCCAAGCTGCACCGACAGCGCGCCGATCGTTCCGGCCTCGTTCCGTGCGATGATGCAAATGGCGATTTTCAAGCCCGAGGCCCCCTAGGCGGTGCGCCCTGACGACGCCCGCAAATATCCCGCATCGTCGGTGTCGACCTCATACCGTTGGCACATCGCGTCGATAAAGCTGCCAGCTGCTGGGGGAGCGTCGCGCAGGCCTTGCAAACGTGAGTGCCACATATGCACCGCCACCGTGCGCGGCGTCAGCATCGCGTTCACGCGCTCGGCCGGCTCGTAAAGGGCCAGCGCATCCTTGTAGCGTACCGGATAGAAAACATCAGGCGGTTGGGCGTGCGCAATGAGCTGGTTTCGCTTGATTGCATGCGTTAACAAACCGGCGCTGAACGTTCCCCAAGGATAGTCTTCAAGTTCTATCGGACCTTCGCGCCAACGGCGCCAGAGAAATTTGAGCCGGTTCTTCGGTCCCCACCACGGCGGCACCATATTGGGCTGAGGGATGGTTTGCAGATCGTGCACGAGGGCCGAATCAGCCGGTGCGCAGACCACTGCATTGTTGATCCAGCCTTCATGCTCGAGCCCGAACAGGTAGGGAGTTTCCGCGGTCAGGCGACGGAGAAAGATAAAATCCATGTCGACCCAGCAGCCCAGTCCCTTGGCCAGCAATTCGATACGCCAGAGATTGGCGCCAAGCGCGACCGAACCGCTGTCGCGGTAATGCAGGAGACGTTCGCGCGGCATGACCTCGGCCGCATCGCGCAGATCGGTTCCGGGAGGTACCCCGGCGAGCTCTCGGGGCTCATAGCTCCACAGAGTGAAGTCATGGCCCGTTGCCTTGGCCGAGGCGAGGCAAAGCCGCTCAAGATAGTTCAGTCGCGGTCCGACCCAAAGTGAATGAAGATGGACGAGCGGCATCGAATTCCTCTGCTTCGGTACGGTTGGACGGAATGACGCCGGGGCGAGCGATGCGTCCCATACCCAACCGGATATAATGACCGGGCCGCTTTGCCAAGGCCAACATGGGGTGCCGCCGCCTCATCGCTGGCGCGGCAACTCACGAGGCGGGGCGCCGGGCCGTCCGTGGCTGTCAGGCTTGAGGGCCGTGCCGCAAAAAGGCCGCGACGGAACTTGCCGGGAGGCGCGCGGCCTGTCATGTCGTCCGCAGCACGGCAGTCGGGGACAAACATGGCCGCGAGGGAAATATGGCGTAGTGTTCGAGCGCAGGGAGAAGCGCTGGCGCGCTACACCGGGCGCTTGTTCTGGCCCGCCGCGCGAGCTCCGATTGGACGTGATCCCGCCTTCGATCCCGAAACTCGGAGCTGGTTTAACGGACAACTCGATCATATCCGCTCCTATCTCGAATATGGTGCGGGCGCATCCACCCTCCTTGTCGCCGACCGGGGTATCGCCGCGATCAGCATCGAAAGCGATGCGCGCTATGCTCGGCAAGTCAGCGAGGCGTTACCGGTCGGCCTCGGCACCCGCGTCGTGCCGGTCGATATCGGGTTAACCGAAGCCTGGGGCTATCCCCTCTGGATATTCCCCACCCGCGCCGCGTGCTTGCGCTGGCAGCGGTATCCGCTTGCCGGACCGGCGCTTTTGCACCGCCTCCCCGTCTTTCCGGAGCTGGTCCTGATCGACGGCCGATTCCGGGTGGCCTCATGCCTGGCGATGGCGCGCGCCGCAATCGAGCAGGGAGCGAGCCCGCGAATCCTCTTCGACGACTATTCGTTGCGACCGCATTATCGGGGCGTCGAGGCTATAATAGGAAAGCCGGAGAAAATCGGCCGCGCCGCGCTGTTCCGGATCGAGCCGGCGGCGCTCGACCTCAAGGCGCTCGACGCCGCGATCGATGTCGCCTTGCGCGACTATCGCTAGGCCCCCGCTTCGGGTTCGGGGCGATCATAATATCTGCCATAATCGGGGCCGCCGTAACCGTAGCCGTAGCTGTCGCCGAGTCCGCCGCGGTAGCGGTTGAGGATCGAGCCAATGCAGGGGGTCGGCTGCAGCATGGCAAGAACGTCCTGGACATGCCGGCGCGTGGTTTTGCCAGAATCGACCACGAGAACATAGCCATCCAGCTGTGCTAGGCTGATCATGGCATCGTCGCTCGCGAAAGCCGGGGGCAGGTCGAACAGGATGATCGACGCCTCGCTCCTATCGCGCAGCGTCTCGATCATGTGCATGTATCTCTCGCCGGCGAGCAGTTCGGCGGTGTTGCGCGCGCGGCTGACCGCAGGAAAAACCGCGAGCGTCGTCCCCTCGATCCGGCGACCGATCGCGGCAAGATCGTCGATGCTGCCGTCGAGAAAGCTTTCGACGCCGCGCTCGGGGGCCAATCCTATTTCCTCGGCGAGCGATGCGCGCCTGATATCGAGATCGACGAGGAACACGGGCTCCTCGACGACGCGTGCGAGCGAGCTGGCGAGGTTCATCGACAGGAAGGATTTGCCCGCTGCCGGGGTCGCCGACGTGATGCCGACAAGGCGATGGCCGTCCTCGTTGAGCTTTTTTGCGAAACTCGTACGCAGGAGGTTGAACGGACGCGCGCGCGCGTCGCGATTGTCGAAACCGACCATTCGATGCTTGCGTATGACCCGCGCCGGCGGCGTGAAGGTCTCAAGGTCCGAGAGCATCAAGATACTCGCGTCGCTTGACAGGGGCAGATCGGCTTCAGCCATGATTCAACCTTCGGTGCATGGGACATCAACGCCGCGCGCGCGTGGGAACGAAACGGCGCCATCCGTCGCGCCGGACGGCTTTGACCTCGATTACCGGAATGATTCCGAGCGGCGGCGAGCCGAGCAGCGCCTTGAGCGCTGCGGGGTCGCGGATCGGCCTAAGGAAAAGTTCGACCGCGAGTGCAAGAACTATCCCTGCGCCGAGACCGCCCAAAACGCCGATCGCGGCGATCAGCAGCCGGTTGGGCCAGTTCGGCTGATCGGGAATCACCGGGGGCTCCACCACCGACAGGCGTTCCGACATCTGCTCGTCTTCGGCCCGCACGCCGGCGCGTGCACCCATGAGCTGGTTCTGCACCTGCTCATATTGCGTGTTCACCGCGGCGAGCCTCTGCTGCAATTCTCCGAGCTGCTGCTGGACGAGCGGCGCCTTGGCTTGCGCCGCCATGCGTGAACTGAGCTGGGCAGTCTCCGTTGCCTTGGCGCTTCGCAGCGCCGCGATCTGCGAATTGTTGAAGGCAATCTGTTCGTCGAGCGTCTGGACCGGCAATTTCTCGCTCGTGTCTTTCGCCAGCCGCTTGGCTTCGGCGAGCGCCTGCTTCGCGAGAATTACGTCGGGATGCGTCTCGGCATAGATCGCGCGGGCCGCGGCAAGCCGCTGTTCGGCTCCTGCCACGATGGGATCGCGCTGATCGCTCGTCTGGGCCAGGTTGCGCTGCTGGATCAGCAGCTGGTTGTCGCGCTGCAACGCGGCGATCTGGACATCATAGCTGCCACCGCTGCCACCAACGATCATTCCGCCGCCGGCCAGGACACTGCCGTTGCGCGCGGTGATATCGGCGATCTGTGACTGTAGTGAGGAAATCTGGGCTTCCAGTCCCGCCGACTGGTCGGTCAGAAACTGCACGGTGTTCGCTGCCTGCTCGGCGTTGCCGCGGGCATCGAGCTGAAGCACGCGGTCCATGAGATCCTGCGCGACCGCCTGAGTCTGTTCGGGTCGACTATACTCGAATGCCAGTTCGAACGCGATGGTCCGGTTTTCGGGCCCGCCCCCTGTGCTGGATTCGGCGGGGGTCAGCGTGATAGCCGAGCGCATCGCGTCGAGAATCTCGGAAAGCGGCGTGTTTTTGCGCTCGCTCGCATAAAGCCCGTGCCGTTCGATCAACTGGATGAGGTCGGGTCGGGCCGTGATCTGTTGCCGGATTGCGGCGATCCGACGGTCGATCATATTGCCTGGATCGAGCCCGATAACTTCCTTGGGCAGTTGCGGAGATTCCACCAGCATGATGGCATTCGACCGATAGCTCGGCGGGATCAGCACCGCAGCCGCGACCGCAGCAACGATGCCAAGAGCGGCAGGCACCAAGATAACCCATCTACGCTGCCACAGAATGGCCGGCAATTGCTGGAGGAAGCTGCCGCCCGATGCTCCTTCGTCGGCAGTCGTATCAAACATGTTTTCGTCCACTATCGCGGCTTTCCGAACCTGATCGTCAGGCCAACCATGAGCGAATAGTTGGCGCTACGCGGCTGCACATCGTCAAAGATCTTCGAATAGCCCGGAGTTACGGTAAACGCTACCCGATCGTTGATGTCGCGGCTGTATGTCGCCGAAGCGCCGAGAAAGTCGGTCAAGCGCTCGCTAGGCAGGCCAACTCCATCCTCATTCGTGCGCCCGTATCGGCCGGCCAGCGATATGCGGTCGACCCGGCTTAAACGGGCGTCGTAGTTCACCGACGCCGTGGTCACGGTCGAGACGCCGCCGAGCGCCGTCGGCTGCGCGCTGCGCCCGGCCGAAACGCACAGGCTCCGGTTGGGCGAGCGATCGCACAGGCCGATGCTTCCGGCAAAAGATACAAGGTCGCTTCGACTGCCGTTCCCCAGCTTGGTGCGGACATAGGATATGCCCGCGTCGACGACGAGACTTAGCCGATCACTCAGCTGTTGCCGGAGGCCGGCCCGCGGCGACATTATAAAGCTGTCGCCGGTACGTCTCCCGAGATAATCGACCGCCGTGAGCTGGGTATCGAGCGTCACAGTCGTGCGGGGGGAGAGCTTGCGCTGATATCCGATATGCGCCGTGGCGCTACGATAGTCGAACCCGATGCCGTTTCCAATATACGTTCCGTTCAACGTGATCCCGGTGTTCAGCGAGCTCACCTCGTCGATTAGATAGGAGAGACCGAAACTCGTCCCGATGCTGGTGACGCGAGCGCGTGTGCCCGCGATCGTCGTGTCGATGATCGGCGGACCCGGCGGCAGCAGCGGGCCGGAGGGCTCGGGGGAACCGCTGACGAACAGCAGGCTGTCGCGCGCCGCCGAGCGAACCGTGCGGGCGTAGGCATCGACGCGAACATCGGTCCGCTCGTCCAATCGGCGCGTAGTAGAAGCTTCAAGACGCCCTGAAACATCGCTTCCGTAGTCGCTGAAATATTGAGTTAATCTCAGATCTCCGCCAATGCGGGTCTGGCCCAGTTCGTCCTCGACGAACAGCGAAGGGGACAGGCTTACCGTTACCGAGGCGGCCGTGTCGCCGTCGCTGTAAAGAAAGGGATTCGTGGCAACGCCGCCGCCGACCGATACATCGACGGAGACTTGCGGGTCCGACTGGGCAAATGCCATCTGCGGCAAACAGGCCATGACGGCGACCGCAAGAGACGATGCAAATTTCCTCAACAGGCGAATCCTTTTCCTCATCAGCGGACGATCACAGTATCTCCTGTTTCAATTTGTAAAATATTACCTCCGGCGACGTCTTTCGCATCGCTGCCAAGCTTGAACAGCGGCGCCAGTCGCACACTCAGGGCACTGATTTGCGCGCCCGACTTGCGAATGATCAGGACATTGTCGAGGTTGGCGAACTCGGCCGGGCCGCCTGCCATGCTCAGCGCCTCCAGCACATTGACGTAGCGTCCGGGCGTGAACGTACCCGGCGATTTGACCCGGCCCATCACCGAAAATTGCATCCCCGAAGGCACCACGACCGAGACCGTGACTTGCGGCACGGCGCCGACATATTGCGCGCTCAACCCATTCGTGATCAATGCTTCGACTTCAGAAGGCAGATAACCTTGAACCTTGATCTGACCGACAAGCGGAAAGGCGATCGTGCCGTCGGGCAGAACCTTGACCTTTCGTTGCAGCCGTTCCTCGCCCCAGACATAAACCTCGAGTTCGTCGCCCGCGTTTATCCGGTACGTCGAATCCGCCGTGCCAGCGAGAGGCTTGCCAGACGCCACGGGGCGGGGGCCGCCATCGACGGGCGGTTCAGCCTGCTGAGCCTGTGCCGGCGACGACATGGTCGCGGCTACAGCTATCGCCACGGTGAGCGGGGCCTTGATCATTGAGAATACCTTAGAGAGCGGTCGACAGTTTAAGTTATGTTACTATAAGGCTGGGCATGATATTTGGCTACCTTGTTAACCCTCGAAATCGGGGCTTTCTGCCCCGTCGTGGGACGGTTGGCCTACACATTAGTCGCCTTATGGCCGGCGGACTGCTGTTTGCGGGCATGATCGGGCTCGGCGGTTGCGGACGATCAGGCGAGGCCGCTGCGGCCGATGCCGCGCGCGCGCAGTCGCTTCTCGAACAGCGGCGCGTCGGCGAGGCGCGCCTTGCGATCAGGGAAGCGATCACGGCACGCGACGACGAGCCGCAATATCATATATTGCGAGGGCGGATCGAGATGGCGGCGGACTCGGTTTCGGGCGCCTATGACGCTTATAGCGACGCCATGTCGCTCGACCCCGCCAATATGGAGGCGCTGCAGGCCGTGTCGCAGCTGGGGCTGCAGACCGGCCATTTCCGCCAATCGCTCGAGGCAACCGACGCGATTCTCTCGCTGTCGCCGGATGAACCCGGCGCGCTCCTCATGCGTGGCCTGCACGCCGTCATTCGTAGCCGTTTCGCCGAGGCTGACGAATATGCCGACCGCATTCTCGCGCGCGATCCCGGCAACGAAGGAGGGGGCATCCTCAAGGCGCGTATTGCCGTACGCAAGGGCGTGCCGCGCGACGCGCTCAGGGTCCTAGCACCCTACGGGGAGGCGAGGCCGGACACAGTCGGCGTCGCGATGACCCGTCTCGAAATATATCGGACTATGCGTGACGCGGCGGGAATGCGCGAGCAGTTCGTGCGTCTGCGCACGCTTGCGCCCGACAATCTCGACCTGCGTCTCGACGAGGCCGATTTCGCTTTCAAGGACGGCCGCCCGCGCGACGGTATTGCGTTGATTGTGAGCCTGCTCGCCGATCCGAAGGCGCGCGCCGACCGGATTGATGCTGCTCTTGCAGTCTGGCGCGAATATGCGCCGCAGGGGACTGGCGATGCGGATCTCAAGCCCATCGTCGCTGCCGGATCGACGACTTCTCGGGTCGCGACGGCCGAATATCTCGCGACGCACGGACAGATCGTCGGGGCGCGATACCTTCTTGAGGGTCTGGACGCCGCAGTCCGGTCGCCGATCGACGCGCTCCTTGCATCGCGCGAGAAGCGCCCGGACGAGGCGCTGCGGCTCGCCGACGCGGTTCTGAAGCGCGATGCGACCCATTGTCTCGCGCTTACCGTCCGCGCCGAGATCCAGCTGCAGAAGGGCAGGGCGGCCCAAGCGCTTCGTTCGGCCCAGCTCGCCGCCAGTCAGTGTCCCGCGCAGACCAGGGCATGGACGATTGCCGCGAGCGCCTATGCGCGCGGCGACGATCCGGAAAATGCGCGCCGCATGTGGCGCCAGGGGGTCAGCGCAAATTCCCAGAATGCCGAGATGTCGAGCGCCTATGTCGCCTGGCTGTCGGCCCGGGGACAGGAGCGTGAGGCGCTCGCCGTGGCCCGCAGGCTGACGCACGCGGCTCCAGCGTTGCTCGGCGGCTGGCGGCTGTATCGCGATACCTGCGCGCGGCAAGGCCAGAATTGCCTGGGCGCTGCCGAGGCGGGGCTGAAAAACGCCTCGACGCTTTACGGGATTGACCTTCTTCCCGGGCAGGCGCCCCCTAACGGACTCTTCGGACGCATCGTCACGCGCTCGGCTTCTTAACGGCGCTTTTACCATCTTTCGCCACCCGCCCTTAGCGGCTCGCGCGATAGAAAAATCCCCTCAATTAGGGGATAGGTCATGCCGCGGCTCGTTAACAGGACTGCGAAAATCGCCCTTCTGGCTGTGGCAGCGACGCTGCTAACGGGGGCTCAGTCGCGTCTCGGCGACCTGGAGGCTCGTTTGCTTGCGAGCCATAATCGCGAGCGCGCGCTCGCGGGAGTTCCTCCGTTGCGCTGGAACGACGAACTGGCGCGCGGCGCGCAGGACTGGGCCGATTACCTCGCCAGCACTGGCCGGTTCGAACATTCTCCCAATATCGCTGGTCGCGCCCCCGAAGGCGAGAATATATGGGGGGGGACGCCCGGAGTGTTCCGGCCCGAGGCCATGGTCGAACTGTGGATATCGGAGAAGGAGAATTTCGTTCCGGGCGTTTTTCCAGCCAACAGCCGCACCGGTCGGCCTGAGGATGTTTCGCACTATACCCAACTGATCTGGGGGCGGTCGGGAGACGTCGGCTGCGGCCTCGGACAGGACGGGGGCGAGGAAATTCTCGTATGTCGCTACAGCGCGCCCGGAAACGTCAAGGGCCGCGACCCATTCGCACAGGATTGGCAGAAGTCGTTCGCCCGGCGCCCGGCCGCGGATCAATCCAACCTTAAACTGCCGCTGGCCATGTCCGCGGCAGGTTTCGCTGCCGCTTCGTCTGCCTTGATGGAGGGCCGCAATATATTTGAAGGCGAGGAGGAAGGCGCGCGGCTATCAAGCGCTCCTGCCAGTTGATCGGCGACGAGACCCGAGGAGGGAAGTATCTTTTCATCAAATGGCGGCGGACCGAGCGGCGCCGGATCGAGACCGGCAGTGTCGGTGATCTGCGGTTCGTTCGAAAACTGTTCCTGACTTACCGCCTGCGTAAAGGCGGAGCGCCGACCCCAGCCGCCCGTCCAGCGATAGAAGATATGGTGATCGATCTGGACAATCTTGGCCAGCGACGTAGCCCAGTAAGGCACCACATAATCTGCGTGATAATGAGTCGCCATCCCCACGCTCGGTTCGACGCGCCCCGACAGGGCGGCGATCGCGATCCGCCGCGCAGCGTCCCAACCCGCGCGCGACGGCTTGCGCGCAAGGCTTCCGTCGCAGGTGAAAGTGAACTGGCAGCCCGTCTTTCGTTCCGCTCCCTGGTAGACAACGCCGCAGATGCTGTTCGGAAAGGCAGGATGGCGCGCGCGGTTGAGGACGACTTGCGCTACACTGCGTTTGCCGCCCTCCGATTCCTGCCCCGCCTCGTAATAAATCGCCGCGGTCAGGCAATCCATCGCCGAACGGCGGCCGGCGAAAGCCGAGGCGGTTAGCGGGACCAAGAGGGGCGGCGCTTGCTCGACGGGAGCGGTCGAGAAAGGTAGGGCAGCATTCTCCGCGAGCGCAACATCCGCGCTGAGCGGCTTGAAGCCTTGGGGAAGCGACGCCGGAAGCCGCGGCGGCGCCGGGACCGGAGAGCGCGCAACGTCGCCGGACGCCGCGGGTGGATGTCGGGCGCCGGAAGCAACAAGCCACCAGACCGAACCCGCAACAACTGCCGTCACCACCAGCGCGGCGGTGACCGCCCCTCTCTTGCTCCGAGCGCGTCGGCTAGGTGACTTTGATTGATCCATCGGCTCCCCATATCAAAATCCAGCCCGCTGCGGCTATTGCAAACCGTCATTTCCGTCTCTCGGCGGCACAGTTTACGTCCCAAGTCTGTCCCACAGCGATACGGCGCACTGCGACTGAAATATTGGCAGACAGCATTCTTTGTTCTATCCGCTGGATCTCCCTCAAGTCATTGGGCATTGAATGGCCACTGCCGCCGATACCAGAATTGCCGCGGGACAGACCGGTCCTTTATCGCGGAGTGCTCGTTTCGGGACGATTTCGCTCGTCGTAGGTCTCCTCCTCTTCGGCATCCCCACAATGGTTTTCGTGGTTCGTCAGTCGTGGACAGGCGAGGAAGGTGCGCATGGCCCGATCGTGCTCGTTACGGGGCTTTGGCTACTATTCCGCCGCTGGAAGGAGGTGTCGGATCTGGCGCGTGCGGCCCCGTCAGCCAATGTGTGGGCGCTACTCGCATGTCTCGTCCCCCTGCAGATTTTTGCTCGGATTACCCAAATCGTCGAGATCGAAGGCTATTTAATGTATGCCTGCCTGCTCGCAGTCCTGTACAGCCTGGTAGGCCTTGAGGTCATGAAGCGCCTCTGGTTCCCACTCTTCTATCTCGCCTTCATCTTCCCGCCACCCGAAACGCTCGTGGCTTTCGTGACCGTGCCGATGAAAATATGGCTGTCCGAAGCGGCGATCTGGTTTCTGGACATGTTGGGCTACCCCATCGGCGGCGAAGGTGTGCGGATCTACATAGGACAATATGAGCTACTCGTGGCGGCCGCCTGCTCGGGAATAAATTCGATCATCTCGCTTTCGGCTATTTCGCTCTTCTATATCTACATGCGCCACCAGGCGCATTGGCGCTACGCGCTTCTGCTTGTCCTGCTCATCGTGCCGGTCGCGCTAATTGCGAACTTCTTCCGCGTTCTTGTCCTCATCCTGCTGACTTATCACGCCGGCGAAGCGGCGGCGCAGGGTTTCCTGCACAATTTCGCAGGTATATTGATGTTCGCGATCGCCCTGTTGACGATCTTCGGGCTTGATCTTCTGCTCAAGCCCTTATGGGACCGCTACGTCCAGCGGGGCGAGGCGTCCGCTCATGACTGAGGAAGTTATTGGACGTGAAGCGGCGCATGCCCATCTGTCCCGGCGCAACCTGCTGATTGGTATCGCGCTCGCGGGGGGGGCCGGGATTGCGTACGCGCGGCAACCGGCGGTGGCCAACCCGGTCGTTCCGGAAAAGCTGTTCGAAGCATGGGTTCCTCCACGGTTCGGCAGATGGGACGTGATATCGCAGAGTGGGGTGGTGCTTCCACCGCCCGATGCGTTGAGCGACCGACTCTACGACAACCTCGTCACCCGGGTCTATGCGGCCGCCGATCGACCACCGGTCATGCTGCTTCTTGCTTACAACAACGCACAGGACGGCGTACTGCAAGTGCATCGACCCGAATTTTGCTATCCGGTCGGCGGTTTCGAACTAAGCGAAACGCGCGATATCACGTTCAACGCGGGCGGGCAGTCGGTTCCCGCCAATATTTTCACTGCGACCGCCCCAAATAGAGTTGAGCAGGTCGCCTACTTCACGCGTCTGGGCTCCTCCTATCCGCGCAAATGGAGCGAACAGCGTCTGGCCGTAATGCGTGCCAACCTGGCGGGGGATATCCCCGACGGCATGATGATGCGTGTTTCGGCGCTCGGTATCGATCGGACGCAAGCACAGGCCTTGCTCAGCGATTTTTCCCGCCAGTTCATTGAAAGTGCCAACCCGCGATTGCAGCGGCTTCTGCTTGGACGGGGATAAAGAGGGATAGATCTATGAAACGCAATATCAGTTTGACATTAGCCGTTGCCGCGCTTGCGCTTTCGGCGTGCGGCAAGGAGGCGACCGGCCAGGTCGCGGCCATCGTGAACGGCGAGGAGATCACGCTTCAGGAGATAAACGCCGAGCTCGGCAGCAAACCGATCCCCGAAGGCGTCGACAAGAAGGTGATCCAGCAGGCCGCGTTGCAGCGCATTGTAGAGCGGCGCCTGCTGGCGCAGGCGGCGCGCGACGACGAACTGGACAAGACGCCCGATTATCTGTTGCGCGAACGCCAGCTGCGCGATGCGCTGCTGGTCCAGATGATGGGGCAGCGTGCCGAGCGCGCGTTGAAGGTCCCCGGTCAACAAGAAATCGATCAGTTCATCACTGATAACCCGCTGATGTTCGCCAACCGAACAATCCTGACGGTCGACCGAATACAGTTTGCATTGCCCAGCCGACCCGACCAGATCAAGGCGCTCGAAAATGATCATTCGATGGACGCGGTCGCCGCGCGCCTCAGGCAGATGGGGATCGAATTCCGTCGCGACAATCCGCAGATCGATGCCGCGATCCTCGGACCCCAGCGCTTGCAGCAGATCAAGGCCCTGCCCGAAGGAGAGCCCTTCGTGATTCCCGAAAACGGCGTGGTAACAGTCGGCGTCATCACGGGCGAGCGCGCCGAACCGGTATCGCCGGAGAATGCGCGTCCAATGGCGGTGCAGGCACTGCGAAACAAGCAGCTGGCAGCGACGATACAGGAACGGCTGAAGCAGAGCAGGGCCGCGGCGGAGATTTCGTATCAGCCAGGCTTCGCTCCCCCGGCAACCAAATCGGCCGCAGGCGCGGCAAAGAAATAGAAGACAGGATTGTCCGCGATCGCCGGGATCAGCCGACTTCGCCGGTCCCGCGCCGCGGGGATGCTCCGCACGCCCCGGTCAGCAGTAATGCTGGTAAGAACAGAAAACTGTTGAGTAAGGCGTCCGCGCCGAACAGCAGGAGGAGAACGGCATAAAGCCGTGCGGGCGCGACTTCGTTTCGCGCGGCGCGGCGCAAATGGCGGAAAAATGCGCCGCCGAGCGCGGCGACGAGCCCGATGAACCCGATGAGGCCGAACTGGCCGAGCACCAGCAGCGGAAGGCCCCAGGGACGGGTGCCGGCCTCGCGGAACCAGTCCCAGCGCGCATGCCCGGTCAGCAATCGGTCCTGGACGATCGGAAGCGACTTGAGATCCTGGCCTATTCGCCACGGTAGTGATTGCCGGCCAGCGGCGCGAAACATGTCGCGCGCCACCTGACCAGCGGTCGTCTCCTCAGCGAGGCTGCGCAGCGGGACGATCCCGCTGACGTGGACTGCACCCAGCAGCAGCAGGAATGCGGCTAGATACGGAAACAGCTGCCGCGCCATCGCGAAGGATCCCCGTAGGGCCAGCATGGCATAGCCTGCAAAGAGGAGGAGGATTGCGCCCGCGGATTGGGAGGCCAATGTCATGGCCAGCAAAATGCCAGCCGCCGCGATCCATCCGGCCCGCGACCTGCCGCCCGGCTCCGCACCGAGGCGCCAGCAGGCGGCAAGCGCCGCACCCGCACACCAGATACCATATTGGTTGCCATGCTCGAACAAGGCTTGCGGACGGTATCCGGCGTAGCGTTCGATCCCGTCGAAAGCGAACGGATGCGCACCGAGCAGCGCGGCATGAAGTCGCCACCCCGTCGCTCCTTCGGCGATCGCGACCGGGAGGAGCGCCAGCGAGAGCAGTGCCAGCGTGCCAGCGAGATGCCTCGCATCTTCGCCCGTGCGCAGATAGAGCTTGGCGATCAGCCAGGGCAGGCCCCATACGCCTGCAATATAAACGGTGCTTGCCGTCCCGCCAGGATCGGCCGGGCGAACCAGCAGCGCCTGGACGCTGGGCCAGGCGCAAAACAGGAGGAGGGGCACATCCGCCAGCGTCAATCGTAGCCGATACCAGCGGGCGCGATCGCACAGCAACGAGCAGGCCGCGGCGATCGCTGGCGCGATCCAGGCTTTCGAGAAAAATAGGTCGGAGGGTAGCGCGCTACCGATAATCCAGAATGGCAAGATGGCAGGGTCGCCGGCTGCGGCGTAGCCGGCCGGGGGCAGAAAGAGCCAGCCTCCGAGCAGGACTGGCCAGACCGCGATTTCGCCGCGCATGGTCCGGAACAATCCGAGCGAAATCGCGGCCCAGAGGATATGAAGGACGACAAACATCCAATGCGTTTAACCCGCTTCGAGGCCGAAAGAAGAGGAAATGAGAGCCATGGACGTCACGCAATGGACCGGTATTGTCTCGTACGGCCTCGCCGCCGCGGTTTGCCTTGTCGCCGGCTCTCGGCCCTGGCCCCTTCTGGCGTTCGTCAACGCCGGCTTCGCGGCCGAATGTGCCTTGGGCTGGCGCCACGGTTTTCATAACTGGGCGGTCATCGCGATGGGCGATCTCTATTCCGGCCGAACCCCAGCCCAGTTGTTGATGACCGCGGCAGTGATCGGTGTTGCGGCACTCTTTGTTCGCCGGGCGCGAGTCCGCACGGGCGCGCGCGAACATTCAGGTGCCGCGACGGTCACTCTTCTCACCGCGACGCTTTTCCTCTTGGAAACCATTTCGTTGCATGGTTTGGACGCGCTGATCTATCGTCCCGCCAACGGCTTGCTGATCATCGGCTGGTTGTGGTTGCTGCTTGGCGGCGCGACGGTCGCCTGCGCCCTCGCGGACGTTAGACGCAGGAGAGTTTTGCGTAAATGAAGCTGCTTTTCGCCTTGCCGGGTTTTCACCGCTACGATCGCGGTGCCGAGGTCGCGCTCCTTTCCGTCGCCGATGCCATCGCGCGCGGCGGCGAAAGCGTGACGGTGATGGGATCCGGCAACCCGCGCACCGACGCCGCCTACCATTATGTCGGCGTCCCATCGATCCGGCGCGAGCGGTTCGAACATTTTCCAGCCTTTCCGCCGCTTCGCAGCGAAACAGCCTGGGAGGATGCGAGCTTCGTGCCCGGGCTTCTCGCGGCCTATCGGCCGAAGGAATATGATGCGGTCCTGACATGCTCCTTCCCCTTTACGCACTGGGCGTTGCGCAGACCCTCGCGAAGGAAGCCGCTGCAGATATTCGTGACCCAGAACGGCGACTGGCCAGCTTATGCGTCGAACTCGGAGTATCGAAGCTTCGCCTGCGACGGTCTCGTGTGCACAAATCCGGATTATCTGGAACGAAACAGCTCGCGCTGGAATTGCGCCTTGATTCCCAATGGCGTCGATCTCGCGCGCTTCAGTCCCGGCCCTCCCGAGCGCGCGCGCTTCGGCTTGCCCGATGATCGCCCGATCGTCCTGATGGTCAGCGCATTCATCGCGACCAAGCGCGTGCTCGACGGTATTCGGTCGGTCGCCCAGCTTGAGGATGCCTATCTGGTGGTCGCCGGCGACGGGCCGCTTCGCGGAGATGGCGAGGCGCTGGCGGCCGAATTGCTTCCGGGACGTTTTAGGCGGCTCAGTCTCTCGGCTGCCGACATGCCAGCGCTCTACCGTTCGGCCGATGTTTTTCTGCACATGTCGCTTCTCGAATCCTTCGGAAACGTCTTTATCGAAGCGTGGGCTAGCGGCTTGCCTGTCATCGGACACGACACCGAGCGCCTGCGCTGGATTCTTGGCGCCGAGTCTCAACTGCTCTGCGACACCGAAGACCCGAAGGCGCTGGCTGGCATGCTTCGTTCCGGCCTGGCGCGAGGTGCGGCGCGCTCGGGCACGGTGCGCGGCATCGAACGATATTCCTGGGCGGCGATTGCAAACGAGTATCGCGCCTTCATCGCGCGCCTGGTCGCGAACAAAGGCTCAGTTGGCTAGCGCGCGAAAATAGTCGATCGTCCGCACGAGCCCCTCTCGGAGCGCGATCGTAGGCTCCCATCCGAGCTCAGCGCGCGCCAGGCCGATGTCGGGCTTGCGCTGCGTCGGATCGTCCGAGGGGAGCGGCAGGCGAACCAGCTTGGAACGCGAGCCCGTTAATTCGATCACCAGTTCGGCAAGCTCGAGGATGGTGAACTCGACCGGGTTGCCAATATTTACCGGGCCCGTGAACCCCTCGCGCGAATCCATGAGACGCAGAAGGCCTTCGACCAGATCGTCGACAAAACAGAAGCTGCGCGTTTGCGAGCCGTCACCGAAGATCGTTATGTCCTCGTTGCGGAGCGCCTGCATGATAAAATTCGAGACAACGCGGCCGTCGGCTGGGTGCATGCGCGGGCCATAGGTGTTGAATATGCGTGCCACTTTGACATCGATTCCATGTTGACGATGATAGTCGAAGAACAAGGTTTCGGCGCAGCGCTTGCCCTCGTCGTAGCAGCTGCGCAGCCCAATCGGATTGACATTGCCCCAATAGCTTTCGGTCTGCGGATGTTGGGACGGATCGCCATACACTTCGCTTGTCGAGGCCTGCAGGATCGGGACCTTCACCCTCTTTGCAAGGCCAAGCATGTTGATCGACCCGATCACCGACACTTTGGTGGTTTGCACCGGATCATGCTGATAATGGATTGGCGACGCCGGACAGGCGAGGTTAAATATCGCATCGATCTCGACGAACAGTGGCAGACAGATATCGTGACGAAGGAACTCGAAGCGCGGGTGCCCGAGCAGATGCGCAACATTCGCCTTTGCGCCGGTAAACAGATTATCGACACATAGCACCTCGTCGCCCGCCGCTATCAGCCGATCGATCAAATGCGATCCGACGAACCCAGCACCACCGGTCACCATCACCCTTCGGGCCGAGAAATATTCGCGTGCCATATATCAGTTCCATTCCCCATGTGCACCGTCGGCCCTAAACGGCGCTTCAATCCTTGCAAAGCGTTCAATACCGAGAGTGGCAATTTGGGACATTCCTCCCTCCCAAGCTTGCCGCAACCTGAGGATCGGGTAGAGGCTGGAGGGGCAATGTTCGAACCCTTCGCCTGGCTCATCGCCCTGTCGCTTGCGGCGCCGCTCTCCTATCTTGGCGTGGAACTTTTTCTTGGATTGCGTCCACTTTCCCCGAAGCCGCCGCGCGCCGGCCCAGCCGGTATCTGCGTGCTGGTTCCGGCGCACAACGAAGCCGCGGGTATTGCCGCGACGGTTGAAGAACTGGTCGTAGCGGCACCCGGAGCACAAATCCTCGTCGTTGCGGACAATTGCAGCGATGCGACCGCAGCGCGGGCACGCCAGGCGGGCGCGGATGTCGTCGAGCGCAACGATCCCGGTCGCCGCGGCAAGGGCTTCGCGCTGGCCTGCGGACGCGAAAGGCTCACCGGCAGCCCGCCCGACGTCGTGATTGTCATCGACGCCGACTGCCGGCTGGAGAAAGGCAGTGCGGATCGGTTGGCGGCGCGGGCCATGGCTTGCGGAGGGGCCGTACAGGCTGCGAACCTGCTCACCGCCGAATTGGATGCTTCCCCGCTCGTTGCGGTCTCGAACTTCGCGATGCTCGTGAAAAATTTGATACGCGCCCGCGGGCTGGTTCGGCTCGGTGGGGGGGCGCTGCTCTTCGGCACCGGAATGGCTTTTCCCTGGTCGATGTTCGCGACCCTTCCGCTGGCCAGCGGAGACGCGGTCGAAGACCTTAATCTTGGTTTGTGGCTCGCGCATCGCGGATCCGGTGTCGAACTCGATGATCGCTCCCTCGTGACGAGTCCTGCTGCTCCCCTTGCCGACAGCCATGCTCAGCGTAGCCGTTGGGAACATGGTTTCCTGCGGACGGCGGTCACGCAGGCCATGCCGATGCTGTTTCGCGGTGTCGCGACGGCATCGCGTCATGCCCTGTCGCTCGGCGCGCACCTTCTCGTGCCACCGCTCGCCCTCCTCATTCTGCTGACGGTACCTGCACTCGCCATGCTCGCGGCCGCGGGGGCGTGTTCGGGCAGTTGGGCTCCGCTTCTTCTGACGGGCGCGTCGTTCGGATTCGCTGTCTCCGCTCTCCTCGCATCTTGGTGGAAATACGGACGCGGCATTCTTCCGCTCGCGGCGCTGCTGCGGATTCCCGTCTACATTCTCTGGAAAATCCCGATCTATGTCGGCTTCTTCACTCACAACCAGAAGGTATGGAACAGGACTAGGCGGGAAGACGAGCGGCATTGACGTCTCGCCTCTGGTTCCACTGCTGCCAGAGAATGAAGATTCTCGGGCCATCGATAAGATAACGGCGCCAGAGGCGCCCGGGTTCGCTGAGCAAGCGAAACAACCATTCGAAACCGGCGCGCTGCATCCACAAGGGCGCACGATATTTCGCTCCAGTCAAAAACTCGAGCGACGCCCCGATGCACAGGGCGACGCCGCGCGCGCGGCCGCGCTGACTTATTTCGGCGCAGATCATTTCGCTCTGCGGCGCGCCGACCGCAAGGAAGACGACGTCGGCGTCTACGGTTTCCACGAACTCGGCAATTGCGGTGCGTGCAGCAGGGTCGCGCCGGATTCCCATCGGCGGCGTATGAAAGCTCCATTCGAAGCGCGGAAATAGCGCTTCGAGGCCTCGGTGGATTCTCTCGTCGCCGCCAACGACAGCAAGCTTGGCACGCGGAAGCACGGTCACGAGCAGATCGCGGGTCAAGTCGCTTCCGGTTACCACCGGAAGATCGATCCCCGACCAGCGCGCCAGCCTTGCGAGGTTCCGGCTGTCGCACAGGCATAAGTCGGCGCCCCGATAGGCTCCGGCCAGCTCGGGATCGCCCGAGCGATCGAGTTGCACGACATGATCGACGTTCGGCGTCACGATATAAGAAAAGCGGTTTCCGCGGGCGAGCGTTAGTATCTTCCTGGCTGCCGCCTGCGCATCGAGGCGGTCGAAATCGAGCCCCAGGAATGCGTGTCGTAAGGCATCGGCTTGCGTCATCGGCGACGCGGAGCCATTGCCAGCTTGGTCCCCGAGCGCACGATATGGACCACATCGCCGGTGTTTGCTGATGAGAAGAGCAGCCGCGCAAACTCGGTCGGCAGGCCGATACATCCATGGGTGGCGCGGCGGCTCGACATCGGGCTGCCGTGCAACGCGACACCCGTATCGGTAATGAAAAGTGAATAGGGCATTGGCGCGTCGTAAGATCGGGAATGATAATCGCGCTTCTTGAAAAGGATGGGAAAACGTCCGAGCGGCGACTCCATCGTATCCGCGCCATAAACGATCACCGCGGTACCGATCTCATGGCCACCGCGAAAAACTGACAAAAGTTGCGTACGCAAGTCGACCCAGACGGTGATTTGGCCCGGCGGGACGCCCTCCTCGTTCCAGTCGTAATCGCCGTGTCTCATTTGCCCCGAAGTCCGCAGCAGGGATATTGTGCCGGCTGGTAACAGGCCGCCCTGCCGCGCGCGGCTCCGTTCGGCCGGCGACAGATATTCACGTATCGAGTTGCCCGCGAGCGCCAGTTGCGCCGGGCGCATTGGGATCGCGCCCGTCGCCCTGTCGGCAATCGCAACGGGAAAAACATCGTCCGCGATGGCGAAGCCGCCAACGGCCGCGGCGGCGAACAAAAGCGAAGCGATCAGGCCAAGGCGCATTGCGACGTGCCCACATTGACTTCCGCTCCGCGTCTCCTTCGGCGCCGAAGCGCGGCAGCGCACAGCGTCAACCCGAGCATCATTGTGACCCAGGTCCCGGGCTCGGGAACCGCAGCGACCGGAGGCGGCACGCCCGGTGACGTCGGATCGGTGGGCGTGACCGACGTGACGGGTGGAACGACGGTGCTGATCCCTCCCGGAAATCCGGGTTGACCGCCATCCGATCCCGACGGCGTGCCGCCCGTGTCGCCGAGCGGCAAAAGCCCGGTCGGTGGCGGGGCCGTGAGGGCGAGGGGGCCGGGCGTAGAGGACAATTCTTTTATCGCATCCTCGGGGGGCGTGTCGAAAATCTTGCCGAGGGCGCGCTGTTCCGGTTCGCCACCGTTGCTTCGGCGCCCGAACAGCCTGTCCGCGAGCTTGCGCACCTTGCCTTTGAGTATGTCGGTTTCGCCACGCTCTCCGGGGGAGCGTCCGGTAAAACGATCGAGCGCATCGCTGGTCTGCGCCAATAGGTTTCCGCCATCGCCACTCAACGCGGGAATGGTGACGGACATGAGGGCAAGCAGGAGGATCGCAACTGCCGCCGCTCCAACCCGAATTTTCGAGCGAAAAAAGGATAGAATGCCCGTCACATCCGACGAATAGCCGAGTTGTTACATTGAGTGAAGAAAAATGTTATGGTTACCACGCTCAACCTGTCCCGTGGAGGAACAGGCCTCCCGGAAGGCGAGGGGTGTGCAGCTGAGGCTTCGCCGCGCCAGATTGGCGATGCACAACGAAAAGTCTCAAATTTCATCATGAAAACAGATTTTTGTTTAGGTTGCCTTCGTCTGTGATCGAGTGGCTTATGCTACGGATCTGCTTCTACCCGATCCGCGAGGGGCAGCATGTCGCTATGCGATGGGTATGCACTTATGCGCATGTTTTCTTATATTTGGTTACAAGTCTCGCAACGCTGAGTCGGCCGCTTCGGCCGCACGCGCGGGTTGCTCGCCCAAGCCGCGGTTGTAGGTGGTAAACGTCCGGAACGCCGGACAGGGCGGAGCTTGTCGCGAGATACGCACGGAACGGCGCTCGGCGCGGCGCGGCAGCCAGGAGAGGCGCAATTTGATCTTGAAAATATGAGATTGTTAACCGAGTGCGCCGATACAGAGCTCATGGTAATTTCGGCATATTTCCAGGCACCGGACGCATCCACCGGTAAAAGGCGCGCGGCGCGCCGCAAACTTCTGCTTGAAGTGAAGGGCGCGCATGCGGACTCAAGTGTCACGGCCCGAATTCACAACATCTCCTTGACGGGCATGCTCATAGAATCCGATGCGCTGCTGGCTGTCGCTGATCTGATCGATGTGGAGCTTCCGCACGCCGGTACGGTTACGACCAAGTTGGTCTGGGCAAGCGGCCAGCTTTACGGTTGTGAGTTCGAAACGCCCATATCTCCTGCGGCTCTGGCTGCTGCGCAGCTGCGCGGCGACGCGGCTTCCCCGATGACGGAAGAATCCGATCTTCATAGCGAGGCAGCCGAAACGCACGGTATGCTTGACCGATTTGGCGCCAATCTCAAGCGCCTGCGCATTGCAAAGGGTCTCAGCCAGGCGGCCGTGGCGGCGGCGCTCGATGTCAGCGCGCCGTCGATCTCGGGGTGGGAGAGCGGACGTGCCCGGCCGAAGCCAGACCGCATGACGGCGCTTGCGGCCTTGCTCGATGTTTCCGTTGCACAGCTGATCGTCGATATTGCGGCCGAACCCTATGATCAACTGATGCGTGAAGGTCGCGAGCGCATCGCCCGCGCCACCGGCGCGTCGCCGGACAAGATCCGTATCTACATCGAGGTCTAGGTGGGGTCCGCGGAGCACGGCGGACCAATTAATTCGAGCCGCCCGCCGGGTTTTCCAATGCCGCCGTCCGAACCGTGCCCTCGTCATTCGAGAACCCCTGCTGTCTGCGCGCCGTCAGACGCCGACCAAGCGAAATCCAGCGCCGCTCGTAGTAGAAGGTCGAGAGGTGAGCGCAGCCGATTGTAACCGCGATCAGAAATGGACGCTTTAGATATTTGACCAGCGTATCACCCGTTCCAAGCCAGCTGTTGGCGAAGATTCCATGGAAAACATAGAGAGCGTAGGACGTCTGCGCCACATAGCTTACCATGCGCCGGTGACACAGTTTTCGAATCCACTCTGGTGCGTTAAACAGCGACGTACCGACCATGAGGGCGGCCAGATACGGGCGCAGATAGGGCAGGAAACCGGTCCGCAGGTCAGCACTTGCCAGCAGAAACGGAAAAATCAGGAACAGCTTCGGCGTAGCCACGAATTTGCGGAGTTGCTCGCCGAGCCTGCCTTCGCAGATCAACGCCAACGTCGCGCCCGCAAGGATTTCGTCTATCCGGAACCATGTCACGATCGACATGGGCTGCAGCCAGTAAACCCGTGCAAGCGTGACGGCGACGCAGCCCACGGGAATCATTAGCAGTGCGCCGCGTCCCCCCGCGGCAAGGAGCAAAGCGATTGCCAGATAGAATTGGACCTCGAGACATAGGCTCCAGAAATGCGCGCCGGGCGGGATCAGTGAAGCGGGGGGCAGGTTCGCGATAAAGAGCAGATTGCCGATGACTTGCCTGGAGTTCGCGTCGCCTGCGACGACAAACGCCAGCAGCATGCCGAGCCAAGCCAGTGGTATGATTCGAAACAGCCGACGCACGAGAAATCGCCGGATATTGCCGTCCTCGATGAGGAAACGGGTGATCAGGAACCCGGAGAGGGTGAAGAATATCACCATGCCCGTCGCGGCCACGGACGCATTGAGCCCCCAGGCGCCGGGCCCCAACGGAAATAGATGTCCGGCCAGGACCAGGATTATACTCAACGCCCGCCACCCATCGAGCAGCGCTAGATGTCGCGGCAATGCCAGCCCTGCATTCGACTTTGACCGCACCAAGCCTCCCCCACGCATTCGCCAGAAGCCGGGATGTATTTCTAAACCGTAGAGGAGAATGCCATCCGGCTGCAAGGCGCAAGCGCCGCGCAGCGTCATCCCCGATCTGCGACAGCGACCGATTGTATGGAGCCGGGTGGGATTCCGCGCATCCGATCCTCGATGTGAGCACCCAAGCCTAAAAGTCGATATTGATCCTAACCCGGTCTTCGCTAACCCGCGCCGCCTTCGCAATCGCCTGACGCGCTTCGGCAATCTGCCGTTGCAGGTTTGCCGTTTCCTGATGTCCCAGCAGTTCGGATAAATCCACGCCGAGGATCCTGGCCAGTTGATCCATCCTGTGCGGTTTGGGCCGGGCCCTATCGGCTTCCCACCCGCAAACCGCCGGAACGCTGACCGCCATCTGTCTGGCCAGTTGCCCCTGCGACATTGTCAACGCCAGGCGGAGCCGCCGTAGGCGTAGTCCGAAACTCTCAAGATACCGAGCCGGGTTGTTCAAGTCGTTTCCCTTCGCGACGGCGTCACGAAGACGCCCGTCGTCGAGGGAAACCCGCGAGATAGGGATATCGAAATTGCATCCGGCCAGCTTCTCGCTGGTCCATGCGACCTCGCCGCGCGCCGCACTGCCGTGCGGCAATTTGAATTCGAGCCGCTGGCCGACGGTGATCTCACCGTCGCTTTCGATGATGAAGCCGTATTCCGAGATATTGTGCACCAGAATCTGGGTTTGGCCTGCCATTGCTCGCGTATCGGCCAATCTGATCTGAATAAGAACCGGCTCTCCGGCATTTGCAGCCATCGTCGAGAGGTAGGCCGAGACCGTCATCGGTCTGAAAAGACCATGAAAGAAAAAGGTAGGGAAATGTCCCGATGCTTGTCTCCGAGCCTCTCGGGGCGTTCGCAAATCAAACTTGGCGGCCGGGTGCAGAGAGTACCGACACATGTCTGATCGACCGGACGAGTCAAGGCGCGCTCATCATGGTTCAGCTTGGTCCGCCTAGTTCCTTGCGACTCACGGGTATCGAACAGTAAGCCACAATTTCATGATAAGCGATAGCCGCCGATTGCGGGTTATTGGGCGACCCGTCAGACGCTGCTTTTCTCGATCGCATACAGGATGTTGGACAAGGCGTCCGTACGCTAGCGAGACATTCGTCCCGCCGCCGGGAGGCTGTCGCCGAGTTCGCCTCAATATCCTGGGCCGGGCTGGGGACGATTCGCAACTCGGACCGGAAGGTCCCGACCTACAAAAACGGGACACACGCCGCCGGCGAAGTCGCTTGCGGCGAACGTCATGAGGTTGCACAATGATGCGCTCAGACTCGGGGGGGAGGGCGTCGGTATGGGGGGCGATCCGGAATCCGAATTGTCGCCGCAGTTCATTTTCATGACTGGGAGCGTCGTCACTTGGTGCGGGCGGATCGAGGGGCTGGTTGCCGTTGATGTCCAGCGGCTGGCCGAAGAATACCCCGAATTCCAGAGTCGCGAAGAGTTCAAAACTGTCGAAACTGTGAGCGATCGACGAATTGCGCAATGGGTGCGGATGTGCAGGCTGGTCTATGTGGGCCATCTCGAACTGATCGAGGAGATATTGGCGATTGCCGCCGAAGCTGAGGATATATTGCGTGATCGCAATGTGCTCGTTCAGGGGTTGTGGCAGGTCGAAGGTGAGAAGAGTGCCAACCGGGTCCGGATCCTTCATCATGAGCGCACGAATAACGGTAAAACCGAGGCGTATTTGACGAACTACAGGGTCTCGGACGCCATGATTAGCGGAATCAATCAGCGAGCGTACAAACTACATGAGCGGCTCGTCCAGCTCGATGCGGACCGCAAATTCTGGCTTCAGTCCGGAGCAGCGCGACTTTGCGGACGCAATCGGTGAGAATCGTTCGCCTCCGGAGCGCGAGACATCCGTTTTTTCGTGGCCCGCTTATCGAACGGCTCCCCGCTCGACGGTGCCACACGCCTGGGTCCGAACGTCGTGGAACTTAGATTACGCAAGTACGGACTTTGCGGCGGCGTGGGCCTCAAGGCCCGTGTCATACTTGAGGCTGTTAATGATGGCTGCCGTAGCGTTCCCGCGATCGCAACGCAAACGGATCTCCCGCAGAGCACTGTCTTGCGCGTCGCTGCGCTTCTCTGCGAGACTGGCCTGATCGGCCTGCTGCCCGATAGCGGGAGGTTCGAGTTGCTGCCCGTATTTCAACGTTCGGAGCCAGGAGAATAGCGCGAGCGAGCATTCGTTTGTTCCGGGCCAGCCTCGGTCTCTGCTCGAGATGGGAAGCATCAACACATGGAAGACGAGTATTGTAACCGAGCGGAGGTCGCGCAAATCCGGGACCGATTGTTGGCCGAACTGGATTTTCTCGATGGTCTCGGCGAACGGCTGGCGGCGGTCGAATTGAACTCGACAATAGAGATATTGACCGGTCGCTTGGGCGAAAAAACGAGCCCCCTTGCAATCGAGACTCTTAGGGCGAAGCTCTTCAGCGAGTGATTATCCTGCTTTCGCAGGAGTTGCCGATTCTGCTCGAAGTCGCTACGCTCCGTCGCGGGCGGCGGCTCAAAGAGAAATTTGTTATGCCCGCGCTTGTGATCGCGGGGCAACATTGCAGGCAGATAATTTGGCCTGTGACGGCGTACGGGAAGTCCGCGTCGGCTGCCCCGCTAGCAAAGCCGAATCTCGTCGGCGGTGGCGAAGTTGGTGCAGCGTCGGCAGCACCCCGAACGGCTGCGCCGCATTGCTTACACCGCGCTCGTGCGCAACAATGTTGCTGGGCTCTAATCCCAGCTGGTGGAATCAGGGGGTCATGTCAAGTCCTCTCGACCGCGAACGCGAAGCTGGGGTAGCCTGAATGAACTTTTTTCGGTGTCCATCAAACCGGCAGCGGGCCACATGATTGGTAGCCCTGCGACATTCAAAGGCCGTTATCTAGGCCGAGTTTCCTGAGATGCGAGGCCTGCAACTCAACGCCCATCTCTTCCTCCCGTTCGGTCGCTAGGTTGTTAGATTGAGCTCTTTCGATCTTTCTGGCTTCCAAATTCAGTTTCTGGCGGCGCAAGATCCGTACCCGCTGCTGTTCCAGCAGCCTCTCGCGTACGCGCTGTAGCATCAAAATGAAGTCATGATCAGCCATGGCCAATGCTGCGGCTCGACGAATATGCGCCTTCTTCGGCAATAATGCGAGAATCTCGCTGCGAGTCTCCGGCAGCCGATTGACCGCTGCTGTCGAAAGCTGGCTGTACACCTCCTGCAGCATCTTGCTGCGGTGATCCTCAAGAAAAGCCTGGATTCGGATATCTCGATCAAAAACGGCTTGCCGCCGCAATTGTTGGCTCATCGGGTCTAGTTCATCATCGTCCACCACAATTTCGAGATGGCCACGCCGGCCGTTCGCATCATCGTTGTCGGACTCTCGGATCCGGCGCAGCGGCAGGCCGGGGTGTGATTTGAGAAACCGGATTGCTGAAGCGATGCGGTCTCGGCGTTGAATGTCATCTTCCGGACTCGGCACCTTCCAAGAAGACGAAACCGGTTGCGATTCTACAGAAACGATGATGTCGGTCTCCGGCAATTTCGCTTTCACCACCAAGGGGCAGCCATCGCTGTCAATGACTGGGATCTGAAGTTCGGCGGCGCGAACGGCAACAAGCGACAGAAATGCTTCCGGTCCGTGCACTCTGACTGTTCGCCACCGCGCAGCCGCCAAGCGCAACGCTCCGTCCACAGCTCGAACATCACCGGACTGGTGGACGAGGATGAAGATGCGATGGTCTGTAAACATGAGATCGCCGGACGCGTCCCGGTATTGCGTTGACCAGTTGACGTCGCGTTTTACGAATTCAGGCGGATATGCAGCTTTCTTTTCCACTCCGTCGATTTGGCCGGGCAAAAGGAGGGCCGGGGTTTGTGCTCGATGAAAGGCGGGGCGGCCTGATGCGATCCAGGCTTCCTGACCCAGCCGCTGTTGCGTACATTGGTCTATTGCGTGGGCGAAGGCTGATTGGAGCGAGTCTCGTGCAGCCCGCGCTTCAGCCAGAATTGCCGCGCGAATATTGCTGTCGGCACCGCTGGGGAGTGTGTCGATGATCGACTGCGCCCACGCGTCGATGCGAGCACATTCTTGATCTCGCTGCGCCCGCAGCTCCGCAAGTTGGGAATCAAGCGCGTGGCGGTAGGCTTCAAATCCGGAATCGAGCCGACCGATATCGGGCTCGAATGGGCCGAGCCGCTTCTCGAGACTCGTCCGCGCGAGACTTGAATGCAGAACCGAGGCTTTCACCGATTGCCCCGCATAAGCGATGCGCGCGCCGCTGCCCGCGCGGTCGTATGCGCAATTCATGGCTGCAAAAGCTTCGTGCACATCGGCCCAGCTATGGGCGCCTGCGGCAGCATGAATCAGATCGGCGCGGCGGCGGTTCAATGCCTCGGGCAATCGCTTGTGCTTTGTTCCGCGGCCCTTGTACCAGCCGGAGATGAAGGTGCCATCGCGGTCGCGCACCATCGCACCGCTGTCAGCGTCGAACACGGCACCACCGCGAGCAATATATAGTGCGTCGGGTTCGCGTGTGCGGCCTTGTCGTTCCTCGATCAGCGCGAGGGCTTGGTGAAGGTCGTCAATCAACCAGTCGGTGCCGGCGGCTTTGCCGGTCGCCGGATCGACCCGAACAACTGACAAATGGAGGTGGGGATTCTGCGTGTTGGAATGTTCGGCCCACACCACCGGACATCGTTCAAGTTTCAAGGTGGTCAAAGCGATATCGATAGCTTCGTCACGTTGATCGGCCGCCCAGACTTCGCCCTCGCGAAGGCTGAGGATGATGTGCAACAGCGGCGATTGGACTGTCGGTGCGCGAGCGGCGACCGCCAGCATCTGCACCTGCCAATCGGCGAGGTCGTTGCCGATCAGGTTACGGGCGCCGAACGCGGCGACCTTCTCGCCCGGTTGTGCGCCGAGCATCTCTATTGCGAGGGCGTAATCGGTAAGTGACAAGATGTCGTGGCCCGACGATTCAATCAGTGCGTGGGGGTCGGCGTCAACGATGTAACGCGTGAGCGCAAACACGGATTTGCGCAGACGATCCATCCGGCCAGTCGGCGCGTTCGAGCCGCGGCGATTCATCCCGATCAATTTTCCGATCATGCGCCAGCCCGACCCTCGTCGTAAGCTGATCGAGTAAGCTGCAGAACAAGGAGCTTCAGTTCATCCAGCTGCCCTGCGTCAATTGCGCCGGTGCGTTGAACGACGGCATGTATGGATATCAGGTGCGCAAGCGCCGCAAGCCGAGAACAAGGTTGGGGCTCGTCGCCAAGTAGCCGTGCCTGGATATAGGCTGATCGACTCATCATCGCAGCGGCCGCCTCATTTTCGAGCCGAGCGACGTGCGATTTGTGCAATCGGATCGTTACGGGCTCGGTTGATGGGTTCTTCTTCTGGCTCATACTTACTCTCCAATCCTTAGCTGCGAGAAGGTTCTCCGCCGAGCAGCGCACAAACGGTCATGTACACATGACCCATCCTGCTCCCCTATTTCCTCCATGCAGGCGGCCACGGCGGCAGCCGCGCCGCCCGACACCTTCATGCCTCGAATCCGCTCCGTCTCTCTGCGGCGGAGGCGTCGAGACCGGGGGCGTTTAAACAGTCGAAAATGGGAGGCGCCCAGGGCACCGAAAACGGTCACCTGCAGGTCAGAATTCAGATCGGGAGAAGGGCTTGGTGGAATCCGCTGATCCGTCGCGCAGAGGGCTGTATATCCAACTGGCCTCCGGTCATCATTCCCCTCAGCCGCGCTCGTGAGACCAGCAAATCCATTGGCGAGATGCCGGTCTCTCGTCCAGCACGGCGAGCAATCGCTAAGCGGCAAACCGTTCGGCCATACATGGGCTCGGGAAACCGGCGAGCCAGCCGCCTCACGGTTGTCAAAGGTCCGCAAAGCATCACCTCCGATGTGCGGAAATTTGTCCGGTAGCCAACAGGGCGGAGCTCCGGAGTCGAGCGGGCCATATTTCTCGGTAACCTCACTTGGAAAGAGAAGGGGCAGCGTCCGGTCGTTAGTCCGACGCGCGCGCGCCGTGCCAAGGGGCGCTAGCTCGTTCCTATGATGACGTATGAGGCCGATGGGGAGCCGGCATCTAGCCGATATGCAGGCCGACCAGATTATCGGCATCGCGCGGCCTCGGCCGGGCAAGCGCGGCGACACTGAACCAGTCGGGGAAATGCTAAACCGGCTGCCTCGCCGATGAGTCGCCAGGTGCAGAAAGGTGAGGATCGAACCATAAGTATTGAATGGTTTTACAATCCGAACTCGTCAACTTATTCGAAGAATTCAATCTACGTCAATCGACGTCATCCATCATCGATTACGTATAACTTAGCTCTTTTGTCTATTGAGGCATTTAGATCCCCTACCAGTTCATCTAAATGAGCGTTCAGGAGGTATCGATGAGCGATATAGGCAAATGGAGAAACGACGCGGTGCGAAAACTCGCGGCGCCGGTGGAGCGCAGGCGGGACCTTGGCTCGGTGATCGGACGGGTCGAAGACAGATTTGAAGATATCCTCGATGCGCGGCGACGAGGGATGGCCTGGGCGCAGATCGCGAAGGCAATAGAAAATAAGGACGCTGTCAGCATCGACGCGGTCGAGAGCGCCTTCAAGCGCGTGTGCAGAGAGAAGGGCATTACCGCGGCGATGAGGCAGCGGCCAGTTCGTAAAACCGAAACTTCAGCAAACAAGAATCGAGCGCGGTCATCTTCAGAGCAAACAAATCTCTTTGGCACACAGCAGGGGCGCTGGGTCGATGACGGCGAATAATGTAATTGGCTCCGGACCGCTCGTATTCGTTACGATGACTCCGAAAGGTGGTTCAGGGAAGACAGAAGTCGCCGATGTTCTCGAGGCAGCCCTCACTCTGAGCGGACGGACGTGCCGATTGATCGATGTCGATGATGGAAATCGCGGTCTAGCGCGACGTGTCGGGAAATCGGAGATTGAGACCGCCCCGTGGACCAGCACAGTCGCTCAAGCTCCTGCTTGGGTGGAGCGCTATGCTCGAGATGTCGACAGCCTTGTTTTCGATCTCGGGGCGGGCATTGAGAGCGCGGATCTTCCCGTGCTGGCATTTTTGTCGACCACATGGCGGCTGCTTCAAGATCGGGGCGCGCGAATTATTTTCTGCGCCGTCGCGTCGACCAACGCCGCCACGTCGACGTTCATCGAACGGATAAGCCGCAACTATGGGGCCCTGGGCGAGGTTGTTATCGTGTGTAACAATCAAGATGGGTCCGAGTCCTTCTCGGACGAACTTTCGGTCAGGCTCGAGCCGAAGGTGCGTTTGCGTCAACTCTCCGCCGGCGTCCAAGCGGTTCGTCTCGCCCGTCGGGCGCGACTGAGCGATATTATACGTTCGCCCGCTGAGGGCTATCTCATGGCATCGCGGATGATGGCAGACCGACTCGTTTCATTCGCCAAGCAGCCAGCAATTTGTGAAGCAATCGGACCGGACGGATTGGAGAAGCTGCGGAAGTTTTCGCGGGGCGAGACGGCGAGGGTTCACTTCACGATTCGCCGCGAGGAACACGCAACAGACAAGGTGATCATGCAGAATGTCCGCGTTGCAATCGCCGAGATGCTATTGCTGGATCCGGTCCTGGACGATGAGGCAATATTGAGCGCGGCTCGTTTCTATCGCGAAGAACAACAAGCTTGGCGTGCCCTCACACAAGGGAGTTCATAAGGCTCTGTTTAGATTCTAATGCTTTATGGCCGCTATATGAATGGAGGCCAAATTGCCAAGCACGAAATCGCGGGAGGGCAGAAACCTCACGTCATATGAAATAAGAAAGGCTTACGTCGATCGGGAGGCTGCCGAGACGCTGTTCTCCCAAGCCTTCACCAGGTCTGCATTTGAGGCTGCGTTGCGTCCTCCGTGTGAAAATGGCGCCTCGTCGGAGCTTTCACAATCGATCCGAGGCTGGATCGTACATGAAGGACGCCCAGCGTTAGCGACCGCTTGCCTCACCTATATGCTTGCCGTCGAGATTCCCGGCGATCGCCTTGATGACCCCTCGTTTGTTGGCCTCGTGCGTCAGATCAAAGATGGCGCCACGAAGATCGCGGAAGCTGCCAATCAGTTGGCCCGTCAAGCCGTGATCCACTTCGAAGAAACCGGCGAGTATGACGGCGTGCGCCTCAACGCGCTGTGGCAGCTGGCATGGGCCTTAAATGGAGCCTTCGGCTCTGAAGAAGATGGCAATTTCGTTGGTCAAATGTTGCCTCGCCGGGCCGACAATCAAATGACAGGCTTGGCAATGACGCACGGCCTCTTGAATTGCGCATGGCTGGCGAATGGCGCCGAGAATTTTCTAATGGAGTATAATGCGCGCGCAAAGGCTCGCGCTGGCTCACGGACATCACAAGTTGGGGGCACGCAAAGCGGGACATTGGCCATGGCCAAGGGGCGGCGCGCAAATAAGGATCGCGATGCATTTTTGGAAGACCTCGCCATTATCTATGAGCGGGGGCTTTCGCGGAAGGCCAAGGCAAACAGCGGATCATTCACCAGCGGTGGCGCGCCGAGCCCGTTCACGCGTTTTGTGCAACGAGTATTTAAAGAGCTGCAGGTGAATACTTATCAGATCCTCACAGATCGAGGTCAGGCGTTCGATAGCCGATTTGAAACGCCTTCGGTCGACGCGATCCGCGACGCCCTGAAACGGCGGGAGAATATTCGGCGTCAGCGAAAGCCAAATTCTGAAAAAATATGATTATATTTCAGAGAATTACGGAAATGTAATTCTCCCATGGTTACGAGAATCCGTAACGCGGCGATTATGATCTCCTAACCAATGGAGATATCTATGAAGCCTGAAGTGCCAAGATTTGTGAACATCAAGCAGGTCGCCGCCCTGTTCGACCTGAGCGTATCGACTGCAATTCGCTATGCTGCGTCCTCTGATTTCCCGGAGCCCTTCTATTTTAGTGCGGGTCGAAAGGTTTGGCTGCTGAACGAAGTGCTCGAGTGGTTTATGAACCGCCGAGGTCGCCGGGCAGCGTGATGTGCGTTTCAGCTTTTTCGCCGTCGCCGGCCTTCTAGAAGGCTGCCGGCGGCGGGGGCTCCAGCCATAAGCATATTTGACCAAATCTCAGATAGTTCGCGGCGACGCTTCAAAAATGCTGCGCGGTTGTACCTGAGTTCGCTTGCCGAAATTCCGACAGGAATATGCGCGAGCATCAAATCAATGACGAGACGGTCCTTCTCCCGCCCGTTTTCCAACGTCCATTCATTCATGATCGACGAGAAGCTCGATCGCCAACCGTGGGGGACGTGACGTCCGCGAAGACCCTCGCGTAAATACATATAACTCAAAGCATTTTCTGACATTGCCTTCCTGATTGACCTCCCGCCGGGAAATACAAAATCGCTCGCGCTGTTGATTGCGTACGACGCTCGGAGAACCGCAATGGCGGCGGGGGCTAGCGGGACAGGATGGTCGAACTCATCGTCCTCCCTCAACGCCAGTTCTTGTTTCATTTTCGCCGCCGGAACCAACCAGATTGCGTTCGGGCAATCGATATCATCGTTGAGATCGATGTCGTGCAGTTCGTCCCATCGCAGCCATCTCACCATGCCGGGGCGTTGGGCAGTGAGCGCCAGAAACCGCGAAGCAAGTTTGATGGTCGGCGAAACCTCCGCGCTATCGCTTATGCCGAGGATGTCTCGGGCGCCCCCGATCGACTTGACCGCCGGCCAGCGTTTTCCGGCCGGCTTGGGCTCGAGTGCCTTCGAAAGCGACGCGGCTGGGTCCGATGAGGCGCGACCCGAGGCGATTCCGTACACGAAAACAGCCGAAATCCGTTGACGCAGGCGATGCGCTGTTTCGATAGCGCCCCGGTCCTCGACCTTCTTTAGCGTGGCCAGAATCATTGGCGCATCGATTGCCAAAACCGACATCGGGCCGAGATCGGGAAAAACATCGCGTTCGAGGCTCTGAATCACATCATCAGCATGCACCTGTTTCCAGCGCCGCTTCTGCTTCCCATGCCATTCGCGAGCAAGAAGTTCGAATGTGTCCGCGGCGGAAAGGCGTGCGACGAGCTCTGCGCGTTTCGCTTCTGCGCACGGATCCTTGCCCTCTCGTAACATTCGTCTGGCATCGTCGCGTAGAACGCGAGCCTCTTTCAGCGAAAGAGTGGGATAGCTGCCAATGACCCGCAACCGCTCCTTGCCGCCGAAACGATACTTGAGCCGCCACGACCTGTGGCCGTTCTTGGTAACATACAAAAAAAGACCACCTGAATCCGCGAGCTTGTAAGCCCGGGCCCGCCCCTTGGCGCTCCTGCAATCCGCATCCGTTAACACTCTAATTTTCCTCTGAAAGAACCTACAAAATCCTTCCAGAATATAGCTATATCAAAGTCTTATAAGTAGGGGTGGGTGCTATGGATGAATTAAGATGGAATACGATGGTGAGGATCTGAATTGAAAAGGAGCGATTGGTGCCGTTTGGCGCCGACATAGAAAACGCTCCAGACGTTCGCGGCCATCGATACCCCCAAATTCTGGATCGATACCCCCAAGCATACCCCCGCATTGATGGAAATGGCTGATCATGCTTGACCTAAATTGCGCGACAAAACTCTGGAAAATATCGTATTATCAAGGGGAAGTGCGGCCGCTTGACCGTGAATGAGCATGTTTGGAATGCAGCAATGGCGGACAGGGTGGGATTCGAACCCACGGTGAGCTTGCACCCACGGCGGTTTTCAAGACCGCTGCCTTAAACCACTCGGCCACCTGTCCTCGTGCCGCCGCCATAGCGCGCGGGTGCCCGGCGGCAAGCGAAACCTTGCCCGCTCGACCCGTCGCGCGAATGACTCGCCTCGTCCCGCCGCGACCTAGTCAAGCCGCTCGCATCTGTGCGAGACGTCGCTTATGGGTGGGGACATGATGCACGCTATACGTTTCAGAACCGGACGCCTTTTCGGGATCGCCGCCGCCTTCCTGTCGGCATGGATGCTCACCGCTTCGGCACCGCTTCATGCGCAAAGCGGCGACGGCGGCTTCGATAGCTATGTCCAGTCGCTGTGGCCCAAGGCGCAGGCGCGCGGCGTGTCGCGCACCACCTTTGACCGCGTCGCGGCGGGACTGCGTTACAATCCGCGCGTCGTTGCGCTCGATCGCGACAATCTGGGCAGCCCGCCAAACCCCAATACCCCGATCCCCGCCTTTGCGCCGTACCGGGTGAAGCATGTCGATGCCGCGCGCATCGGCGGCGGGCGGCGCGTCCACGACCGGTTGCTGCCGCTGCTGTCGCGCATCGAACAGCGCACAGGCGTTCCGACGAGCATCATGATTGCCATTTATGGCCACGAAACGGCCTATGGCCAGGTCACCGGCAATTTCGACTTGCCCGAGGCGCTCGCCACATTGGCTTATGAGGGGCGCCGTCGCAGCCTGTTCGAACCCGAGCTGATCGCGACGATGGTGATGGTCGAACGCGGCGTGCCGCGCAGCGTGCTGAAGGGCAGCTGGGCGGGCGCCTTCGGCTACCCCCAATTCCTGCCGTCGGTCTATCTGCGCGTCGCCGAAGACGGCGACGGCGACGGCGTCGCGCGCATCTGGTCGAGCGAAGCCGACGCAATCGAGTCGATCGGTTCATACCTCCGCAACGCCGGCTGGCGCGCCGGGCAGCCGTGGGGCGTCGCGGTCACGGTCCCCGCGAGCTTCAATCGCGGCGCGGTCGCCAATCGCCTGGCTCCGACGCGATGCCCGCGCGTTTTCGACCGTCACAGCCGCTGGCGCTCGATGGCCGAATGGCGCGCGGCGGGCATCCAGTCGCTCAGCGGGCGCTGGCCCGACGGCAATGTGCAGGCGACTTTGCTCGAACCCGACGGCCCTGGCCGGACCGCTTATTTGCTGACCGGTAACTATCGTGCGATATTGGACTATAATTGTTCCAATTTTTACGCATTGTCTGTGGGGTTGCTGGCGGATGAAATCGATCGTTAGGGGCGGGGGCCTGATGGCCGGGGCGGCGTTGCTGCTCTCCGGTTGCGGCAGTTTTAATGGTCAGCGCGCGGAGGGGCCAATGGCAAGTCCCGCGCCTGCGACCACGGCAACGGGCGTGGCCGATGTGCCTGTGATGATCGGCGAGCCTTACAAGATCGGCGGGGTGGCCTATACGCCCACCGACGTCGCCGATTATGACGAGGTCGGCTACGCGGGCTCATATGGCGACGAACTCGCCGGAAAGCAGACCGCGAACGGCGAAACCTTCAATCCGGCGGCGATCAGCGCGGCGCACAAGACTCTGCCGCTGCCGAGCTATGTCGAGGTGACCGCGCTCGACACCGGGCGGACGATTCTGGTTCGCGTCAACGATCGCGGCCCGATGGTCACCGACCGCCTGATCGATCTGTCGCGCGGCGCGGCGGAGCAACTGGGCATCACCGATGGCGTCACCGCCGTCCGCGTACGCCGCACGAACCCGCCCACCGCCGAGCGCGCACGGCTTCGTGCCGGACAGTCGGTCCGCGAACGGATCGCCACGCCCCAATCGCTGCTGGCGATTCTCCGCGCCAAGGCGAAGGAATTGCCGGTGCCAAAGGCTGCGACGGCGTCGGCGCCCGCCAGTCCCGCGACCGCATCGGCGACCGGAAAAGGGGGCGAGGACCGTTTCATCGTCGAGGGCCCGGGCACGAAGATGCCGGCCCCCAACGCCGAGCCGGCCATAAAACCCGCGCAGACCGCCAAGTCGGCGACCCCGGCGGCGAAACCTGCCGCCACCGGCACTTATGTCGTGCAGGTCGGCGCCTTCAGCACCGAAAGCCGCGCCAATGCCGCGGCGAAGTCGGTCGGAGGACACGTCAGCAAGGCCGGAAATCTGTGGCGCGTGCGTATGGGGCCGTTTGCCAGTGACGCCGAAGCCCGCAGCGCGCTTGGCGCCGCGAAAGCCAAAGGTTTCCGCGACGCTCTGGTCCAACGCGACCGCTGACGACCGGATATGACCAAGCCAGCCCTGTTTTTGCGAACCGGCGCGATCCTTTTATCGGGTTTGGCGCTTGTGCTTTCCAGTCCGGCGATATCGGCCGGCGAGGCTCGCCCGAAGAGCGCGCCGGTCGTCCGCGCGCCTTATGAGACCGATGCGCCCATCGTGATGCTCAAGGATCTGGATTCGGGCCGGATTCTCTTCTCGCGCGGCGCCGACAAACGTTTCGCGCCCGCGTCGATGGCAAAGGTGATGACCGCCTATGTCGTCCTCGACCTTATCGAGAAGGGCAAATTATCGCGCGACAAGCTCATCACCGTCGAAGACGCGACATGGAAGAAATGGAGTGCACGCCGAGGCGGCTCCACCATGTTCCTGCGCGCGGGCGAAAAGGTGTCCGTCGATGATCTAATCAAGGGATTGATCACCGTTTCGGGGAATGATGCGGCATCGGTTCTCGCTGTCGGCATCGACGGCAACGAGGATGCTTTCGTCCACCGAATGAATGAGATGGCGGCAGAGATGGGCATGACGTCGAGTCGATTCGGCACCGCGAGCGGTTGGCCCGACGGCGGTATCACCAAGGTCAGCGCGGGCGATATGGTCCTGCTCGCCAGCCGGCTGATCCGCGATCATCCCGATGGCTATGCCCGCTATTTCTCGATCCCGAAATTCCAGCACGGTATATCGCCCGACGGCCAGCCGATCGTCCAGGCGAACCGCAATCCGATCCTGGGCCGTTTCGCCGGCGCCGACGGGCTCAAAACCGGACACACGTCGGAAGCCGGCTATTGCTTTCTCGGCTCGGCGAAGCGTGACGGACGCCGTCTGGTCATGGTCGTGGCCGGTCTGTCCAGCGCAAAGGCGCGCCGCGACGAGGCCGAACGGCTGATGAATTGGGGCTTTGCACCCACCAACACATCGGTTGCGGCGAAAGGCCGGGCAAGCGCTGCTGCGGCGAGATGACAAAGCCGATCCGTCGGGCTACGGCCGGTCCATGCACGGCGCGCTTTCCCTTTTCATCCCTCGCGGGCTAGCGGCGTGACACGCGGACGTTTCATCACGCTGGAGGGCGGCGAGGGCGTCGGCAAGTCGACGCAGATCCGTTCGCTGAGCGCCGCGCTCGAAGGACGAGGCCTTGAAGTCGTCGCGACGCGCGAGCCCGGCGGCAGCGCGGGCGCCGAGGCGATCCGGACGCTGTTGATGGAAGGCAGCGACGACCGCTGGAACGCGCGCAGCGAAGCCCTGCTCTTCGCCGCGGCGCGCGCCGACCATGTCGCGCGCACGATCCGTCCGGCGCTGGCCCGGGGCGCCTGGGTGCTATGCGACCGTTTCGTCGATTCGAGCCGCGCCTATCAAGGCGGCGGCGGCGGGATCACCGATGCCGATCTGCTCGCGCTGCACGACTTCGGTTCGGAAGGCCTCTTGCCCGATCGTACATTCCTGCTCACCGTCAGCCCCGACGAGGCGGCGCGGCGCCTCACCGAGCGCGGCGGCAGCGACCGCATGGGAAACAAGCCCCTCGACTATCAGGCACGCCTCGCCGCCCGCTTCGTCGAAATGGCCGCGGCCGAATCCCGACGCTGGCGGATCGTCGACGCCGACCGGCGCGCCGAAGAGGTGACCGCCGCGATCATCGCAGATCTAACGGAATGGCTGCCATGATCGGCCATCAGGAGGCCGAAAAGGCGTTTCTAGAAGCGTGGCAGGGCGGCCGCGTCCATCATGCCTGGCTGCTGGCGGGGCCGCAGGGGATGGGGAAGGGGACTTTTGCCGAGCGGGTCGCACGCTTCCTCGTCACCCACGGGCGCGGCGGCGAAGGCGAAGCGCTCGCGCTCGACGATCGCGGCGACGATGCCGCAGCACGGCTGGTCGATGCGGGTAACCATCCCGAAATCCTGCGCCTCGCCCGTCAGCCGAAGGACAAGGCCAAGGAACTCGCGCGCAACGTCACGATCGAACAGGTGCGGCAGATGATCCGCCGCCTGCATCTCTCCTTGTCGCTCGGCGAGTGGCGGGTGATCATCGTCGACGCGGTCGACGACCTCGAAACCGACGGGGCGAACGCGCTCCTCAAGACGCTTGAGGAGCCGCCGCCGAAAACCCTCTTCCTGCTCGTCAGCCACTCGCCCGGACGCCTGTTGCCGACGATCCGCTCACGGTGCAGAACCCTGCGTTTTCAACCCGTTGCTCGTGACGTCATGACGACATGGTTGCACGACCTGCGCCCGATGATCGAGATGGAGGAGGTGCGCGCGATTGTCGCCGCATCGGGCGGGGTTCCGGGCAAGGCGCTTGCGCTCGTCGATAGCGACGTCGCGGCCATGGAGAAGAAGTTGCTCGCGATCGCGGCGAGCGGCGATCCCGAGAATAAGCTGCGCGAAGCACTCGCCCGCGAGGTCGGCGGCACCAGCAATCGGGCCCGTCTCGAGTTGGTGATCGATATCGTGCCCGGCCTGCTCTCGCGCATCGCGCGCGAACGCCCCGTCTCAGAGATCGCGCCGATCCTCGCCCAGTGGGACCGCGTCCAGCGTACCGTCCGCGATGCGGTCCGCGGATCCTATGACGGCGCGATGGTCGGATTTGAAATCGGCAACTGCCTGGCCGAATTGGCGCCGCGGAACGATCGGGCGGCACGCTGACGCTTTCCCTCCCGCGCGCCAGCGGCTAAGGCGCGCGCATGTCCGAAAATAACGAACCTTTCTACATCACCACCGCGATCAGCTACCCCAATGGCCGCCCGCATATCGGCCACGCCTATGAAGCGATCGCCACCGATGTCATGGCGCGTTTCCAGCGCGCGCGCGGCCGCGACGTCCGGCTCGTCACCGGGACCGACGAACATGGGCTGAAGATGTTCCAGACGGCGCGCGACCAGGGCCGCGCGACGATCGACCTCGCCGACGAAATGTCGGGATATTTCCGTGAGATGTATGCGAAGCTGAATATCAGCTATGACAATTTCATGCGCACGTCGGACGCCGCGCACCATGCCGCCTCGCAGGCGATCTGGAAGGCGATGGAGGCGAAGGGCGACCTCTATCTCGACCGCTATGAAGGCTGGTATTCGGTTCGCGACGAAGCCTTTTACGACGAAAGCGAATTGAGCGACGGGGAAGGGGGCGTTCGCCTTTCGCCGCAGGGGACGCCGGTCGAATGGACCGTCGAAGAAAGCTGGTTCTTTCGCCTGTCGAACTATCAGGACCGGCTGCTCGCGCTCTACAACGAGCAGCCCGATTTCATCCGCCCCGAAAGCCGCCGCAACGAGTTGCTGCGCTTCGTCGAGGGCGGGCTCAAGGACCTCAGCGTCTCGCGCACCAGCTTCGACTGGGGCGTGCCGGTGCCGGGATCGCCGGGGCATGTCATGTATGTCTGGGTCGACGCGCTGACCACCTATCTCTCGGCGCTCGGCTATCCCGATCCCGCCAGCGACTTCGGCACATTCTGGCCGGCGAACATCCATATGATCGGCAAAGATATCGTTCGTTTTCATACAGTTTACTGGCCGGCCTTCCTGATGAGTGCGGATTTGCCGCTGCCGAAGCAGGTGTTCGGCCACGGCTTCCTGCTCAATCGGGGTGAGAAGATGTCGAAGTCGCTCGGCAATGTCGTCGATCCGATGGCGCTCGCCGACCGATTCGGGGTCGATGCGCTGCGCTATTATCTGCTCCGCGAAGTCAGCTTCGGGCAGGACGGCAGCTATTCGGCCGAAGCGATCGTGCGCACCGCGAACGCCGATCTCGCGAACAGTTTCGGTAATCTCGCGCAGCGCAGCTTATCAATGATTTTCAAGAATTTGGATGGCAAGCTTTCGGACGACTGCGCGCCGAATCAAGACGATATCGACCTGCTGGCCGAGCTCGCCGACATGGCGGCGGTGCGTCTACCGCGCGAATTCGAGCAGCTCGCCTTTTCGGTCGGTATCGAGGACTGGATTCGCGCCGTCTTCGTCTGCAACCAATATGTCGATACACAGGCGCCCTGGGCGCTGCGCAAGGCCGACCCCGAACGCATGCGCGCGGTGCTGATGACGCTGTTTCAGGCGGTCCGCACGCTGGCGATCGCGATCCGTCCAGTCGTGCCCGCGGCGGCCGACAAGTTGCTCGATCAGATGGGCATCGCCAAGGATGCGCGCGATTTTGCTGCACTTGGCGACACGGACTGGTTCGCGAAGCTGGTTGCAAGCGACTTCGCGGTCGGCCAGCCTGTACCGATCTTCCCGCGCCTCGAATTGCCCGAGGGCGAAGGGGGAGGCGAGGCCTGATGCTCGTCGATTCGCACTGCCACCTTAATTACAAGGGGCTTGCCGAGCAGCAGGGCGAGGTGCTGGCGCGCGCGCGGGCAAAAGGCGTCACCGCGATGCTCAACATCGCGACGCGCGAAAGCGAATGGGACGAGGTGCTCGCCGCAGCCGAAGCCAATGAGGACGTCTGGGCGAGCGTGGGCATCCATCCGCACGACGCCGACCATCATCCCGACGTCGATACCGCCAAGCTCGTCGAACGCGCCGCGCACCCGCGCGTGATCGGGATCGGCGAAACCGGGCTCGACTATTATTACGACAAGAGCGACCGGGCGCGCCAACAGGATAGTTTCCGCCGCCATATCCATGCCTCGCAGCAAACCGGACTTCCGATCATCGTCCATACGCGCGATGCCGAGGCCGATACGCTGGCGCTGCTCGGCGAGGAGATGGGCCGGGCGAGCTTCCCCGGCGTGATCCACTGCTTCACCGCGAGCGACGATTTCGCGCGCAAGGCGCTCGATCTCGGCCTCTACATCTCGATTTCGGGAATCGTGACCTTCAAGAATGCCGCCGATCTTCAGGCGACCGCCAAATGGTTGCCGCAGGACCGGCTGCTGATCGAAACCGACTCTCCCTTCCTCGCCCCCGTCCCGCACCGCGGCAAGCCCGGCGAGCCCGCCTTCGTCGCCGACACACTTGCGTTCCTCGCCGACCTTCGCGGCGAGGAACGCGAGGCCTTGGCGGCCGCGACAAGCGCCAATTTCTACGCGCTTTTCGACAAGGCGGCACCATGACGTCGCGCGCGCAATGAAGCTGAGAATTCTGGGTTGCGGCACGTCGTCGGGCGTGCCGCGGATCGGCAACGATTGGGGGCAGTGCGATCCCGACAATCCCCGCAACCTGCGCAGCCGCGCTTCGATCATGGTATCGCTCGGCGGCTTTCGGATCCTTGTCGACACCAGCCCCGATATGCGGCTGCAGCTCCTCGACGCGGGGGTCGGCGAGATCGACGCGGTCATCTGGACGCACGAGCATGCCGATCACACCCACGGTCTCGACGATCTGCGCCAAGTCATGCACCTGCGCCGCTCGGCGGTTCCGGTCTACGCCCGCGACCATGTCCTCGATATATTGAAGTGGCGCTTCACCTACGCCTTTGCTGGCAATGCAGGCTATCCGGCGTCGGTCGACCCGATCGATCTCCACGATCATCAATCGATCGGCCCGATCGAGGTTTCGGCGATCGAAATGCCGCACGGACCGATCAAGGCGAGCGGGCTGATTTTCAGCGACGGTGCGCACAGAATCGCATATGCCACTGATTTTTCGAAGTTTACGGACGAGATGGTCGATTTTTTCCAGGGCGTCGACCTGTTCGTCATCGACGCGCTGCGCCGCTACCCCCACCCGACGCACCCGCACCTTCAGATGACCCTCGAGGGGCTGGCCAAGGTCGGCAATCCGCGCGCGATCATCACCCATATGGATAATACGATGGATTATGAAGACCTTGCGGCCGAATTGCCCGCGGGGGTCGAACCGGGCTATGACGGGTTGGAGGTCCAGCTATGAGTGGTGATACCTTCGTCCAGACGTTGTGGTTCGCCGGCGCGTTCGCGTTGGTGCTGAGTTCGTTGCTCGCGCGCCGGTTGCCGATGGCCGACTGGCTCAAGATGGCGCTCGCATGGGTCGCGATATTCGGCCTCGTGTTCCTCGTGATCCGGACGTGGCAGACGGTGACATAAAGAGGGCGGGCCGCGTGGCGGCCCGCCCAGTTGTCGATCGGCGGCATTGGGGTCATCGCCGATCGCCCCATAGGATTACTCGCTGGCGTCCTGCTGCTCGGCCGCTTCCTTGAGCTGGCCCTTCGTCATGCCGGTCACGAGCACGTCGCCCGAACCCGTAAAGTTCGCGGCGGGCAGCGTCGCGACCCGGTCGCCCACTTCGACCGTCACCGCCTGCACGACGCCGCGACCGGTCTGGCGCAGATTCTGGACGTGGCCGATCACCTTGCCGCGCGGGTCGGTGACGGGCATGCCCGGAGCGACCGCGAACATGCCGTTGCCGCTGGCGGCACCGCTACCCGAAGCCGCAAGCTGGCCGAGGCTGCCCTGGAAGCTGCCCGCGATCGAACCGGCGCCGCTGGCACTGCCTGAGACGTCTGACAGCGCGCCGCCGGCCCGATCACGGACAGTCCCGACCGCACCGCGCGCGGTGCCGGTGGCGGTCGAAGCGGCACTGCGGGCGGTGCCGACGGTTCCGCGCGCGGTCTGGCCGACGAAATCGGTGCCGACGGCTTGCGCGTCGAGGCTGCCGCCACCCGATGCCGAACCCGAACCACTGGCGTCGCCGCCGATCGTGCGGCCGAGCAGATTCGCATCGCCATCGGCCGAACCCTTGCCGTTCGCATCGGCGCGGCCCTTGCCCTGAACGCGGCCCGAGCGGCGATCGACATTAGCGTCGCCGCGACCCGATCCGGTGATGTCGCTCGCGGTGCCAAGCGTCCCGCCGATCGGCCCGGTGGGATTGCCCAGCGTGCCCCCGATCGTTCCGCCCAAGCCGCCGCCCAGCCCGCCGCTTCCGCCGAGCAGCTGCGCCGCGGCGGGGGTCGAAAATGCGATAGCCGACGCGGCGAGCGCGAGCGCCGGCATGAAAATACGATGTGCCATTATCCTTCTCCTTCATCTGCGGCCCGGAGGGGAGGGCCTGAAGGAAGAACGACGGCGCGTTCGAATTTCTTCCAAAAATTGTGCCGGGCGGGTCAGCGGCCGCCGCAATCCCCGCAAATCAGCCCGTGGCCATAGATTTTATCGCGGCCCTTTTTGCCAAGATCTCGCGCTTCGAAGACCAGCGCGGAAACCGCCGGTCCGATCCGGTCGATCGCCGGCGCGGGGTAGCGAAGGGCGAGGCGCCCGGCCACCAAAGGCGCAGCGAAAGAGGTGCCGCGCAGGCGGTCGGTTGCGTCGACGCCAGTGGCGGCAAATACGGCATCGCCCGGCGCGGCGAAGTCGAGGTGGAGCGCGCGGCCGGCCTCGGGCAAGGCGCGATTCCGGGCATCGACCCCGGTCACGGCGAATACGCCCTTATAGGAGGCGGGGTAGGCGGGCGGGGCGGCGGGGCCGTCGTTGCCGACCGCCGCGACGATCAGCATGCCGCGCTGCTGCGCGCGCGACACCGCGGCCGCCAGCAATTTGTTGTCGGGACCGACGAGGCTGATCGTCGTCACCGCGGCGCCGCGCTGAACCAGCCAACCGAGCGCGCGTACGATGGCGCTTGCATTGCCGCCCGCCGGATCGGAGCCGTAAACATCGGCGGCGAGCAGCTTCTGTCCCGAAGCCGCGCCGCGCACCCGCCCACTGCCGATCAGCAGCGACGCCACGGCGGTCCCATGACGGCTCGCATGCGGCGCGCCGGCAGCGAAACCGCGCTGCTCAACCCGGCCCGCGACCGACGGATGCGCGGCAACACCGCCGTCGATCAGTCCGAGCCGGGCTTGGCCGGGCGACGCCGCCGTCGCCAATGCGGCCGCCGGCATCGCGCCGCCGGAACCGCTCGCGAAATAGATATGGTCGGCATCGACTTCGGCATCGGGGAGCAGCTTGGCGAGACGTTTTTGCGCGCGAGCGAGGCTATGCCCGTCGGGAACGGCGAAACGAACGACGTCGAGATCGATGCCCTCGATGCGATCGCGGTCGATCAGCCAAAACCCTTCCTTGGCAGCGCGCGCGATCATCGCTTCGTCGACGCCCGTAGCGACGAGTATGCCGCGCACGGCGGGCTGGCCGTTGCGGTCAGGCTCTATCCGATCGCGATTGTCGCGAAGCAGCCTGTCGATCCGGTCGAGCCGGACCCGCGCGAGCGTGTCACCCGCAGCCTGCAACGGCTCGGTGACGATGTCCGGCAGCGAAGGCAGGGTGCGCGACGTGTCGGGCAGTTGGACCGATGGCAGCGCGATCTGGGCGTCAACACGCACTGCGATTCCCGCGCACAAAAGCGAGAACATCACGGGCAGGGCGATCAATACGCGCATCAAATCTCCTCATATCGTCGAACGGGAAGGCAGGGTGACCAATCGCGTCCGAAAAATTTAGCATGCTGCGGAAGAAACGATAGAGTGGCGTCGTTTCTTCCTCGAACAGATCGAAAAGGCGAATATGCGCTTCGAAGAGGAACTGGTCGAATTACTGCCGCGCTTGCGCCGTTTCGCGCGCGGATTGACGCGTCATCAAAGCGATGCCGATGATTTGTGCCAGGCAGCGATCGAGCGCGCGCTTAAATCGCGCGACCAATGGCAACAAGGGACGAGACTGGACAGTTGGATGTACCGCATCACTCGCAATCTCTGGATCGACGAGCGCCGCGCGGCGGGCCGGCGCGGCGTTCACGCCCCGATCGACGACGCGGCGACGCAAGTCGCGGGCGAAGGCGCCGCCGAAGTCGAGGCCGGGGCGCTACGCGGCGATGTCGACGGCGCCATGGCCCGACTTCCCGACGAACAGCGCGAAGTCGTGATGCTCGTACTCGTCGAAGGCTATGCCTATCGCGAAGCCGCGGAGATACTCGATGTGCCGGTCGGCACGGTCACCTCGCGCCTCGCGCGTGGGCGCGAAGCATTGATGTTTTATCTCGGAGAAGCGGCATGAGCTTTGATCCCGCCACCGTCGCCGCTTTCGTCGACGGCGAACTCGACGACCTGACAGCGCGCCGGATCGAGCGCGAGGCAGCCACCGACGCGGCGCTCGCGGCCGAGATCGCGCGCCACCGCGCGCTCAAGACGCGGTTGACGGCGCACTACGCTCCCATAGCGGAGGAGGCGGTTCCAGAGCGGTTCCGGTCGCTGCTTGCTGTCGATAACAAGGTCGATACAAGCCTGACCGACCGCCGAAACGCCCGGCGCGCACGCTTCAGCGGCATGCATTGGGGCACCATCGCGGCCTCGCTCATACTCGGCCTCATGATCGGACTGCGCCCATGGGTGCCCGGGGCGGAGGTCGCGATCGACGGCGGCACGCTGGTCGCGGCGGGCCCGCTCGCCGAAGCGCTCGATACGCAGCTCGCTTCGAGCCAGCCAGGCGATGCGGCGGTGCGGATCGTTCTCAGCTTCGAAGACAAGGCCGGCCGCTATTGCCGCAGCTTCGAAAGCCGCGCGATCGACGGCATCGGGTGCCGCGAGCAAGATCGCTGGCAGATCGAAAGGACGTTGCCGGGCCAGACGCGCGGCGATTACCGGCAGGCCTCATCGGGCGAACTGGCCGCAGCGGCGGCCGCCATGATGAAGCGTGGCGCGCTCGACGCTCGGGCCGAACGGGCAGCGCGGGACGCCGGGTGGGCCCAGCGCCGATAGCATTCGTCGGCAGAGCTTTCATTTGCGGCAACCAGCTCAGCCATGAGTGCTCAGGCTTTACTGTCGCATGAAGCGATTTTAGACGGGGCCTATGATTTGCCGTGAGGGTGGATGGGATGCCGCCCGTTTCACGTACCAATCAAATAGTATTTAACATAATATATATTATCGGATAAACATATGCCCAACGCGGCGAACCAATCCCCCATCGATCGCCTGCTCGTCATCATGCGCCAGTTGCGCAATCCCGACGGCGGTTGCGAATGGGATCTCGCGCAGGATTTTTCGACGATCGCGCCTTATACGATTGAGGAAGCCTATGAGGTTTCCGACGCGATCGCCGGCGGCGATCCCGCTGCGATCCGCGACGAACTCGGCGACCTTCTGCTTCAGGTCGTGTTCCATAGCCAGATCGCGACCGACGACGGCCTTTTCGGTTTCGACGATGTCGCCAACGCGATCAGCGACAAGATGGAACGCCGCCATCCGCACATCTTCGGCGACGGCAAGACCGACGATGTCCGCAGGCAATGGGAAGCCATCAAGGCCGACGAACGCGCCGCCGAAGGGCCAAGCGGCGCGCTGGCCGGCGTCGCGCTGTCGCTACCGGCCTTGCTCCGCGCCCAGAAGCTGCAGGGCCGTGCCGCGCGCGTCGGTTTCGACTGGCCCGATACCGACGGACCGCGCGACAAGATCGCCGAGGAACTGGCCGAGGTCGCGGGCGCAAATGATGACAGCGAGCGTCATGAGGAAGTGGGTGACCTGTTGTTTGCCGTCGTAAATTACGCGCGCAAGCTGGGTGTCGATGCCGAAGGCGCGTTGCGCGATGCCAATGCCAAGTTCGCGCGCCGCTTTGCGGCCATGGAAGACCGCGCAGGCGGAACGCTGACGGGCCTGTCGCTCGACGCGCAGGAAGCGCATTGGCAGGCGGTCAAGCTGTCGGAGCGTCCCTGAGGTTCGGCCACAGCCGTTCGAAGCGCGCCCGGTCGGCGGGATCGAGCCGGACGGTCAGCACATGCCCCTCACCCTCCGGCTCGTCGGCGAGGACCTCGCCGCGCGCATGGAGCCATGCCATCGCCTCGCCCTGCTCATAGCCCAGATGGATGCGTTGCACCTGATGCCGCGCGGTCAATTGTGACGCCATGAGGATGCGCGCGGCTTCGACGCCCTCGCCCGTCACCGCCGAAATCACCGCAACGTCGGAACGCCGCGCCGCCATCTCTTCGATAATCGCGCGGCGATCGACATCGGCGGTGTCGATCTTGTTCCATATCTCGATCTGCGGGATCGCATCAGGTGCATCGCCCTCCCCGCCGTCCTGCGGGCCGTTGGCGCCGAGCGAGTTCAGGATGGCGCGCACATCGTCATATTGCGCTTCGCTGTCAGGATGGACGATGTCGCGCACATGGACGATCAGGTCGGCGGTGGTGACCTCTTCCAGCGTCGCCCGGAACGCCGCGACGAGTTCGGTCGGCAGGTCGGACACGAAACCCACCGTGTCGGACAGGATCGCCTTGTCGATGCCGGGCAGCCGGATTTCGCGCATCGTCGGATCGAGCGTAGCGAAAAGCATATCTTCCGCCATGACGTCACTTCCAGTCAACCTGTTGAAGAAAGTCGATTTTCCGGCATTGGTGTAGCCGACGAGCGCGATGACCGGCCATGGCGCACGCTGTCGTTTCGAGCGCTGCAGTTGGCGCGTACGGCGCGCATCCTCGAGGCTACGCCGGATTCGCGCCATCCGGTTGCGGATCATCCGGCGGTCGGCCTCGATCTGCGTTTCGCCGGGGCCGCCGAGGAAGCCGAAACCGCCGCGCTGGCGCTCGAGGTGGGTCCAGCTGCGCACGAGCCGCCCCGCCTGATAGTCGAGATGCGCGAGTTCGACCTGCAAGCGGCCCTCGGCCGTCGCCGCACGCTCGCCGAAGATTTCGAGGATCAGGCCGGTGCGATCGATCACCTTGGTGCCGAACGCCGTTTCGAGATTGCGCTGCTGGATCGGGGTGAGCGCCGCGTCGACGACCACAAGCTGGACGCCCTTCGCCGCTATGTCGGGCGCGATCGCATCGATCTGCCCGACGCCGAGCAGCGTTGCGGCCCGCGTCTGGCGCAGGCGGAGCGTGTGGACGGCGACGACATCGAGCCCAATCGCGAGCGCAAGGCCCCGCGCCTCCTCGGCGCGCGCGTCGAGGTCGCGCGCGAGCCGCTGGCTATGCCATTCGGGCACGATGACAAGCGCGGGAGCGCCGCGCGTTACCTCGTCTTCATTGTCGATTATCGGGTCGATCAGGCGTCGTCCGCTTCGCCGTCACCCTCGCCATTGTCGGTGAGGTTGATCGGCCCGTTCGGCTGAACGGTCGAAATCGCGTGCTTGTAGACGAGTTGCACCTGCCGTTCGCGCTCGAGCAGCATGCAGAAGAGGTCGAACGCGACGATGTCGCCCTGCAGCATCACGCCGTTGACGAGGAACATCGTGACCGACTCATCCGAACGGCGGACGGCGTTCAGAAACACGTCCTGCAACGCCTTGCCCTTGCTCGCCGGCGCGTCGCGCAGATTGTCGCCGAGCAGCGACAGGTCGAAATCGTGCGACGGCATCACGGTCGAGATCGCATGCTTGTACACCAGCTGCGACTGTCCGTCGCGGCGGAGCAGCAGCGAGAAATTGTCGAACCAGGTGATGATGCCCTGCAACTTGACGCCCTTGACCAGGAACATGGTCACCGGGGTCTTGCTCTTGCGGAGGGCGTTGAGGAAAATATCCTGGAGATTCTGGTTTTTATCGGACACATTTGCCTCCTGTTTTTGGCGGTGTAACCGCGGGGTACGGTGCCGGTTTCCTCCGGCTTTCAAGACCTTCTTCTGAAACGCAATATGCGGCAAAGCGCGTGGGACGTCTAGCGCAAAGCCTAACCTTCGCTTTCCGAACTCTCGGTAAGGCCCAAAAGTTTCAGTTTGCGGTGCAGGGCGGACCGCTCCATCCCGATGAAGGTCGCGGTACGCGAAATATTGCCTGAAAAGCGGTTGATCTGGATGCGCAGATACTCGCGCTCGAAATTCTCGCGCGCCTCTTTCAACGGGATCGCGGTGATCGATTCCGAATTGGGCAGAATGTCGGTTCCGCCGCGCACCAGTTCGGCGGGAAGCATGTCGGCATCGATCCGCGCCAGCCGGTCGCTCGGCGCGAGGATCATCACGCGCTCGATGACGTTGCGCAGTTCGCGGACATTGCCCGGCCATTCATGTGCTTGCAGCGCCGCCATCGCCTCGGCGCTGATCTCGGGCGGCGGGACGCGGCGGTCGGCGGCGTAACGCCGGATATAATGGTCGCACAGGCTCGCGATATCGTCGCGCCGCTCGCGCAGCGGCGGGATATGCACGGGCACGACGTTGAGCCGGTAATAAAGATCCTCGCGAAAGCGGCCCTCGGCGATTTCGGTCATCAAATCGCGTGCCGAACCCGAAATGATGCGGACATCGACGCGGATCATCGTGCGGCCGCCGACGCGGGCAAAGCTCTGATCGGTGAGCACGCGCAGGATCTTGCCCTGCGTCGTCAGCGGCATGTCGGCCACCTCGTCGAGGAACAAGGTCCCGCCATGCGCCTGTTCGAGCAGGCCGACGCGGATCGACCCATCTTCGGCTTCGGACCCGAACAATTCGGTTTCGACCGTTTCGGGATCCATGCGCGCCGACGAAATCACGCGGAACGGCGCATTGTGCCTGCCGCTCCACCCGTGCAGCACCCGCGCGGCGACTTCCTTGCCGACACCGGGCGCGCCGGTGATCAGGACGCGGCTCCCCGTCCCTGCCACCCGCTTCAGCGTCGCGCGGACATTGTTGATCGCGGCGCTCGTCCCCGTCAGTTCGTCGGATGGCCCCGCCTTTTCGCGCAGCTGTTCATATTCGAATTTCAGTCGCTCGCTTTCGGTCGCGCGCGCGACGAGGTGGAGCAGGCGCGACGCTTCGAACGGCTTTTCGATGAAGTCGAACGCGCCGCGGCGGATCGCCGCGACCGCGGTGTCGAGGCCGCCATGGCCCGAAATCACGATGATCGGCAGCGTCGGATCGAACGCCTTGATCGCTTCGACGAGGCCGAGGCCGTCGAGCCGCGATCCTTGCAGCCAGACGTCGATCAGCGCGAGCGACGGCCGCCGCTGGCGGATCGCCTCGAGCGCCGAATCGCTGTCGGACGCTGTGCGCGCCTCATAACCTTCGTCTTCCATGACCCCGGCGACGAGGTCGCAAATGTCGCGTTCGTCGTCGACGATCAGAATATCAAGCGCCATGATCTTCTCTGTCCTGCCGGTTCCGGATGCGCCCCGGAACCGTTTCATTCTGCCCCATATTTTGCTCCCCGCCCTTTCCGGCCAAGGGCCGGAGCCGGTCGGGATGGAGCGTCAGGGTCACGCACGTCCCCTGCCCCGCCGGATTGTCAGAAAATTCAAGTTCGCCATAATGTTGCTCGACAATCTTCTTGACGATTGCGAGGCCGAGGCCCGTCCCGCCCTGGCGCGTCGTCATATAAGGTTCGGCGATCGCATCGCGCGCCTCGGGCAGCCCGATTCCGTCGTCGGTGACGCGAATGATCACCTCCCCGCCCGCGCCGATGTCGAGCGCCGCGCTGATGTGGCCTGTCGCAGCGGAATCGGAGTTTTTATATTTTTCCTCAATCGCTTCGACCGCATTTTTGACGATATTTGTTACCGCCTGCGACATGGAGCGGCGATCGCAGACGAGCGGCTCGATCTCGGCCGGCGTCTTGACCGAAAAGACGATGTCGGGCTTTGCGACCTCGAACAGGAAAACCGCCTGGCGCAATATGTCGCGCACATCCTCGACGCCGAAGGTCGGCTTGGGCATCCGTGCGAAGCTCGAAAATTCGTCGACCATGCGCCGCATGTCGTGAACCTGCCGGATCACCGTGTCGGTGAGCTTGCGGAAGGTCGCCGCATCGCCCTCGACCTTGTCGCCGAAACGCCGCTGGAGCCGCTCCGCGGCGAGCTGGATCGGCGTCAGCGGATTCTTGATTTCGTGCGCGATGCGTCGAGCGACATCGGACCAAGCGGCGCGCCGCTGATCGAGCAATTGCTGCGTGATGTCCTCGAAACTGAGGACGAAACCGTCGCCCTGCGCCACCGCCTTGGCGGCGAGCGTCGCGGGTTCGGCGTCCTTGCGCGACAGTTGCACGATCCCCTCGCGCTCCTCGCCCGTCAACAGCCGCGCCAGTTCGGGCGCCACATCGTCGAGCGGCTGGCCGGTGAGATTTTCCGCCGACTGCCCGATCAGCCGCTCGGCGGCGGCATTCGCCAGCAGGATGCGGCGACCGGCATCGACCGAAACCACGGCGGACGAGACCCCGCTGAGCACCGCTTCGATAAAGCTGCGCCGCGCCTCGAGCTGCTCGTTCACATTGACGAGCACGCCGGTCTGCCCCTCGAGCTGCTCGGTCATCCGGTTAAAGGCGCGCGTCAATACCGCGATCTCGTCGTCGCGCGCCGGCGGCGTGACGCGGACCGAAAGGTCGCCATCGGCGGCGGTTCGCGTCGCGCCGATCAGCGTCCCGAGCGGCCGGACTATGCGGTCGGCGACGACGATCGCGGCGATCACCGCGAGCGCGAGCAGCAGCAGCGAGCCCAGATAGAGCGCGCCGTTGAACTGGAGTTGGAGCAACTGCGACCGTTCGAACAGGCCGTTGTAGTCGGCCAGCACCGCGCTCGCGCGCGCCGACTGTTGAAACCCCGGAACATTGGTGTCGCGCGAGGCATAGACATAAGCACGATCGGTTCCGGGGAGCTGCGCCGCGGCTTCGATCCGGTTGGCCTGGCGAACCACGACCACATCTTCGCCGGCGTCGAGGCGGCCGACCATCTCCGAACTCAGCCGGTTCTCGGCCGAACGATCGTCGGGGTCGATCGCTGCGGCGGTGCGCGCGACGCCATCCCTGCCGATCTCGATGATCGCCGATTCATTGAGGCTGCGGACGACGACCTGCTGGAGATAATAGTTGGTGAAACCGGGGCTATCGATCGAGAAGCGGGACAATCGCGTGCCGAGGTCGTTGGCCATGGCAAAGGTGTTCGCGCCGACCTGGCGCTGATTTTCCTGATAATAGCCTTCAGCGAGACTGGCGGCATTTTCAAACATACCGCGCGACCGGTCGGAGAACCAGAAGTCGACGCCGAACTGGAACAGCAGCGAAGCGAATATGACGACGAGCAAGGTCGGCGCCGCCGCGATCAGCGAAAACAGCGCGACGAGCCGGACGTGGAGGCGGCCATTGCCGCCCGCCATCGAGCGCACCGCGCGCGCGCGCGCGACGCGGCTGCCGATCAGCACGATCAGCGCCATCGCCGGCACAAGGTTGACGACCATGATCGCCGCCACCAGCGCCGGGGTCAGCAATCTCTCGCTCTGCGCGTCGCCGGTGACGAAAATATAGGTCGCGATCGCGACGCTGACGATGATGCCGAGCGTGTAATATTCGGGCGTTCCGAAGCGCCAGAAGCCCGAGCGCGCTTCCTCTTCGTCCGAATCCATGTCGAGGGCCAGGGAAGTCGATCGCGCCATTGTTGCCGCGTTACGACAATCCTGTTGCATAGAAAACACACAATCGGCGCAAATGTCGCCCAATTGCACCGATTTCGGGATTATTTCCCGTTCAGGGATGCGCCGGATCGATGTCGAGCTGTCCGAGCCGTTTGCGCAGCGTGTTGCGGTTGATCCCGAGTCGCCGCGCCGCCTCGAGCTGATTGCCGCGCACTTCGCGCAGAACGCGGCGGAAAAGCGCCGCCTCGACAATGGTCTCGAGCTGTTCGTGAATGTCGCCGTCGCTCGGCACGCCCGCCATTTGCTCGCGCGCCCAATCATCGACGGCACGCGCGATCAGCGCGGCGGGCTCGACCGCCCCGCCCCCTTCGCCGTTTTCGCGGAGCAATGTTTCGACATCGCGCGCCGTCACCACGGTATCGCGCGACAACACGGCGAGCCGCTGGACGACATTGCCCAACTCGCGAACATTGCCGGGCCAGTCATAGCGTTCGAGCCACTGCATCGCGGCGGGCGCGAATTGGCGGTGCGGAAGCCCCGAACTGCGCCCCGCATCGACGAAATGACCGACGAGCGCGGCGATGTCGCTGCGGCGGTCGCGGAGCGGCGGCAGCGTGACGGGAATAACGTTGAGGCGGTAGAAAAGGTCCTCGCGGAAACGGCCATCAGCGACAAGCGTGCGCATGTCGCGGTGCGTCGCGGCGATGACGCGGACGTCGGCGCGCAGCGCCTGACTGCCGCCGACGGTCGAATACTCATTGCTCTGGAGCACGCGGAGCAGCCGGGTCTGCGCCTCGAGCGGCATATCGCCGATTTCGTCGAGGAAGAGCGTGCCGCCCGCGGCCTGCTCGAAGCGCCCCGCATTGCGGCTGTGCGCGCCGGTAAATGCCCCCTTTTCGTGCCCGAACAGCTCGGCTTCGATCAACTCGCGCGGGATCGCGGCCATGTTGATCGCGACGAAAGGCCCGCCCCGGCGCAGCCCGGTCGCGTGGATCGCGCGCGCAACGACTTCCTTGCCGGTGCCCGACTCGCCGAGGATGAGGACCGCAAGGTCGTTCGACGCGAGGCGTGCGATGGTGCGGTAGACCGCCTGCATCGCCGGCGCGCGCCCGACCAGTCCGTGGCTGTCGGCCGGCGCCGCGGCGTCGCGTGCCGCCGGCTCGCTGCTCCGTTCGAGCGCGGCGCGGACGCTGGCGGTGAGTTCGTCGAGATCGAAGGGCTTGGGCAGATAGTCGTAGCTGCCGATGCCGGTCGCGCGCACCGCGGTGTCGAGCGTATTCTGCGCCGACAGCACGATCACCGGCGTCGCGGGGTCGATGCCCGTGTGCGCCAGCGAATCGATGCCGTCGCCGTCGGGCAGCACGACGTCGGTGATGACGAGGTCGGGGCGATGGTCGGCCAGCCAGGCGTTGCGTTCGGCAAGGCTGGCGACCGACGCGAAATGGCCGCATTCGCCGACGAGCGTTTCGCGGATGATCATCGCGATCGCCGGATCATCCTCGACCAGCAGGATCGTCTTGCCCCGGGTCATGTCGCGCGTCCTTCCCGCGCGACGGGCAGATGCACGCGAAAGCGCGTCCAGTCGCCGTCGCGGATATGCTGCACCGTGCCGCCCATGTCGCGTGCGAGCTTGGCGACGAGCGCGAGCCCGAGCCCACGCCCGTCACGCTTCGTCGTTACGAACGGGTCGAACAGGTCGCCGCGGATGTCGGCGGGAACGCCGGGGCCATTGTCGCTGACGCTGACCTCGATCGGCAGCGCGATGCGCCCGCGCCCGTCGCCATTGTCGATCGACAAGCCGTGCCGATAGGCGGTCGTCAACCGCACGACGCCGTCGTCGCGCCCACCGAGCGCCTCGCAGCCATTGGTGAGCAGGTTGAGCAATATCTGCACCATGGCGTCATGGTTGCCGTGGACGAGGGGAAGCGAAGGGTCGAAATCCTCGGCGAAGCGGACGCCGGGAAACTGGCGCGCGCGCGCGGTTTCCATCGCCTGGTGGATCGGTTGATAGAGGTTGATCGGGCCGCAGTCGATCGGCTGGCCGCGCGAGAAATGCTCCATCTGGTCGATCAGCGTCGCGATCCGGTCGACCTCGGCGCAGATCAGCGTCGTGAAGCGTTCCCCGCCGGCATCGGTCTTGCGCGCGAGCAGCTGCGCCGCGCCCTTGATGCCCGCGAGCGGATTCTTGATCTCGTGCGCGAGCATCGAGGCGGCGGCGCCCGCCGCGCGCCCCGAACGGCCGATCGCGCCGCCCATCAGCTCGGCATCGCTTGGCGAGGGGACGAGCGCGAGGATGCGGTGGCCGCTGTTGCCATAAGGAACCATCTGCATGTCGACGAAGACCGTCTTGCGTCCGCCGACCGAGATTTCGGCGCGATGCGCGAAAAGCGCCGACGTCGCGGCGTCGCTCATCCGCTGGCGATAGCTGCGGTCCATCGCGATGACGTCATAGATGACGCGCCCGACCATCGCCGAGCGGCTGACGTTACAAAGCTGCTCCGCAGCGGCGTTGACGAAGAGCACGACCCCGCCGCCATCGATGAGCAGCGTGGGAACGGGGTGCGACTGGATCAGCTCGTCATGGTCGAAGTTCGGGATGCTCGACGTCAGAGCGCTCATGCAGCGGCCTTGGTCAGATGCGGGCCATAGAAGGCCTCGAGCGCGTCGAGCACGCCCTTGCTGTCGGGGATCTGGTTGACTTTGTTGCGGAACTCCGCCGAGCCGTGCAGCCCCTTGACGTACCAGCCGAGATGTTTGCGCGCCATATTGACCCCGGTCATCTCTCCATAATGGTCGATCATCGCACGGTAATGCGATGTAATGACGTCATATTGTTCGTCGAGACCGGGATCGGGCCGTTCGGCCTCGCCGCGCAGCGCCGCCATGACCTGCCCGAGCAGCCACGGGCGGCCATAGGCGCCGCGGCCGATCATCACGCCATCGGCGCCGCTCTGCGCGAGCGCGGTGCGGGCATCGTCGGCCGAGCAGATGTCGCCATTGACGATCACCGGGATCGACACCGCATCCTTGACCGAGCGCACGAAACCCCAGTCGGCCTCGCCGCGATACATCTGGTTGCGCGTGCGGCCGTGAACCGTGACGAGTTTTGCGCCGAGATCCTCGGCAATATGCGCGAGTTCGGGCGCGTTGAGGCTGTCGTGGCACCAGCCCATGCGCATCTTGACCGTCACCGGAACCTTGACGGCGTCGACGCAGGATTTGATCAGCGCGGCGGCGAGCTTCAAGTCGCGCATCAGCGCCGATCCGGCGTCGCCGTTGGTCACCTTTCGCACCGGGCAGCCCATGTTGATGTCGATGATCGACGCGCCGCGATCCTCGTTGAGCTTCGCGGCCTCGCCCATTTCATAGGGGGTGCAGCCGACGAGCTGCATCGACACCGGCTCTTCGACCGGATCCCACGCCGCTTTCTGGATCGACTGGCGCGTTTCGCGGATCGCGGCCTGGCTCGCGATCATCTCGGTGACGTTGAGCCCCGAGCCATAATAGCGCACGAGCTTGCGGAACGGCAGGTCGGTGACGCCCGTCATCGGCGCGAGGATCACGGGATCCGCGATGGTGATGTTGCCGATCTGGATGGGCCGGAGCGGCGCCATGGCGGGGAGCTTTCGTCGAATTGCCTAAATTTTGAGCAGCCCCTACACGCTAAGGCGCTTTCCCGCAAGGCGCGGCTGCGCTAACCGCGCGGGCGATGACCGAGTCCGCCCTTCCTCCTGCCCCGCCTGTCGCGGTGATCCTGCTCGCCGGCGGTACGGGGAAGCGCGCCGGTTTCGCCCAGCCGAAGCAGCTCGAACGACTGGGCGGCAAGCCGGTCCTCCGCTGGAGCCTCGACACATTTGCCGCCCATCCGGCGATCGCGGGCGGCGTGCTGGTGGCGAATGACGACATCATGGCGGCGATCGGCCCCTTACCGGATGGCTGGATTTCCGCCGATCCCGGCGCGGAACGCCAGCAATCGGTGGCCAATGCGCTCGCGGCGCTCGCCGACCGCGATGACGCGACGCTGGTGCTGGTTCATGACGCCGCGCGCCCGGGCGTGAGCGGCGAAGTCGTCGATCGCCTGCTGGCTGCGCTGCGAACCGCCGACGCGACAATCCCGACCCTGCCCGTCCCCGACACGCTCGTCGAACAGGCGCATGACGAAGCCGGCGACGTGGTCGATCGCAGCGTGCTGGCGCGGGTGCAAACGCCGCAAGGCTTTCGTCTGGGGACATTGCGGCGCGCGCATGCCGAAGCGGTCGAGGCGGCCGCGACCGACGATGCGCAGCTCGTCCGCCGGCTCGGCATCGTCGTGGTGGCAGTGCCGGGCGATGCCCGGCTCCACAAACTGACATATGCCGAGGATATGGCGATCCTTTCGGGGCTTTTGGGGACGAACGCCATGATGCGAACCGCGGTCGGCATGGGCTATGACGTCCACCGCCTCGTCACCGGCAAGCCGCTTTGGATCGGCGGGATAGAAATCGCGCATAGTCATGGACTTGAAGGCCATAGCGATGCCGACGTCGCGCTTCATGCGATCACCGACGCGATCCTTGGCGGCCTCGCCGACGGCGACATCGGCGACCATTTTCCGCCGAGCGATCCGCAATGGCGCGGCGCCGCATCGCACCGCTTCCTCGCCTTCGCCGGCGAACGGGTGAGCACGCGCGGCGGGCGCATCGACCATATCGACCTGACGATCATCGCCGAAGCGCCGAAGATCGGGCCGCATCGCGCCGCGATCCGCGCGCGCATTGCCGAAATCCTTGCGCTTCCAGTCGAACGGGTTAGTGTGAAGGCGACAACGACCGAGCGGCTGGGCTTCACTGGCCGCCGCGAGGGGATCGCTGCGCAGGCCGTCGCGACCCTACAACTTCCGGAGAATTGATCTTGCAGTCTGTCGAAGAAACGCGCCTTGCCGCGCGCGACGATCTTGCCACCGCCGTGCTCGCGGACAATCGCGCCGCGGGCCGCCGGATCGCCGTCGCCGAAAGCTGCACCGGCGGCATGGTCAGCGCCGCGCTGACCGACATTGCGGGCAGTTCGGACGTGTTTTCCGCTGGCTTCATCACCTATTCGGGGCACGCCAAACAGACCCAGCTCGACGTCAGCAGCGAGATCATCGAAACCTTCGGCGAAGTGTCGCTCGCGACGGCGTGGGCGATGGCGGCGGGGGTGCTCGCGAACAGCGACGCCGACGTCGCGGTCGCGATCACCGGGATCGCCGGGCCGGGCGGCGGGTCGGAGAAGAAGCCCGTCGGACAGGTCGTCTTCGCGCGCGCTCTGCGCGGGCAGGATCCCGACGATTATTTCACCCAGCGCGTCCAGTTCGAATCGACCGACCGCCGCGCGATCCGCCACCATGCGACTTTGTTCGCGCTCGAACTGCTTCAGCCGGGCAAGGATTCGCTGCGGCCGTCGGAGGATATCGCCCTCCCCGCCCCGTAAAGGTCGCCGGCGCGCGTTTCGAACGCCGCGATCATCTTGCGCAGCGCCTTGTCGAACATCTGTCCGGCGAGCGCCTCGAACATGCGGCTGCGGAACGAGAAATCGACCATGAAATCGACGCGGCAGCCGCCGCCGTCGAGGGCATGGAAATGCCATTCGTTGCTGAGGTGCTTCATCGGGCCGTCGATATAGCTGACGATCACCTCGTGCGGCCGCTGCTTGTGGACGCGGCACGAGAAGCTTTCGCGCAGCCCCTTGAAGCCGACGATCATGTCGGCGACGGTTTCATGCTCGCTGTCGTCGCGGATGCGCAGCGCGACGACCCACGGCAGGAATTCGGGATAGCGCGCAATATCGGTGACGAGCGCGAACATCTGCTCGTCGCTGTAGGGCAACTCGCGCGTTTCGTGGTGACGGGGCAATCAGTCCGCCCTGGCGCGCGCCAGTTGCGCCTCGCGCGCGACGCGCATCCGCTCGAAATCGTCGCCGGCGTGATAGCTCGAGCGGGTCAAAGGCGACGAAGCGACCTGCAGGAAGCCTTTCGCGCGCGCGATCTGGGCGTAGGCGTCGAACGCCTTGGGCGTCACGAATTCGGCGACCTTCGCATGTTTCGGCGTCGGCTGGAGATATTGGCCCATCGTCATGAAATCGATGTCGGCGCTGCGCATGTCGTCCATCACCTGATGGACCTCCATCCGCTCCTCGCCGAGCCCGAGCATGACGCCCGACTTGGTGAAGATCGACGGATCGCGGCGCTTGACGCTTTCGAGCAGGCGCAGCGACGCATAATAGCGCGCGCCGGGGCGGATCGTCGGATAGAGCCGCGGCACGGTTTCGAGATTGTGGTTGTAAACGTCGGGACGCGCGTCGACGATCGCCGCGACCGCGCTTTCGGGCTTGTTGCGGAAATCAGGGGTGAGGATTTCGATGGTCGTCTGCGGCGTTTCGCGGCGCAGCGCCTCGATCACCTTGACGAACTGGCTCGCGCCGCCGTCAGGCAGGTCGTCGCGGTCGACCGAGGTGATGACGATATGGCTGAGCCCCATCTTCGCCGCCGCGATCGCGGTATGTTCGGGCTCGAGCAGGTCGACCGGGCGCGGCATGCCCGTCTTGACGTTGCAAAAGGCGCAGGCGCGCGTGCAGGTATCGCCGAGGATCATCACCGTCGCATGCTTTTTCGTCCAGCATTCGCCGATGTTCGGGCACGCCGCTTCCTCGCACACCGTATGCAGGTTGAGCTCGCGCATCAGCTTGCGCGTTTCGGCATAGCCGGGGCTGGTCGGTGCCTTGACGCGGATCCAGTCGGGCTTGCGCTGGCGCTGACTGGGAGTGGTGGTGGGCGATGCGGGAGCGTTCATGGCGTCCACATAGTCGTGCACGCGCCTCTTCTCAACCTCTCTACCTATGCTAAGGCGCGTCCATGACTCACTTTGCAGATATGATCGAGGGCTACCGGCGTTTCCGTAACGGCGGTTGGGCGGAGCAACGCGAACGCTGGGAACAGCTTGCAGTGGGGCAATCGCCCAAGGTGATGGTGATCGCCTGTTCGGACAGCCGGTCCGAGCCCTCGCAGATTTTCGACACCAACCCCGGCGAAATCTTCGTGGTGCGCAACGTCGCGGCGCTGGTGCCGCCGTTCGAGACGACGCCCGGACGCCACGGCGTTTCGGCGGCGCTCGAATTCGCCGTGCAGTTCCTGAAGGTCGAGGAAATCGTCGTGATGGGCCACGGCCTTTGCGGCGGGTGTCACGCGGCGCTCCACAGGTCTATGGCGGGCGCCGAGCCCGGACGCGGCGGCTTTATCGCCGACTGGATCGCGGTGCTCGACGAGGCGGCCGAGACGGTGCGCTCCGAACATGCCGACATCGACAATCGCGAGGCGGGCCGCGCGATGGAAATGGCGGCGGTGCGCGTAAGCATTGACAACCTCAGAACTTTTCCCTGCATTCAGGAAAAGGAGCGGCGCGGGACGCTGAAGCTGCGCGGCGCGTTTTTCGCGATCGCCGACGGGGTGCTGCACCTGATGGACGACGCGACGGGAGATTTCTCTCCCGCCTGAGCAGGAGGGCGATATGAGCAAGAACGCATTCTGGGTCACCGTCATTATTGCCGCGGCGATTTTCGGCGCGCTGATGGGGCCCGCGCTCGCCGAGTCGCTTTCGCCCGGCACGATGATGATCTTTTCGATCGTGACCCTGGTCGCGATCGTGGCGCTGGTCGTCTGGTCGCTGTCGAGCAACAAGTCGGGGAAAAAGGCCGACACGGCCGCGCTCGCCGATGCGCGGACGATGCGCGCGCCCGAAGGAAAGGCGCGCATCTATATCACCCGCCGCGGCTTCGTCGCCGCGCTGCAAGGGATGAACGTCACGCTCGACGATCATGCGAAGGGCCAGATCAAGTCGGGCCAGATGCTGATGGCCGACGTGGCGCCCGGCACGCACCGGCTGCACGCCGCGATGGCGAAGGGCATCATGGCGAACGCCGGCGTCATGGAGATCGAGGTCGGCGCCGGCGAAGTGGCGGTAGTCGATGCGATGTTCGAAATGAGCGCGCTCAAGGGCGATGCGAAGCTGACGCGGCTCGAAGGCGCGAAGGCGCGCGAGAATGTCCACGCGACCAAGCTGATCCTGTGGGAAGTCGCGCCGGTTTAGTCCGGTTCGGGACTGGCCAGCAGCTGTCGCCAGATTGGCCCGGCTGAAGGGCGGTTTTGGGGTGGTGAGTTGTCGCTTACCTTTTTCGTCATCCCGGACTTGATCCGGGATCCATTAGGGCGACGGTAGCTGTGGACCCCGGATCAAGTCCGGGGTGACGATGAAAGAGAGGCAACTTCCGGCCGAAACCCGCCCTCAAATCAAAAACATCATCGTCGCGGTAAAGAAAATCGCGAAACTCTGCAGAAACAGCCGGAAATCATTGTTCGACCAGATCGTCACCGGCTCGCGGTGCGCCGCCAGTGCGGCGCGCAGTTCGCCCTGCCAGTCCGCCGGCGCGGTGAGCCGCGCGATCGCCAGTTGCCGAGCGCCATGTGCCCGCACTCGCGCGCGAATGTCGATATGATCGTCCGAGTCCATGACCCGAAACTAGGGCGGTGTTAACGGATCGGTAAGGTTAAAAGAGTGTTAACGCGCGGTCGTCCCATGGCGGGACGCTTTCCGCTCGCGCCTTAACTTCCAGCCATCGGTCGCACGCGCACGCGGCGCCCGTCCTTCGCGCCCGCCTGAAACGGCTTGCACCGCGCGGGCTTCATCCGCGGCCCCAGGCACAGGCGCACTTCGTCGAGCCAGCCCTGCCGGTCGACCGAAACCGCGACCATGGGCGCCGTCACCCCGCGATTGGCGGCGGCAAAGGCGCGGCGGACGCTGCCCGCGGTCTGCGGCTTCGCGGCCAGCGCCTTCATGTCGGGAAAGCGCACCGCGCGGAACAATATCTCCGCCGCGCGGAAATAGGCCGCGGGATGCGGGCTCATGCACGTCCCGTGCTTCGCCCATTCATGCTGGAGCAGCTGCGCCGACGGCGTCATGCACAGATGCTTCCTCAGCACCGGCTTCGGCACGATCTTCGCCGGGCGGCACCATTGCGGATAGCCGGGCCCATCGGTCTCGGGCCACAGCCCGTGCAGCACCCAGCCGAAGCGCCCGTTCTCACCCGAACATTGGAAAGCATCACGCGCGCTCTTCGGATTGCGCACATCGGCGCAATGCTGCGGCGACCAGCTCATGGCCAGCAGATAGCCGGTAATCTTGGGCTTGCGCACCGGCTCGCCGCGTTTGGGCTGTTCGAGCCGCGGGACGGGAATGCGGTCGGGCAGCGCGCAGGACAGCGCCTGCGCCTGCGCCGCGACCGGCATCAGCGCCAGCGCGGCGGCGCTAAGCCAGCGCAAAGTCGAGCCCGATGTCCGCCGCCGGCGCCGACTGCGTCAGCCGCCCGACCGACACATAGGTCACCCCCGTCGCGCCGATGTCGCCGATCGTGTCGAGCCGCACCCCGCCCGACGCCTCGGTCGGCACCTTGCCGCCGGCAAGCGCGACCGACTGGCGGAGTTCGTCGAGCCCCATATTGTCGAGCAGCAGGTGCGTCGCCCCCGCGTTCAGCGCGGGCTCGACCTGCGCCACGCGATCGACCTCGACGATGATGTCGGCGATTCCCGCCGCGACCGCGCGCCGAACCGCTTCCTCGACCGATCCCGCGACCGCGACATGATTGTCCTTGATCATCGCCGCGTCCCACAGGCCCATGCGATGATTCTTCGCGCCGCCCATCCGCGTCGCATATTTCTCGAGCACGCGCAGACCCGGAATCGTCTTGCGCGTATCGAGCAAGGTCGCGCCGGTTCCCGCGAGCGCATCGACATACTGGCGCGTCATCGTCGCGATGCCTGACAGGTGCTGCACGGTGTTGAGCGCCGACCGCTCGGCGGTCAGCATCGCGCGCGCATTGCCCGACAGCCGCATCAGGTCGCTGCCCCCGGCAACTTCGGCGCCCTCTTCGACCAATATCGCGATCTCCATGCCGGGATCGAGCGCGCGAAAGAATCGCTCGGCGATCGGCAGCCCCGCGACGATGATCGCATCGCGGCTGTCCATCACGCCGCCGAAGCGCGCATCGGCGGGAATCGTCGCCATCGAAGTGATGTCGCCCCCCGCGCCCAGGTCCTCGGCCAAAGTGGCGCGAACAAAGGCATCGAGGTCGAAATCGGGGAGCGTGAACTGGGTCATGTCCCCCGCGATAATCCGCCTGCCCAGCAAATCAACTTGACGTTTACGTCAACTGGCGCTGACATGCACGCCACGCGGCAACTTTGCCAACTTCGGAGAGGCCCCATGCAATCCCCCATCTGCGCGATGCTCGGCATCGAATTCCCCCTCCTCGCCTTCTCGCACTGCCGCGACGTGATCGTCGCGGTGTCGAAAGCGGGCGGCATGGGCGTCTTCGGCGCCGCCGCGCTGCCGCCCGAGCGGCTCGAAGAGGAACTGGCGTGGATCGACGAGCATATCGGCGGGCGTCCCTATGGCGTCGACCTGATCGTCCCCAACAGCTTCGCGGGCAAAGGCGACGCGCCCTTGCCGGGCGCTGCGAAAGTGCCTGAAACGCACCTGCAGTTCGCCGCCGATCTGCTCGGCAAGTTCGACGTCGACGCCGCGGGGCTCGAAGCCGCAATGGAAACGCGCCAAAGCTTTGGCGACAATATGCATGAAGACGGCGCGGCGAAGCTGCTTGAAGTCGCCTTCCGCCATCCGATCAGGCTGATCGCCAACGCGCTCGGCGTTCCGCCGCCGCTGATGCTCGAGCTCGGCAAGCGCCACAATGTCCCCGTCGCCGCGCTCGTCGGGACGCGCGATCACGCCCTGGCGCAGGTTCGCGCGGGCGTCGACATCCTCGTCGTCGCGGGCGGCGAAGCGGGCGGCCATTGCGGCGAGGTCGCCACGATGGTGCTCGTGCCCGAGGTTGCCGCAGCGGTCGAGGCGATCGGTGCGAGCACGCCGATCCTCGCCGCGGGCGGCATCGTCACCGGGCGCCAGATGGCGGCGGCGATGGCGATGGGCGCGCATGGCGCCTGGTGCGGATCGGTATGGCTGACGACGGCCGAAGCCGAAACCAACCCGGTCGTGAAGGAAAAGATGCTTGCCGCCTCGGCGCGCGACACCGTGCGCTCGAAAAGCCGCACCGGCAAACCGTCGCGCCAGCTCCGTTCGCCATGGACCGACGCGTGGGAGGCCGAGGGCGCGCCCAAGCCCTTGCCGATGCCACTCCAGTCGCTGGTCAGCGAACCCGCGCTCCGCAAGGTCGACAAGCTCTCGGAAGGCGGTCACGAAGGGGCGAAGGCGCTCGCGACCTATTGGGTCGGCCAGGGCGTCGGCCTGATGAACGAGGCGATGGGCGCCGGACAGGTCGTGCAGGCGTTCAAGGAAGACTGGGTCGCGGCCTGCGAGCGACTCAACGGCTTTATCGGCGAATAAAAAATCCCCGCCGAAGCGGGGATTTTCAAAGATCAGCTGACGGTTGCCTTGACGATCTTGCCGGGCTCGCGCGGCGGCTCGCCCTTGGGCAGCGCGTCGACATTTTCCATGCCTTCGGTGACTTCGCCCCAGACGGTGTATTGATTGTCGAGGAAGCGCGCGTCGTCGAAGCAGATGAAGAACTGGCTGTTCGCGCTGTTCGGGTTCTGCGCGCGCGCCATCGAACAGACCCCGCGGATGTGCGGTTCGCTGCTGAATTCCTGCGGCAGGTCGGGAAGCTGGCTGCCGCCCATGCCGGTGCCCGTCGGATCGCCGCCCTGCGCCATGAAGCCGGGGATCACGCGGTGGAACACGACGCCGTCGTAAAAGCCTTCCTTCGCAAGGCTGGTGATGCGCTCGACATGCTGCGGGGCGAGGTCGTGACGCAGGCGAATGACGACGTCGCCGGTCGACAGCGAAAGCGTGAGGGTTTCGGACATATTGTTACTCCTATGGTCGGGTTTGGCGGTGCCATAGCCGGACGCGGTTCCCAAGGCCACGCTCTAAATGCCGAAAAGGCTTGTCCCGGCGTTGCCATCGGCGAATGGCGGCTCTAGGGGAAAATCGGACGCCGCAAGACCAGGGAGGACCGCGCGATGGACAAACGCGAAGATTCCCTGCCGCCCGACGACGCGGTGATCGCCGACGACCGCGAAGCCGTCGGCCGCGAACCCGAAACCGAACTTGACGAGGATGATCGGCTGAAACCCGAATTCGTCCGCGACGTGATCGAACTTGCCGAGGCCGGCGAGGGAGAGGCCGCGCGTGAACGCGTCGGCCGCCTCCATCCCGCCGACATCGCCGATCTGTTCGAACTCGCGCGTACCGACGAACGTCCGATGCTCGCCGCGGTGCTCGGCGACATGCTTTCCGCCGACGTGCTCGCGGAAATGAACGATTATGTTCGCGAAGAACTGATCGATCTTCTCGCGCCTGAGCAAGTGGCCGAACTCGCCTCCGAGCTCGACACCGACGACGCCGTCGCGATCATCGAGGATATGGAGGAGGACGAGCAACAGGCCGTCCTCCAGGCGATGGAGCCCGAGGATCGCGCCGCGATCGAGGACGCCCTTTCCTTCCCCGAGGAATCCGCTGGACGCCTGATGCAGCGCGACCTGGTCGCGGTGCCCGAGCATGTGACTGTCGGCGACGTCATCGACCGCCTTCGCGAAGATACCGAGCTTGCCAGCGATTTCTGGGAGATCTTCGTCGTCGATCCGATGCACCGCCCGGTCGGCACCTGCCAGCTGAGCTGGATATTGCGCACCCCGCGCGACATCGCGATCGGCGATGTGATGAAGCGCGAACAGACGCTGATCCCGGTCGATATGGATCAGGAAGAGGTCGCGCTACGCTTCCAGAAATATGCGCTGATCTCGGCCGCGGTCGTTGACAAGGCGGGTCGCCTCGTCGGCATGATCACGGTCGACGACATCGTGCATATCATCCAGGAAGAGGCGGGCGAGGATATTTTGCGCCTGTCGGGCGCCGGCGACGGCGACATCAACGAGCCGATCCGCGAGACTTATAGCGCGCGTGTGCGCTGGTTGATCGCCAATCTGGGCACCGCACTCGTCGCATCGACGATCGTCGGAATATTCGGCGGCGCGATCGAACATATGGTCGCGCTCGCGGCGCTGATGCCGATCGTCGCGGGGGTCGGCGGCAACGCCGGGACGCAGACGCTGGCGGTGACGGTGCGCGCGCTGGCGATGAACCAGCTCACCGATTCGAACAGCTGGCGCGCGATCTGGCGCGAAATGAAGATCGCGCTGCTCAACGGCGGCACGATCGCGCTGATCGCCGGCACCGCGACGGCGCTCTGGTTCGGCAATCCGATGCTCGGCGGCGTGATCGCCGCGGCGATGATCGTGAACATCTTCGTCGCCGGCGTCGCGGGGGTCGCGATCCCCTTGCTGCTCGACCGGCTCGATCAGGACCCCGCGGTCGCAAGCTCGATATTCGTCACGATGACCACCGATTCCATGGGTTTCCTGGCCTTTCTCGGCCTCGCCGTGCTCAGCGGACTCACCACGCTTTGAAGCCAAGCCGCTGAAATCCAAGCGATTCAAAAGCGGCGAAAAAAATTTCATGCCCGCGATTTTTTTTGGGAACTTATCGCCCGTATCGGTCGTTTCCCATTCGAGCAGCGGTCATCGCCCCCCCGCAGCGCTGCTCAGCAACATTGGCCCGGCCCGCATTCCCTCCCCCCCTCGAAGCGTGCCGGGCCATTTTGCACCACATCCTGAGAGGTAAGAATATATGACGAGCTTCCGCGCAATCATACTCGCCCTATTGGCAAGCGTCCTGGTGACGGGCTGCAACACCGTAAAGGGCGCCGGCCGCGACATCGAGTCCGTTGGCCAGGCTGGTAGCGACGCGATCGATTAATCGGACTTTGCCCGCTTACCCTAAGCCTCTTCGAGAGGCTCGACAGGCGCCTCTTCGGCGCCTGTTTTGCGTCGGCGCTGGGTAAACCAGATCGCAAAGAGCGACATTTCGTACAGAAACACGAGCGGCACGGCGAGGAGCAGTTGGCTGAGAATGTCGGGCGGCGTGAACACCGCGGCGATCGCGAAGGCAGCCACGATCATATAGCGGCGCGCCGACACCAGCTGCTCGCGCGTCACCAGCCCCGACCGTTCGATCAGCATCAACAGGATCGGCAGCAAGAAGGCGATGCCGAACGCCATGATGAACTGCATCGTGAAGCTCAGATAATTGCCGACCGACGGCAGCGCTTCCTGCGTGATTCCGCCGATGTCGCCCTGATATCCGAGGAGGAATTTAAGCGCGATCGGAATGGTGATGAAATAGGCGAAGCTCGCACCGATCGCGAACAGCACCGGCGTCGCGAGCAGGAAAGGCAGCAACGCGCGCTTTTCCTTGCGGTAAAGGCCCGGCGCGACGAATTTCCACAGCTGGTTCGCGATCACCGGAAAGGCGATCATCATCGCCGCGAACAGGGCGACCTTGATCTCGACGAAAAAGGCCTCGAACAGCTGCGTATAGATCAGCTTGCCCTGCCCCGCGCGCACGAGCGGCTGGACGAGAATACCGAAGATCGGCTTCGCATAATAAAGGCACACCCCGAAGGCGAGACCGATCGCCAGAAGCGATTTCAAAAGGCGCGAGCGCAGTTCGATCAGGTGATCGAGCAGCGGCATCTTGCCGCCGCCGCCATCCTCGTCCCCGGCAGTGGCCGCCGTTTCCTCGGTCATGGCAACGGGCCGTCCTTGGGCGGTACCGCGTGCGTTTCAGGAGGATTGGTGGCGGCTGCCCCGTCCGTATCGGCTTCGGTCCCTGTTGCGGGCTTGGCCTCAGTGGCCGGCGCCGCAGCAGGCGTTGGCGATGCGTTGACATCGTCGATGCGCGGAAACTCGCGCATGATCGCGTCATTCTGCTCGCGCCACTGCTTCTCGAGTTCCTCGAGTTCGGCCTCGCGCATCATCGTGTCGAGCCCGGCGCGAAAATGGCGCGCCATCCCGCGCGCCTTCCCCATCCATTTGCCGACGAAGCGCATCGCCTTGGGAAGGTCCTTGGGGCCGATAACGACCAGGGCCACCACCACGACGAGCAGCAACTCGGTGGGCGCAACATCGAACATGACCTAAAACTTCCCCCGCAAGCGGACTGCGATCAGAGCTTGTCGTGCTCGGTCGTCGGGGTCGGAACCGGGGTGGCGTCGGGCGCGCGCTGGCCCTCGATCTGCTTCGGCGCGGGGGTCGGCGTATCGTCTTCCGACATGCCCTTCTTGAAGCTTTTGATGCCCTTCGCGACATCGCCCATCATGTCGGAAAAGCGGCCCTTGCCGAACAGCAGCAGGACGAGAATCCCGACCACGAGCCAGTGCCAGATGCTGAAGCTACCCATCTCAAATTCTCCTTGAAGGGCTCATCTAAGCCTCTTCGCCGTCTTTTACTAGGTCCAGTTCGCCCATCGCTTCCTCGAAAGCGAGATCGACCGGGTCGAGCAGTCCCGCCGCACGCAAATCCTCGATTCCCGGCAGGTCCTTGCGGCTGGTGAGGCCGAAATGTTGCAGGAAAGCGTCGGTCGTCTTGTAAATCAGGGGCCGCCCGGGAACTTCGCGGCGCCCGGCTGGCATGACCCATTCCGCCTCCATCAGCACATCGAGCGTTCCCTTCGAGGTCTGAACGCCCCGGATCGCCTCGATTTCGGCGCGACTGACGGGTTCGTGATAGGCGATGATCGCCAGCACCTCGGCGGCGGCGCGCGACAATTTGCGCGGGTCATCGCGTTCGCGGCGCAAAAGATGCGCAAGGTCGGCCGGCGTCTGAAAATGCCAATGTCCGCCGCGCTCGACGAGCTCGATCCCGCTGCCCGCATGGCGCTGCGCGATGGTTTCGATGATCGCCTTCACCTGTCCGGGCGTCATTTCGTCGCCGAGGCGCCCGGCGACTTGCCGTGCATCGAGCGGTTCGTCGCTGGCGAAAAGCATCGCCTCTATCGCGCGTTCAAGATCGTCGATCATGCCCCTGCGGCTTTCAGATAAAGTGGTTCGAAGGCGCCTTCCTGTTTCAGCTCGACGCGCCCCTGCCGCGCCAGTTCGAGCGCGGCGACGAAACTCGACGCGATGGCCGACCGGCGCAGCGGACCGTCATAGTCGGGCGGTAGGAAATCGGCGAGTTCGGCCCAGTCGAGCTTGACCCCCAGCATCCGCTGCAGATGGTGCAGCGCGGCGTCGAGCGTGATCACCGGGCGACGCGATACCATATGCACGACGGGTTCGGAGCGCAGCTTGACCTGCCCATAGGCGGCAAGCAGGTCATAGAGGCTCGCGTCCCACCGCCGCACCTTGATGTCGCGAAGTCCCTCCGGCTTTGCGCGCAGGAAGACGTCGCGGCCGATCCGGTCGCGCGCGAGCAGCCGCGCGGCCGCGTCGCGCATCGCCGCGAGCCGCTGCAGGCGCAGTTGCAGCCGCAGCGCCAGCTCGTCGGGCGACGGATCCTCGAGCGGGTCTTTGGGCAGCAGCAGCGCCGATTTGAGGTAGGCGAGCCACGCCGCCATCACCAGATAATCGGCCGCGACTTCCAGCTTCAACTCGCGCGCCTCGGCGATGAAGGTCAGATATTGCTCGACCAGCGCAAGAATCGAAATCTGCTTGAGGTCAACCTTCTGGCTGCGCGCGAGCGTGAGCAGCAGATCGAGCGGCCCCTCCCAGCTTTCGAGCGACAGTTGCAACGCATCGTCGCGCTCGGGCGCTGCCGGCACGATCTCGAAATCGAGCGGCAACGCCTCCATCGGCGATCAGACCGTCGCCAGCAGCGCGTCGCGCTGATCGACCAGCGTCCCGAACTCGCGGCCGTCGCTGTCGCCCGAAATCCGGTCCATCGCGCCTTCGAGCCGCGCGAGCGAGACCGTGCTGATCGGGTCGAGCGCATTCGCGATCCCGATCATGTCGTCCATTCTCGCCCAGCAATTGAGCGCGATGTCGCAGCCGGCGGCGATCGCGTCGGCGGCGCGCGACGGCACGTCACCCGACAGCGCTTTCATGTCGAGGTCGTCGGTCATCAACAGACCGTGGAACCCGATGCGCTGACGAATGACATTGTCGATGACGACCGGCGACAGGGTCGCGGGCCGGTCGGCGTCCCAGGCTTCGAAAATGACATGGCAGGTCATCGCCATCGCCGCGTCGCGCAGCGCCGCGAACGGCGCGAGATCGGTCTGTAGATCGCGATCCGACGCGGTCACGGTGGGCAGCGCTTCGTGGGTGTCGAGCAGGGCGCGGCCGTGGCCGGGAATATGCTTGACGATGCCGACGACACCGCCCGCCTGCAACCCGCCGAGGATCGCGCGGCCGAGCGCGGCCACGCGCATCGGCTCGCTGCCGAGCGCGCGATCGCCAATGACGTCGCTGGCTCCCGGCTGGCGAACGTCGAGCAGCGGCAGGCAGTCGACGGTGATGCCCACCTCTGAAAGCATAACGGCGAGCGCCATCGCGTTGAGCCGCGCCGCCTCGATCGCGCTGGCAGGGGCGCGGTCATACAAGGCATCGAACGCCGCGCCGCTCGGAAAAAGCGGCCATTCGGGCGATTTCATGCGCGCGACGCGCCCGCCCTCCTGGTCGATCAGGATCGGCAGATTGGCGCGGCCATCGAGTGTCCGAAGCTCGTCGGTCAGGCGTCGCAACTGCTCGCGATTTTCGATGTTGCGTCCGAACAGGATGTAACCAGCGGGATCGCAGTCGCGGAAAAAGGCGCGCTCATCGTCGGTGAGGGTGGGGCCCGACAGGCCAAAAATAGCGGGTATCATCGTCAATCAACCTCCATCGGCCGCCGCCCCCTCAGGCAGCGACCAGGAAGGGAACATGCCATAGGGACGAGATCGCACCAACGGAGTCTGCGGCCAAACGGGCCGAATCAGCGGACGACGACGCAATTTTCACCGGCAACGCGCAATTTTCCGCACAAATTCGATGCATTGGCCGCCGTTCCTGCCGACACGCGCAAGCGATAGACGGTGCCGTCGCCGACCTTGGCGGGCAAAATCGATCTATTGAGTTCGGCCAGATAGGCGAAGCGCTTCGACAGGTTGGTCCATGCCTTGGCTGCGGCGCCCTCGCTGCTGAAGGCGCCGATCTGGATCATCGCCGAGCCCGGCGCCGGCGGCGCCGCCTTGGTCTCTGCGGTCTTGACCGGCGCGACCGGCTTCGCCTTTTCCTGGAGAGCGGCCTTGGCCGGGGCCGGGGACGCCTTCTTGGCGGCCGCCTGACGCTCTGCCAGCGTCACCGCCGGTTCTTCGGGCATCCGCGCCGGATCGACCTTCCCCGCGGGCTCGGCACCCTCGCTGGCGGAGAAGGCGACATCGCCCTCGCCCTCGAAAGTCCGCGCGCCGTCGGTCTCGGGCGCCACCTTGTAATCGCCCTGCTGCGCGGCGATCAGTTCGCCCTTGCCGCGCGCGCCGCCATTCTGGACCCACCACAGGCCGCCGAGCACCGCCCCGATCAGGAGCAGCCCGCCGAGGACCATGACGAGCAGGCGCACGGGCGAAACCTCGCCGTCTTCCTCGAACCCGTCGGCCGCTTCGAGCCAGGGGAGCCGGTCTTCATCGTCGAGACCCAGCCCCGTGTCGCCCTGTCCCGCATCCTTGCCCTCGACCATCAATTCATCTCCTCGAGCGCCTCGACCCCCATCAGGAAGAGCCCGTTACGGATAACCTGCCCGATTCCGTCGGCCAAATAAAGGCGCGTCGCGGTCAGTTCGGGGTCATTGTCGAGCACGATCCGCGCCGACGGGTCGTCGTTGCCCAGATTATACCAGGCGTGGAACGCCGCGGCGACGTCGGCCAGATAGAAAGCGATCCGGTGCGGCTCGCGCGCCGACGCCGCCGCCTCGACGGTACGCGGGAACTGCGCGAGCAGTTTGATCAGCCCCAGTTCATGCGCGCCAAGCCGTGCCGGAGCCGGCGATGGCAGGTCGATCCCGGCATCGGCCGCCTTCTTGCGCAGGCGCGATATCCGGGCGTTGGCATATTGCAGATACCAGACGGGATTGTCGCGCGACGCCTCGACCACCTTGGCGAAGTCGAAGTCCATCTGCGCGTCGGCCTTGCGCGTCAGCATCGTGAAACGCACGGCATCCTTGCCGACTTCGTCGACGACATCGGCGAGCGTCACGAAATTGCCCGCGCGTTTCGACATCTTGAACGGCTCGCCATTCTTGAGCAGGCGGACCATCTGCACCAGCTTGACGTCAAAACGGGTCTTGCCGTCCGTCAGGGCGGCGACAGCGGCCTTGATCCGCTTGACCGTGCCCGCGTGGTCGGCGCCCCAGATGTCGATCAACTCGTCGGCATTCCGGCTCTTCTGGTAATGATAGGCGAGATCGGCGCCGAAATAGGTCCAGCTGCCGTCCGACTTCTTGATCGGACGATCCTGATCGTCGCCGAACCGCGTGGAACGGAACAGCGGCAGTTCGACCGGCTCCCAATCCTCGGGGGTTTCGCCCTTCGGCGCTTCGAGCAATCCGTCGTAGACGAGATCGTGATCGCGCAGCCATTTTTCGGCGGCGGCGGGTTTCCCCTCGGCCTGCAGTTCGGCCTCCGAGGAGAAAAGGTCGTGATGGATGCCGAGCTTGGCGAGGTCGGCCCGGATCATGTCCATCATCGCGCTGACCGCCTCGGCGCGGAACAGGCCGAGCCACGCGCTTTCGGGCGCATCGACGAAGCGGTCGCCATATTCGGCAGCCAACTTGCCCGCGACCGGTTTCAGATAATCGCCGGGGTAAAGTCCCTCGGGGATCGCACCGACGTCTTCGCCGAGCGCCTCGCGGTAGCGCATGTGAACCGAACGCGCGAGCACGTCGACCTGCGCGCCGGCGTCGTTGACATAATATTCGCGGATCACTTCGTGCCCCGCATATTCGAGCAGCGCGGCGAGCGCGTCGCCGACCACGGCGCCACGGCAGTGGCCGACGTGCATCGGGCCGGTCGGGTTCGCCGAAACATATTCGACGTTGACGCGCCGGCCCTGCCCCATCGCCGACCGCCCGTAGTCGCGGCCTTCGCTGAAGATCAGCGCCAGCTCGTCGCGCCAACTGTCGTCGGCGAGGCGCAAGTTGATGAAGCCGGGACCGGCGACGCTCGCCTCGGTCACCTCGTCAAGCTTGCCGAGTTCGGCGACGAGGAGGTCGGCGAGCGCGCGCGGGTTCATTCCCGCAGGCTTCGCGAGAACCATGGCGGCATTGGTGGCAACATCGCCATGCGCGGGATCGCGCGGCGGCTCAACGCTGATCGCACCGCGATCGAGGCCACCGGGCAGGGCACTTTGGGCGGCAAGCGCGTCGAGCGCGGCGCTGATATGATCGGAAAAACGGCTGAACAGGGTCACGGGACTGGCCTATCTTGGATAGAAGAAACTGTTGCGCGCGCCCTAACCCAGCTTGGCGCACGCGAAAAGCCCTGCGTCACCGGGCGGTGCGCAGGGCGTGAAGCGGCGAACGGCGCCACGGCGCCGCCGCGATATTATCGTCGGACGTTATATTCGAGCTGGTCCTGCGTCAGCTGAAAGCCGACGAGCAGTTCGAAACTCGCGCGCTGCACCGCAGCGCGCACTTCGGGAAGGCTCAGCGGATCGATCGCCGCGTCCTGATCCCCAGGCTTGCGCTTGCGGGTGATGCGTTCCTGAATATCGGCGGGAAGCGTGGCGGCGGCGCGGTCAACATAGGCCGACGCCTGACCGCGACCGGTGCCGCGAACCTGTCCCTCGGCAAAGGTCACGGCGACATTGCCGAGCCGCTTTGCGACCACCGCGGTTCCGCCCTGCAGCACCGTAGCGTAATAGGGCAGCGTCACGGTGCGCGCCGGTCCGGCCTCGCGCCGCGTCGCGACGACATCGAAGCTCGCGAGCTGATAGACCTTCTCACCCGTTTCATTGCACTGCGGCGTCACATTGGTGATCGCCGCGACGACGTCGATCGCACGCGCGTCGCGGCTCGTCGCGGGGTCGAACAGCGTGATATCGCCCGTATGCAACGGCACGGCGACCGCCGGACAGGCGCTGCGCGTCGCGGTGATGCCGACGCCGCCCGCAATGGCGATTTCATTGTCCTTCGCACAACCCGCCGCCGTCGCCATGGCTGCCGTGCCGCACAGCACTGTCAGAAACTTACGCGACGGGAACGAAATGGACATCATGATAATCGGGCTTTCCAAACAGGCGCTTTGGCAGGCGTCGGGACAGTTGATCCCGCTTCATGCGCGCCGCTTCTTATCGGTGCGATGAACGCGGCGCAACAAAGAGAACGACCAATCGACGGGACGAAGCGGCTTTACCCCATGGGACTTGCTGCGCTAGAGCGCGCGCATCATGAACGCACCCCACCCGACGACACCCGCGCCCGGCCATGAAGCGGCGGAACTCAAGGTTTTGATCGCCGCGCCGCGCGGCTTTTGCGCGGGTGTCGATCGCGCGATCCGCATCGTCGAACTCGCGCTGCAGAAATATGGCGCGCCGGTCTATGTCCGGCACGAGATCGTGCACAACCGCTATGTCGTTGACTCGCTGAAGGCTCAGGGGGCGATCTTCGTCGAATCGCTCGACCAGGTCCCCGATGGTGTTCCGGTCGTGTTCAGCGCGCATGGCGTGCCAAAGGCGGTTCCGGCCAAGGCCGAATTGCGCGGACTCGACTATATCGACGCGACCTGCCCCCTGGTATCGAAGGTGCACCGCCAAGCCGAACGCGCGCACGAGGCGGGACGGCATATCGTCTTTGTCGGACACGCGGGCCATCCCGAAGTCGTCGGCACGCTGGGCCAGCTTCCCGACGGCGCGATGACGCTGGTGGAATCGGTTGACGATGTCGCCGCGCTCGCGCCCGCCGACCCCGCAATGCTGTCCTATCTGACGCAGACCACGCTGTCGGTCGACGACACGCGCGACATCATAGCGGCGCTTCAGCACAAATTTCCCGCGATAAGCGGGCCGCGCGGTGAGGATATCTGCTATGCCACCTCGAACCGTCAGGACGCGGTAAAGGCGATCGCCAGCCAGTGCGACCGCGTGATCGTGATCGGCGCGCCCAACAGTTCGAACAGCCTGCGCCTTGTCGAGGTTGCCGAGCGGCTCGGTACTCCGGCGCATCTTGTCCAGCGCGGCAGCGACATCGATCCGGACTGGCTGGACGATATTGCGACGTTGGGCATCACCGCCGGTGCCAGCGCGCCGGAAACGCTCGTTCGCGAGGTGATCGACGCGGTGGCGGCGGTTCGGCCGATCATCGAAGACATCGTCGTCACCGCCGAAGAAAATATGACCTTCAAGCTGCCGCGCGGGCTCGAAGCCGCATAGGGTCAAAACCCGCGCATGACGCGGTCGAGGTTTGAAGCGATTTTGTTCAGGGCAAGGAAGTGAGACGTAGGCATATGAATATATTCCAAGGCTCACTGACGCAGCCATGGACAAAATCGGTCAAATCCCTTCGGGACGCCGAAATGGCCTCGATCTCGTCTCCGCGCGCCCTTGAAGATGAAACCATCATCTTCGGCGGTCACGCAAAGCCGATATCTTCGCCATTTCGACGCCTCGATCGCGTCATGCGCGGGTTTTGACCCTGCGATGGCCGTCTATACCCACGTCGAGCCCGACGACCTTGCGGCGCTTGTGGCGCGTTACGACATCGGCACCGTCGTATCGTGCAAGGGCATTGCCGAGGGCGTCGAGAACAGCAATTTCCTCCTCGAAACGACCGGCGGGCGCTTCATCCTGACGCTCTACGAAAAGCGCGTCAGCGAAGGCGACTTACCGTTCTTTGTCGATCTGCTCGATCATCTCGCCAGCCGCGGTTGCCCGGTTCCGGCGATGATCCGCGATCGTGACGGCGTCGCCATCCAGCAGGTTTCGGGAAGGTCCGCCTGCGTCATCCAGTTTCTTCAGGGTATCTCGCTGACCCAGCCCACGCCCGGCCAGTGTGAAGCCGCCGGCGCGGCGCTCGGCGCGATGCATCGCGCGCTCGAAGCCTATGCCGGGGCACGCGAAAACAGCATGGGCCACCGCCATTGGCGCGCGGTGTCCGAGGGAGCGGGAAATCTCGACGTCGTGCTCCCCGGGCTGCAGGCGATTGTCGATGACGAGCTGGAACATCTCGACAGGCACTGGCCGACCGATTTGCCGGCGCATGTGATCCATGCCGACCTCTTCCCCGACAATGTGCTGATGCTCGGCGACCGCGTCACCGGGCTGATCGACTTCTATTTCGCCGCGAGCGATTTTCGCGCCTATGATCTTGTCATCACCCACGCGTCCTGGGCCTTTTCGGCCGACGGCAGAGCGTGCGATCCGGCGCGCGGGCGCGCATTAATGCGCGGCTATGCTCGTGAAATCGCGTTGACGGACGCAGAAATCGCCGCCCTGCCCCTGCTCGCACGCGGCGCGTCGCTTCGCTTTCTGCTGACCCGCGCGCATGACTGGGTGCATACGCCCGCCGACGCGCTCGTCACGCGCAAGGATCCCTCGCCCTTCCTCGCCCGCCTGCAACGCTATCGCGCCGCCGACGCCGCTGACCTGTTCGCGCTCGCATGACGACGAGTACCGGCAAGACCGTGATCGTCGCCACCGACGGCGCGTGCAAAGGCAATCCCGGCCCCGGCGGCTGGGGCGCCGTGCTGCGCTGGGGCGACGTCGTAAAGACCTTGTCGGGAGGCGAGCCCGATACGACGAATAACCGCATGGAGCTGATGGCCGCGATCGAGGCGCTCGCCGCGCTCAAGCGCAGTTGCAATGTCGAGTTGTCGACCGACAGCGTCTACGTCCGCGACGGCATCACCAAATGGGTCTTCGGCTGGCAGAAGAACGGCTGGAAAACGGCAGCCAAAAAGCCCGTCGCCAATGCCGACCTGTGGCAACGGCTGGTCAGCGAAAATGCGCGGCACAAGGTCGAATGGATCTGGGTCAAGGGCCACGCGGGCCACGGCGACAATGAACTCGCCGACCAACTCGCCAGCGATGCGGCGCTCGAGGTCGCGCGGGCGCGCAGGGCGCCCGCGCGCTAAATCCTAGAGATCACTCGGCCTCGCGAACTTCGGCTCCGGGACCGTTCTTCAGGATCGAGTCGATGGCATTTTGCGCGGAGGCCTTGCTGCTATAGCCTTCGGTCCAGAAGATCGGCTCGCTATTATATTTGAAATAGGCGACAAATTCGCCGGCCTTGTTCTTCTTGATTTCGAAATAATGGGCCATGCCATCCTCCACATGTCGCGCCGCGCCGGGGGTGGCGGGCTAAACATATGTTAATTCGCTCGTTTCGCCGTGCAAGACAAGATCGGCTCAGGCAAAACGTGTAGGAGCGAAGGGCAAGGGGTCGATCCGTCCGATCGCGCCCGCCGGCACCGGCGCCCCCAATTGCGCGGCGAGCAGCCCGGCGATCGCCGGCGCGGTCTGGATACCGAACCCGCCCTGCCCCGCGCACCAGACGAACCGGCCTTCATGGCGATCCGGGCCGAAGACGGGGATTCGGTCGGGCGCGAAGCTGCGCAGCCCCGCCCATTTTCGTTCGACCGCCGCGACCGGCCAGTCGACGACCGATTGCATGCGCTCGATCGCGATGGCGACGTCAATTTCGTCCGGGGCGGCATCATGCGCGTCGGTCGGGGTCTCGTCGTGCGGGCTCAGCCAAACACGTCCGACGCTTTCGCCCTTGAAATAGAACTGACCGCCGACATGGATCACCAGCGGCAGTTCCGCCGGAACCGCAACATCGAGGCGAACCTGCAGAACCGTCCGCCGATACGGCTGAATTCCGATCGGCGCGACGCCGCAAGCGGCAGCGACCTTGTCCGCCCATGCGCCCGCGGCATTGACGATCATCGCCGCGTCCATCTCCTCCTCGCCGAGTTCCACCCTCCAGCCGCCATCGATGCGGCGGGCGGCGCGCAGCGGCGCGCGGGTGACCAGCGAGGCGCCCGCACGCTTCGCCTCGCGAAGATACGCCGCGTGGAGCCCGCCGACGTCGATATCCCGGCACGCAGCCTCATAGGCCGCTTCGCTCCATTCGGGACGCAGCCGCGGAATTTTCGCGGCAATGGCAACGCCCGACATGCGCTCGACGTCGACGCCCTTCGCCTGGAACTCGGCGACGAAGGCATCGACCGCCCCCGCTTCGGATGTCCGCCCGACCGTCAGCGCCGAGCGCGGTGACAGGAAAGCATGATCCGAAAAAGCCGGGTCGGGGTTCAGCAGCGTCTCCAGCGAGGCCAGCGTCAAGGGCTGGACGTGCGCCCCGCCATAGGTCTCGTGCCAGAAAGCCGCGGACCGGCCCGTCGCGTGATAGCCGGGCGTGTTTTCGGCCTCGGCCAGCACGACACGGCGCCAAGGCGCGAGCGCGGCGGCCAGGCTCGCGCCGGCGATACCGGCGCCGACAATCAGTACATCGGTGGCGGAGGGCGGCCGGTCGGTCATGGCCCGCCGCATATCCTCTGGACCGCGGAATGCAAGCCACGTCGCCTGCAACATGGTTACTCTTTGGTAAGCCATGTTGCGTAGGAAGGACCCGATGGATAGCGGCGCGATCTCGCTCGGCCTGATGGCCCTTCTTGGCTTGCTGATGATCGCGGCGGCGATCAGCGACGTCCGGGCGCGAACGATTTCCAACCAGCTCAACGCCGCGATGGCGCTGCTCGCGATCCCCTTCTGGATCGCTTCCGGCCTCGCGCTGTGGCCTGATGTCGCGATCCAGTTCGGAGCGGCACTTCTCGTTTTCCTTCTCTTCGCAGGATTGTTCGCGGTCGGCGCGATGGGCGGCGGCGACGTGAAAATGATCGGTGCGGTGATGCTCTGGATCCCGCTTCCGCTGTTCCTGTCGATGCTGACGATCATGGCCATCGGCGGCGGCATCCTGTCCGCTCTGATGCTTATCCATATGAAATTGCGACCTTCGGACAAGCCGGTCGAGGTGCCCTATGGGGTCGCTATCGCGGCTGCGGGCCTCTGGGCGCTTCACCAACACTATCTTAACCAGTTTCAGGCTATCGGATGACCTGAGGGAAAAGCACGACCGTCTCTGGTGGGTGCAGGAGGGCGAAAACTCGTCATGGATACGCGAAAGATAATGCTGATCGTCGGCGCGCTGGTGATTGCCATCGGCGCGGCGTTCGGGGTCAACAAGATGATGCGCGGCGCAGCCGCTCCGTCGGCACGAGCCGCCGCGGCGCCGGAAATTACCGGCCCGACGATCCTGGTTGCCACGCGGCAGCTGCCGGTCGGCACGATTATCGGTCCTGACAGCTTCCGGTTTCAGCCGTGGCCGAAGGAATTGGTCGAACAGGCCTATTTCCTGAAGGACAAGACCGACGTGAATACGCTGGTCGGTACCGTCGTGCGTCATGCGATCACCGCCGGACAGCCGCTTACGCAGGGCGCCCTGGTCCATCCCGACGACCGTGGCTTCCTCGCTGCGGCGCTTGGCCCCGGAATGCGCGCGGTCACCGTCAAGGTTTCGCGCGAAGAGGGAGTCGGCGGTTTCGTCTTTCCGGGCGACCGTGTCGACGTCGTGCTCGCACAACAGATCTCGGTCGATTCCGAAACATCGTCCTACCCGGACAAGGAATTGTTCACCGCCGAGACGATCATCCGCAACGTTCGCGTTCTCGCGACCGACCAGCGCTACAATGCCGAGGATGAGACGGGCAAGACGCCGGTGCGCACCTTCAGCTCGGTGACGCTCGAAGCGACGCCGGAGATCGCCGAGAAGATCGCCGTCGCCCAGGACATGGGCAAATTGTCACTCGCGTTGCGCCCGCTGGCCGAAACCGCCGGCGAACTCGAGGCTGCGATCGCCTCGGGCGAGATCGACGTCCCCGCAGGGGCCGATACCGCCGCCGAGAAGAAGATGCTGGCGCAAGCCGCCGCACGTCCGACCGCCAGCCGCTCGTCGGCGACGACCGGGGGCGACGTGTCGCGTTTCTGGATCCCGGTGCGCGGCCGCGTCACCTCGCCGCGCCCGCAGCAACCCGAAAACAGCGGCGGTTATGCACCGTCCAATGCTGGACGGCAGGCGGCGGTGCCGACCGGCCCGGTCGTGCGCGTCACCCGCGGCGACAAGATGACCGAAGTTCCCGTGGGGGGTAAGTAAGATGAACAGCAAAGCCAATTTCAAGATGGCGGCCCTGGCACGCACGCTGGCCATCGGCCTGGTGGCAGCGACGCTCGTCGCGGCGCCTTCGCAGCCCGCCACCGCTCAGGCCGTTCAGAACGCCAGCGGCAGCCTCGAACTGTCGGTGGGGCGCGGCCGCCTGGTCAGCCTTCCCGCCACGATGACGGACGTTTTCGTCGCCAACGACGAGGTCGCGGACGTCCAGGTCCGCTCGGGCCGCCAGCTCTATGTCTTTGGCAAAAAGCCCGGCGAAACCAGCATCTATGCCACCGATTCCGGCGGCCGGGTCGTCTTTTCGACCGTCGCCCGCGTCGGCAACAATATCGAGACGATCGATCAGATGCTGTCGCTCGCAATGCCCGAAGCCAGCATTGTGGCGAGCCCGATGAACGGCTTTGTCCTGCTCACCGGGACGGTCCAGTCGCCCGACGACGCCGCCGAAGCGGAACGGCTGGTTCAGGCGTTCGTCGGCGAGGAAACCAAAGTGCTCTCGCGCATGCGTACCGCGACGCCGCTGCAGGTCAATCTGCAGGTCCGTATCGCCGAAGTGAACCGGTCGCTGGTCAAGGAAATCAGCGGCAACCTACTGACCCGCGACACCGACGGCCCGCTCGGCAACGGCTTTTTGGGCGGCGTTTTCGGTGGGCGTCAGGCGGGCACGATCACGACCGATGCCAATGGCAACACCACCTATACGATCAACACGCCGGCAGGGACGCGCAGCCTTGCCGGTGCGGGCCGTCTGTTCGGGCTCGACCTCATCGCCTCGCTCGACATCGGCGAACGATCGGGTTTGGTCGCGACGCTGGCGCAGCCCAATCTGACCGCCATTTCGGGCGAAACCGCCGACTTCCTGGCGGGCGGCGAATTTCCGGTCCCGATCCCGGGCAATTTCGCGGGCACGACGATCGAATATCGCAAATATGGCGTCAGCCTCGCCTATACGCCGACCGTGCTGTCGAATGGCCGGATCAGCCTGCGCGTGCGCCCTGAAGTGTCCGAACTGTCGACCGAAGGCGCGATCGAGATGCAGGGCTTCCAGGTTCCCGCGCTGACGATCCGCCGCGCCGAAACGACGGTCGAGCTCGGCTCGGGCGAAAGCTTCATGATCGCGGGGCTGTTGAACAACCGCTCGATCGGCGCGATCGACAAGATGCCCGGCCTCGGCGATGTGCCGCTGCTCGGCACGCTGTTCAAATCGGACAGTTTCCGTCGCGGCGAAACCGAACTCGTCATCGTCGTGACGCCCTATCTGGTCCAGCCGGTATCGGCGAACGATATCAAGCTTCCGACCGACGCCTTTCAGGACACGCACGATCTGCAACGGCTGCTGCTCAACCAGACGAGCGACGGCGTGACCGGCGGTGACCGCCCCAAACCGCGGCTCGATACCAATGTCGGCGACGCCGACCGTCCGCGGACCGGCGGCGGCAACGCTGCGCCCGGTTTCAACATCAAGTGACGCGCTGGATTTCAGGAGCAAAGTGATGAAGAAAATCGCAACTTGGACGGTCCTGGCATGCGCGAGTTCGCTCGCCGGATGCACCGGCGCCGCCTATAGCAACCGCAGCCTGGAATCGGTGCATCAGCCGGTGGTGCGCAACAGCCTCTATCAATTCGACGTCGCGACCGCGAATGGCGAACTGCCCCCGAGCGAGCAGGGCCGCCTGCAAGGCTGGCTCGACGCGATGGGCGTTCGCTATGGCGACCGCATCGCGGTCGAAGACCCGTCGGCATATGGTTCAACATCGGCACAAGCGACCGTCCGCGCGATGGTCGAACGCCGCGGGCTGTTGCTGAGCCGTGACGTGCCGGTAACGACCGGCGCAGTTCCGGAAGGGCATCTGCGCGTCGTCGTGACGCGCGCGTCGGCGTCGGTACCGGGATGTCCCAATTGGGACAGCAAATCGTCGTTGAATCCGGTCAATGCGACCTCGTCCAACTACGGCTGTGCGACCAACAGCAACATCGCCGCGATGGTCGCCGATCCCAATGACCTTATCAAGGGCACGCGCGACACGGGACACGACCCGCTCGCAGCAACGCGCGCGATCCAGACCTATCGGACGAAACCCCAGACAGGTGCCGGCGAATTGACCAAAGCACCCACCAGCGGAGGTGGCCAGTGAACGCTCCTTTCAAATCAGCAGCGCTGCGTGATCCCTTCAATGCCTTCGTCTGTGACGATGATACGCTGGAGCTGATCCGCGCGGCGGCGGGCGACATGGGCTGGCCGACCGAAAAGTGCAACAAGGGCGGCCTGCGCAACGCGGTGCAGTCGCTGTCGGTGTCGGCCAGCCCGAACATCCTGTTCGTCGACATGTCCGAATCGGGCGACCCGATCAACGATATCAATGCGCTGGCGGAAGTCTGCGAGCCCGGAACGGTGGTGATCGCGGCGGGGCAGGTCAACGATGTGCGCCTCTACCGCGACCTGCTGTCGAGCGGCATCCAGGACTATCTTCTGAAGCCGCTGTCGCTCGAACAGGTCCGCGAATCGCTGACCATGGCGCAGGCCATGCTGTCGGCCCCGAAACACGCGGATATGCACGACGACAAGCCGCATCACATGATGGGTGTCGTCGGCGTTCGCGGCGGCGTCGGTGCCTCGCTGGTCGCGACGTCGCTCGCCTGGGCGATCAGCGAACAGGCGGACCGTCAGACCGCGCTGCTCGATCTCGACGTCCATTTCGGAACGGGGGCGCTCACACTCGACCTCGAACCCGGACGCGGCCTGATTGACGCGATCGACAATCCGAGCCGCATCGACGGCCTGTTCATCGAGCGGGCGATGGTGCGCGCGTCGGACAAGCTCAGCCTGCTGTCGGCCGAAGCGCCGATCCATCAGCCGGTAATGACCGACGGCTCGGCCTTTTTTCAGCTGGAAGAAGAACTACGCAACGCGTTCGAGATGACGATCGTCGACATCCCGCGCCAAGTGCTGATCCCCTTCCCGCACCTTGTGTCGGAAATGGGAACGATCCTGCTCGTCAGCGACGTGACGCTCGCCGCGGCGCGCGACACGATCCGCCTTCTGTCGTGGTTCAAGCAGAACGTTCCGGGCGCGCGCGTCGTGCTCGTCGCCAACAAGTTCCAGAGCGCGATCGGCGAACTGTCGCGCAAGGAGTTCGAATCGTCGATCGAGCGGCCGATCGACATCGTGGTCCCGTTCGACCCCAAACTCGTCGCCCAGTCGGCGAAACTGGGAAAATCCTACGCCGAAACCTGCAAGGGCACGAAATCGGCGCAGGTTTGGAACAATCTGATGCGTCTCATCCTCGACGGCGCCGATGTGGATGCCGAGGAGGCGCCGGTCACTGTCGCGAAAAGCAAGTCCGGCGGTTCGCTGCTCGGCAAGCTCGGCCTGACCAAAAAAGGCGCAAAGCAGGCGGCGTGATGGCGCGCCTGACGCGCCGTCGCGATCCCCAGTGATAGAAGCGGACACCAGCCGATCATGAACCTGCCAGTCATCCTTATCATCGCCGGAGCCTTCCTGGCCTTCGCCCTCCTCGTGATCCTGGTCGGAGGACCTTCGGCGGGCAAGGCGAAGACGCGGCGGCTGGCGATGCTCAAGGATCGCCACGCGGCGTCGACCGAAGCGGTTGTCGCGGCGCAAATGCGCAAGACGATCCAGTCGGGCCGTACGGGCGACTCATCACTGGCCAATCTGCTGCCGCGCCGCGAGGAACTCGAGAAAAGGATCCGCCGCACCGGCAAGAGCTGGACCCTGACGCAATATATGTTTGCGACGATGATCGTCTTCGTCGTCGCCACCGGCGCGATGCTCATCGTCCGCGCGCCCTTCCTGATGGCGGGACTCGTCGGGTTGCTGCTCAGCCTCGCGCTGCCCTATCTCGTCGTCGGGCTGACGATCAAGAGGCGCGTCGCCGCCTTCAACAGCCGCTTTCCCGACGCGATCGACCTGCTCGTACGCGGCCTCAAGTCGGGTCTGCCGGTGACCGAGACATTTCAGGTCGTGAGCCAGGAACTCCCCGGCCCGGTCGGCGAGGAATTCAAGGGCGTCATCGAACGCATCCGCATCGGCAACACGATGGAAGCCGCGCTCCAGGAATCGGCCGAAATGCTCGGCACGCCCGAATTCCAGTTCTTCTGCATCACGATCCAGATTCAGCGCGAAACCGGCGGCAATCTGGCCGAAACGCTGGCAAATCTGTCGGACGTGCTGCGCAAGCGCGCCCAGATGAAGCTCAAGATCCGCGCGATGTCATCGGAGGCCAAGGCGTCCGCCTATATCGTCGGCGCGCTGCCCTTCTTCGTATTCGGCGTCGTCTGGACGGTGAACCCCGGCTATCTGGCGGGCTTTTTCGTCGAGCAACGGCTCATCATTGCCGGTATCGGCGGCTTGATCTGGATGAGCATTGGCGCCGGCATCATGGCCAAGATGGTCAATTTCGAAATCTGAGGGGGCAGAGACTATGAACAGCAGCCTCCTTCTCTCGTCCGCCTTCACGGGCGCGCAAAGCGGCCCGACCCTGCTTGGCGTCGATGTCGTATGGGCGGGCACCATGCTCGCGGCGGTGGGCGTCTTCGCCGTGCTGTTCGCGATCTACAACGCGCTGACCGTCCGCAATCCGATGACGAAGCGCGTCAAGGCGCTCAACGATCGCCGCGAACAGTTGAAGGCCGGCATCACCGCGTCGACGGCGAAGCGCCGCGCCCGGCTGGTTCGCAAAAACCAGACCGCCGACAAGATGCGCACTTTTCTGGGCAAACTCCAGGTCCTGCAGGATGGTCAGATCAAGGAAGTCCAGCAAAAGCTTGCGCAGGCGGGGATTCGGTCGAAGGATCTCGCCGTCGCGGTGATCTTCGGCCGCATGGTCCTGCCGATCCTGTTCGGTGGCCTGGCGCTCATTCTAATCTATTGGGTCGACATGTGGCCCGATCTGACGTCGTTCAAACGCTCGGCTTATACGATGGGCGCGTTGATCCTCGGCTACAAAGCGCCGGACCTCTTCGTCGACAATATGCGCCAGAAGCGCACCGACGCGATCCGCAAGGGCCTTCCCGACGCGCTCGATCTCCTCGTCATCTGCGCCGAGGCGGGCCTGACGGTCGACTCCGCCTTCGCCCGTGTGTCGAAGGAATTGGGGCGCGCCTATCCCGAACTGGGCGAGGAATTCGCCCTGACGTCGATCGAACTCGGCTTCCTGACCGAGCGCCGGCAAGCGTTCGAGAATTTCGCTTATCGCGTGAATCTGGAATCGGTGAAGGGCGTGGTCACGACCATGATCCAGACCGAAAAATACGGCACGCCGCTCGCGTCCGCGCTTCGGGTGCTCTCGGCCGAATTCCGTAACGAACGCATGATGCGCGCCGAGGAAAAAGCCGCGCGCCTGCCGGCGATCATGACGGTGCCGCTGATCCTGTTCATTCTTCCGGTGCTGTTTATCGTGATCCTTGGACCAGCGGCCTGCTCGCTCTCGGATGCCATGTCGGGCGGCAAGTTCGGCTGACCATCTCGAGTTGGGAATGTTGCAAGGGGCGGGTGCGGAACCCGCCCCCTTTTTATGCGACCTGCTGTTCGATCGCGCCGAAGATGCTGTGGTGCCGATCGTCGTCCATCCAGATGCGGACGGTGTCGCCTTTTTTCATGAACGGCGTCTTGGGCTCTCCCAGCTGGATCGTCTCAACCGTCCGCACTTCGGCGAGGCAGCTATAGCCCAGCCCGCCCTCGCTGATCGGCTTGCCGGGGCCACCGTCAGCATCGCGGTTCGACACGGTGCCCGATCCGATGATCGTGCCCGCGCCGAGGTCGCGGGTCTTCGCGGCGTGCGCGATCAGCGCGCCGAAATCGAAGGTCATGTCGACCCCGGCATCGGCGCGGCCCAGCGGTTCGCCGTTCAGATCGACCGACAGCGTTCCGTGCAGCTTACCGTCCTTCCAGCGATCGCCCAGCGCCTCGGGCGTCACGAACACCGGCGACATCGCGCTTGACGGTTTCGACTGGAAAAAGCCGAAACCCTTGGCGAGTTCGGCCGGGATCAGGCCGCGCAGCGACACATCGTTGGTGAGGCCGACGAGAAGGATCTTGTCGCGCGCCGCGGCGGCGTCGATCCCCGCGGGCACGTCGCCGGTGACGACGATCACCTCGGCTTCCATGTCGCAGCCCCATGCGGGATCGCCGAGCGGGATCGGATCGCGGGGGGCCAGAAAGGCGTCGCTGCCGCCCTGATACATCAGCGGGTCGTGCCAGAAGCTGTCGGGCATCTCGGCGCCGCGCGCCTGCCGGACGAGCGCGACATGGTTCACATAGGCGCTGCCGTCGGCCCACTGATAGGCGCGCGGCAGCGGCGAAGCCGCGTCGCGCTCGTGAAACCGCTCTTTCGGAATCGCGTCATGGTTGAGGTCTTCGGCGAGCGCGGCGAGGCGCGGCGCGGCATAGGCCCAATTGTCAAGCGCCGCCTGCATCGTCGCCGCGATCTGGCCCGCGTCGGCATACCAGGCGAGATCGTCCGAAACGACGACCAGGCGACCGTCGCGGCCTTTTTTGAGCGATGCTAGTTTCACGAAAACTCCCTTGTCTGACGATGCGGCTGAAACCGTCATCGCCTTTCAGGAAGCGATAATCAGCGCGACGTCGTGATCGATGCGAAACAGGTAAAGCCGCTCTGCCCTGCCTGCAAGCGCCGGATATACTGCAGATACGCCTGCGACTGGTTGTAGGTCGCACCGGGCAGCGTCTGGCCGCGGAACGCGCGCTTCACTTCCTCGCCAGTAAACGGCCGCGGCGACCCGGGAAACGCGCCCTTGGTTCCCGGCGGCACCAGCTTGCCCGCGCGGTCGATATATTGGCCCGCAGCCGTGGGGCTCGGAACCGGAATCTCGCAGTTCATTACCGACACGGCGGTCTGCGCGAAAGCGGGCCGGATCGTCAGCGCCGCCGACACGCCGACGGCGCCAAGCGCCAGCATCTTGCGGCGCGACGGAGCGGCTTCGCCATCCATTTCGGGCGGCCCGGCGGGAATGTCGCTGTTTTCCATGGCCGGCGCATAACGCAATGAAGCGCCTGGGAAAAGCAAAAGACCGCCGCAGCCCTCTGGCTTCCCGCTTTGGCACAGCCTCCCCGAAAGCATTAACAGCCGCAAAGCGGCTTGCGCTGATCCCCCGCTTCGTGCGACGCGGGCACGGCATGTTCGATCGTCTGTCCAGCCTTGTCATCGCCCTGACGCTGGTCGTCATCGCGGCGATCTTTGCCGCGCTGACCGGGGGGGATCCGCTGTCGATCGCGATGATGGCAGTGGCGGGCTTCGCCGCCGCCGGCACGGTTTACAGCGCCCTTCCCGCGCCGCTTCCCGAAGCACCGGGCGCGTCGCCGGTAGCCGAAGCCCCGCCGGTCTCGCTTCTCCGCCATCCCGATTTCGCACGCTGGGTCGATCAGGAAAAAGACCCGCTCCTCGGCGTCTCCGACAATATCGTCGCGATCGCGAACGACGCGGCGATCCGCCTGCTCGGTCGCCATATCGTCGGCGCCGACATACGGACCGCGATCCGCCATCCGGCGGCGGCGGAGTGGCTGTCGCGCATCAGCGACGGCCCGCTCGAAACGGTCAACCTCGTCGACTTCCCCCGCCCCGGCCAGCGCTGGACGATGCGCGTCGCGGCGCTATCGGGCGGACAGCGCATTGTCATGCTGTCGGACCATTCGGCGATCGACGCCGCCGACCGGATGCGGTCGGATTTCGTCGCCAATGCGAGCCACGAGCTGCGCACGCCGCTCGCCGCGATCCTCGGCTATGTCGAAACGCTACAGGACATGAACGGCGATACCGACGCGCCGACGCGCAGCCGCTTCCTGTCGATCATCCACCGCGAGGCGGGGCGGATGCAACAGCTCGTCATCGACCTGCTCTCGATCTCGCGCGTCGAAGCCGACCGTTTTCGCCGCCCAACGACGCCGGTCGACCTCGCGGCGATCGTCCAGACGTCGGTCGCGCAGCTTCGCGACAGCGAACAGCCGCGCGCGAAGGACATCGTCGCGATGCTGGGCGACGCGCCGCAGCCGATGCTCGGCGACGGCGCGCAGCTGGGGCAGCTCGCACACAATATCATTTCGAACGCGATGAAATATGGCCATGCGAGAACCCCCGTTACGGTCGAACTCGCGCGCGAGGGAAACCGCGTGCGGCTGTCGGTCCGCGACGAAGGCGACGGCATCGCGCCCGATCATCTGCCGCGCCTGACCGAACGTTTCTACCGCGTCGACGAGGCGCGCAGCCGCTCGGTCGGCGGCACCGGCCTCGGCCTCGCGATCGTCAAGCATATCAGCGAGCGCCACCAGGGGCAGCTCGACATCGAGAGCGAGCTTGGCAAGGGAACGAAGGTGTCGGTGACCTTTCCGCTTGCTGGTTAGTCGATCGCGCCGAGCAGATCGGCGATCCGTCCGAACATCTCGTCGATCTGGGACTTTTCGACGATCAGCGGCGGCGACAACGCGATGATGTCGCCCGTCGCGCGGACGAGCAGCCCATTGTCGAAACAGGCGTGAAACAACTCCATCGCGCGCGCGGTCGGCGCCCCGGGCCGCGGTTCGAGTTCGATCCCCGCGACGAGCCCGATCGTGCGGATGTCGATGACATGGCGCCGCCCCTTCAGGCTGTGCGCCGCATCCTCCCAATAAGCGGCGAGTTCGTTCGCGCGGTCGAACAGACCATCGCGCGCATAGAGGTCGAGCGTCGCGAGCCCCGCCGCGCTTGCGAGCGGGTGACCCGAATAGGTATAGCCGTGGAACAGCTCGATCCCGCCCGCTACGCTGTCCAGCACCGCATCGTGGAGTTCGCGCTTCACTGCCACCGCGCCCATCGGCACCGCCGCGTTGGTGAGCCCCTTCGCCATGGTGATGATATCGGGGGTCACGCCCCAGCGTCCGGACGCCGTCGCGCCGCCAACGCGCCCGAAGGCGGTGATCACTTCGTCGAAGATCAGGATAATGCCGTGCCGGTCGCAAATCTCGCGCAGGCGCTGGAGATAGCCAATGGGCGGCACAAGCACCCCGGTCGACCCCGCCATCGGCTCGACGATCACCGCGGCGATCGTTTCGGCGCCGTGCAGGTCGACGAGCCGCTGGAGATCGTCGGCGAGCTCGGCGCCGTGCCCCGGGAAACCACGCGTGAAAGCGTTGCGCTCGATGTCGTGGGTGTGGCGGAGATGGTCGACCCCGGGCAGCCCGCCGCCGAACGCGCGCCGGTTGTTGACGAGCCCGCCGACGCTGATCCCGCCGAAACCGGTACCGTGATAGCCGCGCTCGCGCCCGATCAGCCGCGTCCGCGCTCCCTCCCCCTTCGCGCGCTGGATAGCGAGCGCGATCTTGAGCGCGGTATCGACCGATTCCGATCCGCTGTTGGTGAAGAAGATGCGGTCGAGCCCCTCGGGCATCAACTCGGCAAGCCGCTGCGCCAGTTCGAACGGCAGCGGGTGGCCGAGCTGAAACGTCGGCGCGAAATCGAGCGTCGCGGCCGCGTTCGCAATCGCCTCGACAATCTCGGGGCGGCAATGACCCGCGTTGCTGCACCAAAGTCCCGACGTCCCGTCGAGGATATCGCGCCCGTCGCTCGACCGGTAGAACATGCCGCTCGCCGAGACGAGCTGGCGCGGATGGCGCTTGAAGGCGCGGTTCGCGGTGAAGGGCATCCAGAAGGAGGCAAGTTGGTCGTTGTCACCGCGCATCGCGAACCATCTCCTGATTTGTCCGGCCCAATCTGACGGGCGCACACGTGACTGGCAATGTCAAAAACCGGCCCCTCTGGCGCTGGCCTCAACTTCGGGATAGGCTTGTCTTCCACAAGCGGGCCGGCTCCTCGGCCCAATCGGGGGCGCATGTCAGTCAATCTGGAACAATGGATCAGCGACCATAAGATCGACGAAGTCGAATGTATCGTCCCCGACATCAACGGGGTTCAGCGCGGTAAGGTTTTGCCGGCCAAGAAGTTTCTGTCATCGGTCAAGGACAAGTCGCTGCGCATCCCGGGCAGCGTCTTCATCTGCACGATCGACGGCCATTATCCCGAAGACATCGACGACATTTGGGACAAGGACCCCGACAAGGTCCTGATCGCCGACCCCGACACGATCTGCGTCGCGCCGGGCTTCACCTCGCCGACCGCTTTCGTGATCGCCGACGCGTTCAACCGCGACGGCACCGAAGTCGACATCGCACCGCGCACGATCCTCAAGAAAGTTCTCGGCCTCTATGAAGAAAAGGGGTGGAAACCGATCATCGCGCCCGAGGTCGAATTTTACCTCGTCTCGCAGAACACCGACCCCGATTTCCCGCTGACCCCGCCGACTGGCCAGTCGGGCCGCAGCGAGAACGCCAGTCAGCCCTACGGGCTCGAGGCGATGAACGAATATGAGGATATCATCGATCATATCTATGACGATTGCGAGCTGATGGGGCTCGATATCGACACGATGATCCACGAAATGGGCGCCGCGCAGCTCGAGGTGAATTTCATTCACGGCGACCCGCTGCGCCTCGCCGACGAGGTCTTCCTGTTCAAGCGCGTCGTGCGCAACGTCGCGAAGCAGCACAATGTCTATGCTACCTTCATGGCGAACCCCATGGCGGGCCAGCCGGGCAGCGCGATGCACGTCCACCAGTCGGTGGTCGATGCCGAAACCGGGCGCAACCTGTTCGCGACCGCCAACGGCCGCGATAGTGCGGCGTTCCGCAGCTATATCGCCGGCCTCATCCGCTTCATGCCGCAAATCTCACCGATGTGGGCGCCCAATGTGAACAGCTTTCGCCGCATGCGTCCCGACAGCGCCGCGCCGATCAACGTTCAGTGGGGCGAGGACAACCGGAGCTGCGGCTTTCGCGTGCCCATCGCCGACAAGCACAACCGCCGCGTCGAAAACCGCCTGCCCGGCGCCGACAGCAACCCCTATCTGGCGATCGCGGCGTCGCTCGTCTGCGGCTATATCGGCATGGTCGACCGCATGGTCCCGCCCAAGCCGATCAGCGGCAGCGCCTATAATCGCGCCCGCACGCTGCCGCGCACATTGGAAGCCGCGCTCGACCGCTTCGCCTCGTGCAAGAAGGTGCGCAACCTGCTCGGCGACGATTTCTTTGAAATCTTCTTCGCGGTGAAGGATTATGAGCTGTTCAATTATCAGTCGGTGGTGTCGAGCTGGGAACGCGAACATCTGCTGATGCGGGTCTGATCTGCGCGCCGGCGATGACCGACCCGCTGAACCACAGCTATTATGCCGCGACCGCCCACGAGCGGCGACCGCAACGCGACATCGAAGGCGACCTTGAATGCGACGTCGCGGTCATCGGCGGCGGCTTCACCGGGCTTAGCGCCGCGCTCGCTTGCGCCGAGCGCGGCTTTTCGGTCATTTTGATCGAGGCCGAGCATGTCGGTTTCGGCGCGTCGGGGCGCAACGGCGGGCAGCTTATTCCCGGCCTCCGCTGGACAGCGTCCGAAATCGAAGAGGAATTCGGCCGCGAGCACGCCGATGCGCTGTTCGACCTCTGCTGGCGCGACAATCGCGTGAAGGCCCGGATCGCGAAGCACGGCATCGACTGCGACCTGAAAGCCGGGCATCTGGAGGCGGCCTGGGCGCCGAAAGACTTCGACGCCATGCGGCGTGAGGCGGACTATCTCGTAAATCGGTTCGACTATCCGACCGAGACCGTCGCGAAAGGCGATATGGGCGGGCATATCGCCAGCCCGATCTATCACGGCGGCGTCCACGATCCGCAGGGCGGCCATTTCCATCCGCTGAACTATGCGATCGGGCTGGCCAAGGCGGCAGAAGCGGCAGGTGTTCGCATTTGGGAAGGCGAACCTGTCCGTCGGATCGCCCAATTCAGCGATTGGTCGAATGAGCTATTCACCGAGCGGACGATCGCCGGCGCGCGTTACGTGATCGACGCCACCGACAGCTGGATCGGCCAGTTGGAACCCGACCTCGGCCGCTACACCGTGCCGATCATGAACTATAATATCGCGACCGAACCGCTCGCGAACGGCGACGAACTGCTCCCCAGCGATGCCGCGGTCGCCGACAGCCGCTTCGTGCTCAACTATTTCCGCCTTTCGGCAGACAAGCGTCTGATCTTTGGCGGCGGCGAGCGCTATTCGCAGGTCCCGCCACGCGACATCGCGGCGTTTGTGCAGCCGTTCATGGCCGAAGTCTTCCCGCAAATCGCCGATGCCAGGATCGACTATGGTTGGGGCGGCGCGGTCGCGGTGACGATGAACCGGCTGCCGCATATCGGGCGGCGCGGAAATACCTTCTTCGCTCACGGCTTTTCGGGGCATGGCGCGCTGGTGACGACGCTCGCGGGCGAGTTGATCGCCGAAGCGATGGCGGGAACCGCCGAACGCTTCGACATTCTCGCGAACCTGCCATCGCAACCCTTTCCCGGCGGAAAATGGCTGCGCCGCCCGCTCGCCACGCTCGGATTGCTCTGGTATGCGCTGCGCGACCGGCTGGGGTAAGGAGCAAGAGGAATGTCGAAGTCATCGGGCGTGATTGCGCCGCGCTCCGAGGCGGAGGCCTTCTTCAAGGCGAACCCCGACGTCGATTCGATCGAGATGATCTACACCGACATGGGCGGCGTCCCGCGCGGCAAGCGGCTGCGCCAGCACGAAGTGCTCGCGGTCTATGAAAGCGGCCGCATGATGCCGGGATCGATCACCGTCGTCGACATCACCGGACAGGACACCATCGAAACTGGTCTTGTGTGGGAGGATGGCGACGCCGACCGCTCGATGAAGCCGATCCCCGGGACGCTCGTCCGCACGCCATGGGGCGGCGAGACTGCCGCGCAATTCCTCGTCGGCTTCTACGAGCTCGACGGAACCCCGCACGACCTCGACCCGCGCCATGTCCTCGGCCGCGTCGTCGACCGCTATACCGCCGATGGCCTGACCCCGGTGCTCGCGGTCGAACTCGAATTCTACCTCGTCGATCCGCGCCGCGCGCGCGACGGCCGCATCCGCCCCGCACGCCCCGGCTACAGCCGCGACACCCCGCGCAACGTCGAGGTCTATGGCCTCCGCGAACTCGACGATTTCCGCCCCTTCTTCGACGCGCTTTACGCCGCGACCGACGCGCAGGGCCTGCCGCTGGAAAGCGCGATATCCGAATTCGCGCCAGGCCAGTTCGAACTGACGCTGCGCCACAAACCCGATGCGCTGCGCGCGTGCGACGACGCGATCATGTACAAGCGGCTCGTCAAGGCCATCGCGCAGCAACAGGGGCTTGAGGCCACCTTCATGGCGAAGCCCTTCGCCGATCAGGCAGGCAGCGGCATGCACATCCACGTCTCGGTCGACGACGCGGCGGGGAACAATATCTTCGCGAGCGACGATCCCGAAGGCACGCCCGCGCTGCGCCACGCGATCGGCGGCATGATCGGCAGCGTCGGCGACGGTTTCGCGATCTTCGCGCCGCATGCGAACAGCTACCGCCGTTTCAAGGCGAACAGCTACGCCCCCGTCGCGCCGACGTGGGGCGTCAACAACCGCACCGTGTCGTTCCGCATCCCCGCCGGACCGGCGCCCAGCCGCCACGTCGAGCATCGCGCGTGCGGCGCCGACGCCAACCCCTATCTCGCCGTCGCGGCCGTTCTTGCCGGCATGCATCACGGCATGGCGAGCCAGAGCGATCCCGGCCCGGCAGTTGTCGGCAACGGCTACGACCGCGACAATAGTCGCGACCAAAGGCCGCCTTCCAACTGGTTCGCGGCCGTCGACCGCTTCCATGCGTCAAAACTGATGCGCGATTATCTCGGCGAACGGTTCGTCGATATGTTCAGCATCGTGAAGCGGGTCGAACAGGACAATTATTTCAGCGTGGTACCGACGCTCGATTACGACTGGTATCTCCGCAACGCATGAAAGTTTCAAAGATTCGCCGCCCAGCGCAAAAATCCTCTTTCCAAGCCGTCCCTATTGAGTCAGCTTGATAGCACATACAGGGAGGCCGGCCATGGATTTCAACGACCTGATCAAGCAAACCCGCGGGCGCCGCTCGCTGCTCCAGGCGCTCGGCGCCGCGGCGGTCGGGATCAGTTTCGGCGGGCTCGCCGCGTGCAGCAAGCAGGGCGGCAAAACGCTCGCGAACGGCGAGGAAGCCAAGCTCAACTTCTACAATTGGGACACCTATATCGGCGAGAATACGCTCGATAATTTCAAGGAAGCCACCGGCGTCGACGTCACGATGGACCTGTTCGACAGCAACGACGTGCTGTTCGCCAAATTCAAGGCTGGCAATCCCGGTTACGACGTGATCGTACCGTCGAACGATTTCGTTGAACGCATGTCGAAGGCCGGCATGCTGTTGCCACTCGACCATAGCCTTATTCCGAACAAGCGGAATATCGACCCCGCCTATATCAACGTCGAATATGACCTCCAGCGCAAGTTTTCGATGCCCTACACCTGGCTCGCGCTCGGCATCGGCTACCGCAAGTCGAAGGTGTCGGCGACGCCCGACAGCTGGAAAGTCCTGTTCGACAGCCCCGAATATGCGGGCCGCATCGCCTGGCTGTCGGAGGCCGGCGACATGTTCCGGCTCTACGGCAAATATCTCGGCAAATCGGTCAACGCGCTGACCCCCGCCGACATCGCGACGATCGAAAGGATGATGATCAAGCAAAAACCCAATGTGAAGAAATTCCACGAGGACGACGGGCAGGACCTTTTGCTCAAGGGCGACTGCGACGTCGTGCTCGAATATAATGGCGACATCGCGCAGGCGATGGTCGAGGACAAGGACATCGATTTCGTCATTCCGAAGGAGGGAAGCCAGCTCAACTCGGACAATCTCTGCATCCCGAAGGGCGCGCCGCATCCGAAGAATGCGCACGCCTTCATCAACTATATCCTCGACGCCAATGTCGACAAGCATATCACCGAGACGATCCTCTATCCGACGCCCAACACCGCGGCGCGCAAGCTGATGCCGGACAGCTACCAGAACAATCCGGTGATCTTCCCGCCCGCCGAGGCGCTGGCGAAATGCGAATATGCGCGCTTCGACCCCGAGCTTCAGCCGCTATACGAAGAGGCCTTCACCCGGGTTCGGGCCGCATAAGGGTCCGCAGAGGGGCAGCGGGGGTGGCCGAGCAGGACTGGAAAACCAACAAAAGGGCCTTCGCGGCGGTGTCGCTGCCGACGCTCTTGTGGGTGATCCTCTTCTTCCTCGTGCCGATGACGATCGTCTGGCTTTACAGCTTCGGCGAGAATCGAGGCCTCACCGAGATCGACATTTCGGGGACGCTCGACAATTACAAGCGCGCCACCGAATGGCTCTATCTTACCATTTTTGGCAAGAGTTTCGCGGTCGCGGCGCTCGTCACCTTGATCTGCCTGATCGTGGGCTTTCCCGTCACGATGGCGATCACCTTTGCGAGCGAGAAGTGGCGCCCCTGGCTGCTCCTCGCCATCATGCTGCCTTTCTGGACCAACCTCCTCATTCGCACCTATGCTCTGATGATGCTGCTCGGCACCCAAGGCTTCGCGAACAAGGGGCTCGGCGCATTGTGGGACGGGGCAAGCTGGCTCAAGACGCTCGTCGGCCTCCAGCCGCTTCCGACATGGGAGCCGGTGCAATTACTCTTCAATAATTTCGCGGTCGTCTTCGGGCTCGTCTATGTCCACCTGCCTTTCATGGTCCTGCCCCTCTACGCCGCGCTCGACCGGCTCGACCGCAGCCTGATCGAAGCGAGCCTCGACCTCGGCGCCGGGCATTTCCGCACGATCATGCGGATCGTCGTCCCCCTCGCCGCGCCGGGCATCGTCGCCGGGGTGATGATCACGCTGATCCCGGCGCTCGGCGCCTATCTCACACCCGATTTGATGGGCGGAACCGACAGCCAGATGATCGCCAATGTGATCGAGCGCCAGTTCAAGAAAGCGAACGACTGGCCCTTCGGCGCCGCGCTCTCCTTCCTGCTCATCTATGCGATGTTCGCGCTGATCGCGATCCAGTCGATGCGCAAAAAGGTGCCGGAGGTTCACTGATGGCGCTTTTCGCCCGCACCCCGCGCGCGCCGCTCGAATATAGCCGGACGCTATGGATGCGCCTCTGGGTCGGCGTGGTGATGCTGTTTCTCTACGCGCCGCTCATCGTGCTCGTGATCTTCAGTTTCAACGACAGCAAGCGTAACGTCGTCTGGCGCGGCTTCACGACGAAATATTATGAGAAGGCGCTCGGCAACGATCAACTCGTCGAGGCTCTGCTCAACTCGCTCACCATCGCCGCGCTCGCGACGATCGTCAGTCTCATGCTCGGCGCCATCGCGGCGGTGATGCTCTGGCGTTTCCGCTTTCCATTGAAGGGCGCGGTCGACGGCACGATCTCGCTGCCGATCATTGTCCCCGAAATCTGCCTCGGCGTCGCCTTCCTGATGTTTTTCGCAGCGATCGGCTGGCCAACCGACCTCGTCTGGCCGTTCAATCTCGGTGCGATCACCATCGCGCACATCACCTTCTGCTTCCCTTTCGTGACGATGGTCGTGCGTTCGCGTCTCGCGAGCTTCAACCGCGAACAGGAAGAAGCGGCGAAGGATCTTGGCGCAAGCGAGTGGCAGGTGTTTCGCGACGTTCTCATCCCCCACATCAAGCCGGCGCTCGTCGCGGGAGCCCTGCTATCCTTCACGCTCAGCCTCGATGATTTCGTCATCACCTATTTCACCAGCGGCCCCGACACGATCACATTCCCGGTAAAGGTCTATTCGATGGTCCGCTTCTCGGTGACGCCCGAAGTCAACGCGGCGTCGACCCTGCTCATCATCGTCACCGTCATCCTGACCTTCGTCGCGCTGAAGCTTCAGGGCGTGAAAGCGATAGCGGAAACCCACTGACCATGACCGAGCCCGCCCAACCGATCATCCAGATCCGGAATGTCTCGAAACGCTTCGGCAAGGTGACGGCGGTCGACAATGTCAGCCTCGACATCAACGCCGGCGAATTTTTCGTACTGCTCGGCCCCTCGGGCTGCGGCAAGACGACGCTGCTGCGCATGATCGCGGGGTTCGAGCTGCCGAGCGAAGGCCAAATCCTGATCGATGGGCAGGATATGGCGGGAATCCCGCCGAACAGGCGGCCGGTGAACATGGTGTTCCAGAGCTATGCCGTCTTCCCGCATATGAGCGTCGCCGACAATGTCGCCTATGGCCTGAAGATCGCCGGCGTGAAGGGCGGCGAGGTCAGGGACCGCGTCGCGGAAGCGCTCGACCTCGTCAAGCTCGGCGGCTTCGAGGGCCGCATGCCCGACCAGATGTCGGGCGGCCAGCGCCAGCGCGTCGCGCTCGCGCGCAGCCTCGTGATGCGCCCCAAGGTGCTGCTGCTCGACGAGCCGCTCTCGGCGCTCGACGCCAAACTGCGCGCGCAGATGCAGTTCGAGCTGTCGGACTTGCAGGAAAAGGTCGGCATAACCTTCGTCACCGTCACCCACGATCAGGACGAGGCGCTGTCGATGGCGTGCCGGATCGCGGTGATCAACAAGGGCGAGGTCGCGCAGCTCGCGGCGCCTTCGGATCTTTACGAATTTCCCGCGAACCGTTTCGTCGCCGACTTTGTTGGATCGGTGAATATCTTCGAGGGGAAGTTGACCCTCGACGAGCCCGACAAGGCGGCGGTCGACTGCCCAGGCCTTGGGAAAATATATCTAAATCATGGCGTTACCGGGCCACATGGCGCCGGCGTCTGGGTCGCGCTGCGGCCCGAGAAAATCTATATCCACGTCCCCGGCGCGGGCAAGGCGGTCACGGCCGCGGCGCAGGATGCGCCCGAAGGTCACAATTTCGCGCGCGGCACGATCAAGGGCATGTCCTACCTCGGCGACATCACGCTGTTCGAGATCGAGCTCGAAACCGGAGCTCGCGTTAGGGTATCGCGCCCGAACCTGTCGCGCCGCGACCAGGAAGATTTCACCTGGGGCGACAGGGTCAGCATGCACTGGCGCGCCGACAGCCCGGTCGTTTTACTGGGGTGACAACCTCAGTGAGCGGCCTTCTTCCCCGGAATGAAGTGCAGCACCCCGACGATCAGACCGCCGAGCAGCAGCCCGAACACGCCCGCGCCGGCCGCGTTGATCAGCCATTCCCACACGCCCGCGCCGGGCAGGTTGCCCGCGACCGCATGGGCGAAATCGTGGAGGCCGTGGCCGATGTTGCCGATATGATATTCGTCGAGCCCGTGGAGGAAAATCTGCCCGCCGACCCACAGCATCGCCGCGGTGCCGATCAGCGCGAGCGCCGCGAGCAGCTTCGGCATGAAAGATACCAGCCCGCGCCCGATCGAACGCCGCGCGGCATTCCCTTCTTTCGCCATGTGGAGCCCGATGTCATCCATCTTCACGATCAGGCCGACGACGCCATAGACCGCGATGGTGATCGCGATCGCAACCACGGCGAGCGTCGCCGCGCGCATCGCGAAATGCTCGTCGAGCACTTCGTTGAGCGCGATCACCATGATCTCCGCCGACAGGATGAAGTCGGTGCGCACCGCGCCCTTCACCATCGCCTCTTCATGGTCCTGGTCGGCGACGATCGCGGCATCTTCGGCGAGGCTCGTCTTGTCCTTCTGTAGCGAATGCAGCACCTTTTCGGCGCCCTCGAAACAGAGATAGGCGCCGCCGATCATCAGGAGCGGGGTGATCGCCCATTGCGCGACCGCCGACAGCAGCAGCAGCGCGGGCAGGATCAGCACCAGCTTGTTGAAGATGGACCCCTTGGTGATCCGCCAGATGATCGGCAGCTCGCGGTCGGGAGTGAAGCCGGTGACGTAGCGCGGCGTCACCGCGGTATCGTCGACGACGACGCCCGCCGCCTTGACCCCGGCCTTCGACGCCGCGGCGCCGATATCGTCGATGCTCGCGGCGGCGACCTTGGCGATCGTCGCGATGTCGTCGAGCAGGGCAAAAAGGCCGGAGGGCATAAGGGTTTGGTCTTTCCTGTTCAGAGCGCGCGGAGCTTGGGCATCACCTCATCCAAGGATTTGCGGATGATGGCAACCATCTCGTCGATCTGTTCGGTGGTGATGATGAGCGGCGGGCACATGACGAGGCTGTCGCGGATGCCGCGCACCATCAGCCCGTTCGCGATGCACGCGTCGCGCGCCATCGGTCCCGCCGTACCCTCGGCGCCGCCGAAGCGCGCGCGCGTCGCCTTGTCGGCGACGATCTCGACCGCGCCGAGCAGCCCGATCGAGCGCGTCTCGCCGACGAGCGGATGATCGTCCAGCGTCGCGAGCGCCTTGGCGAGATGCGGGCCGGTGACGCTGCCGGTGCGATCGACAAGGCCTTCGCGTTCGATGATCTCGATATTCTTGAGCGCGACCGCCGCGGCGACCGGATGCCCCGAGTAAGTGAAGCCATGGACGAAATCGCCGCCGGTCTTGAGTGTCTCGACGACATGCGCGGCCACCGCGGTGGCGGAGATCGGCAGATAGCCCGACGACAGCCCCTTCGCCATCGGCATCAGGTCGGGCGTGAAGCCCATCGTCTCATGTCCCCACATCTGGCCGGTGCGCCCGAAGCCGCAGATCACTTCGTCGGCGACGACGAGCAGGCCATATTTGCGGGCGACGGCCTCGACCTTGGGCCAGTAGCCCTTGGGCGGGATGATGACACCGCCCGCGCCCTGCACGGGTTCACCGATGAAGGCGGCGCAATTTTCGGGACCGACCTCGAGAATCTTGTCCTCGATCGCCTGCACACAGGCGTCGCAAAACTCTTCCTCACTCATCCCCTGCCCCTCGCCATAGGCATAGGGCTGGCGCACATGTTCGACGCCCGGGATCGGCAGGTCGCCCTGCGCGTGCATCGCCTTCATTCCGCCAAGCGACACGCCCGCGACGGTCGAGCCGTGATAGGCGTTCCAGCGGCTGATAAAGACGGTGCGCTTGGGCTCGCCCTTAAGCTTCCAATAGTGGCGCACCATGCGGAACACCGTGTCATTGGCTTCGCTGCCCGAGGCGTTGAAGAAAATGTGCGGCAGGCGATTGCCGGTCAGCGACGCGATCTTCGCCGCGAGCGTCACCGTGGGCGGCGTCGCGGTCTTGAAGAAGGTGTTGTAGAAGGGCAGTTCGCGCATCTGCGCCGCCGCCGCTTCGACCAGCTCCTCGCGGCCGTAACCGACATTGACGCACCACAGGCCCGCCATGCCGTCGAGGATGCGATGGCCGTCGCCGTCGGTGATGTAGCAGCCCTCGGCATGGGTGATGATGCGGCTGCCGCCCAAAGCTTCGATCTCGGCCCAATCGGCCTGCGCGGGAAGATGGTGCGCGATGTCGAGACGGCGCAGTTCGGCGATGTCGTGATTGCGGGGCATGGGAAAACTCCTGATTGTCTGGAAACCGAAAGAAACCGGGTCCGGAAAATCAGGGCGAAAAGCTGATCCGCGCGAGGTAGCGGTCGTAACGGGTGACGCGGCGGTTCATAATTCGCCTCTTAACGCGCGCCCGAGCAGGTGAAAATAGGTCTGACTCTGGTCGTTTGCGTCGGTCCGCCATTCGGGATGCCATTGCACCGCGAGCAGCGGCGCGCCGTTCGGCCGCGCGCTATAGGCCTCGACCAGCCCGTCGGGCGCGCGCGCCTCGACCGCCAGCCCGCCGGCGAGTTCGCCGATGCCCTGATAATGGACCGAATTCACGTCGAGCGACGGCGCGCCATAGGCCGAGGCGAGCAAACCGCCGTCGATCAGGTCGACCTTGTGATGATGGTCGAACATCGCGTCGAAGCTCACGCCGTCGGGCGCATGATGGCGCAGCAATGCGGCGCTCGCCGACGTATCGCGACGCAGGGTACCGCCGAGCGCGACGTTGATTTCCTGAAAGCCCCGGCAAATGCCGAACAGCGGCCGCTGCGCCGCGATCACCGCTTCGACAAGCTCGGTCATCATGCGGTCGCGATCGGGGTCGAAGGGCCCCTCGCCTTCGGCGGCATCGCCGTAGCGCGCGGGCTCGACGTTCGATGGCGTGCCGGTGAGCAATACCCCGTCGAGCCGCCCGACGACCTCGGCAGCACGCATGTAGTGGGGCAGCGACGGAATGATCAGCGCCGCGCAGTCGGCATGGCGCATCGCCGCGGTCGCATAGCGGTTGATCACCGTCTGCGCGATCTCGGTCCCGACGGTGCGATTGCAGGCGATGATGCCGAGGACGGGGCGTTGCGACATGGCGCCCACGCTGCCGATTTTAGCGGCGGAGCGCCAGCGAAATATGGGGCGGGGCATTGGCGGCGGCTTAGGGGTGGGAAAGCGGACTTAGGCGTCACCGTTACAGACGGGAATATCCGTCTTCCCGGTAGCGGGATTATAGCGGATGCATACCACCGAGCACCCTCCGTCATTGATGAGAGGTAGTTTCCGATGATCTGCAAGCCATCTCCGCTGCCCGCGCGGTAGATCATAATAAGGGTTAGCGGGATCTACGAGCGAGATGTAGATCGCGACAATCTCATTGTCATCGGCGGCATAGTAGCGCGCATATTCATCCAGCGGGGCAGCTCCGATTGGAAGTTGCACCTGCCGTTCGATTGTATCCATCGTGCTTTTGTAAGGGGTTTCCGCATTTTCTGAGCATGCCGCGATCAAGATCGCGATCAAGCTGGCAAGAAGAAGCCTCATTTCAATTTAGGTTTCACATTTGACGAACGTCCGCAACCGGTCGTTTCCAGACGACGAAGGAGGCACCTTTCCACTTCGCCCCAACCTTCTCCGCCCGCAACCCATCGCCCACAGCAAAACGCCCGCGGAAAACCGCGGGCGCTTCGTTATCCGGCGATGTCGAAAGGCTTAGCTCTTGACGCCCGCGATGGCCTGATCGACCAGCGCCTTGTCGGCCGCGGCGTCATGCTTGTCGGCGATCAGCCGTGCCGCCGCTTCGGTCGCCGCCTTGGCGGCCGCGGTGCGGACTTCGGCGAGGGCGCCGGCTTCGGCCGCGGCGATGCGGTCTTCGGCCATCTGCTTGCGGCGCGCGATCAGCGCGGTCGCGTCGGCCTTGGCCTTGGCGACGAGCGCTTCGGCCTCGGCATCGGCGCGGGCGCGCATTTCGTCGGCTTCCTTGGCGGCGTCGGCCAGCTTCGCCTCATATTCGGCCTTCAGCGATTCGGCGTCGAGGCGCAGTGCTTCGGCTTCCTTGAGCTGCTTCGAAATCTCGGCAATCTTGTTGTCGAGCATGCCCGCGATCAACGCCGGCACCTTTTTCCACAACAGGATCGCGATAAAGATCGCCATTGCGATCGAGACCCACACGGTTGCCGTGAGGATACCGAAGGACGCCGGCTCAGCCGCCCCTTCGGCCATGATCATGAGGAAATCAGCCATGGAGCACCGCCTTCACCGCCGCCTTGGCATCCGCCGCGGCGACCTTCACACCCGACAGCTTGGCGACGAGGTCGCCCGCCGCTTCGGCTGCGACCGCTTCGATTTCCGCCATCGCCGACGTGCGCGCAGCGCCGATTTCGGATTCCGCGCCCGCCAGCTTGTCGGCGAGTTCGGCATCGACCTTGGCCAGACGCTTTTCGGCGTCCTTCGCGGCCTTGTCCTTCGCGTCGGTCACTGCCTTTTGCGCGGCGGCGCGGCTCGCGTCGCTCTGCTGGCGGTAGCTTTCTTCCAGGCCGTCGGCCGCGGCGTGCGCGGCCTTGGCCGCCGCCAGATCGTCGGCCACCTTGCGGTCGCGCGCGTCCACCGTCGCCTCGATCTTCGGCAGCATGCCGCGGCCGATGACGAAAAAGACGAAGCCAAAGGTCAGCAACACCCAGAAAATCTGCGATGCGGCGTACCAGCTTTCAGCGAATTGGCTGATTTGAGGCATGGATATACTCGACCGACAAAAGAAAAGCAGTCGCGGGGCCTACTTTAACGAGCAGACCCCGCAGACGAAATCAGGCTGCCTTGAGGTACAGCAGGATCGCGATCAGGAACGACAGCAGGCCGAGAAGTTCGGCGGCCGCGAAGCCGATGAACAGGCGGCCCTGCTGGCCGTCGGCGGCCGCGGGGTTGCGCAGCGCGCTTTCGAGGAAGCTACCGAACACGTTGCCCACACCGATGGCGGCCATACCGGCACCGATGGCGGCCAGACCGGCGCCGATGAGCGAAGCAGCTTGAACGTCCATTTTATACTCCTTGGGAAAAACGTAGATTAACCAGTTGAAAAATCAGTGCAGATTGATCGCGTCGTTCAGGTAGAGCGACGTGAGCAGCGCGAAAACATAGGCCTGGATGCCCGCCACCAGCAGTTCGAGACCGCTGATCCCGATCATCAATGCCATGCTGGGGAGGCCGACACCGATCCCGATCGCGGGGCCGGCGGCGATTCCGTCGATGATGAACGACGCGAAGACCTTCATCAGCACGTGGCCCGCGGTCATCGCGACGAAGAGTCGCAGCGCAAGGCTGAACGGACGAACGAGGAACGACACCAGTTCGATCACGGGGATCAGCCACATCAGCCAGATCGGAGTGCCGTGCGGCACGAAAAGCGAGAAGAAATGGAAGCCGTGGCGCCAGAAACCAACGATCAGCACGATCGCGAAGCTGAGGATCGCGAGCACGCCGGTGATCGCGAAATGGCTCGTCACGGTGAAGGGATGCAGGCCGAACAGGCCGAAGGGCATCAGGCCGAGCACGTTCAGCATCAGGATGAACATGAAGAGCGAGAAGACATAGGGCGTATATTTACGGCCTTCGGGGCCGATATTGGCGTTCATCATGCTGGAGATGAAGCCGGTGAAGCCCTCGACGGCGACCTGCCAGCGACCGGGAACGAGCTGGCGCTTCATCCCGCCGATCATGAAGACCCACAGCAGCAGGCCGGCGATTACCATCCACAGCGCGCTGGTGGTAAAGGCAACCTCATGATTGCCGACATGGAACATGTCGAACATCTTCTGCACCTCGAACTGGTGCATCGGGTCCACTTTGCCTTGATCCGCCACGCGATACCTCGCCTAAAATCCAATCAATCCGGCTTCTTGGGCCGGACGTTCGCAATCCGAAATATGTTCCTGAAGGCGACGACTATTCCAAGGAACAGCACCGCCAACAGGCCCCAGGGTGCCGTGCCGGCGAAATGGTCGATCGTCCAACCGACCAGCGCGCCGCCACCGATCCCGCCCAGCAGCTCGGCCAGAACGCGATTACCGAGCTTGTAATTCGCATCGGTCTCCGGTCCGGCACTCGCTGCGGTCCTTCTTGCTTCTGCGGCTTCGGCCCGGTCCAATCGCTCTTCGAGCGAGACCAGGCGCGAATCCTCAGAGCCAAGTTCCGGATCGCTGCCATTCCCCGTCATTTGCGCCATCCTCCTGAAACGGAACCGGAAACTCCCGATTCCGCCTGCAAAAAAAGGCCCGAAAATTCGGGGGACCCCTAAGGCGCGGTCCGTTTAGGAACGCCGCCCGATTAAGTCAATGCTTCTGCTGGCATGCACAAAAATGCCGCCGCGTTTAGGGGCGCGGCGGCATGTGGGAACCCTCTTTGGGCTCCGTTGTTCGATTCCCGATTAGGGGCAGCGCGCGTCGCGTTCGGGCGGGCTTGCGTCGCGGGTTTTCCATGCGCCGCCGGGGGTCTGGTATTTTTCGCCCGGCTTGGTCTTTGCGATCAGGTTGCAGCCGCTGGTAAAGGCGAACTGCTCGACCGTGCTGCCGGTCGACTGCGCACTCGCGGTATAGGCCGCCTTGCGCTTGATATTGAGATCCTGCACCAGCGCGCGGATCGCCGGGGTCGGCGTCGTCGCAAAGCCCAGATAACCGTCGGGCTGCTCGCCGATCTGCCCCGCGGCGCGCGCGGCGGCATAGGCCGGGTCGCGCTGCGCCATAGCCGACGGCACGGCAAGGGCCACGGCGGCGGTCGCCACGACTGCGGCGAGCGCCAATCCGGTCGGTTTCCAATTCATCATACGCATCACATTCTTCCCCATCAGAATATCTCGCTATTCTGCTCGATGAGCTTTTTGGCATCGCCATCAAGCCTGTACACCACTTCCTGCCGGATGTTGATGTTCAGGTTGATCTCGATCGGCTTGTCGGGCGTATCGATCTGCACGCAGCCCGCAAGGGCCCCCATCAGGGTGGGCGCACCTATCATCACCGCGACATGCCTGACGTCAATGGTCAGCCTCCTTGCTCCACTCTTGGTTCTCTTCATCGCACAGGCTCGCTTTCTGGTGGCTGAACGGGGGCGGTCTCGCCCCGCGCGGCGGCTTCGGCTTCTTCCTGGGCCCGCATCAGGGCCGGTAAATTCTGTTCGATCAGCAGCGACGGATCGTAAAATCCCTTCGCCGAGGTGAGGAGCTGGCGGAATGGCGCCTTGATCTTCACGTTGAAGACCAGCGGCAGTTTCGCGACCTGGTTGGTGAGGAAATTGCGCGTCGCACCTTCGCCCTGTCCCACGCCGCCAAAGCGGATGTCGGTCACCATTTCGCCGTCGAGGTCCCCGTTCAGGATGATCGTCAGATCGTCATATTTGAGGCTGCGCAGCGCGCCAAAGGCAAAATTGGCGATCGTGCCGAGATTGCGGTTCGACAATTCGCCGACATAGGCGAGCGTGCCGCCGCCCGCGCGCGAATCGATCCGCCCGCCGACGATGCGCCCGCCGAGCCCGTCGAATTCGACGGGCAGCGTCCCGTCGAACACGCCGGTCGCGTTGATATTGTCGAAACCGAAATTCTGCAGGAACACCGCGGCGTCGACGCCGACGATGTCGAACGAGAGCCGCCGCGCTTTATCGGCGTTGAAATCGAGCGTTGTCGGGTGGAGCAGCAGCTTGCCGCCGCCGAAGGGCCAGCTCCCGCCCTCGATGCGGACGCGGTTGTCGCCGAGCAGCCGATATTCGATCTCGCCGTCGACCACGGGAATGCCCGGATTGATCTCCTTGATCTTCGCGATCTGTCCCGGTGCCGACTTGAGCCCGATCAGATCGTCGAAGCTGAGCGTCGTCGTCAGCCCCGTCACCGGGCCGAACGCCGCGGCGAGACTGGTGTCGGCGGTGGCGAAGGTGCCACGGCTGGTGACGCCGTCCGCCGTCCATTCGATCCGCCCGTCGCCGACCACCGAGCCGCGGACGTTGGCGACGACGCCGAGCGCGAGGCTGGTGAGCTGGTCGGGCTGGAACCCCTCGTTGAACCGGAGTTCCTTGACGACGAGGTCCGCCGAACCGCTGCTGTCGGCCAAACTGTGCCGGATCAGCGTGTCGAGGATCTTCGTACCGGTCTTCCGTTCGTTGAAGCCCGCCTTCGCTTCGATCACCCCGTCGGCGAAACGCAGGTTCGCATCATCGCTGACAAGCGGGGAGAAGCGCGCATCGGGCGCCGCGTCGGTGAGCAAAAGGCCGCCGTCGAGCGTCAGCGCACCGTCGGCGTAGCGCCATTGCCCCGCGATCTCGCTCATATCGAGCGGCACCGCGCCGATCTTGCCGCTCGCGCCGCTCAGTTCGCCCGCCATGCCCTGCGGCGTGGCGCGTCCGCTCAGGCGCTCGGCGGCGAAGCGGGTCACGCTCTCCCCCTCGCCCATCCGGATATCGGCCCCCGCGAGCGACCAGCGCATCGCGGCAAGATCGATGTTCGCCGGGCCGCTGGTCAGGCTGAGCGGCGAGCTACCGCTCGTTCCGCGCAAGGCGATGCGCGGAATGCGAATATCGCCGCGAAGCCCGCCGGGCCCGGCGCTGAGCAGCGGGGCGCCCGGACGGCTGCACAGGTCGAGCGCGCTGCGGCCGAGCCGGAACCCGCCGACCGCGATCCGGTCGGCGGCGACGCGGCTGCACCCGCCGTCGAGCGCGAGGTCTCCGGTCGGCGCCAGAAAGCCGTTCAGCGGAACCGTCAGCCGCTCGACGCGCCCGCCCGCGAGCGGGCCCGACAGCGCCGCCGTCGTCGCGAAGCGGAGCAGGCCGCCGGCGCCGCCCGAAAAGCGCACGGGCGCAAGCGCAAGCCGCGCCCCTTCGGCGCTATAGGGCTCGAAGCTGGCAAGGCCCGTGACGCGGCCGTCCTCGTCGCGATCGATGCTGAGCGTCCCCGATGGCAGATCGCCGCCATCGATGCTCCAGCGGCCCGTCGCGATCACCGCGGGTTCGTCCGCGCCATAAAGATAGCCGATGCGACTATCGGCGCTGCCGGTGAAGCGGGCGCCGCTCGCACTCGTCAGTTCGGGCGCGATCAGGTCGACCCGCGCGGTCGGCCCCTCGCCCGCGAGCGCGAACCCCGCGCTGCCGCTCGCGTCGGCCAGCACGCGGCCGAGCGCGGCCATCGCCTTTGCCGCAAGCGGCCCGACCGGCGTCGCCGCCAGCCCGCGCCCGCTTTCGGCGATCGAGCGGCGCAAATCGGCGCTGCCGCTCGCGCGCGCGAAACCGATGCGACCGTCGAACTTCGGCGCCGCGCTGCCGACGCTGCCCCTGGCCTCGAGAGTGACGCTCTCGGCCGCGAAATCGGGTCCGCGCAGGCGCGCCATGTCGGCGTCGATGGCGAGTTTGGTCAGGACCGCGGTCCCGTCGAAGCTGGCGAGCAGCCCCATCCTGTCGGCGGCGAGCGGTCCGGCGATCAGCCGCACGATGCTGGCGTCGGCCTTGCCTTTCCAGCTCTGCAGATCCTCCGACAGCGACAGGTCGAGCGCGATTTGCGGCGATGCCGCGCTGACACTGCCGTCGGCGCAGCGGAGCGAAGCGCCGCGCAGCGGCCCCACCAGCTGCGGCCGGACATCGCGGACGAGAACCGTCCCATAGAAGCTGACGTCGTCACCGCTGCACCCCGCCGCCCGGACGCGCGGCGCGACGAGCGCGAGCTTGCCGGTAAAATCGCGGCGCAGATTGCCGCCACCGTTTAGCGCCGCGCCGACGTCGCCCCACGGCGTCGCGACCCGCGCCCGCGCATCGCGAAGGATCACCGACAGATCGGGCAAGGCGAAGGGATCCTTGCTCTCGGGATCGCGAAACTTGTCGAGCGAACCGAACGACAGCCGCTCATCGACGAAGCGGCCATAAAGCCGGACGCCCTCGGCGTCGATTCCCGACACATAGGGCCCCGACCAGCCGTATCCGAGCAGGACTTCGACGCGCCTTGCCGTCAGGTCGGGCCGCTTCGGGTCGCCGATAACGATGTCGGACAATATCTCGCTGCGAAAGCCGATCCGCTCGATCGTATAGCGCGCGGGAACATCGCGGCCATCGAGTTGGCCCCGGATAAATTCGTCGGCGATCGGTTCGCGCGCGATCCAGACCCCCGCGACGAGGATGATCACCGCGCCGGCGGTCAGCCATCGCTTCTTGAACAGCAGCTTCCGGTATTTGAACCGCGGCTTCGCGCTGTCCGCCGCGTCAGTCATGGTAGCTGGCCGATGACGTCATGGCGGCAAAATCTCGTCCCTCAGCCCGAACCCCGTGCAGGACAGAAACGCCGGACATCATATTTCGCTGCAAGAAACTGATCCGGTTCGCCATCTTCCTTTTCCTATGACCGTTGAGTGCGCCCCACAAGGCGGTTATTCCCGCACCATGGGGGACAGGGAAACGCCGGATCATCTGGGACATCGCGCGCGGCTGCGGACGCGCCTGCTCGACGACGCCGAGGGACTCGCCGATTATGAGATCGTCGAATATCTCCTCGCGCTCGCGATCCCGCGCCGCGACACCAAGCCGCTCGCCAAGGCACTGCTGCGCGAATTCGGGTCGCTGGCGCAACTCGTCAGCGCCGACCCCGACTCGCTTCGGCGCGTCGACGGGCTGGGCGATACCGGTATCGCCGCGCTCAAGATCGTCCAGGCAGCCAGCCTGCGCCTTCTGAAAGGCGAGTTTCGCGACAAACCGCTGCTGTCGAGCTGGGATGCGCTGCTCGACTGGCTGCGCGCCGATATGGGACCGATCGACGTCGAGCGCGTCCGCGTGCTTTATCTCAATTCGCGCAACATGCTGATCCGCGACGAACTGGCGAGCGAGGGATCGATCGACCAGTCGGCGATCTATGTCCGCGAGGTGATCAAGCGCGCGCTGGAACTCGGCGCCTCGGCGATCATTCTCGTCCACAATCATCCGAGCGGCAGCCCCGAACCGAGCCGGCAGGATATCGCCATCACCCGCGAGATCGCGAGCGCGGCCACGAAACTGGGGATCGCGCTGCACGATCACATCATCATCGGCGGTTCGGAGTATCGCAGCTTTCGCGCGATGGGACTTCTCTAGTCGATTTGACTTATCGCGCCCCGGAGGACATCATCGCGTCATGCAGATTCGACGCGGCCTTCTCCGCTTCCGTTTCCACGGAGGACAGCTTCTCGCGGGCATTTAGCCCCGGGTTCCGGCGCGATCGCCCCGAGCCCGGGGCACCTTCCGTTCCATATTGCCGCGCGTGGCGAATCGCCGCACGCCAGCCGGAAAGTCCGCGCCATGACCAAGAAGAAAAGCGGGGCCGCCATGCCCCTTATCCGCATGATCGACAGCGAAGCCGACGCGCTGACCGAACTCACGCTGCAAAACCAGCGCGATTCGATCTCTTTCCATGAATTGCTGCTCGACGAGATCGACCGCGCCGCGATCTGCGACCGCGCCGACATCCCTCCCGACGTCGTCACCATGGGCTCCAGCGTCACCTTCATCGACGAAAAGAGCGGCGCCGAGCGCACGGTGCGCCTCGTCTATCCCGCCGAAGCCGACATCGCCGCGGGGCGAATGTCGATTCTGACGCCGGTCGGCGCGGGATTGATCGGGCTCAGCGTCGGCCAGTCGATCAACTGGCCCGACCGCGGCGGCATCGAGCACCGGCTGACGATCGTCGCGGTCGAGCAACCGGTGCCCGCCGCATGAACGGCGATGCGGCCGCCGGATCGCTCCGACGGCCGCACCACCCCGCGAGGCGCGCTTAGGCGCCGCGCGACAGGAAACCGGTGAGTTCGGCCTTGTTCACACCGCCCGACTTGTCGCCGTCGGCCGATGCGAATGCCTGACCGATCCAGCTTGTTACCTCAGCCGATTCGACATCGGCGGCGGGGTCGGTCGCGGCACGCAGCTTCTTCATCCACGCGCCGAATTCGGCTTCGTTGAGATCGCCATTCTTGTCCCCGTCATAGGTCGGGAATTCCTGATCGACGATCTGCGCGATCTGGGTCGGCGTCGCCGCTGCCGAATCCGACGGAGCGGGCTCGGTCGCGGCCGGCGGCGTCGACGCTTCAGGCGCCGGAGCCGGGGTGGTCGTGTCCGGCGTCGTGGTGTCCGGCATCGGAGCCGGCTCGGTCGTCGTCGGGGGGTTCATCGGATCCGACGCCGGCGGGGTCGTCTGGGCCAACGCCGGCAAACTCACGGCGGCGGCACCGATCAAAAGCATCTGTTTCAACATGATCTATCTCCAGTGTAGCGGGTTATTCCGGTTCCGATTCGGGTTCTTCCTGATCGTCCGGAGCGGGCTGGTCGGCCGGAGGGGTCGGCTCAGCTGCGGGGGGTGTGTCGCTGGGGACTGCGTCCTCGGTCGGTGCCTCGTCAGTAGGCTTCGTTTCGTCCATGGGGGTGCTATCCGGCGCAGGCGCGGTGGTATCTGCGGGCGCCGGCGGCGTCTGGGTCGTCGGAGCCTGCTCTTCGCTTTCCGGGGGAGTGGTCTGGGCCAGCGCGGGGAAGCTGATGGCCGCTGCGCCAATCAAAAGCACTTTCTTCAACACATTCATTCTCCTGTATCGGCGACCTTGATTGATCGGTCACCTTTTCCTGATGGGGCGAACGATCAACCCGCCGGATTTCGGGAAAGTTGCGGGTGCCGGACATTTGGCGAAACGCTCCGTCCCTGCTACGGGGCGCCCCGACCCGGTTTCGCGGGGATTCCGCGACAAGCCGCCCGAAAAGGAAGGAAATTCAATGGTTCCGCGTTACGCACGGCCGGAAATGACCGCGATCTGGTCGGCCGAGAATCGCTTTCGCATCTGGTTCGAGATCGAAGCGCACGCGACCGACGCCCTCGCCGAACTCGGCACCGTTCCCAAATCCGCCGCCAAGGCATTGTGGGATTGGTGGGCGACGAACCCGACGATCGACGTCGCCGCGATCGACGCGATCGAAGCGGTAACCAAACATGACGTCATCGCCTTCCTGACGTGGGTTGCCGAAAATGTCGGCGACGAGGCGCGCTTCATGCACCAGGGCATGACCAGTTCCGACGTGCTCGACACCTGTCTCGCGGTCCAGCTCGCCCAAGCGGCCGATATCCTGCTCGCCGACCTCGACGCGCTTTTGGAAGCGATCAAGCGCCGCGCCTATGAGCATAAGCTCACTCCAACGATCGGCCGCAGCCATGGCATTCACGCTGAGCCCGTCACTTTCGGGCTGAAGCTGGCCGAGGCCTATGCCGAATTTTCGCGCTGCAAGCTGCGCCTCCAAGCCGCGCGCGCCGAAATCGCGACTTGCGCGGTTTCGGGTGCGGTGGGCACGTTCGCCAACATCGACCCGCGCGTCGAGGCGCATGTCGCGGCCAAGCTCGGCCTGTCGATCGAGCCCGTCTCGACGCAGGTCATCCCGCGCGATCGCCACGCGATGTTCTTCGCGGTGCTCGGCGTCATCGCCTCGTCGATCGAGCGCCTGTCGGTCGAGGTCCGTCATCTCCAGCGCACCGAAGTGCTCGAAGCCGAGGAATATTTCTCGCCGGGACAAAAGGGCTCGTCGGCGATGCCGCACAAGCGCAATCCGGTGCTCACCGAAAATCTGACCGGCCTTGCCCGCATGGTGCGCAGCGCCGCCATCCCCGCGATGGAGAATGTCGCGCTGTGGCACGAGCGCGACATCAGCCACTCCTCGGTCGAACGCTTCATCGGCCCCGACGCGACGATCACGCTCGATTTCGCGCTCGCGCGGCTGACCGGCGTCGTCGACAAATTGCTCGTCTATCCCGAACGGATGCAGAAGAATCTCGACCGGATGGGCGGCCTCGTCCACTCGCAGCGCGTGCTGCTTGCGCTGACGCAGGCGGGCGCCAGCCGCGAGGACAGCTATGCCCTCGTCCAGCGCAACGCGATGAAGGTGTGGGAATCGGACGGCCAGCTGTCGCTGCTTGAACTGCTGAAGGCCGATGCCGATGTCACCGCGCGGCTGTCGGCGGATCAGCTCACGGAACTTTTCGACCTCGGTTATCATATGAAACATGTCGACACGATCTTCGGCCGGGTGTTCGGCGCCGCATAGCCGCGGGCTGGAATCGCGCGGCATTCTGGCATAGGGTCGTCGGCGGATCGACAGAGGAGCAAGACGAAGTGGGAATCCTGCGTACGATCATCTGGGTCTCGCTGACCGCCGTTCTCGTCATCTTCGCGATGGCGAACTGGCAGGTCGTGACGGTCACGATCTGGCCGGGCTGGGAAGCGGAGACCAAGCTTCCGGTGGTCATCTTCGCGTCGTTCCTGATCGGCAGCGTGCCGATGTGGATCGCGCTGCGCACCACGCGCTGGTCGCTGAAGCGCCGCCTCGACGCGAGCGAGCGGCAGGCGGCCGATCTTCGCGCGCTCGCCAACCGTCCGGCAACGCCCGCCCCTGCTTCGGCACCGGTGAACGACATCCCGCCCACCCCCACCGACCTCTTCCCGACGGACAAGCCATGACCTCCCCGCTCTATCTGGCCATCGACACCACGCACCTCGATGCCGCGCTGACGCTGGCGCAGAAGGTGCGGCGCCATGTCGGCGGGCTGAAGCTGGGCCTCGAATTCTTTTGCGCGAACGGCCATCACGGCGTGCATGAAATGGCGAAGCTCGGCCTGCCGATCTTCCTCGACCTCAAGCTGCACGATATTCCCAACACCGTGGCGAAGGCGATCCAGGCGCTGCGCCCGCTCGAACCCGCGGTGCTGACCGTCCACGCCGCGGGCGGCCGTGCGATGCTCGAAGAGGCGAAGGCGGTGGCCGGCGCCCATACGAAGGTCGTCGCCGTCACCGTGCTCACCAGCCTCGACGCGCCCGATCTCGACGACATCGGCGTCGGCGGCACTCCGCACGACCAGGTCGTGCGCCTCGCCGCGCTCGCGCGCGAAGCGGGGCTCGACGGCATCGTCTGCTCGGGCCAGGAAGTGAAGGCCGCGCGCAAGGCGTGGCCCGGCGGCTATTTCGTCGTTCCCGGCGTCCGCCCCGCCAACGGCAAGGCCAGCGACCAGAAACGCATCGTGACGCCGGCGCAGGCGATGTCGGACGGCGCCTCGATCCTCGTCGTCGGCCGCCCGATCAGCCAGTCGTCCGACCCCGACCTCGCCGCACGCGAGATCGAAGCGACGCTTTAAAGCGCCGACCTCAATTCATGATCAGTGCTTGCGACTGGATATTGTAGCCGACAAGCATCGGTCCCTTCGACGACGATTTGAAAGTGAAGGTTTCGATCGCGTCGCCCTTGGCATATTTGGTTCGCATATTGAGCACGGTCAGCGTCGCGCCGTTTCCATAATTGACCCGCCATCCCTGCTGGGTCGATTTCCCCGCTTTGCCGAGTTTGCGCTGAACGACCGCCAGAAACTCCTCGAACTCCACGATATCCGCGGAGTTCTGCATTTCATCTGCCGATCCGAAATAGATGTCGTCGAACTTGCCCGCATTCGCCGACGCGTGAAAAGCGGCGACGGCCTTTTCCGAAGCGACAAGCTCCGCGGTGGCATTGGCCGGATTGCACGCGGCGAGACAAAGACACGATAAAGCCAACAATATTCGGTACATCGCACTCTCCCCCTTGAGCGGACCCTAGCAGAATGGCCGGCACTGCCAATATGCCCCACATCGACGGTTGCCTCGACGCCGATTGACGAGCAAAGAGCCGCCATGCCTCCTCTCGTCAAAATCTGCGGGCTTTCGACGCCCGAAACGGTCGATGCCGCGATCCGGCACGGCGCGACCCATATCGGCCTTGTTCATTATGAGCCGAGTCCGCGCCACGTCGACCTCAAGACCGCGGCCGAATTGCGCAAGCGCGCGGGGCCGCATGTCAAGGTCGCGCTGCTGCTCGTCAACGCCTCGCAGCAGCTGACCGGCGATGCGCTCGGCATGGTGCGGCCCGATATCATCCAGTTTCACGGCAGCGAGACGCCCGAATGGCTTGCGGTCGTGAAACGGCTCGCGCCAGCGGAAATCTGGAAGGCGGTCGGACTGAAGGACGCCGAAACACTCACGCGGATTCAGAAATATCGCGGGATCGCCGACCGCATCCTGTTCGATGCCCCCGCGGCCGCCCTGCCCGGCGGCACGGGCACGCGGTTCGACTGGTCGCTGCTCAAAAACCATCGCCACACGATGGATTGGGGCATCGCCGGGGGCCTCAACCCCGCCAATGTCGGCGAAGCGATCGCGACGACGAGCGCGCCGCTCGTCGATGTGTCGTCGGGGGTCGAAAGCGCGCCGGGCGTCAAGGATGTGGACAAGATCGCGGCTTTCCTTAAAGCGGCGGGTCGATGACCGACTTACCCAACAGCCTTCGCACCGGCCCCGACGCGCGCGGCCATTTCGGCCAGTTCGGCGGCCGCTATGTCGCCGAAACGCTGATGCCGCTGATCCTCGACCTCGAGCGCCATTATCGCGCGGCGCAGCAGGACAACGCGTTCAAGGTCGAGTTCGACAATCTGCTCAAAAACTATGTCGGCCGCCCGAGCCCGCTGTGGTTCGCGCAGCGGCTGACCGAGCACCTCGGCGGGGCGAAGATTTACTTCAAGCGCGAGGACCTCAACCACACCGGCGCGCACAAGATCAACAATTGCATCGGCCAGATCCTGCTCGCCAAACGGATGGGCAAGACGAAGATCATCGCCGAGACGGGTGCCGGCCAACACGGCGTCGCGACCGCGACCGTCGCCGCGCTCTTCGGCCTGCCCTGCACGATCTTCATGGGCGCGGTCGACGTCGCGCGGCAGCAGCCCAACGTGTTCCGTATGAAGCTGCTCGGCGCCGAAGTCGTCGCGGTCGAAAGCGGCGCGAAGACGCTGAAGGATGCGATGAACGAGGCGCTGCGCCATTGGGTCGCGAACGTCCACGACACTTTCTACATCATCGGCACCGTCGCGGGCCCGCATCCCTATCCCGAACTCGTCCGCGATTTCCAGTCGGTGATCGGCGACGAGGCGCGCGCGCAGATCCTCGAAGCCGAAGGCCGCCTCCCCGACATGCTGATCGCTCCGGTCGGCGGCGGATCGAACGCGATCGGGCTGTTCCACCCCTTCCTCGACGACGAGGGCGTTGAGATCGTCGGCGTCGAAGCCGCGGGCGAGGGCCTCGACAAGAAACATGCCGCGAGCCTCGCGGGCGGCCGCCCCGGCATTCTCCACGGCAACAAGACCTATCTGCTCCAGGACGAGGATGGCCAGATCACCGAGGCGCACAGCATCTCAGCGGGCCTCGATTACCCCGGTATCGGGCCCGAGCACAGCTGGCTCCACGAAATCGGCCGCGTCCGTTATGAGCCCGTCACCGACGCCGAGGCGCTCGCCAGCTTCCAGAAGCTGACCAGGCTCGAAGGCATCATCCCCGCGCTCGAAAGCGCCCACGCGATCGCCGCCGCCGAACGCATCGCGCCGACGCTGGGCAAGGACAAGATCATCATCGTCAACTGCTCGGGCCGCGGCGACAAGGACATCTTCACCGTCGCCGATGCGCTGGGGGTGAAGCTATGACCCGCTTCGCCGCCACCTTCGCCAAGCCGCGCCCCGCGCTCGTCGCCTTCATCACCGGCGGCGACGGCGACACCGCCGCGAACCTCGACGCGCTGGTCGCGGGGGGTGCCGATGTGATCGAGCTCGGCATGCCCTTCACCGATCCGATGGCCGATGGCCCCGCGATCCAGGCCGCGAACCTGCGCAGTCTCGCCAAGGGCACGACGACCGCCGACCTGTTCGGCATCGCCGCCGCCTTTCGCCAGCGCCATCCCGGCACGCCGCTGGTCCTGATGGGCTATGCCAATCCGATGACGATCCGCGGTCCCGAATGGTTCGCCGCCGAATGTTCGAAGGCTGGCGTCGATGGCGTGATCTGCGTCGACATTCCGTCCGAAGAGGACGCCGAACTCGGTCCCGCGCTCCGCGCCGCGGGGGTCGACCTGATCCGCCTCGCGACCCCGACGACCGACGCCGCGCGCCTGCCCGACGTGCTGAACGGCGCCAGCGGCTTCCTCTATTATGTCTCGGTTGCGGGCATCACCGGCCAGCAGCAGGCCGCGCAGGCGAGCATCGCGGACGCCGTCGCGCGTCTGAAAGCCGCGACCGACCTTCCCGTCGCGGTCGGCTTCGGCGTCCGCACCCCCGAACAGGCCGCACAGATTGCGCGCGTCGCCGACGGCGTCGTCGTCGGATCGGCGTTCATCGACATCATTGCCGAACATGGCGACGCCGCGGCGCCGCATGTCGAGGCTTTCACCCGCACCCTCGCCGATGCTATCCATAGCGCCAAGGAGATCGCCGCATGAGCTGGCTCGACCGCGTCCGCAACGCGCTGCCCTTCGGGGCCAAGCGCGACACCGCCGACAATCTCTGGCACAAATGCCGCCAGTGCCAGCAGATGGTGTTTGTCAAGGAATGGCAGGACAATCTGAACGTCTGCCCGCGCTGCGACCATCACGACCGCATCGGCACCAAGGAACGTTTCGCGCAGCTCTTCGACGGCGGCATCCACGAAATGATCGCCGCCCCCGCGGCGCCCGAGGATCCGCTGAAGTTCCGCGACACCAAGAAATATGTCGACCGCATCAAGGCGGCGCGCGCGCAGACCGGCGACCGCGATGCCTATCAGAACGCGTTCGGCCGTATCTCGGGCCAGGGCGCGGTGATCGGCGTGCAGGATTTCGCCTTCATGGGCGGATCGATGGGCGTTGCCGTCGGCGAGGCGTTCGTCGCGGGGGTCGAGGACGCGATCCGGCGCGGCGTCCCCTATATCGCGATCACCGCCGCGGGCGGCGCGCGCATGCAGGAAGGCACGCTGTCGCTGATGCAGATGCCGCGCGCCACGGTTGCGCTCGCGCGCCTGCGCCGTGCCGGCCTTCCTTATGTGGTGCTGCTCACCGACCCGACGACCGGCGGCGTCACCGCCAGCTATGCGATGCTCGGCGACATCCAGATCAGCGAGCCCAAGGCGCTGATCGGCTTCGCGGGCCAGCGCGTCATCGAGAATACGATCCGCGAAAAACTGCCCGAGGGGTTCCAGCGCGCCGAATATTTGCTCGACCACGGGATGATCGACATGGTCGTTCATCGCAAGGAATTGCCCGAAACGCTGGGCCGCCTGATCGGCTATCTGGCGCCTGAGAAGGCGGCCTGAACGGACCGTCGCAACGGAACGCGACCTCTCTTTCTCGTCACCCCGGACTTGATCCGGGGCCTGCCTTTTTTGAAGGGTAAGGCGGGTGCCGGGTCAAGCCCGGCATGACGGATGATTGGGAGGCTGCTTTCCTCTAATCGAGCTACAGCCATGCCCGACCACGCCCACAGCTCCGACCCCGCCGTGCAGACCCAGCTCGATCGCCTCGCCGCGCTGTCGCCGGGGCGCGACATTCTCGGGCTCGAACGCATCGCCGAGCTCTGCGCGCGCCTCGGCAATCCGCAGCTCCTGCTCCCGCGCACCTTCCACGTCGCGGGCACCAACGGCAAGGGGTCGACCTGCGCCTATCTCCGCGCGATCCTCGAAGCGCAGGGGCGCCGCGTCCATGCCTATACCAGCCCGCACCTCGTTCGCTTCAACGAACGCATCCGCCTCGCGGGCAAGCTGATCGACGACGCGCTGCTCGCCGCACTCCTCGAAGAGGTGCTCGACGAAGCCGCGGATTTGCAGGCGAGCTTTTTCGAAGTCACCACCGCCGCCGCCTTCCTCGCCTTCGCGCGCATCCCCGCCGACGATTGCATCATCGAAGTCGGGCTCGGCGGCCGCCTCGATGCCACGAATATCATCCCGCCCCCCGCGGTCGCCGGCATCGCCTCGCTCGGCATCGATCACGAAGCCTTCCTCCTCGCGCCCGAAGCCGGGACGCCCGACGATCCGGCAATGCGGATCGCGTGGGAAAAAGCCGGGATCATCAAGCCCGAGAGCCCCGTCGCGACGCTCGCCTATCCGCCGCATGTGCGCGACACCGTCGCCGCCAAGGTCGCCGATGTCGGCGCCACGCTCTTTCCCGAAGGCGACGGCTGGACAATCCAGCAAGAAGATGACGCCTTTCGCTGGACCTCGAAACTGGGCTCGGTCGCGCCGTTGCTGCACCCGCGCATGGCGGGCGCGCACCAGATGCGCAACGCCGGGCTAGCGATCGCGATGCTGCGCCTCGCTCCCGATCCGCGACCGAGCGATGCCGAGATCGCAGAAGGCGTCGCAAATGCCTTCTGGCCGGGCCGGATGCAGCGGCTCGGTGTGGGACCGCTGACCGGGCTTCTGCCGCAAGGCCGGCAGCTCTGGCTGGACGGCGGTCACAATCCCGACGCGGGCATCGCGTTGGCGAAGGCACTCGAGGGGCACGCCCCGCTCCACATCGTCTGCGGTCTGCTGCGCAACAAGGACGCGCTCGGTTTCCTGCGGCCATTCGCGGACCGCATCGCCTCGTTCCAGGCGGTGCCGATCCCCGGTCACGAACACCACGATCCGAAGGAGCTGTGCCACCGGGTGCAGTCCGGTCTTGGCATCGTCGATGCGCAGCCGTGCGACGATGTGACCGCCGCGCTGCGCTTCATCGCCGATCATCGCGCGGCTGCGGACGTGTTGATCTGCGGCTCGCTCTATCTCGCGGGGGTGGTGCTCGACCTCAACGGCGAATGGCCGACCTGAAACACGGTCTTAGCCGTCGCCCCCGCGAAGGCGGGGGCGACGGGGCTTTTATGGCTCGCGGCTCCTATGCCCGCACGGTTCCCGCGGTGCCGACCGACAGGTCGACCAGCCCTTTGCGCATCATGATCCAGAACAGCAATATGCCCGGCAGTGCGGCGGCGACGGTGAAGAGGTAGAAGTTCACATTGCCGAACTCCTCCATCATCGCGCCCGCGGTCGTCCCGGTGAGGAAACGGCCGACGATGCTCGCCGCCGAGCTGATCAGCGCATAATGCGCCGCGGTGAAGCGCAGGTCGCACAGCGCCGAGAAATAGGCGACGACGACGACGCCGCCGATGCCGCTGGCGATATTTTCAAAACCGATCGTCGCGGCCAGCCCCCAATTGCTGTGCCCCGCCGCTGCCAGCAAGGCGAAGCTGAAGTTGCTGACAGCCATCAGCACGAGGCTCAGCAAGACCGACTTTTTCATCCCCATCCGGGCGTAGAGAATGCCGCCGATGAAGATGCCGATAAAATAGGCCCAGAAGCCGATGCCGACGTCATAGATGGCGATCTCGTCGTTGCTGAACCCGAGATCGTCGAGCAGCAGGCGCAAGGTCAGGTTGGCGAGCGTGTCGCCGATCTTGTGCAAAAGGATGAACAACAGCGCCAGCCATGCGCCATGGCGGCTGAAGAATTCGGTGAAGGGACCGACGATCCCGGCGACGATGCCCGGCCGTCCTTCGCGCGTTATCGCCTCGCGGTGGCGTTCGGGTTCGCCGACCCAGAAGGCGGCGATCACCGCCGGTAGCGCGAACATGGCGCAGGCGAAATAGGCCGCTTCCCACCCATAACGCGCCGCGAGGACGAGCGCCAACCCGCCGGCCGCGGTTGAGCCCAGGCGCCAGCCATATTGCGACATGCCCGATCCCACCCCGAGCTGTTCGGGTTTCAATATCTCGATCCGGTAGGCATCGATCACGATGTCGAAGGTCGCGCCGGCAAGGCCGACGAGGATAGCACCGACCGCCATCTCGAACAGCGCCGCAAGCTCGCCCTCATGGCCCAGCCCGAACCATTGCATGAACTGCCCGACGGGCGACTGACCGACCTGCTGCGGATCGACCATCGCCAGATTCGCGACGGCCGATATGACAAGCGCCGCGGCCAGCACCAGCCATGACACGCGCTGGCCGAGGCGACCTATGACCGGCAGACGCACCGCATCGACGACCCACGCCCACAGAGGCTTGAGGTTGTAAACGAGGAAGGCCAGCGAAAAGGCGGTGATCGACGATTTCTCGAACCCGTCTTGCGCAAGCCGCGTCGTCAGGGTCGCGCCGATCATCGCAAAGGGGAAGCCCGACGAAATGCCGAGCAACAGCGCCGCCAGCGGGGCCCGTTCGAGATAGGGCCGGATGCTATGCCACCAGCTTTGCGGCGGCGGCGTCGAAATATCTTGCTGCAAAACCTGCACCTCCCCGATGCGGCAGAGCCGCCGCATGCCCGTCAACCAAGGCCTAGAGGCTTGATCCCAAATTGGAAGCGGTGATTTATCGGCTGGTCGCGCTCACGCGGCTTCGGGTCGCCAAAAGGTTGTCAGCCCGCTCACCTTGCGGGGCGCCTCATTCTTGCAGATCATCATTTCGAGCGCCTTCAGCGCCGCGACGAGCGCGGACGCACTGTGCGGCTTGCCGAGGCAGGCGAGCGCGATCTCGCTTGCGTCGGCGGGGCATTGTCCGGTCACCAGCAGCACCGCGATCCCGCGGTCGCGCGCCAGCCTTGCGACCTCACGCCCGGTCATGTTGCCAGCGAGCCCGAGGTCGAGCACGACCGCGTCGACCGGTTCGGCCGCCATCACCGCCACCGCCGCCTCGCCCGAATCGACCGTTGCGACAACCTGATACCCGCCGTGTTTCAGCGTGTGCTCATTGTCGAAAGCGGTCAGCGGATCATCCTCGATGATCAGCAGCCGCTTGATGCAGGTCGGGCGGGACGCGAACAGCATAGTTACTCCCTTTGACGTCGCCATGACTCGCTCCGCGCCGTCCCGCAAGATCGCTTCTGCTTGCCATCGACGAAGCGGGTCTTTTCCGGCTATGAGCGTGATCACGACGCAACACTCTCCCCTGAAAACGACAAGAAAGCCGCATCCGTTCCGATGACGACCCGCCGCCCGCCCCGCTCGTCCCCTCGCCCCGCCGCAGACCGCCCCCCCGCAGGCCGCGACGCCCCGAAAGGCCGCCGCGCCGCGCGCGGCGCCGCCTCGGCGCTCAAAACCAGGCCCGCCGAAGAGCGTGAGGACGGGCCGCAGCGCATCGCCAAGCTGCTCGCGCGCGCCGGCGTCGGCTCGCGCCGCGACGTCGAGCGGATGATCGACGAAGGACGGATCGCGCTGAACGGCGAGGTGATCGCCCAGCCCGCGCCGCTCCTGTCGTCGCTCGACGGCCTGACGGTCGACGGCAATCCGGTCGCGAAGCCCGTATCGACGCGTCTCTATCGCTTCCACAAGCCCGCCGGCTGCCTCACCGCCGCGCGCGACCCCAAGGGGCGCAAGACGATCTACGACCTCTTGCCCAAGGGGCTGCCGCGCCTGATGCCCGTCGGCCGCCTCGACTATAATACCGAAGGGTTGCTGCTCCTCACCAACGACGGCGAATTCAAGCGCCAGCTCGAACTGCCCGCGAGTGGAGTCGAGCGCACCTACCGCGCGCGCGCCTTCGGCGACATCAGCCAGGCGCAGCTCGAGGAGCTGGCGATGGGGATCGAGATCGACGGCGTCCGCTACGGCCGGATCGACGCCAATCTCGAACGCCGCACGGGCCGCAACCAGTGGGTCGAAATGACCCTGACCGAGGGCAAGAATCGCGAAGTCCGCAAGGTGCTCGAACATTTCGGATTGCAGGTCAGCCGCTTGATCCGGACGCGCTACGGCGAGTTCACCCTCGCCGGGCTCGACATGGGCGCGGTCGATGTCGTGCCGCGCGACGAACTGTTCAAATTCCGCCGGCGTCTCGGCTGATGCGCGTCATCTCCGGCGAATGGCGCGGGCGCAAGCTGCTCGCGCCGAAGAATGACGCCACCCGCCCCACCGCCGATCGCACGCGCGAAACGCTCTTCTCGATGCTCGCGAGCCGTCTCGGCAGCTTTGAAGGACTCTATGTCGCCGATCTGTTCGCGGGATCGGGGGCGCTCGGGATCGAGGCGCTGTCGCGCGGCGCCGAGCAATGCCTGTTCGCCGAGCAGGATCGCGACGCGCTCGACGCGCTGCGCCGGAATCTGGCCACATTCGGGGCAGCGGCGCGCGCCGATATTCGTGCGGGATCGGTTCTCGCATTGGGGCCGGCACGCCGCACCTATGATCTGCTGTTGCTCGACGCGCCCTATGCGACCGGCGCGGGCAGCGTCGCGCTCGACAAGCTGAACCGCCTCGGCTGGATCGGCCCTGATAGCTGGATCTCGATCGAGACAGCCGACAAGGAAGCTGTCGATGTCGCGGGCTTCGAAATCGATGCGACGCGCAGGGTCGGCAAGGCGAAGCTAACGCTGCTCAGGCAGGCGGTGTGATTCGCCGCACCATCAGCAGGCCGAGCCAGCTCACGATCCCGGCGAGCGCCAGATAATAGCCCACGGTTTCGGTCCCGCCGCGTTCGGCCAATGCCTGCGCGATGATCGGCGCCATCGCGCCGCCCAAAATACCGCCGGCATTGAACGCCACCGACGCCCCCGTATAGCGCACCCGCACCGGAAACAGCCCGGTCAGCCAGCTCCCGAGCGGACCATAAACCAGCCCCATCACGAACAGCGCGGCGGCGAGGCCGAGGAAGATCAGCGGCCAACTTTCCGACGCCAGCGACGGCCCGAACAGGAAGCCGATCAGGATCGTCGCGCCGCAACCCCAGCTCAGCACGCGCTGCGCGCTCGACGCGTCACTCCAATAGCCGGCAGCGACGATCCCGACGGCCATGAACAGGATCGCGCCGAGCTGGATCAGCAGGAATTGTTCCTTCGGATAGCCGAGCGTCGCTGTCCCGTGCGCAAGCGCGAAACTGGTCGCCAGGTAGAAGATCGCGAAACAGGCGACGACCGCGAAGGTCCCCGCGAGCGTCGCGATCAGATGGTGCCGGAACAGCTCGCCGAGCGGCACCGCGACCGGCGCTTCCTTGGCGACGGCTTTGGCGAAGTCGGGCGTCTCGCCGATCTTCAATCGCACCCACAGCCCCAGCCCGACGAGCACCGCCGACAGCAGGAACGGAATGCGCCAGCCCCATGCCGCGAAATCGGCGTCGCTGAGACCGAGGCCGAGCAGCAGGAACAGGCCGTTCGCCGCGATGAAGCCGACCGGCGCGCCCAATTGGGGAAACATGCCGAAGCGCGATTTCCATCCCGCTGGCGCATTCTCGACCGCGAGTAGCGCCGCGCCGCCCCATTCGCCGCCGAGGCCGAATCCCTGCCCAAAGCGCAGGATGCAGAGAAGCAGCGGCGCCACCCAGCCAACCATCGCATAGGTCGGCAGGAAGGCGATCAGCAAGGTCGAGGCCCCCATCAGCATCAGCGACGCGACGAGGGTCGACTTGCGCCCGATCCGGTCGCCATAATGGCCGAAGACGATCGCGCCGACGGGCCGCGCGAAAAAGGCGAGCCCAAAGGTCATGAAGCTGTACATCAGCTGCGCCGAGGCCGAACTCTCGGGAAAGAAGAGCGGCCCGAACACCAGGGCGGCGGCGGTGCCATAAATGTAGAAATCATAAAATTCGACCGCGGTGCCGACGAGGCTCGCGGTCAGGATGCGCCGATGCTGTCGATAGGGTGCCAGATCCACGGGCAACGCCCTCCCCTTTCAAAGTTGGCGACGCTTTGGGCGCGCGCCGTGTCCGGCGCAAGCAGGAATGCGAAGCGTCAGCTGCCCCCGGCGGCAAGCTGAGCGCGCAGACGCAGCAACTCGCGCTCGGGGACCCGCGTCAGCGACGCCGCAGGCTTGCCCTTGCGTAGCCGTTCGCGATCCTTCTCCGACGGTTCGACGCGGCGCACGCGCACCGGTGCATGGCCCTGTGCTTTCATGCCGAGCTGTTCGGCCGCGCCGCGCGACAGGTCGATAAGCCGCCCGCGCGCGAACGGGCCGCGGTCGTTGACGCGGACGATGATCCGCCGCCCGCTATCGAGCGCGGTGACCTCGACATAGGTCGGCAGCGGCAGCGTCGTATGCGCGGCGGTGATCCAGCCGGGGCGGAATTTCTCGCCATTGGCGGTGCGGTTCCCCGACTCGCTGCCATACCAGCTCGCATAGCCGAGCGCGTCATAGGCCGGCGCGGCGGCGGGCACATAGGTCGTGCCGCGAATGCTATAGGCGGGCCCGATGTGAACGGGAGCGTCGGCGACGGGGCGATAATTGCCGCCGGCACAGGCGGAGAGAGCCAGAAGGGCCAAAGACATTCCGGCGAGTTGCATGGTCGAGCGTCGCTGCATCGCGCGACCGTAGATGCGGGATATGGGGAGATAAAGTCCTTATGGCTGGCAGGTTAGTGGTCATTGGGAAAATTCGTCGCCCCCGCGAAGGCGGGGGGCGCTGGCAGTCAATGCTGCCAGAGCAGGGCAACGCCGACGGCCGCCCCTGCCTTCGCGGAGGCGACGGCAGCTACCGGCCCAAAGCCGAGGTTCCATTGGCGAAATATCCTCTCGCGCATTACATCCGGATCCCATGACCGATATCCGCTTCCATCAGGCCGGAATCGTCGGCGCGGGCCGCGTTGCGCGGGCGCTGGCGCTTGCGCTACAGCCGCACGCGATCGCCCCGCCGATGCTATGGAGCCGCTCTTCCGACAAGGCGCGCGGCGCGGCGGAGGGAGTCGGCGCCGTCACGGAACCGGACCTCGGTCGCCTGATCGCCGAATGCGACATCATCGCGATCGCGGTCGCCGACGATGCCCTCACCGATGTCGTGTCCCGCATCGCGGCCGCGCTGCCGGCCCGCCCGGCCCGCTTCATCTTTCACGTCAGCGGACGCAGCGGAGCGGCGGCGCTCGAACCGCTCGGCAAGGCCGGCGCGATGGTCGCCGCTATCCATCCGGCGATGACCTTTACCGGTGATCCAGAAAGCGAGGTCGGTCGCATGGCGGGGGCGCGGTTCGCGATCACCGCGGCGGCCGGCGACGCCATCGAACGGGCGCGGCAGATCGTCGCATCGCTTGGAGGGATCGCGGTCGAAATCGCCGAGGATCGGCGCGCGCTCTATCACGCCGCGCTCTGCCACGCGTCGAACTATCTCGTCACGCTGATCGACGGCGCGGCGCACGGGCTGGAGCGCGCCGGGGTCGACGATCCGGCGGCATTGCTTGCCCCGCTCGTCCGCGCCGCGCTCGAAAACTGTCTCGCGCATGGTTTTGCCGGATTGTCGGGCCCGCTGTTGCGCGGCGATGCGCGGACGATCGCCGGTCACCTTGAAACGCTCGCGGCGCATAGCCCTAGCCTGCTGCCCGCCTACAGCGCGATGGCACGCGCGACGCTCGATGAGCTCAAGCGCCGCGAAACCACGCCCTCCGACCGCCTCACCGCACTGGACAGCCTGCTCGCTGTTCCCTAATCGTTCGCGCGTGAACATGCCCCCCACCTCGACGCCTGACCTGACCCGCCCCGACCCGTCGGACCCGCCCTATCTGCAGGGCCTCAACGGCCCGCAGCGGCAAGCCGTCCTGACCACCGAAGGCCCCGTGCTAATGCTCGCGGGGGCCGGCACGGGCAAGACCGCCGCGCTCACCGCGCGCCTCGCGCATATCATCGCGACGCGGCGCGCCTGGCCGTCCGAAATCCTCGCCGTCACCTTCACCAACAAGGCGGCGCGCGAGATGCGCGAACGCATCGGGCGGATGATCGGCGACGCGGTCGAGGGCATGCCCTGGCTCGGCACCTTCCACAGCATCGCCGCGAAAATGCTCCGCCGCCACGCCGAACTCGTCGGGCTGCAGAGCAATTTCACCATCCTCGATACCGACGACCAGCTCCGCGTTTTGAAGCAGCTGATCCAGGCGGAGGGGCTCGACGAGAAACGCTGGCCCGCGCGCCAGCTCGCGGGGCTGATCGACAAGTGGAAGAACCGCGGGCTGACCCCCGCCGACCTCGATGCCGCCGACAAGGAGGCCTATGCCGACGGCAAGGGCCAGCATTTCTACGCGCTCTATCAGGCGCGGCTGAAGACGCTCAACGCCTGCGATTTCGGCGATCTGCTGCTCCACATGCTTGTGATATTGAAGACGCACCGCGACGTGCTCGAACAATATCAGGCGCGCTTCAAATATATCCTCGTCGACGAATATCAGGACACCAACGCCAGCCAATATCTCTGGCTCCGGCTGCTCGCGCAGGCACGCAAGAATATCTGTGTCGTCGGTGACGACGACCAGTCAGTGTACAGCTGGCGGGGCGCCGAAGTCGCGAATATCCTCCGCTTCGACAAGGATTTCCCCGGCGCGACCGTGATCCGCCTCGAACAGAATTACCGCTCGACGCCGCAGATTCTTGCCGCCGCCTCGGCGCTGATCGCGCAGAACAGCGGCCGCCTCGGCAAGACGCTCTGGACCGAGCTCGATCCCGGCGACAAGCTGCGTGTCGTCGGCGTGTGGGACGGGCCCGAGGAAGCGCGGCGGATCGGCGAGGAGCTCGAAGGCCTGCAGCGCCAGCGCGTGTCGCTCGACCGCGCCGCGATCCTCGTCCGCGCGCAGTTCCAGACGCGAGAGTTCGAGGATCGCTTCATCGCGATCGGCATGCCGTACCGGATCGTCGGCGGCTTCCGCTTCTACGAACGCGCCGAAATCCGCGATGCGCTCGCCTATCTCCGCCTCGTCCAGTCGAGCGCCGACGACCTCGCTTTCGAACGCATCGTCAACGTCCCCAAGCGCGGGCTCGGCGACAAGGCGCTCGCGCGCATCCACCAGTTCGCGCGGGCCGAGCAAGCGCCGCTGTTCCACGCCGCGTCGCGGATCACCGAAACCGACGAACTGACCCCGCAGGCGCGCCGCCAACTCGCGAACTTCGTCGCGCAGATGCGCGGTTGGCAGGCGAAGGCGAACGAACTCTCGCACCCCGAACTCACCCAGCTCATCCTCGACGAATCGGGCTATACCGCGATGCTGCAGGCCGACCGCAGCGTCGAGGCTGCGGGACGGCTCGAAAACCTCTCCGAACTCGTCCGCGCGATGGAGGAATATGAAACGCTCGAGGAATTTCTCGAGCATGTCAGCCTCGTCATGGACCGCGACAATGACGACCAGACCGAGACGGTGACGATCATGACGATCCACGCCGCGAAGGGCCTCGAATTCGATCATGTCTTCCTCGCCGGCTGGGAGGACGGCGTGTTTCCGTCGCAGCGTTCGATGGACGAGGGCGGCACCGCCAGTCTCGAAGAGGAACGCCGCCTCGCCTATGTCGCCATCACCCGCGCCCGCCAGCGCGCGAGCATCTATCACGCCGCGAACCGGCGCATCTATGGCCAGTGGATGAGCAGCATCCCCAGCCGCTTCATCGGCGAAATCCCACCCGAGCATGTCGACAGCGAGAATAGTTTCGGCGGCGGCCAGAGCTTGTGGCGCGCCAACTGGTCGGCGCAGGGCGACCCCTTCGCCCACGTTGCCGAACGCCAGTCTGCGCGCACGATGACGCGCGGCCCCGCCTGGCAGCGCGCGCTCGCCTCGTCGTCGACCGTCACGCGTGCGCCCGCCCCCAGCGAGAAAGGCCCCGCAGCATCGGTTGGCGCCAAACCGCGCGCCGACCTCGCGATCGGGATCCGCGTTTTTCATGAGAAGTTCGGTTACGGCGAAATCATCGATATCGATGGCAACAAGCTCGAAGTCGAATTCGACCAGGCGGGCAGCAAACGGGTCCTCGACAGCTTCGTCAAGCTCGCCTGATCCATATTGTCTACTCAATCAATTATGATATGACATTACATGCGACCCGAGTCGCATATTGGGAGAGACTTCATGAAAACCAAGCTCTTAGCGGGCGCGATGGCGCTCGCCCTGGTCGGCTGTTCGGAAAAACCCGCCGAAGCGGTCAGAGAGGCCCCCGCTTATGACATGGCACCGGTCGACGCCTCCGAAGCGGTCTCGACCCGGGCCATTCCCGCCCCGTCCGCCGTGAGTAGCCCCAATATCAACGTCACCGCGGCGCCCGGGGTCGCGTTCAACTATGCCTATGCTTTCCGTCTCGACGACAATCGCATCGCCAAGGTGCAGGAGGAACATGCCGCGGCGTGCGAGGCGCTCGGCACGACGCGTTGCCGGATCACCGGCATGACCTATCGCCTCGTCCGCGAGAATGAGGTCGAGGCGCAATTGCTGTTCAAGCTCGACCCCGCGATCGCGCGCAAGTTCGGGCGCGACGCGCTTTCGAGCGTCGAAAAGGCCGAAGGCGTACTCGCCGAGGCGCGGATCAGCGGCGAGGACGTCGGCACGCAGATCAGCGACTCGCAACGCCGCAGCGCCGATATCGGTGCCGAAATCGCCCGGCTGGAGGCGCGGCTGAGGCAAGGCGGTCTCGGCGACCGCGAGCGCACCGAACTCCAGCAACAAATTTCGGCGATGCGGAGACAGCTCGATGGCGAGCGCGATACCCGCCGCGCCGGAGAGGCGATGCTCGCAACGACGCCGATGCAATTCGACTATATCGGTACCGGCGGCTTGCCCGGCATCGGTTATGGCAATCCGTTCAGCGACGCGCTGAACATGCTGATCCGTAGCGGCAGTGTGATGCTGTCCTTCCTCCTCGTCGTCGGTGCGGCGATCCTGCCATGGGCCGCGCTCTTCCTGTTGCTGCTCGCACTTTGGCGGACCGCGCCGATGCGCTCGATCCGGAAATGGCTTCGCGGCGCCGCGAAATCATCCGTGACCTCGACGCCGCCGGCGGACTGAAGCCCGGTCGCGCGCTTGCAAAGGCCCGGCGCCCCGTTATGCCAAGGGCCATGACGGGTCAGACGACATGGCTGGATCAGGCGCGCGACGCGCACCACCGCGGCGATGTTGCCGCCGAAACGGCAGCACTCGAGGCCGCAATCCGCGCCGACCGCGGCAATCTCCCGGCCTTGCTGGCGATGGCGGAGCTCAAGCGCCGCCTCGCCGACGACCGCGCGGCGGGCAGCTATTACCGCCTCGCGCTGGGCACCGCCGCGCAAGCCCGCAGCGTTCCGCCGTCGCTTCATCCCGGCCTCCAGCGCGCCGAGCAGTTTCTCGCCGACACCGACCGCGCCTTTGCCGATCATCTGCTCGGCCAGCTTCGGCACGCCGGCGTCGATGCCGGGACCGCGACGCCGCGCGTCGCAGAGGCGCTGCGGATGCTCGCCGGCGAACAGCCGCTCTATCTGCAGCAGCCGAACATGTTCTATTTCCCGGGCCTTGCTCAACGCCCCTTTTTCGAGCGGTCCGATTTCGACTGGGCGGAAGCGGTCGAGGCCGCGACCGACGCGATCCGCGCCGAGCTGCTGGCGATGGTTGGCGGCGCCTCCGATCCGTTCGGCCCCTATGTCACCGCCGCCCCCGGTCGGCCGCCGCCGAACAACCCGCTGCTCGACAAGCCCGACTGGGGCGCGGCATGGCTCTGGAAGGACGGCGCGGTGGCCGACGGGATGGCGGCACTGTGTCCTGCAACTCTCGCCGCGCTGGAGCTTGCGCCGCAGCCTGTAATTCCGGGGCGCGCACCGCTCGCGCTCTTTTCGCGCCTGACGCCCGGCACGCATATCCAGCCGCACCACGGCATGCTCAACACGCGGCTCATCTGTCACCTGCCGCTGATCGTCCCCGACGGTTGCGGGCTGCGCGTCGGTGCCGAAACGCGCAGCTGGCGCGAAGGAGAGCTTCTGATCTTCGACGACAGTTTCGAGCATGAGGCGTGGAATCGCGGGACCAGCGACCGCACCATCTTGCTGTTCGAAATCTGGCGTCCCGACATCGATGCCGACGAGCGCGAGCAATTGACGCGTATCTTCGCGGCGATCGACACTTATGGCGAACAATAGACCAGGGAACATGAAGACATGATCAATCCGGGAATGGATGCCGACATATACGACGCCTTCATCGAGCAGTTGCAACGCTATGTCCGCGAGCGGCTGATCCCGGCGGAAGACCAGCTCGAGGAGCTTGGCCGCGTTCCCGACGATATTCTTGCCGAAATGCGCGACATGGGGCTGTTCGGGGTGACGATGCCCGAAGAATATGGCGGCGCGGGCATGAACGTCAGCCAATATGTCGGCTTCATCCGCGAACTGGCCTATGCCTCGCCCGCCTATCGCTCGATCGTGTCGATCAATATCGGCATGGTGTGCAAATCGCTCATCGGCTTCGGCACCGAGCAGCAAAAGGCGCATTGGTTGCCGAAGCTTGCCGGCGGATCGATCGCGGCCTTCGGTTTGACCGAACCCGACAGTGGGTCGGACAGCGCGGCGATGAAGACGCGCGCGGTGCGCGACGGCAACGGCTATGTGCTGAACGGCACCAAGCGTTATATCACCAATGCACCCTTCGCCGACGTCATCCTCGTCATGGCGCGCACCAACGTCGAGGCATTGCCCAAGAATGCGCATGTCAGCGCCTTCCTCGTCCCGCGCGACGCGCCCGGCGTGTCGATCGGCAAGCCCGACGGCAAGATGGGCCAGGCGGGATCGCAGATCGCCGACGTGATCCTCGAGGATGTGCATGTCGATGGCGACGCGCTGCTCGGCGGCGAGGAAGGGATCGGTTTTCGCGCCGCGATGCAGAGCCTCGACAACGGGCGCCTGTCGGTCGCTGCGGCGAGCGTCGGCTACGCCAAGCGCATGCTCGACGCCGGCCTGCAATATGCGATGGAGCGCAAGGCGTTCGGCGAGCCGATCGCCAATTTCCAGCTGATCCAGGCGATGCTCGCCGACAGCAAGGCCGAAATCTATGCCGCCGACTGCATGCTCAATGACGCCTGCGCCCGCGCAGATCGCGGCGAGAAGATATTGGTCGAAGCGGCGGCGACCAAGATGTTCGCCAGCGAAATGTGCGGGCGCGTCGCCGACCGCGTCGTCCAGATTCACGGCGGCGCCGGCTATCTCAAGGAATATCTGGCCGAACGCTTCTATCGCGACTGCCGCATTTACCGCATTTATGAAGGGACGACGCAGATCCAGCAGCTAGTGATCGCGAAGAATATGATTCGGGATTTCGCGGGATGAGCTGCCGGGTGGGTCGCTGGTGGAGCCGAGGGGAATCGAACCCCTGACCTCTGCAGTGCGATTGCAGCGCTCTCCCATCTGAGCTACGGCCCCGCGACGGGCGGGGTCTTAACGGCACTGGCTGGCAGTGGCAACGGCTTTTCTGATCATGGCGGTTGTTCTGTGAAAATTTGAGGAATGGGGGGATTCCGATGGCCAAGGCATGGCATTTGACCAGTCGTCCGCAGGGGCTGCCGACGCGCGACAATTTTGCGCTCCGCGACCTGCCCGACGCACCGCTCGAAAAAGATCAGCTTCGCGTCCGCAACGTCTGGCTGTCGGTCGACCCCTATATGCGCGGCCGCATGAACGACGCGAAAAGCTATGCGGCGAGCTTTCAGATCGACCAGCCGATGACCGGCGGCGCGATCGGCGAGGTGGTCGAAAGCCGAATGGAAGGTTTCGCGCCCGGCGACCTGATCCTTCACATGGGCGGCTGGCGCGACGGCGGCGTGATTGGGCTCGACATGATGCCGAACAAGCTGCCCGCCGAGGCGCTGGCGGCGGGCATGACGCCGCAGACCTTCCTGCACAATATGGGCCTGACGGGCGGCACGGCCTGGATTGGCCTGCTGCGCATCGCCAGCGCGAAGCCCGGCGACACGGTGTTCGTGTCGGCCGCCGCGGGCGCGGTGGGATCGGCGGTGGTCCAGATCGCCAAGGCGCGCGAAATGACGGTGATCGGCTCGGCGGGCGGCGCGGAAAAATGCGAATGGGTGCTCGACCTCGGCGCTGATGCCGTGATCGACTACAAGGCGGGGCCGGTGCTGCCGCAGCTTGCGACCGCGCTCGAACGCCTCGGCAAGCCCGGGATCGACGTCTATTTCGACAATGTCGGCGGCGAGCATCTCGACGCCGCCTTTGCGACCGCGAACGACTTTGCGCGCTTCTCGATCTGCGGCATGATCGACGTCTATAACGATGGAAAAGCGCAGGAGATGAAATATCTCATCCGCGCGATCCCGGCGCGGATCCGCATGGAAGGCTTCATCTACACCGACCAGTTCATCGAGTGCATGGAGGAATTCTACGCCGACATGGGCGGGCTGATCGCCAGCGGCGCGGTGACGATGCGCGAAACCGTGCACGAGGGATTGGAAGCGACGCCGGATGCGTTTCTGGGGCTGTTCGCGGGCACGAATATGGGGAAGATGCTGGTCCGGGTTTGATCGGGACGGCAGCCCGTGGATTGCCTCGCCCCATTTTCGCAGCATGATAGGCAGCATGTCTTTCGGAAACTTCCTCGTCCGGTCGTTGCATGGCGGCGCCATCACCGCAGTCGATGCGCATTCGGACCGCTCGTTCGCGCGGCACGCGCACGATGAATTCGGCGTCGGTTTGGTTACCGGCGGGGCCCAGCGCTCGTGGAGCGGACGCGGCGCGGTCGAGGCGGCCCGCGGCGAGCTGATCACGGTCAATCCGGGCGAAGTCCACGACGGCATGCCCATCGGGGAGGAGCGGTCCTGGTCGATGCTCTATATCCAGGCGCCGCTGATTTGCGAGATCATGGCCGACCTGACCGAGGGCCGGACGGCGAATCGCGAGCTTCACCGGCCGGTCGTTGCCGACCGCGCGCTGACGCGCCGGTTCGTCCGGGCTCGGCGGGCCGCGCTTCGGGCCGACCCGGCACGCGATCTGGACGAAGAACTGCTCGCTCTCTTCGGTGGCCTGATCGGCACGCCGCCGCCGTCCGCGAGCGGAGTTGACCGCCGGATTTTACGCATCCGCGAGGCGATCGACGACGATCCGGCGGCACAGCACGGCCTGTCCGCGATGGCCGCGCACGTGGGGCTCAGCCGCTTCCAGACGCTACGCGCCTTTTCGCGCCTGACGGGCCTGACCCCGCACGCATATACCATGCAGAGACGGCTCGATCTGGCGCGAAGGCTGATCCGACGCGAAACGCCCTTGGCCGAGGCCGCCATCGAAGCGGGCTTCGCCGATCAAAGCCATATGCACCGCGGCTTCGTGGCGCGCTATGGCTACACGCCCGGCCAATATGCCCGCGCCCATCGCATCCGGGCTGCAATTTCATACAAGAGCGGCGCCATCTTCTCCCACTAGGACGGGCCCGGTTCCCGTTTTTTGGAGGTCGAAGAGGATGGCAGAGCGAAATGGCGCAGCACTTAAGGTCGAGATGCGCGGCATCGTCCCGGCGGATTTCGGCGAGGTCCTTCGGATCATCAATTGCGCGGCCGAAGCCTATCGTGGCGTAATCCCTGCCGATCGCTGGCACGATCCCTATATGTCGCCGGAGGAACTGGCGTCCGAAATCGCGCATGGCGTGGCCTTCAGCGGCTGCGTCGTGGACGGCCGCCTGGTGGGCGTGATGGGCGTGCAGGAGCGCGGCAAGGTCGACTTGATCCGCCACGCCTATGTCCTGCCGGACTATCAGGGCAGCGGCATCGGCTCGAGGCTGCTCGGGCATCTTTGCGGGGCCGGTGACAAGCCTATACTGATCGGAACGTGGCAGGCGGCCGAATGGGCGATCCGATTTTACGAGCGTCACGGCTTCGTCCGCGTATCGAAGGACGATGTGGCGGCGCTGCTACGCACCTTCTGGGATGTGCCCGCGCGGCAGGTCGAGACATCGGTCGTCCTCGCCTCGCAGGCGCTTTCGCGTGGCGCCGTCGAGGAACTGATTAGCGGATCGCAGCGGCGAAGCTAGGGCGCTGCAACGCGATCCCTAGCTGCCGAAACCCACTGACAGGAAGTCTGGCATCGGGCCATTCCAGCCGTCGTCCGGGCCGTCGTCGTCCTGCTGGCGCTGTTTTGCCGACGGCGCCCGACGGTCGTCGGCCTTCTTCGCGGGCTTCGGGGCGGGCTTTTCGGCCGCCTCGGCGCGCTTGGCCTTGCCGCCGCGGCCACCGCGTTCGGATTTTTCGCGGCGCGGTTCGCGCTCTTCGCGCGCCTCTTCCTTCGCGGGCGCCGCGTCGGGCTTGCCGCCGCCGTGGACGGGAATCTTGTAGCCCGTTAGCTTCTGGATATTGTCGACCGCTTCGTCGTCCGACGGCGTCACCAGCGTGAACGCGCGCCCCTTGGCGCCCGCGCGGCCGGTGCGGCCGATGCGGTGGACATAATCGTCGGGATGCCAGGGCGCGTCGAAGTTGAAGACATGGCTGACGCCCTTGACGTCGAGCCCGCGCGCCGCGACGTCGGACGCGACGAGGATGTTGATCGTGCCCGCCTTGAAGCGATCGAGTTCGGCGATGCGGCTCGACTGGTCCATGTCGCCATGGATCTCGCCCGCCTTATAGCCGTAACGTTGCAGCGATTTCGCCAGCTCGCGCACAGTGGTCTTGCGATTGCAGAAGATGATCGCGGTGCCGATATCCTCGGCCTCGATCAGGTCGCGCAGCGTGTCGCGCTTGCCGCGCTCCGACGACTTGACGAGGAACTGCTCGATATTCTCGTTGCGGCTCGCGGGGCGCGCGACCTCGACCGTCTTCGGGTTCGACAGGAATTTGTCGGCGAGTTTCTTGATCGGCGGCGGCATCGTCGCCGAGAACAACAGGGTCTGCCGATTCGCGGGCAGCTTGGTACAGATATTCTCGATGTCGGGAATGAAGCCCATGTCGAGCATGCGGTCGGCTTCATCGATGACCAGGAGGTTGCAGCCGGTCAGCAGGATCTTGCCGCGCTCGAACAGGTCCATCAGGCGGCCCGGGGTCGCGATCAGCACGTCGACGCCCTTTTCGAGCGCCTTCACCTGGTCGCCCATCTGCACGCCGCCGATCAGCAGCGCCATCGAAAGCTTGTGATATTTGCCGTATTTTTCAAAGTTTTCCGCAACCTGCGCCGCGAGTTCGCGCGTCGGTTCGAGGATCAGCGAACGCGGCATCAGCGCGCGGGCGCGGCCGTGCGCGAGAATGTCGATCATCGGCAACACGAAGGAGGCCGTCTTGCCCGTCCCCGTCTGGGCGATGCCGATCATGTCGCGCATCATCAGCACCGAGGGGATCGCGCCGGCCTGAATGGCGGTCGGTTCGTTATAGCCCGACTCGTCGATCGCGCGCAAAAGTTCGTCGGAAAGGCCGAGGTCGGCAAAATTCATGAGGCAATATGTCCGGAAATAAAGGAGCGTGCCGCCTCCCACGCAGGCGGACGTTGCCGCGGCCCTTGGGCAAACGGCGGAGAAAAGTCAAGGAAAGGCCGCGAAAAACGCGATCAATCGTCCTCGTCGTCGTGAACCGGGACCATCAGCCGAAACTTGTCGATCTCGCACTTCGCGCCGGTGCGCGCGTGGATCTGGTCGCGGTCCTCGCAGAGTTTGCCGTCCTTGCTGCCCTGCATGTAGAAACCGGCATAGAAGTCGAGCGCGCGGCAACCGCGATTGAGCTGCGCGCGCAGTCGCTGCTTTTGCCGTGTGATCAGGTCGATGCTATCGCGCTGCACCGCCTGCATCCCCATGATGTTGCGCATCGCGACGCATTTGGGCGCCTTCTTTTCTTTCCAGACGATCGGCAATTCGATTTCCCGCCTGGGCGTCGAGCGGTCGGCGGCGAAATTGTTGATCGGCGACCGCCGGGCTGGAACGCGGATGATCAGTTGCTGCTCGATCACCATCTGCCAGAAGGACGAGGCTTGATCGACGGTCGGCGTGGAAATCGCCACCAGCGGGTCGGGCGCCGCCGGGGGCGGCGCTGCGTCGGCGGCCGGCACGGCCGCGGCGAACCACAGGAAAGCCGCCGTCAACACAGCTGCGCTGCCGCTCCCTTGGCGTCGTGACAAAAGATGCTGCTCACCCTCGGCTCCCGCGTCCATCCCCGCTGGACGAATACACGCGATTCGTCCATCGCCCCCTTTAACGAGGATGATTGAACATCAAATGAACTGTCTCCCCTCATTCGCGATCGGGCGCGGGAAATTTACGGAGTGGAAGCTATGACGCGGGCGCCATCGACATCGCTGCTGCGTGACCTCGCGGCCTTGCTCGGGCCCAAAGGCTATAGCGCCGACCCCGACACGATCGCGCCCTGGCTGACCGACTGGCGGGGTAAATACCACGGCCGTGCCGCCGCGATGCTGTCGCCCGCGTCGACCGAAGAAGTGGCCGCGGTCGTCCGGCTGTGCGCCGACGCGAAGGTCGCGCTGGTCCCGCAGGGCGGCAACAGCGGCATGGTCGGCGGCGCCACCCCCGATGCCAGCGGCGACCAGCTGCTCTTGAGCCTGCGGCGGATGAACCGGATACGCCAAGTCGACGAGGCCGCCCGGCTCGCCGTCGCCGAGGCGGGCGTGATCCTCGAAAGCTTCCATCACGATGTTCTGGCGCACGGCCTGCGCTTTCCGCTCACCCTCGGCGGCAAGGGATCGGCGACGATCGGCGGGCTCGTGTCGACGAACGCGGGGGGAACGCAGGTGCTGCGCCACGGGACGATGCGCGCGCTGGTCGCGGGGATCGAGGCGGTGCTCCCCGACGGCAGCATCTTCGACGGGCTCGCGCCGCTCAAAAAGGACAATCGCGGCTATGATTTGCGGCACCTGCTATGCGGCGCCGAGGGAACATTGGGCATCGTCACCGCCACCTGCCTGCATCTCGTCCCCGCCGCGGCGGCGCGGCGCACCGCGTGGATCGGCGTCGATTCGCCTGAAAGTGCGCTCGTGCTGCTGCGCCGCCTCGACGCCGCGATCGGCGATGCGCTCGAGGGTTTCGAGCTGATCCCGCAAAGCTGCCTCGATGCGGTGCTGCGCCATATTCCCCAGACGCGCGCGCCGCTTTCCGCCGCGCAGCCGTGGCATGTGCTGCTCGAACTGGCGGGCGACAGCGACGAGGCGCTGGGCGAGGCACTTGACCCGCAGCTCGCCGCGGCAATCGACGCCGGCCTGATCCGCGATGTCGTGATTGCCAAAAACGAACGCGAAAGCGACGATTTCTGGCGACTGCGCGATTCCATTTCCGAAGCCGAACGCGCCGAAGGTCCCGCGCTGCAACATGACATCAGCGTGCCCGTCGACCTGATGCCCGCCTTTATCGCCGAAAATCCGCACCGGCTGGATCGCGCCTTTCCGGGCATCGGAGTGCTGTCCTTCGGGCATCTGGGCGACGGCAATGTCCATCATCACGTCCAACCGCCCGCCGGGGTCGATGGCGCCGCCTGGCTCGCCGAACATGGCGCGGCGGTCAGCCGGCTCGTCTATTCGCACGTCGTCGAACTCGGGGGATCGATTTCGGCCGAACATGGCATCGGCCAGATGAAGCGCGACATATTGGCCGAACTCGACAGCCCGGCGCGGCTGTCGGCGCTTCGCGGCGTCAAGGCCGGCCTCGATCCCGCAGGCATCCTCAATCCGGGCAAGCTCATCGCCTGACGCCCCGCCTGCGAGCGCCTTCCGCGCGATCGCCCCCTTGCGCCGCGCGGCGCAGGTCAATAAGGCGCTGTATCTTTTTTGTCCCGCCGATGGGAACCTACCGGAGTTGAAACATGGCCACTGCGCCCGCACCTGCCAACCTGCCGTTGTTCTATAAGGACCTCGTCCCGCTTTCGAGCGTCGATCACGCCGATTTCCGCGCCCGTCCGCTCGACAGCGCCGAATTCCTGGTTGGCCAGCACGCGATTCCGCTGACCTCGGACGAATTCGTGTCGGCCTGCCGCTTCTTCCCGATCGTCTTTTCGGCCGGCGACAACCCCGTTCCGCTCGCGCTGATGGGTCTCAACGAAGGCATCAACACCTTCGTCGACGACGAAGGCAAGCTGATCAATCCGGTCTATGTCCCGGCCTATATCCGCCGCTATCCCTTCCTGCTCGCCAAGCTGCAGCCCAATTCTGAGGAATTGTCGCTGTGCTTCGACCCGACCTCGGGCGCGCTCGGCAAGTTCGACGAAGGCGACGTGCTGTTCGTCGACGGCCAGCCGTCGGACCAGGTCAAGGCCGTGCTCGAATTCTGCAAGAATTTCGAGGAAGCCGGCCAGCGCACCGGCATGTTCATGGACGAGCTGAAAAAGGCCGACCTTCTGATGGACGGCGAAGTCGCGATCCAGCAGGAAGGCAATGACAAGCCCTTTGTCTATCGCGGCTTCCAGATGGTCGACGAGAACAAGCTGCGCGAACTGCGCGGCGACGTGCTGCGCAAGCTGATGCAGAACGGCATCCTCGGCCTGATCTTCGCGCACCTCTTCTCGCTGCAGCTGATGCGCGAAGTGTTCGCCGAACAGGTCAAGAGCGGCAAGATGCCGCTGAACACCGAACTGCCGGCCGCCTAAAGGCAGATAAACACAAGGCCGCTCCCGGTTCGGTTCCGGGGGCGGCCTTTTGTGTTTTGGCGGCCCCGCTCGGCCGCATATCATCGCAGTTCAGAAGTCGACCGCGACGCCCTTGAGCTCCCAGTCGCCATAGCGCACCGGGTTGCGCCCGCCGGGCTGATCCTCGGCCTTGTCCTCATGGATCGGCCGGGGCGCCGGGACCGCGCTGTTCGTCCAGCCTTCGGGCGCCTTCACATGCGCGGGGCGCTTTACAGCGCGCGGCGTTCCGCCGATGGTCGCGTTCGGGCTGCTGTCGTTCGTCATGCCCGCAATATAGGATTTTTCATGCGCCACGCCAACCACGCCGTTCCCGGTCATGGCTGATCGTCGCTCCCCGCGCCGCCGCCGGTCGCCGGGCGAGGCCGATCCGCCGGGCATGGCGCCGCGCCGCGCCGCGCTCCGCCTTGTCGATGCGATCCTGCGGCGCGGCGATCCGCTCGACGTCGCGATGCACGCTGCCGCGCAGGGGCTGACCGGCGCCGACCGCGCTTTCGCCGTCGCGATCGCCTCCGAAACGATGCGCTGGATGGTCGACATCGACGCGTTGATCGACGGGGCGACGGCGCAGATCTTGCCCGACGACGTCAAGTCGCGCGCCGTGCTGCGGATCGCGCTCGCGCAGTTGCTGGTGCTGAAAAGCCCCGGCCATGCGGTCGTATCGACCGCGCTGCCGCTCGTCGACGGCGGGCCGCGGCGGCTCGTCCACGCGATCCTGTCGCGCGCGCAGCAGGACGAATGGACGCTGCCCGAACGCGCGACGCTTCCCCTGCCCGCCGCCGAACGGTGGGCCGAGCAATGGGACCTGTCGATAGTCGAAGCCGCCGAAGCGAGCTGGAGCGCACCGCCGCCGATCGACCTCAGCTTCGCCGCCGAACCCGGCGCCGAGGAATGGCCCGACGCGCTGACGCTCGCGCCGCGCCATCGCCGGCTGCCGCGCGGGCAGGCGGTGGAGGCGATGCCGGGCTTCAACGAAGGCGGGTGGTGGGTGCAGGATCTGGCCGCCAGCCTGCCCGCAAGATTGCTCGGCGCCGGCGAAGGCCGGACGGTGCTCGATCTCTGCGCCGCGCCCGGCGGCAAGACGATGCAGCTCGCCGCCGCGGGCTGGGATGTCATCGCGGTCGATGCCAGCGCCAAGCGGCTCGAGCGGCTGCGCGCCAATATGGAGCGCACGGGCCTTTCGGCCGCGATCGTGCAGGGCGATATCCGCTCGTGGGAACCCGGCGCACCGGCCGATGCGATCCTGCTCGACGCGCCCTGCTCGGCGACCGGAATCTTTCGCCGCCACCCCGATGTGCTCCATCGCATCGAGCCGCGGCAGATTGCCGATATGGCCGCCCTGCAGGCCGATCTGCTCGCGCGCGCGGCACGCTGGGTCAAGCCGGGCGGGACGCTGGTCTATGCCACCTGCTCGCTCGAACGCGCCGAGGGAGAGGACCAGATCGCGGCGTTCCTCGATCGTCACAAGAATTGGGCCGTCGACCCCGTCCGCCTCGACGAACTGCCCGGTGCGATCGCACCCGACGCTGCCGGGTTCATCCGTACCCTTCCCGGCCTGCTCGCCGACGCGGGCGGCCTCGACGGCTTTTTCGTCGCACGGCTGCGCGCGCCCTCAAACTGAGCGGAGCCCGGCGACCAGCCCGATAGAAGCTAGCCGCCGGGTGGGTCATCGGCTTCAGAACACCGCCTTCGGCGCGTCCTCCTTCATCATCGCGGCGCGGACCATCGGGATCGGCGGGCCGCCATAGGACAGGAATTCGTCGTGGAAGGCCTTCCACTTCGTCCGGTCGCCCTTCGTCCAATCCTCACGCAGCTTGCGGATCATCAGCTTGCCCATCGTATAGTTGAGATAGGCGGGGTCATAAGTGCCGCGCGCCGCCTGTTGCCGCGCATTCCCTTCGTCCTGATAGCATTGTTCCTTGAACAGCTTTTCCGATTCCGCGACCGTCATTCCCTGCGTGTGGAGGCCGATCGCCGAAATATAGCGACAATCGCGCAGCAGCGCGTTTGATAGCTGGCCGATATGCGTTTCGAGGTCGCCTTCGCCCAGCCCCGCTTCCCACATCATCTCCTCGGTGTAATGCGCCCAGCCTTCGGCAAAGGCATAGCCGACGAACAGCTTGCCGAAGATGCTCTCGGCGCGGTTCGAATGGAGGAAGTTCAGGAAATGCCCTGGCCAAACCTCGTGGACCGAGGTGAAGAGCAGATCCTTCTTGCCCGGAATGAAGGCGTCCTGCGTCGCCTTGTCCCACGCCGGATCGGGCGGCGAGATATAATAGACCGACGGCAGGCCTTTCTCATACGGTCCCGGAATATCGATATAGGCGCTGTTTTGCCGGTTATAGGGCGGCGATTCCTCGACCTGCGCCTGCTCGGTGCCGGGGATCGACACGATGTCCTTCTCGACCAGAAAGGCGCGCAGGACCGGAAGCTGGCGCCGCGCCTCGGCGACGGGGCCGCCCTCGGGCTTGTCCGAATTCATCTTCTTCATGCAGTCGGCGATCGTCATCCCTGCGGCATAGGTCGCGCAAGCCGCCTTCAGCGCGTCCTGGTTGCGCTTGAGGTCCGCCCGGCCGATGCGCTCGAGTTCGGCGAGCGGGGTATCGACGCCCTCGTTGGTCAGGATCATCTTCGCGAACTTCTCGGCCCCCAGCGCATAGCCGTCGGCGGTTCCCGGCTGCGACCCGACATATTCGGCAAGGTCGGTCATCGCCGCGCCCGCCTTTTCGGCCGCCTCGTCGAACTGCTTCTGCAGCGCCGCGTCCTTGACCGACGCGAAGGCCGCCTTGGCGTCGCCCTTGTAATAATCGGCGAAGCCGCCGAAGCCGGCGGTGCCATATTTGACGAAGGTCGCGGGCAGCGGGAGCTTGAGGTTCGCCTTGATCTGCGCCGCCGCCGCCGGGACCTTTTCGGCATAGGCGATGAACGCCTTCATCCGCGTCGTCGCGTCAGCGTAAGGACGCGCGATATAGACATTGGGGTCGAGCGCGCCGGTATAGAAAGCCGGGTTCTTCTGCGCGAAATCGGTATCGCGGAGGAAGAAGAGCTGGCCCTGCGCGACATGGATCAGATAGTCGCGCTCGAACTTTTCGGCGTCGGTCATCTCGCCGTCGAACGCCTTGGCATCGGCGATCGTCTTTTCGAGATAGGCGGCCTGCTTTTCGAGGCCCTCGGGCGACCAGTCGGGCAGTTGCCCATCATACTCATGCTTGCCCTGATAGACGGCGAAATTCGGATTGAGCGGGAAATAGCCGGCGAGGAAATTGTCGCGAAACTCGGTCCATGACTTGGCGCTTTGGGCCGTTGCAGACTTGTTGTCCGATGCGTTGCAAGCGGTGAGCGCGAGCAGCGTCGCAGCCATGGCGGCGCCGCCAAAGCGGGCAAATTTGCGATTCATTCCTTGATCTCCCTGACTCCGGTGCGCGCGTTTCTGCCAGCCGCTCCGACCGATGACACCCCCTAATCGACGAACGACACGGCCATGCCATCTGGACAGCATCGAAAAGCGAGCTAGGGCGAAGGGCGATGGCGACGATCCCCCCACCCGAAGGCGAAGAACCGGTAATGCCGGAGGCAACGCCCAAAGCCCCCTCCCCGCTCAGCTTTCCCGATTTCCGCTATTTCTGGCTCGCGCGTTTCACCGCGGTGATGGCGACGATCGCGATGGTCGTGGTGATTGGCTACCAGCTCTATGACACCGCGCGCTCCGACTATGGCATGTCAATCAAGGAGGCATCGTTCCAGCTCGGGCTGCTCGGCCTCTTCCAGTTCGTCCCGCTCGCGATCCTGACCCCCGTCGCCGGCTGGGCGGCCGACCGCTTCGAACGGCGCAGCGTCGCGATCTTCTCGAACCTCATCGACCTGCTGATCGCGGCGACGCTCGGCTGGTTCACTTGGGTCGACGGGCTGACCTTGCCGCTGCTCTTCGGCCTCGCCGCGCTGCACGGCGTCGCGCGCGTCTTTTCGGGCCCGGCGATGAGCGCGATCGCTCCCAATATCGTGCCCCCCGCGGTGCTGCCGCAGGCGATCGCCATGAGCAGCATCGCGTGGCAATCGGCGTCGGTGATCGGCCCCGCCGCGGGCGGCCTGATCTATGCCGCGCATCCGGGGTCGGTTTATGTCTTCTCGGCCATCCTCCTCGCCATCTCGGCCTTCACGCTGAGCCGCGTGCGGCAGGTTCTGCCCCCGCCCGCCGAAGTCCGCCGTCACCCGCTGCGCGAGATGGTCGACGGGCTGCAATTCGTGTGGGTCGAGCGTTTCCTGCTCGGCACGATCACGCTCGACCTGTTCGCCGTGCTGCTTGCCGGCGCGACCGCGATGTTCCCGGTCTTTGCCCGCGACATATTGCACGCGGGGCCCGAAGGCGCGGGATTGATGCGCGCCGCCGTCGCTTTCGGATCGGTCGCCGTCGCCGTCGGCCTCGCTATCCGCCCGATCGAGCGCAACGTCGGGGTGAAGATGCTGTGGGCGGTCGCGGTATTCGGCGCCGGGACGGTGATTTTCGGGCTCTCGACCAACTTGTTGCTGTCGCTCGGCGTGCTCGTGATCATGGGCGCGGCCGACATGTTCTCGGTCTTCGTGCGCGGCACGCTGATCCAGCTCAACACGCCCGACCATATGCGCGGGCGGGTCAGCGCCGCATCTGGGCTGGCGATTTCGGCCTCGAACGAACTGGGCGAAATGCGCGCCGGCGCGATGGCCGCGGCGCTGGGGCCGGTCGGCGCGGTCGTCGTCGGCGGCGCGGGTGCGATCGGCGTGACCGCGCTCTGGGCCTGGATCTTCCCCGAACTCCGCCGTGCGCGCACCTTCGAACCGCAGTTCAGGCAAAGCAAGCCATAGGGTCAAACCATTTGCCGTCCCTCGCGCTCGGTCCGTCCGAAACATATTGTCAATTTAATTTGTTGAGTTATCTATCTCCCACCCGTCACCGCGGTTCCCCTTGTCCCCTCAATGGAGAAACCGTCATGCACAGCGCGACGATCCGTCATAAGATCCTCACGATTCCGGGCCTCAACAACAGCGGCCCGACCCACTGGCAAAGCCTGTGGGAACGGAAATTCCCCGATAGCGAGCGAATCGAGCTCGGGAGCTGGAGCAATCCCGACAAGGAGCAGTGGGTTCGGAAAATCGCCGCCGCGATCGAAGGCGAGAGCGAACCCGTGCTCGTCGCCGCGCACAGCCTCGGCTGCCACGCCTTTGCCCATTGGTTCGCCGGCGCCAGCGCGCTGACGCGGACGCGCATCGCGGGCGCGCTGCTCGTCGCGCCGCCGGACCTTGGCCGGCTGCGGTACAAGCATAGGACGCTGAGCTTTGCCGACTCGCCTACCTTCACATCGCTCACGCCGATGATCGTCGTCGCCAGCGACAATGATCATTATGCCAAGACCGCCCAGGTGTGGCGCCTCGCGCGGCGCTGGGACGCGCGCTTCGTCAACGCCGGTCCCTTCGGTCATATCAACGCCGACTCGGGGATCGGGGACTGGCCTTATGGACAGTATCTCCTCGCATCGTTACAACCCGCGCCGACGCCGGCACTGGCGGACGAGGCCCTCTGGCTGCGCGCCGGGGACTGGCCAAATCGCGTCCGCCGCGACCCGCGTTTCGAATTCAAGGAAAGAGCGCACCGATCATGAAAGCCAATTCGATCCTCGATACCATCGGGAACACGCCGCACATCCGTATGGCCAAGCTGTTCCCCGACGCCGAAGTCTGGGTGAAGTCGGAACGCAGCAATCCCGGCGGGTCGATCAAGGATCGCATCGGCCTCGCGATGATCGAGGCGGCAGAAAAGGACGGCAGCCTGAAAGCCGGCGGCACCATCGTCGAGCCGACGTCGGGCAACACCGGCATCGGCCTCGCGATGGCGGCCGCGGTGAAGGGCTATAAGCTCGTGCTGGTCATGCCCGAGAGCATGTCGGTCGAACGGCGCCGGCTGATGCTCGCCTATGGTGCGACCTTCGACCTGACGCCGCGCGAAAAGGGTATGAAGGGCGCGATCGAGCGCGCGATCGAACTGGTCGAGACGACGCCGGGCGCGTGGATGCCGCAGCAGTTTGAAAATGAGGCGAATATCGACGTCCATGTCCGCACGACGGGCCCCGAAATCCTCGCCGACTTCAAGGATGCGCCGATCGACGTGCTGATCACCGGCGTCGGCACCGGCGGCCACATCACGGGCTGCGCGCAGTTTCTGAAGGAGCATTGGCCGAACCTGAAGGTCTTTGCGGTCGAGCCCGATCTCTCGCCGGTCATTTCGGGCGGCCAGCCCGGGCCGCACCCGATTCAGGGCATCGGCGCCGGCTTCATCCCGCGCAACCTGCACACCGATCTGCTCGACGGGGTGATCAAGGTCGACGCCGCCGACTCGAAGACCTTCGCACGCCGCGCCGCGACCGAGGAAGGTCTGCTCGTCGGCATCTCGTCGGGCGCGACGCTCGCGGCGATCGCGCAGAAGCTCGCCGAGCTTCCGCCCGGCACCCGCGTACTCGGCTTCAACTACGACACGGGCGAACGCTATCTGTCGGTTCCCGATTTCCTCCCGGAAATCTGACCCTTCGCCATGCGCCCCAAAGGCGATGAATCGGCGTTGCCGCCGCGGCGCGACTGGACGGGCTGGCTGTTCGTCCTGATCGCCGCGCTGGCGATCGGCGGCGTTCTCTACGCCAATGGTGCGAAAGACGGCGCGCGCTATATGGCGCGGCCGCACCCGGTGGCGCCGCCCGCCGACATCGTGCCCGAAGCGCCGCCGATGGAACTCGCGCCGGTGACCGAGGCCGACGCGCGCACGCAAAATTCGAAAATTCCGCTCATCACCAAGGGTTTCGTCGCGCCGCGCCCCTTCGTCTATGCCGGCGGCGGCGACGCCAAGGCGCGCGCGCGCGACTGCCTCGCCGCGGCGATGCTCTATGAAGCGGGCGACGACGCCAAAGGGCAGCAGGCGGTCGGACAGGTCGTGATCAACCGCGCGCGCCACCCCGCTTTCCCCAAATCGATCTGCGGGGTCGTGTTCCAGGGGGCCGAGCGCGTCACCGGCTGCCAGTTCACCTTCACCTGCGACGGCGCGCTCGCGCGCCGCTATTCGGACGCGGCGTGGCAGCGTGCGCGGGACAATGCCGACCTGATGCTGGCGGGCGGCACCTATCCCAAGGTCGGTCTCGCCACCCATTATCACACCGACTGGGTGCGCCCCTATTGGAGCGACAGCCTCGAAAAGATCGCGATCGTCGATACGCATCTCTTCTTCCGCTGGCCGGGCTATTGGGGGACGCCGGGCGCCTTTCGCGGCGCGGTATCGGGCAGCGACGGGCCGGTGGCGAAGCTCGCGGCGATCTCCCCGCTCCACGCGATCGCGCTGGGCCTGTCCGCCGACAGTGCTCCGGTCGATGCCAATGCAGCGATCGGCGAGGCGAAGATCGTGCCCGGCGCCGGCGCGAGCGCGGGCCGCGACACCATCTATATCCAGCTCGACCGCAAGGCGGCGCCCGAAAGCTTCGTGACCACCGCGCTGCGGCTCTGCGGCGACAAACCCTATTGCAAGTTCATGGGCTGGACCAACCCGGTGCTGAAACCCGACAGCGACGCGATGAACGATACGCAGCGCGCCGCGATGAGCTTCTCCTACCTCCGCGACGACAAGGCGGGGTTCGAAAAGGCGCTGTGGAATTGCAGCGAATATAAGCGCGACGATGTCCGCCAGTGCATGAAGCGGTAGAACGTCGCCCCCGCGAAGGCGGGGGCCGCAGTCGGCCTTGAGCTACCTCTCTAACGGCCCCCGCCTTCGCGGGGGCGACGGGTTAGGAGCCACCAGCCTCACGGAATCGCGTAAGTCACATTCGCCTGCCCGACCGGCCGGTCGGCATCGTCGGTCCATATCCGCACATCCATCACCGCAAGCCGCTTGCCGAGCCGCAGCATGAACGCATCAGCGAACAGCGGCCCCGGGCGGCACGGGCGCAAGAACTGGTAATTGAGCGCGCTCGTCACCGCCATCGCGACTGGGCCGATATGCGCGAGGACGAGCGCATAGGCCGCCATGTCGGCAAAGCCCATCTGCGTCGGGCCCGAGATCAGCCCACCGGGGCGCAGCGCCTTGTCATTCGGGTCCATCCGCGCCTGCACATGGCCGGGCGCGGCGGAGACGACAGTGCCGCGCGAGCCCGGCTCCGAATGCGGAAAGGCCTCCGCCATGAAGGCGTTGAGCGCGTCCGCATCCAAACGGATCGCGCTCGACGACACCGGTGCCGCCTCTCCCGCCATCGGGCTTAGCGCGACAGCTTCTTGTAGGTCGTCGCGTGTGGGCGCGTCGCGCCTTCGCCGAGGCGGCGGATCTTGTCCTCCTCATAGGATTCGAAATTGCCTTCGAACCATTCGACATGGCTGTCGCCCTCGAACGCGAGAATGTGCGTCGCGAGGCGATCGAGGAAGAAACGGTCGTGGCTGATCACCACCGCGCAGCCCGCGAAATTCTCGAGCGCCTCTTCGAGCGCGGCGAGCGTTTCGGTGTCGAGGTCGTTGGTCGGTTCGTCGAGCAGCAGGACGTTGCCGCCCTTCTTCAGCATCTTCGCCATATGGACGCGGTTGCGTTCGCCGCCCGACAGCTGGCCGACCTTCTTCTGCTGGTCGACGCCCTTGAAGTTGAAAGCGCCGACATAAGCGCGCGTCTGCATCTCGTGCTTGCCGATGTTCATCAGCTCGTGCCCGCCCGAGATTTCCTGCCAGACATTGTTGTCGGGCTTCAAATCGTCGCGGCTCTGGTCGACGAAGCCGAGGCGAACGGTGTCGCCGATCGTGACCTTGCCATTGTCGGGGGCTTCCTGCCCCGTGATCAGCTTGAACAGCGTCGACTTGCCCGCGCCGTTCGGCCCGATCACCCCGACGATGCCGCCGGGCGGGAGCGAGAAGCTGAGATTCTCGAATAGCAGCTTGTCGCCATAGGCCTTCGAAATGCCTTCGACCTCGATGACCTTGCCGCCAAGGCGTTCGGGAACCTGGATGACGATCTGCGCCTTGCCGGGGATGCGTTTTTCCTGCGCCTCGACGAGCTGATCGAAGCTCTTGATACGCGCCTTCGATTTGGCCTGACGGGCTTTAGGAGATTGCCGGATCCACTCGAGTTCGTCCTTGATCGCCTTCTGGCGACCCGCATCCTCGCGCGCTTCCTGTTCGAGGCGCTTGCCCTTCTTTTCGAGATAGGTCGAATAATTGCCTTCGTAGACGAAATAGCGGCCGCGATCGAGTTCGAGAATCCAGTTCACGACATTGTCGAGGAAGTAGCGATCGTGGGTGACGAGGATGACGTTGCCCGGATAGTCGACGAGGTGCTTTTCGAGCCACGCGACGCTTTCGGCGTCCAAATGGTTGGTCGGTTCGTCGAGCAGCAGGATCGACGGCTTTTCGAGTAGCAGGCGCGTGAGCGCGATGCGGCGCTTTTCGCCGCCCGACAGATTCTCGACGCCCCAGTCACCCGGCGGGCAGCGGAGGGCCTCCATCGCGATTTCGAGCTGGTTGTCGAGCGTCCAGCCGTCGACCGCGTCGATCTTTTCCTGCAGCGAGCCCATTTCTTCCATCAGCGCGTCGAAATCGGCATCGGCGGGCGGATCAGCCATCAGCGTGCTGATCTCGTTGAACCGCTCCATCATGTCGGCGACGCCGCGCACGCCGTCCATGACGTTTTCCTTGACCGTCTTGGTCGGGTCGAGTTCGGGCTCCTGCGCGAGATAGCCGACGGTGATCCCCTCACCCGGCCAGGCTTCGCCGCTGAATTCGGTATCGATACCCGCCATGATCTTCATCAGCGTCGATTTACCCGTGCCGTTCGGACCGACGATGCCGATCTTGGCATCGGGATAGAATTGCAGGCTCAAATCCTTGAGCGTCGGCTTTTGCGCGCCAGGGTAGGTCTTGTTCAGACCCTTCATTACGAAACTATATTGGGCGGCCATGGGATATGCTCCGAAGTCTGGCTGGGCCGCGGTCCTGCGGCCGGGAGAGTTGGGGGCCGGTTAGCGAATGGGGGCGCGGTTGGCAATCGGCGCTTGCGGCGGGCCGAATTGCCCCGCTAGGACAAGGACATGACGAAACCCATTCCTGCCCGCCTTCTCGCGCTTGGCGGCGCGAGCCTCGCCCTCCTCGCTACCCCGCTGTCGGCGTCGAATCCCGCGCCGCCCAGCGCGGCCGAGCTCGCGCAGCAGGGCGACGACCTCGCCTGGTCGATCACCGAGGATTTGACGACCGAGATCGGACAACGGATGGCCGGCACCGAAGCCGAAGCCGCCGCGCGCAAATGGGCGGTGGCGCGGCTGCAATCGATGGGTTTCGCGGGCGTCCGCGACGAGCCCTTCGACATGCCGGTGTGGGTGCGCGGCGCAGAAGAGGCCTGGCTGACCAGCCCCTTCCTGCCGCAGAAGCTCGCGATCACTGCGCTCGGCACCAGCGCCTCGACCGGCGCGAAGGGAATCGAAGGCGACATTGCCTATTTCGAAAGTTTCGATGCGCTCGTCGCGGCGCCCGACACCCAAGTGAAGGGCAAGATCGCCTTCATCGATCACCAGATGGCGCCCGCGCAGGACGGCAGCGGCTATGGCTATTACGGCCGCGGCCGCTTCACCGGCGCCAATGTCGCGGCCAAGAAGGGCGCGATCGCGACCGTCATCCGCGCGATCGGCACCGACGATCATCGAAACCCGCACACCGGCGGCACCAATTTCGAGCCCGGCGTTAAGCCGATCCCCGCCGGCGCCATCTCGAACCCCGACGCCGACCAGCTCGTCCGCCAGTGGAAGCGCGTGACGGCGGGCACGGCATCCGGACCGCTGCGCATGAAGCTCGTCCTCACCCCGCGGAACCTCGGCACGAAGAAGTCGGGCAATGTCATCGCCGAAGTGCCCGGGCGCGATCCCGCCGCGAGCCCGGTCATCGTCGCCTGCCACCTCGACAGCTGGGATCTCGGCACCGGCGCGATCGACGACGCGGCGGGCTGCGGGATCGTCGCCGCCGCCGCCAAACATGTAATGACCGCGGGCCAGCCGCGCCGCACGATCCGCATCTTGTGGGCGGGAGCCGAAGAAGTCGGCGTGTTCGGCGGCCAGGCCTATTTTGACGCGCACGGCAAGGAAAAGCACGCCGTCGCGCTCGAATCCGACTTCGGCGCCGATCGCGTGTGGCGCATCGACTTCAAACTGCCCGATAGCGCCAAGGCGCTCGCCGACCGGCTCGCGGCCGCGGTGATGCCGTTCGGGGTCGTGCGCGGCAAGCAGCCCGCGAACGGCGGCGCCGACGTCGGCGCGCTCGTTCAGGCGGGCGTTCCGGCGATCGATCTGGCACAGGATGGGACACGTTATTTTGATCTCCACCACACACCCGACGACACGCTCGACAAGATCGATCCTGTCCAATTGCGGCAGAATGTGGTGGTCTGGAGCGCGGTTCTGGCGATTCTCGCGAACAGCGAGGATAGCGAGCTTCCGTGACCGTTACGGATAAATGACAGATTCCCGCGCGCACCGGCCATCTCAATTATTTTTGTTGACGATTCACGCGGAACGGCTAAATCCCGCCGCTCGCGGTACGGGAAGTTTTCCCGGACGCGGAAAGGCATTTTAGGGAGCCCACACATCATGAAGAAGTTTGCTGCTATCGCCGTTGCTGCCAGCATGTTCGCCCTCGCCGCTTGCGGTGAAAAGGCTGCTGAAGAAGCCACCACCGAAGCTCCGGCTGCTGAAGCTGTTGCTGAAGAAGGCGCCGACGCCGCTGCTGCCGGCGCCGAAGCCGCTGCCGCTGGTGCCGACGCTGCTGCCGCTGGCGCCGAAGCCGCTGCTCCGGCCGACGCCGCTGCCGCTCCGGCCGACGCTGCTGCTGCTCCGGCTGACGCCGCTGCCGCTCCGGCCGAAGAAACGAAGTAAGTCGCAGCCCTTCGGGGCATTGACTGAAACGAAAAAGGACGGTCTTCCTTCGGGAAGGCCGTCTTTTTTTTGTGCCCGGGTGCCCGCACGCCGCCTTGCGACCATTCCGCAGACCCCGGCCCGATGGGAGAGCAGTACGCGATGGCAAAAGGGAGCGTGACCATGCCGGGCAAGAGGCTCGTCCTCCTGCTCGACGGCACCTGGAACAGCTTCGAAGACAATACGAGCGTCTGGCGGCTGAGCCAGCTCGTCGCGCCGCACGACGCCGCGGATGTGCCGCAACCTTGCTATTACACCGCCGGGGTCGGCACCCCGCGCGGCGAACGCATCCGGGGCGGCGCGTTCGGCTATGGCCTCGATCGCGACGTCATCGGCGCCTATCGCTGGCTGATGGGTCATTATGATCGGGGCGACCAGATCTTCCTCTTCGGTTTCAGCCGCGGCGCTTTCACCGCGCGCAGCGTCGCGGGCATGATCGCGCGCTGCGGCCTGCTGCGCCCCGGCTCGCCGCTTTCGGTCGAGGAGCTTTACGAACGCTACCGCCTCGACGATCGGGCGCCCTCCTTTGTCGAACTGCACCAGACGAAGAACCTGCCGCCCGCGGAGAAGCGCCTGCTGCGCCACTCGCGGCGGGTCCCGATCAAAATGATCGGCGTGTGGGACACCGTCGGCGCGCTCGGCATTCCGTTCGGCAATATTCCCGGGATCAGCCGCCGGCGCTTCGGCTTTCACAACACCCGGCTGTCGGCGATTTTCGAGCATGCCTATCAAGCGCTCGCGCTCGACGAACATCGCGCGGCGTTCGCGCCGACGCTCTGGACGCGCTTCACCCCCGACACCCCCGATCCGCCGGGCAAACGCCGCGTCCGGCCGACGATCGTCGAACAACGCTGGTTCGCGGGCGCGCACGCCAATGTCGGCGGCGGCATCGCAGGCGACGACATGCCCCAGCTGCCGCTTGCCTGGCTGATGAAGAAGGCGGGCAATCTCGGCCTCGCCTGGCGCGGAGAAGTCGTTCCCACGGGCTATGAAGTCGGAGCGCCAATCCACGATAGTTTCAGAAGTTTTCTCTATGGGCTCTATCGCATCGTCAAGCTGGGCCGGCGCTTTCACCGCCGCATCGCCGCGCCAGCCGCTCCGGGTGGCAAGGGGTCATGGCTCAGCGTCAACGAAACGATCGACGGCAGCGTCTTCGATCGCTGGCGCAAGGTGGCGGCCTATCGCCCCGCGAGCCTGACGCGCTGGGCTGCCGGCCTTGGTATCTACCCGGCGCGGCTGCACGGGGCGGTCGATGCGCGGACGGGCGTCCCGGTCGAGGCGCCGACCTCACCGCCGCCGCGGCGCCCCCGGGGATCCGGAAAGCCGGCGAACAAAAAGGGTTGAATGGTCGGGGAGACAGGATTCGAACCTGCGACATCTTGCTCCCAAAGCAAGCGCGCTACCGGGCTGCGCCACTCCCCGACGCTGCGGGCGCCTTAGACAGCCGGCGCGCCCAAGTCTAGGGTCAGGACCCGTTAATTGCGCGATCGAGGTTTGAAGCGATTTTGCTCAGGGCGAGGAGGCAAGGCGCAGGAATATGTCGATATTTCAAGACTTGCCGACGAAGCCATGGGCAAAATCGGTCAAATCCCGCAGGGACGTCGAAATGGCTTCGACCTCAGGCTCGCGCGGCCTTGCGGGTAGCGATGCTACCCGCTGCATCCGCCCGAACCCGATATCTTCGCCATTTCGACGCCTCGATCGCGCAATTAACGGGTCCTGACCCTAGCCCGCAGATGTCGCAATCAGCCGCGCATAGAAATCGATCATGCGTTTGAAGCTGTCGATCGTCATATGTTCGTTCGTGCCATGGATCATCGCGGTTTGCTTCAGCGTGAAGTGCATCGGCATGAAGCGGTACACATCCTCCGAAATCGGCTCCATGCTGCGGCTGTCGGTCGCCGCGACGACCAGATAGGGCGCGACGACGGCGCGGGGCGCATCGGCGCGCGCGGCGGCGACCACATATTTCCAACCCTGCGAACGCGTCGACGACACGCGCGACGGCTCGTTCGGCGGCTTGACCCAGCTGAGTTCGACCGGCGCGTCGCCCACGGCGGCCTTCGCGCGTGCCATGACGTCGGCCGAGCTGTTCCATGGCGCGATGCGATAGTTGATCAGCGCGGTGGCCGATTGCGGCAGGACATTCTCCTTGGGGCTGCCCTCCAGCATCGTCGGCGCGATCGTCGTGTGAAAGGCGGCCGCCGACGAAGGCGACGCCGAAAGCTGATTTTTGACAAGATATCCCAACAACCATTTGTTGGCGACCGCCATCTTGGTCGTCCCGCCCTTATGCGCGGCGAGCGCCTCGACCATCGCCGCGCCGGGTCCGCGCATTTCGATCGGGAAAGGTTTTTCGGTGATGGCGAGCACCGCGCGCGCCAGCGTCGTCACCCCGGTTTCGGCGGGCGGCATCGAGCTGTGCCCGCCCGGCGCGTTGGCGGTGACTTTCAGCGTCGCATAGCCTTTTTCGGCGACGCCGATCAGGATGGCGGGGCCGTCGATCACCGGGGTATCGAGCAGCACGACGCTGCCCTCGTCGAGCGTATAGAGCGCACGAACGCCTTCGGCTTTCAGCTTCGCGGCCGCGGCGACCGCACCCGAACCGCCGGCTTCCTCGTCGTGCCCCGACACCAGATAGATGCCGCGCCTCGGCTGGAAGCCCTGCTTCGCCAGCGCCTCGATCGCCTCGAACAGGCCGATCAGCGATCCCTTGTCATCGACGGTGCCGCGTCCCCAGACGGCCTTTTCGGCGATCGTCCCGGCGAAGGGCGGATATTTCCAGTCGCCTTCGGTCCCCTCGGTCACCGGCACCACATCCTGATGCGCCATGACGATGATCGGCGCGAGCGACGCGTCGCTGCCCGGCCAGTGATAAATGAGCGTGCGGTTGGGCAGGATCGTGCGCGTCATCGCGTCGTGCGTTTCGGGATAGGTCGCCGCGAGCCAGGTGTGCAGCTTGTCCCATTCGGCGATGTCGTTGTCGGCCGCGTCCTGATGCGAGATCGTGCGGAGCTGCGCCGCGGCGCTCAAATGAGCGACCGCGGCGTCCAAATCATAGGCCGGCACCGCGGCAAGCCGGACGCCGCCGCCGTCGGCGATATCCTTTGGCGCGAAGTTCGCGGTGCGCACCGCCACCGTTCCCGCCACGATCGCGATGACCGCAAGACCCCCGACCAGGATGGTCCGACCTTTCCCCATGTCCCTCTCCTTCTGACGGCGCAATGGACCGTCATCGGTTCGGATTTGCAAGGAAAATGGTGGAAGAAATGGTGGGCCCGGCAGGACTCGAACCCGCAACCTAGCCGTTATGAGCGGCCAGCTCTAACCATTGAGCTACAGGCCCCCTCTCGAAACCCGGTCGGGGAATGTGCGGGCGATAGCGGACGGCGCGGCGCATTGGCAAGCGCCAACCTCAGCGCGCCGCCTTGCGCTCGGCCATCGCCAATATTTCGGCCGCGGTCGTCGCCTCGATCCCGCGCCGCGCGAGATGGCCGAGCACGACGTCCCACCAGCGATAGAAGAGGTCGAGGTCGGCCTGGCTGCGGACATAGGGGGTGTTGCCCGGCTGCAGCGACGGCGAGTGGAAGGAGAAGTTCAGCACCGGGAGACGCAGGTCGACCGCGATGTCGATCGCCCGGCACGCGCGCTCGGCGGGAATGCCTTCGGGGGTCAGCGCGATCCGCTCGACGAGGCCGAGGCGCGCGAGCGCGGCGCCGGCGTGCGTGCCACCCTGCGCGACCCGGTGATAAACCCGGCGTCCGGCGTTGCCGAAGAGGCCGCCGAATACCGTCGTGACCGGAATCTCGAGCACCGCGCCCTGTCCCGCCTTGACCCACCAGGGATGAAGCGGCGCGTCGCGATAGTCCGGGCCATGGCCCGCGCGATAATCGAAACCGCTCCGGACCGACGTGTCGCAGCGGAATCCCAGTTCGGCGAGCATCGCCGCCGTTTCGGTGCCCAGGCCATAGCGACCCGCGCGATAGGCGGTCGGCTGAACGCCGAAACGATCGCGGATCGCGTCGCGCAGTGCGGTCATCTTGGCGCGTTGCAAACCCGTCGGCAGGTTGCCGGCATAGCTGTTCCGCGCCCCCACTTCCTCGTCGTGCGGCGGCGTCACCCAGGGGTGAAGCTGCGCCCCGATCTCGCAGCGCCCGGCCTGCTGCGCGCTGCCGAGGATCTCGGCGGCGCGTTCGTCGGTGACGATCGGCCAGTCGACCAGATAGATAGGCTTCACCCCGGCGCGCTCGAAATAGCCCTGGCATTCGGCGAGCGCCGGGACCGAGGCGAGGCGATAGCCGGTGCGCGCGAACGGCGCATCCCAGTCGAAATCCTCCTCGGTGTCGATCGTGACCCAGAAACGCGGCTTCTCACCCGAATCGAGCGTGACCATCTCCGACGCGGCCGGATATGCAAAGAAACTGCCCGCAGGCTGCACCACGCCCCCCTTTGCCAGCTTCCCGGCCTGCAGGCCTATTCGCCCTGCTGCGCCTCCAGCTCGACCTCGGCCTTCGAGTTGGCGGAGGGCAGGTGCAAGGTCAAGGCGTTATGCCCGATATCGAGCCGTCCGCCGATCGCGCGGGCGAGGCTGTCGACGAGGCGGAGCGAAAAGCCGAGGCTAAGCACCGCGGCACCGGGCGCTTCGCCCTCGGGGCTGAAGCCCGGATCGAGCAGGTCCGACGCCGTCGCGAAACGGATCGCCGCGGGGCGGACGATCCGCAGCTGGAGCATGTCGTCGTGCCGCGACTCGGTGACGAGCTGCCCGACCAAAATCGCACCCGGTTCGGACACATCGACGAGCGCCGTCAGCAACCGCCCGACCATGCGCCGCACATTGGCGTCGCCGACGAGCCCGAGAAAGGGACCGCCAACGCGCGAGATGCTGAGGTCGACCCGCTGATCGGCCAGCAGTGCGGCGAGGTCGCGTTCGATCTGCGTGACGATCGCGCCGATATCGACCACCTCTTCGGCCGGCTGGGCCGGCGCCGCCGCATCGCTGCGCGCCGCGGTTTCGAGATCGTCGATGATTGCCTGGACCGATGCGGCATCGGCTACGATCGCGTCGGCCATCCCCCGATAGCCCTGGCTCACCGGCCCGAACATCTGTCCCGAGATGATTTGCGCAAAACCGGAAATCGCGTTGAGCGGGCTGCGCAGCTCGTGGATCAACTGGCGGATCGAATCACCCGAATCTTCGGCAACCGTCCCGCCATAGGGCGTTTCATTGCGGTGCGGGCGCCGCGCGCTCGCACGATAGCCGCGGAACTGCCCGGTTGCCGGATCGAACCAGGGCAGCGCCGAAAAGCGCCATTCGCCGGCTTCGACGGGCGTCCCCTCCAGCAGCATGCGCGCATTGATGATTTCCGCCCGCTGGCGAAAGGCGCCGGCAGCGAGGCCGTCGGTGCCGGGCTCGCCGCCGAAGGCCGCCTCGGCGATCGACAGCCCGATCACCGCCCCCCGCGTCACGCCGTCGACCCAGTGGATCACGCCGTCGGGCCCGGTTTCGAACAGGAAAGCGGCGCGCGGCGGGCGCGGTGTGGCGGGCTGGCCGCGGGTCGACTGATATTTGTCGATCCGGCGGACCAGTTCGCTGATCTGGCTGGGGCCACTATCCGCGACGGATTCGTCCGCAGCCGGCGCAATCGACGGAACCGGGACCGGCTCTTCGACCGCAACGCTCGCGGGCTGCGGCAATGCTACCGAGGCGCTGCCGAGACTGGCCAGGGCGCGCGTGACGCTTTCCGGCAGGTCGCGGCGCCCGGCGAGCACCGAGCGCGCCATCGCGCTCGTCGCGGGCAACAGCGCGAGCCAGTCGGCTTCAGCCAGCCGCACCTCGCGCAGCATGATCGCCGATACCGCCGGAACATCGTTGGCATAGAGCGCGACGAGCGGCGCGAAGCGACCGTGGCGCGCGATCGCGCGCGCGCAGTCGCGGCGCACCGCTTCGGGGACGCGGGGCCGCAATACGGCGAGCGCGTGCAGGCTGCGGCGAATATCGTCATCGCCCAGTTGATTGCCGCGCTGAGCCAGAATATCGGAGAGTTGTCGCCACGCGGTGATGCTCGCGCGACGATCCGCAGGCGCCTGGCGCAAGATCGTCGCAATCATCGAGTCAGCGGTCACGCGAAATCAGCCCCACAGCGTCGGTCGTTGGTTAGCATATGTTTACCGGCTAGCGTGAATTCAGTGGTCATGAAAGTGCCTTAACCGTCCGCGTCGCATTGTGGGACAATTGCAATCGTCTGAAATAATATTATGGTCACCGCAATTTTGGAAAGCGGATGTTTCAACGATGGCTAGTCAGAAATTCGATCAGATTGATTTGCAGATATTGGGCGAGCTGCAGAAAAACGGGCGGATGACGAATGTCGAACTGGCACAGATGGTGGGGCTGACGGCGCCGCCGTGCCTCCGCCGCGTGCGGGCGCTCGAGGAGTCGGGCGTGATCCGTTCGTACCATGCCGACCTCGACGCGGCGAAGCTCGGCTATGGCATCACCGTCTTTGCGATGGTCAGCCTGCGCAGCCAGGCCGAATCCGACCTCAAGGCGTTCGAGGATTATGTCGGCGGCCTCGCCGAAGTGCGCGAATGCTATATGCTGAACGGCGAGATCGACTTTCTGCTCAAGGTGGTCGCCCGCGACCTGCAAAGCTTCCAGTCGTTCCTGACCGCGCATCTGACGTCGGCACCGAACGTCACCAGCGTCAAGACGTCGCTGACGATTCGCACGGCCAAGCAGCTCGCCGGCATTCCGGTCGAATCCTGATTCTCCAGGCATGAAAAAGGGCGCCGCTCCGGGCCGGAGTGGCGCCCTTTTTCATTGATCGCCGGTTCAGTCGCCCGTCGCGGGAGCCGCTGCGGGTGCAGCCGGCGCTGCGGCGGCCGCCGGAGCCGCTGCCGGCGTGTCGATCTTCACCGTCCACAATTCGGCAAGCCGCTTGCGGGGGCCCGTCACCTGCGCAAAGCTTGCCTTTGCACCCGCGACATCACCCGACTGCGCCTGTGCGACGCCCAGACGATAGGTCCACAGGTCCTTGTCGCCGCCGGCGGCCAGCGCCGCCTTGTAGAGCGGAATGGCGTCGGCATGGCGGCCGTAACCGACCATCGCGTCACCCGTCGCGCCGGCGACCTTGGGGTTCGACAGCGTCGACGGCTTCTGCGCATAGGCGGTGAGTGTCGATTCCTCGTCGCCCATTCGCTCGGTCTGGCTCTTCAAAAGCTCATTGAACTTCGCGTCGCTGGCGGGGATCACATTGCTCTGCTTGCCGGCCTTGATCAGCGAGACGACCTCGCCCGGCAGCGCGGCTTCGGTCGCGAGCGCGGCATATTCGGCATATTCGGGACGCTCCTGCATCGCGCCGGTGGCGCGCATCAGGCGGAAGATGTCGAGCCCGACTTCCTTGTCCTGGTTCGACTGCAGCGCGATGAACAGCGTCTGGCGCCAGACCGTCGGCTGGTTGTAGTCGCGAAGGCGCAGCGTCATGAGGTCGAGCACCTCATTGTTGCGCTTGGCGGCCTGCAAAGCCTTGATCGGGCGGACATAGAGTTCATCCGAGGGCCGTTGCCCCGCGGCGCGGCTCGCTTCGATCGCGGCCTTCGCGGTGGCGAGCCCCTGCTCGACCTGCCCGGCGTTCAAATAGCTGTCCATCAGGAGGACGGGCACATTGGGTTCGGTCGAACCCGCGGCCTTCGCGGCTTCGAGGCGCTTGATCGCCTTCGGATAATCCTTGGCGCCATAGGCGAAATTGCCCGAGAAGAAGTTATAGACGGCCAGATTCTCGGGCGGCGTGCGGCCCGAATCGAGCATCGCGTCGAGCGCCTGCGCCTGAATAGTCTGGTCCTTGTTCAGGATGCCGAGCTGGAGCTGATAGAAGGCCGCGAGATATTTATCGTCGGGCGTGGTGGCGGTGCTCTGCCCCTCGGCCAGCGCGGCCTGGAGCGCCGCGGTGTCTTTCGCCGTGGTCGCATCGGTCATTTTCTTGAGCGCGGGCGCGAAGCCCTTGCTCGCCGACAGACCCTCACCCTTGGCTTCTTCGCCCTTCTTCTGCTTTTCCTTCTTCTGAGCGGAAGCCGGCGCCGCGGTCGCCATCAGCGCGCAGCCCAGCACGGCTGCCATCGCCGTTGCGGACATCGAGCGAAAACGGTTGAACATCGAAATCTCTCCTTTGAACTCGGCGGCCATCGCCACGCGCGCAAAATCGGGCGCGCGCAAGCTTGGCCGCGCGTCGATAACGCGGCTAACCGCGTCGCGTTGCCATGGCAAGACAGCGGACATCGATATTTCACTGGGGGAAAGCGGCTGAACGGGAATTGAACCCGCTTCACCGGTCCTGGCGGGCTTAGGTCGTCAGGCGATCTCGTCGATCGTCTGGTTGATCCGGCGCAATATGGCGGGATCGCCCGGCGCCCCCGCCATCGCCGCTTCGGCGAGTTCGATCAGCGGAATGATGCCGAAGGTCGCGGCGAGCCCCTTCAGGCGGAGCGCCGCCATTTCCCAGTTCGCGTCGCAGCGCGCGCGGCGCATCAGGTCGGCCAGATCGCGGGCGCTGCCGGTGAAGGCCCCACGCAAATCCATCGCCATTGCCGGATCGTCGCCGAACGCGGCGCTCAGATAACGATCGAGGGGGCCACTGTCGAACGACATTCCACAGCTTTGGCAGCCTGTGGTTAAGTTTCCGTTTCATGGCGGGCATTTGATGCTAAGATGTCGGGATGACAGGGGAAAAGAAAATCGTCGGATTGTGGCGGGATTCCGCGGCAAATCAGGAAGCGGACAGCGTGACGCCGGCGGAAGCGCCCGAACGCGAAACCGTGGCCGCGCCCGAAGCGGCGGCGCCCGCCGAACGGGATTGGCTCGACATGTCCTCGCTGAACGATGCCGACGATGCCGAGGACGCGCCGCCGCCGGCATGGCACGACCGAACCGTCCCCGCCCTGCTCGTCCTGCTCGCGATCGGCTGGACGGGTTTCGCGCTCGCGGCGGCGACCGAGGGTTTCGCCCGCGCGCCGGCGCTCGCCGACTGGCCGCTGCTGATCGCGACGATCGCGATGCCGCTGACCTTGCTCGCGGTGCTATGGATGATCCTGCTGCGCTCCAGCCGATCCGAACAGGGCCGCTTCGCCCGCGTCGCGACGGCGCTGCGCGAAGAGAATATGGCGCTCAACCAGTCGATGCACGCGCTCGGCCTGCACCTCGCCGATGCGCAAAAGCAGCTCGGCGAACAGGCGAAGCTCGTCCAGCAGCTCGGTCTCGATACCGTCTCGCGCCTCACCGAAAGCAGCGACAAGCTCGCGAGCAACGCCTCGGTGATCGCCAACGCCCACGACCAGCTCGCACGGTCGGGCGACGTCGCGCTGCAGCGGATGGACGGGCTGCTCGCCGGCCTGCCGCGGATCGACGACGTCGCGCAGCGGCTAGCGGTCAATTTCCGCGAGGCGGGGCTGGTCGCGCATCAGCAGGGCGCGAACCTCGAGGCGCGGCTCGCCGCGCTGGGCGAGGAAGCCGCCAAGACCGCGCAAACCAGCGACACCGCGACCGCGAGCATCCTCGAGGCGATCGTCGCGCTGCAGGGACAGGCAAAGGAAACCGAGTCCGACCTGCTCGCCGTCTCGGCGCAGGTCACCGACGCGCATGGCGCCGCGCTCGCCCAGATGACGAGCCTGGCCGTTTCGGCGCGCGGCGAGATGACCTCGACCGTCGCCGCGATGACGGGCGAGATCGACAAGAGCTGGCAGCAGTTCCGCGACGGCGTCGATGCCGCCGCCACGCAGATGGACGCCCGGCTCGCGGCGGCGCGCGAGGCCAGCGATGCGATGGGCGCGCAGCTTGTCGCGCACGCCGACGCCAGCGACGCGCTCGCCGCGCGCATCACCGCGCATGTCGCCGATGTCGGCGGACAGCTCGAAATTCTCGACGTGAGCGTCACCGCGAGCACCGGCGTGATCGGCCGCGCGATCGACGACACCAAGGCGCAGCTCGGCGCGTTCATGCAGGAAGTGCAGAGCGGTAACACCTCGGCGCACCAGCTCATCGGCCACGCCGAATCGCTCCTGCTCGCACTCGACGCGGTGACGCGCGAGCTCGACGAGACGCTGCCACACGCGCTCGACCGCATCACCACGCACGGTCAGACGACGCAGACCGCCTTGTCGCAATTGCGCCCGCTGCTCGACGCCTCCGAGCTGGTGGCGCAGTCGACGGTGTCGCACGTCAACGCCGTGCAGACGACATTGAAGGCGAACGAGGAGCAGATGGCGGGCCATGCGGCGAGCCAGCAGGAACTGGCCGACCGGATCAACGGCGCGCTGGCCGACGCCGAAGCCGCGCTTGCGAAGCTGCGCGAGGGCGCCGACGACTTCTCCGAACAGGGTGGCGCGCGGATGATCGCGACGCTGGCCGAGGTCCGCACCACCGCCGATTCGGCCGCCGACGAGGCGCGGCTGACGCTCGAAAAGCTGGTGTCGGGCGCGCGCGACGCGATGCAGGCGACCGCGACCGGCGCGATCGACGCGGCGTTCAAGAATGAGGTGACGGCGCAATTGAACGCGATCGAGGAAGCATCGGCGCGCGCGGTCGCCGCGGCCAACAGCGCCGCCGATCGCCTGATGCGCCAGCTGATCACGATCATGGATACGAGCGCGAGCGTCGAGCAGCGCGTGAACGAGGCCGAACAGGCGATCGCCGCGTCCGATCGCGATTCGCTCGCCAAGCAGGCCGGCCTGTTGACCGAGGCGTTGAAATCGACCGCGATCGACCTCACCAAGATACTCTCGAGCGAAGTCAGCGACACCGCCTGGGACGCCTATCTCAAGGGCGACCGCGGCGTCTTCGCGCGGCGCGCGGTCAAGCTGGTCGAAAATAGCGAAGCCAAGGAAATCCTGCGCATCTACCAGAATGACGATGCTTTCCACGCCTCGGTGAACCAGTTCATCCACGATTTCGAGGCGATGCTGCGCCTGCTGATCGGCGCGCGCGACGGATCGGCGATCAGCGTGACGCTGCTCTCGTCGGACATCGGCAAGCTCTATGTCGCGCTGGCGCAGGCGATCGACCGCCTGCGGGGCTGATCGAATTCGATAGGATTGGGCGGGACGGCCGCTAACGACCGGGAGCGGACGTTCTCTTTACCGTCACCCCGGGCTTGACCCGGGGCCTGCCTTGCCTTTTCGCCGTTGTCAGGAAGAAAAGGCGGGTCCTGGGTCAAGCCCGGGATGACGAAGCTGGAGAAAGCAGTGGCAGCTCTCCACCCCAAAGCCGGCATCGCCTTTAAATAGGCCTTTCCTACATTATCCGGCTATGCCAACCTTCGCCCCGCTCTTTCATTTCGTGGCTAAAAGCGGTCGTAAGGCGGAGCGTGCCGGGTGCGTCCAGCACCCCGCGGTGCCCGGATCGGGGAAGCAATAGGCTGAACTTTCCTGAACTTTGGGATTATTACGCGCCGGCGGGTCAGGCCCGCCCGGTCAGCACGTCGGGATCGGCCCAGCCGTTCACATAAGCGATGTAATAGAGCCCGAAAGCGACCGTCGCGACGATCGTCATCTGGAGCATGATGCGCCCCGGACGGAACGTCGCGGGCGCCCCCGGCTCCTGTCCGCGCACCAGCGGCGTCGCGTCGTCGCTCGCGCGCCGCCCGTGAAAGGGCAGCACGAAAAAGGCGCTGAACGCCCAGAACAGCAGATAGATGGCGAGCGCCGAAGTCCATTTCATCGCAGTCTTCCCCGGCTCAGATATCGACGAGCATGACGTCGACGACAGGCTTTTTCCCCGTCCAGTCGGTCGCGACGCGGCGCACGCCTAGGCGGATCGCCTCGCGCAGCTTGTCCTCGTCGCGCGCGGGGCCGGTCGCCGCCTGCTCGGCCGCCTCACGCATCTCGTCGATGAAGGCTTCGCGCTCGTCCTCGACCGGCACGCCGCGATAGCTGATCGCGCTTTCGACGAAACGCTTGCCTGAAAAGATCACGGCCACGGTGATATGACCGTTGAGCGACAGTTTGCGCCGCTCGTTGATCGTTTCGCCGTCGGCAGGCAGGATCACGTCGCCATCGAGGATCAGCCGCCCCGCACGTACGCGCTCGACGATCTTCGCCGGTCCCGGCGCGAGTTTCACCAGATCGCCATTTTCCTGCACCAGCGCGTCGGGCACACCCTTTTCGAGCGCGAAGCGCGCCTGTTCGTGCATATGGCGGATCTCGCCATGCACCGGCACGACGAGCTTCGGCCGCAGCCAGCCATAAAGCGCGGCGAGCTCGGGCTGCCCCGGATGGCCGCTGACATGGATATGCGCCTGCTTCTCGGTCACCGTCAGCACGTCCTTCGCGGCGAGCTGGTTCATGATCCGCCCGATCGCGACCTCGTTGCCGGGAATCTGCTTCGACGAGAAAACGACCGTGTCGCCCGCCTCGAGCTTGATCTGGTGGATGTCGGCCGCCATGCGCGCGAGCGCCGCGCGCGGTTCGCCCTGGCCTCCCGTGGCGATCACCATCACCTTGTCGCGCGGCAGGCGCATCGCCTCATCGAAATCGACCGTCGGCGGGAAATCCTTCAAATAGCCGACCGAACGCGCGACGCCGAGGATGCGGTCGAGCGAACGCCCCGCGACGCACAGGCTGCGCCCGGTGGCTTTCGCGACCGCACCCAGCGTCGCGAGCCGCGCGGCATTCGAGGCGAAGGTGGTGACGACCACCCTGCCCTTCGCCGCGCCGACCGCCTGTTCCAGTCCTTCGCGAAGCGCCCCCTCGCTGCCCGAGGCTTCGGCGTTGAACGCGTTGGTCGAATCGCAGACGAGCACGTCAACGCCCTCGTCGCCGATCGCGGTCAGTGCCGCCGCGGTTGCGGGCTGCCCAAGGATCGGCTCCTCATCGAGCTTCCAGTCGCCGGTGTGGAAGACGCGGCCATAGGGCGTGTCGATCACCACCGCGCTCATTTCGAGGATCGAATGCGCGAGCGGCACCAGCTGGATGCCGAACGGGCCGAGCTGGAAATTGTCGTCGATGTCGACGACCTTGATCTCGACTTCCTTCTCCAGTCCCTCTTCGGCGAGCTTGTGCGCGATCAGCCCCGCGGTGAAACGGTTGGCATAGAGCGGCACGCCAAGCTCGGCGGCGAGATAGGGGATCGCGCCGATATGATCCTCGTGCCCGTGCGTCAGGATGATACCGAGAAGATCCTTCTTGCGGTCCTCGATAAATTCGAGGTCGGGCATGACGATGTCGATGCCGGGATAATCGTGGCTGCCAAAGGTCACGCCCAGATCGGCCATGATCCACTTGCCGTCGCAGCCGTACAGATTGGCGTTCATGCCGATCTCGCCCGACCCGCCCAGCGCGAGAAAAAGCAGCTCCTTGCCCGGAGTCGTCATATTATTGGCTTTCGTTGGTTATAAAGGTGCATCAGCCCGTTCAGCGTCAGGTCGGGCTCGATGCGGTCGAACAGGTGCGCCTGTTCCTGAAAAAGCGTCGCGAGCCCGCCCGTCGCGACGACGGTGAGCGGCTTGCCGATTTCGGCCTTCATACGCGCGATAAGCCCTTCCATCATCGCGACATAGCCCCAATAGACGCCGATCAGCATCTGGCTTTCGGTGGTCCGCCCGATAACGCTGTCGGTCGCCGGTGCCTCGATCGCGATGCGCGGCAGTTTCGCCGCCGCCGCGACCAATGCCTCCAATGACAGATTGACCCCGGGCGCGATGATCCCGCCCATATAGGCGCCGTCGGGACCGATATGGTCGAGCGTCGTCGCGGTGCCGAAGCTGATGACGAGCTTGTCCTTTCCGGGCTCGACCGCCTGCGCCGAAATCGCGTTGCACGCGCGGTCGGCACCGACCGACTGCGGTTCGTCGACCTTGAGCGCGATGCCCCAGCTCACCGGATCGCGCCCCGCGATGAGCGCGTCGACGCCGAAATATTTGTGCGCGAGCAGCTGGAGATTGTGGAGCGCGCGCGGGACGACGGTCGAGATGATCACCGCGTCGACCTCGCGACGCTCATGGCCCTCGATCCGCATCAGCTGGTCAAGCCACACCATATATTCGTCGGCGGTGCGCCGGTCGTCGGTCGCGATCCGCCAGCGCGCGAGCAGCTCCTCGCCGCGAAACAGCGCGAATTTGGCATTGGTGTTGCCGACGTCGATCGCGAGCAGCATCCTGTTATCCTTATGCGACCGGGCGGCGGAGTTCGACATCGCCCGCATGGACCAGCATGGTCTCGCCGCCTTCGCGGCGCAAGCGCAGCGCGCCGTCGTCGGCCAGACCGTCGAAAAAGCCGTCGATACCCTGCTCCGAGACGCGCAGCGGCGTGCCGACCGGATGCGCCTGCGGAATCCACGCGCGAACGATGCTCGCGACGCCTTCCTGCCGCCAGGTCCACAACGCGTCGATCATCGCGATGCCGAGCGCGTTCGCGAAATGATCGCGGTCGAGGACGGCGCCCTTCGCCGCCAGCGTTGCGGTCGGGCGATCGGGCAGTTCGGGCGCGGCGACGAGGTTGACGCCGATCCCGATGACGACCGAATTGCCCGTGCGCTCCATCAATATGCCGGCGCATTTCGCGCCGCCGACGAGCAGGTCGTTCGGCCATTTGAGCTGCGCGTCGACATCGGGCGCGAGCGCGGTCACCGTCCTGGCGAGGGCGACGCCAGCGACCAGCGCGAGCGTCGCCGCCGACGGATCGCCAATCGTCAGGTGGACGACAGTCGAGCCCATGAAATTGCCCAGCCCGTCGTTCCAGCCGCGGCCGAGGCGTCCGCGTCCGGCGGTCTGGCGATCGGCGACCAGCCAGTGCCCCTCGCCGACATGCTCGCCGCCTGCCAGCCGCGCCAGCAGGTCGGCGTTGGTCGAACCTGTCTGCGCTATCCGCTCGATCGGCGGGATCAGAAGAGCACCGCCGCCGCGCCGGCCGAAAGAACCGCCAGCGCGGGGATGAAGAGGTAGCCGATGACCGAGAGCCAGAGGGCGCTCGCAGTGATCACCGCATCCTCGACGATCGCGCCGCCGCCCTTCGGAAATTCGGTGTCCGACTTGTCGTCGAAATACATCGTCTTGATGATCGCGATATAATAGAAAGCGCCGATCACCGAAGCGACGATACCCGCGACCGCCAGCGGCACGAGGTTCGCGTTCACCGCGGCCTCGAACACCAGATATTTCGGCCAGAAACCGAACAGCGGCGGGATGCCGGCCAGGCTGAACAGGAACACCGCCATCGCCGCGGCAAGCCCCGGACGGCGCTGCGACAGGCCGGCCATCGCCGGGATGCTCTCGACCTGATTGCCGCCCTCATCGCGCAGTTGGAGCACGACGAGGAAAGCGCCGAGCGTCGTCAGCATATAGACCAGCAGATAGGTGAGAACGCCCTCGACCCCCTGCTGCGTTCCGGCGGCGAGGCCGATGAGCATGAAGCCGACATTGTTGATCGACGAATAGGCGAGCAGGCGCTTGATATTCTTCTGCCCGATCGCGCCAACCGCGCCGAGGATGATCGACGCGAGCGCGAGGAAGATGATGATCTGCTGCCACGCGCCGGCCGCGGGGCCCATCGCGTCGATCACGACGCGCGTCATCAGCGCCATCGCCGCGACCTTCGGCGCGGTGGCGAAGAAGGTCGTTACCGGGGTCGGTGCGCCCTCATAAACGTCGGGCGTCCACATGTGGAACGGCACCGCGCTGATCTTGAAGCCCAGCCCCGCGAGCACGAAGACGATGCCGAAGATCAGCCCGATATTGAGCTCGCCGCCCATCGCCTTCGCGATACCCGCGAAATCGGTGGTGCCCGAAAAGCCATAGAGCAGCGAGATGCCATAAAGGAGCATGCCCGAGGCGAGCGCGCCGAGGACGAAATATTTGAGGCCGGCTTCGCTCGACCGCTCGTCGGTGCGCATGAAGCTCGCGAGCACATAGGCGGCAAGGCTGTTGAGTTCGAGCCCGACGTAAAGCGTCATCAGGTCGCGCGACGAGGCCATGATGCCCATGCCGAGCGCGGCGAACAGGATCAGCGTCGGATATTCGGCGCGCATCCCGCCGCAGAAGAAACGCGGCGCGATGAGGATGCAGATAAAGCTCGCGGCATAGATCAGCAGCTTGGCGAAGCCGCCGAAGCCGTCGACCGAGAGCGTCCCTGAAAAGACGGTCGTTTCGACCCCGAACAGCGCGACCACGGCAGCAGCTGCCGCAGCGAGCGTCAACAGCGCGCTGAGCTGGTAGAGGCCGACTTGCCGGTCACCGACGAAGGTGCCGAGCATCAGCGTGATGAGCCCGCCGATCGTCAGGATCAGCTCGGGCCAGATGAGCGCGAGATCGGCGGTCATTGGACGCCTCCCGCATGGCTCGATCCGTGCGCGGCTTCTCCGTGCGCGGCGGCAGGCTTGGGCTTGCCGGCGGCGAGGTGCGCGTCGCCCGCGGGCTTCGCCGGGGCAAGGCGCGCGACGACCGTCGTCACGTCGCCGCGCATCGGCGCGAGGAAGCTTTCGGGATAGACGCCCATCCACAGCGCCACGGCGGCGAGCGGGGCCATGATCGCCCATTCGCGGGGGTTGAGATCGGGCATCGCCTTCACATCGTCCTTGGTGAGTTCGCCGAACACGACGCGGCGGTAGAGATAGAGCATGTAGGCGGCGCCGAGGATGATCCCGGTGGTGCAGACAAAGGCGACGACGCTCGACGCTTCGTAAATGCCGAGCAGGCTCAGGAATTCGCCGACGAAGCCGCTGGTGCCCGGAAGACCGATCGATGCCATGGTGAACAGCATGAAGAACAGCGCATAGGCCGGCATGTTCACCGCGAGGCCGCCGTAACGGTCGATCTCGCGCGTGTGGAGCCGGTCATAGATCACGCCGACGCAGAAGAAGAGCGCGGCCGAGACGACACCGTGGCTGAGCATGATGATCAGCGCGCCCTCGATCCCCTGCTGGTTGAAGGCGAAGAGGCCCGCGGTGACGATCGCCATATGCGCGACCGACGAATAAGCGATCAGCTTCTTCATGTCGTTCTGCGCCAGCGCGACGAGGCTGGTGTAGACCACAGCGATCATCGACAGGCCGAAGACGATCCACATCAATTGAGCGGACGCATCGGGGAACATCGGCATCATGAAGCGGATGAAACCATAGGCGCCGAGCTTCAGCAGCACGCCCGCGAGGATCATCGACCCCGCGGTCGGCGCCTGGACGTGCGCGTCGGGAAGCCAGGTGTGGACGGGCCACATCGGCATCTTGACCGCGAGGCTGGCGAAGAAGGCGAGCCACAGCCAGGTCTGCATCGCAGCCGGGAAGTCGTAGTTCAGCAGCGTCGGGATATCGGTCGTTCCCGCTTCCATGATCATCGCGATCATCGCGATCAGCATCAGCACCGACCCGAGCAGCGTGTAGAGGAAGAATTTGAACGCCGCATATTTGCGGTTCGCGCCGCCCCAGATGCCGATGATGAAATACATCGGGATCAGACCGGCTTCGAAGAAAATGTAAAAGAGCAGCAAATCCTGCGCCATGAAGACGCCGATCATGATGGTTTCCATGATCAGGAACATCGCCATGTAGAGCCCGACACGGCTCTTGATCGCGTCCCAGCTCGCAAGGATGCAAAGCGGCATCAGGAAGACGCTGAGCATGATCAGCATCAACGCCATGCCGTCGATGCCGAGCGCATATTGGAAGCGGCCGAACAAGTCGGCGCGTTCGGTGAACTGCCACTGCGCGCCACCGATGTCGAAATTCGCCCACAGGATGCAGCCGAGAACGAAGGTCGCAAGCGTCGCGCCCAGCGCAACGAAGCGCGACATCTTGTCGCCGACGAACAGGCAAGCGATGGCGGCGACCGCGGGGACCGCCAGCATCAGCGAAAGGATCGGAAAGCCGCTCACAGGAAATTCACCATGGCCCAGCTGGCGAGGCCGACAAGACCGAGCAGCATCACAAACGCATATCCATAAACATAACCCGATTGCAGCCGGACCGCGAGACGGGTCCCCCCAGCGACGAGCGCCGCGGCGCCATCGGGACCGAAGCGGTCGATGGTGCCTTCATCCCCGCGCTTCCAGAAGAAGCGGCCGATCGCGAAGGCAGGCTTCACGAAGAGGATGTTGTAGAGCTCGTCGAAATACCATTTGTTGTACAGGAATTGGTGGAGCAGCTTGAACTGCGCCACGAAGCGCGCCGGCAGGCTGGTGTTGCGGATATAGCTGTTCCACGCGAGGAACAGGCCGATCGCCATCACCGTGAACGGCGTCCATTTCACCCACAGCGGGACTTCGTGCGCGGCGTGCATCAGATGCTCGTCGAACGCGAGGCTGCCCTTCCAGAACGCCATGCCCTCTTCGGGATAGATGAACTGGTGGTGGAACGCGATGCCCGCGAACACCGCGCCGATCGACAATATGACCAGCGGGATGAGCATCGAGAGCGGGCTTTCGTGCGGGTGATAGCCCGCGGTGCCGTCGCCATGCGCGTCATGGTGATGCGCATGTGCATGATCGTCGGCCGAATGTTCTTCGGAGGGATCTTCATGCTCGCCATGCACCGCGTGCTGGATATGCTCGCTCTGTTCCCAACGCGCCTTGCCATAGAAGGTCAGGAAGACGAGGCGCCACGAATAGAAGCTGGTGAGGAAGGCGACGAAGACGCCGACCCAGAAAGCGATGACCCCGCCGCCGCCGCTCGCATAAGCGGCCTCGAGAATGCCGTCCTTCGAATAGAAGCCGGCAAAGCCCACGACGCCCGCGATGCCGACGCCGGTGATCGCCAGCGTGCCAAGCATCATCGCCCAATAGGTGATCGGGATCGATTTCCTGAGATTGCCATAATAACGCATGTCCTGTTCATGGTGCATCGCATGGATGACCGAACCGGCGCCAAGGAACAGCAATGCCTTGAAGAAGGCGTGCGTGAACAGGTGGAACATTGCCGCGCCATAGGCACCCGCGCCGGCCGCGAAGAACATGTAGCCGAGCTGCGAACAGGTCGAATAGGCGATGACGCGCTTGATGTCCCACTGCGTCGTCGCGACGGTCGCGGCGAAGAAGCAGGTCGCGGCACCGACGAACATCACGACGCCCTGCGCGACGTCCGAGGTTTCGAACATCGGCGACAGGCGGCAGACCATGAAGACGCCCGCGGTAACCATCGTCGCGGCGTGGATCAGCGCCGACACCGGGGTCGGGCCCTCCATCGCGTCGGGAAGCCAGGTGTGCAGGCCAAGCTGCGCCGACTTGCCCATCGCGCCGATGAACAGCAGCAGGCAGAGGATCGTCATCGTGTCGAGGCGCATCCCCATGAAAGTGATCGTGCTACCGGCCATGCCCGGAGCGGCCGCGAGAATCTCGGGGATCGAGACGGTGCCGAACACCAGGAAGGTGCCGAAGATACCGAGCATGAAGCCCAAGTCACCCACACGGTTCACGACGAACGCCTTGATCGCGGCGGCATTGGCGCTCGGCTTCTTGTACCAGAAACCGATGAGCAGATAGGATGCGAGGCCGACGCCTTCCCAACCGAAGAACATCTGGACGAGGTTGTTCGCGGTCACGAGCATCAGCATCGCGAAGGTGAAGAGCGAGAGATAGGCGAAGAAGCGCGGCTGGTCCGGGTCTTCCTCCATATAGCCCCAGCTATAGAGGTGGACGAGCGCCGACACCGTCGTGATCACGACGAGCATCACCGCGGTCAGCGTATCGACGCGCAGTTCCCAGTTGAACTGGAGCGCGCCCGACGAAACCCAGTGCAGCACAGGCACGACGCTCGCTTCGCCGCTGCCCGTCACGAACGACAGGAAGATCGGCCAGCTGAGTGCGCAGCTGATGAACAGCGCGCCCGTGGTCAGGATTTTGGACGGCACATTGCCGATCACGCGCTGGCCGAGGCCTGCGATGAGTGCCGCCAAGAGCGGCAGGAAAACGATCGCCTGGATCACCGGTTTACCCCTTCATCCGGTTGGCATCGTCGACGGCAATCGTGCCGCGGCCGCGGAAGTAAATGACGAGAATGGCGAGACCGATCGCGGCTTCGCCCGCCGCGACGGTCAGCACGAACATCGAGAAGACCTGGCCCACGAGATCGCCGAGCGCCGCGCTGAACGCGACGAGGTTGATGTTCACCGCGAGCAGGATCAGTTCGATCGCCATCAGGATGACGATGATATTCTTGCGGTTGATGAAGATGCCGAGCACGCCCAAGGTGAACAGCACCGCCGAAACGGCGAGATAATGGCCGACCGAAATCACAATTCCATCCCCTGCCCGACGCCCGGATCGACGAGGCGCGTCGCCTCTTCGGGACGGCGCCGGTTCTGCGCCGAAATATTCTGGATGCGAACGCCGCCGCGCGTGCGATGCGTCAGCACGATCGCGCCGATCATCGCGACGAGCAGGACGATGCCTGCCGCCTCGAACAGGAAGATATACTTCGTGTAGAGCAGCTCGCCGATCTGCTGGATATTGCTCTTGTCGCTGACGACCGGCGCGGCGCGCGCGGCAAGGTCGACCCCGCCCGCCTGCCAGGCGCCGACCGCGAACACCAGCTCGGCCGCAAGGATGATCGCAACCAATGCGCCGAGCGGCAGATAGCGCACGAAACCGGCGCGCAGCTCGGCGAAATCGATGTCGAGCATCATCACGACGAAGAGGAACAGCACCGCGACCGCGCCAACATAGACGATGACGAGCAGCATCGCGATGAATTCGGCCCCCGCGAGCAGCATCAGCCCCGCCGCGTTGAAGAAAGCGAGGATCAGCCACATCACGCTGTGGACCGGATTGCGCGCGAAAATCACCATCGCCGCCGAGGCGATGACGATGGTCGCGAAGAGGTAGAAAGCGAAGAGCTGGATCATGTGCGCGCGCCCTTATCGGTAGGGCGCGTCGGCGGCAAGATTCGCCGCGATCGCGCGTTCCCATTTGTCGCCATTGGCGAGCAGCTTGGCCTTGTCATAGAGCAGCTCCTCGCGCGTTTCGGTCGCGAATTCGAAGTTTGGCCCCTCGACCACCGCATCGACCGGGCACGCTTCCTGACAGAAGCCGCAATAGATGCATTTGGTCATGTCGATGTCGTAACGCGTCGTGCGGCGCGAGCCGTCATCGCGCGGCTCGGCCTCGATCGTGATCGCCTGCGCCGGGCACACCGCTTCGCACAGCTTGCACGCGATGCAGCGTTCCTCGCCGTTCGGATAACGGCGCAGCGCATGCTCGCCGCGGAAACGCGGGCTGAGCGGATTCTTCTCGAACGGATAGTTGATCGTCGCCTTCGGCTTGAAGAAATACTTCAGCGTGAGGGCGTGCGCCTTCACAAACTCCCACAAGGTGAAGCTTTTGATGAGGTGGGCAATGGTACTCATGAATACCTCGTCAGCATCAGATAGCCGGAGATCAGGAAGATCCAGAGAAGCGAGATCGGCAGGAAGACCTTCCAGCCCAGCCGCATCAGCTGGTCGTAGCGATAGCGCGGAACGGTCGCCTTCACCCAGCTGAAGACGAAGAAGAAGAACAGGATCTTCGCGAACAGCCAGATGATGCCCGGAACGGCATAAAGCGGCGCCCAGTCGATCGGGGGCAGCCAGCCGCCCCAGAAAAGCACCGCGTTGAGCGTGCACATCAACAGGACGTTGGCATATTCGCCGAGCCAGAAGAGCGCGAAGCTCATCGACGAATATTCGGTCTGGTAACCCGCGACGAGTTCGCTCTCCGCTTCGGTCAGGTCGAACGGCGCGCGCGCAGTTTCGGCGAGCGACGAAATCAGGAACATCACCGCAAGCGGGAAAAGCAGCAGGTTGAAGCCGAACGCGTTGACGATGCCGAGGCCGTGGCCCTGCTGCGCCTTGACGATCTCGTTCATGTTGAAGCTGTCGGCGAAGAGCACGACGCCGATCAGGATGAACCCTATCGAGACTTCATAGGAGATCATCTGCGCCGAGGCGCGCATCGCCGAGAAGAAGGGATATTTCGAGTTCGACGCCCAGCCCGACAGGATCACGCCGTACACCCCGAGCGACGAGATCGCGAGGATGTAGAGCAATCCGACATTGATGTCGGCGAGCACCGCGCCCGAATTGAACGGGATCACCGCCCACGCGAGCAGCGCGACGGTGAAGGTGATGATCGGTGCGATCAGGAACAGACCTCTGTTGGCGCCGCTCGGGATGATCGTTTCCTGCAGGAACACCTTCAGGCCGTCGGCGAAGCTTTGCAGCAAGCCGAAAGGACCGACGACATTCGGACCCCGGCGCAGCGCGATCGCCGCCCAGATCTTGCGGTCGGCATAGATAATCATCGCGACCGCGAGCATCAGCGGCAGCGCGATGAGCAGGATGCCCGCTATCGTCGCGACGCCCCACGCCCAATTCGGGTCCATGCCCCAGGAAATGAAGGTCTCGGTCATTTGCCGGTCCCGTCCTGGTTGCGCCAGCCATTATGCGGTCCGGGCCGCTCCGACTTGCCCTTGGGGTTGAAGCCGCGCCACACGGCGTAACCCATCCCGGCCAGCAGCACGCTGGCGATTGCATGTACCGGGGTCATTCCGCGGCCTCCGCAAAATCGACGCCATGGATCAGCTCTTCCGAGCAGCGCTGCATCGTCGGCGACGCGCGGCAGATGGCGTTGGTGAGGTAGAAATCCTTGATCGGCGACGGGATCGCGCGCGCCTCGGGCTTCGCGGGCAGCTTGGGCACCGTCCAGCCATAATCGGCGAGCCCTTCGGCGCCGAGCGCGGGCACCGCGGCGATCATCGCGGCGCGGCATTCGGCAAAGCTGTCGAAGCCGAGCGACACGCCAAGCGCATCCGCCAAAGCACGGAAGATGCTCCAGTCCTCGCGCGCGTCGCCGGGTGCGAACACCGCCTTCTCGCTGCGCTGGACGCGGCCTTCGGTGTTGACCGTCGTGAAGTCCTTCTCGGTCCACGCCGCCGCCGGCAGGATGACGTCGGCGGCATGCGCGCCCTTGTCGCCATGGTGGCCGACATAGACCTTGAACGTATCGGGCAGCGCCGCGAAATCGACCTCGTCGGCGCCGAGGAAGAAGGCGAGCTTCGGCTTCGCCGCGATGACGTCCTTGATCCCGCCGGCGAGGCCATAGCCGAGCATCAGCGAACCCATGCGCGCCGCCGAGAAATGCACGACGTTGTAACCGTTCCAGCCGTCCTTGACCGCATTCACCGACTTGGCGAGCGCGAGGCCCGCGCCATGGACACCGGGAACCGACAGCGCGCCGCCGCCGAAGACCAGCATCGGCCGCTCGGCGCCCTTCAGCGCGTCGAGCACATGCGCGGGCAGCTTCGTCACGAGCGAGGCGTCGTCGCCGAGCCACTCGGTCTTGTAGGTGAGGTCGGTTTCGGGGCCGATCGCGAAGACCTTGGCGCCCTTCTTCCACACCGCCTTGCGGATGCGAGTGTTGATCAACGGCGCTTCCCAGCGCAGGTTCGTTCCGACGAGCAGGATCACGTCGGCATTTTCGGCCTCGGCGATGCCGGTGTTGAAATTGACAGCCGACAGGCTGGTGACGTCATAGTCGAGCCCGGTCTGGCGTCCTTCGAGCAGGTTGCTGCCAAGTGCGGTCACCAGCGACTTCGCCGCGAACATCGTCTCGCAATCGGCGAGGTCGCCCGCAATCGCGGCAACCGACGAACCGGCGTTCACCGCCTTGATCGCGGCAAAGGCATCGGCCCAGCTTGCGGGCTGGAGCGCGCCGTTCACGCGGACATAAGGCTGGTCGAGGCGGCGACGGGTCAGCCCGTCGACATGGTGGCGCGTCTTGTCGTTCGCCCATTCCTCGTTCACATCGTCGTTGACGCGCGGCAGCACGCGCAGGACCTGACGGCCGCGCGCGTCGATACGCACATTGGTCCCGACCGCGTCCATCATATCGATGCCGAGCGTCTTCGAAAGCTCCCACGGGCGCGCTTCGAACGCATAGGGTTTGCTGGTGAGCGCGCCGACGGGACACAGGTCGACGATATTGCCCGACAATTCGCTACCCACCGCGCGTTCGAGGTAGGAGGTGATCTGCATATTCTCGCCGCGATAGATCGCGCCGACATCCTCGACCCCCGCGACTTCCTCCGCAAAGCGGACGCAGCGCGTGCACTGGATGCAGCGGGTCATCACCGTCTTGACGATCGGACCCATGTACTTCTCGGTGACCGCGCGTTTGTTCTCGTCATAGCGCGTCGCGCCGCGGCCATAGGCGACCGACTGGTCCTGCAGGTCGCATTCGCCGCCCTGATCGCAGATCGGACAGTCGAGCGGATGGTTGATGAGCAGGAACTCCATCACCCCTTCGCGCGCCTTCTTCACCATCGGGCTGTCGGTCTTGATCACCTGCCCCTCGGCGGTCGGCAGCGCGCACGACGCCTGCGGCTTCGGCGGTCCGGGTGCGACTTCGACGAGGCACATGCGGCAATTGCCGGCGATCGACAGGCGTTCGTGGTAGCAGAAGCGCGGAATTTCCTTCCCCGCCATCTCGCACGCCTGCAGAACGGTCGCGCCCTGCGGGACGTCGAGTTCTACGCCATCTACGGTAACTTTAGGCATCAGAGCAGCTTTTCTTTGAAAGATGGATCGGCCAGACCTGCCAAGTGCGCGTAGTTCGAAGCAAGATACACACGAAGGCTTCGGGGATTGACGACCGACAATTCAATCGAGGCACATTCGGACCGGATCGCCATCATCTCGTTCAATGCAGCGCTTTCCGCATCGGAACCATAGTCTGAAAGAAAGACTTTCCGGGATAGCTCCGGATTCTTTCGGACCAGACATTCGGCAAGCATATTGAATGAACGTTTCCGATTCACGCCCGCGACCCAGACCTCTTTCTCGGCCTTCGACAGCTTGGATTTGGGCGACATTTTTTCCACGGTCATCGGTTCGTCATGGTCGATCGCGGGAGCGCCCGGCAGTAACGTATCGACGGTGGAGAGATCGATTTCTCGCAATAAACTCTCCGCTGCGAGGCCCACCCAAACAGCGGTGTCAATCCGCTCGCCCGGACGATTCAACCGTCCGCCTGCTGCTCTGGACAAGCAATTCGTGTGAAGCAGCCGGACTATATCGCCCGTCCGTTCAGCGACATAAGTTACCATCACCGAACGCTCTTTCTCGATCAGGCAAGTGACATACTCGGTCACGTCCTGACGAAACTGCAAAGCCGGCGAAACCTTCTTGGCAGCCGACGCGCTGCCGCTCGCGCTCAGGGCGCCAGCGAACAGTGCAACGGCTAGCAGTCGTTTGGACGCCAGATTCACTCCGCCGCCTCCACCATGCCACCATTCTCGCGGATGCGGCGTTCGAGTTCGGGGCGGAAATGCTTGATCAGGCCCTGGATCGGCCACGCCGCGGCGTCGCCGAGCGCGCAGATGGTGTGGCCTTCGACCTGCTTGGTCACGTCGAACAAGGTGTCGATTTCGCTGATGTCGGCGTCGCCGGTGCGCAGCCGCTCCATCACGCGCCACATCCAGCCGGTGCCTTCGCGGCATGGCGTGCACTGGCCGCAGCTTTCATGCTTGTAGAAATAGCTGATGCGGCTGATCGCCTGAACGACGTCGGTCGACTTGTCCATCACGATCGCGGCGGCGGTGCCAAGCCCCGATCCCACGGCTTTCAGCCCGTCGAAATCCATCGGCGCGTCCATGATTTCGGCCGCGGGGACGAGCGGCACCGACGAACCGCCGGGGATCACGGCGAGCAGATTGTCCCAGCCGCCGCGAATGCCGCCGCAATGCTTGTCGATCAACTCGCGGAAGCTGATGCCCATCTCTTCCTCGACGACGCACGGGCGCTCGACATGGCCCGAGATCTGGAAGAGCTTGGTGCCCTTGTTATTCTCGCGCCCGAAGCTCGCAAACCACGGTGCGCCGCGGCGCAGGATCGTCGGGACGACCGCGATCGACTCCACGTTATTGACCGTCGTCGGGCAGCCATAGAGGCCCGCGCCCGCCGGGAACGGGGGTTTCAGGCGCGGCTGGCCCTTCTTGCCTTCGAGGCTTTCGATCATCGCGGTTTCTTCGCCGCAGATGTACGCCCCGGCGCCGCGGTGGACGAAGACGTCGAAATCATAGCCCGACTTCGCCGCATTCTTGCCGAGCAGGCCGGCGTCATACGCTTCCTGCACGGCTGCAAACAAAGTCTCGGCCTCGCGGATGAACTCGCCGCGGATATAGATATACGCCGCGCGCGCGCGCATCGCGAAGCCCGCGATCAGCGCACCCTCGATCAGCTTGTGCGGATCGTGGCGGATGATTTCACGGTCCTTGCACGAACCGGGTTCGGATTCGTCGGCGTTGATGACCAGGAAGCTCGGGCGATCGGCGCGCGGCTCCTTCGGCATGAAGCTCCACTTGAGCCCCGTCGGGAAGCCCGCGCCGCCGCGGCCGCGCAGCCCCGACGCCTTGATCTCCTCGATGATCGCGTCCTGGCCGCGCTTCATCAGATCCTTGGTGTTGTCCCAGTCGCCGCGCGCTTGCGCGGACTTCAGGTTCCACGGCTGAAAGCCATAGAGGTTGGTGAAGATACGATCCTTATCGGCGAGCATGGCTTACCACTCCTTCCGATAGTCGTGGTTCGACGACACCATTTCCTTCAGCGTCGTCGGACCGCCCTCGGGCTCGCTCGTGTGACGCTTGGAGTTCTGCGTGCCCGCCTTGGGCGCCTTGCCCGCGGCGAGGTCGTCGAGAATGCGGACCATGCTGTCGTAATCGAGATCTTCGTAATTATCGTCGTTGATCTGGACCATCGGCGCGTTGGTGCAGGTGCCCATGCACTCGACCTCGGTCAGCGTGAACAGCCCGTCGGGCGTGGTCTTGCCCTTGGTCATCCCGCGGTTCTTGCACGCGGCCATGACATCGTCCGACCCGCGCAGCAGGCACGGCGTCGTGCCGCAGACCTGCACATGATAGCGGCCGACGGGGACGAGGTTGTACATGGTGTAGAAGGTCGCGACCTCATAGGCGCGGATGAACGGCATATCGAGCGCGGCGGCGACATATTCGATCACCGGCACGGGCAGCCAGCCCTGCGTCTGCGTCTCGGCGCCGACCTGGCGCTGCGCGAGGTCGAGCAGCGGCATCACCGCCGAGCGCTGGCGCCCCGCGGGGTAGCGCGCGATGACCTGCTTCGCCTTCTCGGCATTTTCGGCCGTCCACGCAAAGGCGCCCCAGCGCGCGCGGGTTTCGGCTTCATCTGGGATTTGGGGTGCGTCGGCCATTATCGGTCACACTCTCCGAAAACGACGTCAATGGCGCCGATAATTGCTGTGGTGTCGGCGAGCATGTGGCCCTTCGACATCATGTCCATCGCCTGCAAATGCGAAAACGCCGTCGGGCGGATCTTGCAGCGGTACGGCTTGTTGGTGCCGTCGCTGACCAGATAGACGCCGAACTCGCCCTTCGGGCTTTCGGTCGCCACATAGACTTCGCCCGCGGGGACGTGGAAGCCTTCGGTGTAGAGCTTGAAGTGATGGATCAGCGATTCCATCGACTGCTTCATCTCGCCGCGCTTCGGCGGCACGACCTTGCGGTCGAGGCTCGCGATCGGGCCCGTGGGCATCGCGTTGATGCACTGGAGGATGATGCGCGCCGACTGATAGACTTCCTGCACGCGCACCATGAAACGGTCGTAGCAGTCGCCGCGCGTGCCGACGGGAATCTCGAATTCCATCTTGGCATAGGCGTCATAGGGCTGCGACTTGCGCAAATCCCATGCGATGCCGCTGCCGCGGATCATCGGGCCCGAAAAGCCCCACGCCAGCGCGTCTTCTTTCGACACCGTCGCGATGTCGACGTTGCGCTGCTTGAAGATGCGGTTGTCGATGACGAGGCTCATCGCATCGCCGAACAGCTTCGGCAGCCGCTTTTCGCACCATTCGCCGATGTCGTAGAGCAGCTTTTCGGGCACATCCTGATGGACGCCGCCCGGACGGAAATAGGCCGAGTGCATACGCGCGCCCGACGCGCGCTCGAAGAAGTTGAGGCAATCTTCGCGCAGCTCGAACACCCAGAGGTTCGGGGTCATCGCGCCGACGTCCATGACGTGCGACCCGATGTTGAGCATGTGATTGCAGATGCGCGTCAGCTCGGCGAACAGGACGCGCAGATATTGCGCGCGGTCGGGCACTTCGAGGTCGAGCAGCTTCTCGATGGCGAGCACATAGCTGTGCTCCATCCCGAGCGGCGAGCAATAGTCGAGCCGGTCGAAATAGGGCAAAGCCTGCAGATAGGTCTTGTACTCGATCAGCTTTTCGGTGCCCCGGTGGAGCAGGCCGACGTGCGGATCGACCCGCTCGATGATCTCGCCGTCGAGTTCCATCACCATGCGCAGCACGCCGTGCGCCGCGGGGTGCTGCGGGCCGAAGTTGATCGTGTAGTTGGTGACGACCTGATCGCCCGCCGTATCGGCGGTGTCGACCGGATAGCCTTCGAACATGTCGCTGCCGTGGTGCTTGACCGTCCCGGAATAATTGGGGGTGGAGTCGGTCATGCGTCGCCACCTTTAGGCTTGCGCGGTGCGCGCGGCTTGGCCGGTGCTTTTTCGGCCTTTTCCGTCGCGGGCGTCTTGGCTTTAGAGGCGGTCGTCGCCTTGGCGCCGTCGCGGCTCGTCTTCGCGGCCTTCAAATTGGCCTTGGCCCCTGCTCCCGTCTGCGTTGTGTTTTCGGTCGTCTTCGGGGTTGGCGCCGGCGGAGCCTTGGCCTCATCGGCTTTCTTGACCTCGGCCGCGGTCATCGGCGTCGGCGCGCCCTTGCCCGGCGCTTCGCCCGTCCCGCCGGCCTTTTCGTCGCCCGGCAGCACATAATCGGCGCCTTCCCACGGAGAGAGGAAGTCGAAATTGCGGAAGTCCTGCGCCAGTCGCACGGGCTCGTAAACGACGCGCTTGTCCTCTTCGGAATAGCGCAGCTCGGTATAGCCGGTCAGCGGGAAATCCTTGCGCTGCGGATGCCCCTGAAAACCATAGTCGGTCAGGATACGGCGCAGGTCGGGGTTGCCGCTGAACAGCACGCCATACATGTCGAACACTTCGCGCTCGAGCCATCCGGCGTTCGGCCACACGGGAACGATCGTCGGCACCGGGGTCGCCTCGTCGGTCGACACGCGCACGCGCAGGCGGTGATTCTTCGTCACGCTGAGCAGGTGATAGACGACCTCGAACCGCTCGGCGCGGTCGGGATAGTCGACCCCGGCGATTTCCATCAGCTGCTGATATTCGAGATTGTCGCGCAGCGCGACCATCACCCCGGCGACGGCTTCGCGCGTCACGGTGATGCTGTCTTCGTCGACGGTGAATATATGCGCGACGAGGTCGGCACCGAGGAGCGTCTTCAGCGAAGCCGCGAGCGAAGGCTGCGGCGCGACGAGGGGAGCGGGATGGGCCATCAGCGTTCGATCGTTCCGACGCGGCGGATCTTCCGCTGCAACTGCATCACGCCATAGAGCAAGGCTTCGGCGGTCGGCGGGCAGCCGGGGACGTAAATGTCCACCGGCACGATCCGGTCGCAACCGCGCACCACAGAATAGCTATAGTGATAATAGCCGCCGCCATTGGCGCAGCTGCCCATCGAGATGACATATTTGGGGTTCGACATCTGGTCGTACACGCGGCGCAGCGCGGGCGCCATCTTGTTGCACAGCGTTCCCGCGACGATCATCACGTCCGACTGGCGCGGTGATGCGCGCGGCGCGGCGCCGAAGCGCTCCATGTCGTAACGCGGCATGTTGACGTGGATCATCTCGACCGCACAGCATGCGAGGCCGAAGGTCATCCACCACAGCGAACCGGTACGCGCCCAGTTGAACAGATCCTCGGTCGAGGTGACGAGAAAGCCCTTGTCGCCGACTTCGCTGTTGAGGTCGTCGAAGAAACCCTGATCGGGGTTCGTACCCGGGGCGACCGGCATCTGGCCGGGCATGATAATGCTGGAAGTGCTCATTCCCAATCCAACGCGCCTTTTTTCCACGCGTACACAAGGCCGAGCGTGAGCTCGGCGAGGAAAACCATCATCGTCGCCCAGCCGGCCCAACCGATTTCCTCGAGGCTCACCGCCCAGGGAAAGAGGAAGGCCGCTTCGAGGTCGAAGATGATGAAAAGGATGGCGACGAGGTAGAAACGCACGTCGAACTGGCTGCGCGCATCTTCAAAAGCGGGAAAACCGCATTCATATTCGGTCAGCTTCGCCGGATCGGGCTTGTGCGCCCCGGTCAGCCGCGCGACGCCCATGGGGAGGAACACGAAGGCGGAGGACAGGCCGACGGCGATGACCAGAAAGATCAGAATCGGCAAATATTGCGTCAGATCGACCATGGGAGCTCGCAGTTCTGTTGTTTTGGGGTGTCGCGCACCCGTTTATGGGGGGCGCTTTAGGCCACGAAGCCGCGTGTCGCAAGCACCGCGGGCAGGATTTTCGTTCCTTGCGTAACCAAAAACATATTGCGCGCTGGCGAGCGGGCCTATCGCTGTGATACGCCATCGAAAAAGGGCCGCTGCACCGCACTTTTCGGGGCGGTACGGACGCTAAATCGATAAAGGGAGCTTTCATGGGACCAATCACCGCTCGCGCCGCCCTCGCCTTCGCCCCGCTGGCGCTTTTCCCGGCGACTCCGGCGCATGCCGAGCTGGTCAACGCGGCGAATCCGGAAACGATCAAGGCGATCGTCGAGTCGCAGGGCTGGCCCGCGACGATCGTCGCCAAGGATGGCGACGACCCCTATATCGAGAGCAACCGGAACGGCCTCAAATTCCTCGTGCTCTTTATGAACTGCGACGCGGGCGAGCGGTGCAAGACGCTGCAATATTATATGGGCTTCAGCGACGCGAAGGACGTCACGCTCGACCGGCTCAACCAGTGGAACAAGGAAAAGCGCTTCGCCCGCGCCTATAAGGACGATGCCGGCGACCCGGTGCTCGAAATGGACGTCGACCTCGACTTCCAGGGCATCCCGCGCGAGAATGTCGGTGAAACCTTCAACACCTGGGCGTCGCTGATGGACAGCTTTCGGGCCTATGTTTTCGAGAAGTGAGCGAACCCTTTAATCGGGATGCGGGATATGACCTGATCGCGCTTGTCACATTCGACGTCGACCCGGGCGTTGAAAGGCGCGACAAACCAATCACCGCCGATTGGGGACCCAGCATATTGGTGGATAAAGTTTTCTATCCCGGACGCGTCAAAGCCTGTGATGAGCCGATATTCTTTGGAGAATCGGGAAAAATAACGCTTTCGGTTATGACCTTTACCGGAAACCTCTTTCTCGCGGTCGGCCAGCAATTTCGGTTATATGCGGGATCGAGGCGGATCGCATCCGGGCGCGTTCTCGAAATCCTGTAACGCGGCCCCGGGGCGACCCTCGATCACGCGTTGCGCAGCGCGCCCGCGACCAGCTTCTGAAGCTTTGAATGCACCGCGGCGCTGCCGGCGATGAACTCGCTGCGGTCGACCGCGCGGTCGCCGCCGCGGAAATCGCTGACGAAGCCGCCGGCTTCGCGCACGAGCAACATGCCCGCCGCGACGTCCCAGACCTGCAGGTCGCTTTCCCAGAAACCGTCGTAACGGCCCGCCGCGACCCATGCGAGGTCGAGGCTCGCGGCGCCGAAGCGGCGGATGCCGGCGACTTCGGGCGCGACCGCGCCGAAAATGCGGCTCCACTGCGCCATATTGCCATGGCCCATGTAAGGGATACCCGTCGCGATCAGGCATTCGTTGAGGTGGCGGCGCGACGCGACGCGAAGGCGCCGGTCATGCAGCCACGCACCGCGACCGCGCTCGGCCCAATAGCTTTCGTCGGTGACGGGCTGATACACCAGCGCCGCCGTCACCTCGCCCCAGCCGCCGCCGGGCTTGGGTTCCTGCACCGCGATCGAGATCGCGAAATGCGGGATCGCGTGGAGAAAGTTCGAGGTTCCGTCGAGCGGGTCGATGATGAAGCGCGGCTTGCCGGGATCGCCCTCGATCTCGCCCGCCTCTTCCATCTTGAAGCCCCAGCCCGGACGCGCATGGGTCAGCTCGTCATAGAGGGTGCGCTCGGCGGCCTGGTCGGCCTTCGACACGAAATCGGCGGGTCCCTTTTGCGAGACCTGCAGATGCTCGATCTCGCCGAAGTCGCGGCGCAGCTTCGTGCCCGCCTTGCGCGCCGCGCGTTCCATGACGGTGATGATGCCGGATACGGCCATTGTTCTTCCTTCCAACGCGTCACTTTCACCGACACGTCGCCCCCGCGAAGGCGGGGGCCGCTATCGGCGTAGCGCAAGGTTGACAGCGGCCCCCGCCTTCGCGGGGGCAACGTTATTTAGTCCGCACGCCGCACATATTCGCGGTCGTACACATGCACGACGATCTTCGTGCCGCTGGTGATGTGCGGCGGCACCATCACGCGCACGCCATTGTCGAGGATCGCGGGCTTGTACGACGACGACGCCGTCTGGCCCTTCACCACCGCGTCGGCCTCGACGATCGTCGCTTCGATCGTTTCAGGGAGTTCGACCGAGATCGGGCGCTCTTCCCAAAGCTCGAGCACGACGTCCATGCCGTCCTGCAGGAATTCATGCGCTTCGCCGACGACTTCTTTCGAGATGTTGATCTGTTCGAAGCTGTCCTTGTCCATGAACACCAGGTCGTCGCCCTCGGCATAGAGGAACTGGAAATCCTTGGTGTCGAGGCGCACCTTTTCGACCGTGTCGGCGCTGCGGAAACGGTTGTTGAGCTTGCGTCCGTCGATCAGGTTCTTGGCTTCGACCTGCATATAGGCGCCGCCCTTGCCCGGCTGGGTGTGCTGGATCTTGGTGACCTTCCAGATGCCGCCTTCATATTCGATAATATTGCCGGGACGGATTTCAACGCCGGTGATCTTCATCGCGCACACTCACTAGACAAGAATGGAAAGAGCAAAGCCGCGCCCGCCGGGCACCGCTATCAGGTGCGCGCCTTTAGCCGCGCGCGCGCCGAAGGGCAAGCCGCGTGTCAGGGTGTCGCCACGACCATCGCGCGCGTGCGCTTGTAGCTCAGCCACACCAGCCCGACGAAGAGCAGCAGGCCGACCCACGGCGCATAGGGCGCATAACCGTCGCCCACCACCGCCAGCGGCGCATCGCTGCCGCTTCCCGCGACAATGCCCGCGTAGAGCACGCCGAACAGGCTTTCGCCGACGATCATCCCCGTCGCGGTGAGCACGCCCATACGGTGCGCGAAGCTGGCGTTCGGGCGCTTCGCCGCCCAGCGGTCATAGAACCAGCCGCCGACCGCGCCGATCACCACCGGCAGGATCACCGCCATCGGCAGATAGATGCCGATGCCGATCGCCAGCGGCGGCAACCGCAGCTTGCCCGCGCGCCCGAGCAGCGCATCGACGATGATGAAGCCGACGCCCGCGATCGCGCCATAAGTCAGCATCGTCCAGTTGAGGTCGCCGCCGAGCACACCCTGCGCGAGCGACGAGATCAGCCCCGCCTGCGGCGCCGCGAGCGCGTTCGGTCCCGCGCCCGGCGCGCCGACGAAACCCAGCGTCTCGTTGAGCACGTTGAGCACCGGCGGCACGACGAGCGAACCGAAGATCACGCCGATGATCAGCGCGACCTGCTGTTTCCACGGCGTCGCGCCGACGAGCTGGCCGGTCTTCAAATCCTGGAGATTGTCGTTCGAGATCGTCGCGATGCCGAAGACCAGCCCGGTGACGATCAGCGCATAGGCGACCATCGCGCTGACCTCCGCCTCCCCCCCGCCGCGCCCGAGCAGGCCGAGGAGGAGCAGCGACGACGCGATGATCGCGAGGATGCCGATCCCCGACACCGGCGAGTTCGACGCGCCGATGAGGCCCGCCATATAGCCGGTGACCGACGCGATCATCAGCCCGACGATGATGATGAACAGGATCGCGCCCGCGATCAGCGCGAACGACGCGCCCGCGAGCGGCCCGCCCGAAAGCTCGAACCAGAGCAGCGCCCCGATCGGCAGCATCAGGAACAGCGACCCGCCGAACACCCAGCCGATCGACATATCCTGTTCCTCGATCGCCAGCGCCTGTCCGCCCTGTCGCGCACGGCTCGCCGCCATCGCCGAGCGGATGCCGCCGAGCACCGGCCCCGCGATCTTGATCAGCGTCCAGATCGCCGCGACCGCAATCACCCCCGCGCCGAAAAAGCGCACATCGGCGCGAAACACGGTGTTCGCCAGCGTCTCGGGGTCGCCCGCTCCGCCTTGCGTCAGGATCGGCAGCAGCACCCACCAGCCGGTGATCAGCCCGACGAGCTGCGCCATGCCGACCGACAGGCCTACAAGATGCCCGACGCCGAACAGCGCGAAGGCGAGCCCACCCGCGACGCCGGTCGCGCCGCTGCCGACCGCGAACCAGCGCGCGACCTCGGCGCCCGCGAGCTTCATCTGGGTGAGCAGGGTAAAGCCCGCCGCCACGAGCGCGTTCCACATCAGCGCGGACAGGCCCGCGCGATTCTCCTCGGCGCCCTCGGCGCTGGCCACGCCGACCTTCAGCACTTCGGCGGCGGCGCGGCCTTCGGGATAGGGCAAGTCCGAATCGACGACGAGCGCGCGGCGCAGCGGCACCGAGAACAGCACCCCCAAAATCCCGCCGAGCATCGTGATCGCGGTCGTTTCGAGCAGCGGAAAGCCCTGCCAATACCCGACCATCACCAGCCCCGGCAGCACGAAGATGATCGCCGCCAGCGTGCCCGCGGCGCTCGCGATCGTCTGGACGATATTATTCTCGAGGATGGTCGAACCCGCCATATAGCGCAGCAGCGCCATCGAGATCACCGCTGCGGGGATCGAGGTCGCAAAGGTCAGCCCGACCTTCAGCCCCAGATAGACGTTCGCCGCGGTGAACGCCAAAGTCAGCAGCCCGCCGAGCAGGATCGCGCGGATCGTGAGTTCGCGGCCGCGCGAGGTCGTGGTGGTTTCGCTCATCAAGAATCTCCCCGTCCGCTGTCTTGCGGGGCGCCGGGCCCAGCGCAAGCAAAAAGCCACGAACCGCAGTCCATTGGATCGAAACGCCAAAAGCGACGGGCCGATACCCTTTTGACGCATCGATCCAATATGCCGCCCGGCGACGCTGCCATATCCCCGCCCATGATGAATATCGATCGTTCGAAGCTTACCCCGCCGTTCCCTCGCGGCAACGCAGCAACTTCGTCGCGCGGGGCGCCTTGCGCCGGCCTCTTTGGCTGGCGCAAGGATGCGGCGACGTCGCCTGCGCCCAAAAAGGCGCCGAAAACGCCGGGGCGCGACTATCCCGCCGGCTGATTTTCGAGAATATCGGCAAAGGCGCGCACCGCCGCGCCGGGACCTTCGGGATGCGCCCACACGCCGCCGGACACCGCAAGAAAATCGGCCCCGGCGTCGACGAGAATCTGCGCATTATCGACCGTGATCCCGCCGATCGCGACGCACGGCAGTTCGAACAGCCCCTGCCACCAGGTCAATATTTCGGGTTCGGGATGATGCTCGACGGCCTTGGTGGTCGTCGGGAAGAAGGCGCCGAACGCAACATAATCGGCGCCCGCCTCACCCGCTTCCATCGCGAGGTGGCGGCTGTCGTGGCACGTCACGCCGATCTGCGTGTCGGGCCCGAGCAGGCGGCGCGCTTCCCTGGGATCGCCGTCGCCCTGCCCCAGGTGGACGCCGTCGGCTTTGAGCCGCTTCGCGAGCGCGACATCGTCGTTGACGATGAAGGCGACCTCGTGCGCGGCGCAGATCGCCTGCAACGGTTCGGCGAGCCGCGCCGCTTCATGCTGGTCGATATCCTTGACGCGAAACTGGAAGGCGGCAACGGGGCCGGCGGACAGCGCTTCCTCCAGCTGCGCCGGAAAATCGCCCCCGACATCGAGCGGGGAAATGAGGTAAAGCTGGCAATGGGTCGTGGTCATGGCGCGTTCATAGCGACGCCGCCAGAGACGGGCAAATGCAGAACATCGTTCGCCTTGCCGCCATCGCCCTCCCCGCCGCCTTCGCCCTTTCGGCCTGCGCGACGACGGCCGGCGCACCGCTCGCCGACGGCAGCGACGTCGCGCTTGGCCAACGCGCCTATGTCGATGGCCCGATCGTCCAACCGGTCGAGGTGGTCGAGGACAGCCGCTGCCCGATGAACGCGCGATGCGTCTGGGCCGGGCGCGTGCGGGTGAAGATGGTCTGGATCCGCGGCAATGGCGAAAAACAGCCGTTCGAGGTCACGCTCGGTGAGCCCACCCAGCTTGCCGACGGCCAGTTCACGCTCGAATCGGTGCGGCCGGAGAAGCGCACCGATATCGAGATCAAGCCGAGCGACTATCGCTTCTCGTTCCGCTTCGCGGGCGGGCTTTAACGCACCCGCGCCAGCACGAAACCGTCCCATTTCTTCGCGCCGACGGTCTGCACCGCGGTCGCGTCGAGGCGCGGATTGGTGGCAAGCATGTCGAACAATGCGCGCGTGCCGATGATGCGTTCGTCATCGCTGTCCGCATCGAGCACACCGCCCTCGCGCACGACATTGTCGATGATGATCGTCGTACCGGAGCGGCCGAGCCGGATCGCCTCCTCGACATAATGCGCATTATTCTGCTTGTCGGCGTCGACGAAGACGAAATCGAAGGGCGCTTCGTCCGTCATCGCGGCAAGGCTGTCGGCGGCGGGGCCGACGCGGATATCGACCTTGCCCGCCTGTCCGGCCCGCTCCAGATTCTCGCGCGCCACGCGGGCGTGATGCGCCTCCAACTCGAGCGTCACCAATTCGCCGTCATCGGGCAGCGCCCGCGCCAGCCAGATCGTCGAATAACCGCCGAGCGTTCCGATTTCGAGGATGCGCTTCGCCCCGGCGACCTGCGCGAGCAGGAACAGCATCTTGCCTTGCGCCGGCGACACGTCGATCGGCGGCAGGCTTTGCTTGGCATTATTCGCGAGAGCGGCGGCAAGCGCGTCATCCGCGCCCAGCAATTTACCGGCGATATAATCGTCGACGGCTTGCCACCTCTCTCCCATCACATCAGGCTATAGAAGCCGCGTGAATTTCGTTGATCGCGCCGCCAAGCGAATTGTTGAACTCGTCGTCATTCATCTGGTGGCGCAGGTCCTCCAGAAGCGCGCGGCTGAAGCTCGCGATGATGCCCGGGTTCTTCGCCAGTTCGACGCAGGCTTCGGGGCGCGCGAAACCGCCCGACAGCGCGACGACGCGCAGCACCTTCGGATGATCGACGAGCGGCTGGAACAGGCCCGCTTCGGTCGGCAGCGACAGCTTCAGCATCACCGGCGCGCCGGTCCAGGCGTCGAGCGCCGCGATCAGCTCCTTGAGCAGCAGGCGATCCGCCGCGTCACGCTCGGCGCTCTTGATATTCACCTCGGGCTCGATGATCGGGACGAGGCCATGCGCGGCGATGCGCTTCGCTTCGGCGAACTGCTGATCGACGATCGCCTTGATCCCCGCCGGATTGGCGAGGTTGACGACGCTGCGCATCTTGGTGCCGAACGCGCCCTTCGCGACCGCGCGTTCGCACAGATCGTCGAGGCCCGGGTTCGCCTTCATCAGCTGGACGCCATCGGCTTCGTCCTCGAGGCCTTTGTCGACTTTCAGGAACGGCACCACGCCGCGTTCCCAGAGGAGCGCGGGCACAGGCTTGCCGCCCGCCTCGCCGTCCATCGTGCGTTCGAACAGGATCGCGCCGATCACTTTCTCGCCGTTGAAGCAGGGCGCGGTGACGATGCGACTGCGCATGTCGTGGATCAGGCCGAACATCTCCTCGTCGTTCGAGAAAGCGTCCGCCTCGATGCCATAACCCTTCAATGCCTTGGGCGTCGAACCGCCGCTCTGGTCGAGCGCGGCGATAAAGCCCTGCCCCGATTTGATCTGGTCGAGCATTTCGGCATTGGCGGTGGTCATAGGATCTCCGGTTGTTTGCATACGTATGTGGCGGTGCCAATAGCGACCCCTGTGGTCGGATGCAACGCGGGCGGAAGTTCTACGCCTTCAGCGCGTCGACGCCCGGCAACGGCTTGCCTTCCATCCATTCGAGGAAGGCGCCGCCGGCGGTCGAAACGAAGCTGAAGTCGTCGGCGACGCCGGCATGGTTGAGCGCCGCGACGGTATCGCCGCCGCCCGCGACCGAGGTCAGCGAGCCTTCGCGCGTCAGCGCGGCGGCGGTCTTCGCCAGCGCGACGGTCGCGGTGTCGAACGGCGGCGTCTCGAACGCGCCGAGCGGGCCGTTCCATACCAGCGTGCGGCAATTCTTGAGCACGTCGGCCAAGGCTTCGACTGCGGCCGGACCAACGTCGAGGATCATTTCGTCGGCGGCGACCTCGTGGACGTTGACCGTGCGCGTCGGCGGGTTGGGGGCGAACTGCTTTGCCACCACGACGTCATAGGGCAGATGGATCGTGCAGCCTGCGGCATCGGCGGCGTCGAAGATCGCGTTCGCGGTGTCGACCAGGTCATGCTCGCACAGCGACTTGCCGACATCGACCCCGCGCGCGGCGAGGAAGGTGTTCGCCATGCCGCCGCCGATGATCAGATGATCGACCTGCGCGACGAGGTTCCTGAGCACGTCGATCTTGCTCGACACTTTGGCGCCGCCGACCACCGCCGCGACGGGATGCACAGGGCTGCCGAGCGCGGCGTCGAGCGCCTTGAGTTCGGCCTCCATTGCGCGGCCCGCATAGGCGGGAAGGCGGTGGGCGATACCCTCGGTCGAGCCATGCGCGCGGTGCGCCGCCGAAAAGGCGTCGTTGACGTAAAGGTCGCCGATCTCGGCGAGCGCATCGGCAAAGGCGGGGTCGTTCTTTTCTTCGCCCGGATAGAAGCGCGTGTTTTCGAGCACCGCGACGTCGCCGGGCGCAAGCACCGCGATCCCCGCCTTCGCGCCATCGCCCACGGCCTCGGGGATGAACATGACCGAATGGCCGAGCACATCCTCGACCCCGCCCATGACGAGGCTCAGCGACTGGGTCGGGTTCTTCGCGCCCTTCGGCCGCCCGAAATGAGCGAGCAGCAGGACGATCGCGCCCTTGTCCGACAGTTCGCGGATCGTCGGCATCGCCGCCTGGATGCGGGTCGCGTCGCTGACCGCCCCCTCGAACAACGGGACGTTGAGGTCGACGCGCACGAGCACGCGCTTGCCGGTGACGTCACCGATATCGTCCAAGGTCTTGAAGGCGGTCATTTCTCTCACTCCGTTCCCGGAGTGTGCCCCTGCGAAGGCAGGGGCCCATCTCCTACGCTGTCCTTCTCCGCTGCCGTTCGTTCGATACCGATACGGCTGGAGATAGGCCCCTGCCTTCGCAGGGGCGCAAGCCGATTAAAGCAGCTTGGCGATCACGCCCGCGGTGTCGACCATGCGGTTCGAGAAGCCCCATTCATTGTCGTACCAGCTGACGACGCGAACCAGCTTGCCTTCGAGCACCGAGGTTTCGAGGCTGTCGATCGTCGAGCTCGCCGGGCAGTGGTTGTAATCGATCGAGACCAGCGGCTCGTCCGAAAAGGCGAGAACGCCCTTCAGCGCGCCTTCCGAGGCGTCCTTCAGGATCTTGTTCACTTCCTCGACGCTCGTGTCGCGCTTCGGGGTGAAGGTCAGGTCGACCAGGCTGACGTTCGGGGTCGGCACGCGGATCGCCGAACCGTCGAGTTTGCCCTTGAGCTCGGGCAGCACTTCGCCGACCGCGCGCGCGGCGCCCGTCGTCGTGGGGATGATCGACATGCCCGCGGCACGCGCGCGGCGCATGTCGCTGTGGATCTGGTCGAGGATCTTCTGGTCGTTGGTATAGGCGTGGACCGTGGTCATCAGGCCGCGCTCGATGCCGAGCGTGTCGTTCAGCACCTTGGCGACCGGCGCGAGGCAGTTAGTCGTGCAGCTCGCGTTCGACACGATCTTGTGCTCGCCGGTCAGCTTGTCGTGGTTGACGCCATAAACGACGGTCAGGTCGACACCCTTGGCGGGGGCCGAGATCAGCACGCGCTTCGCGCCGGCGGCGAGGTGCTTGCCCGCGCTTTCGGCGTCGGTGAAGAAGCCCGTGCATTCGAGCGCGATGTCGACGCCGAGCTCGCCGTGCGGCAGGTTGGCGGGGTCGCGTTCCTTGGTGACGCGGATCGACTTGCCGTTGACGACCATCGTGTCGCCCTCGGCCGACACCTCACCCGGGAAAGGACCGTGGACGCTGTCGCGCTTGAACAGCAGCGCGTTCGCCTTGGCGTCGGCGAGGTCGTTGATCGCGACGAGCTCGAGCCCGCAGTCGGGGCGTTCGAGGATCGCGCGCGCCACGAGACGGCCGATGCGTCCGAAACCGTTGATTGCGACTTTCACTGCCATGTTCGGGGAGTCCTTTCTGCGAATGGGCGGCCGGTCCTTAAGCGTTCAGCCGTGCCAGGATCTGGGGTGCGATAGCATCGGCGGTCAGGCCGAAATGCTTGAATAGGTCTTCAATCGGTGCCGAAGCGCCGAAGCTGTCGATGCCGAAGCGCAGGCCGTGGCGGCCGGTGTAGCGTTCCCAGCCAAAGGTCGTGCCCGCCTCGATCGAGACGATCAACGCGTCTTCGGGCAGGATATCGGCCTGATAGGCCGCCGTCTGCTCGTCGAACAATTCGGTCGAGACCATCGAGATAACGTCGGCGCCATGGCCGGCGGCTTCGAGCTTCTCGGCGACTTCGACCGCGAGCGCGACTTCGGAACCGGTGGCGACGAGCACGACTTTGCGTGCCGCCGAGGCGCCGCGCAGGCGGTAACCGCCCTTGGCGCAAAGATTTTCGGTGACGTCATGACGCAGCGGCGGAAGATTCTGGCGGGTCAGCGCGAGCAGCGACGGCCTATCCTCCTGCGCGAGCGCGAGCGCCCAACATTCGGCGGTCTCGACCGCGTCGGCGGGGCGCATCACAAGCAGGTTCGGCATCGCGCGCAGCGACTGGAGATGCTCGATCGGCTGGTGCGTCGGGCCGTCTTCGCCGAGCCCGATGCTGTCGTGCGTCATCACATAAACGACGCGTTGCTGCTGGAGCGCCGACAGGCGAATCGCGGCGCGGCAATAGTCGGCAAAGACGAGGAAGGTGCCGCCATAGGGCACGACGCCGCCATGCAGCGCCATGCCGTTCATCGCCGCGGCCATGCCGAACTCACGGATGCCATAATAGATATAGCGGCCCGAATAATCATTCTTCGTCAGCGGCTTGGTCGACGAGGTTTTGGTATTGTTCGAACCGGTCAGGTCGGCGCTGCCGCCGACCAGCGACGCGATGTCGGCGGTGAGCGCGGTCAGCGTGTTCTCCGACGCCTTGCGCGTCGCGACCTTCGGCGGCTCGGCGACGAGGCCGTCGAGATAGGCCTTGAACGCGTCGCCCGGAACGATCTTGCCGCTCAGCCGCGCTTCGAAATCGCTTTTCTTGTCGCTGGTTGCGAGGCGATCATTCCAATCGGCATGAAGTTTCTTGCCCTTCTCGCCAAAGGCGGCCCAGGCCGACGCGACATCGCCGGGAATGACGAAGGGCTCGGCGCTCCAGCCAAGTTCCTTGCGCGCGGCCGCGATCTCGTCGGCGCCGAGCGGGGCACCGTGGGTCGCCGACGTCCCCTGCTTGTTCGGGGCGCCGAAACCGATGATCGTACGGCAAGCGATCAGCGACGGGCGCGGATCGGCCAGCGCGGCGTCGATCGCGCGGCGAATGTCGGCGGGATCATGACCGTCGCAGCTTTCGACATGCCAGCCGGTCGCGGCATAGCGCGCCCGAATATCCTCGCTGGTCGACAGGTCGGTCGACCCATCGATCGTGATCTTGTTGTCGTCCCACAGCACCGTCAGGCGCCCGAGCTGCAAATGCCCAGCCAAACCAATGGCTTCGTGGTTGATGCCTTCCATCAGGCACCCGTCGCCCGCGATCACATATGTGCGATGATCGACCAGATCGTCGCCATAGATCGCGTTCAGATGCCGCTCGGCGATCGCCATGCCAACCGCGGTCGCAAGCCCCTGCCCCAGCGGCCCGGTCGTCGTCTCGACGCCTTCTAGCTCGAAATTCTCGGGATGCCCCGCGCAAGGGCTGTTGAGCTGGCGGAAATTGCGGATGTCGTCGATCGTCGGCCGCGCATAGCCCGCGAGGTTGAGCGTCGCGTAAGCGAGCATCGAGCCGTGACCCGCCGAGAGGACGAATCGGTCGCGGTCGGCCCATTTCGGATCGCTCGGGTCGAACTTCAGATAGTCCGAATAAAGCACGGTGGCGACGTCGGCCATGCCCATCGGCATCCCGGGATGGCCGCTGTTTGCGGCCTGTACGGCGTCCATCGCAAGCGCGCGGATCGCGTTGGCGAGCTGACGTTCGGGCAGTGTCATGAGTCCCCCGGGAAAGGATGTGAAGGTGACCGGATTCGGTGGGGACAGCCCTTTGCGGGGGCGGGGTCAGGAGTCAACCGCCTGTGGACAAATTGTGGCGCATTTCGGCGCGGAGAGGCGATTGCGCCCCTCCCCCCGCGCTGCTAACCCTTGGTCATGGAACTCGATCTCGACGAATCCAGCCTGGCCATCGGCCGCATCGAACGCGCACTGAGCCGCATCGAAAAGGCCTTGGCCGACCGGGCGAACCGCCCCGCGCCCGTCATTGCAGCCCCCGCCGCCGATCAATCGGCACTAAAGGCCGAGGTTGCCGCCGTCATCGGCGAACTCGACCGGCTGATCGCGGAGGCGGATCGTGGCTGACGTCAAACTGACCATCGGGGGCCGTCCCTACGACGTCCACTGCGCCGACGGACAGGAAGCGCAGTTGGCCCAACTGGCATCGGTCATCGATGAAAAGGTCCGGACGATGCCGGGCGGAACCGAGGTGCGGCAATTGCTGTTCGCGGCGCTCATGCTCGCCGACGAGATGCAGGAAGCCCGCGGCAAGGTTGAAAAGACCGAACCGCAGTCCGATTCGCTGCGCGCGGCGGTCGCGCTCGCCGAGAGCCGCGAGGCGCAGACGCGCGACGAATTGAAGGCGGCCATCGCGCGCGAACAAGACGCGATCAAGGCGCTGGAGACTGCGCGGCAAAATTCGGCGACCACGGCGCCTTCCACCAATCCGTCAAACGACCGCGCGCTGCTGCAGATCGCCGACCGGATCGAAGCCCTCGCGGGAAAAGTCGAGCAACTCCCTTGAGCACGCGCGTCCGCGCCCTTACATAGGGGGCGGCGGGTACTGCCCGGCACGAGCTTTTGCGAAAATCCCTGAGGCGATACATCATCCTAGGGGGCTGTCCCTGCCCGGACCCTGGTCCGACGTACATGGTCCCCACCTGACGTTACTGGCGTCAGAGGACTTTCCAGCAAACGACCTCGGCGGTCCCGCCAACCTGCCCGCCAAGCTCCCGAGGAGGCGATGACCGACCTGTCCGCCGACCTCACCGCTCAAAAGCAAAAACTGCGCGAGCGGCTGCGCTTCCGGCGGCGGCATTTCGCCGCGAATCTCGACGGCATGGCGCAGTTGGCCGCTTTCCGCGCGCTCCCTGCGCCGCTTTCCGAGCTTCTCGCCGGCCATGCCATCGTCGGCGCTTATGCCGCATGGGGCGACGAGCCCGACATCCTGCCGATGTTCGCGGATCTTGCGCAGGCGGGCGCGCTTGCCCTGCCCCATCACGCCGGACGCATCGCGGAAATGGATTTTCGCTTGTGGCGGCCCGGTGAATCGCTGGCGAAAGGGCCGTGGGGCACCCGCCAGCCCGCCGACGATGCGCCATTGGCGACGCCGAATCTCATTTTCTGTCCGCTCGTCGGCTTCGATCGCCGGGGCGGCCGGATCGGTCAGGGCGGCGGCCATTACGACCGCTATTTTGCCGCGCATCCCGGCGCGCTGCGCATCGGTATCGGCTGGTCGGTGCAGGAAATCGACGCTACGCCGCGCGAATCGACCGACGTCGCGCTCGACGCGATATTGACCGAACAGGAATTCATCCTTTGCGGAGATCGTTTGTGAATCATGATCCGGCCAACCCCCAGCCAAGCTGGCGCAAGCCCGCGGGCATGTTCCTGATCCTTGCGCTGATCGCAGGATGGACCGCGATCGTCGTCAGCCTCTCGCCGTGGGTAGGCACCTGGCCGGTGCTGGTGCAGGCGATCTTCTATCTCGTGGCGGGGATCATATGGATCGCGCCCTTGAAGCCGCTGCTGCGCTGGATGGAACTGGGGACTTGGCGCCGCTAAAGAGCGGCGCCAATCCCATATTTCCAGTGATGGAAAGTCCCAAGCTGCGGTGGCCATTCCGTCCCTAAAGACGAGAAATGGCGCGAGTGACGGGGCTCGAACCCGCGACCTCCGGCGTGACAGGCCGGCACTCTAACCAACTGAGCTACACCCGCGTGTGCTTGGGAGCCGCGCCAATATGGCCCTCGCTCCGGCCTGTCAACCGTCGCTTGCATCCTGTGTGCGATTTAATCGATCGCGCACCTCGTCGGTGGTGGTCAGCGTGCCATGTTCGAACAGGAAACCCGCAAGATCGGGCGTCCCCGTCGACGCGAGCACGGTCTGCAAAATCAGCAGCAGCGGAACCGCGAGCAAGGCGCCCGGCGTCCCCCACACCCATCCCCAGAAGCTCAATGACACGAGAATGAGGAGCGGATTGATCGTGAGCCGCTTGCCGAGCACCAAAGGCGTGATCAGATTCGCCTCGACGAGGTGGACGCCGATGAAGATCAGCGCGGGCAAAAGCGCGAGCCCGACAGCGTCGAAGGTCATCAGCCCGCCGAACCCCAACAGCACCGCGGCGACGATCGGCCCCAGATAGGGCACGAAATTGCAGATGCTGACGATTCCGCCCCACATGAAGGGCGACGGCATGCCGAGCGCCCACAGTAGCAGCGCGACCGAAAGGCCCAGAATCGCGTTGATCATCGTGATCGTCGCCAGATAGTCGGCGGTCGCATCGACGACATTCTGGATAACACGCGCGGTCTGCATCGCGCCGTCGAAGCTGCCGCGCCGGCGAATCGTGCCTTTGCGCAGCCGCGTCCAGCCCGCGAGGAAGAAGAAGATGACGAGCACCGCGAAGAACAGCTGGATCGCCGCCGAGGGCGCCGACGAGATGAAATAATCGACCACCGAGGTCGGAGCCGTCGCGGCGACGGCCTGTGCGGTCGCTTCGGTCCCGCTCGCCACCGACATCAGCGTGCGGTCGACGAAGCGTTGCAGAGTCGAATAAAAGTCGATCAGCGGCGCCAGATTGCTCTGGATGCGCGGAATCGATTCGGGAATGCGCGCGAACCAGCCCGTCGCCGGCACGACGATGATCGCGAGCGCCGCGTTGATGATCGCGAGGAAGGTCGCGAGCGCCAGGAACGCCGCAAGCGCCGACGGCAGGCCGCGCCGTTCGAGCCATTCGAGCAGCGGCACGAGCGCGATCGCGATGACGATCGCCGCGGTGAGCGGAAGGAAGAATTCGGCGCCGGCTTGCAGGGCAAAAGGCAATCCCAGGCAGAATGCCGCGCCGAGGATCAGCGCGAGCGCGGCAAGCAGCCGGTCGCGGCGAAAATCGTCGATCTCGATCTGGTGCAGCGGATTGACGCGCGGCGGACGCACATCCTTGCTGCCCCGGTCCTCCGCCACCCCGCTTCTCCTTGTTAACCGCCTCACCTTACGCGCGCTTTACTTGCCGCGCCAGCCGCCCCGTTTCGCGCGGAGCGAAGGCTGGGCTTGTCCCTTTTTGGAGCAAGACGCGCTCTTCTACCTGCATTTTAACCAGAAATTACCCTTTATCAGCGACTGACGGCTCCAAGGACCAACCTGTTTCGGAGTCAATATGATGATGATAGCGCCTGTGGGGGGCGCGAAGCATCAGCTTCTTCCCTCTTGTTCGACCCTGGCCCTGCTCGTAGCGCTCGCGCTGCCGATGCAGGCCAACGCCGCCGGCACACGCGCCGGCTCCACCATCAGCAACACCGCCACCGCGAGCTTCGATGCCGGCGGCGGTACGACGACGATCGATTCGAACCGCGTCGACCTGCTCGTCGACGAACTGCTCGACGTCACGGTCGATTCGAGCAACCCGGGCGACGTCCCGACGACGCCCGGCGCGACGGGGCAAATGCTCACCTTCTCGGTCACGAACAACGGCAACGGCGTCGAGGCCTTTGGCCTGACGACGATCGCCGACGCCGGGGGTGACGATTACGACCCCGTCGTCACTCAGATCTACCTCGACAATGGCGACGGCCTCTTCGACGCGGGCACCGACACGCTCTATACGCCAGGCGCGAACGATCCGTCGCTCAATCCCGACCAAAGCGTCACCGTCTTCGTCCTCGCGACGACGCCGGGTGCGGCCGCCGACGGCAATCGCGGCATCGTCAGCCTCGTCGCCGCCGCAAAGACGGGCACGGGCGATCCCGGCGACAGCTTCGCCGGACAAGGCGAAGGCGGCGGCGACGCGGTCGTCGGCTCGACCGGCGCCGACGGGCAGGACGCGGGTACATTCCTCGTTTCGGCCGCGACCGTCACGCTCGTCAAATCGGCGGTCGTGACCAATTCGCTGAACACCGCCGACCCGATCCCGGGTGCGACGATCACCTACACGATCGTCGCCACCGTCGCGGGCAGCGGCTCGGTGAACGGCCTCGCGATCACCGACGATATTCCGGCGGACACCAGTTACGTCCCCGGTTCGATCACGCTCGGCGGCAGCGCACTCTCCGACGCGGCCGATGCCGACGCCGGCAATTATAACGGCACGCGGATCAACGTCGCGCTCGGCACCGTTGCCGGCGGCCAGACCCGCACCGTCACCTTCCGCACCACGATCGATTGATGGAGATGCCCATGCGCACCGGCCTTTTCCTTTTGCTCGCCGCGCTGATGCCCGGCCCGGCGCTAGCCGCGAACCAGGTCGCGCTCGACAATCATGTGTTCGTCGAGCGCGTTTCGACCGACGCCGAGGGCAAGCAACGCATATTGCTCGAAGAACCCAAGGTGGTCGTTCCAGGCGACCGGCTCGTCTTCGTGCTCAACTATCGCAACGCCGGCGCGCAGCCGGCCGACAAGTTCGTCGTCACCAACCCGATGCCCGCGGCGGTTCGCTTCGCGGACGCCGGCGACACGCGCCCCTTCGTCTCGGTCGATGGCGGCAAGCAGTGGGGACTGCTTTCCGACCTGAGCGTACCGATGGAGGGCGGCGAGCGCCGCGCCGCGCAACCGGCCGACGTGACGCATATTCGCTGGGCTTTCCAGACCCCGATCCCGGTCGGCGGCACAGGCAAGCTCATGTTTCGGGGAGTTGTCAAATAGCGAAGTGAAATAACCGCTTAACGGTCGCCAGCGGTGGGGAAACGGCGACCACATAAAGCCCAGGAGCTCAGCTATGACCAGCAAGCTGACTTATATGGGTGCCATCGGTCTGACGGCGCTTTCGAGCGTCGCCGCCGCGCCGGCCTTTGCCGCCGGCACGACCGCGGGCACCACGATCACCAATACCGCCACCGTCGACTATCAGGTCGGTGGCGTCGCGCAGGGCCAGCAGTCGGCCTCGAACAATTTCACCGTCGACCGCAAGATCAATGTGCTTGTCGAGGAAGTCATGGATCTCACGACGACCGTCGTGCCCGGGCAAGCCAATGCTGTCACGACTTTCCAGCTGACCAACATGTCGAACGAGACGCTCGATTTCGCGCTCACGGCGACGCAGATCGTCGGCGGCACCGCTTCGCACGGCGGCACCGACAGCTTCAACGTCAACAATATTCGCATCTATCGCGACAATATCTCGTCGGGAGCGATCGGCAGCTGGGACGCGGGCGACACGCTGATCACCGGCTATGTCGACGAACTCGTCGTCGATACCGCAATCCGCCTGTTCGTCGTCGCCGACATACCGGCGGGCCTCGCGAACAATGCGGTGGCGGGCGTCACGCTTCGCGCCACCGCGCGCGAAGGCGGAGGCATCGGCACCCAGGGGGCGGCGATCACCGAAACCACCGGCGCGAACACCGCCGGCAAGGACACGGTCTTCGCCGACATCACGGCCGGCGCCGCGGGCGATGCGGCGCGCGACGGGTCGCACAGCGACAATGACGATTATACGGTGCAGACGGCGACGCTTGCCGTCACCAAGACCAGTCGCATCATCTCGGACCCCGTCAACGCGACGACGAATCCGAAGCTGATCCCGGGCGCGGTCATCGAATATTGCATCGCGGTCGCCAACACCGGCAGTGCCGCGGCGACGTCGGTGGTGATCACCGACCCGGTTCCGGGCCAGCTGACGTTCAATGCGGGGTCGATCCTGCTCGGCGGCACGGTCACCAGCGGGACATGCGATTTCAACGGCGCGACCGGCGGCAGTTATGCGGCGCCGAACGTGTCGGGCACGATCGCCTCGATCGCCGCGGGCACCGCCAGCACACTCGTCTTCCGCGCGACCGTCAACTGATCGGGTGACGAACGGGGCTGCGGGCGATCCGGCAAAGCCGGCGTCCGCAGCCTCCTTCGGGGCTTGCATGGCACTCCGCACGACCTTTTCCGGCCTCGTGACCGCCCTGGTCGCGGCAGCGCTGCTGCCCGCAACCACGGCCCATGCGCAGGTGATCACCAACACCGCCTCGGCGCAGTGGACGCATGACGGGCACCCCGGTCAAGCGCTGTCGAACCGCGTCGATGTGACTGTCAGCCCGCGACCGCCCGAGCGCCCGACGATTACCACCTATCGCCTGACGAACGGCGGCGGCACCAAATCGGTACCGATCGCGCCGACGCAATGCAGCCGCGCCGACGCGCGCAGCGCGACGAGCACGATTGGCCTCGGCGGCGCCTATGCGGGCATTTCGACCGCCCCGGCGTCGCTGCAAAGCACCGACAATTTCCGTGCCGGCGAAGTGCTGGTGGTGGGAATCACGCTCGCATCGGCAAACAGCGATCCGCAGGCCCGCGACATTCTCTCCGTCACTCTCGAACTCGAAAACGGCGACCGCGAGCAAATCGGCTTGACCGAGACCGCCATCGACAGCGGCGAATTCGTCGGCTTCATCAACACGATCGGTGTCCCGCCCGCCGTCGTGCAGGGCGATTGCCGACTTTCGGTCAGTCCCGGCGCACCGTTGGCGCTGCGCGTTACAGATCAGACGAATGCCAGCCTCGTTGCGCTCGCGACGATCAATTTCCTCGTCGACCCGTTCGGCATCGTCTTCGACAGCGGCGACGGCGCGCCCGTTGCGGGGAGCCGCGTGACGATCGTCGACGCCGCGACCGGCCAGCCCGCACCGGTGTTTGGCGACGATGGCGTCTCGGCCTATCCATCCAGCGTCGTCACGGGCCAGAGCGTCACCGACGCAGGCGGCACCGTCTACGACTTTCCGCTGGGCGACTATCGCTTTCCTTTTGTCGCGCCCGGCAGCTACCGCCTCATCGTCGAACCGCCAGCGCCCTTCACCGCGCCTTCGAAGTCGGGCGCCGCCGATCTGGCGAGCTTGCGACGCCCCGACGACGGCCAGCCGTTCGAGATCACGCGCGCGAGCTACGGTAATATATTCACGCTGAGCAGCCCCACCCCCGTGCGCGTCGATATTCCCGTCGACCAGCCGGGGGTACCGCTGGTCCTGCGCAAGACGACATCGACGCAGGTGGCGGTACCCGGCGACGTGATCCAGTATCGCATCGAGGTTGCGAACCGCGATGCCCGCCGCAGCACCGGCACCGTCACGGTGCAAGATCTGCTGCCCACCGGCATGCGCCTCCGCGCCGATACGGTGCGCATCGACGGCGTCCGCACCGACGCTCTGGTCCAAGCGAATGGCCGCGCGTTCGCGGTCACCCTGCCCGGTATCGCCGCCTCGCGATCGCTGCTCCTCACCTATCTCGCCGAGGTCATCGTGTCGGCGCAGCCCGGCAATGCGCTCAACCGCGCGAGCGCGACCGACAATCGTGGGACGCAGAGCAATATCGCCGAAGCGACGATCGCGATCAAACGCGACCGGCTCGGCGACCGTATGACGATCATCGGCCGCATCACCGACGGCGGCTGCAGCGTCGATCCGGGCAAGGCCGACGGCATCGGCGGCATCCGCGTGATGCTGCAGGACGGCAGCTACACCGTCACCGACGAGGATGGCCGCTATCATTTCGAGGGCGTGCGTCCCGGCCTGCACGTCGTACAGATCGACCCGTCGACCCTTCCGCTCGACCGCGAAGCCATCGACTGCGCGCGTTCGACGCAAAACGCCGGCAACGCAATCTCGCGTTTCGTCGAGGGCCGTGGCGGCGCGCTGAAACGCGCCGACTTCCGCGCCGCCCGGAGCACGCCGCGCGCGGCGCCGAAAACGGTGGCGGTCGAGACGCCCAAGGCCCTGAGCGATCCCGAAGCAGCCGGCGCGGGCCGCGACTGGCTGGCGGGCCAGACGCCGGGCATCGGCTGGCTCTTTCCCGAAAGCGACCATAATCCGCGCGCCAAGGCGATCCGCGCCGCGATCAAGCATGCGCCCGGCCAGACGGTGTCGCTGCGCGTCAACGGCAAGCCCGCCGATCCGCTGACTTTCGAGGGCGTCGGCAAATCGGCCGACGGCAGCGTCGCGGTCAGCCTGTGGCGCGGGCTCGAGATCCGCGAAGGCGAAAACCGCCTCGTCGCCAATGTGAAGGATGCAAACGGCGTCCCGATCGAAACACTCGAACGCAGCGTCCATTATTCGATCACCCCGATGCGCGCGACGCTGATCCGCGAAAGGTCGATGCTCGTCGCCGACGGCGTCACGCGCCCGGTGATCGCCGTGCGCCTGACCGATCGCGACGGCAAGCCGATCCGGGCCGGGCTAACCGGCGATTTCGCCGTCCCCGCGCCCTATTACCCGGCGGTCGAGGCCGACGCGCAGCAGGCACGCCAGCTTTCTGGCCTCGAACGCGCGCAGCCGCTGTGGAAAATCGATGGTGATGACGGCGTCGCCATGATCGAACTCGAACCGACCACCGCCTCGGGCACGCTCGCGATCGATTTCATCTTTCGCGACGACAAGCTGGTGCGCAAGCAAACGATCGAAACCTGGCTCGATCCGGGCGACCGCCCCTGGACCGTCGTCGGCTTCGCCGCGGGCACGCTGGGCTACAACACGCTCGACGACCGGATGGAGCCGGTGGCGGAGACGACGGGCGATCTCAATGCCGACGCGCGTCTTGCGCTCTATGCCAAGGGCCGCGTGCGCGGAAAATGGCTGATGACGCTCGCCTATGACAGCGATAAGGACAAGGATGACGCACGCTTCGGCGGCGTGATCGACCCGCGCGCCTATTACACCATCTACGCCGACCGGAACGAGACGCGCTACGACGCCGCTTCGGTGCGCAAGCTCTACCTGCGCCTTGAGCGCCCGCAATTTTATGCGATGTTCGGCGACATAGAAACCGGCATATCGGAACCCGAACTCGCCCGCTACCAGCGCGCACTCAATGGCGGTAAGACCGAGTATCGCGGGCGCAACCTCGCCGCGACCGCCTTCGTCGCCGACACCCCCTATCGCTTCCGCCGTGACGAGATTCAGGGCAACGGCCTGACGGGCCCGTATCAGCTCGGTGCGAAGGACATATTGCCGAACAGCGAGCGGATCGTCATCGAAACGCGCGACCGGCTGCACAGCGAACGCATCGTCGACAGCATCAGCCTGTCGCGCCACGTCGATTACGATATCGACTATCTGTCGGGCACAATCCGTTTCCGCGAACCCGTGCTCAGCCGCTCTTCCGCCCTCGATCCGCAATTCATCGTCGCCGAATATGAAGTAGACGGTGTCGGCCAGCGCGTGCTCAACGCCGGTGGGCGGGTGAGCTATCAGTCGAGCGACGAGAAGCTGCGCGTCGGCGCGACTTTCATCCACGATGAGGATGGCAATGCCAGGACCAACCTCGGCGGCATCGACGCACGCTATCGCCCGACAATCGAGACCGAGGTGCGTGCCGAACTCGCGGTCAGCGACGCCAAGGCGGTCAACGGCGGCACGGCCGCCGCCGGCACCGCGAAGGCGTGGCTGATCGAAGCCGAGCATCATAGCAGCAACGCCGACTTTCTCGCCTATGTCCGCGAGCGCGAGCCTGGTTTCGGCACCGGCCAGCTCAACAGCGGGGAGAATGGCACGCGCAAATTCGGTTTCGACGCGCGCGTGAAAGCCAGCCGCAACCTGTCGGTGACCGGCAGCGCGTGGCAGGAAGATTATCTCGAAACCAGCGCGCGACGCCGCGCGGCGCGCGCGCTCGCCGAATATGACAATGGCAACAGCGTCATGCGTGCCGGGCTGACCCACGCCGACGACCGCTTGACCGATGGCGCGCGTAACCGGTCGAACATCGTCCAGCTCGGAGCGAGGCAGCGGCTCTTCGCCAAACGGCTCGAACTCGACGCGCAGACCGAGTTCGCGCTCGGCGGCAAAGATGCGAGCGTGGACTTCCCGACCCGCCATCGCCTCGGCGCGCGTTTTGCGGTGACCCGCGACGTCAATCTCGTCGGTAGCTATGAGATCGCCGACGGCGATACGATCAAGGCACGCACCGCGCGGCTCGGCTTCGACCTGACGCCCTGGTCGGGCGCGCGCCTGCTCGCGACCGCGAACCAACAGGAGGTCGGCGAATATGGTCCGCGCAGCTTCGCTGCTTATGGCCTGTCGCAGTCGCTGAAGCTCGGCGAACGCTGGTCGGTCGATGTGTCGGTCGACGGCAATCGCACTATTGGGGGCGTCCGCGCGAAGGACGTTCTCAACGTCGAGCACCCGGTCGCGTCGGGCGGCTTCCTCGGCGGTAACGGCACGCTGACCGAGGATTTTGTCGCGATCAGTACCGGCGCGACATATCGCGCCGACCGCTGGACGCTGACCGGCCGTGCCGAATATCGCGATGGCGAGATCGCCAACCGCTACGGGCTCACCCTCGGCGGCCTGCGCCAGCTCGGCGAAGGCCGCGCGCTCGGCGCGCTCTTCACCTACGCCAAGGCGAGCGGCAGCGGCACCACGCCGACGACCGAGGTCATCAACTTCGAGATGAGCTGGGCGCACCGTCCGGCCGATTCGCGGGTTTCATGGCTCAACAAGAGCGAATTCCGCTCGGACAAGGTACGCGACGCCGTCGCGGGCGAGCCCGGCCCGATCGGCGGCGCGCTGACGATCGACGGCGATGCGACGAGCCGCCGCCTGCTCAACAGCCTGTCGGTGAACTGGGTCCCGCTTGGCGAGCGCGGCGAGGATGGTATGTGGTACGAACGCGCCGAAATCGGCTTCTTCTGGGGCACGCGTTACAATTTCGACCGCTTTGGCGAGGACGATGTCAGAGGCTGGTCGAACCTGATCGGCGCCGACGTCCGTTTCAACCTTGGCGAACATGTCGATGTTGGCGCGTCGGGCACCGCACGGATCGGCACGGGTGGCGATACCGTCGCTTGGGCCGGCGGCCCGACGCTGACGCTCGCGCCGATGAAGAACGCCAACATTACCTTCGGCTATAATTTCGCGGGCTTCCATGACCGCGATTTCGAAGACGCACGCTTCTCGCGCTCGGGCGCCTATGTGACCTTCAAGCTGAAGTTCGACCAGACGAGCTTTGCGGGGTTGGGCCTTTAAACTGGCGCAATCACCCAAGCTCGTCACCCCGGACTTGACCCGGGGCTTATCAGCCTTGCAAAGCGGGATGCCGGATCAAGTCCGGCATGACGAAAAAGAGAAACGTTTAGTCCGCGAACAACAGCACCGGCGTTTCGACCAGCTTCTTGAGCGCCTGCACATAGCTCGCCGCATCCCAGCCATCGACCACGCGATGGTCGCAGCTGATCGACAGATTCATCAGCTTCGCGCGGCGAATCTCGTCGCCATCGAAGACCGGGCGCTCGACGATCTTGTTCGGACCGATGATCGCGACCTCCGGGCGGTTGATCACCGGCGTCGTCGCGATGCCGCCGAGCGGGCCGAGCGACGTGACGGTCAGCGTGCCGCCGGTGAGCTCCTCGACCTTCGCCTTGCCGGTGCGCGCGGCTTCGGCCAGGCGGCTGATCTCGCTCGCGAGCTGCCACACATTCTTGTCCTGCGCGTCGCGGATCACCGGGACCATCAGGCCCGCGTCGGTCTGCGTCGCCATGCCCAGATGCACCGCGCCGTGGCGCGTCACCACGCCGCCTTCGTCGTCGTAGCGCGCATTGATCATCGGAAACTCGGGGATCGTGCGGCAGATCGCGACGATCAGGAAGGGCAGCATCGTCAGCTTCGGACGACCGCCGCGATTGGCGTTCAAATCGGCGCGCATCTCCTCGAGCGCGGTGACGTCCATTTCCTCGACATAGGTGAAGTGGGGGATCGCGCGCTTCGAGGCCGCCATATTCTCGGCGATCTTGCGGCGCATGCCGATCACCTTGATCGGCTCGTCGGCGCGGGCGCGCGACGCGCCCGGCGCATGATAGCCCTGCCCGCCGCTGTAGCGAAGGAAGGCATCCAGATCGGCATGGCGGATGCGATCGCCTTCGGCCTGCACCTGGCCGAGGTCGACGCCGAGGTCCTTCGCGCGGGCGCGGACGGCGGGCGACGCCAGAACGGACTTACCAGATTCCGCTCGTCCTGAGCTTGTCGAAGGACCGCTCTTTTCTTCCGAAGGCAGGGGCGGCGCTTCGACGGGCTCAGCGCGAACGGGTTCGGGGGTTGCCGCCACTTCGACGACCGAGACTTCCTCGGCACCCGGCGTTTCTGCCACGATTTCCTGTTCGACCGGCGGCGCTTCAACCTCCCCCTCGCCATCTCCGTCGGTCTCGATCACCGCGAGGGTCGAGCCGATCGGGATCAGGTCGCCGACCTCGCCCGCCAGTTCGACGACGACGCCCGACACGGGCGATTCCATTTCGACGGTCGCCTTGTCGGTCATCATGTCGGCAAGCTGCGCGTCTTCCTCGACGCGCTCGCCGACCTTGACGTGCCAGGCGACGATCTCGGCTTCGGCGATGCCTTCGCCGATGTCGGGCAGACGGAATGAATAGCGGGCCATGGCGTCAGTCCTTCAGGATTTTCGTGAGCGCAGTCGCGATGCGCACCGGGCCGGGGAAATAGGCCCATTCGAGGCTATGCGGATAAGGCGTATCGAAGCCGGTGACGCGTTCGACCGGTGCTTCGAGATGATAGAAGCAGCGCTCCTGCACCAGCGCGGCGAGTTCGGCGCCGAAGCCCGAGGTGCGCGTCGCTTCGTGGATGATCAGGCAGCGGCCGGTCTTTTTGACCGAGGCCTCGATCGCGTCGATATCGAGCGGCAACAGCGTGCGCAGATCGATGATCTCGGCGTCGATGCCCATTTCCTCGACGATCGTCTTGGTCACATGGACCATCGTGCCATAAGCGAGGATGGTCAGCGCCTCGCCTTCGCGCACCGTCACCGCCTTGCCGAGGTCGATGCGGTAATAACCCCCGGGCACCGCGCTCGCTTCATGCTTCGACCAGGGTTCGACCGGGCGGTCGTAATAGCCGCTGAACGGGCCGTTATAGATACGTTTGGGTTCGAGGAAGACGACCGGGTCGTTATCCTCGATCGCCGCGATCAACAGACCCTTGGCGTCGTAAGGGTTCGAGGGGATCACCGTCTTCACGCCGCAGATATGCGTCATGATGCTTTCGGGCGACTGGCTGTGCGTCTGCCCGCCGAAAATGCCGCCGCCGAACGGGGTGCGCACCGTCATCGGACAGATATAATCGTTCGCCGAACGATAGCGCAGCCGCGCTGCCTCGCTGACGAGCTGGTCGAGCCCCGGATAGATATAGTCGGCAAACTGGATTTCGGGAACCGGGCGCAGGCCATAGGCGCCCATGCCGACCGCGACGCCGATGATCCCGCATTCGTTGATCGGCGTGTCGAACACGCGGGTCTTGCCATGCTTTTTCTGGAGGCCCGCGGTGGCGCGGAACACGCCGCCGAAAAAGCCGACGTCCTCGCCCATCACCACGGTGTTCGGGTCGCGTTCGAGCATGACGTCCATGGCGCTGTTGATCGCCTCGATCATGTTCATGGTCTTGGTATCGGCCATCATTCGGGCTTCCAATTGGGGCCGAACTTGGCCTCTTGCTCGGCGAGCATCTGCGCGCATTGTTCCTTGAGGTGCCAGGGCATCTCTTCGAACACGTCCTCGAACATCGTTTCGAAGGGCTGGTGCATGCCGTGGCCCAAAATGCCGAGCTTTTCCGACTGCTTCTGGGTCGTCTTGACCAGCTCGTCGAGCTCCTTTGCCTGCGCCTCGTGGCGTTCGGCGTCCCATTCGCCGATCACCTCGAGATGCTGGCGCAGCCGCGCGATCGGGTCGCCGAGCGGCCAGGCGGTGGCTTCGTCAGCGGCGCGATAGGCGCTGGGGTCGTCCGAGGTGCTGTGGCCTTCGCTGCGATAGGTGAAATGCTCGATTAGTGTCGGGCCGTTATTCGTCCGCGCCCGGTCCGCCGCCCACTGCGTCGCGGCGTAAACCGCGAGCGGATCGTTGCCGTCGACGCGAAGCCCGGCGATGCCATATCCGACCGCACGCGCCGCAAAGGTCGTGCGCTCGCCGCCGGCAAAGCCCGAAAAGCTCGAAATCGCCCATTGGTTGTTCACGACGTTGAAAATAACTGGCGCGTTGTAGACGGTCGCGAAGGTCAGCGCCGAGTGGAAGTCGCCTTCGGCCGACGAGCCCTCGCCGCACCATACGGTCGCGATACGGCTGTCGCCCTTCGATGCCGATGCCATCGCCCAGCCCACCGCCTGCGGATATTGCGTCGCAAGGTTGCCCGAGACGCTGAAGAAGCCATGCTCGGGCGCCGAATACATGATCGGGAGCTGGCGGCCGAGCAGATGATCGCCGCGGTTCGAATAGATCTGGTTCATCATCTGGATCAGCGGATAGTCGCGCGTGATCAGGATGCCCTGCTGGCGATAGCTCGGGAATACCATGTCGGTCCGGTCGATCGCCATCGTCGACGCGACCGAGGTCGCTTCCTCGCCGGTGCACTTCATATAGAAGCTGGTCTTGCCCTGCCGCTGGGCGCGGAACATCCGATCGTCGAACGCCCGCGTCAGCATCATGTTTCGCAGCATCGAACGGAGCCGCTCGGGCGACAGCCTGGGATCCCACTGCCCCTTCGCCTGCCCGTCGAAATCGAGTACGCGCACGAGGCCGTAGCAAAGCTCGCGCATCGCATCGGGCTTGGTCGCTTCGCCGGGGCGCGGGGTCGCTTCGACCGCGGGAACCTCGATATCGCCGAAGTCCGGCGTGTCGCCGGGACGATAGCGCGGTTCCGGGATATGAAGCGACAGCGGCGGCAAATTGCTCGCCGGACGCTGAGGCGTCTCAGGCATATCTTCTTCCCTTCGGGCGCGAATCGCGCGCCTAGTTATATTTCAATCTGGCGACAGATTATTACGGACGCCATAGGAATGCAACGCCGGCCATCAGACCGCCACGGGCGCGGAAATATGCGCTTGCGGTGCATAATCCTCGACCGCGAAATCCTCGAAACGATAATCAAAAATGCTCGAAGGCCGGCGAACGATGCGCAGCTTGGGCGCGCCCGCGGGAACACGCGACAATTGCTGTTCGACCAGATCGGCGTGATTGAGATAGAGATGCACGTCGCCGCCGGTCCAGACGAGTTCATGGGCATGCAGCCCCGCCTGTTCGGCAACCATCCGCGTCAGCAGCGCCGCCTCGAAGACATTGAAGGCAAAACCCAGCCCGAGGTCGCACGAGCGCTGAAAGAGCAGGCACGACAGGCCGCCATCGCTGCGGACGTGAAACTGATAGGTCATATGACATGGCGGCAGCGCCATGCGATCGAGGTCGGCGACGTTCCAGCCGGTAAAGATGTGCCGCCGCGACCCGGGGTTATTCTTCAGCGAGTCAATCAGCGCCGCGATCTGGTTGTGCCCTTGACTCGCGCGGCGAAAAAGCCCCTCGCCCGCCGGCTCATAGCGGGGCCAGTTGACCCATTGATGCCCGTAAACCGGCCCGAGATCGCCCCAAGCGGCGGCGAAATCCGCGTCGGCGATGATCCGCGCCTCGAAATCCTCGGCGCTGATCGTTTCGCGCGTTTCGCGGCGATATTTGTCGAGCGGCCAGTCGGTCCAGATCTTCACGCCCTGCGAAACGAGCGACCGGATATTGGTGTCGCCGGTCAGGAACCACAGCAGTTCGCGCAGGCCGGTCTTCCAATAGACGCGCTTGGTCGTGAGCAAAGGGATTGCGTCGTCTTTCAGCGAGAATCGCATCGTCTCGCCGAACAGCGAGCGCGTCCCCACGCCGGTGCGGTCGACCCGCTCGTCGCCTTCGACCCAGATGCGCCGCATCAGGTCCAGATATTGCAATTCATAATGGATGGAATCAGGCAAGACTCGGCTCCCGGCTTTGTCCCTTGGTGCTAGGCTTCGCGCCGCGAGGGGACAAGGGAACAACATGGGAAGCAACATGGCTTGCGTCACAAAGCCTCCGATGCGGGGCAGTCGGGCGTTGGGAATCGCGCTGCGTGAGCGCATGGGGACAGCGATGACCCTGTTCGAACCCCTCGGCAAAGCGCCGGATCCGTCGGCGCTGGCCGGCTTCGTGCCGTGCCAGCTTGAGGATGATTTCGCGCGCCTTTTGCTGCGCCCGATGTTCAACGACGAGCGCGAAACCCTGTTCCTCGCCGCATTCGACGCCTTCGAACGCCTCGTGCGGCTCGAACGCGTCGATGGCGATAGATCGGGCCGCTGCGTTATCCCGCCGAGCGCGTGGCGCACGCTCGTCGACGGCGGCATCGCGACGGTCGTCATGGCGCACAACCACCCCTCCGACACGCCCTGGCCGAGCGACGCCGACATCCGCGCGACGCACGCTGCCGCGCTTTTCCTGCGGACCATGGACATCGATCTGGCCGATCATCTGATTTTCGTTGCGGGCGGTCATTTCAGCTTTCGAACTGCCGAAATGCTGTAGCTACAGCAATTGCATTGAATGTGCCGATTGGCGCTTGAAGTTCGCAGATTGCGCGTCTAGAGGACCGCCCTGCCTTCGCGGCGACCCCGGTCGTCGCGCAGATCGGTCGGGGAGTAGCTCAGCCTGGTAGAGCACTGTCTTCGGGAGGCAGGGGCCGGAGGTTCGAATCCTCTCTCCCCGACCAATTTCCTGCATATTGCAGATTCTGCACCGTCTCTTCTTGTAAGTCGGCGAACAAATCCCTAAATTCAAACTACGCCGCCATGGTTTTCCCCCTTTCCATCGCGGCCAGTGTCCCGTCAGCTTTGGCGCGGACGCGTCCTCCCTGGACCCTGGCCACCTCGTACTTCGGTACGAGGTGGTTTTTTATTCGGCTGCCTCGGGATAAATTTCCGAGTCGGGGGTGGCTTGACCGATCTCGGCAACAAGGTCCGAAAACCAGTTCGCAAGACGCGCAACCCGGCCTGAATCCGGCGTGCGGCCGGGGCCAAGATACAGGCTGCGGTCGATCTCGATCTGCACGGCATGGATCGCATGCCCGGGCTTCCCATGTGTGCGAACGATATGCCCCCCCGCATAGGGCTGGTTCCGCGACAGCGGCGCGCCCAGACGCTCCGCCGATGTCATGACCCGATCGACCAGCCATGCGCCCGCCGTCGCCCCGAAATGGTCGCCGACGACGATTCGCGCGCCATGCCCCATCTGGCCGGCGGGAATCGGGGGCATCGAATGCAGGTCGATCAGGATCGCATGTCCGAACCGGCGCCGCGCCTCCTCCAGCGCGCCGGCCAGCGCGACATGGTAGGGCCTGTGGAACGATTCGAGCCGCCAGTGCAGCGCCGCATGATCGATCGGCTGCCTCCACAGCGGCCCGCAGTCGGCGAGCCGCGTCGGAATCACGCCGAGCCCCGCGCGTTCCTTTCGTCCCGGCGCCGAAAATTGCATCCGAAGCGGCATCGCGACCTCGCCCGGCGCCATCTGCCCTTCGCCGCGATTGAGGTCCGCGACCGCGCGTGCCCACAAAGCCTGCACCACGGTGGCGCCCGCATCGGCGGCGCCCGCGGCGATCAGGTCGCACCAGCTATCCTCGAGCCGTTCGAGCTCGGGCCGGCCAACGCGGGCGGCGGCGAGGATATCGGGCGGATAGATGCGCCCGGCGTGCGGCACCGACACCACGACCGGGCTGCTCACCTCAGGCCGGTTGACAGCGATGGCGGTGGGCGGAATGGTGCGAAGCGGCATAAACGATGGGTGGCAAAAAAAGCCGGATAAATCCAGTGTCCGCGTCAATTTGTTAAATCTCTGGCGCTATGCCGGACGGGATTTTGAAGGCGCATTCCGACCGAATGGGCGGCGCCGAAAGACCAGGGAACAGATTTCAGCATGATTCGCATTTTGCTCGCCGAAGATGATGATGTGATGCGCGAGTATCTAGCGCGAGCGCTGACGACCGCCGGCTATCACGTCACCGCGGTCGACCGCGGCACCGCCGCCGTGCCCTATATCGATTCGGGTACCTTCGACCTGCTCCTCTCCGATATCGTCATGCCGGAAATGGACGGGATCGAACTTGCGCAGCACACCGCGAAGGCGGCGCCGCAGACGCAGGTGATGTTCATCACCGGATTCGCCGCGGTGTCGCTGCGCGCCGAGGAAAATGTGCCGCAGGCCAAGCTGCTATCGAAACCCTTCCACCTCAAGGATCTGGTGCGCGAGGTCGACAATCTGTTCGGCCGCGCGGACCGGTCGAACCAACAATAAAGACGCGACTGCACGCGAAGGGCTTGCCAAGCCGCGCAGAGGCCTTTAGGGGCCGCGTCACCCCAAGGGATGGGCGTGTAGCTCAGTGGTAGAGCACTGTGTTGACATCGCAGGGGTCGCAAGTTCAATCCTTGCCACGCCCACCATTAAAAACGCCGCCGCCCCATCGGGTTGGTGGCGTTTTTGCTATCTGCCCCGGCTCACGCCATCCCCTTCGCAAGGTCGCCGCGCGACGCGTCGCCGATCTGGCTGCCGCCGTCGCAGTCGAGAATCGTGCCGGTGATATAACCCGCGGCCGGCGAGCAGAGGAACACCGCCGATTCGGCGACCTCCTCGATCCTGCCCCAACGCTTCATTGCGATCCGGTCATAATGCGCCTGCCGCGCTTCGGCATCGGGCGCGAGGCGCTTCATCCCCTCGGTATCGGCGATCGGTCCCGGCGAGATGCCGTTCACGCGCACCTCGGGACCCCATTCGAGCGCGAGGACGCGAATCAGCTGGTTGATTCCCGCCTTCGCCGCGCAGGCGTGCGCCTGCAACGCCGAAGCATTGACCGCCTGCCCCGCCGTGATCGCGATCAGCGACGCGCCCGGGCGATTGAGCAGGTCGTGGCAGCCGCGAAACACGTTGAAGGTGCCGTTGAGGTCGATATCGACGACGGTGCGAAAGGCGTTGGCCGACATGCCGAGCACGGGCGCGAGGAAATTGCCCGCCGCACCCGAAATGACGATATCCATCGGCCCCAGTTCGCCCGCGACCTGTTCCATCACGCCGCGGATCGCGGAAAAATCGCGCACGTCGCCCGACAGGCCGAGCGCGCCCTTGCCGATATCCGCTGCGGCGCGTGCCGCCTTATCGGGATCGCGACCGGCGACGGCGACCTTCGCGCCGAGTTCGGCAAAGCGTTTCGCGATGCCGAGGTTGATGCCGCTTGTGCCGCCTGCGACAAAGGCGGTCTTTCCCGCCAGCAGATTATCCCGAAATGTCGACATCGCACTCATCCTCTTCTCCACGGTTGGCGACGACCCGGACGATGCGGGGTTGACGGATCGAAACCAGTCGCCTTTTGAAACTGGAACAGACAGCAAGGATGACCCGATGGCAAGTGCCGGCCCCACTTCGAACAGCTTCATCTCGCAGCGGCTGAAGCTTCATTATGTCGACTGGGGCAATCGCGGCGCACCGCCGCTCCTCCTCGTCCACGGCGGCCGCGACCATTGCCGCAACTGGGACTGGGTCGCCGAAAAGCTGCGCGATCGCTATCATATCATCGCTCCCGATCTGCGCGGTCATGGCGACAGCGCATGGGCGCCCGACGGCAATTACGCCATGGACACTTTTGTCTATGACCTGGCGCAGTTGATCCATCAACTCGACCTCGGCCCGCTGTCGATCGTCGCGCATTCGATGGGCGGCAATATCGCGCTGCGCTATACGGGGCTCTATCCCGAAAATGTCCGTAAGCTCGTCGCGATCGAGGGGCTCGGCCCCTCGCCCAAGGTCATCGCCGAGCGCGCGCAGACCGGTTACGCCGAACGCTTCCGCAAATGGATCGACGACAAGCGCCAGGCGGCGGGGCGCACGCCGCGCCGCTATGCCACGCTCGAAGACGCGCTCGCGCGCATGATGGGCGAGAACGCCTATCTGACCGAAGCGCAGGCGCGCCACCTGACGATCCACGGTATCAGCCGCAACGAGGACGGAACGTGGAGCTGGAAGTTCGATAATTATCTGAACGTCTGGCCCGCCTTCGACATGCCGCAGGAGGATATCGTGTCGCTATGGGGCGCGATCGCCTGCCCCACCCTGCTCCTCTATGGCGCGAACAGTTGGGCCTCGAATCCCGAGAAGGACGGGCGACTCCAACATTTCAACACCGCAAAGGTGATCGAGTTCGAAAATGCCGGCCACTGGCTGCACCACGACCAGTTCGATCGGTTCATGTCCACGCTAGACGAATTCCTCTAAGCCGAACGCCGGTTGTGCGCTCCGGCGCGCGATGAGAGACCGCGCAATGGCCTATACGGGGCAGATTTCGGGACGGCAGAAGGCCTTGTCGGGCGGCGGCGCGCTGGTTGCCGTCGCCGCGGTCGGCCTCGGCCTTGCCAGCGGCCTCGACCTCGCGGTCGTTCGCCGGGCCAGCGAAGCCATCACGGCGATCGCGATTCCCGCTCCCCCGCCGCGCGAACAGGCCGTGCCGACAAAGGTCGCGAGCGAGAAAGCGAGCGGCAAGGCCTCGGCGGCCAACAAACAGGCCAAGGCCGCCGCGATCGCGGCGCCCTCACCCAAGCTTCCCCCCATCGCGACGCCGGTAGCCACAGCGCCGCGCCCGGGCGCCGGAAACGCCCCCTCCGCAGGCGCCACGCCCGATCCCGGCCCCGGGTCGGGCGCGGGCGGGCACGGCGACGGAACGGGTGCCGGCGGCGCGGGGAGCGGCACCGGCGGCGGCACCAAAGCCGCGTGGCGGAGCGGAACGATCCGCGACCGCGATTATCCGCGCGAAGCGAGCCGGGCGAAAGCCGGCGGCGAGGTCGAGGTGCGCTTCACCATCGAGGCGAGCGGCCGGGTCAGCGGGTGCCGGGTCACGCGGTCGAGCGGCGACGCATCGCTCGACGAAACGACGTGCGAGCTGATCGAGGAGCGGTTCCGGTTCAAGCCCGCGACCAATGCCGCCGGAGAGCCGGTCGCGAGCCCCTATGGCTGGCGGCAGACATGGTGGCTTGAGCGGCGGCGCTAGGCGGATTTGCTCTAGCTCGTTTCGATCGGGGAATGTGGTGGCGGAGACGGAGGGATTCGAACCCTCGGTACCGGATTTACCAGTACGACGGTTTAGCAAACCGTTGGTTTCAGCCACTCACCCACGTCTCCGCATGGTCTGCCGCGCTAACGGCAGTTGGCCTAGGCGGGTCGCTATAGCCATGCGCCTCGCGCCCCGCAACGCCAAAGATTGTGCTTTTTTCACGTCGCCGCAGCCATTTCGTCGCGCGAATGATTCGATCCGGCGTAAATTCGACTCGGGTCATCGCCCGTTCATTGCCCGGGCGCCAAAGCGAGTCATGATTAACGCAGGTTTCGCCGCAGCGGCGCGGTTCGATTTTTGGGGGTTCAGTATGCGGAAGACGTTCACCAGCCTTGCCTTTGCGGCCATGGCATCGCTCGGCCTCGCGCTGACGCCGCTGCCCGCGGCGGCGCAGATGCGCGAGATCGACCCCAGCAACACGCAGATCGATTCCGATCTCGACAACCCGGCGCCGCCGCCGGTGACGAGCACGACGACGACCGACCCCGCTTACGACGGCGACCTCGCGACCGGCGACCAGCAGACGAGCGAAGTGCCCGTCGACGGCAGCACGACAACCGGCGCCGCTCCCGCCGACATGACGGCCACCGACGTTTCCGCCGACGCCAGCTCGACCTACAAGAAGGACGATCTGATCGGCGCCGCCGAAGGCATCTTCGGCAAGGGCGCGCAGGGGCTTGCGGGATTGATCGAGGACGTCCTCAAGGAACAGGGCGAGCCCAACGCCTATATCGTAGGGCGCGAAGCCGGCGGCGCGCTGGTGGTCGGGCTGCGCTATGGATCGGGGACGCTCCACCACAAGGTCGAGGGCGAGCTTCCCGCCTACTGGACGGGCCCGTCGATCGGTTTCGACGCGGGCGCCAATGCGGGCAATACCTTCATCCTCGTCTATAACCTCTTCGACAGCGAGGATCTGTACCGGCGGTATCCGGCGGGCGAAGGCGCCGCCTATCTGGTCGGCGGCTTCAACGCGAGCTATCTGCGCCGCGACGACGTCGTGCTCATCCCGATCCGTGTCGGCGTCGGCGCGCGGCTCGGCGCGAATGTCGGCTATATGAAATTCCGCAAGAAACAGAATTGGCTGCCATTCTGATAACAACCCGTTTGCCACGGGGGCGATAGCCCGCGCTTCGGCGCGGGCTTTTTCTTTGCGCGGCGGATCGGCCCGGCGCGGCATCGGCTATCGTTACCGGACGTTAATATGATCGGCGCACATTGGGCGGCATGAGACGGTCGGATTCTTCCACACCGATCGAGCCGCGCCGCTTTCGCTTTCGGATTTTTCCCAGCCCGGCGGTCCTGCCGTTACCGGTGTATCGCGATTTCGTGGCGATGCTTTACAGCATGTGGCTTCCCATATTCGGGATGGGTATCGTTTTTGTCGGGATATGCGTGCTCGTCGGCCGCGAACTCGAAAGCCCCTTCCTGCTCTTTCTGGCCGCAATGGGCGCTCTCACCACCTTTCTGCGCCTCGCAACCATTCGGGCCTATTCTCGCGCGGGCCCGATCGGCAGTTTCGACGACCTCAGACGCTGGGAACGGCGTTACGCGATCGGAAACTATGTTTTCGCGATCCTATTGGCGCTGCTAAACGTCGTTGCGATCGCCGCTCATTATCCGCTGCTCCATCTCATCACGGTGAGCCTGGTTTTCAGCTTTGGTGCGGGCATCGTCTCCCGCACTTCGATCCGTCCGAACGTGTGCGTGACCAGCCTGCTGCTCGCGACGCTGCCGACCGTCGCCGCGCTGGCGCTCCATGCACTCGAGCGCCATGCCATGCCGCTGCACGCCGAACTGTTTCTGGTCGAGGCGCTGATCGTCGCGATGATCACGGCGCTCAGCCTCCAGACCGTCGCCCACCTCTACCGATCCGCGGTGGAGCACCATACGGCCCGGCACGACATGGCGAAGCTCGCAAGGACCGACGCCTTGACCGGACTCTCGAATCGTCTGTTGCTCCGCGAACTGTTCCAGCTTCACACCGAGACGGCGATCCGCGCCAAAAACATGGTCGCGCTGCATTTTCTCGACCTCGACGGCTTCAAGGCGATCAACGATCGCTACGGCCATCCGGCGGGCGACATATTGCTCGAACAGGTCGCGCGGCGCCTTGAAGGGATGGTTCGCGCCGACGATGTCGTATCGCGGCTGGGCGGAGACGAATTCGTCGTGCTTCAGATTGGCCTGCGCGATGACTCCGAAGCCGAACTGCTCGCGCGCCGGATCATCCGCGAGATCAGCAAACCCTATATCGTCGACGACATATCGATGTCGGTGTCGGTCAGCGTCGGCATCGCCACCGCGCCCAAGCTGGGAGTCGAGCTGGAACGCCTTTTGGCGTGTGCCGATGCAGCGCTCTATCGCGCAAAAACGGACGGTAAGGCGCGCGCGCTCTTCTGTATCGAAGCCGACGCCGCGATGGCCGACATAGCGGCCTGACTCCTCCCGTTCGCATAATCGTCCGAAAGGCGGCGCGTCGCGCCCTTCGCCGCGGTCAGTCGCCGTCGAAGGCGATCAGCGTTTCGCACGCGAGGTCTGCCGCCGCGAGCCGCTGCGATCCGCCGAGGTCGGGCAGGTCGATGACAAACAGCGCCGCCGCGACTTCGGCACCGACGCTCCGCATCAGCGCCGCCGTCGCGAGGATCGTGCCGCCGGTGGCGAGCAGGTCGTCGACAAGGACGACACGGTGTCCCGGCAGCACCGCGCCTTCGTGCAGTTCGAGGCGGTCGACGCCATATTCGAGTTCGTAATCGACGCCGATCGTCACACCGGGCAGCTTGCCTGCCTTGCGCACGGGGACGACGCCGAGGCCCATCGCGGTCGCCATCGCGGCCCCGAACAGGAAACCGCGCGCTTCGACCGCCACGATGAAGTCGGGGCGATAGGCCGCCGCGCGTGCGCTCAGCCGGCGCACGCTCTCGCTGAAACCGGCGGCGTCGCCGATCAGCGTCGTGATGTCGCGAAACTGGATGCCCGGCTTTGGAAAGTCGGGGATGGTGCGGACCAGCGACGCGAGGTCGAGGTCCGGCTGGGGTGGCAGGGCGATCATGTCGTCACAATCGCCCTTCCCTTTTCCCTCAATGCTTCTTGTCGGCCCAGATGTTCCGGTACGAGAAATAGGTCAGCACCGTGAAGATGAGCAGGAAGAAGAAGACGGCATAGCCGACCTGGATACGCTTGATCAGCTTCGGCTCGGCGGTCCAGACGAGGAAGGCGGTGACGTCCTTCGCCATTTGATCGACCGACGCCTCGGTGCCGTCGGCATAGGTCACCTGCCCCTTGGTCAGCGGCGGCACCATCGCGAGGTTGAGGTTCGCGAAATAGGGATTGTAGTGCAGCCCCGTGCCCGGCTTCAGTTCGGCAGGCAGGTTCGCCGGCGGGTTCTGATAGCCGGTCAGCAGCGAATAGACATAGTCCTTGCCGCCTTCGCGCGCCTTGGTGATCAGCGACAGGTCGGGCGGCAGCGCGTTGTTGTTCGCGGCGCGCGCAGCGACCTCGTTCGCATAGGGCGACGGGAAATAATCCGACGGCAGACCGTCGCGCGTCGCCGGCTCACCCGTGTCGGGGTTGATCGACGGAACCTGGAAACCCTTGGCGAAGGTCTTCACCTGGCCTTCGGTGTAGCCGAGGTCCTTGATGTCGCGGAACGCGACGAGGTTCAGACTGTGACAGGCCGAGCAGACTTCCCTGTACACCTGCATCCCGCGCTGCAGCTGCGCCTGGTCCCAGTGCGGCAGCACTATGCCATCGCTGGCCAGCTTCAGATGCTTGGGATGCTTGTGAAACTCGTGCGCGACATTGGCTTCATTGCTGAGCGGCGTCGTGAGGATCGCGAGCACCAGCGCGGTAATGAAACCGAGACCGACGAGAAAACCGAGCGGACGAACCATGGCTGTATCAGCTCCTATTAAAGTCCGGCGCTCAGGCCGTTGCCGAAGCCGACGTCGTGTCGGTGGCGTGTTTGGCAAGGACCGCTTCGGTGATCGAATTCGGCATCGGCAGCGGGCGTTCGATCCGCGACACGATCGGCAGGATCACCAGGAAGTGGGCGAAATAATAGATCGCACCCAGCTGGCTGAGGATCACCCACGGCTGTTCCGCGGGCTGCATGCCGCACCAGCCGAGCAGGAACACGTCGGCGACGAGGATCCAGAAGAAGATGCGGTACAGCGGACGATAGTTCGACGATTTGACCGGCGAGCTGTCGAGCCAGGGCAGGAAGAACAGCAGTGCGATCGATGCGAACATCGCAATGACGCCCCACAGCTTCGCGTCGATCCACAGGAAGTTGAAGGTGAAGGCCTTCAAGATCGCGTAGAAGGGCAGGAAATACCATTCGGGAACGATATGCGCCGGGGTCGAAAGCGAGTTCGCCGGGATATAATTGTCGGCGTGACCCAGCGTGTTCGGGCTGAAGAAGGTCAGCGCGACGAAGAGCAGCAGGAAAACGCCGACGCCGACGCCGTCCTTCGCGGTGTAATAGGGGTGGAACGGGACGGTGTCCTGTTCGCCCTTCACCTCGATGCCGGTGGGGTTCGACGAACCCGGGATGTGCAGCGCCCAGATGTGCAGGATGATGACACCCAGGATCACGAACGGCAGCAGATAGTGCAGCGAGAAGAAGCGGTTGAGCGTGGCGTTGTCGGGAACGAAGCCGCCGAGCAGCCATTCGCGCACCGGCTCGCCGACGAGCGGGATCGCCGAGAAGAAGCCCGTGATCACCTGCGCGCCCCAGAAGCTCATCTGGCCCCAGGGAAGGACGTAACCCATGAAGGCGGTCGCCATCATGAGGAGGAAGATCACGACGCCGAGCAGCCACACCATTTCGCGCGGCGCCTTGTACGAACCGTAATAAAGGCCGCGGAAGATATGGAGATAGACGACGATGAAGAACATGCTCGCGCCGTTCATGTGCGCGTAGCGGATGAACCAGCCGGCGTTCACGTCGCGCATGATATGCTCGACCGAATTGAACGCGACGCCGACATTCGCCGAATAGTGCATGGCGAGCACGATGCCGCTGATGATCTGGATCATCAGCGCGGCGCCGGCGAGAACGCCGAAGTTCCAGAAATAGTTGAGGTTGCGCGGCACCGGATAGCCCGCGCCGATCGCGTTATAGACGAGGCGCGGCAGCGGCAGCTTCTCGTCCAGCCACTTCATCAGCGGCTGCTGAGGCTCATAGTTCTTGGCCCAGGGAAAGCTCATCTTATCTCGCTCCTCAGCCGATCGTCACGACGGTGTCGCTGGTGAATTCATAGGGCGGCACGACCAGATTCTTGGGCGCCGGCCCCTTACGGATGCGCGCCGCGGTGTCGTAGTGCGAACCGTGGCACGGGCAGAAATAGCCGCCGAAGTCGCCGCGATTCTCGCCCTCGGCGGCGCCGAGCGGCACGCAGCCCAGATGGGTGCAGACGCCGAGCGTGATCAGCCAGTTTTCCTTGCCGGGCTTGGTGCGCTGGTCGATCGTTTCGGGATCGCGCAGGTCGCCGAGCGGCACCTTCTTCGCCTCGGCGATTTCCGCGGGGACGAGATTGCGCACGAACACCGGCTGCTTGCGCCAGCTGGTCTTGATCGCCTGCCCCGGCTGGATCGCCGAAATGTCGATCTCGGTCGACGACAGCGCGAGCACGTCGGCCGACGGGTTCATCTGGTTGAGCAGCGGCAGCACCACGGCGACCGAACCGACACCAGCGAAACTCACTGCCGCAATATTGATGAAATCCCGGCGGCGTACGCCATCTTCGATACCGGCGTTGAGTTCAGTTTCACTGGCCATTCGATTGCCCTTGTATGGGTGAACCACAATAGTTCTCGAAGGTATGACCAGCCCTGTTGCACGCGCACGAAAGCGCACAACCCGGCGGCCCCTCCGGGAATTGCGGGCCTGATAGCCGCACAGTCCGGGCTTGCCAACAGGCAATTTCCGCTTGCGTCACCCGGCGGCCCCGATGCGGCCAAGCCCCTCGATTCGCGGCGCCTTCGGCTTTATGACGGCGCGATGGAAATCGCCCTGTTTCAACCCGACATCGCCGGCAATGTCGGCACGATCCTGCGCACCGCCGCCTGTTTCGGCGCGCCGACGCATATCATCGAACCCTGCGGTTTTCCGTTCGGCGACGCCGCGCTCAAGCGCGCGGGCATGGATTATGCCGTGCGCGCCAACGTCCGGCGGCACCCCGAGTGGGACGCCTTTCGCCAATGGGCGCAAATCGGCGGGCAACGCGTCGTGCTGCTGACGACCGCGGGTGCGACACCGCTTCCCGATTTCGAATTCGAGGCGGGCGACGTCCTGCTGTTCGGATCCGAAAGCGCCGGCGTTCCGCATCATGTCCACGACGCCGTCGCCGCGCGGGTCGCGATTCCGATGCAGCCCGGCTTTCGATCCTTGAATGTCGCGGTCGCGGCTGGCATCGCGCTCGCCGAGGCGCTCCGGCAAACGAAAGGCTTTCCCGCATGATCACGCTCGACCCGCAGCAACAGAGTGCGCGCAGCTGGTTCGAATCGCTTCACGACCGTATCTGCGCCGAGTTCGAAGCGATCGAAGCCGAGGCGGGCAGCGACGCGCGCTTTGCCTATACGCCGTGGGACCGCGAGGCCGAGGGGTTGGCGCCCGGCGAGGGCGGCGGCGGCGTGCGCGGCGTGATGACGGGCCAGGTCTTCGAAAAGGTCGGGGTCAATGTCTCGACCGTCGGCGGCCAGTTCGCGCCCGATTTCGCCGCGTCGATCCACGGCGCGTCCGAAGACCCGAGCTTCTTCGCCACCGGAATCAGCCTCGTCGCGCATATGGCGAACCCCCACGTCCCCGCGGTGCATATGAACACGCGCTTCCTCGCGACAACCAAGCGTTGGTTCGGCGGCGGCGCCGACCTCAACCCGCCGATTCCCTATCAGGAGGACACCGACGCCTTTCATGCGCGGCTCCGCGCCGCGTGCGCCCCTTTCGGACCCGACGTCTATGAACGCTATGCCAAATGGGCCGAGGATTATTTCTATATCCCGCATCGCGGCGTCCACCGCGGCGTCGGCGGTATCTTCTACGACCATCTCGAATGCGGCGACGATGCCGAATATGACCGCAATTTCCAGCTGACGCAGGCCGTCGGCGAGGCCTTCCTCGACATCTTTCCGCAGATCGTGCGCCGCCGCATGGGCCTGCCCTTTACCGAGGCCCAGCGCGACGCGCAGCTAATCTGGCGCGGCCGCTACGCCGAATTCAACCTTGTCTATGATCGCGGCACTTTGTTCGGGCTCAAGACCGGCGGCAATATCGACGCGATCCTGATGAGCCTGCCGCCGCTCGCCAAATGGGCCTGACGCGAAAAGGGCGCCCCGTTTCCGGAGCGCCCTTTCGCTTCCCTTGACGGCAGGTCAGGCGAAGACGTCGCCCGACGCGCGCGGTGCAATGGCGCGATAGATGCCGACCGGCATCGAGAAGGAAACCATGATGATCGGCAGGTAAACCAGCGCCGCCATCACGATCATCGTCAGCATCGCGCCGACGACCGATCCGCCAACGATCGCCCCAAGCACGCCTCCGAAGATCATGCTTGCGATAAAGATATAGACGAGCATTCCGATCGTGAAGAGCAGGTAAAAACCCACGATTACCCATTGCGACGGACCGGTCAGCCGCCACGATTCGCCGAGCCCGGTAACCGGATTGCGCGTCAGCCGCTCGGCCATCACCGGCCCGGCAACCATGAACCGCCCCTGCACCCACAACAGAAAGACGACCATCGCGACATAGAGGATGACCATCAAAAGGATCGCCCCGCCGCCGATCGCGCCGGCACCGCCCGATTCGAGCGCCGCAGGGGACAATCCCCCCATGCCGCCGAGTGCCGCGCCGAAAATCAGCGTCATGATGAACATGACGATGAAGATGACGATATAGGCGGCGATCATGATCACCACCATGCCAAAGGCGAGCGCCGGTCCGGCCTGGAACGCCCAGGCGAAATTGGGCGCTTCGCCGGGGTGCATGCCGCCACGCCAGATCAGCATCGACACGCCATAGAAAATGACCGCGGCGATCAGCGCGAACAGCCCGATCTTGCCGAAAGCCCCCATGATGAGCGACGGGTCGTTGGGCGCCATCGCCATCGCCGAAAAGGTCGATCCGAGGAACAAATAACCGAGCAGCCCGACGACGACGAGCGCCCCGCCCACCCACATCAGCATCTGCATCCAATTGGCTTTCAGAAACGCGAAGGTTTCGGAAAAGGCCGCTCCGATACTCATTTTCGTCATGTCACTTTCCCCTGCTTATCAAAGCCCGTTCTTCACTCCATTCAAGCTTGGGCGAAGGCCGATCGGCTTCGCCCGGATTGCGACACATATATTATTATTGCGGGCATGCCCGTCACCGAAACACGTCGCCATCGCCGCCAACCGCGAGCTGGCGATAGGCGGCCGCCGATATCGCAACCGACACCAAGCTGCCGATCGCGCCGAACGCGGCCTCGACGAAGCCTCCCAGCATGCGGCCGATGCCCGGCTCGCTGCCGAAGATCACCGCGACGATGCCGCCGATGATCAGCGCCGCGATCACGATCACGAGGTTGACGAGGAACAGGAAGAAGAAGACCGCCCAGCCGTTGTTCCGGGTGAGGTCCCAGCTCGTGCGGATCGCCTCGATCGGATTATAGATCGCGCGGTCGGCGATCGCCGGCGCGACGAGCGCAAGCCGCCCGATCAGATAGAGGCCGGGAATGATCAGCAGGATGAAACCGATGCCGATACCGATGCCCGAGAGAATCTGGGCCACAAGCATCGTGGGAAAGAGCATCAGGCCAAAGGTCAGCGCCTCGCCGACGCTGACGCCGGTCCGCGAAAGCCACAGGCGCAGGATCGCAACCGAACCGATCATCGTCGCGAGAGCGACGACGAGCTGACCCGGGACCATCTGACGAAAACTTTCGCGGAACGTCGCCATCACCTGATCGAAATCGGCGCCCGCCGGCGGCTCGATCGGCACCGGCCCGAACCAGGCGAAAGCGAGCGCGGGGAGGAAGAGAAATACGCCGGCGATCGTCCCGACGAGCGCCGTATGCGATTTCAAAAGCTGCAACGTGTCGTCCCACGCCGCGCCCATGTCGAATTTTACCATTGATACCCCGTCATTTTCTGGTTCCCCGTTGCGGCGAACGTGACGATCTTCGGCGCGTCTGTCCAGCCCTGTCGGCCCTGCGCGCCGCGGGGTCTTGCGCCGAACGGCGCGGCGGGCCAGATAGCCCGCGTCATGACCGCCCTTCCCCCGCCCGAATGGACGATAAGCCCCGGCCTCACCGACTATGACGCGGCGCTCGCCGACATGGAGGCGCGCGCCGCGGCGATCCACGGCGGGAACGCGGGCGAACGCATCTGGCTGATCGAGCATCCGCCGCTCTATACCGCCGGGACGAGCGCCGATCCCGCCGAGCTGCTCAACCCGCAATTCCCGGTTTACGATGCCGGGCGCGGCGGGCGTTACACCTATCACGGGCCCGGCCAACGCGTCGGCTATATCCAGCTCGACCTGACGCGCCGCGGGCGCGACGTGCGCGCCTACGTCGCGGCGCTCGAAGGCTGGGTGATCGACGCGCTCGCGCTGCTCGGCGTCGCGGCGCGGCGGGCGGAGGGACGGATCGGCATCTGGACCGACGATGCCGACGGGCGCGAGGCGAAGATCGGCGCGATCGGGGTGCGCGTCAAACGCTGGGTGACGATGCACGGCTTTTCGCTCAACGTTGCGCCCGACCTTTCGCATTTCGGCGGGATCGTCCCCTGCGGCATCGCCGAATTCCCGGTGACGAGCCTGGCCGCGCTCGGCAAGGCCGCGACCTTCGCCGACGTCGATGCGGCGCTGGCCCGGACGCTGCCCGCCTTTCTCGACAAGCTCGGGCCGACAGACTAGGAACCCTGCCATGACCCGCATCATTCTCGCCTCGCTCCCCCTGCTCGCCCTCGCCGCCTGCGGCGGCGGCGACAGCAAGGGCAAATCGACGACCACGCTCGACGCGGTCGAGGTTCAGCCCGGATCGGTGAGCGATTCGATGATCATCCTCGATAATGTGGCGGGCGACGGCACCGCGGTCGACAACAGCATTCCCGACGACGGAACGAAGAAGGACGCGCCCAAGGCCGAAGAGGCCAGCGAGGGCGACGAAGCCGCCGCCGAAAGCGATGCCGGCGACGACCCCGAAGCGGTCGACATGCCGGTCGCGAAAAAGGCGATCACCGACGATAGCGCCGCCAAGAAGGGCGAATAGGGTCTAACGCAACCCCAGATGCTTGTGCGTCTGGAGCGACAGGCGCCAGCGCGGGTCGTCCATCACCAGATCGATGCACGCCTGCACATTGGCGCTCGCGTTCGGATCGTCGAGCGGCTGGACGAGCAGATGTTTGAAGTCGAGCGCCGCGAGCCGCACGACATCGCTGCCCGGCTGCGGCCAAACCAGCTTGAGTTCGTCGCCGCTCGTCTGAACCAGTTCGCTCCCCGCTTTCGGGCTGACGCAAATCCAGTCGATGCTGCGCGGGATCGGCAGCGTGCCGTTGCTTTCGATCGCGATGGTGAAGCCGCGGTCGTGCAGCGCGTCGATAAACGCGTCGTCGACCTGCAGCATCGGCTCGCCGCCGGTCAGCACGACATAGCGGTCTTCGCTGCCCTCGCCCCAGCTTTCGGCGATGACATCGGCGAGCGCGGCGGCGGTCTTATATTTGCCGCCCAGGGTCCCGTCGGTGCCGACGAAATCGGTGTCGCAGAATTGGCAGACCGCCTTGGCGCGGTCCTGTTCGCGGCCCGTCCACAAATTACACCCGGCAAAGCGGCAGAACACCGCGCGGCGGCCCGCCTGCGCGCCCTCGCCCTGCAGGGTGAGGAAAATTTCTTTGACGGCGTAGGTCATGGCCTCAGGCGTAACGCGTCGGGTCAGCGAGCCCGGCGTCGGCGAAGCCCTTCGACCGGAGGCGGCAGCTGTCGCACGATCCGCAATGCAGCCCTTCGGGCGTTGGATCGTAGCACGACCAGCTCATCCCCGCGTCCATGCCGAGCCGCGCCGCTTCGGCGGCGATATCGGCCTTGGTCATATGCTGAAGCGGCGCGTGGATGCGGAATTCGATGCCCTTGTCGCCGTCGCGCGTCGCCAGCGCCGCGAGCTTTTCGAAGCCCTGGATGAATTCGGGGCGGCAGTCGGGATAGCCCGAATAGTCGAGCGCATTGACGCCGATGACGATGTCCTGCGCCTCCCGCGCCTCGGCAAGCCCGAGCGTCAGCGACAGGAAAATGAGGTTGCGCGCGGGGACATAGGTGATCGGCACATCGTCGCCCCCCTCCAACTTGGGCACGCCGTCCTTGGGCACGTCGATGTCGGCAGTCAGCGCCGAGCCGCCGAAACGGCGGAGGTCGAGCGGCAGGACGATATGTTCGGCCGCGCCGACATATTCGGCGATGCGCGCGGCGGATTCGAGTTCGACGCGGTGGCGCTGGTTGTAGTCGATCGTCAGCGCGACGATGCGCGCGCCCGCTTCGCGCGCGAGGCCCGCGCAGACCATCGAGTCGAGCCCGCCCGACAGAAGGACGATCACGCTTTTTCCGGAAACTTGCTGCATCGGCGCCAGATAGGCTCGTGCCGCCGGGGGTGCAAGGGCCCGCCGCATCAAAGAAACGGGCCGCGAGGCGGTTGCCGCACGGCCCAGTTCGGCATGATAGCCGTTAGGGAGAAGACATACGAAGAAGCATGTCTTCTTTCCGTTTAATTCTGGATGGTTAACATTGCCTTAGCGCGGCGCGCAAAGATCAGCAGCCGCCTGTGCGCCGCGCCTCGATCGCCTGCGAAAAGGGCCTGCCCTCGGCAATGCCCTGCGTGTCGATCTGGACCAGCCGGTTCGTCTCGCTGCGGATCGTCGTGCGGCCGTGGCCCGCGCCCGGGCAGGTGTAGTGGACGGTCACCGAATTCGGCGCATCCTCGATGACATAGCGCGAACAGGTCGCGCCCGGGTGATAGACCTGGATCATCCGCCGCGCGTCGCCGACGCAGACCGTGCGGACGACCGAGTCCTTGCCGCGTTCGCGCAGCTGCCAGCTGCCCTTTTCGAGCCGGTCGAGCATCGCCAGCGACGGCGCCTGCGCCGGCACCGCGGTTGCCGCGCCAGCGAGGCCGAGCGCCATCAAACCATATCGTGCGAAGGGAGAGAAGATCGCCATTTACACCTGTCCACTTGGCCGCCCGCGCGGGCTGGATGCGACCCCGTTATCCGTAGGTAACAACGCGCCCGAGGCTTTTCAACCGCTTGGCGCTGAATTTGCTCGTTTCATCGCCGGATTCGGCGGAAGCATGCCGGGCTATTCGGCGCGATCATGGGTCGCGATCTCGTCGAGCGGGATCGGGAAGAAGCGCGAGCAAAAGGCGCAGTCGACGACGATACGACCGTCGTCGTCGGCCATTTCGGCGCGCTCGGCCTCGGGAAATTGCGCGAGAACGCCGGCAAAATAGCCGGTGCTGCACCGGCATCCGCGCGACACGATGACGCCCGGCTCGATGCGCACTTCATCCTCGTGGAACAGCCGCCACGCCAGCGTCTCCAGCGAGGTCGCGGGATCGGTGAGCTCCTCGTCCTTGAGCGTCGCCGCGATCGTCTTGGCATGCTCCCATTCGGGATTGTCGTGGCGAACGTGCAACCGGTCGCGGCCGACCTCGCCCTCGGGAAGATGCTGAAGCAGCAATCCACCGGCGAGGCAGCCCGCTTCGGGATCGTGGCGCGCGGCGAGCTTGATCAGGCTCGAAATCTGCTCCGACTGCTCGAAATAATGCTCGGCGGCCTCGCCGATCGAGGCGCCTTCGAGCGGGACGATGCCCTGATAGCGTTCGCCGGTCGTCGCCTGATCGAAAGTGATGGCGAGGAAGCCTTCGCCGAACAGCGCGAACAGCGTCGGATCGGACCCGGCCTCGGCCAACCGCTCGGCATCGAATTTGAGATAGCCGCGCAGCTCGCCGCCGCGATAATCGCAGACGAGCAGCTCGACCGGCCCGCCGCCGGTCTGCGCCTGCAGCGTCAGCTGGCCATTCTCGTCCTTCAGCGTCGAGCCGAGCAGCACGGTGAGCACCAGCGCCTCGGCGAGGAGCTTTTCGGCGACCGGCGGATAATTATGCGCGCCGATGATCGTCCGCAACGTGGGCCCGAGCCGCACCAGCCGCCCGCGCACATGGCGTTCGGCAATGGTGAACAGCAACGGCTGGTCGAACCAGGTTTCGATGGTCTCGCTCACGTCCTTAAGCTCACAATTTCCCGAGCGCCCAGAGCAGGATCGATTTCTGCGCATGGACGCGGTTTTCCGCCTCGTCCCAGACGCGCGACTGCGCGCCGTCGATCACCGCGTCGACGACCTCGTCGCCGCGATGCGCGGGCAGGCAATGAAGGAAGATGGCATCGCCCTTGGCGCCCGCCATCAGCTGTTCATCGACCTGGTAAGGCGCCATCGCCGCGATCTTGTTATGCGCGTGATCCTGCCCCATCGACACCCAGGTGTCGGTGACGACCAGATCGGCGCCCGCCACCGCTTCGCGCGCATCGCGCACGACCTCGATGCGCGAACCCTTCGCCCGCGCCGCCTCGACGAAGCGCGCGTCGGGCTCATAGCCCTGCGGCACGCCCGCACGGACGTGGAAGCCGAACAGCCCCGCCGCCTCGATCAGCGACGCAAGAACATTGTTGCCGTCGCCGAGCCACGCGAGTTCGAGCCCCGGCAGCGCCTTGCCGCTTTCGACCACCGTCAAAAGGTCGGCGACGATCTGGCACGGGTGCGACAGGTCGGTCAGACCGTTGATCACGGGGACGCTCGCATATTCGGCGAGTTCCTCTACCTTCGCATGATCGTCGGTGCGGATCATGATCGCGTCGGCGTAGCGCGACAGCACGCGCGCGGTGTCGGCGATCGTCTCGCCGCGCCCGAGCTGCGTCACGCCCGCGTCCATGATCATCGGCACCCCGCCGAGCTGGCGGATCGCGATGTCGAACGAAGCGCGCGTACGCGTCGAATTCTTCTCGAACACCATCGCGAGCACATGGCCGGCGAGTGGCGCGTCGGCATCGGGCTTCGCCTTCGGCCAGCCCGCACGCGCGGCCTTGCGGTCGATCGCGTCCGACAGCATCGCGGCGACGGCATCGCCGCCCGCATCGGACAGGTTGAGGAAACGCCGCATCAGGATTCGGGCGGCGTATAGCTCGCCGCGCCTGCCGACAGTTTCTCGATGAATTCGGCGATGTGGTTATCGTCGATGTTGAGCGGCGGCAGCACGCGGACGACATTCTCGCCCGCCGCGACGGTCAGCAGCCCGTGATTGTCGCGTAGATGCGCGACGAAGGCGCGGCTGTCCGAATTGAGCTTGAGCCCGAGCATCAGGCCAATGCCGCGCACGCTGTCGAACAGATGGTCGTGGTTGGGGATGAGCTGTTCGAGCGCGCCGCGCAGCCGCTCGCCGGTCGCCTTCACCTGATCGAGGAAGCCTTCCTCCAGAACGACGTCGAGCACCGCCTGCCCCGCCGCGCAAGCGAGCGGGTTGCCGCCATAGGTCGACCCGTGCGTGCCGATGACCATGCCGCGCGCGGCCTTTTCGGTCGCGAGGCACGCCCCCATCGGGAAGCCGCCGCCGATGCCCTTGGCGCTCGCCATGATGTCGGGGGTGACACCATAATGTTCATAGGCATAGAGATGGCCGGTGCGCGCAACGCCGCACTGGACCTCGTCGAAGATCAGCATCAGGTCGCGCTTGTCGCAGATGTCGCGCAGCGCCTGCAGGAAAGGCTGCGAGGCGGGGCGGATGCCGCCCTCGCCCTGGATCGGCTCGACAAGGAAGCCCGCGGTGTTGTCGTCGACCAGATCGAGCGCGGCATTGATGTCGTCGAACGGCGCATAGGCGAAGCCCGGCAGCAGCGGGTCGAAACCCTTGCGCAGCTTTTCCTGATTGGTCGCCGAGATCGTGCCGAGCGTGCGGCCGTGGAAGGCGTTGTTGAAGGTGATGAGCGTGTGCTTTTCGGGATTGCCCGCGCTCGAATGATAGGCGCGCGCGGTCTTGATCGCGCACTCGACCGCCTCGGCGCCCGAGTTGGTCAGGAAGACGGTGTCGGCGAAGGTGTTGTCGACCAGCCGCGCGGCATAGGCCTCACCCTGCGGGCTGCCATAAAGGTTCGACACGTGCATCAGCGTCGCGGCCTGTTCCTGAATCGCCTTGGTCAGGTGCGGGTGGCCATGGCCGAGCAGGTTGACCGCGATGCCGCTCGCGAAGTCCAGATAACGCTCGCCTCGCTCGCCGATCAGATACGCGCCCTCGCCGCGCACCGGACGCACGGCACACCGGGGGTATACGGGCATCAGCGGCGTGATCGACATGGCAAGCACCTTTCAGTCAAAAGTAAAAAGGCGACCCCGTTCGGGCCGCCCTTGATCGGGCGGCTCCTATACTGCCGCGGCTAGAGGCGCGTCAACACGCCGGGTCTCGCGCCGGGATGACGGAAAAGACGATCAGGGTGCCGGGATCGGCGTCGCCCGGATTTCCTTCTTCGCGCGATCGATCGACCACAGCAGGCGCGGCTTGGCCGGATCCCAGTCGATCGCCTGCCCCGCGGTCGGCACCGGCAGCGTCGCCACCAGGTCGAGCGTCGCACCTGCCTTCGGCAGTCGCAGCGCATAGATTTCGGGGCGATCGTGCCCGCTCGCATACATCAGCCCGTCGGCGCCCCACGCGAAACCCGAGCAGCTTTTCGGCGCGAAGCGCGCGAGTACGGCGTCGGGAAAGAGCCAGGATTCGAGCGGGCGGAAGCTGGCGTCCATGCGAACCAGCGTCGTGAAACGGTGATCGCGCCCCGGCTCGCCGCCGCGCTCGTCATAATTGGCGAACACCGCCCACCAGCTGCCGCCGTGCCAGTCCATCGCGGTGAGCGAACCATATAAGCGGCCGAGGCTGACCGTGCGGACATGGCGGAGCGTCTTCGCATCGAAAATCTCGACGCTGCTCGCCATCGGCACTTTGGGATAGTTGGACGCCGCGCAGACGAGCTCGGCCTTTACCACCGCGCAGCTGTTGAGATGCGGGAACAGCTTCGGGTCGCCCTCCCACGCGGCGACCCGCTTGCCGCTCGTCTTGTCATATTTGCCGATGACATAATTATCGATGGCATAGACATGGTTCCGGTCCGCCGCGACGCCCTGGCCGGCCTCGGGCGCGGCGATCGTCGCGAGCGTCAGGAGCGCGGCGGCGAGCATCAGAAGCGCACCGACGCGCCGGCGTAGAAGGTCCGGCCATAACGCTCGTTCTGGATGATCCAGTCGCGGCGCTCGCCCTGATATTGGCGTGTCGGCTCGTCGGTCAGATTCTGCCCCTCGACGAACAGGCTGACATTGCCGGTGAGCGCGATCGACGCCTTGGCGTCGAGGCGGCGCAGATCGTCATTATATTGATCGCCGAGCATCGCCGAGCCGAGCGAGATCAGCGCGCGGCCGGTGTTGTGATAGGCGATCGACGCCTCGATCGGCCCCTTTTGATAGAAGAGCTGCGCGCCATAGAGCAGGTTCGACTGCTCGGGGAACGCCGCCGGGTCGGCACGGCCGGGAACCTTCAGCTTCGAATCGATCAGGGTCATGTTCGCCTCGACCCCGAAGCCCGAGAGGAAGCCGGGCAGGAAGTCGAACTGCTGGCGATAGGCGAGTTCGAGCCCGATAATGTCGGCGCTCGTTCCGTTCGCCTTTTGCGAGAAACCGAGCACGGCGTAGTCGCGCCCGCCATAGCTGGTGTCGAGCAGCGTATAGCTTTGCGTATAGACGGGGTTCTGGATGAATTTGGCGAACACGCCGACCGAAAACAGCCCGCCCTTCGCGAAATACCATTCGGCCGAAGCGTCGAGCGCGTCGGCCACATAGGGCTCGAGGTTCGGGTTGCCCAGCGACACCGACCCGTCGAACGTCCCGTCGTCGTTCGCTTCATAGGCGATCTCGCCGCCCGGGGTCAGGTCCGAATAATTGGGGCGCCCGACGCTGCGCGTATAGGCGAGGCGGACGATCACTTCGTCATTGGGCTCGATCCGCACGATCAGGCTCGGCAGCCAATTGGTATAGCTGCGCTTCGCATTCACCGGAACGACGTCGGTCTCGTTCTCGAGCTGGAAGCCGCGGATCGTCAGGTCGGTGCGTTCGACGCGGATGCCCGGCGTGACCGTGATCGACCCGAAATCGAGGTTCGCCATCGCATAGCCCGCGGCGATATCCTCGCCGAGGTCGAGGTCGCTCAGCGTCGCATTGGCGAGGGTCGAGGTCTCGTCGAGCACGAAATAGGCGGCGTTCGCCGGGTCGGCGGTGAAGGCGTCGATCAGATCGCCGTCGATCACCGGGGTGATCAGATAGTCGTGGCCGCCGCCGACATGCGAAATCACGTCGGCGCCCTGCAGCCCGAACTGGCCGAGCGTGAAGCGCGTGGCGGCATCGGACCCACGCGAAAAGATGCTGTTGTTCGCATCGAAATCCTTGTCGGTCGCGCGATATTTGCCGCCGAGCTTCAGCCAGCTGTCGTCGCCGAAGCCGAGCTTTCGCGTGACGTCGAGCCGGCCGGTCCAGATATATTCGTCGCCGCTTTCGTCCTGCGCCGTATATTGACGGAAGCCGAGGCCGTCGGCGGTCAGCGGGGTGCGCGGGACGGCGCTGAACAATTTGTCGGTGAAGTCGAAATCGACGACGCCCGGATTGCCGCGGAATTGCCAGAGCTGGTTCGGCTCGATCACTTCGTTGTGCGAGCGCGCGAGACCATAGTCGAAGGTCCAGTCGTCCGTCTCGGTCGTTCCCCCGACCATGCCGACCAGCACCGACTTTTCCTTATATTCGAGGCGCAAGTCCGACCGCTGCTCGCTCTCGCTCGCGACGCCGGTCAGCCCGTCGGGGTTCAGCGTCACCGTTCCCTCGTCGCGCTGGTCCTGCGTAGCGAAATCGAGGCGGAAGCGCTGACGATATTCATTCTCGGTGAACTTGCTGTAGAGGCCGCGCGCCCACAGGTGGGTCGTGTCGCTCGGCCGCCAGTCGAGCGAGGCGATACCGCCGATGCGTTCGCGCTCGAGTTGATAATCGGTATATTTGATGTTGGTCGGCATCCCGCCCCGCGCCGCGCCGGGAAACGGCGTCCAATCGTCGGGAAAAATGCCGAAGCTCTGGAAATCGCGCTTCGAATAACTTGCGCCGATCAGGATGCCGAACTGCTCGTCGCTGCCGAAGCGGCCGCCGATGCTCGCATCGCCGCGGATCGGCACCTTCTCGTTGAGTGTCTGGTAACCCGCCTGAACATTCGCCGAAAGGACAAAGGGTTCGGCGAAGTCGAAGGCGGTCTGGGTGACGAGGTTGATCGTGCCGCCGATGCCCTGCGCATCGAGATCGGCGGTCTTCGCCTTGGTCACTTCGACGCGGTTGAGCAGCTGGCCCGAGACGATGTCGAGCGGCAGGCGGCGCGTATTGCCGTCGGGGTTGCCGAGCTCGAAGCCGTTGACGGTATAATTGTTGAGATCCGACGGAATACCGCGGATCGCGACATAGCGCCCCTCGCCCTGGTCATATTGCACGCCGACGCCGGGCAGCCGCTCGATCACCTCGGCGACGTTGCGGTCGGGAAGCTGGCCGATCTCGTCCGCCGCGGCGACGTCCATGATGCCGACGGCATCGCGCTTGATCTCGATCGCGCGTTCCTGCTGCGCGCGCTGGCCGGTGACGACGATCGCCTCGCCCTCGTCGGTCGGCGCATCCTGCGCGACAGCGGGAGAAGAAGCGAGCAGCGCGATTACGCTCGCCCCGGCGAGGGAGAATTTGACGGACATGGAAGCGACCCCTTTTGGAAAGACGCGCTGCGCCTAGGGGTCTGCCGCGTCGATTCGGCGACGCAACAATGACAATATGGATATGCTTTGGTGACGCGACCGTCACATTGTCAAAGCGAGCGCGCCGCCTCCATCGTCAACGCGAGCGAGCGTTTGCGTGCATCATGGTCGTACATCGACGACGCGATGATCACCTCGTCGACGCCCGTGCGCGCCTGAAACGCCTTGAGCCCCGCCGCGATGTCGTCGGCGGTGCCGACCGCCGAGCATTGCAGCACATGGTCGAGGATGGCGCGCGAATTGGGCGGCAGGCTGTCCTTATAGCCTTCGAGCGGCGGCTTCATCTTGCCGGGATTGCCGGTGCGCAGCGCAACAAACGCCTGCTGCTGCGACGAGGCGAGCAGTTCGGCTTCCTCGCGCGTACCGGCGGCGAAGGCGTTGAACGCCGCCGCGGCATAGGGCTCGGCAAGCTGAGCCGAGGGTTTGAACTGGCGGCGATAGATGTCGAGCGCCTCGTCGAGCGCGTCGGGCGCGAAGTGGCTGGCGAAGGCGTAAGGCAGCCCGAGCATCGCCGCGAGCTGCGCGCCGAACAGGCTCGATCCCAATATCCACAGCGGGATATGCGTGCCCGCGCCCGGCACGGCGGTGATGCCGAGTTGGTCGTCGCCGGCCAGAAAGGCCTGCAATTCCAGCACATCCTGCGGAAACTGGCGCTCGTCGCTGGCGAGCGTGCGGCGCAAGGCGCGCGCGACGCGCTGATCCGACCCCGGCGCGCGACCCAGGCCGAGATCGATGCGGCCGGGGAACAGCGCCTCAAGCGTCCCGAACTGCTCGGCGATCACCATCGGCGCATGGTTCGGCAGCATGATACCGGCCGATCCGATCCGAATGCTCTTGGTCGCCTGCCCAATATGCGCGAGCACGACCGAGGTCGCCGCGCTCGCGATCCCCGCCATGCCGTGATGCTCGGCGACCCAGCAACGTTCGAAACCGAGCGCCTCGGCATGGCGGGCGAGATCGGCGGCGTTGGCGAGCGATTGCGCGATCGTGCCGGTGTCGGTGACGGGCACGAGGTCGAGAAAAGAGAGTTTCGTCATGAAACGGATATGCGGTGGACGCCGCGCAGGTTCAAGCGCACCGCTTCGCGGGCGGCGCGAAGAAAAACTACGCCCGCTCGTCCTTCGGCGAATCCATCAGCACATAGGTGGTGATCGAATGCACCTGCGGCAGCACGCCGAGCACCTCGGTGTGGAAATGCTTGTAGGAAGCGAGATCTTCGGTCTCGACGCGCAGCAGATACTCGATCGTGCCGGTGATATTGTGGCATTCGCGCACCTCGGGTGCCTCGGCCATCGCCGCCTCGAAGCCGGCCTGCGATTTCTTGGTGTGCGACGACAGCCCGACGGTCACATAGGCAAGGAAGGTGAGCCCGAGTTTCGCGGGGTCGATCACCGCGCGATAGCCCTTGATTACGCCGCTGCGCTCGAGCTCCTGCACGCGGCGCAGGCAGGCCGAGGGCGACAGCCCGACACGATCGGCGAGTTCGAGGTTCGAGATTCGCCCGTCGCGCGACAATTCGTGCAATATCTTGCGGCCGATGGCATCGATCTTGATCATGGATTGCATAATCTAGCCGAACGCGGCCCATCTTTGCAATCCATCGGACATCGAAACGCATTATGTTGCGCGGATGGAACAGACCACCCTCGCCGCGCTCTCCGCCTTCGCGCTCGTCTCTTCGATCACGCCGGGGCCGAACAATATGATGCTGATGGCGTCAGGCGCCAATTTCGGCCTGCGCCGCACCGTGCCGCATGCCTTGGGTGTGGGCATCGGCTTCACGCTGATGATCGTCCTCGTCGGGGTCGGGCTGATGGGGCTGTTTGACCTGTTCCCGGTGCTGAACATCGTGCTCAAGGTCGTAAGCGTCGCCTATCTGCTCTGGCTCGCGTGGAAGATCGCGAACGCCGCCGCGCCCGATACGGCGGGCAGCGCACGCGGCAAGCCGATGAGCTTTTTCCAGGCGGTGCTGTTCCAATGGGTGAACCCCAAGGCGTGGTCGATGGCGCTGACCGCGATCGCGCTCTACGCGCCCGACCGCAATTTCGCCGCGGTGCTGCTCGTCGCCGTGATCTTCGGGATCATCAACCTGCCCTCGACCAGCCTGTGGGCGGTGATGGGCGTGTCGCTGCGCGGCTGGCTGTCGAGCCCGGCGCGGCTCAAGGCGTTCAACTGGACGATGGCGGCGCTGCTCGTGGGGTCACTCGCGCTCCTCATCTGATTGCAAGGTTTCAACGCGCAACCTATGCACGGCGCTCCCCTCTTGTGACCGGAGAACAAAGCCATGCAGAGCCGCCGCCTCGGACAAAGCGCCATCCACGTCTCCGACATCTGCATGGGGACGATGACCTTCGGCAGCCAGGCCGACGAAGCAATGGCGTTCCGCGTGCTTGACCGCTGCTTCGACGCCGGGATCAATTTCTTCGACACCGCAGAGGGCTATCCGGTGCCGCCCGACGTCAAATGGGTCGGACGCACCGAGGAAATCGTCGGGCGCTGGATGAAGACCAAACCGCGCGACGCGATCATCCTCGCGACGAAAGTCTCGGGTCCGAGCCACGTCTGGTTCAAATCGCCATGCCGGCGCGGCATGACCGCGCTCGACCGCAAGAATATCTTCCAGGCCATCGACGACAGCCTGACGCGGCTCCAGACAGACTATGTCGACCTCTATCAGACGCACTGGCCCGATCATGACGCGCCCTATGACGAGATGATGGATGCGCTCGACGAGCTCGTCCGCATGGGCAAGGTGCGCATCCTCGGATGCTCGAACGAGACGAGTTGGGGGCTGATGAAATCGCTCGCGGCGTCGGAGCGGATGGGCGGCGCGCGCTATCACACGATCCAGAATAATTTCAGCCTCAACAACCGCCGCTTCGAGGACGAATTGGCGCAGGTGTGCCGGCAGGAAGGCGTCAGCCTGATCCCCTATTCGCCGCTCGCCGGCGGGGTGCTGTCGGGCAAATATCAGGGCGGCGCGACCCCCGAGGGCGCGCGCTTTTCGCGCTACCTGCAGATGGAGGGCCGGCAGGCGGCGATGGGCCGCCGTTTCGTCAACGACAAGAGCCTCGCGGCGACCGAACGCTATCTCAAGATCGCCGAGGAAGCGGGCCTGCATCCGGTGACGATGGCGACAGCGTGGTCGAAACAGCATGATTTCGTCGCGTCGACGATCGTCGGGGTCAGCGCCTATGATCAGGTCGAGCCGATCCTTGATGCGATGGAACTGGTGCTGTCCGACGATGTGATGAAGGCGCTGCACAAGGTCAGCAAGGAGATCCTCTACCCGATGGGATGAGCAGGATCGGCTCATTCCCTCCTTTCGTCCTCCCGGACTTGATCCGGGATCCACTCTTCCAAATGCCGCACGAATGGACCCCGGATCAAGTCGTGCGAGTCACTTGCCTCGTCCGAGGGTGACGATTCAGATGATGCGCCCTGATGGCCATTCGAGCGTCAGCGTATCGCCGACCCGCAGCCCGCGCCACGCCTGCGATAGCCGTTCGAAATCGGCTAACACGCGTGGCCGCGCGGCATCGATCCGCGCGCGCTCGTCGGGACTGAGGCCGGCCCGCGTCCGTTCGGCCTCGCCGAGCGCCACGCGCTGCGCTGCGCTGTCGGGGCGCTGGCCGCTCCGCCAGCCGACATCGAACAGGAAGGCGGCGAGTTCGGAGAGTTCGCCCTCGCGGCCTTGCGCCTTGATCAGCTTGGCGCCCTTGGCAACCTGCTTGCGCGCCGCGCGCTGGCGTTCCTTCGCCGGCAAGGCGCCGCCCGCTTCGACGTGGAACGATCCCGCATCGCCCCCCGCCGCGATCTGGCCGAACACGCCGGTCTTGAGTCCCAGCGCCGCCTCGACGACGAAATGCACCATGTCATGCGGCAGGTCGGGATCGAAGCCCGGTGCCGGATCCATCACCAGCACCGGCGCATCCTCGCGCTCGATCCGCATGCCGTAGCGGCGCTCGCCCGAGCGGATGAAATGGACTTTCATGGGCTCCGCCTATAGGTTCGGCGCATTGTCTGCCAAAGGATTTTGCGATGACTCCTGTCCGCCGCACGTTTTTCGCCCTCGCCGCTTTTTCTGCCATCATCGGCACCGCGCATGCTGCGAACCCGACGATGTTCCGCGACGCGGGTTGCGGCTGCTGCCTCAAATGGCTCGAGCAGGTCAAGGCGTCGTTCGGGTCGAAAGCGGTGGTCGTCAATTCGCCCGATATGGCGGCGGTCAAGGACAAGCAGGGCGTGCCGCAGGCGCTGCGCAGCTGTCACACCGTGCTCGTCGGCGGCTATGTGATCGAGGGGCATGTGCCCGCGAAGGAGATCTCCCGCCTGCTCCGCGAAAAGCCGAAGGGCGTGAAAGGCCTCGCCGTCGCGGGCATGCCGGTCGGATCGCCGGGCATGGAGCATGGCGACCATCGCGAAGCCTATAAGGTCATGACCTTCGGCCCCGGGGGCCAGCGCGTCTATGCGAGCTACGCCGCGAGCGGCGGCGCGCACGCGCACTGAGCGTCAAGCGGCGCTCAGGCCAGCTCGGCCTTGAACAACTCCAGCATCCGCCCCCACGCCTTCTCCGCCGCCGCTTCGTTATAGACGCGGCCGTCGGGCGGGCACCAGCCGTGCTGGGCCGGATAGACCTCGACCTCGTGCCACTGCTTGCGCGGTTCGAGCACCGATTTCAGCAGCACTTTCTCGTTCGGCGTTTCCTTGTCGTCATCCTCGGCGATCGCGAAAAGATAGCCGGCGTTGGTCGCGGGGATCAGCAGGTGCGGGCTGTCGGGCTTGTCGGTGCCCACCCCGCCGCCATGAAAGCTCGCCGCCGCGCCGACGCGGTCGGGCTTCAGCGCCGCGGTATAGATGACCATCGGCCCGCCCATGCAATAGCCGGTGGTGCCGATCTTGCGCTTCGTATCGACCTCCGCCTGCGCGCCGAGAAAGGCGAGATGCGCCTTGGCGTCGGTCTCGACGATCGGCTTGGTGAGTTGTTTGAGGTAGCCGAACAGTTTCTCGCGCACTTCCGGATTGCCCCAGTCGTTCGCGGCATCGACCACGGGCGACTTCTGCCAGCGGTAAAAGGGATTCACCGTCAGCACCGCATAGCCCTCGCCCGCGAGCCGGTCGGCCATCTGGCGAAAGGCGGGGCGCAGCCCGCGAATGTCGGGCCACACCAGCACGCCGGAGTGCTTGCCCTCGGCGGGGGCGACGAAATAGGCGTCGCAGGTGCCGTCGGCGGTGGTGATGGTGACGTCGCGGCCCTTCACCGGCCCCGCCGCCATCGCCCGCGCCGGCAGCGCCGCAACCAATGCGCCCGCGCCCGCGAGCGCGGTGAAGCTGCGGCGCGCGACGGGCATCCCGGCGCGGTCGCGATCGGCTTCCATCTTTTCGGTACACATGGGGCTCTCTCCTTGGGGCTTTTTAGGAAAAGGCGCGGAAAACTGCGCAACTTCACTCGCAATTGCATGCTTCGTCCCGTCATCGGGATCGATCAGAGGGCGAAGCTAATCCAGCCCGGCTTTATAGGACAGCGGTTTTTGGCCGCTTCGCTCCTCCCTGTGGCCAAGCCATGGGGAGGTGGCAGCGCCCTTCGACTGCCTTGCAGGCGCTCAGGATAAACTGCGCCTTTGGCGCAGCGCTGACGGAGGGGCTTTAGAGCGGGGTCGCGCCCCTCCACCGCCTTCGGCGGTCCCCTTCCCATCGCTACGCGACAGGGAGGAAACTTATCTCGTCGAACGCCATCGCCACATGATGCACCCCGACCTCGCGCAGCATCGCACCATGAGCCGCGCGGTCGACGATATGCCCGGCGCCGCAGAAGCCGACCACCGTCATCCCCGCCGCGATCGCGGCCCGCGCGCCGGTCGGCGAATCCTCGATCGCGAGGCAATCCGCCGGGTCGACGCCCAGCCCTTTGGCGGCGGCGAGATAGATGTCGGGAAACGGCTTGCCGCGATCCCAGCCGTCGGCGCTGTATATGTGCTCGCCGAAATGATGCGCGAGGCCGAACAGCCCGAGCGCCCAGCCGATATATTCGGCGCGGCTCGACGAGGCGATCGCGCGCGGCGTGGCGCCGAGCGTCCCCAGGAAATCCGCGACGCCCGCGACGGCATCGAACCCTTCCATATAACGCGCCCGCGCCCGCTCGCGGTGGGTCTCGCGGAAATCGGCGGGCAGCGGCCGCCCGTAACGCGCCTCGATCCGCCGCTGCGTCTCCTGCCAATTATGCCCGTAATAGTCGCGCAGGCATTCGTCATAGGTCGCGGGCATGCCCGCGGCGGTCAGGCTCTCGGCGAGCGACAGGTTGGCGCGCACCTCGCTGTCGGCGACGACGCCGTCGAAATCGAAGATCACCGCTGCGTAAGACATGGGGTTCAGCGCATGACCTCATGATCGCGGACATAGCCCCACGGCCCCTCGCCCGACCAGCCGCGCCCGTCGGGGAATGCGAGCTTCAATCCGCTGAGTTGTTCGGGTGCAAACAACCGCATGTTGACGCCCATCAGGTCGACTTCGCCGCCCATCCGCTCGATCAGCCCTTCGGTGGCCGACCAGTGCGTCGAGCAGCCGCAAGTGGCACAGAAATGCAGGTCCGAATTGGGGTTTTCGCGGTCGGCGCGATTATAGGTCCGCGTTTCGCCCTCGATCGCGACATCCTTCGGCGAACAATAGGCCCAGAGGATGCCGTGCGAAAAGCAGAGCGAGCAATTGCACTCGGCAAGCTCCTCGGGCGCCTTGGCGAGGCGCACCGAAACGGCGCCGCAGTGACAACTCGTCTCCCAGCTCATTCGACCGTCACCGATTTCGCCAGATTGCGCGGCTGGTCGACGTCGGTCCCCTTGGCCACCGCTACATGATAGGCGAGCAGCTGCACCGGCACCGCATAGACGAGCGGGGCGATCAGCGGGTGGACCTTGGGCATTTCGATCGTCGCCATGCAGCCCTCGCCCGCTTCGGCGAGGCCCTCGGCGTCGCTGATCAGCACGACCTTGCCGCCACGCGCCATGACTTCCTGCATGTTGCTCACCGTCTTTTCGAACAGCGGCCCTGACGGCGCGAGGACGATCACCGGGACCGCCTCGTCGATCAGCGCGATCGGGCCGTGCTTCATCTCGCCCGAGGCGTAACCTTCGGCGTGGATGTAGGAGATTTCCTTGAGCTTGAGCGCGCCTTCGAGCGCGAGCGGATAGTCGGGGCCGCGGCCGAGGTAGAGCACGTCGCGCGCGGGCGCGACGAGGTGCGCCATCGCGGCGATATCCTCGTCGTGCGCGAGCGCGGCGTTGAGCGCGGCGGGCGCCTCGATCAGATGCTTGACGATCTCATGCTCGTCGGCGGCCGAAAGCTTGCCCTTCTTGAGCGCAAGGTGCGCCGAAAGCGCCGCGAGCACCGCGAGCTGGCAGGTGAAAGCCTTGGTCGAGGCGACACCGATCTCGGGCCCCGCGTGGGTCGGGAGCAGCAGGTCGGCCTCGCGTGCCATGCTGCTGGTCGGGACGTTGACGACGACCGCGATCGTCTGGCCATGCGCCTTGCAATGGCGGAGCGCCGCGAGCGTGTCGGCGGTCTCGCCCGACTGCGAGATGAAGAGCGCGAGCCCGCCGGGTGCCAGCACCGGATCGCGGTAGCGGAACTCCGATGCGACATCGATGTCGACCGGAACGCGCGCAAAGGTCTCGAACCAATATTTGGCGACCATTCCGGCGTAGAAACTGGTGCCGCACGCGACGATCGTGATGCGCTCGACCTTGCTCAGGTCGAAATCCATCTGCGGCAGCGCGACCGTCTGTTCGAGCGGGCGGATGTAGGAGGAGAGCGTCTGCGCGACCACGGTCGGCTGCTCGAAAATCTCCTTCTGCATGAAGTGGCGATAATTGCCCTTCTCGACCGCCGCGGCGGTAACGCCCGAGGTGGTGATCTCGCGCGTCACGGGGTTGTTGTCGGCGTCGAAAATCTGCGCGCCTTCGCGCGCGATGACAACCCAGTCGCCTTCGTCGAGATAGGCGATCTTCTGCGTCAGCGGCGCAAGCGCGAGCGCATCCGAGCCGAGATAGGTTTCACCCTCGCCATAGCCGACGACGAGCGGCGAGCCGAGACGCGCGCCGATGAGCAGGTCGGGATGCTGGCGAAAGGCGATCGCGAGCGCGAAGGCGCCGCGCAGCTGCGGCAGCACCGCCTTCACCGCGTCCTGCGGCGACAGGCCGGCCTCGACCTGCTCCGAAACGAGGTGGGCGACGACCTCGGTATCGGTCTCGCTTTCGAAGGTGCGGCCGCGCGCGGTCAGCGCCTCGCGCAGCGGCTTGAAATTCTCGATGATCCCGTTGTGGACGAGCGCGACTTCGCCCGTCGCATGCGGGTGCGCATTGCTCGTCGTCGGCGCGCCGTGCGTCGCCCAGCGCGTGTGCGCGATACCCACGGTGCCCGGCGCGGGATTGCCCGCCAGCTCCTTGACGAGATTGCCGAGCTTGCCCTCAGCGCGGCGCCGGATCAGCTGACCGCCCTCGACCGTGCACACGCCCGCCGAATCATAGCCGCGATATTCCATGCGCTTGAGGCCGTCGACGAGACGGTCCGCGACTTGGGCCGTGCCGATGATTCCGATAATTCCGCACATGGATTCTGGCTTTCTCTATAGCGTGTAGGGGACGCGAATACCCGGCATCGATGCCGGAAATATCTTGATATTGCGTGTGACGAGGATGCGTCCGCCTATCTGCGCGGTCGCCAGTACGAAAGCGTCGGCCAAGGTCAAGCCCTTGCGCTCGGCGCGCAGCGCCGCGGCCCGGCGCGCGACCGCGTCGCCGATCTCCTCGATCTGAAAGCAGCCGAGGAACGCCTCGACCGCCTTCACCGATGCGGGATCGGCGGCGGACATCACCTCGGTCCAACTGACGCGGCTGATGCTTTTTCGGCCGGCGCGGCGAATTTCGCTGCGCGCCGCCTCGACGCCGTTCAGCGCGTCGATCAATATGTCGCTGTCGAACTGCGCGTCGATCATTCGCGCTTGCCCCTGAGGCGGCGCTGATATTTCAGCCCATCGCCGATATCGTCGCGGCCGCGCCAGATGCCGAACGCGTTGTCGATGGCGTCACCCGACACATCGGCGCGATAGGCGGTGACGGCGCGGCGCACCAGCTCGGCGCGCGAAACGCCCTGCTCGGCCGCGAGCGCGTCGAGCCACTGGATATCGTCGTCGGGGATGTCGGCAAGGAAGCGCATTGGGCATTGATATCATATCATGATATCAAATCAACTTCTTCCGAAATTGCGGTCGACGAAGATCATCGCGAACTGAACCGGATCGGCTGCCTCGCCATTCCCCTTCGCAAAGCGAGCCTGGCCGTCGGACCAGATTTTCCGGATCTGCGCGGGCAGTTCGGGACCGAACTTCATCTGCTGCGCGACGATCTGATCCCAGCTTCCCTTCGCGCCGAAGCTCTGCTCGAGTTGCGGCACCATGGCCTGGCAATATGTCTCGGTCGCGGCGTCGAGATGGCCGATGGCCTTGAGCACATAAGCATCGACAAAGCGCAGGAAGGGCTTGTCAGTATAACGGTCACTCACCTTGTCGTCTCCATGGTCCATTCGTCGCGAAGCACGCCGTAGATCAACGAATCGCGTATGCCGATATGCGTTTCCCATTCGCCGCGCAGCCGCCCTTCATATTGGAAACCGAGGCGTTCGAGCAGCGCCACCGAACCGCGATTCTCGGGATCGGTGTCGGCGAAGATGCGGCGCAGTTTCAGATCTTGGAAGCCATGATCGATCACCCGGCCGACCGCCTCGCGCGCAATACCGCTGCCCCATTGATCCCGGCGCAAGATATAGCCGATCTCGCCAACCCCGGGCTTGCCGTCCATCAGGATTACCCAGCCAAGCGCGACATCGTCGCCCGCGGTGATTGCCCAGCAAAGCCAATCCTGCTCTTCGGCCGAGTTGCGCGCCACATATTCCTTCGTTTCCGCAAGCGACTGGTGCGGGCCGCTCGACCACCAGATCATCACCTCCGGATCGGACAGCACCGCGAACAGCGCTTCGGCTTCGGCCTCGTCAGCTCGCAACTGGCGCAATACGAGACGCGCGGTCGTCAGCGTCGGCGCGAGCGTCACGGCTATTTCTTCTCCGCCGCTTTCTTCTTGCGCATCGCATCGTGAAAACGGTCGGCCCAGCCAGGCTTGACCAGTTGTTCGCCGCGGACGAGGCGCAGTTCGCCGTCGGCGACGTCGCGCGTCACCGCGCTGCCCGCCGCGACGATGGCGTCGGCGCCGATCCGGACCGGTGCGACGAGCGCGCTGTTCGATCCGATGAAAGCGCGCTCGCCGATCTCGGTCCTATATTTGAAATAGCCGTCATAATTGCAGGTGATCGTGCCCGCGCCGATGTTGGCGGCCGCGCCGACGGTGACGTCGCCCAGATAAGTGAGGTGGTTCGCTTTCGCGCCCTCACCGAGCACGGCTTTCTTGGTCTCGACGAAATTGCCGATCTTCGCTTTCTCGCCGAGCACCGTGCCGGGACGCAGCCGTGCGAAGGGGCCAACTTCGCAGCCGGCGCCGATCGACGCGCCCTCGATATGGCTGTTGGCACGGATCGTCACATTGTCGGCGACCGTCACGCCGGGACCGAAAAAGACATTGGGCTCGATCGTCACGTCGCGGCCGAGCTCGGTATCCCATGAGAACCAGACGGTCTCGGGCGCGCGCAACGATACGCCGCCCGCCATCGCCTCCTCGCGCTTGAACGCCTGCCACTGAGCCTCGGCCGCCGCGAGTTCGGCGCGGCTGTTGATGCCGGCGACCTCGGCGGCGTCGGTTTCGACGACGGCCACCCGCTGCCCCTCGGCGATCGCGCCGGTCGCGACATCGGGCAGATAATATTCACCCGCGGCATTGTCGTTGCCGACCGCTTCGAGCAGCCGCCACATGTCGTGGGCGGCGGCAACGATAACGCCCGAGTTGCACAGATCGACCGCGCGTTCTTCGGGGCTCGCGTCCTTGTGCTCGACCATCTTCGACACATTTCCATCGGCATCGGCGATGATCCGCCCATAAGCGGCGGTATCGCGCGGGCGAAAACCCAGCACCGCGACCAGCGCGCCCGTTTCCAAGGGAGCGCAGAGGCGGCGGATCGTCTCGGCAGTGAGCATCGGGCAATCGCCGAAACAGACGAGCACGACGCCGTCGAACCCCGCGAGCGCGTCCTTCGCCTGAAGCGCGGCATGGGCCGTTCCCAGTTGCGGGTCCTGCACAGCGACCAGCGCGCCCGTCCCGGCGACGGCGGCCTCGACCTGGTCGCGCTTGTCGCCCACGACCACGACCGTCTTCGCGGGCGGCAGCGCGGAAAAACTCGCCATCAGGTGCAGCAGCATCGGCCGCCCCGCGATCGGGTGCAGCACCTTGTGCAGGTCGGATTTCATGCGGGTGCCCTTGCCCGCGGCAAGGATGATGGCGGCGATGGGATTGCTCATGGCCGCTGCCATGCCAGCAAATCATTGCGGTTTCCAGAGCATCGCGCCATGCGCGGCGGATGAACGGATTTCCTTTTGCGATCGTCGGCTTCGATCTCGACGGCACCCTCCTCGATACGCTCGGCGACCTTGCCGCGGCGGTCAATCACACGCTCGCGCAAATGGACCGCGCGCCGCTGACCGAAGCCGCGGTGCGGCCGATGATCGGGCGCGGCGCGAAGCATATGCTCGAGGAGGGGCTGCGCGCTTCGGGCGGCGTCCCAGATGGCGCGATCGAGCGGCTCTATCCCGAACTGCTGCGCTTTTACGAAGCGCATATCGCGGTCCACAGCCGCCCCTTTCCGGGCGTCGTCGCCGCGCTCGACCGGCTCGACGCGCTCGGCGTGCGCACCGCGGTCGTGACCAACAAGCTCGAGGGGCTCGCGCGGCAACTGCTCGGCGAACTGGGTCTCGCCGATCGCATGGTGACGATCATCGGCGGCGACACGGTGGGAGCGCGCAAACCCTCGCCCGAGCCGATCCGCGCGATGATCGAGCGGTGCGGCGGCGGGCGCGCGGCCTTTGTCGGCGACAGCATCTATGACGTCACGGCGGCGAAACATGCGGGCGTGCCGAACGTCGCGGTCAGTTTCGGCTTCCTCGACCGGCCCGCAGGCGAGCTGGGGGCCGATCATGTCATCGATCATTATGACGAACTGGTGCCACTGCTCGCGCGGCTCTAGCGTTTGCGCCACTTCGTCCAGAGGTGCTTCGCGAGCATCGCGGGCGGCATGCGCAGCCAGTGCGAGCGGATGTAGAAGGCCTGTTCGAGCAACGGCTGCTTCACCCGCCCCCAATCGTCGCGCGCGAGCAGGCGGCGGCGGAACCATGCGTCGGCGGGCTCCTGCCGGTCCCATCCGCCCGGCAGCGCCGCGCCATAAAGGTCGCGCGACAGCCGCGCGGCGCGATGCACCGCACCTTGCAGCCCGTGCATATCCGCGCGCCCGTCGAGCTGCCCCCAAAACCCCGCGTCGGCCGCCGCGAAATCGCGCGTCATCAGGTGAAAATCCCACAGGTTGCGCAAGCCCCCTTGCAAATCGCCGTCGGCGAGCATGTGCGCCGCGCAATGCACCGCCATGTCGGCCGATTGCAGCACCGCAAAGCCGCCGCCGCTCGTCACCGCGTCGCTGACCAGCGCGAGCGCATCGGGCGTGATCCGGTGCGTCTTTGGCAGGATCGTGTGATGGACGTCGATCATGCGGTCGCGGCCCGAGTGGATCATCGGCGGCAGCTCATGCATGTGTGCGCGGTAATAATGATCGTCATAGGGGTCCGACTTGACCCATTCCCAGCCCGCCTTGAGCAACGCATTTTCGGCGCGGCGGATGTCGGTCGCGAGCACCAGGATGTCGAGGTCGCCGATCTGACGTCCCGCGGCACAGCTCATGCCCGCGGCGGCATAGGCGGCGCCCTTCAGGAGCACGAATTCGATCCCCACCGGCGCGAGCGCGCGGCGCGCCATCTCTGCCTCCCAAAGAGCCTGCGCCTGTGCAACCTCCGCCGCCGCGCGCTGGTCGGCGAACAACGTGGCGACGGCGGGCGGGAGGGCGGCGCCTTTGAGCCGGTGCGCGAGCGTCGCGAGCATCGCTTCGCTGCGCGCGACGCCGATCACGCCGTCCCAGTCACGCGGCGCGAGCGTCGCCGGATCGCCCCGCCCGGCGAGCAGGTCGATGAAGGTGGCGATGGCGCTCACCGTGCCGCCTCCGCCCATAATGCTTCGACCAGCGCGATCCCCGCCGCGCTGTCGGGATAGGTGATGCCGAACGCCGGGGTTTCGCGCACCAGCCGTGTCAGCGCCGCAAAACCCGCCTCGCCGAGCGCGACATAGTTGGTCGACGCCTCGGTCAGCCGGACGAACGCCTCGCCCTCGCCCATCGGCTCGATGCCCGCCGCGCCGCCGAAACGCGGAAAGAGCAGCAGCGCGGGGCGCGCGGGCGCGTGCATCGCGACCACCGCGTCGGCGCGCGGGATCAGGTGGCGGATATCGCCCTTGGGCGTGCCGGCGAGCAGAGGGCCGAGCCGCGCCGGATCGACGCGCGCCGCGACCTCGGCGATCGCTTCATTCTTGAGGCTCACCGCGCGCGGAAACGCGAAAGCGTCGCCGCCCGCCGGGTCGACCAGCGTGAACTCGTCGCCCATCAGCCGCCAGTCGCCCTCGCCGAGCAGCGCGGCGAGGGTCGATTTGCCCGATCCCGATTCGCCCGACATGATCAGCGCGCGGCCGTCCCTTGCGACCGCGCTCGCGTGGAGCAGCAGGTGCCGCCGCCATCCGAGTGCGACCTGCAAATTCATCGCCATCTCGGCGGCGAGCAGCCCCATCGACAGCGGCAGCGGCAGCGCGCCGGGAACGACGAAATCGCCGCCGATATGCACCGAGGGGCGCAGCCAGCGCCGCCACGGCCGCGCCGCGAACAGCCGCACCGTCGCGTCGGCCGGGCGCGCATCATCGCGCGGATAGGCCGCATAGAGATGTTCGAGCGCCGCGACGGGTCCGGCCCAATCGCTGCCGATGCGAAATTGCACCGGGCCGACCGCAATGCGCACGCAGTGCCTCACGCGCGCTCCACCAGCCCCATCGCCGCGAGTTCGCAGAGTCGCTCGGCGAGGACCGGCCGCGCATCCTCGGCGCTGCCGAGGTCGAATGTCGCCGCAAGCCGCTCGGCAATATGCGCGGGGGTGCAGGCATCGGCACCCATCGCGTCCAATATCTCGGGCAACGGCGAGACGACGAGGTGCGTCTGCATCGAACGCCGATCGAAAATCGCGGTCAGCTCGCCCAGCGGCTCGATCCGCAGCGTATCGGCCGGTGCGGCGCGATAGGCGCGATCAGCCATAATCTTCGGCGGCGGCGGTCAGTTTGGCAAGGATAGCCATCAGCTTCGCGCGTTCGCCCGCGCTGATGTTCGATTCGAGCTGCGCCTCGCTCGCGAGCGCCGCGGGGACGATCGCGTCATAGAGCGAGCGCCCGGTTTCGGTAAGCTCGAGATGGTGCGAGCGCCCGTCGGCCTCGTGCGCCTGGCGCGCGATCAGCTGACGATCCGCGAGAGCCTTCGCGGCGCGATTGACAGTGACCTTGTCCATGCGCGTCGCGGCGACCAGCTCGCGCTGCGTCTTGGGCTGGCCTTCGCCGAGTACCGCCATCAGCCGCCATTCGGGAATCTTGAGCCCGAAGCGATTCTCATATTCGGCGGCGATCCGGCTCGACAGGGCGTTCGATGCGATGGACAGACGATAGGGCAGGAAATTGTCCAGATTCAGCGTCTTCGCGGCCATTCCTTATCATCCCCACAATTTTGCCATCCCCGGCAGGCCCATCCTATCGCCTGTTTCGGACCTGTGAAGGCCGGAATGTCCCGAAAATCAGAAAGACAGGCGCGCGCCGATCCACAAGGTCCGCGGCGTCGCGCGCTCGACGATACCCGACGAGGAAATCGCCGCCGGCACGAGCTCGTCGAACAGATTCTCGCCGCGCGCCTCGATGCTGACCGCGTCGCTGAACCGCCACGACAGCCCCGCATCGAGTGTCAGAGCGTCGTCCAGCGCGAGCAGGCCAAGGTCGTCCTCATTCTGCTCGCCGATATAGCGCAGCGTCGCGAAGCCGCCCAATGGACCCGGCGCGTGGCTGCGCAGCGAGACGCTGCCGCCATGCTTCGCGATCTGCGCCGGGCGGCGGCCGTCGAGCGGCGACGCGCCGCCCGAGGCATCCACTTCCGCATCGGTGAAGACGTAAGTGGCACGCAATGTCGCGGGTCCGATCCGCTGTTCGGCCGCCACCTCGACGCCCTTGCTGTCGATCGCGTCGAGATTTTGCCGCTGGTTGAGGTTCGGCGCGAGCGTCACATTGGCGATCGCGTTCGTCAGGCGGTTGGCGAACAGCGTCGCCGACAATTTCGTGCCGCCGCTTTCCCAGTCGGCGCCGATCTCGCCGCCCCACAGCCGTTCGGGCTCCAGCATCTCGTTCGCCATCGTCGTCTCGGCGCCGACGCGGAACGGGCGGTAAAGCTCGTTGAGCGTCGGCAGGCGCCAGCCGCGATAGGCGGCGGCGCGCAGCGAAACCGAATCCGACGTCCAGCGCACGCCCGCGCGCCCGCTGCCTTCCCACCCCTGCCGCGCTGCGAAGCGCAGGTCGGTGATGACGGGCCCGCCGCCGCGATTGCGCTCGACCCGATAGCCGGTGCCGAGCCACCAGCGATCGACGCGCCCGCTCAGCGTCCAGAGAAATCCATCGCGCACATCGCCCGAGGTCCATTCCGCGAATGCCCCGACGGTGTCGCTGCTCCCCCCCGCCATGCGGTGGCGGCCGGGAATCCCGCCCGTAAAGAAGAAATCCTCCTCGGTCCGGCCGACCGTGCGCCGCCAGTCGGCGCCGATGCGGAGCGGATTCGCATCGCCGATCGCGGGACGCAGTTCGAAACGGCCGCCGAGGCCGGTGGCGGGGATGCGCTGGAACAAGGCGGGGTTCGCGCTGTCGCGCCCCGCCGCGACGCTCGCGAAGCCGCTCTCGAAATCGCGGAGCTGGATATAGCCGAGCGCGAGCCACTGGGTCGCGCCGGCAGGGTCATGGATAAAGCGCAAGCTGGCATCGACGCCGTCGGTCTTGCTCGTCGTGAAATCAACGCCGCGGTCGCGCTCGTCGGAGAAGCCGCGGACGCTCGCTTCGATCCGGCCGCTGTCGCCAGCATCGAAACGCAGTCGCAAACCAAGCCCGCCCTGTTCATAGGGCGCCGCGCGGTCGGCAGCGCCGCGCTGTCCCTTGGCGACGGGGATGAATCCGTCGCCGCGGCTGTAACGCCCATCGATCGCGACCTGACCGCCGCCGACCTGACCCCCAACCGACGCGGACGCATCCCAGCTGTCGCGGCTGCCATAAGCCAGGCTCGCTTCGGCGCCGGCGGTCATCGTCGAATGGAGGCTGATCGTCCCCGCCAGCGCGCCCGGCCCGTCGGCGCCGCTGCCCCCGCCGCGCGTCACGACGATGCCGCCGAGACCCACCGCGTCATAGGCGCTCCACGCGACCCAGCCGCCGAACGGGTCGGCCTGCGGCACGCCGTCCAATGTCACGAGCGCGCGGCTCGACGCATTGCCGCCGAGCCCGCGCAGCGTGACGCCCTGGCTCGTCGGATGCGCGCTGCGGCCGTCCGAGCGGCGGAACTGGACGATGCCCGCCTCGTCGCGAAGGCGGTTCTCGATGCGGGCGCCAAAGCCGCGGTCGAGATCGTAAAGGAGCGTGCTCGCCTGCGCCCTATCGCCCGCGAGAGGCGTGAGCGATCCCGCCCCTTCTACGATAATTTCCTGAAGCGGGCGGCCGACATGAACAAAATCGTCAAGGCTTTCCTCGTTCTGCGCCATTGCCGCCGCCGGCAGCGCCAGCGCAAGGGTTCCCGTAAGAAAGCGGATCACGCGGGCTTGACCGCGTCGGGATGCGCCTTCTTGAACGCCTCCAATTCCATGCAGGCCGCGTCGATCGCCACCAGCCGCGGATAATCGTCGAGCGGGGTCTCGAACCGCCGCGCATTATACATCTGCGGGACGAGGCAGCAGTCGGCGATTCCCGGCGTGTCGCCGCCAAGGAAGCGCCCCTCGCCCGCCATCGCTTCGAGCGCGTCGAAGCCTTGGGTGATCCAGTGGCGATACCAGCGGTCCTTGGTCTGCTCGTTGAGCCCGAGGTCGCGCTTCAGATATTTGAGCACTCGGAGATTGTTGAGCGGGTGGATGTCGCTCGCGATCACCTGCGCGCGCGCGAGCGCGACCGCGCGCGGCATCGCGTCCTCGGGGATCAGCCGCGGTTCGGGATGGGCGCGGTCGAGCCAGTCGATGATCGCCATGCTCTGGATGATCGGCTCGCCATCGACGACGAGCATCGGCACGAAGCCCTGCGCATTCTGTTCGAGAAAGGCGTCGCTGCGCTGCTCGCCCGCGATCAGGCTGACCTCGACACGGCTATAGTCGAGCCCTTTCAGGTTCAGCGCGATGCGGACGCGAAAGCTGGCCGAGGAGCGGAAATAATCGTGGAGGACGAGCTGGGTCATGCACAGCCTAATGCGACGCTTTCGGCATCTCCGCAATCCATTGCCGGAGCAGCGCCGCACCTTCCTTGTGTACCGTCGAGCGCCCGACCTCGGGCATCGCGATGCCGGGCTCGGTGCTTTCGAGGCGATAGATCAGGAAGCTGTGCGCCGGATCGCCGGGCGCGATCGCGAACTCCATGCCGCCGCTGCCGCGCCCCGCCGCGGTCGGGCGCTTGCCGATGCCATAGTTGACGCCCGCCGGATCGTCGGTCCAGCGCAGGAACAGGCCGCTGTTCGACGCGCTGCCCGCCGGGTTGTGGCAATGCGCGCAATTGACGTCGAGATAGGCGCGGGCGCGGGTTTCGACGCTCCCCGCCTTGGGATCGTCCCATTGCGGCATGACCGGCTTCAGTGCTTCCGGATTCGCAAAATAGAGCGCGCGCAGCTTGTCCGAAGCCGCGAGATCGAGAATGAAATTCCGCGCCTTCGGCCCGATCGGCACGATTTGTCCGTTCAGGCTGTGGCATTCCTTGCACTGGTTCTTGTTCGGCACCGCATAGCGGATGCTGTGCGTCGCACCATCGGGGCTCTGGAACGTCACCGGCACGCGGCGCCCGCCGAGCGCGAGCGTCGCATCTTTGCCGTCGGCGTCCCAGATATAGGGCAGCGCCACCCACCCCGACGCGCGGTGGATCAGCAGCCTCGTTTCGACCGGCCGCCCTTCGTTGACGTCCGGCCAGCCGAAGCTTTTGACGAGCACCGTGCCCATCGGAAATTCGATCGTGCCGTCGGCGGCGACCTTCGCCTTCTTCCCCACCGGAATCGAGACGAAGCGATGCTTGTCGGTATAATCGCTGAACAGCGGCGCGCGCAGCGTATAGCCGATGCCCGCTGCGGGCACCTTCGGGTCGTTGCCGCGAAACAGCCCGAACGCCGACAGCTTCGGCGGCATCGCGTCGCTCTCGACGAGCGCCTGATCGACGCCGGGCAGTGAACCCGCCGCTCCCCCGCTCGCACATAACAGCGCCGCGGCCAGCGCGGCGAAAACGCGTTTCACTTGACCTTCGCCTCCATGCTTTCGGGCAGCTTGATCGCCGGCAAGGCGGCGGGCGGCGTGCCCTTCGACAGGTCGGCTGGCGCGGGCTTCGCTTCGCCCTGCGGCGTTTTCACGTCGGGCAGGTTCAGCGACAGCACCCCGACCTTGTCGAGCACGATCGCATCGCCCGCGCCGTCCCACAATATCGGCGGAATGCTGCCGCCCATCGCCGCCGCGATCTGGTCGCCACCGGGGAATTTTGGCGCATAGCCCGCCTTGCCATGCTGGTTGCCGCGCACGACGATCGCGCGGGGCAGCGGCTGATATTTCGGATCCTTATGCTCGTAGCGATAGCCGACGATCATCACATTGGCGGTGCCGTTGTTGTCGAAGACATTGTCGAAAATCTCGACATTGCGGTTCGCCATCACGAGCACCCCGGTGCCCGTCGGCACGCTCGCGACGATATTGCCCTTTGGCGCGAAATTGGGCGTGCTGTTGTCGTTCACGACATTCTCGAACACGCGGACATTGTGCCCGCCCTGCATCGGCAGGCTCGGCAGGTCGAACACCAGGATGCCGCCGGTGTTCTTCGTCGCGACATTGTCGTGGACGTCGGCGTCATAGCTATTCTCGATCTCGATCCCAGCGACATTTTCGGTCGCGACCGAATCGCGGACGACGATATTCTTCGACTGGCCGACATAGATGCCCGCGTCGGACGCGCCGCGCACATAGACGCTGTCGATCAGCACGTCGGTGCTTTCGACGGGATAGATGCCATAGGCGCCATTGGTCGCCTTCGGCCCCGCGGTCCATTCGACACGCAGCTTGTGATAGACGATGCGGTCGGCGCCCTTCGACTTGATGCCGTCGCCCTTCGTGTTGAGCACCGCGAATTCGGTGAGCAGCACGTCGTCGGAAGTGACGAGCAGCCCCTCGCCCGCACCCTGCTGCCCCGCAAAGTCGAGAATCGATCCGCCCTCGCCCGCCCCGGCGCCGCGTAGCGTGACGTTCGCGACGTCGAGCGAGAGCCCGTCGGTCAGCGTCCAGGTGCCGGCGCCCAATTGCACAGTGTCGCCGGGCTGCGCGAGGATCAGCGCTTCTTGCAGCTTTTCGTTCGCGTCGGGCGTTGTCGCACTGACGCTGATGACTTTCGCCGCCGCCGGCTGGGCGGCAAGCGCCGCCACGATGCAAAGCGTCGCCGCGTGGTGGCTGAGGCCATGGAATCGCATATGTCTCTCCCCTGATTTTCACAGGAGCATGCTGCAAGACTTGACGGATGCCAAGCGTGTTGCTGACATATGTGTAGCTAACCGGGGAGAGGTCGCTTGATTCACAGAATTGGACTGGCGCTTGTCGCCTTGATTGCCGCGCCGTCGATCGCGGCGGCGCCCGCATCGCTGGCGGGGCGCTGGAAAACCGACGACGGCAAGGGCATCGTCGCGATGACGAAGTGCGGCGCCAAAATGTGCGGCCGCATCGCCGAGCTTCTGATCAAGGAACCCGCCGGCGGCCAGCGCGACGAGCGCAACCCCGACAAGGCGAAGCGCGGCCGCATGGTCGAGGGTCTGCAAATCTATTGGGACCTCGTCCCGCACGGCGACGGCTGGAAGGGCGAAGGTTATAGCCCCGAGGACGGCCGTTATTACAACGCCCACCTGCGCGTGAAGGGCAACAAGCTGACGATGAAGGGATGCGTGTCGGTGTTCTGCCGCACGGTGACGTGGACGCGGGTGGGGTAAGAGTCCCCCTCCCGCAAGCGGGAGGGCAGCCCTTGCTCACCCCTCGCCCAAAATCCAGTCGACGCCCGCCGCGACATGGATGCGCGTCGTGTCGTAGATCGGCAGGACGTTAGCGTCGGTGTCGACGAGCATCACCAGTTCGGTGCACGCGAGCACCACCGCCTGGATATCCTGCTTCGCGATGTCGGTGAGGAAGGTCTTCATCGTCCGCCGCGAGCTTTCGTTCGCCTTGCCGAGCATCAGCTCTTCGTAAATGATCCGGTCGATCTCGTCGGCGCGGCTCGCGTCATAGGGCGCGAGCGTCAGCCCGTGACGGACGAGCCGCTGGCGGAACCAGGGCTCGGTCATCACATTGCGCGTGCCGATCACCGCGGCCGCCTTGACGCCGTCGGCCTTCATCTTCTCGCCCGTCTCGTCCACGATGTGGAGCAAGGGAATCGAAATCGCCGCCGCGACATCCTCGGCGACCTTGTGCATCGAATTGGCCGCGATCATCAGCGCGGTCGCGCCCGCCGCCTCGAGCCGCTTCGCCGAGGCGATCAACACCTCCTTCGCATGCGCCCATTGCTCGGCCGTCGTGATCCGCGACAGCTCGCAATAGTTCAGGCTCTCCAACAGGATCGGCGCCGAACAGGCGGTGCCGAGGCGCTTTTGCACACCCTTGTTGAGATGGCGGTAATATAGCTCGGTCGACGCCCAGCTCATCCCCCCGATCAGGCCGATTTTGCGCATAAGGTTCCCTGTCTCAAAAACACGTCGCCCCCGCGAAGGCGGGGGCCGCTGTCGAGGTAGCGCGAGGCTGCCAGCGGCCCCTGCCTTCGCAGGGGCGACGATTCTTGTCTAGTGCCCGCTGCCGCTCAGCGCCTTGACGATGTCGTCGGCCATCTTCTTCGCATCGCCGAGCAGCATCATCGTCTGGTCCATGTAGAAGACGTCGTTGTCGACGCCGGCATAGCCCACCCCGCCCATCGAACGCTTCACGAACAGCACGGTCTTCGCCTTTTCGACGTCGAGCACGGGCATGCCGTAAATCGGCGAACTCTTGTCGGTCTTCGCCGCCGGGTTGGTCACGTCGTTCGCGCCGATGACAAAGGCGACGTCGCACTGCGCGAATTCGCCGTTGATGTCCTCGAGCTCGAACACCTCGTCATAGGGGACATTCGCCTCGGCGAGCAGCACGTTCATATGGCCGGGCATACGCCCCGCGACCGGATGGATCGCATATTTGACGTTGACGCCTTCCTTCTTGAGCTGGTCGGCCATTTCGCGCAGCGCATGCTGCGCCTGCGCGACCGCCATGCCGTAACCGGGGACGATGATGACATTTTCTGCCTGGCTCATCAGGAAGGCGGCATCCTCGGCGCTGCCGGGCTTCCACGGACGCTGTTCCTTCGAACCGCCCGAGCCCGCCGCCGCATCGTCGCCACCGAAGCCGCCCGCGATCACGCTGATGAAGCTGCGATTCATCGCGCGGCACATGATGTAGGACAGGATCGCACCCGACGAGCCGACGAGCGCGCCGGTGATGATCATCGCGGTGTTGCCGAGCGTGAAGCCCATCGCCGCCGCGGCCCAGCCCGAATAGCTGTTGAGCATCGAGACGACGACCGGCATGTCGGCGCCGCCGATCGGGATGATCAGCAGGAAGCCGATCAGGAAGCTGAGGCCGGTGACGGTCCAAAAGACCCACGGCGACTGGTCGAAGGTGAAATAGGCGACCAGCCCGATGATCGCGGCGAGCGTGCCGAGATTGATGATGTGCCGCCCCGGCAGCATGATCGGCGCGCCCGACATGTTTCCGTTGAGCTTCAGGAAGGCGATGACCGATCCCGAAAAGGTGATCGCGCCGATCGCGATGCCGAGGCCCATTTCGATGCGGCTGACGGTGTGGATCTGCCCCGCCGCATCGGCGATGCCGAACGCGAGCGGGTTGAGATAGGCGGCCGCCGCGACCGCCACGGCGGCCAGGCCGACAAGGCTGTGGAACGCCGCGACGAGCTGCGGCATCGCGGTCATCGCGATCCGCCGTGCCATCACGATGCCGATGACGGCGCCGATGCCGATGGCGGCGAGGATTTCGACCAGAGCAATGCTGTCGAGCATCCCGCCGTCGAGGCGCGGCACATGAGTGAGCAGGGTCGTAACGACCGCGATGGTCATCCCGATCATGCCGAAACGGTTGCCGCGCTGTGACGAGGCCGGGCTCGACAGACCGCGCAGTGCCAGGATGAAGAAGACGCCCGAAACGAGATAGGCAACCGCCGCCCAGGGATTTACCGCGCCATGCCCGCCGGCTGCGGCGGAAAGGATCGACTGAAATTCCATCTCAGCGCTCCTTCTTCTTGTACATCGCCAGCATGCGCGCGGTAACCGCGAAACCCCCGAAAATGTTGATGCTCGCCATCACGACCGCGGCGAGGCCGAGCCATTTCGACGAAGCTGATCCCGCAGCGGCGCTGGCGATCAGCGCGCCGACGATGATGACCGACGAAATGGCGTTGGTGACGCTCATCAACGGCGTGTGCAGCGCCGGGGTTACCGACCAGACGACGAAATAGCCGACAAAGCACGCCAGTACGAAAATCGAAAAAATCGCGATAAAATCCACGGGCTCGCTCCCCTGCTGATTCCGTTTCGCGCACCTCTTGCCGCGCGCCGTGCAGCCTGTCGACTCCAAAGCGGGGAAAAAGAAGCACCCGCTTTTCCCAAGGCAGGAAATGCGGGCGCCTTTCGACATAAAATATCGTGGTCGACGTTCCGGACTAGGGCAATCGAACGTCCGGGTCGGGGTGGGGAGCAGGCGTCCCCTATAACCGTCGCCCCCGAGAAGGCGGGGGCCGCTGTCGGTTTACGCTACACCGCTGAGCAAGCCCGCTAGCGGCCCCCGCCTTCGCGGGGGCGACGGCCAGGTTCGGCCGAAACGCACCTAATCCGCCGGTCTACGCCGCAGCGCCAGCGAGCCCTTTACATCGCCGGCACCAACACCGCATCGACGATATGGACGACGCCGTTCGACTGCGCGAGATCGGCGCTGGTCACCGCCGCCTTGTTGCCGCTGCTGCTCGTCAGCAAGATCGCGTTGCCGCTTTTCGTCGCGGTCAATTCCTGCCCGCCAGCGGTGGTGAGCACCGCCTTGCCGCCGCCCTCGGCGATCTTCGCGGCCAGATCGGCGGCGGTCAGCTTGCCCGGGACGATATGATAGTTGAGCACGCCCGCGAGCACCGCCTTCTGCGCCGGGCGCATCCAGCCGTCGCGCGTCACCGGCGGCACCTGCGTAAATCCGGCATCGGTCGGCGCAAAGAGCGTGAACGGGCCCGCGCCCGACAGCGTCGTGGCGAGGCCCGCCGTCTGAAGCGCGCCGGCGAGCGTCCTGTGCAGCGGCGACGCGGCGACGTTCGCGGCGATCGTCGTCCCGGCGTTCATCGCACTTTCCGACGAGATCGCGTCGGCGACCGAGGCGGCTCCGGTGTCCGATGCCGGCGGGTCGGACTTGCCGCATCCCGCGAGCAGCATCGCGGCCGTAACCGAAACCATCAGAAAACCGCTCTTCATCGTCCATCCTCGCAAACCGTCGCGGCCGAATCGGTCGCGCGTCGGCATCAACACGGCGTTGATGACAGGAATATTACCGCACCGCGTGATCGCGGGGTGCCGACAGCCCAACCAAAGGCGCAACCATGGCCGCGAGAGGCGCGTTCAAAGCGCAGCAACAGAAAGGAACCGATATGCGCATGCCCCTCATTCTCGCCGGTGCGACCCTGCTCCTAGCGGCCTGTTCCGATAAAAATGAGGCCGCCGAAGAAAAGCTCGAGCGCGCGGCCGAAACGAGCGCCACGGTGGCGGGGCCCGTCCCGGCGGCGCTCGGGCTGAGCGAGGCGCAGCTTCTCGACGCCGAAATCGTCGGCGCCGATGGTCAGGAGCTTGGCGATGTCGCGCAGGTCCTGCGCGATGCGGACAACAAGGTCGACCGGCTGCTGGTCGAGATCGAGGACAGCAACCCCGACCGTTATGTCCATGTTCCGATCACCGGGTTGAAAACGATCGTGCGCGGCGACGACACCGATTTGCAGACCACAATGACCAAGGCCGATCTCGCCGGCCTGCCCGAGGTCAAGCTACCCGCCCCCTGATCGAAGCCGGCCGCGTCGCGCCTCCGTTGCGCGACCGGTCGATCCGCGCTTGGCCGTGACCACCGCCCGGCGCGGCGAACTCGACCTCGGAGCTGTGCCAAATGGGCCGACAACGGCGGCCATAGGGTCCCGTCTGCGCGCCCGAACCAAACTCCCCCATCACCGCGATCGCGATTCGCTCCGCTCAGCGGCCGACGATCAACTGCGCCATCAGCCGGTGGATATGCTGCGGGTCGCTCTTGCGCGAAATCTTTACCTCGAGCGGCGTCGCGGCGCCCGAAACCCACATCTTCATATCGGCGTCGAGATCGAAGGTTCCCGCGGTCTCGAACGAAAAGCGCGTAACCGAACGCCACGGAATGCTTAGAAATTCCTTCTTCGACCCCGTCAGCCCCTGCACGTCGACGAAGATGAAGCGCAGGTTCGTGAGCAGCGCGGTGTCGCGAACCGTGCGGAAGGCGGCGAGCACGCGCTCGCCGTCGATCAGCCAAGCCTGAAACTCGGCCTGCGCCCCGGCGACGTCGATATCCCCGGCGCTGAACAGGCCCATATTTCGCTTACCCCAGCAGCCGCTCGTTGACGACCTTCCCGCCCTGCGTCAGGCGCACGGCATTGCCGATTTCCTCGTCGAGCACGGGCTTTCCGGCTTCCTTGTCCCAGAAGGCCGAGAGAAAGTTGAACAGGTTGCGGCTGAACAGCGCGCTGGTGTCGGCGGGCATCAGCGCCGCGATATTCTTCGCGCCGATCACGGTGACACCGTGGATACGCCTCGCCTCGCCCGAGACCGATCCTTCGACATTGCCGCCGCTTTCGGCCGCCATGTCGACGATCACGCTGCCGCTGCGCATTGTTGCAAGCTGCGCGTCGCTGATGAGCCGCGGCGCAGGGCGCCCCGGAATCAGTGCGGTGGTGATCACGATATCCTGCTTTGCGATGTGCGACGACACCAGTTCGGCCTGCGCCGCCTTATATTCGTCGGACATTTCGGTGGCATAGCCGCCCGCGCCCTCGCCCTCGATCCCCGCGACGCTCTCGACGAAGATCGGCTTGGCGCCGAGGCTGAGAATCTGTTCCTTGGTCGCCGCGCGCACGTCGGTCGCGCTGACCTGTGCACCGAGGCGGCGCGCGGTCGCGATCGCCTGAAGCCCCGCGACGCCGACGCCCATCACGAACGCCTTGGCGGCGCTGACGGTGCCCGCCGCGGTCATCATCATCGGAAAGGCACGGCCATAGGCGTTCGCCGCCATCAGCACCGCCTTGTAACCCGCGAGGTTCGCCTGGCTCGACAATATGTCCATCGACTGCGCGCGCGTGATGCGCGGCATGAATTCCATCGCCAGCGCCTCGATGCCGAGCTTGGCATAGCCATCGACGCGCTCGCGCCCATTCTCTCCGGCGCCGAACGGGTTGAGCCCCGCAGCGAGCCACGCGCCATCGGCAAAGCCCGACAGGCTTGCAGGATCGGGGCCCTGCACGCCGAGGATGATGTTCGCGCCCTTCAGCACATCGGCGCGGCTGCCGACGCTCGCGCCCGCGGCGCTATAATCGGCATCGGCGATCGAGGCCTGCTCGCCTGCCCCCGACTCGATGGCAAGCTCGGCGCCCAGACCAATGAATTTCTTCACGGTTTCGGGGGTCGCGGCGACGCGGGTCTCGCCGGCGGCGAGTTCCTTCAAGACAGCGATGCGCATGCGCGAAGCCGGGTCAGGAAGCGATGAGGAGGACGACGACGAGCACGGCCACCGCCGTGATGATCGACCCGACTTTCAGCAGGCTGAGGAAACCCGAATAGGTTTCGTTCGCTGCCTTCATTTCCTGCTGTGCCATCGCTTTTCCCCTATTACGCCTGTTTGCTGTGCGCGAACGCACAGCGCAGCGCCCAGAATCGGTTATCGCGCCGGTCTTAGCCACGCGCTCCGCGATGCTCAAGTGCGGGTTTGGCACCATTATAAGCGTGTGGCAAAAGAGCATTGGCCTTAATCGCCCTTTTACCCCTATCGGATAGATATGCGTCCCACAGCAGAACATACCCGTAGCAATGTCGGTTCAGGGGGCAGATTCGAAACGATGACGAACACGCGCGACACGCGAATGGTGATGATCGTCGACAGCGAGCCTGCCCAGCAGCGTTTCCTGTCGGCGCTGGCGTCGCGTGGCGGCTGGCGCAGCGTCGTCGCGCCCGACACCGACACCGCACTCGCCAGGCTCGGCACGCAGGAAGGCATGGCGCTCGACGCGGTGCTCGTCGATCAGGGCGCGCCGGGCATGGACATCGCCGAATTCGTCGCCGAACTGCGCCGCTGGCGTCCCGCGCTGCCGCTTGTCGTCATCACGATGCGCAACGGGGTCGAGGTCGCGGTCGGCGCGATGCGCGCCGGGGCGAGCGACTTCGTCCAGAAACCGATCGCGCCCGACCGGCTGCTCGAGGCGCTCGACCGCGTCGTGTCGACCAGCGGCCCGCAGGGCGAGTTGCGCCCGCTCACCGAAAAACTGCGCGCTCCGCTCGCTTTCGAGGAAATCATCGGGTCGAGCCCCAATTTCCGCAGCGCGCTCGCGATCGCCGCCAAGGCGGCGCGCGCGCGCGTGCCGGTGATGATCAACGGCAAGCCCGGCACCGGTAAGGAAGTCTTCGCCCGCGCGATCCACAGCGCGAGCCCGCGCGCGCGCGGCCAGCTTGTCATGGTCGATTGCTCGGCGGTCTCGCCGGGACTGATCGGATCGGGCCTGTTCGGCCACGAGCGCGGCGCCTTTCCGGGCGCCTTCGACCGCCAGGTCGGCCGGCTCGTGCAGGCCGACGGAGGCAGCATCATCATCGACCATGTCGAATGCATCCCGCTCGAAACGCAGGCGAAGCTCGTCGAATTTCTGAATTCGGGCGAAGTGCAGATGATCGGCGGCTCGATCCGCCAGAGCGTCGATGTCCGCATCATCGCGACGAGCGCGAGCCCGCTCGACAAGCTGATCGAGGCGGGCCATTTCCGCGAGGATCTGTTCTACGCGCTGTCGAGCGCGCAGCTCACCCTGCCCTCGCTCTCCGAACGCCGCGGCGACGTCGGCCCGCTCGCACGCCACCTGCTCGCGCGCATCGGCGGGCTTCCGGGCATGGGTCCGATCGGCATCACCGACGACGCGTTGCGCTTGCTCGCGGCCTATGCCTGGCCGGGCAATGTCCGCCAATTGCAGGACGTGCTGTTCCGCGCCGCGGTCGAGAGCAAGACCGACGTGCTGACCAGCGCCGATTTCCGCGCGATCGAGGCGACGCTCGGCGGCGGCGTGAGCGGCGACGGCGACGTCGCGATCAACGGCGAGGCGATCGGCGTCACGCTCTACCTGCCCGACGGCAACCTCCGCCCGCTCGAAGAGATCGAGGCCGACGTCATCCGCCTCGCGATCGGCCATTACCGCGGCCGGATGAGCGAAGTCGCCCGCCGCCTCGGCATCGGCCGCTCGACCCTCTATCGCAAATTGAGCGATCTCGGGATCGACACCGCCGCCTGACCCCGCTCTCGCGCGGCTCGACCGATCGCGCTTGATATATAAGTTTAAGCTTATATGTTTGTCCCGACAGTAATCGGGAGAATCATCATGCCGTTCGATACCATCGCCCAGGCCGCCATGGTCATCCGCAAGGTCGAGGATGTCACACACGATGGCGCGCCGGCGCGCGCCGTGGTCGCTTCGCGCGACTATCCGACCCATATCGACGATCTCTGGAACGCGATCACCGACAAGGCGCGCATCCCGCGCTGGTTCGCGCCGGTCGAAGGCGACCTCACCCTCGGCGGAAAATATCAGATCAAGGGCAATGCCGGCGGCACCGTTACCGCGTGCGAGCCGCCGAAGAGCTTCGCCCTCACCTGGGAATTCGGCGGCGGGGTCAGTTGGGTCGAGGTCGAGCTGGCCGAAGCCGGCGACGACAGCACGCGCCTCACGCTCAAGCATATCGCTCCGCTCGACGACAAGTCGGAGGAATTCTGGGACAAATTCGGCCCCGGCGCGGTCGGCGTCGGCTGGGACCTGTCGCTGATGGGCCTCGGCTGGCACATCGAAACCGGTGAGAGCAACGAACGTTTCGCCGAGGAAACGTGGGCGCTCAGCGACGAAGGCAAGGCGTTCGCGACCTGGAGCAGCGAGGCTTGGACCGCCGCATCGATCGCCTATGGAACCGCTGAGGATGCAGCGACCAGCGCGGGCGCGAGCACGACCGCCTTCTACACCGGCGCCGCTGCGCCCGAATGAGCCACGCCTTAGACATCCTCGGCGATCCGGTCCGCCGCCGTATATTGGAGCTGCTCGCCGACGGGCAGCGCGCGTCGGGCGAGATCGTCGAGGTCATCGCCGCCGAATTCGCCATCTCGCAGCCAGCCGTGTCGCAGCATTTGCGCATCCTGCGCGACAGCGGCTTCGCGACATCGCGGGCCGACGGGCGGCGACGGCTCTATGCCGTCGCGCCCGATCGCTTCGACGAGATCGACGCGTGGGTCGGGCGCTTTCGCCGCACCTGGGAACCGCGCTTCGAGGCGCTCGCGACCGAGGTCGCGCGCGGAAAGAAGGCGCGGCGGGAGGAGGACGGCCAAGGCTAGCCGGTCGACTTGCGATGCGCGGACGATTAGGCTGATACGATGACCCGCTCTTTCACCGGATGTTCGGCGCTCGTCACGGGCCATGCCTCGGGCATCGGCGCCGCGACCGCCGCGCTGCTCGCCGAAAGCGGCGCGCGCGTCGTCGGCGTCGATGTGTCGCGGGGGCAGGATGTCACCAGCCCCGCCATGTGGGATGCGCTCGCCGGCGAGCTCGCCGATCTCGACCTTGCCGTGGTCAACGCCGGCATTTCGAGCGCCGGCGCGATCGCCGACATGGATTTCGCGACCTGGCGCCGCACCCTGGCGGTCAATCTCGACGGCGCGATGTTGACGCTGCGGGCGGCGATGCGCGCGATGATCGCGCATGGGCGCGGCGGCGCGATCGTCGTCACCGCATCGATCTCGGGCATCAAGGCCGAGCCCGGCGTCGGCGCCTATGGCGCGTCGAAGGCCGGCGTGATCCAGCTCGCGCGCGTCGCGGCGAAAGAGGGCGCGCCGCACGGCATCCGCGTCAACGCGATCGCGCCGGGCGGGGTCGACACGCCGATCTGGGACCAGCTCGACTTCTTCCCCGCGATGGTCGCCGAACAGGGCAGCCGCGAAGCCGCGATCGATGCGATGGCAAAGGCGGCGACGCCGCTCCGCCGCTGGGCCAGCGCCGACGAGGTCGCGCGCCAGATCGCTTTCCTGCTGTCCGATGACGCGGCGAATATCACCGGCGCGGTGCTGACCGCCGACGGCGGCTATTCGCTCTAACCGCTCAGCGCCGCGTCGCGCAGTCCGCGCCACACGCGGAGCGCCTGCCGGTTCTCGGCGATGTCATGGACGCGGAGCAGCTGCGCGCCCTGCGTCGCCGCCTGATAGTGCAACGCGACGGTGCCGCCGAGCCGCTGGTCGGCGGGCGCCTCATTGTCGAGCGCACCAATCATCCGCTTGCGGCTCGCACCGAACAGGATCGGGCAGCCGAGCGTGTGGAACAGCGCAAGGCCGTTCACCAGCGCGAGATTGTCGCCGACCCCCTTGCCGAAGCCGAGCCCCGGATCGACGATGATCTTTGCCCGGTCGATCCCCGCGGCGACGCACGCCGCGACCCGCTCGGCGAGCATGTCGTAGACGTCGAACAGGACATTCGCATAAGTCCCGCCCTCGTGCGGGTCGCTCTTCGCCGACGGCGCGTGCATCAGCACGACGGGACAGCCGGCCCTGACCACCACCTCCATCGCACGGTCGTCGTAGCGCAGCGCCGAAATATCGTTGACGATGTGCGCGCCCGCCGCGAGCGCCGCTTCCATCACCGCGGCCTTGCGCGTGTCGACCGACACCGCGACGCCGCCCTTGGCGAGCGCCGACACGACGCCCTCGATGCGCTTGATCTCGTCGCCTTCCCAGATCAGCGGCGCGCCCGGCCGCGTCGATTCGCCGCCGACGTCGATGATCGCCGCGCCCGCGGCGCCCATCGCAAAGCCTGCGTCCGCCGCGGCCGCAGTATCGACATGCTTGCCGCCGTCGGAGAAGCTGTCGGGCGTGACGTTCAAAATCCCCATCAGCTGCGGTTCGCCCAGCCGGATCGTCCGTTCGCCGAGTTGAAGGTTGCCGCGCGGGCGCGCCACACCGGCGCGCTGCACCGTCGCCGCCTCGGCGAGCCGGTCGGGCATCGCCGCGATCCATCCGTCGAGTTCGGCCACCGGCACCACTGCCGATTTGACTGCATCATCGTCGCGCAGGCTGATATGCCAAGCCGCGAACCAGACCATCGTGTCGGCAATCCGCAAGCAATCCTCGTCCAGCTCGTGCGGCCGGTCGACGAAGCAGGTCGGACGGAGGTAGACGCGCGCGTCCTCCCACGTCTTGCCGAGGTCGGGCTTGGTCAGCGGTGCGAACATCGGCTTCCCCCTAACCGTTCGTGCTGAGCTTGTCGAAGCACCGTTCTTCCTTTGCAGTGCCGAAGAAAAGGACTGCCCTTCGACAAACTCAGGGCAAACGGATTTCAGTAATCGCCTACGCCTCGTTCGCCAGCAGCCAGTCCTGCCGCACCGCGTCGATCACGCGCAATTCCTTGCCCGTATCGACATGCCAGAAAGTCCAGCCGTTGCAGCTCGGCGCGCCCTGCACGCCCGCGCCGACCTTGTGGATCGATCCCGGCGCCTGACCTTCGCAATCGAGGCTGCCGTCGACGCGCACTTTCGCCTTCCAGCGGCGCTTGGTGTCGGTCAGCAGCGTTCCCGGCGCGATCATCCCGCATTCGACGAGCGTGCCGAACGCGACGCGCGTCGCAGCTTTAGAAGCCATCATCGTCTTCACCGCGCTCTCGTCGAGCGGCAGCGCCAGCTCGATGCGCTCGTTCGCCGCGGCGATATAATCATCCTCGCGCTCGATGCCGATGAAGTGGCGGCCGAGGCGCTTCGCGACGGCGCCCGTCGTGCCGGTGCCGAAAAAGGGATCGAGGATCACGTCGCCGGGGTTCGAGCAGGCGAGCAGGATGCGATAAAGCAGCGCTTCGGGCTTCTGCGTCGGATGCACCTTGGTGCCGCCCTTTTTGAGCCGCTCCTGACCGCCGCAGATCGGGATCAGCCAGTCGCTGCGCATCTGAAGTTCGTCGTTCAGCGTCTTCATCGCGCGATAGTTGAAGGTATAGCGCGATTTCTCGCCCATCGACGCCCAGATCAAAGTTTCGTGCGCGTTGGTGAAGCGCGTGCCCTTGAAATTGGGCATCGGGTTCGCCTTGCGCCACACGATATCGTTGAGGATCCAGTATCCATTGTCCTGGAGCGCGGTGCCGACGCGGAAGATATTGTGATAGCTGCCGATCACCCAGATGCTGCCGTTCGGCTTCAGGATGCGCTTCGCTTCCTTGAGCCAGGCATGGGTGAAGCGATCATAGGTCGCGAGGCTGTCGAATTTGTCCCAGTCGTCGTCGACCGCGTCGACCTGGCTGCCGTCGGGGCGCAGCAGGTCGCCGCCGAGCTGGAGATTGTACGGCGGGTCGGCGAAGATCATGTCGACCGACGCCGCGGGCAGGCTGCGCATCATCTCGACGCAATCGCCCTGCAAAATACTGTCGAGCGGCAGGTCCGCGGGGTCGACCTTGGGCGTCCGTTGCTTCGTCGCCGGCGCCTTGACCCGTTCCATCACACCCATGTTTCGCCCCTGTCTTCGACTGAAAGAAGGCCCTGATGAGTCAGGCGGAGTCCGCCGTCAAGCGCAGGACTCTAGGGATTCCGGGTATCACAATCGTTAACGCGATGAGAACGAAACGAGTCTGGCACACGATATGGAGTCTGCCGCGAATCGCGGACTCAACCACTAGTGGTGTGGCGATGAGGACTCACCCCCCGAAAAAATTTCGTCAAATTCCCGGATCGACCCCGGTCAGCTCGATCGAGCGCATCCACAGTTCGCGCGCGAGTTTCGGATCGCGCGCGGTGCGCGTCGCGCGCGCCGGGCCCGAGCGTCCCGACACTTCGCCCAGCCCCTGCGGTCCCAGATAGTCGCCGCCCTGCACATGCGCGCCCGTCGCCGCCTGCAACGTCGGCCACGCCCCTTGCGCGGCGCTGTTGAAGAAAGGCGACGCGAGCGGGGTCATCGCGCGCAGCGGCAGCGGCAGGTGGCGCTGCAATTCGGTGAGCGCGACACCGGGGTGGCAACCGATCGCCTGCGTCGCTCGCTCCGCGGCGCCCAACCGGCGGTCGAGCTCGAACATGAAAAGCAGGTTCGCGAGCTTGCTCATCTGGTAGCGCGGCCAGTTGTGATAGCTGCGCGCCGCCGACAGGTCGCTGTAATCCATCGTCCCGTTGCGGTGCGCGATGCTGCCGGTGATGACGATGCGGTCGTCGACATGGCCGTGGACCAGCCCGGTGAAGGCGAAGGTGCCGAGGTGATTCACCCCGAATTGCAACTCATAACCCTGCTTCGTCAGCGTCCGGGGCGGGATCATCACCCCGGCATTGTTGACGAGCACGTCGATCCGCGGCCCCGCGAGCACCGCCTTCGCCGCATCGCGAAGCTGGTCGAGGTCGGCGAGATCGAGCGGCAGGAGCGACAGCTCGGCGTTCGGCACGTCGGCCTGGATGCGGTTCATCGCGACCTCGGCCCGGTCGGTGTCGCGGCAGGCGAGGATCACATGCGCGCCGCGCGCCGCGAGGACTTTGGCGGTCTCGAACCCGATGCCGGCATTGGCGCCCGTGACGAGGAAGGTGCGGCCGGTCTGGGCGGAGACATCGTCGGCGGAAAATCCCCTGCTCATTGCGTCCCCCCTCGGTCCCGAACCGGGCTAGATCAGCGTCAGCTGCGCGACCGGCGCGAAACTGGCGCGGTGATGCGGCGTCGGGCCGTGCCGGCGCAGCGCCGCGAGATGCTCGGGCGTGCCATAGCCCATATTGGTCTCCCAGCCAAAACCGGGATAGTCGCGCGCGACCCCGGCCATGAAGCGGTCGCGATGCTCCTTCGCGAGGATGCTCGCGGCCGAAATGCACGGATGCAGCGCGTCGCCGCCGATGATCGCGCGCGCGCTGTAGCGCCATTTGGGAAGGCGGTTGCCGTCGACGAGCACCTCGCCGGGCTCGAACCCCAGCGCCTCGACCGCGCGCGTCATCGCGAGGAAGGTCGCCTGCAATATGTTGATCCGGTCGATCTCGGCGACGCTCGCCTCGCCGACGCCCCAGCGGCAGCGCGCCTTGATCTCGATCTCAAGTTCGCCGCGGCGCCGGGCGGTCAGTTTCTTGCTGTCGTCGAGCCCGGCGATCCCGCCCTCGCACAGCAGCACCGCCGCCGCGACCACCGGCCCCGCCAGCGGCCCGCGTCCGGCCTCGTCGACCCCGACGATCATGAAATCCGCCACGGCGGATATCTCCGATATTCGGCCGCCTGATACAGGCAGAGCCGGTTGCCCGCGGGATCGGTCAGCCACGCCTCGCGCCATCCCCAATCCTCGTCTTTCGGCATCTGGTCGAAACGCACCCCGCGCCGCGCGAGATAGGCGACCCAGGCATCGAGCGCGCCGCTCTCCAGATAGGTCGTCGCTCCGCCCGCCGCGCCGTCGCCGGCATGGATCGACAAGGTGACGCCGTTGGCGGCTTCGAACCGCGCATAGCCATTGTCGGGGCTGTCGACGATCTGGAGCAGCCCGAGTTGCTTGTAGAAAGCCACCGACACCGCATAATCGTTCGCCGGCAAGGTGATTTGATTGAGCGCCGGTCCCGTGAACAACCCGTCGCTGCGCACATATTGCTGCCCCATCGGGCCATGGCCTGCGCCCAGCCCCGGCGCGCCATGCAGCGACAGCCGCACGAAATCGCGCGCGCGCGCGATCGCGGGTTCGAGCGGCATGCCCTGTGCAAGCCCGGTCGCGATCGCGCTCGCCAGCGTGCAGCCGGTGCCGTGGCTGTGCGGTGTGTCGATGCGCGGCGCTTCCCAGCGCGCGACCTCGCCCTCGCCCGTTTCGAGCAGGCGATCGATCACCGTCTCGCCCTCGGCATGGCCGCCCTTGACGAGCAGCGAACAGCCGTGCGCGAGCACCGCCTCCTCGCCGCCCAGGGCTTCGAGCTCGGGCAGGTTCGGGGTCGCGACCATCGCGCGATCGAGCAGGGCCTTGAACGCCGCGATCGTTGCCGCGTCGGCGAGCACCGACCCGCTCGACGCGATCATCACCGGATCGAAAACCAGCGCAGCTTGCGCGAGGTCGGGCCGCGACAATCGTTCGGCCACCGCCGCGGCGGTTTCGGCGCTGCCGATCATGCCGATCTTGACCGCATCGACGCCTATGTCGGACGCGACGCTGTCGATCTGCGCGAGCACCATGTCGGTCGGAACCGGATGCACGCCCTGCACGCCGAGCGTATTCTGCGCGGTGATCGCGGTGATCGCGGTCATCGCATGGCCGCCGAGCATCGTCACCGCCTTGATATCGGCCTGGATTCCCGCGCCGCCGCCGCTATCCGATCCGGCGATTATCAGGACGCGTGCGGTCACGCCTTATGCTTTCGCTCCGTCGAAGCCGGGAATTTCGCCAGCGCCGCGCCTTCGCGCAGCGGCCGGTCGAGCAGGTCGCCGCCGCAATTGGGGCAACGCTCGTCGAGCTTGTCGGCGCAGTTCGCGCAGAAGGTGCACTCGAACGAGCAGATGAAGGCGCCGTGAAGGTTCGCCGGCAAATCGCGTCCGCATTTTTCGCAATCGGGTCGCATTTCAAGCATGGTAAATCTCTTTCAGTTTTCAAAACAAATGGTCAGGCCGCCGCCGCGCGCACCGCGTCGCAGATCATGTCGACGACCTGTTCGACCTGCCCGGCGTCGTCGCCTTCGGCCATCACGCGGATCAAGGGCTCGGTGCCCGACGGACGGATGACGAGGCGGCCGCGCCCGTTGAGCGCCGCCTCGCCCTCGGCGATCGCGGCGATGACATGCTTGTCGTCGAGCGGCTTGCCGCCCGCGAAACGGACATTCTTCAAAAGCTGCGGCACCGGGTCGAACTGGTGGAGCAACTCGCTCGCGGGCTTCGCCGCCGCAACCAGCTCGGCGAGCAGCTGCAATGCCGCGAGCGTGCCGTCGCCGGTCGTCGCATGGTCCGACAGGATCATATGCCCCGACTGTTCGCCGCCGACGTTGAAGCCGCCCTCCTTCATTCGTTCGAGCACATAGCGGTCGCCGACCTTGGTGCGCTCCAGCCGCAGCCCCTCGCCCTCCAGAAAGCGTTCGAGGCCGAGGTTCGACATCACCGTCGCGACGACGCCGCCGCCTTTCAGCCGCCCCTGCCGCGCCCAGCTCGCGCCGATCAGCCCCATGATCTGGTCGCCGTCGATGATCGTCCCTTTTTCGTCGACGACGATCAGCCGGTCGGCGTCGCCATCGAGCGCGATCCCGATGTCGGCGCCGCTTGCGACCACCGTTTCCTGCAGCATCGCGGGTGCGGTCGATCCGCATTTGTCGTTGATATTGGTACCATTGGGCTCGACGCCGATCGCGACCACGTCGGCGCCCAGTTCCCAGAACACCGTCGGCGCGCTGTTATACGCCGCGCCATTGGCGCAATCGAGCACGATGCGCAGCCCGTCGAGGCGGACCGATTCGGGCAGGCTCTGCTTCACCGCATGGATATAGCGGCCGCGCGCGTCGTCGATGCGTTTCGCGCGCCCGATATGCCCCGCATCGGCGAGCTTCGGCTCGACGGTGAGCAGATGTTCGATCTGCGCCTCGTCCTCGTCGGACAATTTATAGCCGTCGGGGCCGAACAGCTTGATCCCGTTGTCGCGAAACGGGTTGTGGCTCGCCGAGATCATCACGCCGAGATCGGCGCGCATCGAGCGCGTCAGCATCGCGATCGCCGGGGTCGGCATCGGCCCCACCTGCACGACGTCCATGCCGACGCTGGTGAAGCCCGCGACGAGCGCGTTTTCGAGCATATAGCCCGACAGTCGCGTGTCCTTGCCGATCACGACGCGATGCTTGTGCGTTCCGCGCAGGAAATGCGCGCCCGCCGCCATGCCGACGCGCATCGCGACCTCCGCCGTCATCGGGACCTGATTGGTCAGGCCGCGAATCCCGTCGGTTCCGAAAAATTTGCGCATCGTCCCTCTGCTACACTAACCATGGCCGGCAAATGCCTGCCCCGGCTTCCCGCGGGATGGCCCCCGCGGAGCATTTCCCGGCCCAAAAACCGGTTCCCGTTTCTTTCGGGAGGTGCTCTAAGTCACCCTCTTTTGCTTGGCAAGCTGGCCAGAAAAATCGCCGGGAGAATCCGTCTTGAAATCCGCTTGGCTCATCCTCTCGGCGCTGATCGCCGGCATGCTTCTCGGTATTGGCGTCGAGCTGGTCTCGCCCGCCGCCGGAACCGCGTCGCTGCCGTGGATCGAACCGATCGGGCTGCTCTGGCTTAACGCGCTCAAGATGACGATCGTCCCGCTGATCGTCGCGCTGCTGATCACCGGCATCACCGCCACCGCCGATGCCGCGCGCGCGGGCACGCTCGCTTTCCGCGCGGTGATGACCTTCCTAGGCGCGATCTTCCTCTCCGGCCTCATGTCGCTGTTGATGACGCCGCTGCTGCTGCGGCTCTTTCCGCTTTCGCCCGGCGCCGCCGAAGCCTTGCGCCACGGGCTCGGCGGCACGGCGGAGGCGGGGCCGTCGCCCAGTTTCGGCGATTTCCTGCTGTCGCTCGTCCCGACCAATCCGATCGCCGCAGCGGCTGAAACGGCGATCCTGCCGCTGATCGTCTTCACCACCATCTTCGCCTTCGCGATCACCCGCCTCGAACCAGCGCAGCGCGCGACGCTATCCGGATTGTTCAAGGCGCTTGGCGACGCGATGCTGATCGTCATCGGCTGGGTGCTCGCGCTCGCGCCGATCGGCGTCTTCGCATTGGGCTATGCGCTCGCGGTCAAGGCCGGGTTCGCGGCGTTCGGCGGCCTCATCCATTATGTGCTGATTCTCTCAGGGATAGGCGTCAGCTGCATCATCCTCGGACTTTTGCTCGCCTGGTTCGTCGTCGGCATCGCGCCGCCGCGTTTCCTGCGCGCGATGGTGCCGACGCTCGCGGTCGCGATCAGCACGCAAAGCTCGCTTGCCAGCCTGCCCGCGATGTTGAAATCGTCGGAGGAGCTCGGCGTCGATCCCAAGAAAGCCGATGTCGTGCTGCCCCTCGCGGTCGCCTTGTTCCGCTTCACCAGCCCCGCGATGAACCTCGCCGTGGTCGTCTACGTCGCCTGGCTGTTCGGGGTCGAACTGACGCCGTGGGAGATGGCGATCGGCCTCGCCGTCGCGATCGCCGCCGCGCTCTCCTCGGTCAGCCTGCCCGGCTCGATCAGCTTCGTGACCTCGATCGCGCCGATCGCGGTGTCGATGGGGGTTCCCGTCGCGCCATTGGGGCTGCTCGTCGCGGTCGAGACCTTTCCCGACATCTTCCGGACCATCGGCAATGTTATCGGCGACGTCGCCGCGACCAAATATGCCGCCGACGGCGTCGAAAATGAACCTGCAGGAGAAGTCCCATGAAATATCGCAAGCTCGGCCACGGCCTCGAAGTTTCGGCGATCGGCATCGGCTGCATGCCGATGATCCGGGGCGGCAACATCCTTTATGGCGAGGCCGCCGACTTGGGTGAATCGACGCGCACGATCCACCGCGCGATCGACCTTGGCGTCACCTTCTTCGACACCGCGCAAATCTATGGCCCGTTCAGCAACGAGGAATTGCTGGGCGAGGCGATCAAGGGCAAGCGCGACGGCCTCGTCATCGCGACCAAATTCGGCTTCCGCTTCGAAGGCAAGCAGATCACCGGCGTCGACGGCTCGCCCGCGAACGCCCGCGCCGCATGCGAAGGCTCGCTCCAGCGGCTCGGCATCGACACGATCGACCTTTTCTACCAGCACCGCGTCGATCCCAATGTGCCGATCGAGGAGGTCGTCGGCGGGATGATGGAGCTGGTGAAGGAGGGCAAGGTCCGCCACATCGCGCTCTCCGAAGCCGGCCCCGAAACGCTCCGCCGCGCCGCGAAGGCCGCGCCGATCACCGCGCTGCAGAGCGAATATTCGATCTGGGAACGCGATATCGAGGACGAAATCCTTCCCGTCTGCCGCGAACATGGCATCGGCTTCGTCCCCTATTCGCCGCTCGGCCGCGGCTTCCTCGCGGGCGCGGTGCGCAGCCGCGACGAGCTTCCCGAGGGCGACTGGCGGCGCAACGACCCGCGCTATTCGGACGAGAATCTCCCCGCCAACCTCGCGATCGTCGATGCGATCGGCGCGGTGGCGGACAAACATGGCGCGTCGAAGGCGCAGGTCGCGCTCGCCTGGCTGCTCGCGCAAGGGGAGGACATCGTGCCGATCCCGGGCACCAAGCGCCGCGCGACGATGGAGGACAGCGTCGCCGCCGCTGACGTGACGCTGACCGCCGAAGACCTCGCCGCGATCGACGCCGCCGCGCCCAAGGGCGGCACCAGCGGCCCGCGCTATGGCGAACAGGGAATGCGGATGGTGCGGCTGTGATCTTGTAGCGGGTCGTGCGGCTGCGAGCGACCGAAACTAGCCGTCGCCCCCGCGAATGCGGGGGCCGCTGTCGGTTTACGCGACGCCGCAGAATAAGGCCGCTAACGGCCCCCGCCTTCGCGGGGGCGACGCATTCTCTAAACGACAGCTCTCCCCCCAAAACAGACGCCCCCTCCCCTCCACCGACAAGGCTTACCCCCGCAAGACAAACCCGCTAGCCTCGCTCCCATGCGCCAGATTCTCGCCACACTCGCCCTTATCCTGATCAGCCCCGCCGCGCAGGCGCAGACGATCGACAGCGCGGTCGAGGGCGATGCTATCCTTCAGGATTTCACTTTCGCGACCGGCGAAAAACTGCCCGAGCTCAAGATCCATTACACCACGCTCGGCACCCCGCAGCGCGATGCCAAGGGCGATGTCACCAACGCGGTGATGATCCTCCACGGCACCGGCGGGACCGGAAAGCAATTCTTCCAGCCGCAGTTCGCGGGCGAGCTGTTCGGCCCCGGGCAGCCGCTCGACGCGAGCAAATATTACATCATCCTGCCCGACAATATCGGCCATGGCGGCTCGTCGAAGCCGAGCGACGGGCTGCGCATGAAATTCCCGCGCTATGATTACGCCGACATGGTCGCCGCGCAGCACCGGATGCTCACCGAAAAGCTCGGCGTGAAGAAATTGAAGCTGATCCTCGGTACCTCAATGGGCTGCATGCACGCCTTCATGTGGGGGACGAAGCGCCCCGGCTTCGCCGAAAAGCTCGCGCCCTTCGCCTGCCTGCCGGTCGAGATCGCGGGGCAGAACCGCATGTGGCGGACGCTGTCGATCGACGCGATCAAGGCCGACCCGCTGTGGAACGGCGGCGATTACAAAGAGCCGCCCGCCGCAGGCCTGCGCACCGCCGCTTCGCTCGTCCTGATCGCGGGCGCCAACCCCTATGCGCTGCAGGCGCAATATCCGACGCGCGAAGCCGCCGAACAATATAAGGATCAGGCCTTCGCGCGCGCCTATGGCCGCAATGACGCCAATGACGCGATCTACCAGCTCGACAGCTCGCGAACCTATAATCCCTGGCCGGACCTCGAAAAGATCGAGGTGCCCGTCCTGTGGATCAACTCGGCCGACGATTTCATCAACCCGCCCGCCTATGGCATCACCGAAAAAGCGACCCCGCGCATGAAGAAGGCTAGGTTCATCCTCATCCCCGCGAGCGCCGAGACCAAGGGCCACGGCACCCACACATGGGCGAAATTCTGGAAGGATGATCTCGCGAAGCTGATGGCGGAATAGGTCCGCCGCGCCTTCGCCGCGATGACGAAGTTGGGTTTGCGGCGTCCCAAGCTTCTATCCCTTCCCCAAGTCCCGCAAAACCGTTAGTGCGCGCCCATGATCCTCGTCATCGACAATTATGACAGCTTCACCTTCAACCTCGTTCACTATCTGATCGAGTTGGGGGTCGACGTGCGCGTCGAGCGCAACGACGCGCTGACCGCGGCAGAGGCACTGGCGACCGGCGCCGATGCGATCCTGATCTCGCCCGGCCCCTGCACCCCGAACGAAGCCGGCATCAGCCTCGACCTCGTCGCCGCCTGCGCCGACGCGCGGCGCCCGCTGCTCGGCGTGTGCCTCGGCCATCAGGCGATCGGCCAGCATTTCGGCGGCACGGTGCAGCGCGGCCATTTGATGCACGGCAAGACCTCGCCGGTCTGCCACGACGGCAGCGGGCTCTACGCGGGCCTGCCCTCGCCCTTTCAGGCGACGCGCTATCACAGCCTCGAGGTCGTCGACATTCCCGCGGGTCTCGTCATCAACGCGACCAGCGACGACGGCGCGGTGATGGGGTTCCGGCACGCCGAGCTGCCGATCCACGGCGTCCAGTTCCACCCCGAAAGCATCGCGACCGAGCATGGCCATGCGATGCTCGCCAATTTCCTGAAGATCGCGGGATTATTGCCGGTCGGCGAGCGGAAGGCGGCATGAGCCGCTTCGGCCCGTTCCCCGACCCCTCGGCGCTGCTCGATCACGACGAGGCGGCGGACGCCTTCGCGACGATGCTCGACGGCGGCGCGACCGATGAGCAGGTCACCCAATTCCTGATCGCGCTGTCCGACCGCGGCGAAACGATGGTCGAAATCGCCGCCGCGGCCGAAGCGATGCGCGAGCGGCTGATCCCGATCGACGCCCCCGCCGGCGCGATCGACGTCTGCGGCACCGGCGGCGACGGCCATCATACGCTCAACGTCTCGACCGCGGTGTCGATCGTCGTCGCGGCGTGCGAGGTTCCGGTCGCAAAACACGGAAATCGCGCGGCTTCTTCGAAATCGGGTGCCGCCGACACGTTGGAAGCGCTCGGCCTCGACATGGAGCGCGCCGACCGGCAGGCGCAGGAACAGCTCGCCGACCTCGGCATCTGTTTCCTCTTCGCCGGAACGCGCCACCCGGCGATGAAGCGCATCATGCCGATCCGACGGGCGATCGGGCGCCGCACGATCTTCAATCTGATGGGGCCGCTCGCCAACCCCGCGCGCGTCACACGCCAGCTCGTCGGCATCGCGCGCCCCGCCTATGTCCCCGTCTATGCCGAGGCGCTGCACCGGCTCGGCACCGAGCATTCGCGCGTGATCTCGGGCGACGAGGGGCTCGACGAACTGTCGCTCGCGGGCGGCAATGAGGTCGCGGTGGTGACGCCCGAAGGCGTGCGGATGCAGCGCAGCGTCGCCGCCGATGCCGGACTCCCGACGCGCTCGCTCGCCGAAATTCGCGGCGGCGACGCCGAATATAATGCGAAGGCGCTTCGCGGGCTGCTGCAGGGCGAGCCCGGCGCCTATCGCGACGCGGTGCTCTACAACGCTGCCGAGGCGCTCGTCGTCGCCGGCGCCGCCGCGACCTTGCTCGAAGGCGTCGAGGAAGCCGCCGAGGCGATCGACAAGGGCCTTGCTAACGCGCTGCTTAATTGCTGGATCGCCTATAAATGAACAAGCTAACCCAGATACTTGCGACCAAAGCCGAAGAAGTCGCCGAGCGCCGCGCGGCGCGTTCCTTTTCGGATCTTGACGCCATCGACGCCGGCCCGGTGCGCGGCTTCGCCAAAGCGCTGCAGGCCAAAATCGATGCCGGCGGCTTTGCCCTGATCGCCGAAATCAAGAAAGCATCGCCATCCAAAGGCCTGATAAGGCAGGATTTCAACCCGGCGGATCACGCCCGCGCCTATGCCGCGGGCGGCGCCGCCTGCCTGTCGGTCCTCACCGATGCGCCCTATTTTCAGGGGCATGAAGATTATCTCGTCACCGCGCGCGCCGCCTGCGCGCTTCCCGCGTTGCGCAAGGATTTCATGGTCGATCCGTGGCAGGTCGCCGAAGCGCGCGCGATCGGCGCCGACGCGATCCTGATCATCGTCGCCGCGCTCGACGATGGCGTGATGCAGGAGATCGAGGCCGCCGCACTTGAACGCGGCATGGACATACTCGTCGAGGTGCACGACGAGGCCGAACTCGACCGCGCGCTCGCGCAGCTCAAGTCGCGCCTGATTGGGGTCAACAACCGCGACCTGCGCACCTTCGAAACCGACCTCGCGGTCACCGAACGCCTCGCGAAGCGCGTCCCGCCGGGCACGCTGCTCGTCGGCGAAAGCGGCATCGCGAGCCACGCCGACTGCGCAAGGCTGGCGCAAAGCGGCGTCAAAGCCTTCCTCGTCGGCGAAAGCCTGATGCGCCAGGATGACGTCACGGTGGCAACGAGGGCGCTGCTCGAGGGCGCCGCAGCATGACGCGGCCGACGCACCTCGACGAAAGCGGGGCAGCGTCGATGGTCGATGTCGGCGCCAAGCCCGCGACGCAACGCCGCGCGGTCGCTGGCGGGCGGATCACCATGTCCGCCGAGGCCCTCGAAGCGATCCGCAGCGGCAACGCGCCCAAGGGCGACGTCCTCTCGACCGCACGCATCGCCGGCATCATGGCCGCGAAGCGCACCGCCGACCTCATCCCGCTTTGCCACCCGCTCGCGCTGACCAAGGTCGGTGTCGATTTTACGTGGGAAGAGGTTGGCATCGCTGTCACAGCCACCGCGCAGACGACCGGTCAGACGGGGGTCGAGATGGAGGCGCTCACCGCCGCTTCGGTCGCGCTCCTCACCCTCTACGACATGGCGAAGGCGCTCGACCGCGCGATGGTCCTCGGCGACATCCGCCTCCTCGAAAAGAGCGGCGGCCGCTCGGGCGACTGGCGCGCCGAATGAGCGGCCTGCTCGCCGTCGAGGAAGCGCAGGCGGGGCTCCTCGCGCTGCGCGGCCCGCTCGGTAGCGAAAATATCGCCTTTTCCGAATCGCTTGGCCGCCATCTTGCGGACGATGTCATCGCACGGCGCGACCAGCCCGCGGCGCCCCTCTCCGCCATGGACGGCTATGCGATCCGCTACGACGACCTGCCCGGCCCGTGGACCGTCATCGGCGAAAGCGCCGCGGGTGCGGCGCCCGACCGGAGCGTCGGTCCCGGCGAGGCGATGCGCATCTTCACCGGCGCCCTCCTCCCCCCCGGCGCCGACACCGTGATCGTCCAGGAGGATGTCGCGCGCAAGGGCGATGAGCTGGCGCTGACGCGCGACGGCCCCGGCGCGCGCGGACGCCATGTCCGCACGCGCGCCGCCGATTTCGCCGCCGGCGATCGCTTGCTTGCCGCGGGCACCCGCCTGACCCCGGGCGCAATCGCCGCGGCGGCGATGAGCGGCGCGGGGCAGCTTGCCGTCGGCCGCCGCCCGCGCGTCGCGATCGTCACGACCGGCGACGAACTTGTCCAGCCCGGGCGCGCGCTCGCGCCCGGCCAGATCCCCGAAAGCAACGGCGTCATGCTCGCCGCGATGCTCGCCGGAGAGATCGCCGCACCCACGCTGCCGCACCATATTCCCGACGACCGCGCCAAAATCGCGAGCGCGCTCAAGGAGTTGGCGCGACGTCACGACGTCATCGTCACCGTCGGCGGCGCGTCGGTCGGCGATCACGACCATGTCCGCGGCGCGCTCGAGGATGCCGGCGGGCGGCTCGATTTCTGGAAGATCGCGATGAAGCCCGGCAAGCCGCTGATCGCGGGAACGCTCGGCGACGCGATCCTCCTCGGCCTTCCCGGCAATCCCTCGTCGGCCTTCGTCACCGCGACCTTGTTCCTGCTGCCGCTCGTCCGCCACCTGGCCGGGGCGGGCACCCCCTTGCCGCCCGTGCATCGCGCACCGCTCGCCGCGCCGCTCGGCGAAGGCGGAACACGCCGCGATTACCTCCGCGCGCGACTCGAAAACGGCCGCCTGACGCCGATGATCGGACAGGAAAGCGGCCGCACCCTTCCGCTCGCTTCGGCCAATGCGCTGCTGATCCGCGACATCGGCGCGCCGCCGCGCGATGCCGGCGACATGGCGGACTATATCGTCATCGCTTGACAAGTTCCGATTTGTTCCACTATCGTTCTCGCTATGTCCGGCCCGGCAGCAACGGGTCATCATGGAGAACGACCGATGTTGACCGCGAAGCAGCATGAACTGCTCCACTTCATCCAGGAACGCCTCGACACGAGCGGCATTTCGCCGTCGTTCGAGGAGATGAAGGAGGCGCTCGGCCTCAAGTCGAAATCGGGCATACACCGACTGATAAGCGCCTTGGAAGAAAGGGGTTTCCTCCGCCGCCTTCCCAACCGCGCGCGCGCGCTCGAAGTGCTCAAGGTGCCCGAAGCGGCGAAATCGGCGTCGGTGGCACGCGAACCGGCGCGCGAAAATGTCGTGCCGCTGCGCAAGAGCCCGGCCGCGATGCGGCCGATCGCGGCGAACGACATCGTCGAGGTGCCGCTGCACGGCAAGATCGCCGCGGGCGTACCGATCGAGGCGTTCGAGGATCACAACAATCTCGCGGTTCCCGCCGCGCTGCTCGGGTCGGGCGAACATTATGCGCTCGAAGTATCGGGCGACTCGATGGTCGAGGCGGGAATCTTCGACGGCGACTATGCGCTGATCCAGAAGGCGAGCACCGCGCGCGAGGGCGACATCGTCGTCGCGCTCGTCGACGGACAGGACGCGACGCTCAAATATTTCCGCCGCGAAGGGCAGATGATCCGGCTCGACCCGGCGAACAGCGCCTATGAGCCGCAACGCTACCCCGCCGAGCGCGTCATCGTGCAAGGGCGTTTGTCGGGACTGCTTCGTCGTTACCACTAAGCTGCTGCGGACGGCGCCACGGATGCGCGTCGCCCGCGCGAAGCGCGGCGACGGCGCTTGGCGCATCGCCCAGATAGAGCGCCAGCCCGCCGGATTCGGCGAGGCTGTCGCGATCGATCGTCATCCAGCGTGCCGTACATTCGCGCGGTAGCCAGCGGTCGCTGATCACGACGTCGGCGGCGGCGCAGGCAGCCGCCATGTCGGCACCCTCGATCCGGTCGCGGCCGTGCGACGCCAGGATGATGCGCCGCGCCCGCCCCTCACCCTGCGCCCAGCGGCAGAAATCGCGATTGCATTCGACATGGCCCAGCTCGGCCAATGCCAAAAGCGGCGCGTCGACGCCGGCGGCTTCGGCTACGGTATCGCGCACATAGTCGCCCGCCCGGTCGCGCAGCAGCGCATAGCCGCCGCCGGGCAGCGCGGCGGCGATATGCCGCCCGTCGCTCGTAACGAGCAGGTCGGGGCGCGGCGCGGCGAGCAGCGCCGCCATTCCGATGATCAGCGGCACCGCCCCGGCGCGGCGCCAGCGCGTCTGCCACAGCAGCAGCCACAGTCCGCCGAAGACCGCGAGAGCGAAACCCCAAGGCGGAAAGCTCGGCATCGTCGCGACCGCCCCCGGCGCATCGGCGACGCCGTGCGCCAGCGCGATCAGCGCCAGCAGCGCCTGTTCGGCCACCCACCAGAAGGGCGCGCCCAAGCCGACGCTGTCGAACAACAGCGCGAGCGCCTCCGCCGGCATGATGACAAAGGTCGTCAGCGGGATCGCGACGACATTGGCGAGCGCGCCGTAAAGGCCCGCCTTGTGGAAATGGAACAGCGCGATCGGCGCCAATGCGACTTCGACGACCAAGCCGGTGATCAACAATCCGGCAATTCCGCGCCCCAGCCGGAATAGCCACGGCTCGTCGCGGCGGGCCATGAACGCTTGCATCGCCCGGCTTTCGTGCAGCGCGATGATCGCCGTGACCGCGGCAAAACTCAGCTGAAAGCTTGGCCCCGCAAGCGCTTCGGGCCGCCAGATCAACACGATCAGCGCGCCCGCGGCAACAAGCCGCAGTGTCAGCGCCTCGCGCCCTATCAGAAAGGCGACGAGCACGAGCAGCGCCGCGATGAACGACCGCAGCGTCGGCACCTCGGCGCCGGCGAGCAGCGTATAGCCTCCGCCCGCGAGCGCCCCCGCCGCTGCTGCGAGCGGCAGGACGAGGCCCGCGAGCGCCAGCCGCCGGTTTAGCGCCAGCAGGCGCATCGCCAGCAGCATGGCAAAACCGACCACCGCGGTCACATGCAGCCCGCTGATCGATAGCAGATGCGCGAGGCCGCTGCGGCGCATCGCCTCCTCGTCGGCCTCGGAAATCGCGCCGCGGTCGCCGGTCACCAGCGCCGCCGCGATGCCGCCCGCCGAACCTTCGACCTCGCCCTGGATATGCGCGCTCAGCCGAGCGCGCAGCCGCGGCGCGGCGGCTTCCTTCCCCGGCACGCCGGACACCTCGCCCAATATCGTCCCGACCGCACCGATTCCGTCGAACCAGGCGCGCTGGGCAAAATCATAGCCGCCCGGCAGGCTCGCGGTCGGCGGCGGCATCAACCGCGCGCGGACGCCGATCGTTTCGCCGTCGGCAAGCCCCACCGCCTGTTCGGTGCGCAGCGTCAGGCGCACACGTGGCGGCAGGTCGCTCCGCCGCTGCGGCAGCGCGAGGATGCGGATCTGCCCCTTTGCCGGAAGCGGCTCGACGCGCTCGACTATGGCGGAAAAGCTCGTCGTTACCGGCGCCGCGAGCACGGGCGCCGCGACCCACAGCGCGCGGGCCCAGATCAGCAGGATTCCAGCCGCCGCGGCCCCGCTCCCGACGACAAGTGCGCGGCCGAACCGGCTGTGCCAGCCGATCAGCAACCCGAACAACAGGCCCGCCGCCAGCGCTAGCAGCAGCCCGATCCAATGCGCATGCGCGGGCAAGGCGAACCAGGCGGCGATCCCCGCGCCCAATGCGACGGGGAGCCAAAGCCCGATCCGCTCGCGCTCGGCTTCGAGCCGCGCTTCGAGCGCTTCGCCCGTCCGTTGCAAGACAGCCGCCCGACGCGTCGAAATGGGCGTTTGAAGCGGACTTGTCGCCATGCTAGGGGCACCCCCGATCCCCGTCCAACAGGGCGGCAAAGTGAGTGAAAGAGGCCGTAGTGGCAACCGAAAACCAAACCAGAACGGCCGGAGTGACCCCCGAGGCGACCGGCGCCGACGTCGTGACCCGCTTCGCCCCCTCGCCGACCGGCTATCTGCATATCGGCGGCGCGCGCACCGCGCTGTTCAACTGGCTGTTCGCACGCCACCATGGCGGTAAATTCCTGCTGCGGATCGAAGACACCGACCGCGCGCGCTCGACCGACGCGGCGATCGACGCGATTCTCGACGGGATGCAGTGGCTCGACCTCGATTGGGACGGCGAGACGGTGTTCCAGTTCGCGCGCGCGCCGCGCCACGCCGAGGTCGCGCACGAACTGCTCGCGAAGGGCGAGGCCTATCGCTGCTATCTGACGCAGGACGAGCTCGCCGCGATGCGCGCCGAAGCGCAGGAAAAGCGCCAGCCCTTCCGCGTGCGCAGCCCGTGGCGCGATCGCGACGACGGCGATCCCGCGGCGCCGCACGTCCTTCGCCTGCGCGCGCCGCAGGAGGGCGCGGTGACGATCGCCGACAAGGTGCAGGGCGACGTCACGGTGCAGAACGCCGAGCTCGACGATTTCATCCTGCTCAGGAGCGACGGCACGCCGACCTATATGCTCAGCGTCGTCGTCGACGATAACGATATGGGCGTGACGCACGTGATCCGCGGCGACGACCATCTCAACAACGCCTTCCGCCAGCTGGCGCTGCTGCGCGCGATGAACTGGCACGAGCCCGTTTACGCGCATGTTCCGCTGATCCACGGCGCCGACGGCGCCAAGCTGTCGAAACGCCACGGCGCGCTCGGCGTCGATGCCTATCGCGACGAGATGGGCTACCTGCCCGAAGCGGTGAACAATTATCTCCTCCGCCTCGGCTGGGGACACGGCGACGACGAGATCATCAGCCGCGCGCAGGCGACCGAGTGGTTCGATCTCGACCATGTCGGCCGCTCGCCGTCGCGCTTCGACTTCAAAAAGCTCGAAAATCTCAACGGCCATTATCTCCGCGAAGCCGACGACGCGCGCCTTGCGGACCTCGTCGCCCCACGCGTCGAAAAGCTCGTCGGCCGCGCGCTCGACGGTCTCGATCGCGATCTGCTGACGCGCGCGATGGATGCACTCAAACCGCGTGCGAAGACGCTCGACGAAATCGCCGACGGCGCGACCTTCCTCTTCCAACCGGACCCGTTGCCGGTGGACGAAAAGGCGGTCGAGGTGCTAAAGGCCGCGCCCGAAGGCCTGCTGACTGCCGTGACCGAACGGCTGCGCGGGCTGAACGACTGGACGACAGAAGAGCTGGACGCGGCCGTGCGCGCCGAAGCCGAAGCCGCCGAACTGGGGCTCGGAAAACTCGCGCAACCCCTACGCGCCGCATTAACCGGCCGAACCGTTTCCCCGGGAATTTTCGACGTGCTGCTCTTGCTCGGACGCGATGTCAGTCTCGCCCGACTTGACGCAGCGCAACATTATCCGGCAGGGGCGTAGCGACTCTCTCTCCCCGCCGTCAGAACAGGGAAAAAAATATGACCGACACCGCGAAAATCACGCTGGGCGACAAGACCGTCGACAGCCCTGTCCTGTCGGGCACCGTCGGCCCCGACGTCGTCGATATCCGCAAATTCTACGCCCAGACCGGCGCCTTCACCTACGACCCCGGCTTCACCTCGACCGCGAGCTGCGAATCGCAGATCACCTATATCGACGGCGACGAAGGCGTCCTCCTCCACCGCGGTTATGCGATCGGCGACCTCGCCGAAAACTCGAGCTTCATGGAGGTCTGCTACCTCCTCCTCAACGGCGAGCTGCCGAATGCCGGCGAACTCGAAAAATTCGACAACACGATCACCCGCCACACGATGCTGCACGAGCAGCTCGCGACCTTCTACCGCGGCTTCCGCCGCGATGCGCACCCGATGGCGGTGATGTGCGGCGTCGTCGGCGCGCTCAGCGCCTTCTATCACGACTCGACCGAGATCCACGATCCGCACCAGCGCATGATCGCCAGCCATCGGCTGATCGCAAAAATGCCGACGATCGCCGCGATGGCGTATAAATATTCGGTCGGCCAGCCCTTCGTCTATCCCGACAACAAGCTGAGCTACACCGGCAATTTCCTGCGCATGACCTTCGGCGTTCCCGCCGAGGAATATGAAGTCGTTCCCGCCGTCGAGCGCGCGCTCGACCGCATCTTCATCCTCCACGCCGACCACGAACAGAACGCGTCGACCTCGACCGTCCGCCTCGCGGGTTCGTCGGGTGCCAATCCTTTCGCGTGCATCGCGGCGGGCATCGCCTGCCTCTGGGGGCCCGCGCATGGCGGCGCGAACGAGGCCGCGCTCAACATGCTGCGCGAAATCGGCCGCCCCGAGCGCATCCCCGAATATATCGCGCGTGCCAAGGACAAGGACGATCCGTTCCGCCTGATGGGCTTCGGCCACCGCGTCTACAAGAATTACGACCCGCGCGCGACCGTGATGCAGAAGACGGTGCGCGAGGTGTTCGACGCACTCAAGGTCAACGACCCGGTGTTCGAGGTCGCGCTGCAGCTCGAGGAAATGGCGCTCAACGATCCCTATTTCATCGAAAAGAAGCTGTTCCCGAACGTCGACTTCTATTCGGGCGTGATCCTCTCGGCGATCGGTTTCCCGACGACGATGTTCACCGCGCTCTTCGCGCTCGCGCGCACCGTCGGCTGGGTCGCGCAGTGGAACGAGATGATCTCGGACCCCGCGCAGAAGATCGGCCGCCCGCGCCAGCTCTACACCGGTCCGACGCATCGCCCGTTCGTGCCCGTCGACAAGCGCTAAGCCGACCAACTTGAACGCCAAACAAAAAAGGGACCGCGCCGCGGTCCCTTTTTTTGGCAAACGCCCCTACCCGCTCTCCCCATCCAGCCGCGCGCATAGCGCATCGACCTTCGCCGCCAGCTCGGCGATCCGCAGCTGGTCGAGCTTTTCGTGCAGCCGCATGATCTCCAATTCGGCGCGCAGGTTAATCTCGTAATCGACGCTCGCGGTCAGCCGGTCCTTCGCCGCCTGCCGGTTCTGGCTCATCATGATGATCGGCGCCTGCACCGCGGCGAGCGTCGAGAGCATCAGATTCAGGAAGATGAAGGGATAGGGGTCGAACGCCAGCCCGAAATGCTGAAGCACCTCCGAATTGAGCAGCATCCAGCCGAGCAGGATCAGCGTGAAGGCGATGATGAAGGCCCATGAGCCGCCCACCGCCGCGACGCGGTCGGCGAGCCTGTCGCCCGTGCTCGCCTGCGCATCGCCAAGGTCGGCGGCATCGCGGCTGCTCGGCGCACGCCGCGCGACGGCCTGCACCACGCGGCTTTCCTCGGGGTCAAGTTCGTCGAAGGCGCGCCCGAGCAGCCGCAGCGACAGGTCGTTGAGGTGCGTGTCGGCGTTCATCTCACTCCTATCCAACCCAGCGCCAGATGCCCGCCACCATATACCCGAGCGCGCCATGCGCCCAGGTCGCAACGATCCACAAGACAATCCCGCCGAACAGCGCATGCCCGCGCGGGATCGTATCGATCCATGGCGCTTGGCCCGCGACCTGCCGCGCATAGGGGATAAAGCTCGTCCGCGCCGCCCACCCGCGCCACGCCTCGCCCATCAGCCGCGCCTTCTTCGCATCCTGCCCCGCCGAACCGACGAGCGCGAGGACGACGATCGTTACCGACAGGATGATCTGGCCCGGCGTCGGCATCACCATGATATGCGCGATCGCCCATAGCGCGAAACCCCACATCATCGGATGCCGCGTGATCGCGAACACCCCACGCGCGGCCGCGGCCGCATCCCGCGCGGCGTGCGGCGCGGGCAGCGCCGGATTGCCGATCAGCGATCCCATGAACAAGATGCTCGCGAACAGCACGATCAGCGAGGCGAGCATCCACAGCGTATCGCCCACCGCCCACAGCGGCGGCTCGGGCGGCATACCGCGCCAGGCCTGCACCACCATGATCAGCGTCGCGATCGCGACGATCGAATAGACGATCTGGAACCCCCGCTCGCCGAGCCGCCCCGCGAGCCCGTCCCGCAGCGGGTGCGACAGGACAAGATGCGATCCGACGAACAAAATGCAGGTGACGATCAGAAGCGACATGGGCTGCATGGCCAATCCCTCATCGAGCAAGGTTGCCGCACCGAGCTCCCGTCAGCGGGCGACTCGCAACGGCGTCGCCGCCACCATCCGCGACAAAGCTAACAGTGTCAACATGGACGATGCGGGGCGACGCGAAGGACAGACCTCCGCGCCGCGCCTTACCAGTCGTAAGCCTTGGGCAGCGCCCCTTCCTGCGGGGTTTCGTAACGTTCGCGCAGACGGTCCTGCCGCGTCGTCAGCGACTGCGCCTTGCCGTCGATCCACACGGCGGTGGGCCGGCTGCCCAGTTCGAGCGGATCATTGTCCCAGATCACGACGTCGCCGGCGCGGCCCGGGCGCAGCGATCCGATGCTGCCCTCCATGCCGACCGCGCGCGCGGGCACGCTGCTGATCGCGGCGAAAGCCTGATCCCAGCTCAGCCCGCTCGCGCCGGGCACCCGCGTCAGCCCGACGAGGTTGCCGGCATATTGCGTCGCATAGCCCATCTTGTGCGCGTCATCGTCGTCGAACACGCCGACCGACACGTCGACGCCCGCGGCCTTGAGCCGTCCGGCGTTCGACTGCGTCGCGCCCAATTGTTCGAAGCTCGACGGCAGGTCGGTGAGCGGCGAAACGAGCACCGGCACCTTCGCCGCGGCGATCTCGCGCGCGACGATCCAGCCTTCGGTGGCGCCGACGAGCACGAGCTTCATCGCGGGGAACTCGCCCTTCAGCTTCAGCACATTGACGATATCGACCGCGCGGTCGACGCGCACGAACAGCGGCGTCGTGCCGTCGATCACGCGGACGAGCGCGTCGGCGTCGGCGCGCTGGATCATCGCGTCATTGCCCCATTCGGCGAGCACCGCCGGATTGCGGGCATAGCTGCGCGCCGCGAGCAATTGCTCGCGGAAGAGGAGGAAGGTCGCCGCGCGGCTGCCCCCCGCCTTCGACGCGCCATCCTCGCCGAACGCCACAAACTGCAGCGCGCGCGGCTTGGTGACCATGTCCATGTCGTCGGCCAGGTCGACCACCGCGCCCTGCCCCGCGAACAAATTGCTGCTGCCGCTCGGTGCGACGATCGCGCGCGTCACGCCCGACGCGCGGTTGACCGCGACCGGCGAGCCCATCGGATTGAGCGCCGGCGCGATGTCGAGCCCCGCCGAAAAGCGCGTGCGCGGCGCCGAGCGGTCGTTGGTGCCGCTGACGGCATCGACCTCGGTCAGCCCGACGCGGCTGAACGCCGCGACGATCCCCGGGGTCACATATTTGCCCTGCGCATCGACGCGCTCGATCCCCGCGGGCACCGCAACGCCCGCGCCCGCCGCGACGACCTTGCCGCCGCGCACGACGACGGTGCCGCCCTCGATCGGCGCGCTGCCGTCGCCGATAACGAGCTTCGCATTGACGATCGCGACGTCCTGCGCCGCGGCCGGAACCGCGATCAGCGCGGCGGCGGAAAGAAGGAGCGCGCGCATCATTTCACATCTCCTTCGCCCGGCTGGCCGAGTTCGAAATCGCTCACCGGCCGCCGCTCGGGGTTCGTCGCGTCGAACATCAGCGCGCCGTCGATCCACACTTTTTCGGGGCGGGTATAGGCGCTGAACGGATTGCCGTTCCACAGCACGACGTCGGCCATCTTGCCGGGCTTCAGGCTGCCGGTCCGGTCGGCGATCCCCAGCGCCTTCGCCGGATTATACGACAGCCAGGTCCACGCCACCTCGTCGCTGACGTCGATGCCGATGCGGCGCCCCGCGGCGCGCGCCTTCGCCGCTTCCTGATTCAACCGCTGGATCTGATTCGCGTCATCCGAATGGACGATCGTGCACGCGCCGGCCTTGTAGACGAGCGGAATATTCTCGTTGACCGAGTCATAGGCTTCCATCTTGAAGCCCCACCAGTCGGCCCACATCGCCGAACAGATGCCTTCCTTCGCAAGGATGTCGGCGATCTTGTACGCCTCGACCGCATGGTGAAAGGTCGAAACCTTGTAACCGAATTCCTTGGACATATCGATGACGAGCGCCATTTCGTCGGCGCGGTAGCAATGATTGTGGACGAGGATCTCGCCCGCCAGCACGCCCGCGAGCGTTTCCATCGCAAGGTCGCGGTCGACCGCCTTGCCGTCGTCCATCTTCTTCTTGTACGCCGCCGCCTTCGCCCAGGTCGCGCGGTTCACCGCGAAATTGCCCATGCGGGTCGAGGGAGCGCGCCCCTTGCCGCCGTAAACGCGCTTCGGATTTTCGCCGCACGCCATTTTCAGGCCATAGGGCGCGCCGGGGAATTTCATTCCCTGCACCGTGCGCGACGGGACATTCTTGAGCGTGATCGAGCGCCCGCCCATCAGGTTCGCGCTGCCCGGCAGGATCTGCAGGCTGGTGACGCCGCCGTTCGCCAGCGCGCGGCTGAACCCGGGGTCCTGCGGCCACACGCTATGTTCGGACCATACCTCGGGCGTCGTCGGCGACGTCATCTCGTTGCCGTCCGAATGCGCGTCGACCGACGGCGAGGGATAGTCCCCAAGGTGGCTGTGGATGTCGATAACGCCGGGGGTGAGGAACTTGCCGGTGCCGTCATAGACCGCGATGTCCGCGGGGATCGGCGTTTCGGGGCCGCCGATCGCCTCGACCTTGCCCTCCGCCAGCAGCACGGTGCCATTTTCGATCCGCCCGCCCTCGCCGTCAAAGATCGTGACATTGCGCACCGCGGTGACCTGCCCCGGATAGGCCTTATAGGTCGACGGATAAGGATCCTTGTTGAACTTCGCCGGCTTTTCGGCGGGCTTGTCGCTCGCCGAAGCCGTTTCGCCCCCACCGCTTGCCGCGCAACCGACGAGCGCCAGCGACACCGCAGCCAGCAGGCTGCCCTTCACACCCTTGATCATCGATTACGCCCCTTTGGGATGGGTACCGGCGGCCTGCGGCTCGCCCAGTTCGCCGCTGCCCGGAATGGCGGGTTCGCGGTCGGCGAGCGTGTCGAGGTGCATCCACTTCCGCACGATCGGCGACAGCGCCAGCACGACGATGCTGACCCCGATGGTGATCAGGCCGATTTCCCAATAGATGCCGAGCGTGGCCTCCTTGGTCATCGCGCCGTCATGCCCGCCGGTCGCCTCGCCGATCTTGCCGGCAACGAAATTTCCGACCGCGGTCATGTAGAACCAGGCGCCCATGATGAGCGAGGCGAGGAAGCTCGGCGCAAGGCGGTTCATCGCGCTCAGCCCCACCGGCGACAGGCAAAGTTCGCCGGTCGTGTGGAGGAGATAGAGCAGGAAGACGAAGAGGACCGGCGTCGCCACTTCGGGCCCGACGCTGCTCGCGCCCCACACGAAGACGAGGAAGCCGAGCCCGACCTGCGCCAGCGCCAGCGCGAATTTCGCGGGCGCCGACGGCTCGAGACCCTTTTTGCCCAGCCATTGCCACAGCGCGGCGAAGACCGGCGCGAACAGGATGATATAGATGGGGTTGATCGACTGGAACACCGACGCGGGCACCCCGCCCTTGTCGACGTAGCGGTCGGTGTAGAGGTTGAAGCTGCCGCCAGCCTGTTCGAACAGGCCCCAGAACAGCGGATTCAATGCGATCAGGAACAGGATCGCGAACATGCGCTCGCGCGGCTCCTTGTCGAGCTTGAAGCTTTCGTAAAGCACATAGCCGAGCAGCGCGAGGCCCGAGACGATCAGCAGGTTCTGAATGATGTCCTGATACTGGACCAGCGCCCACATCACCGCGACGGCGCCAACGCCGACCGCATAGATCGTCATTTCCTTGTTGCGCGCGAGCGGCGCCGGCGCTTCGCCCGCGCCGAGCAGCACATTCTTGCCGAGAACGAAGACGATCAGGCCGGCGACCATGCCGATGCCCGCAAGGCCGAAGCCATAGGCCCAGCCGATCTTCTGCCCCAGATAGCCGACGAGGATCGTGCCGAGCGCGGCACCGACGTTAATCCCCATATAGAAGATGGTATAGGCGGCGTCGCGGCGCATGTCGGTCAGGCGGTAAAGCTGGCCGACCATCACCGAGATATTGGCTTTGAGGAAACCCGAGCCGACGATGATCAGCGCGAGCGCGAGCCAGAAAACGTTGATCGTCGGGTCTTCCTGCCCGCCGACGCCCTCGAACGCCATGAACAGATGGCCGAGCGCGAGCAGCACGCCGCCGAACAGCACCGCCTTGCGCTGCCCCAGATAGCGGTCGGCCAGATAGCCGCCGAGTACCGGGGTGATATAGACGAGGCTGGTGTAGGCGCCGTAGATCAGGTTCGATTTGCCGTCCGAAAACAGCCAGTGCTGCGTCAGGTAGAAGATCAGCAGCGCGCGCATGCCGTAATAGGAGAAACGCTCCCACATCTCGGCGAAGAAGAGCATATAGAGGCCCTTGGGGTGGCCGGCGAATTCGGGCTTCTTGCTCCCGGCGATCAATCCGCCGACGGTCAGAAATACCCCCAGAATGACCAGCGCGATAACCGCGATCCAGTCGCCTTCGTCCCAAAGGCCTATATCTTTCATCAAAGCGTCCCTTTTACCCATTATCGTGGGCGCGGCCTCCCGCCGCGCGAATGGGGCAACCTAGCGCGAAAATTGCGTATGGGAAGAATCTAATTGCGCCTGAAACCGGTTCGGCCGGGCCAAAATCTGTTGCGAATCGCTCGCAACACTTGCACCGGGGCGCGGAAAAGCCCACATGGCGCCCCATGTTCAACGACACCTCCTCGCTCCTCGCCCACCTCGCCACCCGTCGCTCGGGCAAGGCGCGCGACATGGTCGCGCCGGGCCCCGATGCCGCGGCCTTGCGTGATATCGTCGCGCTCGCGCTGCGCACCCCCGACCATGGCAAGCTCGCGCCCTGGCGCATCGTCACGATCGCGGACGATCAGCGCGGCGCCTTCGCGGCGCTGCTCAAACAGGCGTGGGTGGCCGAAAACCCCGGCGCAGCGGGCATGGATCTCTCGGCGCTCGATCAGTTCGCGCATCAAGCGCCGACCGCGCTCGTGCTCATCTCGGCCCCGGTGCCCGGCGCCAAGATCCCGCTGTGGGAGCAACAGATGTCGGCCGGCGCGGTCGGCATGAACCTGCTTCATGCCGCGCATGCGCACGGCTTCGTCGGCAGCTGGCTCACCGGCTGGGCGGCGTATAGCGCAGAGGTCGCAGCGGCGTTCGGTGCCGGCGAAAGCGACAAGATTGTCGGCTATTTCTTCTTCGGCACGCCCTCGCGCGAACTCGACGAGCGCCCGCGCCCCGAATATGACGAGGTCGTTCGCGCTTGGGAAATTTAATTTCAAATGCTGGACTGAAACTGTAATTAGCCGAATTTGACTGTGCTGCTGTCTTATGGCATTAAGGCGGCATGCTCGATCAGTCCAAACCCGTGTACCAGCGTCTGCGCGACGTCATCGCCAACGCCATTCTCGACGGCAGCTATCGCGACGGCGATATGCTTCCCTCGGTGCGTTCGCTCGCCGCGGAGGAAGGCGCGAATCCGCTGACGGTCGCCAAGGCGTATCAGACCTTCCAGGACGAAGGACTGGTCACGGTCAAACGCGGGGTCGGCATGTTCGTCGCCCAAGGCGCGACCGAGCGGCTGCGCGACCTGATGCGCGCGGATTTCTTGGCGAACGTCTGGCCCCCGGTCGCGCAGCAGATGCGCCGCATCGGCCTCGACGCGCGGACCCTGCTCGATTTGACCGAGGCCTGACAGCTACCGCCCGATCTGCGCCGCCTTGTCGCGCAGATCCGCTGCGGCCTGCGCTTTCCCGCGTTTTTCCAGCAACCCGGCGTAAAATTCCATGATTCCCGCGTTGAGCGGCTGCAGCCGATAGGCGCGGTCGATCAGCACCAGCGCGCGCGCATCGTCGCCTTTCGCCGCCCACGCCCGCGCCAGTTCGCGCAGAATCACGACGTCGCGGTCGCCGATCCGCCGGCGTACGCGTTCGAAATACCCGATCGCCTGGTCCCAATGCTCAAGGTCCATCGCGAGGTGCCCGGCGAGCCGGTCGGCGGCGACGCTCGACGGCTGTCCGTCGCGCAGGGCGAGGATCGCCGCGCCCGATCCGGCGGCATCACCCGCGCGGTAGAGCGCGTTGGCGAGGCGCAGCGTCGTGCGCTCGCCCGCGTCGATCGCGCGCGCGGCGCGATAGGCCTCGACCGCGAGGCCGAACCGCCCGCCCGCCAGCGCCGCGTCACCGAGCAGGATATGCGCATCGGCGACGCCGCGGTTTGCGTCGCGCAGCCACGCCGCGCGCTCGATCGCGCGCGCGCTGTTGCCACTCGCAAGGTCGGCGGCGATCGCCGGAATGACCGTTGCGGGATCGAGCGGCGCGGCATCGGCCGCCATCGCCACCAGCCCGTAATCGTCTTCGACCGCGAAGGGTACGGCTTCGCCGGGGCTCAGCGCCGCCGCGCGGCCGAAATAATCCGCCGATTCCATGTCGCGCCCCAGCGCGGCCGCCGCGCGCGCCGCGAGGATCAGCGACCAGCTGTCGGCGTCGGGGCGGCGGACGAGCGGCAGCAACGCCTCGCGCGCGGCGCCGGGGTCGCCATCGGCCCATTCGGCTGCGGCCAGGACGCGCCGCGCGGTGAAATTATGCGGTTGTTCGGCGAGCAATCGGTCCGCCCACGTCGCCGCGACCGCCTCGCCCCCGAGTTCGAGCTCGACGACCGCGCTCAACAGCATGAAGGACGGCTGCGCATCGAGCTCGCCGCGTGTGCGCTGGAGCAGGCTGCGCGCGAGGCTGAAGTTGCCCGCGCGCGCCGCGACCACCGCCTGCAGATAAAAGAGACGCGGATCGCGCGGCACGATCGTCGCCGCATGGCGCAGCGCCGCCAGCATGTCGCGGTATCGCCCGAGGTCGCCGAGCGTCGCCGCCTGCTCGATCAGCGCCTCCGCATTGTCGGGGTCGGCGGCAAGCGCCTTCGCATACCAGCCTAGCGACGCGTTCAGCCCCGCTTCGGTGCGGACAAGATTGGCCTTGAATGCCAGCGCCGCGCTGTTCGCGGCGTCGAGTTCGATCGCATAATCGACCGCGTCGCGCGCACCGAGCGTGTCGGCATTGGCCTCGCGAAAGCGGGCGACATCGACCCATAGGGCCGACCTGCGCGGCAGTTCGTGCACCGCCCGGTCATAGGCTTCGCGCGCCGCGGCCAGATCGCCGTTCGCCAGATGGACGTCTCCCGCGACCCACGCCGCCTCGCCCATCATTTCGGGGATGACCGGCCCGCCTTCCAGCGTCTCGAGAGCGCGCGCGCCCTCGCCCTGCATCGCATAGGCGCGCGCGAGCAACGGTCGCAGCGCCGCGTCGTTGGCGCCAGCACCGAGCGCGCCCTTGACCGCCGCCTCGGCCCCGACCCCGTCGCCGAGCCGGATCGCGACGCGCGCCAGCGCGACGCGCCGTGCGATGTCGCCCGGATTGTCGGCGATCGCCGCCTGCAGTGCCGCACGGCGCTGCTCATCGGCCTCGCGCGGCGCCTCCGGTCCGCCTCCGCCGCACGCCGCGAGCAGCAGCGCCGCCACCAGCGGCGCGGCCGTCCAGACGCGGCGCAAGGTCATTCAGCCTTGCATCCGATATTGTTTGAGCAGGTCGTAGAGCGTCGGCCGGCTGATCCCGAGCAATTTCGCCGCCAGCGAGATATTGCCCTCGCTCTGCGTCATCGCGCGGCGGATCGCGACGCGGTCGGCCGCTTCGCGCGCGCTGCGCAGGTTGAGCCACGCCTCTTCGCCCTCTTCGCCGCCGCCCGCCATATCGAGGTCCTCGCGCATCACCAGCTTGCCGTCGGCCATGATAACGGCGCGCTTGATGCGGTTTTCAAGCTCGCGGACATTGCCCGGCCAGCGCGCCTCGTCGATCGCCTGCAAAGCGTCGGGCGCAAAGCCGCGCACCCCCGGGTTCATCTCGGGCGCATATTGGTGGAGGAAATGCCGCGCGAGCAGCACCGCATCGCCCGGCCGCTCGGCGAGCGGCGGGATCTTCACCACCATCTCGGCGAGCCGGTAATAAAGATCGTCGCGAAAGCTCTGCTCGGCGATCATCGCGTCGAGGTCGCGGTGCGTTGCGCAAACGATCCTTGTGTCGACCGCAATCGCCTTGCGCCCGCCAATCCGCTCGATCGTGCGTTCCTGCAAAAAACGCAGCAGCTTGACCTGAAGCGGCAGCGGAATGTCGCCGACCTCGTCGAGAAACAGCGTGCCGCCGTGCGCCAGCTCGATCTTGCCTTCGGTCATCTTCACCGCGCCGGTGAACGCGCCCTTCTCGTGCCCGAACAATTCGCTTTCGAGCAGATTTTCGGGGATCGCGGCGCAGTTGATCGCGACGAACGCGCCGTCGCGCCGTCCGCTCGCCTCGTGCAGCCCGCGCGCGAGCAATTCCTTGCCCGTCCCGCTCGCGCCGAGCAGCATGACCGACACGTCGAGGTTCGCGACACGCTCGATCGTGCGCGCGACTTTCAGCATCTCGGGAGCCCCGGTGATCATCCCGCCGAGTACGCGATTTTCGCCCGCGCCCTGGCTCGCCAGCCGCGCATTTTCGACTTCGAGTTCGCGGACGTGAAAGGCGCGGGCGACGATCAGCCCCAGTTCGTCGATGTCGATCGGCTTCTGATAAAAATCCCACGCCCCGCTCGCGATCGCGGTCAGCGCGCTCGCCCGCTCGCCGTGCCCCGACACGACGATGACCTTGGTGTCGGGCTTGGCCTCGAGGATCGCCCTCAGCGTGCGGAACCCCTCGCGCGTCCCGTCGGGATCGGGCGGCAGGCCGAGATCGAGCGTCACCACTTCGGGTTCCTCGGCACGCAGCAGCTCGATCGCGGCATCATGGTCGCCCGCGACGAGCACGCGATAATCCTCATAGGCCCATTTGAGCTGCGCCTGCAGCCCGGCGTCGTCCTCGACCACCAGCAATGTGCGCAAACCGGTCCCACCCTCGCTCATGTCATTCCCGCTTTCGTCACCCGCGCATCGCTTGCCGCCGCGCCGCGCGCATCGGCGAGCGGCAGCCACAGCGTGAAATTGCTGCCCTTGCCCGGCTCGCTCGCCACCTCGATCGCGCCGCCCATCGCCTGCGCGATTTGCAGCGCCTCGAACGCGCCGAGCCCGAACCCCGATTCCTTCGTCGACACGAAGGGTTTGAACAGTTCGTCGCGGATGAACGCGCGCGTCATACCGCAGCCTTGGTCGATCACATCGATGCGCACGCGCCCCTGCTCGGCGACCGCGACGACCTGCACCGGCGTGTCGGGCGCCGACGCGTCGATCGCGTTGGCCACCAGATGCTGGACGATCTGGCGGACCGCGCCCGCCTCGGCCCACGCCGACAGGCCGGCCTGACATCCGACGAACAGCGCGCGGCGCGGCCGCATTTCCGCCGCGACCTCGTTCAGCACCGGTTCGACCAGCGTGCGGCCGGGCTCCGCCGCGCGCCCGCGCTCGCGCGGCGACAGGCGGACGAGCAGGTCGCTCAGCCGCCCCGCCGAAATCTTCAGCGTCTGCGTCATGTCGGCGCGAAACTCGGGCTTGTCGGCATGGCGCTCGGCATTGCGCGCGAGCAGCGACAATTGGCTCGCCAGATTCTTGATATCATGCATGATGAAGGCGAAGCGGCGATTGAACTCGTCGAAGCGCCGCGCCTCGGACAGCGCCTGCTGGCTCTGCGATTCGGCGAGATAGCTCGCCGCCTGCTGCCCCGCGATGCGCAGCACGTCGAGATCTTCCCAGTCGAGCGCGCGCGACACCGCCGGGCGGTGCAGCACGACGATCGCGATCATCCGCTGGAAATGCAGGACCGGCACGACCACCCACGCGCGCGTGTCGGCGATCAGCCACTCGGGGATCGCCAGATCCTCGCCCACCCGATTTTCGCCGGACGCGCCGCGGCGCTCGGCGTCGAGGTCGACGATATGCCGCGTTTCCTGCAGCATGAAGGCCGAACGCAGCGACAGGCCGGTCTCCTCACCCAACCCGCCCGGCCAATGCCACTGCTCGGCGACGCGAAAGCCGCCCGACGCGCCGGGCAGCATCAGCAAGGCGCCCGGGCTGCCGGTCAATTGGGCGAGCGCCTTGGCGACGCGCCGGTACAGGTTGCGGTCGTCGTCGCCGTCTCCCTGCGCCAGCGTCGCGGTGAAGCGCATCCATTCGGCGCGATAGTCGTAACGATGCTCGAAGAAATGCTTGGAGATCATCACGGCCGCCCACGCGCGCGACCGCGCAGAGGCCAGCATCAGCCCCCCTGCGCCCAGCGCGACCGCCAGCGAGATCGCCTGCGCCAGCTCGGCATAATCGCTCCCGACCGCGCGCGCGACCGCGCCGGTCAGCGCGATCAGGATCAGATAGGCGGCGGCGCCGAGCAGGATCAGCGACCGCGTCGCGGCCGTGCGCGACAGCCGCATCCGTTCGCGGCCGATGTCCATCGCCGCGACGACATGGGTCGGCGCGGTGAGCAGCGCGACCGCGGGCAACAGCGCGATCAGCGTCGACGCCTTCGCTCCGGTCAGCGCGCCGATCAGTTGAACGTTGAGTTCATAGGCCCACAGCATGGCGAAACCGCCCGCGACCGCCAGCACCGGCATCCGCAGCCCGCCGCTCGCGCGGCGGACGGCGCCGTCGATGATCAACAGCCCGCCGATCGCGACGATCATCGCGGTAAAGGTCAGCGTCGGCTTCATCCACGGCGCGGCCCCCGCCCCGGCGCGCAAATGCGCGGCCGCGCCGAGCAGGAAGGCGAGCAGGCAGATCGTCGCGAGCATCCGCAGGATCAGGCGCAGCGGCCGCGGCATCGGCGCGCGCGGCGACCAGAAGGTCGCGCCCAGCCAGCCGAGCATCGCGCCGTCGCGGATCATCTGCACGACCAGCGCCTCCGACGTTCCGGGAGAAAAGATCGTCAGCGCCGCGCACCACAGCGTGGTCGCCGCCGCCGCCGCTACCTGCCAGCGCGGCGCGGGCATCAGCGCCGCCATGCGCGCGCGCGGCCGCATCAGCAGCCACAGCGTGACGCCGGCAAAGCCCGCCAGCGCGACGACCGACAGGATAGGCGACAGGGTCGCGAGCGCGTTCACGGCTACCTTGCGCCCTCCGGCCACAGCACGACGCGCACCGTCTGGAGCAGGATCAACAGGTCGAGGAAAGGCGAATAATTTTTGGCGTAATAGAGGTCATATTCCAGCTTCACGCGCGAATCTTCGACCGACGCACCATAGGGATAGTTGATCTGGGCCCAGCCGGTCAGGCCGGGCTTCACCATGTGGCGCTCGGCATAATAGGGCAGCTTTTTCTCGAGCTCTCCGACGAAGCTCGGCCGTTCGGGGCGCGGCCCGACAAAGCTCATGTCGCCCTTCAGCACGCACCAGGTCTGCGGTAGCTCGTCGATGCGCAGCTTGCGGATGATCCGGCCGACGCGGGTAACGCGCGGGTCGTTTTCGCTTGCCCACACCGCCTTGCCCGACGCTTCGGCATCGATACGCATCGAACGGATCTTGAAGATGTCATAAGTCTCGCCGAACAGTCCGACGCGCGGCTGACGATAGAAAACCGGCCCGCGGCTATCGAGAACCACCGCGATTCCCGCGACGATGATCAGCGGTAGCCCGACGATGAGCACGATCAGGCTGGCAAGGATGTCGAACAGGCGTTTGCCCACCTTCGAAATCCGCTGCCCCGCCGAAAAGCCGTCCGAAAAGATGAGGCCGCTCGGGTTCGTCGTTGCCAGGTCGACGCGTCCCGTCTCACGTTCGATGAAGCTCGCGATGTCGTTGACATGCACCCCCGTCGTCTTGACGCGGAGCAGGTCGTTAAGCGGCAGCGCGTTGCGCCGTTCCTCGAGCGCGAGCACGACTTCGCCGGCGCGCAGCATCACGACATGCTCCGACAGATTGGCGATCGCCTCGCGAGGGATCGCGCCGGCTACCGCCTTTTCATTGGCGCTCATCGCGACGAAACCGACCATCTCGAGCCCGCTCCCCGGCGCGTCGGCGAGCGCCGCGAGCCGCGCCGCACGCGGTCCCGCGCCCAGCACCAAAATTCGCCGACGAAAGGCTTCGGTTCCCGCCGACTGCGTCAGCGCGAGCCGGATCACGAACAGCGCGCCGATGGCGAAGACCATCGCATAGAGGCTGTTCGCGCGCCACAGCGTCGCCGTCGGCAACAGGAACCCCAGCACCGACAAAAAGATCACCCCGAGCGAAATCGCCGCGAGCAGGCGCGCGGTCGCAAAGCGCATCGAGCGCAGCCCCTCGTTCCCGTACATTCCGGTCGCCATCATCGCGAGCGAATTGGACACGCCGAAGGTCAGGAGCGGCAGCCAGCGGCTCGCCAGCGGCCCGGCATCGAACCCCGCCTGATGCGCGTAAAGGTGCCACGCCCCCTCGGCCGAACCGAGCAGCGCGAAAAATTCGATCAGCGCCAGCCAGACGACGGCGTGCGGAACATAATGTTTGAACAGCCGGAACATGGAAAAATCGCAAACCTTTCGCCGGCGCAATACTACATCCGAGGCGTCAACTGTCGGTTAATTTTACACTCACCCATTGCATCATCTTGTGTCTTTTCCTTCATATCGTGCGATAGGCTGATCGCATGACCACCATGATCCAGCCTGTCATATTGTGCGGCGGCGCGGGCACGCGCCTGTGGCCCGAATCGCGCGGCACCCGCGCCAAGCAGTTCCTGCTGCTCCACGGGCAGCGCAGCCTGTTCCGCCAGACCGTCGAGCGCACCCCGGCGGGCCCCGCTTTCCTGCCGCCTGTCGTGCTGTGCGGCGACGGCCATGTCGCGATGGTGCGCGAACAGATGAACGACCGCGAGGAAATGCTGCTCGTCGAGCCGATGCCGCGCAACACCGCCGCCGCGATCGCCCTCGCGGTCGCGCAGGCCGACGCCGACACGCTATTGCTCGTGATGCCGAGCGACCATGTCATCGCCGACGTCCCCGCCTTCCATACCGCGATCGCCAAGGGGGTGCGCCTCGCGCAGCAGGACTGGATCGTCACCTTCGGCATCACCCCCGACAGCCCCGAAACCGGCTTCGGCTATATTGCCGCCGGCGAGGCGCTCGGCGGCGCCGACGAAAATTGGGGCTTCGCGGTCGACCGCTTCGTCGAAAAGCCCCCGCTCGCCGATGCCGAGGCGATGTTGGCGGCGGGCGGCTACAGCTGGAATGCCGGCATCTTCCTGTTCCGCGCCGCGCGGATGCGCGATGCGATGCTCACCCATTGCCGCGCGATCTTCGAGGCGGCCGACAAGGCCGTTGCCGCCGGAATGCGCGACGGCGACGCGCTCTATGCCGACGCCATCGAGTTCGCCAGGGCGCCGTCGGACTCGATCGATTATGCCGTGATGGAAAAGGATGATCGCGTCGCGGTCGTCCCCGTCGCGATGGGCTGGTCCGACCTCGGCTGCTGGCACACGATCCACGCCCTCGCCGAAAAGGACGCGGCCGACAATGCGGTGACCGGCGACACCTTTCTGCACGACAGCCGCGGCAATCTTATCCGCGCCGGCGACAAGCGCGTGTCGATCCTCGGCATGGACAATATTGCCGTAATCGTCGACGGCGACGACATATTGGTCATCCCGCTCGAACGCTCGCAGGAAGTCCGCGCCGCCGCCAAGGCGCGCGAATAGATCGATGGGGTCGCCCCATTTCGCTGACGCTCCGCTCGGGCTGCTCGACCATCATCCGAACGAGCTGCGCGCGCGCCACTGCCACGACGATGCCTTCGTCGCCGTGGTGCTCGAAGGGGGCTATCAGGAAGCGGGCGACGAAGGGCGTTTCGATGTCAGACCCGGCGACGCGCTGATCCACCATCCGTTCGAATCGCATCTCGACCGCGTCGAGGCAAAGGGCGCGCGCGTCCTCGTGCTCGGCCTGCCCGCCGAACTCGCGGCGAGCGCGCATGTCCGCGGCCGCGTCGGCGATCCCGACGCGCTCGTCCGCCTCGCCGCGCGCGACCCGCGCGCCGCCGCGGCCGCCTTCGCCGAACAGTTCGTCCCGGCGCCCGACGCCGCGCTCGACTGGCCCGATCTCCTCGCGCGCGACCTGCGCGGCGGCATGCCCGTCCGGCTCGGCGAATGGGCCGAGCGCACCGGCGTGCGCGCCGAAACATTGAGCCGCGGCTTTCGCCTGGCCTATGGCTGCACCCCCAAGGCCTATCGCGCCGACGCCCGCGTCCGCGCCGCGCTGGCGGCGATCCGCGCGGGCGCCGAGCCGCTCTCCGACATCGCGCACCGACTCCATTTCACCGACCAGGCGCATATGACGCACGCCGTCGCGCGGCTCAGCGGCGCGACGCCGGGCGCGTGGCGCCGCATGGTGCCCGACGTCAAATCGATACAAGACAAGGCTGAACTCTACGTGTAGCAACCGGGCAACACACCTCATTGGAGACGACCATGCTCGACCGCCGCACTCTCATCGCCACCCTCGCCGCGACCTCCGCGCTCGCGGGCATCCGCACCCCCGCCGCCGCGCATACCGGCCAGGCGGCGAGCGGCGAAGGCGCGAAGCTCACCGCCATCTACGATCGCTTCTACGACAGGATGGTCGATGAAAGCCCCGAATTCGCGACCGCGCTCGGGCTAGACAAGGACGCCCGCCTGCCGCTCAAGGCGAAACTCGACGACCGCTCGCCCGCGGGCATCAAGCAAAGCCACCAGCTTTATCGTGACGGCCTCGCCGAACTCAAAAAGATTGATACGTCAAAGCTTTCGGGCATGGACCTCGTCAACTACGACACCTTCCGCGGGCCGTGGGAGCATTTCGTCAAGGCGTATGACACGTTCGATTACGGCCTCCACAGCTGGCCCGAACCGCATCCGGTGACCCAATTGAGCGGCACGTACCGCTCGATCCCCGACTTCCTGATCAACCAGCACAGCATCGCGAACGCCGCCGATGCCGAGGCGTATCTCGCGCGCTGCGCCGATTTCGCGGTCCAGCTCGATAACGAGACGGGGCGCATCAAGGCCGATCATGCGGGCGGCATCATCCCTCCCGACTTCGTCATCGACCGCACACTCGGCCAGTTCGACCGCATCTGGGCGCCCGCCGCCGACGCCAACGGGCTGACGAAGAATCTCGCTGCGAAGACGAAGGACATCCCCGGCGACTGGACGAAACGCTGCGCCGCGATCGTCGAAGGCAAAATCTATCCCGCGATGCGCCGCCAGGCCGACGAACTCCGCGCCGCCCGCCCGCGCGCGACCCACGACGCGGGCGTGTGGCGCCTGCCGAAGGGCGACGAATATTATGCCTATGCGCTGCGCTATGCGACGACGACGGGCATGTCGGCCGAGGAGGTGCACAAGCTCGGGCTCGACCGCGTCGCTGATTTGAGCGCGCGCGCCGACGCGATCTTCAAGGCGCAGGGCATGACCAAGGGCACGGTCGCCGAACGGATGCGCGCACTCGGCAAGGACCCGCGCTTCCTCTACCCCAACACCGACGAGGGCAAGGCGAAGCTGATCGCCGAACTCAATGCCCAGATGCAGGCGATTCAGGCGCGCCTCCCCGAAGCGTTCGGCCGCCTGCCGAAGGCGAAGGTCGAGATCCGCCGCGTCCCCGCCGATATCGAGGATGGCGCGACCGGGGGCTATTACCAGATCCCCGCGCTCGACGGCTCGCGCCCCGGCGCCTATTATATCAACCTGCGCGATACCGCCGAAAATCCGAGCTGGACGCTGCCGACGCTCACCTATCACGAAGCCTCGCCCGGCCATCACCACCAGATCGCGCTCGCGCAGGAGGCCGAGGGCATCCCGCGTCTCCGCCGCCTTCCCGCTTATTCGGTCTATACCGAAGGCTGGGGCCTCTACGCCGAACAGCTCGCCGACGAGATGGGGGTCTATGAAAATGACCCGTGGGGCCGCCTCGGCTATCTGCAATCCTATATGTTCCGCGCCGCCCGTCTCGTCGCCGACACCGGCCTCCACCACTATAAATGGACGCGCGAGAAGGCGATCCAATATTATAACGAGACGCTCGGCACCCCCGAACCGTCGAACATTACCGAGATCGAGCGTTATTGCGTGTGGCCCGGCCAGGCGACGAGCTACATGGTCGGCCAAACGAGCTGGGTCCGCATCCGCGAACAGGCGAAGGCCGTCCTCGGCGACAAGTTCGACCTGCGCGGTTTCCACGACACCGCGCTCGCGGCGGGCGCGATGCCGATCGAGGTGCTCGAATCGGTGATCACCCGCTGGACCGCCGCGCAAAAGGCCTGATCCTGAGCCCTTCGCCTGCTCGAACAGGCGAAGGGCTTCCCGCCGCCGATCGCGCTCGCTCTAATTCTGGAAGATCGCCGGCGTGCCGGGTTTGACCATCTGTGCGACGCGCGCGGCGTCCCAATTGGTCAGCCGGACGCAGCCATGGCTCTCCGCACGCCCGATCGTGTGCGGTTCGCTCGTTCCGTGAATGCCGTAATGCGGCTTGCTGAGATCGATCCACACGACGCCCACCGGGCTGTTCGGCCCGGGCTGCAGCAACTTCGCCTCCTTATTGTCGCTCACGTCCCAGAACAGCTTGGGATTATAGTGAAAGTCGGGGTTGCGGCTGACGCCCTTTATCTCCCATTTTCCGATCGGCAGCGGGTCGTGGCGGCTGCCCATCGTCGCGGGGAATTGCCCGACGAGCCGGTCGGCGTCGTCATAGACTTTCAGCACGCCCTCCGATTTGTCGACGACGATCTTCGCGGCGGCAAGCTGCTCCGGCGCGACGCCCAGCCGTTCGAGCGTGCCGTTCCAGCCGCGCGGATCATCGCCCGTTTTCGGGACATCGACGTCGGGGATGTTGGGAACGCGAAAAGGGCGCCCCGCGCCGACCAGCGTCGACGGGCTGTTGAGCGCGACCAGCGTTTCGGGGGTCGTGTGGAAACGCTCGGCAAGCGCTTCGGTGAGATTGCGATAGCCGAGCGCGGGCAATTTGGCCTGATCGGCGGCGTCTTTCGGAAAGGCCGGGACGAACGGCCCCTTCGCAAAGCCCGCGGGGATGATGACCATCCGGGTCGCGGGAATATCGCGCCCTTGCAGCAAGGCCTGTTCGGTCGCCGCGTCGAGCTTGCCGCTTTCGTCGAGCCCGCGCGCTTTCTGGAAACCGCGCAGCGCGGCGACATAGGACTGCCCTTCCTTCCCGTCGATCACGCCGGGCGAGAAGCCGAGATGGTCGAGCAGGACCTGCGCGCGGAACGTCGGCGGCGCGGCGAAGGGCGCCGCCTCGGTCTTCGCATCCTCGAAGCGCAAACTGTCGGCGTCGGGCGCGACCGCCGTTTTCTGTTTGGAATCCGTATCTTGGGGGGCGGAATTGCAGCCGGCGATCAACAGCAGGCACGGCAGAATGGATAGGCGTTTCAAAAATTGTCCTCCCGGGTTCGAGAAGGATCAACGATCCGGCGCGTGAAAGGATGCGGGGGCGGCGGACCGCCGAGTGCCCGGCGATCCTAGAGCGCCGGCGCGACGTTTGCCGCGAGTATCCGGTGGCGCAAAACGTCCCAGTCGGCGAAGCGCCAGAAGGTCGGGCTGTCGCGGCCGATGATCCGGGGATGTTCGGCCGACGGCGCGATCGCGCGGTCGACGGGCTCGATTTCGGCGAGCGCGCCGCAGTCGAAAAAGGCGCGCACGACGATATCCTCGCCCGCCGCACCGGCGCTGCCGACGACAATCGCCAACTCGCCGGTCGACAGCCGCACCAGCGTTCCGCTGGCATAGATTCCCAAGCTGTCGGCGAAACGGTCGAGCAGAACGGGATCGAAATGCCCCTCCCATTTCCGCATCTCGGTCAGTGCTTCGCACGGCGTCCACGCCCGCTTGTACGGGCGGTTCGACGTCACCGCGTCATACACGTCGCAGATCGCACCCATGCGCGCGGCGAGCGACAGCTCTTCGCCTTTCAACCCGCCGGGATAGCCGCTGCCGTCGATCTTCTCATGGTGCCGCAGACAGAGTTCGAGCGCCAGCGTCGGCGTCCCGGGCGAGCTTTCGAGCAGCCGATGCCCCGCCGCCGGATGTCCCCGGACCGACCGCATTTCGCCTTTCGAAAGCCCGCCGGGCTTGTTCAGTATCTCATCCGAGACCGCAACCTTGCCGACGTCGTGGAGCAGTCCAGCGACCCCCAAATCCTCGACCTGCTGCGCATCGAGCTCGAGGTGGCGGGCGAAATTGATCATCAGCGCGCAGACCGCGACCGAATGAAGATAGGTATATTCGTCCTTTTCCTTGAGGCGGACGAGGTTGATCAGCGCCTTGGCGTCGCGCTCGATCGACGCGCCGATCGCGCTTGCGAGGCGCACCATCTTCTTGACCTCGACCGCCCGGCCGAGGCGCGCGGCCTCGAACATGTTGGTGACGGCCCCGCGCGTCCGGTCGATCACCTGCGCCGCGCGGCGGCATTCGCCGGCATAGCCGCGGCGGGGCCGCGGGGCGGCGCGATCCCCCGAATCGGACGCCGCGAAAGTCGTTCTGGACCGGGATTTCAAAACAGTGGCCAGCGGCCTCGCCCGCGATCGCAAAGAGGTTCGGCGCGGCATCTCGACGCGCTCGCCCGCGTGGCGCTCGGGCGGCGGAACGGCCCCGCGCTCGGCATCGATCATCAGCGCCTCGATACCCGAATTGCGAATGCGCTCCAGCTGCTCGGCGGTTTCGATCCGGAAATTGCTCCGCCAGAAGGGGTGATCGAACCACGACCCTTCAAAGGCGCGGACGAACATTCCGATTTCGACATCCTGTGGCTGAATTCTTACAAGCATTTCGGGTCCCGTTGCGGCCGCCTGACAGACACGCACCTTTCCCAATACGGCAGTCAATGGGGCACTTTAAGCGCGCCCGTAACGAGCGGTTAACCTTGGGTCTGGGCCCTAGTCCCCCGCGAAATCGAACGCGCTCACCCCGCGCTCGCCCTCCCTGAACCGCAGCGGACGTCCCAAGGGGGGCATCGACCGCTGGACGCAGCCGGTGCGCGTGCAGCGCCGGCACCCGAGCCCGATCGGTGTCGCGGGCGTGCGCATCAGGTCGATCCCGCGCGCGGCGATGAGCGGCGCGGCGACCTTGGCGTCGACGCCGATGCTCACGGCGAACCGCGCGGGCGTCCCGCTCCCGGTGGCGCCCGGCGCGGCGACCGAGCGCGACTGGGTGAACCAGCGCGACCCGTCCTCCAGCTCGACGAGGTCGGCGACCACCTCGCCCGGCCGCGCGAACGCCTCATGCACCCCCCACAGCGGGCAGCGCGCGTCGCCATCGACGAGCGGCGACTGGCTCGCCCCGGCATAGCGTTTGCTCCCCTGCCCCGCGCGGTCGATGCGCAGCATGAAGAAGGGCAGCCCGCGCGCGCCGACGCGCTGCAAGGTCGTCAGCCGGTGCGCGACCTGTTCATATCCCGCGCCGAAGCGCCGCTGGAGCAGCAGCAGATCATATCCCGTCGCATCGCACGCGCGCAGGAAGCGACCATAGGGCATCATCAGCGCCGCGGCGAAATATTGGATCAAATGCCGCTCGAACAGCCGCGCCGCCGCGGTCTCGGCGAATTCGGCGCCCGCGACGAGCGCATCGATCTCGCCCTTCGCCTCGATCTGCGCGAGCGTCGCCGCCGCCTGAAAGGTGCGCGACGCGGGGCGGAGCAGTTCGTTGAGCATCAGCTGCCGCGCGTGCCAGTCGAGCCAGCGCAGCCGGTCGGGCATCACGTCCGACGGCAGGATGCGGATGCCGAGTTGGTGGCGCGTGCGCAACCGCTCCGAAATCGTGCCGTAAAGATCGCCGCCCGCGAGCCGCAGCTCGTCGGCCAGCTCCTCGGCGCGCGCGTCGAGGTCGGGGAAATGGTTGCGCCATTTCTCGATCGCGCGGCGCACCGCGGCGACTTCGGGCGCGTCGCCTTCGCCTTCCGAGCGCCCCTCGGGCGCCGCATCGAACAATCGCGCGAACGCGGCCGCGGTCGCCGGCGCGGTCTGCAACCATTCCTCGACCTCGTGCGCCCCGATGCCGAGATCGGCAAAGCGCGGATCGGCAAGCCGCCGCCGCAGCCCCGCGAGCCCGCCCGGCAGTTCTTCCGCCCCCAACTTTGCCGCATCGAACCCGAACCGCTCGGCCAGCCGCACGATCACCGTCGCGCTGAGCGGCCGCTGCCCATGCTCGATCAGGTTGAGATAGCTCGGCGAAATGTCGAGCGCCTCGGCCATGGCGGCTTGGGTCATCCCCGCCTCGCGCCGCGCCTTGCGCACCGCCGGCCCCGCAAACACCCGCCGCTCCGCCATAGCTTTGTAACTTTCTTTACTAATTTACACGCATTTTTACACCGAAACGCTATATTTCACAAATATTATTGACAAAGCTTTTCACTTTCGGCGCCTCAGACGCCAGTTTGACCCCATCACCTCTTCACGCCCCCGACGGGGCAGAGCGAAGGACAAGACGATGGGCTACCAAGAAGACATGGCACAGGCCGGCCGCCTCATCCGCGATTACGACGGCACGTGGGACGGCATCAGCGGCGAAAGCATCGCCCGCATGCGCGCCCAGAACAAGTTCCGCACCGGCCTCGACGTCGCCCGCTACACCGCGCGCATCATGCGCGCCGACATGGCCGCCTATGACGCCGATCCCGCGAACTACACCCAGTCGCTCGGCTGCTGGCACGGCTTCATCGCGCAGCAGAAGATAATCTCGATCAAGAAGCATTTCGGCACCGTCAAGGGCCGCTACATCTATCTCTCGGGCTGGATGATCGCCGCGCTGCGCAGCGAATTCGGTCCGCTGCCCGACCAGTCGATGCACGAAAAAACCAGCGTTCCGGCGCTGATCGAGGAAATCTACACCTTCCTCCGCCAAGCCGACGCCCGCGAACTCGGCATGCTGTTCCGCGATCTCGACGCCGCGCGCGCCGAGGGCGACGAGCTCAAGGCGAAGCAGGTTCAGGCCGCGATCGACAATCACGAAACGCACGTCGTGCCGATCATCGCCGACATCGACGCGGGCTTCGGCAATGCCGAGGCGACCTATCTGCTCGCCAAGAAGATGATCGAGGCCGGCGCCTGCGCGCTGCAGATCGAAAATCAGGTCTCGGACGAAAAGCAGTGCGGTCACCAGGATGGCAAGGTCACCGTGCCGCACGAGGACTTCATCGCCAAGATCCGCGCCTGTCGCTACGCCTTCATGGAACTCGGCGTCGAGGACGGCATCATCGTGACGCGCACCGACAGCCTCGGCGCGGGCCTCACCAAGCAGATCGCCTTCTCGAAGGAGCCCGGCGACCTCGGCGACCGCTATAACAGCTTCCTCGACTGCGAAGAGGTCGACGGCGCGGGCAACCCCGGCGACGTCCTGATCAACCGCGACGGCAAGCTGATGCGCCCGAAGCGCCTGCCCTCGAACCTCTATCAGTTCCGCCCCGGAACCGGCGAGGATCGCTGCGTAATGGACTGCATCGCGAGCCTGCAGAACGGCGCCGACCTGCTCTGGATCGAAACCGAAAAGCCGCACATCGAACAGATCGCCTCCATGGTCGACCGTATCCGCGAAGTCGTCCCCAATGCGAAGCTCGCCTATAATAATTCGCCGAGCTTCAACTGGACGCTCAACTTCCGCCAGCAGGTGTTCGACAGCTGGCAGGCCGAGGGCAAGGACGTCAGCGCCTATGACCGCGCCAAGCTGATGAGCGCCGATTACGACGCGACCCCGCTCGGCGAAGAAGCCGACAACCGCATCCGCACTTTCCAGCGCGACGCGGCGAAGCGGGCGGGCATCTTCCACCACCTCATCACCCTGCCGACCTATCACACCGCGGCGCTCAGCACCGACAATCTCGCCAAGGAATATTTCGGCGACGAAGCGATGCTCGGCTACGTCAAGGGCGTCCAGCGCGCCGAGATCCGCCAGGGCATCGCCTGCGTGAAGCATCAGAATATGTCGGGTAGCGACATCGGCGACGACCATAAGGAATATTTCGCCGGCGAAGCCGCCCTCAAAGCGGCGGGCAAGGACAACACGATGAACCAGTTCGCCGCCTGATCCGAGTTCGGCGCGAGGGGCCCCGTTGCAACCCCTCGCGCCAACCCTCTCGGCGCGGAACGCCGTGCACAAACGTCCCGCGCCTACCGAGCTTTCCTGGGGAGGAAAGCCTGTCCGTCGGAAGCCTTGCGCTTCCGGCGGACATTTTTATTGCGGGAGCGCCGCTTCTTCGTCGCGCGTCTTGACCAGCGACCAGATCACCCCGCCCGCGATCAGCGCCACGGTCACGCCCAGGCTGACCAGCGGCGGGAATTTGTCGCCGCCGAGGATGAAGTCGGCGACGAAGATTTTCGACCCGATGAACACCAGCACCAGCGCCAACGCATATTTGAGGTAATGGAAACGGTGCAGCATCGCCGACAGCGCGAAATAGAGCGCGCGCAGGCCGAGGATCGCCATGATGTTCGAGGTATAGACGATGAAGGTGTCGGTGGTGATCGCGAAGATCGCCGGCACGCTGTCGACCGCGAACACCAGATCGGCGAGGTTGATCACGACGAGCGCGAGGAACAAAGGCGTCGCCGCGAGCACGGCCCTGCCCGTCTTCGTATCGGGCACGCGCACGAAGAATTTTTCGCCGTGCAGCTCGTTGGTGATCGGGATGTGCCGCGACAGCCATCTGACGACCGGATTGCCCGCGACATCCATCGGCTTTTCGCCCGCGAACAGCATCTTGACGCCGGTGAAGACGAGGAAGGCCGCAAACACATAGAGCAGCCAGCCATATTCGGTGACCAGCGCCGCACCGCCCGCGATCATAATCCCGCGCAGTATGATCACCGCGACGATACCCCACAAAAGCGCGCGATACTGGTAGCGCGGCGGGATCGCGAAGGTCGCGAAGATCAGCGAAATGACGAAGATATTGTCGATCGACAGCGCCTTCTCGATAAAGAAGCCGGTGTAATATTGCAGCCCCGCCTCGCCGCCCTTCGCGGCCCAGACCCACGCGCCGAACGCCATCGCGATGCCGATATAGAGCGCCGAGAGCTTCAAACTCTCGCCGATCCCCATCTCCTTATTCTCTTTGTTGAGGATGCCGAGGTCGAAGGCGGTGAGCGCGACGACGAGCGCGATGAACGACAGCCAGAACCAGGCCGGGGTCCCCAGCCAGTCGGCGAACAAAAATTCCATGATGATATTCCCTGGATATGCCGAGCGCGCCGCCTTTCGGCAGCGCTCCCGATCGTCATTTCTGGGGGATTAGCGGACGAGCGCCGGGCGCAGCGATGGCCGGAGCGTCAGTGCCGCCAGCCGCTCCTTGACCGCGAGCTTCAGCGTCTTCAGCCGCAGCAGGCGAAACGGGTCGGCGCCGCGCCGGCGCGTCTCGCGCCGCTCGGCATCGTCGAGCTGGCGATGGAGCAAAGTCAGGCGATAGAAATTGGGAGAAAATGTCATCGAAAAGGGCCTCCTGATTGAAAAATCAAGCAGGTGACGCCGATGCCGAAACCCTCAAAACAGGGGGGAGAAAGGGCCAGAGCATCGGTGTCACCCGATGCGGTCCGACATCACGTGGCGGGATATGTCCCGCCGACGCCAGAGGGGCCCGGCCCGCATGACTTATATTTAGGAAGCCCGCCCGCCGCTTGCAAGTCCCCCCGCGCCGCGCCACGCTCTATCCGATGAAGGAGCAAGCATGATGAGCGTCGAAATCGCAAAGGACGGATCCGTCACGATCGTCACGATCGATCGCCCGGCGAAGCGCAACGCGGTCGATCCCGCGACCGCCGACGCCCTGCGCGACGCCTTCACCGCCTTCGCGGCCGACAAGGATGCGAAGGTCGCGATCCTCACCGGCAGCGACGGCCATTTCTGTGCGGGCTTCGACCTCGGCGCGGTCGGCGCCAGTCGCTACGACCCCGACGGCCCCGGGCCGATGGGTCCGACGCGGATGCTGCTCGAAAAGCCGGTGATCGCCGCGATCGAGGGCCACGCCGTCGCCGGCGGGCTCGAACTCGCGCTCTGGTGCGATCTGCGCGTCGCCGCCCAAAGCGCGGTCTTCGGCGTCTATTGCCGCCGCTGGGGCGTGCCACTGATCGACGGCGGCACCGTCCGCCTGCCACGTATCGTCGGCCAGGGCCGCGCGCTCGACATGATCCTGACCGGCCGCCCCGTTGCCGCCGACGAAGCCCACCGCATCGGCCTCGCCGACCGCGTCGTCGCCGACGGGACCGCGCTCACCGCCGCGGTCGAGCTCGCCAAACAGGTCGCCGCCTTCCCGCAAATCTGCATGAACAGCGACCGGCTGAGCGCGTACCGCCAATGGGATTTCGACATCACGGGCGCGCTCGCGCACGAAGCCCATGCCGGCGTCGCCCCCTTGCGCGAAGGCGCCGCGATGGGCGCAAAACGCTTTACCGAAGGGGCAGGCCGCGGCGGCAGCTTCGCCGCTTTCACGGGGGAATGACGGAGAAGCCATACAAGGCGGCCCCCCGGGGGCAAGCCCGAGGTGCCGAAGGTTGGGAGGGGGGCGTTTCGCGCGCGGCGTCTGCAACTTCGCAGGCCGCGAACGCGTGAGGTCCGGCATTTCTTCGAAGCCCCGCTCGATGCCGGTGTAAGCGATCAGGAAACGCGATTAAAATGCGTCGTTTCCAGTTTTTGAAGCTTGTCGCTGGACCAGACGATCGTTTCGGTCATGGATTTCAGATCCTTGGCGACGGTGTAAACGCGCGTCGACACTCGCGCGCCCGCCTTTCCCAGCGTCATCACCAATGTGTCCGGTGCCGGCTGGCGCAAGGCAACGCTGTCGATGAAATCCATATTGCCGGTGACCGGTACGGCGACGCCATCGAGCGCGGCGGTCGATTCCGCATGCTTGCTGGAGCCGTCGGGCGCGACGATGTCGACCCGCGTTGTCCATTTGCCGTCTTGCGATGCGCGAAACGTCATCGTCACCCGTTGCGGCCTTTCATTCTCGGGCATGGCGGATGCGTCCAGCGACCAGCTTCCGGCCAGCGGGAGCTGCTGCGATGCCGCGCTGTGGACGGCGTCGGCTGTTCCCGCCTGATCGGCGGAAGGGGCGGCCGCGAACATTAATCCGGCGGCGGCGAGGGGAATTGCAATGAGCATGGCGATCATTCCTTTCGAACCACGAACCCCAACGGTCGCGGTGTGCGCCAAGTCTTTCCCGGTGGAGCGGCGGCTCGAAAGATCGATATTTTCGTCACAAGTTTTTTGGCGGTCCAGAAGCCGCGCCAATTCGCGGCTGCTGCCGACGCCCGTTTTCCGGCGGGCGGAGCGCAAACGCTCGTTAATCGAGGTTTCCGAACGTCCCAGGCGCGCCGCGATGGTCTTGACGGTGTGCCCGGCGACCAACAGGCGCAAAATTTCCATTTCCCGGTCGGTGAGGCATGCGGACAAGCCGGGAGCGGGTTCATTGGCAGACATGTCTTTCGCTCACCACAGCCTCACGAACAGGTCCATCCCAATTTAATTGGGAAAGGGCAGCGCGACCAGACCGAGCGTGGAGAGAAGCGTCTCCGCCTACCCCTTCGTCATCAGTTTCATCGTCATCGCGGTCAGCGCCTCGGTCGCGGTCGAGATCACCGCGGGCGCGTCGGGCGCCCAGAAGGGCGAGTGGAGGCTCGGCAGCGTGCGGCCTTCCTTCTTCGCCGCGTCATATTCGGCCTGCGGCACCCCGCCGACCCACACGATCAGGCTCTTGATGCTCTTGTCCTCGCGCCCGAAGCGGCCGAAATCCTCGCCGCCCATCACCGGCGGCATCTTGACCACGCGTTCCTCGCCGAAGCTCGTCGTCAGGAACGCCGCCATTTCCTCGGTGAATTCGGGGGTGTTGAAGGTCGCGGGCGTATATTCGTCGCGCTGCACCGTCACCACCGGCATCCGGTCCTCGGGCACGCCCGCCGCGATCGCCTCGCCCTTCGCGATTCGCGCGATACCGTCCAGCAGATGGTCACGCACCGCATCGGTATAGCTGCGCACCGTCAGCTGCAGCCGCGCTTCGTCGGAAATGATATTATGCTTGGCGCCGGCGTGAAAGCTGCCGACCGTCACCACCGCGCTGTCGAGCGGGCTGACTTCGCGCGACACCAAGGTCTGGAGCGCGCCGACGATGCGGCTCCCAAGCACGATCGGGTCCTTCGTCGCCTGCGGATAGGCGCCGTGGCCGCCGACGCCCTTCACCAAAATGTCGACGCTATCGACATTGGCGAGCGCATAGCCCGGCGTATAGCCGATCTTGCCCGCGGGAAACTGCGCCGCGTCGTGGAAGGCGAGCACATATTCGGGTTTCGGGAAGCGCGTATAAAGCCCGTCCTCGAGCATCATCCGCGCGCCCGCGCCGCGTTCTTCGGCGGGCTGGCCGATCATCACCAGCGTTCCCGACCACTTATCCTTGTTCGCCGCCATCAGCCGCGCGACACCGATCCACGCGGTCATATGCGTGTCGTGGCCGCACGCGTGCATCACACCGGTTTCGACGCCTTCCTTGGTGGTGACACGCACCTTCGACGCGCCGGGCAGGCCCGTCTGCTCGGTCACGGGCAGGCCGTCCATGTCGGCACGGACCATCACGACCGGGCCGGGGCCGTTCTCCATCACCGCGACGATGCCGGTGCCGCCGACCTTCTCGGTGACCTTGAAGCCCAGCTTGCGCGCCTCGGCGGCGAGGATGCCCGCCGAGCGGACCTCCATGAAGCTGAGTTCGGGGTGGGCGTGCAGATCCTTGTAGATCGCCATCAGCGACGGCATCTGCTGCTCGACCTCGCCGCGCAGCGCCTGCGCCGCCGCGGGCATCGCGCCCGATACCGTCAAGGCCAGCGCCGCCGCGCCCGTCCACAAATTCCGCATCGTCTTTCCCCTGTTTGTCGGTTTTTCCGTTCGGACGGCCGGTCAGCCCGCCGGGACCAGTTCGATCACGTCGAGCAGCGATTCATACGCCGGCGCGGGCAGCACGAGCCGCCAGCGATTGTCGCCGATCCGTTCGATCAGCCCCGCCATGTCGCGCATCCGGTCGCTGCCGTAATTGATCGCCATCTCCTCGTCGCCGAGTTCGAGCGTGCCGAGGAAGACCTGGCGCTTCAGATTGTCGGGAAAGATAAGGCCCACCGGGCGCTGCGACCCCGACAGCTTGGTCAGGCTCGACAATCCCTGCTCGGGCGCGACGCGGCAGCGGAACCAGCCATAGGCGATATAGCCGAGCGCCCCGCGTCCCTGCGCGCCGATCTTGATGGTCCGGCAACGATATTCGCCCGCGGGCAGATGCGGGTTGGGCAAAGCCGCCATCGGCTGGAGCAGCGCACCCTCGCGGTCGATGTCGGCGCCGAAGCCCTTGGCGCGCGCGTCGGCGAGCGCCGCCTGCCAGCTGCTGTACCAGCCGCGGATCCGCTGCTTGTCGGCATCGGTCGCGGTCGCGCGCCAGGTGCCCGTCGCCTCGGACGGCGGCGCATCGGCCGACGACGGCGGAACGGATGGCACGGTACGGCAGGCGCTGAGGGCTATGCCGAGCGCCGCGGTTAAAACCCAAATGGAGCGACCCATGATTCTCTTCTCTCCCCGACCCCTTGTGGTTAACCTTAGGAGCGCAAAGGAGATTGCTCAAGGGCGGAGCGGATCAAGCCGCGGTCCAGCCGCCATCGACGCTGAGGTTCGCGCCCGTGATGTTCGCCGCCTCGTCGCGCGTGAGGAAGCTCGCGAGCGCCGCGACCTGTTCGACCGTGACGAACTGTTTCGTCGGCTGCCCCGCGAGCAGCACGTCGTTGATCACCTGCTCGCGCGTCATACCCCGCGCCTTCATCGTGTCGGGGATCTGGTTCTCGACGAGCGGCGTCCAGACATAGCCCGGGCTGATGCAATTGACCGTGATCCCGGCGTCGGCGACTTCGAGCGCGACGGTCTTGGTGAGCCCCGCGAGCCCGTGCTTTGCCGTGACATAGGCCGATTTGAACGGCGAGGCGACGAGCGAGTGCGCAGAGGCGGTGCCGATGATCCGCCCCCATTTCTTCCTGCGCATCCCCGGCACGGCGTGACGGATCGTGTGGAACGCCGCGGTCAGGTTGAGCGCGATGATCATGTCCCACTTCTCGACCGGGAAGTCCTCGACCGGCGAGACGAACTGCATGCCCGCATTGTTGACGAGGATGTCGACCCCGCCGAAATCCTTGTCCGCGCGCGCGAACATCGCCTCGATCTCTTCGGGCTTGGTCAGGTCGGCGCCGTCATAGCCCGCCTTGCCCCCGCTGATCGCCTCCAGCCCCTTGCGCTCGGCCTCGACCGCATCGGCGTCGCCGAAACCGTTGATGATGATGTCGGCGCCGTCGGCGGCGAAGGCTTTCGCGATGCCGAGCCCGATGCCCGAGGTCGATCCGGTGACGAGGGCGGTCTTTCCTTTGAGGCGCATGGTGCGGGGTCCTTTTCTTTGGGGGAGAGAAATCAGCCGGGGCCGGTGCCGGACTTGGGTTTCAGTCCGTCCGATTGCACGGCGAAGCTGTCCGACCGGCCTTCGGCGATGCTGTCGGCGAGCAGATGGCCATCCTTCATCGCCGCCTCGACCGCGTCGCGGCCGAGCGCCCAGTTGACCTCCATCGTCGAACGCGAAAATTCGAAATCGCGCGCGCCGGTCTGCCATGCAGGCGGCTCGTGGATGAGTTGCACGAGGTTGAGCGCCTTGCACTCGACCATGCGCCGGACCGCCTTGACTTCGGCAAGGTCGGCGAACTCCTCGGGCAGCTTCGCGAGCATCCGGTCGATCAGCCTATGCTCCTTGCGGCGGCGCACCAGCCCGTCCGAAATCCGCCGCGTCCGGCTCGAAAAGCGGATATCCTTCTCGCGCGACCAGGCTTCCTCAAGATCGTGCGGCCGCACCCCGCGCGCGGGGAACAGATCGACCTGAAACACCAGCATATCCTCGTTCGCCGCCGCAACGACATGTTCGAGCGGGGTGTTCGACACCAGCCCGCCGTCCCAATACCAGGTCCCGTCGATCTCGACCGGCGGCAGCCCCGGCGGCAGCGCGCCCGAGGCGAGGATGTGCCGCGCGTCGATCGTGTCGCATGTCGTGTCGAAATAGCGGAAGTTTCCGGTCTCGACCGCCACCGCGCCGACCGACAGCCGCACCTTGCCCTTATTCACCCGGTCCCAGTCGACCAGCCGGTCGAGCGTCGCCGCGAGCGGCGCGGTGTCATAGAAGCTCACCGCCTCGGGCGTCTGCCGCTCGGCGAGCGCCGGCGGCGGAAAGCGCGGGGTGAAAAAGCCCGGCACGCCTAACGCCATCACCTGCCCCGCCGCCGCCATATGCGACCATTCGCGCGCCCAGTCATTGTCGGGGGTCGGCAGCGAGGGGAGCGCCGACGACACGCCCTCCCAGAACTCGCGCATCTTGCCCACCGCCTGATCGCGCTCGTTCCCCGCGATGATCGCGGCGTTGACCGCGCCGATCGAAATCCCCGCGACCCAGTCGAGCTCGATGCCGAGGTCGATCAGCGCCTCATACACCCCCGCCTGAAACGCCCCAAGCGCGCCGCCGCCCTGCAGGACGAGCACGACGAGGTCGGGAAGCGGCAAGGCGGCGCGGGCGGCTCGGCGGGACATGGACTCGGGGGACAATCCTCTGACTTGGAGCGGCGCCCATGTTGCACCGCAGCACGCGCCATTGCAATGGCTTGTCGGCTGCGAACCCCCTTCCAATTGTCCGGCGCTGCTGTAACACTCGCGCCGGAACGACCTTGATGGTGGAGAAGCCCGATGCGCCTCGACGATTATGATCCCGGAGACGATATTCGCGATCTGGGCCGGGGCGGCGGCGGTTTCGGCGGCGGCGGAGGCGGCGGCCTCGGCGGGCTGCTGATCGGCTTCCTGCCGATGCTGCTCGGGCGCAAGATGGGCTGCGGGACGATCCTGCTGCTCGGCGCGGTGGCGTTCTTCGTGCTCGGCCCCGGCGCCAACATGCTGAGCCTGGGCGGCGGCACCAGCGACCCGATGGCCGACAGCCGCAGCGGCGCCAATGTCGCCTGCGACACCCAGGCCGAACGCTTCGCGTGCAACGTCTTCGGCTCGACGCATCAGGTCTGGGGCGAGCTGATCAGCGGCTATCAGAAGCCGACGCTCAACTTCTTCACCGACCAGAACCGGTCGGAATGCGGCGCGGCGCAAGCGGCGATGGGGCCGTTCTATTGCCCCGCCGATCAGGGCGTCTATCTCGACACCGCCTTCTTCCGCGAACTCGAACAGCGTTTCGGCGCCGCGGGCGACGCCGCGCAGGCCTATGTCGTCGCGCACGAGGTCGGACATCATATCCAGACGATCAGCGGCATTTCGGATCAGGTCCGCCGCGCGCAGGGGCAAAGCTCGCAGGCCGAGGGCAACCAGTTGCAGGTCCGCATGGAGTTGCAGGCCGACTGCTATGCCGGCGTCTGGGCATCGCGCGCACGCAACAGCGCCGGCCAGCCGGTGATGGAGGCGGGCGACATGGAGGAAGCGATGCGCGCCGCCAACGCGATCGGCGACGACACGCTGATGCGCTCGGCGGGCCAGCGCCCCGTCCCCGAAAGCTTCACCCACGGAACGAGCGAACAACGCATGAGCTGGCTGCGCCGCGGCCTGCAATCGGGGGACCCGCGCCAGTGCAACGCCTTCGATACCGCCATCTGACCGCCGCGCTCGCGGCGTCCCTTCTGGCGGCATCGCCGGCGTCGGCCGAAACCCTCTATATCGCGGCGGGGCGGCTGATCGACGGCGTCTCGAACGACGTCCGCACCGGCCAGTGCATCACGGTCGAGGCCGAGCGGATCAAGGCGGTAGGGCCGTGCGGAAACGCGCCTGCCGGCGCAACTCGGCTAGACTGGTCGGCCTTCACCGTCCTCCCCGGCCTGATCGACCTTCACACCCACCTCGCCGACCTCGGCCAGAGCGCCGATCACGCCGCGCCGATGAAGGCCTCGCCCGCCGAAACCGCGCTCGTCGGCGCGCGCAACGCGCGCGTCACGCTCGAAGCGGGCTTCACCAGCGTCCGCGACGTCGGCACCTATCGCGGCCTCACCGACGTCGCTTTGCGCAATGCGATCGATCGCGGCGACGTTCCCGGCCCGCGCATGTGGGTCGCGGGCGCCTATCTCACCATCCCCAAGGGCGGCGGCGAACTCAACGGCGTCGTCCCGAACGAGCAATTGCCGCCCGACATGCGCCTCGGCGTCGCCGCAACGCCCGAGGAAGCGGCGGCGAAGACGACATATCTGCTCGATCATGGCGCCGATTTCATCAAGACGATCGCCACCGGCGCGGTGCTCGCGATCGGCACCGAACCCGGCGCGCCCGAACTGACGCCCGAACAACTCCGCGCGATCGTGAAGGTCGCGCATGCGCGCGGCAAAAGGGTCACCGCGCACGCGCACGGCGCGATCGGCATTCAGAACGCGATCAACGCCGGGGTCGACAGCATCGAACACGCCAGCCTCGCCGACGAGGCGACGCTGCAGCTTGCGAAAAAGCACGGCACCTGGCTCGCGATGGACATCTACAACGGCACCTGGATCGACGAGGTCGGCACGAAAGAGGGCTGGCCCGAGGAATATCTGCGCAAGAACCGCGAGACGACCGACGCGCAGCGCGCCGCCTTCCGCCGAGCGGTCGAGCTTGGCGTCAACATCGGCTATGCGACCGACGCCGGCGTCTATCCGCACGGGCTCAACGCGCGCCAGTTCCGCAATATGGTCAAGTACGGGATGACGCCGATGCAGGCGATCCAGTCGGCGACCGGCCGCGCCGCCGGGGAAATGGGCCGCGACGACATCGGCGCGATCGTCCCGGGCCGCTACGCCGATTTCGTCGCGGTCAAGGCCGACCCGCTCGCCGACATCGGCGTGCTCGAAGAGATCGACCATGTGATGAAGGGCGGCGTGTTGGTGCGCTGACTGCCAGTTGCCGCCTTCCAGTCGTCACCCCTCTTCGACATCGTCACCCCGGGCTTGACCCGGGGTCCATTCACGCGACGCCGGGGTGGATCCCGGGTCAAGTCCGGGATGGCGACTTTTAGGAATGCTCGACCTCGCGCACCGCCTTCTTGCCGCGCACCTTTTTGACCGCAGCAATCTGCGCCCGCCCGATCCGCGACGCAGCATGGACCTCCGCCCGCGCGAGCAGCAGCGCCAAATCCTCGCGGCCGATGTCGAACGTCTCGCCCAGATCGGCGAGCGCCGCGTCGATGTCGTCCATCAACACCCCCGCCGACGCCGCCGCGACCACCGGCTTGCCTTCGACCGGCGCCGCGCGGTGCGGATAGCTGTGGCCCGAAAAGCGGTGAAAGGCCCAGCCCGCCGCGACGAGGAGCAGCGAATTGACGAGCATCGGCAGCAGCAAATGCGCGGCGTGCCCCGACTGCAGCGTATGGCCGCCGATCACCGCGCTCAGCGCCGCGGCGCCGCCCGGCGGATGCAGGCAGCGCAGCAGCGACATGATCAGGATCGCGCCACCGACCGCCAGCGCCGCCGCGACTGCCGGCTCCGGCACCATCCCCATAACGATCACCCCGAACGCCGCCGACAGGACATTGCCGCCGACGATCGACCAGGGCTGCGCGAGCGGGCTCGCGGGAACCGCGAACAGCAGCACCGCCGACGCTCCGACGGGCGCGACGATCCACGGCGTCGCCGCGGGGAAGAACAATATGCAAAACACGCCGACGACCGCGATCCCGATCAGCGCGCCGACGCTGCCGATCGCGCGGTCGCGCAGGCTCGCGCCCGCCAGCAGCGGCACGAACAGAAGGATGGTGGTGGTCGACAGCGCGCGGAACAAGCGATTCTCCTCTTTCGGGCCGCGCCGATGGACCAGAAAGGCGCTGCGATCCAGACAGCTTTGATTGGACCGCGCGAAGCTCGATTGAGAGCAATTGCGGGAAACCAATCATCTTGGATCGAAACACCCTCCCTCTTCGATCACGAAAGACTGCGAGCGACCGAAAGCTGCTATTAATCCTCCCTGTGGCCGCAGGCCATGGGGAGGGGGGCCGCCGCCGCAGGCGGTGGTGGAGGGGCCGCGACGGGTGCGCCATAGGCCCCTCCGTCAGCACTTCGCGCTGCCACCTCCCCATGCCTTCGGCACAGGGAGGATGTTTCTTTCATCGTCACCCCGGACTTGATCCGGGGTCCATGACTTCAACGCTGCGGTGGATCCCGGATCAAGTCCGAGATGACGAACGACTGGAAACCACCCCAAAACAGACATCGCGGCCACAGCTTGGCGACGTAACGACTTGATCACATACGCCGCGCGGCTAAACCGCTTTCATGCGAAACCATCTCCTCACCAGCGCGATCGCGCTCACCGCCGCCCTTTCCACCCCCGCCCTCGCCCGTCCGATGACCGAAGTCGACCTCGCGACACTGAAACGCGTCGCCGCGCCGACGGCATCGCCCGATGGCCGCTGGGTCGTGTTCCAGATGACCGAGACCGAGGCGGAGACCTACAAACGCTCGACCGGCCTCTGGCTCGTCGATCGCAATGCCAAGGACGCAAAGCCCGCCCCGATCGCCGACACCGCGGGCAAGAATGAAACCTCGCCCGCCTTCGACAAGGACGGCTTCCTCTATTTCCTCTCGAACGCCTCGGGCAAGGATCAGGTCTGGCGGATCGATCCCAAGGCGGGCGGCGCCGCGACGCAGGTCACCGACACCCACGCCGACGTCGCGGGTTTCAAAATCTCGCCCGACGCGACCAGGCTGCTCGCCTGGGGCGACATCGCGAAGGAATGCACCGATTTCGGCTGCGAGGCGAAGGACAAGGGCGCGCTTCCCGGTCCCGGCACCGGCCGGCTCTACAAGGATGGCGCGGGCTTCGTGCGTCACTGGGATCATTGGGAAACCCCCGGCACCTACAGCCGCCCCTTCGTCTTCAACCTTGAAGGCGGCAAGGCGACCGCGGCGCGCCCGGCCGACGCGGGGCTGATCGGCGACACCCCCTCCAAACCCTTTGGCGGCGGCGAGGAACTCGCGTGGGGCGCCGACAGCCGCACGGTCTTCTTCACTTTGCGCAAGGCCGACCGGAACGAGCCGATGTCGACCAACCTCGATATCTACAGCTGGCTCGTCGACAGCCGGATGGCGCCGGTCAATCTGACGCAGGACAATCAGGCGACCGACACGCTGCCGACGCCGTCGCCCGACGGCAAATGGCTCGCTTACGTCGCGATGGCGCGTCCGGGCTATGAGGCCGACCGGCTCGTGCTGATGCTGCGCAACCTCGAAAGCGGCGAGACGAAGAAGCTCACCGACGCGTGGGATCGCTCGGTCGGTTCGATCGCCTGGGCGCCCGACGGCAAGTCGCTTTACGTCACCGCGCAGGACACGCTCGAACATCCCGTGTTCCGCATCGACGCCGCGACGGGCAAGGTCGAGAAATTGAAGGCGTCGCCCGATGAATATGCGGGCAATATCGGCGATGTCACCCCGCTCCCCGGCGGCGCTCTCCTCTATTCGCGCAACAGCGCGCTTGCGCCGACCGACCTCTTCGTCCGCGATGCCAAGGGCAAGGTCGGCCAACTCACCGCGGTCAACGCCGACCGCCTCGCCGAATTCGACCCGGTCGAGCTCGAGCGCATCCAGTTCGCGGGCGCGAACGGCGACAAGGTGTGGGGCATGATCCTGAAGCCCGTCAGCCCGGTGCAGAAGCTGCCGGTCGCTTTCATCGTCCATGGCGGGCCGCAGGGCAGCTTCGGCAACAGCTGGTCGACCCGCTGGAACCCGCGCCTCTTCGCGCAGCAGGGTTATGGCGTCGTCACCGTCGATTTCCACGGCTCGACCGGTTACGGCCAGGCCTTCACCGACAGCATCAACAAGGATTGGGGCGGCAAGCCGCTTGAGGATCTGAAGCTCGGTCTCGCCGCGGCGGGCCAGCAGGATGCGCAGCTCGACATCAACAACGCCTGCGCGCTCGGCGCCTCCTATGGCGGCTATATGATGAACTGGATCGCGGGCCAGTGGACCGACGGCTTCAAATGCCTCGTCCAGCACGACGGTGTCTTTGATCTCCGCGCGATGGCGTTCGAGACCGAGGAACTCTGGTTCGACGAATGGGATCATGGCGGCCCGTGGTGGGAACGCACCGACCCCGAAAAATGGAACCCGGTCAATCATGTCGACAAGTGGAAGACCCCGATGCTGGTGATCACCGGCGAAAAGGATTTCCGCATCCCCTATAGCCAAGGCCTCGCCGCCTTCACCGCGCTCCAGCGCCGGAATGTTCCGTCGCAGCTGCTCGTCTTCCCCGACGAGAATCACTGGGTCCTGAAGGGCGCGAACAGCGTCCAGTGGCACCAGACGGTGTTCAATTGGCTGGGTGAGCATCTAAAGAAATAGGCGGACTTTTCTGCATCGCCACCCCGGACTTGATCCGGGGCCTGCCTTCTTGACGAAAAGAAAGGCGGGTGCCGGGTCAAGCCCGGCATGACGAGGTAGATAGGTCTGTTCCAGCTATCCCCCCTTGCCGCCCCGCGCCCCGGCTGGCAAAGGCGCCCGGCTATGCCGATGGAAAAAACATTCGATCCCGCCGCTATCGAGGCGAAATGGGCCCATGAGTGGGAAAGCCGTGGACTCTTCCGTCCCGCGCGCCCCGACGCGACGCCGTTCACGATCGTCAACCCGCCGCCGAACGTCACCGGCGCGCTGCACATCGGCCATGCGCTCGACAACACTCTGCAGGACGTGCTCGTCCGCTACGAGCGGCTGCGCGGCAAGGATGCTTTGTGGGTCGTCGGCATGGACCATGCCGGCATCGCGACGCAGATGGTGGTCGAGCGTCAATTGAACGAGCGCCAGCAAAAGCGCACCGATTTCACGCGCGACGAATTCGTCGACAAGGTCTGGCAGTGGAAAGCCGAAAGCGGCGGCCAGATCACCGGCCAGCTCCGCCGCCTCGGCTGTTCGATGGACTGGTCGCGCGAGCAGTTCACGATGGACCCGCATTTCACCGAGGCCGTGGTCAAAGTCTTCGTCGACCTGCACAAAAAGGGCCTGATCTACCGCGACAAGCGCCTCGTGAACTGGGACCCCGCGCTCAAGACCGCGATCTCGGACCTCGAAGTCGAATCGCGCGAAGTGCCGGGCCATATGTGGCATTTCAAATATCCGCTCGCGGGCGGCGAAACCTACACCTATGTCGAACGCGACGCCGACGGCAACGTCGTGCTGCAGGAAGAGCGCGACTATATCGCGATCGCGACGACGCGCCCCGAAACGATGCTCGGCGATGGCGCGGTCGCGGTGCACCCCGATGACGAGCGCTACCGCCCGATCGTCGGCAAATATTGCGAAATTCCGGTCGGGCCGAAGGAACATCGCCGCCTGATCCCGATCATCACCGACGAATATCCCGATCCGCATTTCGGGTCGGGCGCGGTCAAGATCACCGGCGCGCACGACGAGAATGACTATGGCGTCGCGCAGCGGAACAACATTCCGATGTACCGCCTGATGGATGAGGTCGCGGCGATGCGCGCCGACGGTGCGCCCTATGCAGAAGCCGCGGCGCGCGCGGTCGAGATCGCGAAGGGCGCGACCGCGACCCCGGCCGAGATCGACGCGCTCAACCTCGTTCCCGAGGAATATCGCGGGCTCGACCGTTACGAAGCACGCAAGCGCGTCGTCGCCGACATCGACGCCGAGGGCCTGATGGTCAAGGTCGAGGACAAGCTCATCATGCAGCCGTTTGGCGACCGCGGCGGCGTGGTGATCGAACCGATGCTCACCGACCAATGGTATGTCGATGCCAAGACGCTCGCGCAGCCGCCGATCCAGGCGGTGCGCGACGGCCGCATCAACATCGTGCCCAAAACGTGGGAAAAGACCTTCTTCAACTGGATGGAGAATATCCAGCCCTGGTGCGTCTCGCGCCAGCTCTGGTGGGGCCACCGCATCCCGGCCTGGTACGCCGACGACGGCCGCATCTTCGTCGCCGAGACCGAAGAGGAAGCGCGGGCCGAAGCAGGCGCGGGCGTTGTCCTCACCCGCGACGAGGACGTCCTCGACACCTGGTTCTCCTCGGCCCTCTGGCCCTTCGCCACGCTCGGCTGGCCCGAGAACACCGAGCTCCTCAAGCGCCACTACCCCAATGACGTCCTCATCTCGGGCTTCGACATCCTCTTCTTCTGGGATGCGCGCATGGCGATGCAGGGGATGGAGTTCATGGGCGAGGTTCCGTGGAAGACGCTCTATCTCCACGGCCTCGTCCGCGCGCCCGACGGCGCGAAGATGTCGAAGTCGAAGGGCAATGTCGTCGACCCGCTCGGCCTGATCGACCAGTACGGCGCCGATGCCCTCCGCTTCTTCATGTCGGCGATGGAAAGCCAGGGCCGCGACATCAAAATGGATGACGCGCGCCTTGCGGGCTACCGCAACTTCGCGACGAAGCTGTGGAATGCCGCGCGCTTCTGCGAAGCCAATGGCATTTCGGCCTCGACCAGCGTCGAAGCGCCCGCCGCGAAGCTCCCCGTCAACCGCTGGATCATCGGCGAGGTCGCCGCCACCGTCGCCGCGATGGAAACCGCCTTCGCCGCCTACCGCTTCGACGAAGCCGCGAACGCGATCTACAGCTTCGCGTGGGACCGCTTCTGCGACTGGTATCTCGAACTCATTAAAGGCGCGATCGACGACGAAACCAAGGCCGTCGCCGGCTGGGTGCTCGACCAGATCCTCGTCATGCTCCACCCCTTCATGCCCTTCATCACCGAGGAGCTGTGGACGGGGCTCGGCGACCGCGCGGACTATCCGCTGATCACCGCGAAATGGCCCGCGCCGAACGCAAAGATCGACGAAACTGCGAGCCGACAGATCGGATGGCTCATCGACGCTGTGAGTAGAATTCGGTCGGCCAAGACAGAATTGTCGATCCCACCGGGCCAGAAGCTTACGGCGTGGTTCTTGGCGGAGACGGACTTCGGCGAAGAAACTCTTTCGCACATCGAGGGGCTGCTGAGGCGCCTTGGCCGCCTGGAAACAATCAACCGTCCACTACATGGAAAGTTCGGCCTTCCGAACCATCCAGCCAGCCCGGACGGGCCCAGCATCGCAATGCCATTGATGGGTGGATCACTATTGATTCCCCTCGAAGGCGTCATCGACATCGCCGCCGAACGCGACCGGCTGACCAAGGCGCTCGCCGCCGCGACGAAAGAGCGCGACGGCCTCGCCGGCCGCCTGAACAATCCCTCCTTCGTCGAACGCGCCAAGCCCGAAGCGGTCGAAAAGGCGCGCGCCGACCATGCCGCCAAGGAGGCCGAGGCCGACCGCCTGACCGCCGCACTGGCCCGCCTGGGGTGACGGACGGCGAGGCGCCCGTCACGCCGACGCCCGTCGCGGCGGCGGCCGACCCCGCCGCGAGCCCGGTCCCGCCGCGCCAGACCGCGCGCGGCGGCGGGCGGATGGACCTGACGCAAGGCCCGATCACCAAGACGCTGGTCCTTTTCGCGCTGCCGACGCTCGCGTCGAACATCCTCCAGACGCTGTCGGGCTCGGTCAATGCGATCTGGGTCGGCCAGTTCCTCGGCGAGGGCGCGCTCGCCGCGACCGCCAATGCGAACATCATCATGTTCCTGATGTTCGGTGCCTTTTTCGGCTTCGGCATGGCGGCGACGGTGCTCATCGGTCAGTCGATGGGCCGCGGCGATATCGACGCGGCGCGCCGCGCGACCGGCGGCGTCATCGGCCTCGCGCTGATCTTCTCGGTCGTGATCGCGGTGGTCGGCTGGTTCGCGTCGGACCGCATCCTCGGCTGGCTCGAAACCCCGCCCGAAGCCTTCGCGCTCGCGCATGATTATCTGCGCGTCACCTTCCTCGCCGTCCCCGCCTCGATGCTGTCGGTCACGCTGATGATGGCGTCGCGCGGCGCCGGCGACGCGATGACGCCCCTGCGCTTCATGATCCTCGCGGTGGTGCTCGACATCGTCTTCAACCCGGTGCTCATCCTCGGCCTCGGCCCCTTCCCGCGCCTCGGCATCGCGGGCAGCGCGCTCGCCACCGCCGCCGCCGGCACGATCAGCCTCGCGGGCATGATCGGCTGGTTTTATGCGAAGAATCACGTCCTCCGCCTGCGCGGCCACGAACTCGCCTATCTCTATCCCAAATGGTCCGAACTGCGCTTCATCATCGGCCGCGGCCTGCCGATGGGCGCGCAGATGCTCGTCATTTCGGGCGCCGGGCTCGTGATGGTCGGCCTCGTAAACCGCGAGGGGCTCGTCACCGCCGCCGCCTATGGCGCGACGCTTCAGCTCTGGAACTATATCCAGATGCCCGCGCTCGCGGTCGGCGCCGCTGTCAGCTCGATGGCGGCGCAGAATATCGGCGCGAACCGCTGGGACCGCGTCGCGTCGGTGACGAACAGCGGGATCATGATCAACCTCGCGATGACCGGGGTGCTGATCGTCCTCCTCCTGATCTTCGACCGCGCCGCGCTCGCGCTCTTCCTCGGCAGCGAAAGCCCGGCGATCGACGTCGCGCGCAATATCCAGCTGATCGCGACCTGGACCTTCCTGCCCTTCGGCACGACGATCGTGCTGATCAGCACCTTGCGCGCCAACGGCTCGGTCGTCCCGCCACTCGTCATCCTTTTCCTGTCGATGTTCCCGATCCGCCTCGGCATCTATTATTTCGGTTACCCGATGGTGGGCAGCGACATCCTCTGGTGGAGCTTTCCCTTGTCGTCGCTCGCCTCGCTCGCGATGGCGTGGGCGATCTACCGGCGCGGGGGCTGGCGCCGCACGCTCCCGCAACCCGCCGGCTGATCGGCGGCCGCTTTCGACCAAGGCCCGCGCAGCTTCGACTGGCGGCCCGGCGCCCGCTAGCCATCGACCGGCTTTTGCCGCTAAAGCAACGTCAATGAATGTGACAAACCGCAAAGACGCGCTGCGCGACCAGCGCGCGAAAATGCTGGCGGCGGCGCCCGACTGGCGTGCCTCCGACGCCCGCGTCAATCCGCGCGTCGCGATCGGGTCGATCATCGCGATGTGGGTGATCTATTTCCTGATCACGACGGGGCTCGCCCTGCTCACCGGCGCGCCCGAACAATGGTCCTATGCCGGCCGCCGCGCGATCGTCGTCATCGCGGGCATATTGTGCACCTTCGTCCTCTATCAGCTGCTCCAGCGCGCGCAGCCGCAAAGCTTCGGCGCGCGCCTCGCCGCCGCGATGGGCGCCGCGGTCCCGCTCGTCGTCGTCTATGCGACGATCAACCTGTTGGTCTTCTTCTACTGGTTTCCCGCGCCCGATACCGCAAAGATCATCGAGGAAGTGCAGTCGAAATTCCCCGTCGCGTGGGAAATGATGCTGATCCTCGACAGCTCGATCCGCTGGTATTTCTTCTTCGCCGTCTGGGCCGCGCTCTATGTCGCTTTCGGCTATGCCAATGAAATGCGCGCGGTCGAGCGGCGCGCCAACCATTTCCGGATGGAAGCGCAGACCGCGCAGCTGCGCGCGCTCCATTATCAGGTCAATCCGCACTTCCTGTTCAACACGCTCAACTCGCTGTCGACGCTCGTGCTCAAGGGGTCGAAGAGCGAGGCCGAGACGATGATCATGAACCTCTCTTCCTTCCTGCGCTCGAGCCTGGCGGTCGATCCCGAACAGCTCGTCAGCCTCGACGAGGAAATCGCGCTCCAGCGCCTCTATCTCGACATCGAACAGACGCGCTTCCCCGACCGGCTCCAGGTCGAAGTGACGATGCCCGACGAGCTGAAGAACGCGTGCGTCCCGGTGCTGATCCTGCAACCGATCATCGAAAATGCGATCAAATATGGCGTCGCGCCCAGCAAGGGAAAAATCGCGATCCGCCTCGCCGCCAGCGCCGAATATGGGCTGCTCATCCTGCGCATCGAAAACGACATCGACCCCAGGGCGCCGGTTCCCGCCTCGGGCACCGGCCTCGGCCTCGGCAATGTCCGCGAGCGCCTGCTGACGCGCTATGGCCCCACCGCCGGCTGCGAATGGGGCCCGTCGGACGATGGCGGTTTTGTGGTATCGCTGTGGCTGCCGCTGGCTAGGGAGGCTTGCTGACCCTCATGATACAGACGCTTCGCACCCTGATCGTCGACGACGAACCGCTCGCGATCGAGCGGCTCCAGATATTGACCGGGCAGCAGGACGGCATCGCGCTCGTCGGCACCGCCAGCGACGGCGCCTCGGCGCTGCGCATGGTCGACGCGCTCGCGCCCGACCTCGTGCTGTGCGACATCGCGATGCCCGATCTCAACGGGCTGGAGGTCGCTGCGGCGATCGAGCGAATGGACAATCCACCCGCGGTCGTCTTCGTCACCGCCTTCGATCGCTATGCCGTCGCGGCGTTCGACGTGGCCGCGGTCGACTATCTGCTCAAACCCGTGTCGCCCGATCGGCTCGCGCGCGCGCTGTCGCGCGTCCGCGAATGGCGCGCGACCGAACGCATGCCCGCACAAAAGAGCAAGTGGATCAACGAATTCTGGGTGCAGAACCGCGGCGAGATGCTGCGCATCGACGTGGGCCAAGTCGACCTGATCGAGGCCGAGCGCGACTATATGCGCCTGCACGTCGGCGGCCGCAGCTGGCTGATCCACCAGACGATCAAGTCACTCGAAGCCCGCATGAATCCCGACCAGTTCATGCGCATCCACCGGTCGAAGATGATCCGCCGCGAAGGGATCGTCGGATTGAAACATCATGGCGACGGCGCGTGGAGCGTCGATCTGGGCGAAGGCGGCGTCCACCGCATCGGCCGCACCTATCTGCACGACGTAAAAGCGATCATGCACGCCTGACGAAAAGACGTCATGCCGCCAGCTTGCCGGAAAAGGTCGGCTTTGGGGTAGGAAGCGGACGTCTCCTACCTTCGTCATCCCGGGCTTGACCCGGGACCCGCCTTCCTCCTGCACAACGTCGAAAAGGACAAGGCAGGCCCCGGGTCAAGCCCGGGGTGACGAGAGCCATCATGGCGGCAATCGGTCGGCAGCGGATATTCCCATGTTCCGTTCGTGTCGAGCGACGTCGAGACACCCATCGAAAGAACACTTAGCCCGAGGGGCATCTCGACTTCGCTCGATGCGAACGGATATTTTAAGGCGCAATGTACGCTTCCGCCCAAAAAAAGACGGCCATGCCGCCGGGGCATGGCCGCCTCTTGGGACAACATACGGCCGTTAAGGGTCAGGGAGCGGCGACGACCACCGGCCCTTGGCCGGCCAGCCGCGTGCCGCCGCCATTGAACAGCGCGGCAAGCTTCGTTTCGGCATCGCGCGTCGCGTGCGCCTTGCACTCGCGCTCGGCGACGCGTTCGCGCAGCGTCACGCGGCCGGGCAATCCGCAAACCTTCTGAACGGCCATCTTGACGCGGGTCGTCAACCGTTCGCGCCCGCGTTCGCTCGACAGGTTAAGATCGTCATACGACACGGTCACGCTCCGCGTGTCGTCTTGCGCGAAAGCGGGGGCAGCGAGGCCGGCCGTCGCCAGCGGCACTGCCAGCAGCATCAGGGAAAAATTCGCCATGGGGGAGTCCTCTCTACAAGGGATGCGGGATACCGGATCGCGGACCGGGGAGACCGTCTTCCGATATCCCGCAACACGGGTGATACCCCCTGGACGTCATGGGATTCATCTTTGGATCGATCGGGGCGAACGGCCGCTCGATTTACGGACGAAGTGCGTCCATCCGTCGACGAATGGCCGGCGGCGGGGCAATATCATGGCGCTGGGGTTGCATTGAACATACGCTTGGGGCCAAATCGGCCGGTGGCGAGGAAATTATCTTTCGCGGCGAGTCGACGCGGCGAACTGCTGGTCCGCTTCCTGCTGCTCGCGCTCGCCGGAACGCTCGCCGGGGTGCTGCTGGGCGAAGAGAGTGCCGAACCGCTCGTCGCAGCGCGTGCGCGTGGCGGCGATGATCCCGCCTCCTATGCGCAGTACAGCGCCAATCCCGACGCGCGCGTCCCGCAGGGCGAAACCGCCGCCCCGTGCTTCGCGTGCCCCGACAGCTATGGCGTCGCGGCCCGGCTTCGCGCCAAACGCGAGGCGAGGATGGCGGACGCTTTCCGCGACCTGGGGGCGGTCGACATGGACGCGCCGCTGCCGGACGAACCGGCCCCCGAACCGCTCGACGACGGCTACCAATATGGCGGCCGCTTTCCCGACCCCGGCCCGCGATTCGAAACGCTCGCACCCGAAGGCGGCGACATGATCGGGCCCGCGATCGCCGCCGACGCACCGCCGATCGAAAGACCCGGCGCGCCGACGGCGGAATATTGACGACTCAGCGCGGCGGCACGGGCGCCGGCGGCGCGCAGCGCGTCGTATCGCCCGCCTTGCACGCCGCGACATCGGCTTCCCATTGGATCCGTTCCTCGGCCGACATGGCGGCGACGCGCGCCTTTTCGGCCTCATAGGCCGCGGTTTCATCGGTATAGACCTGCTGGTCGTGCGCCACCTGCTGCTGCGCCGCCGACACTTCCTGTGCATAGGTCGTGTTGTCGGAGCGCGCGCGCGCGGCCTGTTCGGCGTTGAGCCGCGCCGTATTCGCGCGCTCCTCCGGCGTCGTGCCGTCGGGCGCCTTCTCTTCGGCGGCGGGCGCGGGCGTCGCTGCGGGTTCGGTGGCGGGGGCCGCCTCGGGCGTCTGCCAGGCCATCGCCTGCCCCGAAGCGAGCAGTGCGAAGGCGGCGGTTGCCGTCCAAATCATCCTGGTCATCGAAGTCACTCCTTCAAATCATTCCTGTCCGGCGGTCGAACGCTTGGTCCGGTGGACCGTTCCCGCCGATTTGACCTCGGGCGGAGCAGTCGTCATGCTGGGGTTCACCCTGTCCGATCGGCCGCCCCTTTGCCAGCACCCCCGAAACACGCCCTCCCGAAACATCCGCTCAATCGTCCGGTGTTTTTCACGCCGCTCGCCGTGCTGCTCGCCGCCGTCGTCCTCAGCCTGTGGCAAGGCGCCGCCGTCGTCGCGGCGGAAACGGCGATCAACGACTGGATCCTCCGCAACTTCTCGCCGCTCTTCGCTTGGGCGGGGATCGGCTTTCTGGCGCTGCTCGCCGCCATTGCGCTCTCGCCGCTCGGCGGACGGATCATCGGCGGGCCGGGCGCGACACCCATTCTCTCGCGCTGGCGCTGGTTCGCGGTGACGCTCTGCACCACGATCGCGACGGGCATCCTCTTCTGGGGCGCGGCCGAGCCCTTGTTCCATCTCAACGATCCGCCCGCGATGCTGGGGCTCGCGCCCGGCAGCAACGCCGCGGCGACCTTCGCGATGTCGACGATGTTCCTCCACTGGACGCTGACGCCCTACGCGATCTACACCGTCGCCGGGCTCGCCTTCGCGCTCGTCTATTACAACCGCCGCGAACCGTTCAGCCTGTCGTCGCTGTTCGTCCCGCTGCTCGGCCAGCGCGCGCACGGGCCCGTCGGCACCGGCATCGACATCGTCTGCCTCTACGCGCTCGTCGCGGGAATGGCCGCCTCGCTCGGCGCCGGCCTGCTCGCGCTCGCGGGCGGGGTCGAGGGGATCGGCGGTTTCGACGGCGGCACCGCGCTGCGCTGGGCGATCGCGACGGCGATCGTCGCGAGCTTCCTCATCTCGGCGGCGACCGGCCTGCAAAAGGGCATCGCCGGCCTTTCGGTGCTAAATACCTGGATTTTCTTCGCAATTATCGCCTTCGTCCTCCTCGCCGGCCCGACCGCCTCGATGCTCGACCTCGCGCTACGCGGCACCTTCGACTACTTTCAGACCTTCCTCCCCCGCAACCTCGGCCTCGACGTCGACACCGGCTGGCACCGCCAATGGACGATCTTCAACTGGGCCAACTGGTTCGCCTGGGCGCCGGTCACCGCGCTCTTCCTCGGCCGCCTCGCGGTCGGATACAGCGTCCGCGCCTTCATCCTCTATAATCTGATCCTGCCCTCGCTGTTCGGCGCAGTCTGGATGACCGCGATCGCCGGGGCGACGATCGCACTCGACCAGCAAAGCGGCGCCGGCCTCTATGCGATCCTGACCGCGCAGGGCCCCGATCCCGTGCTGTTCCGCCTGTTCAGCGCGCTCGGCGGCGGCCCCGTCGTCGCGGGAATCGTGCTGTTCGCGATCTTCCTCTCCTATGTCGCGGGCGCCGATGCCAATGTCTCGGCGATGAGCGCGCTGTCGACGCACGGCATCTCGCCCGAGCGCCCCGAGGCGCCCTTGTGGGTTCAGGCGGTGTGGGGCGTTACCGTCGGGCTCGTCGCGCTCGTGCTCGTCGCGGGCGGCGGCATCGACGGCATCCGCATGATGTCGGTGCTCGGCGGCTTTCCCGCGCTGTTCGTCATCGCCGGCGCGGCGCTCTCGCTGACTGTGATGGCGGTACGGGGACGGCACGAAGCCGCCCCCGCCCGGTCCTGAGAAAGGGGCCTCAGGACTACCAGATTTTCGTGCGCGCCTCGGGCGTCAGATAATATTTGGCGCCCGCGTCGACCCCGAACGCCTTGTACCACGCATCGACGTTGCGCACGGGACCGATGATGCGCCAGCGCGCGGGGCTGTGCGGGTCGCTCGCCACCTGTTGCTTGATCGCATCCTCGCGCGCCTTGTCGCGCCAGGCCTGCGCAAAGGCGAGGAAGAAGCGCTGATCGCCGGTCAGGCCATCGATCACCGGGGCCTCCTTACCGTTCAGCGAGCGGTGATAGGCGTCATAGGCGACCTCCAGCCCCGCCAGATCGGCGATATTCTCGCCCATCGTCAGCTCGGGATTGATGAAGGCGCCGGGCGCCGCCTCATAAGTCGCATATTGCGCGCCGAACGCCTTCGCCTGCGCATCGAAGCGCGCGGCGTCCTCCGCCGTCCACCAGTCGCGCACCGCGCCCTCGGCATCGATCTTGCGGCCCTGATCGTCAAAGCCGTGCGTGATCTCATGGCCGATCACCGCGCCGATCGCGCCGTAATTGACCGCATCATCGACGCTCTCGCTGAAATAGGGCGCCTGCAGGATGCCAGCCGGAAACACGATCTTGTTCTCGAGCCCGCCATTATAGGCGTTCACCGTCTGCGGGTTCATCGCCCATTTCTTGCGATCGACCGGCTTGTTCAGGTCCGACAGCGCATAGGCATATTCGAAGGCCGAGCTCCGCTTCACATTGCCGTAAAGGTCGGCGGGGTCGATCTTCAGCCCCGAATAGTCACGCCATTTGTCGGGATAGCCGACCATCACGTCCATCTTCGCGAGCTTCGCGAGCGCCGCATCCTTCGTGGCGGGCGCCATCCAGCTATTGGCCCGGATACGATCGCCCATCGCGAGCTTCAGGTTCGCGACGAGCCTCTCCATCTTGGCTTTGGCGCTCGCCGGAAAATATTGCTTCGAATAGGTTTCGCCGACCAACTCGCCGAGGCCGCCGTCGACGATCGTCAGCCCGCGTTTCCAGCGCGGACGCAGCTCGCCGACCCCGCTCAGCGCCTTGGTATATTCGAAGCGGCTGTCGACGAACGCCTTGTCGAGATAGGGCGCCGCATTGTCGGCGACGTGGAACTGCTGCCACAGCTTGATGGTGTCGAGCGGCGTCTTGGCATAGAGCGCCGCGATATCGCGTATCGCGGTCTTCTCATTAACGATGATGCGTTTCTGCGGCGCGATGCCGGCGCCATCGAACCACGCCTTCCAGTCGAGCCCCGGCGCATAAGCGGCGAGCTCGTCCGACGACATCGGGTTGTTGATCTTGCCGATGTCGCGGCGATCGGCGATCGCCCAGCTGACCTTCGCGATCTCGGTCTCGAACGCCATGATCGCGTCGGCCGCCTTTTCGGGATCGGCATTGCCCGCCATCTTCATCGTCCGCGCGATATAGGCGCGATAGGCGTCGCGCTGCGGCTTGAAGCTGTCATTGAGATAATAGTCGCGCTCGGGCAGGCCGATCCCCGCTTGGCCCAGCCACAGGACGTTGACGGTCGGGTCGGCGGTGTCCGCGTAAGGACCGCCGCTGACGATCGTCGAGCCGAAGGTGCCCTGCGTTTCGCCCATGAAACGCGCCATAGCGTGCTTGTCCTTGATCGCGGCGACCGCGGCGATGTCCGCCATCAGCGGCTTTGTCCCCAGCGCCTCGACCCGCGCCTCGTCCATGAAGCTCTGGTAAAGGCCGCCGACCTGACTCGTGGCCGGCGCGCTCGTGACAAGCTGGCGAAGCTGGCGCTGGGTAAGGTTATAGACGTCATAATCGACCCCCGCCGAGGCCTGGTCGGCCGGGATTTCGGTGCGAGCGAACCAGCCGCCGTTCGCATATTTATCGAAATCGTCACCCGGCTTCACCGAGGTGTCGCGCGCGCCCAGATCGACGCCCCACTTACCGAACGTCAGCGCCGTCAGCGCGCTTTCCGCCGACGAACCTGCCTCGCCAACGTCAGCCGGCGCCTTGAGTGCGTCGCTCGCATTGCTATCGTTCGCCAACGCCGGTGTTGTAATCAACGCTACCGCCATCGCCAGTCCCGCGACGCTCGAAGTGAAATTCTTCATATCCCCAGTCTCCCGTTCCCCGGCGCCGCGTGTGGACGCGGCGCGCATGGCCATCCTTGTCCGCCCGCCACGCCGGAGGGTCAAGCGAGCGGCCCGACGCTGGTCGAAGCCTTTGTGGGGTTGGTGGAAACGACCGCATTGCGGCCTCGCATCCGGCCCCCTATCTATGCGGTGAACGGGCGTAAACCGCTCTTGCGCCATCAGAACAAATCTGGAACAAACCTCTCCCATGAGTCTCACCCACATCAAGGTTCGCGGCGCGCGCGAGCATAATCTCAAAGGCGTCGATGTCGACCTGCCGCGCGACGCGCTGATCGTCATCACCGGCCTGTCAGGCAGCGGCAAATCGTCGCTCGCCTTCGACACCATCTATGCCGAGGGCCAAAGGCGCTACGTCGAGAGCCTGTCGGCCTATGCGCGCCAGTTTCTCGAGATGATGCAGAAGCCCGATGTCGAGCATATCGACGGGCTGTCGCCGGCGATCAGCATCGAGCAGAAGACGACGAGCCGGAATCCGCGCTCGACCGTCGCGACGGTGACCGAAATCTACGACTATATGCGCCTGCTCTGGGCGCGCGTCGGCATCCCCTATTCGCCCGCGACGGGCGAGCCGATTTCGGCGCAGACAGTCAGCCAGATGGTCGATCGCGTGATGGAATTGCCCGAGGGCACGCGCGCCTATCTGCTCGCGCCCGTCGTGCGGGGCCGCAAGGGCGAGTATAAAAAGGAACTCGCGCAGTGGCAGAAGGACGGCTTCACGCGCGTCCGCCTCGACGGCGAGTTTTACGAGATCGGCGACGCGCCGGCGCTCGACAAGAAATACAAGCATGACATTGAGGTGGTCGTCGACCGTGTCGCGGTGCGCGAAGGCCTCGAAACGCGGCTCGCCGACAGCTTCGAGACCGCGCTGAAGCTTGCCGAAGGTCTCGCCTATGTCGACCTCGCCGACGGCCCGGTGCCGGGGCGCGAGGAAGAGGATACCGGCGGGGCGATGAAGGGCGCGGGCATTCCCGCCAACCGTCTGATTTTCTCCGAGAAATTCGCCTGCCCCGTTTCGGGCTTCACGATCGCCGAGATCGAGCCGCGGCTGTTCAGCTTCAACGCGCCGCAGGGCGCCTGCCCCGCGTGCGACGGGCTCGGCGAGCGGCAGGAGTTCGACCCCGATCTCGTCGTGCCGAACCATGCGCTCAGCCTCAAAAAGGGCGCGGTGGTGCCGTGGGCGAAATCGAACCCGCCCTCGCCTTACTATATGCAGGTACTCGAAAGCCTCGGCAAAGCCTATGGCTTCGATCTGACGACGCCCTGGCAGGATTTGCCCGGCGAGGTGCAGTTGATCATCCTCTACGGCAGCGGCGGCAAGCCCGTCGAGCTGACCTTCAAGGACGGCAAACGCACCTATACGACGCACAAGGCGTTCGAGGGTGTCATCGGCAACCTCAACCGCCGCCTGCTGCAGACCGAAAGCGCGTGGATGCGCGAGGAACTGAGCAAATATCAGGCGCCGCATCCTTGCGAGACGTGCCACGGCGCGCGGCTGCGCCCCGAACCGCTCGCGGTGAAGATCGCGGGCGAGAATATCAGCCTGTCGGCGCAGCGGTCGGTCGCCGACGCCCTCGGCTGGTTCAGCACGCTCGACGCGAAGCTGAACGACACGCAGCGACAGATTGCGAAAGCGATCCTGAAAGAGATCAACGAACGCCTCGGTTTCCTCAACAATGTCGGGCTCGACTATCTCAATCTCAACCGCACCAGCGGCACGCTCAGCGGCGGCGAGAGCCAGCGCATCCGCCTCGCCTCGCAGATCGGCAGCGGCCTTTCGGGCGTGCTCTACGTCCTCGACGAGCCGAGCATCGGGCTGCACCAGCGCGACAACGACCGGCTGCTCGCGACGCTGAAGCGCCTCCGCGACCTCGGCAACACCGTCATCGTCGTCGAGCACGACGAGGATGCTATCCGCCACGCCGATTATGTCGTCGACATGGGCCCCGGCGCGGGCGTTCACGGCGGCGAGATCGTCGCCGAGGGGACGCTGGGCGAAGTGCTCGCGAACACGAAGAGCCTGACCGCGGCGTATCTGACCGGCGCAAAGAAGATCGAGGTGCCCAAGCACCGCCGCCCCGGCAACGGCTTCGACCTCGTGCTCAAGGGCGCGCGGGCGAACAATCTGCAGAATGTCACCGCGAAGATCCCGCTCGGCACCTTCACCTGCGTCACCGGCCTGTCGGGCAGCGGCAAGTCGAGCCTGATCATCGACACGCTCTACGCCAGCGCGGCGCGGACGCTCAACGGCGCGCGCATGATCGCGGGGCCGCACGACAGCCTCACCGGGCTCGAACATTGCGACAAGGTGATCGACATCGACCAGTCGCCGATCGGCCGCACCCCGCGCTCGAACCCCGCGACATACACGGGCGCCTTCACGATCATCCGCGACTGGTTCGCGGGGCTGCCCGAAAGCCAGGCGCGCGGGTACAAGCCCGGGCGTTTCAGCTTCAACGTCAAGGGCGGTCGCTGCGAAACCTGCACCGGCGACGGGCTGATCAAGATCGAGATGCACTTCCTGCCCGACGTCTATGTGACGTGCGAGACGTGCCACGGCAAACGCTACAACCGCGAAACGCTCGAGGTGAAGTTCAAGGGGATGAGCATCGCCGACGTGCTCGACATGACGGTCGAGGATGCGGCGGACTTCTTCAAGGCGGTGCCCGCGATCCGCGACAAGATGGCGATGCTCGTCCGCGTCGGGCTCGGTTATATCAAGGTCGGGCAACAGGCGACGACGCTGTCGGGCGGCGAGGCGCAGCGGGTGAAGCTCGCCAAGGAGCTGTCGCGGCGCTCGACCGGACAGACGCTCTACATCCTCGACGAGCCGACCACGGGCCTGCATTTCGAGGATGTGCGCAAGCTGCTCGAAGTGCTGCAACAACTCGTCGAGCAAGGCAACAGCGTCGTGGTGATCGAGCATAATCTCGACGTCATCAAGACCGCCGACTGGATCGTCGACCTCGGCCCCGAAGGCGGGGTCAAGGGCGGCGAAATCGTCGCCGCGGGGACGCCCGAACAGGTGGTGAAGGCGAAGCGCAGCTTCACCGGGCAATATCTGGCGCCGCTGCTGGAGAAATAGCGCGCGGCAGGTTACAGACGGCGCACGACAGCGGGAGTTTCATGCGATGCCCCTCGATCCTGTGCACCTTGCCCTTCCCATCCTCGCGGCGCTGGCCGCGGCGGAGCCCCCGCCCCCCGCCGCACCGGCTTCGCCCGAAGCGGCGCTTGAGGCTTATGTCGGCGGACTGCGCAGCGGGCGCGTCGAGGTGCTGGAGGCGCTGTTCCTGCCCGACGGGCAGTTTTGCACGCTGGCGCGCGACGGCGCGGCACCGATCGGGTGCCGGCGCTTCGCCGAGGTGCTCGGCGACTGGGCGGCGCGGCCCGATCCGGCCGCCACCGGGCGCATCCTCGACCGCCACGACGCGACGCCGTCGATGAGCGCGGTCACCTATGAACTGCATTTCGGCGGCGATCTCTATATCGACCAGCTGCTGCTCTATCGCACCGATGCCGGGTGGCGCGTCGTCGCCAAGACCACCGCGGTCCAGTGATCCCCGCCGGACCGGGCGCGACACCGCCGACGGCGGGTCGATCGCGATCAACATTCGCCGGGTCGGCTCCATCCCGCGATGGCGCGCGCACGCAATATCATTCCAAAGTTGTCAAACTTGTCATTCCCCTCCGGTATAATGATACCCGCCGAGCGGAAATCGACGAGGTTGATGCCCCCGACCGTGTGTGCGCGAGGGACGCTGGCACGGACTTGCGGTTGCCGACGATGCGAAAGAGCGGCGGGCACGCTGGCACGGCGCGATAATGTAGGACAGCGCTTTTTTCTCGAAGCCCTCCCGCTTGCGGGAGGGGTTTGGGGAGGGGCTGTAGAGCATTCCGCCCACGCGCGATTGGGACATGCCCTCCCCCGACCCCTCCCATAAATGGGAGGGGAGATTTACCCCATCAGCGTCGCGGTGATATCCTCGGCGGCATGGATGCGGATCGCGGGCGGCTCGGGCGAGAGCGCACGCATCTCCGCGACGAAGGCGCGCGATGCGGGCAGCGCGAAATGGGCGCGGACCGCATCGACACTCTCCTATTCCTCGACGAAGACGAGGCGCAGGTCGTTTTCGACATCGACATGGCAATGATGCGTCAGACACCCCGGTTCGATGCGGGACCGCGCGCTATGCTCGGCGCCGAGCGCGATCATGCGCTCGCGATGCTCGGGGGTGAGGATGGCGTGGCCGGTGATGAGGATCATCGTCTTGCCTTTTCTTTCACAAGTTGGTGGACGTAAACGGATGTCGCATGTTAGTTTTATTCATCCAGTTTGGATGGCATATCATTCAAAATGATTGAAGTTTCGTTCTCTCAATGTTCTAGACATGGAGCAGTTATGGAGAGAGCCTATGGAGCATCCCCTCGCATTGAGAGCACTCGCACATTTTGACGATCTGTTTCCTATCGACGTTCAGGAACCGCAACGATCGGGCAATATCATCGACCAGATTTCGTCGTTCGCCGACTTTGGTGCACGAACCGAGCGGATCGATGAAGCGGGCATCCCGTATCTGATCAACGAGTTCTGGACGTCGGGTCAACGAAAGGCTCATTCGATCCATGAGGTAAGCTATCGAGCCTGCTTCAAGCCCCAACTACCAGAATTCTTCATTAGTCGCGCTACGGCAGCCGGCGATCATGTTCTAGATCCGTTCATGGGTCGCGGAACCACCCCGGTTCAAGCCGCGTTGATGGGCCGCCGACCTCTCGGCAACGATGTGAATCCGTTGTCAAGGCTGCTGACCCGTCCCAGATTGCGAGTGCCGCCGCTTTCCGAAGTGGCGGCCGCGCTTCGATCAATCAACTGGTCCGTCCCTTGTGAAGTTCGCGACGATCTGTTGGCCTTTTATCATCCCCAGACTCTCCGGCACATCTGCGTTCTCAGGGAACATTTATTGCAGGTTGCTCCGTTGGATAATCATTGCCCTGATCCAGTTTGGGATTGGATTCGAATGGTCGCGATCAATCGGTTGACCGGTCACTCCAACGGATTTTTCTCTGTTTACTCGTTGCCACCTAATCAGGCGGTCAGCATATCATCGCAACTGAAGATCAATGAAAAACGGAACCAAACGCCTGTTGTGCGTGACATTACGGCGTTGATTCTCAAAAAGTCGCGATCGCTGCTACGAGATTGCCCGCCATCCCCAATTTGCGACTTTGATCTGTTATGTGGCCAAGCGGAATATTTGCCTACCATCGCCGATGCGTCGGTCGCCCTGACCGTCACGTCACCGCCTTTCCTTGACGTCGTCCAATATGCTGATGACAACTGGTTGCGGTGCTGGTTCGCGGGAATTGACGTCGAAGCTATTTCGATTTCGATGCACAAAGGCGAATTGGCATGGCGCAACATGGTGCGATCCGTTTTGATCGAACAGGCGCGCGTTTTGAAGTCGAAAGGCTTGGTCGCGTTTGAGGTTGGTGAGGTCCGAAACGGAAAGGTCCTCTTGGAGCGCCTCGTTTGGGAGGCTGCCGAAGGGCTGCCATTTAAGCGGCTCGGCGTGATGATCAACCAGCAAGAGTTTACGAAGACAGCGAATTGCTGGGGCGTCGGAAACAACAATAAGGGGACTAACACAAACCGAATTGTCCTTTTGCAGCGTCATTAAAGACAAAGGTGATTCGACTCTTCCCGTGATCAGTCCTAATCCGCCCTTCTGAGCGGAGGGCTATATGGACAATATGTTTGAAATCGAATTTGACTGCGCACAACTCGCGCAGGCGTTTGGCGTGCAGCCAGAAGATGTCCATGAATTCATGACCGATGGTCGTCGTGCGTCATTCATCATAGAACGTAGATTGAAATGGGCACATGAAGGTTGGGATCTGGCACCGACCGAGGGCGCTGGATATGATTTGCGCGCGCCGGACGGAGGACTTTGGGAGGTGCGTTCGATCACAAGGGGTGGTGTCTATTTCAATCCATCGGCCCAGGTTGGGAAAGGCCGCTATTTTGAGGAAGCAGGATTCCTCGCTAAGCTCCAGAACATTCGAGGCTACATTCTTTCCGACATTACTTTATTTCCAAGTGTGCCGATCTACGTAGTCCCGGTAGCCAATGTGGAGCGTTGGTATAGAGCAGGGATACTCGGCAAGAACGCGAAAGTATCAAGAAACACCTTCGTCAATTCGCTCTTGGAAGACATCGTCCACCCGTAAAAGATGCTAGGGCATTCGACACGGCCGGATCATGACACTTCCATGACACCCCCTGTCACAAACACGTCACACAAAACCCCCATTGGGCACCCAGCGAGTCGCCGCGGGGGTGGCGGCTTGGTTCGGTAACGACCCTCGACAGGATTTTTCGATGCTGCAGAAATTCGCTACCAAGATGCTCGGCGTCGCTGGCGCCGCCACATGCGCGCTGGCGCTGTCCGCGTGTCAGGATCAGGCGTCTTCGGGCGGCGGTGCGCGCGCTTATATCAGCGCGGTCGGGTCCTCGACCGTCTACCCCTTTGCCACCACGGTTGGCGAGAAGTTCGCCGAGGCGACGGGCAACAAGACGCCGAAGATCGACAGCACAGGCACCGGCGGCGGCTTCGAGCGCTTTTGCGCCGGCGTTGGCGGCGACACGCCCGACATCGCGAACGCATCGCGCCGCATGAAGAAGAAGGAATATGACAGCTGCGTCGCGAACGGCGTGAAGGACATCGTCGAAGTCCAGATCGGCATCGATGGCATCGCGCTGGGTGAGGCGGCGCGCGGTCCGGGTTTCGAGCTGACCGAGGAAGACGTCTATAAGGCGCTCGCGGCGAACCCCTATGGCAAGCCCAACACCGCGAAGACGTGGAAGGACGTGAACCCGGCGCTGCCCGCGGTCGCGATCTCGGTCTTTGGTCCGCCGTCGACGAGCGGCACTTATGACGCGTTCAAGGAGCTGATCCTCGGCACCGGCTGCGACGCCAATGCCGAAATGAAGGCGCTGAAGGACAGCGACAAGGACAAGCATGAGGCGGTGTGCACGACGCTGCGCGGTTCGCCCTATTATGTCGAGCAGGGCGAGAATGATAACCTCATCATCTCGAAGCTCGACAAGAACCCGACCAGCCTCGGCATCTTTGGCTTCAGCTATCTCGATGCGAACAAGGACAAGATCAAGGCGGTTCCGGTGCAGGGCGTCGCGCCGACCTATGCGGCGATCGCCGACGGCAGCTATCCCGGTTCGCGCCCGCTCTACATCTATGTGAAGAAGGCGCATGTCGGTGTCGTCCCCGGGCTCGCCGAATATGTCGCCGAGTTCCTGAAGGGCGCGGCCGACGGCGGTTACCTCAACGCCAAGGGGCTGATCGTGTCGCCGAAAGCGATCGCCGACACCGCGGCGGCGAACGGCAAGAATATGACCGCGCTGGATGGTGCGGAACTGAAGTAAGTTTCCTCCCGCTGGTGGCCGGGCGGGTTCGCCCTGTCCGGCCGCCGTTTTTTCTGACGTTGGACTCCCCTTCCCCGTTCGTGCTGAGCTTGTCGAAGCACCGTCCTTTTTCCTCTTCGGTTGAAGACAAGAACGGCCCCCTTCGACTGACTTGTCAGTCGCTCAGGACAGGCTTCGACAAGCTCAGGGCGAATGGAATTGGGGACAGGTTAAGAGACGCATGTGACCTTCAACGCCGCCGCCCTTTTGCTTTTGATCGCAGGCCTTGCCCTGATCGGCTGGCTCGCCGGCCGGGCGCGGTCGAACCTGCTCGCCGGGCGCGCGCAGGCGAAGCTGCACTCGCGCCCGCAATATCATGGCTGGTATGTCGCGCTGTGGCTGTTCGCGCCCGCGGCGCTGTTCCTTGCCGTCTGGTCGTCGGTGTCGCCCGCGCTGATCACCAATCAGGTGCTGACGACCGAAGCGGCGCAGAGCCTGCCCGAATTCGGGTTCGAGCGCGGCGCGATATTGTCCGACGCGCGCAATGTCGCGCAAGGGCGGCAGGCCGAGGTGCGGCTGCCCGCCGCGGCGCCGCTGGTGAAGCCCTATTCGCAAGCGAGCCACAAATATGCGTGGATCGGCATCGCGGCGATGCTGGCGCTGGCGCTCGCGGGCGGGCTTTATGCCTTCACGCGCATCCGCCCCGATTTCCGCGCGCGGAGCCGCGTCGAAAAGATCGTGATGATGCTGTTGCTGCTCGCATCGCTCGTCGCGATCCTGACGACCTTCGGCATCGTGCTGTCGCTGCTCTTTGAATCGATCCGTTTCTTCCGCCTCGTCTCGCCCGCCGAATTGCTGGTCGGGACGACGTGGGCGCCGACGAGCGGCGCGCCGCAGCCCGACACCTTCGGCGGCATTCCGCTGTTCTGGGGCACCGTGCTGATCGGCGCGATCATCGCGATGATCGTCGCGATCCCGATCGGGATGATGACCGCGGTCTACCTCACCCAATATGCCGCGCCCGCGGTGCGCAAATGGGTGAAGCCCTTGCTCGAGATCCTCGCGGGCGTACCGACGGTCGTTTACGGCTATTTCGCCGCGCTGACGGTGGCGCCGGCGCTGCGCGAGTTCGCGGTGATGCTGGGCATTCCCAACGCCTCGACCGAAAGCGCGCTCGCCGCGGGGATCGTGATGGGGGTGATGATCATCCCCTTCGTCTCCTCGATGGCCGACGACAGCATCAACGCGGTGCCGCAGGCGATGCGCGACGGCAGCCTTGCCTTGGGGGCAACGCCGAACGAGACGATCCGTCAGGTGCTGATCCCCGCCGCGCTTCCGGGCGTGATGGGTGGCATATTGCTCGCGGTCAGCCGCGCGATCGGCGAGACGATGATCGTGGTGATGGCGGCGGGCCTGTCGGCGAATATGACCGCCAACCCCTTTGCCAGCGTCACCACCGTAACCGCGCAGATCGTGAAATTGCTCACCGGCGATCAGGAGTTCGACAGCGCCAAGACGCTCGCAGCCTTCGCGCTCGGGCTCGTGCTCTTCCTCGTCACGCTGCTGCTCAACATCGTCGCGCTGCGCATCGTCAAGAAATATCGGGAAGCATATGAATAGGGAAACTTCCCCCACCGACTGGAAGGGCGCGGCGATGCAGAAGCGCATCGCGGGCCGCTACGCCGCCGAGCGCCGCTTCAAGCTGATGGGGCTGGGCGCGGTGCTGCTATCGGGGGCGTTCCTCGCCTTCCTGCTGTTCGTGATGGTCGGCAACGGCGCGCGCGGCTTTACCTATACGCATGTCGCGGTGCCGGTTGATTTCAAGGCGATGCCGCTGACGATCGACAAAGCGCGGCTGGGCGATGCCGACGCCGATCAGGTGATCGCGAACGCGGGGCTGGCCGACATCGTCGCCTTTGCCGCCGACGAGGCGCTGGGCGACGGCGGGTCGGCGCTGATCAGCGAAAATGCGTGGAAGGAAGTGCGCAGCGCGATCAAGGCCGATCCCGAATTGCTCGACGGCGAGACGCTGTTCGAACTGCCCGCGTCGAGCGAAGTCGATATGGCCGCGAAGGATGGCGGCAAGGGCGCGCTCGGCGCGCGGGTCGATGCGCTGGAGAAGGACGGCAAGCTGTCGACCGGCATCCACTGGGCCTTCTTCAAGAATGCTGACGCCACCGACCCCGCGGTCGCGGGGATCTGGGGTGCATTGAAGGGATCGGTGCTGACGATCTTCATCGCCTTTCTGATCGCCTTTCCGACCGGCGTGCTCGCGGCGCTCTATCTGGAAGAATATGCACCGAAGAACCGCTGGACCGACCTCATCGAAGTGTCGATCAACAACCTGGCCGCGGTGCCCTCGATCATCTTCGGCCTGCTCGCGCTCGCGGTGTTCATCAACTGGTTCGGCCTGTGTCAGGCGAGCCCGCTCGTCGGCGGGCTGACGCTCGCGCTGATGACGATGCCGGTGATCGTGATCGCCAGCCGCAACGCGATCAAGTCGGTGCCGCCGTCGATCCGCGATGCTGCGCTGGGCGTGGGCGCGAGCCCCGTGCAGGTGGTGTTCCATCATGTCTTGCCGCTCGCGCTGCCCGGAATCCTCACCGGCACGATCATCGGCATGGCGCGCGCGCTGGGTGAGACCGCGCCGCTGCTCCTCGTCGGGATGCGCGCCTTTATCGGCGACGTGCCCGGCGGCATCTGCTCGCCCTCGACCGTGCTGCCGATGCAGATCTTCCTCTGGTCGGACGAAGTCGACCGGGGCTTTGTCGAGAAAACCTCCGCCGCGATCATCGTGCTGCTTATCGTGCTCCTGTCGATGAACGCCTTTGCGATCTATCTTCGCAACAAATTCGAAAAACGCTGGTGAATATGACCCAAGACGATCTCACTATCGCCGACCCCAAGATGCGCGCGCAGGGCGTCAACGTCTTTTACGGCGAGAAACAGGCGATCAACGATGTGTCGATCGACGTCGGCACCGACCTCGTCACCGCGTTCATCGGCCCGTCGGGCTGCGGCAAGTCGACCTTTCTGCGCTCGCTGAACCGCATGAACGACACCGTCGCGAGCGCGAAGGTCACGGGGCGGATCGAGCTTGACGGCGAGGATATTTACGCGCCGTCGATGGACGTCGTGCAGCTCCGCGCGCGCGTCGGCATGGTGTTCCAGAAACCGAACCCCTTTCCCAAGTCGATCTATGACAATGTCGGTTACGGTCCGCGCATCCACGGCCTCGCGCCGTCGAAGGCCGAGCTCGACGTCATCGTCGAGCGCGCGCTGGTGCGCGCCGGCCTGTGGGACGAGGTCAAGGACCGGCTGGGCGAAAGCGGCACCGCGCTGTCGGGCGGCCAGCAGCAGCGCCTGTGCATCGCGCGCGCGATCGCGGTCGACCCCGAAGTCATTTTGATGGACGAGCCCTGTTCGGCGCTCGACCCGATCGCCACCGCGAAAATCGAGGAGCTGATCCACGAGCTGCGCGGCAAATATGCGATCGTGATCGTCACGCACAATATGCAGCAGGCGGCCCGCGTGTCGCAGCGCACCGCCTTTTTCCACCTCGGGACGTTGGTCGAGTACGGCAAGACCACCGACATCTTCACCAACCCGCGGCAGGAACGCACCAAGGACTATATCACGGGCCGCTACGGTTGATCCGTAGCGCATTAGGACGAAAACGATGGCACTAACGAATGATCATACGGTCAAAGCCTTCGACGAGGACCTCAACCGCCTGCGCGGGCTGATCAGCGAGATGGGCGGGCGCGCCGAACAGGCGCTGCTCCAGGCGATGACCGCGCTCAGCAAGGGCGACCTCGACCTCGCGGCGCAAGTCGTGCGCGACGACAAGAAGATCGACGCGCTGGAAGCCGAAGTCGAGCAGCTCGCGGTGCAGACGATTGCGCTCCGCGCCCCGATGGCCGACGATTTGCGCGAGATGATCGCGGCGCTGAAGATCGTGTCGGTCGTCGAACGCATCGGCGACTATGCGAAGAACATCGCCAAGCGCGTTGCGCTGATGGACCAGACGCGGTCGATCGAGGCGATCCCGCTCCTCACCTCGATGTCGTCGATCGTCGTCGAGCTGATCCACGACGCGCTCGACAGCTTCGCCGCGCGCGACGCCGAACTCGCGGTGCGCGTGACGGTGCGCGACAAGAATGTCGACGATTTCTACAACAGCATCTTTCGCACGCTCGTCACCTTCATGATGGAAAATCCGAAATATATCTCGGAAAGCGCGCATTTGCTGTTCGTCGCCAAGAACCTCGAACGCATGGGCGACCATGCGACCAACATCGCCGAGATGGTCCATTATGTCGTCACCGGCGAGCGGATGGAGGAACGCGAGCGCGGCGAACAGCCCGAAGATGGCGCCGCGGAGCAGGAGCAAGGCTGATGCCGCAGCCCGACCTTCTGCTGATCGAGGATGACGAGGCGATCGCCGAGCTCATCGTCTGGCATTTCGCGCGCGAGGGCTTTTCGGTCCGCCAGACCCCCGACGGCGAACAGGCGCTGATCCTCGTCGAGGAACGCGTTCCCGATATCGTCCTGCTCGACTGGATGATCGAGAGCCTGCCGGGGATCGAGGTTTGCCGGCGCCTCCGCCGCAATCCCAAATCGGCGAATGTCCCGATCATCATGCTCACCGCACGCGGCGAGGAAGAGGACCGCATCCGCGGCCTCGAAACCGGCGCCGACGATTATGTCACCAAACCGTTCAGCCCGCGCGAGCTGGTGGCGCGCGTGTCGGCGGTGCTCCGCCGCCTGCGCCCCGCGCTCGCCGGCGAGATGCTGACCTATGCCGACATCGAACTCGACTCGGTCGCGCACAAGGTGGTGCGGGGTGGCCAGATCGTCGCGATGGGGCCGACCGAATTCCGCCTGCTCCGCCATTTCATGGAGCATCCGGGCCGCGTCTTCTCGCGCGGGCAATTGCTCGACAGCGTCTGGGGTCAGGACAGCGACATCGAGCTCAGGACCGTCGACGTCCATATCCGGCGGCTGCGCAAGGCGATCAACCTGCCGGGCACGAGCGACATCATCCGCACGGTGCGCTCGGCGGGTTATGCGCTGGATGCGGGAAAGAGCGTTTGATCGGAGCGGGCTGACCTGTCTTTCATCGTCACCCCGGACTTGATCCGGGGTCCATGACTTCGGCGCGGCGGTGGATCCCGGATCAAGTGCGGGATGACGAGATTGGAAGATGGTAGCTTCCCACCCCAAAGCCGCCGATGCTCAGAAGTCGAGTTGGGTCCGCAGCCCGAACACGTCTGCCGAATAATCGCGGTCGCCCGTTGCGCTGGCGATCGCGGCGTCGTCGATCTGGACCCGGCCATAGTTGGCGATCACGCGGACATAGTCGATCGGCGCCCACATCACCCCCAGCAATGCGATGCGCTGGCGTCCGCCGACAATCGCACCGTCGTTGAGGTCGAGGTAATCGTAGCGCGCATTGATCTCGATCGCCCCAATCCCGCCTTCGGTGATCGGTTTCGACGGCCTTAGCCGGTCGAACGATCCATCCTTGTAACTGCGGCTGTCGCCGGGGGTCAGCAACATGCCGACTTCCGCATAGCCGCCGAAGAAGGTCGGGTCGGCAAGGCCGGGGCGCTTCATCGTCTGCCAGAAGGCTTCGCCCGACGCATGGAACGGCCCCGACACCAACGCAGCCTCCAGCCCATAGCCGTTCTCTCCCGTGGCGCTGATGTCGCCGGTATCGACCAGACGCACGTCGGTCGTGTGGACAAAGGGCCGGGCGCGATAGCGCGCGGTCGACGACAGGTCGTTGAAATCGCGAAAATGGACCGACCCGCCCAGATGAAGCTGGGTTTTGCCGAACTTGGGCATCCACACCAGGCGCCCGTCGGCGCTGATGCTGTTGTTCTTATCGTCCAGAAGACTGTTGGCATCGTCACCAAAGACGCCCGCCTGTGCGAGGAGCTGCTTTCCCTTATATTGGGCTCCCACGCCAACGCGGCGTTCAAAACCAAAGGCCGGCACAAAGGCGGCACGCTCGGTAAAGCTGGTGAACAAATCGCTCGTCACGTCTTCGAGCGAGGTAAAGTGTCTGACGTGCCCCATCGTGACCGACCATGGTCCTTTGCCATAAGTCAGGTATACGTCGGTCAGTTCGGCCGAACCACCGGCGAAATCGGCTTCCAGCCGGTACGAAAAACCGCCCGGAATCTTGCCATCGACGCCCAGAAACACCCGGCGGATTTCGCTCGTCAAACCGCCACGCGTTCCCAGCACGCCCGCGGGCGCGTCGATGCCCGCCATGTCGAACTGCATGCGGCCGCGCGGTTTGAAACTCCAGCCATCGGCGGTCTTCAATTCGGGTGCCCCCTTCCAGCTTATCTCGGTCGCGGGCTTGGCGGTGACCGATGGCGGCGTCGGCGTGGGAAGCGGAGCGGGCGCAGGCTCGGCGGTCGCCGCATCGAGCCGCGCTTCGAGCGTCTGGACCTGCGCTTTCAAAGCCGCAAGTTCGGCCCGCAGCGCCGCGGCTTCCTCGGCGGTCATCGCCTGCGCATGTGCCACCCCCGGCAGGCTGAACATCGACGTCGCCAGCAGGGCGGTGGTGAGGGCACGGCGCATGAACGAAGCTCCATTGGGAAAGGGTCACGGGTTCGTGGCGCTAATATTGCTGGTATATGACAATCCGGCGTCACCAAAATGACAATTTGGCGACAAAGCTCTTTTTTCCGGCGTGGTCATCCCCCTTGCCTGCCCCGAACGAACGGCTAAGGACGGTCGCGTTTTCATTGACAACCCTTCACCCCTTTTCCGGGAGACCATCATGACGATCAAATTTGACGGCCGCGTTGCCATTGTCACCGGCGCCGGCGGCGGCCTTGGCCGCGCCTATGCGCTCGAACTCGCCCGGCGCGGCGCCAAAGTCGTCGTCAACGACCTCGGCGGATCGCGCGACGGCACCGGCCATTCGGACGCCGCGCTGCAGGTCGTCGAGGAAATCCGCGCCGCCGGCGGCACCGCCATGTCCAACGGCGGCAGCGTCACCGAATATGAGCAGATGGTCGAAATGGTCGCCAAGGCGAAGGAAGAATGGGGCGGCGTCCACGTCCTGATCAACAACGCCGGCATCCTGCGCGACAAGAGCTTCGCCAAGATGGAGCCCGCCGATTTCGACCTGGTGCTGAAGGTGCATGTCAGCGGCAGCGCCAACGTCACCAAGGCATGCTGGGACCTGATGCGTGAGCAGGCCTATGGCCGCATCCTGATGACCGCCTCGTCGACCGGCCTTTACGGCAATTTCGGGCAGGCGAATTACGGCGCGGCGAAGCTGGGGCTCGCGGGGCTGACCAAGACACTCCACCTCGAAGGCGCGAAATATAATATCCGCTGCAACACGATCGCGCCCGTCGCGGGCACGCGCATGACCGAAGACATTTTCCCGGCCGAGCTGTTCGAGAAGTTCACGCCCGAGAATGTCGTCCCCGCCGCGCTCTATCTGGTCAGCGAGGATGCGCCGACCAACATGATCGTCGGCGCGGGCGCGGGCGCGTTCCACGCCGCCTATGTCACCATGACCCCCGGCGTCGCGCTCCCCGAAGGCGAACGCACTCCCGAGGGCGTCGCGGCCGCGTGGGAGAAGATCATCGACCGCAATGGCGAGACCGTGCCGCAGTCAGGCAGCGAACAGTCGATGAACGTCATGAAGGCATTGATGGCGCTGGGCTGAGCCTGATACACTCCCGCATGAGGGGCGCCGGGGGCGGCGCGCCCCATGCGGGGGAATGACATGGCCGAAATGGGGCTGGCCGAAGGCATCGACCTTTTGGCGCGACGGGCGAAGATCGTGAAGGCGCTGCTGGTAGCGGGCCTGTTGTCGCTGATCGCGATGCTCGTCGGCGAGATCGCTGAACTCCAGGGACTGATCAACCTGGACAATGCCGATCTGGACAATGCCGAGGGTCTTTACGCCGCGGTTCTGCTCGCCAACTGGCTGATCCTGATCCTTACCTATGTCGTTTTCGGGATGTGGATCTATCGCGCCGCGGCCAATGTCGACGCGGCGTCGGTTCCGGGTTTCCGCTATACGCCCGGCTGGGCCGTCGGCTGGCATTTCGTTCCGATCGCCAACTTCTTCAAACCCTTTGGCGCGATGCGCCAGATTTGGAACGCCAGCCACGGCAACGAGACGGGCGACCTCGATCGCGGCAACGGCTTTCTCACCCTCTGGTGGGCTTGCTGGATCATCACCTCGATCGTAGCCAACTATGTATTCCGGCTCAGCCTGAAGGCCGATACGGCGGAGGAATTCCGTAGTGTGCTTGAGCTCGAAATACTTTCATCTGTGGTCAGCCTGGCGCTCTATCCGCTCGCCTATCGACTGGTCGACCGAACCACGCGCGCGCAGCAGGAACGGCTGACCTCGGCGCATATCTTCGCCTGATTTATCGTATTGCAACACTAACACAGTCCTGCTAAAAGCACTTTGGGGCAAGGGGATCGGACAGAAGGACGACCCCGATGTATAGTGAAAGCGACCTGCAAGCCGCGGTCGATGCGAAGGTTCTGACACCGGAGGCTGCAACGGCGTTCCGGTCGCATATCGCGTCGGTTCGCGCCACCCCCGGAGCGGACGAGGAATCATTCCGCCTCATCACCGGCTTCAACGATATTTTCGTCAGCATCGCGGCGGTCATCCTGCTCGTCGCGGTCGGGTGGATCGGCGCGTCGATCCACACCGCGCTCGGCGGCGCCTTCGTCGCGGCGTCGGCCTGGTTCCTCGCCGAATATTTTACCCGCAAACGCCGCATGGCGCTCCCCAGCATCGTGCTCGTCCTCGCCTTTTCGGGCGGGGTCTTCGCGACGATGGTCGGTTTCCTCGTCCGCCATGGCGAGGTTATTTTCGGGCATAGCCCCAGCGAAACCGTCGGCGCGATCCTGGTCGGCGCGATGGCGCTGATCACCGCCGCGGCGACCTGGGCGCACTGGAAACGCTTCATGGTGCCGATCACCGTCGCCGCCGGCACCGCCGCGCTCGCCGCCACGGCCGTGGCCCTCGTGCTCGCGATCACCGGAATGCCCAGCCCCGATGGCACGCTGCCGATGATCCTCGTGCTCATCGCCGGGATCGGCGTCTTCGCGCTCGCCATGTGGTGGGACCGCAGCGACCGGGTGCGCCAGACGCGCCGCAGCGACGTCGCCTTCTGGCTCCACCTGCTCGCCGCGCCGATGATTGCGCATCCGGTGTTCCATCTGCTCGGCGTCACCGACGGCAGCGACATCGGCAGCGGCGCCGCGGTGCTGGTGATCGGCGTCTATATCGTCTTCGGTCTCATCGCACTCGCTATCGACCGCCGCGCGCTGCTCGTCTCGGCGCTCGCCTATGTGCTCTTCGCGATGACGCAGCTGTTCCGCACCTTCGGCGCGGTCGAGCTCAATGTCGCGCTGACCGCCTTCGTCATCGGATCGGCGCTGCTGCTGCTTTCGGCCTTCTGGCAGAATGCACGCGCGGTCGTCGTCGGCGTGCTGCCCGACGATCTGGCGAACCAGCTGCCCGCGACCGTCCGTACCGCCGGCGTCGCGGCGCAGGGATAGGAAGAACCCGCAGCACACCGGCTTCCACCTTGCGAGCCGGTTTTCTAGGGCCCCGGCCAAACGGCCGGGGCCCTTTTTATCGTCCCCGTTTCGGTCGCCAGTGCCGAGAAACGATTCGCCCCCTTGCCTGAACGGTGAGGCACGGTAAGAGAAGCGCGGATCCGCAGGGCTCAGCATCCTGTGGACCGTGCTTTCGCCTACGCCGCAACGGCAAGGCGTTCCTGCACCCCAGCAACACGGCACGGACGGGCGGGTCCGGGTCAAGGAATGTGCCCCTCTCCCAGGTGAAGCGATGACACCGCCGAATATCTTGATGGTGGAGGATGATCCTCCGATCCGAACCCTGACCGCGCGCGCGCTCCAGGAACATGGTTATATCGTCCGCACCGCCGGCACCGCGCCGCAGATGTGGGACGCACTGCGGGCGGCGCCCGCCGACCTGCTGCTCCTCGACATCATGCTGCCCGGCACGTCGGGGATCGACATCTGCCGCGAAGTCCGGCGGACGAGCGACGTTCCGATCATCTTCCTGTCGGCGAAAGGGACCGAGACCGACCGAATCGTCGGGCTCGAGCTCGGCGCCGACGATTATCTCGCGAAGCCGTTCGGGGTTCGCGAACTCGTCGCGCGCGTACGCGCCGTGCTGCGGCGCCACGCGATCGAGCGGCCGGTGGCGGACCGCGAGCGCGGCCTGATCCGCTTCAACGACTGGACCGCCGATCTGCCCCGGCGTCAGCTGACCTCGCCCGATGGCGCCGCGGTCGAACTGACCGGCGCCGAGTTCGACCTGCTCGTCAGCCTGTGCGACAATGCCCAGCGCGTCATCGCGCGCGAACGGCTGATCGAATTGTCGCGCACCCGGCTGGGCGACAGCTCGGACCGCAGCATCGACGTGCTCATCAGCCGCCTGCGGCGCAAATTGTCGAGCTCCGGCAAGCCGGCACCGATCATGACCGTCCGCGGCATCGGCTATATGCTCAACGTCCCCGTGGAGCGGCTTTGAGCCTGTTCGAAAAGCGCGGGTTCGGCCTGTTCGGACAGATCGTCGCGATCCTGTTCGCCGCGGTGCTGCTCGAAAGTGCCGCGAGCATGTTCCTATACGAACGCGCGAGCCAGTTTTCGATCAACGGCGACAAGGCGCGGCGGCTTGCCGAACATCTCGTCCTGTCGGGCAAGCTGATCGAGGAAGCGCCGCGGTCGCAGCGCGACACGGTGGCGTCCGAACTGACGACCACCCGCTATCATCTCGTCTGGCAGGAACGGCTGGTCAATCCGCCGCCGGTGTCGCCCAAGCTCAACCAGATCACGCGGCAGATCCTCGACTGGGAACCCGAAATACAGGAACGCGACCTGCGCCTCTATCTCCAGTCGCCGGGACTCCACAGCACGATTTCGGGCGCGATCCGGCTGAACGACGGGAGCTGGGTGAGTTTCAGCGCACGCGACCATGTCCGCAAGCTCGACCTGACATTGTTCCGCACCTTGCAGACGCTGGTTCCGGCGATCGCGCTCGTGCTGCTCGCCAGCTTGCTCATCCGCCATACGCTCCGCCCTATGCGCGATTTGACGCGCGCGGCCGAGACGCTCGGCAAGCGCGATTTCGTTGACGTCCCGTTGCGCGGTCCTGCGGAGGTCCGGAAGGTCATCGACGCTTTCAACGACATGCAGCACCGTATCACCGCGATGATCGCCGATCGCACCCAGGCGCTGGCGGCGGTCGGGCATGACTTCCGCACGCCGCTGGCGCGGCTGCGGCTGCGCGCCGACAGCGTCGCGGATCCGTCGGTCTCGCTCGCGATGGAGCAGGATATCGGCGAGATGGAGCGCATGATCGACTCGCTGCTCGCTTATCTCTCGGGCGATATCGACGATCCGACCGAACCCGTGGCGCCGACCGACATCGCGGTGATGTGCGCGACCGCCGCCGACGAGGCGAGCGACCGTGGGCATCGCGTCCGCTATGCCGGGCCCGATCATCTGGTGCTTTCGGTGCATGGCATCGCGATCAAGCGCGCGCTCCTCAACCTCGTCGGCAATGCGCTGCGCTTCGGGAACGAGATCGAGGTACGGCTGCGCAGCGGCGACCGAAGGATCGAAATTGAGGTCGCCGACGACGGCCCCGGCATCCCCGAACATCTGCGCGAAGAAGCGGTGCAGCCGTTCGCGCGGCTCGACAGCGCGCGGGCGCGCGACACCGGGGGTTTCGGGCTCGGCCTGTCGATCGTCGACCGCATTGCCCGGATGCACGGCGGCTCGCTGGAGCTTGGGCAGAGCCATCTCGGGGGTTTGGCCGCACGCCTGCGTCTGCCCGCCGCCTGAGCAACATTTCGTTACATTAACGCTGCACCGCAGCAAAGTTCGATCGCCATGTGCGTGAAACCAACCAGCAAGGAGTGGTTTCATGAACGATCTGATCGGACGCGTGTTCGATTTCGAAAAGCGCGTCTTCCCCAGCCGCAACGACCTGTTCGCCAAGCTTGTCGCCGACGGCCAGAGCCCGAAGGCGCTGATGATCTCCTGCGCGGACAGCCGCGTGGCGCCCGAACATGTCATGCAGGCCGAACCCGGAGACATGTTCGTCTGCCGCAACGCCGGCAACATCGTCCCGCCCTTTGCGACGCAAAATGGCGGCGTGTCGTCGACGGTCGAATATGCCGTCGCGGCGCTCGGCGTGCGCGACATCATCGTCTGCGGCCATTCGGACTGCGGCGCGATGAAGGCGCTGATGAACCCGCACATGATGGAAGGCATGCCGAATGTCGCCGCCTGGCTGCGCCATAGCCATGCCGCTGAACATGTCGTGCGGTCGGGCTATGCCGACCTCGACGATGCCGGCCTCGTCCGCGCCGCGAGCCTCGAGAATATCGTCGTCCAGCTTGCGCACCTGCGCACCCATCCGTCGGTCGCCGCGGGTATCGCGCGCGGCGAGATTTCGCTGCACGGCTGGTTCGTCGACATTCACCTCGGCGAGGTAATGGGTCTCGACGGCGCCAGCGGGCAGTTCGTTCCGATCCGCGCCAACGAGCCCCTGCCCGTCGCGCTCGCCGCGGCGCAGCGCCTCGCGATGCACCAGCGCCCGGCGCAGGCGGCCTGAACATGGCGAGCCAGGCTCTCCCCGCCAGCTCGGCCAGCGGCTTTTCGCGCGATTTCGCGGCGTCGATCGTCGTGTTTCTCGTCGCGATGCCGCTGTGCATGGGCATCGCCGTCGCATCCGGCCTCCCGCCCGAAAAAGGCCTGATGACAGGCATCATCGGCGGGATCGTCGTCGGCATGATCGCCGGTTCTCCCCTCCAGGTCAGCGGCCCCGCCGCTGGCCTCGCGGTGATCGTGTTCGAACTCGTCCGCACGCAGGGGATGGAGGCGCTCGGCCCCATCCTGCTCATCGCGGGCGCCGTCCAGCTTATCGCGGGCGTGGCGAAACTCGGCGGCTGGTTCCGCGCGATTTCGCCCGCGGTCGTCCACGGCATGCTCGCGGGCATCGGCGTGTTGATCGTCATCGGCCAGTTCCACGTCCTGTTCGACGCCAAGCCTCTCGCAAGCGGTCTTGAAAATATCGCCGCGATGCCGGGCCGCCTGCTGGGCATCAACGCGAGCAGTCCCGGCGGCGCCGAACTCGCGCTACTGATCGCCGGCATCACGATCGGCGTCATGCTCGCGTGGGAAAAGTGGCGTCCGGCCTCGATGCACCTCGTCCCCGGCGCGCTGCTCGGCGTCGTCGCGGGCACGGTGATCGCGCTGGTCCTGAACATGAATGTGGCGCGCGTCGAAGTGCCCGATTCGATCCTCTCCGCGATCACCCCGCCGACGGCCTTCGCCAGCTGGCTGACGCCCGAAATCATTGCCGCCGCCATCGCGGTCGCGTTCATCGCCAGTGCCGAGACTTTGCTGTCGGCGGCGGCGGTCGACAAGATGCACGATGGTCCGCGCAGCGATTTCAACAAGGAACTGCGCGCGCAGGGCGTCGGCAACATGCTGTGTGGCGGCGTCGGCGCGCTGCCGATGACGGGCGTCATCGTCCGCAGCTCGGCGAACGTCCAGGCCGGCGCCGTGTCGCGTCGCTCGACGATCATGCACGGTGTCTGGATCCTCGCCTTCGTCGCGCTGCTGCCGTCGGTGATGCGTGCGATGCCGATGGCGACGCTCGGCGCGGTGCTTGTCGTGACCGGCTGGCGGCTGGTCAAGCTCGACCATGCCCGCGAGCTGCTCAAGCATCATGGCGTGCTGCCCGTGGTCATCTGGGCAACGACGCTCGTGCTGGTGGTCGCGGTCGACCTGCTAACCGGCGTGATCGTCGGCATCCTCTTCTCGCTCGTCGAACTCATCCCCCATGTCCGCCGCCTGCGGCTCAAGGTGGATCATTCGGACAATGCGGAAGGGACGCGCGTCAGCCTGTCGGGCTCGGCAACCTTCGTCCAGCTTCCCAAGCTGGAAGACACGCTGGGTTCGATCCCGCGCGACAGGGCGGTCACGATCGACTGCGGCCAGCTGTCGGGGCTCGATCATAGCTGCGCCGAACTGCTGCGCGACTGGGTCGCACGCCGCAAGGCGCATGGCAGTCCGACGGTGCTGCTGGGTGACGACAAAAGGCTGCGGCGCCTCGCGACAGCCTGATCAGAGCTCCCCTACGGGAGGAACGGGTGTGGGTCAGGCGACCAGAGAGAGGCCTGATCCACACTCGCCGTTTCCGGAACAGCGGCGCTTAGTCTCCGACCAGCTTCATCAGCTTGCGTTCGACCGGAGCGAGCACATTCGAAAGCTCGTCCCCGCGTTTCAATATCGCCCCGGCTTCGGAGACAAGGGCCCACATGCCCTGCCGGCTCCGCAAGGCGGGGCGCTTTTCGATGCGATATTCGGGCCGCTCGGCGGCGCGGCGGAAGGCCGAGAAAATGGCGGCGTCGCGGTGGAAATCCATCGCATAATCGCGCCAATGCCCCGCCGCGACCATGCGGCCGTAAAGGTCGAGGATGCGCATCAATTCGGGGCGCTCGAAGCCTGTCTGCAGCGGTGCCGTCCGACCATTCCCGAGCGGCAAAGGCGTAACGGTCCCCATCAGGCCCGGTTCCGGCTCCCTTTGCGCCGCAGCGCTTCGTCATCGGCGGCGGCAAGCTCGCGTTCTTCGAGCAGCGCCGCGAGCTGCTTCTGCATCTGATCGAGCTGGCATTGCAGCAGTTCGACCTTTTGCGTCGCGGGGTCGAAGGTCTCGCTGCACGGCGTGCCATAGGGCACGAATTCGCGGGCATATTCGGTCGCATCGAGCAGGGTCGAGCGCGCCGGAATGCCGACCATCACCGCGCCCTCTGGCACGTCCTTGGTCACCACCGCATTGGCGCCGACGCGGGCGCGCGCGTGGACCGTGACGGGGCCCAGGATCTGCGCCCCCGAACCGACGATCACGTCATTGGCGAGCGTCGGGTGGCGCTTGCCGCCGATGCCGTTCGCGGGATCGGTCCCGCCGAGCGTCACGCCCTGATAGATGGAGACATTGTCGCCGATCTCGGCGGTCTCGCCGATCACGACGCCGAAGCCGTGATCGATAAAGAGATGCTGCCCGATCGTCGCACCCGGATGGATGTCGATCGCGGTCAGGAAGCGCGACAGGTGATTGATGAAACGCGCGAGGAAGAACAGCCGCGCCTCGAAAAGCCAATGCGCGACGCGGTGCATGCCGACCGCGAGCAGCCCCGGGTAGAGCAATATTTCCCAGCGCGACCGCGGTGCGGGATCGCGCGCTTTGATCGAATCGAGATAGGCGACCAGCCCGTTGAACATGCAATGTCCCCTGCGACCCTATTTGTTGCCGCCAAGATAGAGGGTCGGGGACATCATTTCCACCCCCGGCGCGTTTTTCGTCGTCAGCGGCCGAAAAGCCCGATGCGCAGGAGGAGAAGTCCTTCGACGCGCGGATTCCGTTCGCCGTCATGGCTGGCGATCGCCGCAGCCCAGCGATCGAGCATCAGAAGCGCGCGGCTTCCGCCGAAATCGCGGCGCGCCGGCGCTGCTGAATTACGGGCATCGCCCAGCAACTCCCTTGCTTCGGGTTCGGCTTCGACGACGCCGGCGCCCCAAAGCAGGCCCCAGCGCCCGCCGCCGGCCTGCGTGCCGCCGGACAGCGCAAACAGGTGTGCGCCAAAGCTTTCGGACGCGCCACGCCGCTCGGCATCGCTTTCGGCGAGCAGCATCGCCTCCGCCGCATCGACGAGCGCGTCGAGCCCGCCCTGCCCCGCCCAGCTTGCCTGAAGCTCGGCGAGCAGGGGCTCGCCCTTGGGCAACGCCGCCGGGGCGTTCGCGATCATCGCCGCCATGTCGCGCCACCAGGCGAGCTTGATCTGGCCGATCAGCGGCTCGCGCGCGTCGAGCAGCAGCTTGGTCAGCCGCGCGGCGAGGCCCCACAGCGCCGCCATGGCCGCGCGCCTCTCGCGAGGCACCGCAACCATGACGCGCGGATCGCGCATGTCGGGGTAGGCGCTCTGCTCAACCGTCGCCCCCGCGAAGGCGGGGGCCGATGTCGGTTTACTCGGCATGGAAGGGCAAGGCCGATAACGGCCCCCGCCTTCGCGGGGGCGACGGATTAACGATTGAGGACCGCCTTCACCGCCTTCACGACGCGCGGCGTGTCGACGAGCGCGGCCTTTTCGAGATTGTTCGCATAGGGCAGCGGCACATCCTCGTTGCACACGCGCATGACGGGCGCGTCGAGGTCGTCGAAGCCATGCTCCATCGCGATCATCGCGAGTTCGCTGGCGATCGAGCAAACCGGCCAGCCTTCCTCCACGACCACGAGATGGTTCGTCTTCTTGAGGCTGGCGAGCACCGTCGCGGTGTCGAGCGGGCGCAGCGTGCGCAGGTCGATCACCTCGGCGTCGATGCCCTCGCCCGCCAGCTGGTCGGCGGCTTCGAGCGCGAGCCCGGCGCCGATCGAGTAACTGACGACGGTGACGTCGCTGCCCTGACGCATGATCCGCGCCTTGCCGATCGGCAGGACGAAATCCTCGATCTCGGGAACCTCGAAACTGCGGCCATAGAGCAGCTCGTTTTCGAGGAAGACGACGGGATCCTCGGTCCGGATCGCCGCCTTCATCAGCCCCTTGGCGTCGGCGGCGTCGTAGGGCGCGATCACGATCAGCCCCGGGACGCTGGCATACCAGGGGCCGTAATTCTGGCTATGCTGCGCGCCGACGCGTGCCGCGGCGCCGTTGGGACCGCGGAACACGATCGGACAGCGCATCTGGCCGCCCGACATATAGTTGGTCTTCGCCGCCGAGTTGATGATGTGGTCGATCGCCTGCATCGCGAAGTTGAAGGTCATGAACTCGATGATCGGCTTCAGACCGCCCATCGCCGCGCCCGCGCCGAGGCCGGCGAAACCATATTCGGTGATCGGGGTGTCGACGACGCGCTGTGCGCCGAATTCCTGCAGCAGACCCTGCGTGACCTTGTACGCGCCCTGATATTCGGCGACTTCCTCGCCCATCACGAAGACGCGGTCGTCCGCCCGCATTTCCTCGGCCATCGCGTCGCGCAAGGCTTCGCGGACGGTGAGCTTCACCATCGCGGTGCCCTCGGGAATCGCGGGGTCGGAGGCGCGTTCGGTAGCGGCGGGTTTCTCGGCAGCGAGTGCGGGGGTCGGAGCGGGAGCCGGAGCAGGAGCTTCGGCCTTGGGTTCCTCGGCCGCGGCGGGCGCCGGAGCCGCGGCAGGCGCCGCCGCTTCCTCACCCTCGCTGGTGATCGTCGCGATCACGGTGCCGACTTTCACATTGTCGGTGCCCTCGGCGACCAGGATCTGGCCGATCGTGCCCTCATCAATGGCTTCAAATTCCATCGTCGCCTTGTCGGTTTCGATCTCGGCGAGGATGTCGCCCGACTTCACCGTGTCGCCTTCCTTGACGAGCCACTTGGCGAGCGTGCCTTCTTCCATCGTCGGCGACAGCGCCGGCATCTTCAATTCGATGGCCATCTCAATATTGCTCCACCAGCACGTCGGTATATAGTTCGGACAGTTCGGGTTCGGGCGCGCTTTCGGCAAAGTCGGCCGATTCCGCAACAACCTGGCGGATTTCCTTGTCGATATCCTTGATCTTGTCCTCGCTGACACCGGCATCGGTCATCAGTTTCTTGAGGTGCTCGATCGCGTCCGACTTGTCGCGCACCGCCTGCACTTCCTCGCGACTGCGATATTTGGCGGGGTCGGACATCGAGTGGCCGCGATAGCGATAGGTCTTGAGTTCCATCAGCACCGGGCCCTTGCCCGCGCGCACCCATTCGAGCGCCGCTTCGGCCGCGCCGCGCACCGCGAGCACATCCATGCCGTCGACCTGCATGCCCGGAATGCGGAAGCTTTCGCCGCGGCGATAGAGCTGGTCCTCGGCCGACGCGCGGTTGACCGACGTGCCCATGGCGTACTGGTTGTTTTCGATCACGAAGATGATCGGCAGCTTCCACAGCTCGGCCATGTTGAAGCTTTCGTAAACCTGGCCCTGGTTCGCGGCGCCGTCGCCGAAATAGGCCATCGCCACGCCGCCGTCGCCGCGATATTTGTGCGCGAAGGCAAGGCCGGTGCCGAGCGACACCTGCGCGCCGACGATGCCGTGGCCGCCATAGAATTTATGCTCGACGCTGAACATATGCATCGAGCCGCCCTTGCCCTTCGAAATGCCGGCCTGGCGCCCCGTCAGTTCGGCCATGATGACCTTGGGATCGATGCCATAGGCAAGCATGTGGCCATGGTCGCGATAACCGGTGATCACGCTGTCCTTATCGCCGTCGAGCGCCGACTGCAGGCCGACCGCCACGGCTTCCTGGCCGATATAGAGGTGGCAGAAACCGCCGATCAGGCCGAGACCGTAAAGCTGGCCCGCCTTCTCTTCGAAGCGGCGGATGAGCAGCATTTCGCGGTAGAATTTCTCCAGCTCCTCGGGCGACGCGTCATAGGGGACGGGATCGCGCGGCATCTCGCGATTGGTCGCGGGGGCCGGGGTGGATGCAGTCTTTTTCGGCGCGGGGGAGGTGCGCGCAGGTGCTTTGGCCAAGACGGGTTCCTTTGCATTTAGCCGTTACGGCAAGGCTCCCTATAGGAGAGCCGCGCAGCACTTGGCAACGCCCACCATGGCAGGGGTCGGCCTCAACCTACGTATGCAGCAGAAACATGACAAAGCCGCAGAAAAAGCGGCTCAGGGCTTCGCGTCGGGCTCCATCGGAATGATATATTCGTCGGGGTGATAGGCGCCCAGCTTCTCGCGCACATATTCCTCGGCAAGGTCGGGATCGACCCGGCCGCGATCGAGCAGGTTGACGCGGTTCTGAAGATCTTTCTGCTTCTTCGTCAGCTCGCTCAATATGACGCGCTTCTTTTCGACCGACTGGCCATATTCGCCCCAGGCGTAAAGCCCGGTCGGACCGAAGATAATGTAGCCGATCATCGCCAGCACGACCATCACCGCAATGGCCGGACCGGTGGCCCGGCTCATCGATTTGCGGAATTTGTGGCGCTGCGTCATTCCGGCTCTTGAATCAGAGTTGATTCGTGGCGTCAAGGCGTCCGATGCCGGTTTTCAACCGTTCGTCGCATCAAGACAAGCGCCAGAGATGCGGGGCCGATTTGCAGAAGGTGCCGAGCCGCATCGCGCCTTCCCACAGCTCGATACTGCGGCCCGCCGCTTGGCCCTGCGCAATCTGCAATGCGAAATCGGGGTTTTCCGCCTCGAAATCGATACGCGTGGGTTCGCCCGAGGGCTCACCCTCAAGCAAAATATGAAAGGAGCGCATATCGAATACCTTGGATGACAGGAGCCGGTGCGACCCGGTTCTCGGCATATTCGATCGGCTGACCGTATGAAACGGAGGGACTGCGGGCATTGAGCCGGGACCACGAAAAGCCGATCTGGTGGAAAACCGCAACCGTCAGGGGCAGTGTAGCAGGTTCCGGCCCACCGACCTAAGCAATTCGGGTCCGGCTATGATCCATGTTAAGAAAAAATCGCCACCCCCGGATAGCGCGCCATATCGCCCAGTTCTTCTTCGATACGAATCAACTGGTTATACTTGGCAAGCCGGTCCGAGCGCGCGAGGCTGCCGGTCTTGATCTGGCCGCAGTTGGTCGCGACCGCGAGGTCGGCGATCGTCGAATCCTCGGTTTCGCCCGAGCGGTGCGACATGACGGCGGTGTAGCGGGCGCGGTGCGCCATATCGACCGCGTCGAGCGTTTCACTGAGCGTGCCGATCTGGTTGACCTTGACGAGCAGCGAGTTGGCGAGGCCGTCCTTGATGCCCTGCTCCAGCCGCGCCGGGTTGGTGACGAACAGATCGTCGCCGACGAGCTGGCACTTGTCGCCGACCAGGTCGGTGAGCGCCTTCCAGCCGGTGAAATCATCTTCGCTCATGCCGTCCTCGATCGACTTGATCGGATAGTCGTTGACGAGCGCGGCGAGATATTCGGCCATCTGTTCGGGGCTCAGCGAAAGACCCTCGCCGCTGATCTCATATTTGCCCTTCTTGAAGAATTCGGTCGCGGCGCAATCGAGCGCGAGCACGACGTCGGTGCCGAGCTTGAAGCCCGCCTCGTCGACCGAGGCGGCGATGAAGTCGAGCGCGGCGCGCGTCGAGGCGAGGTTCGGCGCGAAGCCGCCCTCATCGCCCACCGCGGTCGCGAGGCCCTTGGCCGACAGCCCCTTCTTAAGCGTGTGGAAGATTTCGCTGCCCCAGCGCACGGCTTCCGCGATGCTGCCGGCGCCGACGGGCATGATCATGAATTCCTGCACGTCGATCGGATTGTCGGCATGTTCGCCGCCGTTGATGATATTCATCATCGGCACCGGCAAGGTGCGCGCCGAGACGCCGCCGACATAGCGATAGAGCGGCAGCCCGCGCGCGTCCGCGGCAGCCTTGGCGGCGGCGAGGCTGACGCCGAGGATCGCGTTGGCGCCGAGGCGGCTCTTGTTCGGTGTGCCGTCGAGGTCGATCATCGCCATGTCGATCTCGCGCTGATCCTCTGCATCGAGACCGATCAGCGCCTCGGCGATGTCGCCGTTCACCGCCGCGACCGCCTTGGTCACGCCCTTGCCGAGATAGCGCGCCTTGTCACCGTCGCGCAGCTCGACCGCTTCGTGCGCGCCGGTCGAAGCGCCCGAGGGAACCGCGGCGCGGCCGAAGCTGCCGTCCTCCAGCAACACATCGACTTCGACGGTGGGATTGCCGCGGCTGTCGAGGATTTCGCGGCCGTGGATGTCGATGATGGCGGTCATGGAAACTGTCCTGCAGGGCGCCCCGAACGGAGCAGGTTGAGAGAGCGCCCGCCTGTTATCGGCGCCCTGCCCTTAGTGCAACCGCTGCATAGGAATTTTGCGCGGGGATGGAACCATTGGGCGCGCCTTGCTATATATCTTGCAGGACCAAGAGAGGCTGCCCGCTCGCGCGGCGCCCGACACGACAGAAGAGGACTAAATGATGGCCAAAGCCGCTACTCCCGCGACGAAGAAAGCCGCAGCTCCCCGTCCCAAGGCCCCCGCGAAGGCCGCCGCCACCAAGGCCGCGCCCGCCCGCAAGCCCGCAACCGTGAAGGCCGCCAAGGAACATCCGATCCGCGACCAGATCGCCGCGACGCGCGACACCATCAAATCCGAAGCGTCGAAAAAGGCCGCTTCGCTGAAGGATGACGCGACGGCGTTCAAGAACCAGGCCTCGGCCAAGGCGCGCGACGCCGCGACCAAGGGCAAGGACAAGGCGGCCGAAGCCGTCGGCAGCCTCGCCAAGATGCTCGAGGACAGCGCCGGCACCGTCGACAGCAAGTTCGGCAAGCAATATGGCGACTATGCCCGCTCGGCCGCGACGACCGTTGCCGGCCTCGCGACGACGCTCGACAAGAAGGATCTCGACGAGCTCGCCGCCTCGACGCGCGACATGGTCAAGAAGAACCCGGCGATTGCCGTCGGCGCCGCCACGGTGATCGGCTTCGTGCTCGCGCGCATGCTCAAGGGCAACTCCAACGATTGACAGCAGCTTGTCATCTTCCGATCCGAACATTCCGCCAACGTCCGATGAGCGCCGCTTCGACGGCATAAGTCATGGCTATGCGCCGGACGAGCGCCCGCTCGCCCCACCCCCCGTTCCGCTCGAAAAGATTGTCGGCGACGTCGTCGACAATCTGTCGGCGACGGCAAAGGCGGAGCTTGCCCTGCTCGAAGCGCGCACCGAGCTGGCGCTGCACGGCGCGTCATGGACCGCAGGTTGGGGCGCGGTTGCCGCCTCGGCTTTGGGAATCGCGATGCTCGCGCTCGCTTTCGGCGCGATCCTTGCGCTCGCGCCGCATGTCGGGCCGTTCGTCGCGACCCTGATCGTCGTGGCCCTATTGCTCGCCGTGGCGGGCTTCGCCGGCTGGCGCGCGCAAAAGAGCTACGCCGACATTCGCACCGCGCTCCGCAGCGACCTGACCAACGAGAGGATCGACGATGCCGCGGATGCGTAACCGCCTGATCGCCGCGGCGCGGCGCTCGATGCTCCAGCGCGGCGAACTCTACCGCCGGCTCGACGTCGCGAAGGAGGCGCTCCGGCCGTCGGCGCTCGTCGATCGCGGCAAATACCGGATCGGCGAAAAGGTCGACGATGCCGCGCATGCCGTGCGGCAAGAGGTTCGCGACAATCGCTGGCCGATCGCCATCGCCGCGGCGGCGGGGGCGCTGTGGTTGCTGCGCGAGCCGATCAAGGAACATGCGCCGAAACTGACGCGCAAGATTCAGGACCTGGCGAATGAGGTCGCCGATCATTTTCGTGCCCCGGACGAAGCGGCGGACGAGGATGAAATCGAAACTCTGGAGGAAGATGATCATGAAGCCGTTCGGTGAAACCGCTCGCGAAACGCGTGCCAAAGCGAGTGAACTTGCGGAGAAAACCGCCGAAAACGCGCGCCTGACCGCCGAAGCGGCGAAGGCCCGGATTCAGGACGGCTATGGCCGCGCGCGCGCGGCGACCGGCGATTTCGCGGCCAAGGCCAGCGAACAAGCCGGCGTCGCGCGCGAAGCCGCGGGCGAAGCCTTTGAAAAGGGCAAGGCGCAGGCCAAGCGCGCCAACAGCAAGCTCAAGGACGTCGCCGAAAAACAGCCGCTCGCGCTGGTTGCAGGTGCGGTCGCGATCGGCGCGCTGCTCGGCTCGCTGCTGCCCAAGGGTGTCCGCAAAGACGAGGAGTGAGCTGCACTTGCCGTGACGGCAAAGCACTGGTAGGGGCCGCGCCTTCTCCCCTACCAGCGTTTATCCGCAAGGAAAGCAGTCATGAGCAAATTGCATCTCGTCTTCGGCGGACGCGTCAGCGATCCGCAGGGCCTCGACTTCGTCGACCTCGGCAATCTCGATGTCGTCGGCCTCTACCCCGACTATAAATCGGCCGAAAAGGCATGGCGCAGCGCCGCGCAGCGGACTGTCGACGACGCCGAAATGAAATATGTCGTCGTCCACCTGCACAAGCTGCTGCAGCCCGACGCGGAATGAAATGAATTCGACGGCCCTTCGGGGCCGTCCTTCTGTCAGCGGAAATTGTCGGCGTAAGCCTGGATTTTCAGCGTCCGGACGGGCGTCGCGGTGATCTCGACCTCGATGCCGTTCTTTTCGGCGTAAGCGACCGCCTCTTCGCGGCTCGCGAAGCCGAGGCGGAGCTGGCGCTGCGTATCGCCGCTGCCCGCCCAGCCCATCAGCGGATCGGCCTTGCGCGCCTCGGCGGGTGCGAATTCGAGCATCCAGCGGCCGGTCCCCGCACGCCCCGACTGCATGGCATTCTTGGGCTTCTGGAAGATACGCGCTTTCATCGGGGTCGTCCTGTGCAATCGGGGTCTGTGCCGCCGCCTTAGCGCCAAGCTCGCGACACCGAAAGGGGTCTATTGCGCATCGCGCCGCGCCTGCGCGGCTTTGGTGAGCAAGGTCGGGCGCGCGTTCGCCGGATCGTCGGGCCAGCTGTGCTTGGGATAGCGCCCGCGCATCTCGCGCGCGACATCGTGCCAGCTGCCGCCCCAGAAGGATGCGATGTCGCGCGTCGTCTGGATCGGCCGGTGCGCGGGGGAGGTCAGCGCGAGGATCAGCGGCACGGGCGGATCGCCAATCACCGGATGGCGCGCGAGCCCGAACAGCTCCTGCACCCGCACGCTGGCCGTCGGGCCGCCGTCGGCGCCATAGTCGATCGGGTGGCGGCTGCCCGCGGGGGTCGCATAGTCGGCGGGGGCGTGTTTTTCGAGCAATTGGCGCGCCGGCCAGTCGAGCAGCCCCATGAGCGCGTCGGCCAGCTTGCGGTCGCCGATGTCGCGCAGGCCCCGGCAGCCGGAAAGCAACGGTTCGAGCCAGATTTCGAGGCTGTCACCGAGCGCGTTGATCGACAATATGTCGAGCCCCGCGAAGGACGCACGCTGGCGCAGCGCCTGCGACGCGGGGCCCCAACCGATCAGCCCCAGCCCCTTGTCGCGCACCGCCGCCATTCGCACCGCGACATCATCCTCGGCCTTCTCGCTGCGCGCCGCCTGCCCACTCGTCAGCGCGATCGCGCCGAGACGCCGCTCGCGGCGGTGATCGACGCGATCGTTCGCGCTGTCGTAGCTGCTCGCCGAACGCGCCGCGATGCGGTCGGCGAACAGCTTCTCGATCTCTTCCTGCCCGATCGGCGCCGCCGCGAGGATGCGCACGCCCGCGGCGTGGCCCTGCGCATCGGCGATCGCGAGCCATTCGCTGCCGGCGAGCGGGTCGACCGCATCGATCCGATAGGCGCGCCCGCCGACGCTCAGATATTCGCCGCGCTGCCCCGCGCGCTGCCGCGCGACGCGGTCGGGCCAGGCGGTCGCGATCCAGCCGCCGATCGAGCGCGGCGCGGCCTCGCCCGCCCCCGCCGCCAGCTTCTCGCCGATGGTCGCGAGGCGCCGCGCGAGGCGCCACGCGCCTTCGCTGCGCTCGTTCCGCTGTCCGCGCCAGCGCGACAGCCGCGTGTCGACATCGACACCGCGCCCGCCGAGGCCCGGCTCGGTGAGCAGCACCGCGAGCCGCCCCGCCATCTCGGCCTCGCCCGCGCGCGCCGCGTCGAGCAGCATATGCGCGAGCGGTACCGGCAATGGGATCGCCGCGAGCGCCTTGCCGTGCGCGGTGATCCGGCCGTCATCGGCAAGCGCGCCGATCGCCTGCAATCGCGTCTTCGCTTCCGAAATCGCGGCGGGCGATGGCGGGTCGAGCCAGCCCAGCTGGCGCGGATCGACGATGCCCCAGCTCGCGCAGTCGAGCACGACGGGCATCAGATCATTCTCGTGAATCTCGGGCGGATCGAACGGCGGCATGCCCGCGGTCGCCGCGGCCTCCCATAGGCGGTATGCCACCCCCGGCCTCTGCCGCGCTGCGCGGCCCGCGCGCTGCGTCGCCGACGCCTGGCTCGCGCGTTCGGTGACCAGCCGCGCGATCCCCGCCGCCTTGTCAAAGCGCGGGCGCCGCGACAGCCCGGCGTCGATCACGATCCGCACACCGTCGATCGTCAGGCTGGTCTCGGCGATGCTCGTCGCTAGGATCAGCTTGCGCCGCCCCCCGGGATCGCGGACGAGCGCCTTGCGCTGGAGCGCGGGATCGATCTGCCCGTGCAGGCGGTGGACCGCGAGCGGCAGGCGCGCGCCCTCGACCGCCGCCGCCGCACGCTCGATGTCGGCAGCGCCGGGCAGGAAGGCGAGCATGTCGCCTTCTGCCTCGTCGGCCAGCGCCTGCCGCACCGCGCTCAGCACCGATGCTTCGAGCCGGTCCTCGGCGCGGCGACCGATATGGCGCAGGTCGAGCGGCCATATCTTGCCCTCGCTCTTCACCACCGGCGCATCGCCCAGCAAGGCGCCAAAGCGCGCGCCGTCGAGCGTTGCCGACATCGCGACGAGGCGGAGGTCGTCGCGCAAGCCTTGCTGCGCGTCGATCGCGAGCGCCAGCGCGAAATCGCCGTCGAGACTGCGCTCGTGGACTTCGTCGAACAGCACCGCCGACACGTCCTGAAGCTCGGGATCGGCAAGGATACGGTTGCGGAACAGGCCCGGCGTCATCACCAGCAGCCGCGTCGCCGCCGACTGCTTGCTGTCGAGCCGTGTCGCATAGCCGACGCGCCCGCCGACCGCCTCGCCCATCTCCTCGGCGATCCGTTCGGCCGCCCCGCGCGCCGCGAGGCGGCGGGGCGAGAGGAGCCACACCGCGCCCTTGCACCAGGGCTGGTCGAGGATCGCGGGTGCAACGCGCGTTGTTTTGCCCGCGCCGGGCGGCGCGACGACGACGGCGTTGGGCTTCAGCACCAGCGCCGCCATGATGTCGGGCAGCACGGCGTCGATCGGCAGCGACTGCATCAGGCGCGCGCCGCGGGGTTGCCCAGTTCGGCGTTCAGGCGAAAGGCTTCGGCGGCAAGCGTCGTAACGGTCTCCGCCGACACGTCGGTGCCTTCCGCCATCACCAGATTGCCGAGTTCATATTTGCCGCTCGCCTTGATCCGCGGTTCGAGGTCGCGGAGCCGCTTGCCACGCCAGAAGCCGAGCAGGACGCGATGCGCCTCGGCGCGGATCAGGATGCAGGGACCGTTCGCCATGAAGACGAGGTTGGTCCATTTGATCACCTCGTCAAAGGGCGCTGCCGCCATGATCGCGGCGCGCATCATTCGGCACCGCTCCAACTGCCAGCCCGACAGCGCCGCGATATAGGCATCGGGGCTGTCCGCCGCTGGGCCCATCATCGCCATGAAAGATCAGTAAGCGCGCGCGACCGCGAAAGCGACCGCCTCGGTCAGCGCCGATTTCGCCTGGCTGGCGCGGAAACCGCCGATCGCGTCGACCGCACGCTGGCCGTAATGGCGCGCCCGCGCGAGCGTGTCGGTGATCGTGTCATGCTTGTGGAGCAGCGAGGTGGCGTAGGCGAGATCCTCGTCCGATGTGCGGTGGCCGACGATCGCCTGTTTCCAGAATTCGCGCTCCTCGGCGTCTCCGCGGGCGTGGGCGAGGATGACGGGCAGCGTCACCTTGCCGTCGCGGAAATCGTCGCCGACGCCCTTGCCCATCGTTTCGGCGTCCGAAACATAATCGATGGCATCGTCGACAAGCTGGAAAGCGATGCCGAGGTTGCGGCCATAGGCGTCGAGCGCGGCTTCGGTCGCCTCGTCGCGCTCGGCGACGACCGCGGCGATCTTGCACGCCGCCGCGAACAGCTCGGCGGTCTTGGCGTTGATGATCGCGAGATACTGGTCCTCGCTCGTCTCGATCCGCCGCTGCGCCGAGAGCTGGTTGACCTCGCCCTCGGCGATCACCGCCGAGGCGCGACTGAGGATCTTGAGCACCTTCAGCGACCCGTCCTCGACCATCACCTCGAACGCGCGGCTGAACAGGAAGTCGCCGACGAGCACCGAGGCGCTGTTGCCCCAGATGATGTTCGCGGTCTTGCGGCCGCGGCGCAGGTCCGATTTGTCGACGACATCGTCGTGGAGCAGGGTCGCGGTGTGGATGAACTCGACCGCGGCCGCCAATTTGCAATGGCGGCGGCCCGGATAGTCGAGCAGCTTGCCGCACGCGAGCGTCAGCATAGGGCGCATCCGCTTGCCGCCGCCGGCGATCAGGTGCCCCGCGAGTTCGGGGATCAGCGGCACTTCGGACTGCATCCGGTCGAGGATGACCGCATTCACCTCGTTCATGTCGGCGGCGACGAGCGCCATCATCGGGTCGAGCGAGGGCGGCCTCTGCCCATGCAGTTGATGAATTTCGGCAGTCATAACGCGGCGACCCTTGGCCGCGCGGTCGCGATTTTGCAACGACTTTCGGCTTGCCAGCAGCCCCCGGCCGGTGCCAAGCGTGCCGGACATCAGAGGAGCCGCATACCCATGGACGACCAGCTGAGCCGTTACCGCCAGAGCATCGACAATATCGACGCGGCGCTCGTCTATATGCTCGCCGAACGGTTCAAGGTGACCAAGGCGGTCGGCGAGCTCAAGGCGCGCGAAGGCCTGCCCCCCGCCGACCCGGGCCGCGAGGAGCGCCAGATCGAGCGGCTCCGCAGCCTTGCCCGCGATGCCGACCTCGACCCCGATTTCACCGAGAAATTCCTGCGCTTCATCATCGACGAGGTGATCCGCCACCATCAGCAGGCGAAGCGGGAGCAGAACGCATGAGCCTCGACCATCCGATCTTCGCGCGCTGGCCGGCCGAGCATCCGGGCCGCATCCAGCTCTTTTCCGCGCCGACCCCGAACGGCGTGAAGGCCGGGATCATGCTCGAGGAAACCGGCCTTCCCTATGAGCCGCACCGGATCGACATCATGGCGAACGAAAGCCATGACTCGGCGTTCCTCGCGCTCAACCCCAACGGCAAGATCCCGGCGATCTACGATCCGGCTGGACCGAACGGAAAGCCTCTCGCACTGTTCGAATCGGGCGCGATCCTGATCTATCTCGCCGACAAGAGCGGCCAATTCCTCCCGGCCGATCCGAACCTGCGTTACGAGACGATCCAGTGGGTGATGTGGCAGATGGGCGGCGTCGGCCCGATGTTCGGCCAGCTCGGCTTCTTCCACAAATTCGCCGGCCGCGAATATGAAGACAAGCGCCCGCGCGACCGCTACGCCGCCGAATCCGCCCGCCTGCTCGGCGTGCTCGACGGCCGCCTCGATGGGCGGACGTGGATCATGGGCGACGATTACAGCATCGCCGACATCTCGCTGCTCGGCTGGGTGCGCAACCTGATCGGCTTTTACGAAGCGCGCGAGATCGTCGGCTTCGACCGCTTTGCGCATGTGCAGCGCTGGCTCGATGCGGGGCTGGCGCGGCCGGGCGTGCAGCGCGGGCTGGAAGTGACGGCGGCTTGAAGACGCGCGGCGGGTAACGACCGAACCTAGCCGTCGCCCGCGAAGGCGGGGGCCGTTAGCGGCCTTACCCGGCGGCGTTGAGTAGACCGACAGCGGCCCCCGCCTTCGCGGGGGCGACGGTTTCCTCGCCTCCTACCCCGCCGGCAGGCGCAGCCGCACGAGCAGGCCGCCCAGATCCTCGCTCTCTTCGAGCGTGATATTGCCGCCGTAAATCTCCGCGACGTCGCGCACGATCGCGAGGCCCAGTCCCGTCCCGGGCTTGCCGCTGTCGAGCCGCACGCCGCGGTCGAAGATGCGCAGCCGGTCGGCGGGCGAGATGCCGGCGCCGTCGTCCTCAATCAATATCTCGGCCATATTGCCGTCGCGCCCGATCGTGACGAAGACGCTGCCGCCGCCATATTTGGCGGCATTTTCGAGCAGGTTGCCGATGAGTTCGTCGAGGTCCTGCCGCTCGACGCGCGCGACGACGCCCTTGTCGCCCGCGGCATCGAGCCGCACGTCGGGGTAGAGCGCGGCGACCGCGCGCGACACGCTGCCGACGCTGTCCCACACCGTCGCGCGCGCCTGCGCGGCGCCGCGGCGCCCGACGGCGCGGGCGCGGGCGAGATGATGGTCGACCTGCCGCTGCATCGTCGCCGCCTCGCGCCGCACCGTTTCGGCCAGCTCGCTATCCGAGCTGGTCGCGCTGTTGACGAGCACGGTGAGCGGGGTTTTCAACGCATGCGCGAGGTTTCCGGCGTGGAGCCGCGCTTCTTCGGCCTGTTTCTCGTTATGCGCGAGCAGCGCGTTGAGCTCGTCAACCATCGGCTGCACTTCGAGCGGCAGCGGCGCGGTGACGCGGCGGTTCTGTCCGCCGCGCATCGCCGCAATCGCGCGGCGGATATGGCGCAGCGGCCACAGGCCATAGAAGGTCTGGAGCGCCGCGAGGATGATGAGCCCGAGTCCGAGCAGCACAAGGCTGGGGACCAGCGTCTGCCGCACCGCGCTGACCTGCGCATCGAGCGCCTCGCGCGACTGCGCGATCTGGTACCGCCAATTGGTCCGGCTTCCCGGCAGGATGACGTTGCGTTCGAGCACGCGCAATTCCTCGTCGGGGAACTGGATGCTGTCATAGGTGTGGATCTGATTGTCGACATGCGGCGTCGGCGCCTTCAACGTGCGCTCCCACAGCGAGCGCGAGCGGTAGGGCTCCTGTCCGCCCCCGCTGATCTGCCAATAGAGGCCGCTGTATGGTTCGAGGAAACGCTGGTCGCCGAGCGGTTCGACCAGCCGCACCTCGCCATCGGGGCCGATCTCCGACGAGCGGATCATCGCGATCAGCACATATTCGAGGCCCGAATCGAAATTGCGCGTGATCGCACTCTTCAGCACCTGATCGAGCGCGAAGCCGCCACCGATCAGCAGCACCGAAATCCACAGGGCGGCGATCGCGATCATGCGCCGCGCCAGCGAGCCGGTCATGCGGCTCGATACGACTAGGGGCTTGATTGCCGCGTCCGGGTCGGTTTCGACCGCCGGGGCGACGTCGGCCGTCGACATCGCTTATTGCGGATCGTCGAGTTGATAGCCGAGCCCGCGGATCGTCGTGATGATGTCGGCACCCAGCTTTTTGCGGATGCGCGTGACGAACACCTCGATCGTGTTCGAATCGCGGTCGAAATCCTGATCATAAATATGCTCGATCAGCTCAGTGCGCGACACGACCTTGCCCTTGTGATGGAGCAGATAGGACAGCAATTTATATTCCTGCGCGGTCAGCTTCACCGGCTCGCCGGCGAGCGTGACGCGGCCCGAGCGCGTGTCGAGGCGCACGTCGCCCGCGATCAGCTCGCTCGACGCATTGCCCGACGCGCGGCGGATCAGCGCGCGCAGGCGGGCGATCAGCTCCTCGGTCTGGAAGGGCTTGGCGAGATAGTCGTCGGCGCCGGCATCGAGCCCCGCAACCTTGTCCGACCAGCTGTCGCGTGCGGTCAGCACGAGCACCGGAAAATTGCGCTTTTCGCGGCGCCAGCGGTCGAGCACGGTCAGCCCGTCGATTTCGGGCAGGCCGAGATCGAGAATCGCCGCGTCATAGGTTTCGGTCGAGCCGAGGAAATGCCCGTCCTCGCCATCGGTCGCGAGGTCGACGGCATAGCCCGCCCCCTCGAGCGTCGCCTTGAGCTGCGGGCCCAGCGTGGGTTCATCCTCGACAATCAAAATCCGCATTCAGGCGCCTTTCCTTTGCGAAACCGCACCGGGCGGCCGCATGTTTCGACTGTGTATCAAGTCCGAACGTCCATCGCAAAATCTCGTTGCGACGAAACGGGCGGCTTTGTGGAATGATCAGGGTTTACGGCCGACGATCCGGCCGGAGCGGGCATCGACATAGACGACGACGACCTGGCTGCCGTCCATGAACTTCAGCTTGTAGAGCATCCGTCCGGCATCGAACTGCGGCCCGCCAAGATAGGTCATGTCGGCGTAGGGCGGGCGCGAACGAATGTCGGCGACCAGCTTGTTGAGCGGGATCACCTGCCCCTGCGCGGCCGCCTGACGCAGATTGTCCTGGTCGCGATCGCCGCGCGCGACCGCAGGGGCGCCTGCCGACAGCAGCAGGGCGGAGATCAGCGAAAGGGTCAAGGTGCGGGTCATGGCCGTTTCTCTAACGCGAAAGCATTGAATAGGCGATGAATGGGCGGGTCAGCCGCGGTTTGGGTTCCAGCCATGGCTCAAAGCCATGGTGGGCGCGACAGGGATTGAACCTGTGACCCCACCCGTGTGAAGGGTGTGCTCTACCGCTGAGCTACGCGCCCGTCCCGGTGCGGACCGAGGTCCGGCGTCCGAAAGCCGGACGTCCATAGCCGCTGACGCGGTGAATGCAACGCCCATTTGCCCGAAAATTCGCCTGCAAACGCAAATCGGGCCGCAGCTTGCGCCACGGCCCGAGATGTTTTTACCAAAAGGCGCGGGCCAACTTAGTTGACGGCGTCCTTGAGGGCCTTGCCGGCCTTGAACTTCGGCTGGTTCGACGCCGCGATGGTCATCGTTTCACCGGTGCGCGGGTTGCGGCCGGTCGATGCCTTGCGCTTGCTGACCGCGAAGGTGCCGAAGCCGACGAGACGGACTTCGCCGCCCTTCTTCAGCGAACCGGTGATCGCGTCGAAGACAGCTTCCACGGCCTTGCTGGCATCACCCTTGGTCAGGCCGCTCGAGTCAGCGACGGCGGCGATCAGGTCTTGTTTGTTCATGCCTAAGGAACCCCTGCATTATGGTTGAATGATTCTCATGGCCCGAAGCCATGGCGCGCCACTAACGATGTTTGCCCCTGTCTTGTCAAAGCAAAAAAGGGCGAAAAACGTTCCAAAACGTCGATTTTGCGACGAATTTGGGGTGAAACGCCATCAAGCGGCGGTGCCTCAGTGCCGAATCGCCGATTCGGGGTCGCTTCCCGGCGGCACCGGCGGCGACGCGGCAAGCTCGTCGGCCTCGGTCCATTCGATCGGCACGACCGGCGACACCAGCGCTTCGGCCAGCACCTGATCGACGTGATTGACCGGGATGATCTTGAGCCCGCTCGTGATATTCGCCGGGATTTCAACGAGGTCCTTTTCATTTTCCTCGGGGATCAGCACCGTCTTGATGCCGCCGCGCAGGGCCGCGAGCAGCTTTTCCTTGAGGCCGCCGATCGCGAGCACGCGCCCGCGCAGCGTGACTTCGCCCGTCATCGCGACGTCGCGGCGCACCGCGATCCCGGTCAGCGTCGAAATCATCGCGGTGACCATGCCGACGCCCGCCGACGGACCATCCTTCGGCACCGCGCCTTCGGGCAGGTGGATATGGATGTCCTTGCGCGCGAACAGGCTCGGCTTGATGCCATAGGCCGGCGCGCGCGCCTTCACGAACGACAGCGCCGCCTGCACCGATTCGGTCATCACTTCGCCGAGCTTGCCGGTGGTGCGCACCTGGCCCTTGCCCGACGCGGTGACCGCCTCGATCGTCAGCAATTCGCCGCCGACCTCGGTCCAGGCCAGCCCCGTGACGGCGCCGACCTGATCTTCCAGATCGCCCATGCCGTGGCGAAACTTGCGCACGCCCGCGAATTCGGAAAGATTCTCCGGCGTGACGGTGACGCTTGTCGCCTTGCCTTCGAGAATGCGGCGCAGCGCCTTGCGCGCAAGCCGCGCGATCTCGCGTTCGAGCGTGCGGACGCCGGCTTCGCGGGTGTAATAGCGGATGAGATCGCGGAGGCCCTCTTCGGTCAGCTCGAACTCGCCATCCTTCAGCCCGTGCGCCTCGACCTGCTTCGCGATCAGGTGGAGCTTCGCAATCTCGACCTTCTCGTCCTCGGTATAGCCTTCGAGCCGGATGATCTCCATGCGGTCGAGCAACGGCTGCGGCAGGTTGAGCGAGTTGGCGGTGGTCACGAACATCACGTCGCTGAGGTCGACGTCGATTTCCAGATAATGGTCCTGGAACTTCGCATTCTGTTCGGGGTCGAGCACTTCGAGCAGCGCCGACGCGGGATCGCCGCGGAAATCCTGGCCGAGCTTGTCGATCTCGTCGAGCAGGAACAGCGGGTTCATCGCGCCGGCCTTTTTGAGGTTGGTCACGATTTTGCCCGGCAGCGAGCCGATGTAAGTACGACGGTGGCCGCGGATTTCGGCCTCGTCACGCACGCCGCCCAGCGACTGGCGCACGAATTCACGGCCCGTCGCCTTCGCGATCGAACGGCCGAGCGAAGTCTTGCCGACGCCCGGAGGGCCGACGAGGCACAGGATCGGCCCCTTCAGCTTGTTGGTCCGCGCCTGCACCGCGAGATATTCGACGATCCGGTCCTTGACCTTTTCGAGCGCATAATGGTCGTCGTCGAGGACGGCCTGCGCCTTCGCGATATCTTTCTTGAGCTTCGACTTCTTGCCCCAAGGCAGGCCGATCAGCGTGTCGAGATAGTTGCGAACGACGGTCGCCTCGGCCGACATCGGCGCCATCGCGCGCAGCTTCTTGAGCTCCGCCTGCGCCTTCGCCTTGGCTTCCTTCGACATTTTGAGGCTGTCGATCTTGAGCTGCAGCTCGGCGAGGTCGTCGCCGCCCTCGCCATTGTCGTTGCCGAGTTCGCGCTGGATCGCCTTCAACTGTTCGTTGAGATAATATTCGCGCTGGCTCTTTTCCATCTGGCGCTTCACGCGGCCGCGGATCTTCTTTTCGACCTGCAGCACGCCCAGCTCGCCCTCCATGAAGGCGAAGACCATTTCGAGCCGCTTCGACGGCGCATCCTCGACGAGCAAGGCCTGCTTGTCCGAAACCTTGATGTTGAGGTTGCCCGCGACCGAATCGGCGAGGCGCGAGGCGTCCTCGATCTGCGAAAGCTGCACCGCGGTTTCGGCGGGCATCTTCTTGTTGAGCTTGGCGTAATTTTCGAACTGGTCGACGACCGAACGCATCAGCGCCGCGGTATCGACGCTGTCGTCGATCGTGTCGCCGATCGGCTTGACGCTCGCCATCACCGCCTTGTCTTCGTCGGCGAGCGACAGCAGCTTCGCGCGCTCCTTGCCTTCGACGAGCACGCGGACGGTGCCGTCGGGCAGCTTGAGCAGTTGAAGCACGGTCGCGATCACGCCGACGTCGTAGAGATCGTCGCGCTGCGGATCGTCCTCGCCCGGATCGAGCTGCGCGACGAGGAAGATTTCCTTGTCGCTTTCCATCGCGGCTTCGAGCGCGGCGACCGAGCGGTCGCGGCCGACGAACAGCGGCACGATCATGTGCGGGAAAACGACGATGTCACGCAGCGGAAGAAGGGGATAAGATTGCGTCATTACGGCTCCTGGGCGGGCGCCGCGACCGGGCGCACCGCCCTTCTTATAGGTGGTTCGTCGCTAATATGGCGTAACTTCGCACGCATTCAATGTCGCTGCGCTGAACAGCGCGGCCCCAGAGGGATTTGGGGGGGCGGCTCAGAACGGCAGCTTGAAACCCGGAGGAAGCGGCAGCCCGCTCGTCATCTTGCCCATTTCCTCGTTGCTCGCGGCGTCGGCCTTTTCGCGCGCGTCGTTGAACGCGGCGGCGAGCAAATCTTCGAGCATCTGCTTGTCCGAGGGCACCATCAGGCTGTCGTCGATGTGGATCGCCTTGATCCGGCCCTTGGCGGTCGCGGTGATTTTCACGAGGCCTCCGCCCGACACGCCTTCGACCTCGACGCTGTCGAGCTTCGCCTGCGCCTCCTGCATCTGCGCCTGCACGGTGGCCGCTGCTTCCTGCGCCGCCTTCATCATTTCTTCGATCGATTTCATGGGTTCGACCTATGGCGATTGTCGTCGTCCTCGACAAGCCTCGCGTCAGGAAAAGCCGCCAAGGCGGCCTTTACGACGGGCAATTCGCGGATTCGCGCGCCATTGTCGTCGAGCTTCGCCTGCCGCACCTGCCCCAAGCTCGGCCGCGCCTCGCCTTCGCCCGCGCGCACCTGCCAGCGGCTGCCAGTGTGGCTGAGCAGCGCCTCGCCGAGCCGCCGCGCGAAATCGCCGTCGAGCGCGGGGACCGGCGCAAAGACGAGCAGCCCGGGTTCGAGCTGAATAAGCTTGAGATCGTCATAAACCTGCCGCGCAAGCTGATGATTACCCGAGCTTTCGAGAAGCTGGTGGATTTGTGCGATCGTCAGCGCCGAGGCCGGCGCTTCGGCCGCGGGCGCTTCTGTGGGCGATGCTGTCGCGGTCTCACCTTGCGCCGCTGGCGCCGCGGGTGCGACCATCGGTGTCGCCGGCACACCGCCCTTTTCGAGCAATTTCGCAAGCTCGCCCGGATCGGGCATCGACGCGGCGTAGATCACGCGCAGCAACAGCATTTCGAGATGTTCGAGCGGATTGTTCGCGCGCAGCACTTCCTCATGCCCCTTGAGCAATAGCTGCCAGAGGCGGTTGAGCGGCGCGAAACCGAGCTTTTGCGCCCAGTCGCCGATGCGTTCGCGGTCCGATGCCGCAAGCGCGGGATCGTCGTGGCGCGAGACCTTTGCCAGCGTGATCGCGTGCGTCAGGTCCATCAACCCGCGCACCATCGCGACAGGTTCGATGCCGAGCGCATATTGCGCGCGGGCGAGGTCGATCGCGCCGCCCGCATCGCCGTCGAGGATCGTCGCCATCAATTGCGCGATGGAAGTGCGATCGGACAGGCCGAGCATCACGCGCACCTGATCGGCGCTGATCTTCCCCCCGCCATCGAGATCGGCATGCGCGATCGCCTGGTCGAGGATCGAGAGGCCGTCGCGCACCGAGCCTTCGGCGGCGTTGGCGATCAGCCAGATCGCCGGCGCCTCGGCCTCGACACCTTCCTTCTGCAAAATCGCGCTGAAATGCGCGAACAGCATGTCGGGGGTGATGCGGCGAAGGTCGAAGCGCTGGCAGCGAGAAAGCACCGTCACCGGCACCTTGTTGACTTCGGTGGTCGCGAACAGGAATTTGACGTGCGGCGGCGGCTCTTCGAGCGTTTTCAGCAGTGCGTTGAACGCGTTACGCGACAACATATGCACTTCGTCGATGATGTAGATCTTGTAACGCGCCGACACCGCGGCATAGCGCACCGCCTCGATAATCTCGCGCACGTCGTCGACGCCGGTGTTCGACGCGGCGTCCATTTCGATCACGTCGATATGGCGGCCTTCGGTAATCGCCCGGCACGGTTCGCACACGCCGCACGGATCGATCGTCGGCCCGCCCTGCCCGTCGGGACCGATGCAGTTCAAAGCCTTGGCGATCAGTCGCGCGGTCGACGTCTTGCCGACCCCGCGCACGCCGGTCATCAGGAACGCATGCGCCAGCCGGTCGCGCGCGATCGCGTTGCCCAGCGTCTTCACCATCGCGTCCTGCCCGATCAGCTCGGCGAAGGTCTGTGGGCGATATTTGCGGGCAAGGACGCGGTATGGACCGCTCGATGCCTGCGGCACCGTCTCGGGCAAATCCATTCCCAGCATCGGGGTCTCGTCGTCGGCGGAATCGTCCATGGCCCTGTCTTAGGGGGACGACTTGCCTTTGTCGAAAGCAAGATGCACTTTCCGCCGATGTTTCGCGATCAGGACAAACTCGATCGGCTTTACGATCGCGCGCTGCACATTCAGGCTGGGCTGGCACCCGGTTTTTGCCAGCCGGTTTTCCGTGCGCTGGCGGTCCGAAATCACGGCCACGGGCAAGTATCGTTCGCATGCGATTTCGCGGTCGAAAAGATGCGCGGCAACCACCCCGCCTCCTCGACCTACTGGTATCGTAGAGCTTGGCGTAGCGGCAATGCCAATGCGGCCCAGCATATGGCAATGAACTGTTTCGCGGCGAATGATCTTAAGGGTTATCGTCACTGGTTAGGCCGAGCCGCGCGGTTGGGCGATACCGAAGCGGCTTTCGAGCTCGGCAAGTTCGCAACCCGCCTACCCCATGCGCGCCTCCGTTCAGTCCGGCGCATTCGCCCCGAATACCGACGCAAGAACGGGAGTGCCCATTCGTTCGACACATGGTGAGGGTGGAAGCCGGAACGACCCGCGGCGAATTCGTTGCGGCTGCTTCCTTCCGGACCTGACCGGGTTGGCGAAGACCACGTCCGCCCGACTTCCGCGGCGCATATGGCCGCGCGCGCAGGAAAATGCAAGCGGTGGTCCCAACCCTCCACTTCGTCATCCCGGCGAAGGCCGGAATCTCGACCTCGCGCCTTGACGCCTCAGCGAGATCCCGGCCTTCGCCGGGATGACGAAAACGGGCTAGCGCGGTCCTTGCATATTGCGGCTTTCAGCGGGGATATGCACCGTCAGCCCGTCGAGATCGTCGGTCAGCACGATCTGGCACGACAGACGGCTGGTGCGGCGCACCCCGGCGGCGAGGTCGAGCATATCTTCCTCCATCTCGCTCGCGGGCGGCAGGCGGTCGAAATCGTCCTTCGCCACAATCACATGGCAGGTCGAGCAGGCCATTTGCCCCTCGCAGGTGCCTTCGAGCGGCATCAGATGCGCCTGCGCGACGTCGAGCAGGATCGAACCGGGTTCGGCCTCCGCCTCGGTGCGCGCCTTGCCGTCGGCGTGGATGAAGGTGACGCGCATCAGTTGACGCCCTGCAAGCGCGCCGCGTCCTTGATGGCGGTGAGGCCATCGCGCAATTCCCGCTCGCTCGTATAGCGCCCCCAGCCAAGACGGATCGACGCGCGGGCATCCGCCTCGCTGACGCCCATCGCGCGGAGGACATGGCTGACCTTGCCCGAGCCGCTGCCGCACGCGCTGCCGAGCGAGAAGGCGACGTCGCGCGCGTCGGACATCAGGCGCAGACCGTTTACGCCTTCGCGCCGGACGTTGAGATTGCCGTGATAGCGCGGGGTTTCGGCGCCGTTGAGCGTCCATTCGGGAAGCATGTCGCGCGCGAGCGACCAGAGGTTCTCGACATGCTCGGCGTCCTTGTCGAAACGCTCGGCGGCGAGCGCCGCCGCGGCGCCGAACCCGGCGCAGAGTGCGGGCGAGACGGTGCCCGAGCGCATCCCCTGCTCCTGCGCGCCGCCGAACATCAACGGCGGCAGGTCGACGCCGTCCTTCACCCACAGCGCGCCGATGCCCTTGGGCCCGTGGATCTTGTGCGCCGAGATCGCGATCAGGTCGGGGCCGTCGGGGATCGCGACGCGGCCATAGCCCTGCACCGCGTCGCAGAGCATCAGGCTGTTCTTCGCATGCGCCGCAGCGGCGAAGTCGGCGACCGGCTGAACCGTGCCGACCTCGTTGTTCACGAGCATCGCCGCGACGATGCCACTCTCCGGGATCAGTGTGTCATCGGGCGGCAAAGCCAGCCCTTCGCCGTCGACCGGGAGGATCGTCGCATTCAGCCTTTCGAGGCATTGCAGCGAGGCGGCATGTTCGATGCTCAGCCCCGCGACGCCGCCCGGCATCGCATCGGCGCCGCGCAGCAGCGCCCAATTCAATGCCTCGGTAGCGCCCGAGGTGAAGAACAGCCGCCCACCCTTCGGCAGCAGCGCCGCGACCTGGTCGCGCGCGACTTCGACCGCCGCGGCGGCAGCGCGCCCGGCCTTGTGCGTGCTCGACGGATTGGCGAAACCGTCATCCTCTCCCAGCCAGCGCAGCATCGCCTCGCGCGCTTCGGGAGCGAGCGGCGTAGTGGCTTGATAATCGAGGTAAATCATCCGGCGAGAAAGTCCTTATTGCGAACGATTCGCAAAATTTGCATGTTGAGACCTATTTTCTATATAGGCGCCAATCCCGCTCCGCCACCCCGCCCCTCGGCGAATCACTGGCAAGCCCAAGACATATAGAAGGTGCGCCCATGCCCGACGTCATTTTCCCCGGCCCCGAGGGCCGCATCGAAGGCCGTTTCTCGCCCCCGCCGCGCCCGCGCGCGCCCGTCGCGCTGATCCTCCATCCGCATCCGCAGGGCGGCGGCACGATGAACGACCGCATCACGCAGGCGATGTACAAGAGCTTCGTCGCGCGCGGTTTCGCGGTGCTGCGCTTCAACTTCCGCGGCGTCGGCCGCAGCCAGGGCACGTTCGACAACGGCATCGGCGAGCTCTCCGATGCCGCGTCGGCGCTCGACTGGGTCCAGTCGATCCATCCCGAGGCGCAGACGACGTGGATCGCGGGCTTCAGCTTCGGCGCGTGGATCGGTATGCAGCTTTTGATGCGCCGCCCCGAAATCCGCGGCTTCCTGTCGGTCGCGCCGCCCGCGAACATGTACGACTTCAGCTTCCTCGCGCCCTGCCCCTCGTCGGGCATCATTGTCGCGGGCGGGCAGGACGAGATCGTGCCGCCGAGCGCGGTGCAGAAGCTGGTCGACAAGCTGCGCACGCAAAAGGGCATCACGATCCATCACGACGAAATCCCGCGCGCGAACCATTTCTTCGAGCATGAGCTCGATCAGCTGATGAAGTCGCTCGATAATTATCTGGATATGCGGCTCGCGCCCGATTCGCCGATCCGCTGATTGCCGATCCTCCCTGTGCCGAAGGCATGGGGAGGTGGCAGCGCGAAACGCTGACGGAGGGGCCTATGGCGCGACGTTTCCGCCCCTCCACCACCGCTTCGCGGCGGTTCCCCTCCCCACCGCTTCGCGGCAGGGAGGGTTTTTATTTCACCGGTACCAGCCAGATCGCGACATTGGCGAACATCACCAGCGCGGCGACCAGCATCAGCAGCGCGCGGCGGCGGTCGCCCTTACGGAAGACGAAGATCGCACCCCCGGTGAGCAGCGCGCCGGTCAGCATCAGGATGGACATGATCGTGTCGGACATGGGCCGGCTTTATCGGCGCCGTCACAAATTTGCCACCTCGCTTATGGCCAATCCGCGCGGCTTGGCCTAAAGCGCGCTCATCGATTCCCTTAGACCCCGCGGGAGCCGCATCATGCGCATCGCCATCGCCTCCGACCACGCCGCTTACGAGCTCAAAGCCGCGCTTGCCGACTGGTTGCGCGAACAGGGGCATGAGGTCGAGGATCTCGGCACGAACGGCCCCGAAAGCGTCGATTATCCCGACTATGGCTATCGGCTCGGCGAAGCGATCGCCGAAGGCCGCGCGACACGCGGTGTCGCGCTCTGCGGATCGGGCATCGGCATCTCGATTTCGGTCAACCGCAACCCCGCCGCGCGCTGCGCACTCGTGTCCGAGCCGCTGTCGGCGAAACTCGCGCGCGAGCATAATGACGCGAACGTCGTCGCGATGGGCGCGCGCCTGACCGGCATCGACATGGCCAAGGCGTGCCTCGACGCCTTCCTTTCCACAGAATTCGCCGGCGACCGCCACGCACGCCGCGTCGACAAGCTTTCGAATCCGCCGCAACTGGAGACCAGCCGATGACCACAGACACGCTCGCCAAGCCCATCAAATCGGCCGGCTATTTCACCGACGGCGTCGGCATCGTCGACCCCGCAGTCGCGGCGGCGATGAAGCATGAGCTCGAACGCGAACAATATCAGATCGAACTGATCGCGTCGGAGAATATCGTTTCGAAGGCGGTGCTCGAAGCGCAGGGCAGCGTCTTCACCAACAAATATGCCGAGGGCTATCCGGGCCGCCGTTATTATCAGGGCTGCGCGCCGTCGGACGAGGTCGAGACGCTCGCGATCGATCGCGCCAAGCAGCTGTTCGACGCGGGCTTCGTCAACGTCCAGCCGCATTCGGGCGCGCAGGCGAACGGAGCGGTGATGCTCGCACTGACCAAGCCCGGCGCGACGATCATGGGCATGAGCCTCGACGCCGGCGGCCACCTGACGCACGGCGCGCCGCCCGCCATGTCGGGCAAATGGTATAATGCCGTGCAATATGGCGTGCGTCCCGAGGACCATCTCGTCGATTTCGACCAGGTCGAGGCGCTCGCCAAGGAGCATCGCCCGTCGCTGATCATCGCGGGCGGCTCGGCCTATCCGCGCACGCTCGACTTCGCGCGCTTCCGCGCCATCGCCGACGATGTCGGCGCGCTGCTGATGGTAGATATGGCGCATTTCGCAGGCCTCGTCGCCGGCGGCGCGCACCCGTCGCCGATGGAGCATGCGCATGTCGTCACCACGACGACGCACAAGACGCTGCGCGGCCCGCGCGGCGGCATGATTCTGACCAATGACGAAGCGATCGCCAAGCGCATCAATTCGGCGGTCTTCCCGGGGCTGCAGGGCGGCCCGCTGATGCACGTCATCGCCGCGAAAGCGGTGGCGTTCGGCGAAGCGCTGCGTCCCGAGTTCAAACATTACGCCAAAGCGACCATCGCCAATGCGCAGGCGCTCGCGAACCGGCTGAAGGCGCGCGGCGCCGATGTCGTCGCGGGCGGCACCGACACGCACCTCGCGCTGATCGACCTGCGTCCGCTCGGCATCACCGGCCGCGACGCCGACGAGGCGCTCGAGCGCAGCGCGATCACCTGCAACAAGAATGGCGTCCCCTTCGACCCGCTGCCGCCGGTCAAGACCAGCGGCATCCGCGTCGGATCGCCCGCGGGGACGACGCGCGGCTTCGGCATCGCCGAGTTCGAGGAAATCGGCGACATGGTCGCCGACGTGCTCGAAGCGCTGCGCGACAAGGGCGAACATGGCGACGCCGACGTCGAAGCTGACGTCCGCGGCCGCGTCCGCGCGCTTTGCGAACGCTTCCCCATCTATCAGGGATAAGGGCGATGGCGCGCCAGCACCCCGAGGAACCGACGTTGATCGAGCTCTCGATCGAAGAGGTCAAGGCGATGGGCAAGCAGGGGATGAACCATCCCTCGACGCGTCCCGTCCTGACCGGCGGCGCGGTCGGTGCGGTCATCGGCGCGGTGCTGCCCGTCGTGTCGTGGCCCGTCGGCCTCTTCGCGGGCGCTGCAATCGCGCTTTACAGCCGGGTGAAGCGCTAACCCATGCGCTGCCCCTATTGCGGACATGAAGACAGCCAGGTGAAGGACAGCCGTCCGACCGAGGACGGTGCGGCAATCCGCCGCCGCCGCCAGTGCGAGGATTGCGGGGCGCGCTTCACGACCTTCGAACGCATTCAGCTCCGCGAGGTCGCGGTGCTCAAGACCGGCGGAACGCGCGAGCCCTTCGATCGCGAGAAATTGATGCGCAGCGTTCAGATCGCGTGCCGCAAGCGGCCGATCGACGGCGCGCGCATCGAACGGCTTGTGTCGGGTATCCAGCGCCAGCTCGAAACCTCGGGCGAAAGCGAAGTGCAGGCGCAACAAATCGGCGCGATGGTGATGGAGGCGCTCAAGGGCTTCGACAATGTCGCCTATATCCGCTTCGCCAGCGTCTATCGCGATTTCACCGAAGCCAAGGATTTCGAGGAATTCGCCTCGACGATCACAGAGGCGGCGCGGCCGATCAAATGACCGCGGCCGCACCGCCTCCCGTCATCGTCCTCGTCCGTCCGCAGCTCGGTGAAAATATCGGCAAGGCGGCGCGCGCGATGCTCAATTTCGGGCTCACCGAACTGCGCCTCGTCGCGCCGCGCGACGGCTGGCCCAATCCCGATGCCGGCCCGGCGGCGTCGGGTGCTGATACTGTGCTATCCGGCGCGCAGGTCTTCGATACGCTCGCCGACGCCGTCGCCGATTGCACGACCATCTATGCCACCACGGTGCGCAAGCGCGGCGTGACCAAACCCGTTCTCACTCCCGAAGTGGCGGCGCGTGAGGTCCATGCCAGCGCGGGGCGCTCGGCTTATGTTTTCGGCCCCGAACGGTCGGGGCTCGAAACCGACGACGTCACGCTGGCGCACAAGATCGTCACCGTGCCGATCAACCCCGAATTCGCTTCACTGAACCTTGCGCAAGCGGTGATCTTGCTCGCCTATGAATGGTCGAAAGGCGTGGCACTGGCGAGCCCTCCCGAAGTCCCGCTCGATCCGCCGGCGGAGCATGGCGTGCTCGAAGAATTCATCCAGCACCTGGAGCGCGACCTCGACAGGAGCGGCTATTTCTTCCCGCCCGAACGGCGCGAAATGACGCTGCGTACGCTGCGCACCGCACTGACCAAGACGGGCTGGTCCTATAACGACGTCCGCATGATGCACGGCATTATTACGGCGCTCGGCAGGACGCCACGGCCGCGATGATTATATGGCCGCCGTGCTTCTTAGACGGCCGGCAGACTGAAGATCAGTGATCGGCGCGCAGCCGATCCCACCGGACCGCTTCATAAGCGATCGACTGTTCGACCAGCTCGTTCCACACCGCGCGCAGCCGCTCGGGCTCCAGTCCGACGGCTTCGGCCGCGCGCGCGACATTGTCGAGCACCTCGGCCTTGCGCGCTTCGTCGCGAACGGTGCCGCGGTCGGTCTTGATGCGCGCGGCGGCATCCATATAGCCGAAACGGCGGACGAGCAGCGCGACCAGCTCGCGGTCGACCTGATCGACCCCGGTACGGACCTCGGTCATCGTTTCGCATTGTTCGGGAAGTTTGGCGGACGTCATGCGCGCTGCCTTTAGCGGCTTTTTCGCCGCTGTCGAGCGGCGGGCTTGATGCTTGACTTTGCCGCCCTCCCCGTCTAACCGCGCGCCTTCGCAATGGACCCCGCACCCCGGTGAAGCGGCGGTCGCATATGGAAATCTTCCATATGGTGCGACCCGGGAACGAGCCGAAATCCTTCGGCACACAGCATATTGGAGACGACAATGTCGAAGCGCCAGAGCGCCAAGTATAAACTCGACCGCCGGATGGGCGAAAACATCTGGGGTCGCCCGAAGAGCCCGGTCAACCGCCGCGAATATGGCCCCGGCCAGCACGGCCAGCGCCGCAAGGGCAAGATGTCGGACTTCGGCATCCAGCTTCGCGCGAAGCAGAAGCTGAAGGGCTATTACGGCGACATCACCGAAAAGCAGTTCAAGAAGAATTATTTCGAAGCGTCGCGCATGAAGGGCGACACCGGCCAGAACCTGATCGGCCTGCTCGAACGCCGCCTCGACGCGGTCGTCTATCGTTCGAAGTTCACCCCGACGATCTTCTCGGCCCGCCAGCTCGTCAGCCACGGCCACGTCTATGTGAATGGCGTGAAGTGCAACATCGCGAGCCGCCTCGTGAAGCCGGGCGACGAAGTCACCCTCGGCAAGAAGGCGCAGGAAATGGCGCTGGTCGCCGAAGCGCAGAGCCTGCCCGAGCGCGACCTGCCCGAATATCTCGCCATCGACGGCACCAAGGCAACCTTCGTCCGCGTTCCGACGCTCGACGAAGTGCCCTATCCGGTGAAGATGGAACCGAACCTCGTCGTCGAATTCTATTCGCGCTGATCCGGTTCGATTGCGAAATTGCTGGGGCGGTCCGGGAACGGACCGCCCCTTTTTCGTTTAGTGCGGCAGAAACCCGGTAATCTGCGCCAGCATCGCGGCGCGCGTCTCGCTGTCGCTCAGGCTATGCGCGAGGCCGGGATATTCGACCAGCTCGACCTTCTTTCCTGCAGAGGTCAGCGCCCCGCGCATGATCCGCGCCTGATCGATATCGACATTCTGGTCCAGCGTGCCGTGGAACATCAGCACCGGCGCCGCGATGCGGTCGGCATTTTGCGCCGGCGATCCCTCACGGATATGCGGACCCGAACCGATAAAATCGCGAATGATCGCGCCGCTCGTATAGCGGGCACTTTCGGTCTTCAGCCTGCGGAGGTCGGTCACCGGCGCGATCGCGACGATGGCGCGGAACAGGTCGGGCGCGACGACGCCCGACTGCAACGCGGCATAGCCGCCATAGGACCAACCGACGATCGACAATTTGGCGGGATCGGCCCCTTGCGCCAATATCCAGCGGCCCGCGTCGTTCACGTCGCCGATCGCGACCTTCCACGACTGGAAACCGTTGTTCTGATACCATTGATCGCCATAGCCCGACGAGCCGCGATAATTGGGCTGCACGACCGCAAAACCCGCTTGGGCGAAATATTGCGCGAGCCAGTCGAATCCCCATTCGTCGCGCGAAGACGGCCCGCCATGCGGCATCACGATCGCCGGAAGGCCCTTGGCATCGCTCCGCCCCGGCGGAAGCGTGAGATAACCGGGGATCATCGTGCCGTCGGCCGCGGGATAGCGGATCGCCTTGACCGGCGAGAGCGTCAATGCCGACAGCAGGGGCCGATCCTCAAGGAGCGGGCGAAGCCGCTTCGCCGCCGGCGTATACCGATAATAGCGCCCCGGATCGACGTCCGACCCGGCCCACAGCAGCCACTGCGATTCATCGGCCGACGCATCGATGAAATAGACTTGGCGTCCACCGAGGGCGCGGGACAGCGAGTTCGCCATCGCCGCGACCTTGGGGTCGGTCGTTACCATCTGGCGGCGGTCGGTGGCATAGGTCGCGCCCACGACACGCTGGTCGCGGCCTACGCGCACCAGCCCGTCGACATCGACTTCGGGATGGCGATAGAGCGTTTCCCCCTTCCCCGTCCCGTCGAGCTTCACCGCCATGACGGCGAGGCGCCCGTCGATCTTGCCGAAGCCGATCGCGCGATCGGTCGCGGCATCGACCGTCCACGGCTCGAATCCCTCACGCGACAGGGTGTCGAGCGACGACAATTGCCGCCAGTCACCCCCATCCGCGGGTTTGTAGAGGTAGCGCACGATGCGGCTAAGGTTGTCGGTCCGCCCTTCCATCGGCTGGGTGCCCATGATGCGCACCTTGCCTTTGCCGTCGGTTATATATTCGATGGTGTCGCGCCTAGGTTTCTCGACGATTTTCACCGACCCTTCGACGACATTGACCAGGTCGACCCCCATCCCCTCCTCGTCCTTGGCGATCAGCGAAGCCATCCGGCGGTTCGCCTCGGGAACATGGCTGCGCATCATCAACACGCTGTCGGGTGGACCGGGCTGCCAGTCGATAACGCTGCCGCCGCGAAAATCGATCCCCAGCGCATTCTCGCCTCGCCGGACGCTCAACGACTTGACGTTGCCGCCCGCCGCATCGACACCCAGCAAGGACGAAAAGCCATAGATGAACTCGCCCACCTTTTCCCGGCCGCCGATCTGACAGACGAGGCGCGCGTCGGTCGCCCATCTGCACCATTGCAGTATTTCGGGATCGCCGCTCGCCCGCACGATACGGCGTGGAGAAGCCCCGTCGGCAATATCGACGACGAACAGATCGTTCGCCAGCCCCTTGTTCGGCGCCAAGAAAGCGAGGCGTTGCCCATCGGGCGACAGGCTGACCTGTGTGACGCCATCGAGCGTGCCGAAGCGGCGCTCCAGATCATTCTCCTGCGCCTGCGCTGCCCCCGCAGCAATCCCCAAACCCAGCAAATATAGCCAGCGCCCCCGCATATCCATCCCCCTGTTATCCGGTCCCCTTTTGCTTCCCTAAAAGCCCGCATTCGCTTTTCCAAGCGCCGAAAGTGCCACAAGCGGCGCTTGCGCCCCCGGCACGGGGCTGGCACAAGCCCGCGGTCGAATACGAAAAACCGAGGAATTTCCATGCTTCGCTTCCCCCGATCGACCGCAGCCCTTGCGGTTCTCCTGACCGTTGCCGCGTGCAACGCGTCGGACAAAACGGCCACTTCCGCAGACGCCATTCCCGATGTCGAAATCCCCGAACTGTCGCTCGCGACGCTTCAGGAAGTGACCAAGGAATTGTCGTCGGACGCCTATGAGGGCCGCGCGCCGGGCACCGCGGGCGAGGAAAAGACCGTCGCCTATATCATCAAGAAATATGAGGAAGCGGGGCTGAAGCCCGGGAACAATGGCAAGTGGACGCAGGATGTGCCGCTGGTCGAGATCACCGCGAAAAATGCGACGCCGCTGAGCTTCACCGGCGGCAAAACGCCGGTCACCGCGCAATATGCGAAGGATTATGTCGCGTTCAGCTATCGCGTGCAGCCGAAGACCGCGGTCAAGGACAGCGACGTCGTCTTCGTCGGTTACGGCATCAACGCCCCCGAAAAGGGCTGGAACGATTATGCCGGGCTCGATGTGAAGGGGAAGACCGTCGTCGTCCTCGTCAACGACCCCGACTGGCAGACCAAGGAAGCCAAGGGCGAATTCAACGGCCGCGCGATGACCTATTACGGCCGCTGGTCGTACAAATATGAGGAAGCCGCGCGGCAGGGCGCCGCCGCGGTACTGATCGTCCACGACACCGAACCCGCAGCCTATGGCTGGAACGTCGTCGAATCGAGCAACACCGGCACGCAATATCTGGCCGACAGCAAGAACGGCGGCGCCGACCAGACCGTCGCCAACGGCTGGATCCAGCTTCCCAAGGCGAAGGAATTGTTCGCGAGCGCGGGACAGGATTTCGACGCGCTGCGCGAAGCCGCCAAAAAGAAGGGTTTCAAGCCCGTCGCGCTGACCGGCGTGAAGGCGAATTTCAGCTTCGATAACGAGATTTCGAAGAAGATGTCGCGCAACGTCATCGGCGTTCTGCCGGGCGCCAAGCGCCCCGACGAATATGTCCTCTACACCGGCCACTGGGATCACCTCGGCCGCTGCACGCCGGTCGACGGCGACGACATCTGCAACGGCGCGGTCGACAATGCGAGCGGCATCGCGGGCCTCGTGACGCTGGCGCAGGCCTTCAACAAGGCCGGCGCGCCCGACCGCAGCATCGTCTTCCTCGCCGTGACCGCCGAGGAATCGGGCCTGCTCGGCTCGAAATATTATGCCGAAAACCCGATCTTCCCGCTCGCGCAGACGGTCGGCGGCGTGAATATGGACGCACTCAACGCCAGCGGCCCGGCGAAGGACATCGTCGTCGTCGGTGCCGGCAAGTCCGAACTCGACGCCTATGTCGAAAAGCTCGCCAAGATGGCGGACCGCACCGTCAAGGCCGAACCGACCCCCGAAAAGGGCTTTTATTACCGTTCGGACCATTTCAGCTTCGCGAAGCTCGGCGTGCCGATGTTCAATTTCGGCAGCGGCGACGATCTGGTCGAAGGCGGGGTCGACGCCGGCAAGAAAGCCGCCGAAGACTATGAAAAGAACCGCTATCACGCGCCGGGCGACGAATATGAGGCGATCACCAACTGGGACGGTATGATGTCGGACCTGCGCCTCTATTATGCCGCGGGCCGCATGCTGGCGATGACCGACGCGTGGCCGAACTGGGTCGAGGGCGACGAATTCCGCGCCGCCCGCGACAAGTCGCGCGCCGGCAAATAAGCGGCAGAAGTGCGCGCCCATGACGCTAAAAATGCCTGCCGAATGGGCGCCGCACGATGCCGTGTGGATCGGCTTCCCCCACCTCGCCGAGGAGTGGGCGGGCGCGATCGATGAAGGGCGGCGCGATGTCGCCGCCTTTGCCAACGCCGTCCATGACGGCGGCCGCGGCGAAGAGGTGCGGCTGGTCGTCAACGATGCGCGGCAGGCCGACATCGCCGCCGCGCTTGTCGCTCCGGGCGTCAAAATCCTCGTCCAGCCGCTCGGCGACATCTGGTTGCGCGACACGGGGCCGATCATCGCGGGAACCGGCGTCGCGCGGCGGGCGCGCAATTTCCGGTTCAACTGGTGGGGCGAGAAATTCGTCATGCCGGGCGACCAGGAAATCGGCGCCGCGCTCGCGCGGACAAGCGGGTTGCCCGTCGACGATCAGGACTGGGTGCTCGAAGGCGGCGGCATCGACGTCGACGGTAGCGGTCTTTGCGTCACCACCGAGGAATGCCTACTCAACCTCAACCGCAATCCGTCGCTGACGCGCGAAGATATCGCGGTGCGGCTGCACCAGTCGCTCGGCATCGACCGGCTGCTGTGGCTCGGCAATGGCCTCGTCGGCGATCATACCGACGGCCATGTCGACAATCTCGCGCGCTTCGTTGGCGAAGGCCGCCTCGCGCTGCCCGTCGCGGCGAGCGAGGACGATCCCAACGCCGCCATCTACGCCGATGCCCGCGCGCGCATCGCTGCGTTCGGCGGGGTCGAGATCGTCGACCTCCCCTCGCCCGGCCGGGTCGAGATCGGCGGCGAAATCGCGGCGGCGAGCTATATGAACTTCTATATCGGCAACAGCGTCGTGGTCGTCCCGACCTATGGCGTTCCGAATGATCAGGCCGCGGTCGACACCCTCGCCACGCTCTTTCCCGACCGGCGCGCGATCGGCGTGCCCGCGCGCGGGATCATCGTCGGCGGCGGCAGCTTCCATTGCTCGAGCCAGCAGGTGCCGCAATGACCGGAAAATCGCGTTATTTGATCGCGGCCATAACTTCGCTCTCGGCGGCTTTCGCAGCGGTGCCCGCCACCGCGCAAGCGACGCCCCCGAAATCTCCGGTCGGCGTACAGGCGGAGCGTCGAGAGGCTGTCACGAGAGTGAAATTCCTTGTCGGAACCGACGGGCTTATTAAATCGTGCGAGGTAATCCAGTCAGCCCATCCCGAACTGGACGCCGACGCCTGCAAGCTCATAATGGAAAAAGGTCGCTTCAATCCGCCACGGGACGGAAGCGGGATATCGAAGCCATTCTATCGCGAACAGTCCATAAGGTGGGTAATCGAGTCCTCCGCAACAACAGCCGAGCCCAAGAAGCCATGACCCGCACCATCACCGTCGCCGCGCTGCAGCTTCCCCTGCCCGGCCCCGTCAAACCGAATATCGACGCCGTCACCGCGCTCGTCGAGGAAGCGACGGCCAAGGGTGCACAGATCATCCTGCCGCCCGAGCTCTTCGAGGGTCCCTATTTCTGCCAGGTCGAGGAAGAGGAGCTCTTCGCCAATGCGCGGCCGACGGCCGAGCATCCGAGCGTCGTCGCCATGCAGGCGCTCGCCGCGAAGCTGAAGGTCGCGATCCCGACGAGCTATTTCGAAAAGGACGGGCCGCATTATTACAACACGCTCGCGATGATCGGTCCCGACGGGGCGATCATGGGGACCTATCGCAAGAGCCACATCCCCGACGGCCCGGGGTATGAAGAGAAATATTATTTCCGCCCCGGCAACACCGGCTTCAAGGTCTGGGACGTCTTCGGGACGCGCATCGGCGTCGGCGTGTGCTGGGACCAATGGTATCCCGAATGCGCGCGCGCGATGGCGCTGATGGGCGCCGAACTGCTCTTCTATCCGACCGCGATCGGATCCGAACCCTATGACGCCGACCTCGACACCAGCCGCATGTGGCGCCGCGCGATGCAAGGGCATAGCGTGTCGAACTGCATGCCGGTGATTGCCGCGAACCGCATCGGGGCCGAGGGCGACGCGAACTTCTACGGCCACAGCTTCATCACCGACGAATGGGGCGACATGGCGCAGGCGTTCGGGGCGAGCGAAACCGGCGTGCTCGTCGAGACGATCGACCTCGACCGCGCGGCGAAACACCGCGCCGGCATGGGCTTTTTTCGCGACCGCCGTCCGCAACTTTACGGACGGCTCGTCGAGGACATCTGATCGCCAGCGAGGGGCAAGCGATGGAACTACCCGAAGATATCTTCACCGAGCCCGAGGATGTCGATCCCGAGACGCTCGCCAATCTGGGCCCGCTCCGCCGGCTTGCGGGTATCTGGGAAGGCCAGCGCGGGGTCGACATCAATCCCAAGGCCGATGGCCCCGAAACCCGCGAATATTATGAACGGATCGAATTGCAGCCGATCGATCCGCAGGCGAACGGGCCGCAGCTATTCTACGGGCTGCGCTATCACCTCCACGTCAACACGCGCGAGGAGGAGATCGCCTTTCACGACCAGGTCGGATACTGGCTTTACGAGGCGTCGACCGGCCTGATCCTCCAGACGCTGGCGATTCCGCGCGGTCAGATCGCGATCGCCGCGGGCCATGCCGAACCCGATGCAAAGCAACTCGTGGTCAAGGCGGAGCGAGGGCAAACCGAATATGGCATCTGCTCGACGAGTTTCCTCGAACTCGCCTTTCGCACCGACGCCTATCAACTGACGATCGATTTCCACGACGACGGATCGTGGAACTATGTGTCCGACACGACATTGATGGTGAAAGGCCGCGACGAGCCCTTCCTCCACCGCGACCGCAACAGGCTGGTCAAGATCGCCGAGCCCGATCTCAACCCCTGGGCAAAGATCGTTCGCGGAGCGGCCTGAGGCTCAACTCTCGAAGCGGCGGATGCTTTCCAGGTCGGCACGGTCGAGCGGCTGGGTCAGCCAGAGGCCACCGCGTCCGCCGCGCGACCAGCGCACGATGGCGCGGCGCTTGACCCCGCCCGCGAGTATGAGGTTGAATTCCTTGCCGACTTCGAAATGGCCGTCGTGGACGAAGCCCGCGCCGTGCTGCGACAGATCGACCAGTTCGATATGCGTCGCCGCGCCCTCATCGGTCACCGCTTCGGCCTTCGTGTGCACGGGCAGGCGCGGCTGGCGATAGCCCGTGGCGCGCTGCTCGGCCGCCAATTGCTTGAGCACGTCGGCGACGTCGACCTCTTGATCAAAGGAAACGCCGCATCGCCCCGCATCGGACCAAACCACTTCGCCGCGGATCGCCACCGTATCGGAGAGCGCGATCTCCAGCTTTTCGCCGACGGCGATCGGAACGTCGGCCGCGAGCATCATGCCGCGATCGGAAATATTGCGGACGCGCCACAAGCCCGCGTCGCCGTTGCGCATCACCTTGGCGATCCGCCAGACCGTGCGATAGCGATCGCCTTCGCGGCGATCGCTGCTGGCGGCGACGTCCTGCTCCTCTATCGAATCCGAGAAGCGACGTTGGTTCATCTTGTCCACCTTGTCGAAGCAGCGTCAGATAGAAGCCCAAGCCCCTGCCAATACTGCAAAAATACGCAAAATCGCGCAATCACTTACTGGGATTTATATGAAAATTCAATAATATTGCGGATCATAGTTAACGCCATCGATCAAAATGCAGACGCGCGAACCTGCGCTCGCCGCCCGCGAATAGTTAGTATTTTACACAATTTACGGTGCAGCGAAGCTGGGATTAAGCCCCGGGAGGCGGTGGCCGCGAATGCCTGCCGGTCTGCCTCTCAATAGCGACCCGACAGCAAGGCGCCGGCGCCCGGAATCCCGGTCGACAAGCCGAGACGCGAAAGCATCTGGTGCGTGGTGCAGATGGCGGCGGAAACGACCGGCAGCCCCGTCGCATCCTCGATCCGCTGCACCGAGGGCAGCGAAGGCATCTGGACGCAGGCCGACAGGACGAGCGCGTCGATGCCGGTCAGGTCGAGCCGTTTGTAATGATCGAGCAGCTTCGCCGGATCCTGCGCCGCGACCTCCAGATTGTCTGGGATTTCGAGCGCGAGCCAGTCGGCGACGTTTATGCCCTCCTGCTCGATATAGCCGACGACCATCTCGGTCAGCGGCTTCATATACGGCGCGACCAGTGCGATCCGCTTCGCCCGCAGCGCCTTCAGACCCTCGATCAAAGCGCCGGCGCTGGTGACGACCGGCGCGGCGCGGCCGTTCTCGACCGTGCGCCGGTGCAGCCGCGCCTCCGACACACGATGATAGCCCTCGCCCATGCTCATGATCGCGACGAGGCAAGCATAGCCGAGCACATCGACCGCGGCGTCGGACAGTTCGAGCGCGCAGCGGTCCGAGTCCGCGTCCATTGCCGCGAGTTCTTCCTTCGTCACCTTCTTCATCCGCATTCGCGACGAGTGGAAGGTGAAACGTTCGGGCGCCACGCCTTCGCGGGCGCGGAGCAGCGCCGGGATTTCGGTTTCCATCGTGACGTTCGAGCTGGGCACGATCTGCCCGATGCGGATGGGTCGCGTCATCACGCCCTCAGACCGCGACGATCGGGTTGCGGAGCGTGCCGATGCCCTCGACGGTGCATTCGACCACATCGCCGGGCCACATGAACTCTTGGGGGTCGCGGCCCGCGCCGACTCCCGCGGGAGTACCGGTCGCGATGATGTCGCCGGGTTCGAGCGTCATCACGCTCGAAATGTCGGCGATCAACTGATTGATATTGAATAGCATGAAGCGCGTATTGCTGTTCTGCTTCTCCACCCCGTTCACATGGGTCAGGATATTGAGATTGTGCGGATCGCCGATTTCGTCGGCGGTGACGATGCACGGCCCCATCGGCGCGAAGCTGTCCTGCCCCTTCGACACGATCCACTGCCCCGCGCGGCGGCAATCGCGCGCCGACACGTCGTTGATGACGGTATAGCCGAACACATGGTTCAGCGCGTCGCCCTCGGCGACACCGCGCGCGGTGCTGCCGATCACCACCGCGAGTTCGGTTTCCCAGTCGAGCTGCTGCGTCACCTTCGCATTGTGGCGGATCGGGTCGTTCCACGAGACGACCGCGGTCGGCGGTTTCGAGAAGATTACCGGTTGCTGCGGCAATTCGTTCGACGTGTCTAGACTACGCGCCGATTCAGCAACATGCTCGGTATAGTTAAGACCGATACCGAAGATATTCTTGCGCGGCCGCGGGATCGGCGCGAGCAGGGTGACATTCCCTTCGGGCAGCGAGGTGCCGATCAGATCGGCGGTCGTCGCGCTGTCGATCGCTTCGCGCAGGAAGCGCAGACCGATCGGCCCCAGGTCGATGAAATCGAGCATCGTCGACGGCAAATCCTGCCCGACCGCATTGCCGAAATATTCGACGTCGATCACAAGTGCGTCGTGGAGAAGGCCGAGCCGGGGTTCGGTCTCGACCGTGCGATAGGTGACGAAACGCATAAACTATCCTGTCTGGTCAGGCGGGCTGGTGACCGCCATGGTCGGAATAGGCTTCCTCGATCCGGACGCCGAGCGCCTCCATCACGGGGAAGTCGTTGAACGAGAAGAGAAACGCCTCTTCGGACGCGTCGAGATTGACATGCTCGTGCCACATCCACGCGGGCACGCAGAAAATGTCGTGCGTTTGCCAGTCGAAGCGCTCGCCGCCGATGATCGAATAGCCGCGGCCGCCCGCGACATTATAGACGACATTGCCCGTATGGCGGTGCGCCTTGCCGCGGAAACCGCCTTTAAGCATCTGCATATGCGCGCCCATCGTCTGGAGCGCCCAGCCGCCGGTGAGCGGGTTCGAATAGCGTAGCATATGCCCGTCGAAGGGCGTGCCGTCCGAGACCTTGGCAAGGTTCCACAGCGCGTCGCGCACCGTCTCCCAGCGATAGACCATCACCGGCGAATAGGGCTTCTCCCACGCCGGCACGCCCTCGGGCCGCAGCGCCGCACCGCCGTAGCTCAGCGGCAGGTCGTCGACCGGAAACGCCGCGGTCTGCGCCGGCCGGTCGTAAACCGCGTAGAAATTGGTCTCGAGGCTGTTCATCAGCGGGATGTCGAGCCCATCCTGCCAGATCGAGACTTCGCCCTCGGCGACGACGCCATGATCGTGCCAGGCGCCGTTCGGCGTCAGCACATAGTCGTTCGCGCCCAAGGTGATGTGGTGCCCGTCGACGACGGTATAGGCGCCCCTCCCCTCCATGATGAAGCGGTGCGCCGAGGCGGTGTGCTTGTGCGCGGGGGTGATCTCGCCGGGGCGCATCGCCTGCATGCCGCTGAACAGCCAGCCGCACACCGCGACATTCTCGCGCCCCGCGTCGCTGTCGTTGAGCAGGGTCACGACGCGGCGCCCCGCTTCCTCGGGCTTCACCAAGTCGAGCGCGCGCAGGCACATGTCGCGCATCTCGGCGTAGCGCCAGAGCGTCGGGCGATAGCGCGTCTCGGGCTCCCACGGCTCGATGGCATTCGCGCGTTTCCAGAAAGCGCCGGCATTGCGCGCTGCAAGCTCCTGATAAAAGGCTTCGAGTTCGGGCGTATCGGTCACGCGCGACCGCCCGAGCACATCGTCGCGCGGATCGATGATCGTGTTGCCGGTCATAACGGCCTCTCCTCGTCGGGATCGATGGGCGGCTGCTCGTCGACGAACAGCGCCGACGCGCGCGGAGTCCGGTCGACCGTCAGGTTGAAGATGTCGAAGCGGTTATAGCCGCCGATGATGTCGTGCATCAGCTTGGGGCGGATGCAGTCGCCAAGGTCGATATCGGCATAGGCGATGCCTTCGACGTCGATCAGCGCTTCGCCGACCAGATTGCCGTGCGGGTCGATGACGCCCGAAAAGGCGCTGTTCGGCCGCGACAGCAGCTCGCGGTTCGCCGGGCGATCTTGCGACATCGCCGCGATGATCTCCTCGCTCACAGCCGAGCAGGCGACGATGGTGAAGACCTTGCCCTCGAAGCTGTGCGCGGTCGCGCGGATCTTGATCGCCTCGGCCATATTGTAAGATGCGGGCGCGACGGGCAGCGCGATATAGTTGGCGACGTGGACGAGCTCGCCCTGCGACAGCAAGGCGAAGCGCGCGAGCGTGTTCGTATTCTCGCCGCACGCGAGCGTGCCGAGCGGCCCGACGGGCGTGTCGTAGACACAGATCGAGCTGCCGTCGCCGCCCGCCCAGGTCAGCTTCTCGGCCCAGGTCGGCACCAGCTTGCGGTGCCGCCCGAGCAGACCGCCGTCGGCGCCGATGATCAGGTTGCTATTGTAGAGCGTGCCGACGCTGACCGGATCGCGCTCGTTGATCCCGATCACGACGGTGCAGCCATGATCGCGTGCGGCAGCGCAGAGCGCTGCGACCTCCGGGCCATCGACCAGCACCGATGCGCGATACAATCGCTCGTGCCACTCGGCACCCTCGATCGGCGTCATCAGCCAGTTCCAATAGGGATAGGCGGAAACGAACACCTCGGGAAAGGCGACAAGCTCAGCGCCGTTTCCCGCCGCCTCGGCGATCAGCGCGCACGCCTTGTCGATAGTGCGCGCCGTGTCGAGGAAGACCGGCGCGGCCTGTATCGCGGCAACGCGCGACTTGGGCAGAGAGGGCTCCGACACGTCGCTCATGTCACCGCCGCCCGCTGGTGATATTGCGGCTTGTCCCATGCGCGCGTTGCGCAGACCTTTTCAAGGCGGCGGGCGGTTTCGACGATGTCCTGATAGCGCAGGTACAGCGGCGTCAGCCCAAAGCGCAAAATGTCGGGCGCGCGGAAGTCCGCGATGACGTCGAACTCCTTGAGCGCCTGCACGATCTGGTAACCCTGCGGGTGCGCATAGGCGACCTGGCTGCCCCGCTCGGCATGGCCCTGTGTGCTCACCAGTTCGAAGCCGTAAGCGTCGCACAGCGGCTGCATAAGCTCGATGAACAGATCGCCGAGCGCGAGCGACTTGCGGCGAATTTCGGCCATGTCGGCTTCGAGGATCAGGTCGACGCCGACTTCGAGCGCCGACAGGCCCAGCACTGGCGGCGTGCCGCACTGAAAACGTTCGATCCCCGCGGCGGGGTCGTAATCCTCCTCGAAGTCGAAGGGCCGCGCGTGGCCGAACCAGCCCGACAGCACCGGCGTGGCGGCATGGTGCCGCGCTGCGGCGAAGAGATAGGCGGGCGCGCCGGGGCCGCCGTTGAGGAATTTATAGCCGCAGCCGATCGCGAAGTCGGCGTTCGCGCCATTGAGGTCGACCGGGATCGCGCCCGCGCTGTGGCTCAGATCCCAGACAACGAGCGCCCCGGCTTCGTGCGCCGCCCGCGTGACTGCCGCCATGTCGCGCACACGGCCCGACTTGTAGTGGACCTGCGTCAAGAGCAGAACCGCGACATCGTCGTTCAGCGCCTCGACGACATCATCCGGCGCCACGGTCACCGCCTTCACCCTCCCGCCCGAAAAGGCCTCGATCCCCTGCATCATATAGACGTCGGTCGGGAAATTCGTCGCCTCCGAGAGGATCACGGTCCGTTCGCGCCGTAACGAAAGTGCGGCCGTCAGTGCCTTGAAAATATTCACCGAAGTCGAATCTGTCGCGACGATCTCGCCCGCATTCGCGCCGATCAGCCGGCCGATCTTGTCGCCGATCCGGCGCGGCGCGGTCGACCATTCGGCGCCCAGCCACGAAGTGATCAGCCCCTCGCCCCACTCGCCACCGACGACTTCAGCAAGCCGCTCGCCCGTCGCCTTGGGCAGCGCGCCGAGCGAATTGCCGTCAAGATAGATCAGCCCTTCGCGCAGGTGGAAACGGTCGCGAAAAGGCGCGAGCGGGTCGGCGGCGTCGAGCGCCGACACATCGGTGGCGAACATCGTGTCGGTCATGCGATTTCCCTCAGAATGGCGCGCACGGGGCTGGCATCGGCGCCGACAATCCGCAGCGGCAGCGCGACGAGTTCGTAGCGGCCGGGCGGGACGTCATCGAGCACCAGCCCTTCCAGGATCCGCATGTCGGCGGCCTTCACCGCCTGGTGCGCGTCGAGCGTCTTCGACTGTTCGGGATCGAGCGAGGCGGCGTCGGTGCCAATCAGGCGCACGCCCATAGACCCGAGCCGCGCGATCACGTCGCTAGCAATGGCTGTGAAGTCCGAATCCCATTGCTCGTGTGGAAACTGCTCATAGGTCCGCAACAGAACACGCTCGGCGTCCTCGATCGCAGTCCAGTCCACATCGGCAATCTCGACCCGCCCGCGCGCGTGGCGGACGTCGAGCAGCACGCACGGACCGATATAGGGACCGAGGTCGCTGTCGGCCGACGACACCCCATCATTGGCATAGTGTAGCGGCGCATCGCCATGCGTGCCCGCATGCAGCGGCGTGAACATGCCGCCGACATTGACCGGGCAGCCGTCGCCGATCACCGCATGGCTGTGGAGCGCGAAGGCCGGCTCGCCGGGCCACACCGGGACCGCGGCGTGCAGCGGCTGCGAAATGTCCCAGATCCGGCTCATGCGCCCTTCCCCTCGGCATAGTCGCCGCCCCCATAATCTCCACCTTGGCGCGGCGCGGTCATTTCGGTACGCATCGACCAAAGTTCGGGGAAAAAGCTGAGACTCAGCGCCTTGACCAGATAATTGACCCCCGACGAGCCGCCGGTCCCCGGCTTGTGTCCGATCACGCGCGCAACGGTCTTCATGTGCTTGAAGCGCCATTCCTGGAAATAATATTCGAGCGCGGTGATCTTCTCGGCGAGCGTGTAGAGATCCCAATGCCGCTCGGGGTCGGTGTAGATCGCGAGCCACGCCTTTTCGACCGCTTCGGACGCCTCGTAAGGCTTCGTCCAGTCACGCTCCAGACGATCGGCAGGAATGGAAAATCCCCGCCGCGCCAGCAACCGCAGCAGCTCGTCATACAGCGACGGCGCCTCGAACGTTGCCCGCAGCCGCGCTGTGCCCTCCACATCGTCCTTGTGGACGATCATCATATCCTCGCGCTTGTTGCCGAGCAGATATTCGAGTTCGCGATATTGCTGCGACTGAAAGCCCGAGGCGCGGCGCAAGAAGCCGCGAAAGGTCAGGAAATCATGCGGAGTCAGCGTCGCGAGCACTTCCCAGCTGTGGATCATATGGCGCTGGATCGTCGCGATCCGATCGAGCCCCTTGCCCGCGATTGCGAGCCGGTCGCCCTTGATCGCGTCATAGACGATCCGGCCTTCATGCAGCACGAGCTTGAGCCACAGCTCCATCGTCTGGTGCATGATGATGAACAGCATCTCGTCGGGCTTGTCCGACACCGGCACCTGCGCCGAGAGCAATTGCGCGGTCTGCAGGTGCCGCGCATAGGTGAGGCCATTGTCCCACTGGATCGTCTCGCCGTCGATCTCGGTCTCGAAAATGTCGGTGCCGCCGTCGCTCGTCTGCCTGATCATTGCGATGCCTCTCCGCTTGCCGGCGCGGCCGGCAGGCGTCCTTCATAGGCGACATCGCCCGGGCAGGCATCCCCCGGTTCGAGCGCCGGCTCGTCGGCAATCTTGCGGTAGATGCTCGCGAAGTCGGTTTCCTCGGTCGCGCGCAGCAATTCCTCGAACCCCGCGACGACGAAATAGGCCTGCTGAAGTTGATCGAAATGATATTTGGTCCGCATCACGCGCTCGATATCGAGCCAGATCCGCCGCGGTTCGGGCGCGGTCAGCGCCGATACCGTCTCGGCAAGGCTCGACATCAGCCCGCCGCCAAAGGCGCGAAGCTCGCCATCCTCGACGACGAGCCCGAACTCGACGGTATAAAGCCACAAGCGCCCGAGAAAATCCGACGCGCCCAGCTTTTCGGCGCGCAACCCCGCCTGCCCATAGGCCACGAGGAAGTCCGAAAAGGCCGGGTCGGTCAGCATCGGCACATGCCCGAATATGTCGTGAAACATGTCGGGCTCTTCGCTGTAGGCGATCTGCTCGGGCGGGCGGAGGAAATTGGCGGCGGGAAAGCGCCGGTGCGCGAGATGCTCGAAAAAAGGCTCGTTCGGGATCCAGCCGGGCACCGCGACGACTTCCCACCCCGATACCGGCTTCAGCAGCACGTTGAGTTCGGCAAAATCGGGAACGCCGGGCGTCAGCTTGTGGAGGATGTCGAGCCCACCCAGGAAGGACCGACACGCATAACCATCGAGCGCCGCCGACTGCCGTTCGAAAAGGGCGCGCCAAGTCTCGTGCTGCCCGCCGGTGAAGGCACGCCAGTTTTGCGGCATCGTCCAATCGGCCGCGACGCCTTCGGGCGGTGCGTCGAAAATATGCGTCGCGGCCATCGGTCTCTCTCCAAACCTTCGGCCGCCAGACTAGCCTGCACGCGGGCGAACATTGTGCGGATTTGGCGGCGAAGCGGCGTGAAAAATCGACATTCGTTCTGCGCTATTTCTCATTTGAAGGAATATGTTCCCCCATGTTAGCTTCCAACCGTCATTCTGAACAAAAGCCGATTCAAGGACGGAACGCATGGACAAGCTCGACTGGAAGATCGTCGCCGCGCTTGAGAGTGATGGCAGGCAATCCTATGCCGACCTCGGCGAACAGGTCGGCCTTTCGAAATCGCCCTGCTGGTCGCGCGTGAAAAACCTCGAGGAAAGCGGCGTGATCGAAGGCTATGCGGCGCGGCTCGACCCGCTCGCGATCGGCCTCGCGGTGCAGAGTTTCGTCGAGGTGCAGATCCGTTTCGACGCGCATATCGAATTCGAAGCCGCGGTGCTCGCGCATCCTGCCGTCGTCGAGTGCCACACGACCGCGGGCGAAAGCGACTATCTGCTCAAGATCTTCGCGCGCTCGGCCGATCATCTCGACGAGCTGCTTCGTCACAATTTGTCGAAACTGCCCGGCGTCCAGCGTTTGAAGACGGTGGTGTGCCTCAAGACGATCAAGCGCCACGGCGATCTCGCCGAATGGGCGCGCACGACCGAGGGCCGCGACCGCGCCAATTGACCATCAAAACCGCTTGCGGACCGACAGCTGGATCGTGCGCCCCAACGGGTCGGCGTCGTAACGCCGATACCCCGCGGGGACGCTCCCATCGCCCAGCACGACGCGCCGATAGCTGTTGAACAGGTTCTGGATATCGAGCGAAATGTTGAGATCCGAAAGCCATGCGGGCTTCTCTTCCATTCGCAGCAGGCGCTCTGGCTCGGCGAACAGGCGCAAGTTCAGCCTCGTCACCGCGCGGTGGCGATAGTCCTGCCGGCCGTCCGACGCGGCGGAGGTGCGGAGGCGAAAGGGGCTTTGCCAATTCCCGTCCAGCGTCAACCCGGCCCCGGCACGCCCCGCAACCAGCTGGAACCCCAGGCTATGGCGCGATTGCGCCGTATCGCCGCGCAGCCGGTCGATCGCCGGGACGCCCGGACGCGCCAGCAACTCGCTGCGCAATGACCAGCCATGGTTGACCGACAGCGTTATCTGCCACGGGCTGGCCACGAAGGGCCCCGCTCCTTCCGCGCCATTTTTCCCGCCCGTGGAAAAGGAGACCACCAGGCCGCTGTCGAGCCGTTCGTTGATGTCGCGCGCGATGCGGATTGGGCGCGCATCGACCGAGACGAGCCGCCCCGCCGCATCGCGAACGACCCGCTCCGGAAACGCAGCCTCGACCGCGGGGGTCAGCGTCGGGAATAGTCCGGCGCCGCCGGTAGCGGATTGGCGTTGATATTGGGTTGAGAGGGTGATTTGCGGATCGGCGAAGGGAGTCAGGCTGGCACGCAGCGAATAGCTGCGCAGCCGCCCGCGGCCCAAGTCGGGATTGCCACCAGTGATCCATAGCGGCTCGGCGATCTCCTGCCGCCGGTAATCATAGATGCGCCTCACCTCCTCGACATAGGGGCCGCCCAGCTGATCGGCGCTCGGTATCAGCTGGGCGAAGCCTGCGGTGGCGTAGAGCTGAAGAAGCGGAAAAGGCGTCCAGTTCATTCCGAAATCGAACCGCTTTTGCAGCGGCGAGCCCGAGGCCTCGCTCACGCCGCCGGCGATATCGAACGACAAATCGCCGAGCGTCGAGAACCCGTCGGAGGCCGATGAGAAAATCGGCACGGAAAACGAAACTCGCGCATCAAGTTGCTTGCGCTGGAATTCAGCGTCGCCGGGCGAGACGTCTTCGTCGGCGGAAAACCGGCTTTCAGACCAGTTTCGCGTTGCGCCGAGCGAGATATTCGATCTTACCGCACCTGCGGGCAGCGTCAGTATCATCCCGCTGAGATTGAATTGTCCCGACAGGATTTCGCTGCGCGAACGCGACCGATCTTCCTGGATTTCCGATCCGGGAACCGCGCTTTCGAGGGTGTTCGTGGACCATTCGCGAGCATAGCGTGTGGTGAAATTCGCGTACCAGTCCCCCAAGGGGCCAGCGATCATGGCCGACAGTCCGAGGCTGGTGGAATCCTGATCGCCACGCAGCGCACGATCGCGGCCCGCGGCGTCTGCGGGCACGCGCCCGAGCAACTGGCGGCCACTACGCTGGGCGGCATCGATGCTGAGCGTGCCTGTGAATCGGCCCAGCGGTCGCGACAGACCGAGGTTGAGCGTTATGCTGTCCGATGCCGGTAACAGAGTATGATAAGCGCCGTCCGGATCGTTTCTGCGCTCGCTCTTGAGCAACGCGCTATCGTGCGAGACGCCTGCTTGCGCGTTCCAGCGCATTTTGCCGTCGATCACGAAGCGCCCGAGCGACAATCGCCCATTTTCCCGTCCGCCCGCTGTCGCCATAGCCAGCCCCCCCTCGGCCTGCCACGACGCAAAATTCTGCTTGAGGACCAGGTTCAATACGGGTTTGCCCGGGGGATAGCCATATCGTGCGGCGGCTTCCGACCGCAAGATGGCAAGCCGTGCCAGTGCCTCGGGCGGGAAGCCGGTGATCCCCATCGCACCGTCGGCACGTTCGCCGTTGATAAGGATGACTGGCTGCTCGTCGACCCGCCCGGTCAACGGCGCAACAAGCGCGATTAGTTCGCCGATCGAGCCAGCGCCATAGGCATCGATATCCGCTTCGCCCAGTTCAGTTTCGGACTCAACCAGCGCCTCGCCCCACCGCGCGGTCACCACAATCTCATCGGCGTCGGAAAGCGATGGAGTCGAGGGGGCCCCGGCCGGAATTTGGGCGTGAGCGACAGCGCCCATCGAAGGCAGGAGCGCTGCCGCCGCGCAGGCGAATGCCCTTTCCGTCCCCGCCTTCATAAACCGTCACTCGCTATTGCACGTCAAAGCGATCTCCCCGCAGCCAACGATCCTTCCACAAGCCGATGAAGACCGGAAGGCAGCCCTTCCGGTCTTCATCGTTCTCAGCTGCCGGCGTACCGTGGGGAGGAGGGAGGGGTTACCCCAATCCTGCCTGCCCCAACGGGCAGGCAGGCGTCGGCTGTATACGCCAACGGCTGATCAGGGGTAGCTGAACGAAGCTGTCGGATTCGTCGGCACATTGCCTTGGATGCTGCAGCTCGAACCACCGGGCGGATCCGACGGGATCGTGCTCTTGGTGTGGGTGAACTTGAGGACACCGCCGACCAGATCGGCCTTCAGGTTTCCGCGGCAATTGCCGGTGACACCAGTCACCCGCACATCGATGAATTCCACCTCGGTGGCGCTGTTCGCCTGGACCTTATAAGGAAGGCCGGCGAAGGAGACGAGCGAACACAGCGGATCGCCGGGAGGAATCGTCAGGCTGGTGATCCTCGTGCCATTGGGCAGGGGAATGGAGGGCCCGACGTTGGTCTGAATGGTGCCGTCCGAAACGATGTTTGCGTTAAGCACGCAGTTCAGGATGATGCCCTTCTTCACCTGGACGGTGGTGGGCACCACGCTGCCGGACCCGGTAGGGGAATAGGTTGCCGCTTGCGCCGTGGCCGGAAGCAAACTCAACGCAACAAGGGAGCTAAGTGAAGCTTTCGCAAAATACTTCATGTCTATCCTCTCCTATTCTGTTTTGACGAGAAGGGAATTTCCTTCCCGATACTTATGACGCACCGGGGTGTCCGTCGGGGGGATAGAAGGGCAAAAATATTTGCAAATATCGACGCCCGGCGAATGATCATTCGGCGTGACACCTGCCTTTTCCCCATTGAATAGGTACATATTTGCAAATCCGTTGCCGCTGTAGGGTTGCAGGGCGAGCGCAACCGCTCCCCCTTTCTCGCACGGGATGCGTATCTGCCATTCGCCCGACAAAAAAAGCAGACGCCCGCTTTGCTGTTCACCCTGGCGGGGACGGGGGACAAAAAAAAGGGCGCGTTCGAAAACGCGCCCGAGGGAGGACCTTGCGTCGTGCCGATCAGAAACGCTTGGTCACACTGAAGCCGATGATGCGCGGGTCGAGCGTGAAGATATTCGCGCTGAGTCCGGTGTCGTCGCTGTTCGTGAAGGTGTTGGTTATCGGCGTGTCGTTGAACAGGTTCTTGACATAAAGCTGCATCGCGAATTGCGATTCCGGGCGTTCCAGCGTTACCGCCAGATTGGCATTGTCCCATGCGCGCAGCCGGTCATATTCGGTGTTGTACACGCGGGCATAGCTTTTCGCCTGACGGTAATAATCGCCGCGGAACGTCAAATTCCAGTCGTCGATGAAGAAGGTATATTGCGCGCCGATATTGAAGGTGAAGCGCGGCGAATTGGGCAGCTCATTCCCTTCCAGATCGGCATAGAAACCGCGCCCGCCGTTGGGCGCATCGGTCAGCGGATCGTAAGTGAAACCCAAGAACTGATCGTAGCGAAGGTTGGTCTCGACATTCGGGTTGAAACTGCCGTAACGCGCCGATCCCGCGCACATGGCGGACAGCATGAAGTCTCCGAGCCCATTGGGCCCGGCGAAGAAGGAATTCAGGATCGCCTCGACCTTGTCCCTGGGCGCAATACAATTGGACGGGACACCGAGTTGCGGGCGCAGGACCACCCAATCCTCATTCCCCTGCGTCCGGTCCATCACGTCGATCGATTGTGCGCCCTTGCCGATCCGCGTGCGAAGATAACCGAAGTTGGAGTCGATCCGGAAATTGCGCGACGGCTGCCATGCCGCCTCGAGTTCCAGTCCCCAGCTCTGCGCATCGAAATTCTCGTTGAGCGAGATGCGATCGACGATCTGCGACACCTGATAATCGGTATAGTCGTAGAAAAAGGCGGTGGCGTTGAGCGTCATCCTGCCGCCGGCGAAGCTGTTCTTCGTACCGATTTCGAAAGCGTTGACATATTCGGGTTTGAACGTCTCGGCGAGCGGTTGATACTGGATCACCTTGGGGTCGATATCGACGCGCGGCGGGTTCGAACCGCCGCCCTTGTACCCGTGCGAGAAGGACGCATAGACCAATGTGTCGTCGGAGAAGGAGGTTTCGGGTTTCCAGTCGACCACCAGCCGCCCGGTGAAGGCGTCCCACTGCTGGTCGATCGGCGGCAGCGCCGGATAACCGATGCTGACGCGTCCGCCGCTCGATGCCCCGCTGTCGTTGCCGAAATTCTGCGCCCCGAGCAAAAGCTGGCTCGGAATCGGCGTCGAAGTCTTCTTGTCGTTGGTATAGCGCGCGCCGGCGGTGATCTTCACATCGTCCGATACGTTCCAATAGGCCTCGCCGAACAGCGCCCATGATCGGGTCTGCACGACATTCTTGCTGCGGAAATAATTATGCCCTTCGCCGTTGATCTGGCCGATCGGGTTCGGGTCCACATAGACGCACTCGCGAAATTCCTGGCCCGGGTCGCAATTGCGCGTGCCGGTCCCGAATTCACCCGGCGCGTCTTCGCGGTTGTAGAAATATTCGGCAAGAACGCTGAACAGGTTGCTGAAGACGTAATAATCGTCCTGCGACTTGAAATTCAGCGCATTGGCGCCGACGCTGAAATTGAACGGCCCTGAAAAATCCGATTGCAGCCGCAATTCCTGCGTCCACTGCGTGTTGCGCGACTGGCTGACATCGACCGCCAGCATCCGGTCCGACGGGCCGAGTTGCGGATCGGTATAGATACCGCCCGGCGTCGGGCCTGGAATATTGTTCGGTCGCCCCAGAATATCGACCAGACTTGGATCGGCCGAATCGTTGAAAATCGGTACCGAGACGAAGCGATTGTAATCCTGAGACGAATAATAGCGGTCGCGCGAATAGGCCGTCTGCGAGATCAATTTCAAGTCGCCCACCCCCGCCTCGAGATTGAGCTGAAATACATCATTCTTGGCCCGGAATACCGGATCATAGCTGGTCGAAATCTCACGCAGGTTACGTGATTGCCGGACACCGGCATAGGGATCGAGGTCCCGATCGATCAACGGCACGGTAGCGAGCCCGAATACCGGATCGGGCACGAATCCGACCCCGATCTGTTTCGCCGTGTACACAAATGCAAAGCTCGACGCATTCGGCGCGCCGAAAGCCGCGTCGCTGTAAAGCGATCCCGGCTTGCAGCCCTGGCTCAGCTTCGCGCGCAGATGATCGGGGACGACGGTAGTTCCCAGCATCGCGGGCCCGTCGTCACGCGTGCAAAGCTGCTTGCCGGTGCGCGAACGCTGGTCGTCCTCCTCAAAATGCTGCCAGATGAAGCTGGCCTTCAGATTGTCGGTCGGTTCCCACTGCGCCGACACGCGTGTCGACCACAGGTCGCGGTCGTTGACGCGCTGCTGGGTGAAGGTATTGTAATCGAAACCGTCGCGCTTGGTCATCGCGCCCGCGGCGCGGACCGCCAACGTGTCGGTCAGCGGAACGTTGATCATCCCGCTCAGCCGGCGCGTCGCAAAGTTTCCGACCTCGCCCTTCGCCATACCCTCAAACTCGTCGCTGGGCATCGCCGGAATGACATTGACCACGCCGCCCGTAGCGTTCCGGCCATAGAGCGTTCCTTGCGGGCCGCGTAGCACCTCGACGCGCTCGAGGTCGAAGAACTCGGCTTCGAACAGGCGGTTGCGAATGAGCGGCGTGTTGTTGAAGCTGACCGCGACCGCGGGATCGCTCGAGGCCGAAATCGCCTTCGTTCCGATGCCGCGGATCGTAAAGTCATAGCCGCTGAAGTTGCCCTTCGAAAAATTGACGTTGGGAACCGCGCGGACCAGTTCGGCGCCGCTTTCAACCTTGCGGTCGTCGAGCCCTTTGGGCGTGAAGGCGCTAATCGCGATCGGCACGTCGCTGATCTTTTCCTCGCGCTTCTGCGCCGTAACGACGATCTCCGCGGGGTCCTCGATCTCACCGCCGGCGGCGAGCGGCGTTACGTTTCCCTCCCGCGTCACCACAAAGACATCGCCGTCGCGGCGATAGCCGAGGCCGGTGCCGAGCAGCAGCGCGCGCAGCGCCGTTTCGGGGTCGGAACGCTTGCTGTGCCCCGCCGTCCGCTTGCCGTTGACGATCGCCGCGTCGACGAGAATCGTCGCGCCGCTTTGCACGCCGAAGTCGCGCAGCGCCCGGTCGAGCGACTGCGCCGGAATGCTGTAACTCGTGACATGTTCGCGCGCCAGCGCCGCATTGCCCGAGAACGCCAGGCAGCCGATCGCCGCACCACTCAACAGAAATTTGCGCAAATTGCATGCACGAACCCGCATGTTCCCTCTCCCTCACCCTGTGTTGCGGGATTCATGTCCCGCTGTTCCGGCGTTCGATGCGACGCCATTCGGATAGACGCCCCATTTTCAGACATGGGGGGATCGGTCGAATAATATTTTCAACGATGTTAATATCTACGCCGGTGAACGAGCCGTTAGGAAAATTTGTCGGCCGGGGCATTTTTTATCCCCCCTCTTGCGAATTTCCCGCGTCTATCCTGTTAACTCCAGCACAGAGTGGAGCCGCAATGACCGTTTTGGGAATGATGCCGGGATGACGCGTAGGGTTGGGAGCATCTCGCAATGCCTGTTTTATCAGGGTCATTATTGACGATGGCCGTCCCGCATCAGGACCGGGATCTTACCGCATGGATGACGGCCTATGGCCCGGGCTTGCGCCGCTATTTCCGCCGCCGCGCCGACGATGCCGACGTCGACGATCTGGTGCAGGAGGTTTTCCTGCGCCTGCAATCGGCGCAGCTCAGCGCGCCGATCGACAATGTCGAACGCTATCTGTTCGCCGCCGCGCGCAACGCGCTGATCAGTCGTCACCGCCGGCAAAAGGCGCGCGCGAGCCTTTTGCACGACGAGTTCGAAGACGGCATCGAAATCGCCGAGCAACGGTCGCCCGAGCGCATCGTCATCGGGCAACAGGAATATCGCCGCGTGCTCGAGGCGATCCAGAATCTTCCGCCGCGCGCACGCGAGGCCTTTCAATATCACCGGTTCGAAAATCTGACCTATCAGGCCATCGCCCAGCGAATGGGCATTTCCAAGGAGGCGGTCAAAGAACTGATGCACCGCGCCCTCGTGCGCATTGTCGAAGAGATGGAGCCCGACCTGTGAGCGGCAACGACGCCTTCGCTCGCGCCGCGCTTCGCGCAAAGGCGGTACAATGGTTCAACCTCGAACGCTCGGGCGACATGACGGTCGACGACGAACTGCACTTCCTCGAGTGGCTCGATCAGTCCGACGCGCATCGCGACGCCTATCGGCTGGTCGAACGCGCTTGGCTGATTGCTGGAACGATCGCGCAGGAACCCGAAATGCTGTCGCCGCCCGCGGTTGATGGCGATGTAGAAAACCGGCGATCGGGCTGGCGCCGACATCTGGCGCTTGCGGCGTCGCTGCTGCTGGTCTTCGCCGTGGGCTGGTCCGCCTATTTCAACGCGTTCCCGGGCTTCGACACGACACAGGCCCAGCAGTTCCGCACCGGCGTCGGCCAGACGACGACCGTCACCCTTCCCGAAGGCTCGGTCGTGACGCTCGATGCCGAAACCGAAATGCGGCTGCGCGAAACCCCGCGCGAGCGCCGCGTCGACCTGATCGCCGGGCGCGCCTTCTTCCGCGTGGCGCATGATCCGTCGCGCCCCTTCACGGTAAACGCCGGCGGCAAGAGCGTGCGCGCCATCGGCACCGCCTTCGAAGTCAGCTTCGAGCATGGCAATATGGTCGTCACGCTGGCCGAAGGGAAAGTGCGGGTCGAAGAAACCGGATCCGGGTCGGGCAGCGGCACCGACATGGCGCCCGGCGGCCAGCTTGTCATCGGCGCCGACCATAATTGGACGCTCAGCCGGGTCGACGTCGCGAAGGAAACGAGCTGGACCGAGGGGCGCCTTATCTTCATGCGCGACCCCTTGTCCGAAGCGGTTGCCGAAATGAACCGCTATTCGCCGCGAAAGCTGGTCTTCAAGGACGGCAAGATCCCCGAGAAACAGGTCGTCGGCGTGTTCCAGGCGGGCGATGTCGACGCCTTTGTGAAGGCGATGGAATTGAACGGCATCGCGCGCCGGGTCTCGGCGACCGACGACCAGATCCTCCTGTCGGGAAGCGAGTAGCGCCAGTCAGGGCGCCGCTGGCGGGATTCCCGTCGGAATCAGGAACAGCGGTAGGATGCGTGCGATCAGGTCGCGCATCGCGTCGTCGGGCTGGTCGAGCATCGCGCGCACATGCGGGCCGATGACGGCGTCGCCAAACGCGGTCACCGCCATCATCAGCACCGCCGCGCGCACGCGGTCGGGCGCGGCTTCGTCGGTCGACTGGCCGACGATCGCCTCGACCAGCGCGCGCACCGCGGCGCGCACGGGTTCGAGATGTTCGACATCGCCCGACAGGATGATCCACGCCGCGAGCGGGCCCGCGCCGCCCTTGTCGAACGCGTCGAACACGCGATCGGCCACCGCGCGCGGCGCGGCTGCATCGGTCTTCATCAGGTCGACGACATTGCCGAGCGCGTCGGTCAGGTCGCGCACCATCGATCCCATCAGCGCCGACTGCAGCCCCGCCGCCGATCCGAAATGGTGGAGCACGTTGGCGTGCGACATGCCGATCGCCTGCCCCACATTGGCGAGCGTCACCGCGGCGGGCCCGCGATCGAGGAGCAGGCCGCGCGCCGCCGCCAGTCCTTCTTCGCGAACCTCGGCCCCCGAACGCTTGCGCCGTTTCTGATGCGGCCGCGCTTGCTTGTACATGCACTATTTCCTTGCGGCCCCGCGCCCCGCGACGGCCTTCGCCCAAAAGCCTTACCCGAAAGCGGCCGATTGTCACCCTCATCGTCCTGCTTGCCGTTTCGGAAAACACATGATATATACATTGATGTTAATGTAACTTTGATCGCAGAAAGGTTGCACGATGGCCATTCCCCTCCGCACTCCCGACGACATCCGGATCGAAAAGCGCGACCTCAAATTCGGTCGCGAAAACCCACCGCCGCGCTGGTGGCACAGCGGCGATCCCGGCCGCACCGCCTTTTTCAACGCGCTCTCATCGACCTTCCCGGTCGGCGAGAAATTCTTCATGACGTCGGTGCGTCATTATCGCGAGGGCACGCCGCAGCCGCTGCGCGGCCAGATCGACGATTTCCTCTATCAGGAATCGATGCACAGCCGCGAACATGTCGTGTTCAACCGCCAGGCCGAAGATGTGGGCTTCGACATCGCATCGGCCGAGGATCGCGCACGCCGGACGATCGCCTGGGTCAAGCGCCGCTCGCCGATCCAGCAGCTCGCCGCGACCTGCGCGCTCGAACATTTCACCGCGACGCTCGCGCATGACGCGCTCGCCAACCCGGCGCATCTTGGCGGTGCGGCCGAGGAGGCGCGGCAGCTGTGGCGCTGGCACGCGATCGAGGAAATCGAGCACAAGGCCGTCGCCTTCGACACCTATCTCCACGCCGCGCGGACGATGACCCCGCTTCGCCGCTGGCTCAAGCGCAGCACGGTGATGTGCGTGACCACGATGCGCTTTCACTATGTCATCTTTCGCAACACCGCCGACCTGCTCGCACAGGACGGCCGCAATAATTGGGCAACGTGGAAAACCCTTCTGGCATGGCTCTATGGCCGCGACGGGCTGATGCGCGCGCTGCTGCGCGGCGTCTTCACCTATATGAAGCCGGGGTTCCATCCTTGGGAGCTCGACGACCGGCCATTGCTCGAAGAGGCGCTCCGCCTGCTCGAAGCCGGCAAGGCCAGGGAGTTGGCGGCATGAAGCGGGGCCTGCTTCTTCTCGCCGCCACGGCTTTCGCGACGCCCGCCGCCGCCGCCGACATCACCGGCGTCTGGGCGACGGGCAGCGAAGGCGGACGCGTCGAAATCTATCGCTGTGGCAAGGCGCTGTGCGGCAAGGTCGTCGACGCCAAACGCCTGCGCGCCAACCCGGACCTTCGCGACGTGCGCAATTCGGACCCCCAATTGCGTAACCGCAAGCTCAAGGGCCTTGTCGTCCTGAACGGCTTCACTGGCGGCCCGACCGAGTGGAAGGGCGGTCCCGTCTACGATCCTGAATCGGGCGACGGCGCCGCGAACGGCCGGCTCAAACTGCTTCCGGGCGGCAAGCTCGAACTCAAGGGCTGCATCGCCTTTTTCTGCCGCACCAAGATATGGACCCGCGTCGGCTAGCGCATGATTTATCTTTAACTGAATAAGCTGTGTGCTCCCGCGAAGGCGGGAGCCCATCTCCGATCGGTGCTATTTCGAGCTGGCCGATGATGGGTCCCCGCCTTCGCGGGGACACAGGAACCTTCGCGATGTTTAGAACACTGCCAGCCCATCCTCAGTGCTTCAGATACTGGCTCGGCGGGACGCCGAAGGCACGGCGGAACATCGCGGCGAAACCGCTGGGGCTGTCATAGCCGACGTCATAGGTAACCTGCGTGATCGACGCGCCGGCGGCGAGCAGCGACAGCGCCTCCATCAACCGCACCTGCTGCCGCCAGACGGCGAGCCCCATTCCCGTTTCCTGTTTGAAACTGCGCGTGAAGGTGCGCCGCCCCATCGCCGCGAGCGCCGCCCAGTCGTCGATGTCGCGCGGGTCCGAAGGGTCGGCGATGATCGCGTTGCAGACGCGCAGCAGACGCGGGTTCGACGGCATCGACACCTGATAGGGCGCGTTGGGCATCCGGCCGATCTCGTCGAGCAGCAGCGCGATGATCCGTCCCTCGCGCCCGTCGATGTCGTAAAGCGCGGGAAAATCGACGACCTCAAGGATCAGCGATTTGACGAGGGTCGACACTTCGAACACGCGGCATTGCCGCTCATGCTCATGCCCCGCGCAGGGCAGATAGAGCGTGCGCAGCGAGACCGGGCCGCGGCACGCGACCTCGTGCCGGGTTCCGGCCGGAAGCCACACCGCGCGCTGCGGCGGGATCACGAAGCTCGTCTCGGGCGTGCGCACCGACATCACGCCCGCCGAGGCGTAGAGAATCTGGATATGGTCGTGGCTGTGCATCGGGTCGATGAAGCCCGCGGGATATTCATCCTGCAGCGCCATCACCGGACGGTCGGTCGTCAGAATATCGACACTATGCTTCATGGCCCGATCCTCGCGAGTCTTGGACAAGTGATCAATATAGGCCATGCGCGTCGCTGGCCAGCGGTGATGGCTCCGCTGGCCTGTCCGCTGCGGTGATTGGCCCGTTCGGGCGATAGATGGGGCGGCGCAGCGGCTATCAGGCGATCAAGGACAGTTTCCGCAAAGGATTATCAAATATGTCAAAGGGCTTGAGCGCCGTGCAGGACGACATGGCCGACCCCGATATCCGCCGCTTCGTCGATGCGATCAACGCCGCCTATGCCGAACATGCCGCTCCCGTCGGCGCAGGCATGGCGGTGCGCCGCGCGGTCGCCGAACGCGTGCGCCGTCCGTGGCGGGAGGGTGGCCCGATAATGGCGGAGACGCGTGAAATGGACATGGGCGGCGTCCGCCTGCGCCTCCACCGCCCGGTCGCGGACGAAAAGCTGCCAGTGATGCTCTATATCCACGGCGGCGGCTGGATGTTGTTCAGCATCGACACGCACGACCGGCTGATGCGCGAATATGCCGCGCGCGCCGGGATCGCAGTGATCGGCATCGACTACAGCCTCTCGCCCGAAAGCAAATTTCCCGTCGCGCTTGAGGAATGCGCCGCCGCGCTCGACTGGATCGCGGCGCAGGCCGACGCGCTGAACCTCGATTCGCAGCGGGTGCTCATCGGCGGTGATTCCGCGGGCGCCAACCTCTCGGTCGCCACCTGCCTGCTGCAGCGCCAGCGCGGCCGCCCGCTGCCCGCCGCGATGCTGCTCAACTATGGCGCCTTCGCCCCCGAACGCACGCCGAGTTATGCGCGCTTCGGCGCGGGCGATTATTCACTCGAGGCAGACGAGATGGATGCCTTCTGGGCCGCCTATATCGACGGCTCCGAACAGCTCGCCGATCCGCTCGTCGCGCCGCTGCGCGCCGACCTGACCGGGCTCCCGCCCGCCTTCCTCGCCATCGCCGAATGCGACATATTGGCCGATTGCAACGACGCCTTCGCCCGAAAGCTCGAAGAAGCCGGCGTCCCGACCCGCGCCGTCACCTACCAGGGCGCGACGCACAGCTTCCTCGAAGCCGTTTCGATCGCACCGCTCGCGAGCCGCGCGCTCGACGAGCAGGCGGCGTGGATCCGTGATACGCTGAAGGCATGACCGCTCCCTACGAACCACGCGATGCCGCCGACGTCAGCCAGCTCATCAGCGACTATCCGCTCGCCTGGCTCGTCTCGCGCGACTTTCACGCGAGCCCGCTGCCGCTGCTCGCCGAGACCGGCGCGAACGGCTCAGTGACGGCGCTGTTCGGCCATTGCGGGCGGCGCAATCCGCTCGTCGCCGATTTCCGTGCCGACCCGCGCGGGCTCGTCCTCTTCACCGGCCCCGAAGCCTATGTCCCGACGACCTTGCTGTCGAAGCCCGACTGGGCGCCGACTTGGAATTATGCCGTGCTGCGTTTCACGGTCGAAATCGAGTTTGTCGAGGACGAAACGAAGGACGCGATCGAGCGGCTCGTCGCGAGGATGGAAGACGGCGCCTGGTCGACAGCGAGCCTCGGCGCCCGCTATGAAAAGATGCTCGATCAGATCATCGCCTTTCGCGCGCATGTCCGCTCGGCCGAGCACCGCTTCAAGCTCGGGCAGGACGAAAGCGCAGGGGGCTTTGCCGAGATCGTCGCGGGCCACAGCGACCGGACGCTCGCGGCGTGGATGGAAGGACAGGCAAAAAGGTGAAGCTCTTCTTCGACGATCGCCAGATGGCGCATGCGCCGTCGCGCGAACTGCACAATGGCGACTGGGTGCCCTATGCCGAAAATATCGAGCGCCCGCGTTCGATCGTCGATGCCCTTACCGATTGGCGCCCGGTGCGCGACTTCGGCATGGCGCCGCTGCTCGCCGTGCACGACGCCGATTATCTCGCCTTCCTCGAACGCGCGCATCGCGACTGGATCGCGGCAGGTCGCAATGGCGATGCGATCGGCTACACCTTTCCGATCAGGCGCCGCCGCCCGCTGAGTTTCAGGCGTATCGATGCCGATCTCGGCGCCTACAGCTATGACGCCGGGACGCCGATCGCGGCGGGAACATGGCAGTCGGCCTATTGGTCGGCGCAGGGCGCGCTGACCGCGCTCGACCATCTGGCGACGAGCGGCGAGACACACGCCTTCGCGCTCTGCCGCCCGCCGGGCCACCACGCGGGCCGCGACTATATGGGCGGCTATTGCTACCTCAATAACGCCGCGATCGCCGCGCGCGCGGCGCAGAACCGCGGTCTCGGCCCGGTCGCGATCCTCGACATCGACTATCACCACGGCAACGGAACGCAGGACATCTTCTACGAAGATCCCGACATCTATTTCGCCTCGATCCACGCCGACCCGCGTACCGACTATCCCTTCTATTGGGGCCATGCCGACGAGCGCGGCGAAGACGCTGGCGAAGGCGCCACGCTCAACCTCCCCCTGCCCCGCGGCACTGACGGGCGAAGCTATGCGCCCGCGCTCGATACCGCGCTGGCCGCGATCTCGAAATGGGGCGCAAAGTTTCTCATACTGTCATTCGGAGCCGACACCCACAGCAGCGACCCGATCTCGAGCTTCGCGCTCGAACGCGCGGATTATGTCGAACTCGCGGCCCGCATCGCCGCGCTCGGCGTCCCGACGCTGATCGTGATGGAGGGCGGCTACGCCGTCGGCGACCTCGGCAAGAATGTTGCTGCGTTCATTTCGGGGTTTCAGGCGTAAAGCCCGCTTGGGAGTGGGACGCGGACGTCCCCTAATTCGTCACCCCGGGCTTGACCCGGGGCCTGCCTTTTCTTTTCGACGTTGAGCAGGAGGAAGGCGGGTCCCGGGTCAAGCCCGGGATGACGAGAAATATGATGGCCGCTTCCAACCGGAACCGGTCACTCCCAAAAAATGACCGCCCCGCCCTTCCAGCGGGGCGGCCCTTCCTATCGTCAATCCAGGCTGAAACGCACCGTCGCGCCGATCGTGCGCGGCCGGGCGACCGAGCCGGCGAAGGCGAAGGGCGCGTTCAATATGCCATATTGGTTGAACAGATTCTTCGCGAACAGCCCAAGCTCGATCCGGTCGTTCACCGTCACCGACGCGTTGAGGTCGACGAGGTGGAAATCGCCCTTCTCCAGCGTCCCCGCGAAATCGACGGGCGCGCTCGACAGATAGCGGTGCGCGATGCCGAAGCGCGGTTTCAGCGGCGCGTCGGCAAAGCTCAGATCGAGCGAGTTCGACAGCGTCCATTCGGACGCGCCCGGCAGCCGCGTTCCCTTGGCATAGCCGCCGCCGGGCGCGAAGCTGTCGGGCAGCAGCGTCGACAGGCGTGCGTCGTTGTAGGCGATGTTCGACGAAAAGCTGAGGTTGCGCGTCGGCCGCAGGTTCAGGCTGATCTCGACGCCGTCGATGTCCGCCCCGCCGCCATTCACCGTATAGGCGTCGAAGTCGACCGGGGTGAACAGACGCGCCTGGATGTTGCCCCAATCGATATGATAGGCGGTGACGTCGACGCTCAGCGTCCGGTCGATCAGGTCGAAGCGCGTCCCGATCTCGTAATTCTTCGTCGTGTCGCTTTCGAATGTCAGCGGCAGGCCGGGAACGGCGGCCGAATAGACGTTGACGCCGCCGATGCGGAAACCCTCCGAATAAAGCGCATAGACCATGAAGTCGTTCGACGGCTTGTACGTCAGCGAGACTTTCGGGATGAAGTCCGAATCCTTGTCCGCCGCGGGCGCGAAGTCGAACGGGTCGACCAGATTGGCGTTGGGAAGATATTGCAGGCGCGGACGCGAGCGATATTCGAACAGGCGGCCGCCGACGGTCAGCGTCAGCGCGTCGACAATGTCGAACGACGCCTCACCGAAGATCGCCTTTTCGGTCACCCGGTTGCTGCTGATCGTCCGCGTCGCGAGGTCGCCGGGGGCAAGCTCGCTGCCCGGCTGGCCGTCGAATTCGCCCGGGTTCGCGTCGATATAATCGGCGATGCCCTCGATAAAGGTGCCGTCGGTGTTGTTCGACCGCAGCCGCGTGTAATTGGCGCCGAGCAGCCAGCGGAACCGCCCGCTATCGGGCGACGCGAGCCGCAATTCGCCATATTCGGTCTTCGACTTGCCGTTGCTGCTCGCGAGTTCGGGGGTGTCGGTGCGCGGATCATTGCCGTTGAAGATCGAATTGTCGAACGCCAGATCGGCTTTCTTCTCGGTATAGCTGCCGACTGCCGTGAGGGTCGCGAAGCCCAGATCCTGCTCGATCCTGAGGCTGTGCATCATGAAGCTCGTGTCCTGATATTCGGCCACGTTGGTCGCGCGCTCAAAGGTCTTGGGCGGACCAAAGATCACATAGGTCTGATCGTCGAGATCATATTCCTGATACATGCTCAGCGCCGAGATGCGCGTCGTCTCGGTCGGGGTGAATACGATCGACCCGCGCAGACCGCGCACGCGAAGGTCGTTGCTGCCGTCCTCGCCGAGCAGCGTGTTGTCGAGATAGCCCGCGTCGTACCGCTGGAGCGCGACGAGGCGGACCGCCAGCTTGTCGGTGACGATCGGCACGTTGACCATCGCCTTGGCCGCATAGCTCGCTTCGCCCGCGCCCTTGGTGGTCGCGAGATTGCCCTCGAACCCGACGTCGAACCGGGCGGGATCGGCCTCGTTCACCACATAGTTGATCGCGCCGCCGAGCGAGGAGGAGCCGAACAGCGTGCCCTGCGGCCCGCGCAGCACCTCGACGCGGCTGACGTCGAAGCTGTCGACATCGGGGATGACGAGCGGGAAGCCCGGCTCGATCAGCGGCACTTCGTTGAGATAATAGCCCGTCGTCGCCTGATTGGCTTCGTGATAGGTCGACGAGGCGACGCCGCGGATCACGACTTCGGACACGCCGGGCTGATAGTCGTTGAATATGACGCCGGGGACGCGCGTGATATAATCGGAAAGGCTCTGGGCGTTGAGTTTCTGCAGCGTCGCTTCGCTGACCGCGCTCACCGATCCGCTGACGTCGCGCACCGACTGTTCGCGCTTGGCGGCGGTGACGACGATCTCGTTGTCGTCGGTTTCCTGTGCCAGCGCCCCTGTCGCATGGCCCAGCGCCAGGACCGAGATACCGCACGCGGCGACCCGCCGGATCGATGCAAACCCCATTTCTGCCTCCCTTTTGATATTGCCTATTGGTAGGAAAATCCGATCCTCAAGCTATCATGCGAAATTGGCGTGTCGGCGATGGTCGGGCCATAATCCAGCCGGATTGGGCCAGCCGACGAGCGCAGGAAAGCGCGGTTTCGTGGGTGCTTGCAGCCAATTTGCCCGATCGATGGAGCGGGCGGCCTGATCGGCGCAGTAAGCCATCGGCGCCGCCATAGACTGGACGGAACATCCCCGTCGATCGAAAGAGGGTCGCATGCACAGCATCGGAAATACTGGTCGCAGATCGTTTATGAGCGGTGCCGCGATGGCGGCCTTCTTGCTTGGAAATCGCGCTGTTTGGGCCAAGTCTTCGGCCGAACGCTGGCCCGCGGTCGCGCCGCCGCAATCGCCGCGCATTTCGGACGTGATCGAACAATTGGGCCGCAAGCGCGACGACGCCTATAGCTGGATGAAATTCATCCCCGCGAGCGGCGAACGCAGCCGCACCAACCTGCCCCCCGCCGTCGCGAAAATGCTCGCCGACGAAAACGCCTATGCCGAGGCGGTGCTGAAGCCGACCGAAGCCGAGCAGGCCGAACTGGTGCGCGCGATGCTGGCGCGCGGTTCGGATGCCGCAGCGGCGCCCGCGCTCGAAAAAGACGGCTGGATTTATGCGTCGGCGATCCCCCCGGGCGCCACCCACGCGCGCTACACCCGCCAGCGCGGCGGCGGAGAGGCCGAACTGCTCGTCGACGAAAGCGAGCGCGCCGAAGGCCAGCCCTATTTCCGCAGCACCGGCCACCAGCCGAGCCCCGACCACCGCTGGTTCGCCTGGGCCGAGGATGTGATCGGCAACGACCGCCACCGCATCTGCATCCGCGACAACGCCAGCGGCGCGATCCGCACGATCGTCGACAAGGACGCCTATGGCTATGGCGGGCTCGTCTTTTCGCCCTCATCGCGCTGGCTGTTCTGGATCTGGCGCGACGCGCGCAACCGGCCGACGCGGCTCTATCGCACCTCGGTCGACGGCAAGGTCACCGACCTCGTCTATGAAGAGAAGGACCCGGCGATCTTCATGCAGGTGAAGCGCACCGCGGCCGACGGCTTCGTCGCGCTGACGCTCGCCGGTCCCGAGACCGCCGAAGTCCGCCTCGTGCCCGCGCGCGACGAAACCGCCGCGCCCGCCACGGTCTGGCCGCGCAAGGTGGGCGTGCGTTACGAAATCGACGAATGGGACGGCAGCCTCGTCGCGCTGACCGATCTCGGCGACGCGTTCGACATGCAGCTACTGCGCCTCGATCCAAAGAATTTCCGCACACTAGGCGCGCTCGTTCCGCACCGCGCGGGCACGCCGATCCTGTCGATCCTGCCCTTCGATCGCGCGCTCGTGCGCCTCGAACGCGCCGAGGGCCTGCACCGCCTCGTCATCCTCCGCGCCGACGGATCGGAACAGGCGATCGCGTTCGACGATCCCGCCTATGCGGTCGAACTCCCGCTCGAACAAAGCTATGATGCCGCATCGGTGATGATCGCGCACCAGTCGCCCAAATCGCCGCGCCGCTGGATCCGCGTCGACCTCGCGAGCGGCGAACAGACGGTCGTCCGGCAACAGCAGGTCGAAAACTTCGACCCCGACGATTATCAGGTCGAGCGCCTGTTCGCCCCCGCCCCCGATGGCGAAATGGTGCCGGTCACGCTGCTGTCGCGCCGTGATGCGCCCAGGGACGGCAAGGCGCCGCTCCTCCAATATGGCTATGGCTCCTACGGCGTCCCGAGCGATCCCGAATTTTCGATCCCCGCACTCGCGCTCGTCGATCGCGGCTGGCGCTATGCGATCGCGCATGTCCGCGGCGGGTCCGAAAAGGGCCGCCAATGGTTCCTCGGCGGCCGCAAATTCACCAAGCGCAACAGCTTCACCGATTTCATCGCCTGCGCCGAATATCTCGCCGCCGAAGGCTATACGGCGAAGGGCAAGGTCGTCGCCTATGGCCTCTCGGCCGGCGGGCTGCTGGTCGGCGCGAGCATGAATATCGCCCCGACGCTGTGGGGCGGCGTGATCGCCGAAGTGCCGTTCGTCGACATGCTCAACACGATGAGCGATGCCGCGCATCCGCTCGTCCCGCTGTTCCGTCCCGACTGGGGCGACCCGCTCGCCGACCCCAAGGCCTATGACTATATCGCGTCGATCTCTCCCTATGAGAATGTCCGCGCCGCCCCCTATCCGCCCCTGCTCTGCACCGCCGGACTGAAGGACGATCGCGTGTCCTATTGGGAGCCGGCGAAGCTGGTCGCCGAGGTGCGGCGGCAATCGACGAGCGGCAATCCCGCGATGCTGATGACCGACATGGACAGCGGCCACCAGGGCAGCGCCGACCTCGCGAGCGAATATAAGGAAAAGGCTCTGTTCTGGGCGTTCGCGATGCGCTGCGTGAGCTGAACCGTCAGAAGCCCCGGAATGCGGGCACCGGCGCGAACATCAGCAAAAGGAAACCATAGGCGCTCGCGAGAAGGAGCAGCACGCCGGCGGCAGCGACGAGCCACTCGGCGCGAAGGCGGCGGACCAGCCAGGCGCCGATCGGCGCCGCGATGATCCCGCCGATCAGCAGCCCGATGGCGGCGGTGCTGAAGCTCTGCCAGCCCATCGCGCCGATGAACCCCGCAGCGATCGTCACGCTCACGAAAAACTCCGACGCGTTGACCGTGCCGATCACCATGCGCGGCTCGGCCCCCTGAGCGAGCAGGTTCGCGCTGACGATCGGACCCCAGCCGCCTCCGCCCGACCCGTCGGCGATCCCGCCTACGAGTCCCAGCGGCTCGACGAATTTCAGGCTGCGATAGGTTTGCGGGCGCCGCACGCCGCGCCAGAGCAGATAGATGCCGACCGCCCCCAGATAGGTGAGCACGACCGGCCGCGCGATGCTGTTGTCGATGTTGGTGAGCAGCCAGACGCCGATCAGCCCGCCGACGATACCCGGCACGACGAGCCGGCGGAACAGCCGCCAGTCGACATTGCGCTGCATCGCATGGCTCAGCCCCGACACACCGCCGGTGAAGCTTTCCGCGACATGGACCGCCGCCGACGCCGATACCGGCGGCAGCCCGAGCACGAGCAGCAGCGCGGTCCCGATGACGCCGAATGCCATGCCGAGCGCGCTGTCGATCAGCTGCGCGGCAAAACCCACGGCGATGAAGGGCAGCAACACCCAGAGCGTCAGCCCGTCGAAGACGGTCATGGCGCGGCTTTCCGCCGGCGCGCCGCCTTGCCGGTCCTGCGCGTCAGGAGGAACGCCCCGGGAAAGCCGAGCGCGATCAGCGACAGCACCCCCGCGAACACCGGCTCGGCGCCCGCCAGCCATGGCAGTACGGCCGCCCAGATCGAAACGCCGAGTATGGTGAGCAGCGTCTGCTCCTGATCGATGTCGCTATCGAGCCCGAGCGGCACGCCGCGCGCATCGGCGCGCAACGCCTCGAGCCGCCGTGCGACGGGGCTGTGCGGCGTCGCGCGGCGCCCCGGCGTCAGCGACGAGACGACCGACCCCAGCCCCGCGCCAACGAGCCGGACGCCGACCGCGCGCGCAAAGGCGCGCGGCTCGTCGAGCCGGTCGCCGATCGAGCGCAGGCTGAGCCGGCCGCCGAAGACGAGGTCGATCAGCGCGTCGCCGGTCACCCCCCTGATCGGCCGCGCCTCGGCCGCATGACTCGCCTCGATCCAGTCGAAGATCGCATCGGGGACGTCGATCCCGCACGCGCGCTCGAGCCCCTGAAACCCCGGCGCGCTGTTTGCCTCGCAGATCCGGTACCCTTCGTCGTCGAACAAAATGTCGATCCCGGCGACCTCCAGCCCCAGCGTGTCGGCGGCATGCGCGGCAAGATCGGCCATCTCGCCCGTCGGCGTGTATGCGACCCCCATACCGCCCAGCGAGACGTTCGATTTGAAATGACCCGCAGGCGAGCGCCGCTCCATGGCGGCGATCACCCGCCCGCCGATCACGAGCACGCGCACATCGCGGCCGTGGCTCGACCGGACATAATGCTGGAACAGGAAATCGGCCTTGGCTTCGGCGCTTTCGAGCAGCCCCGCAAGATCTTCGAACTGGCTGCGATCCTCGCATTTCAGGACGCCCGTCCCGCGGGTGCCGCGCAGCGTCTTGACGATCACCGGAAAACCCAGTTCCTCCTCGACCACATCGACCCCGATCGGGAATTTGCCGAGGATCGTCGCGGGGATCGGCAGCCCGGCGCGCGCGAGCCGCTGCATCGTGTGCAGCTTGTCGGCGACAAGGTCGATCGCCTCGGGGCCGTTGATGAGCCGCACGCCGCGACGCTCGAAGTGGCGAAGCACTGCGAGCGTGAAATAGTCGGTTTCCGCCCCCGTCCGGCACAGGATGAAGTCGGGCCGTTCGAGCGAATGGCCCTCATAATGGACCGACCAGCCGTCGACCGGCGCCGCGACGATATCGAAATTGTGCGGCTTCAGGACGTGGAGCTCGATTCCGCGCGCCGCGGCGCTTTCCTGAAAGCGCAGAATCTCGGGCACCTCGGGCAAGGCGGGGTCGAGGTCGCGCGCGAATAAAATCCAGCCCAGCAAAGCTCGCTCCTTCGAAAATCGCCCCGCTAAGTGCCAGAAAATGCGCCGCCCGCGCAATCATTCACGCGACCTCGCGCGCTAAACCGCTGTTTTGACGCGCCGATTGCACGGATCGTCGCCGGAACAGGTCCGATTCGGTTGGAAAATCCCGCTGCCACGAGGTGTGTCGGCCTTAAACCTGTTCGGCGACGCTCGTTAAATGTCGCATGACCACCAAAGCGACAGCATCGAACGAGCCGGTAGGGCGGCTCCTGGGTTGGCTGGGGCTTCGCCACCCACGCGGCAGCGCCCCCGATGGAGGCCTTGCGCCCCCCGACCCCGGCGGCCCGCGCCATCTCGCGCGCGAGGCGCGTTACGAGCTCGCCGCTTCGATCACCTCCTTCCTCGTCGACAACGACCTCGACGTCTCGCCGACGAACCTCCTGATCGCGCACGGCGCCTTTTCGGGGCGCAACCCGCGGCTCGCCCGCCAGATCGTCGCGCAGGCGCAGACCGCCGAGGGTATCAGCCAGAAATGGCTCAACGAACTCGATGATCAGGAAGCGGGCCAGCCCGACCGCGTCGAACTCGACCGGCTGATGACGCGGCTCGAAACCAATATCGAGGCCTTTCAGGCGAACACCAAGGAAGCCCGGTCCGTCACGAGCGACTATGGGACCGAGCTCGAACAGCATGTCACCGACCTCGAACAGCTCGAAAAGACCGGCCGCATCGTTTCCAGCCTCGCCGACCTCGCGAAAGTGATGCTCGACCGCACGCGCAAGGCCGAGGATGACATGCGCAAGAGCGAGGACGAGGCGAAAGCGCTGCGCCGGAGCCTCGAACGCGCCAAGCGCGACGCCGAGCTCGATTATCTGACCGGCCTGCCCAATCGCCGCGCCTTCGAGGTCCTGCTCGATCGCCACCACAAGGAAGCGCGTGCCGCGGTCGAACCGCTGAGCGTCGCCTTTTGCGACATCGACGAGTTCAAGAAGGTCAACGACATCCACGGCCACGAGGCGGGCGACCGCGTGATCAAGGCGATCGCCGACACGCTGGCGCGGATCTCGAACGATCATTGCCATGTCGCGCGCCACGGCGGCGAGGAATTCGTCATGCTGTTTCGCGGCCTGACCCCGACCGAGGCCGCCGCGAAGCTCGACGACGCGCGCGAGGCGCTCGCAGACCGGCGGCTGATCAACCGCAAGACCGACGAGCCCTTCGGCCAGATCACTTTCTCGGGCGGCGTCGCCGACGTCTTCGGCTATGGCGACACGCGCGCCGCGCTCAAGGCCGCGGACGAGGCGCTCTACAAGGCCAAGGCCGCGGGCCGGAACTGCATCCGCATCGCCGACCCGGCCTGAAACACCTATTCCCGCGAGGGGGCGGGAGCCCGCGGGCGGTCGGCACCAGAGCCGGCCGCCCGTGGCAGTTGTTACGCCGTCGTCGCCGGACGCGTCGTCGTCCACACCCCGAAACTCGCAATGATCGCATAGCAGATCAGCGGAACCGCCAGCGCGAGACGGATGTCGCCGCTAAGATCGGCCACCGTGCCGAACAGAAACGGGACGATCGCGCCGCCGATGATCGCGGTGCACATGATGCCCGATCCCTGCGGCGTCCGTTCGCCCAATCCCTCGGTTGCGAGGCTGAAGATCGTCGGGAACATCAGCGAATTGCAGAAGCCTACCAGAATCAGCGCCCAGCCCGACAGCGCTCCCGTGGTCACCGCCGACAGGATGATCAGCGAAATCGCGCCGGCCGCAAAGGTCGTGAGCACCCGCCCCGGCTTCGCCAGTCGCAGGATGAAGCCGCCGAGCAACCGGCCGACCAGCGCGCCCAGCCAGTACATCGCAACCAGCTTGCCCGCCGCCTGGAGCCCCAGCCCCATCACGCTCGGCTCGGCGAGATAGGCCATCAGGTTCGAACCGATCGCCACTTCGGCGCCGACATAGACGAAGATGCACAGCGCGCCGAACTGGACGCGGCGGTTGTGGGTCAAGAGGCCCCAGGTGCCCTCGAGCTTCACCGCGTCGGTCTTGGCGTGGTCGATCGCCGAACGATACATCCAGAACACCGCCGCGATCGCCAGCATCAGCACGCCGAGCCACATATAGGCGGTCCCGATCGAAGCTCCCTCCGCGACGCGATAGGCCTGAATTTGCGCCTCGGTGGAGGTCTCGGCGTCGATCGGCTGCTCATCGCCGAGCAGGAAGGCCGCGCCGCCATAGACCATCAGGAACACGCCGATCGAATTGAATGCCTGCGCAAAGGTCAGCCGGCTGTGCGAGGTCTCGACAGGTCCCAGCGTCGTGATCACCGGATTCATCGCAACCTGCAGGACCGTGATCCCCGCACCGATGCAAAAGAGCGCCGCGAGGAAACCGGGATAGGACGCCGCCGCCGAAGCCGGGATGAACAGGAAAGCGGCCGCGGCCACGATGATGAATCCGAGCACGAAGGTGCGGATATAGCCGAGCTTCGACATGATGATGCCGGCGGGGATCGAAAAAGCGCCATAAGCGATAAAGAACGCCATCTGCACGAGGTTCGCCTCGGCATGCGTCAGGTGGAACATCGGCTTGAATTTACCGACGAGCAGGTCGTTGATATTCGTCACCCCGCCCAGCAGGAAAAACACCGCGAAAGCGAGGATCAGCACCACCCGGGTGCTGCCACCGCTCCTGCCCGGCTGTCCGGCCGCGTTCGGTTCCGCACTCGTTGCGACATTCGGCACTAGTGCCATTTCACTCTCCCCAACCTTTTTTTCAGGCTAACCCGCGCCCGGTCTTGTCATTTTGCGGCGGGCGGGCAAGGCAGATTCTCGCCGACCGCCTCGACATTCGTATTCAGCAGCGTCGCGGCAAAGCCCTTGTCCGCCTTGACCGTCACCGCATTGTCGACCTGCCGCAAATTGGCCCCCGCATCGGCGAAGCAGCGCAGCGGTATCTTGATCGTCGAAACCTGTCCCTGCGCCGCCTTGACCGCCGCCGAAACGTCGAATGCTCTGCCGCCGAGCGCGAGGCTGACCGGCGCGCTGCCGGCGGCATCGATCCGCCAGTCGACGCGCAGCGCGAAGCTGTTGTTCAGCTGGCGCGACAGGTCGGCATAGGGTCCGGTCAATTCGAGCGTCGCGGGGCCGGTCCAGGTGAAGCTCTTGCCGTCCTCCTGCGCGCGCACGTCGACCGAGCGCGCCGCGAGCATGCCGCCGGGGCTCGCGATCGGTGCGGACTCGACGGGGCGCTTGCCGCCCGCGTCGGTGATCGAAAGTGCCCACGGCGCCCGCGCGCGGCCACCCGAGAAGAAATTCTCGACGTTCAGCGCCGCCGAAATGTCGACGCCCAGCTCTTCGGAAAGCTGCGGCACCGTCGTCGTATCGCCATATTTCAGCCCGTAGCCGACTGCGAACTGCGGCTTTTCGACCGGCGAGCGCGCGTCGGAGGGCCAGGCAAAAGGCAAGGTGCCGGTAAAGCTGCGCACCGTCTTGCCGTCCTTGCCCGCGACGAGCACGTCGGCGACACCGGCGCCCTGCGAGCCCGGCAACCAGCCCGCGACGAAGGCGTCGGCGGCGTTGATTTCGGGATTGGTGAACATCGGCCGCCCCGACAGGAAGAGCGCGACGACCGGAATACCCGCGGCCTTCAGCTTCTTGAGCGTCGCCAGATCACTGGCTTCGGTCGGCTGATAATCGAGCGTCGCGACGTCGCCCTGGAACTCGGCATAGGGCGCCTCTCCGAACACGACGATCGCGACGTCGGGCTTTTCCTTGAAAACGCCATCCTCCGACAGCGTGGCGACCCCGCCCGCATCGCGCACCGATTTGTTCAGTGCTTCCCAGATCGTCTGCCCGTTCGGGAAATCGGAGCGCACGACGTCGGTGCCCTGCCAGCTGATCGTCCAGCCACCCGACTGCATCGCCATATTGTCGGCACCGGGCCCGGTGACGAGCACCCGCGCGCCGGGCTTCACCGGCAGGACGCTGCCGTTGTTTTTCAACAGCACCAGCGACTTGGCGACCGCTTCGCGCGCCACCGCCAGATGCTCGGGCGTGCCGACCGCCTTCACGACGCTGCGGTCGACATGGCCCTCGGGAAACAGGCCGAGCTTGTATTTCACCCGCAGGATACGGCGCACCGCATCGTCGAGGCGCGCGGCGGGGATCGTGCCGTCCTTCGCCTGTTTCAGCGTCGTTTCGTAAAGACCCTTCCAGCTGTCGGGCGCCATGAACATGTCGAGCCCGGCGTTGATCGACTGCGCGCAATCGGTGACGCTGCACCCCGCGACCTGCCCATGGCCGTTCCAGTCGCCGACGACGAAGCCTTCGAAGCCCATCTTCTTCTTGAGGGCGTCGGTGAGCAGCCCCTTGTTGCCGTGGTGCTTGATCCCCTGCCAGCTCGAAAAGCTCGCCATCACGGTCAGCGCGCCGGCGTCGATCGCGGCGGGATAGCCTTGTCCATGCTTCGCGATCAGTTCCTTTTCATCGATCTTCGCATCGCCCTGATCCTTGCCCTCGAACGTCCCGCCGTCGGCGAGGAAATGCTTGGCGGTCGCGGCGACATGGCTTGCATCGATGGTCTTACCTGCCAAGAGCGGCCCCTGCAGCCCCAGCACCATCGCTTTCGCATATTCGGCGACGAGCTGTGGGTCGGCGGCATAGCCTTCATAGCTGCGGCCCCAGCGCAGATCCTGCGGCACGGCGAGCGTCGGCGCGAAGGTCCATTCGATGCCGCTGCCCGCGATTTCGGCCGCGGTGACCGCGCCGATGCGCTGGATCAATTCGGGATCGCGCGCCGCGCCGAGCCCGATATTGTGCGGGAACAGCGTCGCGCCCGGGATATTATTATGTCCGTGGACCGCATCGACACCGAAAATGATCGGGATCGCGACGCCGTTCGCCTGCGGTTTCATCGAGACGGCGCGAAATTCGCCGACGAGCTTCGCCCAGTCGGCCGCGCTCGATCGTTCGTTGCCGTTCGGCCCGCTGTTACCGCCCGCGAGGATCGATCCGAGCGGATAGGTTTCGAGATCCTTGGGCGTGATCGTGCTGATGTCGCCCTGAATCAGCTGGCCAACCTTCTGCTCGATCGTCATCTTCTTCAGCAGCGCATCGATGCGCGCCTCGGTGGCGGCGTCGGTGATCGCGGCGGGGCTCTTCGCCGCGGGCCAGAGTTCGGGATGGACGGCCGCGGCCTCACCTGCGTCCTGCGTTGCTGCCATTGCGGTTCCCGTCAGAAGCAGCGCAGTCGCGATCACCATTGCCTGTCGGCGCATCGTCTCTCCCATCCCTCATATGTGAACGTTATCAAGATTTGATGTCGCATAGCGACCGAATGAAATCAAGCACTCAGTTCGGGATGTTTTGAAAGCTGGATCAGCGCGGACGCGGCATCGTCGCGAGCAGGAGCACCGCGATCGCGGTGAGCCCCGCAAGCAACAGGAAAAGCGCATCGAATCCGAAGCCGGGGACAAGCGAAATGGTCAGCCAGGGCATGATCAGCGACGGCATCGTATTGGTCAGGTTGAAGATGCCGAGGTCGCGTCCGCGCCGGTCCGAACGCGGCAATATGCGCAAGGTCTGGCTGGCATGGAGCGACAGGAACACCGTCGTCGCGACGCCGAACACAAGATAGCTCGCCTTTGCCGTGTCGAGCTCGGTCGCAAAGGCCATGCCGATCATTCCCGCCGCCGATACCGCCGCGCTGGCGACCAGCGGCAGGAAGGGCCGGTCGTTGCGGTCGGCCCAGCGGCCGCTCGCCAGCGCGATCGGGATCGCAAGCGTCAGCGCGACCCCGAAGATACGCGCCTTTTCATTGTCCTGCATATCGGGATCGATCGACCGGAACCAGAAATAGAGATAGGCGAAAAGCGCCGCCTCGGCGATCTGTACGAGCAGGCGCGCGAGCCACATCCGCACCGCCGGCCCGCTCGGGCGCTGCCGAGGCGCATCGGCAGCGCGCGCCGGGGGTGCGGTCAGTTCGGGAAAGGCACGCGGCCGGCCGAGCAGCAGCACGGGAAGCACCGCGCCCGCGACGAGCAGCGCGATGACGATCAGGCGGTTCTCGCCCGACACCAGCCCCGGCCAGGTCACGAGCGCGCCCGACCAGGCGCCAAGCGCGGGCGAGAAAGCGAGCAGCCCGCCGAGCAGCCCCTTCTGCGCATCGGGAACGCAGTCGCCCGCCCAGGCGGCGAGCGGCCCGAGCATCATGTTGAGCGTCAGCTGCCACGCGATGATGATGCCGACCAGCGTCCAGACATCCTCCGCCAGCGGAACGAGGAGCAGCAAGGTGATGCTGAGGATCAGCCCGGCGAGCACCCACGCGCGGCGGCTGCGCGTGCGATCGCTGAGCCAGCCAAACAGGATTCCGCCGACACTCGCGGCGATCGCGCCGAAGAAGGTGACATAGCCTAGCGTCTGGACGTCCGCCGGCCCGGCCAGCTCGGTCATGCGCGACGGCAGCCAGATCGTCAGGAACGGCACATAGGCGATCGCGCCGCCCGCCGCGGCGAGCGCATAGAGAAGCAGGAACGGGAGAGACTGGCGGCGAACCGGGCCGGCGTCAGCCATGAACGGCGGCCGGCGCGGCGGTCGACCCGCGCGGAACCAGCCCGCCCTGCACGCGCGTCGGCTCGGTCGGGCGCGGGGCGCCGCGCTGCGCCGCGATGATCAGCTCGACCGCGCGCGATGCGGTCTCGGCGACCGGCTGGTCGACCGCGGTCAGCGCCGGCTGGGTGAAGCGCACCACGGGGGTATTGTCGAAGCTGACGATCGAAAGCTGCCCGGGCACGTCGAGCCCCCTTTCGCGCGCGACCTCCAGCGTCGCGAGCGCCATCTGGTCGCTGCTCGCGATAATCGCGGTCGGCGGGCTCGCACCATCGAGCAGCCGCCGCGCGGCGGCGGCGCCCGAGGCATAGGTGAAATCGCCCTCCACGAGCAGGCCTTCGGTCGCCAGCCCGGCCTCCGCCATTTCGCCCATCCAGCCGTCGATACGCCAGCGGCTGAGGCTATATTCGGGCGACCCCGCGATAAAGCCGATGCGCTGGTGCCCGAGGTCGATCAGGTGGCGCGCCGCGCGCCGCGCCGACCCCTCGTCGTCCATCGTCAGCGCGATCCCGGCCGAGCCGCCGCGCGACCCGATGCGCGCGAACGGAATCTTCTGCTGGTCGAGCAGGCCGACGATCAGCGGATTGTCCGAATGCGGCGGTGTCAGGATCACGCCGTCGGGCTGGAGCGCCGCGATCGCCGCACGCAGCTCGCGCTCGACATGGTCGTTATGCGTGTCGACCAGCTCGAAGATCATGCGATAGCCATATTCGGCGCATTTCAGCATTCCGCCGAGCAGCATCTGGTCGACCCAGTCGATGCCCTGCCGACCCTGCCAGTCGGCGATCGTGCGTTCGCGGTCGTTGATCGCGAGGATGAGATAGGATCTGGAACCGCTCATCCGCTGCGCCGCGATCGACGGCACATAGCCAAGCTTGTCGATCGACGCCTGGACGCGCTCCTTCATTTCGGGACGGACATTGGGCTCGTCGTTGATGACGCGGCTCACCGTCTGCAGCGACACCCCCGCGTCGGCTGCAACATGCTTGATCGTGACCGACTGCCGCCGACGCCCCATTATTCTTCTTGATCCCCCGTGGTGCGGCAATCGCTAACGGCATCATCGCCACATTGCCAGACGCGAACCCAATCTATTTCCATAATTTTCGGATATCCGCTTTCGTCGACTCCCTTCAGCCCGCGTCCCTCGGCGAGCCCGCCGCCGACCGCGAGGTTGAGGATCAGGTGAAAGGGCCGGTCGAACGGCGCCGCAGGATCGTTCGATCCGCTCGTCGACCACTCGCTCGCGACGCGCGTCGCATAGGGCTTGCCGTCGACGGTCCAGACGATCTTCCCCTTTTCCCAGACGATGCCAAAGACGTGAAAGCCATCGAGCGGCGCCGGGAGCGCGGTCTCGTCGCCCTTATGCTTGTTGCCCGGCCACTGGCCGCCGAAATGCAGCGTGCCGAGGATGCGGTTCTCTACCCCGCCCGCGCATTCGTCGCATCGCACGCCGAGGTTCACCGCCTCCAATATGTCGATCTCGCCCGACGCCGCCCAGCCGCCATAATGATTGGTCTCGGGCAGCATCCAGATCGCGGGCCACGTCCCCTGCCCCTGCGGCAGCTTCGCGCGCACCTCGATCCGGCCATAGGTCCACGCCGCCTTGCCGCGCGTCACGAGCCGCGCGGAGGTAAAGGGCTTCGTCGCCTCTGCCGCCGCCTTTTCTGGGTCGCCGCGCTGCGAGAGCGGAAAGCGGGGCCCGGTCATCGCCTCCTTGCGCGCGGTGATGACCAGCCTGCCGTCCCTGACCGCGGCGTTGCGCGGCCGGTCGGTATAGCATTGGCGCTCGTCGTTGCCGCCGCCCCAGCAATCGACGTCGAAATCCCATTTGCCGCGATCGATCGCGCCGCCGTCGAACTCGTCCGACCAGACGAGCCGCCATCCGGCGTCCGCGGGCTGCTGCGCCGCGGCGGCGGCCGGCGCGGCCGCCAGCATCAGGATCGCCGCGGCGCGCATCAGGCCGCCTTCGGCTCCTCGGCGCCGCAATAGCGCGCGACATAGGCATGATGCTCGGGCAGTGTCGCGACCGTCTGCTCGATATTGTCGCGCAGCGTCTGGAACAGGCGCTCGACCTCGTCGTCGCGCAGCTTGGCGGCGATCGGGTGATAGGTCTGCGGCTCGATCCCCTGCCCCATCATCACCTGCACCCAGCTATTCTCGGCGAACAGCTCCTCATTCTTGCGGAAGACGCGGCCGGTTTCGCGGAACAGCTCGATCTTCTGCTGCAGCGAATCGGGGATCGGCATCGCGGCGACATGGCGCCAGAAGGGGCTGTCGCGCCGGTTGGTCGCTTTATAGTGCAGGACGACGAAGTCGCGGATCTGCTCGATGTCGAGCCGCTGCTGGTCGTTGAACTCCATCGCGTCGCGCTCGCTGACGCGGCCGTTCGGCATCAGCCGGATGAAGCGTAGCACCGCGCGCTGGATCAGATGCACCGTCGTCGCCTCGAGCGGCTCGACGAAGCCGCCGGCGAGGCCCACCGCGACGCAGTTGCGGAACCATTGCTTGCGCCGCACCCCGCCCCGGAACTTGATATCGAAGGGTTCGATCAGCGGCTCGCCGACGCTGCTCATCAACCGGTCATGGGCGGCGTCGCGCGACAGATAGCCGCTCGAATAGACGATCCCCGCGCCCATGCGATGCTGCAGCGGGATGCGCCATTGCCAGCCCGCGTCGTGCGCGATCGCCTGCGTATAGGGCATCGGCGGCCCCTGATGCTTCGCCTGCACCGCGATCGCGCTGTCGTTGGGCAGCCAGTGCCCCCAATCCTCGAACCCGGCGTGCAGCGCCCCGTCGATCAGCAGGCCGCGAAAGCCCGTGCAGTCGACGAACATATCACCCTCGATCCGCCGCTCGCCGTCGAGGTGCAGCGCCGCGATGTCACCGCTCTCCCCATCGAGTTCGACGCGCGCGATCTTGCCCTCGACACGTTTGCAGCCGTCGGCCTCGGCCAGTTTGCGCAGATAGCGGCCATAGAGCGTCGCATCGACATGATAGGCATAGTTCATGCGCTCTTCGGGAAGGTGGGCGAACTTGCCCTGCATCCCCGCGACGAGCTCGAGGCAATAATCGGCATAGGGCTGCTCGTGCCCGCGCTCGCGCGCATTGAGCCAGAAATGCTGGAAGCCCGCCGACCAGTGATCCTTCCCGCTGAGGCCGAAGCTGTGGAAATAGCTGTCGCCGTCATGCTTCCAGTTATCGAACAATATGCCGAGCTTGAAGGTCGCCTGCGCCGCGCGCATGAACTCGGTTTCGGCTATGCCGAGGATGCGGTTGAAATTGACGAGCGGCGGGATTGTCGATTCGCCGACGCCGATCGTCCCGATCGCTTCGGACTCGACGAGCGTCAGATCGACCGTATGCCCCATCGTGCGCGCGATCGCCGCGGCCATCATCCAACCCGCGGTGCCGCCACCCGCGATTACGACGCGCTGAACCGGTTTTCTGTCGCTCATTTACTCAAGGCCCTCAGCAAGAAGGCGCGCAGCCGTCCCGCCGTCTCGGACGTGAGCGGGGCGAGGATGCTGCGCGCGGTTTCGGGGATATGGTCGGTGACGCTGGTGTCGTTTTCGAAGACATAATGGTCGAACTGTTCGCGCCAGATCGCCTTGTCTTCCGCCGGCAGGTCGCGGATCGCGAGGATCGCATGGTTGAGCGCAGCCTGCGGCTGGCCGAGCCAGGCGGGGGTGCGGCGCCACCAGTAATTGACGAGGATGTTGAACTCCGCGAGCCCCTCGACATGGTGCCACCACATCGACGGGATGAAGATCGCATCGCCGGGCTCGAGCTCCACCGTCAGCGCCTCGGCCATTGCGTCGACAAAGCGCGGATGCTTCGCGAGGTCGGGCGCGTCGAAATCGACCATGCTGACGACGCGCCCCGCGGGCGTATTGTCGATCGGCCCCAGATAAAGGTCGCGGAACGCGCCCGGCGGAAACAGCGTGAAGCGGCGGCGCCCGACCGCGCAGCACGCCAGATTGTCGGGAAAGTCGTTGTGCGCCGCGATCTTGGTCCGCGTGCCGATCCAGATGCTCTTCAAAGGATCGCGGTCGCCAAGCTCGACCCCGTTCGCTTCGTCGAGCCCGTCGAAATGCGACGGAATATCGATCGATGCCAGATAGACGGTGCGCGCCTCGCCGCGTTCCTCGGCGGTATCGATACCGGCGAAAATATCGGCGAGCTTGCCCGTCCCGACGCGGAAATTCATTTGCATTTCGTCGTCGTAGAAGAGGCGCCCGTCGTGCCCCGGCGGGCCGATCGACACCTTGAACGGGCGGTCGCGCGCATGACCCAGCAGATAGCGCCGCGCATCGCGCGCCGACCCTTTGCCCGCTTCGACGAGCGGCCAGCCGGCGACGAGCCCGCGAAGGACAAAGGGCTCGCGCGCGCCTTCGAGCAACGCGTCGAGCCCCGCCCCCTTATCCCAGTCACGCTCGGGCACCCGCGCGAGGCGGTCGGTAAAGGCGCCGGGCTGTTCAGCCACCGCCGAGCCTGCGGTTCTTGCGCGCGACGAGCGCCGACAGCTGCGACAGCGACGCGAGCGCCATGAACATCGGCATCAGATGCCCCGCCGCGTGCAGCGCGCCGAGTGCCTCGGCGTCGAGCGCGCGCAGCTTCGCCTCGTCGATGATGTGGAAACCGACGAGCGAGTGGACCGAACCGTCGTCGAGCGTGACCTCGAGGCTGAAGGGTTCGAGCAGGTCATAAACCAGCAGCGCATCGTAGAAGGCGCGGCTCTCGCGATAGCCTTCGTCAAGGTCGCCAAGCCGCTCGGCGATCTCGTCCAGATAGGGTGTCGCCTTCCCTTCGCCGTCGAACAGCCGCACCCCCTCGCTCGCATCGGCGATCCGCGGATGGTCGAGGTCGATATGAACTTGCCCCACCCCCTCGCCGCCCGCCGGACGCCCGATCAGGAACGGCCCGATCGCCAGCGACAGCGGGCGATAGCGCGCGTCCCAGCGCCCGCCTTCGAGGAACAGATTCTCGCCATTCTGGAATCCGAACATCGCCAGCGCGGTGAAATCGTCGCGCCCCGTTTCGCGGCGGAACAGGATCGGGAAATGCGCCTGCACGCGCCGGAATTCGCTCGGCACGGTCAGCGTCGCCATGATGTCGTCGCCCAGTTCGGCCCCCGCGTCGGTGCGCACACGCAATTCGCGATGGGTCATGTTGTCGAGGACGGCGTGGCGGGTCATCAAATTCCTTCCTATCGCATCGCGGCGGCATGGGGGCCGGGTCGCAGCGCGTCGAGATAATCGCGATTGGCGGGGAGCGCAGCCGCAAGCGAACGCGCGCGCTGGCGGGTATCGGCAAGCAGGCCTTCCGCACGCACGCCCACCGTCGGCAGTTCGGCGGGAACCGGAAAGCCCATGCCATAGAGAATATATTGGTGGCTCTCGGCGGAGAAAATCTCGTCGACGCGTGGGAAGTCCCACGCCGATGGCGGCTGATCGCGCCAGAGCGCCAGCATCTCGGCCAGTCGCGGCGGGATATGCGCCGCCTCGCGCTGCGCCAGCCAATAGGGCTCCTCGCGCCGGCTGAGCGCGTAATGCAGCTTGAGAAATTCGACGATGCGGTCCCAGCGATAGCGGAACAGCTCGTTGAAGCGCGCGGCGTGGATCGGTAGCGCCGCGCGGCTCGCGGGAAAATTGTCGATCAGCGCATTCAGCGACAATTCGATCATCACGATCGCCGACGCTTCGAGCGGCTCGATGAAGCCCGCCGACAGGCCGATCGCGATGCAATTGCCCTCCCAGAAGCGGGCACGATGCCCGGTCGGGAAGCTCAGCCGCCGCGCCGGAACCTCCGGCGCGTCCGGCAACGCGCGCGCGATATAGGCGCGCAGCACCGCCTCCGCCCTGTCGTCGTCCATAAACCGGCTCGCATAGACGCAGCCGATGCCGCGACGTTCCGGGAGGCCAATGTCCCAGATCCAGCCCGCTTCATGCGCGGTCGATACCGTCTGCGACGCGACCGGGCTGCCGGGCGTCACCGGCACCTGCGCCGCGAGCGCACGGTCGTTGAACAATATGTCGCCACGATCGATCCAGTCGACGCCCAGATGCCCGCCGATCAGCAGCGACGCATGGCCGGTGCAGTCGATGAACAGCTCGCCCGCGATCGCGCCGTTCTGCCGTGTCGCGACCGACGCGATCCCGCCGGCGCCGTCGGGATCGACGCCCGTGACATGATCCGGAATATGCCGCACGCCAAGCTGCTGCACCGCGTGGCGCGCGAGCAGCGCCGCGAATTTCCCGGCATCGAGGTGATAGGCATAGTTCGCCGCGCCCTGATAATCGGGCATCGCCCGCTGCCGGGGCGCAAGGCCCAAATCGCAGACATGCGCCTGCGGCGTCATCGCCGCGGCAAAGGACAGGTCGGGGGCGCCCGACCGCCATGCCGCGAGTAGTTCGGCCGTCGGCACCGCGGGCGGCGGCGTGAAGGGATGCAGATAGCGATCGTCCGCCGCGCCGGTGACCCAGCCGTCAAACCGCGATCCCTGCTTGAACGATCCGTCGCACGCGGCGAGGAATTCGCTCTCGCCGATGCCGATCGCCGCGAGGGTCGCGCGCATCGTCGGCCAAGTGCCCTCGCCAACGCCGATCGTTGGAATATCGGGCGCTTCGATCAGCGTGACCGAAAGCCGGCCTGCCCTCGCCCGCGGCGAACTGGCGAGGCGCGACGCCGTCAGCCAGCCGGCGGTGCCGCCGCCCACGATGACAACCCTCTCGATCGCGCTATTCATTGCCGTCGATCCTAAGCCAAGCTTCCATCGCCGTCACGCAAAAGAGCCGCGCCCCGAAAGGCGCGACCCTCTTGCCTGCGACCCGGCGGAAATGGCCCACCGTCCTAAAAGCTGAACCTGACCCCTGCCGCATAGCGCGCGAAGCCCGGCTCGACGAAGTTGACGTTGTTCTTGTGGCGAAGGTGCCCGCGGCGCCCCTCGCCCGTCAGGTTGATCGCCTCGACAAAACCCGTGAGCCCAGGGATGAACTCATAGCTCGCACTCGCGTCGATCTGCCAATATTCCTCAATATAGAAGGGATTGGGGCCCGTTCCGGTCAGGAATTCGTCACGCCAGTTCCACGCGACGCGCGCTTGGAGCCCGTTCTTGTCATAATAGGCCACCGCATTGGCGCTATCGCTGAGGCCGGTCAGCGCGAACTGTGGCACCGACGACGGCTGCGTATTGTCATAAGTCGCATCGCCGTTGACGATCGTATAGTTCAAAATGACGCCGAAGCCGGTGTCCCAAAAGCTATGCTGAAGCGCGAACTCCCAGCCATTGAGCGACGCGGTCTGGTCGCTGTTCACCGGTGTGGTGATCTCGAAATTGACCAGCGGATCGCCCGGCGCGGCGTTGATGATGTTGCCCGTCACCGTATCGGGGAAGTTGTCGATGATATATTCGCGGATGTCGGCCACTGTCGCGTCCGCCCCGAGCGCGGCGATCGCGGCGTTCCAGCGCGGCCCGCCGATCGGCGTCGTCAGCCCGAAGGCGTTCGAGTCGATCCGCGTCGAGGAGATGAAGTTTTTCACATCCTTGTGGAAATAGCCCACCGACACATAGGAATCGCGGCCGTAATACCACTCCGCCGACAGGTCGATATTCTTCGACTTGTAGGGGATCAGCCCCGGATTGCCCTGCGCGCCCGTACCGCCGCCGACGCGGAACAGCGTATCGATCGTCCGTCCGCCCTGCATGCTTGCATAGTCGGGGCGCGTGATCGTGTGGCTGTAGGATGCGCGCAGCTTGACGTCCTGCATCGGTGAGATGTCGAAATCGACCGCGGGCAGCCAATTGTCGTACGAGCCCTTGAACCGGGTGAAATCGCTCTCGCCCGAAAAGACGACGTTGAGTTCATTGTCGCCGATCCAGCGCGTGGTAACGGGCACGGGCACCAGCGCCGCCGACGAAATGTCGGTCGTTTCGTACCGGACGCCAGCGGTGAGGTGCGCCGGATTCTCGAACAGGTCGAAAACGGTCCCCACCTGCAAATAGGGTGCCAGCGTTTTTTCGGTGATCCGCCGGTCGGTATTGAACACGGCCAGGCAAGTGCCCGGCTGCGCGGCGCCCGTTGCGGGGTTGCTGCACACCTGATAATTCTGCTCGTTCAGATCGGCCAGCCGTTCGAAATCGAAGGTATAGAAACTTCCGATCATCCCCGGTTGGGCGAGACCCGGGAATTTGTCCGGCAGCGTGACCAGCTTGAAAATATCGTCGGGGATATCCGACGCCGGACCCGCACCGCCCCAGGTGTCGTCATTCTGGATCGTGCCGAAGGCCGAACGCACCTTGCTGTCGACATAGGACACGCCGAAATCGATGCTGTCGAGGAAGCCGCCCTCGTGGTCATATTGGCCGCGCAGCTGCACCTGGTTGATCCGGTTGCGGAAAAAGGCGTTGCGGAAGGCATTGCCCGTCGGCGTGATCAGCGATGCGTCGAGCGGATCGATGCCCGGATACATGTCATAGGAGATGACCGGCAGGTCATTCTCGAAATCGATCCGCTGCGTGCGCACGCCGAACACCGCGTTGCCCAGCGACACGCTCGACCCGAAGCGATTGACCGGATTGACCTCGGCGGTCGAATGATGGGCGTCGAGCTCGAAGGTCACGCCGTCCGCGCCCTTCCATTCGAGGTTGAAGCCGAGCGACTTGTTCTCCGCCCGATTCTCGGTCAGCGCGCCGCTGTACGACAAATCCTTGCCGCCATAGAGCGCGTCGGGTCCGGGCGTCCCGGTCGGCGCCGCAAATTCCTCGCTATAGAAAATCGGCCCGGCGATCGGACCGTCGGTCCACGCACTCGACGTGTTTTCGTGGTTGAACCACACGCCGACATTGCTGTTCCGCGTTTGGACGGTGTTGCGCGAATAGATATAGTCGACCGTCGCGGTTAGCTCGTCCGTCGGCCGGAACTGCAGCACCGCTTGCCCGTTGATGCGCTCGCGGTTGATGTCATTGAGGTCGTAGGACGCATTTTGCGGCACCTGATAGACATCGTCCGGTCCCGGCCGGTTGGTGATGTTATCCGCGCGGGGCGTGCCCGGCTGCGCCAGCGAACCCCAGTTGTTCTCGCTGCCCAGATAGCCGTCGCGCCAGCCGACGTTCGCCCTGTTGGTGCTCGATTTGCGCTTTTGGTACGACCCCGCGATCATGATGCCGACGCGGTCGTCGACAAAGGTCGTGCTGAGGATGCCCGACACTTCGGGCGTGATCGTATCGCCTGCGTTGCGTGACGTGTCATAGACGCCCTTGACCGCCAGGCTGCCACGCAGCCCCGGATTGTCGAGCGGGCGCGGCGTGCGAATGTTAATCGTCGAACCGATGCCGCCCGACTCGACCGTAGCGCGGCCGCTCTTGTACACCTCGACCGATGCAACGCCTTCGGACGCGAGGTTGGCGAAATCGAACGAACGCGACGACGGCGCGCCATCACCGCCACCGATGTTCGCGGTCGGCACCTGGCGGCCATTGACCGTGACCAGGTTGAATTCGGGGCCGAAGCCGCGAACGGTGACCAGCTGTCCTTCGCCATTCTGGCGGTCGATCGACACGCCAGTGATGCGCTGGAGCGATTCGGCGAGGTTGGTGTCCGGGAATTTGCCGATGTCTTCGGCCGAGATCGCGTCGACGACGCCCTGCGCCTCGCGCTTGATGTCCGCCGATGCGGCGAGCGAGGCGCGGATGCCGGTCACGACGATCTCGTCGCCGCCGACCTCGCTGTCGGCCGGCGCTTCCTGCGCGACCGCGACCTGCGCCATGCCCATCATCGACAGCGCCGAAGTCCCGGCCAGAAATTTGGCAAGCCACTGCTTTTGAGACGCCCGCATCCCACTTCCTCCCACATAGCCGCTCTCTTTTGGTGGCGGCATTCCCGTTATGTGAACGTTATCTAAATGGGAACGTTCTCATTGTCAACGCGTCGAGCGTGGCATTTCGGTCACAATATTACAGAATTTGTGCCGCAAACGTATGCAGCATAACAGGCGCGTCGATCGCGGTTTCAGCGGCTCCAGCGCGCAAAAATCGCGGTCGGCAGCAGCAGCTCCCGCGCTTCCTCGCGCACCGCGAGTTCCCCGCACTCGATCTTGCCGGGCAGGTCGGCAAAGAGCTGCGCGAGCAACTCGCCGATCGCCAGCGCCGACATGCGCACCGCATAGACGGTGAGGAACAGCGCGCGGCTGTCCGCGTCGAGGAGCTGGCGGCAGTCGGCGAGCAAAGGCGCGAGCCCCTCCTCGATCTGCCACCGTTCGCCCCCCGGACCGCGCCCGAACTTCGGCGGATCGAGCAGGATCGCATCGTAACGCCGTTCGCGCCGCACTTCGCGCGCGGTAAATTTGCCCGCATCGTCGACGATCCAGCGCACCGGCTTGTCGCCCATGCCGGCGAGCGCGGCATTTTCGCGCGCCTGCCCCACCGACTTCTTCGACGCATCGACATGGGTAACCGACGCGCCCGCGGCGGCGAGCGCCTGGCTGCCGACGCCGGTGTAGCCGAAGAGGTTGAGGAAAGCGGGGTCGGCCTTGTCGGCGACCTGGCCGCGCAGCCAGTCCCACACCGGCGCCATGTCGGGAAAGAAGCCGAGATGGCGAAAGGGCGTGCATTGCGCGGTGAAACGCGCCTCGCGCCACGCGAGCGGCCAGCCTTCGGCGGGAACCGGCTTGTTGTAATACCAGCGCCCCCCGCCATCGTCGTCCGAAGCCGGGATGAACTCGCCATCGGCCTTGTCCCATTCGCTTTGCGGCAGCGCGGGCGCCCACATCGCCTGCGGCTCGGGGCGGATGAAGCGATAGCGGCCATAGCGTTCGAGCTTGCGCCCATTGCCGCTGTCGACCAGCCCATAATCGTCCCACGCCTCGCCGACGAGCGTGACGAGAGGCAGCAGCTCAGCCACGCGCGGCTTCCGCGAGGATGAACGCCTTCACCGCGTCATAGTCGCCGGGAAGCTTCGTATAACGTTCCTCGCGCTCGAACAGATTGCCGAGCCGCGCGGGCAGCGGCGGGCGCACGCCGGTCGCGCGCTCGACCGCCTCGCGGAACTTCGCCGGATGCGCCGTCGCGAGCGTCACGACCGGAATGTCGGCATCGATCTCGAGCGCCCGCGCCGCGGCGAGGCCGACCGCGCTGTGCGGGTCGATGACCTGCCCGCCGCGTTCCTGCGCCCAGCGCAGCGCGAGCGCCATCGTGTCGCCGTCGATGCTCGCGCTCGCGAACAGGTCGCGCGCCCCCGCGAGCATGTCGGCGGGGATCGTCATCGCGCGGTTCGCGTCGAACTCGCCCATCATGCCGGTGATCGCGGCGCCATCGCGGCCCGCGAGGTCGAAAAGCAGCCGCTCGAAATTGCTGCTGACCTGAATGTCCATGCTCGGCGTCGCGGTCGGCGTCACCGTGCCCGCGCTGTAATCGCCGCTGGTCAGCGCGCGGTGGAGAATGTCGTTAACGTTGGTCGCGACGACGAGCTTTGCGATCGGCAAACCCATCTGCGCCGCGACATAGCCCGCGAACACGTCGCCGAAATTGCCCGTCGGCACGCTGAACGCCACCGGCCGGTCGGGCCCGCCGAGCCGGACCGCGGCGTAGAAATAATAGACGATTTGCGCCATCAGCCGCGCCCAGTTGATGCTGTTCACCGCCGACAGCGTCACCTGGCTCCGCGCCTCTTCGTCGCCGAACAGCCGTTTCACCATCGCCTGCGCGTCGTCGAAGCTGCCGTCGATCGCGATATTGTGGACGTTGGGCGCGAGCACCGTCGTCATCTGGCGCCGCTGGACGTCGCTGACGCGCCCTTCGGGGTGGAGCATGAAGATGCGGATATGTTCGCGCCCCGCGACCGCCTCGATCGCCGCCGATCCGGTGTCGCCGGAGGTCGCGCCGACGATCGTGATGTCGGTATCGCCGCCCGCGAGGAACTTCTCGAACAGCTGGCCGAGCAATTGCAGCGCGACGTCCTTGAACGCCAGTGTCGGCCCATGGAAGAGTTCGAGCAGCCAGTGGCGATGGTCGAGCTGGACGAGCGGCGTCACCGCGTCGTGGCTGAAGCGGCCGTAGGCGGCCTTGCACAGCCCGCGCAGCTCGTCCTCGCTCAGCGCGCCCGCGACGAACGGCGCCATCACTCGCACCGCGGTTTCGACATAGTCGAGCTCGGCAAGCGCGCGAATTTCGTCGCGGCTCAGCTGCGGCCATTTCGCGGGCACATAAAGCCCGCCGTCGCTGGCAAGCCCAGCAAGCGTCGCGGCACGAAAGTCGAGGGTCGGCGCAGAGCCGCGGGTGCTGATATATTCCATGGCGGCCCAGCGCCTAGAGCGATTTCAAGCGAAATGGAACATTTCGCGGCTCGGAAATCGCGGAAAAATATCTTCGGGCGAAGGTCAAGGCCGCAAGCGGCGACGCACCGCCAAAATATAGATGACGAGCGCCGCGGCGGCGAACAGGAACCATTGCACCGCATAGGCGAGATGGTTGTTCGGCGTATCGTCGGCCGAGGGCACCCCGCTCGCGCGCAGCCCCGCGACCGGCGTATCTGCGATCAGCATCGCGCGCGCGGGTATCGCCTTGCCCGTCATGCGCGCAATCACCGTCGGCTGCTCGGGTCCCGGAACGATCGTCCCCTGCACCGTGCCGCCCATCCATTTGGGCGGAGCGAAATCGTCACCGATCCCGACATCGACGAGCACGCCCGGTCCCTCGGCGCCGGTGCGACAGTCGGCGATCATGCGGATGCCCGACCGGCCCTCGCGGTCGGTGCCACTCCGCTGGTCCCAGCGCACCGGTTCGAGGCACACGACGCTGCTCTTGCGATAAAGGAACCGGTCCCCGACCGGCGGCAGCTCGGGATAGGACACCAGCGACGACATCGCCATGTTGCGCTGGTAAAGCGCGATCAGTGCTTCCTTGTCGGCCTTGCGCTGGAGCTGCCACACGCCGAGCGCGATCATCACCGCGACCGCGGCAAGCACGAGCAGGGTCGGGATCAGCGGCCAGCGCCGTGCAGACGCGGCAACGTCCGCGGGTCGGGTGGGATCAGTCATCCTTGTTCTCCACCTTGCGCCCCTCGCCGGCCTGGCGCTGATGCTCGCTCGCGAGCAACGCACCCTTGCCGACGCGCAGGCCGTAAACGACCGCGGCGGCGGTCAGCGGCACCCACAGCAAGACATGCACCCAGAAGGGCGGCCGAACCAGACTATCGAGCGTCAATGCGATCGCGATCAGCAGCGCGCCGATGATCAGCGTCAGGAACGCCGCGGGCCCGTCGCCGACATTATAGCCCTCGAAATCGAGCGCGCAGACGCGACAGCGCGGCGCGAACTTCACCGGCCCCTCGAACAGCGTCTGCGCGCCGCACTGCGGGCAGAGACCGAAAAGGGCAGCGCGCCAGACCGGCGGCTGCCCCTTTTGCGGTTGATTGTCCGTGGACAATTTAGTGCGCGGCGATCGGCGCGCCCCAGCCGCCCCAGACATAGACGATGATGAAGAGGAACAGCCACACCACGTCGACGAAGTGCCAATACCACGCCGCGGCTTCGAAACCGAAATGCTGGGTCGGGGTGAAATGACCCTTATAGGTGCGCACGAGGCAGACGATCAGGAAGATCGTGCCAACCAGAACGTGAAAGCCGTGGAAGCCGGTCGCCATATAGAAGGCCGAGCTATAGTTGCTCTGCCCGAAACCCCACGGCGCGTGCATATATTCATAGGCCTGGATCATCGAGAAGACCGCGCCGAGGATGATCGTCAGCCACAGGCCCTTCTTGAGACCCTCGCGGTCGCCGTGGATCAGCGCGTGGTGTGCCCAGGTGATCGTCGTGCCCGAGCAGAGCAGGATCAACGTGTTGAGCAACGGCAGCGAGAAGGGATCGATGACTTCGATACCCTTCGGCGGCCACATGGTGATCGCGTCGGCGCCATCCTGGCCGAAGAAGGAGGTCACCGCGCCTTCGGCATATTCGATCGGAACCGGGAAGAGCGAGAAGTCGAACCACGCCCAGAACCAGCCGACGAAGAACATCACCTCGGACGCGATGAACAGGATCATGCCGTAGCGCAGGTGGAGCTGGACGACCGGGGTGTGGTCGCCGGCGTGGGCTTCATTGATGACGTCCGACCACCAGCTGAAGAAGGTCGCGATCACGCCCATGAAGCCGAGGCCGAGCACCCATTTACCGACGCCGCCGAAATGGTCGGCGTGCATCGCCATGACGAGTCCGAAGAACATCACGAGCGCAGCGACCGAACCGATCAGCGGCCAGACGCTGGGATTTACGAGGTGATAGTCATGATGTTTGGCACCGGACATGGCGTGTTTCCCGTTTTTTTGCAGCCCCAGCATGACGATTCCCCATCGTCCGCCGGTCTTTGATTGACTCTCGGATGCGGCCTTAGCTCGCGTTTTTATCCCCGTCTACAGGGTGGAAGGTGTAGCTGAGGGTGATTTCCTGCACGTCGCGCGCGTCGGGATCGTCCTTGATCTTCGGATCGACGAAGAACAGGACCGGCATCCGCATCTGCTGCCCCGGCTCCAGCCGCTGCTGCGTGAAGCAGAAACACTGGATCTTGGTGAAATACTGGCCCGCCTGGGTGGGCGTGACGTTGAAGCTCGCGGTGCCGACCACCGGCTGCGACGAATTATTCTCGGCGATGAAGATCGCCATGTCGCGCGCGCCGACGCTGACGGTGTCGGTCGGATGCTCGGGATAGAATTTCCACGGCAGGTTCGGCGAGACATTGGCGTCGAAGCGCACCGAGATCGTGTCGGACAGGATCTGCGGCTCGGCGGCGGCGGCGACGGGGTCGTACCGCTGCGTCGTGCCGCCGAAACCGGTCACGCGGCAGAAAAGATCGTAGAGCGGGACCGCCGCGAACCCGAGCCCGGTCATCGCGAGCGCCATCAGCGAGGCGAGGCTCGCGGTCTTCGCGTTCGGGGACAGCCGGTCCATCATGCGAAAATCTGCATCTTGGCGATGGTGATGAAGAAAAAGAGGATCGCGAGCGCGCCGAGCATCCACGCCATCAGATTGGCGCGGCTGCGCTGGCGGCGCCGATATTCGGCTTCGTCGAAGGGCTCAAGATTGGGTTCGTCGGTCATAGCGGCCACCAATGGTCGGCGACGACAGCGCCGAACAGGATGAAAAGATAGGCGATCGAATAAGCGAACAGCCGCTTTTCGGGTTGCATCGTATCGCCCTCGCCGGTGCGGCGCGTGCCGACCTGGATCGACAGCAACACGAACACAGCCGACAAGACAACCGCGGTCCAGCCATAGAGCGCGCCGGTATAGCCGAGCGGCCAGGGCGCGATCGCCGCCGCCGCCATGATCAGCGCATAGAAAAGGATCTGGCGCCGCGTCGACTGCTCGCCCGCGACGACGGGCATCATCGGAATGCCCGCGGCGGCATAGTCCGAGCGGACGAACAGCGCGAGCGCCCAGAAATGCGGCGGGGTCCACAGGAAGATAAGCAGGAACAGCAGCACCGGCAGCGGCGCGATCGACCCTGTAGCCGCAACCCAGCCGATCAGCGGCGGAAAGGCGCCCGCCGCACCGCCGATGACGATATTCTGCGGCGTCCGCGGCTTCAGCCACATCGTGTAGACGAAGACATAGAAAAGGATCGAGACGGCGAGCAGCAGCGTCGCCTGCCAGTTCGACGCGAACAGCATCAGGAACAGCGAAAAGGCCGCGAGCCCGACGCCGAACTGCAGCGCGGTCTGCGGATCGAGGCGTCCCGCGGGAAGCGGCCGCCCGGCGGTGCGCTTCATCTTCGCGTCGAGCCCCGCCTCATACCATTGGTTGAGCGCGCCCGACGCCCCTGCCCCCAGCGCGATCGCGAGGATCGACGAGAAGGCGAGCACCGGATGCACCTCGCCTGGCGCCGCGAGCAGCCCGCACAGCGCGGTGAACACCACCAGCGACATGACGCGCGGCTTGGTCAGCGCGAACAGGTCGCGCCAGTCGGCGGGTAAGGCCGTTTCGCCGTGGGTCAGGCTCTGCGCCATGGTCACTCCGGCCGTCAGGGAAACGCCCCCTGCCGATTGTCAGCAGGGGGCATAACCGATCAGGCGATAACGTTACGCGATCCGGGGCAGTTCGTTGAACTGGTGGAACGGCGGCGGGCTCGACAGCGTCCATTCGAGCGTCGTCGCGCCTTCGCCCCACGGATTGTCGGCGGCGCGCTTGCCCGCGAACAGCGAGTAGAGGATGTTCGCGAAGAAGATCAGCACGCCCACGCCCATGATCACATAACCATAGGACGAGATCAGGTGCCAGAAGGCATAGGCTTCCGCATAATCGGGATAACGGCGCGGCATGCCCTGCTGGCCCAGGAAGTGCTGGGGGAAGAACAGGACGTTCACGCCGATGAAGAAGATCCAGAAGTGCAGTTGGCCCAGGAACTCGCTGTACATCCGGCCCGACATCTTCGGGAACCAGTAATAGAAGCCGGCGAAGAGCGAGAAGACCGCGCCCAGCGACAGCACATAGTGGAAGTGCGCGACGACATAATAGGTGTCGTGCAGGTTCGTATCGACACCGCCATTGGCGAGCACGACGCCGGTCACGCCGCCGACGGTGAACATGAAGATGAAGCCCAAGGACCAGACCATCGGGGTCTTGAAGCTCATCGAACCGCCCCACATCGTCGCGATCCAGCTGAAGATCTTGATCCCCGTCGGGACCGCGATGACCATCGTTGCGGCGGTGAAATACATCTTCAGGTTCACGCTCATGCCGACCGTGAACATGTGGTGCGCCCACACGATGAAACCGACGACGCCGATCGCGACCATGGCATATGCCATGCCGAGATAGCCGAAGACCGGCTTGCGGCTGAAGGTCGAGATGATCTGGCTGACGATGCCGAAGCCCGGCAGGATCATGATGTACACTTCGGGGTGGCCGAAGAACCAGAAAAGATGCTGATAGAGGACGGGGTCGCCGCCGCCGGCCGCATCATAGAAGGTAGTGCCGAAGTTGCGGTCGGTCAGCAGCATCGTGATCGCCGCGGCAAGCACCGGCAGCGCGAGCAGCAGCAGGAAGGCGGTGACGAGCACCGACCACACGAACAGCGGCATCTTGTGCAGCGTCATGCCCGGCGCGCGCATGTTGAAGATGGTGGTGATGAAGTTGATCGCACCGAGGATCGACGCCGCGCCCGCAAGGTGGAGCGAGAAGATCGCCATGTCGACCGCGGGTCCGGGCGAACCGCTGGTCGACAGCGGCGCATAGACCGTCCAGCCGGTGCCGGCGCCAAGGCCGCTGCCGCCGGGGACGAACATCGATCCGACGAGCATCACGAACGCAACCGCCGTCAGCCAGAAGGAGACGTTGTTCATGCGCGGGAACGCCATGTCGGGGGCGCCGATCATCAGCGGCACGAACCAGTTGCCGAAGCCGCCGATCATCGCGGGCATGACCATGAAGAACACCATGATCAGGCCGTGCGCGGTGATCATCACGTTCCAGAAATGCTTGGCCTGCACCTCGCCCGCCGAAGCGTCGAACCATTGCGCCCAGCCGGCCAGATGCTGGATGCCGGGCTCCGCCAGCTCCCAGCGCATCATGCCCGAAATCACGCCGCCGACGATGCCGGCGATGATCGCGAAGATCAGGTAGAGGGTGCCGATGTCCTTGTGGTTCGTCGACATGAACCAGCGGACGAAAAAGCTCGGCGTGTCGTGGTCGTCATGCGCGTGATCGGCATGGCCGTGCGCGGGTGCAGTCGCTGCGATATCGGTCATCTGTCGGACCCCTTGTTAATTCTTGGCGGCCGGCGCGGCGGCGGGAGCCGCTGCGGGCGCAGCTTCGGTCGTGGTCGCGGCCGGCGCCGCGGCCGGCGCGACGGCAGGCGCCGTCGTGGTCGTGGCGGGCGCGACGGCAGGCGCCGCGACCACCGGACCGGCCGGGTTTCCACCCTTCGAGCGGACCCAGGCTTCCCACTTGTCGACCGGAAGCACTTCGACGGCGATCGGCATATAGCCGTGATCGACGCCGCACAGTTCCGAACATTGGCCGTAATAGACGCCGACCTTGTTCGCGGTGAAGGTCGTTTCGTTGGCGCGGCCGGGGACCGCGTCCATCTTGGTCCAGAAGGCCGGAACCGCGAAGCTGTGGATGACGTCGGCGCCGGTGATGATCAGCTTCACCTGGCGGCCGACGGGAACGACCATGCGGTTGTCGACGGCGAGGTGATAGGGTTCGCCGCGCGCCTTCGCCTGATCTTCGGGCAGGATCTTCGAGACATATTCGCCGATGCCCTGATCGGGATAGGCATAGCCCCAATACCATTGATAGCCGGTGACCTTGATCGTCAGCGCGTCCTTCGACGGCGGCTCATATTGCGCCGCGAGCAGGCGGATCGACGGCACCGCGATCACCGCGAGGATCAGCACCGGAATCGCGGTCCAGATGATCTCGATGAAGGTGTTGTGCGTCGTCTTCGACGGCACCGGATTCGCCTTGGCGCGATAGCGGAACATCGCCCAGAGCATGAGACCGAGAACGATCAGCGTGATCACCGTGATGACAGGCAGCAGGATGACATGGTTGAACCAATAGGCCTGCTCGCCGATCGGGCTGACCTGCGGCTGGAAGTCGATGCCCGCGTCGACGGGCTGGCCGACGCCGGGGGTCGGCTTCATCGGGACATAAGTCGCGTCACCCGCCGGAGCCGCGGCGGTCGCCGCCGCCGGAGCGGCTGCGTCAGTGGCGGCCGGAGCCGGATTCGCCGGAGCCGTTGCGGCGGGGGCTTCGGCCGGCGCCGCAGCCGGCGTTGCCGGCGTTTGGGCATGACCGGCGCCCACCGCGCCGAGCGACAAAGCCGCCGCAATTACAAGGGTTTTCAAGCTCTTCATAAGGATAGTGCCGCCCGTTGCCTGTTGTATTTATGATGCCCCAGCCTACCCTCCCCGCTGCCGGACATGCGCCCGCGCAGCCATTCGGACAGGCTGAATCTCGCGGGCGCTATAGACCCGCTTGCCGCTTGCCTCAAGCATCTCTAACACTATTTTGCGGCTGGCAAATCTTCGCCGCGCAAACCCGCTCGCCCGCCATGGGCGGCGCACAGGACAAAAGAATAATCCTTCATGACCGACGATGAAATTCTGGCCGAATTCCGTGCCGCCGACGCCTTGCTCCAAGGGCATTTCCTTCTCTCCTCCGGCCGCCACAGCGAATATTATCTGCAGTGCGCGCGCGTACTGATGGACACCGAGCGCGCCGGGCGGCTCGCCGCCGCGCTCGCCGCGAAGCTGCCGCGCGATCTGCGCCAGACGATCGACATCGTCGTCTCGCCCGCGATGGGAGGCGTCATCATCGGCCATGAAATGGGCCGCGCGCTCGGCAAGCCCGCGATCTTCGTCGAGCGCCCGACCGGCACCTTCGAACTGCGCCGCGGCTTCGACATCGATCCCGGCGCCAAGGTACTGATGGTCGAGGATGTCGTCACCACCGGCCTCTCGTCGCGCGAAGCGATGGACGCGGTGCGCGCCGCGGGCGGCGAGGTGATCGCCGAAGCCGCGCTCGTCGACCGCTCGGCGGGCAGCAACATCGACCTCGGCGTGCCTTTCTATCCGCTCGTCGCGATTAACTTCCCGACCTATGCCGAGGATGAACTGCCCGAGACGCTCGCCGGAACCGAAGCGATCAAGCCCGGCAGCCGGAGCGTCGCGGCTTGACCGATAACCCCCCTTCGCGCCTGCGGCTCGGCGTCAACATCGACCATGTCGCGACGATCCGCAACGCGCGCGGGGGCGAACATCCCGATCCGGTGCGCGCGGCCGAGATCGTCGCGGCGGTTGGCGGCGACGGCATCACCGCGCATCTGCGCGAGGACCGGCGCCATATCCGCGACGACGACCTCGCGCGCATCCAGGCCGCGACCGACCTGCCGCTCAATCTCGAAATGGCGGCGACCGACGAAATGCTCGAGATCGCGCTGCGCCACAAACCGCACGCCGCGTGCATCGTCCCCGAAAAGCGCGAGGAGCGCACGACCGAGGGCGGGCTCGACGCCGCGGGCCAGCACAACCATCTCGCGCCGATCGTCACGCGCCTCAATGACGCGGGCATCCGCGTCAGCCTGTTCATCGAACCCGACCCCCGCCAGATCGAGGCCGCGATGCGCCTCCGCGCCCCCGTCGTCGAATTCCACACCGGCCGCTATGCGCATGTCGAGGGCGAGGAACGCGCCGCCGAACTCCGCCGCCTCGCCGACGCCGCCGCGCTCGCGTGGAAGAACGGCATCGAACCGCACGCCGGCCACGGCCTGACTTATGAGAATGTCGTTCCCGTCGCCGCGATCCCGCAGCTCGCCGAACTCAACATCGGCCATTATCTGATCGGCGAGGCGATCTTCACCGGGCTCGAAGATGCGGTGCGCCGGATGCGCGCGCTGATGGACGAGGCGCGCGGCGCGTGATCATCGGCCTCGGCTCCGACCTCTGCAATATCGAGCGCATCCAGGCGTCGCTCGACCGTTTCGGCACCCGCTTCGAAAATCGCGTCTTCACCGACGTCGAGCGCGCCAAGGCGGCGCGGCGCCCCTACACCCGCGCAGGAACCTATGCCAAGCGCTTCGCCGCCAAGGAGGCTTTCTCGAAAGCCGTCGGCACCGGCTTCAAGCGCGGCGTGTTCATGAAGGACATCGGCGTGGTCAACGCCCCTTCGGGCGCCCCCACGCTCGCGCTCACCGGCGGCGCCGCCGAGCGCCTCGCGCAGATGATCCCGCCGGGTTACAGCGCGCACATCCATCTGACGCTGACCGACGACCATCCCTGGGCGCAGGCTTTCGTCATCATCGAAGCAATCAAGGACTGACATTTTCATGGCGAAGCGTGGCTCGAAAAACAGGGCGAAGGACGACGGCTGGGGCAAGCTGATCCGCGATGTCGTGGTGATCCTGCTGCTCGTGCTCGGCATCCACAGCTGCGTCGCCAAGCCCTTCTATATCCCGTCCGATTCGATGATGCCCATCCTGCGCAACGGCGACCGGCTGATCGTCAGCAAATATCCCTATGGCTGGTCCTATTCGTCGGTCAGCTTCCACCTCGCGCCCAAGGTGGAGGGGCGGATCTTCGGCAAGCTGCCCGAACGCGGCGACATCGTCGTGCTCGAACATCCGGTGACGCGCATCGACTATATCAAGCGCGTGATCGGCCTGCCCGGCGACACGATCGCGCTCCGCAACGGCGAACTCAGCATCAACGGCAAGCCGGTGAAGCGCGAGGTCCAGCCGATGCTGTCGATTCCGGTCGATCCCAACCTGCCCGGCCCCGACAGCAGCCTGTACCGTTTCGTGAACCGCGACGCGGGCGGCAAGCGAGTGCTCGAACTGCCGATCGTGCGCGAAACGCTGCCCGGCGGCGCCACTTTCGACACGATCGATATGGGCCCGGGCTATGCGACCGACGATTATGGTCCCGTCACGGTGCCCGCGAACCATGTTTTCCTGATGGGCGACAACCGCGACGGCAGCGCCGACAGCCGCGTCGACACCAGCCAGAAGGGGCTCGGCGGCCCCGTCCCCTTCGACGCGATCGCCGGGCGCGCGGAGATCGTCAGTTTTTCGACCGATGGAACCGCCGAGTGGTATAACCCATTGAGCTGGTTTATCGCCCTCCGGTCGGGACGCGCCGGAACCGACCTGCGGCCCGAGCGTCAGGGCAACTAGACTAAGCACAACGGGGAACAGGCATGGCGGCGACACGAAAACCAGCAGCAACGCGCACCGCCGCCTCCGCCGCCGCCAAGGCCGAGGCGCACCGCGAAGCCCCCGGCCCCACCGAAATCCGCAGCCATCTCGTCCGCTCCGAGCTTTTGAAGGCGGGCGTGTGGCTCGGCCTCGCGCTCCTCATCGGCGTGTGCATCGTCCTGATCCAGCCCATCCTGCTGATCTTCGCGGCCATCGTCATGGCGTCGATGCTCGACGGCGGCACGCGCCTGCTCGGCCGCATCCTGCCGATCGGACGCGGCTGGCGATTGCTGATCGTCTGCCTCTCGCTCCTCGCCTTCCTCGGCTGGACGATCATGTTCGCGGGCTCGCAGATCGCCGATCAGGCCGCGACGCTGCAGACCGTCGTGATGGCACAGATCGAGCGCATCGCCGCCTGGGCGAGCAATCATGGCATGGGCAATTTCCAGCTCGATACCAAGACGATCACCGACAATATCGCGGGCACCGTCGGCCGCGTCACCGCCGCGGTCGGCACCGTGCTCGGCGGGCTCACCAGCCTCGTGATGATCATCGTCCTCGGCATCTTCATCGCGATCGAACCGCGGCTTTACGAACGCGGCGTCGCGTGGATGCTGCCGATGAAAAGCCGCGAGAATTTCTACATCACCACCGCGCGCATGGGCTTCACGCTGCGGCGGCTGATGGCGGGGCGCCTGCTTGGCATGCTCGTCGAGGGAATCGGCACTTGGCTCGCCTGCCTCGCGGTCGGCATTCCGATGGCGGCGCTGATGGGGCTGCTCACCGGCCTGCTCGCCTTCATCCCCAATATCGGTGCGATCGTCTCGGGCGTACTGCTCGTCCTCGTCGGCTTTTCGGCGGGGATGGACACCGGCCTCTGGGCGATCGCCATCTATTTCGTGGTCCAGACGGTCGACGGCTATCTGATCGTCCCGATGGTCGCGAAAAAGACCGTCGACCTCGCCCCCGCGCTCGTCCTCGGCGCGCAGATATTGTTCGGCGCGCTGCTGGGCCTGATGGGACTGTTCCTCGCCGACCCGATCGTCGCGATGATCAAGGTCGCGCTCGAACGCGAGGCCGAGCGCAACGCCGGCGCCGCCAAAACGAAAACGGCGGCGGGCCCCTAAGCCCACCGCCGCTTTGGCTAAACCTGTTTGCCGGTTACGGCTGCGGCACGCCCGGCGGCGGGCCGGCCGGACCGCCCTGCTGCTGCATCATCTGTTGCTGCTGCATTTGCTGCATCTGCTGCTGCATCGCGCGAACCTCGGCTTCCGAGCGGAAGTCGAGCAAAGTGACGGCAAAGTGCAGCGTGCTGTTCGCGGGGATCGGGCCCACGGCGCGGTCGCCATAGCCGAGCTGCGGCGGAATGCTGATCTTGTATTCGCCGCCCTTCTTCATGCGGGTCAGGGCTTCGGAAAAGCCGGGGACGACCTGCGCAACCTGCATCGGCGCCTGTTCGTTGGAATCGAAGACCGTGCCGTCGTCGAGCTTGCCTTCATATTTGACCAGCACGACATCGGCCTTGGTTGGGCTGGGCCCGGTGCCTTCCTTGACGACCTCGAACCCGATGCGCGGGGTCATATGCCAGGCAAAGGCCGCGCCCGCGACCAGCAGCGCCGCGAGGCCGAACCACATCAGCCACAGCCCACCCTTGCTCACCGGACGCAATGGAACCGTCGTTACGCTCATCTTGGCTAATCCTTCCGCTGCCCCGGCCGGGGCGAAAATGCTGGCGAGGCCTATAGGCGGAGCGGCGCAGAACGGTCCATAGACAATATGCATCCACGCATAACGAAAAAGGGCGCCGCGTTGCCGCGGCGCCCTTTTCTCGATCAGGATCCCGAACGGGAGACGGTCTTACTTGATACCGTCGCGCTCCATCCGCTTGCGCTCCATCTTGCGGGCGCGGCGGACGGCGGCGGCGTGCTCGCGGGCACGCTTTTCGCTGGGCTTCTCGTAATGACGGCGCAGCTTCATTTCGCGATACACGCCCTCACGCTGCAGCTTCTTCTTGAGCGCGCGAAGGGCCTGGTCGACATTATTGTCGCGAACGATGATCTGCATACGCCGTGTCGTCTCCTGTTCGTCAAAACGATTTGGGCACCGGGAAGCCGGTTTGCCGTAAATCGCCGATATTCGGGCAATAAAAAGAGCGCCGCGATGACGCGACGTTCCGATGAAGCGCCAACTAGAGAGATTCGCGCCAAAATGCAAGCCCCTGCGCGGCGAGCCGCGCCCGCCGCGCTGTCGGACCGCCCTGCCCTCCCCGGGATTGTGCCGCGCCCCATCCTTATGGCATAGGTAGCAGGACGAAACTAACATCATAATGAGGGACAGGCCATGGCGACCCAGCTCAAGCGCAACAGCAAATATAGCGAAGCCGAATGGACGGCGCGGCAGGAGCTTGCCGCCTGCTATCGCATCTTCGCGATGATGGGCTGGGACGAGATGATCTTCAACCACATCACGGTGAAGGTCCCCGACGAGGAGGGCAGCTACCTCATCAACCCCTATGGCATGCACTTCAGCGAAGTGACCGCGTCGAGCCTGATCAAGATCGACATCGACGGCAACAAGGTCGACGAGGACAATCCCTGGCACGTCAACAAGGCGGGCTTCGTCCAGCACAGCCTGTTCCACCGCGTCCTTCCCGACGCGCACGCGATCATCCACACCCACACCACCGCGACGGTGGCGGTCTGCGCGCTCGAAGGCGGACTCCAGCCGGTCAATTTCTACGCCTGCAACTTCGCTGGCCAGCTCGCCTACCATGATTTCGAGGGCGTGACGGTGCGCGAGGAGGAAGGCGAGCGCCTCGTCCAGAACCTCGGCGACAAGCGCATCCTGATGCTCAAGAACCACGGCCCGGTCGTGATGGGCAAGACGCTGACCGAGGCCTTCATCAAATATTGGGCGCTCCAGCGCGCGTGCGAAATCCAGCTCGCGACGATGAGCATGGGCAAGCCGATCACCGTGCCGCAGGAGGTGATCGCGGTCCACCAGCGCGACCTGTTCATGGCCTCGATCCCCGGCCAGGCGGGCAAAGCCGAATTCGACGCGATGGTACGCAAGGTCGACAAGATCGACACGAGCTGGCGTGACTAATCGCGCCGACGCGCTAACAGGGGCGGCATGACGCGATTCTCGGTCAACGACCGCCCGGTCGAATATCGCATGGACCCCGAAACGCCCCTCTTGTGGGCGCTGCGCGACGCGTCGAACCTGACGGGGACCAAATATGGCTGCGGCACCGGCGATTGCGGCGCCTGCACCGTCGACATCGACGGCGAAGCGATTCGCAGCTGCCTCGTCACCATTGCCGAATGCGAAGGCCGCTTCGTCACGACGATCGAAGGCCTGTCGCGCGACCGCAGCCATCCGGTGCAGCAGGCGTGGGTCGCCGAGCAGGTGCCGCAATGCGGGTTTTGCCAGTCGGGGATGATCATGTCGGCGGCGGCGCTGCTGCGCGCGAACAGCAACCCGAGCGATGCCGAGATCGACGGCGCGATGACGGGAATCTGCCGCTGCGGCACCTATCCGCGTATCCGCACCGCGATCCGCCTCGCCGGCCGGGTGATCCGCGGCGAGGAGCGCATCGCCGCCGCGCCGCCCCCCGGCATCCGCCCCGAGGACGCCGCGCGCGCCGTCCCCGCGCTGCGCCCGCCGCGCGGCAGCTGAACGCCCCCGTTCATCTAGCTGAACAATAGGCAACGGCGCGGTCAGCCATCGATCATCTTGCCAATGGTAAGAATCGCTTCATCATCCCGGCTGGCGTCTCCAGCAAACGGGACATGAGTTGGAGAATGGCGAGATGAAGAAGATGTTCGGAGGGTTGCTGATCGCAGCAACGATTTTGACCCCCATTGCCCCGGCCGCCGCGCAGGCGTCTGGCGAGAGGATCCAGATCGCGCAGCGTGGCGACCGGGGCCCGCGAGGCCCCGAAGTGCGGCGCGGCGGCAACCGCGGCGGCGAAGCCCGCCCGCAGCGCCAGCGCAGCGAGCAACGGCAGGTCCAGCGTCAGCAGCGCAGCGAAATGCGTCAGCGCGGCAATGATCAGCAGCGTCAGGCGCAACGCCAGCAGTGGCGACAGCGCGGCGATAATGAGCAGCGCCAGCAATGGCGACAGCGCGGCAATGATCAGCAGCGCCAGGCTCAGCGCCAGCGTAGCGGAGTCTACGACCGCAACAACGACGGCCGCATCGATCGCCGGTGGGACCGTAATCGCAATGGTCAGGTCGATCGGCGGTACGACCGCAACGACAATAATCGCGTCGACCGGCGTTATGACCGCAATCGCAACGGCGACCTCGATCGCCGCTGGGATCGCAACAACAACAACCGCATCGACCAGCGCGACCGGCGTTACGATCGCAACCGCGACGGCCAGATCGATCGGCGGTACGACCGCAACAACAACGACCGCGTAGACCGGCGCTATCGCGATGGCCGCAACGATCGCTGGGATCGGGGCCACAATCGCTGGAACCGCGACTGGCGCAGCGACCGCCGCTACGACTGGCGCAGCTGGCGCGACCGGAACCGCAGCTATTACCGCCTGCCGCGCTATTACAACCCGTATCGCGGGCGCGGCTATTCGCGGTTCAGCATCGGCTTCACGCTCGGTTCGCTCTTCTACAGCCAGCGCTACTGGATCAACGATCCGGGCTATTACCGCCTGCCGCCTGCTTACGGGGGCTATCGCTGGGTCCGCTATTATGACGACGCGCTTCTGGTCGATACCTATTCGGGCGAAGTGGTCGACGTGATCTACGATTTCTTCTGGTAATATTCCTTTCGGTTATCAGATGACAAACTGAGGGGCCGGCTTGACCGGCCCCTTTTTTTGCATGGCTGCTTTTCGACTGGGAGCGGACGTTCCTTCATCGTCATCCCGGACTTGATCCGGGATCCATAGCTGCGCCGTCGTCGTGGATCCCGGATCAAGTCCGGGATGACGAAGCGAGGGTAGTTTGCCGTCCGCTCCCCACCCCAATGCCGACGCTGCGTTCCCCCTTGCCCTCCCCCGCCCGCTCCGCCACGATGGCGGGATCAGACAGGGGGAGACTTCATGCGTAAACTGGGAATGGTCGCGGCAGCGACGCTGGCGCTGCTCGGAACGACGGCGCACGCGAAAACCACGGTGGTCTATGCGGCTCGCGTCATCACCGACGCCAGCAAGCCCGCGCAGGGCCCCTCAACCGTCATCGTCACCGACGGCCGCATCACCTCGATCGCCCCCGGGCGCGCCGATGCCCCCGCGGGCGCCGAAATCGTCGATCTCGGCGACAAGATTTTGCTCCCCGGCCTCGTCGACCTCCACGTCCACCTGACCGGCGATCCCGGCGACGATTACCGCGCCGCGGCGGTCGACCCCGACGAATGGGGCGTCGTCGTCGGCGCGAAAAACGCCGCGATCACCTTGCGCGCGGGCTTCACCACGGTGCGCGAGGCGGGGTCGGCGCAATATACCGCCTATGCGCTGCGCCGCGGCACCGCGAACGGCTTTATCGAAGGGCCGCGCATCGTCGCCGCGGGCCCGGCGCTGTCGATTATCGGCGGCCACGGCGACGTCACCGGCTTTCGCGAGGATGTCCACGACGTGCTCGACATGGGCTACACCTGCACCGGCGCGCTCGAATGCGCCGAAAAGGTCCGCAAGGCGTCGCGCGCCGGCGCCGACGTCATCAAGATCACCGCGACCGGCGGCGTCCTGTCGCAACAGGCGCGCGGGCTCGAAGGCCACTTCACCAGCGCCGAGCTGCAAAGCATCGCCGACACCGCCCATTCGCTCGGGCTGAAAGTCATGGCGCACGCGCATGGCGCCGGCGGCATCACCGCCTCGGCCGCCGCGGGCATCGACAGCATCGAGCATGGCACCTTCGCCGACGATGCGACGCTGAAGGTGATGAAGGCCAAGGGCACCTATCTCGTCCCCACCCTCATGGCGTTCGAGGGGATCCGCGAGCGGCTCGGCAAGGGCATCTACACCCCGACGGTCGAAGACAAGGTGCGCATGACGCTGAACGATGTCGGCAAGGCGGTGACGCGCGCCAAGGCGCTCGGCGTCCCGGTCGCCTTCGGCACCGACGCCGGCGTGTTCGAACATGGCCGCAACGGCGGCGAGTTCGCGCTGCTCGTCAAATATGGCCTGACCCCGCGCGAAGCGCTGGCCAGCGCGACGACGGTCGCCGCGAAGCTGCTGTCGATGGAAAACGAGATCGGCCGGATCGCGCCGGGCATGTCGGCCGACATGATCGCGGTCAGCGGCGACCCGCTCGCCGATGTCACGACGCTCGAAAAGGTCGACTGGGTAATGGCGCGCGGCCGCATCGCCGACTGATCATCGGCCGTCGCGCCCGCGCCTCGCGCTAGGTCGTTTGACACGGCGGGCCGCGTCGTCCACCCTCGCGCCTTCACTCACAGCCAAAGGAGATCGACCCGCCGCCTTGCGGGCATGACGCTATGCGCCAATTCACGATTGAAAGCCTTTCGACCGCCAATTCCATCCCCTTCCTCGCCGACCTCCCGCCCTGGGCCGAAACGCTGATCGGCCTCGGCATCCTGTTGTTTCTTGCCTGGGTCGCCAATTTCATCGTCAAGCATATCGTGCTGCGCATCGTCACCCGGTGGCTGCCGCACGAGGGGCTCACCCCGCTGCCCGTCGCGGCGCGGCTTGCCCATATCGTCCCGGCGTTCATCATATCGAACGGCATCGCTGCGGTTCCGCACCTGCCGCTCGCCGTCGTCACCGTCATCAGCAATGTCGCCGCCGCGTCGATCATCCTGTTCGTCGCGATGGCGATCAGCCGCGCGCTCAGCCTCGGCAACCAGATTTACGACCACCGCCCCGATGCGGCGAGCCGGCCGATCAAGGGCTATGTCCAGCTGTTGAAGATCATCCTCTATGGCGGCGCGGCGATCCTCATCATCGCCGCACTGATGGACCAGTCGCCCCTCCTCCTCCTGTCGGGCATCGGCGCAATGGCGGCGGTGCTGCTCTTGGTGTTCAAGGACACCATCCTGTCGCTCGTCGCCTCGGTGCAGCTCACGTCGAACGACATGCTGCGCGTCGGCGACTGGATCGAAATGCCGGCGCTCAATGCCGACGGCGACGTGATCGACATCGCGCTCCACACGATCAAGGTACAGAATTGGGACAAGACGATCACCACCATCCCCACCCACCGGCTGATTTCGGAAAGCTTCAAGAATTGGCGCGGCATGTCCGAATCGGGCGGGCGGCGGATCAAGCGCTCGCTGTTCATCGACCAGAACGGCATCCGCTTTCTGACACCCGACGAAAAGCAGGCGCTGCGCCGCTTCCAGTTGCTCGACGAGTATCTCGGGCACAAGCAGGCCGAACTCGGCGAATGGAACGCCGCCGCGGAACGGGCCGGACGCGACCCCGTCAACATCCGCCGCGTCACCAACATCGGGACGCTGCGCGCCTATATCGTCGAGTATCTCCGCGCCAATTCACACATCGCCAAGGGCATGTCGATGATCGTGCGCCAGCTCGCACCGACCCCGCAGGGGCTGCCCATCGAAATTTATTGCTTCACCAACACGACCGCGTGGAACGCCTATGAGGATATCCAGTCGGACATCTTCGACCATCTGCTGGCGATCCTGCCCGAATTCGGCCTCCGTGCTTTCCAGGAACCGAGCGGGCTCGATCTGCGGCGCGGCCTCGCGGCCTGACTGCTGCGGCGCGCGGCAGGGGTCAAGCGGCGCGGCGGACCCGTCCGCGCGCCGGCGCGGTGGTCTTCGGCCCGATCAGCGCCTCGATCTCGACCGCGTCGGCGAACTGGACGCCGACGCGGTTGCCCGCCGACCAGCGCGCCGTCGCATCGACCGGCTGGCCAGGCCCGAATTCGAGCGTCAGTGGCGTTCCCGCAGGCACGTTCCACAGTCCCTCGATCAGTGCGCCGCGCGACGACATGTTGCGGACGATCGCCTCGTAACGATGTCCGCCGCTTTCGATCTGGATCGTGCGGAAGACCGTCAGCCGCGCCTCGCGCGCGCTCTTGAACCCCTTGGCCTCGACGCGTCCGCCGCCCTCGCGGAGCATTTCGAGCACTTCGGCGAGGTCCATCGGCCGCCCATAGATATAGCCCTGGACATGGCTGCACCCGAGGCCGCGGACGAGCGCGAGATCGTCGTGCGTCTCGACCCCCTCGGCGGTCGTCTCCATGTCGAGCGCGGTCGCAAGGCCGACGATCGAGGAGATGATCGCGGCGTTCATGCTGTTCTTGTCGGCGGCGCCCAGAACGAAGCTCTGATCGATCTTGATCTTGTCGAACGGCGCTTTCTTCAGATAGCCGAGCGCCGAATAGCCGGTGCCGAAATCATCGAGCGCCAGCCGCACCCCGGTACGCTTCAATTTCTGGAACATCCCCAGATTCTCGGCGCTTTCGTCGAGGAAGACCCCCTCGGTGATCTCGAGCTCGAGCTGCTCGGGCCGGATGCCCGCCGCCGACACCGCGTTCACGATCGTCGCGGGCAACTTTTCGTTGGCGAACTGGCGCGGCGAGACATTCACCGCGACGCGGTAGCCCGGGCCGAGCTCTGCGATCGCGGCGCAGGCCGAGCGGATGATCCATTCGCCGATCGGGACGATCAGGTTCGATTCCTCGGCGATGGGGATGAACTTCGACGGGCTGATCGTGCCCGCGGTCGCATGATGCCAGCGGATCAGCGCCTCGAACCCCGAAATGCGCTCGCTCGTGACGTCGACGATCGGTTGATAGAGCAGTTGCAGCTCGTCCTTCGCCAGCGCGTCGCGTAGCGCGTCCTCGATCGCCTTGCGCTCGCTCGCCTGATTGTGCATCGCATCGGCATAGAAGCGATAGACACCGCGCCCCGCATCCTTCGCGGCATAGAGCGCGAGGTCGGCGTTGCGGACGAGCGCCGATGCGCTCACCCCCTGCCCGTCCGAAACCGCGATACCGATCGACGATCCGATCCGCACCTGCTCGCCCTCGATCGCGAAGGGCTTGGCGAGGCTCAGGATGATCGCATTGGCGATGCCCGCCAGCTTTTCGGGCTGGCTCATCTGCGGCACGACGATCTGGAACTCGTCGCCGCCGAGGCGACCGACCTGCCCCTTGTCGCCGATGATCTGGGTCAGCCGGCCCGCGACCTGCTGCAACAGCTGGTCGCCGACCGGGTGTCCCAGCGTGTCGTTCACCGCCTTGAACCGGTCGAGGTCCATCAGCAGCAGCGCGCACGGCTGCGGCTGGCCGCTGTGGCTTTTCAGCGCGCGTTCGAGCAGGTCGGTGATGTGGCGCCGGTTGGCGAGGCCGGTCAGCGTGTCATAACGCGCGAGCTGGTTGATCTCGCGCTCCGACCTCTTCTGGTCGGTCAGGTCCGTCCCGCTGCCGCGAAACCCCTGGAAATTGCCGAACTCGTTGCTGATCGGCTGGCCCGAGATCGACCACCAGCGTTCCTCGCCGGGCACCGCCGCCTGCACCGTCAGCTCCTTGAACGGGGTTCGCGACGACAGGCTGAACCCCAGCGTGCGTTCCTCGCTTTCGTCCTTGCCGACGCGCTTGCGGATGATGTCGGTAAAGGGATGGCCGAGCAGGTGGGCGAGCGGCCGGTCTAGGCGCGCCGCGACGGTCGGCGAGATATAGACGAGCCGCCCGTCGCGATCGGTTTCCCAGAACCAGCCGCGCCCCGCGCGCTCGAAATCGCGCATCAGGTTGAGAGCGCGCTGCTGGTCGCCGATCGCGAGGCGCGCCGCGCGCGTCGCGCGCCGTTGATGGCGGACATCCTCGCGCATCATCGCGATGAGCAAGCCAAGGAAGATGAAACCGGCGACCCCGAACGGCCATGACGCGACCCCGATCGCGCCGCCGAGCACCGTCGCCCCGGCAAAGGTGAAGAAGGCCGGCCGCACGATCGCCGCCGCCGAGGCCGCGACCAGCAGCGACCCGACATGGATCGCGGTGAAGGCGTCGAAATAGCTGCCCTCGTCGGGAACCGCGATCGCGGCGAACATCGCCGCCGCGTTGAGCAAGGAACCGAGCGCGATCAGCGCCATGCACAGCATCGCCATCGTCCGCACGCGCTGGTGCGTGATCGGTCGCGGCCGGCGCATCGCCTGGCCGATCACCATCAGCGCGACGTCGCACGGCAGCCCGGCCGCCATCACCAGCCAGTGCGAGAGATGGTCGAGGAAGCCGGCGGCGCCCGGCAGGAAGGCAAAGCTCAGAAAAGCGAGGACGCGGCCGATCAGCACATAATGCCACAGCTTCGCGACGCGCATGACGGCGGTGACGAACTCGGGCGAATCGAACAGCGATTCGCCCGTCGCCGGATCGCCCGCTCCCGGTCCGATGGTGGCGCGCCTTATCCCCAACTTTCCCTCGTTCCCCGCTTCTGTGATCGCCGTTTTCACTGGCCGGAAGGGGTAACCAAATCCTTACCGCGACGCGCTGATTTCCGCCGATATTGTGCCAAAACGGAAGGGGTTACGTTTCGGTTCGCAACTTGTTATAGATGGGCCATGCCCGCCGTCCGCCTTTTTCCGCCCGACCGCTTTTTCGACCGCGCCGAATGGTCGGCGATCACGCGCGCCTCGTCGTGGCGCGGCATCTGGCTGGTGGCGCATGCGTGGATCGTCAGCATCGCGCTCGTCGGCCTCGCCGCCTGGTCGCAGAACCCGCTCGCATGGCTGCTCGCGGTGATCTTCGTCGGCGGACGCCAGCTCGGGCTCGCGATCCTGATGCACGACGCGGCGCACGGCGCGCTCCACCCGAACCGCAAAATCAACAATTTCCTCGGCCAATGGCTGACCGGCGCGGCGGTCGGGTCGGACCTGATCGCCTACCGCACCTATCACCTCCAGCATCACAAATTCACCCAGCAGCCCGAGGACCCCGACCTGTCGCTGTCGAAGCCTTTCCCCACGACGCGCGCCAGCCTGCGCCGCAAGATGCTGCGCGACCTCACCGGGCAGACCTTCTTCAAGCAGCGCATGGCGCAATTCGCCTTCGCGCTGGCCGGCCTCAAGGCGATGCTGCGCGGCGAGCAGGCGCAGAAAAGCCGCGCGAGCACCAAGGCCGGAACGCCGTTCAACAAGCAATCGGACGACGGCATGACGTCACCGACGATCGACGTCGCCGGCGCGATGGCGGTGACGCGCGCGGTCGGGCGTTTCCTGATCGTCCAGGCGGTGCTGCTCGCGCTGTCGCTCGCGCTCTATGGCTGGACGCCTTACCTGCTCTGGCTCGCCGGGCTCGCGACGACCTTCCAGCTTTACCTTCGCATCCGCAACATCGCCGAACATGCCTGCACGACGACGGGCAGCGAGGATCCGTTCACCCATGCGCGCACCACCCACGCGGGCTGGCTCGCGCGCGCGACGGTTGCTCCATATTGGGTGAATTATCACGCCGAACATCATCTGTTCATGGGCGTGCCCTGCTACCGCCTGCCGCAGGTCCACGCCGCGCTCGGCCGCGCGGGCAAGCACGATGCGATGACGATCGCGCCGAATTACGCCGCGGTGCTGCAGCGGGTCACGGCCGCCGGCTGATCAGCCTTCCTGCACGAAGCGCGACCCGGCGCGATCCTTGACCGTCTTTTCTGGGTCGAAAATCATCCCGTTCATCGCCACATAAACGCCGGGCGGCAGCGTCTGCACAGCGGCTAAAGCGAATCCGACGTTGAACTCGGCATCGCTCGCGCGCACCGAGGCGGGCTGCATCGCCCCCGTCATCACGATCGTCTTGCCGGTGATCCCCGCGAGCACGCGCCCGGTGACGACCATCGTGTCGGTGCCATGCGTGACGAGGATACGCGACGCGTCGCTCGCCGCGACCGCGGCGCGGATCGCCTCGCGGTCGGCATCGTCCAATTCGAGGCTGTCCTTGCGCATCAGCTGCGTCACCCGGTGCGGAACATGAACATTGTGCTCGCGCAGCATGTCAGGGATCGCCGCGGGGCCGATCTGGAACTCGCTCAAGGCGTCGAAATAGACCTTGTCGATCGTCCCGCCGGTCGTGAAAATGTCGATGACATCGCTCATGCCAAAGCCTCGGCGATCAGCCGCCGCGTGTTGTCGATCCCGAACAGGGCGATGAAGCTGCCCATGCGCGGCCCGGCACTCGATCCGAGCAAGGTCTCGTAGAGCGCCTTGAACCAATCGCGCAGGTTTTCAAAGCCATAGGCCTCATTCTTGCCGATCTCGTAAACGATATTCTGGATATCGTCGGCCGACGCATCGGCGGGCAGCGCCGCGAGCTTGGCGTCGAGTTCCTTGAGCGCCGCGCCCTCGCCACCCGCCGGCTTGCGGCGCTTCAGCGTCGGCGCGACATAGTCGCGGTTATACGCCATCGCATTGTCGATCAGCCGGTCGAGCTCGGGATAAGTCGTGGCATCGGCACCGTCGACATATTGGCCGAGGTAGCGCCAGATCTGTTCCTTCGACGCATCGGCGCCCATCACCCCGACGAGATTGAGCAGCAGCCCGAAGGTCACCGGCAGCTCGGCACCCGGCACATCCTGCCCGCGCGCGACATGGACGTGATGCACCGGATTGCCGAGCTTCTTGTCGCCGTCCTGCGCCGGATAATTGCCGCGCATCTGCAGATATTCGTCGACCGCCTTCGGCACGACTCCGATATGGAGCTGCTTCGCCGCCTTGGGCTCGCGAAACGCAAAGAAAGCGAGGCTTTCCTCGCTGCCATAGCTCAGCCATTCCTCGATCGACAGGCCATTGCCCTTCGACTTCGAAATCTTCTCGCCCTTCTCGTCGAGGAACATCTCATAGATCAGCCCCTCGGGCTTGCGCCCGCCGAGCGCCTTGGCGATCTTGCCCGACTGGACACCGCTGTCGGTCAGGTCCTTGCCGTACATCTCGTAATCGACGCCGAGCGCGACCCAGCGCATCGCCCAGTCGACCTTCCACTGCAGCTTCGCACCGCCGCCAAGGATGCTGTGCGTGATCGTCTCGCCCTCATCCTCGAACGAGACGAGGCCGGCATCGGCATCGACGACCGTCACCGGCACCTGCAGCACGATCCCCGACTTGGGGCTGACCGGCAGGATCGGCGAATAGGTCGCGGCGCGCTCGGCGCGCAGCGTCGGCAGCATGATGTCGAGGATATCCTGATTGTGGCGCAGCACATTCTTCAGCGCGTCGTCGAACGCCCCCGCCTTATATTGTTCGGTCGAGCTCACGAATTCATATTCGAAGCCGAAACGGTCGAGAAACTCGCGCAGCATCGCATTGTTATGGTGCGCGAAACTTTCGAACTTGCCGAACGGATCGGGGATCGCGGTCAGCGGCTTGCCCAGATATTCGCGCAGCATGTCGCCGTTGGGCACATTGTCGGGAACCTTGCGGAGGCCGTCCATGTCGTCGCTGAACGCGACGAGCCGCGTCGCCGCGCCACCGGTCAGCGCCTCATAGGCACGCCGCACCATCGTCGTGCGCAGCACTTCGTTGAAGGTGCCGATATGCGGCAGCCCCGACGGGCCATAGCCAGTCTCGAACAATACAGGGTCGCCTCCCGGCTTGCCCTCCGGATAGCGTTTGACCAGCTTGCGCGCTTCCTCGAACGGCCAGGCCTTGGACGTTTGCGCGGGCTCGCGCAGCGAAGGGTGAAGGTGCAAGTCGGTCATGCCGCGCCCATAGCGGCAAGCGAGGCCAAATCGAAAGGCAAAATTGTCCCGCCGCGGCCCAACATCGTTACCGGAAAATTTACCATGAAGCCATAATGTCCCGGCCATGGACAATTTCCGCCTTCCCGCACCCCGCGGCCACAAACGCACCCCGGTGTCGATCGACGTCACCGTCAACGGCATCCTCAACTTCGTCGACGGCCGGATCACCGACCTGTCGGAGGGCGGCGCACGCGTCGACGGGGCGAGCATGCCGGCGCGCTCGCGCTGCGAAATCCATTATGGCGGCGAAGTCACCTACGCCGTCGTCATGTGGTCCGAATTCGACCGCATGGGCGTGCGCTTTCCCTATGAACTGACGCATGGCGCGCTCCACAAGGCGCTCCAGAGCGCACGGAGCGCGGCGATGATCGAACCCGCGCAGATTTTCCACCGCAACCGCCCGGCGGTATTCGGGCGCCGCGGATTGAGCTGAGCCTAGCCGGGCTCCCATCCGCCTTGCCGCGTTCCTCTTTTGTCCCTAGCTAGGGAGGATGGCGCCCGATCCGCTCACCCTGCCCGCGATCCACGCGAGCCACATCGGCATCTGGATCGCCGACACGCACGGCCGCATCCAGCGCGTCGGGCGCGGCGAGGCGATCGCAGCGGTCGCGGCGACCCCGCATTTGCTGCTGAACGCGACGCTGACCGGCGACCGGCTCGGCTATCCCGAACTCTCGGGGCTCGACCTGCTCGAACTGTTCGCCTTCCTCTATCCCGCACGCTTCGCGGTGCCGACCCCGGCGGGAATCGCCGCTGCCGTTGGACTGACGCCGCCCAAGGCCGAGGAAGATATCGCCGCCTTCCTGCCCCAGGCCGCCACGGCGATGCTCGCGAGCCTGAACGATCCCGACTGGCCCGAACGCGAAGGCGCGTGGCACGGCGTCGAGGCACTGTCGCGCCAGCGCTGGTCGTGGGCGCCGCTCGTCCAGCCGCGCCTCGCCCGCCCCGACGCCAATGATCGGTGGCTCTTCGCGCGCCTCCCCGAATGGGAGGAGCAATCGCCGCGCGGCGCCCCGCGCCAGGTGACGATCGACGAAGCCGACGTCGCCGCGCGGCTGGATCAGCTGACCGGCGACGGCGCCGAACGCCGCCCGGGACAGCAGGACTATGCGCGCGCGACCGCCGCGATCTTCGCCCCGCGCGAGCGCAAGGACGCGCCCCAGATGCTCGTCGCCGAGGCCGGCACCGGCATCGGCAAGACGCTCGGCTACCTCGCCCCCGCCAAGCAATGGATCGACCAGTCGGCGGGCAGCGTCTGCATCTCGACCTTCACCAAGGCGCTGCAGCGCCAATTGTCGCGCGAGACCGAACGGCTCTACCCCGACGCCGCGACCCACCGCGAAAAAGTCGTCGTGCGCAAGGGCCGCGAAAATTATCTCTGCCTGCTCAACCTGGAGGATGCGCTGCAGGGCGGCTTTTCGGGCCGCGCCGCGATCCTCGCGCAACTCGTCGCGCGCTGGGCCGCCTACAGCCGCGACGGCGACATGGTCGGCGGCGACCTGCCCGGCTGGCTCCCCGCGCTCTTTCGCCGCAACGGCACCACCGCGCTCACCGACCGGCGCGGCGAGTGCATCTATGCGGGCTGCCCGCATTTCCGGAAATGTTTCATCGAACATTCGGCGCGCGCCGCGACGCAGGCCGACATCGTCATCGCCAATCATGCGCTGACGATGGTGCAGGCGGCGCGTCCGCGCGACGGTGGCGCCCCCGCCACCCGCCTGATCTTCGACGAGGGCCATCATCTGTGGGACGCCGCCGACAGCATGTTCGCCGCCGCGCTCACCGGACAGGAAGCGGTCGAAATCCGCCGCTGGGTGCTCGGGCCCGAGGGCAAGTCGCGTGGACGGCGGCGCGGGCTCGCCGCGCGTCTCGCCGATGTGGCAAGCTATGACGAGGCCGGCGACAAGGCGATTCAGGCGGCGATCCACGCCGCCGCCGAACTCCCCGGCGACGGCTGGCTCGGCCGTCTTTCCGAGAATGAGCCGTGGGGCGCGATCGAACGGCTGCTCGTCGCGGTGCGCGCCATGGTCTATGCGCGCGGCATCGACAGCCGCACCGCCGACACCGGCTATGGCCTCGAAACCGAACTCGCCGATCCAGACCCCGAACTCGTCACCGCCGCCGCGAGCGCGGGCGACGCGATCGAGGCGCTGCTCCGTCCGCTGATGGCGCTCGGCAAACGGCTCGAGGCGTTGATCGAGGACCCGCCCGACTGGCTCGACGGGCAAGCGCGGGCAAGGGTCGACGGCGCGCGCCACAGCCTCGGCACGCGGATCGACACATTGGGCGGCTGGCTGTCGCTGCTCGGGCGCGTCGGCGGTCCCGCCGACCCCGACTTCGTCGACTGGCTCGCGGTCGACCGCTACGACGGGCGCGAATATGATTGCGGCCTCCACCGCCACTGGCTCGACCCCGCACGCCCGATCGCCGAGGTCGTCTATCGCCCGGCGCAAGGCGTGCTCGTCACCTCGGCGACCTTGCGCGGCGGCGGGCATGGCCGGGGCGCCAAAGGAAACGGCGGCTGGACCGACGCCGACATCCGCACCGGCGCGCGCCACATGGACGGCGGCGTCCAGCATTTCGCGGTGCCGAGCCCGTTCGACTATGCGCGCCAGTCCGAAGTGCTGATCGTCACCGACATCGCGCGCGGCGACCTGCCCGCGCTCGCCGGCGCGTACAGCCGGTTGATCGAGGCCGCGGGCGGCGGCGCGCTCGGCCTGTTCAGCGCGATCCGGCGACTGCGCATCGTCCATTCGCGCATCGCCGACCGGCTCGCGCGTGCCGGGCTGCCGCTCTTCGCGCAGCATGTCGACCCGCTCGACACCGGCACGCTCGTCGACATCTTTCGCGCCGATCCGCATGCCTCGCTGCTCGGCACCGATGCCTTGCGCGACGGCGTCGACGTCCCCGGCGATTCGCTCCGGCTGGTGGTGATGGAGGGCGTGCCATGGCCGCGCCCGACGATCCTTCACGCGGCGCGGCGCGCGGCGCAGGGCGGCAGCGCCTATGACGACATGGTGATCCGCGCGCGCATCGGGCAGGCGTTCGGCCGCCTGATCCGCCGCGCCGACGATTTCGGCCAGTTCGTGATGCTCTCGCCCAGCTTTCCCTCGCGGCTGCTCGGCGCTTTCCCCGAAGGCACCCCCATCCGCCGCCTGCCGCTCGACGAAGCGGTCAACCATGTCGCCGCGGCGAATGTCGAAAGGCGAAAAAGCGCCTTTCCCGCCTTTTCACCGTCATAAGTTTGCGGCACAAGGCCCGCGAACGAGGGCATAAGCGCGGGATCGCGGGGAGATATTTTGAAAACTTTGACCATCCTGCGCCACGCCAAGTCGGGTTGGGACGTGGCCGTCGAGCGCGACTTCGACCGCCCGATTAATAAAAGGGGCCAGCGCGGCGCCGAACTGATCGGCCAGTGGCTGAAACGGCGGAAACTGCCGGTCGACCGTATCATCGCCTCGCCCGCGGTGCGCGTGACCGAAACGCTCGACATCTTCCAGCCCGCCGCCGGCCTCGACGCGCTCGAACCGCATTGGGACCGCCGCATCTATCTCGCCTCGGCCGCGACGCTGATCGACGTGATCCGCGACACCGGCCGCGACGCGCAGCATCTGCTGATCTCGGGCCACAACCCCGGCCTCGAAGACCTGATCCTGATGCTCGTTCCCGAAACGGCGGGCGACGAGCTGCGCACCAAGGTCGAGGAAAAGCTCCCGACCTCCGCCCTCGCTCGCCTCGATCTCGACATCACCGACTGGCACGATCTCGACGTGAACATGGCGCGCTTCGCGGACTTCATCCGCCCCCGCGACCTCGACCCCACGCTCGCCCCGGCGATGGACGACGATTGAGCCATCCCCGGCGTCACGTCGGGATCGCCGCCCCCATCCCGTCTGGCCAACCCGCCCCGCCCCGCCTATGGCGGCGGACGATGGCCGATGATCGCTTCCAGTCCCGCTTCGCCGCCGATGCGAGCCTGCTGCCGCATATGGCGGACCTCGCGAACGACCGGGTGCTGATCGCGCTGCTCGGCGAAGCCGATTATCGCGCCGCGAGCTTCCTCGACCAGCGGCTGCTCACCGATCGCATCGGGCGCGAGTGGATGGCATGGAGCGCGCTGCCCGACCTCGGCGCCTCGGCGCCGCGCCCCGATTTCATCTTTCATATCGGCCATGTCGGCTCGACACTGGTGTCGCGCCTGCTCGCCGAGGCGAGCGGCGCGCTGCCGCTGCGCGAACCGATGCTGCTGCGCACGCTGGCGCAGGTCGCCGAGCGGATCGACCGGCCCGAATCGCTCTGGTCGCCCGACCTCTACCGCACGCGCCTCGCGCAGACCCTCGGCTGGCTGGGCCGCGGCTTCGCGCCCGGCCAGCGCGCGACGATCAAGGCGTCGAGCGTGATCACCGCCATCGCCGGCGATCTGACGGGTCCGGATGGCCGCGCGCTCTTCCTCTACGTCCCGCTCGCCCGTTACATCGAGACGATCCTCGCGGGCGAGGCGTCGATGGCCGAAACGCTCGCGCAGGCGCCCGCGCGCATGGCGCGGCTCGCGGCCCTGCTTCCCGATTTTCCGCACGCGCTGTGGCAACTGCCGCCGGTCACGCGCGTCGCGATGAGCTGGCTTTGCGAAATGGCGACCGCGCAGCGCAGGCTGCCGCCCGGCGATCCGCGTTATCTGTGGGTCGATTTCGAAGCGATGCTGGCAGATCCCGCCGCCGCACTCGCGGCGCAAGCGACGCATTTCGGCTTGCCCGTCGACGGAGCCCGCATCGACGCCGCGCTCGCCGGGCCGATCATGCGCCAATATTCGAAGGCGCCCGAGCATGGCTATAGCCCCGACCTGCGCCGCGAATTGCAGGCGCAGGCCGCTGCCGATCACGCGCCCGCCATCGCCGAAGCGATCGCATGGGTTGAAGCACTCGCCGCGCGCTATACAAGCCTTGGCGACCTGCCGATCACGGCCGATAGGAAGCCTTAGATGTTCAAGCTAGTCCAGTTGCTCGACGACAATGCGGTGCGCACACTGCGCGAGATCGCCGCCGGCGGAAAATTCGTCGACGGCAAGATCAGCAACCCGCATTCGAAGGTGAAGAACAATCTGCAGCTTCACGACGCGGGCGCCTATGAACGCTCGTCGAAGATATTGCTCGACGCGATGGTGCAGAATCCCGATTTTATGGAATTCTCCTTTCCGGCGCGCATCGCCCCGCCGCTACTGACGCGCTACACCCCGGGCATGCACTATGGCCTGCATCCCGACGCGGCCTATATTCCGCTCCCCGACGGCCAGCTGCGCACCGACGTCAGCTGCACCGTCTTCCTGAACGACCCCGCCGATTATGACGGCGGCGCGCTGCACGTGCGGCTGGGCAGCGCCGACCTGCGCTTCAAGGAAGCGCCCGGGGTCGCGATCATCTATCCCTCGCACACGCTGCACGAGGTCGAGCCGGTAACGCGCGGCGAGCGGCTCGTCGCGATCACCTTCATCCAGAGCCTGATCCCCGACGTCCAGCACCGGGGCCTGATGTACGAACTCAACGAGGTGGCGGCGCTGGAGGGAGCCAAGATGGAACCCGCGAATTTCACGCGGCTTCAGGCGGTTCAGTATCAGCTGCTCAGGATGTGGCGGCGCTGATCAATAGCCCATCAGGCTCAGCACTTCCTTGCGGCTGCGCTCGTCGTCGAGAAAGCAGCCGAGCAGGCGGCTCGTCACCATGCCCACGCCCGGCGTGCGCACGCCGCGCCCGGTCATGCAGCCATGCTGCGCGTCGATCACCACCGCGACGCCGTGCGGCTGGAGATTGTCCCAGATGCACTTCGCGACTTCTGCGGTGAGCCGCTCCTGAACCTGCAGCCGCCGTGAAAAGCCGTTGAGCACGCGCGCGAGCTTGGAAATGCCGACGACGCGGTCCTTCGGCAGATAGGCGATCGACGCCTTGCCGGTGATCGGCGCCATATGATGTTCGCAATGCGACTGGAACGGAATGTCGCGCAGCAACACGATCTCGTCATAGCCGCCGACCTCCTCGAAGGTGCGCGACAGATGGAGCGCGGGATCGTCGGCATAGCCCGAACAATATTCCTTCCACGCGCGCGCGACGCGACGCGGCGTATCGCGCAGCCCTTCGCGCGCCGGATCGTCGCCCGCCCACTCGATCAAGGTCCGCACCGCGTCGGCGACATGGTCCGGAACCACCACCTTGCCATCCGGCCCCAACTCGACTTTGTCGCTCATCGCCCCGCTTTCACTGTTGCCATCATGTCGCACATTTCGACGTCCCGATGGCGATACGCAAGGGCCGGACGAAAAGAAATTGTCCTCCCTCATCAACTTTACGTTGCGGAATCTTGACTTTTTCTCTTTCCGGAGAGGCGCGGTTTCGCGTCCTTTTTTGGGCCGAACAAGTCACTTGACGCTTTCGTCAACTCGGCGCACCTTTGACGCCATACAGAACTCGCTCAAGCGGGTCGTATTCCGGAGAGGCCGGCGTATTCCCCGACGCCGGTGGGAGAGGACGATGACCAGCGCAGCTGGCAAGTGGGATACACGAGGGCACATGGCCGCTTTGGCCGGGTGCCCTTTGCCATGTATGGTCGATTCCCCTCCCCTTACCACAATTTGAAAGTTGGGCGGCCCCGCACCTCGCGGGGTCGAAAAAGGGAGGCTATAGATGAAGTTCAAGGCACTGATCGGAACGTCGATCCTTGCGATGACGGTGGCGACGCCGGCATATGCGCAGGACGCGGCGGATGAAGTGGAACGCGATGCTTTCGGCGGCGAAATCGTCGTCACGGCGCAGCGCCAGTCGGAACGTCTGCAGGACGTGCCGATCGCGGTCAGCGCCTTTTCGACCGAGGCCCTCGAAGCGCAGCAGATCAAGACCCCGTCGGATCTTCAGCTGACCTTGCCCAACGTCACCTTCACCAAGACCAACTTCACCGGCGCCAGCTTCACGATCCGCGGCATCGGCGACCTTTGCGTCGGCACGACCTGCGACAGCGCGACCGCGATCCATCTGAACGGCGATCCGCTGTTTTCGACCCGCCTGTTCGAAACCGAATTCTTTGACCTCGAACGCGTCGAAGTGCTGCGCGGGCCGCAGGGCACGCTGTTCGGCCGCAACGCGACGTCGGGCGTGGTCAACGTGATCACCGCCAAGCCGAAGCTCGGCGTCTTCGAAGCCGCCGCCGAAGCCGAATATGGAAATTATGATTCCATGAAGGGCAAGGCGATGATCAACATCCCCTTGGGCGATACCGCGGGCATCCGCGTCGCGGGCATCTACCTCAACCGCGACGGCTATACGAAGAATGAGTTCCTCGACACGCGCATCGACGACCGCGACCTCTATTCGGTCCGCGGCTCTTTCCGCTGGGAGCCGACCGAGGATACCACCATCGACCTGCTCGCGTCCTATTTCCGCGAAAAGGACAAGCGCACGCGCATCCAGAAACAGCTCTGCCAGCGCGACCCCACCGGCATCCTCGGCTGTCTGAACGGCCGCCTCGACAACCAACCTTTCAACGGCAACGCGACCTTCACCGCCGCCCTGACCTCGCGCGAATTCCTCGCCATTCGCGGCATTCCGCAGGGCTTTGCGCTCGGCAGCCTTTATGGCCCCGACGTCTATGCCAATACGACGATCCCGTCGGATCCGCGGACGGTGAACACCGCCTATACGCCAAGCTATTTCACCAGCGAGCTGACGCTGCAGGGCCAGATCGAGCATAATTTCGGCCCGGTGTCGCTGCAGGTTTCGGGCCAGTATCAGAAGGTCAAGCTCGACGCGTCGCAGGACTATAACAGCAATGTCGGCGACCGCTCGCTTTACGCGGGCGGCCTCAACACGCTCGCCTTCTTCGCCGCGAACCCCATTCCGCTGGGGGTGGACTCCAGCGGCAACCCGATCCTGTCGAACACCTATTTCGGCCCGGTCGCCGCGGCGATCATTCCCGACGGCCCGAACGGCCAGCTCTGCACCTCGCTCGCCGAGGAAAGCGGCTATGGCAGCTTTGGCGGCAACAAGATCTGTAGCGATCAGTCGCTCCAGTTCGACCGGTCGAACCAGTATAACAGCAGCTGGTCCGCCGAAGCCATATTGTCGAGCGACCTCGATGGACCGTTCAACTTTCTGGTCGGCGGCATCTATGCCGATTATCATCTGACCGAGAACAGCTATTATGTGAACGCCTTTCCGATCGACTATCTGACCGGCGTATTGGGAGCCTTTACCGCGGCGACCAACCGCGTGCCCGACCCGGCCAATCCCGGGCAGACGATCGCCGCGCCGTTGCCGCCCTCGTTCCTCGCGACGCCTTTCTTCCGCAACAACACCGACGACCTGAAGATCACGTCGTACGGCCTGTTCGGCGAGGCCTATTTCGAGTTCAGCGACCGCCTCAAACTGACCGCCGGCCTGCGTTACAACAACGACAAGAAGAGCGTCAGGGCGCGTTCGACGCTGGCGAGCTTCCTCGCGCCGCATGGCGGAACGGGCAGCGCGTTCGATTCGCCGTTTGTCGGCTCGTTCGACGCCGACCCCGGCACGCCCGGCAATCAGATCATCCAGGAACGCACGGTGAAGTTCAACAAGCTGACCGGCCGCGCGGTGCTCGACTTCAAGGTCACCGAGGATAATCTTCTCTATGCCTCCTATTCGCGCGGCTATAAATCGGGCGGCATCAACCCGCCGCTGCAGCCGATCTTCGAAGTGCCCGAAAGCTTCAAGCCGGAACAGGTCGACGCGTTCGAAATCGGGTCGAAGAACACCTTCGGCAACGGCGCGCTCCAGCTGAACCTCACGGCCTTCTATTATAAATACAAGGACCTGCAGCTCAGCAAGATCGTCGCACGCACCGCGGTCAACGACAATGTCAGCGCCGACATCTATGGGTTCGAGGCCGAAGCCATTGTCCGACCCGACCCCGATGTCGTCGTCAACCTCGGCTTCAGCTATCTGCACAGCAAGGTCACCGACGACAAATTCACGAGCAACCCGCGCGACTTCGGCGGCGGCCGCAGCGATGCGGTGATCATCAAGGACATCACCAACGCCGCCAACTGCGCCGTGGCATCGACCTCGGGCAACGCCGCGGGGGTCAACGCCTTCGTGAACGGGGTCCAGCAGGTGATCAACGGCGGCTTCGTCCCCGGCGTAGCCGCTGGCGCAAACCTGCAACCGACGACGACCTTCCCGGCGGACGGCGGCATCGCATCGACCGGCGCCTTCAGCATCTGTTCCGTCATGGATGCTGCCGCCGCCGGCGCTTTCGCCCCGGCAGGGCTCGATCCGGCGGCCTTCGGCGGGATCGAATATTTCTCCGCCGGCGTTCCGGTCAATATCAAGGGCAACCAGCTGCCGCAGGCGCCGAACTACAAGTTCAGCGCCGGTATCCAATATACCGCGCGGCTGGGCGGCGGCGACATGAGCCTCGTCCCGCGCGTCGACCTTGCCTATACCGGTGAAAGCTATGGCAGCATCTTCAACGGCAACGTCAACCGCATCAAGGGCTATGCCCAGGTCAACGCCCAGCTGCAGCTGAACGGTCCCGACGACAAATGGTATGTCAAAGGCTTCATCCAGAACGTCTTCGATGCCAACAGCGTCACCGGCCTCTACATCACCGACCAGTCGTCGGGCAATTACACCAATATCTTCACCCTCGAACCGCGCCGCTACGGCATCGCGGCGGGCGTGCGATTCTGATCACCTAGGCGGCAACGCAAAAAAGCCCCGGCCTCTCATCGAGAGGCCGGGGTTTCTTTTGTCCTGCTGCCGCGGGGGCCGGGCGCTGACCGCCCGGCGCCGCGCGATCAGAATTTGTAGCGGATGGTTCCGCCATAGGTGCGCGGCTGGCTCGGATAGCCCGAGACGCTGCCCGCCTGCGCGACCGCCGGGAAGATCGTCGTCAGATACTGGGCGTTGGTGAGGTTGCGGCCCCAAACGCCGACGTCGATCCCGTTGGTCAGGCGAACCGTGAACGACGCGTTGAGCGAGTTCACTTCGCGCTTCAGGTTCTGCGCGACGCTCGCGGGGAATCCCGACAGGCCTTCGACGATCTGGACCGGGCTCTCATAGCTGTAGTCGACGTGCGCGATCGCCTTGGTCCCGCCCGCGAACTCGTGCGTATAGGTGCCACCCATCGACAGCGACAGTTCAGGAATACCGGCGGGCGTGGTGCCCGAGATATCGCCGAACGCCGAATTGACGAAGCTGTCATACTTCGCGTCGAGATAGGTCGCCGCCAGCGTCAGGTTGAGCCCGTCGACCGGGCGCACCGATCCGTCGAACTCGATCCCGAAGGTCGACTGCTTGCCCGCGTTGGCGAGCGCGAAGCCGGTGCCGGTGAAGACGTTCGACTGGAAGCCCTTGATCGACTGCTTGAACACCGCGACGTTCACCGCGGCGACGTCCCACTGGCCCTTCAGACCGAATTCGTAGACGGTCGATTCCTCGGGATTCGCGAAGCGCGAGCCCGAAACCAGGTTCGGAAGGCCGAGGCCGCCCGAGATGATCGCCGGCAGGTCTTCCGCGGTCGGACGGCTGTCACGCGACAGGTTGATCGAGCTCGCCTTGAAGCCCGTCGCATAGGTCGCATAGACGTTGACCGTGTCGGTGAGTTCATAGGCGGCGCGCACGCTGTACGAGAAGTCGCCGTCGTTCGTCTTGCCGCTCTCGACCGCGTTCGGAACGTTGAGGAAAGGCGGCAGGAACTGGAAGGGCGTCAGCGCGAGGAAGGGGTTGCCGACCGTCAACGGGTTGCCGTCGGCGGCGGCCTGCGCCGTCGTCAGATTGGCGTTGAGCTGGCCAAAAGCGGTCGCCTGCGCGTTGATCTGGCCAAAGATCGCCGGCTGGGCACCGGCAAAGGCCTGAATCTGGGCAGGGGTCGCAAGCGTGCCGGCCGGAAGGCCGAGCGCCTGACCGACACCGGTTGCAAGCGCCTGTCCCGCAATGACGCGGCCGCCGCTGCCGCGCAGGTCGATACCTGAGAAGGTGTCGCTGCTGACGACATTCGTCGAGAAGCGCTTGCGGTCCTTCGTATAATTGCCGCCCAGCGTCAGCGTCAGGCGGTCGGTGACTTCGAAATCGACAGTGCCGAAGATCGAGAAGGCCTCGTTCTTCATCTTATAGGCTTCGTCGAGCCCGTCACCCGCGCGGAAGAAGTCGCCCGTATAATCGGCCCCGTTCGCCGCGCCGAGAATAGCCTCGAGCGAGTTGACGTTCAGCGCATTCGCCGTCGATGCACGGATCAGCGCGTCGGCATAGGGCCGGAAATCGTCGCCGAACTTGATCGCGCTCTGCTGGTTGACCTTTTCATTGAAATAATAGCCGCCGAGCAGGAAGTTGATCGGGCCGTCGAAGTCCGACGTCAGGCGGATTTCCTGCGTGAAGGTGTCGATGTCGACATAGTCGCTCTTCTCGCCGATCAGGTCGGCGGCGGTGAAGTCCGAATCCTGGTTCGTGTCGGCGCGCACCTGGCGATAGGCGGTGATCGAAGTCAGCGCGAGATTGCCGAGATCATAGTCGATCTGCGCCGAACCGCCGTAATTCTCGATCTTATTCGACGACAGGAAATTATTGTAGACGTCGTAGGAGAAGGGGTTTTCGCGATCGACGCTGGTGCCGCCGGCGAGTGCGTCGGTGATCGCCACCGTCGGCCCGGCGATGACATTGCCCGCGATGCAGCAATTCTCGTCGATCTTGTCATAGTCGCCGATCAGGCGGATCGAGAGTGCGTCGGTCGGTTCGAACAAGAGCTGGCCGCGCACACCCCAGCGGTTGCGGTCGTTGACGTCGGTGTCGAGGTTCAGATCCTGCGCATAGCCGTCGCGGCGGTTGTAATTACCGCCGATCGAGAAGGCGACGGTGTCGCTGATCGGGCCCGTGATGTCGCCCTTGACGGTGATCGCGTCGTAATTGCCATAGGTGACTTCGGCCGAACCGCCGAATTCATATTGCGGCTTTTGCGTGACGATGCTGATCACGCCCGCCGACGCGTTCTTGCCGAACAGCGTCGATTGCGGGCCGCGCAGCACTTCGATGCGCTCGACGTTCGGAAGGTCGCCGATCTGCGCGGCCGAACGCGAGCGATAGACGCCGTCGATGAAGACGCCGACCGACGGCTCGATGCCCGCATTGTTCGCGCCGTTGCCGAAGCCGCGGATGATGAAGTTGGTGTTCGCGCTCGACTGGAGCTGCGAGACGCGCAGGCTGGGCACCGCGGTCTGGAGGTCGATCAGGTCGCGGATCTGCGCGTCTTCAAGCTGCGCCGCCGACGTCACCGAGACGGCGACCGGCGTGTCCTGCAGGGTCTGCGACCGCTTGCTCGCGGTGACGATGATGTCGTTGCCATAATCGGTATCGTCGACGGCCGTCCCGGCATCCGCCGGCGCGGCGGCATCCTGGGCGAAAGCATAAGCGGGGGTGGTGGCGGCGCACAGCATGGTGGCGCCCAACAGGATGTTGCGCAAAGTCATGATGATGTCTCTCTCTCTCTCCAAAACCACCGCAGCGCAGCCAAAGGCTTATCGGGAGATGCCCGGTAGTGACTGATCGGTCTAACGCACCGCCCCGCCGCGTCAACGCGCGCGCGCGTGAGCATCGGGCTTTTCCGTCTATTAGTGGCACAAAAGCAACAGTTTACGCTACGGAAGGCGTAATCGGACCGTCACAAAAATATGCCGAACAACGATAAGGGGAAGGTGGTGCCTGGGGACGGGATCGAACCGCCGACACTGCGATTTTCAGTCGCATGCTCTACCAACTGAGCTACCCAGGCGAACCGCGGCGGCCGGTCGGCCGCGCTGGCGAGCGGCGGCTATAGGCAGGGCTTTGCGTCCTGTCCAGCATCTTTCTTGGCGATTTATCCCTCGTCGAAACGATCGTCGTCGGCGGTGCCGTCGGGCGCCTGATCGGCCGGCACGCGATAGTCCTCGCCGAACCAGTTGAGGAGATCGCGGTCGCGGCAACCGCGGCTGCAAAAGGGCTTATATTCGGGGTCGCGCGGCTTGCCGCACAGCGGGCAGCGCGGAGGTTTACTGGGCATGGCCCGCTCCTTTGACGGCCGGATCCGCGATCAGGCGGACCGCGCGGCCGGTGCGATGTTGCAATGTTTCGATCCAGTGTGCCCGTGCGACGATATGGTCGATCACCCCGGAACGCGCGGTCAGCGTCAAGTCGCCCGCGCCCATCGCGCGTTCCGCCTGGCGCAGCAGCAGCACGGCATCGGTCGCGACCGGATCGAACCGGACCTGTTCGATCAGCGACGGCCGCTCGCGGCGGCGGACGATCTGCATGAAGCCGAAGCCGTTGACCGCGGTGCGCTCGAAAGGCTGCGGCAGCGCGGCGTCGATGGCGGCGTCGATCGCCTGCCGCCCCGCGCGATCGGGCACCGACGGGAAGTCGATGCCGATCGATCCGCCGATGTCGCAGCGACGGATAAGGCCCGCCGCTTGCCGCGCACCCGCCCGCGCAAGCGCCAGCGCGTCCCCCTCGCCGTCGATGTCGATCAGCAGCATCGCGGGGGTCGCATCGACCCACAGCGCACCACTCGCAAAGGGCCAGTGCCCGGAGCGGACACGGTCGATCAATTCGGACCAGCCCGCCTGTTCGAGCCGGTCGGGGCCGGCCGGTTGCAGCTCGGTGACGGCGATGCCCGTCGCCGCGATGCGCGTCCGAAGGTCGGGACCGTCACCGACCTTCGCATCCATCTCCGCCATCCGCGCCCGCGCCGGCTTGTCGCGGGCGCGCTCGCGCAGCGCCATGCGGGTGATTTCGGCCGTCAGCCGCGCCCCGGTCGAGGTCGACGGCGGCAGACCGGTCAGCGTCGCCTGCGGCGCGCCCGGCCAGTCGAGCGCGATCAACGCGCCCTTGCCGCTCCTGCCCGCCTCGACCAGCTTCGCGCCGACGATCGCGCCGACACGCGGCCCTTCGCCTTCGCGCTCGATCCGCGCCTCGACGATTTCGTCATCCTCGATCAGCGCCGCGCGCGCTTCGCCGATCCCGGCTTCATAGAGCCACTCAGCCAAGCGCGATTCCCGCGCTCGTCAAAAGCGCCCGCGTTTCGAAGAGCGGCAGGCCGACGACGTTCGAATGGCTGCCCGACAGGAAGCGCACGAAGGTTTCGGCGCGCCCCTGGATCGCATAGCCGCCCGCCTTGCCCATCCCCTCGCCCGTTTCGACATACCAGTCGATCTCGGCGGCGCTCAGCGCCTTGAAGGCGACGATCGTGTCGACGACGCGGACGCGCGGACGCTCATCGGTGCCGACGACGCAGACGCCCGACCAGACATGGTGGCGCCGCCCCGACAGCAAGGCGAGCATCCGCCGCAGATCGCCTTCGTCGGCCGGTTTTCCGAGGATGCGGCGCCCGACCGCCACCGTCGTATCGCCCGCGAGGACAACTTCGTCCGGCGCACGCGCGACCGCGAGCGCCTTGCCCCGCGCGAGCCGCGCGACATAGTCGCGCGGCAGCTCGCCCTTCAGCGGCGTCTCGTCGATTTCGGGGGCCGCGATCCGCGCGGGCTCCAGCCCGATCCGCCCCAGCAATTCGCGCCGGCGCGGCGAAGTCGAAGCCAGAACCAGCGCGGGCGATTTAGGGTTCAAACCCATGCCGCCGCGCTCACTTGAAGCGATAGGTGATCCGACCCTTGGTCAGGTCATAGGGGGTGAGTTCGACGAGCACTTCGTCGCCCACGAGAACGCGGATGCGGTTCTTGCGCATCTTGCCGGCCGTGTGGCCCAGAATCTCGTGATCATTTTCCAGTTTGACGCGAAACATCGCGTTGGGCAGCAGTTCGACCACTTGGCCGCGCATTTCCAGAAGTTCTTCTTTCGCCATCAATCCTCTATGGGCTCGAAATATCGGGATGGGCGCCCATAACCGCAATTTGCGGCAATTGAAAGCAATCTGTCACAGGCGTCATTCGACGAGGCGCAGCTTGCGCGCGGCGCGCCAGCCGACGGTCTTCATCCAGGCATAGCTCGGCCAGCGCGGCGGCATGGCGGGGTCGAGCCCCATGCGGCGCAGCGCGGCGTTGGCGGCATGCGCTTCGGACTCGCGATAACTCCATTCGCTGCGCCAGGTGATCGACAGCGAAATCGACGGCGCGTCGCCGTTGGCGACGAAATGCGGCGCCATCACGGGCATCAGCACCGCGTCGCCGGGACCGAGCGGCACCTGCTCCGCGTCGTCCTTATACGCCTCTTCCCACGGCAAATTGCGGTGCCCGCCGGTGTGATAGCGTTCGTGCTCGCGGCGGTGCGCGAAGCGCTCGTCGCCCGCGGGCCAGACGTTCATCACCTTCTGTCCCTTGAGCTGGAGCAGGATATTATGCTCGGGGTCGAAGTGGAACGGGGTGATCGACCCCGGCGACGAGATGAAGATGAATCCCTGCGGCGTCAGCATCGCACCGGTGCGCGGGGTCACAACGGGGTCGAGTTCGCCGAGCAGATCCATCAGCAGCGTGCGATAGGCCGCGACATTCTCGATATTCTTGAGCACCGCCCAGCTGCCGTTGCTGTCGATCGTGCGAATCGTCTCGCCAATCGACAGGCCGTTCGAGGGCACATCCTCGGGCCGGATGCCGATCGGCACATTGCCCGGATTATATTCGACCTCGCTTGCGGGCAGGCTTTCGCCGAGCACCGCGAGCGCCTCGATCGACAGCAAGGGATGGTCGGGAAGACGGTGGTGGAGCAATCCCGCGCGCTGCGGATAGAGCGCCGCCATCCGCTCGAGCGTTTCGGCGGGGAATACGGCGCGGTCGATCGGCTGGTGCGCGGTCATGTCGGGCTTTCTACTTCATTTGCGGGCGCGGCGGCACCCTTCCAGCGCCGCCACAGGCGCTCGGCCTTGTCCAGCATCGCAAAGCGCAGCCGGTCGGCGGGTGCCGACAGCGGCACATTGACCCAGACCAGCGAACGGCGTTCGCGCCAGACGCTGTCGATCATCGGGTGGCCGGCCGCGGCGCAACTGTCGACCCACGCGATCTTCGGATCGTCGAGCAGATCGAGATTCGCCTGCTGCAGCAGCACCCCGGGCGAAAAGCGGGCATAATCCTCGTCGAACGCGGTCTTGAAGGAAAAGCCCCCGGGCGAGCAAAGGAAGTTGACCAGCATCGCCAGCGGGCGGCCGTTCAGATCGAGCGCGCGCATGTCGAGCTTGCCCGCATCGGCCGCGCCGGTCAGCACCGCGCGGAACCATGCCTCGGTCTCGCCATGGCTGGCGAGCGCCGATCCGGCGCGCCCCTTCCAGCCTCGCGCCTCGAGGGTGAGGAAGGCGTCGATCCACGGGTCGAGCCCCTCGCCCGCCTGCCAGCGGCGAAGGCCGACCGCGCCCTGTTCGGCGAGCCGGTTCGCCTGGCGCCGCAATTCCTTGCGCTTCTTCGCGCGCACCGCCGCATCCCAATAATCGTCGGGCGACAGCGGGCTTTCGAGCAGCGCGCGTTCTTCGCGGTGCACCGTCCTCGCCTCGCCGCCGCGCACCCGCGCGACATCGACGAGCGCGCGGTGGAGCGGGCCGTCCTCGGTCAGGCGCGGCACATGCAGCAGCGTCCGCGCCCAGGGCGCGGCATCGCACCAGCCGAGCAGGATCGACCAGAACAGGCTTTCGAAGCCGGCGCGCACCAGCGGGGCGCCGTGGAAATGATTGGGGTGCGCCCAGCCGGTCACATGCCGCAGCGGCAGGCGTCCGTAATGGAGTGCGGACGCGACGGGCATCACGCCGATCACCGGCCCGTCGTTGCCGTCGCGTACCAGCACCAGCCGCGCATTCCGCTCGGGATCGAGCAAGTGGAGCGCCGATTGCAGGCACCAGCGTTCGGCAAAGGGATTGGGTTCGCTCGCCTCGCTCGCGAGCCCGTCCCACGCCGCCGCGAGATCGCCCGAAAGCGACAGCGGATCGACGACGCGCACCGTCAGCGGCGCGGCTTCGCCGGCGCTCGTCGAAAAGGCGGGATGGACCGTCATCGGCAAGAGATTAGCAGCGAAGCGTTAAGATGGCGTGGCGATTCGTCCGAGGAAATTCCGCAGCCTGCGTGGTCGAAACGGTCGGTTTCGACCGGATTGCGGACTTCAATCTTATCTGCAAATCTTCCGAAATGCGGACGGTCTGCTTCACTGTTTCCGTAGTTGCCCTTCTCTCGGCGGACGCGGCTGCAATGCAACTACCCGCCCCAAATTGCCCTAGCGCAATCCGATACTGGAATGAGGCTGTCGATTGTCAGATAAGCGAGGCGATTTCCCCACTGACGTGGGCCGATGGCTTCTCCAAAGGCACCTCCACCCCACGCCAAAGCTGGAACGCCGTAAAGCTTAATGGACCTTGCCCCAAATATAGCACGACGCCGCGAGAGTGGCGGATATCGGACGTCATCCAAAACCGACAAATTGTGACGGTGAAAGAGATTGTCCGTCGCGTGGATATGGATGGCCGATACACCGGCGAGTATACGGTTTCAAAAGCGCGATATGTTTGCGAGCGCCGTCGAGGGCAGTGGCGTATCTTTTCCAAGGAAGTGGTGTCGGCCGCCGAAGGCATAAACGCAGCCACCGCGAGCCAGTATCAAACCGACAGACGATAGTGAAAGGGTGCGATTGACTTCTTGTCCGCTTCCCACCCCGAACCCACATCGCCGTGCGACGGGGCTTTTTCAATCCAGCGCCGCGGCCAGCCGCTGGCGCAGCGCGACAAGCGCCTCGACCGGAATCCCCGCCCCCCGCGCCGGCGCACCGGCATCGGGCGTCTCGCGCATCGAGGCCGCGCGCGGCGCGGGCGCCGCGCCTGCCTCGGATGCCGGTTCGGACAGCGCCTTGCGCGCGCCCTCCACGGTAAAGCCCCGTACATGCAGCAAATGGTGGATGCGCTCGGCGAGCGCGACATCTTCGGCGCGGTAATAGCGGCGGCGGCCCGAACGCTGGAGCGGCTTCAACTGCGGGAAACGCGTTTCCCAATATCGCAGCACATGCGTCGGCACGCCGATGCGAACCGCAAGTTCGCCGATCGCCAGCATGGCACCCGCCGCCTTGCCGTCATCGCCGACCATGTCAGACCGCGGCATCGATAAGGCGGAACCTATTTGCCGGCAACGCGCGCTCGCATCGTCTGGCTGGCGCGAAAGGTCATCACGCGCCGCGGCAGGATCGGAACCTCGATCCCCGTCTTGGGATTGCGGCCGATCCGCTGCGCCTTGTCGCGCAGCACGAAAGTCCCGAAGCCCGAAATCTTCACATTCTGCCCGACCGCGAGCGCGTCCGACATATGGTCGAGAATCGATTCGACGATCGCCGCCGATTCATTGCGCGACAAGCCGATCTGCTGGTTGATGCGGCTGGCGATATCGGCTCGCGTAAGCGTCCCTGCGGTCATGTTGATCCCTTCCCCCTCTGAAGCGAAAATATGCTGCCGGTTCTCTAACAGCCCCCACCGTCACGAGTCCCGTTACGCATATGTAACAAATCCGAATTAATCCGCCAAACTGAAACGGATGGAAGGAGAAGTTGACGCGCCGGAACGAAGGTTCAGACGCGCAGCACCGCCGCGCCCCAGGTGAAGCCGCCGCCCATCGCTTCGAGCACGACCAGGTCGCCGCGCTTGATCCGCCCGTCGCGCACCGCGAGGTCGAGCGCGAGCGGCACCGATGCGGCCGACGTATTGGCGTGCTGGTCGACCGTCAGCACGACGCGTTCGGCCGGCAAACCCAGCTTTTTCGCGGTCGCGTCGATGATGCGCTTGTTCGCCTGATGCGGCACGACCCAGTCGATCTGCTCGGCCGACAGGCCGATCTCTTCCATCACCTCGGCCAGCACCGACGCCAGATTGGTGACCGCGTGGCGGAACACTTCGCGGCCCTGCATCCGGACATGGCCGACCGTGCCCGTCGTCGACGGCCCTCCGTCGACATAGAGCATGTCCGAATATTTGCCCTCGGCATGGAGCCGCGTCGCGAGGATACCGCGGTCGTCGGCGACCTCTTCGGCCGACAGCACGATCGCGCCCGCGCCGTCGCCGAACAGCACGCAGGTCGTGCGGTCCTCCCAGTCGAGGATGCGGCTGAACGTCTCGCTGCCGATCACCAGCGCGTGCTTCGCCGCGCCGGTGCGCAGCATCGAATCGGCGACCGACACCGCATAGAGAAAGCCCGAGCAGACCGCGGCGACGTCGAAGGCGATGCAGTCGGGCGACCCGAGCAACGCCTGCACCTTGGTGGCGCTCGCCGGAAACGTGTTATCGGGGGTCGCGGTCGCGACGATGATCAGCCCGATGTCCGAAGGTTCGAGCCCCGCGGCGGCGAGCGCCTGCTTCGCCGCATCGGCGCCGAGTGTCGCGGTCGTCTCGTCGGGTTCGGCGATATGGCGGAAACGGATGCCGGTGCGCTCGACGATCCATTCGTCGCTGGTGTCGACGCGGCTCGCGAGTTCGGCGTTCGAGACGCGCGTGCGCGGCAGCGCCGATCCGGTGCCGGCGAGGATCGCGCGCAGCGTCATGCCGCGTCGCCGCTGCGGAAATTCGCGAGATCCTCGGTCACCTGGCGCGTGATATCCTTTTCAATGAGCTCGGCGCACAGGTGGACGCAGTTCGCGACCCCCTTCGCATCGGCGCTGCCATGGCTCTTGAGCACCACGCCGTTGAGGCCGAGGAACACCGCGCCATTGTGATTATTGGGGTCGAGGTGATGCTTGAGCAATTCGGTTGCGGGGCGCGAGATCAGGAAACCGATCTTCGAGCGCGTCGAACTGGTGAAGGCGCGGCGGAGCAGGTCGGTGACGAAGCGCGCCGTCCCCTCGATCGTCTTCAGCGCGATATTGCCCGAAAACCCGTCATGGACGATCACGTCGACATTGCCGCGCGACAATTTGTCGCCCTCGATAAAGCCGGTGAACTCCATCGGCAGCCCGTGTGCCTCGCGCAGCCGCGCCGCGGCGTCGCGGATCTCGCCGGTGCCCTTCAGCTCCTCGGTGCCGATATTGAGCAACGCGACGCGCGGGCGTTCGAGCCCCATCGCGGTGCGCGCATAGGCGGCGCCCATGACCGCGAACTGGATCAGGTTGTTGGCATCGCAATCGGTGTTGGCGCCCAGGTCGAGCATGACGACGTCATTGTCGCCGAGCGTCGGCAGCAGCGCCGCGAGCGCCGGCCGGTCGATCCCCGGCATGGTGCGCAGCGCGAGCTTCGCCATCGCCATCAGCGCGCCGGTGTTGCCCGCCGACACGGCGCCGCCGGCGTCGCCGCGCTTCACCGCGTCGATCGCGAGCCCCATCGAGGTGCCCTTCGCCTTGCGCAGCGCCTGGCTCGGCTTGTCCTCGCCCGACACCACGCCGTCGGTGTGGAGGATGTCCGACGCCGCGCGCAGGTTCGGGTGATGGTCGAGCGCCGCCTTGATCTGCTCCTCGTCGCCGACGAGGATGAAGCGGAGGCCGTCGTGCTTGTGGCGCGCCATCGCGGCGCCGGCGAGCATCATGCGCACGCCGACGTCACCGCCCATCGCATCGATTGCGATTCGCGGTGTCATTGCCATCTAATGCCCTCCGGCCTGTTTATTACGCGCCGACCGACACCACTTCGCGGCCGTTATAATGACCGCAGGCGTTGCAAAGGTTGTGCGGGCGCTTCAGCTCGCCGCAGTTCGGGCATTCCTGAAAGGCTTCGACCTTCAGGCTGTCGTGGCTGCGACGCATGCCGCGCTTCGAGGGCGAGGTTTTTCGCTTGGGAACGGCCATGATTTTTCCTGCATTCTCAAATGTTGTGTCACGAATCGGCTACCCGGATTTGTCCTTCCCGTTGCCGGAAATGACTGGCCCGCCCGCCGCGCCGAAGCCCATTCCCGCCCAGATGACGCAGGAAAAATCTTCCGCCGGAAGGTGCCTCAACGCCAGATGGTGTCGGGTGCCGGATCGGGCGCGGCTATAGCGTTTTTGCCCGCAAAGGCAAGCCCATTGCGCGCACGAACGGCTGCGACTTCATTCGACGGCACAAGCTTGCCCTGCTCCCCCGGCAATGCCACATCTCTCCCACCGCCGGACCAGCCGGCCAAAGGGGGAAAGTAAATGATCATCTTGCCGATCAGCCTGACGATCGCCGCCGGCGCGGCGCTGCTCAACCTGTGGCTCGCGCTCCGCGTCGGCCGCGTGCGCACCCGCGAAAAGGTCTTCATTGGCGACGGCGGCAACGATCTTTTGACCCGCCGGATGCGCGCGCACAGCAATTTCGTCGAAAACACCGCCTTCGTGCTGATCCTGCTCGCGCTCGTCGAATTGGGCTTCGGCTCGTCGATGTGGCTGTGGGGCGTCGGCGCGCTCTATCTCGTCGGCCGCATCCTCCACGCGCTCGGCATGGACGGGATGATGTGGGCCCGCATGGTCGGCACGGTCGTCACCATGCTCACCCAGCTCGGCCTCGCGCTCACCGCGCTCGCGATCGTCTATCTCACGCCGGTGAGCATTACGGCGACCGAGGTCGAAACGGTGGCAGCGACGCCGCGCTGATCGGGCCTAGCCGCCCAGCGCCATATCACTCACGAACGGGTTCGTCCGCCGTTCGTGCGCGAAATTGCTGTGCGCGCCGTGCCCCGGCAGAAAGGTCGTGTCGCCGCCGAGCGGCCACAGCTTGCCGGTGATCGAATCGAGCAATTGCTGATGATTGCCGCGCGGAAAATCGGTGCGCCCGATCGATCCCTGAAAGATCACGTCGCCGACGATCGCGAGTTTCGACGGCGCGTGGTGAAACACGACATGCCCCGGCGTATGCCCCGGGCAGTGGATCACGTCGATCTCGAGATTGCCGACGGTCACCGTGTCGCCATCGACCAGCCAGCGGTCGGGTTCGAACGTCTCGCCGACCATCCCGAAACGCGCGCCATCCTCGGCAAACGCCTCGATCCAGAAACGGTCGTCCTCGTGCGGCCCTTCGATCGGCACGCCCAGTTCCTTCGCGAGCATCCCCGCCTGCCCGCAATGGTCCATATGGCCATGGGTGACGAGGATCTTCTCGACCTCGACCCCCGTCTGTTTGACCGCTTCCTTGAGCTTGGGGAGGTCGCCGCCGGGATCGACAAAGGCCGCCTTGTTGGTCGCGGTGCACCACAGCAAGGTGCAATTCTGCTGGAAAGCGGTGACCGGCACGATCGCCGCGCGCATCGGAGGATTGGGGGAAGGATTGGGAGCGTTCATGGCGCTCGATGTGGGGAAAAGCGGCGCGAATGGCAAGGGTAGCGGCATTCGGGCCGGTAGCGGCCCTCATATTCCTCGTCACCCCGGGCTTGACCCGGGGCCTGCCCTGTCTTTTCGACGTTGAGCAGGAAGAAGGCGGGTCCCGAGTCAAGCCCGGGATGGCGAATTAGGGGAGGTCCGCGCCCACCCAGAAACCGCCACCGCCCCTCACCGCAGCGTCATCGTATCCCCCTCGACATTCACCGTATCGAGCTTCGCCAGAAAGCTCTGCCCGAGCAGCGACACGCCCATATCGGCGTCGATCACCGCCGCCGGAACCTGCCGCACCTCGATCCCTTCGACCACGACGCTGCCGAGCGTCACGGTGCGCATCGGCACGTCGCCGCCCGCGGTGCGCGCCATGCCGCCGATCGGCAGGCTGTCGACGTCGATGCCGATCGCCTCGGCATCGCGGCGCGTCAGCGCGACGATCGACGCGCCGCTGTCGACCAGCATCCGGATGTTGGTGCCGTCGACCTCGGTATCGGCATAGAAATGCGAATCGCCCGACCGGCCGAGGCGCACTTCGCCGCCCGAGGCCCTTGCGCCCGGCGCCGAAGACCCCGACGACCAAGCGCCGCGCTCGCGCTTTCGTGTCGTCCAGTTGCTGTCGTGCTGCGTCTCCGCCGGCACGCGCGCGCCGTCACCGTCGCCGGCCGAACGGCTGGCGACGCTCGCCACGCCGACCGACACCGCCGTGATGGCGATCGCCAAGCCAAGAAAACGCCCGATCATGGGCACACTTGTCGCAGATTCGGGTTGGAGATTGGTTAAGCGGGTTCGTGCCGCTCGATGAAGGCGCGCCAGGTCGGCGCGTCGCCACGGATGCTGTAGGCGATCCGCGCGCAGGCATAGGGACGCCCGGGGCGATTGTCGGCCTCGCGCGCCGTCGTCGGCCACACACCCTCGCCGCTTCCACCCGCCGACCAGCAGACGAGCGCCTCGGCCTCCTGTCCCGCCTCGATCGCCGCGCGATCGGCGGCGCTCATCGACGCGGATGCGTCCCAGCCGAGGATGGCGCGATGCCGAAATCCCTTCGACAGCAGCGCATGACGGAAGGGGCTGTCGCGGTCGCCGAGCAGGCGCTTTATGCGCTCGCGATCGGCGGCGGCCAGCCATTTCCCGCCCAGCAGCGGCCCCCACCGCGCCTCGTCACCCGAGCGCAGCGCATCGGCAAGCTCGCCGGCCGCCGCCTCGAAACGCGGCGTCCAGACCGACTCCTTCGCCAGCGGCGCCAGGGCGGCGGCGGGCGCGGGCGCTTCGGGCGCGACGGGCAATAAGGAGGTCGGCGCCGCAGCGGCGGCGGACAGGGCGAAAGCGGCGGCAAGCGCCGACGAAATCAGCAGGGCGCGCATGGCCGCACCCTAGCAGCAAAGCCTGCACCTGTCATGAACCCGAGGCGAGGCCCTCTCGCATCCATCCGGGCGCTGCGGCGGCGTCGATCGCCTCCACTCGCCGATGCTCGACCGACCAGCCGAGCTCGGGATAGGCGACCATCTGCCTTTTCTCATCGGCCTCGGCGATCGGCACTACGACGATCCGCCGATTGACCTTCTGGCGCCAGTTCATCCGCGCGGTATTTTCCTGCCCGACGTAACAGCCCTTGGTAAAGCTCACCCCGTTCAGTTCGGCGGCATTGCATTCGAGCCACAGCACCGCCCCGTCGCCGAGTTCGGCGCGGCCTTCGGCAACACCCAGCGCCAGCCGGTGCGCGCGCCACGCGGCGTCGGCCCCCTCGCCTTCGTCCGCCGGGGCGAGCCAGCGCTGACCGAGCCCGGCCAGCCGCGGATCGGGCGCCCCCAGGTCGCCCGCCGGCGCCCAATGCACCGCGAGACCGAGCTCGATCGCGATCGTGATCGGCCGGCGCAGGCGATAGAGGGTCAGGCGCTTGACCAGCGCCTCTGCCGCATCGCGCTCGCAATCGATCAGCACATCCTCTTCGTCGGCCCAGATCAGGAAATCGAACAGCGCCTTGCCCTGCGCGGTGAGCAGCGCCGCCCAAACGGGCAGATTGCCCGACGTGTCGTTGGTAACGAGACCTTGCAGAAAGCCGCGGACGTCGTCCCCCGACAGACGGAGGAGCGCGCGGTCGTGAAGGGTGGTATTAGCCATGGCGATAATTTAGGGACGCCCCAGCCAAAGCCAAGCCCACCTACGACGAGTCTTTTCGATGACCGACCGCCTGACGATCCGCCGCCCCGACGACTGGCACGTCCATCTGCGCGACGGCGCGATGCTCGAACATGTCGCGCAATATACCGCGCGCCAGTTCGCGCGCGCGATCGTCATGCCGAACCTGTCGCCGCCGGTGACCACCGCCGACGAAGGCCGGGCGTATCGCGACCGCATCAACGCGGCGGTGCCCGCCGGGCTCAACTTCACCCCGCTGATCGTCGCCTATCTGACCGATCACAGCGACGCCGACGAAATGGCGCGCGGCCATGAAGAGGGCGTCTTTACCGCCGCCAAACTCTATCCCGCGCACGCGACCACCGGCAGCGCGCACGGCGTCACCGACGTCGCGAACATCATGGGCGTGCTCGAGAGGATGCAGGACATCGGCATGCCGCTCCTCATCCACGGCGAAGTCACCGACACGCACGTCGACATTTTCGACCGCGAGGCGGTGTTCATCGAACGCACGCTCGCACCGCTGGTAAAGACGCTGCCCGGCCTCAAGATCGTCTTCGAACATATCACCACCGCCGAGGCTGCCCAGTTCGTCGCCGACGCGTCCGCCAATGTCGCCGCGACGGTCACGCCGCAGCATCTCCACATCAACCGCAACGCGATGCTCGTCGGCGGCATTCGTCCGCACGCTTACTGCCTGCCCGTCGCGAAGCGCGAGCATCACCGCCTCGCGGTGCGCGCCGCCGCGACCTCGGGCTCGCCCAAATTTTTCCTCGGCACCGACAGCGCGCCGCACGCGGTGCATACGAAAGAAGCCTCGTGCGGCTGCGCGGGCATTTTCAACGCCCCCTATGCGCTCGAATCCTATATCAAGGCGTTCGACGAGGATGGCGCGCTCGCCCATTTCGAAGGCTTCGCCAGCGAGCATGGCCCGCGCTTCTACGGCCTGCCGCTGAATGAAGGCACGATGACCTTGGAACGCGGCGAGACGCTCGTCCCCGACCGCATCGGCGAAGTCGTCCCCTTCCACGCCGGCGAAACGCTGGGCTGGCGGCTGGTCTGACCCGTCGCCCCCGTGCAGGCGGGGGCCGCTGTCGTTTTACGCAGCCATGGTAGCAGACCGCAAGCGGCCCCCGCCTTCGCGGGGGCGACGCTGATCAAGCCACCTCGATCATCCGCTCGGCGCGCATCTTGCGCAGCATGTCGAAACTGAACACCGCGATGCTCGCCCAGATCAGCACGAAGCAGGCGAGCTGCGCGGGCTTCAGCGGCTCGTGAAAAACGAACAGGCTCAAGAGGAACTGAAGCGTCGGCGCGAGGAACTGGACGAAGCCGAGCGCGGCATAGCTCATCCGCCGCGCCGCGGTGGCAAAGAGCAGCAGCGGCACCGCGGTGACGACGCCGCCCGCCATCAGCAGCAGGCTGACCGTTCCGTCCGATCCGAAGCCGCGCCCGTCGGCCGCCAGCAGATACCAGGCCGAAATCACGATCGACGGCACCAGCAGCACCGTCGTTTCGACTGCCAGCCCGGGAAGCGAGCCCACCGGCACGACCTTGCGGATCAGGCCATAGATGCCGAACGAGAAAGCGAGCGTCAGGCTGATCCACAAGGTATCGAGCGCGCCGGCGAGCAGGATCGTGACGCCGATGCCCGCGATCACGACCGCCAGAAGTTGCAGCTTCGAGAGCCGCTCGCCGAGGAAGATCATGCCGAGCATCACATTGACGAGCGGATTGAGATAATAGCCCAGGCTCGCCGCGAGCACATGGTCGGTGAAGATCGAATAGATATAGACGAGCCAATTCACCGCGATCAGCAGCGCGCTCGCGAGCAGCAGCCGCAGCGTCCGCCAATCCTTGAGCACCGCCAGATATTCGCCGATCTGCCGCCGGAAGAGCATGATCACGAAACAGAGCGGCAGCGACCAGATGATCCGCTGCGCGAGCACCTCGACCGGCGGGACGCTCGCGATCAGCTTGAAGAAGAGCGGGACGAAGCCCCAGATGCCATAGGCCGCGATCGCATAGGGCAGCCCGCCCTCGTTGCTCCCCGCGGGGGCCGGTGTCTGTGCCATGGCTTTTGAGCCTCTAAAGGATTTGGGCTGCTAAAGGATCAGATGATGCCGCCGCCGAGCATCAGGCGAATGACGCCGATGACGATGACGACGATATTGAGGTTCCGCCCGCTCGTCTTGTCCGACATCGCACCGAGCGCGAGCCCGATAACCGCGAAAGGGATGATCACCCAGTTCGCCCAGCCGAGCAGCGGAATGAACGCAAAAACGGCCAGAACCAAGGCGATGGCGCCGATGATGAGCGATCCGATATTGAGCATGGACATGGTTCTCGCACGCCGCCCGCGATGCGGCAAGAGCCTTTCGGTTCGTCGATGGTCGCGCTCGCTTCGTCTTGTTGCCTTGGGTTCATGCAACGCGATCGGGAGCCGGGTCGTTTTCCCCTCGAAGCGCCCGGCCCTGCCCAAGGGACGGAGCGCGGAACCAGGAAAGGACTTAACATGCGTATCTTCACCAAAAGCCTGATCGGCGCGTTCGTCGCCGCTGGCGTCCTCGGCACCACGCCGCTCCACGCCGGCGTGACCACCCCCGCCAAGGCGCCGGGCTATCATGAATTCGAACAGTCGTCGGATTTCTATCGCAAGCGCAAGGATCGCCGCCATTATTCGCGTGACGAGCGCGTCGGCCGCGACACCCGCATCTGGCGCGACAACGACGGCCGTTATCGCTGCAAGAAGGACAATGGAACGACCGGCCTGCTGATCGGCGGCGCCGTCGGCGGCCTCGCAGGCCATGAAATCGCCGGCGGCGGCGACAAGCTGCTCGGCACCGTGCTCGGCGCCGCGGGCGGCGCGCTGCTCGGTCGCGAGATCGACCGCGACAAATATCGCTGCCGCTAAGTGAGACAGAAACCGTCTCGAGTGCGGGTTCGAGACCCCTCCACCCGCACGCGCTGATGGCGAGGGCACCGGTTAACGCCGGTGCCCTCAAGCGTGTGCGCCTTGTCCCCCGGCCGTTCTTGCCCCACAAGCGTCGTCCACCGCTGCGGGAAAGTGACATATCATGCTGAACGGCCCCCTGCTCGTTACCGAGCGTCTGATCCTCCGCCCGCCCGCGGCGGAGGATTTCGACGCCTTCGCCGCGATGTGCGCCGAGGAAGAGACGATGCGGTTCATCGGCGGCGCCTGCCCGCGATCGGCGGCGTGGCGCCAGTGGTGCACGCTCGCGGGCGCCTGGCATATCCGCGGCTTCTCGATGTTCTCGGTGATCGAGCGCGACACCGGCTTATGGGTCGGCCGCCTCGGCCCGTGGGAGCCCGACGGCTGGCCGGCGCCCGAGATCGGCTATGGCGTCAGCGCGCGCTTCGCCGGCAAGGGTTATGCGTTCGAAGGCAGCGTCGCGGCCTGCGATTTCGCGGTCGAATTTCTGAAATGGCCCGAACTGATGCACAGCATCGACCCCGCCAACACCCGCTCGCAAGCGCTCGCCCAGCGCCTCGGCGCGACCAACAGCGGCCCGACCCGCCTCCCCGCCCCGTTCGAGGACGCACCCGTCGACGCCTGGACGCAGAGCGCCGACGCGTGGCGCATCAAACGCAGGGAATTCCAGCCCTGACCGCGGCCGAATATGCAAAAGCGTCTCGCTCCGAGACAGGTTTCGGCCAATAAAGCCCGCGCGTTAACGCATTTTATTTGGGCCTTTTTGACCAGGATCGGGCATTCCCGGTAAAGGATTAAGGGAGTGTTAGCGATGATCTTGCGCGGAAAATGGCTCGTTGCCGGTTTGCTGGTCGCGGCGGCGCCGCTCGGCGGATGCCGCGACAACCCCGATGCCAAGGCCGATCTCGCCCCGCTCGACGACGGGCTGACCAGCGCCGACCCCGCGATCAAGGGCTCGCTCGAAGACAAGATCATGGTCGATCCGGGGCTCACCGGCCAATCGAACCGCAACGCCGTTGGCCCGGGCAACCGGCCGATCGACGGCGGCGTCCCCGGCGTCCGGAGCGGCAAGGCCGCGACCGCCGCCGAAGCCGCCGCGGCGCTCAAGGCGGGCAAGCTGCTGACCGCGCCCCGGGCGCTCCCGATGGAGGCCGGCTGCAACGGCTGCGAGGCGGAGGCCCGCCCGGTCACCATCGGCGCCCTCGCGCGCGATCAGCAAAAGGGCGGCGGCTGCGACGCCAAGCTGACCTACAGCAACGCCTGGGCGAACCGCCTGCCCGCCGCGTTCAAGGTCTACCCGCGGGCGACGCTGCGCGAGGCGGCCGGGATCGCCGGCGGCAAATGCAATATCCGCGTCGTCAATTTCCAGACCGCCGCCTCGATGCAGGCGGTGCTCGACTATTATCACACGATGGCGATCCGCGCCGGCTACACCAGCGACCACCGCGTCAATGGCAACGAGCATATGCTCGGCGGCACCAAGGGCGATCTCGCCTATGTGCTGATGATGCGCCGCGATGGTGGAATGACCGACGTCGACCTCGTCGCCTCGGGCGGCAAATAGGTCAAATCCTCCGACCGCGTGAAAAAGGCCCCGGGGAGAGGGTTCCCGGAGCCTTTTTCCTGGCTTGCATGACGAGCAAGCCGTCCGATCTGAACGGTCAGATCTTGTCGCCGAGCGCGCCCTGGACCTTGCCCTTCAGATTCTGGGCTTCGCCCTTGCGCTCCTGCGCCTCGCCTTCGGCACGCAGACGCTCGTTGTCGGTCGCCTTGCCGGTCGCCTGCTTCACATTGCCGGCGGCTTCGTTCGCGAGGCCTTTGGCTTTTTCGGTGAATTCACCCATGGGGTATCTCCTTGCTTTTAAAGAGGCGGAGGGGACGCGCCTCTTGCCGAACCAACGAGGTGCCGACGCATATGTTCCACTGCTTGAGGCAGACCGTTCGCGAGCGGAGGCGGTCGCCTGCGTCGGCTTTGGGATAGGGGAGCTGACCCACCAAATATTCGTCATTCCCGCGAAGGGGAGGCCACCAATGTTGCCGTGCCCCTCGATACATCCCTCTACATGCACTCGAAAGACGAACGATGCGTAAGTCGACACAGACTGGCCTTGATCGCAGCGTCGCCTCCATCGCTGCCCGATCGCGAGCCAACATGGCCGGACGGCAGCCACGATATTGCGCGCGGCGGAGCACCGGTAGGCCGATCAAAAACCGAAGGCGACCCCGACGCGCCCGCCAGTCGATCCCTTGACGGTCGAACCCGCGATGCCGCCGCTGACATAGACGCGGGGCGTCAGGCGGACGACGGCGGCGCCCGAGAAACCCTGTTCGCCGCGATAGGTCGCGAGGTTGAACGAGATGGAGACGGTGCTGTCGGGGACGATCATCGTACCGCCCAGCGCCATCGCCGTCGCGATCCCGCCGTTCCTGCCGCGCTGGGAGGGGCGTATGGATCGGGGCGAGCATTGCAACGGATTCGAGCGGGGGACAGCGAGCTTCGGCATTTTCCTGAAGCTTCATTCCTGAAGCTTCAGAATTTCTTGAGAAATCCATCAAGACTTTGCGAAACGCCAAGATTAGCTCCTGCCAGAAGAATGGGGTCAGGAGGTCAGAGAGTATGGGCAGCAAGCGCACGACAATTGTCAAATCACCTGCCGATATTAAAATTTACGCTCGATCCGGCATCGTGCACGGGTCGAAAACGTGGACATCCACGCAGGTTCATTCATCGGGCGGCGGCGGTCATATAGGCCCTTATGGCCGGCGTGTGGAGGCCGCAAAGATTTCCAGCAGCAACACGACGCACAATGCTTTCTTCCTCGTCGAAGAGGGAGGCAAAGAGGTTGGGATCGAACTTGCTGATGTCCCGTTCAACGTCCGCGATGGCCACTATGTGACAGCGATCTACGCTGGACACCAGAGCGACGACTGGTGGTGGCTCACGCGCCTGCATAACCACAACGCGGAAAAGTCAGCTACAATGCAGTCGGCTTATCGCAAGATACGGGGCAACCCTAATGTCGTGCTATTTCTTGGCGTCATGGCTCTCGCCATAACGCTCGGCATTCTTGCGCAATCATGGACCTTATTTCTCGTCATCGCCGCCGCTTATACGGGTTACACCCTGCTCGTTGAATCGCCCAAGCTCCGTGCTCTCGACCAAGAATTAGACCGCCAAGCGCGTGAACTCATTAGCGGCAGCGTCCGCGATGCAACGCCATCAAAGGGAGATATGGCATGACTGCGTCCCCACAGGCGGAAAGGAGTAACTCCATGCAGCGCGACGTAAACCGTATCGGCGTTGGCCGTCACATCACCCTGATCGTCGCAGCCGCCTCCTTGGCGGCCTGCGGACAGTCCGAGTTCGCACAGCAAATCGCCGCCGTGTGAAATGAAAGCGCCACGCCCGGCCGGGATTGCAGTTGCATCGCCAAGCAGCTTGATGCCGAATTTCCCGATCGCCTGAAACCCGCCTTCTTCGCGTTGCTCTGGCCGTTAAAGCCGGACCCCGCCGATCGGGATGCGGTCAACGGCGCGATGCTGCGCGCAGCGGGGATCGACCCTGCGGACCGGCAACAGATGAAATCGGCCCAAGCCGAGTTCAGGGATGCCTATTTCCCGCTGCGCGAGCGTCTCCAGGCCGAATGCGGCGGTGATCTGTAACGACTAAAGAGGAAGATAAGGCCATGTATTATACGCGCCACCTCAACCTGCCGCGTCGGGCAGCCATTCTGTGCCTGGCAATGTTAATGACGGCCTGTGGGTCGGAGTCCACCGCTGCGTCCAACACCGCGCAGGGGAACGCGGCTATGAGCGCCGCTGCGTCAGCGCAACCCACAGCCAGGCCGCAGGCCGCGCCAGCCGCTATGGCATTGCCCATCGAACAAGGTATTTACGGCGATGTCGAACGGGGAAGCTGCGTCCGCGCCAGGAGAGCCTTCTTCTATGACGGGACAAATTACGGTTATGTCTCCCCGGCCGAACCGGGCTGGAACGACACCGCATATTTTGAGATCAATCGCATCGCTCGCGTGGGTCCACCAGCACGGGGAAGCGATTTTTACGACTACTACCGTGGATACACCCTTGTCTGGACTACGGAGAATGCAGGAGCCGAAGAGGATATTCTAGGTATAAAAGCGGAAGGGAATGGCCGGATCAGGAGCATCGCGGTTAGTAGCGGGCCCAAAGGAGATATGTTCTCTGAAGAGACATTTCAGAAATGCTCCTTTGCGCAGCTTTCACCCCGGATGCAGGCGGCGATCCGCGCAGAGCGTCCACAATTGGCGGGCGGAACAGCCCCTGCCGGCAGCGCTGGCGGGTCGGCATCGCTTCCAGTTCCTGTGGCGCCCTTCAACATCCGCCCCGGCCACTACATACCGGTTGGAGCGGCCTGCGGCACGACGAGCGATATGATCTTCTACTACGACGGTCGGCGCGCGGGCTGGATCGACCTGTCGCCCTTCGCGGCGAACCGCATGGAGCCTGTCGTAAGCGCACGGCGGCGCGGTGCGGATTGGGTCGTAGACGCCATGACGGGTGAAACCCTGCATGTGCAGGCGGCAGACAAGATCACCGTTGGCGATCCCAATACCGGCGTTGAGACGATGCGATGGTGCCCGGCAAACGAGGTGCGCGCATCGGCGCGGGCAAACTAACCCAAGGGGGAAGAAATATGCCTATTATATCCAACGCAATACGTGCCGGCACGGTCTTTGGCCTTGCGGCCTTCGCGATGACGGCCTGCGGTTCGCAGTCGGCCGCCAGCGACAACGCCGACGCAACCGCTCCGGCGAAAGGAAGCGCTGCAAGCGCTGCCGTCCCGACACAGGCGGCGCAAACTGCCCCTGCCGCCGCGTCGCAGATGGCTTTGCCGATCGCACAGGGCATCTATGCCGATGTTGAATCCGGAGGCTGCGCGAACGCCCCGTATATATTCTTCTATGACGGGACGAATATCGGAAACGTCAGCCAGACGATGGGCGCGGAAGTCCACAAAATCCAGCGCGTGGGGCGCGGCGGCAAAGATGCGGACGCGGATTTTACGGGGTTCATGCGCGTCTGGAAGGCCGACGATGCGGGCGGCGAGGTTCAGGGCGCGAAAGCGACCGGGCCCGGGCGCTTCATATGGCGCGAGGGCAGCCCCAGCGCCCACCGGATGGAGGTGTTCGATACCACCTACCAGAAATGCGCCTTTGCGCAGCTCCCTGCGCAGATGCAGGCGACCGTGCGGCAGCACCGTCCGCAACTGGCAAGCGCCGCCGCTCCGCAGCCGGGTGCCGGCGCGCCGGCGCCCGGCACGGTCGCCACCCTGCCCATCGAGAAGGGGTATTGGGCGATAGACATGAATTGCGCGCAGGCGATCCGCGAAGCCGATCCCAACGGCATCTCCGACGATATACCGTTCACGCTTCTCGATGAGAAAATCGACTACCTCGGGGCGCTCGCGGTCAAACGACAGGAAGCTTTGGGCGGCAACCGCTATCGCCTGCATGGACAGGCATCCTATGGCAATGGCGACCCGATCCCGGTTCCTTCCAGGACGGATATTGTCATCAACAGCCGTACCAGCTTCACCGCCATGTCAAAGGACAGCATGGGCAGTTCCACTACGCGATACACTCATTGCCCGACCGCGCAGATACCCCGCGCCATTCGGGAGATATATGAGGGGTAATAGTCTGCTATCATCGGCAGGCGAACAGATTCGCCGAGCGGTCTCAATCACCATGTCGCGTTGATCGCTTTACGGAATCTCCTAATGACGATGTAAGGGCCAGCATGCGGCGCAAAACCGTCGTCTTTGCCTTTGGACGAGCTTCAAATGACAACTTTGAGCGAGTTATAACAAAGGTGTGCCCGCGACAGCGGGAACCCAGAGCGGGATCAGCCTGCGCACGCTCTGGGTTCCCGCTTTCGCGGGAATGACGATGTAGGCTCACCCGCCTCCCCGAACGACTCAGCTTCAAGCCCGCAACGGCACAACTTTCTTCCGATCGCGCGTGCAGCAACGCCTCATCCCATCCCCTGCACGGTTCGTCAGCCTTGGCGTGGCCCTTGCGCGCTTATACGCGTTCAAGATTCATCCGTTTCAATCATCATTCATCAAGGAGACCCCAAGCGATGCGGAAACTCGCAGGCTTTGTTGCAACTTTCTCTCTCGGCATGGCCGCCGTCGTGGCCGCCCCCGCAATGGCGCAGGACGCCGCCGCGGCGACCGTCGACCTCTCGGTCGGCACCAAGGTTTTCGATTCCGAAGGCACTGAACTCGGCACCGTCACCAGCGCGCAGGGCGCGAACGTCGTCGTCGACCTCGGCGAAGGCAAGCAGGTCACCCTTCCCGCCAATTCCTTCGGCCAGCTCGAAAAGGGCCCGACGATCGGCGCCACGCGGGCGCAGGTCGTCGCCGCGGTCGATCAGGCCGCAGCCGGCAACGAAGCCAAGCTCACCGCCGCGATCCAGCCGGGCGCCGACGTGCGCGGCGTCAATGGCGAAGCCATCCTCGGCAAGGTCAAGCTCGTCGCCGCCGACGGCGTGGTTCTCACCACCCCGACCGGCGACGTGAAACTGCCGCGCACCGCCTTCTTCATCGGCCAGGCCGGTCTCGCGACCAGCTTCACGGCGGAACAGTTCGCCGCCGCGATGCAGCAGGTGAACACCGCCGCCGCCGCCGATGACGCCGCGGTCGCCGCCGCGCTCGTCGCCGGCGCCGACGTCCGCAGCCTCAAGGGCGCGGCCGTGCTCGGCACGGTCAAGTCGGCGAGCGCCGACGCGGTCGTCGTGACGACCCCCGGCGGCGACGACGTCAGCCTGCCGCGCAGCGCCTTCCTGATGTCGCCCGCCGGCCTCGCCGCGGCCTACACCGCCGAGCAGTTCGCCGCCGCCGTCGCGCAGGCGACGGGCGAACCGGCACCGCAGGCCGATGCGGCCGTTGCCGCCGACGCAGCGGCGGAACAGCCGGCCAACTAAGCCGCTTCGCACTTCGGACAAGGGCGCGGGAGCATCGCTTCCGCGCCCTTTTTCGTGCGCGGTCGCCGCGTCCCGCGACCGCCAATCATATCAAAATTATCGCCTTGCGATATCTTTTTTATCGATTATCGATATATCTCGTATCGAGTATCGAAGAGGGATTCGCGATGTTGCAATGGAGCCGCCGGCTGCTCGTGGGGTTGAATATCCTGAACTGGGCCTTCCTCGCGCTGTTCCTGATCACGCTGGTCGCGATCAGCCTGCGGCCCGATCTGGTCCTCGACGCGATCGCCGGCGCCAAGCCCGCGATCGACGGCGGCTATATGCTCGATCTTTTCCGTATCACCCTCCTGCTCTGCATTCCGGTCGCCATCGCCGCGCATGCGATCTTCACCCGGCTGATCGCGATGATCGATGCGACAAAGGCGGGAGCGGCCTTCACCCTCGACAATGCCCGGCGGCTGCGCGCGATCGGCTGGTGGCTGCTCGCGACGCAGGTCATCGACGCGGGCTATGGCTGGCTGTCGTTCGAAATGTCGCGCACCAGCGGCGAGGTGTTCGGCTGGCAGCCCAGCCTCACCGCCTGGCTCGCCGTCCTCCTCCTCTTCATCCTCGCGCGCATCTTCGAACAGGGCGCGGCGATGCGTGAAGAGCTCGAGCAGACGATCTGATGGCAATCCGCATCCAGCTCGACGACATGCTGTGGCGGCGGCGGATGACGCTGACCGAACTCAGCGAGCGCGTCGATATCACTGTCGCCAACCTGTCGGTGCTCAAGACCGGCAAGGCCAAGGCGATCCGCTTCTCGACGCTCGACGCGATCTGCCGCGCGCTCGAATGCCAACCCGGCGACCTGATCGCCTTCGACCCGGAGGAACCGGCCGATGAAGAGTGATATTGCTACCGTCTATCGCAGCGCCTGGGCCTTCGCTTTCGCCTGCCCGCTGCTCTTCCTCATTCCCGTGCTGGTCGAACTCGCGCAGCATATCGTCGAATGGCAAGCGGGCATGTACGACGGCATCGCGGGCGCCAAGGCGGCCGAAGCCGACCCGCTGCGCCTGCAATTCGGTTTCGCGAAGACGCTCGCGCTGCTGCTGCCCGGCTATTGGTTCACGCGCTATATCCTCTTCGGTTTCGACGCGCGGCGCGCCGTGCGCATCGAATGGCCCGCGATCGGCCTGTGGCTCATCCTGTTCGCGCTCAACGGCGTGCAACAATGGTGGACGCTCTTCGGTCCCTCGCTCACCGGCCTGATGGGCCTCTCGGGCACCGCCGCGCAATGGACCGGCTATGCGCTGGCGCTGATCGGCGGCGTCGCCGGCATCTATTTCATGGCATGGACCGTCGCCTGGACGCTCGGCAATACCGCGATCGGCCCGATCCGTTCGGTCCGGATCATGGCGGGCAGCTTCTGGCGCACCGTGCTTCTCCTCCTCGCCGGCGTGCTGCCGCTGATGATCGTTCATTATGCGCTCAGCTTCGGCGCGATCTTCGCCCCCGCGATCCTCGACTGGCCGCTGCTGATCCTCGACGCGCTCGTCGTCGGGCTGCTCGCCCTGACCATGGCCGGCAGCAACGCCATCGCCGCCCGCCACGCCGCCGCGGTCAAGGGCGAAGACTTGCGCCCCGAACCCGCCGTGGCCCGTGGCTTGGCGGGCACGTTGTAACGAGCGTCGGGAAAGACCGTTAGTTACCGCACGATCCTCCTGTGGCGAAGCCATGGGGAGGTGGCAGCGCGTAGCGCTGACGGAGGGGCTATAATGGCGCGAGGTCGCCGCCCCTCCACCATCGCCTACGGCGACGGTCCCCCTCCCCATGCCTACGGCACAGGGAGGATATTTCTTTCCTCGTCATCCTCGTACGAGGCACGTGACTCGTACGACTTGCTCCGGGGTCCATTCGTTCAACGCTGCGAGAATGGATCCCGGATCGAGCCCGGGATGACGGAAGTGAAAATATGCCAAGGTAGCTCACCACCCGTTTCGATCGTTCGCCGCCGATCTGGATCGAATGACCGGAAACGACCGATTGCGGACATCGTAATTTTGTCTAATTTGAAACGATGTCGAAGCCTCAAATTCTTCCAACCATCATCTTGGCGTTGTGCTTGCCGAGCTGCGGAATGGCAGAACATGAAAAAGCCGCTTCTATCGAAGCCGAAGCTTATTTCGATACCTCTGCGGACGCCAAAACATGCGATTGGCTAAAAACGATGCTCGTAGCCAGCGGCGATTTTCAAGCAAAAGATATCGCTGGTTGCGACGGAATAATCGATAGCTCGAATCCGCCCAGTTTCCGGATAGCCCGTGTCAATGGATACTGCCACGAAGCGATATGCGGCAGCGTATTGATGGGATGGTATGCGGTGGAAGAGGAGACAGGCCGAGTTTTCGAGGTCGCAGATGTAGCCGATTGGAAGCTTGGTTCAGAAGTCATACCTGCTAGTTAACGTTTGCTTCCCACCCCTAAACCGACAAGCTTCAGCCGTCTCCCCTCACGCCGCCATCCGCAGCCGGTTCCGCCCCTCGCGCTTCGCCGCGTAAAGCGCCTGATCGGCCCGGTGCAGCAATTCCTCGATGTCGAGCTCGCCGTCGAACACCGCCAGCCCGATGCTGATCGTCGCCTGCGGCACGCCGTCTTCGGCCGCGGTGCCCGTTTCGACCGCCTTGCGCACGCGCTCGGCGACGATTTCGGCCGCCTGCGCGCTCGATCGCTGCAAAATACACACGAATTCCTCGCCGCCGATGCGGCCGAGCATATCCTCGTCGCGCAGCGCCGCCTTGGCGCGTTGCCCGACGCGGTGGATGACGCGGTCGCCGATCGCATGGCCGTGGGCGTCGTTGATCCGCTTGAAATGGTCGATGTCGAAAATCGCCACCGCGAGCGGCGCGCCATGTTCGCGCGCGCCCGCCAGCGCCTTTTCAAGAAAGGCCAGCGTGTGCCGCCGGTTGGGCAGCCCGGTGAGCATGTCGGTGTTCGCGACGCGCTCGGCGGCGCTGCGCGCGGCTTCCAATATCCGCGCATTCTCGACCGTTTCGGTCACATCCTGCACGGTGCCGAAAATCGCGATCGCCTTTCCGCCGCGCCCCATCTCGATCGATCCGTGCGACTTCACATGGCGAATCTCGCCATCGGCACGCACGATGCGCCCCTGGAATTCGAAAGGCTCGCCGGTGCGGACCGCCTCTTCCAATATCTTGCGGACCGCGGCCCCGTCTTCGGCGACATATTGCTTGACGCTGTAATTGACGTCGACCGGTGTGCCGGGAACCAGCCCGTGGATCCGATAGGCCTGATCGGACCAGTGGATCGTCCAGCCGATGATGTCGACGCGCCAATGGCCGACGAGCGCCGACGCCTCGGCCTGCAGCAGCCAGCGGTTGCTCTGCTCCAGCCGCTTCGCCAGCCGCTGGCGCACGATCAGCAACGACGCCAGCGGCAGCGTCGTGAACAAAAGCGACAGCAGGTAGAATTGCAGGAACAGCACTTTGACCTTCGCGGGTTCATCGATCGCGGCGATCGGGCCATAGCCCTGCCCGCTGAGCAGCGATGTGATGATCGTCACGATCAATATTCCCGCCGCCGCGCCAAAGGGGCCCAGCCGATAGGCGGCCGCGACCACCGCCATGCACGGCAGAAAGGTGGCGGGAAATTCGGCCTGGCTGAACGCGGCGATCGTGACCAGTCCGGTGGCCGTCAGGATCGCGGTCGCCTCGGCCTTCATCCTCGGCGGCGCGTTGCCCATGGCCTTTGTCTCGACCATTCGCGCGAGCATCACGATCGGCGGCGTGACGATCAGCATCCCCAGCAGCACCGTCGTCAGCCACGACAGGTAAAAATCGACGCCCGCGCCGACCAGTGTCCCCGCGATCGCCGCGCCCGTCACGCTCGCACCCAGCGCCGCGCCGCAAAAGCTGACGACCGATCGCGGGACCATGAACGACAGGTCTTCCGTCCGGTCGCGGCGGATCAGCCGCAGCGCGATGGCGGCTTCGCACCCGTTCGCCAAAGTATAGGCAAGGCAGGACAGCGGCGGCACGCCGCCCCACATATTCGCCGCGAGACTCGCCAGCGCCATGCCCGCAAAGGCGGAAATCCGCGGCCGCGCACGCGCCGGCATCAAGAGCAACAGCGCGAGGAAATAGCCGCTCGGCGGCCAGACCGCGGCGATATTGTCGGCACCTTTGGTCGTGTGCAGCGACAGGCTCGCCAGCAGAAAATATCCCGTTGCGGTCAACAGGAACCAAAAGACCGCTTCGACTCTGGGGGACAGCGATTGGGTCATGCGACCAGTTAACCCAAAAGGGGGAAATAAACCGCTAATATATATGCCGATGCCGCGGCCGGGCCTTTGCGGCGATCAGCCGACGCCGCCAAAAGTCAGGCCGACGACTTCCGCGACCCTTGCCTCGTCCCAGTCGATGCGCCGGTCGAGGATCAGCATCGCGAGACCGTGCACCAGCGCCCACGCGTGCGTCGCGGCGGTATCGACATTCGCCACGCCGGGCAGCGCTTCGCCGACCCCCGCGCGCAGCAGATTATAGGCGACCTCGCCGCCGTCGCCGCCTTCCTTGCGGTCGGGCATCTGGCGCGTGAAGCTCAGGCGAAAGAGTGCGGGTTCGTCGTGGGCGAAGCGGACATAGGCGATCCCCGTCGCCTTGAAGCCGGCGACGCCGCCGCCCGCCTTCAGCCACGCCTGCGCCTGCAGCGCGCCCAATCGCCGCAAACCCTCGTCGGCGAGCGCGTCGAGCAGCGCCTCCTTGTCGGGGAAATGGCGGTAGAGCGCGGTCGCGCTGACCCCGACGTCGCGCGCCAGCGCGCGCAGCCCCAGCTCGGCGCCGTCGCCCTCCGCGAGCCGATCGAGCCCCGCCGCGATCACCGCCGCGCGCAGGTCGCCGTGATGATAGGCGCGCGCGGCCTTGCCGCCGCCCCCGCTTTTTATGTTGACACTGTTATCTTTGCTCGCCATAATGTTGCCACTGTAAACATATCGAGTCGTCCGCGCAACCCTCCGCGGCACCTTCGCCAACTTCCGTAAGGAGCATCGCCATGGCAAGCAACGTCGAAACCCTGATCCGCAGCGCGGTCGCCAAAGGCATCGGCAAGGTCGCCGACTTCAACCGCAAGCGCCTCCCCCGCCCCACCGACGCCCACCCCTTCCTCACCGGCATCCACAAACCGATGACCCGGGAATTCACGCTCGAGGAGCTGCAGGTCGACGGCGAGATCCCGGCGCAGCTCAAGGGCCGTTACCTCCGCAACGGTCCTAACCCCGCCGCCGCGCCCGATCCCGCGAGCTACCACTGGTTCACCGGGGCCGGCATGGTCCACGGCATCCGCATCGAAGGCGGCAAGGCCGACTGGTATCGCAACCGCTGGGTGCGCGGCAGCGAGGCGTGCGAAATGCTCGGCGAGGAACTCCCTCCCGGCCCGCGCGAAGGCCGCAACGACGCGCCGAACACCAATGTCGTTGGCCTCGCGGGCCGCACCTTCGCGATCGTCGAGGCGGGCGGAAAGCCCGTCGAGCTCGGTTACGAGCTGAACACGATCGCGCACAACCCGTTCGACGGCACGCTGCTCGGCGGATATACGGCGCACCCACATCACGACCCCTTCACCGACGAAATGCACGCGATCACCTATCGCGGCGACGAGCCCAACAAGGTCTGGCACGTCGTGCTCGACAGCCAGGCGCACGTCATCCGCGAGGAAGCGATAGCCGTGAGCGACGGCCCTTCGATCCACGATTGCGCGATCACCGAAAATTACGTGCTGGTCTTCGACCTTCCCGTCACCTTCTCGATGAAGATGCTGCTCGCCGGCTATCGCTTCCCCTACGCATGGAACGATGCGCACCCGGCGCGGGTCGGCCTCCTTCCCAGGAATGGCAGCGGCGACAGCATCGCCTGGGTCCCGGTCGAGCCCTGCTATGTCTTCCATCCCGCCAACGCGTTCGAAACCGCCGATGGCAAGGTCATCGTCGACGTCGTCGCGCACGAAACGATGTTCGCCGAATCGAAGCGCGGGCCCGACAGCCAGAAATCGCGCATGGAACGCTGGACGATAGATCCCGCCGCGGGCATGACGACGCGCACCGTCATCCACGACCATGCGCAGGAATTCCCGCGCTATGACGAGCGGCTGACGACCCGGCCCTATCGCTACGCCTACAGCGTCGCGATCCCCGATGGAGAGACGGCCGAATGGGCGCTCGCCGAAACGCGCCTGTTCAAACATGATCTCGACAACGGGTCGACAGCGATCCACGACTTCGGCCCCGGCCGCCATCCCGGCGAGTTCGTTTTCGTGCCGCGGAGCATCGATGGAGCCGAAGACGACGGCTGGCTGATCGGCCTCGTCGTCAACATGAATGACGAGACCACCGACCTCGTCATCCTGAACGCCGACGACTTTACCGGGTCAGCGCAAGCTGTAGTTCACCTGCCGCACCGGGTTCCTCCGGGGTTCCACGGCAACTGGGTGGCGGATTGACGCTATCGGGGCGCGCCATCAACGCCTCGGTCACCCGCAGCGACCGTTCATTGTCGACGTCGATCGCCGTCGCCCCGTCGCTGACCAGTAACGGGGCAATCCCGACCTTCAGGTGACGTGAAATACGAGCGAAAACATGGTGGATCGGCCCTAGCCCAAAGCGGAAGCGCAGCAGGTTGAGCACACCGAACGCCCGCATAACCCGAAGCGGCTTCTTGACGAACTGCCCCCCGCCGCGAAATGCCTTCGCCGCTTTCAAGGCACCCGGATGGCCGATCCAATAGGCGTTGCAGTTCGACACGGCGACGTCGGAAAACTCGTAAAAGCGCCGCTGGCCTTCGGGATGGACCGCAAGCACATCCTCGCGCCGCGCGAGCGCCACCCCCGCTTCGACCCCGAGGCGCGCCGCCTCCACGCCGATTTCGGCGATCGTCGCGGGTGTCAGCAGGCAATTGTCCGCCGTCGTGACAAGAAGCGGGAACTCCGCGACCCCGGCGACCGCGACGACCGAATCCGCCAGATTGTCCGCAGCCGGCACGACGATCAGCCGGTCGCCCAGCGATTTCACGACCGGGTCATCGAGATCGCCCAACAAGTCGGCGTGATGCGTCGAGACGAATATATGCGTCGCCGCGCTGGCGGCCGCGCTTTCCAGTACATGCGCGATCATCGGCCTTCCCGCGACGGGGACAAGGCATTTGTCCGCCACGCCATGGGCATTCGCAAGCGGGTCCTCCGCACCAGACCTGCGGCCGGCGAGGATCAGGATCGATCCGCTCACGCCGCATCCCGCCGCGCCGCCGCGGGCGCGATCTGGCGGAGCATGCTTTCGGTCACGATCGTCTCGATCAGTTCGGCATGCGTAAAGCCGGCGAGTATGGCGGAGCGCGAAAACAGCTTTTCCGACCACAGGTTGCAATTGAGATTGACCTCGAGCAGCCGGACCTCGCCGGTCGCATGGTCGAAGCGGAATTCGAAGCGGCCATAATCGAACGGATGAAAGACGTCCGCCATCCGCGCCGTATAGTCGGCGACCCGCCCGGCGATGGACGAATCATCGAACCGCTTGACCGCATATCCGACATGGCCGACCAGATCGCGCTTCTCCTGATAGGTGCGCAGTTGCGTCGGGTCGGCCTGCTCGAAGATCATCATCGGCAGCATCGCGGGCGCACCATCGAGCGTGATCACCGGCACTTCGATATCGCTGCCGTCGATAAAGGGCTCGACGATCGCGTCGTGATCGAGCGCGTGAATCTCGACGACCGCCTGCGCAAGTTGCGCGCGATCGTGCGCATCGCGGACGCCCCACGAGGCCGAACTGTTGTTCGGCTTGATCACCCAGCGCCGGGCCGGCGGGCAGCGCGATACATCGACGGGCGCTCCGCGTCGGAACAACGCCCAGGGCGCGGTAGGCACGCCGCGCGCCGCGGCCTCGAGCTTGGTCAGATGCTTGTCGTCGGACAGGCCGCGAACGATTGGCGAGGCGCCGAGATACGGCAAGCCATGCTGGTTGCACAGCAGGGGAAGCAGCATTTCGGAATTGAAGAAGCCGCCGCGGTTGAGGAGCGGAAAGACGAAGTCGACCGCCGGCCGGTCGAACAGCGCGGCATAGCTGTCGGCAATCGACAGGGCCATTCCAAGCCCCTCGAGCGTTTCGCGCATCTCGCGGTGATAGGGCGCATGGTTGCCATCATCGGGATGCAGACCGCCCGTCCAGCGCGCATGTTTGGCGATGAAAAGCAGGCGCTGCGTTTCGCGCAGATGGTCGGGCAGCCGGGTGGGCGCGAGATCGGTCGTCTTCATGCGCGGCGTTGATCATGCCAAGGTTGCGCAGGAATGACGTATTGGTGACGCGACCGACATCAAAGCGCAAAATCACTGTCACGCTCTTATCGAGCGTCCGGGCAAAGCGGGTTTTTCTTGTCTCGCGCAGACGGTCGACCACCTCCAGCGCCCACCTCAAAAATGGTTCGCCGACCGCGATCTCTCATTGGAGAATCTTCGCCGCGCCGTTCGCGGCGCACGGCTCGTCGTGGAAGCGCCCCCTTCGCGGCAGCACTTTCAATCCGTGGCTCGTTCCTTTCTCACTATGATGAAGAATATCGCCCTCTCCCGCCCCGCCACGAGCGCGATTGCCGCGTTTCTGGTTCTGTCCACCCCCGCCGCCTTCGCTCAGGAAGCGCCGACGATCACGATGACCCCGCCGGTCGCTGCGCCCACGCCCCAAACCCCGCCTACGGTGCCCGAACCGAGCGCCCCGGCCCCGGTGGCCGCGCCGCAAACCGCGCAGACCCCGGCCACGCAGCCGCCGGCGCCGAAGCCGGTGATCCGCGTACCGCTGGAAATCGAGCCGGCCGAAGCCGCTCCCGCCCCGAAGGCGGCCGAGCGAGCCGAGCCCGCCCAGCCCAAGAGCGAACGCGCCGCGCCGCGCGCCCGGACGGTCGCCGCTCCGACAGCTTCGGAGCCGGCCCCCGAGACGCCTGCCGCCGATACCGCGCCCGTGGAAGACATCGCCCCCGTCGCCGCGCCGATGACCGCTACTGCCGAGCCGGCAGCCGAGGTCGCGCCGCCGCCCGTCGAAACCGCCAACACCGGCGGCAGCGATTTTCCCTGGGAGCTCGCTGGCGGTGCAGCCGCGCTGCTGATCGTTGGCGGTGCCGGCCTGGCCTTTGCTCGCCGTCGCCGCAACGACCGCGCGCTTGCAGACCGCGCTTATGATGACGAGCCGGCGATCGCTACGACGCCGGTCGCGGCCGAAGCGCAGCCCGCCGAGGCGCAGGCGTGGATTACCCCCGCCTATGTTCCCCGCGAACGTGTCGAGGCGCCGCGCACCACCCCGGCCTTCGCTGCGGCGCCGAGCGGCAGCATGGGTCGCCATGAAGCGATGGCGCTCGCGGGTCCGACGCCCGACAATCCCTTTGCCACGCTCAGCAAGCGCTTGAAGCGCGCGCGCTTCCTCGATCGTCAGGAACGCACCGCTTACGACGAAACGCTGGCCCAGCAGCAGGATATGACGCGCAAGCCCGTCAGCGCATGGGAAATCTCCCAGCGCCCGGCGACCCCGCCGGAGCAAAAGCAGGAGGTTCGCCGTCCCGAGCCTGGCCGCGGCAACCCCGGTCTCCGTCCCGGCTTTGCCCGCAACTGACGGGAAATCCCGCGCCAAATGAAAAAGGGCGGTGCCTCGCGGCACCGCCCTTTCTTTTTCGCTGGAACGCGGCCGACGAACCGGCCGCAGCCCCGAACCGAATTACTTCAGTTCGACGGTCGCGCCGGCAGCTTCGAGCTTCTTCTTCAGCTCTTCGGCTTCCGCCTTGCTGGCGCCTTCCTTGACGGCCTTCGGCGCGCCTTCGACGAGCGCCTTGGCTTCGCCCAGGCCCAGGCCGGTGATCGCACGGACTTCCTTAATCACGTTGATCTTCTGGCCGCCGTCACCGGTCAGGATGACGTCGAATTCGGTCTGCTCTTCAGCAGCCGGGCCAGCAGCGGCAGCAGCCGGGCCAGCAACGGCGACGGCAGCGGCAGCCGAAACGCCCCACTTTTCTTCGAGCAGCTTCGAAAGTTCAGCAGCTTCCAGAACGGTCAGCGCCGAAAGGTCTTCAACGATCTTTGCGAGATCAGCCATTTTCATTCTCCATCAGAACCGGGAAAGCCCGGTGAATTGTTACGGTAGGTAAAAGTTTATGCCGCTTCCTTGGCGCCATAGGCACCAAAGACCCGCGCCAGCTGACCAGCCGGGGCTGCCGCAATCTGCGCAACCTTGGTGGCCGGAGCCTGGAGCAGACCGACAAGCTTGCCACGCAGTTCGTCAAGCGACGGCAGCGATGCAAGCGCCTTCACGCCATTCACGTCGAGGACCACATCCCCCATGCCACCACCAACGATTTCAAGCTTGTCGTTGGTCTTGGCAAATTCCACCGCGATCTTCGCAGCCGCGACCGGATCGGTCGAAGCGGCGATTGCCGTGGGGCCGGTCAGCAGATCGCTGATACCGGTGTAGGAGGTGCCATCGAGCGCGATCTTGGCCAGGCGGTTCTTCGCGACCTTATAGCTCGCGCCCGCATCGCGCATCTGCTGGCGAAGCACCGTCGACTGGGCGACGGTAAGACCCAGGTTGCGAACAATCACAACCGAGGCTGCATTCGACAGCGTAGCGTTCAGCGAGGATACGGCTTCGGCCTTTTCAGCACGATCCATGCCTGTTTCTCCACTCATGCCCGAATACGCATGCGCCCCTGCCCAAAGACAAAAGCGTGCGCGGCCGGGCCGCTAACACACGCAAAAGCCATGCGAGCCAAGGCTCGCCTGTCCTTTACGCAACGATGTCCGATGGGGTCGGTCAAGCCGCTTGCGCCTGCATTGCAGGCGGGCGACCGATAAAAGACTGTCCCCGTCTCGGCTGGAAATTAAGAAGGGCAAATCCCCTTCACCAACTGTCTCGGACGGAATTGCCGTAGGCGAACCTGCGGCAACACGGGCGGGCTAATAGCGACAAAGCCCACCGAGTCAAGCTGTAAGCGGCCGAAAATCGGGCTTGGCGTGGACATTCCGGGCCTCTACGGCACCAGGCATGATCCGGATCCGCCTCTCGACCCCCGCCGATGGCGATCGCGCCGTCGAGATCTGGCGCGCCGCGGTCGATGCGACGCACCATTTTCTGACGCCCGAGGACCGGATCGCGATCGAGGAAGAGGTGAAGGGCTTTCTGCCGCTGGCGCCGTTATGGCTCGCTGTCGATGCCGGCGATCGCCCCCTTGCCTTCATGTTGCTCGACGGCAGCAGCATGGAGGCGCTGTTCGTCGATCCCGTCCATCGCGGACAGGGCGTCGGCAAGGCGCTCGTCGAACATGCCATTGCACTCCACGGCGCGATTACCACCGAGGTGAACGAGCAGAACGATCAGGCGGTCGGCTTCTACAAACGCATAGGTTTCGTCCCCACCGGCCGGTCGGAGCACGACGGTCAGGGCCGCCCCTACCCCCTGATCCACCTCCGCTTCCAGCCACAAAACTGATCGGGGCTTGGCTGCGGTGATTAAATCATCGCCCCTTGCATAAAATATATTAAGATATATCTTAGCTCTATCGAGACTCGCTCGAAGGAGAATATATGATGTTTTACGGCCATATGGGCGGACGGGGTTGCGGCCACCGCCGCGATAGGCACCACGCGATGCGCGAGGCCATGCGTCGCGGCGGGCGCGGGTTTGGCCGCGGTTTCGGCGGACGCCACGGACATGACGACGACGGCCGCGGCCGCCGCCAGCGAATGTTCGACAGCGGCGAGCTGCGGCTCGTGCTGCTCAAACTGATCGCCGACGAACCGCGCCACGGATACGACCTGATCCGCCAGATCGAGGAGTTGACCGGCGGCGCCTATGCGCCGAGCCCGGGGGTGATCTATCCCACCCTCACCCTGCTCGACGACATGGGACTGGTCGAGGCGCAGCAGAGCGAAGGCGCGAAGAAATTGTTCGCGATCACCGAGGCGGGCACGGCCGAGCTGGAGGCCAACAAGGAGAGCGCCGCACGCCTGATCGCGCGGCTGGTCGACATCGGCGAAGAGCGCCAGCGCACCGACAGCGCCTCGGTCCGCCGCGCGATGGGCAATCTGAAGGCGGTGCTGATGAACCGGCTCGGCGAGCACGACCTCGAAGACGCGACCTTGCACGACATCGTCGCGCTGATCGACGAGGCGGCGCAGAAGATCGAGCGCCTGTGATGACCAGCATGATCGCAAAAGTCCCGACCGCGCACGCGAGCAAATATCTGCAGCAATTGTGCAAGCATTGGCAGCATAATCTCGCGGTCGAATTCACCCCCGAGCATGGCACCGTGACCTTCCCCAAGGATGCGCGCGGCGCCACCTGGGCGAGCGATGCGCTCGTCACCTTCGATGCCGGCGCCGACGCGCTGTCGGTCCGCATCGACGCGAGCAGCAACGCGCATGTCGAAGCGATGGAGGGTGTCGTCGCGCGCCACCTCGACCGCTTCGCCTTTCGCGAAGCCCCGCTGGCGTTCGACTGGACGCCCGCCTGAACCCCGCCCGCTCCGCCACCCTTGTGTCGGCGCGCGCCTTTCGCGCTTGCGGAACGCACGTCGGCGGTGGCACGTTGAACCGGTGCCGCCCCCTCCCGGCGGCCGCTGTGAAGAAAGGAATATCCGTGTCCGACCCCCAAGGCCTGCTGTGCCCGACCTGCCGCGTGAATTTGACGATGTCAGAACGTCAGGGGATCGAGATCGATTATTGCCCGCAATGCCGCGGCGTATGGCTCGATCGCGGCGAACTCGACAAGATCATCGAGCGCAGCGAAGCCGCGAGCGCGCCCGCGCCGCGCGCGTCAGCCCCTCCCCCGCCGCCGCAGCCCGAATATCGCGAGCGCGGCTATGACGACCGCCATTACGGCAAGCCGTACAAGAAGAATTACAAGAAGAGCTTCCTCAGCGAATTGTTCGACTGAACCGGCGGCGGGGCGCCGTCAGGTGTCCCGCCGCGTCCATGGCGCGCGCGCCGCCAGCCCCGCCGAAAACAGGACCGCCAACCCATAAGTCAGCGGCGGCGACCAGATGACCGCGCGCGCGCCGGCGATCGCGCCGACAACGAGCATCGTCCACAGCGCCAGATGCGGCAACCAGCGCGCATCGCCGTTTCCGCGCAGCGCGTTGGCGATCTTTTGGCCCATTTGGACAAGCGTGCCCGTCATATAGGTCACGCCGACGACAGCCCCGCCCCGCCCCTCGATCGCCGCGTTGACCATGCCCATCGCCGGCGCGAGGCAGGCGACCGAAAGCCATACGAGGTCGAGCAGGCGAAGCGTCCCCGCGATGGCGAGCAGCACGGTGACAAACAGGAGGATCACCCCGCTCCGCCGGTCGGCGGCGCGCGCCGCGATGAGCGATCCGGCAACGACTCCGGCAAGGAACAACGCGATGATCGCGCCCGCGATCAGCCCCGCCTCGGCCCATTCGGCCGCTCCGACCGCGAGCCGCGTCGAGTTGCCGGTCATGAAGGACACGAAAAAGCCGCCCGATTCGACAAAGCCGATCGCGTCGACGAAGCCCGCAAGCGCCGAAACGCCGGCTGCCAACATCTGTTGCGACCGATCGAAACGGATCATGTCGGCAGCGGTCAGCCCACGACCGCGTTACGGCGCGCATAGAGGAAATAGACGCCGAGGCCGCCGATATTCCACGCAACGAACCAGAGCTGCGTCTGCACCGGCAGGCTGAAGAAGAGATAGATACAGCCGAGCACGGCGATGCCGCCGACGACCCAGGGCAGCGGCGTGCGGAAGGTGCGCGGCGCGTCGGGAGCGCGGCGGCGCATGATCAGCATGCACACCGACACCGCGGTGAACGCCGCGAGCGTTCCGGCATTCGCCAGCGCGGCGAGTTCGCCGAGCGGGATAAAGCCCGCGAGCACCGCGACGACGAGCGCGGTGAAGATGGTGATGCGCACCGGCGTGCCGCGCGCCGACAGCTTGGCCAGGCCCGCGGGCAGCAGCCCGTCGCGCGCCATGGTGAAGAAGATGCGGCTTTGCCCATAGAAGAAGGCGAGGATCACGGTGGGCAGCGCGATGACCGCCGAGACCGCGAGATATTGCGCGGCGAGCGGGCTGCCGAGTTCGCGCAGGATCAGCGCGAGCGGTTCGGGGCTGTTGGCGAAGCGCGTGTAGGCGATCGCGCCGACCGCGGCGACCGCGACGGCGATATAGATGGCGACGCAGGCGATCATCGAGCCGACGATGCCGATCTTGAGGTCGCGGTCGGGGTTCTTCGCTTCCTCGGCCGCGGTCGCGATCGCGTCGAAGCCGTAGAAGGCGAAAAAGATGATCGCGGCCGCCGCCATCACCCCGCGTTCGACGCCGTCGGGTCCCATATGCTTGGCGAAGCCATAGGGACTGAACGGTTCGAGATTGGCGGCGTCGAAGGCGGGCAAGGCGACCGCGACGAAGACCACCAGCGCGGCGATCTTGACCAGCACGAGGAGCGCGTTGAGCGTCGCGCTCTCGCGCGTACCGATGAGCAACAGCCCCGCGACGACGGCGATGATCGCGATCGCCGGCAGGTTGACGATGCCGCCGAGTTCGGGGCCTTGCATCAGCGCCATCGGAAATCCCGCCCACGCCTGGAGCAGCGGCGCGGCATAGCCCGACCAGCCGACCGCGACCGCGCTGACGACGAGCGAATATTCGAGGATGAGGCTCCACCCGACGATCCACGCGAGCAGTTCGCCGATCACGACATAGGAGTAGGTGTACGCGCTGCCCGACGCAGGGATCATTGTCGCCATTTCGGCATAGGCGAGCGCGGCACAGGCGCAGATCAGCCCCGCGATGCCGAACGACAGGATGACCGCCGGCCCCGCCTTGTCGGCGCCGACGCCGATCAGCGTCAGGATGCCCGTGCCGACGATCGCGCCGACGCCGAGCGCAATCAGATGCGGCCAGCCGAGCGTCCGCACCAGCGTCTGCTCCCCTTCCCGCCGTTCCGGAACGATCGGTTTGCGGCGAAACAGGCTGTCGGTCATGCGGTGGGCTCCCCCTTTGGGCGCTGGATATGTTTGGGCTGCTTGTAAGGGCGTGGGGGGTGAGCGCAAGATGCGTGATAGGGATGGCGAGTGTCGGCTTTGGGGTGGGAAGCAGACGTTAGCCTAGTGACGACTTTTCCTGCCACTCTCCATTCGGCAGGCGCACCCACTCCGTATCTTGTCCCTCAAGGGAGATCACCGTTCTCGGTGCATGATCAATTTGTTCAACAAGGTGGTCCGCAAACCAGAATCCCTCAGCCAATTCATCGAAGTGAACGTTGACGGCATAGTCATCCGCTAAAATGCCCACCACTGCCACGTCAGTGACGGATGGCGTGGTATACCCAAATACTTGGCCTTCACGTCCAGCCAAGCCAAGCCGTTCGGTCTCTTCGGTGCGTTTGATGCGCACGCGGTCTGCAAAGCCCGTCATGCACTCAAACATAACGCTATCGTCGATGTCTGCAATCGGTCGGATACCTGCCGCCACCGCCCTTCAGACTAGCGCCTCGATCGCTTCGGCCAGCTTCGCGTCGCGCTCGGACAATCCGTCGGCGTCGTGCGTCGTCAGCAATATGTCAACGCGGTTGTAGACGTTCGACCATTCGGGGTGATGGTCCATCTTTTCGGCGATGATCGCGACGCTCGTCATGAAGCCGAAGGCCTGCGCGAAATCGGCGAATTTGAACTGGCGCGTGATCGCGTCGCGCGACGGTTCGTGCGTCCATTGGGGAAAGCGGGCGAGGAGCGCGTTGCGCTCGGCTTCGTCGAGTTTCTGCACCATGATTTATCTCCCGCTGGTCAATATCGCGTCGCCGCCATAAGGAAGGGCGCGATGAGCGACAAGAGTGCCCTTCCCGATTTACCTGCCGGCTGGACCGGCACTGCCCCCGACGCCGACGCACTGTTCGCGATGGCCGAGGCTGCGCTGGCAACGATGCCCGACGTGTTCAAGCCGCATATCGAGGGCGTGGTTATTTCGATCGAGGAATTCGCCGACGATGAGGTGCTCGCGTCGCTCGACATCGAGCATCCCCATGACCTGACCGGCCTCTACGAAGGCCGCCCGCTGACCGAGCGCAGCATCGGCGAAAGCGGCGGGATGCCCGACCGGGTGACGCTCTATCGCATCCCCATCCTCGTCGAATGGATCGAGGCCGGCGAGAAGCTCGAATGGCTGGTGCGCCATGTGCTGATCCACGAAATCGGCCATCATTTCGGTTTTTCCGACGAGGATATGCACGCGCTGGAAGATATGGCGTGACTGAATTGCTGCGGCTGGGCGACGTCGCCTGTATTCGCGGCGACCGGCTGCTCTTTGAAAGCCTGTCGCTGACGCTGAACCGCGGCGACGCGCTGTCGCTGCGCGGTCCCAATGGTGCGGGCAAGTCGAGCCTGATCCGGCTGGCGGCTGGCCTTTTGCGTCCCGCCGCCGGGACCGTCGAGCGCCGCGAACGCGTCGCGCTGATCGACGAGGCGGCGGCGCTCGATGCCGAGCTTCCCTTGCGCCGCGCGCTCGATTTCTGGGCGCGGGTCGATACGGTCGACGGGCATAGCGTCGACCGCGCGATGGACGCGATGGCGCTCGCGCCGCTTGCCGAGGTGCCCGTGGCAATGCTGTCGACCGGGCAGCGCAAGCGCGCCGCGATGGTGCGGGTGATCGCGAGCGGTGCGCCGATCTGGCTGCTCGACGAGCCCGCGAACGGCATGGACGACGCGGCGCAGGCGCGCTTGGTCGCCGCGGTTGCGAAACATCGGGCGAATGGCGGGGCGGTGATGCTGGCGTCGCATTTCGCGCTCGGGATTGCCGATCTAGCCGAACTCGACATGGGGGCACTCGCTTGACCGCCCTCATCGCCCTCTTCTGGCGCGATCTTCGCCGCGCGTGGGGCAGCGGGGCGCTGTGGCTGCCGGTGCTGTTCTTCCTGCTCGTCGCGACGGCGTTTCCGTTCGCGGTCGGGCCCGATGCGCCGCTGCTGCGCCGCGCGGGTGGCGGGATGGTCTGGGTCGCGGCGCTCCTCGCGGCGCTGCTCCCGATCGACCGGCTCGTGCGCCCCGACAAGGATGCGGGTGTTCTCGACCAATTGGCGGTCCGAGGATTTGCCGACGAGGTGATCGCGGCCGTGAAGATCGGTGCGCATGCTATTGGTTTCGGGCTGCCTTTGTTGATCGCGCTTCTTCCTGCATCGGCGCTGCTCGCGCAGGACGCGGCGCGCGTCGAAACGCTCGCGGCGGGGATTGCCATCGCGGTTCCGGCGCTCGCCTCGCTCGCGGTGCTGAGCGCCGCGCTGACCGCGAACCACAAGGGCGGCAGCGCGATCGGCGGGCTGCTTGTGCTACCGCTCGCGGTGCCGCTGCTGATCTTCGGCGCCGGGATGCTCGACCCGTCGGGGCGCGGCGCGGTGAAGCTGCTCGCGGCGACGAGCCTGCTTTTGACCGTGATCGGGCCGTTCGCGGCGGGTGCGGCGCTGCGGGGCCTGCGCGAATGACGCGCCAATCGCTCGCGCATGTCGCGCTCGTGGTGCGCGATTATGACGAGGCGATCGACTTCTATGTCGGGACGCTGGGTTTCACACTCGTCGCCGACGAACATCAGCCGGCGCAGGACAAGCGTTGGGTGCTGGTGGCGCCGCCGGGCAACCCGCCGGGCGGCGCGACGATCCTGCTCGCGCGCGCGGCGACTGCGGAGCAGGCGGAATTTATCGGCGATCAGGCGGGCGGGCGCGTCTTCCTGTTCCTGCAGACCGACGATTTCGCGCGCGACTATCGGCGGCTGCTCGATAAGGGCGTGCGGATCGAGCGCGAGCCGATGGAGGCGGAGTATGGCACCGTGGCGGTGTTCCTCGACCTTTACGGCAACAAGTGGGATTTGATCGAGTTTCGTGGAGCGGGATGACGAAAGCTGGACGAGCATTGTCCGCTAACCACGCCAAAGCGGCCCATAAGAAAAGGGCCGGAGTTTCCCCCGACCCTTCCCTTAAATCGTTATGGTGCCGATCAGGCGCCGACGACTTCGGTCGTATCGATTTTCACGCCCGGGCCCATCGACGACGACAGCGCGACCTTGCGGACATACTTGCCCTTCGCGCCGGCCGGCTTCGCCTTGACGATCGCGTCGACGAAAGCGTCGAAGTTCTGGCGGAGCTTTTCCTCGCCGAACGACAGCTTGCCGAGACCGGCGTGGATGATGCCGACCTTTTCGACGCGGAATTCGATCTGACCGCCCTTGGCGGCCTTCACGGCTTCGGCGACGTTCGGGGTGACGGTGCCCAGCTTCGGGTTCGGCATCAGGCCCTTCGGACCCAGCGTCTTGCCGAGGCGGCCGACGATGCCCATCATGTCCGGCGTCGCGATGACGCGGCCATAGTCGAGGTTGCCCGCGAGCATGTCTTCCATCAGGTCTTCGGCACCGACCTTGTCGGCGCCGGCGGCCAGCGCCTTGTCGGCATTGTCGCCGCGCGCGAACACGGCAACCTTGACGTCCTTGCCGGTACCGGCGGGCAGCGTCACGACGCCGCGGACCATCTGGTCGGCGTGGCGCGGATCGACACCCAGGTTCATCGCGATTTCGAGCGTTTCGTCGAACTTGGCGGTCGCGAGGTCGCGCACCAGCTTGATCGCTTCGTCGACGCCATGCAGCTTCAGCGCGTCGACCTTGCCCTCGAGGGCCTTCTGCTTCTTGGTCAGCTTAGCCATGGGTTCAGCCCTCCGTCACTTCGAGGCCCATCGAGCGGGCGCTGCCTTCGATGATCTTCGTCGCCTGTTCGATGTCGTTGGCGTTGAGATCCTTCATCTTGATCTCGGCGATTTCGGCGAGCTTCGAGCGCGCGATCTTGCCGCCGCTGATCTTGCCGGGCTCCTTCGAACCCGATTTCAGGTTCGCGGCCTTCTTGATCAGATAGGTCGCCGGGGGCGTCTTGGTGACGAACGAGAAGCTCTTGTCAGCGAAGACGGTGATGATGGTCGGGGTCGGGGTGCCCTTGTCCATGCCGTCGGTCGCGGCGTTGAACGCCTTGCAGAATTCCATGATGTTCACGCCGCGCTGACCGAGCGCCGGCCCGAGCGGCGGCGACGGGTTGGCGGTGCCGGCGGGCACCTGCAGCTTGATGTAGCCGCTGATCTTCTTGGCCATGATGGCCTCCTTTCTTTCTGTCGCCCCGGGCCTTGGCTCGGGGCTCAAAATAAGCGGTCAAGCAGAAGGGCATCACCCCTTCCTCCCGCGCGGAATCGCAACCGTGTCTGATGCGAAGCGGCGCCTTTAGAGCCAAAGGCGCCGGAAAACAAGCCTTATTGGGGGCGGTAGCGGATCAGGCCTTCCTGCGCGACGGTCGCCATCAGCGTGCCGTCGCGGCGGTAGATCGATCCGCGACACAGGCCCCGGTCGCCGCCCGTCCACGGGCTGTCCATCACGAAGACGAACCAATCGTCGACGCGCACTTCGCCGTGGAACCACATCGCATGATCGAGGCTGGTCGATACCAGGCCCGGGGTCCAGAAACTGACGCCGTGCGGCAGCATCGCCGACGACAAGAGCCCCATATCGGATGCGAAGGCGAGGAAACCGCGGTGCAGCAAGGGATCGTCGCCGATCGGCGATGCGACGCGGAACCATTGATAATGCTGCGTCGCGCGGTCCGAAGCCGGCGGACGAAAGCTGCGCACCTCGAACGGGCGGCTGCGCGCCATATGCGCGAGCTGGCGGTCCGAAATATGCGGGTCCGCCGCGATGAAGTCGGTGAAATCCCAGCATTCCTCGGGCGGCAGCAGTTCGGGCATCGCGACCTGGTGCGACAGCCCCTCGGCCGGGATCTGGAACGAGGCGGTCAGGTTGAAGATCACCTTGCCGTCCTGACGGACGACGACGCGGCGGTTCGAAAAGCTGCGGCCGTCGAAGTCGCGGTGGAGTCGGAAGTGCAGCGGCTTCGTCTCGTCGCCGCCGCGTAGAAAATAGGCGTGCAGCGAATGCACCTGCTTGTCGGGATCGACCGTCCGCGCCGCGGCGGTCATCGCCTGCGCGATGACCTGCCCGCCGAAAATCCGGTCGCGCGAGGTCGTCGGCCGCGCCGGAAAGGTGAATTCATCGTCGACGCCCGGAACGGCGTCGAGGTCGAACAGACGCGCGACCGCGCCGACCACCTTGTCGGCGGGCGTGCTGCTGTTGATTTCACGCGCAAGATCGAGGCGCGCCTGCAGCTCTTCGGGCGTAAGGCTCATGCGCAATTCCCCCGGGCTGGGACCGCCCGCGCCCGCGTGGGCGCAGCGACGTTACTTGAAGCGTTCGACCTGTTCGAAGTCGAGTTCGACCGGGGTGGCGCGTCCGAAGATCGACACCGACACCTTGACGCGCGCCTTTTCGAAATCGAGTTCCTCGACCAGCCCGTTGAAGCTGGCGAAGGGACCGTCGAGCACCTTGACCTGATCGCCGATTTCATAATCGACGCGGATTTCGGTCTTCGGACGCGCTGCGGCCTCTTCCTTGCTGTTGAGGATACGCGCGGCTTCGGCTTCGCTGATCGCCTGCGGCTTGCCCGACGAACCGAGGAAGCCCGTGACCTTTGGCGTGTTCTTGACCAGGTGATAGACATCGTCGGTCATCGTCAGCTTGGCGAGGACGTAGCCGGGGAAGAATTTGCGTTCGGCCTGGACCTTCTTGCCGCGCTTGACCTCGGTGACGGTCTCGACCGGCACCTCGACCGCTTCGACGAAGTCGGTCAGGCCCATGCGTTCGGCTTCGGAAAGCACCGAATCGCGAACCTTGTTCTCGAAACCCGAATAGGCGTGAATGATGTACCAGCGCGCCATGTCTATCCGTATCCTGTCCCTGTAACCGCGGGCGTTAGCGCGCGAGCGACGTCAGCCAGCTGACGATCGCGTTGAAAACCGTGTCGACGCCAAGGAAGAAGAGCGAAAGGATCGTCGTCATGATCAGCACCATGATCGTCGTCTGCACCGTTTCGCGGCTCGTCGGCCAAACGATCTTGCGAGCTTCGGCGCGCACCTGATTGATGAACTCAGCCGGGCTGGTCTTGGCCATGTCGATCGTCCTGTCCTTGCAACGTCAATGATCCGGGCCAGATGGGTTGCCGCCGCCCGCGCGTCAAGCGCGCTTTGGGCAATAGTCCGCCCACCCTCCCCGAGCATGTCGGCGAAAGGCGGAAAGGGAACGGCGCATCTGTCCGAATGAAGCGGCCTTTACTTGGGCGGCGCCGGGATTGCAAGCGCGGGCGCACGGGTGAGTTCGCGTTGCATCCAGAGCAAGAGACCCACCATGATCATCCAGCTCGCGGTCGGTTGCAGCGCGAAGATCAGATGCAGCTCGCGCGCCGCCGCCTTGCCGTTCTGCGGGTCGAAACCGACGAGATCGAGCGCCGCATAGCTGACCGCGATCGCGGCGGCGACGCCGAATTTGGCCATCAGGTTCAACAGCGCGAAGAGGAAGGCCGACCGGTTTCGCCCGCAACGCTCGCTATCGCGCGGAATCAGATCGGCGAGCATCGAGTAGGTGAAAAGCAGCCCGACGAAGCCGGTGCCGAGCATCAGCGAGAAGCCGACCGCCTGCCCGAGCCCGCGTGGCTGCTGCGCCAGAGTCGCGACGAGCAGGCCGCCGATCAGCAGCCCCATCGCCATCATCATCGGCGGCTTGCCGAAGCGGCGCGCGAGGAAGGTCCAGAGCGGCGACGCCAGCGCCCCGCCGATGAAGCTCGCGAACAGCAGGACGGCGCTCTGCGCATCGAGGTCGAGCACAGCGGCGGCGAAGAAGACGAAGAGCGAGGTCAGCGACCCGAAGGCAAAGCTGTTGAGAAACTGCACCCCGAGCAGCAGCATCAACGGCCGGAAGGATAGCGACGCGCGGATTTCGTGCCGCCATCCGAAGCCGGATTCGGCCACCACCGTGCGCGGCGGCACGCGGCGGATCGCGAAAAGCGCGATCGGCACCAGCAGCAGGAAGAGGCTGGCATAAGCCATGATCCGCCCTTGCAGGCTGAGCCCCGGGATTAGAAGCTGCGCCGCGGCCGGCGCGGCGAAAGCGAGGATCAACGCGATTTTCGCGAACCAGTCGCGCATGCCGTAGAGGAGCGCGCTGTCCGCCGGTGAACGGACGAGCGCCGATCCCCACGACAGCTGAGCAACCTCATAGAGACTGTAACTCGAATAGAAGAGCACCATCATCAGGAAAAGCGCCGCGAAGGGCAGCTGATTGCCGATGGTGACGAGCGCGAGCAGCAGCAGCGACAGGGGAAGCAGCGCCAGCAGCATCCAGCGCCGGTGCGCACCGAGCCCCGTGCGCACGCGGTCGACCATCGTTCCGATCAGCGGATCGACGACGCCGTCCCAGATCGTCGTGAGCGAAAAGAGCAGCCCGACCAGCGCGACCGAAATCGCTCCGCCCTCGGCGATATAGGGCGGCAGATAGACGCTGAACGGCAGGCCGAGCATGACCGTCGGCCCCGCGGTCGCGGCATAGGCGGCGACAGTGCGCGGCCGCAAGTCCGAGGTTTCAGAGGCCGCAGCGGCTGATGGCAGGGCGGTACTGGCCAAGATGCGAAGCTCCCGAAACGGAAGCCGCAGGTTTTCAGCTATTAACAATCATGTCAATACCAATGCGCGGCGCAAACGCCTTACCGGATCTTGAAATGCGAGAGGAACGGCTGGAGCCGCCAGTCAATCTGCTCGCTGTCCAGCCATTCGACCTCGATCCCCATCAGCGTGTTCAGCATCGAATCGCCGACGACAATATCGAAGAACAGGCGCGCGGCGGCGTCCGGGCGATCGATCTCGGCCTTGCCGGTGGCCGCCCATTCGGCGAACAGTTCGATCAGTTCCTCGAGCGCGGGCACATGAAGGTCGAGGTAGATCTGCATCGCGAATTCATGATCGCGCAAACTTTCGGATATCAGCATGCGCATCAGGGCGACGGCGTGCGGCGATTCCATCAATTCGCTCTGGCGATGCGCATAACGTTTCAGGATTTCGACGCTCGACAGCCCCCGGATCGCGTCGCCGTCGAGCGACCTGAGCATGGCTTCGTCGCACCAGCGGGTCGCGATCGCGCGAAGCAGCCCCTGCTTGTTGCCGAACAACTCATAAAGCGTCGCGAGCGACCCCCCCGAACGTTTGACGATTTCGGCAAGGCTGGTGCGTTCATAGCCCTGTTCCAGAAACAGCGACTCGGCCGCGTCGAGAATGGCGCTTTGCCGCCGCTCGCGTGGTGTTGAATACCTATCCATTTGACATAAAGTCGATTCCGACATGCCCAATTGTGCTCCCCGTCTCTTGCCCTTTTTTGTAATTTAAATTACACGGCCCCTCAGCGCAAGCTTTTGCGTATATAACAATCCCGCACAACTGCGATTTTTCAGGGGTCCTTATGAGTCGCGTCCGTCCTCTCAGCTGCGCCGCCGGCGCTGCGCTGGCCTTTCTGCTGGCCGCCTGCTCGGCGGAAGCGCCCCCCGCGCCTCCGCCGCCCGAGATCAATATCGTGACGATCCGCACGCAAGCCGTGCCGAACGTCATCGAACTCCCGGGCCGGGTGCAGGCGTATCGCACGTCGGAAGTGCGCGCCCGCGTCAATGGCATCGTCGAGCGGCGGCTGTTCAACGAGGGCAGCTATGTCCGCGCCGGCACGCCGCTGTTCCGGATCGATCCGCGCGAGTTGATCGCGACCGCCAATGCGGCGCGCGCCCAGCTTGCCCGCGCGCAGGCGACCGCCGCCAACGCCCGGCAGGTCGTCGGCCGGTACCAGCCGCTGCTCGCCGACCAGGCGATCGGCAAGCAGGAATATGACGCCGCGGTCGCCGCGCAGCGCACCGCCGAGGCCGACGTCGCCGCCGCACAGGCCAATCTGGAATCGGCGCGCCTGAATCTGGGCTATGCGTCGGTCACCGCACCGATTTCGGGCCGCGCGCGCCGCGCCGAAGTCACCGAAGGCGCGCTGGTCAGCGCAGCGCAAGGCACGCTGCTGACGACGATCGAGCAGATCGACCGCGTCTACGTCAATTTCGGCCAGTCGAGCTCCGATCTTCTGGCGATCCGCGGCGATATGGGTTCGGGCAAGGTCAGCGTGCCGGAACTCGAACGCGTCGAGGTCCAGCTGATCCTCGAGGACGGCAGCGCCTATCCGGTAACCGGCCACCTCGACTTCCTCGATCTGTCGATCGACGAAGCGACGGGCACCGCCGCGCTGCGCGCCGAATTCCCCAATCCCAACTCGGCGCTGCTGCCCGGCCAGTTCGTCCGCGCGCGCATCTTTGCCGGCAATCGCGCCGACGGCGTGCTGATCCCGCAGCGCGCGGTCAAACTGGCGGAGGATGCGGCGAGCGTGATGGTGCTCGACGCCAAGAATGTCGCGACGCCACGCCCGGTCAAGCTGGGCACGATGGTCGCGGGCCAGTGGGCGATCCTAGAAGGGCTGAAGCCCGGCGACCGCGTGATCGTCGACGGGCTGCAAAAGGTCCAGCCGGGCGCGCCGGTCCGCGTCGCCCAACCCAAGGGAGCGGCGCCCGCCCCCGCGGCGAAGCGCTGACCTGATATGACCCCCCGCTTCTTCATCGACCGGCCCATCTTCTCCTGGGTCATCGCCATCGGCATCCTGCTCGCCGGGATCATCGCGCTGCGCGGCCTGCCCGTGGAGCAATATCCGTCGGTCGCGCCGCCGTCGCTGACGATCAGCGTCACCTATCCAGGCGCCGACGCGGGCACGCTCGAACAGAATGTCACGCAGGTCATCGAGCAGGAACTGAACGGGGTCGAGGGCTTCCTCTACATGGCCTCGACCAGCGAATCGAATGGCACCGCCTCGATCACCCTGACCTTCGAGGCCGGGACCGACATCGACAATGCGCAGATGGAGGTGCAGAACCGCCTGCGCCGCGTCGAACAGCGCCTGCCCGAAGATGTCCGCCGCCAGGGCATTTCGGTGACCGAAGCCAATTCGGGCTTCCTGCTCATCGTCGCGATCACCTCGAAGACCGGCAACACCGACCCGATGGAGATCAACAACTTCGCCAACACGCGCGTGCTCGACGAGCTGCGGCGCGTGAACGGGGTCGGCAATGTTCAGGCCTTTGCACCCGAATATGCGATGCGCATCTGGCTCGATCCGCAAAAGCTCGCCTCCTATAACCTCTCCGCCGCCGAAGCGCTGGGGGCGGTGCAGGAACAGAATAGCCAGACGCCGGGCGGCCAGCTTGGTGACCAGCCGATCGCCAAGGGTGCGCAGCTCAACGCCGTGATCACGACGCAGGGCCGCTTCACCAAGCCCGAGCAGTTCGAAAGCATCATCCTGCGCGCCAACCCCGACGGGTCGGCCGTGACGCTGGGCGACGTCGGCCGCGTCGAGCTGGGCGCCGCGAGCTATCTCTTCTCGTCCGAGCTCAATGGCAAGCCGATGGCGGGCCTCGCGGTCCAGCTGACCCCCGGCGCCAACGCGCTGTCGACCGCCGAGGGCATTCGCGCGCAGATGGAGGAACTGGCGAAGGGCTTCCCGCCCGATGTCACCTGGTCGATCCCCTATGACACGACGCCCTTCATCAGCCTGTCGATCGAAGAGGTGGTGAAAACGCTGGCCGAGGCGATGCTGCTCGTCTTCCTCGTCATGTTCCTGTTCCTCCAGAACTGGCGCGCGACGGTGATCCCGACCGTCGTCGTGCCGATCGCGCTCGCGGGCGCGTGCCTGGGGCTCTGGATGTTCGGTTTCTCGATCAACGTGCTGACGCTGTTCGGCATGGTGCTCGCGATCGGCATCCTCGTCGATGACGCGATCGTCGTGATCGAGAATGTCGAGCGCATCATGAACGAGGAGCATCTGCCGCCCTATGAGGCGACGGTGAAGGCGATGGGCCAGATCACTTCGGCGATCGTCGGCATCACGCTCGTGCTTATCGCGGTGTTCATCCCGATGGCCTTCTTCCCCGGCTCGACCGGCGGCATCTATCGCCAATTCTCGATGACGCTCGCGATCTCGATCGCCTTCTCGGCGCTGCTCGCGCTCACTCTGACGCCGGCGCTGTGCGCGACGCTTCTGAAACCGCACGACCAGACCGAGCGCAAGGGCCGTATCGGGGCCTTCGCCGATCGTTTCTTCGGCCGCTTCAACGACTGGTTCGGGCGCACGACCGATCGCTATCAGGGCAGCGTCGGCAAGATGCTGGCAGCGCCGCTGCGCTGGCTCGGCGTCTTCATCGCGATGGTCGCGGTGACCGCATTGCTCTTTTTCCGCCTGCCGGGTTCTTTCCTGCCGCAGGAAGACCAAGGCTATCTGATCACCGTCATCCAGGCGCCGCCGGGCGCAACCACGCAGCGCACCGGCGAGGCAACCAAACAGGTCAAAGCCTTCTTCGCCGAACAGCCGCAGGTCGCCAATGTCGTGTCGGTCAACGGCTTCAGCTTCTTTGGCCAGGGCCAGGCGAATGCGATCATGTTCACGCCGCTCAAGCCGTGGGACGAGCGCAAGGGCGCCGAAAACAGCGCCGATGCGATCGCGGGCAAGGCGATGGGCGTGTTCATGGGGATCAAGGAGGCGTTCGTCTTCTCGCTGAGCCCGCCGTCGATCCCCGAACTCGGCACGTCGAGCGGCTTCACCTTCAAGCTGCAGGACCGCGGCGGCAACGGGCGCGACGCGCTGATCGCCGCGCGCAACCAGATGCTCGGCGGCGCGATGCAGAGCAAGCTGCTCGCCAACGTCCGCCCCGAAGGCCAGGAGGATGCGCCGGTGCTGAAGGTCGATATCGACCGCATCCAGGCGCGCGCGCTCGGCCTGTCGATCGGCGACGTCAATGCGACGCTCGCGATCAGTTTCGGCAGCGCCTATGCCAACGACTTCACCCGCGAAGGCCGCGTGCTGCGCGTGCTGCTCCAGGCCGACGCCGCGAGCCGGATGACCCCGCAGGATGTGCTCGACCTGCGCGTCCGCAGCGCGAACGGCGGCATGGTGCCCTTCGGATCGTTCAGCACCGCCGAATGGTCGGCCGAGGCGCCGCAGCTCCAGCGGTATAACGGCTATCCCGCGATGACGATTTCGGGCGAGCCCGCGCCGGGCCAGTCGACCGGCGAGGCGATGGCCGAAATGGAACGGCTCGCGCAGCAGCTTCCCGCCGGCTTCTCGTTCGAATGGACCGGCATCTCCTATGAGGAGAAGCAGTCGGCGGGACAGATCGGCATGTTACTCGGGCTGTCGCTCGTCGTCGTCTTCCTGCTGCTCGCAGCACTCTATGAAAGCTGGTCGGTGCCGGTCGCGGTGCTGCTCGTCGTGCCGCTCGGCGTGCTGGGCGCAGTGCTCTTCTCGATGCTGCGCGGGCTTTCGGCCGACATCTATTTCAACGTCGGCCTGATCACGATCATCGGGCTCGCGGCGAAGAATGCGATTCTGATCGTCGAATTCGCGATCGAGCAGGAAGCCGAGGGCAAGTCGACGCTCGATGCGGTGATGGAAGCGGTCAAGCTCCGCCTCCGTCCGATCATCATGACCAGCCTCGCCTTCATTCTCGGCATGGTGCCGCTCGTCATCGCGAGCGGCGCGGGCGCCGCCAGCCGCATCGCGGTCGGATCGGGCGTGATGGGCGGCATGATCGCCGCGACGCTGCTCGGCATCTTCTTCATCCCGCTCTTCTATCTGTCGGTGCGCAAATGGCTCAGCCGCAAGCGGCCCCCTGCCCCCGCCGAGAAAGGCCATCATGAGGAGCCCGGCCATGCGTAACCTGATCGCGCTCGCCGCGGCGACGACGCTCGCCGGCTGCGTCAACATGGCGCCGAAGCACGAGCGCCCGCCGCTGTCGACCGCCGCCGACTATCCGGCCGAATTCGCCGGCGACGTGACGCTCGGCCAGCGGGCCACCGACGTCGCGTGGCGCGACTTCTTCGCCGACCCGCAGCTCGAGGTGCTGATCGAACAGGCGATCGCTCGCAACCGCGACCTTGCGGTGGCGGTGGCGCAGATCGAGGAAGCGCGCGGCCTTTATCGTATCCAGGACGCCGATCGCCTGCCGACGGTGGGCGCGAGCGCCGATGCGACGCGGACGCGCAGCCAGCTGGTCCCGAACACGGACCCCGCGACGACCAACCGCTATTCGGTCGGCGTCGGCGTGACCTCGTTCGAGCTCGATTTCTGGGGGCGGGTCAAGAATCTGTCCGAAGCCGCGCGCAGCCAGTATCTCGCGACCGAAGCGGCCGAGCGGGCGTTCCGCCTCGCGCTCGTCCGCGACGTCGCCTCGACCTATTTCTCGTCGCGCGGCGCCGAGGAGCAGATCGAGCTGGCCGAAGCGACGGTGACGAGCCGCAAGGAAGGGCTGCGCATCGCCAAGCGCCGCCTCGACGCGGGGGTGACTTCGGCGCTCGACTATCGCCAGTCGGAGACGCTGCTGACGCAGGCAGAGACGCAGCTCGCGAGCCTGAAGCTCGGCAAGGCGCAGGCCGATAATTTCCTCGCCGTGCTCACCGGCGGGCCGGTCGCGGGGCCCCTGCCCGCCCCGCTGCCGCTCGTCGCGCAGGCGCAATCGCCGACGCTGACCGCCGGGCTGCCGTCGGATCTGCTCGTCGCGCGGCCCGACATTCTCGCGGCCGAAGAGCGGCTGCGCGCCGCGCGCGCCAATGTCGGCGCTGCGCGCGCCGCCTTCTTCCCGTCGATCTCGCTGACCGGCAATCTCGGTTTCGCGTCGCTGTCGCTCGACAATCTGTTCACCGACGACAGCATGACGTGGAGCTTCGGTCCGTCGATCAGCCTGCCGATCTTCGATTTCGGGCGCAACAAGGGCAATCTGACCGTCGCCGAAGCGCGCGAGAATATCGCGATCGCGACCTATGAGCGCGCGGTGCAAGGCGCTTTTCGCGAGGTCGCCGACGCGCTTGCCGGGCGCCGCTACCTCGCCGAACAGGTCGAAGCGCAGGAGCGCGGCACGCTCGCGACCCGCCAGATCGCCGACCTCGCGCGCAAACGCTATCGTGAAGGCGTGTCGACCTACCTCGAAGTGCTCGACGCCGAGCGCAACCTGTTCGCTGCCGAACAGACGCTGATCGAGACGCGCCGCGCGCAGGTCGACAATCTGGTCACGCTCTATGTCGCGCTCGGCGGCGGGCTGGTCGAGCGCCGGTAAGAGCGGCATCGTGAGCGCCGAAACCCCGGCCCTGCTCAAGGACATATTGGGGCCGCGGGCGCTGGAGACCATTGCCGATGCGGGGTCGGCGGCGTCGCCGCGCTTCGACCGCGGTGTTTTTCTGCGCGCCGCGTCGGATGGGCTCGACGCGCTGTCGATCATGGAGCGCGTGCGCCATATCGCCGATGCGCTCCATCCCGCGCTGCCTGGCGATTATGGGGGCCGCCTCGATATCCTTCGGGCGATGGCGCCGCGATTGACCCACGGGTTTCAGGCGATCGCGATCACCGAATATGTCGCGCGCCATGGCCTCGTTGATTTCGACGCGTCGATGGAGGCGCTCGCCGACCTCACGCGCTTTGGATCCGCCGAATTCGCGATCCGCCCCTTTCTGGCGGCGGATACTCCTCGCGCGCTGACGGCGATGACCCGCTGGACCGGCAGCGACGACGAGCATCTGCGCCGGCTCGCGAGCGAAGGCGCCCGGCCGCGTCTGCCCTGGGCGGCGCGTGTGCCGGCGCTCAAGGCCGATCCGACCTTGGCGGCGGCGATCCTCGAGGCGCTCAAAGCCGATACCAGCCTTTATGTTCGCAAATCGGTCGCCAACCATCTGAACGACATCGCCAAGGACCAGCCCGACTGGCTGCTGGCGCGCCTCGCCGCCTGGCCGCAGGGCGACCCGCGCACCGCATGGATCGTCCGCCACGCGTTGCGCACGCTGATCAAGAAGGGCGATCCCGGCGCATTCGCACTGATCGGCGTCGGGCATGGCGCGGCGGTGCTCGTGCGCGATTTCGCCATCACTCCCGCGACGGTGCGGCTGGGCGACCGGATTTCGATCAGCGCGGACATTGTGTCGGATTCGCCTGACAACCAGCCCCTCGTAATCGATTACCGCATTCATTACGCCCGCGCCGGCGGGAAGACGGCGCCGAAAGTGTTCAAGCTCAAGAGTTTCGAGCTGGCCCCGGGCGCCGCCGCCACCATCCGTATCGGGCAGACGATCCGCGATTTCAGCACGCGGCGCCATCATCCGGGGCGGCATGAGGTCGAGTTGATCGTCAACGGCCGGACGATGGCGACTGCGGCCTTCGACTTGTTACCGAACTGATGCCACAGCCTATGGAGGCGTCGTCATGGGCGGCGGCGGCTCCACTTCGACCGGTTCGGGCTCCCGGTCCTGAATCGGCAGACGCAGGTCGATGCGGCTGCCGTTGATCTCGGTCGAGATCACGGCGTCGCCGCCTTCGAGGCCGACGCGCGTCCGGTCGCCGATCGGGATGTCGCTGATATCGGGGATATCGAGCGGTTCGACCGGACCCGCGGGATCGGCGCGTCGGGGACGCGGCGCCGCTTTCCTGCCCGATGCCTCGGTCATGAAATCGCGCCAGATGCGCGCGGGCATGCCGCCGCCCGATATGCCGCGAAGCGGCGTATTGTCGTCGTTGCCGATCCACACGCCGACGACGAGGTCGTTCGCATAACCGACGAACAGCGCGTCGCGATTGTCCTGCGTCGTGCCGGTCTTGCCATAATTGGCCTGCGGCAATCGCGCGGCACGGCCGGTGCCGCGATTGACCGCGGCGCGCAGCATCGTCTCGATATCCTCATGCTCGCTCGATCCGAACCGCGACGGTCCGGAGATCAGATTTTCGAACCAGCCCATTTCGGCCTCCTTGAAGGCGTGCGGTTCGACTGGATAGCTGTTCGCCGCGACCGCGGCATAGGCGGCGGTGAGTTCGAGCAGCGTCATGCTCGACGTGCCGAGCGCGAGGCTGGGATCGCCCTTCGGCAGCGGCGCGGTGACGCCCAGGTCGCGCGCCATCGCGATCACCTTTTCGTCGCCGACGTCGCCGAAAAGGCGCACCGCGGCGACGTTGCTGGACGAAGCGAAGGCGTCTTCGAGACTGATGTCCGTCGAATAGGCGCCGCCCGAATTTTTGGGGCGGTAGGAACCGGTTTCGATCGCGCTATTGTCGATCCGGTCGTCCGGTTCCCAGCCCGCATCGAGCGCCGCGAGATAAACGAACAGCTTGAAGGTCGAGCCGGGCTGGCGCCGCGCCTGCGTCGCGCGGTTGAAGGGCGATGCGGCATAATCCTTGCCGCCGATCATCGCGACGACTTCGCCGTTCGGGCGCATCGCGACGAGCGCGACCTGCGCCTTGCCGAGCCCCGCACGGCCCGTCACGCGGCGCGCGATCGATTGCAGCCGCGCGTCGAGCGTCGTCGTGATCGTCTGGCGCGAATAGCCGACGTCGCTCAATTTGCGCGCGGCGGGCAGTGCCCAGTCGGCGAAATAGGTGCCGGTGGGCAGCGTATTGCGCGTGCGCACGTCGATACGCGGGGTGCGGATCGCCTTGGCCTCGCGCTCGGTCATATAGCCTGTGTCGACCATCGCGTTCACGACGAGCTTCATGCGCTTTTCGGCAAGGTCGGGATTACGCGTCGGCGCGAGGCGCGACGGCGCCTGCACGAGCCCGGCGAGCATCGCCGCCTGCGCGGGGGTCAGCTTTTCGGGGTGGCGGTAGAAATAATGCAGCGAAGCGGCGCGCAGGCCATAGGTATTGTCGCCGAAATAGGCGTTCGAGAGATAGCGTTCGAGAATCTCGTCCTTGGTCAGCCAGGCTTCGAGCCAGAAGGCGATCAGCGCCTCGCGCGCCTTGCGCCCGAGGGTGCGTTTGGGCGTCAGGAAGGTAAATTTCGCAAGCTGCTGGGTGATCGTGCTGCCGCCCTGCGTGCGGCCGCCGGTGACGTTGCTCCACACCGCGCGCGCGATGCTGCGCGGGTCGATTCCCCAATGGCTGTAGAAACGCCGGTCCTCGATCGCGAGGAAGGCGCCGGTGACATGTTTCGGAAGCTTCTTCGCCTCGACCGGCGCATCGACGATCGCGCCGGCGCGCGCGATCGGCGTGCCGTCGGAGGCGAGCAAGGTGATCTGTGGCGGCGCGATCGGCTCGAGCGATTTCGACAGCGGCGCGGTGAGCGCGAGCCAGCCGACGAGCAAAAGGAATGTGACGCAGAAGATCGCGAAGCCGCGCGAAAGGCGGCGCATCCATTTGCGCCGCCGCGTTTCGGGAACGGGCGGCGGCTCAGGCGGCGCCATGTCGGCAAAGGGCCCGCCAGGCGTCATTGCAAGGGCGGGGTCGGGGCTGTCGGGTTTACGAAACCAGGTCATGCTTGGCACCGTATTACAGTCCCAATACAGCATTAGCAAATGGTTGTCGCGGCCGCCGATCAGTTGGCGGGATCGTCACGGTCCTGTTGCCGGGCGGCGCCTTCGTCCTTCTTGATAAAGCTCATCTTGCCCTGCGGCTCAAGGATCGCCCAGGCGACATCGGATATCCGGCCGATCCCCGCAAGCCGCATTTCGGAGAGGATTTCGTCGCGCGTCAGCCGGTCGCGGCGCAGGTTTTCGGTAACGATCGCACCGTCGCGCACGACCACGCGCGGCGTTCCTTCGAGCAGATCCTTCGCGCGCGGGACCAGATAGGCGGTCCAGCTGAGCACCAGCGCCCAGAAGGCGAAGGTGCAGATCGCGAGCGTCGCGCCGGTCAGGCTGAAATCATTGTGCGTCACCCCCTGCTGAATGAGGTCGCCGAGCACGACGAGCACGACAAATTCGAACGGCGTCATCTGGCCGAGCTCGCGCTTGCCGAGCAGGCGGATCAGCAGGAACAGGACGAAGAACATCACCGTGGCGCGAAGGACGATATCCATCAGGGAAGCACCTTTATCCGCAGCGGCATCGCGCCGATGCGCCGCTCACCGTCGAACACCGCGATCTCGCCGCGCGTGCCCGCGAACAGCGGCGGGTTGATCTGCCCGTCGATCTTGACGTGCAGGCGCTCGCCGGCACCAAGCGGGCCGTAGGAGAAATGGAAACGCCCGTCCTTGAAGCTCTCCTCGCCGGGCGCCGGAATCATCGTGTTGACCGTCATGTCGTGCCACAGCGCGGGCGTCACCGCGATCACCGCATCATCGAGCGGAGCCCCGGCGGTCAGCGTCACATCGGTTTCGAAGAATTCGCCGTTGCGGATGACCACCGGCGTCTTGACGGTCAGGCGGGCATCGCCGAAATCGGCCGTGCGCGGCGGGCTCGGCTGGCCGCCAGTAACCCCGAGCGTGGCGGCGAGCAGCAGGCTGCCGAGGAGGAGGATCGAGATCGGGCTGGCGTGCCGATCCCAAAAACGTCTGCGCGAGGGCCGCGCGTCCTCCAATCCTTCGAGCGCCTGCATCCGATCCTCCTGCCCGGCCGCGGCCGCGACCGGCCGAGAGCCCATATTGGACGCTTGGCGCGGTGGTTCGTTCCCGCAGGTTCAGGGGTCGGCGGCGCTCTTTCGGGGTCCGATCTAGGCGGCGTTCGCGAGCGTGTCGCGCGCGACGCGTTGCAGCGCCGCGGCCTGCGCATCCGACAGGCCAAGCTCGTCGGCGCCCTTTTCCTTCGGGCCGAGCGTCGTCGGATCGATGCCGGTAACGGCGCCGAAGGTAACGAGCGCCGAGAGATAATAGCCCGCGACGCTCGCGTGATAATGGTCGTACGCCCAGAGGTCGAGTTGGCCATAGCCGATCCCGTCATAGGGATTGGGATCGGCGACGTCCTCGCGCATCGCGCGGTTCCACGCCTGTCCGACCGGCAGCACACCCGCCACGGCGGGGTTGGCGGCGCGCGCGCGGTCGGCGGCGGCGCGAAGGTCTTCGGCCATCGCCGAGACCGGCTTGCCGTACCAATGCCCCTTGGGCTTATAGGTCTGGTCGGCGCGCGTCCAAGCCGACACGAGGCGGATGTCGACGGCGGGATTGCGCGCCCTGAACAGCGCGCTCAGCCGGGCGACGTCGCGCAGATAATTGGTTGGATCGCCGGGCTTCGCGCGGTCGAGCGTGCTGAGTTCCTGAAGCACGACGACATCCCAAGACCGGTCGAACAGCGCGCGCCGCTCGTCATAATGAAAGCCGAGCGTCTTTCCGCCCTGCGTCTCGAGGCTGACGCGATAGTCGAGCCCCGCCTGTTCGGTGAACAGCTTGAACAGCGCGGGCACGCCGCCATAGCCCGCCTTGTTGAGATCGGTCACCGAGCCCGCGCGCCAGTTGCGCGCCGCCGAATGCGCGCCCTGCGTGAAGCTGTTGCCGATGAAGAGGATGGTTTTCGGTGCCGCCTTGGGCTCGGCCGCGGATGCGGCGGCTTCACCATGCGGGGCAGTGCTGGCGACCGCCTGGCCGGGCGCGCACCCTACCAGCGCCAACAGCACCGCTCCCGACATGGCCTTCAGGGGTCCAGTGGATCGAAGCCCCGAAGCTCTTTGCATTGCATTTCCCATCAGAATTTCACCGTCGCGCCGACATAGAAGCGGCGTCCGGCGATATCATAGACACCATTCTGGTTGGTCAAGCGCCCGCTCTCGGTTCCGCTCGGCAGGAAGGGGCTGACCGAATTGAACAGGTTGTTCACCCCGCCATAGAGGCGGAATTCCTTGCCGCCCGTATCGAGGTCGAACGACAGGAACAGGTCATGTTCCCACACGTCGCCGATATTGAGGAAGACCGGCACCTCGGCATTCGGATTGGTTTCGAGCAGCGCGGCATATTGATCGGCGAGCGAATTGCTGTCGTTGATCTTGCCATAATAGGTGGTCGTCCAGCGGATGCGGAAATTGTCGAGCTTCCAGCTCAGCGAACCGCGCGCGCGATATTTGAAGCTGCCTTCGGCGAGATCGCCGGCAAGATCGTTGGTGACCGTCCCGTCGACCCCCTGGAACTGCACCTTTTGCTTCAACACATGCGTGCCGTCGTAGCGCAGGTCGAAGCGGCCGGGGATGCCGAGCGCGTCGTCGAGGCGGAAGCGATAGTTGAAGGCGACGTCGATCCCCTGCGTGTCGAAGCGCGCGAAGTTGACCTGCCGCTGGACCAGCTCGACGATCTGGCCGTTATTCGCGTTGCGCGTGATGTCGGCACAGAAGGGGTTGTCAGCCTGCGGCACGTCGGTGTCGTAGCATTGGAGCTGGATGTCGCGGTTCGAATAGGCGTCGATCGCATCCTTGATGCGGATGTCGTAATAATCGACCGCGATCGTCAGCCCGGGCACGAAGCGCGGCGCGATCACGGCGCCGAGCGTCAGCGTGTCGGCGGTCTCCTCCTTGAGGTCGAGGTTGCCGCCATTGGGGCTGTAGAGGTTGTTACCCGCCTGCGAATATTGCTGCGTCGCGCCGTCGGCCGCCTGCTGCGCGAACAGCGCCTGAATGCCTGGGTCGAGGCGGCAATTGGCGGCGATACGCCCCGTCGTCGCCGGGGTCACGCCATCGCACAGATCGTTCGCGGCCTCGAAATTGCCGCGCGGCGGCGAATAAAGCTCGGCGATGTCGGGTGCGCGCTGGGCGCGGGCGAATTGCGCGCGGAAGCGGATGTCGGGGATCGGCGCATATTGCACGCCGCCGCGCCAGCTGAACACGGTGCCGACATTGTCGATATTATAGTCGGCGACACGCGCCGAGGCATCGACGCTCAAGAGATAGGCGCCCGGCGCATCGCGGAGCAGCGGCACGCTGACTTCGCCATAGCCCTCGAGCGCGCGGATCGAGCCGCCGAAATTGGGTACGGCATTGCCCGTCGTGCCACCCGTCTGCGACAGGAGGTCGCCGGTGAGTTCCTGGCTGTCCTTGCGGTAATCGACGCCGAAGGCGGCACCGACCGGGCCGGCGGGAAGCTGGAACAGTTCGCCGGTGACGAAGGCCTGGCCGGTATATTGGCGGATCGTCAGTTCCTGATGCAGGTCGGCGCGAATCCAGGCGGCCATGTCGGGAGTGATCGCCCCCTCGCCGAACAGGTCGATCGCGACGCAGCCCGCGGCGCGCGCGTCGGCGTCGGCGCATTGCGGTCCGTCCGGACCCATTTCGGCGTTGAGCGCCTGCGTCAGATGGACGCCGTTGATCTCGTTCCGGCGCCACTGGTCCTGCTTGTACTGGCCGTAGCCGAAGCTCGCTTCCCAGTTCCAGCTGTCCGAAATCTTGCCGCGCAGGCCGGCCCAGCTTCGGATCGTCTCGCGCTTGTTTTCGGTGATCTGGCCGCCGACCTCGTCGAAGCGGCGATCCCAGGCGATGCCGGCGCCGGTCGACGGGGCGTCGGCACGGATTTCGGCCGGGACGAAGGGATTGCACGGGCCCGAGCCCGAACCGCTGGCGCGGCGGCACGGAATCTTGCCATATTCGATCTCGGTGGTGACGCCGGTGACGGGGTCGGTCAGCGGATAAGTCGAATCCCAGCCTATGCCCACCGATTCGCGCGTTTCTCCTGAAGTAATCCGGGAATATTGCAGCTGCGCGAAGGCTTCGATCGCGTCCGAGAATTCATATTCGAGCTTGGCCGCGCCGAGATAGCGTTTGCGCGCGAGGATCAGCGAGCGGCCGGTGCGCTGGTTGTAGCCGTCACGATTGGGCAGGAAATATCCGACGTTGCCCGGGCTGCTTGCCCCGCCGCCGCTGCCGGTGACGGGTTCGCCGGTGACGGGGTCGGGCCCGCGCTCGACGAGCACCCCGTTCCGGTAGAAGCGGTCGCGCGCCGAGCTGGCGCCCGAAAAGACACCGCCGGGAATGAAGCTGCTGAGGTCGCTCATCATCAGCGGCGGGAATTCGGACGCGGGGCGCGACCCGCTCGCGGGCGCGCCGTCGGCGTTGATATAAACCCCCTCGAACTCGTTGATTCCGTTTTCGAAATCATAGCCGTAGGAGACGGGCCGCACCGCCCATTCGCGATCGACCGCGCGGATGCCCCAGTCGCGGTCATAGGTGCCGCTGACGAGGAAATAGCCGCGGCCGTCGGCAAAGCGCGTGCCATAAGTCGCGCCGAGCGTGAGTTCCTGCCCGTCGCCCTCCGACGTGATGCCGGTCCGGGCGCGCAACGTCAGGCCGCGCTCATTCTTCTTGGTGATGATGTTGACGACGCCGGCGACGGCGTCCGAGCCATAGACCGACGAGGTGCCGCCGGTGATGACCTCGACGCGGTCGATGAAATCGCTGGGGATCGTCGACAGGCTGACGAGGTTGCTGATCCCCGAGTTCGACACGGTGCGGCGGCCGTCGATGAGAACGAGCGTGCGGTTCGAGCCCAAGTTGCGCAGTTCAATCGAGCTGAGGCCCGAATTCTGCGTGTTGCCGGTGACCGTCGAATCATTGGTCGCCGACGACAGCTGCGGCAGGTCGGCGAGCGTTTCGCTGAGTTCGCTGTCGCCGGCTTCTAGCAGATCTTCGGACGTGACGCCGATCACCGGCGCCGGCGTGTCATAGGTTTCGCGCGCGATGCGGCTGCCGGTGACGACGATCGCTTCTTCGCCCGTCGGCGCGGCGGCGGTGGCCTCGGCCGGCGCTTCCTGCGCGGCGAGCGGAGCGGCGAAAGCGCCGATGCCGGCGAGCATCAGCACGGTGCGGCTGCTGTGGCGGGCCCAGCGGGCTTTGGTCGAATTCATTGTCTCACTCCCCATATCATATCATTGTCCGGTCAATCGGCGTCGGTTTCGATCGGCTGCGCGGCGAGCGGCGCGGGCTCGCCGCCGAGCGCGCGGTGGAGCGCATCGCGGTCGAGCGCCTTTTCCCATCCCGCGACGACGATCGCCGCGAGCGCGTTACCGATGAAATTGGTGAGCGCGCGGCACTCGCTCATGAAGCGGTCGATGCCGAGGATCAGCGCGAGCCCCGCGACGGGCACCGACGGCACGATCGACAGCGTCGCGGCGAGCGTGATGAACCCCGCGCCGGTGACCCCCGCCGCGCCTTTCGAGCTGACCATCGCGACGAGCAGCAGCGCGATCTGGTCGCCGAGGCTGAGATCGACGCCGACCGCCTGCGCGATGAACAGCGCCGCGAGCGTCATGTAGATGTTGGTGCCGTCGAGGTTGAAGCTGTAGCCGGTCGGCACGACGAGGCCGACGATCGGCTTGGCGCAGCCCGCCTGTTCGAGCTTCTGGATGAGGCTGGGCAAGGCCGCTTCCGACGACGAGGTGCCGAGCACGAGCAGCAGTTCGGCCTTGAGATAGGCGATCAGGCTGAAGATCGAGAAGCCACAAAGCCGCGCGACCGCGCCGAGGATGACGATCACGAAGAATAGCGAGGTCAGATAGAAGGTCGCGATCAGCAGGCCGAGGTTGGCGAGCGATTCGACGCCATAGCGACCGATCGTAAAGGCCATCGCGCCGAACGCGCCGATCGGCGCGAATTTCATCAGCATGCCGACGAGGCCGAAGAAGACGACCGAGACTTTTTCGAGCAGGCCCAGCACCTGCCGCCCCGGCTCGCCCGCGTGCGACAGCGCGAGGCCGAAGAGGATCGCGGCGAACAGCGCCTGCAGGATCGACCCTTCGGTCAGCGACGAGACGAAAGTGGTCGGAATGATTTCGAGCAGGAAGGCGGTGAGCGTCGCTTCGTGCGCCTTCGCCTCATATTGCGCGACCGCCCCGGCATCGAGCGTCGCCGGGTCGATGTTCATGCCCGCGCCCGGCTGGATCACATTGGCGACCACCAGCCCGACGATCAGCGCGAGCGTCGAAAAGAAGAGGAAATAGGCGAAGGTCTTGCCGACCACGCGGCCGAGCGCCCTTGTCTCGCCGCCGATCGAGGCGATGCCCGTCGCGACGGTCAGGAAGATCACCGGCGCGATGATCATCTTGACGAGCTTGATGAAACCGTCGCCGAGCGGCTTGAACTCGGTCGCGACCGACGGCCAATAATGGCCGAGCAGCACGCCGGCGAGGATCGCGCCGAGCACCTGGACGTAGAGATGCGTCCACCACGGCCGAGGGTTCGGCGGCGCTTGTGTCGCGGTTAGATCGATCGTGGCTGCCACCAGCCTCTCCCCATTCTTGCGCCCATCGGCGCAGCTTGCGGCCGTTCGGCGGCCTTTCCGCCAATCTAGGGGCAGGGCTGAAAGAGGGTCAAACAAGACATAGGACAGACTTAATCTTTTGTTATATATGGATTTTACTAATAGTTGGCTTTACCGGCATAGGCTGATTGTGCAATTTTCCGCATACGCAATAGAATATTTGTGCAATAATCCGCACATGCGGTCGCCGCGCGATTCGACTCTGATCGGCCCCCAAGCCAACCGTCGGCGCCTGCTCGTCGCCGCGGCGATCGGGCTCGCCATCCTGCTGGTCGCCGGATTCGCGCTGGCCCAATGGGCGACCGATCGCGCGAGCGCGCAGGCCGATCTGGAGGCCCGCCAGAATGCGCGCGCGCATGCGAGCCTGCTCGAAAGCGAATTACAGAAATTCCGCCTGCTGCCCCGCGTCCTCACCGAATTTCCCGACGTGCGTGCGGCGCTCGCCGACAAGAGCGACGCGGCCTCGCGCCGCCTCGACCGCGAACTCGAACAGCTTGCGGCGCGCACCGATGCCACGGTGATCTATGTCCTCGATGCCGGCGGCAGGACGATCGCGGCGAGCAACTGGCGCGCACCGACGAGCTTCGTCGGCGAGAATTACCGCTTTCGTCCCTATTTCCAGGGCGCGATGCAACGCGGCGAGGCCGAACTGTTTGCGCTGGGGACGGTCAGCGGGCGCCCGGGCCTCTATCTCGCGCGCCGCGTCACCGTCGACGGGCGCCTGCTCGGCGTGATCGTGCTCAAGGTCGAATTCGACAAGCTCGAGGCACGCTGGGCCGATTCCGCCGCGACGACGCTGGTGACCGACGCCGCCGGGATCGTCGTGATGAGCAGCGACCCGCGCTGGCGCTTCCGCTCGTTCGTGCCGCTCTCGCCCGAAGCGCAGCGGCGGCTGCGCGCAACGCGCAGCTATGGCGAGGCGCGGCTGGCTCCCTTGCCGGTCGAACGCGCCGGCGGCGATCTTCGTATCGGCGACAATCTGTTCCGCCAGGCCGACGAGCGCGTGTCGCTTCCCGGCAGCACGCTCCGCCTGCTCCAGCCTGCCGGGCCCGCGCGCGCCAGCGCCGGCGCGACCGCGCGGGTCGTCTTCCTGATCCTGCTCATCCTCGTCGGCGCGGCGATCGTCACGCTGCTCCGCCTCGTCGAGCGGCAGACGATGCGGCAGGCCGCGCATGAGGCGCTCGAGCGCGAGGTCGCCGCGCGCACGCGCGATCTCAGCACCGCCAACGACGAATTGCGGCACGCATCGGAGCGACAGGCCGAAACCGACCGCCGCTATCGCGCCGCGCGCGAGGAGCTGGCGCAGGCGAGCCGGCTCGGCTCGATCGGGCAGATCACCGCCGGCGTCGCGCACGAGATCAACCAGCCGGTCGCCGCGATCCGCACCTTCGCCGAAAACGCCCGCGCCTATCTCGACCGCGAGCAGGCGGGCAAGGCGCGCGGCAATTTGGACCATATCGTCGAGCTGACCGCACGCGTCGGCGCGATCACCGGCGAGCTTCGCAATTTCGCGCGCCGTGCGCCCGCACCGCTTGGCCCTGTTCCGCTGCAATCGGCGATCGACGGGGCCTTGCTGCTGATCGGCGACCGGTTGCGCGCGCAGGGCGTCGCGCTTGACGTAAGCGTAGAGGAGTCCGCCATCGCGGTCCACGCCGACCGCGTGCGGCTGGAACAAGTGCTGATCAACCTGCTGCAAAATGCCGCCGAGGCGGTGCGCGGCATCGAGGGGGGGCGCGTGACGCTCCGCGCGCATGGCAATGGCCCGGTGCTGATCGACATTTGCGACAATGGCCCCGGCGTTCCCGCCGACATATTGCCGCAGCTGTTCACGCCCTTCGTCACCGGGCGGCCCGACGGGCTGGGGTTGGGGCTGGCGATCGCCAGCGACATCATGAACGGGTTCGGCGGCACGCTGACGCTCATTCCCTCGCCGCTCGGCGGCGCGGGCTTCCGCCTGACGCTGAGGCGGGCATGAGTTTCTTCACCGGCGAGCAGACGATCTTCTTCGTCGACGACGATGCGGCGCTGCGCGAGGCGAATGTCCAGACGCTCGACCTTGCCGGGCTGACGGCGGAAGCGTTTCCCGACGCCCACAGCGTGCTGCCGCGGATCACCGCCGATTTTCCAGGGGCCGTCGTCACCGACATCCGCATGCCGGGGATGGATGGGCTCGAACTGCGCGCGGCGATCCATGCGATCGATCCCGACATTCCGGTCGTGCTGATCACCGGCCATGCCGACGTCTCGATGGCGGTGCGCGCGCTGCACGACGGCGCTTTCGACTTCCTCGCCAAGCCCTTTGCCGCCGATCATCTGGTCGGCGTCGTCCGCCGCGCGCTCGCGCACCGCGCGCTGATCCTCGACAACCGCCGGCTGACCGCAGCCGCCGCAGCGATCGACAGCCCGTTGATCGGCGAAAGCCCGGCGATGGTGCGGCTGCGCGAGACGATCGCGCAGCTTGCACAGGCCGACATCGACGTGTTGATCGAGGGCGAGACAGGAACGGGGAAGGAACTGGTCGCGCATATGCTTCACCGGCAGAGCCGGCGGAGCGCGGCGTCGCTCGTCGCGGTCAATTGCGCCGCGCTGCCGCAGGAACTGGCCGAGGCCGAACTGTTCGGCAGCGATCTGATCGACCGCGCGACGGGCAAGCTGGGACAAGCCGGGCGCATCCGCGGCGCGCATCGCGGGACATTGTTCCTCGACGAGATCGACACGATGCACCCCGCGGTGCAGGCGAAACTGCTGCGCGTGATCGAGGAGCGCGAGGTGCAGCCGCTCGGCGCCAGCGCGCCCGAGCCCGTCGATCTGCGCGTCGTCGCGGCGACCAAGACCGACCTGATGGACGCGGTGCGCGGCGGCGATTTCCGCGAAGATCTCTATTACCGGCTGCACGTCGTGAAGCTGCGCATCCCGCCGCTACGCGAGCGGCGGTCGGACATTCCGCAAACCTTCGCCTTCTTCCTCGACGAAGCCGCGGCGAAGATGGGGCTGGCGGGGTTCCGGATCGACGATGCGGTGCGCCGCCACCTGGTCGAACATGACTGGCCTGGCAATGTCCGCGAGCTCAAGAATTTCGCCTATAGCGTCGTGCTCGACCTGCCGTCGGACCCCGGCCGCGCGGCGATGCCCGCCGACGCGCCGCTCGCCGAGCGGGTGCGCCGGTTCGAGGCGACGATCATCCACGACACGCTGGCGCAGACGCGCGGCCATATCGCCGAAACGATGGCGCGGCTGGGAGTGCCGCGAAAGACGCTCTACGACAAGATGACGAAGCTCGGGATCGATCCCAAGCGGTTCCGCGGCTGACCCCCGCCTATTTCCCCTGCGCCGCGAGGATGCGGAAGATGTTGCCACTCCACATTTTTTCGATGTCGGCGTCCGAATAGCCCGCGGCCTTCAGCCGTTCGGTCACCTTGGGCAGCGTGGAAATATCCTCGATGCCCGGCAGGCCGCCGCCGCCGTCCCAGTCGGCGCCGAAGCAGATATGATCGACGCCGCCGACCTCGATCGCGCGCAGCACCATCTTCATATAAGCGTCGAAATCGGCCGCCCATAACGGCTCGCTCTTGTCGAGTTCGCGCCACTGGCGATTAAGATCGGCCTGCTCGGCGGCGGGCAGCGACCCGATCCGCTCATATTTGCCGAACAATTCGCCGCGCGCGGGCGTCATGTTCATTTCCGACATGAAGATCGTCGAAATGCACATCGCGCCGCCCTTCGCTGCGAGCGCCTTCAGCCGCCCCTCGTCGAGATTGCGCGGATGGTCGTAGGCCGAGCGCAGGCTCGAGTGCGAGAGCAGGATCGGATATTTCGACAGTTCGAGCATCTGGTCGAACGCCGCGTCGGACGAATGGCTCGCGTCGATGACGATGCCGAGGCGGTTCATCTCCGCCACCCATTGTTTGCCGAGCGGGCTCAGCCCCTTCCAGCGCCCTTCGCCCGTCGCGCTGTCGGCGAATTGATTATCCTTCGAATGCACCGGCCCGGCGAGGCGCAGCCCCTTGTCGTAGAACTCCTGCAGCAGCGACAGATCCACGCCGAGCGGATAGCTGTTCTCCATCGACTTGAAGGCGATGAGCTTGCCTTCCCTGTTCAGCCGCAATGCGTCGGCGGCGGTCCGCGCGGGAGCGATGGCGTCGGGATATTTGGCGATGGTATTGTCGATCAGATCCGAGCGCCCCCGCGCAAAGGCGAGCGCATCGGCGTAACCCTTCGCGGTCAGCGGGCCTTGCTCGGTATAGATGGCGAAGAAGCCGCCATCGAGATTGCCGTCCTTCATCCGCGGAATGTCGAGCTGCGCCATATCGTCGGCGAGCGCGTGGCGATCGGCGAAGCTCCAGCCCGCACGCTCGAAATGGAGCGGCGTGTCGAGGTGGGTGTCGAGCACGAGCATCCGGCTGTGCAGCGGGGCTTCGGGGGCTTTCGGTTTCTCTTCGCCCGTCGAACAGGCGGTCAGCGCCGTTGCGGTCAGCAGGATTGCGAGACGTTTCACTTCTTGTCCTCCACGGGTTTCAAATCGAGATCGTGATAATCCCAGCTGAAGTCGGCGATCTGGCTCACCGCCTTCATCGTCACGCCCGTCACCTTGCCGTCGGCATCGAGCGCGAAGGTGACATAGGCGGGCTCGATCGCGGGGTCGTCGAACTCGGTGACGAAGCTGTCATATTGCCAATGCTTGAGCCGCCCCGCCATCCGCGGGGTCGAGGTGAAGTCGATCGTCAGGCCGTCCACGCCCGACCCCACGACGACGTCGCCGTACCAGGGATCGCGGTAACGCCCGGCATAGCCCGCCAGCGCGAGCGAGGGACCGCTCTGCGCCGGCGATGCCTTCGACTGTTTCAGAAACTCGACCCCGCCCGCGAGCCGCGCCTGATACCAATCCTCCCATTTCTGAATCCAGCCATAGTCGGGCTGGTCCAGATAATGGTCGAGCAGATCGTAAGCGAGGCCGAGGAGCATGCCGCTGTCCTCGCTGTTCAGCATGATTGCGAAGCCGACATTTTTATCGGGGATCATCACGACGCGCGTGATCGACCCGAAGACGCCGCCGCCGTGCTGGATGATGCGGTGGCCGCGATAATCCTGCACGTTCCAGCCGAGCGCATAGGCCTGCTGCGTCGGCTGCGCGGGCTTGAGCGCGTCGGGCAGCGGCGTGATCGGCACCGGCGTCACCGGCGTCCACATTTCGGCGGCCTGCTTCTCGCTGAACAACCGTTTCCCGTTCGGCAGCGCGCCGTGCGCGAGCTGAATCTTGAGCCAGGCCGCCATGTCATTGGCACTCAATGCGAGCCCGCCTGCGGGCGCCCCGTTGCGGCCGAGTTCGTCGCGTTCATTCAGCGCCTGTTGCGGGCCTAGCCCACGCAGCGCCCCCGACAGCCGCGCGTGCGGCCATGACCGGTTGGGAATGCGAAAGCGATCCTCGCTGTCGCTCGTCGCATTCTTCATGCCGCCCGCACGCAGCACGCGCGCGCGAATGAAATCCTCCCACGTCTGCCCGGTAACCTCCTCGATCAGCTGGCCCGCGACGGCATAGAGGATATTGTCATAGGCATAGGCCGAGCGAAAACTCGTCTTGGGTTTGAGGTAAGCGACGCGTTCGACCGTTTGCTTGCGCGTCAGATGGGTGCGCGGCACGAACATCAGATCGCCCTGCCCCAGCCCGAGCCCGCTGCGGTGGACGAGCAGGTCGCGGATCGTTATCTCGCGCGTAACCCACGGGTCGTACATACGGAACCACGGCATATGTTTGATGACCGGATCGTCCCAGCCGATCTTGCCTTCGTCGACCAGCACCGCGAGCGCCGCGGCGGTCATCGCCTTGCCGGTCGAACCGGTCTGAAAGATCGTCTGCGCGTCGACGGGCGCGCGCTCGCCGAGCTTGCGCACGCCCCAGCCGCGCGACAGCGTCGTCTTGCCATCCTCGACGATCGCGATCGAAACGCCCGCCGCCCCGACTTTCTTGCGCAGCGCCTCGACGCTTTCGCCAATGTCGGCGGGCGGTTCGGCCCACGCCGGTACGGCGACCGACAGCATCAGCGACAGGGCAAGCAAGCGTTTCATGGCAAAGCCTCCATATGGGGAGCGGGTGCGGGGCGCAGCAGGCGCCAGGTGCCGATCGTGACGAGCGGCAGCAGAAAGACCGTGAGGAACAGCCACGCAAGGAAGCGGTATCCGCTGGCGATCAGGTCGACGAGGCCGACGCGCGCCGCGACGAACATGCAGCCGACGAGCACCGCGCCACCGATCGCCGCGCGCGCGCCGGTGCCGAGCGGCGGGCGTCCGCGCGCCTCGACGACGCCGGACACGCGCTCGTTGATCGCATGAATCGCGCCGACGCCGCTTTCGAGCAGCGCGGCGAAGATCATCAGCTGGAACAGCACATGGAATCCCGGCACCGCCATCTGGCGCAGCAGGAAATCGGACGGCAGCGTCTCGCCGCCGATCGCGGGATAGAAAGCCATCATCGCGACGAAAAAGAGGATCGCGGGCAGCATCGTCAGCGGCCCGGCGATCAGCCCGGCGACCACCGCGTCGCGCTGGCTCGTCAGGTGACGGAGGACGGGCAGGATGACGACCGCCCCGACGATATTGTAGCTCGCATAGGTGATGCCGCCCGCCACCCAGTTCCCCGAAGGCGGTGGGGCATTCGCGAAGCCACTCGCGATCAATCCGCCGAAGCTGGCGAGCGCAAAGACGAGGAACAGCGCGTAGACCGCGTAGATCAGCATCGAAGCATATTTGAACAAGGTCTCGACCAGCGCGGTGCCGAAGGCAGTGAAACCGAGGATGGCGAGCGCGAGCAGCACCGAGCCCGCAAGCTCGGGCCAGCCGAAGGTTGCCGCGCCGATCGCCCCCGCAGCCGCACCGAACACCGCGAGAATCAGCACGACGAAGATCAGATAGGCGACCTCGAACGCAATCCAGGCGGGGCCGAGCAGCCCTTCGAAGAAGCTGCGATAATCATAGGCCCGCATCCGGCGCGCGAGCGCAAAGGTCAGCGCGGCGACAACGCTCCAGATCAGCGTCGCGAGCAGCATGGCGGAGAGCCCGCCCCAAGGCCCCGACGGCACGAAATATTCGGCCAGTTCGCGCCCCGTGGCATAGCCGCCACCGATGATGACGGCCTTCAATGCGAAACCGGGCAGCAGGAAGCGCTGGAACCAGCTCGACTTGCTGCCCGTCTCGCCCACACTCATGCGAGAATATTGTCCACGAGCGCGTCGAACGACGCACCGCCGCGGATCGGGTCGGTGACCGGCAGGCCGAGGCGCTGCCGTTCGGCCGCCATCAGCGCCTCAGCCGCATCGGCGTCGTAAGCCGAGGTGTTGAGGCTCACGCCGCCGCAGCGGATCGCGGGATTGGTCCGGCTGCCGAGGCGGATTGTCAGGTCGATCACCTCCTCGATGCTAGGCAGCGCGAAGCTCTCCATGCCGAGGATTACCTTACGCGCCGGGTCGTGGCAGACGACGAAGACATCGGGCTGGCTGCCATGCAGCAGGCCGAGCGACACCGCGGCATAGGCGGGGTTGAAGATCGACCCTTGCCCCTCGACGAGATCCCAATGGTTTTCCGGCGCATCGGGACTCAATATTTCGGCCGCCCCGGCCTCGAAATCCGAAACCACCGCGTCCATCGGCATGCCGCCGCCCGCGATCATGATCCCCGTCTGACCGGTCGCGCGGAAATCGGCGTCGATCCCGCGCTGGACGAAAGCGCGGTGCAGCGCCAGCGCGGTATATTTCTTGCCGAGCGCGCAATCGGTGCCGACGGTGAGCAATCTTTTGCCGCTCCGCTTGCGCCCGGTGGCGATCGGGATCGACGGCGGCGGGGTGCGAACGTCGATCAGCCGCTGGCCGGTGCGCCGCGCCGCCTCGACGAGCGCGGGGATGCTCGTGAGCCGGGTGTGTAGGCCGCTGACGATGTCGAGCCCCGCCTCCATCGCCTCGACGAGCACGGCGACCCAAGCGTCACCGATCACGCCGCCCTGGTTCGCGACGCCGATCACCAGCGACTGCGCCCCCGCGGCGCGCGCCTCGGCGGGGGACAGCCGCGGCAGGCCGGCGCTGACCGAGCAGGCGCCGATCCCATATTCGCCGACGCAGCGATCGGCCGCCCAGTCGGCGAGGCCGAAGGCGGTCTTGGCATAGCCCGCCTCGGTCGTGTCGCCGAGGAACAGCAGATAGGGTTGCGGCAGCGTCAGGCTTTCGGCCAGTCTGCCGATGGGCGCGTTCATCTTGTCCAACTCCAATTCGCTCAGAAAGCCATGTCGAGCGCGACGCCGATCGTGCGCGGCTGCAACGGCGAGATCGCGAGGAAGCTTGGCCGATTGAGCCCGTCGGCCAGCGTCGAACGCGCCATCTCGCCCTTGTTGTCGAGCAGGTTGCGCGCATAGGCGCGCAGCGTCCAGTGATCATCGAAGGTCACCGACGCGTTGAGATCGACCGAGGTATAGGCCTTCGCACGCGCAACGAGCGGATCGCTCTCGACCAGCGACAGCCGGTTGCTCGCATGGCGGACGCCCGCACCAAAGCTGCCCCGGTTGCCGCCACCCAGCTCGAACTCGTAATCGGCGCGCAGCGCGCCGCTGAACTTGGGCACTGCGGGCAGACGGTCGCCTTTCACGCCGCTGATCTCCGGCACATCCTCGCTGAGGCTTGCGTCGGTGTAGCTGCCGGTGGCGCTGATCGTCAGGCCGGGCGCCGGGCGCAGCGCGAGGCTGCCCTCGAAACCCTTGCTCGTCGCCTTGCCGCCGTTGGCACCGCCCGACACACCGCCGAAGGCGCGTGTGACCTGGATGTCGGTCCAGTCCATCCAGAAAAATGCTGCATCGACCGACACCATGCGGTCGGCGAAATCGGCCTTCAGCCCGACCTCATAATTGGTCATGCGATCGGCATCGACACTCGGCGGGACGTTGGGCACGATGACGTTCGGGCCGCCGGGGCGGTAGCCCGTCGCGACGCGCGCGTAGAGCATCGCATCCTCGCTCAAGTGGAATTGCGGGCTGACCGAGAAGGTCCAGACGCTTTCGGCCGATTCACCCGGATCATTGGCGCTGGGAACGATCGCGCCTTCGCTGATCTGGGTGAACGTCTGTTCGTTGCGCGCCCAGCGGAGACCGCCGGTCACTTCGAACTGCTCGCTCAGCTTGAAGGTCGCGTTGCCGAAGATCGCATATTCCTTGTAGGTCGCGGGCAGGCCGACGATCGCGAGCGGGTCGAGGCCCGGGATGGCATTGCCGTCCATGTCGAACGAGCGTACGAGCTGGGCATTGCTCGTTTCCTCGTCGGTGAAGAAACCGCCGATCATCCATTCGAACCGCCCGTCGCTCGGCGAGGCGAGACGGACTTCCTGCGTCCATTTCTTGAGTCCGAGGTCGAGCGAGAAGGGCGTGATGCCTGGCGGAATCGCGCCCTCCGTGAGGAGCGGGAAGAGCACGCCGAACGCATAGCTCGCATCCTGCAACTGCCGGCTCTGCGTCTTGCTGTAGGTGGTCGCCGAGGTCAGCGTTGCGGCGCCGAAATCATAGTCGATCGTCGCCGAATAATAGTCGAGATCGACGTCATAGGATTCGGGCACATAATTGTTGAACGAATGGCCGTTGCCGAGCCGGTTTCCGTCGAGATCGGCCGCATAAAGGCCGTTGCCGTCCGAATCGAGCGACTGCCAGATACCCGCGAGCTTGATGCTGAGTTCGGGCGTCGGCTGCCACAACAGCGCCGCGCGGCCGCCGCGCTGTTCATAGTCGTTCTGGTCCTTGAGCCCCGCATTGTTGACGCTGTCGACCCAGCCCGGCGTCTTGCGCCACGCGAAACTGCCCGAAATCGCGAGCGTGTCGGTGACAATCGGCGCATTGGCATAGACCTGCCCGCCCCAGCCAAGGCTGCCAGCGTCCTTGATCGCGAAGCCCTCGACGCCCGCGCGCACCTTGAATTCGCGCGTGTCGGGCTGGACGGTCACATATTTGACGAGGCCGCCGATCGAGCTGGCGCCATAGAGCGTGCCCTGCGGGCCCTTGAGCACCTCGATGCGTTCGAGGTCATAGGGCATCAGGTCGATGGTGAATTGCCCGGCGCGGTTGTACAGCGCGCTCGATCCGACCGGTGCATCGTCGAGATAGATGCCGACCGTCTGGCTGGCGTTCAATGGTGCGACGCCGCGCAGCGTGATCGTCGTCTGGCCCGGCGTGCCGCCGTTGCTGACGTTCATGCCGGGAACATAGCCCGCATAGTCGACCAGCGAGGCCGAACCCTGTTCCTGCAATTCCTCACCGCTGACCACGGCGATCGAGATCGGCACGTCCTGAACGTTCTGTACGCGCTTCTGCGCGGTCACGACGATCTCGCCCGCGGCTTCGATCGCGGCCGCTTCTTGCGCCTGCGCGGGCATCGCGGCGATCACCGCGACCATGCTTGCTGCAACGAAAAGTCCCTTGTTCATCGTCTTACCCCCAGACTTGGGCGAGCAGGCGGCGGAAATTGCCACCAAGCACGGCCCGGATGTTATCGTTCGAATAATTGCGGCGAATGAGTTCCTCGACGAGGTCGAAGGTCTTCAATGGATGGTCGAAACCGTCGATGTCGATCTTGTCGCGAAAGGCGTAGCTGCCCTTGTAGCTGCCCTTGAGCGCGGCATATTCGGCCGGGATCATATCGTCATAGCCGTGAAGGTCGGCGTCGGAGCCGATGCCGACATGATCGACCCCGACGAGTTTCGCGACATGGTCGATATGGTCGGCCATATGCCCGACGTTGGTCGGATCGCTCGTGCGGACGAACATGCGCACCCCGGTGATGCCCATCACCCCGCCCTTCGCGGCGAGCGCCTTGATCGCCGCGTCGGTCTTGACGCGTGGATGGTCGACGAGCGCGCGAGCGTTGCTGTGGGTGATCGCGATCGGCCCCTTGGCGATTTCGATCGCGTCTAACGTCGTCTGGTCGCCGCAATGCGAGACGTCGACGAGCATCTTGTGCTTTTCCATCTCGGCGATGATCGCCGCGCCATAGTCGCTAACGCCGCCGTCGACGCGCTCGGTGCTGCCCGAGCCGATCCGGTTCTGGCTGTTATAGGTGAGCTGCGCGCAGCGCAGACCAAGGCGGCGGAACAGCGCGACATCCTCGACCTTTTCGAAATGCTCGGCATTCTGGATGCCCATGATAACCGCGCATTTCTTATCGGTCTTGGCGCGATCGAGATCGGCGACGCCATCGACGAGCGTGAAGACATGACTGTTGCGCCCGGCGAAGCCCTGCCACCCAGCCAGATATTCGAGCGCCTGGGCCTTCGCATCGGGGCCGCCGAGGCCATAGGCTTGATGGAAACCGGTGATGCCCGATGCCCGGAACTCGGCCGCCTCGGCGTCGGTCAACCGGTGCGCGACATAGTCGGGCGACATGGTGATCTTGAGCGGCGCGAGCATGTCGATGACGAGCGACGAGGCGACGAGGTCGATCGCGCGGCGCGAATAGACTTTCGCCGGCGCCGCGGCGAACGCATAGGCCCCGCGGCCGATCATCGGCGCCGACAAAACGGCCCCCACCGCGCCCGCGAGTGTCGCGCGGCGCGTCATACGGAACGACCCGGTCATTCCATCCTCCACCTTTGATAATCTTATTTGCCGACTATTGTCCTAATCGGAAAATTGTCAACCCATTTAGGACATCAAATCGTCACGAACCCCAAATTTCTGCCGGGCAATCGATCATCCCGCCGCGATATTCGACGCCGGGCACGCGGTCGCGCGCGAGGAAGGTCGGGCCGTCGAGATCGACGATGTCGCAGAGCTGACCGACAAGGAACGAAGGCGCCATCGACAGGCTGGTGCCCATCATATTGCCGACCATCACGTCGAGCCCGAGCGTCTTCGCCTGCCGCGCGATCGCGAGGCCCTCGGTCAGCCCGCCGCATTTATCGAGCTTGATATTCACGATGTCGAAGCGTCCGACGAGCGATGCCGTGTCGGCGAGCGAGAGCGCGCTTTCGTCGGCGGCGAAGGGCAACGGCCGTTTGAGCCCGTCGAGATCGGCCTCGCGCCCGCGCCCCAGCGGTTGTTCGAGTTGTGCGACGCCATGCTCGACAAGCGCGGGCAGCAAGCCAGCGAGCGTCGCGCTGTCATAGCCTTGATTGGCATCGACGCCGATCCACGCGCCAGGCCGCGCGGCACGGATCGCCGCGACGCGCAATATATCCTCGTCGAGGTCGCCGGTCAGTTTGACCTTGATCGGCGCCTGCGGATCGATCGCCAGCGCCGCCTTCGCCATGGTTTCGGGGCTGTCGGCGCCGAGTGTCAGCGTCGAGCGCAGCGGCTTGGGCCGGTTCAGCCCGGCAAGTTCCCAGACCGGCCGGCCCGCTCGCTTCGCCTCGAGATCCCAATAGGCGCAGTCTAGCGCGTTGCGCGCGCCGCCGGGGGGCAGCAGTTGCTGCAATTCCTCGCGCGTTGCCCCGTCCTCGATCGCACCGCGAACGCGCGTCGCCTCGGACAGCATATGGTCGATATCGTCGCCAAGATAATAGACCCCGGCCCCCTCGCCGCGCCCGACATGCGTACCGTCCGAAATCTCGGCGACGAGCAGAGCGGTTTCGGTGAAGACATGCCCCGAAATGCGGAACGGCTGGTGATAGGGAAAACGCTCGACCCGAAGGTCGAGCGTCAATTCCCGGGTATTTTGCGTTGCCATCAATAGACCATTCCGAAGCCATAGAGGTGGAAGACGAGCGTCACCCAGACGAGTATCAGCGCGGCGAGGATCAAGAGCACCGCGCCGAGCTTCATCGTCCAGCGGCGCTTGTCCTGGATGCCGAGCCACAGGTGCCAGCCGGCCGTCGCGAGCAGGCCGAAGGCGGCGAGCGGGGTCAGGATGCGCTGCAGGTGGATCAGCCAGTCGAGCGGACCGCCGATGCTGCCGATGTCGGCCGAGAAGGCCGCGATCAGCCCGATCCACCCGGCAAGCGCGCCGAGCGCAAGCCAAGCGAAGAAACGGCTCAAGCGATAGGCGCGCAGCGACTGGCCCTGCAGCGCGAACTCGGCCTTGAAGCTCCGGCGCACCAGCACCCGCACCGGCCACGCCAGCGCCGCGAGCAGGATGATGCCGAAGGCGAGGAGCAGCGCGGGGTTGAGCCATGCGGCATTGACGCTGGCGGGTGCGGGTTCGAACACCATGAAGGGCGATCCGGCATCGATGCTCCAACGCACGACGCGGCCGTCCTCGACCTCTGCGGCAAGGCGTTCGCCGGTGCCGGTGTCGCGCCATACGAAGGGTTCGACCTCGACCCAGTCGCGCGCGCCGGCGCCGAGACCGTCGAGCGCGGGGAGCGTGATCTTGCCATCGTCGGTCAGCCCGATGGTCGCTTGGCCGAGCAGGCCGAACAAGCTCATGAAATTGGTGAAGGAGCCGCGGCTGCTGATATAATTGCCGACCATCATCTGCGCGTGCTGCGCGGCGGTCTTCGCATCGACCTGCGCCGGCTTTTCGGGCGGACCCGGCAGATAGCGATCGGCGAATTTGTGGAAGAGCGCGCTGCGCACCGCGCCCGCCGCGCCGTCCTTGCCCGCGCTGTTCATCGACACGAAGACGCCGGTGTCGGCATCGGGGAACAGCCAGAGGTAGGAGTGGAACCAGACGGTATCGCCGCCATGCGCGATCGCGCGCTGGCCGTTGACCCATTGTTCGTAGAAGCCGAGCGCCATGCTGTTGAGCGGGCCGACGCCGGGCGCCTTGAAATCGTGCATCATCTTCGCGGTTTCGGGCTTCATCAGCCCCGCACCGTCATTGAGGTGCGCGATCATGAACTTCGCCATGTCGGCGCCGCTCGACGACAGGCTGCCCGCGGGCGCGGGGATCACCATTTCGAACGGCTCGGGCTTCCCGGTAATGTCGGGATAGCCCTTCGACATATGTGGCACGAGGCGCGCGGGGAGCGGCTGGCGGAACGACGAATGCGTCATGCCGAGCGGCTTGAAGATGTGGTTTTCGATATAATTGTCGAAATTTTCGCCGCTGACGCGCTCGACGATATAGCCCGCGAGCGCGGTCGCATAATTGGAATAGGCGGGCGTCGTGCCGGGCGCGAAAACGCGTTCGGGCAGCGCGAGCGGCATCTGTTTCTTGAGCGTCATCACCGCCTTCGGATCGCTGCTGATCAGGTGGCGCACCGATTCCTCGAAGCCCGCGGTGTGCGTCATGATGTTGCGCATCGTCACCGGCTTGCCCTCATAGGGCGGAATCTTGAAATCGAGATAGGCGTTGACGTCCTTGTCGAGGTCGATCTTGCCCGCCTCGACCTGCTGCATCACCGCGGTCCAGGTGAAAAGCTTCGACACCGATCCGGGGCGGAAAAGCGTGGTTTCGGGCAGGACGGGGGCACGCTTCGCGACGTCGGAATAGCCATAGCCTTTCTGGAGCACGACCTCTCCGCCGCGCACGACGACGACGACCGCACCCGGAATGCGCCCCCGTTCGAGCGCATAGGGCAGATAGCCATCCATCCAGGCTTCGAGGTCCTTGGGATCGAGCGGGGCGGGCGCTGCCGGTGTCTTTGCGGCCGGCACGGTCGCTTCGGTCTTCTTTGCGGCGGGCGCCGGCACCGGCCCCTGCGCCGCCAGCGGCAGCGCGGCAAAGGCCGCCAGCCCGATCATCGCCTTACGGATGAAACGCATCGCTCTCCCCTTATTGTCTGGCGCGTCCTGTCACACCTTGCGGCAAGTCGCGCGACCCCTTACCAAGGACTAACTTCTGTTAGCCCGATAGGGACATAATGATCCTGATTAGAAAATTGTCAAACGGGGATTGGAAAAACTGATGGCGGACCGTGCGCCCCCGCCGACGCTCGGCGCGGTGATGAAGGGCATTCGCGCGCGCAACGGCTGGACGCTCAAGGAAATGAGCGCCAAGTCGGGCATTCCCGTATCGACGCTGTCGAAGGTCGAACATGACCGGCTGACGCTGAGCTACGACAAGCTCCAGCAGCTGAGCCAGCGACTCCAGATTCGCATGTCGGACCTCTTCGCCGAGGATGAGGAGGACACCGCGCCGCGCGTCACCGGGCGCCGCAGCATCGCGGCGATCGAACGCGCCGCGCGAGTCACGACCGACAATTACGACTATCACTATCTCTGCACCGATTTGCGCCAGAAGCGGATGATCCCGATCCTGACGCGCATCCGCGCGCATAGCGCGCGCGAGTTCGGCGAGCTCGTCCGCCATCAGGGCGAGGAATTCATCTATGTCCTCGAAGGGCGGATCGAGGTGCACAGCGAATTCTACGATCCCGTCACGCTCGACGTCGGTCAGGGCATCTATATCGATTCGTCGATGGGCCACGCTTACGTCGTCGCCGACGGCTTCGAGGAAGCCCTCGTCCTCGGCGTCTGTTCGAGCGCCGACGACGGGCTGATGGATTCGCTGATGAGCCTTCACGGATAAAATACTCGAAACGGGAGAAAAAAATGAGATCGCACCGGCGCTTTGCACCCTCGCTTTTGCTGCTGTGCAGCTCGATGCTCGTTTCGGCCTCCGCAGCGGCACAGACGCCGGCCTATGATCTGATCATTCGCGGCGGCACGCTTTACGACGGGTCGGGCAAGCCGCCCGTCGTCGGCGATGTCGCGATCAAGGACGACCGCATCGTCGCGGTCGGCAAGGTCGCGGGCACGGCGGAGCGCGAGGTCGCGGCGAAAGGCATGGCGGTCGCGCCGGGCTTTATCAACATGCTGAGCTGGGCGACCGAATCGCTGATCGCCGATCCAAAGAGTCAGAGCGACATCCGGCAGGGCGTGACGCTCGAGGTGATGGGCGAAGGCTGGTCGATGGGGCCGATGAACGCGACGATGAAAGCGCAGGAAACCGAGCGGCAGGGCGACATCAAATATCCGATCGAGTGGACGACGCTCGGCGACTATTTGGGCTGGCTCGAAAAGCGCGGCGTATCGACCAATGTCGCGAGCTTCGTCGGCGCGGCGACGGTTCGCGTGCACGAACTCGGCGAAGGCGACGTCGATCCGAACCCCGAACAGCTCGCCCGGATGCGCGCGCTGGTGCGACAGGCGATGAACGAAGGCGCGATGGGGGTCGGCAGCTCGATCATCTATGCGCCCGGCTCCTACGCCGAAACCGATGAACTCGTCGCGCTGACGAGCGAGGCCGCGAAATGCGGCGGCATCTATATCAGCCATATGCGGTCCGAAGGCGACCGGATCGAGGAAGCCGTCGACGAGCTGATCGAAATTTCGCGCCGCTCGGGCGCGCCCGCCGAAATCTATCACCTCAAGATGGCGGGGCGCAGCAACTGGGGCAAGCTCGACACGATCGTGAAGAAGGTCGAGGATGCGCGCGCCGCCGGGCTGAAGATCACGACCGACATGTACACCTATACTGCGGGCGCGACGGGGCTCGACGCGGCGATGCCGACGTGGGTGCAGGCGGGCGGGCTCGAGAAGTGGATCGAGCGGTTGAAAGACCCCGCGATCCGCGCGCGCGTTGCCGAGGAAATGAAGAAGCCCGGCAGCGACTGGGAAAATCTCTATTTCGGCGCGGGTGCCGACAAGATGATCCTCTCGGGCTTCAAGAATGACGCACTGAAACCGCTCACCGGCAAGACGCTCGCCGAGGTCGCGAAGATGCGCGGCAAGTCGCCCGAGGAAACCGCGATGGACCTCGTCGTCGAGGACGGCTCGCGCGTGGGCACCGTCTATTTCCTGATGTCCGAGGACAATGTCCGCAGGCAAATCCAGCTGCCGTGGATGAGCTTCGGATCCGACGCGGCGTCGCAGGCGCCCGAGGGCGTATTCCTCAAATCGGGCGCACACCCACGCACCTACGGTAATTTCGCGCGGTTGCTCGGCCGCTATGTCCGCGACGAGAAATTGATCCCGCTCGAACAGGCGGTGTACCGGCTCACCACCCTGCCCGCGACCAATTTGGGCATCAAGGATCGTGGCGCGCTGAAACCCGGCTATTATGCCGATGTCGTCGTCTTCGACCCGGCGACGGTGGGCGACCGCTCGACCTTCGAAAAGCCGCACCAATATTCGGTCGGGGTGCGCGACGTGTTCGTCAACGGCGTCGCGGTATTGCGGAACGGCGAGCATAGCGGCGCGACGCCGGGACGCGCGGTGCGCGGCGCGGGCTTCAACCGCTGTTCCTAGGCGGCGAGCGGAGCCGCCGCGAGCAGCCGCCGCTGTTCGGCAGATGATCGGAACAGGAAATCATGCGGCAGGCCGAGCCGGACGCTCGCCTGACAATGCGGCGCTGCCCGGTCGACGTGGCGGTCGGCGAGGCGGCCGGCGATGCGCAGCGCAGTGCGGTCGAGCCGCGTCAGATCGTAGCGCGGGCCAAGTTCGAGCTTGCGGCGAATATGATCGGGCAGCAGCGATACCGACGCGCGCGCGATGGCGCGGTGCAGGAATCGCGGCACGCCCGGCGCGGCGCGGCCCGACTGGATAATATCGAGGAATTCGAAGATGATCGGATGCGGCTCGAAGCGCGGTTCGAGCTCGGCCATCATCTCCATGAAGGTGGCCACCGTCGGCGGGGCATGCCGCGCCCCGAATTCGCGCCCGATCGCATCGCCGTCGGCCATGAAGCGATCCTTGTCGGCATCGCTGACGGGACGGACGAACCGGTCATAGGCCATCAGGAAGCCATAAGAGGCGGTCGCGGCGACCCAGTCGAGCAGCACCGGATCCATCGCGCGATATCTGTCGCCCGCCGGCGTTTCGCCCTTCACCTTGCCGTGCATGCGGTTGACCTTGCCGATCACCTCTTTCGCGGCGCTCGCGGGGCCATAGCAGGCGAGCATCGCGACGAGCCCGGTGCGGCGCGAACGGCCGATCGGGTCGGCCTTGTACGTCGAATGATCCCACACCCCCGACCGGATGCGTGGCTCGGCAAATTCGAGCAGCACCGCCGCGATGCCGCCGATGCCAAGCGCGATCGGATTCTTGTAGACGCGCCACTGGACGCTATCGGGCGCGAGAAGCGCGGGCTCGCCGACGGGCGCGGCGAAGTCGATCGCCGTCCCCAGATAATCATCCTGCATCGGCGCACGCACCACCGTCATTCGCTCCTTCTAGAAGTCATAACCCACAGTGAGGCCCCAGGTTCGCGGCTGATTGGCAAAGCGCACGACGACATTGGCGTTGCTGGCGACCGCCGACCAATAATATTTGTCGAACAGATTCTTCGCCCACAGCGAGACCGACCAGCCGCTCTCATCCTTGAGGCCAAGGCTCGCATTGACCGTGCCATAGGCATCGACCTTGTAGAGATCGAGATCCTCGAAGATCGTGTTCGACTGGCTCTGGTAGCGCGCGCTGACCGCGCCGGTCAGGCTCAGCGTATCGCTGACCGGCGTGTCATAGGCGATCGTCACGCTGCCCTGAAATTCGGGGCTGTAGATGAATTCGGCGCCGTCGAAATTCTCGGGCTGTCCCGCGGCGTTGGTGCCGTCATAATCGTTGATTCGCGTCTTCAGATAGAGCGCGTTGGCGGCGATGGTCAGCCCCGTCGCCGGGCGGATCGTCAGTTCACCCTCGACCCCGTAAGCTTCGCTGTCGGGGACATTGTCGAGGCGCGAGAGCGCGGTGTAGATCGGATCGGCGAAATAGGTGCTGATCTGCTTGTCGCGATAGTCGTAATAGAAGGCCGAGAGATTGGCCTGCACCAGACGATCGGCGAGCGTCGCCTTCACCCCGATCTCATAGGCGGTGAGCTTCTCCTGCGTCACCGGCGCATTCTGGCGCGCTAGGTTCGCGGCGTTGATCGGCGTCGTCCCCGACTTATAACCGCGCGAGACCGAGGCGTAGAGCAAGGTGTCGTCGTTCGGCGACCAGTCGAGCGCGGCGCGCCATGCGACATTGTTTTCGTCGAGCAGCGACTGAACCTCGCCAAAAGTGCCCGTCTCGGGATCGAAAGTGTTGCACTGGCCCTCGGCGATTTCAGGTGCGAGCACGCCATAGGTCTGGAAATAGAGCGTGCGGTTCACGACGTTGACGTTGGGCAGCATATTGCCGTTGAAGTCGCGCGAACAGCCGTTGTAGCGCTGCTTGTCCTCGGTATAGCGCACCCCGACGGTCAGCTTCAGTTGCTCGGTCAGTTCGGCATCGGCGTTGCCGAACAGGCTCCACGTCTTAGTGCGGATGCGGCCGAAATCCTCGTAGGTGCGGAACGCCTGCGATAGTTCGAGCGGGGTGTAGCCGCCCGAATTGAACGGCGTCCCGAGCAAGGGCACGCCCGCGCCGCGGATCAGCCCGACATTGGCGTTCTGGCCGAGCAAAGTGCGGTTCGAATCGATGATGCGGTCGTTCGCATAATAGGCGCCGACGAGCCAGTTCACGGCCCCCGCCTCGCCTTCGACATGCAGTTCCTGCGCGAAGCTCTTGATCCGCCCCACCGTGTTCTGGAGGAGAATTTCGAACGGCGCGCCGCTCCAGTCCGAGAGCGCGTTGCGCTTGAAATCGTTATAGCTGGTGAGCGAGACGAGCTTCATCGTGTCGCCCAGATCCTGATCCCAGCGCAGCTTGAGCCCCCAGAAGCGATTGTCCTCGGCGAGCGGACCATCGAGGCCGAGCCCGGTGCCGATGTCCGCCGAGCGCGCCGCTTCGGGTGCCCAATCGGCCTGGCTGGCCTTGGTCGGGAAATTGTTCGCGAGATAGTCGGCGAGCCCGGGCGCGTTGAAGAAGCGCGAGTTGCTGGTGCCGGTGACGGGATCGGTCGCGGGCGTGAAGCCGATCCCCTGCCCCGCGACGGTATCCGACCTGTTGCGCCACCATGTCACCGACAGGTCGAAATGCGTGCCGGGCGCAGGATCGAACGCTAGCGAGCCGCGAACGCCGAGCTTGTCGACCTCGCCAAGCCGTTCGCCCCGCGTGTTGCTGACCTGCCAGCCCTTGTCGCTATTCTCGCTGCGAAAGGCGATGCGCGCCGCGATGCCTTCACCAAGCGGGCCCGAGATATGCCCGCCGATATTCCAGGTCTGGTAATTGCCGAGATCGGCCTTGATGCTGCCCTCGAAACTGTCGGTCGGCTTGGCGGTGATGAAGTTGATCAGGCCCGCGGTCGTGTTGCGGCCGTAAAGCGTGCCCTGCGGTCCTTTCAGCACTTCGACGCGTTCGAGGTCCATCACCGGGCCGGTGTTCATGATCGGATAGGCGTAAGCGACCTCGTCCACATAGGTCCCGACGGTCGAGGTCGAGGAGAGGTTGATCGTGTTGAAACCGATCCCGCGCAACGTATAGGTCGGCACGCCCTGATAGCTTTGCGACACGGTGAAGCTGGGCGCCACCGTCGTCAGGTCGCGCATGTCGGTGACGCGCAGATTTTCGAGCGTTTCGGCATCGACCGCCTGGATCGCCATGCCGATATCGTTCATCGATTCGGCGCGGCGCTGAGCGGTGACGATGATGTCGCCTTCGGCCGCGACGCTGTCGGGTGCCGTTTCCTCCGCCGCAAAGGCCGGTGCCGCGACAACGAGGCCGATCGCCGTACCCGCGCTCCAGAAAATACGCATTGCCTTCATCACTCATCCTCCCTCAAACAGCTTGTCGCGGAGCTCGTCGATGTGCGAGCGTCGCGCGAAACCGGACCGTGACAGAACAAGGGATTGCGGCCGCGCGAACAAGCTGACACCTGTGTCAGGGAGCGGAGGGACAAGCGGGTGATCGACGAGAGGGCGGAATGCTGGTCGGAAATGCCGGGGCTGATCGCCGCCGTGCAAGCGGCCGGCGACGCGATCGGCCTGCCCTATGTCGCGGCGCAAGCCGATCTGGGCGATCCCGAGCCGATGAGCGACGCCGAGGGTCGCCCCTATGCCGAAACGAGCTTTCGCTGGGTCGATCCGAATTACGCCTATTGGCGCGACCGCAAACTGGCGTTGCACATCGCCTTCCTGACCGCCGCGCGGCTGGTCGGCGAACCCTTTTACTACAGCGACGGCCGCCTTCGCACCTGGCGGCCCACCCATTTGCTCGACGAGGTCGACTGTTCGCAGGCGCGCAACACCCCCAATTTCGGCGAAGCGATCATCGCGCCGGTGCATCTGCCGCGCGGGCTGGTCGGCGCGGTCTTCTGGTGCTCGCGCGAGCCCGTCGGAGTCGAGGCGATCTTTGCCGAGCAGGCCGGGCATCTGCACAATCTCGCGGTCAAGCTGGTCGCGACGCATAACGAAGCGCGCGGCCGGCCGCGCAACGCCACCGTGCCGCAGACGCTGACCCGGCGCGAGGTGCAGTGCCTGCGCTGGGCGGCGGCGGGCAAGACCGACGGCGAGATCGGTATCATCCTGTCGCTGTCGGTATCGACGGTGCGTTTCCACCTGCGCAACGCCGCGGCGAAGCTCGGCGCGACGGGGCGCGCGCAGTCGATCCAGATCGCCGCGGGGCTCGGCTTCGTCGGCGCGCGCGCGGCCTGATGCAGGTGCCAGCTTGGCCCGGCATCGCGCAGGGGTCAAAGCTGCGGCCATGGACATGCTGAACGATCCGGCGCTGATCGCCTTTCGCGACGAGGTTCGCGCCTTCCTGGCCGCGCATCTGCCCGATGACATCCGCCTGGCGGCGGCACGCGCGACGAGCGTCTTCATCGATCCCGACGTGTCGCTGCCCTGGCAGCGCATCCTCCAAGCGCGCGGCTGGGCGGCGCCCGACTGGCCCGCCGAGTTCGGCGGTCCCGGCTGGAACGAGATCGAACGCTATATCTTCGCCGCCGAATGCGCGCTGGCGGGGGCGCCGAACCTCGCGCCGATGGGGCTCAAAATGGTCGCGCCGGTGATCATGCATTATGGCAGCCCCGAACAGCGCGCCCATTATCTGCCGCGCATATTGTCGGGCGAGGATTATTGGTGCCAGGGCTTTTCGGAGCCCGGCGCGGGGTCGGACCTTGCCGCGCTGCAACTGCGCGCGACACCCGACGGCGACGATTATGTCCTCAACGGATCGAAGATATGGACGACGCACGCGCATTTCGCGAACCGCATGTTCGCGCTCGTCCGCACGTCGAACGAAGGCAAGTCGCAGGCGGGAATCAGCTTCCTGCTGCTCGACATGAAGGCGCCGGGCATCACGGTCGAACCGATCCGCACGCTCGCGGGCGATCACGAACTCAACCAGGTGTTTTTCGACGATGTCCGCGTGCCGCGGGCGAACCGGCTCGGCGGCGAGAATGAGGGCTGGTCGGTCGCCAAGCATCTGCTGACTTTCGAACGCGGCGGCAAATATGCGCCGGGGCTGATCGGCCGCCTCGAACGGCTGCGCGCGCGCGATGACATCGATCCGGTGCTGCGCGCGCAGCTCGACCGCGAAGCGGTGACGCTGAAAGCATTGCAGGCACTCGAGCTGAAAGCAATGCGCGGCGTCGGCGGCAGTCCGGCGCTCTACGCCTCGGCGCTCAAGATACTCGGGACGGAAACGGCACAGCGCATCGACACGCTGGCGTGCGAGGTCGCGGGCCATGCCGCATGGGCCGACGCCGACGGACAGACGCCCGCCGAGCTGGCGGTCGCGGTGCCGCGCTACCTCAACGATCGCGCGGCGAGCATCTATGCGGGGTCTAACGAAATCCAGCGCGACCTGATCGCGCGGACGATGCTGGGTTAGGACGCCTCGGCAAAACGCGCCAGATGACCAGCGCGCGGGCCGAATGCCGCCACAATCGCGAGCGCACGTTTGAAATGGCCACCCAGACTCAGTTCCTCGGTCAGCCCCATCGCGCCATGGATCTGCACCGCACTTTCGCCGACGATCCGGACCGCGTCCCCGACCTCGATACATGCCGCGCTGACCGCCTGCGCCCGGTCGGGGCCGCCCTGATCGACCGCGACGATCGCCACCTCGGTGAGCGCGGCCGCCTTCATCATCGCGAGTTGCATGTCGGCCCCGCGATGGCGCAGCGACTGGAAGCGGCCGATCGCGGTTCCGAACTGCTTGCGCTGGCCCAGATAGTCGACACTGTCGGCGATCATCCGCTGCATCAGCCCGACCGCCTCCGCGCAGCGCCCGGCCAGAATCAGATCGTTCGCATAATCGGCCAGCGCCCGCGCTTCGTCGCCGTCCGCAAGCAGGACCGCATCGCCCTGCTGGAGCGTGAAGGCCAGATCGGCCGACACGCTGCCGTCGTGCATGATGCGATGGCGCTGTTCGACCTTGTCGCCATCGGCCGCGACGAGCAGCAGGGCGTCGTCGCTCGCGAGGAGCAGCAGGTCGGCCTCCGCCGCGCCCGCGACCAGCGTCGCGCTGCCGCGAACCAGCCCGCCGTCGACAACGGGCATCGCCGCGGTCGAGGCAGTGCAGATGATCGCGATGCGACGGCTACCCGCCGACAGATCGCCGAGCGCCGGATGCCCGGGCGCAACGCGCGCGAGGAGCACCGTCGCCGCAACATGCGATAGCCAGTCGGCGCCCGCGAGCGCCGGACCCAATTCGGCCATCACGAGCGCGATATCGACCGCGCCGCCACCGAAACCGCCGACGCTTTCGGGCAATGCGATGCCGGCAAGGCCGAGCGCGCCCGACAGGTCGCGCCAGCCGGGGCGCGGCGTGTCGGCGAGGAAACGCTGTACGCTTTCCCGAAGCATGCGTTGCTCTTCGCGGAGCGGAAGGTCGAGGATGGCCATGTCAGAAGGCCGGACCGGCGGGGCGCGGCTGTTGGTCGGTGTGTGTCATTTGCTCTCCCGCCTCGGTTGTGCAGCGCCGAGCGGCGCGGGTCTAGCTGATTGGTGTGGCAGGTCGGCCCGAGCAATGACATCGCGGGCGATTGCTCCATATACTTAGCAATAAAAGTATCGCATGAGACGGCGATGCAAAGCCTGGGACGAATCGAGGATATGGCGCGGCGCGGGGGGACAGCGTGAATCCGATCTGGCTTCCCGCGTCGCTGTTTGGCGGGCTGTTCCAGGCCTGGCGCACCGCGCTGCAACAGCGGCTGCGCGCCGAGCTGAGCATCAGCGGCGCGGGGCTGGTGCGCTATCTCTATGGGCTGCCTTTCGCGCTGTGCTTCGCGGCGATCTGGCTGACGATGCGGGGCGATGCGGTGCCGGCGTTCGGCGGCGCCTTCGCGGGCTTCGCCGTCGCCGGGGCGATCACGCAGATGGCGGGAACGATCCTGCTCATCATGGCCTTCGGGCATCGCGGTTTCGTCGTCGGCACCGCCTTTTCCAAGACCGAGGCGGTGCAGGCGGCGCTCGTCACCGCGCTCTTCCTCGGCGAGCGATTGCCATTGCTCGCGTGGATCGGGATCGTGGCAGGCGTTGCGGGGGTGCTGGTGCTCGCTTTGGCGGCGCGCGGGATTACCGTGCGCGAGATCGGACGTGCGCTCGGCCAGCCCGCGGCACTGTGCGGCCTCGGCGCGGGGTCGATGTTCGCGCTCGCAGCGATCGCGGTGAAGCTCGCGACCGCCGAGCTCGAAGAGGTCGACCTGATCGGCTCGGCGCTCGTCACGCTCGTCGTCGTGATGGCGATTCAGACCGGATTGCATCTCCTCTGGGTCGTTCTGCGCGACCGCGATACGCTGCGCGCCATATTCCGAACCTGGCGCAATTCGAGCCAGGTCGGGCTGTTGTCGGCGCTCGGTTCGGCCTGCTGGTATATCGGCTTTGCGGCGGCGCCTGCGGCGCTGGTGCGGATCGTGGGGCAGGTCGAGGTCGTGTTCACGATCGGCTTCGCGCATTTCTATCTGCGCGAACCGGTACGCTGGCACGAAATCGTCGGGCTGCTGCTCGTCGTCGGCGGCGTCGTGATGGCGCTGCTCGCGACCTTTTAGGGAAAGGCGGGCGCCTTGCTGACCATAGCGGCCAAGGGGCGGCCCATGACGCCGGTCAGCCATTCGGCCGCCTCAACGATCTTCGGCAAATCCAGACCCGCCGCGACCCCGCTTTTTTCGAGCATATAAAGGACGTCCTCGGTCGCGACATTACCCGCTGCCCCCGGGGCAAAGGGGCAGCCGCCGAGCCCGCCCAGCGACGCGTCGATCGTCGAGGCGCCCGCCTGCACAGCGGCCCAGACATTGGCGATGCCGGTGCCGCGCGTGTTGTGAAAATGCGCGCGCACGGGGATATCGCCGACCGCCTCGCGCACGCGACCGACCATCTCGGAAACCTGCGCCGGCACGCCGACGCCGATCGTGTCGGCCAGCGCGATTTCGCGTGGGGAAGCATCGGCGGCGCGCTTCGCCATCTCGACGACGCGGTCGATCGCGACCCACCCCTCGAACGGGCAGCCGAAGGCGGTGGCGATCGTGATCTGCCCGCTGCGCCCGGCTTCTTTGGCCAGCGCAACGATCTCCATCGCCGCGGCGAGCGATTCGTCCGAGCTTTGCCCCTGATTGCGGATGCCGAACGTATCGCTGGTCACGCACACCGCGCCGAGTTCGTTGATCCGGCCCGTCGCGAGCGCGCGCTCGGCGCCGCGGCGGTTGAGGACGAGCCCGATATAGGTCACATCGTCGCGCTCGGGCAGCATGGCGACGAGGTCTTCGGCGTCGGCAAGCTGCGGCACCTTCTTCGGATTGACGAAGCTCGTCACCTCGATGCGGCGCACACCATAATCGATAGCGCGGCGGACGAGTTCGAGCTTGTCGGCGGTCGAAACGATCGCCGCCTCATTCTGCAGCCCGTCGCGCGGGCCGACCTCGACCAGTTCAACCATATTATTATTCAACATCTTGTGCCCTCGACACCCTGAATCATTTAGCAGGTTGAAAATTACATAGCATTCTAAGTATACAAAGGCCATGGGCGAGGCAGGTCGTCTTACCAGAGTCGGCCGCGAAAGGAATGATATGAGCGATACGGGCAGCGTGGGCGCGCTGGAGGGCATCAGGGTGGTCGAGATGGGGCAGCTGATCGCCGGCCCATTCTGCGGGCAGCTTCTCGGCGACATGGGCGCCGAGATCGTCAAGCTCGAACCGCCGGTGACCGGCGACCAGATGCGCAACTGGGGCCAGGGCGACAAGCCGAGCTGGTGGCGTGTGATCGCGCGCAACAAATATTCGGTCGCGGTCGACCTGCGTGCGGAAGAAGGCCAGGCGCTCGCGCGCGAACTGATCGCCAAAGCCGACATATTGATCGAGAATTTCCGCCCCGGCACGCTCGAGAAATGGAACCTCGACCCCGCCGAGCTGCGCAAAACGAACCCGGGGCTGATCGTCGTTCGCGTGTCGGGTTACGGCCAGACGGGCCCTTATTCGGCGCGTGCGGGTTTCGGCGGTATCGGCGAAGCGATGGGCGGCTGGCGCGGCATCGTCGGCTATCCCGACCTTCCCCCTGCGCGCATGGGTGTATCGATCGGCGACACGCTCGCCGCCACCTACGGCTGCATGGGCGCGCTCGCCGCGCTCCATCACCGCAGCAAGACCGGCGAAGGGCAGATCGTCGATTCGGCGCTGTATGAGGCGGTGCTGCAGGTGATGGAATCGACCGTGTCCGACTATTCGGCGAGCGGCACCAAGCGGCAGCGCACCGGATCGACGCTGCCCGCCATCGCGCCCTCGAACGTCTATCCGTGCAAGGACGGCGAATATCTGATCGGCGCCAATCAGGACGGCGTCTTCGCGCGCCTCGCCGCCGCGATGGGCCAGCCCGAACTCGCAAGCGACGAACGCTATGCGACCCACCGCGCGCGCGGTGCGCGGCAGGAGGAGCTCGACGCGCTGATCGGCGAATGGACGAGCACGCTGACGATCGACGAACTCGAAGCGAAGATGGTCGAGGCCGGCGTGCCCGCGGGCCGTGTCTTCGACGCCGAGGACATGCTCGCCGACCCGCATTTCGCTGCGCGCGACGCGCTGGTGACGGTCGCCGACGAGGAGTTCGGCGAAGTCACGATGCAGGGGGTGTTCCCGAAGCTGTCGGCAACGCCCGGCGGCGTCCGCCGCCCTGCCCCGCTAACTGTCGGACAGGATAGCGCCGACGTGCTCAAGCGCTGGCTAGGGCGGGAGACTTGACGCGATGATCACGCTCTATGGCGGTCCCACGCCCAATGCGCGCAAGATCGCGATCGCGCTCCTCGAAATGGGGCTTGACTGGCGGCTAGAGTATATCGACATCCTCGCGGGCGACCAGCTGACCCCAGAATTTCTGGCGCTCAACCCGAACAACAAGACCCCGGTCGTCGTCGACGACGAAGGGCCCGACGGTCCGGGTTTCATATTGTGGGAAACCGGCGCGATCCTGCTCTATCTGGCCGAGAAGACCGGTCGTTTTCTGCCCACCGATCCGGTGAAGCGCGCGGTCTGCTGGCAATGGCTGATGTTCCAGGTGTCGGGGGTCGGCCCGATGTTCGGGCAGGAAGCGCATTTCACCCATTATGCCAAGGACCGGCATGAATATGCCATCGAGCGCTACAGCCGCGAGGTCGACCGGCTGATGATGGTAATCGACAAACGCCTTGGCGAAGCCGAGTGGCTCGCGGGCGACGATTATACGATCGCCGATATGGCGACCCTGCCCTATCTGCGCCGCCAGTTGATCGAAAAGGCCGGGCGTTTCCCGAACGTCGACCGCTGGGGCGCCGCGATGCTCACACGCCCGGCGGTCGCCGAAGGGATGAAGGCCGGCGTTGCACGCGCCGAGACGATCGAGGGCGGGCTGACGGGGTTTACCGACGAGCACCGCGCCATCCTGTGGGGCGACCGCCAGCACGCGAAGCGTTGAGGCGGATTGTCGGCTTTGGGGTGGGGAGCGGACGGCAAACTACCCTCGCTTCGTCATCCCGGACTTGATCCGGGATCCACGACGACGGCGCAGCTATGGATCCCGGATCAAGTCCGGGATGACGATGAAGGAACGTCCGCTTCCGGTCTGAACCGGACCTCTTAACCTCAATCGCTCTTCACTGCCGCGTGGTTCGCCTCGCCGAACATGTTCGACCATTCCTTGTCATCGAGCTTTTGGTGTCGTCCGACATATTTCGCCGGCGCCTTCAGATCCTCGCGCGTCATCGCGCGTACCACCGCAGGGCGCTCGTTTATCCGTTCGAACCAGCCATGCATCGCGGGCCATTCGTCAAGGCCCATGCCCATCACGAACGCCGATGCGCGGCCGGGCCAGATCGCCATGTCGGCGATCGTATAGTCGTCGCCCGCAACATAGACGCTCTTCTCCAGCCGCTTTTCGAGGACGGTGAGCAGGCGCTTCAGCTCTTTCGTGTAGCGGTCGACCGCATAATCCTGCCCCGCTGGAGCATAGCGGAGAAAATGGCTCGCCTGCCCGCCCATCGGCCCCAGCCCCGCAACCTGCCACGTCAGCCACGACAAGGTCGCCGCTCGCGCGGCGCCCGATGCCGGCAGGAAGCGCCCGCTCTTCTCAGCCAGATATTGCAGAATCGCACCCGACTCGAACACCGTCACCGGGTCACCGCCGCCTTCCGGATCCTGATCGACGATCGCGGGTAGCTTATGGTTCGGATTGATGCGCCCGAACGCGGCGGTCAGCTGGTCGCCATCGAAAATGTCATAGGGAATGATCCGGTAGGGCTCGCCGATTTCCTCGAGCATGATCGCGATCTTCTGCCCGTTCGGGGTCGCCGAATAGTGGAGGTCGATCATCTCACAGCACCTCGTGGATCACATGCCGCACGCCGAAGTCGGTGCGTTCGCCGACGCCGACCGCGAGCACGCCGTTGAGCCAGCCATATTTAACGCTCGCGGTTTCGAACACCGGCGCGATTCGCAGATAATAGCGCGACGGGTCTGCGTCGGGCACGGCGGGATCGGCGAAGGTCGCGCGCACATCGTCGGGGATGATATTGCGCCCGGTGTAGCTCAGATAGATGAGGTCACCGTCATCGGTCTGCCACACCGCGCGCGCATCGAAGGTGCCGACCGAGGCATTGTCGCCGAGCCGCCCGCTACGCGACCAGTTGCCGCCACCCGACAAGACTATCCCGTTGATCCGTAGCCCGAAAAAGCGCCCCCCGCTGATATAGCCGAGCCGCTGGTCGCCGAACGGCGAGGCGCCTATTCCGATCAGCCCGCCGCCGACTTCGAACTCGACGGTGCATAGGTGACGGGTTGCGAGCGCCGCCTGCCGGTTTTCTTCGTTCATGATGCGAATCCTCTTCCTGCCTATGGACAAGCATAAAACGATTAGTATACTAAGGGTCAATCAGATTGACGGATCGGAGAAGCTTCCGGAACCGGCGACACTACACTCAATGGGAGGGTGAATATGAAGGCTCGCAACCAGTTTCTGCTGTCCGGCGTCGCGGGGATCGCGATGCTCGCGGGTGCCGCACCGGCATTCGCACAGGCAGCGCCCGCCGACGCGGCGCCCGTCGATACGGCTGAAGTCGACGACAGCAGCGCCAACGAAATCATCGTCACCGCGCAGAAACGCGAGCAGAGCCTGCAGGACGTGCCGATCTCGATGGAGGTCGTCAGCGGCGCCAAGCTCGCCGAATTCAATACGAGCGACATCAAGGCGGTGATGAATTACACGCCGAACGTCTTCGTCCAGTCGACCGCCGGCAACGACGTCATCTATATCCGCGGTTTCGGCTCGCCGCCGGCGAATTTCGCCTTCGACCAGTCGGTCTCGCTCTATGTCGACGGTATCTATGCCGGCCGCAACCGGCAGGCGCAGGCCCCCTTCTTCGACCTCGAACGTGTCGAGGTGCTGCGCGGTCCGCAGGGCGCGCTGTTCGGCAAGAACACCGCGGCGGGCGCGGTCAGCGTCGTGTCGGCGGGGCCGACCAAAGACTTCGAGGGCGCGATCACCGGCCTCTATAATTTCGACCATAAGGGCACCGACTTTTCGGGCTATCTGTCGGGACCGATCACCGACACGCTCGGCGCGCGCTTCGCGTACAAGATCGTCAATCAGGACGGCTATATCTATAACCGCGCCACCGATCACGACGATCCCGAAATCAAGTCGCAGCTACTGCGCCTGACGCTGAAGTGGGAACCGTCGGACAATTTCGACTACACTGCGAAGGTCGAATATGGGAAGCGGACGGTCATCGGCGGCATCACCGTGTCGAGCCCGCTGACCAGCGACCAGGATCCGCAGACCGATCGTTATCTCGAACGCTCGGCGCTCGGCGACGAAGGCAACAAGAACAAGTCGGTGATGATTTCGGGCGTCGGCAACCTCGCGCTCGGCGATTTCACGCTGACTTCGGTCACCGGCTACAGCTGGTTCAAGTCGAAGATCGTCAACGGTTTCGATCAGACGATCCCGAACAGCGGCGGCGCCTTCACGGCCAATTCGGTCTATAACGCCTTCCCCGAACGCTTCGACCAATTCTCGCAGGAAATCCGCATCCTGTCGCCGGTCGGCGAGACCTTCGAATTCATCGGCGGCGCTTACTACGACAAGTCGAATTACACGTTGGAGCAGTATCAGGGCTTCAACCTTCCCGACCTGTTTCTGACCATTCCCGGCGCGACGCCGACCGATCCGCGCATTCCGATTTATGACGGGCCCTATCTCGCTCGCATCGACAGCATCTTCAGGCAGAAGGCCGAAAGCTGGTCGGTGTTCGGACAGGGCACGCTCAACGCGACCGACGCGCTCCGCGTCATCGGCAGCCTGCGCTATACCCACACCAAGAAGGACGGTTCGTTCCGCACTACCCTCGCCTATGCGTCGGACGGGCTCAATGGACAGCCCTTCGCGCTGCGCCCGATCACCAATGCCGACGGATCGATCAGCGAAGGCAATGTCGATCCCTCGGTCACCGTGCAATATGACGTCGCTCCGCGCGTCATGCTCTATGCGACATGGGGCCGCGGGTCGAAATCGGGCGGCTTCGTCTCGAACACGCTCGGCACCGTCGACAGCACCTTCACCTTCGAACCCGAACAGTCGGAGAATTTCGAGGCGGGCATCAAGTCGACCCTGTTCGACGGCAAGGTCGTCGCGAACGTTTCGGCCTATCACACGCAGTTCAAGGATCTGCAGGTGTCGGTCTACCAGCCCGCGACGTCGAGCTATCTGACCGGCAACGCGGCGAGCGCGACGTCGAAGGGCATCGAGGGATCACTCAGCGTCTTCCCCATTCCCAATTTCGACATCAGCGCGTCGGCCGCCTATTCGGACATCAAATATGACGATTATCCGGGCGCGGCCTGCCTCGCCTCGCAGCCGGCCACTTGCACCCCGGCGACGAACAATCTCGCGGGCTATCCGGTCGCCTATGCGTCGAAGTGGACGGGCAGCGTCACGGCGCATGGACGCTTCGACATGTCGGACAATCTGAAGCTCGACATCACCGGCGTCGCCGCCGGCCGGTCGAAATATTTCAACTCGGACAACCAGAGCCCGATCTTCGGCGTCCAGAACGGCTATGTGAAGCTCGATCTGCGCGTCCAGCTCGCCGATCAGGACGACCGCTGGCACGTCGCGCTCGTCGGCAAGAATCTGACGAACCAGAAGACGATCGGTAGCGCGTTCAACCTGCCTTTCCCGATCACGCCGGTACCGCGCGCGATCCTCTATCTCGAACCGACCCGCAATATTTCGGTCGAGGCCGGGATCAAGTTCTAGGTTCGATATGATGTCCCAGGGATCGGCCGCGGCCCAAGCTTTCCTCGACAGGGAAGCGGCGGCCGCGGTCGTGACCTGTTTGAACGGGTGAACCGCGACATGATCGACGTCTATTTCACGCCCACGCCCAACGGCCACAAGGTGTCGATCATGCTCGAAGAGGTGGGTCTGCCGCACCAGCTTCTCGCGATGAACATGCTCGACGGCGACCATCTTACCCCCGAATATCGCCGTATCAATCCGAACGGCCGCCTGCCCGCGATCGTCGACCATGATCCGGTCGGCGGCGGCGCACCGCTGCCGGTGTTCGAGAGCGGGGCGATCCTGCTCTATCTTGCCGAGAAGAGCGGGCAACTGCTTCCGGCCGACCCGCGCCGGCGCAGCCAGGCCCAGCAATGGCTGATGTGGCAGATGGCGAGCTTTGGCCCGATGCAGGGTCAGGCGCATCATTTCATCCGCTATGCGCCCGAGGGGCAAGCCTATCCGGTCGAACGCTATCGCAACGAGACGCTCCGCCTGCTCCACGTCCTCAACGGGCGGCTCGCCGAAGCCGGCTATCTCGCCAAGGAATATTCGGTCGCCGACATCGCCTGCTGGCCGTGGACGCGCGCGATCCGCGCGATCGGGCTGACGCTCGACGAATATCCCGCCGTCGCCGACTGGTTCGCGCGTATCGGCGAGCGCCCCGCGGTGATCGCGGGAACCGACGTCAAGAACGCGACGAACCTGTCGAGCGCCCGCCCGGTGCTGACTGAGGAGCAATGGTCGAATTTGTTCGGCAGGAATATGCTGGAAGCGCCGACGCGCTAGACCGTGTCGGCGCGGCCCCACTGATATTCGACCTTGCCGTCCAGCCGCCGCACCGCGACCCAGTCGCCGCCCGCGAGACTGTCGTCCTCGATCAATTTGATGACGCCGCCCGCAATATCTTCGGGCCGGCACGCCTCGTTGTTCGCGAGCACCGTCTTCATCCACTCGGACTTGCCGCCCGCACCCGTCGTATCGAGGATCGGCGTGTCGACCAGCCCCGGCAGCATGCCCGCGACGCGGACGTTGCACTCCTCCTTCAAAGGCGCGCAGCAGCGCGTGAACATCATCACCGCCGCTTTGGTCGTCGCATACATCGCGTCGTAGAAGCCCGTTCCGAGCGCGACGGTCGACACGGTGTTGATAATCACCCCGCCGCCGCGCTTCTTCATCGCCTGCACCGCGATCTGCGTCGCCGCGACGAGCGAGGTGATGTTGACATCGATGATCCAGCGGATACGCGCGGCATCGACGTCGGGAAATTGCGGCAGCCCAGACACCACACCGGCATTATTGTGCAAGATGTCGACGTCGCCATGGGCGCGGAACCAGGCCTCGGTCGCGGGAATGTCGGAGAGGTCGAGCCGGTGCACGCTCGCCTGCGCGCCATGCGCCTCGACCAGCCGCGCGGTCTCGGCGAGCCCGGCCTCGTTGACATCGACAAGCGCGATTGCCGGCGCGCCGCGCTCGGCCAGCATCACCGCCGTCGCACGGCCGATGCCGCCTGCCGAGCCTGTGACGATCGCGCGCTTGCCCTTGATATCCATCTCTTCTCTCCCGGCCATCTTGTCGTTACCGTAAAGCACATTGACAGATAAACTTAAATACCTAAGTATTTTTCGAACGAGAAGACTCGTGCGTTTTGGGGAGAGTTATGACCGAGGCCACCGCCTTCAGTGCAGGCACCGCAGCGCCGGGTAACGGCCATGCGCTCCGCCGCAACGTCGCGCTCGCGATGCTGTTCGTCGTCGGCACGATCAACTTCGTCGACCGCCAGCTTCTGTCGGTGCTCGTCGAGCCGATCCGCGCCGAAATGGATTTCAGCGACACGCAATTCGGGCTGCTCACGGGCTTTGCGTTCGCGCTCTTCTATGCCGCCGCCGGGGTGCCGGTGGCGATGATCGCCGACCGCTGGAACCGGGTGAAGCTGATCGGCATCGCCTGTATCGTGTGGAGCGGTTTCACCGCCGCATGCGGCATGGTCTCGAACTTCTGGCAATTGGCCTTGATGCGTTTCGGCGTCGGCGCGGGCGAAGCCGGCGGCACGGCGCCCTCGCTTTCGGTGATCGCCGATTATTATCCGCCGGCCCGGCGCCCGCTCGCAATCGGTCTGTTCACACTCAACGGCCCGTTCGGCGTGTTCGTCGGCGCGACCTTCGGCGCGTGGGCGGCCGCGAATATCGGCTGGCGCAACGCCTTCATCGTCATCGGCATCGTCGGCATCCTCGTCGCGCCGCTTTTGATCTGGCTCGTTCGCGAGCCCGCACGCGGAGCGATGGACGCGCATAAGCCGGCCGATGAGGCGCTGCCCTTCAGCCAGAGCCTCGCGATGTTCATCCGCCGCCCGTCTTTGCGCATGGTCATGATCGGCAGCGGGCTCGCCGCCTTCGTGAGCTATGGCATGCTCAACTGGATTCCGGCGTTCCTGATGCGGACGCAGAAGATGCCGTTGGAAGCAATGGCGACTTATTTCGGCCCGGCCGCCGGCATTACCTTCGGTATCGGCATTCTCGGCGGCGGCTGGCTCGTCAGCCACCGCGCAAAACATTCGGCGCGCGCCTACGGGACGATCCCCGCGCTCGCCACCGCGGTCCTGATCCCGACCTTCATCGCCGCGCTACTCGTCGACACATGGCAGCTCTCGCTCGCGCTCATGCTCATCCCGATGGCGGCGTGCACCGCCTATGTCGCCCCCGCACTCGCGCTCGTGCAGAATCTGACCCCGCCGCGCAGCCGGGCGACCGCCGCCGCGGTGCTGATGCTGATGTTCAACATCATCGGCCTCGGGCTCGGCCCGCTGTTCGCCGGGGTCGTCAGCGATAGCTTGAAGCCCGCCTATGGCGACGACAGCCTGCGTTGGGCGCTGATGGCGCTGATACCCTTCGCCGCCGCCGCCGGCCTCGCCCAGTATCGCATGACGCGTTATCTTGAGAAGGATTTCGCCGAATGACCGACGTCGCAGGCAAGACCGCCTTCATCACCGGCGGTGCGAGCGGACTGGGATTCGCGACCGCCAAGGCGCTCGCGGCGAAGGGCGCATCGGTCATCCTCGCCGACATCGACGGCGCGGGGGCCGAGGCGGCGGCAGCCACGCTGCGCGGCGACGGCGCCGACGCGGTTGGCCTCCAGCTCGACGTCACCAGCGAAGAGAGCTGGGCCGAGGCCGGCGCGAAGGCGCGCGACTTCGCCCCCGTCCGCATCCTGTTCAGCAACGCCGGGGTCGGCGGCGGATCGGGGCCGTTCGAGCAATATGACACCGACGTCTGGCGCTGGAACTATGCGGTCAACGCGCATGCGCATCTCTACGCCTGCCGAACCTTCCTCGGCGACATGAAGGCGTCCGGCGAGCCGAGCCATCTCGTCATCACCTCGTCGATGGTCGCGATCGTGCCGCCGCCGATCTCAGTCGCCTATATCAGCTCCAAATATGCGACGCTCGGCATCGCGATGGCGCTGCGCAACGAGCTGGCCGAAACCTGCGTCGACATTTCGGTGCTGATGCCCGGCATGTCGGCGACGCGCATCGTCGAGACGACGCGCGAGCTGCGCCCCGTGGAGGTCGAGGTCGGCAAGGCGGCGGCGACGAGCCAGGCGATGCAGGGCGTGCTCGCGGGCGGCATGGCGCCGGACAGGATCGGCGCGCGCGTCGTGCAGGCGATCGAAGCCGGCGATTACTGGATCTTCACCCATCCCGAATGGAAGGCGATGGCCGAGCTGGTGACGCGGGATATGCTGGCGTCCTTCGGCCCCTCGGCCGATCCGGCGTACAAGGGCGACGACATCGACGGGCTGATCGCGGCCAACGGCGGCCGCATGTTCGGCGCCAAGGTTTAAGGAGAGAGACATGGCAGAGCAGGACGACATCCGCGCGATGGCGACGCGTTTTTTCGACGCGATCGAGCAAGGCGACATCGAGACGATGCAGAACAGCTTCACGCCCGATGCCGAGATATGGCACAACACCGACGAGGCGATCGTGACGCCGGCACAGACCGCGCAGACGCTGACCGGCATGGTCGCGCGGATCAAGGACCGCGCATATGCCGACCGCCAGCTCACCACCTTTCCCGGCGGCTTCGTGCAGCAACATGTTTTGAAGGGTCGCCGCGTCCACGACGACGGCGAAGTCCGCCTGCCCTGCGCGATCATCTGCAAGGTCGAAAATGGCAAGATCACGCGCCTCGACGAATATTTCGACAGCGCGCACGTCGCCGAATTCCGCAAATTCGCGAACGCCTGAGGAGTCACCCATGCCCGTCCTGCGCCAGGTTCCCCGCTCGGAAGTCACCGACGAGACCGTCCTTGCTTACTACAACCGCCTGTTCGGCGATCGCGACCCCGTCGCCGAGCCCGGCACCGCGACCGGCACGCCCGGCGACTGGTGGACGGTGTTCGCGCTGTCACCCGACATCTTCGAACATGCGGTCAAGGGCTTCGCCGTCTACCGCAACCCCGCGCGTACGATCGACCCGGTGTTGCGCGAACTCGGCCAGACGCGTGCCGGCTGGGTCAAGGGCAGCCAGTTCGTCTTCTCGCAGCATTGCAAGTCGCTCCGCGGCCTCGGCGTCAGCGAAGAGAAGATCGCCGCCATCGCGCACTGGCAGGTCGCCGATTGCTATGACGAGCAGGAACGCGCGGTGCTCGCCTACGCCGACTGCCTGAGCCAGGCTGGGGGCCGCGTGCCGCTCGAGATATTCGACAAGCTTAAGACCTTCTGGAACGACGAGCAGATTTTCGAATTCACCTACATCACCTGCCTCTATGACATGCACGCGGTGATCACGCGCGCGCTGCGCATGGAATATGACGCGCGTGAGGACCCGATCGTCGAGATCGCCGCACCCGAAGGCTTCAGCGCCGCCGACTTCCTCAGCGCGCCGCGGCCTGCGAACGGCTGATGAGCGGCTACGGCGAGCCGCAAGTCGTCGCGACAGGCCTTCGCTTTCCCGAAGGCCCGGTGCCGATGGCCGACGGATCGGTGCTGCTCGTCGAGATCGCGCGCGGGACGCTGACCCGCGCCCTGCCCGACGGCAGCCTGTCGGTCGTGGCCGAACTTGGCGGCGGCCCGAACGGGCTGGCGATCGGGCCCGATGGCGCGGCCTATGTCTGCAACAATGGCGGGTTCGAGTGGATCGAGGCGGGCGGCCTGCTCTTTCCCGGCCATGCCGCGAACGCCGAACCCGGTGGGTCGATCCAGCGCGTCGACCTGACGACCGGCGCGATGACCACGCTTTACGACAGCTTCGAGGGCGAGCGCCTCAAGGGGCCGAACGACATCGTCTTCGATGCAGACGGAGGCTTCTGGTTCACCGATCATGGACAGGTGCGGGACAGCGGCCGCGACCATGGCGCGATCTTCTATGCCGCCGCCGACGGGTCGCGGATCAGCCGCCAGCGCGCCGACATGATGGGCCCGAACGGCATCGGCCTGTCGCCCGACGGCACGACGCTCTATGTCAGCGAGACGATGACCGCGCGCGTCTGGGCGATGGACATCGTCGCGCCGGGCGAACTCGCCCCGCCGCCGCCGTGGGCGCCCGGCCGTTTGGTCGGCACGCCGCCCGCCTTTCGCCTGCTCGACAGCCTCGCGGTCGAGCAAAGCGGCCGCATCTGCGTCGGCACGATGGTCGAAGGCGGGATCACGATCTTCGACCCCGATGGCGGCGGATCGGAGTTCGTCCCGCTCCCCGATGTCGGTATCACCAACATCGCCTTCGGCGGCGCCGATCACCGCGATGCCTATATTACGGCGTCGACGACGGGGACGCTGTATCGCGTCCGCTGGCCGCGTTCGGGGCTGCAACTTCATAATCGTCAACTTAATTGACGATTGATCGCGAAAATGATAAAAGACTCGGTGAGAGGACAGGATGAAATTCTATAATAGCGTCGGCCCCAACCCGCGCGTCGTGAAGCTGTTCATGGCCGAAAAGGGTATCGAGATCCCCGAGGTCACCGTCGACCTGCGCGGCGGCGAGAACCGGCGTGCGCCCTATAATGTCGATGTGAACCCCGCCGGCCAGACGCCCGCGCTCGAACTCGACGACGGCAGCTTTCTCTGCGAAATCACCGCGATCTGCGAATATCTCGACGAACGCTTTCCCGAACCCACGCTGATCGGCTCGACGCCCGAGGAACGCGCAAATACCCGCATGTGGGCACGCCGCATCGACCTCAAGATTTGCGAGCCGCTGACCAACGGCTTCCGCTTCTCCGAAGGGCTGCCTTTGTTCGAAGCGCGGCTGCGCTGCCTGCCCGAAGCGGCCGAAGGGCTGAAAGCGACCGCGCAGGACGGGATAAGCTGGCTCGACGCGCAGATCGCCGGGCGCGAATTCATCGCGGGCGACGCTTTCACGCTCGCCGACATCATGCTGTTCGCATTCCTCGATTTCGGCGCCTCGGTCGGCCAGCCGATCGACCCCGCCAACACGAATATTCTCGGCTGGTTCGAGCGGACGAAGAGCCGCCCCAGCGCCGCCGCAAACTAAGGAGACGGATGATGGCTGCAGAAAATAGCGAATTCGAATTTTGCGGGGTCAACCACCTCGCGCTCGTGTGCAAGGATATGGCGAAGACGGTCGAATTCTACCGCGACAAGCTCGGCATGCCACTCACCAAGACGATCGACCTGCCCGGCGGGCGCGGCCAGCATTTCTTCTTCGACATCGGCAATGGCGACAGCCTCGCCTTCTTCTGGTTCCCCGACGCCCCCGAAGCGGTTCCGGGCATCTCGGCGCCCGCCGCGCTGCCGACGAAGGGCAGCTTCGTGTCGGCGCACGGGTCGATGAACCATATCGCGATCAACGTTCGCGCCGACAAGTTCGACGATTATTACAACCGGCTGATCGAGAAGGGCATCGAGGTGACGCCCGTGCTGAACCACGACGACAGCCCGACGCAATCGTCGGCCGAAATGCACCCCGGCGTGTTCGTGCGCTCGGTCTATTTCTTCGACCCCGACGGCGTCTGCCTCGAATTCGCGGCGTGGACCAAGATCTTCGACGAGCGCGACGTCGCGCACGATCCGGTGCAGGCCGACGGCACGAAACGCGAAGGCTTCATCGTCGGCCGGACCCCGGTGCCCGCCGAATAGACATTCCCGAAGACACCACTGGGAACTCCTCCTGGACCCGGCCTTTGGCCGGGTTCTTTTTGGAGGGCGAAAATGGCATTTTTGGGCCAGAAGCCGCCGTGCCCTTCATCGTCATCCCGGACTTGATCCGGGATCCATTCACGCCAGCGCCGGAGGAATGGATCCCGGATCAAGTCCGGGATGACGAAGGTTGGGAACCCCCAACGCGGACGTTCTACCCCACCGCGCGGTCGCGCCCTTCCCAATAGGGCGCGCGGAGTTCGCGGCGAAGCACCTTGCCCGACGGATTGCGCGGCAGCGCGTCGATGAACTCGATGCTTTTGGGAACCTTATACGCCGCGATCCGCTCGCGCGCCCAGGCGATCACGTCGGCGGGGTCGAGCGACGCACCCGCGGCGGGGACGATCAGCGCCTTCACGCCCTCGCCCCATTTGTCGTCGGGCACTCCGATCACCGCGACGTCGGCGACGCCGGGGCAGCCCATGATCGCGCTTTCGACCTCGGCCGGATAGACATTCTCGCCCCCCGACACGATCATGTCCTTGATGCGATCGTGGACGTAATAGAAACCATCGGCGTCGCGATAGCCGACGTCGCCGGTGTGGAGCCAGCCGCCCGCGAGCGTCTCTTCGGTCGCCGCGGCGCGGTTCCAATATTGCTTCATCACGATGCCGCCGCGGATCGCGATCTCGCCGATCTCGCCCTCGCCGAGTTCGCGCCCCTCGCCATCGAGGATAGCCATCGCGGCGCCCGGCCACGGTTTGCCGCACGAAGTAAGCTTGCCCGGCAGATCGTGCGCGGCGGGCGAGAGATAGGAGCCACCGCCGGCGGACTCGGTCATGCCGTAGAATTGCACGAAATCGCAGCCGAAGGTCGCGCGCGCGCGGCGCAGCACATCCTCGGCGATCGGCGAGGCGCCATAGGCGATCGACTTGAGCGCCGGATAGGCGCCGTCGTTCGCGCCGGGCTGGAGCAGCATCATCTGGATCATCGCGGGGGCGAGGAAGGCGTGCGCGACATCTTCCTCGCGCAACATCCGCACCGCGTCGGGAGCTGTAAAATCCTTCACCAGCACCAGCCGTCCGCCTTGCGCGAGCCCCGAGAAACTAACGTTCGTGCCCGCGACGTGGAACAGCGGCATGACGATCATAACCGTTTCGTCCTCGCCATAGGCGAAGCCGTCGACCTCGGTCGCGGCTTCGAGGAAGGTGCGGTAATTGGCATTCGTCAGCACGACGCCCTTAGGCAAGCCGGTCGTGCCGCTGGTGTAGAGCTGGAGCACATCGTCGGTGAGCTCAGGCGGGTCGGCGAGCGACGCTTCGGAGGCATCGCCGAGCCAGGCGTCGAACGGCTCGAACGCCGGATGCTCGCCATAAAGCGCGATGAGGCGCGGCGGAGCCGCGAGGCCGGCGACCGCGGCGAGCGCGCAATCGAAGAAATCCTCGCCGACGAAGAGCAGCTTCGGCCCGGCATCGCCGAGGATGAAGCCGATCTCGGCGGGCGCGAGACGGCAGTTGATCGGCGCGAAACAGGCGCGCGCGCGCGCGGTGCCGAAGAAGAGCGGATACCAGCCATCGTGGTTCTTGGTCAGCGCCGATACGCGGTCGCCGGGCACAATGCCCGAAGCGGCCAGCGCGTGCGCCACGCGGTTCGACCGCGCATCGAGCTGCGCGAAGCTCGTCTCGCGGCCTCCGAATTTCACCGCGGTCGCCTGTCCCCGCATTTTCGCCTGTGCCGCCGGAATGTCCGCCAGCGTCCGGATGGCCTCCAGATCGATCATTTTGCTCTCCCAACCGTCGTTTCGACTTGAATTAGATAGAATACTAAGCAAATGTTTGGCCAGCCCAAAAATCGAGAGGATTGGCCTTGTTCGACCACCCCATATTGCCGACGACGATCGTCGGAAGCTACCCCCAGCCTGACTGGCTGATCGACCGCTTGGCGCTGAAGGCCAGCCTGCCCCCGCGCGTGCGTGCCGAGACGCTGTGGCGCATTCCCGAACCCTGGCTCGCCGACGCGCAGGAGGCCGCGACCTTGATGGCGATCCGCGATCAGGAGGAGCTCGGCATCGACATCGTCGGCGACGGCGAGATGCGGCGTGAAAGCTATTCGAACCGCCTTGCGACCGCGCTGTCGGGGATTGACCGCGAGAAACATGGCACGGCGATCGACCGGACCGGCAACGCGAATCCGGTGCCGCTCGTCTCGGGCCCGATCCGCCGCGTTGCGCCGATCGAGGCGCAGGATGCGGCGTTCCTGCGCCGTCATTCGACCAAGCCGGTGAAGCTTACCCTGCCCGGTCCCTTCACGATGACGCAGCAGGCCGAAAATGGCTATTATCCCGACGCGCGCGCGCTCGCGATGGATTATGCCGACGCGGTCAATGCCGAGGTGAAGGACCTGTTCGCCGCCGGAGTCGACGTCGTCCAGCTCGACGAACCCTATCTGCAGGCACGCGCCGCCGAGGCGAACAGCTATGCGATCGAGGCGATCAATCGCGCATTGGACGGCGTCGGCGGGACGACCGCGCTGCACATCTGCTTCGGTTACGCGATGGTGCATCACGGCGCGGGGGCGACGGGGCCGAAACCCAAGGCTTATGATTTCCTCGCCGAACTCGAAGCCTCGGCGATCGACGTGATCTCGGTCGAAGCGGCGCAACCGGGGCTCGACCCCTCGATCCTCGCCGAGCTGCCGACCAAGACGATCATGTACGGCGTGCTCGACCTGTCGATTCCGGAGGTTGAGACCCCCGAAGTCGTCGCGGACCGCATCCGCGAGGCGCTGCGCTATGTCGATGCCGAACGCCTGTGGATCGCGCCCGACTGCGGTATGAAATATCACAGCCGCGAGCATTCGCAGGCCAAGCTGAAGGCGATGGTCGACGGGACCGCGCTGGTGCGGGCGGAACTGAAATAATATCCTAAGCCCAAATCCGTTCGTGCTGAGCTTGTCGAAGCACCGTTCTTCCTTCTGTCGCTGAAAGAAGGACGGCCCTTCGACAAGCTCAGGGCGAACGGAATTTTGTTTATGCCAATTATTCGTCGATGAACGCCGTCAGCAACGGCACCACCGCCTCGGGCGCCTCGACCGTGGGCAGATGCCCGGCGCCCGCGATCACCTCCAACCGCGCGCCCGGAATCGCCTCCGCAATCTCGTCATGATGCGCGCGGCTGGTGATCCCGTCCTTCTCGCCCCAGATCAGCAAGGTCGGCACCGCGATCTCACCCAACCGCGGGCGGCTGTCGATGCGCGCCATGATCGCGCGTTGCTGCGCGAGAAAGGTATCGGCGCCGGTGTCCGCCGCCATCGCCCGCGCGATGCCGAGCAGGCGGGCGTCGCCACGCTTCTGCTCGGGAAACAGGATCGGGAGGCGTTCCTCGACGACCTGATCGAAATTGCCGCTCTCGACAAGGTCGATATAGCCCTGCCGCCGCGCGGTCTGCGCCGGACCGTCGGCCGAGGCGAGCGTCGAAATCAAGGCAAGCTTCGCGACGCGCTCGGGCGCCCGGCGCATCACCTCGAAAGCGACGAAGCCGCCCATCGCGTGACCCACCAGCACGAACTTCGGCGGGGCGTTGTCGAGCAGGCGCTGCGCGAAGCCAGCGATCGTGTCGTCGCTCCGGTTGTCGGCAACGATGATTTCGCGGTCAGGCCAGGCGTCAAGCAGCGGCTGCCAGACGGCGTCGGTCAAAAGCTGGCCGGTTATGAGGACGATAGGAAGCGACATTAGACCACCTGATGAAGAAGGGTTTCGCCCGCGGCAAGGCGGCGGCAATTTTCATGCGCGACGGTCAGACTGCGCACGAGCGTTTCGGGGGTGAGCCACGCGATATGCGGCGCGAGCACCGCATTCGGCAGCCCGAGCAACGGGTTGCCGCGCGACAGCGGTTCTTCGGCGAAGACGTCGAGCCCCGCGCCGCGCAAGTGGCCCGAGGTCAGCGCCTCGACCAGCCGCGCCTGATCGACGAGTTCGCCGCGCGCGGTGTTCACGAGCACCGCGCCCTTCTTCATCGCGAAGGGGTCGATCGACGACCGGGTTTCATCGGTGAGCGGGATGTGCAGCGAGACGATGTCGCTTTTGGCGAGCAGCCGGTCGAGCGGCCAATATTCATATGGCACTTCGCGCGCACCGCGCGCGGTATACACGACCTTTGCCCCCAGCGCCGCTAGCACCGGCGCCAGCAGTTGTGCCGAATTGCCGAAGCCGACAAGACCGACCGTGCGACCGCCGATCTCGCCAACACTGTCCAGCTCGGACGGATCGGCAGTCCACCCTTCGCCTCCGCGCGTGCGGGCGTCGAAGAAGCAGGTCCGCCGCAGCACCGCCATCATCAGCGACAGCGCCATTTCGGCGACCGCCTGGCTGTTGGTGCCGGGCATGTTGCACACCGCGACCTTATGCCCGCGGGCAGCGTCGAGCGCGATGGTGTTCACCCCGACGCCGAGTTTCTGGATCAGCTTCAGTTTCGGCGCCGAAGCGATGAAATCGCCCGTCACCGGAGTCAGCACATGAAGCAGCGCGGTGATGTCGGGCGCTACCGCGTCGAGCGGCGCGGCTTCATCGACATGGACGACCACGCCGGGTCCGAAGATCGCATCGACCGCTTCGCGGAAACCCGGGCTCGGGCGGGCGTGGAGGACGATCATGCCGCGACCCGGCCGATCGAACCCGCGAAGGCCGAAAAGCCCGCGAATTCGGCATCGGCACCCATCGCTTCCTCGATCCGCAGCATCTCGTTCCACTTCGCCATGCGTTCCGACCGCGTGAAGCTGCCGACCTTCAATTGCCCCGCGTCCCAGCCGGTCGCGAGATGCGCGATGGTGACGTCCTCGCTCTCGCCCGAACGCGCCGAGACGATCGCCCCCCAGCCGCGCGCCACCGCCGCATCGAGCGCCGCCTTCGCCTCGGTAACTGTGCCGACCTGATTGACCTTGATCAGCGCCGCGTTGCACACCGCCGCCTCGCCCGCGCGGGCGACGCGTTCGGCATTGGTGACGAGCACATCGTCGCCGATGATCTGGACCGTATCGCCGATCGCCGCGGTCACCGCCGCCATCGTCGTCCAGTCGTCCTGCCCGGCGGGGTCCTCGATCGATAGGATCGGATAGCGTTTCGCCCATTCGACGATCCGCGCCGCCATTTCCTCGCCCGACAGCCGTCCGTCGTCGAGCGCGAGATCATAGCCGCCCGCATCGCCGAGCTCGTTCGCGGCGATGTCGAGCGAGATAAACACCTCCTCGCCCGCGCGGTGCCCGCTCGCCTCGATCGCCTTGGTCAGCGTATCGAGCGCGTCTTCGTTCGACGCGAAGTTGGGCCACCAGCCGCCCTCGTCGGCGACGCCCGACAGCGGTCCCTTCGCCTCCATCAGCCTGCCCGCGGCGCGATAGACATCGTCGGTGATCTCGAGTGCGCGGCGAAAGCTGCCCGCTTTCGGGCACATCACCATGAAATCCTGCACGTCGGTGCGCCGTCCCGCGTGCGCTCCGCCGCCGAAAATCTGGATCTCGGGTAGCGGGACGCGCACCTTGCGCCCGCCCGCGAGATAGCGCCACAGCGGCTCGCGCGCATCGGCAGCGGCGGCATGAAGCACCGCCATCGACACCGCGACGATGGCGTTCGCGCCGAGCCGCGCCTTGTTCGGCGAACCGTCGAGGTCGCACAGCGCCGCGTCGACCGCCGCCTGATCGCGCGCGTCCATCCCGGCGATCGCGCCCGCAATCTCCGACCCGATCCCCGCGACCGCGCGGTTGACACCGAAGCCGCCGAACGCTTCGCCGCCATCGCGCAGGTCGATCGCCTCATGCGCGCCGCGCGAGGCGCCGGCAGGCGCGATCGCACGCCCGACCGCGCCCGATTCGAGCACGACCTCGGCCTCGACGGTGGGCCGGCCGCGCGAATCCCAAAGCTGGCGGCCGGTGACGGAGGCGATACGCGAGGTCATGCAAACTTCCTTTTCCAGTTGGCGACGAGCGCGTCGATCGGTTGCGGCGCGAGGATGAGCACGCGCGCCTGATCGCGCACGATGCGCTTGTGTTCGGGGTCGGTAAGATAGGGTGCGGGCGATTTGCCCTCGACGCGCGCGAGGAGCAGCGTCGCGGTGAGCTTGCCCGTGCGGAGCAGCAGACCGTCGGCATCCTCCCAATCGATACCGGCGCGATAGGCGACAACGAGCGCAGTCGCCGCCTCGTTCATTCGGGCATCGCCCGACCACACCGCTTTCAGCAACAGGTGCGTCGTGCAGAAGGCCAGATCGAAAGCCGGGTCGCCATAGACGGCGCATTCGGCGTCGAGGAACACCGGGCCATCGCCGCTGACGAGGATATTCTTGGGGCTGACGTCGCCATGGACGAGCGCGATCTTGCGCCCCGACAGGTCGGCAGCGAGCGCGGTCAGCGCGGGCGCGAGTTCGGCGTCGTGCTGCGCAACGTAGAGCAGGAAGGGATCGACGCGCAGCGCGCGGAACATCTCGTCGTTGGGAAAATCGGCGCGGTCGCCGTCCTTGTGCGCGGTCTCGGCGTGGACCGCGGCGATGCCGGTCCCGACCTGTGCAGCGAAAGCGCGGTCGACGCGCCCCGCCATCAGCTCATCCTTCCACACAGGGCAACCGGGAAGAAAGCGCATCGCGAAAGCATGGCCGGGCAGTTCGGCGAGCACTTCGGGTGCGATGCGCGCGTCCACGCCCCGGGCCCGCCGCAGCCAGCGCACCTCGCTCGTCCCGCGCTCGACCGGCGCATGCCATTCGGCGGCGACGCGAAGCTGCGGCAGCGGGCGCTTGACGACGATCGGCCCGGACGGCGTCTCAACCTTCCACACGTCGCACGACACGCCGCCGGTCAGCGGTTCGAGGACGACATCGCCCTCGCCCACCAGCCCGGCGGCGCGCAGGTCCGCGACGATGTCGGCGTCTGTCGCCACCTCACAGCTTCTCCCGAATCCATGCGCCGACAAGGTCGGCGGCATTCTGGCGCTCTTCGATCGAGTCCTCGAAATAATGCGCGCCGGGGATGAGTTCGAGCTTCTTGTCACCGCTCCCAAGGAAATCGAAGATCTTGCGCGCGTCGCTCGGAAAAACGCCGGTGTCGGCGGTGCCCTGCACGACCAGCGCGGGCGTGTCGTGCTTGGCGAGGTGCGGCTGCCCCTGGCACGGCGAGGTTTCGAGGCTCCACATGTTGAGCCAGGTCTTGATCGTATTCGCGCGCCCGATGCTCGGCGTGCGGTTGGCGATGGCGGGATCGCCGCGATAGCACCAATTGGGCTTGCGATCCGACGGGTCGATCGCGGGGTCGACGCAGCGGATATCGCCCCAGCAGCGAAACATCGGGAAGATACGGTCGGGGATGCCGGCCTCGTTGAGGCGCTTCAGTTCGGCCTTCGCCCAATCGGTGATCCGCTGGTTGCGCGCGCGCTGGGCGGCACGATATTTGGCGATGAAATCTTCCGAATAGGGCGGACCGTTGTCGGGGTTGAACGGGTCGAGTTCGGGGTCGGTGGCGACCGGATCATTCTCGTCGATCACCGACGCATCCATCCAGTCGGTGAGCACTTCGGGACGCCCCTGATGCGCGTTGAAGCTGATATAGAGGTCGCCTTTGACGAGTTGCGCGATCGCATCCTGCCCGACCGACGGCAGGCGGTCGGTCAAGGTCGGCGCGATCGCCTCGGCCTGATAGGCGCCCATCAGCGAGCCGCCGCCCGAATTGCCGAGGATGACGATCTGCTCGACACCCGCTTCCTCTTTCAGCCACTTCATGCCGACGCCGATATCGAGCACCGCATGTTCGAGCAGGAACTGATCCTCGACCCCGCGATAGCGCGTGTTCCAGCCGAGGAAGCCGAAGCCCTGGCGCGCGAAATAAGGCGCGATATAATGTTCGGAGAAATCGACGTTGTAATGCGTCGCGATGATCGCGACCTTCGGCCGCTTGCCGCTTTCGGTCCAGTAGATGCCCTGGCACGGACGCCCGCCCGCCTGAATGCGCGGCGCGGTCGGCGACACGCGCCCGATAAATTGCGCGTCCAATCCTTCGATCCCATTCGGGTCCATCATCGTCTCTCCTAATTGTCGATTGTGTCAGCGGATGACTTCGAAAGGCAATTTATACCCCTCCAGCCCCGCACGGATCGCCTTCTTGTCGATCTTGCCCGTCGGGCCGAGCGGGATTTCATCGACGAACAGCACGTCGTCGGGCATCCACCAGCGCGCGATCTTGCCGTCGAGAAAGGATTTCAGATCGTCGGCCGAGGCTGCGCAGCCAGGCTTGAGCTGACAGAGAAGGATCGGCCGCTCGTCCCATTTGGGATGCGCGATACCGACGACCGCGGCGTTGGCGACCGCCTCGTGCCCCATCGCGATATTCTCGATCTCGATCGAGCTGATCCACTCGCCGCCCGACTTCACGACATCCTTGGCGCGGTCGGTGATCTGCATATAGCCTTCGGCGTCGATCGTGCTGACGTCGCCGGTGTCGAAAAAGCCCTCGTCGTCGAGCACCTCGCCACCCTCGCCGCCATAATAGGCGCCCGCGATCGTCGGCCCCTTGATCATCAGCCGCCCGGGGGTCTTGCCGTCGTGCGGCAGGCGATTGCCGGCATCGTCTATCAGCTTCATTTCGAGCCCGCAGAGCAGCCGCCCCTGCTTCAGCTTATACGCCATCTGCTCGTCATCGGATTTCGCGTCGACCGACGCATTGGGCACCGACACCGTGCCGAGCGGCGAGGTCTCGGTCATGCCCCAGCCCTGGATGACATCGACGCCATAATCGTCGCGAAAGGCGCGGATGATCGATTCGGGGCACGCCGAACCGCCGATCGTCACGCGCTCGAGCGTCGTGAAACGCTTCCCATTCTCCTGCATATAGGTGAGCAGCATCTGCCACACCGTCGGCACCGCGGCAGAGTAAGTCACGCCTTCCTCTTCGATCAGATTATAGATCGATTCGCCGTCCATCCGCTGCCCGGGCAGCACGAGCTTCGCGCCGACCGCCGGCGCCGAATAGACGACGCCCCACGCATTGGCGTGATACATCGGCACAACGAGGAGCACCGTATCGCGCGCCGACAAGGCGAGCGCATCGCGCTGGAGCGTCATCAGCGCGTGGATATAGTTGGAGCGGTGCGAATAAAGCACGCCCTTCGGATTGCCCGTCGTGCCGCTGGTGTAGCACAGCCCGCACGCGGCATTCTCGTCGAAGCCGCCCCAATCATATTCGGCGGGCTGGCCGGCGATCCAATCGTCGAACGCGGCCGCCGGAAAGCTGGTGTCGGGGAGCGAAGCGCGGTCGCAAAAGAAGATCACCTTCTCGATCGACGGGACTAGTGGCAGCAACTCTTCCACCAGATCGGCGGTCGCCGGGTCGGCGATCAGAAGCCGGTCGCCGGCATGGTTCGCGATATAGGCGATCTGTTCGAGGAACAGCCGCGGGTTGAGCGTGTGGAGCACCGCGCCCATGCCCGCCGCGCCATACCATGCCGCGAGGTGCCGCGATCCGTTCCACGCCATCGTCGCAACGCGGTCGCCGGGCTTGATCCCTTCGGCGGCGAGCGCATTCGACACGCGCTTCGCATCGGCATGAATGTCGGCATAGGTCGAGCGGGTGACGCGTCCCTCGGCATCGCGCGACACCACCTCGCGCGCGCCATGCCAGTTCGCCGCATGGTCGATGATCCGGTCGACCGTCAGCGGCACATTCTGCATCAACCCGTCCATGCGGCCCTCTCTCCCTTGTCGTTACAATAGGTAGTATACTAAGTATTTTGCCTTTGCAACGCCAGCCAGCCTTGCTTCGCCCGCATCGCTCTTCTAGCGTGATCGCGTCGGCACCCCGCCGGCAACAGGGGCACAGCATAGCGTCATATGCGCACAAACCAGCTTATCATCGCGCTTTTTCAACGCTTCTGCTGGCTCGACGAAGGACTGCAGGCGCGGCTTCACGATCATGGCTGGCCCGACGTCAATCGCCCGCAGTCGATGATCATGACCAATATCGTCAGCGGCGTCGTGCGCCCGTCGGACATCGCGCGCAATCTCGGCGTGTCGCGGCAGGCGATCCACAGCACGATCAACCAGATGGTAAAGCTCGGCATCGTTCGGCTCGACGTCGATCCCGACGATCGCCGCCACATGATCGTCTCGCTGACCGACCTTGGCGCGCGCATGCGCAAGGATGCGCAGCGATCAATGGACGCGCTCACCGCGCAGATCGCCGACCGGCTGGGGCAGGACAAGTTCGACGCGCTGCTCGCAGCGCTTGAAGCCGATTGGGGCGACAATATCGTGCGCGCGCCGGCCACTTCGCGCAACCGCTAAGCTGCAAGCGCCTTCGCAACCGCGACCAGCCGCGCGGCGGTCATATCCACCAGCGACGCGGGCAACGGCTCCTTCAGACTGCCGTCCTCGGCAAAGGCCGCGTGCGCATTCGGCACGAGCACCTGTTCGGGGATCACCAGCATCTGGATCGTCGACAGGATCTGGCGCAGATGCATCAGCCCGCGCAGCCCCCCGAACGGGCTGATCGACGCCGACATGATCGCCGCCGCCTTGCCGCGATAGGCGGAGAGCGCGACAAGGCTCTCGTCGCCGGTCGGCCGCGACGCCCAGTCGATCGCATTCTTGAGCAGCGGCGGAAGCGAACCATTATATTCGGGCGACACGAACAACAGGCCGTCTTGCGCGGCGAACAGCGTTTTGAGTTTCAGCGCATCGGGCGGGAAGGTACCGGCCTCGAGCGCGGCCGAATAGAGCGGCAGGTCGAACGTCGCGAGATCGACGCGCGTGACGCTTGCGCCCTGCGCTTCGAGGCTGGCGGCGGCGAGTTCGCCCAACGCGCGGTTATAGGATCCCTCGCGAATGCTCCCGACGATGACGGCGATGCTGGTCATTTTTCCTCCCGGACAATATGATTAGAATACTAACTTATTGTCCGGTCGCGGCAAGATCAAGCGGTCAGGCCTTGATGTCCGAAAGCACCGCGAGCTTGCGCGTTTCATCGGCGAGATTGTCGATCACGCGGCGCATCAGCCCCTGCAACACCTCGACCTCCTCGTCGCTCATGCCCTTGGTGGCGATCTCGTGAATCTCGGCGTTCATCGGCGCGAGGATCAATTCGAGCTTCTTGGCGTGCGGGGTCAGATGGATGAAGGTCTTGCGCCGGTCGTCGGCGGTCTTCTTGCGCGTGATCAGCCCCGCCTTTTCCAGCCCTTTCAGCGCGACGACGGTGGTCGGCTCGCGCATCCCGACGCGTTCGCTGAGTTCGCGCTGGGTAATCCCGTCCTCGCGCCACAGCTGGCGCAGGAAACGCCACTGCCCCGCCGAAACGTCGTGCGTCAGCGTGCGGCGTTCGAGCAACCGCGAAAAGGAGCGGAAGACGACGCGCGCGAGGTAGCCGATGCTGTTTTCAGGATCGGTATAATATTCGGCCGGATGCCGGTAATCTTTTGTTTTCTTGACCAAAATCCTGCTCCCCTGTCGCAGCGTCGGGTGCCCGCCCCGCGCCGGGTTGAATCTTAGGACGCGAAGGTTCGCGCGGCAACCATCTTCGTCGTCGCTTCCCGCCCCGTCGCCGTTCCAACCCCGCGATAATGTTGGACAAGATTCGCTTATCAATATACTTAGCATACTAAGTTAATGGAGGCGATGTGCAAAAATTCATCCGGGTGAAAGCGGTCGCGGCGCCCTTGCCGCTCACCAATGTCGACACCGACATGATCATTCCCGCCGAATATATGAAGGCGCTGACGCGTTCGGGGCTCGGCCGCCATCTGTTCCGCGCGTTGCGCTATGATACGGACGGCCGCGAACGCGCGGATTTCATCCTCAACCGGCCCGCCTGCCGCGATGCGCGGATTCTGGTCGCCGACCGCAATTTCGGTTGCGGTTCGTCGCGCGAACATGCGGTGTGGGCGCTCACCGACTTCGGGGTCCGCTGCGTCATCGCGCCGAGTTTCGGCGACATCTTCGCGGGCAATGCGCGCAAGAACGGCCTGCTGCTGATTCGCTTGCCCGATGAAGACTGCGCCCGGCTTCGCAGCGAGATCGAGGCGGCGCAATATGCGCCCATCGAGGTCGATCTCGAAGCGCAGCGCATCCGCCTCGCCTCGGGCGAAACGATCGCTTTCGACTTCGATCCGGGCGACCGCCGCATCTTGATGGAGGGGCTCGACGATATCGACCGCACGCTGCGCCACGCCGACGCGATCGCGCGGTTCGAGGCGGCGATCTAGTCGAGCATCGCCGGCGACGCGATACATCCCGCTATCGCGCTCGCCGCCGCGAGCGCCGGGCTCATCAGATGGGTGCGTCCGCCGCGCCCCTGGCGATTTTCGAAATTGCGGTTCGAGGTCGCCGCGCAGCGTTCGCCGGGGTTGAGCCGGTCGGCGTTCATCCCGACGCACATCGAACAGCCGGGCTCGCGCCAGTCGAACCCCGCGGCGCGCAGCGTGTCGGCAATGCCCTCCGCCTCGGCCTGTCTTTTGACCAGCCCCGATCCCGGCACGACCATCGCCCGGATGTGCGGCGCGACATGGCGGCCGCGCACGATGTCGGCGGCGACGCGCAAATCCTCGATCCGGCTGTTGGTGCAGCTGCCGATGAAGATTCGGTCGAGCCGCTGCCCGGCGATCGCCGCGCCGGGGGCCAGGTCCATATAGGCGAGCGCCCGCGCCGCAGCGGCACGCGCGTCGGGATCGCCCAGCGTCGCGGGATCGGGAATATGACCGTCGATCGCGACGACCTGCGACGGGTTGTTCCCCCAGCTCACCATCGGCCGCACGTCCCGCGCATCGAATTTCAGTTCGCGGTCGAATGCCGCGCCAGCGTCGCTGGCCAGCGCCGCCCAGCGCGCCGCGGCCGCCTCCCATGCTTCGCCGCGCGGCGCGGCCGGACGGCCCTTCAGATAGGCGAGCGTCGTCGCATCGGGCGCGACCAGCCCAGCGCGCGCGCCCATCTCGATACTGAGGTTGCAGAGCGTCATCCGCGCCTCCATCGACAGAGCGCGCACGGCGTCGCCCGCATATTCGATGACATGCCCTCCCGCGCCGTCGACGCCGATCATCCCGAGCAAATGAAGCGCGAGATCCTTGGCGTGGACATGCGGCGTCAGCGCGCCGTCGACGGTCACGCGCATGTTGCGCGAGCGGCGCTGACGGATCGTCTGCGTCGCCAGCACATGTTCGACCTCCGACGTCCCGATCCCGAAGGCGAGCGCCCCGAAAGCGCCGTGGGTCGAGGTGTGGCTGTCGCCGCAGACGATCGTCATCCCCGGCTGCGAGCGCCCCTGCTCGGGCCCGACGACATGGACGATGCCGCCGCGCGGATCGCCCATCGGGAAATTCTCGATCCCGAAGCGCCCCGTATTCTCGACCAGCGCTTCGAGCTGCGCGCGTGCTTCGGCGTCCGCAACGCCCGCGGGGCCTGCCCTCTGTCCCGTCGTCGGGACATTATGGTCGGACAGCGCGAGCGCGCGCTCGGGCCGCCGCACCGCACGGCCGGCGGACGTGAGCCCGGCGAAGGCCTGCGGCGAGGTCACCTCGTGCAGCAGGTGCAGATCGATGTAGAGAAGCGTCTCGCCATCATCCTCGGCAACGGCATGCGCATCCCAAATCTTGTCGTAGAGCGTGCGGGGCCGCGTCACAGCATCCCCAACGTTTCTTTTCTCGGCCCCATATATCCGAAGAGGAAAGCGGCGACTTTGCGCATCTGTATTTCCTCGGCGCCTTCGGTGATGCGATAGCGGCGGTGGTGTCGGTAGATATGTTCGAAGGGTTTATGGCGCGAGTAGCCGATGCCGCCATGGACCTGCATCGCGCGGTCGGCGGCTTCGCAGACGAGGCGGTTCGCCCAGTAGTTG
>NZ_DASRYZ010000005.1:0-505775 GCF_035686825.1 Sphingopyxis sp. | reverse complement strand
AGAGAAAAAGCGCATTCAGGGGTTGCCGAGTCAAAAAGCCGGTGCTAATCGCCCGCCTCACCCGCTGGAACCGACCGGTTTCCAGCCGCCAGAGCGGGCGTAGCTCAGGGGTAGAGCACAACCTTGCCAAGGTTGGGGTCGAGGGTTCGAATCCCTTCGCCCGCTCCAATTTTCCGGCTAATTTCAGCCACTTACGCTAAAGGGCGGCGTAATATGCCGCGTTACGTCGAGGCGCATTTCGTCTCGCGTAATAAGGGCGTAATATGATGACGGCGAGCCGACGGGTGTCTCTAGGAAAGGATTGGCGCTTAGCGTGCCGCAACTACCGGATCGGGGCGCAAGCGCGCAGCAGGATGCGTCGGTCCCTCCGATCGGCTGAAATGCGTTAAAATTGCTGGAGTGGAACGCCAACGGCGTGACCCCTTCGGAAATGGCTGCCCGGCCAAGGCGGAAGAGGACGTTGTCATATTCTCCGGCAGCGATTCCCACTCATTCCAACCAAGCGGTTGCGGAGCAGATCGATGTTCAAACCGGTATAGGTACGCCGAACCGGGCCAAAATGTCTAACGCGCGGGGAAATCGGACAGGTCTAGCGCGCGTCTGCGATAATCGACTCGCTTCCACCGACGATGTCGGCGGAAGCGTGAAGATGCCCGCAGTGTACGACACTGCTCGTCCCGGCTCGTTGGGCGCTTCCGGTGACGAGCACCTCATCCGTTCCGGGCTGGACCTGGATCCAGATTTTTAGAATTCTGATCCCTTACGATGTGAATCACCAGGCAATGTGGCAACATGTTCACGAAGTCGTCGAGGATCGGCGCCCGGGCGCCAGCGGGCAGCATGGTTGCCCGCCGGTCCAAAAGAACCGCAGCCTTGCGCGCCGCGCGTCTTGTCGTGCTGATCATCAGGGGGTGCTCGCAGGTAGGCTGTCGTCGTACTGCAAATGATCTTCCCGCAGGTCCGCTTCCCGGCTGCCATAGCGGGCATAGAGGGTCGGAAGTACGAAGAGCGTCAGCAGGGTCGCCGAGATCAGCCCGCCGATCACCACAGTTGCGAGCGGCTTCTGGACTTCCGCGCCCGCACCGGTCGCAAGTGCCATCGGCACGAAGCCGAGGCTGGCGACGAGTGCGGTCATCACCACAGGGCGAAGGCGCATGAGCGCGCCTTGCCTTGCGGCTTCGGCCCGCGCCATGCCCGAGCGCATCAGCTCCTGGATCGAGGACACCATCACGAGCCCGTTGAGCACGGCGATGCCCGACAGCGCGATGAACCCGACCGCCGCCGATATGGAGAAATCCATGCCCCGGAGGAACAGCGCGAGCACGCCGCCGATCAGTGCCAGCGGCACGCCCGTGAATACGATCGCCGCATCGCGCGACGATCGAAGCGCGCCATAGAGCAGCAACAGAATTAGCACGAAACAGGCCGGGACGACGAGCTGGAGCCGATCGCGTGCGGAGGCGAGGTTCTCGAACTGGCCGCCCCATTCGAGATAGCTGCCGGCGGGCAAGCGAACATCGTTCGCGATGCCGGCCTTTGCATCGGCCACGACGTCGGAGATGGCACGCCCGCGGACATTGGCCTGTACGACGACGCGCCTCTTCCCGTTTTCGCGGCTGATCTGGTTCGGTCCCTCGACGATACGGATATCGGCGACGCTCGCCAGCGGCACGAAGGCGCCGCCCGCCACCGGGACCTGTACCTGTTCGAGCACCGACAGGTCAGCGCGCTGCGCGTCGGACAGCCGGATGACGATCGGGAAGCGCCGGTCGCCTTCGAAGATCGTGCCGGCCTCGCGGCCGCCGATCGTTGCGGTGACGACATCCTGCACGTCACGCGCGCTGACGCCGAGCCGCGCCATCGCGTCGCGGTTCGCCCGAATGTCGAGCATCGAGAGACCTTCGGTCTCTTCGACGCGCACGTCGCTCGCGCCTTCGGTCTTCCGCAAGATTGCGGCGACTTGCTGCGCGGTCGCGTTCATCGCGTCGAAGTCGTCGCCATAGACCTTGATCGCAATGTCACCGCGCACGCCCGCAATCAGCTCGTTGAAGCGCATCTGGATCGGCTGAGTGATCTCATAGGCATTGCCCGGGATCTTGTTCAGTTCCTTCTCCAGCCGCTCGACGAGTTCGGCCTTGGGGAGGCTTGGGTCCGGCCATTCTTTCCGAGGCTTGAGGATCACGAAATTGTCGGTCGCGTTGGGCGGCATCGGATCGGACGCAAGGTCCGCCGTGCCGGTCTTCGAGAAGACAATCGCGACTTCGGGCTGCCTTGCGAGCATTTTCTCGATTGGCACTTGCATGGCCTGGCTCTGTTCGACGGACGTCGAGGGCACGCGAAACGCCTGGATCAGGAGATCGCCCTCGTCGAGCTGCGGCAGGAACACCTGGCCGAGCGAGAAGAAGGCGAGGATCGCAACAAGGAACCCCCCGATGCCCGCGCCGAGCGTGACCTTGGGCTTGCTCATAGCGCGGTCGAGACCGGGCTCGTAGCGTTGCTTCAGCCAGCTCATGATGCGGCCCTCTTTCTCCTCGACCCGCTTCGACAGCCAGATGGCGATCGCGGCGGGGACGAAGGTGAGCGAGAGGATGAAGGCGAAAGCGAGGGCGATGATCACGGTCAGCGCCATCGGGATGAAGGTCTTGCCCTCGACCCCGCTGAGCGTGAGCAGCGGCACATAGACGAGGATGATGATCGCCTGCCCATAGACTGACGGGCGCACCATCTCGCGCGCCGCCGATGCGACGGTTGCGAGACGCTCTTGGACGGTCAGGATGCGGCCGTGGCGATGCTGGAGGTCGGCCATGCGCCGCAGCGCATTCTCGACGATGATGACGGCGCCATCGACGATGAGGCCGAAGTCGAGTGCGCCGAGGCTCATCAGGTTCGCCGAGACGCCGGCGCGCAGCATGCCGAAGCTGGTGAGCAGCATTGTGATCGGGATGACGAGCGCCGCGATCAGCGCCGCGCGGAAATTGCCGAGCAGCAGGAAAAGCACGACAATGACGAGCAGCGCACCCTCGGTCAGGTTCTTGCCGACCGTCCAGATCGTCGAATTGACGAGCTTGGTACGATCGAGCGCCGGCTCGATAACGACATCGGGCGGCAGCGAGGCGTTTACCTCCTTCAGCCGGTCTGCGACCGCGGTCGCGACCGTCCGGCTGTTCTCGCCGATGCGCATGACCGCGGTGCCGACGACGACTTCGGTGCCATTTTCAGAGGCTGAACCCATGCGAACCGCCTGGCCGGTGCGGACCGTCGCCACCTGGTCGAGCGTGATCGGAACGCCCGCGCGCGTTGCGACGACGGTGCGCGCCAGCTCGGCGGTGTCGCGGACCAGCGCGTCCGAACGAACGGCGAGCCCTTCGCCATTGCGCTCGACGACGCCGCCGCCGACCGCGCTATTGTTCCGTTCGAGGGCTTCGGCGAGCTCGGTGAGGCTGAGGTCGAGCGCGGCGAGGCGCTGCACGTCGGGAACGACCAGATACTGCTTCGAATAGCCGCCGATCGCATCGACGCCCGCGACGCCGGGAACCGTCCGGACGAGCGGCGTGACGATCCAGTCCTGCGTCGTGCGAAGATAGGTCGACTTGTCGGCCTCGGTGACGAGCCGTTCGCCTTCGGGGGTCACATAGCTGCCGTCGGGTTGCAGGCCGGGCTCGCCGGCCTTGTGCGCATCGTCCTTGCGGTGCGCGAGGCGGACCGTCCACATATAGACGTCGCCGAGACCCGTCGCGATCGGCCCCATCTCGGGGCGAACCCCGTCGGGCATATTCTCGGTTGCCTCGTTGAGGCGTTCGCCCACCTGCTGGCGCGCGAAATAAATGTCGGTCGAATCGTCGAAGACCGCGGTGACCTGCGCGAAGCCGTTGCGGCTCAGCGACCTTGTGTGATCGAGGCCGGGGATCCCCGCGAGCGCGGTCTCGATCGGGAAGGCGACCTGCTTCTCGACGAGTTCGGGCGACAGCGCGGGGGCGCGGACGTTGATCTGGATCTGGTTGTTGGTGATGTCGGGAACCGCGTCGATCGGCAGGCGCGACAATGCTGTCGCTCCGATTATGGCGGCGATGGCGGTGAGCAGGACGACAAGCCAGCGCTTCTCGACCGCCCAGGTAACGATACGAGCGATCATGGCTTAGTCCTCATCGCCTGCTTCGCCCTTGCCGATCTCGGCCTTGAGCGAAAAGCTGTTGGTGATGGCGATCTGCTCGGTGCCCTTGAGCCCGGAGCGGACGATGACATTGGCTCCCGCGCGGTCGCCGAGCACCACGGGGACAGCCTCGAACCCGTCCTTGGTACGCACGAACACGACGCTCTTGCCCTCGACGGTCTGGATCGCGGTCGCGGGAACGCTGATCGAGCCGTCGCCGCCGCTCGCAGCCAGCGCGACCGAGGCGGTCACGGCTTCGCCAACGCGCCATTGGCCGGCGCGATTGTCGAGGATCGCGATTGCGGGCACGAGCTTCGTGGCCGGATCGAGCGCGGGCGAGACGAAGCTGATCTTGCCGGTCGCCTGGCGTCCGGGTGCGCTTACCGAGACGGTGGCGCCGGGCCGGATACGACCGGCGTCGGCGGGCTGGAGGTTCAGCGAGAGCGAAACGCTCGAGAGGTTGGCGATGCGATAGAGTTCTGCATCGGCGGGGACCGTCTGACCGAGCACCACGCTGCGCGCGATTACCTGGCCCGAAATCGGCGCGGTAATGGCAATCCGGTTGAGCTGGCCGCCGCCGCCGCCTGCGGCGGATACCTGCTGCTGTGCGAGTTGATAGGCGATCCTGGCTTCGGTCGCGGCGGTGCGTGCCGCAATCACATCCTGCTCGGGCGACACGCGCTGTGCGAACAGCCGTTCCTCGCGCGCGAGATTGGAGTTGGCGAGTGCGAGCCGAGCGCGCGTCGCCTGCACCTCGCCCTGGAGCTGCGCGGCCTCGCGGCTTTCGATGATCGCGAGCGTCTGTCCGCGCCCGACGCTCTGCCCGAGATTGCGATTGAGCGCGACGACGCGCCCGCCGATCGCCGCCGACACGGCCTGCGTTCCTTGCGGATCGCCTTCGATCGTCGCGGGCAGTTGCAGCGCACCGGCGTTGCCGACGGTCGGACGGCCGAGCGCAATCCCGGCGATCTTGATCTGCTCGTTGGTGAGGGTGATCTTGCCCTCGTCGGCATGGCCTGCCTCTTCTTCGCCATGCTCGTCGGCGGGCTTGGCACTCTCGCCGCCACCGCAGGCGGCGAGGAACAGCGGCAGCGTCGCGGCGAGCAGCAGCTTTCGGTTTATAGTGATGGTCATGGGATCAATTTCCTTCGAGCGGCGCGGGAGCCGTGAGGCGTTCCAACCGGGCCTTGGCGAGTTGATAGGAGGCGAGGGCATCGATCGACGCGGAGCGCATCTCGGTCAGCGTCCGTTCGGCATCGAGCAGTTCGAGCTGTCCGAATTTGCCCTCGCGGTAGCCGATGCGCGCGATCCGCGCGGCCTCCATCGCGGAGGACAGAGCGGGGCCGCTGGCCACGCGTGCCGCGGCCGCCGCGTTGGCGGCCTCGACTTCGGCGTCGCTGATCTGTTGCTCGACATCGAGCGCGGTGACGCGGCGCTCGGCATCGGCGCGCCGCCGTTCGGCATTCGCCTGGTCGACCGCGGCGCGGCCGTTGTTGAACAGCGGCAGCGGCACCGAGACGCTGAACACCGCCGCGACATCATTGGTCGCCTCCAGCCGGCGAATGCCCGGGCCGACGGTGAGATCGGGCACGCGCTGCGAACGTGCCAGCTCGACGCCGGCATCGGCGGTGGCGAGGTCGACGTCGGCCGCCGCCAGCGCGAGCGTTCCCGCCGCCGAGGTCGGCCGCGGTGGCCCCATCGTCCCGGCGCCGGGTCCGCCGAGCACCGCGATATCGAGCGGGCCGGCGATCGGGCGGCCGATGCGGCGCGCGAGATTGCCGCGCGCGGCATCGGCGAGCCGGCGTGCTTTCTTGGCCTCGGCTTCCGCCGTCAGGCGCGCGACTTCGGCGCGTTCCTGTTCGAGCGGTGAGGCGCGCCCGGCCTGCACTCTTATGGTAGCGGCGCGCGCCGTATCCCCGGCAATACGATATTGGTCCTCGGCAATCGCGACGCGCACTTCGGCGGCTGAGGCCTGGATATAAAGCTCGGTCACCTGCAAGCGGATGTCGGCCTCTGCGATTGCCTGTGCGATTTGCGCACGGAGCGCCGCCGCATCGGCGACCGCGATCCGGGCTTGCCGCTTGCCGCCGAGTTCGAGCGGGATGGCGATGCTGGCCGTCACATCGGCGCCCTTGACGCCATTATAGGGGCCAGTGCCGACGAAATTCTCGACTTCGACCGAGAGAGCGGGGTTTGGCCTGAGACCCGCTACGCGCCGCGCGGCATTCGCGGCATCGACATTCGCCGCCGCCGCTTCCGCCGCGGGCGCGCTACCACCCGCGAGCGCGACCGCCTCGTCGAGCGTCAGGAGCGGGCCTGATATCTGCCGGCTTTCGGTGCCGGCCTCCTGTGCATGCGCGATTGCGACGCACGATGTGGCTGCCACGAGGGCAGCAACGTACCTGAACATAAAGATCCATCCTCGATTGATCGGAGAGATCGCCGCGGGAAAGCGGCGAGTGCGTCAAGGGGTCAGGCGAGAGGTGGATCGAGCAAGGGAGGCAGCACCCGCGACGGTCGTTGCACGACCGTCGCTGAAAATGGCGGTTCGCTGGCCGGAGCAAGCTGAGCCGTGCTGGCGACTTGGTGCTGGTCCGATGCAATGCAACAATGATCGTGACCGCTATGGGCGACCTTTTTCGCCGGCTCGCTTGGCCGTCGCTCATCGCTGTCCTGACCCAGCGAATAGGCGGCGCCTTGATCGGCAGTGTGGGCGGACGCGGGCTCGCAGAATTGCAACGTACAAAGCAGCACGCCCACAATCACCAGCAATCGCATCATTGCACCAGCCATAAAGTCCCTTACCGGCTCTTAAGCCGATCGTCGCCGCATGACATCGCGGCGGCCAGATCGGATGGAATTGCCATGGGCAAGAACGCGCTGACCCGGGCCCGCCCCCTATTTCCCGCAGGCAGTCGGCCCGTAAGCGAACCCATGGGGACCAGGGCGAGCATCGAAAAGCTGACCCGCCACCTCGCGCCAATCTCGGAGCACCAAGGCGAAGAGAGCCCTCCACCATTCCGTGACCAGATGGGGCGCAAAGTAGGGCTGGGCGATGATATGCGCGCGCTCCAGCGCACGCCACCCGGACGGCTGGTCCATCGCCTGCTTGGCGAAACGAAACCGATCCGTTTCAAAGGCAAGCAGAATCTCGGGCCGTTGACGTCTTGCCGAAGTCATCGAGTCCCTTACGAGCGCGCAATGCCTGACGCCGACACGTCTCCTTGTGATGGCATTTGCTGACGATTGCCGCACCGTTATCCATGCGCCGCCTCGTTCTGCCGGTGCTTTCGGCTGTTGTAGCGATAACCAGCCCAGAGAATCGTCAACGACAAAAACTGCAGCAAAAGGGATTCCATCGTTGGAAAAACCCCAAGCGTCGGGAGCCGGGGAACAAGGGCGAGCGGCGTAACGCCGAGGAGACCAGCTTCCTGCAGCGCGCCCGCGCCCTTGCCAGCCAGGATGACTGCCAGGATCGCGATCAGCGCAGAACTATAAGCGAAAAATTTCCCGATCGGCAGGACCCGGCTGTACCGAAGCATGACCCATGCGATTGCTGCGAGGATTACCAATGCGGTTCCAGCTCCGGCGGCGATTGCGCCGCGGCTTCCTTGCGCGGCAAGCGCCGCGAAAAACAGGATGGTCTCAAAGACTTCCCGATAGACCACCAGGAAGGCGAGCCCGAATAGAAACCAGGCTGAGCGGCGCGAAAGCGCCTTGCCCATCGCTTCGCGAATATAGCGCTGCCAGCTCTCCGCATGGGACTTGCCGTGCATCCAGATGCCAACCCAGACCAGAACCACCGCGGCGAAGAGCGAGCCGAACCCTTCGGTCAACTCGCGGTTCGCGCCGCTGATCGAGATCGCATAGGTCGCGACCGCCCAGGTTGCGCCGCCGGCCGCCAGGGCGGCGATCCAGCCGCCATGAACATAGGACAGGACGTCGGGTCGTTCAGCTTTTCGCAAGAAGGCGATCATCGCCACGATGATCAGAAGGGCTTCGAGACCTTCGCGCAGCAAGATGGTCAGCGCCCCGACAAAGGTCGACGCGTCGCTGGCTGCATCTGGAGACAGAGCGGCTTCTGCGTCGGTGAAAAGGGCTTCGACTGCGGCGGCTTTACCCGCGACCGCATCGACCGGCATTCCTCGCGTGATGGAGACGCGGTAATCGGACATCGCGGATTCGATTTGCGCCATAAGGGCCGAATCTCGCGTCGTCAGAATCGGCTCGACTGGTTCAAAACCATCAAGATAGGCGGACAACGCCAGACGCGCTGCTTCGCTCCGATTTCCCTTGCGGTAGGCGGCCAGGCTTTGCGCCAGTTTAGCCCGTGCAACCGCGAGCGTTGCGGGCGAGGCGGTGCTCAATGCCTTGGGATCGGAGCGCAAATAGGCTGTGAGCGCATCAGCCTTCTCGGGGTCGAGCATACGCCCAAGCGCTTCCGGGCTGAGGCTCGTCAAGGCCTGCAGGTCGGGGACCATTTCGCGAGCGGCGGGAGTCTGGTTCCAGAATTTCTGACCGGCCGCGATGTCGCGAAAGGCAAACCCACCAGCATAGGCTGCCACCGCCCAGCGATCGTCCGATGGCAAATTGGCAAAGCTGGGCATGGAGGTGCCCTCGAGCCCTTGGCCTATGACCTGGTAGAGAGCGAACAGGCTGCGCTTGCGAGCACGTGCGGCATCGGTGAAATCGATGGGTGCGGGGTCCAGCCCCTTAGCCTGAGGTCCGTTGCCATCGCCTCGTACCCCGTGACAGCTGGCGCAATTCTCGAGATAGATTTGGGCTCCGCGCCGGGGATCGGGAGCGTTGCGCGGGGCGAGAGGCACCGGATAGGCGGCAAGCAGGTCCGCCGCGAGTGCGCGTGCTTGGCCGGCAACCTTGCCGGGCTCGGTCTTCGACGCGATCGCCGCTTCGAGTTGCCCCGCTTCGGCAACCAGGCGAGCCCGCGCCGGTGATACCGGGAGAGCGGCGATACCTTTGCGAACAGTGGCCGCGAACTCCGTCATCTCGGCATATTCGACTGTGCTAGTTACCTCCCCATTCGCGACGGCCCCGCCATAATCGACGGCAATATAGTCCAGCAGGCGCCAGACGGTCTGGACTTCATCGGCATCGCTGCGCGCCTGCGCACCCTGCGCGGCGAGGCTGCCAATGGCGGCAAGCAAGACCAGCAAGAAGCGAAGGCCGCGAGTGGGTGGCATCGGTCCTATTGCCCGGTCACAGTCGACAATTCGCGCAGTTCGGTCCGGGCACTGCGCAGAATCTCATAGGCTGAATGAAGGAAAAGCGCTGCAATGATGGCGGCGACTGCAAGGTCGGGCCAGGCCTGGCCGGTCCATGCGACGAGGCCCGCAGCGATGATTACCGCGACATTAGCGACCGCGTCATTGCGGCTGAACAGCCAAACAGCGCGGACATTGGCGTCGCCTTCGCGAAACCGCGAGAGGACCGCCGCCGAGGTGAGATTGACGAGCAGTGCAACGAAGCCGATGCCGCCCATCAGCTCGGCTTCGGGCGGAACCGCTGTCAGGGCGCGCCACAGCGCGACGCCGATGACGCCGAGCCCGAGCGTCAGCAGGAACAGGCCTTGGGCAAGAGCGATGCGGGTGCGGGCGAGCGCCGTCCAGCCGATCGCGACGAGGCCGGCCAGCGTGATCGTGCCGTCGCCGATGAAGTCGAGCGAGTCGGCCTTCAGCGCCTGGCTGTTGGCGATGAATCCGCCGACGATCTCGATAGCGCCGAAGCCGAGATTTAGGATAACCACGATCCAGAGGGCACGGCGATAGGCGGGGTCCTTTTCCGCGCGCACCGGGTCTCCCGTGCATCCGCAGCCGTCACCGCTCTCGGATCCCTCCGCCATCGCGTCTTCACTCCATGGTGGCGGCGCGCTCTTCGCTTTGCCGCCTTCAACTTCGTACAGGGCGCGCCTATACATCCTCCAGTCACTGGAGGATCAAGCATAATATGACCAAGCGGCTCGCGATCGGCGACCTTGCCCGGGAGACCGGGACCAAGGTCAACACCATCCGCTTCTATGAAGAGATCGGGCTGCTGCCCGAAGCCCTGCGCACCGCTTCGGGACGGCGAAGCTATGATGCGGCCGACCTTCGGCGGCTCGCCTTCGTCCGCCACGGCCGGCAGCTCGGTTTTTCGATCCCCGAAATCCGCTCGCTGCTGGCGCTTTCGGATCAGCCCGACCGCGATTGCGGCGCGGCCGCGGCGATCGCGCGCGCGCATCTTGCCGATATCGGCATCCGCATCGCGCGGCTCGAAACCTTGCGCTCGGCGCTGACCGAAGTCGCGACCTCCTGCGAGGGCGGCCGGGCCGCCGAATGCCGGGTGATCGAGGCGATCGCGGGCACCGAACTCGCGCTCCAGACCGATTGATCGATCCGACCGGACGCATCCGGGTTCGGGGAAGGAAGGGGCTGGCGCGCGCGACGACTGGCTTCGCCGCGCGCGCCGGCGGATCTTACGGCGCCTTGTCGAGCTTGGTGATCGTCCCGGCCTTGCCGTTCCAGTCGAGCTCGAACGCGACCTTGTCGCCGACCTTGATGTCCTTCAGCAGCTCGGGCTTTGCGGCGAAGCCCATCGTCATCGGCGGCCATTCGAGTTCGGCGATCGCGCCATGATCGAGCGTGACCTGTCCCTTCGCGCTATCGATTGCGGTCACGGTCGCCGTGCCCTTGCCATGTTTGGTTTCGGCGGGCATCGCCATGGTTCCGGCGTCATCGGCCATCGCGGCCTTTTCTTCGGTCTTCGGCGCTTCGCCCTGCTTGCCGCAGCCGGCAAGTCCTGCGCTGAGCGCGATGCCCAGTGCGATGGCGGTCAAATTCTTCATGTCATTTCTCCTTCGGGTTGAACGGGATGGGCCGCGCGCCTGCGCATCAGCAGATAGGCGGCGGGAATGATGAGCATCGAGAGCAGCGGCGCGGTCAGCATGCCGCCGATCATCGGCGCGGCGATGCGGCTCATCACTTCGGAGCCGGTGCCGGTCCCGACGAGGATCGGGAACAGGCCCGCGAGGATCACCGCGACGGTCATCGCCTTCGGCCGGACGCGAAGCAGCGCGCCCTCGCGAACCGCGGCCAATATGTCGCCATCGCCGCGATCGGCGAGCGCATGCTTGAGGTAGATGAGCATGACGACCCCGAACTCGGCGGCGACGCCGGCGAGAGCGATGAACCCGACCGCGCTCGCGACCGACTGGTTGTAACCGAGCAGATAGAGCAGCCAGAGCCCGCCGGTGAGTGCAAAGGGCAAGGTCGCCATGATGAGCAGCGCCTCGTCCCAGCGGCGGAAGGTGAGGTAGAGCAGGATGAAGATGATCGCGAGCGTGACCGGCACGACCACCTTCATCCGCTCGGTCGCACGAACGAGGAACTCGAACTGCCCGGTGTAGGAGATGCTGACGCCGGGGGGCAGCTCGACATCGCGCGCGATCGCCCGCTGGATGTCGTGCACCAGACCCTGCAAATCGCGGCCGCGGCTGTCGACATAGATCCAGGTCACCGGGCGGCCATTCTCGCTGCGCAGCATCGGCGGCCCGTCGCTGACCTTGACGCTCGCCACCGTCCCGAGCGTGATCTGCTGGCGCGACGGCGTCAGGATCGGAAGGGCCGCGAGCTTGCCGATGCTGTCGCGCAGCTCGCGTGGATAGCGGACGCTGATCGGATAGCGCGCGAGCCCCTCGACCGTCTGGCCGATCGTCTCGCCGCCGATCGCGCCCGCGACGATCGCCTGCACGTCGGCGACGTTGAGACCATAGCGCGCCGCGGCGGCGCGATCGATGTCGACGTCGATATAACGGCCGCCAGTCAGGCGCTCGGCCAGCGCCGAGGCGACGCCGGGGACGGTCCTGACTACGCCCTCGATGCGCTTCGCGGTGCGGTCGATCTCGGCAAGATCCGAGCCCGCGACCTTGATGCCGACCGGGCTTTTGATCCCGGTCGCAAGCATGTCGATCCGGTTGCGGATCGGCGGAATCCAGAAATTGGCGAGCCCGGGAACCCGGACCCGCGCATCGAGCTCCTCGATCAGCTTCTCCTCGGTCATGCCGGGGCGCCACTGGTCCTTCGGCTTGAAGCGGATCGTCGTCTCGAACATCTCGAGGGGCGCGGGGTCGGTCGCACTGTCGGCGCGGCCGGCCTTGCCGAACACGCTTTCGACCTCTGGCACCGTCTTGATCAGCCGATCGGTCTGCTGGAGCAGGCTCGACGCCCGCGCTGCTGAGATGCCGGGAAGCGCTGAGGGCATGTAGAGGAGATCGCCCTCATGCATCTGCGGCATGAACTCGCCGCCGATCTGGGTCATCGGCCAGAGGCTGGTGGCGAAGACGAGGCCGGCGATGAGGAGCGCCTTTTTCGGCCGTTCGAGCACCCAGTCGAGTGCCGGGCGATAGATGCGGGTCAGCCAGCGGTTGACCGGATTGGCCTGTTCGGCGGGGATCTTTCCGCGGATCAGCCAGCCCATCAGCACGGGGATGAGCGTGATCGAGAGGATCGCGGCGGCCGCCATCGCATAGGTTTTGGTGAAGGCGAGCGGCGAGAAGAGCCGCCCTTCCTGGCCTTCGAGCGTGAAGATCGGCAAGAAGGAGAAGGTGATGATGAGGAGGCTGAGGAACAGCGCCGGACCGACCTCTGCGGCGGCGTCGGTGATGACGCGCCAGCGCACGGCGCCTTTCAGCTCCTCGCCAGGATGATCGCGTTCCCAATGTTCGAGATGCTTGTGGGCATTTTCGATCATCACCACGGCCGCATCGACCATCGCGCCGACCGCGATCGCGATGCCGCCGAGCGACAATATATTGGCGTTGAGCCCCTGCAGCCGCATGACGATGAAGGCGATGAGGATGCCGAGCGGGAGGGTCAGGATCGCGACCAGCGCCGACCGGGCGTGCCAGAGGAACAGTGCGCAGACGAGCCCGACGATGATGAACTCCTCGACGAGCTTCGAGGTCAGATTGTCGACCGCGCGGTCGATCAGCCCCGAGCGATCATAGGTGGTGACGATCTCGACACCGGGCGGCAGGCTGCGCTTGAGCTCGGCGAGCTTGGCGCGGACGCCGTCGATGACCTCGCGGGCATTCTTGCCTTCGCGCATGACGATCACGCCGCCCGCAACTTCGCCCTCGCCATTGAGTTCGGCGATGCCGCGCCTTGTGTCGGGGCCGATCTGGACCGTCGCGACATCGCCGACCGTCACCGGGAGTCCGCCGCCGGCGGTGCGGACGGGGACCGAACGGAAGTCGTCGAGCGACTTCAGATAGCCGCTCGCGCGGACGATATATTCGGCCTCGGCGAGTTCGAGGGAGCCGCCGCCGCTCTCCTGGTTGGCGCGCTTGAGGGCATCTGCCACCTCGGTTGCGGTCACGTCGAAGGCGGCAAGCTTCTGCGGATCGACGATGATCTGATACTGGCGCACCATGCCGCCGATGCTCGCGACCTCGGCGACGCCGGGAACCGACTTGAGTTCGAAGCGCAGGAACCAGTCCTGGAGGCTGCGCAGCTCGGCAAGATCGTGGCGGCCGCTCTTGTCGACCAGCGCATATTCATAGATCCAGCCGACCCCGGTCGCGTCGGGGCCGAGGCTTGCGCGTGCGTCCTCGGGGAGACGGCTTTGCACCTGGCTCAGATATTCGAGCACGCGGCTACGCGCCCAATAGGGATCGGTGCCGTCGTCGAACAGCACGTAGACGAAGCTGTCGCCGACGAAGCTATAGCCGCGGACCACACGCGCGCCTGGCACCGAGAGCATCGTCGTCGTGATCGGGTAGGTGACCTGGTCCTCGACGATCCGCGGCGCTTGGCCCGCATAAGTCGTGCGGATGATGACCTGGACGTCCGACAGGTCGGGCAGGGCATCGACCGGCGTCGTGCGTACCGCGGCGATCCCGAGCAACGTGAGGATCAGTGCCGCCGCGACGACAAGTCCGCGCGCCGCGACCGAGGCGCGAATGATCTTCGCGATCATTGCGCCGCCTCCAGCGGGCGGACGGTGAGGCCGGTCAGGCTCGCTTCGGAATCGAGCAGGAACTGACCCGACGCGACGACCTTCTCGCCGGGAGCGAGACCCTGCAATATCTCGGTCTTGCCGCCGCCTTCGCGTCCGGCGACCACCTCGGCGGGATGGTACCGTCCGTCGCCCTTTTCGAGCATCACGATGCTGCGCGTGCCGGTGCGGATCACCGCTTCGCTCGGCACCAGCAGCGCAGGCTTGGCGTCGCCGCCGAGCGCGACCACCGCGAACATGCCGGGGCGGAGGCGCCCGCCGCGATTGGCGAGCTCGACGCGCACCGTCAGCGTCCGGCTGTCGGCCGATGCGGTCGGCAGGATGGCGATGACCCTGCCGGTGAATGTTTCGCCGGGAAAGGCGGTGAGGGTCGCGCTCGCCCGCTGGCCGATCTTTACGAGTCCGGCTTGCGCCTCGGGAAGCGCGGCGTTGAGCCATACCGTGCCGAGCCCCGAGATTTCGGCAAGGGTCTGGCCGGCGGCGAGCGTCACACCCGCGCGCGCATTGAGCGTCTGGACAACCCCGCCGATCGGCGCGCGCACCGTCAGTCTGCCGCCGGTGCGCCCGGTCCGGTCGACCTCGGTTATCACGCCTTCGGGCATGCCCATCAGCCGCAGCCGCAGCCGCGCCGCCGCGGTGAGGTCGGGTTTGCCGAGCTTTTTGACGCTCAGATATTCGGTCTGGGCGCTGCCCCATTCGGGCAATTGCAGGTCGGCGATTGGCGTGCCGGACCCGATCACGTCGCCCGGCGCGAGACGATAGACGCGCTCAACGAAACCGCCCGAGCGCGCCTGGACGATCGCGACGTCGCGCTGGTTGAAATCGATACTGCCGTTGACGTCGAAGGTCGCCGCGAGGCTTCCCATTTCGGCCGCGACCACCCTTATGCCGAGGCTCTGCCTTGCGGCCGGATCGACCGACACGCCCGGTGCGATGCCGCTGCCGTCGTCGGCATATTTGGGCTCGAGCTGCATATCCATGAAGGGCGACTTGCCGGGCTTGTCGAACTTCTGGTTCGGGAACATCGGATCATAATAATAGAGGATCTTGCGCCCGCCGCTGCCGGCCGCCTCGGTTGGCGCATCGCCCTGGCCGCTCTGTCCGAGCCAGTAACCGCCGCCGCCCGCGATCAGCACCGCGGCCAATATTCCGGCGCGCCAACGCGCCGCTGATGTTGCATCGGTCATCGACCTGCCTCCCCATAAACATAATTGATCCGGATCGCGTCGCGCGCGACCTCGGCTTCGCGCGCCAGCGCATCGACTTCGGCCTCGGCGAGCGCGAGGGTCGACAGCAGTGCGGTCCCGAGGTCGAGCTTTCCGGCGGCGTAACTTGCAAGATCGAGCTCGGCGCGCTTCTTCGCGAGCGGCACGAGCCGCGTGCGCGCATTGGCGAGCTGCTCATGATGCATGCGGTGATCGGCGAGATCGGCGTCGAGCGCCGCCGCGATGTCGCGCTTGGCCGCCTCGCGGTCGAGCCGCGCGCGCGCCGCTTCGCTGGCGCGCGCGGCAATCTTCGGGTCCTGCCGTTTCTTCGAGAAGAAGGGCAGGTCGACGGTAACCCCGACCGTGACGAGGTCGCCAAAATTGGGTTCGCGCCGCCCATAGGCCGCATTGACGCTCCAGTCGGGGCGCTTGTCGGCGCGCGCGAGACCGGTCTCGGCATCGGCCGCGAGCGCGCGGGCGTCGAGCGCGCGTAGCCTTGGCAGGGCGTCGATCCCGGCGCGCAATCCTTGCTCGTCGATCATCTGCGGCGGCAAATCGCCGAGCGTATCGGCGGCGGGGTCGCCGGTAAAGCGGGCGAGCTGTGCGCGGGCTCGGGCGATCTCGGCGGCGAGCGCGCTGCGGCGATCGGCGATCGCGGCGCGAAGCTGGTCGGGCTCGAGCGCGTGCGCCGGGCGCGCCGCGCCGCTGGCGAGCCGCGCGGTCACCGTCGCTTGAAGGTCTTCGAGGCCGGTATCGAGCAGGTCGAGTTCCTTGAGGCGCTTCTTGGCGTAGAAGAGATCGACCCAGGCGAGCGCGGTCGCGAGCCTGATGTCCTGCGCAGTGACCGCCTCGTCGGCGCGGGCGATTCCGATATCGGCCTGCGCGCGCGTTGCGCGCGCGCGGCGCTTGGCGGGGTTCGGAAAATCCTGGCTGACGCCGATGACCTGCATCGTGAAATCGTCGCGATTGAACCGGCCCGCATCGGGCCCGGTCACCGGGAAGTCCTGCAGGACGATATTGAGTTTCGGGTCGGGCAGCCGGTCGGCGGCGATCGCCGCCGATTGGGCGGCGTCGATGCCGGCTTCGCGAGCTTGCAGTTCCGGCGCGCGCGTCGCTGCCAGCCCAAGCGCCGTGTCGAGCGTCATCGGCTCGGCGTGAAGGGCCGTGGGCAGCGCGAGCAAGGCTGCCGTAAAGAATAGGCGCATGATGTCCCCCTGTTGTGGACTGGACGAATGCCTCCCCGGCGGATGTACGCCGGGGAGGAAAGACCGTCACCCTTGTGGGGGCATCTTATGGTCGCCGGACATTTTCTTCATGCAGTCAGCCGGACTCACCTTCATCATGTCGCAGTCGCAATGTGCCATCTGTCCCGGCTTGTCTTTGACCCAGACGCGGAATCGCGAGTTGGTATTGGACTTGTTCGGTCCCGGCACCTGGCGGGTCTGCCATTCATAATGGCCGCCCGATTGCTCTTGAGCGAAAACGGGAGCTGCAAGGGTTGCTGCCGCGAACGCGGCAACGGCAAAAAACGGTTTCATGTTGAATTCCTCAGTTGAAAAGGCAGGAAACGCGCGCCGGAACGGGCCAGCGCGCGTCGCGCAATTCAGCCGAGAATTAGCGGTGGATCGGGCTCGGGGCCGAATGTCCGGCCATCCAGTCGCTGGATCGGAAGCGGATCGAGCAAGCCCGGCACGTGAGTCGCTGCCGCTATCATCATTGGCGGCGATACGACGATGGGCGGGAGCGCACAGCCCATCTTGGCGATGCAGTCGAACGTCAGGCCCTTGCAGGGCACGCCGTCCCCGGATTTGTCGATGCCCATCATTTCCGCGCATTCATCGCTCATCGCTGGCGCTGCGATCGTCATGCCGGACGCCGGGATTGCCGGAGCAGACGCGAACGCGGCCTCTTGGCCCAAAAGGCCCAGTACGGCTCCGAAAAGCAGCAGGAAGGAAAGCCAGCGTTTCACGGTTGAAGCATGATCCTTGTCAAACTTGGCGTCAATTCGAAACTGGAACTGCGGGCCTATTCGCCGACAGGCCCGCCGCGGTTACATCCGAACCCGACCTTCTATGACCCACGGTCCTGACCGCGGCGCGAACAGTATCCCGCGCCGCCAACGCGCTCAAGCCTTCGGCTTGCGCGAGGAGCTATGCAGGCTGATGATCTGCCATTTGTCGCCCATCCATTTGAGGACGCTCGTCGCGACGCCGTCGCGCGCGATGGTCTCGCCGTTCGGGAGGACGATCGTGTAGGAATAGGTCTCTGTGGCAATCGCGACCTCGCCTTCGCCGCGCACCGCGACTTTATAGTCGCGAAATGCGAAAGATTTGAAAGCCTTGAGCTCGGGCGCGAGATGATGGTCGCGGTAATGCGCAAAATTGCCCTCGATGCCGCCCGACTCGAAGATCTGAGCGCCAGGCGCAAACAGCGCTTCGACGCCCGACAGGTCTCGCTTCTCGATCGCCTGCTTATATTGCGCCAGCGTCGCGGTCGCCGTTTCATAATCCGGAGCCTCGGCAGCATGGGCGGGAATCGCCATGACCAGCGCCAGCCCGATTGCCGCCATTGTGAAACCTCTCATCCTCATTCTCCCTTTTTGTGATCGCCGCGACCCAAAGGCTGCGGCAGTGCTTTGATCAGATTTTCACGAACCGCAGGCGCAGCGAATTGGCGATGACGCTGACCGAGGAAAGCGCCATCGCGGCGGCGGCGATGATCGGCGACAGCAGCAGCCCGAAGACCGGGTAGAGCACGCCCGCCGCCACCGGAATGCCCGCGACATTATAGGCAAAGGCGAAAAAGAGATTCTGGCGGATGTTCGCCATCGTCGCATGGCTGAGGTGCCGTGCCCGCACGATACCCATAAGGTCGCCGCGCAACAGCGTGACGCCCGCGCTTTCGATGGCGACGTCGGTTCCCGAACCCATCGCGATCCCGACATCGGCGGCGGCGAGCGCAGGGGCGTCATTGACCCCGTCGCCCGCCATCGCGACCACCCGCCCCTGCTCGCGCAGCCGCTGCACGACGGCGCTCTTCTGGTCGGGAAGGACGTCAGCCTCAACATCGGTGATGCCGAGCCGCCGGGCGATCGCCTCGGCGGTAACACGATTGTCGCCGGTCAGCATGATGACGCTGATTCCCGCGTCGCGCAGTGCCGCGAGCGCTGCACCCGTCGTCTCCTTGACCGGGTCGGCGATCGCAATGACGCCGGCCGCCGTCCCGTTGACGGCGATGTAGATCGCCGTCGCGCCGTCCGCACGCAGCCGGTCGGCCGCCTCGCCGAGCGCGCCGGGATCGACATCATATTCTTCGAGGAAGCCGGCGTTGCCGAGGACGATGGCCTTGTCGTCGACCGCCCCGACGATGCCCTTGCCGACCGGCTGGTCGACCCCCGACGGCTCGACGAGCGCGAGGCCCCGATCTTCGGCGGCCTTGACGATCGCGGCCGCGAGCGGATGCTCGCTGCTGCGCTCGAGGCTGGCGGCGATCCGGAGGAGGTCTGTCTCATCAAATCCGTCCGCGACCTCGATCGCCACGACCGAGGGCCTGCCTTCGGTCAGGGTTCCAGTCTTGTCGACGACAAGCGTATCGACCTTCTCCATCCGTTCGAGGGCTTCGGCATTCTTGATCAGCACGCCGGCTTCGGCGCCGCGCCCGACCCCGACCATGATCGACATGGGCGTCGCAAGGCCGAGCGCGCACGGGCAGGCGATGATCAGCACCGAGACCGCCGCGATCAGGCCATAGGCCATGGCGGGAGAAGGGCCGACAAGCGACCAGATGATGAAGGCGATGACGGCGACGACGATGACGCTGGGTACGAACCAGCCCGAAACCGTATCGGCAAGCCGCTGGATCGGTGCGCGGCTCCGCTGCGCATCGGCGACCATCTGAACGATGCGCGCCAGCATCGTGTCGCGGCCGACCTTCTCGCTGCGCATCAGCAGCCCGCCGGTCTGGTTGATCGTGCCGCCGATGAGCGCCGCGCCTGCTTCCTTGGTGACCGGCATCGATTCGCCCGTGACCATTGACTCATCGACCGTGCCGCGGCCTTCGAGCACGACCCCGTCGACGGGAACCTTCTCGCCCGGGCGGATGCGCAGCACGTCGCCGACGGCAACTGCCTCGAGTGCGACTTCTTCGTCGCTTCCATCGCCCCGGACGCGCCGCGCGAGCTTGGGCGTCAGGTCGAGAAGGGCGCGGATCGCTCCGCTTGTCGTCTCGCGCGCCCTCAGCTCGAGCACCTGTCCGAGCAGGACCAACACCGTGATGACCGCCGCGGCCTCGAAATAGACCGCGACCGACCCGTCGGCCGCGCGGAACGCGTCCGGGAAAATCTGCGGTGCGAGCGCCGCGATCATGCTGTAGCCCCAGGCGACGCCCGTCCCCATCGCGATGAGGGTGAACATGTTGAGGCTCTTGTTACGGATCGAGAGCCATGCTCGCTCGAAAAAGGGCCAGCCTGCCCACAGCACAACCGGAGTGGCGAGCAGCATCTGGATCCAGTTGCTCGTCTGGCGGCCGAGGATCTCGTGAAGGCCCGTCATATGGCCGCCCATCTCGAGCGCGAAAACCGGAAGGGCGAGCAGGAGCCCGACCCAGAAGCGTCGCCGCATGTCGCGATATTCTTCGCTCGGACCGCTTGTCGCCTCGGGCATGAGGGGCTCGAGCGCCATGCCGCAAATCGGACAGCTTCCGGGCCCTGGGCGCTGGATCTCGGGATGCATCGGACAGGTCCAGATCGCGCCCTCGACCGCTTTGGCCTCGGTCGGCTCACGCCCGGTAATGTAGCGCCCTGGGTCGGCCTCGAATTTCGCGAGGCAGCCCGCGCTACAGAAATAATGATGCGCGCCGTCATGCGTCGCGACATGCGGCGTGGTCGCGGGGTCGACCGTCATGCCGCAGACCGGATCGGTCGTGTTGTCGCTGCCTTCTCCTGCGTCCTGATGATCGTGCACCGCCATCGCTCCTGTCGCTGCCTCGGCGTGGCCGGGAAAGGTCGCGCGCGGGCTTGCCGGTCGGGCTTCCCGACCGTGGCCATCGTTGCGGCAGCAGAATGAGGCCGCTCCTATCGATACGCAAGGCAAGCCGTTGCCCCTTGGATTTTCTTGGCGGTGCCGTCAGGCTACGCGCTTTCTGGCGCGCAGAATGCCGATGGCGCCGGTGGGCGTCCGAAAATTCTCGAGTTCGCGAATATCGTCAAAACCGGCTTCGCGCATGAGGACTGGCAGCAAGCCATCGGCGTTGGGCCGGGTATCGTGGACACCATCGAGCTGCTGGATCGTCAAGCGGAACAGACAGCGCATCAGGCGGCTGCGCTGTTCGCCATAGTCGGCGATATAGAGCGCGCCGCCAGGGGCGAGCTTGTGCCAGGCCTCGCGCAGCAGCCGGGCCTTTTCCTCCATTCCCACCTGGTGGAGGACGAGACAGATTGCGATCGTCGACGGGGGCGGCCAGTCCGCGACCGCTGGCGCCGAGAAAAAGCCGACGCGAAACTCAGGCAGGGGATCAAGCTGCGCCGTCTTGGTTCGGGCAATGCGCGTCGCGGCCTCATCGGGGTCGATGCCGAGATAGCGCACGCCGTCAGTGCGCCGGGCAATCGCCAGCGCGAGATTCCCCGTTCCCGAGCCGATATCGAGAAGGATCTCGCCCTTGGCTAGCGCCATATGGTGAACGAGATGGTCACGCCACAGGCGTTCGCGCGTTGTGACGGCGACGCCGAAATCATAGAGCGGCGTCAGAAAATGATAGCCGGCCGCCGGCGTGTAGCTTCGGTCAGCGCCTGCGGGTTCGGGCATCGTTCCACTCCTCCCTGCTGCTTGACTCGCTGCGTTATGCCGCCGATGCCAGCATGGATAAGCCGCATAGAAGCCGGTCACGGCTCCGGTCTTGAACGTTTCGCCGGGGCAGCGCTGCGGGTGCCGCCGCTCAGGGGACGATTTCGAAAGCGAACGCCGCGAGGCCTGCCGAAGGCGTCACCCCGAGCCATTGCGCACAGCGGCGGGTGAAGTGCGACTGGTCGGCAAAGCCGCCCGCCGCGGCCGCGTCGGCGAGGCCGCCGCCGCCGCCGACAAGCGCGCGCAGCGCCCGCTGAAGCTGGAGCCATTGCAACAATTTCGCTGGCGGCACGCCGAAGTCCCGGCCGACGATTTCGCGCAGGCGCGAAGGCGAGAGACAGGCGACATCGGCGAGCGCGCGGGCGGTCGACAGATCGCCGGGGTTCGCGAGCGCCGAGGACAGGCGCGAATCGATCCGATCTCCGGACGTCCGGTCGAGATGGGAGGAGGCCCAGCACTTCGCATGTCACCATTGGCGATCGCGCCGAGGCCGGCCGTTTCCGCCGGTGGCAGCAGCCTGGGTGCCGATCCGGCCGACATCCGCGCACCGGCGCGAAAGAGCGGGTCGAGATAGAAAGACCGCACCATTGCGCCCTGCGGCCCCAGATGGTGCGGAACATGCGACGCGAAAACGACCGCCTGTCCGGCCGGGACCGTCATGTCGACGTCGCCGGAAATCTTGAGATCCTGTTCGACCGCGAGGCTGATCTGATGCGCCAGATGGCTATGGGGGCGGCTGGTTCCGATGCGGGCATCGATCAAAGCCCAGCCGGCCCCGAGCGTGATCGAACCCGACCAGGGCGCGGTGCCGGCGGTCAAGCCGCGTCGGCGCCGACAAATGGTTCGAGCGTGCCGAACCACGCGACCAGCGCGAGAATGGCGAGGGCGGCCAGCGCTTCGATGATCAGGCTCCTGCGCATGGCCGCGAGCGCAGCGTCTGGATCGGTATCGATGTCTTCGGCATCGCCGCCCGCCACCGCAGCGGCGAGCGCCGGCGTGAGGCGCCAGCGATTGGCGGCGGCGAGGGCCAGCATCAGTCCGAACAGCGCCAGCTTGGCAAGGAGCAATTGTCCATAGGGCGAGCCGAGCGACCGGCCGATGTTCTCGGCGCCGACGATGAGCTGGCTGTTGATGAGCCCGGTCACGGCAATGATGAGGACGCAGACCGTACCGACCAGGGAAAATCGATCGAGGCTGCGTGCGGCAACAGCGAGCCCGTCCGGCCAGTCGCGGACGCGTCGCGGCGAAATCAGGAGAAGAAAGGCGCCGATCGCGCCAACCCAGACCGCGGCCGCGATCATATGCAATATATCGCTGATCCGGTGGATGGTGCCCGCGGTGCCTTCGGTCGCGCCGGCGTGGCCGGACCAGACCAGACTCGCGACGGCCACCGAGCCTGCGCCCGCGAGTACGGCGGCCGAAGTGGTCGGCCAGCGGACCATCCAGATCGCGACTGCCAGCGCGAGCAGCAGCGCTGCGCTCCGGTAGACCCAGGCTGTGCCGACGTCGGTCTCGCGAACAAGGTCCCAGAATGGCTGGAATTCCAGGGAGAGGATGCCCACGCCCTGCATCGAGGCCGCGAGCACGCCCATTCCGAGGGTGGAGACGAGGAGCCCGATGGTGCAGAGCCACCGTTCTGCGCGCCAGATCGCGGCCATCATCGGCTGCGGCGCAAGGCGTTCGCTCCGTGTCAGCGCAAAAAGCGGGAACGCACCAAGACCGGCGATGAGCATCAGGTCCGCATAGAGTGCGAACCTGATGCCGATCAGAACGGGGTCCCCCACCGTCTTTTACTTTACGGTGAAGCTGAATTCGCTGCCCATGCGGTGGGTATCAGCGCCCGCCGCCGACCATGTGACCTTGTAGGTTCCGGCTGTCAGCGGCCGCTTGAGCATCAGCATCGCCGACTTGCCCTCTTTGCCCATCATCGACGAGTAAGGCACCTTCATCGGTGCATGATTGGCCATGCCGGGCATGCCGGTCATGACCAGCTCGGTCTTGAGGGTCGAGGCGACGATCTTTTCGTTGAACTGCAGATTGACCGACGTGACCTTCGAAACGGTCGAATTGGCGGCCGGCGTCGAGCTGACGAGCTTGGTGTGGGCGCTCGCTGCGACCGGCGTGATAAGCAGTGCGAAAGCCGCGGCTGCAGAGGGGAGAAGAGACTTGAACATGAACACCTCCAATTGCGTGTCTGTCCTGCTAATACGCAGGATATCGGCATGGCCCTCAAATATTCCGGTGTGAGGGGTGAAGCGTTTCGGCGCGTATGTACAATGATGGAAAGGTTTGAAGAGACGATCGATGGATGAGGAGCTTCGCATTTTGAACAGGATCGATCTGCCCGCAGCGCTCGACGCGCTCGACGATCGCATCATGGGTGCATTGGCGATCCGCCGGCGCGAAGCGGTTGCGACGCGCCGCCTGATGGCGCTCGCGGCCTTTGTCTCGCTTGGCGGCGGTATTTTTGCGGGGAGCGCGATTTCCCAGCCGGCGGTCGCGGCAAGTCCGCTTACCCCGTTCGGTCCGCCTAGCGCATTGGCGCCTTCCACCTTGCTGGATGTGCAGTAGCAATGCCGTCGCGCCGTCTTCTTCTCTTAGGGCTCATTGCTTTCGCCGCCGCGATTGCCGGCGTGTTCATCGGCCGTCTGGTGGCCGATGCGCCCAGAGCCAGCGAAACCGAACTTCATGCGCTTCTCCACGGTCAACTCGACCTGACCCCGGAGCAGGAAGTGAAACTCGAGCGGATCGAAGCCGACTTCGCCGGTCGCCGCCAGGCGCTCGAACTCGAGATGCGCGCCGCCAACGTCCGGCTTGCGCAGGCGATCGAAGCCGAACATGGCTATGGACCGCGCGTCACCGAGGCGATCGACGAGACGCATGAGGTGATGGGGACATTGCAGAAGGAAACGCTCCAGCATCTCTTCGCGATGCGAGGGGTTCTCAACCCCGATCAAGCGGAAATGTTCGACAAGAGCGTGGTCAAGGCGCTGACCGCCGATGCGCGGTGAGCGCCGACCTATCGCAATATAGCGACCAGGATTTAGCGACGTTTGCGCGCGCGCACCGCGAGGACGCCTATCGCGAGTTGCTGCGCCGTTACAAAACGGGCGTATACCGGCTCATCGCAAAGCAGATCGGCGATACCGACGAGGCGATGGATTTAACGCAGGAGACCTTCGTCTCCGGTTTTTCTGCGCTTGATCGCTATGATGGCGATCGGCCCTTTCGTACCTGGATCGCGCGTATCGCGCTCAACAAATGTCGCGACTGGGCACGACGGCGAAAGGTTCGGGCCTTTTTCTCCCGCGCGCTCCCACTCGAGAGCGCGCATCACATAGCGAGCGATGGTCCTGCGCCCGATTCCGCTGCGACCGACAGGCGAGAGCTTGCCAGGGTTCGCGGGGCGATCGACCAGCTGCCACAGAATTTGCGCGAGGTGTTGCTCCTCCGCGGTGTCGACGAGGTCAGCCAGGCCGAAACCGCGGTGATTTTGCGCGTCAGCGAGAAAACGGTCGAAACCCGTCTCTATCGAGCGCGGACCAGGCTCCGGGAATTGCTCGCGGGAACATCCGCGAGCGCCGAGGGTTGAGGGTTCGACTGCTCGTTCAGGCGGCATCTCCTCATCGTCCGGCATTTTTATTGAGGGGCAGCGGTGCCGCCTGCGTATAGCTTTAGGAACAGTCAGTAACGGTCGGAAAGAATATGCAGATGGAAAGGCGCCGGTTCGTCAGTGGAGCTTTGGGCGGAGGGGCGGCTGCGGCGATGGCCGCATGGTTCCCGGCCTGGGCCCAGCCGGTGTCGTCGGGCATCACCGCGCCTCTTCCGACCGTATCCGGCAATGACATCACGCTGCGCATCGCGCGCCAGACTATGCGCATCGACGGCAAGGTCAGCCGTGCGATCGGGATCAACGGCACCGTGCCCGCGCCGCTCGTCCGGCTGAAGGAAGGACAGACCGCGCGCCTGACCGTCGTCAACGATCTCGACGAGGACAGCTCGATTCACTGGCACGGCCTGATCCTGCCGTTCCAGATGGACGGCGTGCCGGGCGTCAGCTTTCCGGGGATCAAACCGCGCTCTCAATTCGTCTATGAATTCCCGGTCGTCCAGTCGGGGACCTACTGGTATCACAGTCACTCGGGTCTCCAGGAGCAGCTCGGCCACTATGGCCCGATCGTCATCGATCCTGCTGGCGCCGACCCGATCGGTTATGATCGCGAGCATGTCGTCGTCCTGTCCGACCACAGTCAATTGTCGCCCGAGGCGATCTTCCGCAAGCTCAAGGTCAATCCCGGCCATTTCAACATGCAGCGCCAGACGCTGAGCGGTCTCCTTGCCGGTAAGGACCAGCCGCTGAAGGACCGGATCGAGTGGGGCGCGATGCGGATGGACCCGACCGACGTCGCCGACGTCAATGGTTCAACCTACACTTTCCTCGTCAACGGCCACGGCCCGCGCGATAACTGGACCGCGCTCTTCAAGCCGGGGGAGCGCGTGCGGCTGCGTATCGTCAATGCGTCGGCGATGACGATCTTCAACGTCCGCATCCCGGGCCTCAGGATGACCGTGGTGCAGGCCGACGGCCTCAATGTCGTGCCGACCGAGATCGACGAGTTCCAGATCGCGGTTGCCGAGACCTACGACGTCATCGTGACCCCGGTCGAGGACCGAGCTTATACGCTCGTTGCCGAGGCCAATGACCGCTCGGGCATGGGGCGCGCGACGCTCGCACCGCGCGCCGGCATTGTCGCCGAGGTGCCGCCGCTCCGCGAGCGGCCACTCGCGACGATGAAGGACATGGGCATGGGCGACATGGATATGTCGGGCGGCTCGATGGCGGGCATGGACCATTCGGGCGGCGGCGATATGGGCGCCATGCCCATGCCGGCGAGCGATCCTTCCTGTCCCCCTGAACATGCCAAGATGGGCCATTGCACGCCAGCGGGAGAAAGCGGCGCGATGGCGGGCATGGATCATGGATCGGGCGGAGGCATGCAGCACAGCATGCGCGACTTCAGTGTCGCGCCGCAGGTCAAGCGCGACCCGAGCGTCCAGACGATCTCGCCGATGCCGATGGATCGCATGGGCGAGCCAGGACAGGGACTTGAAGACGTCGGGCACAAGGTGCTGACCTACCACGATCTGGTGGCGCTCGAGCGCAATCCTGACGTGCGCGCCGCCTCGCGCTCGCTCGACATCCATCTGACAGGCAACATGGAACGCTTCATGTGGTCGTTCGACGGCGTGAAGATGTCCGATCATCACGAACCCATCCCCTTCATCGAGGGCGAGCGGGTGCGTGTGAACCTCATCAACGATTCGATGATGAGCCACCCCATCCACCTGCACGGCCATTTTTTCGAGCTGGTCACGGGGAGGGGCGACCGGTCGCCGCGCAAGCATACGGTGCTGGTCCAGCCGGGCGGGACCGCGAGTTTCGACTTCACCGCCGACGCGCTCGGCGACTGGGCGTTCCATTGCCACCTTCTCTATCACATGCACGCGGGGATGATGCGCGTCGTCAGCGTCCGTCCGAAGGGAGACGGCGAATGACCCGGGTCGCGCTTCTCCTCGCGGGTATCGCCCCGCTGACATTTGCTGTGCCCGCTGCCGCGCAGTCCATGAATCATTCGATGCATGGCGCGGCGCCCGCGCCGACACCCGTTCCCTCGCCAACGCCAGCGCCAGCGCCGGTAGCGCAGCCCGCGCCCGAAGCGCCCGCCGAAGGGTCGATGGAGCAGATGGACCATGGGAACATGCAGGGCATGGACATGGAACCCGAGGCTTCAAGCTGCCCGCCCGAACATGCGGCGATGGGTCATTGTACGCCTGAGGCGGAGGCTCCAGACAAGGGCGCTTCGGACATGGGCGCGATGGATCATGGCGCACCGCAGCCGTCCGATCCCGATTGCCCGCCCGAACATGCCAAAATGGGCCATTGCACCCCGAAGGGCGGATATGCGGACCCCGTGGCGGGAATGGAAGGCATGGCGACCACGACCAGCGCTAGCGGCACCGATTTGCCGCCGGGAGATGCTACCGCGCCTGCGCCTCCCGGCGACTGGTATGCCGATCGCATCTACCCCAAAGCCGAAATGGAGCATTCGCGCCACGACATGATGAAAGAGAATGGCGCGCAGACCATCGCTTTCATCAGCTTCAACCTTGCCGAATTTCAGGCGCGCAAGGGCCGCGACGGGTTCCGCTGGGACGGTGAGGCCTGGTACGGCGGCGACATCAACCGGCTGACGATCAAGAGCGAAGGCGAGGGCGTGTTCGGCGAAGGCATCGAAGGCGCCGAGGTACAGGCGCTGTACAGCCGGGCGATCGGACCCTATTTCAACGCGCAGGCGGGTATCAGGCAGGATCTCGGACTCGGCCCCGATCGCACCTATGCGACGATCGGTTTCGAGGGGCTCGCGCCCTATTGGTTCGAAGTCGAGGGCGCTCTGTTCCTTTCGAACAAGGGTGACCTGCTCGCCCGGCTCGAAGGCTATTACGACCAGCGCATCACGCAGAAGCTGATCCTGCAGCCGATGGCGGAGGTCAATTTTGCGCTCCAGGATGTCCCCGAGACCGGCGTTGGCTCGGGCCTCTCCGACTTCGAGCTCGGGCTTCGCCTGCGTTACGAGGTCGTGAAGGAGTTCGCGCCTTATGTCGGCGTCGAATGGGCCGGCAAGGTCGGCGATACCGCGCGTTTCGCCCGCGCCGCTGGCGAGGATGCGAGCGGTGTCAGTTTCGTGATGGGGGTGCGGGCCTGGTTCTAGAAGTTTCGCGGGGTGGCGACACGTCGAGGAGAAATGCCGTGAAACCAGCCTATCGCAGCCTCGCGCTGCAGACAATCATCAGCGGCGTCATCATGTATCTGGTGATGTTCGTCATGATCGACCGCCTCTCGAGCTTCTACAATAATCTCAACATGCTCTACATGACGCTGATGATGGTTTCGCCGATGGTCGTACTGATGATCGTCGCGATGCCTGACATGTTCCCGTCGAAACGCCTTAACACGCTCCTGCTGCTGGGATCGGCAGTCGCCTTCTTCGGAAGCTTCGCGCTGATTCGGACTCAGACGACCATCGGCGACACGGCCTTCTTGCGTTCGATGATCCCGCATCATTCGGGCGCGATCCTCATGTGCGAACAGGCTTCCCTCAGGGATGCCGAAATACGCGAACTTTGCCGCGGCATCATCGCAGGGCAGGCGGCCGAAATCGAACAGATGAAATCCATTCTCGCGAGGAAATGACATGAAAAGTCCGATGACGCGCCGTCACCTTCTCGGTCTGATTGCCGTCGGCTCGGGGATGGGGCTTGCGGCATGCAATTCTTCCCCGGGACCGGCGGCAACCAGCGACAAAGACGGCGGGGCTCGCGAGCCTCGCGCCGATGCGGCGAACATCCGGCAGATGCTCGTCTATCGCGATCCCGAATGCGGATGCTGTGAAGCCTGGGCGGATATTGCGCGCGCGGCGGGCTATGCGGTGACCGTTGAGAACCGTTCCGACATGCCTGCCGTAAAGGCGCGATATGGTGTGCCCGACGAGCTAGCTTCGTGTCACACCGCGATCGTCGGTGGCTATGCCATCGAAGGCCATGTGCCGATGCCACATGTCGCGAAGCTGCTTCGCGACAAGCCGCGCGACATTCGCGGGATCGCCGTGCCTGGCATGCCGCGCGGATCTCCGGGCATGGAAATGCCGGATGGAAGAACCGACGCCTTCGAAGTGATGGCGTTCGCTGGCGACGGCAAGGTTGCGCAATTTCGCGCATGAGCTGTCGCAACGACAAGTGGAGATTGATATGACGAGATATATTCCCCTCGCGAGCGCCGCAGCGCTGATGGTCGCACTGGCGGGATGCGGCGCGGAGTCTGCGCAGAAGAGCGACACGGCGCCGGAACAAAGCGAAGTCCCTGCCGGTGAGGCCCCGGCAATGGTCGAGACCACGCCGGCTGCCGACGAGACGCCAACAGCCCCTGAAGCGGCACCGACAGAAGCAGCAAGGCCGGCGGAGAATTCCAAACTTGCCGCAAAACCTGCTGTTCCGCCGCGGGCTAAGGCCGCGCCGGAAGCGCCGAAGCCCGTAGAAACCGAGCCCGATCCGCACGCCGGGCACGATATGGATAAAAAGTAAGAGATCATTTGCCGATGAGGCTTGTCGGCCGGCCACCCAAGGACAGCCGGCATGAAGCGCCCGCCGGGACTGGTAATCACCCGCGGGACCGGCCGCCTGTTCGCCGCAATGGCGGGCGGCCCCCGCAGATCACGCTGTTCGCGCCGAAGCCCGTCCGGGAGAATGGAACGGCGAGGCCGGGTTGGGCGCGGCGCGCCGCCGTGCGGCACGGAGCGAGAGATATAACTATATGGAATAACCATCTCGTTTTTAGCGATGAGTCGTGATTATTTCTGGTCATGCCACGGTCACAGAGATAGCTCGGTGGCGAAGCCGAGAGCTTTCGCAAATGGAGGGGACCATGAGGAAATTGCTTCGCACGAGTGGCTCGATTATCGCCGTCCTGGCAGGATTGTCGGCCGCCGCCGCCTTCGCGCAGGATAACGCCAAAGAGGCGCCGCAGTCAGGCGCGTCGCAGGGCGAAATCGTCGTGACGGGCACGCGGCGGAACGATCTCAAGGCGGCCGATTCCGCTCAGCCGATCGACATCATCTCCGGCGCCGAACTGCTCGAAAAGGGCACGGCCGACATGAACGATCTCCTCCGCACCGAGGTCCCGTCGCTCAACGTCCAGCGCCTCGTAAGCAACGACGGCGCCGTCTTCACCCGGCCTTTCTCGCTCCGCGGCCTGCCGCCGGACCAGACGCTGGTGCTCGTGAACGGCAAGCGGCGCCATCGCGGCGCAACGGTCCAGTTCACCAATGTTCCCTATATCCGAGGATCGCAGGGACCCGATCTTTCGGCGATCCCGTCGATCGCGATCGGCCAGCTCGAGGTTCTGCGTGACGGCGCGTCGGCGCTCTATGGATCCGATGCGATCGCGGGCGTACTCAATTTCGGTCTGCGCCGCGACCGCGAGGGCGGATTGCTGATCGCCCGCTATGGCCAATTCTACAAGGGCGACGGCGAGGATTTCCTCGTTCAGGGCAATGTCGGGCTTCCCTTCACCGACGCGGGTTTCGTCAACATCAGCGGCGAATATGTGAACGCCAGCACGACGTCGCGCGGTATCCAGCGTCCCGACGCGCAGGCGCTCATCGATGCCGGCGTTCAGGATGTCCCGGTCCCGGCGCAGCGCTGGGGAAATCCCGAATCCGAGGCGGCGCGCATCTTCGTCAACGCAGGCATCGAACTGTCGGACGAGATGGAATTCTACACCTTCGGCAACTATAGCTGGAGCCGCGGCACGACGGCCTTCTTCTACCGCAACCCCAATGCCAGCTTCATTTCCACCTCGATTCCGCTCACCAATACGCCCGGAGGACAGCGGTTCAGCTTCCGCCAGCTCTTTCCCGGCGGCTTTACCCCGGATTTCGGCGCGACGGTAACCGATGCCGCGCTTGCGGCCGGCCTCAAGGGCGAATTCTCCTCGGGCCTGACCTATGATCTCAGCGCTTCCTATGGTCAGAACCATGCTTCCTACCGGATCGACAATACGGTCAATCCGTCGCTTGGCCTCACGTCGCCGACGTCGTTCAAGCCGGGGCAACTCAAGCAGCGCGAACTCGCTTTCAATCTCGATCTCACTTACCCCATCGCGATCGGCACCTCCGATCCGCTGACGCTTGCCGGCGGTCTTGAGTATCGGCGCGAGACATATGAGATCACGGCTGGCGACATCGCATCGTGGCAGGTTGGGCCTTTCGCGTCGGTTATCGATCCCGATACCGGGAACCGCGTCGGACTGCCGGTCGGCTCGAACGGCTTCCCGGGCTTCAGTCCCATCCAGGCAGGTGAGTTCGCGCGCAGCAATTGGGCTGCCTATGCGTCGATCGAGGGCAATCTCACCGACGCGCTCCAGTTCGGCCTTGCCGGCCGCTACGAGAATTATTCGGACTTCGGCTCGAAATTCACCTGGAAGGTCAACGGGCGATATGATTTCTCGGACGTCTTCGCGGTGCGCGGATCGGTCAACACCGGCTTTCGTGCGCCGACGCCGGGCCAGTCGAACGCCTCGCAGGTCCAGACCAACATCGACTCGATAACCGGGGCGCCGCTGACCGCAGGCATTATCGCGCCCAACAATCCGGTCGCGCAATTCTTCGGCGCGACGCCGCTCAAGCCCGAGAATTCGTTCAACTTCACCGGTGGCATCGTGGTGAAACCTTCTAATCGGGTCACCCTCACCATCGACTATTTCAACATCAAGGTCGAAGACCGGATCGCCGTTTCGGGCAACTTCAACCTCACCCCGGCGCAGCGCGCGCAGCTCGCGGCGCTTGGCATTCCCGGTGGGGATTCCTTCCAGCAGGTGAGCTTCTTCACCAACTCCTTCGACAGCCGCACCCAGGGCGTCGATGCAGTGCTCACCGTGGGCTTCGACCTCGGCGGCGGCAAGGCCACGCTCGGTCTCAACGGCAACTATACCAAAACCGATGTCATCAAGGCCTCGCCGGTGATCACTGCGGACCGCGAGCGGCTGCTCGAACTCGAGGGCTTCGTTCCGAAGTGGAAGGGCAATGCGTCCTTCACCTATGCGGGTGAGCGCTTCGGCTTCGTCGCGCGTGCAAATTATTACGGCAAATGGACCGACTATGGCGCCGCACCGGCTGCCGACCAGACGGGCGCCGCCGAACTGCTGGTCGATCTCGAGCTGTCCTACAAGGTCAGCGACATGCTCAAGCTTGCGGTCGGCGGCGAGAATATCTTCGACAATTACCCCGACGTCGAGGCGCGGCAATCCCAGATCAACAACGGGATCCGATATCTCCGCTTCGCGCCGACCGGGTTCAACGGAGGCTTCTGGTACGTCCGTGCGACCGCCTCCTTCTGATCGGTGGCCGTGAAGGCCGTGCGGCGACCTGTGTCTTCAGCTGGCGTCGGAGCCGAACATCGCGTCTCGGTGGGATTCGAGCACCGCTATAAAGGCCGCAGCGACTTGGGACATCGGCCTCAACTTCGGCGTGAAGAGCATATATTCGAAATGGACCTCCGGCGCGAAATCACGGACCGTAAGGCCCCGCTCGGCATAATCCGCTGCGGTCACGGGGTTGAGAATCGAACATCCGACCCCCTGCATGACAAGCGCGCAGATGGTCATCGCATATTGGGTTTCGATGACCATCTCGCGGTGGACGCCTGCGTCTTCGAAAATGCGGTCGATGCGGTGACGCACACCGTCCTCGAGCGCGAGCGAAATGAAGGGCTCGCCCTCGAGATCGGCCGGCCGGATGACGTCCTTGACAGCCAGCCGGTGGCCGGCGGGGAGAACGCAGGCGCCGGGGCAGCGCAGGAAGCGCTCCATCCTTATGCCTGGCAGTTCGCGCGCCGGCGTTGCGAGGCCGATGTCGAACTGCTGGTTCGCCATCCATTGCCGCACCGTCGAGGAGCTGCGGGTCTGGAGCTGAACGGTGACGCCGGAATGTGTCTCGCGAAAGGCCGCGATCACGCGCGGCAGGAAACTGACCGCGAGCGCCGGGAGGGCCGCGATCCGGAGCGTACCGGTCGCCATGTTGCGAATGTCTTCCGCTACCCGCTTCAGGGCCGCAATGCCCGAGAAACTCCGCTCGACTTCGTAGAAAAAGGCGTCGGCTTCGGGCGTCACAGTGAGCGCGCTGCCGCGCGAGCGCAGGAAGAGCTGAAAGCCCAGCTGATGCTCGAGCTCGGCAAGCATCTTGCTCACTGCGGGTTGCGACAGGTTGAGCGACTGTGCGGCCTGAGTAACCGATCCGGAGAGCATTACGGCTCTGAAGGCTTCGAGGTGACGCAGGTTCATTGGACATCGCTCCCTATAGCTATTTCTTATGGCGCTAGCATCGAAAGCCTCGTTCATGAATAGGTCGCACGCACCGCGCCGCTGGCTTCCGGCGCTGCTCGCCGCCGGCGCCCTGCTTCTTGGCGGCTGCGACCGCGAGCCGGCCGGCACCGGCGGATATGAGATTGCCGCGGCGAAGGGATCTACGCTCGCGCGGATTCGTGCGCGCGGAACGCTCAATTGCGCCATTCATACGGGGCAGCTCGGTATGTCCTATCTCGACAAGCGCGGGCGCTGGCAAGGGTTCTTCGTCGATTATTGCCGGGCGCTCGCCGCCGCGGTCCTCGGCGATGCCCGCAAGGTCCGGTTCATGCCGGTCGCCTCGAACAAGCGCTTCACGATCGTGCAGACGGGCGAGGCCGACGTCCTGTCGCGGACGACGACATGGACGCTGACGCGCGACACCGACCTCGGGGTGAATTTCGTCGGCACCATGTATTATGACGGGCAGAGTTTTCTGGTGCCGCGTCGGTCGGGCGTGCGGCTGCCCGCAGATCTTGACGGCGCGTCGATCTGCATCACCAAGGGAACGACTTCTGAACTCAACACCGCCGAATATTTCGAGCGCAAGGGGCTGCGCTTCCAGTCGGTCGTGTTCGAGAATCCCGAGGAAGCCAAGCTCGCCTTCTTTGCCGGGCGGTGCGACGCGATGACCACCGATGCCTTCACGCTGACCGTGATCCGTCTCGCCGATACCGCGCATCCGGACGATTATGTTGTGCTGCCCGAACGACTCACCAAGGAGCCGGTAGGTCCCGTCGTGCGCAGCGACGACGAGCAATGGTATGAGATCAACAAATGGGTGCTGAACGCGCTCTTTGCTGCCGAGGAAATGGGGGTCACCCGCGCGAATGCAGCGCGCATGCGCGTGGCCTCGCGTGACCCCGAAGTGCGCAAGATGCTCGGCGGCCTGCCCGGATTCGGCAAGTCGCTCGGCCTCGACGATGACTGGGCGTATCGGGCGATCGAGGCGACGGGCAATTATGGCGAAATCTTCGACCGGCACATTACGCCGCTCGGCGTCGAGCGCGGGCAAAATAAGCTCTATCGGGACGGCGGGCTGATCTACCCGTTGCCGATGCGATGACTCATAAACACAGGCGGCTTGCCATCGCTGCGTTGCCCTGGCTGCTGATCGCGGGCGGGCTAGTGGTCGCCTACGGCCTCTTTGCGACATTGGCGGACAATCTCGCGGACCGAAACATCCGGACGGGGTTCGGTTTCCTGTTCGACCGGGCGGGTTTCGCAATCGGCGAAACGCTGATCGCATACGCGCCGGGCGACTCCTATGTCGCGGCGCTGGCGGTGGGTCTTCTCAACACGCTTCTGATATCGGCGCTCGGTATTATCTTCTCGACCTTGCTCGGCCTCGCGGTCTGCATGGCGCGCCTGTCGTCCAACTGGCTGCTTGCGAGGCTCTCCGGCCTTTACATCGAACTTGTTCGCAACATTCCGCTGCTGCTCCAGATGTTCGTCTGGTACGCGGTCCTGCTTTTCGGTCTACCCGGCCCCGGTCCGGACGCCATCGGTGCGTTCGACCTCGACAATCGGGGCTTGCACATCCCCGCGCTCACCCTGGCCGGTCCGGGAAGGGCGGCCCTGCTCATCGCTATCGTTGCCTGTGCGATCCTGCTGGGTGCCGTGCGGCGAGGAGCCGTTCGCACACGCACCGCGCTGGCCTTCGCCGGCATCTCCCTGGCTCCGCTCCTGCTGTGGGGCGGGATCGATCTGCCGCGGGCGGGGCGCTTCGGAACCGTGGGCGGGCTGTCGCTCTCCACAGAGTTTCTGACGCTGGTCGCCAGCCTTTCGGTCTATGCCTCGGCCTATCTGGCCGAGATATTCCGCGGCGCGATCCTCGCCGTTCCTGCAGGGCAGAGCGAGGCCGCCAAAGCGCTCGGCCTGTCAACCGCGCAAACGATGAGACGGATCGTGATTCCGCAAGCGCTGCGCATTGCCATCCCGCCGATGACGAGCTGGCATCTCAACACGATCAAGAACAGCTCCCTGGGGGTAGCGATCGGTTATCCCGAGTTTGTCTCGGTAGTCGATACCGTTATCAGCCAGACAGGGCAGGCGATCGAAGGTGTTGGTCTGATCGTCGCGACTTTCCTCCTGCTCTCGCTGTCCTTGTCGTTCGTTACCGGCCGCTATGCCCGCCGGTTGGGCTGGAACGTTGCCGGGCAGCCCGGCCGGAGCATCCCGTCGGCGCCCCTCGAACCCTTTCCGCTGCGCTCGGTAGTCGCCTGGCCGTCGTGGATGCGGCGCAATCTCTTCGGGGGAGGGCGCCAGTCAATATTGACCATCGCGATCCTCGCCATGACCGCGGCTCTTGCCGGCAAGGCACTCTCGTGGCTGCTGTTCGACGCGACCTTCGCCGGGGGCGCGGCCGATTGCCGTTTGGCCAGCGGTGCCTGCTGGCCATTCCTCCGCGAAAATGTGCGGCTTATATTGTTCGGGACCTATCCCGAAGCCGAGCAGTGGCGGTCCGCAGCAGCGGCGGCGGCGCTGCTTTCCTGCCTCGCGTTCTCCTTCGTTCCGCGATTTTGGCGTAGCCGCCTCGGCCTAGCCTGGCTCGGCGCGATCGCGGTGGCGGTACTTCTGCTGCGCGGCGGGTTCGCGGGCCTTTCCTATGTGCCGATGGAGAAGTGGAGCGGCCTGCCGGTCACATTGCTGCTCGCGAGCCTAGCGGTGGTCGGCGCGTTTCCGCTGGCCATACTCCTCGCATTCGGCCGCAGGTCGTCGCGGCGCGGGATTAGCTGGCCGAGCATCGCCTTCATCGAGCTGGTTCGTGGAACGCCGCTGATCGGCGTGCTCTTCCTCGCCGCGGTCCTGTTCCCGCTGTTCGTGCCCTCTTATCTCTCGATCGACAGCCTGCCGCGCGTCCAGCTCGCGCTCATATTCTTCACCGCCGCCTATATGGCGGAGGTCATCCGGGGCGGCCTGCTGGCGGTTCCCGCGGGGCAGGCCGAGGCCGCGCAGGCTCTTGGCCTCGCCAAATGGCAGGCGCGGCGCCACATCCTGTTGCCGCAGGCCCTGAAAGTCAGCGTACCCGGACTGGTCAACACTTCGATCAGCGAGGTGAAGAACACGACGCTCGTCCTCATCGTCGGCGTCTTCGATTTGTTGCAGACGACCCGCCTCTCCTACGTCGAGGCGCAATGGCGACCCTATTTCGCCGAAGCCTATCTTTTTACCGGGACAATCTTCTTCCTCCTCTGTTTTTCCCTGTCCCGGCTCAGCATGAAGATCGAACGGAAACTAAACTATGCAGGATAATCACGACAGAAAATGGCCCGGGGAGCCGGCAAGCCCGAAAGGGCACGCCTGGCAGGACCCGACGCGTGCCGTTCACGGCGGTCCCCGCCCGCGCGATCAGCGGGGCCTCATCAATCCGCCCGTCGATCGAGCCTCCACCATTATCTACGGCAGCGTCGAGGCCTATATGGACCGGCACCAGGGTCTCTACGATGAGGTCATCTATGGCCTGTACGGAACGCGAACGACCTTTGCGCTCGCCGAGGCCGTCAGCGAACTCGAAGGCGGCTGCGCCACCGTCATCACCTCGTCTGGAACCAGCGCGATCGCGCTAGCCCTCACGGCTTTCGTGGCCGGGGGCGATCATCTGCTCGTTGCGGATTGCGTCTATGGGCCGACCCGCAAGTTTCTGACCGACGTTCTCGCGCGCTTCGGGGTCGAGGTGGAGTATTTCCGGCCCGATATCGGAGCGGAGATTGCCGGGCTGTGCCGCAGCAACACCCGGCTCATCTACATCGAGACCCCGGGCTCGCAGACATTCGATATGATCGACGTCCCCGCGATCACGGCGGTTGCACGCAGCCGGGGCATATTGACCGCTCTCGACAACACCTGGGCGACGCCGCTTTTCTTCAAACCCTTGGCCCATGGGGTCGACATCTCGCTTGCTTCGGCAACCAAATATCTCTCGGGGCACTCCGACTGTCTGCTCGGCACGATGACCGCCGCCAGCGATGCCGTCTACCGCCAGCTCAAGGATGCGGCGGCGCGCTGGGGCAACTGCGCGAGTCCCGACAATTGTTATCTCGTCCACCGGGGCATCAGGACGCTCGATGCCCGCCTTGAACGCCACCAGCGTACCGCAGCGACGCTGATCGAATGGTTCGCCCAGCAACCCGAAGTGGTCGCGGTCCGCTATCCGGCCCATCCCGCCGATCCCGGCCATGCGATCTGGAAGCGGGATTTCACCGGAGCGTCCGGATTGTTCGGTGTTCAGCTCGATGGTCTTACCCCTCCGGAAACCAGCGCCTTTTTCAACGAATTCTCGCTGTTCCAGCTCGGTTCGAGTTGGGGCGGCTTCGAAAGCCTCGCGGTTCCGGCGTGGCCCGCTCCGATCCGCGACTTTCCCAATGGCGAGGCAGATGGGGCGCTGATCCGTATTCACGCCGGCCTCGAAGCGCCGCAGGATCTGATCGCCGACCTCGCCGCAGCCTTCGCGCGGGTACGGGCGCTACGCGGCCGGGGGCAGGCGTCATGACCGACGCCTCGGGCCACGCGGCCGTCAGCTTGCGGCAGGTCGACAAATATTATGGCGCCTATCATGCCCTCCGCTCGATCGACCTCGAAATCGCCCCGCGCGAGCGGATCGTGATTTGCGGCCCTTCAGGCTCCGGCAAATCGACGCTCATTCGCTGCATGAACAGGCTCGAAGTGCCCGACTCCGGTGCCGTTTTGATCGAGGGAACCAAGATAACCGACGCGTCGCGGGAGGCCGTTGCGGCGCTCCGCGCCGTCGGCATGGTCTTTCAACTGTTCAATCTGTTCCCGCACAAGACGGTGCTGGAGAATTGCACCCTCGCGCCTGTCCTGCTCGGCGGCTTGTCTCTTCCGGAGGCGGAGGCGCGGGCCATATCCTATTTGGACAAAGTGAGGATTGCCGACCAGGCGGACAAATATCCGGGGCAGCTCTCGGGAGGGCAGCAACAGCGGGCCGCGATCGCCCGCGCTCTGACGATGGAACCCCGGATTTTTCTCTTCGACGAGCCGACATCGGCGCTCGATCCCGAAATGATCAAGGAGGTACTAGATGTGATGACGGCCCTTGCCGGCGAAGGACGGACGATGGTGTGCGTGACGCACGAAATGGGATTCGCGCGCGAGGCGGCCGATCGCATTCTTTTCATGGATCAGGGCCAGATCATCGAAGACGCGAGGCCGGCCGATTTTTTCGCGGCGCCGAAAAGCGAGCGCGCACGGACCTTTCTCGAACAGATAATTTCGCATTGAACGGCTCATGTCGGTCGCCCCAAGCGGTGCCGACCTACTTAATCATGTCATTTCATGAGCAAGCCGAGGGAGAGACCAGCCGGCTCCTTGCGCCAATAGGCTCGGGCCAGCAAAAAAATTTCAAAATCGATGAGGGGTAGAGCTTTGGGGTGCGTATCTAATAGGTATCATGCGCCCGGAATTTCCTTCATAACTAATTGATATGATTCAATAAATTCCTATTGACCTGTATATACATTTGATGCTCTCTGAGGGGAATCAGCTAACCATCAGGGGGTTTCGCTATGATGACCAGGACAATTTTGCTCGCGAGCGCCGCAGCGGTCGCCACCTTTGCAACGCCAGCGCTCGCGCAGAGCGATGCAGCGACGCAGTCACCCGCTGCGGAGGATGCTCCGAACGGATCGGACATCGTCGTGACCGGCTCGCGCATTCGTCGCCAGGACCTCGCGGGCGTGGGGCCTGCGACGGTGGTATCCGCCGAACAGATAGAAAATACCGGTGTCGTCAATATCGAGACGGTGCTGCAGCGCCTGCCGGCCAACGCCGGTTTCGCGGGCAACCAGACCTCGGCCTATTGGGCGAACAATGGCTATGGGACGGCGCAGGTGAACCTGCGCGGCCTCGGTATCAAGCGCACCCTTGTGCTGCTCAACGGCCGCCGTCTCGTCGCGGGTGGCACCGGGGCGAACTCGTCGCCCGACCTCAACATGATCCCGGTCGCCGCACTCGCGCGCACCGATGTGCTGAAGGACGGCGCCTCGGCGATCTATGGCGCCGATGCGATGGCGGGTGTCGTCAACCTTGTAACGCGCACCGACTATGAAGGCCTCGGCCTCAGCGTCCGGCAGGGGATCACCGAAAAGGGCGATGGGTCGGATTTCACCGCCGATCTCCTCTGGGGTATCCGCAACGACCGTGGCGGCTTCATGGCAGCCGTCACCTACCAGAAGACGAAGGCCGTCAACATGGCCTCGCGAGCGCCCTGTTCGCTCGCGGAAACGACGCCGGGATCGCTGAGCTGCGTCAACAGCGCTTCGACCATCGGTGGGCGTGCGGTGCTGCCCAACGGTCAGCAGATCAACTTCAACCAGGTGCCGGGCGGCAACGGCAATTTCTTCGAGCCGTACAGCGCTGCGAAGCACAACTTCAACTCGAACCCGTTCCTGAACGCGGTCAGCCCGGTCGAGCGTGTCAGCACGGCCTTCTTCGCCGATTATGACCTGACCGACAATATCGAGACGTTTGGCGAGTTCCTCTACACCTTCCGCAAATCGAACCAGATCGCGACGCCGGGAACGCTGCGCAACCTGTCGATCGCGGCGAGCAATCCGACCAACCCGACCGGACAGAATATCGTCCTCATCCAGCGCCGCCTCGCCGAGCCCGGCCCGCGTCAGTTCTTCCAGGAAACCGATACCTGGCAGGGCACCTTCGGCCTCCGCGGCAAGCTGTCGAACAATTGGGGATGGGAAGTCGCGGGCGCGTTCGGGCGTAACACCGCGGTCGATGGTTCGACCAACATCGCCAACCTCGAGCGCGTCGGCAACACGCTCGATACGACCAAGTGCAGCCTCGCGGCGGGGGCTTCGATTCCCTGCGCCGACTATCTGGGGTTCGGCGACCTGACGCCCGAAGTTCTCGACTATATCCTGTTCACCTCGCGCGATCGTGGCGGTAACGAACTGGCGACGGTCACGGCAGACATCAACGGCGACCTGTTCAAGCTGCCCGCAGGGCCCGTCTCCTTCGCGGCGGGCGTCGTCTATCGCAAGGAGAAGGGCTGGCGCGATCCCGATCCGCTGACCGTGCTCGGCATCGCCAACACCAACCAGCAAAGCCCGATTTCGGGAACGAGCATCGCCAAGGAAGCCTATCTCGAACTGTCGGTGCCGATCCTCGCCGACAAGCCCTTCTTCCAGTCGCTTACGCTCGATGGTGCGGTTCGCTACTCGAACTACGACCTGTTCGGCAGCGACTGGAACTACAAGGGTAGCGTTGACTGGGTCATCAATGACAGCTTCCGCCTGCGCGGGACCTACGGCACCGGTTTCCGCATTCCGAACGTCCCCGAACTGTTCGGGGGTGTGTCGGAGGGCAATCTGACGACGACCGATCCTTGCTCGCGCTACGCGACCAGCGGCAATGCGACGCTGATCGCGAACTGCCAGGCATCGGGCGTGCCCGCCAACTATGTCCAGCTCGGCACCACGATCCTCACCACGGTGGGCGGGAACGAGAATCTCCAGCCCGAAAGCTCGACCACCTGGACGGTCGGCACCGTGATCTCGCCGAAGGGGCTGGTCCCCGGCCTGTCGCTCACCGCCGACTGGTTCGATATCAAGATCAAGGACGCGATCCGCGCGATTCCGGGGTCCACGAAGCTGTCGATCTGCTACGCGAGTACGAACCTGTCGCATCCCTTCTGCGATGATTTCACGCGCAGCCCGCTGACCGGCGAAGTGACATTCCTCTCCGCGCAGCCGATCAACACCGGCCGCGAGGAAATGAACGGGCTCGATCTCGGTCTCGTTTACGCGGGTGGCATCGGCAGTGTGAACATCTCGCTCGACGTCAATCTCACCTATCTCAATAAATATGTCGTCCTGCCCTTCCCGGGCGGCGCGCCGATCGATTTCGACGGCTTCATCGGCGGCGGCAACGGCGGCTATTCGAAGTGGCGCGGCTATGGCGTACTGACCGCCGAGAAGGACGGCATCAGCGCGACCTGGTCGACCCAGTGGATCGGCAAGGCGACCGACTTCAATGCGTCGCCCGGCGAAATCGGTTATCGCACGCCGAACGTCTTCTATCATAATCTCCAGCTCGCCTTTGAGATCGACGAGAAGACCCGCTTCCAATTCGGGGTCGACAACCTCTTCGATCGCAAGGCGCCGTACATCCAGAGCTTCACCGATGCGAACACCGACACGATGACCTACGACCTGCTCGGCCGGCGCTTCTATGTCGGCTTCCGCACCGCCTTCTGAGGAATTGGGAGATGGCGATACGTTGGCCGCTGCTCGTTCGGCGAACGCATAAATGGCTGGCGCTGGTCGTGGGCGTCCAGGCTTTGCTCTGGACGTTGACCGGCTTCTACATGGTGGTCGTTCACATTGACACCATCCACGGCGATCATCTGGTGCGCTCCCCGGTGGCCCAGCCCTTCGACCTCGACGGCCTCGCAGCGCCGTCGAAGGTCGTCGCGGCCACGCCGGGGGTGTCCGAAATCCGTCTCCAGCGCTTTTCTGGCCAACCGGTCTGGCGCGCCGAGACTCCTGAAGGCGCGCGCTTGTTCGACGCGCGTTCGGGTGCGCCGCTGCCTGCCCTGACCGAGTCCCAGGTCCGAGAACAGGCACGGCGCCTCTACACCGGTGACGGCAAGATCGTCTCAGTGCGACTTTTGACCGAGGCACCTCAGGAAATGCAGGCGCGCAAGCCACCCTATTGGCAGGTCGAGTTCGAAGGCTGGAACCGCCCGACGCTCTATCTGTCGCCGACGACCGGTGAGCTTATCTCGCGCCGCCACGCATTGTGGCGCGTGTTCGACTTCGCGTGGATGCTCCACATCATGGACTATGATGAGCGCACGGACGTCAACAACCCGTTGCTCCGCGTCGCGACCTGGAGCGCCTTTGCGATGGCGCTGACCGGTGCGTGGTTGCTGATCTGGTCCTTCAAACGCCGCAAGAGGAAGCAGGCATGAAGAAGATCCGCCTGACGCCGCTTTTCTTCCGGCGCATCCACAAATGGGTCGGCCTGATCCTCGGGCTCCAGTTCCTGCTCTGGGCGCTCAGCGGCTCGGTGATGGCCCTTCTCGACAAGGACAAGGTCGGCGGCCACGGCGGCGGCATGTCGCACGGGCATCCGCTGCCTCCGGGGGAATATTTCGACGTTGCGGCCTTGCCGCGGGGCGAGCCCGTCACCGGCGTAATACTCCGCGATCTCGGAACCCGGCCGGTCTACGAGGTGCGCTCCGCGAAGGGCGTCCGCCTCGTCGATGCGACGAGCGGCGAGACTATTCGCGTCGATGAAGCCATGGCGCGCGAAGTCGCGTCGATGATGAACGAGGCGCCGATCCGGGAGGTGAGCGTGATCGCCAAGCCGAACCTCGAATCGCGCGATCATGAGGGTGCCATGTGGCGCGTCGATTTCGCCGATGCCGAGAACAGCAGCGCCTATGTCTCGCTCGACACCGCGCGTTTTCTTGTCATGCGCGGCGACACGTGGCGAACGTGGGACTTCTTCTGGATGCTTCACAATATGGACTATGTGAACCGGAAGAGCTTCAATCACCCGTTGATCATTTTCGTCGCGTTCGGGGTGCTCTGGTTGTCCGGGACCGGCTTCTACCTTTTGTTCAAGAGCTTCAGTCGCGCCGATTTTCGCTGGCTGCGGCGCCGCCGCAAGCCCGTCGTGATCCGCCGCACAGCCTGACGCGCCCGCGGTCAGTCGTCGATCGAGAAGGCGGCCGACAGTTCGAAGCGCGAGCCCGGATGCGTCAGCCATGCGTGGCTGACGAGCCGCGAGTGGCTCCAGGTCCGACGGGTCATCCGCAGTACCGGTTCGCCATCCGACAGGCCCAACATGCTGTGAGTCTGCGCGTCGGGCACTTCGGCGCGAACGCGATGCTCGACCCGCTCCAACGGTGCCGTGCGCGTCAGATATTCGTTCGGCGTCATTTGCGTGAAGTCGATCTTGCCATAGTCGGGCGCGGCCGACGCCAGCACGAAACGCTCCTCGAGCTGAATCGGGAACTCGGCTTCGTGATGCACGATGATCGAGTGGAACAACTTCGTGCCGACCGGAACCTGAAGAAGGGCCGCGGTTTCAGCGTTTGCCCGTATCTCGTCATTCTGGACAACGCGGGCGCGATAGACATGGCCGCGATCGCGGATTTCCTCGGCGATATTCCGTATTTCGATCATCTGGCCGATCGGCTTCGGTTCCGCGACGAAAGAACCGCTGCCAGCCCGGCGGACGAGGACACCCGCGGCCTGAAGCTCGCGAAGCGCCCGGTTCGCGGTCATTCGCGAGACATCGAATTGCTCGACGAGTTCGGCCTCGGATGGCACGCGATCGCCCGGTTTCAGTTGACCGTCGCGCACGGCATCGCAAATGCTCTGCTTGATTGCGGCATAGCGGCGGGGAGGCTGGTTCTCCTTCTCATCGGGGCTGGGGCGCCGCGCCGGTGTGGACTGGTTTGAAGGCCGGGACCCGTTGCCCGAGGTGCGAGAGGGAAAATCCATAACCCGTCTATACAGGTTGGCCTCGGTCTTTTCCAAGCGTTCGGAAATAAAAATTGCGCGACGCCGGATAGCGGAAGGTTTGCAACGAGGCGGCTAGGCTCCGGGTAGTTTGGCGAGCTCGGCGGGCGTGATGACCGGCTCTTTCCGATCCTTCCGTTCCGAATAGCGATCGACGAGCTGGTCGGCATGGACGCGCGTGAGCACGGTGAATCGCACCAGTTCCTCGGCGACATCGACGATGCGATCATAATAGCTCGACCGGATCATGCGCCCCGATTCGTCGAATTCCTGATAGGCTTTGGCGACGCTCGACTGGTTGGGAATGGTGATCATCCGCATCCAGCGGCCGAGGATGCGCAGCGTGTTGACGCTGTTGAACGATTGCGATCCTGCCGACACCTGCATCACCGCGAGGGTCCGGCCCTGCGTGGGACGAAGACCCTTATAGGCGAGGGGAAGATGATCGACCTGCGCCTTCATGATGCCGGTGATCTGGCCATGGCGCTCGGGGCTGCACCAGACCTGGCCTTCGGACCAGATCGAATGCTGTCTGAGTTCCTCGACCGCGGGATGATCGTCGTCGGCGACCTGATCGGGAAGCGGGAGATCGGACGGGTCGAAGATGCGCGTCTCGCAGCCGAAGAGCCGGAGCAGGCGCGCCGTCTCTTCCACGACGAGCCGCGAGTAGGACCTTTCTCGCAAGCTTCCGTAAAGGAGGAGGATGCGCGGGGCAGGATCGAGCGGCCCGAGGCCGAGCGCGGGCCGCGCGTGAAGATATTCGGGGCTGAGCGCGGGAAGATGATCGGGATCGCCAAGCGTGCGCAGGCGACCGTAGGTTTGTACTGTCATGTTACTCAGACTTTTGAAGGAACGGTTGCGGGAAACCAGCGGCGGCCGAGGCGGAATGCAACGCCGACGAGCAGAATGAGGACGGGAACCTCGACGAGCGGGCCGATCACGGCGGCAAAGGCCACCGGCGAGGCGAGACCAAAGGCGGCGATGGCGACAGCGATCGCAAGTTCGAAATTATTGCCCGCGGCGGTGAAGGCGACCGCGGTCGTGCGCGGATAATCGGCTTCGATAAGCTTGCCCATCCAGAAGCTGATGAGGAACTGCACCACGAAATAGATGGTGAGCGGGATGGCAATCCGGACGACGTCGCCGGGAATGGTGACGATCTCGCCGCCCTTGAGGCTGAACATCGCGACGATGGTGAAGAGCAGCGCGACGAGCGTGATTGGACCGATCTTCGGTAGGAAGCGTGCCTCGTACCACTCGTCTCCCTTGGCGCGCGCGAGAAATCGCCGCGTGAGGTATCCGGCTAGGAACGGGATGCCGAGATAGATGAGAACCGCCTCGGCAATCGTCCAGAAACTCACGTCGATCACGCTGCCCTCGAGGCCGAAGAGCGGCGGCAGCACGGCGAGGAAGAACCAGGCGTAAACGCTGAAGAAGAGGATCTGGAAGATCGAGTTGAAGGCGACGAGCGCGGCGACATATTGATTGTCGCCTTTCGCGAGCTGGTTCCAGATGATCACCATCGCGATGCAGCGCGCGAGGCCGATCAGGATCAGGCCCGTCATATATTCGGGCTTGTCCGATAGAAAGAGGACCGCGAGCGCGAACATCAGCGCCGGTCCGATGATCCAGTTCTGGATGAGCGAAATCGCAAGGACGCGCTTGTCCTCGAACACGCGCGGGAGCTCGTTGTAGCGCACGCGCGCGAGCGGAGGGTACATCATCAGGATCAGGCCAATCGCGATCGGGATATTCGTCGTCCCGATCGAAATCGCGTCGATAGCGGCGGGAAGTCCCTTGAAAAGCGATCCGAGTGCGACGCCGAAGGCCATCGCGAGAAAGATCCAGAGGGTCAGATAGCGGTCGAGGAACGACAGGCGTTCCTGCTTCGCGGCAGAGGACATGATGCTCTCCTCAGGCCTGGACGCGATGGCCGTCGGCGTCGACGACCTGTTCGCCATCCTCCTTGGCGAAGGCGCCGAGCTGCGGCGCGGGAAGAATATCGAGCACAGCCTCGGACGGGCGGCAGAGCCTGACCCCCAGCGGTGATACGACAAGCGGGCGGTTGATGAGGATGGGATGCGCCATCATCGCATCGACGAGTTCGCTATCGCCGAGGCCGGGGTCGCCGAGGCCGCGGTCCGCATAAGGCGTGCCTTTTTCGCGAAGCAGGTCGCGTGGCGCGATGCCCGCGCGTTCGATCAGCTGTTCGAGCAAGGCTCGCGACGGCGGGGTCTTCAAATATTCGACGACGTGCGGTTCGATCCCGGCATTCCGGATCAGCGCGAGCGTGTTGCGCGAGGTGCCGCAGTCGGGATTGTGGTAGATGACGATGTCGGTCACGCGGCTGGTTCCTTCAGCAGCAGGTGAGTTCGGCAAGCAGCGGCTCGCATAGCTCGGGGCGGCCTTGGCAACAGTCCTTCGCAAGGAAGAGCATCAGTTCGCGGAGCGTGTCGATATCGGCTCGCTGTATCTGCTGCCGCCCAAGCTTCTCGGACTTTACGAGACCGGCTTTGGCGAGCACGGCGAGATGCGTCGAGAAGGTGCTCTGCGTGAGACCCGATGCGTCAACAAGCTCCCCGGTCGACAGGCCTTCCGGCTCATGCCGGACGAGCAAACGGAAGGCCTCGAGACGCGTCGGATGAGCGAGGGCGGCGAGAGCGGGAAGCGCGGTGTCAACGTTCATGCATCGGAATTATCCGATGTGTTTCATTCTGTCAAATCGCATCGGGAAAACCCGATTAGACGGGCGACTTCTTAGTCTCGGCGCGAGCATCGCGAAGAATTTCGATCCCGCCCTTGATCGCGATCAGCGCGGTCGCAAATCCAACCAGAAGGTCTGGCCAATTCGTGCCGAGCCACCAGACAAGGACACCCGCGATCAGGATGCCGCCGTTCGAGATGAAGTCGTTGTAGCTGAAGGTTGTCGCGGCTCTGAGGTTGACGTCCGGATCCTGAATGCGTTGCAAGAGCTTCAGGCAAGCATAGTTCGCCACCGCAGCGACCGCCGACATGATCATCATCGTCGGACCGATCGGTTCGCTGCCTTCGAAATAGCGGCGTCCCACATCGAACAGGACGCCGGCCGCGAAGACCAGCAGCATGACGCCCGATGCCGTGGCAGCACGGGTTTTCCATTTCAGGCCGTGGCTGAGCGCAACGAGGCTCAAGGCATAGACCGCGGCGTCGGACAGATTGTCGAGCCCATTGGCGATGAGCGCGCTTGAATCACCGAGCCCGCCCGTCACGAGGAAGGCGATCGCGATAGCCGCGTTCAGGACGAGAACGATCTGGAGCGTTCGCTTTTCGCGTTCGCTCCCGGATGCTTTTTCATTCATTGCAAGCTCCTCCATCCTCACCATCCCTAAAAGGAGGCGGAACCCGCTTGGGTTCCGCCCCAGTCAGCACTCCCGGTTGCCGCCGACAGGGGGGAATGGCAGCCATCCGGGAGGGTCTCAGCCTGCGGGGCTGGGCACGCCGCTCGGACGCGCCAACTCTTCCTCTTCGGCCTTCGCGGTCCGTCGATGGACCAGGAGGTAGAGCGCAGGCAGCACCAGGAGCGTCAGGATCGTCGACGAGATGATCCCGCCGATGACGACAGTCGCCAGCGGCCGCTGCACCTCGGACCCAGCCCCGACATTGAGCGCCATCGGTACGAACCCGAGCGACGCCACCAGCGCGGTCATCATCACCGGTCTGAGGCGGGTCAGAGCGCCTTCGCGGATCGCCTCGACGAGCGCTTTTCCGCGTTCGCGCAGATCCTTGATGAAGGAGAGCATCACCACGCCGTTGAGCACCGCGACCCCCGAGAGCGCGATGAAGCCGACGCCCGCCGAGATCGAGAGCGGAATGTCGCGCAGCGCCAGCGCCGCCACCCCTCCCGTCAGCGCCAGCGGCACGCCCGAGAAGACAATCGCCGCATCGCGCACCGTGCCGAACAGCATGAACAGCAGGCCGAAGATCAGCAGCAGCACCAGCGGCACGACGATCTGGAGGCGCTCGGTTGCGGACTGAAGCTGTTCGAACGTGCCGCCATATTCGATGTAGTAGCCATCGGGCAGCACGACCTCAGCTTCGACCTTTTGCGTGAGCTCGTCGATGAACGAACCCAGATCGCGCCCACGAACATTCGCCGTGATCACCGCGCGGCGCTTGCCATTTTCGCGGCTGATCTGGTTCGGCCCCGCCGCGAGCGAAATCTCCGCCAGCTCGGAAAGCGGCACGAAGCCGCCAGCCGGAAGCGCGACAGGGAGATTGCCGAGCGACGCGAGATCGGTGCGAATGGCCTCGGGAAGCCGGACGATCACGTCGAAGCGGCGGTCACCCTCGAAAAGCTCGCCCGCCTGGCGGCCGCCGGTCGCGGTCGAAACCGCATCCTGCACCGTTTCCATGCTGACGCCGTAGCGCGCGAGCTTGTCGCGGTCGGGCGTGACCGAGAGCATCGGCAGGCCGGTGACCTGTTCGAGCTTCACGTCCTGCGCGCCCGCAATTCCGCCGGCAACTTCCTCGATCGCCTGCCCCGATTCGAGCAATTGATCGAGATCGTCGCCGAACAGTTTGATCGCCACGTCGGCGCGAACGCCGGCGATCAGCTCGTTCATGCGCATCTTCACCGGCTGGGTGAACTCATAATTGTTCCCCGGCACCTCGTTCACCGCCTTGTTGAGTTCGGCAACGAGCTGGTCGCGCGTCTTTCTCGGATTGGGCCATTCCTTCCGGTCCTTGAGCATGATGAAATTGTCGGCGACCGATGGCGGCATCGGATCGGTCGCCACCTCGGGCGTGCCGATCTTCGCGAACACCCGCTCGACTTCGGGGAACTGCCTGATCCTCTTCTCCAGCGCCTCCTGCATCGCGATCGACTGGGTGAGGCTCGTCCCCGGAATGCGCATCGCGTGCATCGCGATATCGCCTTCGTCGAGGTCCGGGATGAACTCGGACCCGAGACTGGTCGCCGCCACGCCGCTCAGCGCGACAAGCGCCAAAGCACCAGCCAGCGCAGCCTTCGGCCAATTGAGGACGCGGTCGAGCATCGGGCGATAGCCCTTGCCGAGACCGCGCATCAGCCAATTTTCCTTCTCCTCGACCTTGCCGGTCACGAACAGCGCCACCGCGGCCGGAACCAGCGTGAGCGACAGCAGCAGAGCGGCGGTAAGCGCTAGGACGACGGTGATCGCCATCGGATGGAAGGTTTTGCCCTCGACGCCCTCGAGCGCGAAGATCGGCAGATAGACCGCAGTGATGATGATGATGCCGAAGATGCTCGGCTTGATCACCTCTGCGCTCGCCGAGGCGACGAGACCGAAGCGTTCGCCGCGATCGAGTAGGCGCCCGAGCCTGTGCTGGGCCTCGCCGAGCCGGCGGAGGCAGTTCTCGACGATGATGACGGCCCCGTCGACGATGAGGCCGAAGTCGAGCGCCCCGAGGCTCATGAGGTTTGCCGATGTCCGCGTCTGGAGCATGCCCGTCAGCGTCATCAGCATCGCGACCGGAATGACAGCCGCCGTGATCAGCGCCGCCCGGAAATTGCCGAGCAGCAGGAACAGGATCACGATGACGAGCAGCGCGCCCTCGGCGAGGTTTTTCTGCACCGTCGAGATCGTCCGCTCTACGAGCGCGGTGCGATCGTAGAGCGGCTTGGCAACGACGCCCTTCGGCAACGCACGCGAAGCCTCGACGAGACGTTCGGCCGAGGCCTGCGCCACCACGCGCGGATTCTCGCCGATCAGCATCGAGACCGTGGCAAGGACGACTTCCTTGCCATTTTCCGTCGCGGCGCCTGTGCGGAGCCCCGAACCGATCGCGACATCGGCGACGTCGGAGATCCGGATCGGAACCCCGCCGCGAGTGGTGACGATGATCTGCGACAGGTCGCGCTCATTATTGGCCTGACCCGGCACGCGGATCAGAATCTGTTCGCCGCTGCGCTCGACATAACCGGCGCCGCGATTGGCATTATTGGCCTCGATTGCGGTGACAACATCGTTGAGCGAGAGATTGAGCGAGGCGAGCGAGGCCGGGTTGGGTGTCACATGATATTGGCGGGCGTAGCCGCCGATCGTGTTGATCTCGGCGACCCCCGGAATCGTGCGCATCTGCGGCCGGATGACCCAGTCGGACATCGTCCGGAGGTCTTCCGCCGTATAAGGCGTGCCGTCGGGTTTTCGCGCGCCCGGTTCGGCCTCGATCGAGAACATGAAGATTTCGCCGAGACCCGTCGAGATCGGCCCCATTTCGGGCTCCATCCCGGGCGGAAGCTGGCCGCGCGCGGCCTGGAGCCGCTCGTTGACCTGCTGGCGCGCAAAATAGATGTCGGTGCCGTCCTCGAAGACAACGGTGACCTGGCTGAGGCCATAGCGCGAGATCGATCTCGTATAGTTGAGGTTCGGGATGCCCGCGATCGCGGTCTCGATCGGATAGGTGATGCGCTGCTCGGACTCGAGCGGCGAATAGCCTTCCGCCTTGGTGTTGATCTGGACCTGGACGTTGGTGATGTCGGGAACGGCGTCGATGGGCAATTTGGTCGCGCTCCACGCGCCGATCGCGCAGAGGAGCGCGACGACCGCGAGGACGAGCCATCGTTGCCGGATCGAAAAGCCTATGGTTCTGGCTAGCATGTTATCCTGCTCCCCGATCAATGGTCGTGGCCCGCGCCGGACTTTTCGATGTCGGCGCGAACGAGGAAACTGCCCTTGGTGACATAGGCGGTGCCGGGCTTGATGCCCGACAGGACCTCGGTCCATTTGGGCGACGAACGACCGAGCTTCAGCATCCGGACCTCATAATCCTGCCCGAAATTGGCATAGACCACCTTGAAGTCGCGGAAGGGCTGGATCGCCTCGGTGCGCACGGCGAGCGGCACAGTGACGGGGTTGACCATCACGCGGCCGCGCAAGGCCATGCCCGGGCGGAGCGTTCCCGAACGGTTGGGGATCGTCGCGCGGATGAGCGCGGTGCCCGCCTCGACATTGCCGTCGGGCAGGAACTGCCCGAGCGGCGCGGTCGCGATTTCGGCGCCGTCCTGCGTCTCCACCGTCACCCGCATACCCGGACGGATAATCGCGAGGTCGCGGGGGAAGATGTTGAAGACGACCGTGGTCTGCGCCGGGTCGGTGACCACATAGAGCGCGCGCCCGTCGGTGACGTCGCCGGGGTTGGCGTTGCGCTCGGCAACCACGCCGCCGACCGTCGCATATACCGGATAGACCTGGAGGCTCTCGCTCGACTCGATGCGCGCGAGAAGCTCTCCGCGCCGGACGCTGTCACCCACCGCCTTGGTCACCGAGACGACGCGGCCGGGGAATTGGCCGCGAATTTCGGAGCGGGCGGTCGGTGACAATTGGACGGTGCCGTAGAGTTCGCGCATTTCGCCCACCGTCGCCGGTCCGACGACCGCGGTTTCGATGCCCCCGGCCTTGGCGGCGTCAGCCGCGATCCGCGTGCGGCCTTCGGGGTTCGCATATTTCCAGACGTGCCGCTTGCCGCCCGTCACCGCAACGACCTCGACATCGAAGCTGTGCGGTTCGGTGACGACACCTTGCCCTGCGAGGAATTTGCCCTGCGGGCGGAAGGTGAAGCGATCGACGTCGCCGCCAAGCCGCGTGAGCGTGATGGCGAGCTGGACATCCTTGGGGTCGACCGGCTTGCCGTCCCGCGTCGCGAAGACGCGGAATTGCGGCTCGGTGCCATTCTCGAAGATCGTGACCTCGACCGCGAAATCGCCATTCTTGAGCAATTTGCCACCGTTCGGGCCTTTGGCATCTTCCTCGCCTTCGCCCTCGGCGTGGCTTTCGCCTTCTTCATGCTTGTCTTCGCCCTCGGCTCCGCCGCCGCAGGCAGCGAGAGGCACGGCAAGGAACAGCGCCGCAGCCGCGGCGGGAAATGGAAACTTCTTCATGGAATATTCTCCGCAAGGGGGGCCGCATCGAAGCGGCCGGTCAGGCGATCGATCTCCGCGAGCAAATCGCGGAAGCGCGTCATGGCCTCGGCCCACTGACCCTGGATCTGGATGATGACGTCGGCGGCATCCTGTACGTCGGCGAACAGGAACCCGCCGCGGGCATAGCCTTCGCGCACCTGGCCGAGCGTCTTCACCGCCTTGGGATAGACGTCGTTCATGATGCCCTCGGCCCGGACGCGTGCGGCGTCGGCGTCGGCGCGCAGCGACGCGAGGCGCCGCAGCCGCTCGAGCCGGCTCGCTTCGGATTGGAACTCGAGCTGCCGCCGTTCGGCCTGCGCCCGGGCGATATTGCCCTGGTTGCGGTCGAACCGTCCGAGCGGGATGGAGATGCCGCCGAGAACGGCGACATCGTTGGTCTCGCGAAGGAAGCGGGTGCCGCCCGAGACCGTATAGTCCTGGTGCGCGCGGCTTTGCTCGACGACGACCTGCGCGCGGGCCCGGTCGACGGCGGCGTCGAAGACCGCCGCGTCGGCTTCGGCAAGCGGCGGATCGCGCGGATCGGGTTTCTCGATCCCCTCGGCGATAACGAGGCTGTCAGGCGTGCCGCCCCAGAAGGAGGTGAGCAACGCGCGTGCGGATTGCCGCTTCGCCTGGGCTTCCTTCAGGGCCAGCTCGGCTTCGAGAATGCGGGCATCGGCGCGCGTCTCGACGAAGAGCGGATCCTTGTAGCCGCGCACGCGCCGGATCGCTTCGGTCCGCATCTCCTTTTCGAGTTTGACGCGATCCTCTGCGATCCAGACCATCTGCTCGGCGATCTGGACGTCGATATAGGCGCGCTGCACTTCCTGGGCGATGTCGAGCCGGACGAGCCGCCACTGCGCCTCGGCGAGTACGACGCCGCGCTCGGCAAGCGCCATCCGTGCCTCGCGCTTGCCCCCGCGTTCGAGCGGCTGCGAATAGGTGACGGTGAGTTCCGATTGCCGGAACAGGCCATAGCCGCCCGTTCCGACGCCATTTTCCATGTCGACCGACACGGTCGGATTGGGACGGACGCGGGCTTGCAGCTGGTCGGCGCGCGCGGCGTCGACCCCCGCTTCGCCGGCTCTAAGCTCGGGCGATGCAGCGATGGCCCGCTCGACCGCCTGGTTGAGCGTTAGCGGCTGGGCCCAAACGGACCCCGCCAGCAGCGCAGCCCCGGCCAACAGGGCGGCGCGCATATGGATATGCATGAATGATCACTCCTGAACGGTTCGACTGAGCGCAGGCCGAAAAGGAGCCGCGCGGCAGGCGTCGTTCAGGCGAGGGGAGGGTTCAGGGGAGGTGCGAGCGCGCGCGAAGCGAGGCGCGTCGCGGGCAGCGCAAAGTGCAGGCCGCCGGAAAAACAGGACAGATCGTCATGACCCGAAAGGGCCTGATCGGATGCGACCGGGCAATTATGGTGACTGCCGTGGAGGTCGGCGTCCTGCTGACCTTTTTGCGTGTCCTTGTCCGACGCATGGCCCGGCTCGACATGGTGCGAAAGATGCGAATCCGTCGCATGGTGCGTCATGCCCGCCATCGCCGGCGCAGCATTGTGGAGCCCGCTGAGCAGCAGGATGAACACAAGCAACAGGCGAAGGGGAGCGCCGGACATGGTCGCGCCCCTAACAGCGAATGCCCTGTTCCGGAAGTCCAAAACCGGATCAATCGGTTCGCGCAGCGCCGCTCTCCCTCGATCGGGCCGCTTCGATCAGCGCTTCCAGGGCGTTCGGCATTGGCATCGGCTCGAAGGCGCTCACCCGCGCGCGGCCATTGTTGCCCGCGGGGAGGCGACCGGTCAGCGAACCGAGCGGGACGAGCAGGAACCGCATCGCCTGACCGGCAGCTTCACGGGCATCGCCGAGCTCGATCGCATAGCGAAGCATGTGCCAGTGGGAGGCGAGATGCGCGCCCATATAGGGCTGGCTCAATATATGTTCCCATTCCAGCGCCTGCCACGCAGCGGCTTCATCTCCGATTCGGCGTGATTCGCAAAACAGGCGATATTGATCGCGCAGCAGCGGCTCGATGACGGCCATGCTCACGGGATTTACTGTCGGCGGCACCATGTCCATTCCCCCTTTTTGTGCAGGGCAGGCTTTTGCACCCTGTAGTAGATACAGGGTCAAGCCCTGATGTTCCGGCGGGACGCTGTGCCGCTCGGCTTCCGATTTACGCCCTCGTCTCACGGGAAGCATATCGCTCGAATGTCGTCCCGAACAAAGGAGGCGGCAGCCAATAGCGAAACGATAGAAATAACAGCAAAAGACAATCGTAGAATTATTGTGCTTAACGCGCGATTGTTCGGCGGATATCCTGTTTCTTTAGACGCTTCTGCAACTATAGAGGGGCAAGATGCACTGCTCCCTTACCTCCATGAGATAATATTACGGAGCCGGTTCGGGGGTTCGAAGAGTGCCGCCGAAGTTGATTGAAAATCTTCTACTTTTCACCGCGCCGTTTCGATGCTAGGGGCCGGTTTCAATGCGACGGGTGATCCTCTTCCTCCTGACCCTTCTCCTTGCATCCGGAACGGTTGCGGGGTCGCTCGCACATGCGACCGAGGATCGGGCCGAAGCGAGCCTTTTTGTCGCGGCGATCGAGGCCGGCTGCGTTTCCGCACCGGCGATCGAAAGCGCCGAAGTCGACAAGAAAAAATCCTCTCCCGGCGAAAAACAGCAGGTGCCAGCCGCCGCTCATGGTTGCCATGGTCACCATTCGGGCGTCCCGGCGGAAACGCTGTCGGCAGCGACCGAAACCCCTGCTCCTGAAGCGCACACGCGCATCCTGACGGCCGCCTTGCCGCCCGTCGCCTATATCGGGACGTTCCGCCCTCCAATCGCCTGACGCTTTAGGTCTGCGCGCGCCCTTCGCGTGCGCTTCTCCCTGGAAACGTCAGGAGTCTCTTTTTCATGAAATCCATAGTTGTCGCCGCGAGTCTCGTGGCGCTCGTTGCAGGCGCAAATTCCGCGCCCGCCGCTGCCCAGTCGGCAGCGACGGAGCTGGTGGGACCGCCTTCTTCCGCAGGCGAGGCCGTGCGTACCGGCCCGCTTCCCGCTCGATTGTCCCTCGCACAGGCGATGGAGGAAGCCGACGCCCGATCGCCGCGCGTGGTTGCCGCCGAAGCCGAAGTGGAGGCCGCGCGCGGTCGCCAGCGTCAGGCGGGCTATCGCTACAATCCGACGCTCAATGTCGATGTCGAGAATTTCGCAGGCACCGGCCCCTATTCGGGCCTGAACGGTCTCGAGACGACCGTTTCGGTAAACCAGCGCCTCGATATCGGGGGCCGGCGCCGGGCGCGCATGACGCTCGCCGACGCCGAGTTTCTGGCAGCGAAGTACAGGTTGGAGATTGCACGCGCAGATCTTGCGCTCGATGTCCGCAACCAGTTCGCGACCGCTCTTGCGGCGCGCGATAGCCTCGCGCTCGCACGCGAAAATGAAGCGCGTGCCCGTGAACTCGTTCGCGTGGCACAGGCCATGGTCGATACCGGCAACGAGCCGCCGCTCCGCGCGTTCCGCGCCAACGCGGCTCTCGTTCAGGCCACCGCCGAGCTGCGCACGGCCGAGGCCGAAGAAAGAACCGCCCGGCGTTCGCTCGCGGCGCTCCTCGGAAGCTCGGTCCCGCCTGCCGAGTTGATGGAAGGCGATATGTGGGTGGCACCGGAGACGGTGGACTCGCTTGCGACGCTCGACGTTCGCTTGGCAGAAACCGAGAAGCTGATTGCCGAAGCGCGGCTCCAGGGGCAGCGCGCCGATGGCCGGCTCGATCCGTCGGTCGGCTTCGGGGTGCGTCAGCTTCGCGACACCGGCGATCGCGCATTGATCGCCAACGTCTCCGTGCCGCTCCCCGTCTTCGATCGCAACCGCGGCAACATCTCGGCAGCCAAGTCCGATGTCGCCGCCGCCATTGCGCGGCGCGAGAATGCGGTGGTCAACGCTCAGGCGGAGATCGCCAATGCGCAGGCCGAACTCGAAGCCGCAGAGGCCCGCCTCGCGGCGCTTGAGGGCAGCGGCATCGAGCAGGCGCGCGAGGGCGTCCGGCTCGCCGAACTCAGCTACCGCGCCGGCAAGTCCTCGCTCGTCGAATATATCGACGCGCAGCAAGCCTATGCGGCAACGCAGGCCGAGCTGATCGCGGCGCGCCAGGCCCGGGCCGAAGCCCGCGCCATCCTCTCGCGCCAGGCAGCCGCCGACGGCGATGCGGATCATCAGCCATGAGCGCGCCGAGCCTTCCAGTGGACGGAGGCGCCTTCGCCATCGTCCTTCCAAGTCAACAGGGGTGCGCCGCCGGTCGGCGCGCGAACCGCATCAACAGCGGAGATAGAATATGATCACCAAGGACAAGCGTCTCCTCGGCACTGTCGCGGGCGCCATGATACTCGCCGCCGTCACGGGCTTCGGCGTTGCCCGCTGCACCGCCGACCCGGCCGCCGCACCGGCTGCCGACGGCGAAAAGGAAGCGGCGAGCGAAGCTCTTCCGAGCAGCCTCGCCATCACGCCCGAAGCGATCAAGGCCGCCGAGATCGGCGTCGAGACGATCGGCGCCGGCGGACTCGGTTCGGAAATCATCTCGCAAGCGACCGTTACCGCCGCGCCGAGCGGCGAGGCGATCGTCACCGCCCGCGCGGGCGGCGCGGTCACCCGTCTCTTCAAGCGGCTCGGCGATCCGGTCAGCGCCGGTGAGACGATCGCGATCGTGCAAAGCCGCGACGCCGCCCAGATTGCGGCCGAACGGATTGCCGCCGATGCGCGCTCGACGCTCGCGCAGAAAAATCTCCACCGCGAGAAGACCCTGTTCGACCAGAAGGTGTCGGCGCGCGTCGACTATGAGCAGGCGCAAGCCGAAGCCGCGGCCGCCGCGGCCGAAGCGCAGCGCGCGCGTGCCGCAGCGAGCGCCGCGCAGGTCACGCGCGATGGCAGCAGCGTCATCGTGGCAAGCCCGATCTCGGGACGGATCACGGCCGAGAACGCCAGCCTTGGCGCCTTCGTTCAGCCCGAAACCGAATTGTTCCGCGTTGCCGATCCCAGCAAGGTGCAGATCGAGGCGGCCGTCGGCCCGGCCGATGCACAGCGGCTCTCGCCCGGAGACCGTGCGATCATCGAACTTCCCGACGGACGCACGATCGATGCCCGCGTGCGGGCTGTGACCCCCGGCCTGTCCGGCGATACGCGCTCGGCAACCGCCGTGCTCGACGTACCCGGGGCGCTCCAGCCGGGCCTTGCGGTCCGGGTGCGGTTGCTCCCGAGCCGCGGCGCCGAAACCGGTGGGCCGGCCCGGATCGTGATCGCCGACGAAGCCCTCCAGACGCTCGAAGGCCGCGACGTGGTGTTCGTCCGCACGAAGGACGGCTTCCGGGCGCAGCAGGTCACCGTCGGCCAGCGCAGCGCGGGCCGTGTCGAAATCCTCTCCGGGCTGAAGCCGGGCCAGATCGTCGCGACCAAGAACGCTTTCCTGCTCAAGGCCGAACTCGGCAAGGGCGCGGGCGAGGAGGAATAAACCGTGATCGCGAAACTGATAGCGCTATCCGTCCGCGCGCGCTGGGCGGTGCTCTTCCTCTTCCTCGTGATCGCGGGCCTCGGCGTCTGGCAGCTCACCAAGCTGCCGATCGACGCGGTTCCCGACATCACCAACAAGCAGGTGCAAATCAACACGATCGACCCGCGCCTTTCGCCGGTCGAAATCGAGAAGCTCGTAACCTACCCGATCGAAATCTCGCTGGCAGGCATTCCGGGGCTCGAGACAACACGCTCGATCTCGCGCAACGGCTTCAGCCAGGTGACGGCGATTTTCACCGACGAGACCGATCTCTATTTCGCGCGCCAGCAGGTGGGTGAACGCCTGCTTCAGGCGGGCGAAAATCTGCCCGACGGCGTGCAGCCGCAAATCGGGCCGGTGACGACGGGTCTTGGCGAAGTCGTCATGTACACCGTCGGCTACAAGAACCCAGACGGCAAGGGCGCGAAGAAGGTCGCTGGTCAGCCCGGCTGGCAGCCGGATGGCAGCTATCTGACCCCCGAGGGCGATATCCTAACCGACGAAATCGCTAAATCGGGGTATCTGCGCACGGTCCAGGACTGGATCGTGAGCCCGCAGCTGAAGTCGGTTGGCGGCGTGGCTGGCGTCGACTCGATCGGCGGTTACGCCAAGACCTTCGTCGTCGAACCCGATCCGACCCGCCTCACCAGCTACGGCATTTCCTACAGTGAACTTGGCGAGGCGCTCGAACGGGCCAATCTCGCAGTCGGCGCCAACTATTATAACCGGGCGGGCGAAGCCTATCTCGTGCGTGTCGACGCGCGCGTGCGTTCGGTCGATGAAATCCGCAACGCCGTTGTCGCGACGCGCGGCGGGGTTCCCGTCACCGTCGGACAGCTCGCCAATGTGAAAATTGGCGGCGATCTTCGAACCGGTGCGGGCAGCATGAACGGCAAGGAGGCCGTGATCGGCACCGTGCTCATGCTGATCGGCCAGAACAGCCGCACCGTCGCCGAAGACGTCTCGGCGAAAATCGCGCAAGTGTCGAAGACCCTGCCGCCCGGCGTCGAAGTGAAGGTGGTGCTCGACCGTGCCAGCCTCGTCAATGCAACGGTCGGAACGGTCGAGAAGAACCTCACCGAAGGCGCGCTGCTCGTGGCGGCCGCGCTCTTCTTCCTGCTCGGCAACTGGCGCGCGGCGATCATCGCGGTGCTCGTCATCCCCTTCTCCTTCCTGATGATGGCGATGGGCATGAACGCGTTCCGGGTCCCCGGTAACCTGATGAGCCTCGGCGCGCTCGACTTCGGTCTGATCGTCGACGGCGCGGTGATCATCATCGAGAACTGCTTGGCCAGATTGGCGCACCGGCAGGAACATGAAGGGAGATTGCTCGACCTTCGCGAACGTCTCGAAGAGACGATGCGCGCCAGTCAGGAGATGATCAAACCGACTGTCTTCGGCCAGGCGATCATCCTGCTCGCCTTCGCACCGCTGCTGATGTTCACGGGCGTCGAGGGCAAGACCTTCTCGCCGATGGCCATCACCATCATGCTCGCGCTCGTCGCCGCCTTCATTCTCGCGATCACGCTTGTCCCGGCGCTCGTCGCGCTGATGATCCGCGGCAAGGTCGCGGAGAAGGAAGTCTGGGCAATCCGCAAGTCGAAGGAGCGTTATCTGCCGCTGCTCGACAAGGCGATCGCCAAGCCCTGGGCTTTCATCGCCGGTGGTTTCGCCTTCTTCCTCCTCGCCATCCCGGCGTTCGGACTGCTCGGCTCGGAATTCATTCCGCAGCTCGACGAAAAGAATATGGCCCTCGCTTCCACTCGCGTTCCGTCGGTGAGTCTCGAACAGTCTCTCGCCATGCAGCGAAACGTCGAGACGGCCATCTCGAAGCTGCCCGAAGTCGAGTTGATGTTCTCGAAGACGGGTACGGCGGAGGTAGCGACCGATCCGATGCCGCCGAACATCTCGGACGGCTTCGTGATCCTGAAGCCGCAGGATCAATGGCCGGCGGGCGTCGACTCCAAGGCCGATGTCGTCGAGCGGATCGAGAAGGCCGCTGGCGGCCAACTCGGCCAGCTCTATGAAGTAAGCCAGCCGATTGAACTTCGCTTCAACGAACTGATCGCGGGTGTCCGCGGCGACGTCGCCATCAAGCTTTACGGCGACGACCTTGACAAGATGTCGCTCGCCGCGAACGAGATGGTGAAGGTGCTCCAGGGCATCCCGGGTGCGGGCAGCGTCAAGGCTGACCAAGTCGGCGGCGCTCCCATGCTGGACGTGCAGCTCGATCGCAATGCGATCGCACGCTACGGCCTGTCGGTGCAGGAGGTGGCCGACACCGTGTCGGCCGCACTCGGTGGGCGGGAATCGGGTCTCCTTTACGAGGGCGATCGCCGGTTCGACATCACCGTGCGCGTGCCCGATGCGACCCGCGTCAATCTCGACGACATCCGCGCGCTGCCTGTTCTCCTTCCCTCGGAAGGCGGCATCCGCGGACAAGTGCCGCTCGCTCAGGTGGCGCAGATCCGGCTGACCGAAGGGCTCAACCAGATCAGCCGCGAAAATGGCAAGCGGCGCGTCGTCGTGCAGGTGAACCTCGAGGGCCGCGATGCCGGCTCCTTCGTGGCCGAAGCGCAGGCGAAGATCGCCAATGTGAAGCTTCCGGCTGGCTATTACCTCGAATGGGGTGGCCAGTTCGAAAGCTTGCAGGCGGCGTCGAAGCGGCTCTCGATCGTGGTGCCGCTCTGCTTCGCAGGCATCTTCATCCTGCTCTACATGGCACTCGGCACCTTCGGACGCGCGACCGCCGTGTTCCTCGCGGTGCCGCTTGGGCTCGCTGGCGGCGTGTTCACGCTCGCGCTTACGGGCATCAACTTCTCGGTCTCTGCGGCAGTGGGCTTCATCTGCCTTGCCGGCGTCGCGGTGCTCAACGGTCTCGTCGTCATGACGGCGATCCGAGAGCGGCTCGAGAATGACGTCCCGCTCGCGGAGGCCATCCGCGAGGGCATGACCGAGAAGATGCGCGCGGTGATCATGACCGGCTTCGTGCCCGCAATCGGCTTCGTGCCGATGGCGATTGCGACCGGCACGGGTGCCGAAGTGCAGAAGCCGCTCGCGACGACCGTCATCGGCGGCCTCATCGCGGCGACCATCCTGACGCTGCTTGTTCTCCCAGCGATCGCAAAGGTCGTTCTCGGGGCGGACTGGCAGCCGAAGTTCCTGAAGCGAAAAGCGGAGCCGGCGGCTCAGCCGGTCACGGAATAGGGAGAGACTGTCATGACAAAAGCATCCAAGCTCTTGCGCATCTACACCGACGAATCCGCCTTCTTCGGCGATCAGCGGGTTTTCGAGTTCATTGCCGAACTCGCTCGCCAGCAAAAGCTGGCAGGCGTTACGGTGCTCGAAGCGGTTCTCGGTTTCGGTCGCTCGGCGCATCTCCATCGCAAGCATGCGCTGGAGAATGACCGGGCGGTGGTGATCGAGATCATCGACGAGGAGCAGCGGCTCCGCGACTTTGCGGCGCAGCTGACCGAGATACCGGACATCGGGCTCATCACGCTCGAAGCGGTCGACATCCTCGGCGGGAAATCCGCCGCGGAGCCCCCCGATGTTCAGAGCTGACCGGCATCTTGCCGGTCTACACCGCGGCGCAGGTCCCCGGCCTGCGTCGCGGACCAGCTCGCGCGAGCGAGGAGGTCTCCGATGTTCTCGGTAGGCACCTCGCTCCGCTTGCCGGTCCCGATCGGGCGCGTCTGGCGTCTGCTCGTCGATATCGAGCGCTACGGCGACTGGCATCCGACGCTTCGCTTCACCGATCGCCCCGGAGATGAAGAACGCGTCGACTATGTCTACTCGCCGCGCGGACCGCGCGGGCCGGAACTGTCTGCCGAGGGCCGGATCACGGGGCTCGACTGGCTCTCTGGCTTCTCCTGGCGGACGGGTATGCGCGGCCTCCTCGTCATCGAGGAAAGCTACCGGCTCGAAAAGCTCGGGCAGGGTGTCGAGGTGACGCACCGGCTCGATTGCCGCGGTTTCTTCTCGTGGCTCGGCTATCCCTTCCTGCGCCGCGCCTGCTCGGTGTTCCTGCGCCGCTCGAACGCTGCGCTCGAAAAGCATTTCCGCCGCACGACGGTCCAGTCCCGCTACGCGCGGCCGAGCGGACGTCGCGCATGATATGGAATTCGAAACCTGGCCGTCGGAGGCCCCTCTCAATCGCCCCCCTCACCACGGGCAGGGATCTCCGGCTGTCAGGGAGGTGCGGGAGCCGGGTCGCATCCCGCAAAGGCTCCCGCACCTCATCCTGCCGGGCGTTTCGTGTAAGTCCGGATCGCAGTGCCGATCGCCAAGAGAAAAGGATGGCATCATGAGTGACCAGTTGCGGCTCGATATTCCGCTTCTCCTCCCTGAGGTCGCTGACACCGCCGACCGCTGCGTCGCGCGCCTGATGGGCGAACTCGAAGGACGCGAAGGCGTCGACAAGGTCCATGTGGTCCGCTCGAGCGACGGTTCGCTGCCGCAGCTCTGCATCCATTACCGTCCGGATATTCTCCCGCTCGAACGTGTGCGGCAGCTCGCGCGCAGCGCCGGTGCCGAGCTCACGGACCAATATCAACATCTCTTCTGGGACGACCTCGAAGGCGTCGGCCACGCCCGTCGCGCGCGGACGATCGGACTGAAGCTTCGCGAAATGCCGGGCGTGATCGAGGCCGAAGTCGGCGCCGCCGGTACGCTGCGCGCCGAGTTCCAGCGCTCGGAGACCTCCATCGAAACGATCAGAAAGACACTCTCGGATATGGGCGTCACACAGAAATCGGCTACCGTCGCCGCGGCTACCCCGGCACAGGCCCCCCATCAGCATGGTGATGATGGCCATGACCATGGACCGGATCATGCGCATGGGCCTGATCACAAACATGGCCATACGGGCGAGGACAGCCACGACCATGGCCATGATCATGGCGGCATTTTCGGCGAGCGGACCGAGTTGATCTTCGCGCTGCTGTGCGGTCTCGTCCTCGGCATCGGCTTTGCGATCGAGAAGCTCGCCGCGGCACCGGAGTGGGTGCCGCTCGCATTCTATATTGCCGCTTATGGCTTCGGCGGCTGGTTTACGGTCCGCGAGGCCATCGAGAATCTGAAGCTCAAGCGCTTCGAGATCGACACGCTGATGCTCGTCGCCGCGGCCGGCGCTGCCGCGCTCGGGGCGTGGGCCGAAGGCGCGCTGCTCCTCTTCCTCTTCAGCCTCGGCCATGCGCTCGAACATTATGCCATGGGCCGCGCCAAGCGCGCGATCGAGGCGCTTGCGGAGCTGGCGCCGCAGACCGCGACGGTGAAGGATGCCGACGGGACGGCTCGCGAAGTCCCCGTCGAGCAGCTGGCGATTGGCGACACCGTCATCGTCAAGCCCAACGAGCGTCTTGCCGCCGACGGCTTCGTCGTCGTTGGCCGCACGGCGATCGATCAGGCCCCGGTGACCGGCGAGAGCGTCCCCGTCGACAAGGAACCGGTAGCCGATCGCGCGCAGGCCGCGGCAAAGCCCGATGCACTCGACGCGAAGTTTCGCGTCTTCGCGGGCACCATCAATGGCTATGGCGCGATCGAGATCGCGGTAACCCGTCTTGCGGCCGATACCACGCTCGCCAAGGTCGTGAAGATGGTGAGCGAGGCGGAAACGCAGAAATCGCCAACCCAGCGCTTCACCGACAAATTCGAGCGCATCTTCGTGCCGAGCGTGCTCGCGCTCGTGTTCGTCCTGCTCTTCGCCTGGGTCGTTGTCGATGAGCCGTTCCGCGACAGCTTCTATCGCGCCATGGCGGTCCTCGTTGCGGCAAGCCCGTGCGCGCTCGCGATCGCGACGCCGAGCGCCGTCCTGTCGGGCGTTGCGCGGGCGGCGCGCGGCGGCGTGCTGGTCAAAGGCGGTGGCCCGCTTGAAAATCTCGGCTCGCTGACCGCGCTGGCGTTCGACAAGACGGGCACGCTCACCGAAGGAAAGCCGCGCATCACCGACGTCTTGCCGGCCAGCGGCGTGCCGAAGGAGGAACTGCTGCGCATCGCCGTGGCGGTCGAGCGACTGAGCGATCATCCGCTTGCCGCTGCCATCGCGCGCGATGGTGAGGCCATGCTGACGTCGACGCGCGTACCGGTAGCGGACGACCTCAACAGCCTGACGGGTCGCGGCGTCACGGCGAAGGTCGAGGGCGAGACCGTCCTGATCGGCAAGGCCGAAATGTTTGGTGCCGACGGCATCGCGCCGATCGGCGGCGAAGTGGCAGCTGCGATCGCCGGCCTCCGCGAGCAGGGCCGCACGACGATGGTCGTTCGAATGGGCGACCGCGACCTTGGCGCGATCGGTCTGATGGACACGCCGCGCGAAGCGGCGCGCACAGCGATCGCCAAACTGCGCGAACTCGGAATCGGCCGGATGATCATGATTTCGGGCGATCACCAGAAGGTCGCGGAATCGATTGCCGCCGAAGTCGGGATCGACGAGGCTTGGGGCGACCTTATGCCCGACCAGAAAGTCGACGCCATTCGCGACCTCAAGGCGCAGCAGCCGGTCGCAATGGTCGGTGACGGCGTGAACGATGCGCCGGCGATGGCGAGCGCCACCGTCGGGATCGCGATGGGCGCCGCGGGGTCCGATGTCGCCCTCGAAACCGCCGACGTCGCGCTGATGGCCGATGACCTCGCTCATCTCCCGTTCGCGATCGGGCTCAGCCGCCAGACGCGCCGCATCATCCGCCAGAATCTGGTGGTCAGCCTCGGCGTCGTCGTGGTCCTCGTGCCGGCGACGATCTTCGGGCTCGGAATCGGTGCGGCGGTCGCGGCGCACGAAGGCTCGACCCTCGTCGTCGTCGCCAATGCGCTTCGCCTGCTCGCCTATCGCGATCGCAGCATGGGCTGAGAGCGCACAGTCGCGGTGGGATCGAACCGGAAGGGGGAGAGAGGATGAACTTCAAGAATATCTCGGCCTGGTCCATCCGGAACCCGATCCCGCCGCTCGTCATGTTCTTCGGTCTGACGGTGGCGGGCATCGTCTCCTTCCTCATGATGGGGGTCCAGAGCGATCCCGACATCGATTTTCCGGGCGCCATCGTCATCATCGCCCAGCCGGGCGCCGCGCCGACCGAACTCGAAACCCAGGTCACGCAGCGCGTCGAGGCGGCGGTGCGGACGATCGAGGGGATCGACGAGCTCAATTCGACGGTTACCGAAGGCCAGTCGCAGACCTTCGTCCAGTTCGCGATCGGCACGCCGATCGACCGAGCGGTGACCGACATCCGCGACAAGATCACCCAGATCCGCAGCAACCTGCCGAACGGAATCCTCGAACCGCAGGTTATCCGCCTCTCGACCTCGGGCAACACGCTTGCCTATTGGTCGGCCTCGGCCACCGACATGACGCTCGAGGAATTGAGCTGGTATGTCGATAATGTCGTCGCGAAGCGGCTGATCGCGGTCCCCGGCATGGGCGACGCCTATCGACGGGGCGGGGTCAGCCGCGAAATCCGCGTCATCCTCAACCCCGAGCGAATGCGTGCCTATGGCCTCACCGCTGCCGCGGTGAACACCCAGCTCGTCCAGCTCAACGTCAATGCGGCCGGCGGCCGGATGGAGGTCGCGGGGTCCGAGCAGGCGGTGCGTATCCTCGGCAACGCCAGCAGCGCCAACGCGCTCGGCGAGACGCTGATCTCGGTCGGCACCAACCGGACCGTGCGCCTCGCCGATATCGCCGAGGTCAAGGATCTCTACGCCGAGCAGCGCTCGGTCTCGAAGCAGGACGGGCGGCAGGTGCTGACCTTCGGCTTCGAGCGCGCCAAGGGCGCCTCGGATGTCACCGTTTACGACGCGGCGGTCGAGGAGCTGCGCAAGCTCGAGAAGGAAAACCCCAAGGTCAAATTCACCGAGCTGTTCAGCGATATCGAATATACCAAGGGCCAATATCATTCGGCGATCAATGCGATGGTCGAGGGCGCGATTCTCGCGGTCGTCGTCGTCTTCCTTTTCTTGCGCGACTGGCGTGCGACGCTGATATCCGCGCTCGCTATCCCGCTGTCGGCGGTCCCGACCTTCCTGTTCATGGACCTCATGGGCTTCTCGCTCAACATGATGACCTTGCTCGCATTGAGCCTCGTTGCCGGCGTGCTGGTCGACGATGCGATCGTCGAGATCGAGAATATCGTGCGCCACATGCGGATGGGCAAATCGGCCTATCAGGCCTCGATCGATGCCGCCGACGAGATCGGCCTCGCGGTGCTCGCGACAACCATGACGATTGTCGCGGTGTTCCTGCCGGTCGGGCTCATGCCGGGCGTCGCCGGGCAATATTTCAAGAATTTCGGACTGACGGTCGTGGCCGCGGTGCTGATGAGCCTCGCGGTCGCGCGCATGATCACACCCATGCTCGCCGCCTACTTTCTCTCCGCGCAGGGTCCGCAAAAGCATGGCGAGGGCCCGCTGATCGACACCTATATGCGCATCTTGCGCTGGAGCCTCGATACCAGCGGGGCCGCTGCCGCGCGTGCGCGCGGCGGGCGCTGGAAATGGCTCGGTTACATCAAGGACCATCGCGTCTGGGTGGTCGGCATCGGGGTGCTGGCGCTCTTCGCGACCATTTTCAGCTTCTCGCTCCTCCCGATGACCTTCCAGCCGTCGATCGATTCCGACACGAGCCGCGTCGCCATCCAGCTCGCCCCGGGTGCAACGCTCGAACAGACCGAGGCGGTGGCCGACGAGGTGACCGATCTCATGAAGCGCGACCCGCTCGTCGAATCCGCCCTGTCGCGGATCGATGTCGGCACGGCGACGGTCTATCTGAAATTGCGCAAGGATCGCGAGCTCACCTCGACCGAGTTCGAAAAGGACCGCGCGCCACGGCTCGCGCAGGTTCCCGATGCCCGCATCAACTTCCAGTCACAGCATGGCGGCGGCGGCGGGAGCAGCCGCGACATCTCGATCACGCTCGGCAGCGACGACCCGAAGAAGCTCGAAGATGTCGGCAACCGGCTGCTTGCCGAAATGGCCAAGGTGAAAGAGATCCGCTCGCCGCGTGTCGAGGGCAATCTTCAGCGCCCGGAGATCGTCATTCGCCCGCGCTTCGCGCTCGCGGCGCAGCTCGGCGTCACCACCCAGGCTCTCAGCCAGTCGATCCGCGTCGCGACGCTTGGCGAGATCGACCAGAATAGCGCGAAATTCTCGCTGTCCGACCGGCAGATACCGGTGCGCGTCGCGCTTGCGGAAACCGCGCGCGAGCGGCTCGATACGCTGCGCAACATGCCGGTTCCGACCCGGAACGGGGGAACGGTGCCGCTCTCGGTCGTGGCCGAAATCGGCTTCGGCGCCGGCCCGACCCAGATCAATCGCACCAACCAGGTGCGCCAGCTCACCATCGGGGCCGACCTTGCTCCGGGTCTCGTGACCGGTCAGGCGATGGATAAGGTCGAGGCGCTGCCGGCGCTCAAGACGCTGCCCCCCGGGGTCACGCGGCTGGTCCTCGGAAGTGCCAAGTGGCAGGCCGAGATGCTGCGCAACTTCGCGATCGCGGTCGTATCGGGGATCTTCCTCGTGCTGGCGGTCCTGATCCTGCTCTATCGCAAGATCATCCCGCCCTTCGTCAACATGGGCTCGCTTCTGCTCGCCCCGCTCGGCGGTGCGGTCGCGTTGCTGCTGACCGGCTATCCGCTCTCGCTTCCCGTGTTCATCGGCGTGCTGATGCTGCTCGGCATCGTCGGCAAGAACAGCATCCTGCTCGTCGACTTCGCGATCGAGGAAATGGCGTCCGGGGTGCCGCGCGACGAGGCGATCGTCGACGCCGGACACAAGCGCGCGCAGCCGATCCTGATGACCACGGTCGCGATGGTCGCGGGCATGATCCCGACCGCGCTGTCGCTCACCGGAGACGGCGCATGGCGCGCGCCGATGGCGGTCACGGTGATCGGCGGGCTCATCCTGTCGACGATGCTGACGCTGCTGATCGTGCCGGCGTCCTTCAGCCTCGCGGCGGGCTTCGAACGCCGGATGGCCCCGCGCCTGCGCCGCTGGTTCACGACGGGCGGCGCGCACGCCGACCCATCGCCTGCGGGCGTCACCGTCATCGGCGCGGGGCAAAGCCCGGCGGCCGATCGATAGAGGAGTGAAGTTGATGGAGTTCGAGCTGGAGCATGACCTCCCCTATAGTCCGGAACAGATATGGGCGGTCCTCGGCGATTTCGAGAATCACCGGATCTGGAACCCCTATGTCCGGATCGAGCGGCTTGCCGAGGACCCGATCGCGATCCGCTATGCGATGCGTATGGATCCGCACAAACCCAAATTTCTCGAAGTCTCCGCGACGGTGATCTCCGCGCGCCCCGGCGAGGAGCTGATATTCGACGTCAAGCCGAGCTTCATCCTCCAGTTCGAGGAGAGTTATATCCTGACCCCGACGGCAAGCGGGACGAAGTTCGTTCACCGCTATCGTTGCCGCGGGCCCTTTGCCTGGCTCCGGCTTCCCGGCATCAAGACCAGCTTCCAGCGAATGATCGCGTCGATCGACGGCATCCTGCTCAGCTACCTCAAGTCCAAATACAGCAAGCCGCAACCGCCGCCGCGACGGCCCAAGTCCAAGTTCAAAGGTGGCCGGCGATGACGAGCTTTCCGCTGCTCGCGCCGCACAAATGGCGTCCGCTCGGCGCGGCCTGGGCCATCGCCCTCCTGTCGAGCCTCGCCGTCCTCTTCGTCGGCGAGGTCATGGGCCAGGCGCCGTGCGACCTTTGCTGGTTCCAGCGCGCCTTCATGTTCCCGCTCGCGATCATTCTCGGCATCGCGGCGTTCAGGTCGGACCGCGCCGTCGTTCCTTATGGACTGGCGCTGGCCTTCGGCGGCGGTCTCGTCGCGCTCTATCATAGCCTGCTCTACGTCGGCGTCATTCCGGCCCCGATCGTCCCCTGCACCGGCGGTCCCTCATGCTCGGGAGAGAGCATGGCCATCGGAGGCGCGCCGCTGCCCCTCCTGTCGCTGGCCGCATTCGCGCTCATCCTGACCCTCTTGCTCAACTTCCAAAGGAGACTGAAATCATGAACAGACGTATCGGAGTCGTGGCCACGCTTGTCCTCTCGGCACTCGCCTTCACCGGCGGCGCTATGCTCTACAGCGGAACCGCCGAGGGCGAACCCACGAAGAAGGTAGTGGCGGGGCCCGTCGACAGCCTCATTCGCCCGCACTCGCCGATCATCGGCCCCAAGAATGCGCCGGTCACGATCGTCGAATTCTTCGACCCGTCGTGCGAGGCCTGCCGCGCCTTCTATCCGACGGTGAAGGGCATCGTCGCCAAATATCCCAAGGATGTGCGTCTCGTGATGCGCTACCTGCCACTGCACCCCGGTTCGGCCGAGGCGATCGTGATCCTCGAAGCCGCGCGCGTCCAGGGCAAGCTCGAGCCGGTGACGGCGGCGCTGCTCGAGGCGCAGCCCGACTGGCACGACGGCAAGATGGACGGCGCCTGGGCCGCGGCCGAGAAGGCCGGCCTCAATGTCGCGAAGGCGCGCGCGATGCCGACCGCCGATGCGATGGCGTGGATGGAGCAGGACATTGCCGATGCGCGTGCGGTCGGCGTCAAGGGCACCCCGACCTTCTTCGTCAATGGCGAGATGCTCGTCCAGCCCAGCCCCGAACAGGTCGAGGCCCGAGTCCAGGCCGCGGTAGCGGCCAAGGGCAAATAAGGGCCCGCACCCGTCCCGCTTCGTCCACGCGGGACGGGTGCCTAGCATCCGTCGCGATGCTGTCTCACCCGCCATCGGCCTGTCGCATGGAGACGCCGGGTCACCGTCGAATCGAGTGTGAAAGAGCCAATATTCACAGCGCATTCAACGATGAAAGGGACTTTGAACGCCACGAAAAGGAGAGACTGACATGCGAAAACTGATGACGATCGCGGCCGCGATGCTCGCCTTCGCGCTCCCCGGAACGGCGCTTGCCCAGCACCATGGCGATCGCGGCGGATATAGCCGCGGCCATGATGCGCCGCGGGGCCACGACCGCGACTATCGTTCCAACCGGCACGGCATGCCCCATTATGGCAATGACCGCGGCTATCGCGGTTACGACCCCTATTATCAGGGATATGACCGCCGCTACGAACGCCGCGACCGCTACGAGCGGCGCTATCAGAAGCGCCGGATGCACCACCATCATCGCGGTCGCCACTGGCGCGGGTGAGCGGGCGGGGACCGTTGGCGCCGGGGTCGCGCTCGTCTAGGATGAGCCGCTTCTATGGGGGGATAGATGATGCGGCACCAATCCGAGACATGGCTTGCCTGGTTTTCGCTTTTCGCGATGACGGTCCATTTCACCCTCGAAACCTGGTATCATATGGTCTGGGGGCAGACGCTTCAGGCGTTGCTCGTCGACTATATCAGCGTGGCGCTGATGATTTTCGGGGCCGTGACATCGCTCCGCATCAGGCCGCGTAGTGCGGCCGGCCTGCTGGCCGCCGCCTGGACCTACAATCTCGGCTTCGGGTGGCGGAGCGCCTTTGGCAGACTGGAGGGGCTGGAGCGCGGCGCATCGCCGGTCAACGGCGAGGCGTCGTTCGTCCTCCCGATCGTCGCGGTCTCCCTCATGATCGTGGCGATCGTGATGGTCTGGGCGCTCTTTCTCGCCTGGAGGCAGGCGGTGAGCCCTTCACCGGCGAACGGCTGACGGCGGGCGCGGCACCCGGCTGATCGCTATCGCCGCGCGCGGTAGATCGAAATCGAGCCGGTCGGCGTGGGAATGATCCTTACCTCTTCGACCGCCTCGAAGCCCGCGTCCGTGAGGATTTCCGGGACGCAGCCCTTGGCGTTGGGCTCGGTATATTCGAACCCGTCGAGCAGCTGAATCTGGCGAAACAGCATGCGCATCAGGAGCGAGCGCTGCTCGCCATAGTCGGCGATGAAGAGGGTGCCGCCGGGCTTCAGGAGCCTGAACATCTGCGCGGCGATCGCTTGCTTGACGTCCATCGGACACTGGTGGAGGACGAGGCTTGAGACGATCTTGTCGCAGTGCTGGAGCGCGTCGATGGCGTCGAGTTCATCGCCCATCGCCTCGAACCATCGGATATCAGCGCTCGCTGCATCGGCCTTGGCGCGCGCGATCTCGAGGACCGCCGGGTCGGGATCGACCGCAAGCAGGTTACTCGCCGGCGCTGCGGCCTTGAGCGCGATGGCGAGCGTGCCGGTCCCGCAGCCGATGTCGACGATCCGCTCACCTGGCTTCGGATCGACAAATCGGACGAGGTCGCTGCGCCAGCGCTTTTCGCGGGTCATCAGGGCGATCGCGGCATCATAGCGATCGAGCGATCCGCTCTTCCCGAGCGCCGGCACGAAGTCTCTGTTTGTTTCGGTCATGCCCCTTCCTAGCAGGGCTGGGAGGCGACCGGCTTGAACGCAGCGGCTACGCCGTGAAATAGAGGTCGCTTGCTCGGATGCCGAACATAGCCTTGATCGTGCGGGCAAGGTGGGCACTGTCGCTGAACCCGGCAGCGTGGGCGGCCTCCGTAACATTGCGGCCCGCATGAAGGGCCTCGAAGGCCACGAGCAGCCGGCGCCACAAGACATAGCGCTGGAACGGCATTCCGACTTCGGCGGTAAAGAGGTGTCGGAAGCGGCCGAGTGACAGGCCGCTCTCCTGGGCCGCATCGGCGAGGCGGACGGATCCCGTCGCGAGCGCCCGATCGATCGTCTTCGCCGCCGCTACGATCCGCCTGTCGAGTGCCCCGCGGGGTTCTCGCGCCAGCCAGGTGGGCCAAAATCTGCCTGACCCGTCTCCGACGACATGGACTGGCCCTGCATGGCGCAGCCTTGTTTCGAGGTCATTCGGGGGACCGAAGCGGACGGTCGGCTCGATATACCAGAGCTCCACATCGTGCGCCGGATGCAGGCAGTGGACCGCGTCGGGCTCAATGAGCAGGCATCGGCTCGCGGATTGCCGGCCCGCGCCATCGGTCACAATGATGGGTTCATTGGCGATAACCGCTTGGGCGGCGAAGTGCCGGTGCGGAACAGCGTCGCCGACCGAACCCGACCAGCGGGCAATATAGTCGGCGACCTGAAGTCGGCCTTTCCAGTCGGGCGTGACAGTCATGGGCGTTCGATAGCATTGCCGAAGCGGAAGTCCGACCCTCTTCCCCGCGCTTCGGGGACCGCTTCACGCGCTTCCGGAAGCGGCTGGGCGAGCCCAGCCGAGAGGGAGAGGGGCCAGGTGCCGGGCGGCGAGTCAAGGGCCGAGAGAGTGTCTCGCGGCGACCCGCCACGGAGAAAAGCCATGGCTTCCAAGCAAAAGATCATACTCAGCCAGCCTCAGGCCATCCCCCTCGATCGGCTGCGCCTCTCGAAGGCGAATGTCCGGCGGGTGAAACCCGACGCGTCGGTTGCCCAACTGGCCGACAGCATCGCGCGGCGGGGGTTGCTGCACAATCTGAACGTGCGGCCGATCCTCGACAGCGAGGGCAATGTCACGGGCGACTATGAAGTCCCCGCTGGCGGGCGACGCATACGCGCGCTCGAACTGCTGGTGAAGCAGAAGCGGCTCGCCAAGGACGCGCCGATTCCGTGCAATGTGCGCCCCGCGAACGACGACATCCTCGCTGAAGAGGACAGTCTCGCGGAGAATGCGGAGCGCGTGAACCTGCATCCGCTCGATCAGTTTCGCGGCATGCAGTCGCTCGCGGAAAAGGGAAATGCCGTCGAGGACATCGCTGCGCATTTCTTCGTCACGCCCGCGGTGGTCAGGCAGCGCCTCAAGCTGGCGGGTGTCTCGCCGAAGCTTCTCGACATCTATGCCGAAGACGGCATGTCGCTCGAAGTCCTGATGGCCTTCACGGTTTCGGACGACGAGGAGCGGCAAATCCAGGTCTGGGAGATGGTGGCGAACGCCTATCAGCCGTCCCCCTCCTTCATTCGCCAGAAGCTGACCGAGAACAGCGTGCGCGCCGCTGACAAGCGCGTCCGCTTTGTCGGGATGGAGGCCTATGTCGAGGCCGGCGGCAGCGTCGTGCGCGACCTGTTCGAGGCCGATCGCGGCGGCTGGCTGACCGATCCCGCCTTGATCGACAGGCTGGTCGCAGCGAAGCTCGAGGCCGAGGGGCTGCGGATCGGCGCGGAAGGCTGGAAGTGGATCGAGGTCGCCGAGGAGCATCCCTGGAACCCGGGGCGCGGCCTCCGCACGATCGCTGGCGATGAAGTGCCGATGAGCGACGAGGAGGCGAAGCGTGCGGCCGAACTCGAGGCCGAAGGCGAAGCGCTCAGCGCCGAATGGAGCGATGTCGAGGATGTCCCCGACGAGGTGCATGCTCGCCTCGAAGCGATCGATGCCGAGATCAGCCGGATCAACGAGCGGCCGATCAATTTCGATCCCGCCGATGTCGCGATCGCCGGCGCCTTCGTGTCCATCGACAACGACGGGACGCTGCGGGTCGAACGCGGCTTCGTGAAACCGGAAGACGAAGCGCCGCCTGCGGAACAGGACGGCGGGACCGGCGGCGGCGAAGGGGCGGAGGCAGCCCCGAGCGCTGACGGCGCCGCTGGGCCGGGCGGCGGCGATGCTGCCCGCGAAGCCGAGGAAGACGAGAGTGGGCTGAAGCCGCTCTCCGAGCGCCTCGTCTCCGATCTCACCGCCTGGCGCACGCTCGCCTTGCAGGATGCGTTCGCGCAAAGCCCGGCGACTGCTTATATCGCGGTGCTGCACGCCTTCGTGCTGTCCTGCTTTTATGGCTACAGCCGGGAAAGCTGTCTTCAGACGTCGATCAATTCGGTCGGATTTTCCAATGCCCCGGCAGGTCTGCGCGACTGTGCGCCGGGTCAGGCGATCGCAGCGCGGATCGACGAATGGCGGGGCCGCCTGCCGAAGACCGACAAGGAGGTCTGGGACTGGCTGCTCGAGCTCGGTGACGACGATCGGGCGAACCTCCTGGCGCATTGCGCGTCGCTCGGCGTCAATGCGCAGGCCGAGATCGTGAAGGGCTACGACGGCCGCGTGTCGGCCCACGGCATCGCGCGCCGGCTTGCGCACAGCCACATCCTCGCACGGGCGGTTGGCCTCGATGTCGTCGAGGCGGGGTGGCGCCCGACCGCCGACGGCTATCTGAACAGCGTCCCGAAGCCGCGGATACTCGCCGACGTCACAGAGGCGCGGGGCGAGAATTTCGCGGGGATGATCGATCATCTGAAAAAGGGCGACATGGCCCGCGAAGCCGAACGCCTGCTCGAAGACGCCGGGTGGCTTCCCGAGCCTATGCGCACGCCCGAACTCGAAAGCGCGGAGCAGCCGGACGCCGGCTCGGTCGGTCCGGCAAATGACGATGCAGATGGCGAGCTTCCCGCCTTTCTCGCCGGGGAAGGAGGTGACGATGTCGGCGATCCCGACGCGATCGCCGCCGAATGATCTTCCGCCGCGCATGGCGGCGACCTGAACTTCACCTCGAAAGCCCGGTCATCGCGCCGGGCTTTCGCTTTTTACGGAGAATGAAAATGCGAAACGACTTTCTTGGCGGTGCGTCGGCGATGCTGGCGCTGGCGGCGGGAGGCAATCATGGCTGACCGCGTTTCTGTATCGTTCACGCTCGGCGGCACCTTGTCGCCCGACGCCTGGCTTGAACTTGCGGCGGTGATCGCGGCCGAAGGCCTGTCGATCGAATGGGATGGACCTTCGTTCGAACCTTCGCACCGCAGGCCGGGCGACGCGCTCGAACTGTTCGCGAATGAAGTCGCGTGGGGGAAGGTCGAACCCCTCGAGACCTTCTGTCAGGAGCATGGTCTGCCTTATCGCTTCTGGGCCGGCGGCTTCTTCGCGGAGTGGAGCGCCGAGCGGATCGTCTACCGCGGCGGCGGGACGCCCGACAGCTTCATTGCCGACGAATCCGACCGGGTGCTGATCGATCGGCACGAGATCGTCCGCCGCGGCAACATCGGGGCGATCCTTGGTTACTTCGACGAGGCCGAATTCACGGTGCCGCCCTTGGCCGTTGCGGGCGATCCTGACCTTGCCATCAGGGTTGGCGAGCAGGAGGCGGCGCATGGCTGATTATCATTCGCCGACGATCGTGCGCCCGGACATCCCGCGCGGCGCGATGACCCTGCTCGAGCACCGGCTACTGATCGGGATGTTCAGCCATGAGGGAGGAGAGGACGCGGTCTATTTCTTCGCGGAGGACTATGTGAACGACCTGCTTCACCTCGACCTTCCCGAGGTGCATCGCCTTCTCGAGGCCGATCCCTTCCCGGAGAGTTACGCTGCGAAGGTGATCCGCGAAGAACTCGCCAAACTCGACCCGGCAGAGGGAGAGCTCGCGCTCGACATGTCGGTGATCGGCTATGAGGAGATCTTTCGGGACATCGTGAAGCGCTGCGATGCGATCGACGATATCGAAGTCGTGGCCGCCTGGACCTGCACCAAGATGCGGCCTGACGGGTTCGGCGGGATGGCGACGCTGATCACCGCGGACGCGATCGAGACGATGTCGACCGGCTCGTTCCTCGACGAGGCGCGGCACCGCCTGCAGTCGGCCGGGCAGGCCGAAGCCTGACCGCTCGAACCGCTCACTCTGGCCCGGCCGCAGCGCCGGGCCATTTTCGTTTCAGGAGATTGTCATGGCCGAGATTATCGAGACGACGGTCTATCAAATGGAGGAATTGTCCGACGACGCGAAGGAAAAGGCGAGGGACTGGTATCGCGAGGGCGCTTTCGATCACGACTGGTATTGGGCCGTCTATGCGGACTTCGAACGGATATGCGAAATTCTCGGGATCGAGCTCGCCAGCGTGCCGGTTCGCCTCCACGGTGGCGGCACAAGGCGAAAGCCGTGCATCTGGTTCTCGGGCTTCGCAAGCCAAGGCGACGGCGCCTGCTTCGAAGGCGACTATAGTTATGCGCGCGGATGCGCATCAGCCATCCGCCGTTATTCGCCGAAGGACCAAGAGCTGCACAGGATCGCCGACGCGCTCTTGGCGATCCAGTGGAGCAATTTCTTTCAGCTCAGCGCGCGGGTCAGCCACCGCGGCCGCTACTACCACGAACATAGCATGGATATCGGGGTCGAGCGCGACAGCCATGTCTATCAGGCGATGACGACGACCGCGGAGGACGAAGTGGCCGAGGCGCTACGCGATCTTGCTCGCTGGCTTTACGGTAAACTCGAAGACGAATTTGATTATCTGAACTCGGACGAGGTCGTCGACGAAGCGATCGCTGCCAATGGCTACAGCTTCACCGAGGACGGAGAAAGGTTCGGATAGAGGAGAGGGTGGCCGGAAAGGGATGAGCCACCCGGTCCCAGAGAGAGCGGCCGGCGGCTTGTCCCCTTCCCGCTCTCCCAAGGATCTTCCGAAATGCAGCTTCTTCCCTCTCGCGCGGCGCCTGGTGGCGCCGCGCTTCCTGTCTCGACACCTGCCGCCGCCCTCGGCGCTGCTCGCCTGCTCGCGGCAGCGAAGGCCATTCTCCCGCTGCTTGAGGCCGGGCGGCCCTTCGACACGGCCGCGCTCCGCGCGGCGATGACCGGCGCTTTCGGCGCGAGCGATGCCGAGGGCGCGTGGGACTGGAAGGCCGCTTATGACGCTTGCGAGGTCGCACAGATCCTGTTGCTGCGCCGCTACGGCGTCACCCCGGCCGTCCGCAAGCTGACGCCGATCGCTCAGCTCGCGATGTGGCAGCGTCTCGCCAGCCGCATTCCAACGCATACGCGGCGCTCGCTCGAGAGCCAGTCGATGCAGCAATATTCGACGCCCTTGCCGCTCGCGTTCGTCGCGGCCCACGCCGCCTCGATCCAGCCCGGCGACGCGGTTCTCGAACCCTCGGCCGGCACAGGCATGCTCGCAATCCACGCCGAACTCGCTGGCGCCCGCATTGCGCTCAACGAACTTGCCGAAGCACGCGCAGACCTGCTCGATCTGCTGTTCGCAAAGGGCGCGGTCACGCGTCATGACGCCGCGTCGATCGACGATCGTCTCGATCCCGGCGTCCGCCCGACGGTCATCCTGATGAACCCGCCCTTTTCGGCGGTGGCGAAAGTCGAGCGCACTATGCGCGACACGGCCCTTCGGCATATTGCATCGGCGCTGGCTCGGCTGGAGGATGAGGGAAGGCTGGTTGCTATCGTCGGGGCGAACTATTCGCCGGATGCTCCCGCCTGGCACGATGCCTTCGTGCGCCTGCAGGCGCAAGCTACGCTGATCTTCTCGGCGGCGATCGACGGAAAAGTCTACGCCAAACATGGCACGACGACGAGCACGCGGCTTATCGTGATCGACAAGCGGCCCGCTGCCGATCCGTCGGCGATTGCGCCTTCACACGGCGAGGCAGCCGATCTTGCCACTTTGCTTCACTGGGTTCGGAGCGCCGTGCCGACCCGCACGGCACCACAGCCGCCCACAGCGCCGGCCCGGCCCGTTACTGCCCTTACCTCGCCCGAACTTTCTGGGCGCCCGACGGTTGCGGCGCGGCAGAACATTCTGTCGGCGAGCCCCGCTCTTGCTCCCGAACTGGCCTATGAAACCTGCGACTGGCAATCGCCCGAGGGGCAGCTCGCCGAGACGATCTACGAGCCCTACGCGCTGCAGTCTCTCGTTATTCCGTCGTCGAAGCCCCATCCGACTGCACTCGTGCAGTCCGCCGCCATGGCGTCGGTTGCACCGCCGCAGCCCTCCTATCGGCCGAACCTTCCCGAAAGGCTGATCGACGACGGCATTTTGTCGGACGCGCAGCTGGAAGCGATCATTTATGCCGGTGAGGCCCATGCCGGGCATCTGTCGGGTGCATGGACCGTCGACGAGACGTGGGACATGGTGACCGCGGCGAGCGACGACAATGACAATGCCGTTCGTTTTCGCCGCGGCTGGTTTCTCGGCGACGGCACCGGCGCCGGCAAGGGCCGACAGGTCGCCGGCATCATCCTCGACAATATGCTGAAGGGCCGGAAGCGTGCGGTCTGGCTGTCGATTTCGGACCGGCTGCTCGAGGATGCGCAGCGCGACTGGTCGGCGCTTGGGCAGGAACGATTGCTCGTCACGCCGCTGTCGCGCTACCGGCAGGGAAGTCCGATCAAGCTGGCCGAGGGCATCTTGTTTACGACCTACGCGACCCTGCGCAGCCAGGGACGCGAGGGCAAGGCGAGCCGGGTCGACCAGATCGTCGAGTGGCTCGGCGCCGACTTCGACGGGGTCATCATCTTCGACGAGGCGCATGCGATGGCGAACGCCGCCGGCGGCAAGGGCGATCGCGGCGAGCAAAAGCCGTCGCAGCAAGGGCGCGCGGGACTCCGGCTGCAGCACGCGCTGCCCGATGCCCGCATCGTCTATGTGTCGGCAACCGGCGCGACGACCGTACAGAACCTCGCTTATGCGCAGCGGCTCGGTCTCTGGGGCGGCAGTGATTTCCCTTTCGCGACGCGGAGCGAATTTGTCGCCGCGATCGAGGACGGCGGCGTCGCGGCGATGGAGGTGCTCGCGCGCGATCTGAAGGCGCTCGGGCTCTACGCCGCGCGATCGCTGTCGTTCGATGGCGTCGAATATGAGCTGCTCGAACATGCGCTTACGCAAGAGCAGCGGCGAATCTACGACAGCTATGCCGGTGCTTTTCAGGTCATCCACAACAATCTCGACGCGGCGATGGAAGCGGCCGGGGTCACCAGCTCGCTCCACGGCACCCTCAATGCGCAGGCGAAGTCCGCGGCGCGCTCGGCGTTCGAGAGCACCAAGCAGCGTTTCTTCAATCATCTGATCACGGCGATGCAGACGCCGGCGACGATCGCGAGCATCGGTAAGGATCTTGAAGCGGGGCATGCGGCGGTGGTGCAGATCGTCTCGACCGGTGAGGCGCTGCAGGAGCGGCGGCTCGCCGAAATTCCGACCGAGGAATGGGGCGACGTGTCGGTCGACATCACGCCGCGCGAATATGTCCTCGACTATCTCGCGCACAGCTTCCCGGTCCAGCTCTATGAACCGTGCACCGACAGCGAGGGCAATCTCTCGTCACGTCCTGTGTTCGACGGTGAGGGAAATCCCGTCGTCAACCGCGAGGCGGCGCGCCACCGCGATGCGCTGATCGAAAAACTCGCCGCGCTGCCCCCGGTGCCGGGGGCGCTCGACCAGATCGTCCAGCATTTCGGCGCGGATGCGGTGGCCGAGGTCACCGGGCGTTCGCGGAGGATCATTCCAGTCGGCGGCGACGATGGCGCGGTTCGCTTCGCCGTCCAGAACCGGCCCGGCAGCGCCAATCTTGGCGAGACCCACGCCTTCATGGACGACGAGAAGCGCATCCTCATCTTCTCGGAAGCGGGCGGGACGGGGCGATCCTATCATGCCGATCTCGAGGTGAAGAACCAGCGCCGCCGAATCCACTATTTGCTCGAGCCCGGCTGGAAGGCCGACACCGCGATCCAGGGCTTCGGGCGCACCAATCGCACGAACCAGAAGCAGCCGCCGCTCTTCCGGCCCGTCTCGACCGACGTGAAGGCGCAGAAGCGCTTCATCTCTACCATTGCGCGGCGCCTCGACACGCTGGGTGCGATCACCCGCGGCCAGCGGCAGACCGGCGGTCAGAACATGTTTCGGCCGCAGGACAATCTGGAGTCCTTCTATGCGCGCGATGCGCTCCGCCAGCTCTATCAGCTCCTCGCTGACGGCAAGGTCGAGGACTGCTCGCTGCTCACCTTCGAGGCGGCCACGGGACTCTCGCTCCTCGACGACGGAGGTCTGAAGGACGAGCTGCCGCCGATCACGACCTTCCTCAACCGGATGCTCGCGCTGACGATCGATCTGCAGAACATCCTTTTCGAAACCTTCGAGGGCCTGCTCGCGACCCGCATCGAAGGCGCGATCGCGGCGGGCACCTATGAAATGGGGCTCGAGACCCTGCGCGCCGAGAGCTTCACGGTGACCGCGCGCGAGACCATCTATGCGCATCCCGGCACCGGCGCGGTGACGCAGCTCCTCACGATCGAGCGCAAGGACCGCGTCGCACCTCTGTCGATCGAGGATGCGTTGGGCATCGTCTCGGGCTGGGGCGGCGAGCTCGTCGTCAACGCGCGCTCGGGGCGGGCCGCGGTGAAGGTCCGGGCCCGCAGCCTCGTCGACGACGACGGCCGCGTCCATCGGCGGGTCGGGCTGCAGCGACCCCTCGAGAAGATGAAAATGCTCGCCGAGGACTTCGAGCATTCGCACTGGCGACCGGTCGATGCAGGCACCTTTGGCGCGGCCTGGAGCGCCGAGCTCGCCGAGCTCCCGGAATTTGAACTCTCGACGCTGCATATCGTCGCAGGTCTGCTCCTGCCGATCTGGAAGCGGCTGCCGAAGGAGTCGACGCGTGTCTATCGCCTGCAAACTATCGCCGGCGAGCGGGTCATCGGGCGCAAGGTTTCGCAGGGATGGGCGGCTTCTGTGACCGGGGAAGCGCCGGCGAAGTTGCCCGTCGCCGATGCCTGGCGCATGGTGCAGACGGGTGAGGTCATACTTGCGCTCGCCGAAGGGCAAAGCTTGCGGCGGGTTCGCGCGATGAATGACTGGCGTGTCGAGCTTGTCGGCTTCAACGATCTCGGCGTCGAGCGCCTGAAAGCAATGGGCTTGATCTCCGAGATCGTCTCGTGGAAACTGAAGCTCTACGTGCCGGCAGGGGCTGCTGGCGCCGATGTGTTCACTGCGCTCGTCGATCGCTTTCCGATCGTTCGGGTTCAGGATCGCAAGGCCGCCTGAAGGAGCCCCTTATGTCCAGTCCAGCATCCGACATATCGCGCCGTCTCGGGGAAAATGCCGAGGCGGTGTGTCGCCGCTACCTCTCACGCGGACGCCGCGAGGGCCATTATTGGATGGTCGGCGATATCCGTAACACGCCCGGGCGCAGCCTTTACGTCCGGCTTGCGGCGAGCGGCGACGGCGGTGCGCCGGGCAAATGGACCGATGCCGCGAGTGGAGATCATGGCGATCTGCTCGACATCATCGCGGCAAGCTGCGGCCATTCCAGTTTCCGCGAAACGCTCGAGGAGGCGCGTCACTTTCTCAGCCTGCCGCCGCCGCCGGACGCTCCCCGAAATCCTGCACCGGCAAAGGCTCCGACCGGCTCGCCGGAATCGGCACGCAGGCTCTGGGCGGCATCGAAGGCGCTTGGGGGGAGCATCGCGAGCTTCTACCTCGCCGGACGGTCTATCATCGACGTGCTGCCGAGCGACCCCTTGCGATTTCATCCGCACTGCTTTTATCGGCCGTCCGACGATGATGCGCCGGGCGGCCGTCCGGCGTGGCCAGCCATGATTGCCGCGGTGACTGATCTGGCCGGAGCAATCACGGGCGTGCATCGGACGTGGCTCGATCCCGAGGCGATGGACAAGGCACCGGTCGCCTTTCCCCGGCGCGCCATGGGCCACCTTCTCGGAAATGGCGTGCGCTTCGGGGCGGCGGGTCCCGTCATGGCGGCCGGCGAAGGCATCGAGACCATATTGTCGCTACGCCAGATCATGCCGCGGTTGCCGATGATCGCGGGGCTTTCCGGAGCCCACCTTGCCGCAATCGCGTTTCCGGCTGCACTCAGACGCCTTTACGTTGCATGCGACGACGATCCGGCGGGCGTGATCGCGCTGGCGACGCTCCGGGAACGCGCGTTGGAACGCGGAATCGAGGTTTGTCCGCTGGAGCCGCAGCACGGCGACTTCAACGGTGATCTCCAGACCCTCGGGCGGAGCGCGTTGGCCGCCAGCCTTCGCAGGCAGCTGGTGAGTGCGGACCGCCTGACGCATCTCTGATCGCGCCGGGTTTGCCGGAACGGGCGGGTGGCAGCATGAGGCCGCGTTGGCCTTCCACTGGCGCGGCGCGCGCCCGGCCTTCTTGAGAGGGCGACTGCGGCAGGCAGCGCGGGGCAGCAACGGCGGGTGCGCGGCTATTTTCCGCCGGGGCCTGCCGGCCCCTTTGCATCGCGAAGCAAAATAGCCGCGCACCCGCCATCCTCCGCTTCGCTACGGTCGCGGCGCGCCGCGATGCAGCCCCGCCCCGCATGCCGCTCTCCGTCGCCGCGAAGGCCGCACGAGGCGCGGCTGGCACAGACGGAGATCCAAGATGCGCGACGATACCGCCCCTCACGACCACCCTGCAGAACCCGGGACGACGGCCTATCTGCTCCAGGAGATGCAGCTCTTCGGCCACAGGCCCTTCGAGGACGAGCCCGATCCGCGGCCGCTCCCCGACGCCCATCTCGCCGGCGGCGCGGTTGCCGACATGTTCGAGGCGCTTGCGGGATGCCTCGTCGAAACCCGTATCGAACCCGACCTCGAGGACCTGCTCTGGAATCTCGTCAACATCTTCCACCGCGCCGGCGAGCGGGTCGAGCGGCAGCTCGACGACAATGAACAGGCGCAGCGCCGACTTCAGCGCGAGCAGGACGGCAGCGAGATCCGCTCGGTCGAGCTCGAACGGGCGACGCGCGAGGGAATTTCCCTCATCGAGCGCCGGGACGCGATGGAATTCTTCCGCGAATGCGCCGCCGACCAGTTCCGGACCCTTTGCCGCAAGGCCTGGGCGCCGCGCACCGGATCTCGCGCGCAGCACCGCTCAATGACCGCGTCGATGATCGACAGCCGCGACTTTCTCGACGCGCGATTGCGCCAGAAAGCGGCCGCACTTCTTCCCGAGGGCACGCGCATCCTGTTCACTGGCGGCGCCGATGTCGACGATCATAGGGCGATATGGGATGCTCTCGATCGCGCACGCGACCGCCATCCCGACATGATCCTGCTCCATGGCGCGACACCAACGGGGGCCGAGCGTATCGCCGCCTGCTGGGCCGAAACCCGCAAGGTGACGCAGGTGGCCTTCCGGCCCGACTGGAGCCGCCATGGCAAATCCGCGCCATTCAAGCGCAACGACCGGATGCTCGAAGCTCTGCCGGTCGGGGTTATCATCTTCCCCGGCACCGGCATTCAGGACAATCTCGCCGACAAGGCTGCGAAGATCGGCCTTCCCGTCTGGGATTTTCGCAAGCGGGGCCGATGATCGCAGTCGGGGCATTCGGAGGCTTTCGGCAAAATGGCCCCAATCTGGTTCTATCTCCCGAATATATTTGAAATATATTCGTAACATCCGCAAATTTGCATCATTGTAGATCGCTATGACCAGCGGCGATCACCCGTCGCCGGCGGGACGGCCCATTGAGAGGGCACCGCTCGCAGGCCATGACGAGGAGCAGGGACGGTCGGCCGACTTGGCGACGACTGCCGTCCGCTGCCATGGGTCGCAATGCCGACGATGGACGCTGCGCATGCTTTTGCGCTCGACGTCACGCGGGTGAAGGATGCGGCGGGTCTGGCCGATCTGCTGGCGGAGGCCTGCGCGCGCATGGGCTGTTCCTGGTTCGCGCTGAGCCACCATGTCGATTTCCTCGCGGCTCCCGACAGGGGTGTTCGCGTCCACAACTATCCCGAGGATTGGGCGCGCTGGTTCGACGAGCGCGGACTTGGGCTCACAGATCCCGTGCATCGCGCCAGCCACCGCAGTCTCGAGGGTTTCTTTTGGCGCAACATGAAGCCGCTCTCGGGCGAACGCCCCGAGGACGAACTGGTTCTCAGCGAGGCGCAGCGGCACGGAATAGGAGACGGGCTTACCATACCGGCGCACATTCCTGGCGAGGCGCATGGCTCGGTGTCCTTCGCCTGGACGCCGGGGATCGCCGCCAATGATATGGCGCTGCTCTTTGCTAGAATGATCGGTGGGCCGGCCTTCGAAGCCGCGCGCCTGCTCGCCAATCCCGAACTCGCGCAGGTCGGGCCGCGACTGACCGATCGCCAGCGCGAATGCCTGATCCTGTCGGCCAAGGGGAACAGCGCTCCGAAGGTCGGTCGGATCCTCGATCTCAGTCCCGACACGGTTCGCGAGCATCTTCGCAACGCGCGGCAGCGTTACGACGCGAATGGCGGGATCACGCTGACCGTGCGCGCGCTTTATGCCGGCGACCTCAGCTACGAGGATATCGCCAAGCGCTGAACTTTTTTCGTCGACACCCCCCGATCGTGCTATGGTGGAGCCGCAAAAAGCCGTTCAATTGGATGGTCTCTTTCGAAAAGGAGACACATCCATGCTTTCGGTAATCGACCATTCCAACCGCGCACACGAGCATCAATTGCTCCGCGCGATGTTCGAGGCGCGCAAGCGCGTCTTCATCGATCTTCTGAAATGGGACCTGCCGGTGCTCGCCGACCGGTTCGAGATCGATCATTTCGACGATCCCCACGCGACCTATCTGATCGTCGGCGATCAGGACGGCGGGCATCTCGCCTCGGCGCGCCTCCTTCCCACCACGCGCCCGGCCCTTCTCGACGGTCTCTTCCCCGGCCTCGTCAACGGCATCCCGCCGTCCGGTCCCGATATCTTCGAGATCACCCGCTTCTGCCTGTCGCCGGGGATCGGTGCGCGTCAGCGCCGCATCGCTCGCGACACGCTTCTTGCCGGGCTGATCGACTATGCGCTCGCTAACGGCATCCGCTCCTACACCGGCGTCGCCGAGCTCGACTGGTTCGCTCAGATCCGGACCTTCGGCTGGGATTGCACGGCGCTCGGCGAACCCGGCATTTACGATGGCCGCGCGCTGACTTCGCTGCGGATCGAGATCGACGCCGACACCCCCGCAAGGCTCAAGGCGGCGGGGATTGTTTCGGGCAGCGCTGCGACGCCGGTCGCGGCCAATGCAGCGTGAAAGGAGCGGGGCCATGAGTACCAATATTGCTGCGGCAGAGAGCCATCAGCCGCCCTCCGCCTCGATGCGGGCGCTCAAGGAAGACGGTTATGCGATCGTCCGCTCAGCCGTTCCCGCCGAGCTGATCGCGGCGATCGATCGCGACCTCGATCCGCGCTACGCCGCGACGCCCTTTTGCGAGGGCGGCTTCTATGGCGAGCGCACCAAGCGCTTCGGCCGCCTGCTCATCCGCTCGCCGCACGTCGGCGCGCTGGTCATGAACCCGGCGATCCTCGCCCTCGCCGAGGCCGCGCTCGGCGACTGGTGCGAGCGTATTCAGCTCAATCTCGCCCAGGCGATCGAGCTGCATCCGGGAGCGCTTCCGCAGTTCCCGCATCGCGATCAGGACATGTGGCAGGGGACGCTCGGAGAGGTCGAGTATCTCGTGAATGTGATGTGGCCGCTGACGCCCTTCACCGCGGAGAATGGCGCCACGATCATCTGGCCGAACAGCCATGGGCTCGAAGCGCTTGTCGAGGAGCCGGCGGAAGCGCCGATCATTGCCGAGACGATGCCGGGTGACGCTATCGTCTTCCTGGGTTCGACGCTCCACGGCGCCGGCGGCAATTGCAGCCCGGCGGCGCGGCGCGGGATCATCATCAGCTACTGCCTCGGCTGGCTGAAACCTTACGAGAACCAGTGGCTCGCCTATCCACCCGACGTCGCGAAGGACTTTCCGCCCGAGCTGGCGGCCTTGACCGGCTATGTCCAGCATCGCCCAAACCTCGGCAACTTCGAGGGTCAGTGTCCCTCGATCCTGTTCCGCGGCTATCCCCCCGACCCGATCGCAGCCGTGGATGCTCTTCGCCCAGATCAGCAGGCGCTTCTTGCTGACTATATCGGTGAGCAGCGATCGTTGGGCGAGGACGGGACGCTGGCGGCATGAGCCCCGGCGCTACGATGGAGCGGGTCTACATCGACCTAAAGGTGCGCATTATGAGCGGCGCCTATCCGCCCGGGACGCGCCTCGACCCGCGGCAATTGGCCCGCGCGTTAGGTGCGAGCGCAACGCCGGTGCGAGATGCCCTTCATCGCCTGTCCGGAGAACGCATCGTCGATAGCTGGCACCAAGAAGGTTTTCGACAGCCCTTGCTGGCTGAGGCAGACCTTGTTGAGTTGTACGAATGGGGTGGGATGCTACTCGCACTTGCGCTGAAGGGCAGGCACCCTTCGCCGAATCTCCGGGCGGGACTCAGCGAACTGCAGCGGATCGAGCCTTATCCGGAGGCGATTGATTCGCTGTTTGGTGTCATCGCCGTCGGCGCTTCGAATCGCGAACTTCGATACGCCATCGTGAACTTTATCGAGCGAAGTAGGGCTTTTCGTTCGGCGGAGCTACGTATCGACGCCGCATCGCGCGCCACTCTGGCTGCGATGGAGGAAGACTACCGGTTCGGCCGTTGGACAAGTTTACGCAGCAAAATCACGAGCTTCCATCGTCGGCGTACCCGGCAAGCCGGACGTATTGCTGCGGCAGTGAGGCCGCGCAGCGACCCGCTCCGATAACATTCGGGTTATAGCAAAACTATAAAATTCCTATTCCAAATCAAAGGCGTAGCTTTGACCTTGCCGCAATTCCGCGGCATCAACCAAGGAGGGTCCCATGGACCGCATCGACAACGCCGAAATCGAAGAACTGGGCGTCGCCAGCGTCGAAACGCTCGGCGGGCTTCTGCCCTATCCCGAGGATGGCTCGGTCATCCACTTCAAGCCGGACGGCGCGATCACCGCCGACTGACGGGATGGCGGACGCGGCGCACCGCGCCGCGTCCGTACTGCCTCAATGGACCATCATCTCCCACCCCACATCAGCTTCGCCTTCCTGGGCGGCGGTGCAGTTCTCCTCGACATTGAGGCGGACCGCTACTTGATGCTCCGAGGTGCCGAGGTTGGCGTCCTCGAAGCGCTCGGCGCTGGGCTCACGACGGCGGCTATCGAACCTGCGTTAGGCAGGCTGTCCAGACGCCGCCTCATTGGCGACGGGCCGGGCCCCTCAATCGCTCCAATTTCCGCGCCCATCGCAACGAGCAGCGCACTCGAGCTGGCAGGTCCGAGCCAGCGTGCTGGCGCGCTGGAGATCGCACGTTACCGGCTCGATGCGGCTCTCCGGCTACGTTTGCGCGGTCTCGGACAAACCATAGCCCAATGGCGCCGCTTGAAGAATAACCTCCTTACCGCGGAGACAATGGTGGATCGCCGACATGCCTGTGCGGTTGCCCGTGGATATGCGGCGGCGCGCGTCCAGCTGCCTTGGCGGCGTCTTTGCGTGCCCGATAGTCTGGCCTTGGCTCGCTACCTCTGGCAGCGCGGAATACCCGGCCAGGTCTATTTCGGTGTCAGGCTTGATCCCTTTGCGGCGCACGCCTGGGTTCAACACAATGAAATGGTGCTGTCCGACAACGTCAATGTGGTCGCTGACTATACGCCGGTGTTTCGGCTGTGACGTTACGTATCGCCCTCATCATCGGCCCGAGCGATCGCAACATTCCCGTCGGCTTTGTCGAGGCCGGGACGGTCGGGCGAGCCCGGCTAATTGTGGAAAAGGATACACCCGCCGAGATCTCGAACGGCACTGCGCTTATTGGCTGGGCCTTTCATCGGCAGAGTTCGGGAGTTTGCGAGCATTTGACCGCGATCGAGGTGGACCGGCTCGTGTCGAGCGAAGGGGCATGGGCCATCAAGGAGCTATGGGGCAACTTCCTGCTCTTCTGGGCTGACCCGGAAGGGCGCATTTTGCTGCTTCGCTCCCCAATGACCGGACCAGCCCTATTCTGTTTTGAAGATCGCGATGGGCGTGCGATCGCTTTCACCGATCTCTCACTCGCACGCAGCCTCGGCTTTCGGCTCGATCAGCCTGACCCCGAACGCATCGACGCGTGGATGCGCTTCCCTCTACTTCGCGGCCCTGATGCTGAATTGCGCGGTGTGCGTGAACTCCTTCCGGGGGAGGTTATCGCCTTGGGGTCGGTGCGGCCGCTGGCCACAAGCTGGTCGCCATGGGCCCACACGCGCCGCTCGCCTGCTCGGATCGATCCCGAAGATCTGCGCAACAAGGTCAGTCGGACGGTGTCGGCCTGGAGCATGCGCTTCGAGCGTATCCAGCTTGAGCTGTCGGGAGGGATCGACAGCAGCATTATGGCGGCATGCCTCGCCGGCCGACGCAGACCTTGGCGCGCCCTGACAATGGCGACCAGCGATCCCGACGGCGACGAGCGTCCCTATGCGCGCGCCGTCGCCGAACGTGTCGGAACGCCCCTTGCGGAATGGCAGCGTCCACCGTTCGGGGATCCGATGGCTCCGCTCGAAATTCTGCGCGCGCGTCCGGGCGGCTTCGGCCTGCTAGGACCAAGTGACCGCGCTTACCTCCAAGGCGCCCGAGAGTTCGAGGCAGATGCGATCTTCACAGGCACCGGCGGCGACAATGTCTTCGGCTATCTGACATCGGCGGCGCCCATTCTCGACGCGCTACGTTACGCTGGGCCGGTCGAAGCATGGCGCGCTGCCGGCGACCTTGCCCGCCTTGCCAATGACAATATGTGGCGTGCCCTTGGCTATTCGGCAAAGCGACTGCTGAGACCGCCGCCAATGTGGCCGGTTGATCACAGCCTCCTCACGCGTCGCTATGCGCGAGACTATCCTGAGCACCCCTGGATGGCTGACGCAGACCGGGCATCCCCCGGACAGCAGGTCTATGCGATCAAGCTTCTCATCGCACAGCCGTTCCTCGACGGCTATGATCGCGCCTTGGCAATGCCGATGATCGCCCCGTTGCTCTCGCAGCCAATCATCGAATTTACGCTCGGCGTGCCGAGCTGGCAGTGGGGCGAAGGCGGCCAGAACCGCGCGCTGGCGCGCAGGGCCTTTCGCCAAGACCTGCCAGAGATGGTAATCGAGCGACTGGGAAAGGGGCGTATATTGTCGGTATTCCTGCCGGCGTTCGAGGCGCATCGCCGTCGACTACGTTCCTACCTCCTCGACGGGTGGCTGGCGGGAGCGGGCCTTCTTGACCTCGAAGCTGTCGGGGCATTGTTTGCCGACAACGTGCGGCCAGACCCCGTGATGGTGACGCGAATATTGAGCTTCGCCGACATTGAGCGCTGGGCGCGGTCGGTGTCGGGCCATCCGGATGTCGCTATTTAGCGGCGATGGACCGGAACATCGGCCGCGATCCAGCAGATGTCGTGCCGGGCGGCCCCCGGGGAAGGCCCGCCCGGCACGAACCTACCGCGCGGGCACAGGCAAGGACGGTCCCGCGCGATAATGGCGCCAGCGGTTATATTGTTTGGATTTCCCGGGAGCTGGGTCCTCCTCGCCGGTCAGCCAGAAACGGAACCAGTCGAGGTTGCGTTCGTAAACGGCGCGCTTGTGCCGCAGCTGATATTTATTGTGCAGCTCGTCCGGATAGACGACCATTTCCGCAGGCTTTCCGGCGCGTTTGAGCTTGGTATGGAGCTCCGCCGTCCAGGCTGCTTCCGCGTCGGGCAATTGCATTAGGATGGGAGTGTTGATCGCTTCAACATTGTGAACTGCAGAGGCGAGACGCCAGCGGGCGGGGTCGGCATCCGGGTCGCCGATGCTCCAGTAATCCTTTAGCATGGCTTCAAAGCCTCGATCCGGAACTGCGTTGGTCCAGAAATAATGAGGCGAAATCTGACCCGTGCCTATCGTCGCGGCTTTGAAATTCGTGCTGTGCCGGACCGCCCAGAGCGCTACACCCGAGCTGTGGCTGAAACCGGCGATGCCGACGCGGTTCGGATCAACGAGTTTGCGTTGCCCAAGGTCGGCGATCGCGGATGCGATGACCGTGCGGGCAAGTTCATATGTTCCATCGGTTCCGCTTCCGGGCGGGCCCCGAAACGGATCAATGCAAAGGACCGCGATTCCATGTTCCGCAAGGGGCAGCATCGGCAATTCTTCGCCCGTGCCGCCCTTGAGGAACCCGGCACAATGATAATTCTGGACCACGACGGGTGGCGCTTTCGCCCGTGGGGGGCTGAGCAATATCGCGGAGTATCCGCCTGGCAGCTCAAGCGACTTCGCCTCCGCGTCAATTCTGGCGGCAAGCGCAGAGTTCGGTTCGAATAGTGGTCGGCGCTGCCCTGTCGCAAGGTCGATCCGGACGAGGCGTGGCGGAATGAGCGGCATGCTTTCGGCGCAAATCAGCGCGCGCATGGTGACGGCGCATCGCGATGGCCGGTCGGCGAGACGCAATGCTCCGTCGGTGATTGCGACTTTGCGAGCCGTCGCAGCCCCGACTTTCCATAGCCAGACGGCTTCGCGGGCGCTTCCTTCGTCGACAAACGCCAGCAAGATGTCCTGATTTGGCAGCCACGTGGTTGCGAGCAGCTTTGGCGAACGGCAGAACTCCGCCTCGCATTGGATCCGCTCTCCGCCGGGGCGCGTGACCACGAGGGAGGCGCTGCCTGCCTTACGCAATATCTCTGCTTTGCTGCCATCGGGCGCTGCAGCCCACGGACGTTGGGATGCGGAGTGGAGCGAGAATTGGTCATTGGGCGCGGAATGGGGGGTGGCGCCGACGCTCGGCACAAAAATCTCGCGGCGCGGCGCATCCCACAACAAACTTTTTCGGTCGAACCAGGGTCCGGAAAATCTCTGCATGACGCGCTTGCCGTCTTCGATCACACCGCCCGCAATCGCCTGGTTGAGGTCGACGCGTGCGTCGACCAGCACGCCCCCTTCGTAGGCGGCGGTCTGTGCGCGAGAGATCTCGGCACGCGTCGCACCGACAGTGTAGCGAAGTAGCCCCCCATCGTCCGATACGGCGAAGTCCAGGATGTCGGCATCGTTCCGAACCTCCATTTTGGCGCCGCCATCGTCGCGCCAGTGCCAGAGGGTCACTTCTCCATCGCGGAAGGCGAGAAAACGAAAGCCTTTACTGTCCTTGTCCCAGATCGGAGTCTGATCGGAGACGAGCCCTGCTCCATCGACGCGTGCGCTGCCTCCGCTCGCCGCAAGTTGGGGCGGCCCATCCACGCTCCCCACATACCACTCGAGCGTTATGGCATTGCTCTCGAGGGAAGCGCGGCTCACCCGGAAGGCGAAGCGTTCGCCATCAGGCGATAGAGTGGGGCCGCTGATCTCGGACACCTCGACGAGGTCGGCGGCCCCGACCGGCTCGCGGGGTGTCGCCGCCGCCGCGGGTGCGGCGACGGCCAGCAGTGCGGCGGCAATTACCACGCGATAACGGCCTGTAGCGCCATGGTCCTGCCGATCGCGCTCGCCTGCTCGGGATCATAGGCGAGCGCGTAGCTGGGGCCCCGGAACTGCGCATAGGGCGGATCCTTGTCGAACAGATTGTTGATGCTGAAGCCGAGTCGAAGCGAACGACCCCGCAGATCGCCGATTCGCGCGCCGAGTTGCAGATCGAGGGTCGTCCAGCTCTTCACTCGCTCCGCGGGCGTGACGGTCAGGTTGCGGTACTCGCCGACATGATTGACCGCGAGACCCCCGTCGAACGCGCCCATCGAGAAGCCGGCGCGGCCGCGAAGGCGCAGCTTGACCGGATTTCCGAGCGTACCGACGACGCGATCTCGCGGCGCGCTGGCCGTAATCTGGTTGTCGATCGCGAATAGCCGGGTGCCACCGACACTGAACGAAAAGATGCCTTCGCCAACGGGCCGCGAATAGGCGAGGTCGAAGTCGAGGCCGCGGATCGTCGAGGTCGAAAGATTGCGAGTTCTGAGATCGATAATCGCGCGCACATCGCCGGGAGCAACCCCGAGTGCATTTGAGAAGTTCGGACCAGTAAAATAGCCGGTTACCGTGGCGAGGGCGGGATCGTCCTCAATGATCGGTGAATAGAGATCACGCCTATTGAGAATGTTCCGGCTATCGCTCGAGGCCGACGCAATGCGGTCCCGATAACGTATGTCGAAATAGGTCAGCGAAAGCTTGGCGCCGGGAAGGGCGCGCGGTTCGAAGTCGAGCCCGGCCGTCCAGCTCTCGGCGCGCTCAGGCTGGAGCGCCGGTTGAAAGCCGAACAGGGCAAGCACGACGGTCTGCCCGGTCGGTGAGGACGGATCGGCGACCCGCAAGGTTTGGTAGAGCGCATTCGCCGTGCCGACCAGTTCGTCGAAGAAAGGAGCGCGGAACGATTTTCCGTAGGACGCACGCAACGCGACACCCGGCAGCGGCGTCCAGCGCGCTCCGAATTTGGGGTTCGCAGTGTCCCCGAAATCCGAATAATCCTCGTAGCGGGCAGCCGCCGATAGGGTCAGCGACCCAGGGAATGCGTCCCCGGCATCGAAGATTGGCGCGACCAGTTCGCCGTAAAAAGCTTTGATGATGCGCTTGTCGGGTAGGCCGGGGATGCCGATCACGAGCGGCGTATCGGTCACAAGATCGAGGGTCTGAGAAAAGGCGAAGCGGTCGCGGCGGTACTCGGCGCCGATTGCCATCTTAAGGTCGCCCGCGGGGAGAGACAACAATTTGCCGTCTGCGCGAAGCGCCGCCGTCCACACCTTGAATTGTGTTTCTGCGACGATGCTCCCGCGCAGGCTGTCGATGAGCGCTGGGTCGTTGACCGCGCCGTCGCCAAAGACATTGATCGCTTGCGCAGGACTGGTTGCCGCGACCGCCCGCGAGAAGCGGAGGCTATGCACGAGATTGAAGCTGTCATAGCGCTCCCGCTGCCGTCCGAACCCTCCGGTCAGTTCGATGACCCAGCTTCCGATGTCGGCCCGCGCTCCGACGACGTTGTTGAACGCCTTGGCTTTGCCACGCAGGCTTTCAGGACCGAACTCGGCGGCGGGATCATAGTAGACGGTGACCGGCTGCCCCGTTCCGATGGGGTCGACATAATAGGGATTGGCGCTCGTCACGCGGACAGGCGTCGGGCCGCTCACACGGCGTCGGGCCTCGAAGTTGCGTTCTGAGTAAAGCGAGCGGGCGAAGATCGTGATAGTCGAGCCAAGCGATTGCTCGATGGCCGCGTAGAGACCCATCGTCTCCTGTTTGGGCAGAATGTCGGTATGTCGACGTGCGTCGCCGCGATTGAAATCAGCGCTGGGCGTAAGGTCGGCAGGAGTGAGATTGCGCCCGTCCTGGCCGCGCGGAATCAGGAACTTTTGGCCGTTCGCCGCCACGACAGTGCCGGGATTATTGTAGTTCGACCGGAGGTCGGGGCCGCCGAATGGTCGCAGATCCTCGGTCGCGAAGGGCCGCTTCGTCGCAGCCAGATTGCCGCGCTGGCTATATTCCCCCGCCACGACGATGTGGCCCGTCGACCAGCCTTTTCCTAGCATCTGGCTAATCTGGACCTCGCCATAGTCACCGTCTGCCGTGCCGGCCCGCAGGCGAGTTTCAGCGCCTTCGAAGCGGTTGCGGAAGCGAATGTTCACCACGCCCGCGACGGCATCCGAACCATAAATTGCGGATGCGCCATCGGTCAGGATTTCGACACGATCGATTGCGATCGAAGGGACGAGCGAAACGTCGGCATAGGCGCCCGAACCGCCTCCAAGGGCCGGCCGGGATCCGTCGAACAGCGTCAGGGTGGCCCCTGGTCCCAGACCGCGGAGGTTGATGCCAGTGCCATAGGCTATGTTAGACGAGGCTTTGCCTCGGTTGCTGAAGCCGACATTCGCTTCGGTCGGACCGCCCGAGAAATTCTGCGGAATGGTCTGGATGAAATCGGCCAAAGTCGCGCGACCGCTCCGGTCGAGAACGTCGCGGTCGACCGTCGTCATGGGAGAACCAACTGGCCCTGCGCCACGGATACGAGAGCCTGTGACGACGATCGCTTCGTCGGTTCGATCAGTCGATCCAGTTTCCCGGGCATCGACGTTTCCCGACCGAAGCACCCATGCGCCTTCGACGAGTTCGATCGTCAGGCCCGTGCCGGAAAGGAGGCGCGAGAGGGCTTCGTCGGGAGAGAGTCGCCCGCGGACCCGGTTGCTGCGTCTGCCTTCAAGCAGGCTCGAAGCCGCGATGACCTCGCGGCCGGAAATGTCCGAATATTTGCGAAGCGCATCGCTAAGGCGCTGTGCCTCGATATTGTATGTCTGCTCGCCCGTCTGCGCACACGCGCTGGGTGCGTAAAATGCGGTCGCGGATACGCCCGAAGCCAGAGCGGCCGCGAAAAATTTCATCGTCATTCATCCCTCCCGTGCGGCCGATTTTGGCCGTCTGAAGGGAAAAAATGACGGGTGCTCCGAACACCCTATGGGTTTTTCTTGGGCGTCCTAGTCGGATTTCGCGCCGAGAATTGGTCCGTTCGCACCGAACTCGACCTTGAGATCAAGCGCGGCGCCGAGCTTCAGCGCAAGTTTCCGGGCATCGGTCATGTCGAAGCGCCCCGTCACCTGCAGCGATGCCAACGCCGGATCGGCCAAGCTGATCTTGACGCCATTCTCGCGGCCCGCGCGGTCGAGGATCGCACCAAGCGGGAGATTGTCGGCCCACAGCGATTTGGCCGGGGTGTTCGCTTCCTCACCCGTGATCGGCTGGGGGCCTGTCGACCTGACCTCGGCGCGTTCGCCGGGACGGAGGCGAAGTGCCTTGCCGCCCTCGAGGCGCCGCACCTCGACCGAGCCTTCGACCAGTGCGATGCGCGGGACATCCGCGCGGAGATCGACCTCGAAGATGGTGCCGAGCGCGCGGGTGACCGAATCTCCGGCCTCGACGAGGAAGGGACGCGACGCGTCGTGTGCGACCTCGAACCTGGCGCGGCCGTCATACAGAATGACGCGGCGTTCGCCGTCCGAGAAGCGCGTCTCGATGCGGGCACCGTCCATCAGCGTCACGCGCGTCCCGTCGGCGAGCCTGCTCTCGCCTTGCGCCGAATTGGTGGCGATGATCGGCTGATCGCTGTCGCGGCCAACCAGATACCAAGCGAACCCGACCGCGATCACCGCAGCGAGAATTGTGGCAAAAGCCCATCGCCGCCCGCCGGGTTCACGCTCCCGAGCATCGGCCCGAACATCGGCCTCGATCCGGGAAGGCGACATGGCGGCGGCCCAGGTCCAATTGTCGCGCGCTTCATCGTAGGCCTTGGCATTGCCCGGCTCGGCCAGCCACTCGTCGAACGCTTCCCGGTGCATTTCGGAATCGGGTCCCATCATTTTGTCGAGCCAGGCAGTGGCTTCGCTTTCGGCGCGGCTCACTGCTTACCCCGCGCGCGCTTGATGGCGGCAAGGGCTTTGGTCATATGGCTTTCGACCGTCTTCACGCTGATTCCCTTGATTCGAGCGATCTCGGGATAGCGTAGTCCTTCGAAGCGATGCATCAGGAAAATCTCGCGCGTGAGCGGAGATAGCCTCGAAATGGCTCTTTCTGCCCGGCGCAGGACGTCTCGCGCCTCGAGCGCGGCGTGCGGGTCGCTCGCTCCCTCATGCTCGTCACTGAAACTGTCGTGCTGCGACCGGTGGCGGCGCGCGTCGGCGCGACCATATTCGGCGAGGAGCATCCGGGCGCTCTTCACCAGATAGGCGCCGGGGCCTTCGACCAGCGCAGCGAGGCCGCCTCGCGCGCTCGCAAAGCGGCTGAAGACTTCCTGCACAAGGTCGCCGACATCCTGGTTCGGGGCGCGTCCGCGGAAGAAGCGGGTGATGTGCGGCCGGTGCTCGGAGTAGATCGCCTCGATGCGCGCCGAGCGCCCGACCCGCTCCCAATCCTCCGGCGGCAAGGGGTCGCCGCCGGCAATACCCGGTCGCTCGCTGTCCTTGTCCTCGAAGTCCATACCTGCCGCCTTCCCGTTCGGGACGAAGGCGGCAAGCCGGGCGTTGAGAACTTGCTTAGCGAACAAGCGCCGCCGCCTTTAGCCCTAAGGCTTGGACATGCGCAGCGGCCACCCGGCAGGATGGAATAGGAAGACTAAGCTAAGCAGGTTCTCACGCCTGGCACCGTGCGCCTTGCCCGATGCACTTCAAAGCATAGCCTTGCCGCTGCGGCATGCAAGCCGACTGCACCGAGATAGATCCAGATCGAGTCTATTCTCCGGAAACACGGCAGAACAGCTTCGGTGCTGCCGGGCTTCGACTATTTCGCCTCGGCGGTTTCGCCCGAGGCTTTTGCAAGCGCGACCCGCTCACGCCGGCGCCGCGCCCAAATATTGAGCCCTTCTACCCCGGCCGAAAATGCCATGGCGGTGTAGATATAGCCCTTGGGCACCTTTGCTCCGAAGCCGTCAGCGATCAGCACGACACCGATCATCAGCAGGAAGCCGAGCGCCAGCATCACGACGGTCGGGTTGTCGCGGATGAAGTTGGCCAGCGGGTCGGCCGCGAGCAGCATGACGAGGACCGCCGAAACCACCGCGATCACCATGATCGGCAGATGTTCGGTCATGCCGACAGCGGTCAGGATCGAGTCGACCGAGAAGACGAGATCGAGCAGCAGGATCTGGATGATGGCCGATCCGAATGTCAGCGCCTTCTTGCCGGCGTTGAAGACATCGTCGTTCGGGTTAGGATCGACATTATGGTGGATTTCCGAAGTCGCCTTCCAGATCAGGAAGAGGCCGCCGGCGATCAATATGATGTCGCGCCAGGAAAAGGCGGTCTCGAAGCTTGGCTTGCCATAGGCATCCGGCGCGCCCTGCAATCCGAAATCGACGACGATCGCCGTCAGCCCCACGAGCCAGGCAATCACCGAAAGCAGCGCGAGGCGCATGACCAGCGCCAGCGAGATGCCGATTCGCCGCGCTCTCTGTCGCTGGGCTTCGGGCAATTTGTTGGAGATAATCGAGATGAAAATGAGGTTGTCGATGCCGAGGACGATTTCCATCACCACGAGCGTCAGCAGTGCCGCCCACACTGCGGGATCCTGAAACAGGGTGACCAAGCCTTCCATGTCGAACGCCCTTCCTCAGCGATGCTGCCACTGAACCGGTCGCGCGAAGGTGCAGATCGATGGGAACGCAGACAATTGCACCGAGCGTCGCTCGATGCGGTCCGACATCACGGCCGTCGCTGTACGACCGTCAGAGGGGCCCGGCCCGCGCTTCGCGATTTACGGCAAAACCGTCCTTCTCACAAGGGCTTCGCGGCGGTCGCCGGTCCTTGGCTCAATGGTGATAGAGCGGGAATTGCCGGGCTGTGACGGGGCATTCGCACGGGGCCAGGACCGATATCGCGCGCGGTAAAACACGGAAATGCGCCGGCGTCGCGGTAACGATCTCACCGTCAGTGTTCACCGGCATCGGCCGCCGCGTCTCGATGTCGAACTCGACGCATTTGGCGGTGCGCACTTCCTTCCACGCGCCATGCGTGCCGGACCGGAAAGCGCGGAGCATGAGGGCGAGCTTCCAGAGGTTTTTCACCTCGAGACTATAAAGATCGAGCGTGCCGTCATCGATCGCGGCATTCTCCTCGACGACATTGCCGCCGCCATAGAGGCGCCCGTTGCCGATCGCGACCTGATAGGTGCTGACGGTCCTCGACTCGCCCTTCTCCCTGATCCTCGCCCGGAACCGCTGGGCAGCCAGGATGACCCGCAGCGCGGCGACGGCATAGCCGAGGCGCCCGAACCTTTTCTTGATCGCCGGGTCGAGCTTCTGCGCAAGCTCGCTGCTGATCCCGATGCTCGCGACATTGAAGAAGGCATGGCCATTGACCGTGCCGACATCGATCCGTCGGCTGTGACCTTCGACAATGACATCGGCCGCCGCCCCGAAATCGAGCGGGATCGACAGGGTGCGCGCCAGATCATTCGCGGTTCCGGCGGGAATGATTCCCAGCGGCAGGCCGCTCTCGATCACCGCGGGCGCAGCGGATGAGATCGAACCGTCGCCGCCGCACACGACAATGATATCGGCGGTCTGATGCAGGCGTGTCACGTCGCGTGCAATTTCGGGCAGGCTCTCGAACGATTCGACCGTCACCAGAAGGCCGCCCGCGGCGAGGCGCTCGCGAACGGGAACGAGCGCCTGCTCGCCCTGCCGCGCCTTGGCATTATGCAGCACGAGGGCGCGCGTTCCTTTGGGCCACGTCATCTGCTGATCCCTGTGTGGAGGAAAAATTCATGCCATCGCCGCGCGCTTTGAAAGGCGGCGCGCCGATGGGTGCGGCTTATACGTCGACGCTTGGACAGCGGGGTTGCGGCTGCGCGGGGCCGCTTGAGGTTCCTGCCGACGAGCTTCGGCGCGGCATGGACGACAGCGACAGGCGCTCAGTCCAGGGCGGCCGCTACCGTCGGTCGCGAGGCGCGAAATTGCGGCCATGCCTGGCTGAGAACACGGATCGCCGACCGGAAGAAGAGGACGGCAATGATGCTCCCAACCAGAATGTCGGGCCATCCCGACCCCGTCAGCCAGACGCCCGCGGCCGCCACGATCACACCGGTGTTGGCGATAACGTCGTTGCGCGAGCATTCGAAAGTGCTCGACATGTTCACGTCGCGGTTACGGTGCTGATAGAGCAGCGCGAGACAGGTGAGATTTGCTGCCAGCGCGATGAAGCCGAAAATGCCCATCGTTCCCGCCGTCGGCACGATGTCGCCGGTGAGTTTGAGAACAACCTCGATCGCCACCCAGATGCCGAAAGCTGCGATGATACCGCCCTTGAACAGGGCTGCCCCGGCGCGCCAGCGAATACTCCGTTCCAGGGCGTAAAGGCTGAGAATATAGACGAGCGCATCGCCCAGCATGTCGACCGAGTCAGCCATCAGCGCGGTCGAACGGGCGAAGACGCCGGCGGTGAACTCGGCGAAGAACATCACAAGGTTGATGACGAGCACGATCTGCAGAACGCGGCGGACGTCTGCATAGGCGCCAAGCGCCGCGATCTCGTCTTCCTTTGCCGAGCAGCAATCATCCCCGGCGAAATGGCGCGGCGCTTCGACGGCAGGCGCGTCGGACGCGGGGGCCTTCGCAGCCGTGCTGGAACAACCCGAGGCAGGTGCGCAGCAGCTGTCGATCACCGGCGGATTCGGGGCCGTCTCGCCGCAGCATCCGCTCTTTTCGGTGACAGGTTTCGAGACGGCATCGCCGTCGCCGCAGCATTTATCCATGATCGCGTTCCATGTTTGGCAAGTGGTTCGCGCAGGCCTATACGACCTATAGCAACTATAGGTTCAAGCACTTTATGCAGGAAAGTTTCTCGATCGGCGATTTGGGCAGGCTCACCGGCTGCCAGGTCGTGACCATCCGATATTACGAGAAGATTGGCATATTGGCCGAGCCGGGGCGCAGTAACGGCGGGCACCGCATCTATGGGCCAGAGCATCGCGACCGGCTCACCTTCGTGCGAAAGGCGCGCGAGCTGGGATTCTCGCTCGACACCGTGCGAAGTCTGTTGTCGCTGTCGGAGACGCCCGAAGGCACGCCCTGTGCCGATGTCGATCACATCGCCTCGCGGCATCTTGTCGAAGTGCGCGAGAAGATCGCTGCCCTGAAGTCGCTTGAGGGAACGCTCGAAGGACTGCTCGACATTTGCAGCCACACGACTGTGGAGCAATGCCGGGTCCTCGACGCACTGCGGGACTGAAGCGAAGCCCTATCCCGATTGTCGCGGGGCGTTCTTCCCGGGTCTTGCGCGCTATCCCCGTTAACGAGGCCAACCTGTCTCGAAACCAGCTCACGCCACCCAACGTCCTTCGCTGAATGTCCCGCGCGTCCGTGACCATCCTGAGGCGCTTCGCCAAACTGGACGGCGGCGGCCGCCGCGCAAGCGGGCCGTCGTCCCGCTCCGCCGCTTCGCTTCGGCCCTGCGGGTGCGCGCCTGCCTTGAACCGCCGTCCTGCCCGGCTTCACGCCCGGGATGGTCTCGGGTCGATCAGCAGGAGTATCGACATGGCGAGCATCGGCATCGTCAGCGGCAGCATCGAGAAGGGCTTTGCGGGCCAGCTCATCACGCTGTCTATCAAGGCACCGATCGAGATACGCCCCAACCGCGGCAAGGCGAGCGATGTGCAGCCCGACTATCGCGTTTGGTCCGATGGCGTCGAGATCGGCGCCGGCTGGATCCGCGTCGCCGAGCAATCCGGACGCCCCTATGTGTCGCTCTCGCTCGCGACCCCCGAGTTCGGGCCGCGGCGTATCTACGCCAATCTCGGGCGGGCCGCGGGGCAGGATCGCGACGATGTCTTCGCGATCATCTGGACACCCGCCGACTGAGCGGCAGCCAGCCTGCGGCATCCGTGCGCATCGGAACAATCTTCCGGGTGCAAGGGTGCCGCCACCTTGTTAGGGTGACCCCAATGCAGAGCAGCCTCGAACATCTTCCCCCGCACAAGCAACGCGAGATCGAGCGCGTCGTCGAGATCATCTTTGAGGAATTCGAGGATGCGCTGGCGCTCGCGACGCAGGACTGGAAGCGCAAGGGCCGGATTTCCAAGATCATCCTCTACGGCAGCTATGCACGGGGTGGGTGGGTCGACGAGCCGCACACGGCGAAGGGCTATCAGTCGGACTATGACCTGCTGATCATCGTCAACGACAAGCGGCTGACCGATCGGGCGGACTATTGGTCGAAGCTCGACGACCGGCTCATTCGTGAGCTGTCGGTAACGAAGCGGCTCCGCACGCCGGTGAACTTCATCGTTCACAGTCTCGACGAGGTGAATGCCGGACTGACGCAGGGTCGCTATTTCTTCATCGACGTCGCTCGTGACGGGATCGCGCTGTACGAGGCCGACGGGAAGGAGCTCGCAGAACCCAAGCCGATGACGCCGCATGCGGCGCTCGAGATGGCGCGCGAGTATTTTGATGAGTGGTATCCTAGCGGAGCGCAGTTTCTTCATCACTATCGAAGCGCGGTCGCTGAAGGTTGGTTGAACAATGCGGCCTTTCAGCTTCATCAGGCGACGGAACGATATTACCACTGCATCCTATTGGTATGCACTTTCCACACGCCGCACATCCATAATCTTGTTTTCCTGCGCACCCAAGCCGAGCGGATCGATGATCGATTGATCGAGGCATGGCCGCGAGAAGTTAAGGCCGACCGGTCGCGGTTCGAAAAGTTGAAGGAAGCGTACATCAAGGCGCGCTATTCGAAGCATTACGCGATCACCGCCGACGAACTGGAATGGCTCGGCGCGCGGGTTCAGCATCTCGCCGATATCGTCGAGACTATTTGCCGTGACCGCATCGCTGAGCTTGAGGCAACAGCGCGTCAGGCAGGTTGAGACCCGCTACTTTTTCCCGCGGAACCGCTCGAATTTGGCCTTTCCCTCGGCAGTCTCGACCGCGACATTGGCATTGCTGCATTCATCGCCGCGCTTGTCGCCCGCCGTGCAGCTTTGGACGACGTCGCGTGCCTCATCGAGATTGGCCTCGAAATATTGAACGCTGCGTGGCTCCGGCGGAGCACATGCTGTCAGGATCGTCAGGCTGGCGATCGCCAGCATCTTGAAAATGATCATCGTCACCTCCGACGATCAACTCTAGCGTCGGCGACCCGGTCCATGCAGTGGCGATTTGAGATTTAGAACCAAATTGAGGCTAGTTCTCCGTCCATCGGCCTATGTGAGCCAGTTTTGCGCCATTCTTAGCTCTCTCTCAAGCGTCGCATTGGGCGGCGAGGCTCAAGGGAACGATTGAGGAAATCCGTCGCAAAAGCTAGTTTGCAACGATGAGCGAACCACCAGCACCGCGCGGACAGCGCCTCGTCACACCATATGCTTTCATCGATACCGAGGCTTTTCGTGCAGCGGGTCTCGACTGGCAATCGCGAACTTGGTCCAGCCTGATCGATCTAGCGTCGAAGAGCACGCTCGAGCCGATCACGACTTCCATCACCACGCGGGAGGTTGAAGCGAGACTTTCGGAAGCGCTGGCGGAGGCGGAAGCAGCAGCGAAGAAGCACGGCGCGATTTTTGGCCAGCTTGGAGAAAGCGGTCCCTTTGGTGATACCGATCCAGCCGATCGGAAGGCACTGCTTCACGCGCGCTTTCGAGAATTCCTAGCGACAGCAAAATTTACCGAAATCCCCCTTGTTGCCGATCACAAAGCGATTTTTGACGATTATTTTGCTGGTGCTGCGCCCTTTGGGGAGGGCAAAAAAAAGAGCGAGTTTCCGGACGCCTTTGTGCTGTCGAGCCTCCTCGCCTGGATCCGGCCCGGTCGACCCAGAATATATGTGGTTGGCAAGGATCCGGACCTAGTGAAATTCTGCGAGGGACGGGACGATCTGATCCAATTGGACTCCGTTGCCCAGCTTCTCTCGCTGGCTCTGGCGTCAGCCCAGTTGGTGAAGCGTCTTGAAGCGCATGTCCGTGGAGACGCGTCCCTGCTCGAAAGGCTGAGGGCACGCCTTAACTCCTATCGTCCGCGCCGTGTCGATATCGAGGTTGAAGATGTCGAGTTCTTCGATCTTGAGATTTCGAGCGTGTTTCTCGTCGACGAATCCGAGGAGGGACAGGATTTTGTCCTTGAGGTCGAAGTCTTGGCTGAGGTCGAAGCCGACGTTCGTGAGACGGGTCATGAGTATGTCATCTCGCGGCGGGGAGAGCCTGATTTGGATATTCGGACTTACCATGCTCGTCCAACTTCCAGCGCGGCTATTTATGTTGAGGTGCTGGTGTCTGAGGACGATAGTGGCGAAGAGCCAGCCTTGGTGACGACCGATTGGGCTATCACATCGGGCGATATCGAGATCAAATTGCCATCTCAGTTCAGCAGGCGTGAAATCACCCTCGAGGCGCGGTGACGCCAAAATCCTTCGTTGACGCCACCGGAACGTTGCCAGTTTCGACGCTTTCCAGATTTCAGATGAAATTTTTTCCATTTTTTTAATGCAAATTTTCTGCGCAGCAAATATCAAGGTTTTTCCGAATATTCACTTTTAGGGTGATTTTTGCTGGGCACAAAATATGGCCGAATTTGAAAATTCTCAGCGCGAATTGCTCGATGCGCTTTTGGAGGCGCTTTTGGCGCTGCCGCAGTCGCACGCGCAAATCGAGCGATATGAGGTCGAAATCGGGCCTCGCGGCCGCGCCGACGCCCTGATCGGCGCATATATCGGCCGCCAGCCGCTCTTATTGCTTGTCGAAATCAAGGCGCAGCTTTTTCCGCGCGATGTGCGCGAAGCAATCTGGCAGCTTCGGAATAATCAGGCCCATCTCAGCAATTCCGGTGACGACCGGGAAATCATTCCTTTTTTTGTCGCCCGTGCGATCTCGCCGGGCGCTCGAGAGATTTTTCGGGAAGAGCGCGTCGGATATTACGACCTCGGAGGCTCGCTTTATATTCCGGGGAAAAAGACATTCATATTTCTCGATAAACCGGCTCCGAAAAAAGGGACGAAGAAGTTCGATTCCATTTTTCAGGGACAAAAGGCGCGCGCACTCCATGAAATTTATGAGAGGCGGCAGGACTGGCTGGGCGTGAAGGATCTCGCCGATGCGAGCGGGGTTTCGCCGGCTACGGCTTCCGAGACCCTCACGGAACTCGAACGGCGCGAGTGGGTCGATGTGCAGGGCGCGGGCCCGTCGAAACAGCGTCGCCTGCGTGCCGCACGGCCCCTTCTCGAAGCCTGGACCAGCTATGCGAGCGATCAAAAGGCACCGACGGTGCGGCGCTACTATGTTCCGAAAGGGAGTGACGCACTGGAGCTGGCGCTGCGCCTTGATCAGGCGTGCGACGAGGCGAAGGCCGCCTATGCGGTCACCGGCGAAGTCGCCGCTCAAATCTATGCCCCCTATCTTTCTTCCATCTCGCAGCTTCGTTGCCGGATCGAGCCTGGGCAGAAGCTGATCGAGGCGCTGCTCAATCTCGACGCGCGGCCGGTCGCAGAGGGGTGGAACCTTGGCATCATCGAGGCGAAGAGCCGGCGCGATGTCGCGGTGGGCCAACGGATCGACGGCGTCTGCTATGCGCCGCCGCTGCAGGTCTATCTCGACCTGCTGCAGGCGTCCGGCCGTTCCCGTGAAATGGCGATGCATCTTCGTAGCGAATGTCTGGATAAATAATGCCCAAACCACAGACGATCAGCGGCTATGAAGACATGGTCACCGACGCTTGCGAGCGCGTGCTGGTCACGCTCCTGCGCGGGCTCGGACCATGGAAAGATTCGGTTTTTCTCGTCGGCGGTCTCGCGCCGCGCTATCTCGTGACTGCCAGGCCGCCGAAAGTCCCGAAACATGCGGGTACGGGCGACGTCGACCTCGTCGTCGACGTCGGAATCCTCACGACGACCGAAGCCTACAGCACGCTCGAAGAAAATCTGAAGGCGATGGACTTCGAGCGCGCCGAGAATGACAAGGGCGCGAAGCAATCCTGGCGATGGCGCGCCGAGATCGAGGACGGCACTACGATGATCCTCGAGTTTCTGGCGGACTCGCCGGAACTTGGAGGCGGCAAGGTCAAGGAACTGCCTTCGGACGGCAATGTCTCGGCGTTGAACATCCCTCACGCGTCCATGGTGTTCGACCATCACGGGACCGTCGAAATCACGGCGGACCTGCTGAACGGTAAGGGCCGTGCCACCGAGGTCGTGCGCTACGCTGATATCGTCACCTTCACCTGTCTCAAGGCCTTTGCTTTCGATCAGAGGTTCGAGCGCAAGGATGCGCACGACCTGATCTACTGCATCGAGAATCTGGAAGGTGGCGTCGGCGCGGCGCAATCCGCATTCGCGGCTGCACTGACCGGTCCGCATGCCGAGGCGATACGCGAGGCTCTTACTCGCTTGGCGGCTCGCTTCCGCGATCCCAATCCCGACGAGAGCTATTTGCGCGACGGGCCCGTCGCCGTGGCAAGTTTCGAAGACGACGAAGCCGATGTCTCGGCCGACCCCGATCTGCTGAACGCCCGGATCTTGCGGCAGCGACATGCCGCGGAGATTATGGCCGACTTCCTCAGGGCATTCGAAATCTGATGACGAAGGCTGTGATCGCAGTCATGTTCCGGCACATTCCAGGAGCTTGACTGTGAACAGAGCGATCATAGTCGGCGCGAGTTCGGGGATCGGCCGAGAGCTGGCGATGCTGCTCTCGCGTCATGGCTACTCGGTTGGCGTCACCGGTCGGCGCTGCGGCCTGCTCGCCGATCTCGCTGGCAATTCTTCCGGTTCGATAATCTACGAGGCATTCGACGTGGCCGACACGAACGCGATGCAACGCGGGCTCGCCGCTTTGATCGAGCGGCTTGGCGGGCTCGACTTACTGGTGATCAGTGCCGGGGTCGGCCACATAAATGCCCATCTTGGCTGGGAGGCGGAACGCGAGACGATCGCTGTGAACGTGGAGGGGTTCGCGGCCGCGGCCAATATCGGCATGCAGCACTTCCTCGCTCAAGACACTGGTCACCTGGTTGCCATTTCGTCGATCGCGGGATTAAGGGGCGGCGGCGACGCGCCTGCCTACAATGCGTCCAAGGCCTTCGTCTCCAACTATATGGAGGGGCTGCGTCAGAACATGGCGCGCCGGGGCCTGCCGATTGCAACGACCGACGTGCGGCCCGGCTTCGTCGACACCGCGATGGCGAAGGGTGACGGACTCTTCTGGGTTGCTTCGCCTGAAAAGGTGGCGAAGCAGATCTACAGTGCCATTCGCGCCCGCAAATCCCATATCTATGTCACCAAACGCTGGAGGCTCGTCGCGGCCCTGATGAAATTTCTGCCGAACGTCATCTACGACCGCCTCTAGCCGCTCGCGATCACCGCCCGTGGCAGATTTTGAATTTCTTGCCAGAACCGCAGGGACATTTTTCGTTGCGGCCGACCTTTTTCCTCGGCTCAACCTCCCTGGGGGCACCGCGACGCTGATCGAACAGCGCCTGCAAAGGGGCAGGAATCACAACCTGTCGCTGCGGGGGACCGCCTTTGCGCCGAACCTCGCGAATGATGGCCTTCTGCTCCTGGAATGCCGCGCGATGGTTCGGATCCATCGCATCCTCGAACGGCAGCAGCCGCTCGACCTCGTTCGCCGCCGCATCATGGTCGCCGCAGTACGCAAGAACCACCGCATATAGAGCGCGGGCTTCGAGAACGGGCCCCGCGAGGCCCGCGCCTTGCAAGATGGGGAAGATGTTCCGTTCGAAGGCCTCGCGGGCGCTTATGAAGTCGTTCACCCAGACCAGTTCTTCGACAAGATCGAGACCAACCCGGACGAATGACTGGTAGGATTGCGACAGTTCGTAGAATTTCATCGCATGGATACGTGCGAGAGTAGATCGCTGGCTCTTCCGGCCCAAGGCCTGCGCGAAAAGATCGTGACTGTCTGCCAGATGTTTCAGCCGATCGGTGAGATCTTCGTCTTTGGGAAGAAGCTCCCGAAGTTCGGGGGCGTTCCGTCCTATCACATCGTCGGGCCTGATCCCGAGCTCCAGATAATATTCGCCGATGAGGGCGAGTGCCTCACTTACCGCTGTATCGTTGTCGCCTAGCTTGAACAGGGCGAGGGCGCGATTGTAACGAAACACGCGCAGATGTTCGGGCTGGTCGGGAAGTCGGTCCGCAACTTGGTCAAGCATGGCTCGGACGCCATCGATGTCGCCGAGCTCGGACAAGAGCAACATCCGCTTCATGCCCCAAGCCATCCACTCCTCGTCGCCAAGCTCGTTCGCCCTCAGCAGCGATTCAATCTCGTCGACGCGCTCCCGGCCGGCCTCATAATCTCCCTCCCGCAGATCGTTGAAGACCAGGCCGTCGAGCGCCCACAGTCTTGTCTCGGCATCTCCGTTCGGATCGGCCGCGATCGTCAGCAGATAGGGTTCGATTTCCGGCCAGACCCCGAGTTCGTGGAACAATTCGTCTGTGGCAAACTGCACCAATATTCTCGCCTGACCGAGAAGCCCGAACAGACGGATGAGCAGTCCTAACTTCGCGAGGCTCCAGTTGGTCCGGATCGAGCTTACGATGACCCGCTGCAGCGAGCCCAGGGCTTTCTGCTCGAAGTCCTGACCCTTTGCCGAGACGTCCGCCTTGCCGAGAATCCTCACCGCGTCGTGAATTTTTAAGCCGCTATTCCCGAATAATTCCAGCGCACCCGTTGCGGGAAGCGCGCGCAACCGGGCCGTGGCCGCCTTCGCGTCGATGTCGCATGCGGCTTGAAGCAAGGCACTGGCTTCGTCCCTCGAGAGCGCGACATCGGCGAGGCTCAGGACCGCGATCGTTTCTCTGTCGGCCGGCGGCAAGCCTTCGAACGCGCGCCTCAGGATAATCTCTTGAGCCGTCTCGACGATATTGGTCTGCTGCTCGATCTCCGTACAAAAGGCCCGAATATCGCCGCCATATTCGCGCGCCGCGATCGTCGCCGCGTTGAGCACGTAAAATGGCAGGCCTCCGGTAATTCTGGATAGCCGCTCGCAATCGCCGAAATCGGCACGGCAACCAGCATCTCGAACTGCCGCCGCGATAGTGTCTTCGTCCCAGCCGTTCAGAGTCTCGGCGTGGATACCCAGTCCTGTTTCGAGTTCGGCGATGTGCCGGCCGGGTTGGCTCAGCAGGACAAATCGGAGATTGGGGGCCCGTGCTACCAGCGCCTCTATATCGGCCGCGGGAATGCGGTGGCTGTTATCGATGACGACAGCCGCGTGAAGGCCGTCTTCGCCGAGCTTGATGCTCAGTGCGCTCACCATATCTAATCCGCTCGCGCCCGGCAGAAGAATTTCGCCGAGCTTGTCGTTGGAGCGACCGAACATCTTCGCCGCCACTTCGCGCGCTACCGCTGACGCGAGCGCGGGTCCCGGCGTGTCCCCAACGTCGAGATAGGTGACCGGGAGCGCAGCATGGACCGCGGCCTCGGCCATCCAGGCGGTTTTCCCCGAGCCCGAAAGTCCCGCTATGATGCGGACGGGCTGGTCACTTAGCAGGGCGGGTTCGTCGACCTGGGCGCGGTACACCGGGGGCGGCGCCGGAAGCTGCTGCATCTGGACCACGAGCTGCTCGAACAGGTCCGGCAATTCCTCGCGGGAAAAACTGTGATCCTCGCGTGGAAGCGTGCCAGCGGATGCGAGCATGACCATGGCGGCCAGCTTCCAGGTCAGCGTCTCCGGCCTGAGCAACCCGAATGGCAGCTGCGCCGCGAGATCCGAGCAATATGCAGCCATACCGGCAACATTGTCGGCAGGTCGAGGCAGGCAATTGTCGGAGGGCTCGGGACCGCCTGGCCAATGCAGCTCGACATCGTCAGGCCAGTCATCCGCGGCAATCATCTTGAGCAGGGCTGGCGACGGAGGCGCATTCGTCGCGATCACGAATCTCGCATCGCCAGCTCGCAGGCCGTTCTGATGCTCGGCACGTATGTCCTCGAAACGCTCTAGTGCTCCTGAAATATCACTGGGATTGAGGACGTCCTGCCGCGTTTTGACCTGCGCATAGATACGGGCTTCCGGAAGCTGGACTTCAATGTCCTCGTCCCGCTCGACGATGATATGTTCGGCTCCCGCCTTTCCCGCGAGGAGAAGGCACGCTGCCGCGTAAAGATGCTGGTAAAGGAAACCCCTGTGTACGGCCTCGATCCGGATGAGTTGGCGCTCGTCGAGAACGAGGAGTTCGTCGACCGGCGGCTGTGGGCGTCCTGCCTCATCCTCCGCGCGGTCATCGGCCGCATTATGACCGGAATTGTCTCCGGGATCTTCTGACGCGGTCATCGTGTCGTGAAGGCTGCGACGACCTTGTTCGTCCCGTCCATGAGCAAGCCGCACTGAATGTCGGCGACGAGGACCGTCGAATTCACCGTGATATCGGTCGGATTGCTGATCGTCGTCTTGCCATAGGGGTAGGTGGCGCGAACGACATTCGGGAGCTTTGGCACGACAACAAAGGCAATCTTGGCTTGGGGTTTGAAGGATTGCGCTTCGGCGACGCTCATGGGGACGGTCCCGATGAACCCACCCTTGTTGGCGATGAAAAGCTCTTCGCCATAGCGCGCCGGTTCACCCTCGAAGATTGCCTTCTCGGTCCGGGTAATCTTGCTGATGGTGGCCTTTGCCCCGAAGCCATTCTGCGCGGAATAGGTGCCGGTCGTGACCTCGCTGCTCGAAATCGTCACGTCGAGGTTGCTGAGCGTGCTGGCCTTCGGACTTTCGACCTTTGCATAATAGAAGGTGTCCCAAGCGCTGAAGTTCGTATTGTCGAACAGATAGGACTTCACCTCAAAGGCTCCGAGATCAGCATTATAGGCCAGATATTCCGCGCCTTCGATCTTCTTCGAGATGATGAGGGGGCCGGAGCCGCCCGCTGCTGCAAGCCGGGCGCGGTATGCATCGCTGGTCTCGAATTCGTCCTTCGGCGCGACGGGCTTGATGGACGCTATAGCCTGGTCGAAGGTCTGCGGCTGCACCGTCGTGCCCGTATAGGCTGCACAACCCGATTGCGCCTGCGCCAGTCCCGGCGCGCAGATCAGCGCCGCAGCCAGAATGATTTTCCTCATTGGTTTTGCTCCCCCTTGAGCCCGTGCAAAATATCGAGACTAACGCTCCAGGCGGACGCGCAGGCGCCGTGCGCGCTCGCGAAACGCATGTTCCCCGCCCTCGAGAATGTCGCAGACCATCTTGCGGATCGGTGCATCTTCGAGGCCGCCGCTCGCATAGGCGATATCGGGCAAGCCATCCCCCGGATGCGGGCCCGCCGATGCAACGATGACCTGATCGGCGTCGGTGTTGATCACGAGATTGGCGTTATGCGTGACGATGATGACCTGGCGTTTCGCCTTGGCCTTGAGGAACAGGCCGACGAGTTCATCATAGATCGACTTGGGATCGAGGTTTTCCTCGGGCTGATCGATGATCAGCGGCCGCTCATCTGCATTGTCGAGCGCGAGGTACAGCAGCAGGAGCACGATACCGCGCGTGCCCGGCGAAAGTTTGCGGATATCGACCCCATCATAGTCGACGCTGTACCGAACTTCGATATGATCGGTGCCATAGAGCCAGCGCGCAAACAACTTGAGCCAGCCGCGGAATGCGGCGGCATCGCTACGCTGCGCGAGAGCATGTTCGAAGAAGCTCTTCTGATATTTTTGGCGAAACTCCTTCAGCGCCTCGGTCACTTCTTCGGCGGTTCCGCTCTCCCAAACGCCGCGAAGCTCGTCATTCGCAGCCTCGAGCAATTTACCTTCGCCGCGAAACGGACCCTGTCGGCGAAGGTCGAGCAGATCCTCGCCGCGCTTTGCCCATTCCGCCATGTCGGGGCGGCGGGTGACCGTGAATGCAAGCTTCCCGAGCGTCCCGCCCGTCTCATCCATTCGCGCCCGGATGGGTGCGTAAAGGTCGTTGAGGACCTGTTGTTCCGAAAACACCGCTTCGAAAATTCGCCGGTAACTTGTCTGCCTTTCCGCAGGTAGTCCCTTGGCGCGCTCCTCTGCGCCCTCATAGTCCTTCAGCTTGTCCTGCAGGACCGAGAGCAATTCGGTCTCGGTCGTGATTTTCGCCGACAGGGAATTGAACCGTTCGCGCGTTTCCTTGTCGACGTTTATGATATCTCCGAGCCGCCGGATTTCGGCATCGAGCCGGCCCAAGGGCAGTTTCGTCAGATCGGCATCGTCGGCGATGAGTGGGGTCGCTGGATCGGTGATTGCGATATCGGTCCCGCGCCACCCGTCGCGGTTCTTCCGGGTGGAGGACAGGTTGTCGTTGATGATGCCGTCCACATTGCCGCTGTACTGCGTCAAAAACGGGTCCCACGCCTCTCCGGCTATGCCGGCATCCTTGTGGCGTTCTTGCGCATCGCGCAGATTTTCGGGCGCCTGATGGGTCCGGAAGTCCGAAACCTCGTCCTGGACGAGTAGCAACTTCTGCTCGCGATTGGTCAGTCGCCTAACCCGCGCGCGCACTTCGTTTGCCGCCTCGGTCAGGCCTTCGAGGCGCTTGATCCGGTCCTCGCTGCCTTTGCGGACAAGCTTGCCGCGGTCCTCGGTGAGCTGGGTGATCTTGAGCTTCTTCTCGTCGACCTGCTTCCGAATGGCCACGATCTGAGATTGCTTCTCGAGCTCGATGTTGATCCGGTCGGACAATTCCTCGAGCTTCTGTTCTTCGCGGCGTCGCGCCTCGCGGAACCGGGCTGCCTTGAGGTCGCGAAGGTCCGCAAAATCGACGGCGCCCTCTCGCTCGGTCGGGCTGTGCGCGTCAAAGACCACGCGCTCGACTTCCGACAGCAGGCCATCGGTCATTCCCTCCGGTGAGCAGAGCGATTCCACGAACTGCTGTGTCAGGTATCGAGCGCGGGCGTAGCCGTCCCATGCCGCCGCGGCATTATCGAGGCCGCGTTCGGTGACAACGCCATTGCCCCAATCGAGCTTCACCGTCGCATCGTCGAGATATTCGCTCGCCCGCACAAGGAAGGACTGCATGGGGAGCTGGTCCGCATGGGCATCGCATCCCGCCGCGATCATGTCGGCAAGCGCGGTCTTACCAGACCCGCGCGCACCGATGATGGCGACAAGGCCGGGGTTGAGATCGATCACCGAATTGGGGGCCCACGGCGCATTCGTCAGGGTCACACGGCGGATCGTCTCGGACGGCGCAGATGCGGGGGGCGCCTCGGTCCCGACGTAAGCGCGGCCCTCGGGATCGATGCAGGCCTGCTTCAGTCCGTCGAATGTCGCCGCCCCCTTGATCCAGGTATAGCGGTCGCCATCGGGCGCGCCCGTTCGCTCGACAGAATGCCCGTCGCTGCCGTGCATGCAGGGCTTGAGCCCGCCGTAGGTCTCGCAGATATGCTCGCGACTGGTTTTTCGGCCGAGCCAAAATTCACGCTGCGCCGGGCTCGACGCGAACATGATATGAGCAAAATGTTCAATCTGCTGGCGCAAAGCCTGGTCTGCGCCATCTTGAAGTCCCGATGTCCCGTCGCCCTTCGCCCCGGCGACCGCGATCAGGATATTCTCCTGCGCCCAGCTCATCCCCTTATATTCGTCGCGGAGCTGATCGAAGCTGACCTTGAATTGTTCGGAGCCGTGGCGAAGCGCTGAACGATCATCGGTCAGCTCGGAATTGAGCGACCGTCCCAAGCGGATCAGTTCCGAAGGATTGCAGGCGAAGGTGTCGGTCGTGGTCTTGAAGGTCAGGCGCTGAAGGAAGCGCGTGAGCTGCTCGATATGATCGGGATCGTCGGGGCAGACGAGCAGATGGGCGTTGATCCACGACCGCGCGGTTCCCACGCTGAACCGAAGCTCGATATTCGGAAAGATCAGGTCGCAGTCCTTGAGGCGACCTTGCTCCTTGCGCGCGCGAACCTCCTTGTAGAGTTCAAGCCCGTAATAGTCGGTAATACCGAGCGCACGGATCGTCGGCGTCGCACCCTCGATCGCGGCAAGATAGGCTTCCCAATCGCCCTTGAACTGGTCGTTGAAGATCGTGCCCGGGGCGTGAACGTGCGGATCCCATCGCAGCCACAACGATCCCGGTCCGATCGATTCCTCTTCCCCCACGGTCATGGCGCGGCACGCTATCGTCAACAGGGGGGAAACGGAAGTGCCGCCGCCAGATCAGACCATTTTGGATCTATTTTGTGCCGGAGCCTGGTGCCTGATCGCAGGGCGGCTCGGGCTCGCCGGAACCGCAGGACTTGCCGGCCGTTTCCCAGTGGCAACGTCCATAGGAGCTGTCATGGCAAGCGCACCGCCCGACCCGCATCCCGATTCTCCCCCGACCGGCCCCGAGCAAGTTCCGGAGCAGGTTCCCCTTCCTGATGACGACGGTCGGGAAAGTGTCGAGGATGTACCCGAAGCGGAATGATTGGCGGGCTGCTTGGCTTCTCGCCTGCGGCATGGCGCCCACATATCTGCGGAGCGGAAATGGTAAGCCCCGCTACATCTCTGCAGCGGGGCTTCCCTAGATTGCATCCGAAGATGCCATCAAATTCTGCCATTCTTTCGTCTGGACAGGTAAGTGAAACGTGCCGGGAACGCGATGGTTCCGTGGCCTTCTTCGAGGCGCGGAATTTTTTTATCGCCGCAGCGTGACCGCGATTGGGCAGTGGTCCGAATAATGCTTCTCGCCGGGCGCATAGAGCGTTTCGCTGAACCCCGTCCGGTCGGCGGCGGCGCGCCGGTCGAGGACGATATGATCGATGAAACTGTCATAGCGCGGGTCGCAGGCCGGCGGCTGGCCCGCGTCGGCGAGCGTCAGATCGGCGTTGGCCGGATCGCCATCGTCGATTTCAGTCCAGATCGCGTCGCCGGGAAGCGCGAGCCGGCGATTCCAGTCGCCCAGCACCGCGAAGCGCTCGGGCCCGGTGGCGGCCGCGTCGATCCAGGCTTCGAGCGCCGGAATCTGGTCCTGGAATATGGGGCAGGCCTTCGCCTCGCTCCCGGAAAAGCAGCCCGACTTGAGGTGGATGCCGAGAAGGCGGATCGGTGTGCGGCCCTCGGGGCGGAGCGTGATGTCGACGCCCGAGCGAAGCTGCTCGTTGCCGCGCATCAGCGACGTCACATCGGCATGGCGATCAAAGGCCATGTCCTTGCGGATCGCGAAACCGACCGCTTGGCGGATCACCGTCTGCGCCGGGAACCTGCCGCCGCAGGTGCCGCCCGGCGCGCCCTTCCGGGCTTCCATGATCACGACATATTTGGCGGGGTCGAAGACCCGCGCTGCGGCGGCCTCATTCTCGGCCTCCTGAAAGGCGATCACATCGGCGTCGAGGTCGTCGACGATGCGGCGCATCGCGGCATAATCGTTGTCATCCCTGGGGTTGCAGCCTTCGCCGTTCCTCGCGGCGAGAAATTCCAGATTCCAGCTCGCAAGCTTGAGCGGTTTCGATGGAACAGGCGGGTTTGCGGGTGCGGAGGTCGCGGGCGAGCAGGCGGCAGCCAGCAGGAGCAGGGCGGATGCGATGAGGCGGTGGGGAAGCATCTGTCGCTACTGCCGCACGCCGCCACCGAGTGCAACTCGCCGTGCCGCGCCTTGGCGCGGCGCAGATGGCGCCGATCCGTCCGCGGCGCTATAGCGCCCGCCCGGCCGGGATCCTTCCGGCCGCTCAAGGAGATGATTTTATGAACCACGCCGAACTGTCGGACAGCGTCGCAACCGCACTTGGTCTGAGCAAGGCCGATGCGAAGAAGGCTGTCGATGCCGTTTTCGCCGCGATCACCGCCGCCGCCGCCAAGGGCGACGAAGTCTCGGTCAACGGCTTCGGCAAGTTCAAGGTCAAGGAATCGGCCGCGCGTGAAGGCCGCAATCCCTCGACCGGCGAAACCATCCAGATTGCGGCTTCGAAGAAGCTGACCTTCGGCGCTGCAAAGGCCGTCAAGGATCGTCTGAACGGCTGAGCCGGTACGTCCCGCCGGCGTGCCCGGCGGGACGGCCGCGCGGCGGCATGTCGGGCGCGGCATCTGATGAGCGCGCTCTGGCCTCGCAGGCTCGGCCAGGGGTCGCACTTTTGTTTTGGCCGCGCGGCACACTCGGCTCGCTATCCTTGCGGGGCGGCGGCTAGGCACGGGCGCGCATCGCACGCCGCCCCGCTGCGGGCTCGCCAAGAGTGCGGTTGTTCGGGCCCTGCGGGCCGGCGACATCATGATCTAGAGCGGAAGTTCCGCCTGTTTGCGCAAAGGCTCAACGAACAGCGTGTGACGCGGGGGTTCCTCGAAAAGCACCTCGTTCGGCAGGCTCCCGTCGAGCCAATGGTTCGCGTCGCGCCGCTGGATGATCACGCCGTGGCGCGACTGATAAGGAATGACATCGGCGCCCGCGGGGATGGTGAGGATGCTGTAGGACAGCGGCCAATCGGCAAGTGGCGGGTCCCACACTGCGGCGAGATAGAAGAAATTGCCGCTGTCGAGCGTCACCCGGTAGCGGTGATCGCCGGTTCCCATGCGGAACTCGGACGCTGGGATCAGGCAGCGGCGCGCCGGGAAGGCGCGGCCCTCGGCGCGCACGAAACGATAATTGATCCCGTCGCTAAACCGCGGGTCGGAACCCCAAACCGCTTTGACCATTTCGATCTCGGTCATATTGTCGGGATTGCGCCGGACGAGCGCTTGCACGCCTCCGCTCGGGGCGTCGGGATCGAAAGGGGTTGGCGCGATACCCATATGTGGAACATAATGGGAACGATGTTGAGTCGCAAGGGCGAGGGGACCGACGCGCATGTGCAATGATTATCGGCTCGAAATAGACATCGCGTCGATCGCCGAGGACTTCGACAACCTCCAGATCAAGATCGGCATGCCCGAGGGCGCACCGAACGTGCCGGCGCGCGAGGATGTCCGCATCACCGATACCGCGCCGATCGTGAAGAGCAGCGACGGCGCCGCCGCCGGATCGCTCGTCAACCGGCGCTGGAGCTGGCCCGGACAGGGCGGCAAACCGGTCTATAATGTGCGCTCGGAGCGCCGCGATCTCGGCATGCAGCGATGCCTCGTCCTCTGCGACGGTTTCTATGAGTTCACCGATCCCACCGACCCCGCGCAAAAGCGGCTCGACAAGTGGCTGTTCACGCTGAAGGACCATCGCTGGTTCTGCATGGCGGGTGTGTGGCGCGACAGCCATGTCGGCGAAGCCTTCAGCCTCCTGACGATGGACGCCGGTCCCGACATCGCACCCTATCACCATCGCCAGATCATTCCGCTGCCACGCGATCAATGGGCCGCCTGGCTCGATCCGCGCGTTCCGGCCGAGGACATATTGAAATGGCTTCCCGAAGGCAGCCTCGAGGTCACACAGGTATATGGCAAGCCCCCCGCGCAAGGCGCTCTTGCCTTATGACAAACGAAGAGGGGCTCGACCTGTTCGTGACGGCGCAGGAGCAAATCTATGCGCGCGCGCTCGGCGAGATTCGCCGCGGCAAGAAGAGCTCGCACTGGATGTGGTTCATATTCCCGCAGCTGGCAGGCCTTGGCCGAAGCGCGACGTCGAAGCTCTACGGTCTCGCGGGAGCCGACGAGGCGCGGGCCTATCTGGCCCATCCGCTTCTCGGCGCGCGCTATGCCGAATGCGTCGAGGCGATCCAGGACCTGCCCGCAAGCGACCCGGTGGCGGTCTTCGGCGAGGTCGACACCGTCAAGCTGCGTTCGTCGCTGACGTTGTTCGAGGCCGTGAGCCGGCGGCCGCTCTTCTCCGCCGCGCTCATCCGCTGGTTCGGCGGCGAGCGCGATGAGCGCACCCTGGGCCTGCTCAGCCGCGACGACAGCATGCCGTGACGCCGACGCGTGTCAGCCGCGCGGATTGCGAAACAGCGGCAGCATCCGGTGGAGCACTTCGTCCTTGTCGAAAAAATGATGCTTGAGCGCGCCGAGAACATGCAGCGCGAGCACGACGTAAATGGCCTTCACCATCAGCTTGTGTATGTCGCCGAGCGCTTCGGCGAGATCCTCGTTCAGCGGTAGCGGAAGATTGGGCGCGGGCACGGCGCCGTAAAGCGGCACTTCAGGCGCCCCGCCCGCCGAAGCTGCGGCCCAGCCGAGAAGCGGGGCGCCGATCATCAGCACATAGAAGAGAATATGGGTCGTGCGAGCGAGCAGCCGTTCCCATGACGGCATGCCGCCGGGGAAGGCCGGCCAGGGATGGCCGAAGCGCCAGCCGAGCCGGATAAGGCTGAGCGCGAGGATCGTGATCCCGACCGATTTGTGCAGCTGATAATAGCCGAGCTTCTCGCTGTCCGAGGCGTCCTCCATCCAGCCGCCAAAGGTGGCATTGGCGATGATCAGGATGGCGATCGTCCAGTGCAGGACGATCGAGACGGTGGAATAGCGGCTGTGATTCTCACGCATGATTCGCCTCGCAATAGGTCCGTCACCGGTCTTCCAATGCTTTGGCGGCGATCCTCGTTCCGTCAGCAGGACGCAGCCGTCACGATCATGAGCCCAATTTGTTTCGCTTTTACAGAGGCTGAGCGGAAGGCGCGCACCGATTCCCGGCGGTTCGTCGCGGCCCGCTTGACGCGCCCTTTGACTCGGTGGAACATAAAGGGAACATTTGAGTCGATATTCCCATGAGCACGATGCCCCAATCTGCACCTCGGCCAAGTGCCAGAGATATCGACGTGCTTCGCGCGGCGGTGGCGCGTGTGGCCGCCTCACGCGGGCCGGTCCTGCCGTTCGGCGTCGGGCCGGTCGATCATCTTCTCGCTGGCGGCGGGCTCGATGGCGCAGGCCTGCATGAGGTCGCGGGCGCCTCGGCAAGCTGGAGCGACGACGCTGCGGCAACGCTCTTCGCGGCGGGAATCGCGTCGCGCTTCGCGGCGGCGCCCGACGTGTCGGCGCTCTGGGCGCTCACGCGGTTCGATCTCTATGCCCCCGGTCTCGAACAGGCGGGGCTCGGTCCGGACCGCGTTCTCTATGCTCAAGGCAGGACCGACAAGGAACTGCTGGCGCTGTGCGAGGACGCGCTGCGCGATGGTTCGCTCGCCTGCGTCGTTGCCGAAGTGAAAGCGGCCGATCAGACCGCGACGCGCCGGCTGCAACTGGCCGCATCCGAGGGCAACACGCCGATGATCCTCTATCGCCGGTACCGGCGTTACGGCCAATGCCCGCTCACCGATCCGTCGCTCGCGATGACCCGCTGGCGCATCGGCACCTTGTCGTCGGGCCGCCTCGCCTCTCCCGGTGTCGGGCGCGGGCGCTGGAATGTCGAGCTGGTCCGGCAGCGCGGCGGGCCGCCTTTTTCCCTCCAACTGGAGGCGTGCGATGACCAGGGTCGCCTCGCTCTTCCTGCCGCAACTGCCGATCGAGCGGTTGCGCCGGGCAGAACGGACACCGTCGCATTCGGGCACGCCGCCTGAGCGGGCGCGGGCTGGTCCGCGCTTCCCCGAGCCTGTCGATGACAATCCCGGCACCTGTTCGGTGCCGCGCGGCGGCGGCTGGCGTCCGGGCGCGCGCTGGGCGCAAGGCACGCACTCCGGCGAGCCGTCGCTCGACGCCCTCCCGGCGCACCAGCGACCGACGATGCGCGAGCTGGGACGGCGGAGCGAAGCTGCCGCACCGGTATTCCGGGCGTTGCGCTCGGACGACGGGACGTCGGGCGGGATCGCTGCGCCGCTGCCGCCGCTCTGGGGCCTCCGTCCGACGATCGTCGTCGCGCGAACCGGCCAGCGCGACGTCGTGACGGCCGCCTGTCCGGCGGCGCTCGATCTCGGCCTCGTGCCCGGCATGGCGGCGGCCCATGCCCGCGCGCTGGTCTCCGATCTCGACCTACTCGACGCCGCACCCGACGCCGATCGCGCGTGGCTCGATCGCCTTGCGCTCCACGCCGCCCGCTGCTGGACGCCGACGGCGGCGGTGTCGGGAACCGACGGGCTGTGGCTCGACCTGTCGGGCACGACGCATCTCTTCGGCGGCGAAGAGCGTTTCGCGGCGCGTTTGCTCGGTTTTCTGCGGCGCCTCGGTTTCACCGCGCGTGTCGCGATCGCCGGCACGCCGGGCGCCGCGCACGCGCTCGCACGCTATGGCGGCGCGGGCGTGCGGATCTTGCCGGAAGGAGGCGAGAGCGAGGCGCTGGCGCCTTTGCCGCTGGCGGCGCTCCGGCTGGCGCCGGAGGCGCTCGCCGCGGCGGCACGCTTCGGGATCGAGCGGATCGCCGACCTTTATCCAATGCCGCGCGGGCCTTTGGCCCGGCGGCTCGGGCGCGGCGCGGTCGAGCGGCTCGACCAGGCGCGGGGGTTCGTACCCGAGCCGATCGTTCCCGTCGTGCCGTTCGACATGCCCGAGGCGCGCCGTTCCTTGCTCGAACCGATCGGGACCGCCGAAGCGATCGAGCAGGTCATCGCCGACCTGCTCGGCGATCTCGTGCTCGCGCTGCGCGAGCGCAGTCTCGGCGTGCGGAGCCTCGTCTTGCGCTGCGACCGGCTCGACATGGGCGCGCAGTTCGTCACCGTCGGGACGGCGCGCGCGACGCGCGACGCGAAACATCTGCTGCGCCTGTTCAGGCTCCGGATCGACCGGATCGAGCCGGGGCTCGGGATCGAGACGATGGTTCTCGCGGCGCCGCAGGTCGAAGCGCTGGCGCCCGAGGCGATCGCCGCCGTGCTCGACACGGCACGCCAGGCGCCCGACCTCGCTCCGCTCGTCGATGCGCTGGCCGGCCGCGCCGGCGATGCCGCGCTGTTCCGCCTGTCAGCGATCGAAAGCGATGTCCCCGAGCGCGCGATCTCGCGCGCCGGGCCTTTGGCCCAGCCTGCCGGCTGGCCCGTCTGGCCGCGGCCGATCCGGATGCTCGCGCGGCCCGAAGCGCTGTCAGGCGTCGTCGCCTTGCTTCCCGACCATCCGCCGCGCCGCTTCGCTTGGCGCGGGCGGAGTTATGCCGTGGTCGCGGGCGACGGCCCCGAGCGCATCCATGGCGAATGGTGGCGTCGTCCCGGCGAGATGTGGGCGGTTCGCGACTATTTCCGGGTCGAGGCGACAAGCGGCGAGCGCTTCTGGCTCTTCCGCCGCGGCGACGCGATCACCGACAAGACGGGTGATCTCAGCTGGTACATGCACGGCGTGTTCGGATGACGGACCCCGTTACGACCTATGTCGAACTCTACGCCACGAGCCATTTTTCCTTTCTGCGGGGGGCCTCTTCGCCCGAGGAATTGTTCGCGGCCGCCGCTGCCCTCGGCCATTCGGCCCTCGGGCTTTGCGACCGGGGCAGTGTCGCCGGCATGGTGCGCGGCCTGTCGGGACAGGAGGGGACGGGCGTCCGGCTGATCGCCGGGACGCGCGTCGACCTGCGCGACGGGCGTTCGATCCTCCTCTATCCGACCGATCGCGCGGCCTGGTCGCGGCTGACCCGGCTGCTCTCCTTGGGAAAGGCGCGGGGCGGCAAGGGCAATTGCTGGCTCGACTGGCCCGACGTCGCGTCTTCGGCCGAGGGCCTCGTCGCGATCCTCCTGCCCGGTGAAGCCGATGAGCGGGCGCGGCTCGATCTCGCCGAGCTGCAGGGCGCCTTCGGCGCGCGCGCCCATCTCGCGCTGGCGCTGCGGCGGCGCCCCGGCGACTTCGCGCGGCTTCGCGCGCTCGACGCGCTCGCGCAGGAATTGGGAGTGCGGGCCGTCGCGCTCGGCGACATCCTCTACCATGCGCCCGAACGGCGCCCGCTGCAGGACGTGCTGACCGCGATCCGCGAGAAGACGACGGTCGATGCACTCGGGTTCAAGCGCGAACGCTTCATGGACCGGGCGCTGAAGAGCCCGGCCGAGATGGAAAGGCGCTTCGCGCTGTTCCCGGACGCGATCGCGGCGACCGCCGACATCGCGGCAGCCTGCGGCTTCGATCTTGGCGAGATCCGCTACCAATATCCCTATGAGCAGGTGATGGAAGGCCGCACCGCGCAGGAGGCGTTGGCGGCGCTGACCGAGGAAGGAGCGAACCGGATGTTTCCGGGCGGCGTGCCGCCTGCCTATCGGAAACAGATCGAGCATGAGCTGCGCCTGATCGGCGAGCTCGGCTACGCGCCCTATTTCCTCACCGTCAATTCGATCGTCGCCGAGAGCCGGCGGCGCGGCATATTGTGCCAAGGGCGCGGGTCGGCCGCGAACAGCTGCGTCTGCTTCCTGCTCGGCGTGACTTCGATCGACCCGATCAAGCACGAGCTGCTCTTCGAGCGCTTCGTGTCGGGCGAGCGCAAGGAGCCGCCCGATATCGACGTCGACTTCGAGCATGAGCGGCGCGAAGAAATCATCCAGTGGATCTACGAGACCTACGGCCGTCATCGCTCCGCGCTGACCGCCGTGGTCACGCGATACCGAACCCGCGGGGCGGTCGCCGAGGTGGGGAAGGCGCTCGGGCTACCGCGGGATCTCACCAAGATGCTGACCGGCCTCATCTGGGGCTGGTCGATGGACGGCATCCCCGAGGAGCGCATCGCCGAGCTGAACCTCAACGCCAATGATTATCGACTTCGGCTGACGCTCGATCTCGCGCGGCAGCTGATCGGAACGCCGCGCCATCTCTCCCAGCATCCCGGCGGCTTCGTGCTGACCGAGGAGCGGCTCGACGATCTTGTGCCGATCGAGCCGGCGCGCATGGAGGATCGCCAGATCATCGAATGGGACAAGGACGATATCGACGTCCTCAAGTTCATGAAGGTCGACGTGCTGGGTCTCGGGATGCTCGGCTGCATGAACCGGGCGTTCAATCTGCTCCGCGAGCATAAGGCGGTGGATGTGGGCATGGCCGACCTGCAGGACGACGACCCGGCGGTCTATGGCATGATTCAGAAGGCCGACACCCTCGGCGTCTTCCAGATCGAGAGCCGCGCGCAGATGTCGATGCTGCCGCGCATCAAGCCCAAATGCTTCTACGACCTCGTGATCGAGGTTGCGATCGTGCGGCCCGGGCCGATCCAGGGCGACATGGTCCATCCCTATCTTCGCCGCCGCGAAGGCAAGGAGAAGCCCGAATATCCGAAGCCCGAGCTTCGCGCCGTGCTCGAGAAGACGCTGGGCGTGCCGCTGTTTCAGGAGCAGGCGATGAAGGTCGCGATCGTCGGCGCCGGCTTCACGCCGGTCGAGGCCGACCAGCTTCGCCGCGCGATGGCGACCTTCAAGCTCACCGGCGGCGTGTCGCATTTCTACGACAAGCTCGTCGGCGGCATGGTCGAGCGGGGCTATCCCAAGGATTTCGCCGAGCGCACCTTCAAGCAGATCGAGGGCTTCGGCTCCTATGGCTTTCCCGAGAGCCACGCCGCGAGCTTTGCCAAGATCGCATACGCCTCCTGCTGGATGAAGCATCATCATCCCGACGTCTTTTGCGCGGCCTTGCTCAACGCCCAGCCGATGGGCTTCTACGCGCCCGCACAGATCGTGCGCGACGCGCAAAAGCATGGCGTCGAGGTACGCCCGGTGTCGATAAACGACAGCCATTGGGACTGCACGCTGGAAAGGAGCGACGGGCGCTATCTCGCGGTGCGCCTCGGTTTCCGCCAGGTTCGATCGCTCGCGAACATTCATGGCGCGGCGATCGTCGGGGCGCGCGGCGATCTGCCCTATGATTGCGTCGAGGATGTATGGCGGCGCGCCGGCGTGCCGCGCGCCGCGATCGAAAGGATCGCCGAAGCCGACGGATTTGCCTGTCTGTCCGAGGACCGGCGGCAGGGGCTGTGGAAGGTCCGCGGCCTCGGCGAGGCGCCGCTGCCCCTCTTCGCGGCCGCCGACGCGCGCGAGGCGAACTTCTCGCCCGAAGGGCTCGAACCGAGGGTCGCGCTTCGGCCGATGACCGAAGGACGCGAGGTGGTGGAGGATTATCGCACGCTTCAACTGAGTTTGCGCGCGCATCCCTTAAGTTTCCTGCGCGAGGAGCTGGACCGGATGGGGATCGTCCGCTGCGCGGATCTGGGCTCGATCCGCGATGGCCGGAATATCGAGGTCGCCGGCGTGATCCTCGTCCGGCAACGCCCCGGCTCAGCCAAGGGCGTGCTGTTCATCACGATCGAGGATGAGACCGGTATCGCCAACGGCATCCTCTGGCCCGATCGCTTCGACATCTATCGGCGCCAGGTCATGGCGGCGTCGATGATCGCGATGCGCGGCCGCGTTCAGAAGGAGGGCGAGATCATCCATGTCATCTGTGACCGGATAACCGATCATGACGTGATGCTGCGGCAGGTCGGGCGCAGCTCGCTTTCCATTGCGCCGGGACGGGGAGACGGGGCGCGGAACGGGGGCGGGCCCGATAGCCGCGAGCCTGCGCTGCGCGTCCGGAGCCATGACTTTCACTGATGGTGGCCAAATGCTCCGGTTGCAGGACCACTCCCTCCTTGGCTGCCTGACTGCGGGCCTCGGCTCGCCTCATGCCGTCAACCCCCTGCGGGGGTTCGCCCTCGCGTACCGCTCGGTGACGGCGGCTCGCGGGCCCTTCGGTTGGCGCCATCGGGGATGGTCCCGAGCAACCCAAGGAGACACGACATGGCCACCATCGCAAATCTCACCGTCAAGGCCGACGGCAGCTTCGAAGGCACGCTGACGACCCTTCTGGTCACCGCGCCGATCGCGATCGTCCCGAACGGCCGCAAGGTGAAGGACAATGAGCCCGACTTCCGCGTGATCGCGCGCAAGAACGGCTACGAGGTCGGCGCCGGCTGGACCCGCACGTCGCAGTCGAACGGCACCGAATATGTCTCGGTCACTCTCTCGGCCCCCGAATTCGGCACCATCTACGCGAACATCGCCAACGCGCCCGGCGATGACTCGATGAAGAAGGTGCTTATCTGGAACCCGCCGAGCTGACGGATCGATCAGGCCCCGCCTTCGGGCGGGGCCTTTTTCGCCGCTTTCTTGTCGGGCAAGACCTCGTGGAAACCATCGTTCATCCAGCCTTCGCGCTCGCCGATGTGCTTGTCCCAGAAACCGCGCATCGCCTCGAGCCTCTTCTCGGCAAGAAAGGGCTCGGTGAGATGCTCGAACATATTATGCTGCGGTATGGGGACCGGCGACGCGCGCGATAGGCCAAACAGCACCACGGAAAGCGTCTGGAACACTGCGAACAGCAGATAATGGGCCCGGTCGAGATCGTGGATGGTGAGACCCGACCGAAGCCCGGCCGCCTGCGAGCGCGAAAAGGCATCGGCCGCATGGGCTATGCTCTTGTTGCGCAGCGCCTTGATCTCGGGAAGTGGCGTGCTTGCCAGCAGCTCGTCAAGCCGGTCGAAAAAGGCCTCGCCAATCAGGTCGCCGCGCGCCCGGTCTTCGGGGGCGACACCCGATAACTGGTCAAACAGCTCATGTTCCATACGCGCCTGGTCGAACCCTTCGGGTCCCGACAGGCTGAGGTTTACGCGCCGCGCCTTGTTTGGATTGGCGGCCATTTCGGCGGCAAGCCGCTCCAGCTCCGCCGCCTGCAACGCTTCATAATCATAAGGCAGCGCGTCGCGGCACACGAAATTCTCGCGCGTGATGAGCTCGCGCGCCGCGCGAATCTCGTCGACGATCCGTGGGAGTGAGATCACGGCCTTCTTCGGCTGGTTCGCCGGCGGTTTCTCGAGCAGCCGGGTGATGGCGATGACCTGTCCGGCAAGATAGCCGCGGTCGAGCATCATGGCGATCAGTGGCGCGGTCGAGCCGCGGGTGCCGTCGTCATCAGCGAATTGCCGCGCCTCGTTCGCCGTGCGCCAGGCTATGTCGAACCACATCATGTCGGCGAACTGCCCGGCAAGCGATGCATCGGGATCGCGCTCGAACAGCTCGGACCAATGCTGGAGCTTATCGCGAAACGCCTCGAGCGAGGCCTTGTCGCTGACGTCGCAGGCGTCGATCGGATAGTGGAAGATGGATGGATGCTGGCGTTCCGGCACCGCCGGAGCAGCCTTGGCGCTCGGCGCTGCCGCCTTGTCGTCGCTACCCGCGACGCCTTGCGGCTCCGTCACGATCGTCTTTCCTGCATCGCCGAGCGGAAGCGGATGGCGAAATTATGCGGTCTGCGTTCAGCCAAGATCGAGTCCCTGTCTTTGGCGTGTGCCTGTGGATGAGCTTATGTAACGATTGTTTCGTGCGCCGAGGAGGGCGACGAGCAGACGCGACACAAGGCCGGACATCTCGAGCGTGAGGTTCGGTCCCCCGCCGACGCCGTGCAGCGCAAAGCCGAGCGGTTCGCCCATATAGAGGGCTTCATGCACCGTCGGATTGCGCATCCCGGCAACTTGCGCACCGCCACCGCCCGCGGGGTCGGCCCATGCGGGAACCGGCATTCCGAGCCAGTCGCACATCCACGCGATGCGCTGGGAATGCGTGAGGTTCTTGGGAGGCGGGTTTATGGACTTTGCGAGGGCAAAGCAGGCATCGAGCGCCGTGTAGAGCAGCGTGAACCGCTCGAACTGAAGATGTTGCGGATTCTGGCTCATGAAGAGGGCGTGTACTGCGGCCACCCAGATGCGCGCTCGCTCCGGAACTGCGCGATTATCGATCCAGAAGGCTTCGGCGAGTTCGATCGACTTCGGCAGGCTGCCGCCCATCAGCACGAAGTCGACGAGAACCCCGGGCTCGATCGGTGTCGAATCGAGAAAGCCGGCCTCGGTAATCGTGAAGCGCATGCCGCTGAAAAAGGACAGGCTCCAGACATGGAAGTCGACCTGATCAATCTCCGACGCCGTCGCATGGACGATGGCGTGCGTCTTCGGCAGGCCGAAGATGCGCGCGGGATAGGGCCGAACACTGGTGCCGCCACCGAGATGGGTAACCGGCTGTAGCGGGGCGTAGATCCATTTCCCCTCCCGGCCGGGATCGGCCTCGATGTCCGCCACCGTCTCCGGGAGACCGGCAAGGGTCGCGATCGAGACCGGTCCGACCGTCATATCGAGTGGCCGCGGATAATATCCGAACTCACTGCGCTGACCCGCCATTGCGTCATTCTCCCTGTTCTTCGCGCACGCCGGGGCGACGGGGCACGCAGATTATGGTCCGGGAGGAAGGCGCAAGGGCCTCTCGTCCCCCCGCGAAACCGTACCCGCTCTCGATAGCCGCTGGTCCCTGGGCTCGGAGCCGGGCCTCCTTCAATCAACCCGTGAAGGGTCCGCTACGCTTCGCGTGCGGCCGCAGCCTTGCTGCGGTGATTGCGGCCCGCCCCCGGCCGGCGGGGCGACTGTCGAGCGGGAACGGTCCCGCTCCGAAAGGACAGGAGCCAAACCCATGCCGCTTTCCACCGCTCAATCGCTCGGCTGGAGCCTCGCCCGCACGATGATGACGATCATCGTCCTTATCGAAACGACAAAAGGCTATGCGGTGATGCCCATCGAAGAGTTCGACGGCGACCCCGAACACATCGTGTGCGAATATGACCCGTTCAACCGCTGAGCCCGCAAAATTTGCCCCGCGATGGTTCCAGTTCCGGTTCCGTCGCGGGTGGTCGTCTGCTAAATTGACGGTGCAGACCGCGCTGTGGTGGTGGTGGAGAGCGCGTCCCCAAGGAGGACGCTCGTGACTTTCATGCTTATCCTCGGCGCTGCCGCAGGCCTCTATCTCATCTGGCTTCTGTTCCGACTGGCGGCCCTCGCGCTGCCGCTTGGCGCCGGCATTGCTATCGCCTTCGAGCTTCAGGACCGCGGCTATGGCATTGGCGCTGCCCTTGCGATGGCATTTCTGGCGGGGCTCCTGCTCCATCTCGCTGGACGGCACCTCTATGCGCACGGTGGATCGACATTGCTGCGAGCCTGTGTCGCAATGCTCTTCCTCCTCCCGGCGGGGGTCGCAGGCTATTATGGCATGACGGGGATCGTGCGGCTCTTCGTTACGGAGGGCATGCTGGTAACGATCCTGCCCATGCTCGCTGCCGTCGTCGCCGCCGTGGCGGCGGTCCGGGGACTTGATGGGTCTTCGGTGGATGCAATTGGCGTCGGCGACCGGGAATGCGACGATCGCGCACCCGCGATCCCGGCGTCCGCTTCGCCCGCTTCCGACCGCCTCTGAGTCCCTCGCTCCCGCCGCAGGAACACGGTCTCTTCCCTGCGCGATCTGCCGGCAAGCCGCTGCGCTGAGCCCGCTGGCCGCAACGGCGCTCCCCGATTTTCTTCCCCCGGCGTGCCGCCGTTCCTCGCGGACCAAGAAAATCGCTGCGCTGCCGTCCCCCGCTTCGCTTCGGGCCTGCGGCTGCGGCGCGGCCTCCTTTCCGGCCACCGATGCGCATCGAGACCGCGATCCTGCGGCTCGAAAGCAAGGAAAGGACTTCAAGATGGCCAAGATCGGAACCTTCAAGAAAGCGAAGGGCGAATATCGGGGCGCAATCGCGAGCCTCGCCCTTTCGGTCGACGCGGTTCGCATCGCCCCCGAGGACAATCCCAAACCCAGCGCTCCGACCCACCGCATCTATGTCGGCGACGTCGAGGTGGGTGCGGCCTGGGAGAAGACCAGCCAGGACGACCGCACCTATCTTTCGACCAAGTTCGACGATCCGAGCTTCACCGCGCCCTTCTTCGCGCAGCTCTTCGAAGGAAGCGACGGCGACTATGACCTCGTCTGGACCCGTCCCCAGCGGCGCGACTGATCGAGCACGCCGCCCGGCCGCAAGCCGGGCGGCGATACTCTCATTTTGAGGCTTTTCGCGCGGGGATTCTCCGCCGCAATGCGTTACGATGATCCTTTGCATGCCGCTAACCATGTTCGAGCCGATGTGGGCAAGCTGCTGATAGGCTTTGCTTTCATTCCTGAAGATCAGCCGGAGGTGCGAATGGATCAGGTCGTCGATTGGCAATCGCCATATTTTCCGAGAATATTCGAAACATATGATCGCGCCGATTTCGCGCAGGAGTTCCTGCGCCGAAGCCCGGCCTATCGCCGCGCCTATCGTTCGGCCGCGTTGGCGCCGACGCGGCGGCGCACCGCGCGCCTTACGGGGCTCGCGCGACGATGGGGGTTGGTCTTTCGCCCTGGACCCTGACCGATCCGTCACTGAATCCCCTGCGCTTTGGCAGCCCGAGGCCTGCGCGCATGTCGCCATCGCCGAGCCGGCGCCCGACGGCTTCGCCGCGCCACGGCTCGCCGAGCTCATCGCCTCGGCGGACATCGCCTCCGAGATCATCCTGCCGGGCGAGTGGCATCTTGTGTTCGTGGCCGACGGCCGGCGCTTCCGCCTCTGGCTTCGCCGCTTCCTCGCCGATGAACGGCTCGCCTATGTAAACCCGGCCGATCCGCACAGCGAGCTGCGGATGGCCGTGAGCCTCGCCGTACAGCGCCGCTTCTCGGCGGGCGTCACGACGCACCGCTTCCTGCGGGGAGGCGCCCCCGGACCATCCGAGCGCTGGCGTCTCATCCAGTGGCTGCGGCTCCTCGACGCCTCCGCCGAAGGGCGTTCGGCGCGCGACATCGCCGCCGCCCTCATCCTCGACGATGCCCAGGATTTCTCGGCCGCCGACTGGGACGGATCGAGCGAGCGCCGCCGCATCGCGCGCTGGCACCGCGCCGCAGTCGCGATGCGCGACGGCGGCTATCAGGAGCTGCTCGGCGCCGCCTGATCGGGACATTCCGCGCGTCGTCACTTTGTCCGTTCCTAAATCGCGTCCCGATTTCCGAATGTCGCCGCCTCTCCGCCGGAGCCCGCCACGGGACCCGGCGCTGCGAACGGAGGCCCCTTTTGAGCGACATGCATACCCCCATTTCGCCGCGCTACCTCAAGACGCCCGACGCTGCGCTGCACCTCGGCCTGTCGAGCCGGACGCTCGAAAAACATCGCTGCTTCGGAACGGGTCCCGAATACCGCAAACTCGGCGGGCGGATCGTCTACGCGATCGCTGATCTCGACGCCTGGGCCGAGATCGGCCGCAAGAAGTCGACATCCGATCCCGGCAAGGGCATCGTCCATCCCGCGCGCCCGGTCCGCCGCTGATGCGCCCCGCCCAGAACATCCCGCCCGCTCCCGGCGTGCAGCCGGTTGCGGCGACCGCGAGCGGTCTCACCGACCTTGAGCTGACCTGGATCGAGCAGCGGCTCGAGCATTGGCTGCGTTTCGGCCGCGTCGCCGCCGAGCGCATCGTCAGCCGCCGGACGCGCATCGTCTCCTTCCGGCCCGAGGCCGTCTTCGGCTTCGTCCGTTGGGGCGCGAACGACTTCGGCACCATCTTCTCAAGCATCTCGGTCATCGCGGCGCCCGCGCCGCGCGCCCCCTTCGCGACGCATCCCTACGTGCGCCCCGGCGGCGACATCCTGCTGCGCGTCGACGGTTGGCCGAGGGTCCAGCAGGTTCTCTCGGCGATCGATGCGATCGAGGCCGCCGGGCTCGATCCGTGCGAGACGGCCCCCGATCATTGGCGCCACATCGGCAGCCACATCGCCGCCGGACTGCCGTTCCGGCCCTATGGTCCGGAGCGGCACCGCGCCTGGCTCCAGCGCAAGGCGATCGCGCCATGAACCGCCGCTGGTTCCGCGCGACCGCGGCGAGCGCTACGCTCTTTGCGGCGCTGTTCGTCGCCGCGGCAGCGCTCGCGCCGCAACCGCGCCTCATCTGGAACGCGAGCCCGAGCGTTCCGATCGGCTTCTACCGCGTCGATGTCGGTGCCGAGCCCGCGGTCGGCGACCTCATCCTCTTCCACCCGCCCGAGGCGGTCGCGGCGCGTCTCGCAGTGCGCGGCTATGTGCCGCGCGGCGTGCCGCTCCTGAAGCATATCGCTGCCGGCGAAGGCGCGCTCGTCTGCCGCAGCGGCACCTTCGTGACGATCGACGGCGCGCCGGCAGCACGCGCGCGGGACGCGGACCGCCTCGGGCGGCCGCTGCCGCGCTGGCTCGGCTGCTACCGCCTGCGCCCCGGCGAACTGTTCCTCCTCAACCCCGCGCCCGACAGTCTCGACGGCCGATATTTCGGACCGCTTCCTGACACCGGCGTCGTCGGCGTCGCGCACCCGCTGCTCGTCCGCGATGCGCCCGGCGCGCCGCTGCGCTGGCGCCGTGACGCCGATCGCTCCGCATTCACCCCCGAAGGAAAGGATATGTCCTCATGATTATCGGAAGCTTTCAAACCGCTGGCGACGGCTATGCCGGACAGATCCGGACGCTGCTGCTCGATGCGATGATCGCGATCGTTCCGGCGAAGCCGAACGACGCGGAGAATGCACCGGCCTGGCGGGTCCTGCTCGTCGAAGCCGATACCGGCGTGGAGATCGGGGCAGGCTGGGAACGCCGCAGCGAACGCGCCGGCTCCTATATCGCCCTGCAGATCGACGACCCTGCGCTCGCGGTTCCGCTGCGCGCCAATCTGCTCCGCTCGACGCAGAACGAGGATGAATATCATCTCCTCTGGACGCGTCCCGTCCCACGCGAACAAGCGTGAGCATCATGCATCCGGCTCGCTCGGCGCGCGTCCGCGCCGTGCGCCTCGCCTTGCTGCTGTTCTGCTCGGCGAGCGCCGCCCCAGACCAGGCATGGGGCGCGGCACCGGCGGAAGCGCCGACGGCCGCGGCCCACCCCTATGCCGCCCATGTGGCGGAGGCATCGCAACGCTTCGGCGTTCCGGAGGTCTGGATATGGCGCGTGATGCATATCGAGAGCCGCGGCAAGCCGCGGGCGCTCTCGCATGCCGGTGCAATGGGCCTGATGCAGATCATGCCCGCAACCTGGGCGATGCTGACGGCGCAGCACCGTCTCGGGTCCGACCCCTTCGACGTGCGCGCCAACATCCTCGCGGGCGCGGCCTATCTGCGCGCGATGTGGGACCGATATCGCGACGTTCGCCTCATGCTCGCTGCCTATAATGCGGGCCCCGGCCGCGCCGACGCCTATGCAGCGGGGCGGCGCGGCTTGCCCGCCGAGACGGTCGCCTATGTCGCAGCCATCGCACCCGGGCTCGGTGCGCCGGCTGCTCCGTCAGCGACGATGGCGCGGACGGCCGAACCGCCGAGCTGGCGCAGCGCGTCGCTCTTCGCCGAGCAGCGATCGGACACGCCGGCTGCAACTTCGGTGCAGCGCGGCGACGCCGCGGCTGCAGGGCCGTCGCATTCCGCGCTTGCTCCCTCGCCCCTCTTCGTCCCGCTTTCCGGGAACGATCGGTGATGGTCGTCCTGGCGATATTTGCTGGAGTGCGCGGGTCCATGGATAGGCACTGCTTTGCGTTCAGAAGGGGTTCGGGGGGATGGCAAGATAAAAGACCTGCCAGCTCGCTGTCAGATTGTGGTTGGATTACAGCGCTTTATGCGTATGGCACCCCCCTCCGGCTGCCATATCGACCTCTGGATTTCCGAGGCAGAACAAGCGCTTACGATATGGCACCGGCGCCGTGAGCGGCGACGAGCATGATTTTCGGGTGCGACCGGGAAGGGGGCGCGACGCTGGATCGGGATCGGCGCGGCGCGGGAAAAGGCTCGCGGCGCAGGTGCGCAAGGCAGCCGCCCGCTCGGGTTACACCCGCTCCCGTCGTGGCGGCGGCGGTCGCAGCGGGACCGGTCGGCACGGCCGCGGCCGCGCCGCGCTTGCGACGATGCGGCGGGGTCCCGCGCAGCGCCGCGTCACGGTCATGGCGCGCATCGTCCGGCATAAGGGCGCGCAGTTTCGCTCCGCGCCGCTCGCACGGCATATCGCTTATCTCGAACGCGACGGCGTCACCCGCGATGGACGCGATGCCATGATGTTCGATGCGTCTGGAGACGCCGCCGACCGCGAGGCCTTCGCCGATCGCTGCGTCGACGATCGCCATCATTTCCGCTTCATCGTCAGCCCTGAAGATGCCGAGCGGCTCCAGGACCTTCGGACCTTCACCCGCGATCTCATGGGCCGGCTGGAGAAGGATCTCGAGACCCGGCTCGACTGGGTGGCGGTCGATCACTGGAACACCGACAATCCGCATATCCATATACTCGTGCGCGGCGTCGCCGAGGACGGAAGCGACTTGGTCGTCGACCGCGCCTATATGTCGGAAGGCGTGCGCGGACGGGCGTCGGAGATCGCGACCCTCGAACTCGGTCCGCGAAACGAACAGGAGATCGACGCGAGCCTCGTGCGGGAGACGGGCGCCGAGCGCTGGACCGGGCTCGACGCGCGCCTGCGCGAACGCGGCGGCGAAACGGGGATCGTCGATCTTCGTCCCGACCCAAGCTCGCCGCCGGGCCGCGATCGGCATCTCATCGGACGTGCGGCGAAGCTCGAGGCGCTTGGGCTCGCGACGCGCCTTGGACCCGGCATATTCGAGATCGATCCGCGCGCCGAAACCATATTGCGCGACCTCGGCGAGCGAGGCGACATCATCAAGGGCGTCCACCGCGCCATGCGCATGCAAGGGCTCTCCTTCGACGCATCGAGGCTCGCCCTTCACGGCGAGGCGGAGCGTTCGGGCCTCGTCGGGCGGCTGGTCGCACGCGGCCTCGACGACGAGCTTGCCGGCTCCGCCTTCGCCATCGTCGACGGGACCGATGGACGGACCCATCACATCAAATTCTCCGATCTCCAATGGACCGGGGACGCGAAGCCGGGCGCGGTCGTCGAGCTACGGCGCTGGGAAGGACGCGACGGCGGCGAGCATCTCTCGCTCGCCCTGCGATCGGACCTTGCGGTCGCCGACCAGATATCCGCGCGCGGCGCAACCTGGCTCGACCGCGAACTGGTCGCGGCGAAGCCCACGGCAGGAACCTCGGGCTTCGGCATCGATGTTCGCCTCGCCATGGCAGCGCGCGCCGAGTTTCTCGCGAGCGAAGGCCTCGCGAGCCGTCGGGACGGCAGGCTCATACTGGCGCCCGATCTCATCGAAACGCTGAAGCGGCGCGACCTCGAGGCGGCTTGCGAAACCATCGCCGCGCGCACCGGGCTCGCGCATCGCCCGCCGGCCACCGGCGACGCGGTGAGCGGGACCTACCGCGAGCGCGTGTCGCTCGCCTCGGGGCGCTTCGCGATGATCGACGACGGCCTTGGTTTTCAACTCGTGCCCTGGCGCCCGGCCCTCGACCGGCACCTCGGGCAGCATGTCACCGGCACCGCCACCGCGGGCGGCATCGACTGGAGCCTTGGCCGCAATCGCGGGATCGCAATCTGAGAAAGGATGAACGATGAGCGACAGGATTTTATGGGGCCAGATCTTCGCGGTGCTGCTGATCGTCCTCGCGGCGGTCTGGACCGCGACCCAATCGACGGCGGAGGCGCTCGGATTTCAGGCGGCGCTCGGTGCCCCCTGGTTCCGCATCGGCGACTATCCCGTCTATCCCCCTCCCGCCTTCTTCTGGTGGTGGTTTGCCTTCGACGCCTATGCGCCGCCAATCTTCTACCGCGGTGCCGCGATCGCCGCGTCGGGCGGGCTGCTGTCGGTTGTCGTCGCGATCAGCATGTCGGTGTGGCGTGCGCGCGAGCGCCGGCGGGCCGAGACCTATGGATCGGCACGCTGGGCGCAGGAGCGTGAGATACGGGCTGCCAACATGCTCGGCCCCGATGGCGTCATTCTCGGGTGCATGGCCGGAACATATCTGCGTCACGATGGCGCCGAACATGTCCTCTGCTTCGCGCCGACCCGATCCGGAAAGGGCGTCGGCCTTGTGGTGCCGACCCTGCTCACCTGGCCGGGGAGCTGCATCGTCCATGACATCAAGGGCGAGAATTGGCAGCTCACCGCGGGCTTTCGCGCAAAGCATGGCCGGGTGCTGCTCTTCGATCCGACGAACCCCGCATCGGCCGCCTATAATCCGCTCCTCGAAGTCCGGCGCGGCGCGTGGGAAGTGCGCGACGTGCAGAATGTCGCCGACGTGCTGGTCGATCCCGAAGGAAGCCTCGAGCGTCGAAACCACTGGGAGAAGACCAGCCACGCCCTGCTCGTCGGCGCGATCCTCCATGTTCTCTACGCCGAGGAGGAAAAGAGCCTCGCCGGTGTCGCGGCCTTTTTGTCGAACCCCGAGCGCAAGATCGAGGCGACGCTCCACCGGATGAAGACCACCCGCCATTTGGGAGATCGCGTCCACCCGGTCGTCGCCGCGGCGGCGCAGGAGCTGCTCAACAAGAGCGAGAATGAGCGGTCCGGCGTGCTGTCGACCGCCATGTCCTTCCTCGGCCTTTATCGCGACCCGGTGATCGCCAAGGTCACGGGACATTCCGAGTGGCGCATCGCGGACCTGATCGGAAGCGAGCGCCCGGTCTCGCTCTACCTCGTGGTGCCGCCCGGCGATATCAGCCGGACCAAGCCGCTCATGCGCCTGATCCTCAACCAGATCGGGCGGCGACTGACCGAGGAGCTGAATCCCAAGGCACGGTCGCAACGGCTGCTGTTCATGCTCGACGAGTTTCCCGCGCTCGGACGTCTCGATTTCTTCGAAAGCGCGCTCGCCTTCATGGCGGGCTATGGCATCAAGGCCTTTCTGATCGCTCAGTCGCTCAACCAGATCGAGAAGGCCTATGGCCAGAGCAATGCGATCCTCGACAATTGCCACGTCCGGGTCAGTTTCGCGACGAACGATGAGCGCACCGCCAAACGGATTTCCGATGCGCTTGGCACTGCGACCGAGCAACGCGCGATGAAGAATTATGCCGGCCATCGGCTCTCGCCCTGGCTCGGCCATTTGATGGTGTCGCGCACCGAAACCGCCCGGCCGCTTCTCACCCCCGGCGAAGTCATGCAGCTCCCCCCGGACGACGAGATCGTGATGGCCGCCGGCCTCGCACCGATCAGGGCCAAGAAGGCGCGATACTATAGCGACCGGCGCTTGGCCGGCCGCGTCATTCCGCCGCCCGCACCCGGTCGCGGTCTTCCCGCCGCCCACGACTGGATGGCCGACCGGGTACAGCAGCCGATGGAGACGAAAGCGAAGGCGGCAGAGGACGATGACGCGGCCAATGGCGGCATTCGGCAGGAACCCGAACTTCCCGTCCATGAGGATATCGCGCCGCCGCCGCCGCGCAGCGTCAACGGCGAGTTCGATTTCAGCGAAGATGGAGCTCAGGCCGATGCGGCGCGGCTCCGCGCCGCGGCCGATCGGCAGATGGCGCGGGGCGCCCGGGCAGCGGCGCTCGATCCTGACGACGGGGTCCAGCTGTGATCCGATCGCATGTCAAACAGACCTTCCGGATCGAAACCGGCCTGTCGCGCGACCTGACAGACCTTGCCCGCCGACGCGGCCTGACGCGGACCGAAGTGCTGGAGGCTGCGCTGCGCTCCTTTCTCTCGCCAGATCAGGAGGAGCGGATCGAGGCGCTGTTGACCCGGCGCCTCGACCGCATCGGCCGCCAGCTCGACCGCATCGAATGGCATGGGGAAATGTCGGGAGAAGCGATGGCCCTGTTCGTCCGGCACTGGCTCACGAGCACGGCGCCTTTGCCCGATGATGCTTTGCCGGCCGCGCAGGCCAGCGGGAAGCGGCGCTGGGAGGCTTTCGTCGATGCCCTTTCACGTAGGATGGAAGTTGGACCAAAGCTCGCCGCGGAGCTGATGCGTGATGTCGGCGGTTCCAATTGAAGTCTTTAACCGGCTCATCCAGCTCGCAGTTTTAAGAGAAAGCTGATGGCCTCGGCGGGGACACCGCACAGAGCAGCCACCAGCAGCATGATCGTGAGAACCAGATATTTGGCCAAAGGAGTTCGGCACAGTTCGAGGAGCACCGCCGTTTTGTGGCGGCCCTGTTGCACGAGCGCCATGAACTGGGCGAGTTCGGCCTCCCGGTCAGTCATCGGACGCTCGCCTACGAACGGGAGACGGGGCATGTCGGTCATCACAAACCTCACGGATTCATCGCGAAAATGGCGCGCTGTTACAGATGCGCGTGCGGGTTACCGTGAGGGATAAGCCCTCCGGGCTGGAGTGCCCCTCAGGCGAGTCGCTTGTCAACAGGGTGAATCGCAATTTTATCAACAGTCAGGGGTGCGTCTGGGGATATCTTGCCGCATTTCCTGGAAAGCCGAACTTCGTTCAGTCCGCTTCGCCTAGCTGCTCGCGCTCGCGTAGTCTTTCGGCGTAGCGGTAGCTTGCTTCCATGGAGTGATAGGTATCGGCGTAGCGATCGATGTCACCGAGCGCGCATTCGACCTCATACTCCACCGAGTGCGGCGACGAGCCCGGACGCTTTCGACCCAGCCAGCGCTCCAGCTTGTCGAAGCGGCTCTGCATCCCCTGCACGCTGCATGCAATGCGCAGATCGTCGAGATTGCTACTCGTCCGATTGCGGCTCCAGGCCCTGCAGGCGAACTCAAGCTCTTCACCCCGCGTCGGAGGGCGGTCGCTGAGATCGGCCCCACCATCTTTCGTGAGAGTGGGGTCGGCCTGTACATTGGCAAGGCCCGCACTGAGTGCCTCGCAGAGTTCGCTATGATATTCATCCCGGCGCGCGGCGTCCCAATCATAGGGGCCAGCGCCGACGAAAAGATGCGGCAGCTTGAAATGCACCCGCACCGCCTTCGGCAGCATCTTCTCGATCCGGATCACTCCGCGGATGACATCGAGGAGGTGCTCGGCGTCGATCCCGGCCCACGGCCGCGCAAGATTCTCGAGCGCGCTGAGGTTCGAATTGGTGGGCGTGTCCCCCGTGTTCCAGTATCGCATAGTCAGTGCTTCCGTTTCTCTTTGGCCTTGATCCCTAGAATGGCTTTCGCCTCGGCGTTTGCGCCCGTCGCAATCTGATCGAGGCGAGCCTTGAAAATGGGATCGGCGAGGAGCTGGGCCTTTGGCCCTTCGCCGGAATCGCACATAATGGCGTAAAAGAGCCGATAGAGCGTCTGCGCTCGCTCCGCTTCCTCGATCGCCGCATCGAAATCAGGCCGCCGATAGATCAGGATCTTCTCTTCATCGATTGGCATAGGCCGGATCACGCCGCGACCGTCGGGAAGTTCCTCCACGCGCTGGCGATGGCTGATGTTGTACTTCACGATGGTCTTGGGGTGGGTGAGCAGGATCGCTTCCGTGAGTTCGGAGCAATGCCCCCAGATACGATGGGCAAAATGATTGCGGGTCTTGCGCGACTCCTCTGCGACCGAGCCGATCGCCTTGAACAGCAGTTGCTGCCACTCGGGGAGCGCTTCGTGCGCTGCCGCATCAAGTGCGCCCCGCTGTGCTCCGGCTCCGACCAGCGAGAGATACATTGCAGTGCCGACCGCAATGTCGCTTTTCAGCATCCGGCTCAGGATCGAGGCAATATCGCCATCGATATGCGCCCACAGAGCAATTACATAGGCAACGTCGCTGGCGAACGGCGAATGGCGTAGAATGCCCGGCGCGAAAAAGACGCGGCCATCGGGCGATTCCTCAGCGAGCGTTTTGGGCACCTTTCCTCCTCTTTCGCGCGGTCAAATTCGTTGGCCACATTATATGGCGACATCGTCGCTGCTCCTAATTTTGGGTTACCGCTGGCGCTTTGCCCCCCGACCGGAAAGATGCCACATCCAAGTATCCCAGTTCTGCGATCCGCTAATTGCTGGATAAAAAGGAGCTTATCATGGACGAAGACGCACTTTTTGCGGTTGGTTCAATATTGGCAGCGCTCGGCGGCGTGCTGGAGCGAAAGGGTGTCTGCACGACCAATGAGTTTGCCGAAACGCTTGGCAGCGTGGCGCTAATGACGGCCGAGTCCGGGGATCAATATAAGAACCGTGCTGCCTATATCGGGAGCTGGGCGCAAATGGTGCGCGCGGCCGCCGAACATTCGGGGAGCGCGCGCGAACATTAACGATCCGGCCTTGGCATCGTTCATTCGGCACCGGCTTCGAAATAGGCGCGCATCCGGTGAGCGATGATCGGATCGAGCCGGATGAAAGTCCGGCGCCCGTCGATCGGATCGGGTACGCGGCGCGTAATGCCGGCATCGCAGAGGCGCTGCGCCAGCCGTAGCGCGCTGCTCATCGGGATCGAGGACGTGACGCATAGCGCGCTGATGGACAGGCGCTTTCGCTCGCATTCGTGAACGAAGAGATCGATCAGCATTTCCCATGCGGGATCGCCAAAGAGTTCAGGGGCCCCGATCAGTTGTTGGCGGAGGAGGCGCCTGCGCATCGCGGCCTTCGCATTAGCCAGCGCAATGTCCCCATGGTCGATGCGGGCGGGACCTCCCGGACTTCGCAATGTGAAGGAGGCTGACGGAATCGGCGTCCCCGCAAGAGTGTCGTTGCTGATGACGTGATGGCAGTGGGTTGATGTCACAACGATGTGGTCGATGATCTCGACGTTGAGCGACCGTCCGATCATTTCGAGCTTCCGCGTCGCCTCGATGTCCTCGACGCTGGGGCGATGGTCGCCGCTCGGATGGTTGTGGACGAGGATTAGCCCGGCGGCATTGAGTTCGAGCGCACGCCGGAAGATCGTTCGGGGGTAGATGGCAAGCTGCGCAAGCGTGCCGCTTTGCAAAACCTCGTCGGCGAGAAGATGGCGCCCACCGTCGAGGAAGAGGATACGGAGCCGTTCGTCGGAGAGCGAGCCCATCGACATGATGAGGTAGGAGCGGAGCCTCCGGTCGAAGGGATCGATGCTGATACCTCGAAGATCGCCGGAAAGGCTCTCGGTGGCGAGCTTATGTGCCTCGAGAATGACCTCTGCGACCTGCGGCGCGTCACCAATGACGCGAGCGAGCGCTTCTGGCGACTGCGCCCAAATGCGGCTGATCGAATGAAACGCGACAAGTAGCCGGTCCGCTAAGGCTTCGCAGCGTTCGGGCTCGATGGTCGCAATGAAATGTACCAGGACCGATCGCTGCCGGCTCGAGCCAATCGCTTTTGGTGATGCCAGGTTGCGGCCACGAGGAGCGGCGGAAGAAGCCAGGATGCAGCGACCTGCATCGTCAGATACGCTATTGGGTGGAGTTCCATGTCGATCGCGCGGGTCGTGTGAGCCAGTAGCGGAAGACATTGCAGCACTGCCGCCAGCATGGGCCAGAAGCGATAGGCCGTCAGCGCTACGGTCATCGTCGCGGCCGCCGCTATCAGATCGATCAGCAAGTGACCCGTATCGACCGTGACAAAGTTCACCGCAAAAATCAGGTGTAGAGCCTGATCGGAAATCAGCATGAACAGGAGAATGGCTGCCACCGCTCTCTCCGGGCCGCCGCCCTTGCGGAGAGCGTAGACGAGAGCCACCAGCAGCAATGTCACGAAGATTGCGATCCGCAGCATCGCGCTCATTCACCATGCCGATGGCCCATCGTCAATGTCGCTCAGCTCACCAGGGAAAGCTTTGCGGGGCCGGCTTCGGCAGCTGCGGGGCATTCGTGAAGGTCGAGGCCTGACGTTTCACGGCCGATATCGGCAAGGTCGCCATGAACACGAAGGATGTCGCCGCTCACCCCGACCAGCGCCAGTTGCGCTTCGGCGATGCGGCGGATCGTCGCATGTCCCTTGGCAGCAGGGACGCCGGCCGTATCTCGACGGGCAGTGACGACCTCCGCCATCAGCGACGAAACGGCGATGAGGGCGCCATCGATCTGCGCTTCGGCTGCAGGCACCACTCGCTGCAACCGCTCCGCGGCAACGCTGTTCAAATTTTGCATAGACTCTCCTCTCCGGAGAAGCGCGCTGCGCTCCCGGACCATGGTTCAACACGATATGGGATCAGGCCGAGGCGAGCCGGGTCAGCGTCTGACCGATCGACAGGCCTGCGATGACCATGAGCAGGACCGCGATGAGCAAGCTCACGACGATCACGACCCGGGCCTGAGGCCTATAGTTCGGCCTCAGCAAATCCCTGAACGGAGAGCCTTCGCTCCGAGACCCGGCTCGACTTGCCAAATTATCGTTCAGATGCAGCAAGCTAGCGGGGTCACCGTCCGGGAAATCGGATGGCACCAGTTCGGGGGTTGGCGGTAGTATGACCGGATCACATGGTATCCGATCATAGGTCTGGCGGAGCCGCGCATAGATGATCGCGGTCTCGTCGCGGTTGGCCGCGCCCAGCGTGTCGCGTGCGGTGGTGAGCCGCAAATCCACCGCCTGCTTCGATATGTCGAGGTCGCGGGCGATCTGTTTCGAGGTTTTTCGTTCCAGCAGCAAATCGAGACAGGCCCGCTGCTTTTCTGTCAAGCGCGTCCACCTCAAGAACTCGTCCGAATGCTGCGACCCCGAATCACTCATCCTGACACTGTTGTCAAAATCGCGCTCGGCACAACCCGCCGACCTTCATTTAATCGCTTCCGAATCGGAACTGATCGCATCGCGGCCTACGCCATTCCCTGTCTTTCTTACCCACAGTACGACGCGCGCAAATCTCTGTTGAAAATAGTGAATCTCTGCGTCTCTTACTCGTCCCCGTCGAGCCGGGCGTCCTTGCCCGGACCATCCAACGGGGACTATCATGGGCGCAGAGCCGGTCCGTTTCGAGGCGCAGGGGCGTGGTGCCCGCATGCTGCGGACAGCGCTTGGCGGCGCAATTGCCGAGTGGCTTGCCGACCCCGCGGTCATCGAAATCATGCTGAACCCCGACGGTCGGCTCTGGGTCGATCGCCTCGGCGCAGGGATCACCGATAGCGGTATCCTGCTCGCGGCCACCGATGGCGAGCGCATCATCCGGCTCGTGGCGCATCATGTCGGCGCCGAGGTCCATGCCGGGTCGCCGCGCGTGTCGGCCGAGCTTCCCGAAAGCGGCGAGCGCTTCGAGGGTCTGTTGCCGCCCGTGGTCGCGGCGCCGACCTTCGCAATCCGCAAGCCCGCGGTCGCCGTCTTCTCGCTCGGCGATTATGTCGCAGCCGGCATCATGTCCGCACCGGCGGCCGAGGCGCTGCGCTCCGGGGTCGCCGAGCGCCTCAATATCCTCGTCGCCGGCGGAACCGGGACGGGTAAGACGACGCTCACCAATGCCCTGCTCGCCGAGGTTGCCAAGACCAGCGAACGCGTCGTCCTGATCGAAGACACCCGCGAGCTCCAATGTGCCGCTCCGAACCTCGTCGCGATGCGCACCAAGGATGGGGTCGCGTCGCTGTCCGATCTCGTCCGTTCCTCGCTTCGGCTTCGGCCGGACCGCATCCCGATCGGCGAGGTCCGCGGTGCCGAGGCGCTCGATCTTCTGAAGGCGTGGGGCACCGGACATCCCGGCGGCATCGGCACGATCCACGCGGGCAGCGCGATCGGCGCACTCCGCCGCATGGAGCAGCTCATTCAGGAAGCCGTGATCACGGTCCCGCGGGCCCTCCTCGCAGAAACGATCGATCTCGTTGCCGTTCTCGTGCGCGACGGCGCCGGGCGGCGCCTTGCCGAACTCGCCCGCGTCAACGGTCTCGATGCGTCGACCGGCGACTATCGCATCACCCCCCTCTTTACCCCCGAAGGAGACTGACCATGACCCACGCCGCCCGGCGGGAGGCACCGCGCTTCCTGCTCGCCCCGACCGCTCTTTATGTCGCGCTCGTTACCGCCTTCCCGGCTCGGGCCGGTGGCTCGTCGATGCCATGGGAAGCGCCGCTGCAATCGATCCTCGAAAGCGTCGAGGGGCCGGTCGCGAAGGTGATCTCGCTGATCATCATCATCATCACCGGTCTGACCATCTCGTTCGGCGACACGTCGGGCGGCTTTCGCCGCATGGTCCAGATCGTGTTCGGGCTGTCGATCGCCTTCGCGGCGTCGAGCTTCTTCCTGACCTTCTTTTCCTTCGGCGGCGGAGCCGTCGTCTGATGGATGCTCCGGCCGAAGTCACCGGTTTCTTCGCGCCCGTGCACCGCGCGCTCGCCGAGCCGATCCTGCTCGGCGGCGCGCCGCGCGCCCTCGCGATCGCCAATGGCACGCTCGCGGCCGGGATCGGCCTTGGTCTCCGCCTCTGGATCGCGGGTCTCGTCCTCTGGATCGTCGGCCATGCGCTCTCGGTCTGGGCGGCGCGCCGCGACCCGCAATTCGTCGACGTCGCCAAGCGTCACCTCAAATATCCTGTCTGGATGCGGCCATGATGAACCTCGCCGAATATCGCTCGAAGTCGGCCTGCCTTGCCGATTATCTCCCCTGGGTCGCGCTGGTCGCCGAAGGCGCGGTGCTGAACAAGGATGGCTCCTTCCAGCGAACCGCGTCCTTCCGCGGTCCCGATCTCGACAGCGCCACCCCCGCAGAGCTCGTCGCGGTCACCGCCCGGCTCAACAATGCGATCCGGCGCCTCGGCTCGGGCTGGGCCTTGTTCGTGGAGGCGCAGCGGCTGCCGTCGCGCGATTATCCGGGATCCTCATTCCCCGATCCGGCATCCGGTCTGGTCGACATGGAGCGCCGCGAGCAATTCCGGGAGGAAGGGGCGCATTTCGAGAGCCGCTATTATCTGACCCTCCTGTGGATGCCGCCGGCCGAGGATGCCTCGCGGGCGGAGGGCTGGCTTTATGAAGGGATGGAGCGCTCGGGGGTCGATCCGAAGGAGCATCTCGCGAGCTTCATCGACCGGTCGAACCGTATCCTTCATCTCGTCGAAGGCTTCATGCCCGAGGCCGAATGGCTCGATGACGGCGAGACGCTGACCTATCTCCATTCAACCGTATCGACGAAGCGGCAGCGTGTCCGGGTCCCCGAGACGCCCATCTATCTCGACGCGCTGCTGACGGACCAGCCGCTCATCGGCGGGCTTGAGCCGCGGCTCGGCGAGCAGCATCTGCGGACCCTGACGATCACGGGATTTCCGACCGCGACCTGGCCCGGCCTGCTCGACGATCTCAACCGGCTGGCCTTCGCCTATCGCTGGTCGACCCGCGCGATCATGCTCGACAAGACCGTCGCGACCAAACTGCTGACGAAAATCCGGCGGCAATGGTTCGCCAAGCGCAAGTCGATCGCGGCGATCCTCAAGGAGGTGATGACCAACGAGCAATCGGCGCTCGTCGACAGCGACGCCTCGAACAAGGCCGCCGATGCCGACATGGCCTTGCAGGAACTTGGAGCAGATCATGCCGGCGTCGCCTATGTGACCGCGACCGTAACCGTGTGGGACAGCGACGCGGCCCTCGCCGCGGAGAAGCTCCGGCTGGTCGAGAAGGTCATCCAGGGGCGCGACTTCACCTGCACGATCGAGGGCATGAACGCGATCGAGGCCTGGCTCGGGAGCCTGCCCGGCCACGCCTATGCCAATGTTCGCCAGCCGCCGATTTCCACCCTCAACCTCGCCCACATGATCCCCCTGTCCGCCGTGTGGGCGGGGGCGGAACGGGACGAGCATTTCGGAGACGCCCCCTTGCTCTATGGCAAGACCGAAGGCTCGACCCCGTTCCGCCTTTCGCTCCATGTCGGCGACGTGGGCCATTGCCTCGTCGTCGGTCCGACGGGGGCAGGCAAATCGGTGCTGCTCGCGACGATGGCCATGCAGTTTCGCCGCTATCCGGGCTCGCAAATCTTCGCGTTCGATTTCGGCGGCTCGATCCGCGCCGCGGCCCTCGCGATGGGCGGGGACTGGCAGGACCTGGGCGGGGCGCTCCACGATGGGGAGGGCGGCGTGGCGTTGCAGCCGCTCGCCCGGATCGACGAGGCGTCCGAGCGGAGCTGGGCGGCCGAATGGCTCGCCGCGCTGTTCGCGGGCGAAGGCATGACAATCGACCCGGCGGCGAAGGAGCATCTCTGGTCGGCGCTGACCTCGCTCGCGACGGCGCCTGTCGCCGAACGCACGCTGACGGGGCTCGCGGTGCTCCTCCAGTCGCGCGACCTCAAGCAGGCGCTCGCGCCCTATTTGGTCGGCGGACCTTGGGGGCGGCTGCTCGATGCCGACGAGGAGCGCATCGGGGCCGCGCGTGTACAGGCCTTCGAGACCGAAGGCCTTGTCGGCGCCGCGTCGGCGGGACCCGTCCTGTCCTATCTGTTTCACCGGATCGCCGGACGGCTCGACGGCTCGCCGACGCTCATCATCATCGACGAAGGCTGGCTCGTGCTCGACAGCCCGGCCTTCGCGGCGCAGCTGCGCGAATGGCTGAAGACGCTCCGCAAGAAGAATGCGAGCGTGGTCTTCGCGACGCAGAGCCTTGCCGACATCGAAACCTCTAGCATCGCACCCGCGATCATCGAAAGCTGCCCGACCCGCATATTCCTGCCGAACGAGCGCGCGCTCGAGCCGCAGATTGCCCGCATCTACGAGCGCTTCGGCCTCAACGACCGGCAGATCGAGATATTGAGCCGGGCGACGCCTAAGCGCGACTATTATTGCCAGTCGCGGCGCGGCAATCGCCTCTTCGACCTGGGGCTGGGCGAGGTTGCGCTCGCCTTCACCGCCGCATCCTCGAAGACCGACCAGACGCGCATCGCCGAGCTGTTCGCAGCGCACGGCCCCGAAGGGTTCGCGGCCGCCTGGCTTTCCCACCGCAAGCTCGAATGGGCGGCCGAGCTGCTCCCCACCATCGCCGCCCCCAATGAGGAGACCCCCCGATGAAGAATTATATCGTCCGCGCCGTCGCTGCCGCGGCCCTTGTGTCGCTCCCCGTGTCGGGCGCGATGCTGGCCGTCCCGGCGAGCGCGCAGCTCGGCGGCATCGTCCACGATCCGCGCAACTATTCGCAGAATATCCTGACCGCGGCGCGCACGCTCGAGCAGATCAACAACCAGATCAAGCAGCTGCAGAATCAGGCGACCTCGCTGATGAACGAGGCGAAGAACCTCAACAGCCTGCCGACATCGACGCTGGGCACGCTCGAGGCGCAGGTCGACCAGACGCGCCAGCTCCTCGCGCAGGCCGAGGGCATCGCGTTCAACGTGTCGGACATCCAGAAGGGGTTCGAGGCGCGCTACAAGGGCGGAGCGCTGACGGGCTCTGCCGCCGAGATGGTCGCCAATGCCGAGGCGCGCTGGAAGGACAGCGTCGGCGCCTTCGAGGATGCGATGAAGGTGCAGGCCGGCATCGTCACGAATATGGGCGGAACGCGCACGTCGATCTCGACGATCGTCGGCGCCAGCCAGTCGGCAACCGGCGCGCTGCAGGCCGCGCAGGCGGGCAACCAGCTGCTCGCCATCCAGTCGCAGCAGATCGCCGATCTCGCCGCCGTCATGAGTGCGCAGGGCCGCGCCGAGATGCTCGATGCCGCGCGCGCGGCGGCCGCCGAGGCCGAAGGCCGCGAGCGCTTCCGCCGCTTCCGCAAGGGCAATTGAGATGGGCCGGGCGGGCGGGCTGGTTATGGGGGCAATCGTCCTGGGTCTTGCGCTGACCCTCGCCCTTGTCGCCGCGCTCGATCCGCCCGCGCCCCGTGCGTTCGCTCCTGCGATCTCCGGGGCGGACGCACCCCCTGATTATGGTGACACGCTTCGTCGCTGCCGAACCGCCACCGAGGCCGATCCCGAATGCGAGGCGGCCTGGGAAGCGAAGCGGCGCCATTTCTTCCGGACCGAAAAGAGCAAGCCATGAACGACACCGGCGTTATCGATAATTTCCTGTCGGTCTTCTCGACCTATATCGACAGCGGGTTCGGATTGCTCGGCGGCGAGGTCGGGTTCCTGTCCTCGACGCTGATCGTGATCGATATAACGATCGCGGCGCTCTTCTGGGCATGGGGCACCGACGAGGACGTGCTGCAGCGGCTTGTGAAGAAGACGCTCTATATTGGCGTCTTCGCCTTCATCATCGGCAATTTCCAGGCGCTGGCCACGATATTGCTCGAGAGCTTCGCCGGGCTGGGCCTGAAAGCGGCGGGAAGCACGATGGCGATCGGCGATTTCATGCGCCCCGGCATGATCGCGTCCACCGGCCTCGATGCCGCCGAGCCCTTGCTCGACGCGACCGCCGATCTTGTCGGCCCGGTGGGGCTCTTCACCAACTTCGTCCAGATCCTGATCCTGCTGATCGCCTGGGTGATCGTCGTGATCGCCTTCTTCATTCTCGCGGTGCAGGTCTTCGTCACGATCCTGGAGTTCAAATTGGTGACGCTCGCGGGCTTCGTCCTGCTGCCCTTCGCCTTCTTTGGGCGCACCGCTTTCATGGCCGAGCGCGTCCTCGGCCATATCATCTCCTCGGGCATCAAGCTCCTCGTGCTCGCGGTCATCACCGGCATCGGCACGACCCTCTTCCAGCGCTTCATGGACGCGGGGCTCGGGACCGAACCCGACATCCGCGAGGTGATGGCGATCGCACTCGGCGCCTTGACCCTGCTGGGTCTCGGCATCTTCGGTCCGAGCGTCGCCAACGGCATCGTGGCGGGCGGCCCGCAGCTCGGGGCAGGCGCCGCTGCCGGCACCACCCTCGCGGCCGGCGCGACGATCGCTGCCGGGGCCGCCGGCGCGACGCTGGCGGCGGGCGCGGCGAGCAGTGCCGTCGGTCGCACCGCGCTCGGAGCCTCGCGCGCGTCCGGCAGCGCTTCGGCATCCTATGCCCGGGGTGCGGCCGGGAAGAGCGGGATGCGGGCGTTCGGTGCGGGGCTCGCCAATGTGGCGCGTGACACGGCGCGCGGCGCGGGTTCGCCTCTCCGCGCCGCGGCTGAACGCCTGCGTCAAAGCTATGCCGCGGGGCAGGCGGGCAAGTCCGCGGCCGGCGCTGCCACCGCCAGCGACGGCGCGGCGTCGCCCCCGACCTGGGCGGCCGCCATGAAGCGGCGGCAGGCCGTCACCTCGGGCGCCACCATCGCCTCGCAGACCCTCAAGGCCGGCGACAGCCATGGCGCCGGCTCCGCCCCCGACATCAGCCAGAAGGATTGAACCCATGTTTCGACGCCCGTCCCAACATTATGGCAAGTCGCCGGTCCCGGTTACGCCCTACCAGCGCGCCGCGCAGGTCTGGGACGACCGCATCGGCTCGGCCCGCACCCAGGCGAAAAGCTGGCGTCTCGCCTTCTTCGGCTGCCTTGCGCTTTCGGGCGGACTCGCCTCGGCGCTCGTCTGGCAGTCGCTCCGCGGCACGATCACCCCTTGGGTCGTCGAGGTCGACAAGCTCGGCGAGGCCAGGTCGGTGGCGCCGGCCGATGCCGACTTTTCGCCGACCGACCCGCAAATCGCGTTCCACCTCGCGCGCTTCATCGAGCATGTCCGCTCGATCCCGGCCGATCCGGTGGTGCTTCGCAAGGACTGGCTCAGCGCCTATGACTTCACCACGCCCAAGGGCGCGCAGGCGCTGAGCGATCACGCCCGCGCGAATGATCCCTTTGCCGAGGTCGGCAAGATTCAGGTCGCCATCGACGTGTCGAGCGTGATCCGCGCATCGCGCGACAGCTTCCGCATCGCCTGGACCGAGCGCCGCTATCAGGATGGCAGCCTCGTCGAGACGTCGCGCTGGTCGGCGATCCTGACCACGTCGATCCAGCCGCCCCGCACCCCCGACGCCCTGCGCCGGAACCCGCTCGGCGTTTTTGTCACCGCTATTTCTTGGTCGAAGGAGCTCAGCCAATGATCCGCCTTACCCTTCTTATCGGCGCCGCCGCGCTCGCGCTGCCGGCGCAGGCGGCACCCGCCGATCCGCGCACGCAGGTCGGCCGCGCGAACGACGCGGCGCGCGTCCAGCCCGAGCGCGCGACCTTCCTCAACGCTATCCAGAAATATGCCTGGGCCGATGGCGCGCTGTTCCAGGTCTACACTGCCCCCGGACAGGTCACCGACATCGCATTGCAGGAAGGCGAGGAGCTTGTCGGTCCGGGGCCTGTCGCGGCCGGCGACACCGTGCGCTGGGTCATCGGCGATACGGTGAGCGGGACGGGCGCGTCGCGCCGCGTTCATATTTTGGTGAAGCCCACGCGACCCGACATCATGACGAATCTGGTCATCAACACCAGCCGTCGGACCTATCACATCGAGCTGCGCGCGACCCCCGCCACCTATATGGCGGCGGTCTCCTGGTCCTATCCGCAGGACGAACTGATCGCGCTTCGCGCCGCCGAGACCGAACAGGCGCGGCTCGCTCCGGTTGCAGGCGGGATCGATTTCGCGGCGTTGAGTTTTGCGTATCGCATCTCCGGCGCGAAGGCCCCCTGGCGGCCGGTGCGCGTTTTCGACGATGGGCGCCAGCTCTTCGTCGAGTTCGGTGCTGCGATCGCGACGGCGGACATGCCCCCGCTGTTCGCGGTCGGCGAGAAAGGCGCGGCCGAGCTGCTCAACTACCGCGTCGACGGGCGTTACATGATCGTCGACCGGCTCTTCGATCGCGCCGAACTCCGGCTCGGGAGCGGGCGCGGCGCCAAGGCCGTGCGGATCGAACGCGAAACGCCGCACCCGCGAGGCCGGTCGTGACGGCGCCCGAACAGCCGGGCACAGAAGCTGTGCCCGCCGAGGCCGAGGTTGCCCCGATCGCCCCTGCGAGCCCCGATGCGTTCCGCCTCGCGGGTGAGACGCCGCAGGTCATGCGTCTGTCGCGGAAAACGCTGGCGGTTATCGGCGGGGCCGGCGGCATCGCGATCGCGGCATCGCTCATGTGGGCACTGCGCACCCCGGCCCCGGCCGAGCGGCAGGAACTCTATGAACCGAGCAACAATGCGCGGCCCGACGCGGTCACCGGAGCACCCGCCGATTATGGCGCCGTGCCGAAGCTCGGTCCGCCGCTCCCCGGCGACCTTGGCCGGCCGATCGTTGCGGCGCAGGGGAGCGGCGAAGCCATCCCCGTCCCGCCGATCGGCGCGGAAGGGCGCAATCCTCCCGATCCGCGCGTGGCGGCCGCCGAACAGGCGCGGCAGCGGGCACTGCAGGAGCGCGAGAGCGCCCAGACGAGCCGGCTCTTTCTGGGGGGCGGAACCTCAAGTTCCGCAGCAACAGATATTGTGTCTGCTGAGGCGGCCGCGCCCGAACAGGCGGCGGAGCCTCGCACGGCCAATGAGGGGCGGCGTCAGTTTCTGACGTCGGGGACGAAAAGGCCCCTCGAAAGTGGCGAGCGCCTGATCGCCCCGAGTTCCGCGCTGGTCGTCCAGGCCGGGACTGTCATTCCGGCAGCGCTCATCACGGGCATACGCTCCGACCTGCCGGGCCAGATCAGCGCGCAGGTGACGCAGAATATCTATGATAGTCCGACCGGGCGTATCCTGCTCATCCCGCAAGGGTCGCGGTTGATCGGCGAATATGACAGCGAGATCGCGGCGGGACAGAGCCGGGTGCTCCTCGCATGGGATCGCCTCATCTTGCCCGGCGGACGATCGATCCGCCTCGAACGGCAGCCCGGCGCCGACGCCGCAGGCATGTCGGGGCTGGAGGATCGGGTGAACAATCATTGGGGCCGGATGGTCCGCGCCGCGCTCGTCTCGACCCTGCTCGGGGTCGGGAGCGAGCTCAGCGTCGGCGGCGACGACGAACTCGCCCGGGCTCTGCGCTACGGGATGCAGGACAGCACGAGCCAGGCCGGGCGCCGCATCGTCGAGCGCGAACTGGCGGTGCGTCCGACGCTCACCATCCGGCCGGGTTTCGCGCTCCGTGTGATCGTCACCCGCGACCTCATTCTCGAGCCGCAGGCGGATTGGCGATGAGCCGGCTGCGCCTTGGGCCGATCGTCGAGGAGAAGCCGGTCAAGGCTACTGTCGAACTCACGGGCAAGCTCGCGCGCGATCTCGCCGACTATGCCGCGGCGCATGCGAAGGAAAATGGCCTGTCCGAGCCGCTTCCTGTCGAACGGCTTATCCCGCCGATGCTCGAACGATTCATCGCGACCGATCGCGGATTTGCAAGGGCGCGGCGCTAGCAGTCGCAGCAAATTTCGAAGTCTCAGCTCAATCGGTTTGTATCGGCAGCTGTGGGTTGCACAAATACCCGGTCCAGCTGCATCTGGAAAATGCAAACCTGTCGCTCTCCTCGAAATTCAACACACCCTGCACAACGCAGGATGTTATCCGCACAGCCATTGCGCTTACCCGCGACGGCGGCGAAGCCGGTGTGATCAGTTTGCCATCGGGTTCGCGGACTTTCGTCAGCGTCGAATAGGCACTCGAAATGTCGCTTCCGAACCTGCAGTCCGCCTGAGCACCGACAAGTCAGCCGAGGCCCCGAGACAACCAGCGGGTTGGCAGCGGGCGACCGACTGCGCCTGCTCGGGGAAGGCGCTATCCGAGAAATGTCAGCTTTAGACAAAATTATTATTGACAATGTCAGACTACTAATTAGTTAGCGTGGCAGGAGATCTGCCATGAGTGATGGGCCCTATCGTTCACTGCCTATGTCGCCACGTTGGAAGCTCGCGGCCAAATGCGCTTATGTTGAGGCTTTCTCGACCCGCGAGATTGCCGACGCGCTGCATGCGGCTGCCGAGCGGGATTGCCGCGCCGAATTGTCGCCAGGCTTCCTCAGCAGGGTGTCCAGCCTGATCATCGGCCCTGATGAACCTGGCCTATTTCGCGACCTCCCCGTTGCCGATCTCCGCGCGATGCACTCCCAGGCCAGTTCGCCGATGGAGGCGAGCTTCCTTCGCAACGCGGTCGATGCCCTCAATGACGGTTGCGCTCCGGCTGACGCCCTGCAACAGGCGGCCGAGGGCACCGTCTCCGACCGGCTGCTCGCAGGATTTCGCCAGGTCGAAGAGCATATGTTCCGCGAGGCGTCCGGCCAGCGCGCTCGCGCTGTGCGGTCGCGTCTCGAAGGCGCGCATGGCGAGATCGATATTTCCGCGGTGGCGCGGCAAGTGCTTCGCACCGCGGATGCCCCGCAGGCTCCGGCCGCTGCCACCTATTCCGGCCTAGACGACGGAGTGCCGCTGTGAATGTGAAGGCTTATCATGTGGCGGATGCGGAAGGCGTTCGGATCGACGCCGTGGAGGAGGACGAGCCGCTGCGTGACGGGGCGCAGGGCGCGATTCTCGGCAAGAGCATCACGCTGTCGATTGAGGGGCTGAAGGACTTCTTCTTCGCGGATTGGCATCCCGAGCTGGTCGACCTGATGATCATCGCTGCCGCCGTCGAATATTGCGATCTGAGCGTGCGCCGTCCGGCGTGGGGCTGGGCGCGCGCCTTCGATCTGCGCGTCGCCGTTCATGACGACAGCCTCTGGAACAAGCCATCGGTGCGACAAGCGCTGGGGGAAGCACTTGCCTTTCTCACCGGCGACCGCTGGGCATTGAGCTTCGTCCGGCGCCGGCACGATGTCGTCGAGGTCGGTCCGCGTAAGCTTGATCTCTCGATCCCCGACAAGATCATCATGCCCTATAGCGATGGTCTCGATTCACGGGCCGTGGCCGCCCTCGTCGCGGCAAAGGAGAAAGGCGGGCTGGTGCGGGTCCGTCTCGGCACCAAGGGGGCCGACACCAAAGGGACGCCGCGCAAGCAGCGGCGGTTCACTGCGGTTCCGTTCGATGTGAAGCTGGGCAAGCGCCAGCGCGTCGAATCCTCCGCGCGGTCACGCGGGTTCAAGTTCGCGATGATCACTGGCATCGCCGCGCAGCTGGCGAAGGTCGATCGGATTGTCGTCACCGAGAGCGGACAAGGCGCACTCGGTCCGATCATCGCGTCGAGCGGTCAGATCTATCCCGATTATCGCGTGCATCCCGCCTTCACTCAGCGGATCGAGAAGCTGTTCGCCGCCATGGGAAAAAGCGTCCCGACCTACGAGTATCCGCGCATCTGGTATACGAAGGGCGAGACTCTTGCCGCGGCTCACGCGCTGGAGGCTGCTCCGACCTGGCACGACACGCGCTCGTGCTGGCAGGATTCGCGGCGTGTCAGTTTCGACGGCCGCCGACGCCAGTGCGGCATCTGCGCGGCCTGCATGCTGCGCCGCATGAGCATGCACACCGCCGGGATCGTCGAGGCGTCCGACGAATATATCTGGGAAAATCTCGGTGCGAGCGACATGCGCGGCGGCACCGTCAAAGGGTTTGCCCGGATGAGCAAGGCATTCGAGGATTATGCGATCGCGGGGATTCTTCACCTTGATCATCTCGCCGCCCTCGCGCGCTCGGACTTGCATCGCCGCGCAGTGCGGCGCGTTGCGCATGAAACCGCCGACGGGCTCGGGATAGAAGCGGCGGTCGCCGAGCGGGAAATGTTCGATCTGCTCGAACGGCACCGGTCGGAATGGCTCGCCTTTCTCGCGAGCCTCGGCAAGGAATCGTTCGTCTCGCGGATCGCGATGGTGTCGCCATGGCAATGATCACCGGATCCCTGACCGCCGAAGGCATTGGCGAGCTGCTGCGCGACGCGCGCGAGAATGCCAAGATGACCCAGGCGGCGGCTGCGGCGGCGCTCAATGTCGCCCGCACCACACTTGTCGCGATCGAGCAGGGGCAACGCCGCGCGCGCGTCGATGAACTGCAGAAGCTGGCTGCGCTCTATGGAACTTCGCTCAACGTGCTGCTCCGGCAGGACAGCGCGAAGGTCGATCTGCGGCCGCGCTTCCGCAAAGCCGGCGAGCAGGGCGACGAGATCGATCCGGCGATCAACCTGCTCAACAGCCTTGTCCAGGCCGAACTCGAGCTGGAAAATCTCCTTGGCATCAAGCGCGTGCGGTTCGATCCCCCCGAGCGCCCACTGTTGCCGGGCAATGTCCTGCTCCAAGCCGAACAGGATGCGTGGGAGCTGCGGCAGCTGCTGGGGCTCGGCCTGGCGCCGATCCACGACATTGTCTCCTTGCTCGAACTGCAGCTGGGCGCCCGGGTGTTCATCCGCCGCATCGACCCGAAGATTTCGGGTCTCTATGCCTTTGACGATGCGATCGGCGCGTGCATTCTTTTGAACGCCGCCCATCCGCGCGACCGGCGCACCCAGACCGGGGCGCATGAGCTTGGCCATTTCATTTCGACCCGGAGGTCGCCGGACGCGCTCCATGCCAATTCCCCCGAATCCAGCCGCGAAGAGCGTTATGCCAATGCGTTCGGGCGCTGCTTCCTGACCCCGGCCAGGGCTGTTGCGGCCAAGTTCCAGGAGCTGACCGCGGGCGCGGCGAAGCTCACTCGCCGCCATATCATCCTGCTCGCGCATTATTTCGGTGTGTCGCGCGAGGCGATGGTGCGCCGGCTCGAGGAACTTGGCCTAACCAAGGCGGGGACCTGGGACTGGTTCGCGCATCAGGGCGGCATCACCGACGTCCAGGCGCGCGAAGTGCTCGGCGACGCGATTCCGGCCGACGATGCGCGCGCGGACGCACGGCGCCAGGTGTCGATGCGCATGAGCCTCATGGCGAGCGAGGCATGGCGCCGCGAGCTGATCAGCGAAGGCCAGGTCGCGCGTCTGCTGCATATCGATCGCGTGGATGCCCGCGCGCTGATCGACGAGTTCGAAGCGGAAGGAGCGGAGACCGATGAGTCCCCCTCATTCCTGCTTTGATGGCGGCCGTCCGCTCGTCGCGGATGCCAGCGTCTGGATCAACATCATCGCAGGGGGGCAGGCCGTCGCGATCCTTCGCGCGCTTGGCTGCCCGCCCATCCTGCCGCGCATCGTGCTCGGTGAACTTGAGCGCGGCCGCGACAAGGGGCGAGCCACGGCCGAGAGGATGGCCGAGCTGATCGAGATGGGGCTGGTCGAAGTCGCCGAGCTGCACACGGACGCAGAAGCCTTGTTCATGGGGCTCGTCGTCGGTTCGATCAGCGAGACGCTCGACGATGGTGAGGCCGCAACTTTGGCGCACGCCCTCCAGATCGGCGGTACCGCGATGATTGACGAGCGCAAGGCGATCGGCCTCGCTAGTCGGCGCTTCCCGGCCTTGCCAATCGTTAGCTCGGCAGAATTTCTACTGAGTCCGGTGACGCGCGGCGTGCTGAATCAAGAAGAGATCGCGGTCATGCTTCATGCCGCCCTGCAAGGCGCCCGGATGCGGGTTCCAGACGAATATCTTGCCGAGGTTTGTCGGATTCTTGGGCCCGTCCGGGCCGCCGATTGCACGAGCCTGCCGGCTGCATTGCGGAGCAAGTCGATGCTGGTTTCGAAAGGGGAACAAGGAGGCGACCTTGCCGGGAGGCGCTATGAGCTATGACATTGTTGAAGGCTAGCGCATTCCCGGAGTAGCCGCGCGCTCGATCGACCCGATCAATCCGCGCTCCGGATGCGCTGACCGGAGGGGTCATTGAGCGAACTTCATCTCTGCCGCCTTCCGCACGCCAGTCTCGAGATGTTTTGCGATCTCGTCCGAAGTGCGACTGACCGCAAGCTTCACGGCTTCGTCGATATGAACATAGTCCTGCGTCACGCTTTGCGACGCGTGGCCTAGCATCGCGCGGATCGTGAGCTCGGAGAAGCCGAGTTCGCCCGCGATGCTCCCGAAGGTGTGGCGCAGGGTATGCGGCGTTACGCCCTCGATGCCGGCCGAGCGGCATAGCCGGGCCAGGCAGTCGCTGACGGCGGTAAACGGGCCCTCCCCATTCGACGCGGGAAAGACGTAGGGGCAGCCGGCAATTTCTGGCTGTGCGACGACGATCTTGATCGCCTCGGGTCCGATCGCCCGATATTGCGCGTCGCTCTTCGTGTCGGGGAACGCGACGTAACCGCCCATTGGGTTGACCCACTGCCGCTGCAGTGCCTGCGCCTCTTCCCGCCGATAGCCGGTCAGAAGGAGCGTCCTGACAATGGCGAGCGCAACGGGGTTCTCGGAACCCAGTTCGGCCCGGCCGATCGCCCGACCCAGCAGCTCGATCTCGGCGATGCTGAGACGCCGGGTCTTTTTCTTGGTCGCGAGCTTCTTCGCGCCCTTCGTGGGATGTTCCGCAATCAGTCCCTTATGCTTTGCATGGCCGAGAATGGCCTGGAGGGTGCCGAGGCTCCTCCCGGCAACGCCGGCACCGCCCGTCGGGCGGCCGCCGCGCCCGCCCGAAGGAGGCTTTCGGGTCTGACCGGTGGCGATGTCATTCTGCATTGCCTCGACGTCGGCGATCGTTAGCTTCCGCACGAGGCGTTTGCCCATCAGCGGGATGATATGCGTCCGGATGCGGCTCTCATCCATGTTGAGCGAGGTGTCCTTGATCGGGCGGTTCTTCCGTCCAAGAATGCGGCCGGCCCGCGCTTCGACGAGATACCATTCGCACATCTCGGCGACATTGAGATCCTTCCGGACCCGGCGCGACTCTTCCGCCGGGTCGTCGCCAGATGCCACCTTGCCCAACTGAATTTTTGCGACCTCACGGGCCTGCTCGACAGTCATCACTCCGAAGCGCCCGATCTTCACTCGCCGAACCCGGCCTTCCTCATTCATATATTGGATGACGAAGGTTTTCGTCCCGGTTGCGCCGACACGAATGCCGAAACCCTTGATCTCCGTGTCCCACAGAAATGTCTGTCCGGACGCCGGTACAGCAAGCGCATCGACCGTCCGCTTATTGAGCTTTGCAAGCGCCACAAGTTCCTCCATCATATTACGCGAGGGTGGCCGAATGAAAAAGTAATAAGGACGTAATAGAAATTGACCGTTTCGCAGGGTAGGTCGAGGATAGAATATCGTAGGCTTAAGTCAACAAATGCTTGATTTTTCGTACCTTGGCGTAGAAAAAGAAGCTCTGGCGTATTTGTTGTAATTTCTTGCCAAGGTTGGGGTCGAGGGTTCGAATCCCTTCGCCCGCTCCAGTTTTTCCGAACATCAGCGGTTATTGGCGGTGTCCTTTGGATAGGACATCCGGGTACGACCCTCGGTCTCGTCTTACATCGCCTTCGTTCCACCGGGCCTTGGGCCAGGACCCTAGGAGAAGGTCAGCGAGGCGAGGGCGACGATGAAGATCAGGATCACCGCTGTGAACAGCGCGGTCAGCGCCGTCAACAGCACCGCGCTCGACGGACGCCGCGAATAAAGGCCAGCGAAATCGGCCGCCGCGCTCGCACCGGCATCATCGGCCGCGTCGTCGTCGTGCGGCGCCTTGAGCAGCGCGGCGCTGATCGCGCTTTCCGGGACCGGGGTCAGAAATTCGCATCCGAAGAGCCGGCCGTTCTCGCGCACCACGCGCGCCGGGGCGGCGCCCAATTCGGGCAAGACCAGCAGGAAGGTTTCGCCGAGCGCGAAGGCGGCGTCGGTTTCGATCAAAAGGCCCGTTCGCGACAGGTTCCGGATGACGACCGCCGCCTCGCTCGATGCAGAACGCGCCGCGACGTCAAGACGCAAGGTGCGCCGCGGCATCCGTCGGCGGTCGGCCGCCTCGGCGGGTTCCGCGATATGGGCCAGCAGCGATCTCACCGGCGTCTCCTTTGACGACCAGACATCGCGCGGCAAGTTTAATATTGCCTTGTCGCCCGCCCGATCCCCGCACGGGATGCGTAAAAATACCCAGATCTGTCGCCGCGATAGCGATGCTTGCGACTTAACAATTAAACGGATTCGCCTCTGCGGACCGGAGACGGCTGCGACGAACCGTTGCATCTTGTGGACCGAATTGAGACGCAATCGGGGCGGGGCGAACCGGCCGCCGCTCCGGACAAGATATTTCAACTAATTGAATAGTAAGATTCTTCCGCCGCGCAATGTTGCCTCGGACGGGGCAAGGTTGGTTGCGAGATGGTGTTTCCTAAAAAATTGTTAACACGCTTGCGGAGTCTCCGGAATCCATGTTCTCCTGATGGGTGGGGAAGGTCCGAGTCGCTCGGACAAGTGGGTCGCACTGACATTGGTGGAATTTTGCTGTGCTGCTTTCGCGGCAGGGCGAAGTGCGTGCGAGGGTAATAGCCATGGATTCTTTCGACAATCCGGCCCGGAGCGGAACCACGGGGTCTCAAGGCGGAGGCGGGGAGGGCGTATCGGTCGCCCCGTCGAACCAGGCCGTGGCGGACAGTGATTTCCTGGCCGCCGCCGCGCACGTCACCGCCGCCGCATCGGCGCTGCCGCTCGCGATCCAGGCGATCCTGCTTCCCGACGCGAGCGGACGCGTCGTCCTGCCCGCCGGCGCGTCGATCGACGACATCAGCGTGTCGGGCGCCGACCTGATCGTCACGTTGCCGAACGGGCAGGTGCTGATCATCCCGAACGGCGCGGTCGATATCCCGTCGATCGTCATCGACGGCGACACGGTGCCCGCGAGCACGGTCGCGCAGCTCCTCGAAAATCTCGGCGAGCTCAATCCCGAGGCTGGCACGCGCAGCTCGGGCGGCAATTTCGCCGACCCCGAGGGGCCGATCCAGGACGCCTATGCGCTCGGCGACCTTCTGCCCTACACCGAACTCGCCTTTGCGCAGCCCGAAGACCGCGAGCTGATCCCCGACCTACCCGACCCCGACGACGAACCCGAGGTGGTCATCGTCACCCCCGACCAGCCCGCGGGCGCCGCGGCCGCAACCGCGAGCGTCGACGAGGCGGGGCTGCCGGTGCGCGAGGGCGAACCCGCGGGCAGTGACAGCGCCGCGAACAGCGAAACCACGACCGGATCGATCGTCTATGACGCGTCCGACGGCCTCGACGCGATCACGATCAACGGCACCACGATCACCGCGGTCGGCCAGGTCATCGCGACACCGCTCGGCCAGCTGACGATCACCAGCCTGACGCCGGGCAATGTCGGATACAGCTATACGCTCGCCGACAACAGCGATGCGAATACCGATCCGACCGACGTCTTCACCGTCACCGTCACCGATAGCGACGGCGATACCGCGACCGCGACGCTGACGATCGACGTCGTCGACGACGTCCCGACCGCGCGCGCCGACACCGACGCGGTCACGGCGGGCAGCTTCGCGCCCGAGGCGGGCAATGTGCTGACCGGCGCGGGGACGACGAGCGGCGCCGCGGGCGCCGACACGCCGGGCGCCGACGACGCTGCGCTGACGGGCATCCGCGGCGCGGAAGGCGAAGGCGGTTTTGCGGCGCCCGGGACGGTGCAGGGCCAATATGGCGCGCTGACGATCGGTGCCGACGGCGGCTACACCTATGTCCGCGATCCCGGTACGCCGGGCGGCGTCGACGATGTCTTCACCTATCAGATTACCGACGGCGACGGCGATACATCGACGGCGACCCTGACCATCCGTATCGCCGATGCGCCGACCGTCATCACCTTCGTCCCGGGCGAAGGTGATGACGGGACCATCGTATACGAAGCCGACCTGCCGGGCCGCGAAGGCGAGACCCCGGGTTCGGCCTTCGCGGGGGGTGAAGGTGGTGGCGCTTCGACCAGCGGCACCATCACCTTCACTGCGCTCGACGGCGTCGGCAGCGTGGCGATCGGCGGCACGACGCTTAACCCCGGCGCGCTGCCGCAGACGATGGCGAGCGACGCGACCGGAACGCTCGTCGTCACGGGTTACAGTTTCGATCCCGCGACCGGCGAGGGGGCGGTCACCTATGTCTATACGCTGGTCGACAACACGCTCGACGGCGACGGCACGACGGTCGGCTTCGACCTCGTCATCACCGACGCCGACGGCGATGCGGCGTCGGATACGCTCGAGATAGTGATCGTCGACGACGCGCCGACCGCGCGCGACGACAGCGACAGCGTGACCGAAGACGGGCCGGCGACGGCCGACGGCAATGTTTTGACGGGCTTGGGTGGCGGCGACGCCAATGCGACCGACGGCGTCGCCGACACTCAAGGCGCCGATGGTGCGGCGGTCACCGCGGTGAGCGGCGGCATGATCGGCGCCGCCTTCGCGACCACCTATGGCACGCTGACGCTCAACGGCGACGGCAGCTATAGTTATGTTCTCGATAGTGCGGCGCAGGCGGTGCAGGGGCTTTCGGCGGGTGAGACGCTGACCGACAGCGTCACCTACACGATCACCGACGGCGACGGCGACACCGATACCGCGACGTTGACGATCGTCATCGCCGGCGCCGACGATGGCGTGACCATCACCGGCCTCGACGCGGCGGGCGCCGAACTCGCCGTCGACGAGGATGATCTGCCGGCGCGTGCCGGCGAAGCGCCGGGGTCGGACGCGACCCCCGACGGCGTGACCGACAGCGACAGCTTTACGGTGTCGACCCCCGACGGCATGGGCAGCGTCGTTCTCGACAGCTTCAATGGTGTGCCGCTCGGCGCGCCGCTGACGCTCGTCACTACCGACGGCAGCTTCACGCCGCAATCGGTCGCGACCGCCTATGGCACGCTCGCCGTCACCGGCTTCACGCCCGTGACCGGCGCCGACGGATCGGTGATCGGCGGCAGCTTCACCTATAGCTACACGCTGACCGACAACCGTGCCGATCATCCGGCGGCCGGCGAGGACGCCCGCAGCGACAGCGTCGGCGTCACCGTCACCGATGCCGACGGGTCGAGCGCCAGCGCTGCGATCGACATCCGCATCACCGACGATGTGCCCGATGCGATCGACGATTCGGCCGCGCAGACGGTCGAAAATGCGCCGGTGACGATCGATGTGCTCGCCAATGACGTGCACGGCGCCGACAGCGTGCAACCGTCGGCGGTCGCGCTGGTCGACGGTTCGCTCACGGGCACCGGTACGCTCGTCGACAATGGCGATGGCAGCTTCACCTACACCCCGGGGGCACAGGAAAGCGGCACGATCAGCTTCCAGTATCGTATCACCGATGGCGACGGCGACACCGACGTCGCCACCGCGACGATCACGCTCGTCGTCGATTCGGCGCCGCGGATCGGCAAGGCCGCCGACGTCACGGTCGACGAGGACGGGCTTGCGGGCGCCAACATCGACAATGGTCTCGCGGGCGAAACGACCTCGACCGGCAGCGCGAGCGCGACCGGCACGATCATCGTCGATTTCGGCAGCGACGTTCCCGCGACGCTCGCGGGCTCGCTCGTCCTCAACGACAGCGCCGCGCTCGACACCCAGCTCACCGTCGGCGGCGTGCCGGTCACCTTCGCCAAGGTCGGGGGCGACCTCGTCGGCTCGGCCGGCGGCAATGAAGTGATCCGCATCGCGCTGACGAGCGCGGCGGCCGGCCCCGGCGCGAACGACGTCACCTATGGCTATTCGGTCACGCTGTCGCAGGCGGTCGATCAGGCGCTTCCCGGCGTCGAGGACAGCGACTTCCTCGCGGGCATCGGCTTCACCGTCACCGATCAGGACGGCACCCAGTCGTCGGGGTCGTTCGGCGTGACGATCGTCGACGATCTGCCGACGCTCAATGTGTCGGACACGCCGACGAGCGTCGTCGAGGGCGCTACCGTCAACGGCAGCTGGACGCTCGACGCCGGCGCCGATGGCGTCACCTCGGTCGCCGTGACCTTCGGCAGCGGCAGCGCGACCTTGTCGCTGACCCCCGGCGCCAGCGTGTCGATCACGCAGCCGACCGGCACGCTGACGGTGGGCGCCGACGGCAGCTTCAGCTTCGCCGCCGCGGGCAATCAGGACAATGGCGCCAATCCGGCGGCGAGCTTCACCCTGTCGGCGGTCGACCGCGATGGCGACCCCACGCAGGACAGCCTGACGATCGCGATCGCCGACGGCGCGAATCCGCGGAACGCCGCACCGATCACGCTGACGGTGAACGAGGCCGCACTGGACGGCATCGGCAGCAATCCGGCGAGCAATGCCGAGACGGTGAACGGCGACCTGATCTTCGGCGCGGGATCGGATGCGCTGTCGGGCTTTGCCTTCACCGGCGTCGCCGGGCTGGTCGCCAATCTCGACGGCGCGGGCACCGATATTTACTGGACGATGGCGCCCGACGGACAGACGATCACCGGATCGCTGACGATGGGCGGCCCCGCCGCGATCACGATCGCGCTGACCGCACCCGCGTCGGTGGCCGCCGGCACGAGCGGTATCGCGACCGTCACCGTCACGCTCGCCGACAATCTGCCGCACGAACTCGCCATGCTCGCGCAGACGCAGGCGCTCGGCACCGTCACCGTGCAGGCGGCCGACACCGACGGCGACGTCGCGAGCGGCACCGTCACCGTGCAGGTCACCGACGATGTCCCGACCGCTCAGCCAGACATCGACAGCGTTGCAGAGGACGGCGCGCTGATCGCCGACGGCAATGTGCTGACGGGTGGCGGCGGCACCGACGCGAACGGCACCGACGGCGCCGCCGATACGCCCGGCGCCGACGGCGCGAGCGTCACTGCGCTCGCGGGCGGCACGGTCGGCACGCCGCTCGTCAGCACCTATGGCACGCTGACCCTCAATGCCGACGGCAGCTATTCCTATGCGCTCGACAATGCGAACAGCGCGGTGCAGGGCCTCTCGGCCGGCCAGACGCTGACCGAGACCTTTACCTATACGATCACCGACGGCGACGGCGATCCCGCGACGACGACGCTAACGATCATAATCAACGGCGCCAACGACGGGGTGACAATCAACGGCCTCGCGGTTCCCGGCGGTGAGGAGACCGTCAACGAAGACGACCTCCCCGACGGGTCGTCGCCTAACCCGGCGGCGCTGACCCAGACGGGCGACTTCACGGTCGATGCGCCCGACGGGCTGAACAATGTCACCATCGGCACCGCGCAGGTGATGACGAACGGCGTCTTCACGCCCGGCCTGACGACGACGAGCCCGCTCGGCACCGTGACGATCACCGGCTTTACCCCGGTCCTCGCGAGCGACGGGTCGGTGATCGGCGGGACCTTCACGTACCAATATGTGCTCGACGACAACACGCTGACCCACCCCGCAGCGGGTGAGGACGATGTGACCGACAGTTTCCCGGTCACCGTCACCGACAGCGACGGCTCGGTCGGAAATGCCAGCCTCGACGTCAGGGTCATCGACGACGTTCCGGCCGCATCGCCCGAGCCGATCCAGAATGTCGCCGAGGGCGCGACCGTCACCGGCACGCTCGATTTCGTCGAAGGTGCCGACGGGGCGAGCGTTACGGCGATCAACGGCACCGCGCTGGTCTTCGGCATGGACGGCTATTCGCAGGCGATCGACATCGGCGACGGCATAATCAAGGTAAAGGCCGACGGCAGCTACAGCTTTACCGCCGACGCCGCGGTTGCGGGAACGGGCAGCGCCGCGGCGACCTATACGGTGACCGACGGCGACAACGACGTCGCGACCGCGGCGATCGGTTTTAAGATTACCGACGCCAATGTCCCGACCGCGGGCACGACGCAGGCGTCGGTCGACGACGACGCGCTCGCGGGCGGCAACCCCGCGAGCGTGACCGGCGACCTTCCCGACCCGAACAGCGACGGCGACAATGATCAGGCGACCTTCAGCGGCCTCCTCAACCTGAACTTTGGCGGCGACGGGGCAGGCTCGGTGAATTTCGCCGCGATGGACGGTCAGACCGCGCCGGTCGGGCTCGAAACCGTGACCTATGGCTGGAATGCTGGGACCAACATACTCACCGCCACCGGCCCGCGCGGCGTGCTGTTCACGGTCGAGGTGACCGATCCCGCGACCGGCGCCTACACGGTCACGCTCGTCGACAATGTGCTGCACAGCCCGGGCGACGACGAGAATGACGCGTCCGCCACGCTTGGCTTCACCGTTCTCGACAGCGACAATTCGTCCGCGACCGGCACCCTCCAGATCAGCTTCGACGACGACGCCCCGACGGCCGTGCTCTCGGGCAGCGAACCCACGCTGACGGTCGACGAAACCACGCTGGGCACCGGTTCGAGCGCGTCGTTCGTGTCGTCGTTCACGACGAATTTCGGGGCCGACGGCGCGCTGGGCGGCGCGTCGGGACCCGCCTATCTGATCGAGATCAACACCTCCCAATCGGGCCTGGTCGACAGCGCGACGGGACAGAACGTCCTGCTCGCGCAGGTCGGCAACATGGTCGAAGGCCGCACGGCGGGCGGCGATCTCGTCTTCACCGTCACCGTCGCGGCGAACGGCACCGTCACGCTCAATCAACTGCGCGCGGTCATGCACAGCCCGGACACCGGCGCCGATCAGCCGCTGACTTTGTTGTCCGACGACGCCGTCGTCCTGATCGCCTCCGCGACCGATGGCGACCTCGACAATGTGCGGGTCGAACTCGGCATCGGGCACAATCTCGTGTTCCGCGACGATGCGCCGGTCGCGAACGACGATAGCGCGGGCCTGACCGAAGGCGGTCCCGCCTCCGTCACCTTCGACGTTGACACCAACGACAATGCCGGCGCCGACGGCTTCGGCAGCCGCAGCTTCACCAGCCTGACCGGCACCTACGGCACGATCACGATCAACGGCGACGGCACCCAGACCTATACGCTGACCCCCGCCGGGCAGGCCGCGATCGATGCGCTCGCGCCCGGTGCGACGCTGACCGACATCTTCACCTACACGCTGACCGACAAGGACGGTGACAGCGACCCCGCGACGCTGACGGTCACGCTGACCGGCGCCGATGACGGCGTCACCATCACCAACCTGACGCCCAAGCTCGGCGGCGGCGACGCGACGGTCGACGAGGATGATCTGCCCGCCGGGTCGGACAGCATCAAGGAATCGCTGACCACGACGGGCAGCTTCAATATTTCGGCGCCCGACGGCGTCGCGAACCTGTCGGTCCATGGTGTCCAGGTGATCAACAACGGCGTCTTCACGCCCGCGGCGATCCCGACGCCGCTCGGCAATATGCTGAACATCACGGCATACAACGCTGCGACCGGCGAGGTCAGCTACAGCTACACGCTGAACGCCGCCGAGACGCATCCCGGCATTCAGGGCGAGAACAGCCTGTTCGAGGATTTCACCGTCGAACTGACCGACAGCGACGGCGACGATACCGACAGCCTGCTGTCGATCGCCATTATCGACGATGTGCCGACGGCGGCCGCCGACGCCGCCATTGTGGTGGCCGAGGACGCGGCGGCGGTCGGGGGCAATCTGCTCGCGAACGATACGCGGGGCGCCGACGGCGCGAGCGTGACCTCGGTGACGATCGGCGGCAATGTCACGGCGATCAATGCGGTCGGCACGACCGTGATCCCGACCGCGAACGGCACCTACAGCTTCACCGCGACCGGCGTCTGGAGCTTCGACCCGAACCCCGTCAGCAACGCCGCGGCGGTCGATGCCGGCTTCAGCTACACGATCACCGACGGCGACGGCGACGTCTCCACCGCGGAGCAGGCGATCAGCCTGACCGACGGCGCGGGTCCGGGAGGCGGCGGTTCGATCACGCTCGCGCTCGACGACCAGAATCTCGTCGACGGATCGACCCCGGCAGGCCCCGATTCGGCGAACGACACGCTCGTCTTCACGCCCGGCTCGGACGCGATCGCTTCGATCGTCTTCGCGAGCAGCGTCGCGAGCCTCGGCGGCGGGCTGACGTGGGTGCGCGTCTCCGACACGCAGATCACCGGGTCGGACGGCGCCCGTCTCGTCGTCACGCTCGACCTGGTGCGCGTCGGCAACAGCGCGTCGGTCACCGCGACGCTCAATGACAATTACGACAGCCATCCAGGTCTGAACCTCGACGATCTGGCGAACCTCGGTTCGGTGGGGGTCGTGGCGACCGATGTCGACGGCGACACCGCGACAGGCAGCGTGACGGTCACCGTTTCCGACGATTTGCCAACCGCGCGCCCCGACACCGATGCGATATCCGAGGATGCGCCGGGCGGGGCGACGGGCAATGTCATCACCGGCGCCGGCACCACCAATGCACCGGGCAGCGCCGATACGCAGGGCGCCGACGGCGCGAGCGTGACCGGCGTCGCGGCGGGGACGTCGGGGGCGGCGGTTTCGGGCAATGTCGGTGCCGCTGTGGGCGGCAGCTATGGCTCGCTGACGCTGAACGCGGGCGGCGGCTACACCTATACGCTGAACAACGGCAATGCGGCGGTGCAGGCGCTCGGCGTGGGCGAGACGCTGACCGAGACCTTCACCTACACGATCACCGACGGCGACGGCGACCAGTCGACGACGACGCTGAAAATCACGATCAACGGCACGAACGACCTGCCGACGATCGGAACGGCGGCGACCGCCGTCTCGGACGAGGGGCTGGCTGGCGGCTTGCCCGACGGCGCGGGGACGGTCGACACGACCAACCTCACGCTCCGTATGGGCACGATCGCGGTCGGCGACCCCGACGGCGATCCGCTGACGCTGTCGCTCGGCGCGCCAGCCACGGCGCTCTTCTCGGGCGGCCAGCCGATCGTCTGGGACACGACCAACCCGCAATTGCTGCTCGGCAAGGTCGGCGGAGTGACGATCATCAGCGTCGGAATCGACAATGGCGGCAATTTCACCGTCTCGCTGGAGGGGCCGATCGATCACCCCGACACGACGATCGAGGATGCGCTGTCGCTCGTCGTGCCCGTCAGCGCCAATGACGGCACGACGACGGTGACCAATGCGGCGGCGCTGACCATCGGGCTGGAGGACGACGCGCCGCTCGCGATCGCGCCGCTCGCCTCCGCGCTGATCAACGCGCCGGGATCGTCGGTCTATCAGTCGCTCGACAGCGATGGCGACGTCGACAATAATTATGGCGGCGACGGCCCGGGAAGCGTCATCTTCACCGCCGCGACGATCGCCGCGCTGCAAGGCCAGAATCTGACCGCGGGCGGCCAGGCGCTGAGCTATGTCATTTCGGCGGGCGGCACCGTGTTGACCGCCGAAAAGCCGAACGGCGACGATGTCTTCATCATCCGCCTGCAACCGGCGGGTCATGCCGACCAATATCAGGTCGAAATGGTCCAGAAACTCGATTCGACCGCGACGATCGATTTCAACAGCGGCGGGTACAACATCGTCGGCGGCAACACCGCGTGGATCGGGTTTGCCAAGGCCGGCGACAACAACAGCCCCGACATCCTCGTCACGCCGATGACGGGCGGCGTCGATGGCGGCAAGATGAACGCCAACGCCACCAGCACCGGCGTTTCGGACGGCAACAGCGTCGGTCCGACCGAGGCCGTGCGTATCGATTTCGTCGTCGATCTCACCGGCACCCCCGGTAACAACGATTATGCGCCGCTCGCGAACCAGACCCACGCGTTCGATTCGCACTATTCGGCCAACGGCGCGTCGGCCTTCTTCACCAACATTACGGGCAGCAGCAGCGTCCGCATCGTCGCGCGCGACGATCTCGACACCGACAATGACGTCGGCGACGGGGTCAAGGACAGCATCACCGGGGTTGCGATCAGCTTCAACGGCGCGACGCTGATCGTGACCGCCGCGGGCGTCTATAATGTCGGCGGGCAGAATTATACGGTCAGCTTCAGCGGCGGCGAAGCGACCGTCGCGGGGGTGGTCGAGAACACCCGTCTCGCCGGCTTCACCGCCGACGGCTACAACAGCATCGAATTCCACCACGCGGGCGGCAACACGTTCAAGATCGGCGATTTCGGCGCGGTCGTGCAGACCGAAAATCCCGTGAACTTCAACGTGCCGGTCACCATCGTCGATGGCGACGGCGACACCGCGCCGGGTTCGCTCGCGATCACCACCGCGCCGCCGCTGCTCGTCGTCGGCTCGGCCGCCGGCGACGTCGCGGGCGAGCCGACCGACCATGTCGTCGCGAACCCGCAGGGCCAGCCCGACGGCACGATCGAGGGCGGCGCCTTCGACGACACGCTCGTCGGCGACCCGGGCTCGGTGACGATCACCGAGGGGCAGCAGGCGAATGTCGTGCTCGTGCTCGACAGTTCGGGCAGCATGACCACCCAGATCGCGTTCGGCGGCGGCACGATTTCGCGGATGCAGGCGCTCAAGAACGGCGTGAACGCGCTGATCGACAGCCTCTCGCAATCGGGCGCGAAGGACGTCCGCATCACCGTGATCGATTTCGACAGCAGCGGCACCAATCTCGGGACGTTCGACCTGATCGTGAACGGCGTCGTCCAGGCCGGCGAGGTCGATGACGCGAAGGATGCCGTCAACGGCATGTCGGCGTCGGGCAGCACCAATTATGAGGACGGGCTGCAGGACGCGCTGAGCTGGATCAACGGCGGCAACGGCATCGCCGGCGCTGACGTGAACAAGGTCGTGTTCGTGTCGGACGGCAACCCGACCGTCTGGAACAGCGGCGGCAACGGCAGCGACAGCGACGCGACCAACGTTCAGAATTCGATGAACCAGGTGCTGGGCTCCGACGGAACGAACGAGCCGCAGCAAATCCTCGCGACCGGCTATTCGATCGACTCGGTCGGCATCAACGTCAATTCGACGCTGCTCGCGCGTCTCAGCGATGTCGAGGACGGCGTCGCCTCGGGCGGAACCGGCAGCGCGACCAACGCGACCTCGGCCGAACAGCTCGCCGCCGTGCTGCAGGTCCTCGGCGGCTCGACCGACCTCGCCGCGGCCGGCAACGACATAATCAACGGCGGGGACGGCGCCGACGTCATTTTCGGCGACGTGCTCTACACCGATACGCTCGCCGCCAATCTCGGCGTGAATCTGGCGCCGGGATCGGGCTGGGCGGTGTTCCAGACGCTCGAAGGCCGTGTGAACGCCGAATCGATCGACCCCGCGGGCAATGGCGCCGACTGGAATCGCCAGGACACGATCGCCTATATCCGCGCCAACTATGCCGAACTGGCGCAGGAAAGCGGCCGGACGGGGGGCAATGACACGATCAGCGCCGGCGGCGGGAACGACGTCATCCTCGGCCAGGAAGGCAATGATACGATCAGCGCGGGGGCCGGCGACGACCTGATAGCCGGCGGCACGGGCCGCGACGTCATGACCGGCGGCACGGGAAGCGACAGCTTCGTCTTTAACGCGGGGGACAGCCGTCCGACGCTGGGTGGCAGCGGGGATGTCGGGACGATCACCGGTCATGATGTAATCACCGATTTCAACTTGGCGACCGACATACTGGACCTACCCGGCGCGCCGGTCGCCGACGGCGATGGACCGGTCAACGGGACCAACTCGGCGCTGACGATCGGCGGCGAGCCGGTCCGGTCGCATTCGGTCACCAATGGCGTGATCAGCTTCGACGACAATAACAGCTTTGGTACGGCGCTCGCCTTGTCGAGCGACGCCCGCGTCGCCGCCGCCGTCGACTATCTGCAGCGCAACGACCTCGGCCCCGCGGGAACGACCGTCGCTTTCGTCGCGGGGACGCGGACCTTCGTCTATCAGCAGGTCGGAACCAGCCCCGACCCCGTGAACGACATCCTCGTCGAACTGCAGGGCGTTACGATCACCAATTTGAACACACTGATCGGCACGCGTGTCGCTCCGGTGACGCTCGACCTCGACGGCGACGGGCTCGATTTCGTCTCGTCGGCGGCGGGCGCCGCCTTCGACCATAACGGCGACGGCGTGCGCGAGGCGACGTCGTGGGCCGGCCGCGGCGACGGCATCCTCGTCCGCGACGCCAATGGCGACGGCATCGCCAATGATGGCGGCGAGATCAGCTTTTCGGTCGGCGGCTCGACCGACCTCGAAGGGCTGCGCCTGCAATATGACAGCAACGGCGACGGCAGGCTCAGCGCCGCCGACGCCGAATTCGCGAGCTTCGGCGTGTGGCAGGATGCGAACGGCGACGGCGTCACCGGCGCGGGCGAGTTCCGCTCGCTCGCCGACCTCGGCATCGCCAGCATCGCGCTGACCTCCGACGGCAAAGCCTATGTCGCGGGCGACGGCGAGGTGATCGTCCATGGCGAGGCGAGCTTCACGCGCACCGACGGTAGCACCGCCGCGGTCGGCGACGTGTCGTTCATCACCCCGCGCGCCGCGAACGACATCGACCGGACTGCGGGCAATCAGGCGCTCGCCGGTTCGCTGGTCGCGGCCTCGCTCGTCGCCATCGCGCACGACGTGCGGCTGGATGGGCCGGTGACGGACAGCGAACCGGTCGAACATGCCGCGACGACCGACGTTGCAGAGGGTAATGCCGCCGCCCCGACGGCCGAAATGACCCGCGTGGCCGCGCCGCAGGTCGCGGCCGAAACCGCGCCCGAACACGCGGAGGCGGCCCGGCCCGCGCCCTCGACCGCGGCGACGGCTGATGAGGTCGCCCCCGCTTCGATCGACGCGGACCGGGACGATTGGCGCGCCGCTGCCGCCAACGACGCCGACACCGGCAGCGATGCCGATGCGCTGTTCGATCAGGTCGCGGACCACACCATGCCCGATCAGGGCATGATGGACGGCCTGCTCGCGCTCGCCGCGCTGCCCGCCGAAGCCGGCATCGCCGATGCCGCCACGCACGACCCCGCCGCGGCGGCGGTGCTCGCCGAGGTGCTCGAAGGCGGCAATGCGATCGACCAGCTGATCGATGCCGTCGCGGGCGACGGAACGGCACCGGACGCGGGCGGCGAAGCGCCCGCCTTCGATCTGGCGCAATTCCTGGGAGAGAGCGTGGCGCCCGGCGCGGCGATCATGCCGCATCCGACGATCGAGCAGGATCTTCACCAATTGGCGGCGGTCTGACCGGCGCATTTCAGGACCAGAAAGACCTAGTGGGAGGGCGATCAGACCATGGCACATCAACCGGGACATTGGATGACGGGGGGGATGACGGGGGCGCTGGCGGCGCTGGCACTCGTCCAGCCAAGCGGCGCGATGGCGCAGCCGCTCGCCGATCGGCCGATCGGCGAGCTCAAGACCGAGGTGCGGAGCCGCTACGACGCGGCGCTCGCGATGTCGGTCGACCCCGCGGTCACGGCCGCCGACAGCAATAACTACGCCTGGGCGTCGGAGGCCAAGGTCCAGTGCGGCATCGCGCTGGGGTTCCTGAAATCGAACAGCAAGGACGCCGAAAGCCTGCGCCGCTGCGATTTCGCTTATGGCATGATGACCCGCGCGCCGCAGCCAGCGGCCGAGGCGCCGCTGGTGCCGCCCGCGCCGCCCTCGACCGAAAATTGCCCGCCCGAGGTCGCCTCGACCTTCTATTTCGACTGGGATTCGACCGTCGCGCCCGTCGATGCGGCGCAATCGGTCGCCTTCATGGCCGAAAACCGCACGCGCTGCGCTTGGCGAAGCTTCACCGTCGTCGGGCACACCGACCGTTCGGGCCCCGATAGCTACAACGACGGGCTCGCGCTGCGCCGCGCGCATGCGATCGCCGACATGATGGGCGGCGCGGGCATTCCGGCGGACACGATCGCCGTCTCGGGCATGGGCGAGCGCCAGCCGCGCGTCCAGACCGTCGACGGCCAAAGGACGCCCGAAAACCGCCGCGTCGAAGTCGAAGTGAACGGGATGGGGGGACAGTGATGAAACCGCAACACAAGCTCGCCGGCCTCGTCTCGGCGCTCGCCATATCGCTTTTCGCCGCCTCGGCCGCGGCCGAACCGACCAGCATGCAGAATGTCATGGCGGTTGCGATCGATTCGAACCCGCAGATCCATCAGGCGGAGATGAACAAGCAGGCGATCGAGTTCGAACTCGAACAGGCGAAGGGCCTGTATCTACCGCGCATCACGCTCGAAATGTCGGCGGGCGTCCGGCGGCTCGAAAATTCGACCCGTCGCGCGCTCGGCATCGCCGACGACGAGCTCTATCCGCTCGAAGCCGGGATCCGCGCCGAACAGACGCTGATCGATTTCGGCCGCCGGCGCGGCGAGAAATTGCGCCAGGCGGCGCGCGTCGACGGCGCCGCGCTGCGCGTCGTCGAACGCTCCGAATTCATCGCGCTCCAGAGCGCGCGGCAATATCTCGACGTCCTGCTCCAGCAGCGCGTCGTCGCCGCCGCCGAAGACAATATGACCTTCCACAACGGCCTCGTCTCGGACCTGTCGAGCGGGGTGAGCGCGGGCTCGATCAGCATCGCCGACCTCCAGCAGGCGCAGGAACGCGCCAAGGCGGCGAGCGTGCGCGTCAGCGAAGCGAAGGAAGCACTGCAGAATGCGAAGATCGAACTGCTCGCGCTAAGCGGGCTTCAGGTCGACGAGGTGCAGATGCCGCCGGCGATGGCCGAAAGACTTCCCGTCAGCCTCAGCGAAGCCGTCGGCCTCACCCGCACGCGGCATCCCAAGGTGCTCGAGGCGCAGGCCGACGTCGATGCGTCGAACGCCGAAGCGAAAAAGGCCAAGGGCGATTTCGCGCCCACGATAGGCCTCGAGCTGTCGGGCCGGATCGGCGACGACATCGACGCCTTCCGCGGCGAAACCAACGACCTGCTCGGCCGCGTCGTGCTGCGCTGGGATATTTTCGACGGCGGGATCAACCGCGCCAAATATCAGGAGATGGTGCGCCGCGCGAGCGAGAGCCGTTTCCGCCTGCACGAAGCCGAGCGCAATGCCGAGGCCGATACGCGCCGCGCGTGGAACGCCCGCGAGACGCAGACCGCGGTGTTCCGCGACCTCGTCGACCAGAGCAAGGCGACCGACGAGCTGTTGCTGTCGTACCGCGACCAGTTCGGGGTCGGGCGGCGTTCGCTGCTCGACGTGCTCGATGCGCAGAACACGCGCTTCAACGTCCAGGTCCGCGCCGAAACCGCGCGCTTTTCGGAGATGTTCGCGGTCTATCAGATCCTCGCCTCGACGAACAATCTGCTCGACGCGTTCAATCTGACCGCGCCCGAATCGCGCCGCGTCTATGCGCGCGAAGAGGTCGGTTACGGCCCGCCCGCGCCCGCCGAGCTTCAGCGTCGCCGTTACCCGCAATGACGATCGGTGGATTGATTCCAGATAGAAAAATCGGACATGTTGCAGGATCGATCCACGATTGCGCACATCGGTAGGGAGGCTCCGGGCGATCCGCTGATCGCCTGCATCCTCTTCGTGGCGCAGCATTTCGGGCAGAATTTCCAGCGCGGCGCGCTTGTCGCGCTCGCCCGCGACGAACGCGGCTTTCTTCCCTTTCATCAGGCCGAAGCCGCGCTCGACCTCTGCTTCATCAACAATGAACGGCTCGATGCGCGCAAGGTAAGGCACTTCGCGCGCGAGCTGCCCGCGATCGTTCGCCGCACCGACGGCACATGCGCCGTGTTGCTCGAGGCGAAGGACGAGCAATATCTCGTCTGGGAACCCGGCGCGGCCCTGCCTTTCTGGGCCGACGAGGCGGCGATCGAGGACAGCTATGCCGGACAGGCGGTGGCGGTTGCCGCCGATCCCACCGCGATCCGCGCCGAGGAACGGCCGTGGGACGCGGCCGCGAAGCGCCACTGGTTCTGGAGCGAGGTGCGGCGGATGCGCCGCTCCTTCTACCCCGTGCTCGGCGCGGCGCTGATGATCAACCTGCTCGGCTTCGCGCTGCCGCTGTTCACGATGAACGTCTATGACCGCGTCATCCCGAACAAGGCGGTGTCGAGCCTCTGGGTGCTCGCGATCGGGGCCTTGCTCGCCTTCGCGGTCGAATTCACGCTGCGCCTCGCGCGCGCGACGCTGCTCGACGATCTCGGCCGCGATCTCGACGTCAAATTGTCGGAGAAAATCTTCTCGAAGGTGCTGAACATGCCGCTCGCCGACCGGCGCGGCAGCACCGGCATGCTCGCGCGGCGCGTCTCCGAATTCGAAAGCGTGCGCGATTTCTTCGCCTCGACGACGATCGTGCTGATCGTCGACCTCGCCTTCCTCTTCCTCTTTCTGATCATGATCGCGGTGCTCGCGGGCTGGCTCGCGCTCGTCCCGCTCGCGATCATCGCCGCGATGGGCGTCGCGGGCTATTTCCTCCAGCGGCGCATGATGCAGGCCTCGCTCGACAATCAGGCCGACATGAGCATCCAGCACGCGATGCTCGTCGAGGCGATCGGCGGCGCCGAAACGGTCAAGAGCTGCGCCGCCGAGGGGCAGGTGCTCGGCCAGTGGCGCCGGATGGTTGACACCAGCGCCCGGACGCAAACGGCGCTTCGCCGCACGGGCGCCGCGGCGATCAACCTCGCGACGCTCGGTCAGCAATTTTCCGGCCTCGCGCTCGTCGTCGGCGGTTTCTATCTGTTCGATGCCGGCAAGATATCGATGGGCGCGATCATCGCGATCGTCATGCTCGCCGGCCGCTCGATGGCGCCCGTCGGCCAGCTCGCTTTCCTGATGACGCGCGGGCGGCAGGCGCTGACGACGATGGCGAGCATCCAGCAGATGATCGAGGCCGGCGACGAACGCCGCATGGGTAGCAGCGCGCTCAATCTCACGATCGACAAGGGCGACGTCTCGGTCGAGGGGCTGTGCTTCACCTATCCGGGCGCCGCGGCACCGTCGCTCACCGACATCGACCTCAGGATCGATGCGGGCGAGCGGATCGCGGTCGTCGGCCGCGTCGCGTCGGGCAAGTCGACGCTCGGGCGCCTGCTCTGCGGGCTCTATGCGCCTGATGCGGGCAATATCTTCATCGACGGGCTCGACAGCCGCCAGCATTCGCCGATCTACCTGCGCTCGCAATTCCGCTTCGTCGGACAGGACGCGGTGCTGTTCAGCGGCTCGATCAAGCAGAATATGCAATATTGCGCGCCGGCCGCCACCGATGCCGAGCTGCTCGCGACGCTGCAGTCGATCGGCGCCGACCGCTTCATGGGCCGCGACGAAACCGGGCTCGACCGCGGCACCGGCGAACGCGGCGGGCAGTTGTCGGGCGGCCAGCGCGGCTTCCTCACCATCGCCCGCGCGCTCGCCTCGCCCTCGCGCCTGCTCTTCCTCGACGAACCGACCGGCGCGATGGACACGCAGAGCGAGCGGCTGTTCATCGAGGCGCTCGATAGCGCCGTCGGCCCGTCGCAGACGCTGATCATCGCCACCCACCGTGAGGCGATCCTCCGGCTGTGCGACCGCATCATCGTCATCGACGGCGGCCGCATCGTCGCCGACGGCCCGCGCGCCGAAATCCTCGCGCGATCCACCAAGGAAGTGGCATCATGATCCCCGAACTCCACATCGGGCGCGACGGCGCCGCGCGCGCGGACGCCCCTTGGGCCGACGATCGGCAAGCCTCTCCGAGACTGAAGCTCGTGCTGCTCGGTCTGGCGCTGTTCGCCGCCGCGATCCTCTTCGCCGCGTCGAACGATCGCCTGCCGCGCTTCGTCGAGAGCTGGAGCGCCGACCCCGCTCAAACCGCGAAGGCCGCGAAGCAACAGGCGATCGCCAGACTGATCACCGAGACCGAGACCGACGCGATCGTCCCGACCGCCGAGGGCGCCGACGCGGTCGCGCGCAACGCGCTGCTCCCGGTGTCGACGCTGCCGGTCGAGGCCGCACGACCGTTCCTGATGCCGACCATCTCGCTGGCGCAGGCCACCAACGCGCAACGCTGCCTGACGCAGGCGATCTATTATGAAGCGGCGACCGAATCCGACGCGGGCAAGGCGGCGGTCGCGCAGGTCATCCTCAACCGCATGAAACACCCCGCCTATCCGAACACCGTTTGCGGCGTGATCTATCAGGGCAGCGCACGCCCCGGTTGCCAGTTCAGCTTCGCCTGCGACGGATCGATGCGCCGCCCGCCGGTGCCCGCGCTTTGGCGCCGCTCGGCCGAGATCGCGCGCGCCGCGCTGTCGGGCCATGTCGAGGCGAGCGTCGGCATGGCGACGCATTATCACGCCAATTATGTCCTGCCGCGCTGGGCGCCCAAACTCACCAAGATCGAACAGATCGGCGCGCATATCTTCTATCGCTGGCCGGGGTCATGGGGAAAGCCGCGCGCCTTTTCGGACGCCTATGCCGGCGCCGAATATATCCCCGCCTTCAGCCAGCTTTATCAGGGCGGTATAGCATCTGCCGAGGCGTTGCCCGGCGAAGCGATCGCGATCGCGGGCGCGCCGCCGCCGCGCGATCCGACCGACCACCGCGCCGACAACGACGTCGGCGGCCGCGTCGACGTCACCAAGGGCTGGGTCCCGAACATCCCCGATCCCACACAAAGCAAGGCGCGCTTCGACAGCCTGACCGGCCAGCAGGGCGCCACCGCCGCGCCCGATCCGCAGCCCGGACCATAGCCATGGGCATCGTCAAATTTTGGCAACGCCTCCGCGGCAGCGAGCAGATCATGGTGGCGGCCGCGGCCGGCCTCACTCTCTTCCTCCTGTGGGCGAGCATCGCGCGCGTCGATGAGGTATCGCGCGGGCAAGGGCGCGTGATCCCGTCGTCGAAGGTGCAGATCATCCAGTCGGCCGAACCCTCGACGATCCGCGAGATCCTCGTCCGTTCGGGGCAGACGGTGAAAAAGGGGCAGTTGCTCGTCCGCCTCGACAATACGACGTCGCAGTCCGAGCTCGGCCAGCTCGAAACCGAAAACGCCCGCCTCGCGCAGCGCGCGGCGCGCCTCGCGGGCGAGGGGGGTGCGGGGGCCGGCTGCATCGGGGCGAACTGCGGTGACGAAGCGCGGCTCGCCGAGGTGCGGCGTTCGTCGCTGCAAAGCCAGCTCACCGCGCTCTCGGCAGGGGTCGAGCAGCGCCGCCGCGACATGGCCGAGGCGCAGGCGACCGCCTCGTCGCTCGAGACGAGCCTGCGCCTCGCGCGCGAAGAGGTCGCGATGCTCGAACCGCTCGCCGCGAAGGGCGTGGTGCCGCAGACCGAGCTTTTGAGCGCGCAGCGCGAGGCCGTCGACGTCCAGGGCCGGCTCGCCGCCGCGCGCCAGGCGATCTCGCGATCACAGGCCGCCGTGCGCGAAGCGGGCGCCGAGGTGCAGCGCGCGCGCTTCGACTTCCAGCAGGAGGCGCTCAACGAACGCAGCCAGCTCGCGACCAAGATGGCGGTCAATGAGGAGACGATCCGCGGCGCCGAAGGCCGCCTCGCGCGCTCCGAAATCCGCTCGCCGGCGCGCGGCGTCGTCAACGACCTGCTCGTCAACACGCTCGGCGGCTACGTCAATGCGGGCGAACAGATCATGCAGATCGTGCCCCTGGGCGACAAATTGCTCATCGAAACGCGCGTCACCCCGCGCGACATCGCCTTCATCAAGGTCGGCGACCCCGCGAACGTCAAGGTCACCGCCTATGATTTCTCGATCTACGGCGGCCTCAACGGCAAGGTCGTGCGCGTGTCGGCCGACAGCATCTATGACGAGGTCGAGCGGCAGGCCTATTTCACCGTCGTCGTCGAAACGACCAACGCCTATCTGACCTCGAACGGCCGCCGCCTGCCGATCACCCCCGGCATGCTATGCGATGTCGAGATCGTGACAGGGAAAAAGTCCGTGCTGAGCTATTTGCTGAAACCGGTCTTGAAGGTCAGCGGATCGGCACTCACCGAACGCTGATTATTGAGCGCGAGCGTGTAGCTTTTCTCCGACGCGGGAATCGCCGCGAGATTGGGCGACGGCTGCGTGCCGCGATAGGCATGGACCCAGCGCCGGTTGCCGCTGAACGACAGCACCGGGCGCACCGCATTGGCCCTGCTGCCGTCATAAAGCCGGTCGGTCACATTATCGAGCACCAGCTTGCCCGCATCAGTCTCGACGAGCAGAAAGGCATGGTCGGCGTTCGCGGCGAGGTCGCGGAGCAGCACCAGCTTCATTCGCTCGGGATCGATGCCGGCGGCGCGCAGCATCTGCATCTTGAGGATCGCGAAATCCTCGCAGTCGCCCTTGCCGCGCGCGATCGTCTGTTCGGCGGTCGCCCAGAAATCGCGCTGGCGGTAATTGCGGTCGTCGCCGACATAGGCGATCTCGCGATTGACCCACTGGTTGACGCGCGCGAGCAATTCGGGCTCGCTGAGCCCCGGCGCAGCGTTCGCGCGGCGCAGTTTTGCCTGCATCAGCCCGGCGGGCGCGGCGGCGCGGACGCGGTTCCAGCGGGCATCGAAGCGCGTCCGCTTGACCGGGATCGCGCGGGTGCCGAGCTCGGCCGTCGCGTCGGTTTCGGCGATCGGAGAAAACGTCGATGCGCCGCCGCAGGTCTCGGCCGATACGAAGGCGATCGGGGTGCGGCTCGCGGGCTCCATCGCCTCCCGCACCGGCAGCGGATCGCGGCGGCCGGCCGCCGACACCGCGGCAGCGGGCTTCGACGCCTCAAGGCCTTGCTGATCCGCCCGAATGCGGTCGAGCGCGCTCGGCGCGCCGCCCAATATGGCGCGCGAGATGGAGGCCTGCGCGGGCGCAGCAACGGCGCATGCGGCCTTGCCGTCCGTCACCGACTTCGCGTTGACCAGCTTCGACGCGGCATGCGCCGCCGACGGCGCCAGTGCGACGGCGGCAAGCGCCGCCGCAGCGACAAGCCACCGCGACTCGGAAACAGGATGGGCGGAGTTGCTCATGCTGCCCGCTTTGCCGGAGCGGCGTGAGCATCTGCTTCATGGTCATGGTAAACAATCTATTCACCATGTTTGCCGCGCTCTCTGCGCGATCAGGGCCCCGGCTTGAGCGTCAGCGGCAGCCCGGCGGTCAGCAGCACGACCTCCGCCGCCGCCGCCGCGACCGACTGGTTGAGCTGCCCCGCCGCGTCGCGAAACGCGCGCGCCAGCGCATTGTCGGGGACGATGCCCAGCCCGACCTCGTTGGCGACGAGGATCAGCGTGCCGTCGAAGCGCGCGACCGCGTCGCATAATTGCCGCCCCGCGACCCGAACGTCGGCGCCCGCAAGCAGCAGGTTCGACACCCACAGCGTCAGGCAATCGACCAGCACGACCGCGCCCGCGCCACCCAGCGCATCGATCGCGGCGGGCAGTTCGCGCGGCGCTTCGACCGTCGACCAGCGCGCATCGCGGTCGGCGCGGTGGCGCGCGATCCGCTCGCGCATCTCGTCGTCGAACGCCTCGGCGGTCGCGACAAAGACCGGGTCGCCCCCGGCGGCCTCGGCGCGCGCCTGCGCATAGCGGCTCTTGCCCGATCGCGCGCCGCCGATCACGAACAGCGACGCCGCGCTCATGCGCCGATCCCCGCGATCCGCAGCATCGCGTCGATGTCGGCGTGTGCGGCAAATTCGGCGGCGATGGCGTCGAGCGCCGCGTCGACATCGGCGGCATAGTCGCGGCCATTCCCCGCCACACCGATCCGCGCGAGCAGCGCGCGGCGCAGCGCGGGCGAGGCGAACAGCCCGTGCAGATAGGAACCGATCACCCTGCCGTCGCCGTTCACCGCGCCGTCGCTCGCGCCGTCCTCAAGCGCTGCGAACGCCCGCCCGGTGCCGGCCCCGCTGGTTTCACCCATATGCATCTCATAACCTTCGACCGGCGCGCCCAGCGCGGTCCCGGTCACCCACCGCAGGATTTTCGCGGGCGACAGCAATGTTTCGACATCGAGCAGGCCGAGCCCCTCGACCTCGCCGGGCGCCCCCTCGATCCCCAGCGGATCGGCGATCCTTTGGCCCAGCATCTGATAACCGCCGCACAGCCCGACGATCATCCCGCCGCGCCGGTGGTGCGCCTTGATGTCGATGTCCCAGCCCTCGGCGCGCAGCGCGGCCATGTCGGCGATCGTCGCTTTCGACCCCGGCAGGACGATCATCGCCGCCTCGGCGGGGATCGGCCGCCCCGGCGGCACCATCACGACCTCGACCCCGGGCTCGAGCTTCAGCGGATCGAGGTCGTCGAAGTTCGAGATACGCGGCAGAATCGGGCAGGCGATCATCCGCCGCCCCTCGTGCGGATCGGCGGGACGTTCGAGGATCACAGCATCCTCGCTCGGCAGGCGTGCCGCCGCGCTCAGCCACGGTATGACGCCCAGCCCCCGCCAGCCACTCCGCCGCTCGATCTCGCGATAACCGTCGTCGAACAGCGCGGGATCGCCGCGGAACTTGTTGATCAGGAAGCCGCGGATCATCGCCGCATCATCGGCCTCGATCACCGCACGCGTGCCGACGATCGAGGCGATTACCCCGCCGCGGTCGATATCGCCGATCAGCACCACGGACACATCGGCGGCGCGCGCGAAGCCCATGTTCGCGATGTCGCCCTTGCGCAAATTGATCTCGGCGGGCGATCCCGCACCCTCGACGATCACGATGTCGCACTGGCCGCGCAGCCGGTCATAGCTTTCGAGCACCTCGGTCATCAACGCGCCGCGCGCTTCGCGGAAATTGCCGCTGCCCAGCGTTCCGCGCACGCGGCCGTGGACGATCAGCTGCGACGTGCGGTCGGCCTGCGGCTTCAGCAGCACCGGGTTCATGTCGCTGTGCGGTTCGACGCGGCACGCGATAGCCTGGAGCGCCTGCGCGCGCCCGATCTCGCCGCCGTCGGCGGTGACCGCGGCATTGTTCGACATATTCTGCGGCTTGAAGGGGAGGACGCGGAGCCCGCGATGGGTCAGCGCGCGGCAGAGCGCGGCGACGAGCACCGACTTGCCGACGTCGGACCCCGTGCCTTGCAGCATCAGCGCAGCCATGCGGCGCCTCCCGCAACTAGCCACAGCAGCAGGCAGGCGCGCAGATAGATGGCGAGCGCGTGGTCGATGTCCTCGCCGCCCGCGTCGCCCCTCGCTTCGATTGCTCCGTCGCCGATCCATGATTTGTCGTGCATCACCCCGTCATAGGCGATCGGGCCTGCGAGCCGAAGCCCCAGCGCGCCCGCCATCGCCGCTTCGGGCCAGCCGGCGTTGGGCGAGGCGTGCTTGTGCGCGTCGCGACACAGGATGCGCCATCCGCCGCCACCCGCGAGGCAGATCAGCCCGCCCGACAGCCGCGCTGGAATCCAGTTCGCGAGGTCGTCGAACCGTGCCGCCGCCCAGCCGAAGGCGCGCCAGCGCTCCTCGCGGTGGCCGATCAAGCTGTCGGCGGTGTTGACCGCCTTATACGCCCACACCCCCGGCAGGCCGAGCAGGAGCAGCCAGAACTGCGGCGCGACGACGCCGTCGCAAAAGCTTTCGGCGAGGCTTTCGATCGCCGCGCGCGACACCCCGGCTTCGTCGAGCGCGGCGGTGTCGCGGCCGACGATCATCGCGACCGCATCGCGCGCGCCGGGCAGGTCGCCCGCGTCGACGCGTTCGGCGACCGCGCGGACATGATCGAACAGGCTGCGCTGCGCGAGCGCGGGCCAGGCGAGGACCGCGACGCCGATCCAGCCCCAGCCGCCCAAAGCCGCGAGCAACAGGCCCTGCGCGGCCCAGCCGAGGCCTGCCGACACGATCAGCAGGATAATGAGTGTCAGAACGCCCAGCACGCGCCGCTTCGCAAAGCCATGCGCCGCCCGGTTCCACCGCGCCTCGCATCCGTCGATGATGCGCGCGAACAGCCCCACCGGATGGCCGATGCGGCGATAGAGTGCTTCGGGCCAGCCGAACGCCGCATCGAGCGCGAGCGCGGTGAGCGCGACGGGCTCAGCCATCGCCCAGTGCCGCGTCGAGCCGTGCCAGCGCGGCGGCATCGGCGGGCAGCCCGAGGCGCAGCCAGCGCGGCTGGTCGGCGAAGGGGCGGGTGAGGATCGCGTGCCGGGCAAGCCGCTCGAACAGCGCCCGGCCGTTATCGGTTTCGATCAGGCGAAACAGCGGACAAGCTCCCGCTGCGCGATAGCCGTGCCGCGCCAGCATCGCATCGAGCGCGGCGGCGTCGCCGGGCAGGCGCCGCCGCGTCGCTTCGATCCAGCTTGCATCGGCATAGGCGACGGCGCCGATCGCGATCGCCGCTTCGGACAGCGGCCACGCGCCCAGCCGCGCGCGCAATGTCGCGACGATAGTTTGTGGGGCCAGAACGAAACCGAGCCGCAATCCCGCGAGGCCGAAGAACTTGCCGAAGGATCGAAAGACGATCAGCTTTCGGTGGTCGGCGACCGCCGCCGCGACGCTCAGCGCCGGGTCGGTGTCGGCAAAGGCCTCATCGACGATCAGCCAGCCGGCGCGGCGTTCGAGCCACTCGAGCAGGCCATCGGGGGCAAGGACGCGCCCGTCGGGATTGTTGGGGTTGGCGAGGATCAGGTTTCCCGCGGCGCCCGGCGCATCGCCCCACCGGGTCTCCGCGCTGCCCGAAATCACCTCGCCATGCGTGCGATAGCCGGGCGCGATGTGGGCGGTATCGCCGTCGATCAGTGTCCCGACGAGGCGCAGCCCGATCTCGCTGCCCGGCACCGCGCAGACATGGCGCGGATCGACGCCGAAATAGTCCGCCGCGACGCGTTCGAGCCGCGACAGATGCTCGGGCTCGGGCAGGCACCGCCAGTCGAACGCGATTCCCCCGGCGCCCGGCCAAGGCTGCGGATTGATTCCCGTCGACAGGTCGATCCAGTCGTCGCCGCCGAATGCGCGTTTCGCGGCCTCGATGCCCCCGCCGTGCCAGGTCCACGGCTCGCTCATGCGACATGCGCCAGCAGCAGCGCGGCGGCGAGCAGCAGGCTTTCGCCGATCTCGATCCCCGCGCCATGCCCGTCGCCCGAAATGCCGCCGATCCGGCGCAGCAGCCACCAGCCCCAGCCCAGGAAGATCAGCGGCGCGGCGAGCAGCGACGGCGACACCCACGCCGCTGCGGCCAGCAGCACACCCCAGATCGCGAAATCGACCGGACGCACCGCGTTGCGGAAGCGCGAACCCAATCCGGCGTGCAGGTCGGGCAGCGCGCGCGACCAGAGCAGCGGCCCGATCCGCGCCGCGAAGGGGACGAGCAGGGCGGCGACGAACGCCTCGCGCTCGAACAGCGCGTGGAGCAGTACGAGCTTCGCGATCAGCTGCAAACCGATCGCGACCACCGCGAAGCTGCCGACATGGGGATCGCTTAGCACTGCCAGCAACCGCTCGCGATCCTTGTGCGCCGCGCCGCTCGCATCGGCGATGTCGCCGAGCCCGTCGAGGTGCAGCGCGCCCGTGACCGCGACCCAGACGATCAGCGCGGCAAGCGCGCCCGTCCATGGGTCGACATGCGCGCCCGCCCAGCCCGCCCCCGCGACGAGCGCGCCGACGATCAGCCCGACCGCGGGAAACCAGCGCATCGACGCGGCGAACTCCGCGCTGGACACCGTGACACGCGGCGTCGGCAGCCGCGTCAGGAACTGGATCGCGACGATCAGCCCCTTCATGCGCAAAGCCCCGCGATCTGCCCGCTCGGCCGCTCGCCGGGCCAGACGTTGAGCGACAGCCGCGCCGCATAGGGCAGGTCGAACGCCCAGAGCTGGCGCTGGTCGAACCCGCAAAGGATATGCAAGGCCGCGCGCATCGCGCCGCCGTGGGTGACGACCAGCGTCGGCACGGGCGCAAGCCCGGCGATGGCGGCAGAAACGCGCGAAACCAGCGCCGACCAGCGCTCGCCGCCCGGCGGCGGATAGGCGTCGGGGTCGTCCCAGAAACGCCCGATTGCCTCACGGTCGATCATGCGCGCCGCCTGGCCATCCCAGTCGCCGAAATCAAGCTCGCGCCAGCGCGGGTCGGTGGCGAGCGGCAGGCCGGTCGCCCGCCCGATCGCCTTACCCGCCGCGCGGCAGCGCCGCAGGTCCGACCCGATCAGGCGCTCGATGCCCAAGCCCTCCGCTCGCGCGACACACGCCGCGATCCCCGCTTCGGTCGGCGCGTCGTCGGTCCGCCCCATCAGCAGCCCCGGCGTTTCGGGGGCGCCGTGGCGCAGCAGGTGGAGCGCGAAGCCGGTCACAGCGACGCCGAAACCTGCGCTTCGGCAAAGGTCGCCATCCGGTCGTGCGCCGCGAGCGCGCTGCGCACGATATTCGCCGCGACCGCCGCGCCGCTCCCTTCGCCAAGCCGCATGTCGAGCGACAGCAAGGGGTCGAGCCCGAGCAGCGCAAGCAGCCGCCGGTGCCCCGGCTCGGCCGAGCAATGGCCCGCGATACAATGCGCCGTGATCGCGGGGTTTGCCGCCGCGAGCGGCGCGATCGCCGAAGTGCAGATAAAACCGTCGAGCAGCACCGGCACGCCGAGCTGGCGCGCGCGCAAAATCGCGCCCGCGAGTGCCGCGATCTCGCGCCCGCCGACGCGGCGCAGCGTTTCGAACGCCGACCGCGGCGCCTCGGCGTGGAAGGCGAGCGCGCTCTCGATCACCGCGATCTTGCGCGCGACGCCGTGCCCGTCGACCCCGGTCCCCGGCCCGGCCCATCCCGCCACTCCGCCCGCGAAGCTGCGCGCGCAGAGCGCGGCGGCGGCGGTCGAATTGCCGATCCCCATCTCGCCGAGCACGAGCATGTCGAGCCCCGCCTCGACCACCGCCGTGCCGCGGTTCAGCGCGTCGAGGCATTCTTCCTCGCGCATCGCGGCATCAACCGTGAAATCGGCGGTCGGCCGGTCGAGGTCGAGCGCGACCACCGTCAGCTCGAGCCCCGCCGCCTCCGACAAAGCGTTGATCGCCGCGCCGCCGTTCGCGAAATTGGCGACCATCTGCGCCGTCACGCTCGGCGGAAAGGCGCTGACGCCGTGGACGGTGACGCCGTGATTGCCCGCGAAGATCGCCGCGCGCGCACGCTCGATCCGTGGCCGCGCGCGACGCTGCCAGCCGGCGAAAAAGATCGCGAGATCCTCGAGCCGGCCGAGCGACCCCGCCGGCTTGGTGAGCTCGGCCTGCCGCACCCGCGCATCGGCGGCGGCGCCGGCGCCGGGTTCGCGAAGATCGGCGAGCGCCGTTTCAAAGGCGGCGATCGAGGAAAAGCTGGTCATTCGGCGATAAATCCTGGCGGCGGGGTGCGGGTGATGAAATGGCCTTTGATGCCCTCGGGCCACAGCGAATAGGCGACGCGGCCATGCTCGCTCGCCGCATATTGCACCGCATAATCGAGGATCGCGCGCGCCGAATCCGCGTCGCCCTGAAAGCGACCGAGCACATAGCCGATCTTGCCGGGCGCGCGCAGGTGGACGGTGCAATGATCCTGACAGGCGAAGAGGCACGCCATTTCCTGCACCGCGATCCCCGCATAGCGCGGCTCGCGTTCCTTGAGGCGCGTCAGCGCCGCGGCGAGCCGCGCGCCGCCCCGCACGCCTTCGGCGTCGTCCCGCGCCGCGCGGCTGTGGCGGCAGGTGTTGCACACCACCACCGCGGGCCCGGGGTCGACGCGCGTCAGCATCAGGCGGTCGCCGCTTGCGGCGGCGCCGGAACGCCCGCCGCGACCAGCGCGCGGTAGAGCGCGTAAAGCCCGATCAGGATCGCGGCGTTCCTTACGAATTGCTCGGCGAGGAGGTCGGGCGCCATCACCGAATGCAGTCCGCCGAGCACGAGCGCCCAGCCGAGAATGATCGCCTTGAACGCGGTAAAGCCCGCCGCATAGGCAAGGGCGAGCCGCGCCGCGACCGAGCGGTAGCGAAGCGCGCCGAGCGCAGCATAGCCTGCAAGCGCCGATCCGAGCGCCGCGGTGCCGAGCCCGGCCGCCCAGCCGAGCGTGCTGCCGTCGCGCGGATAGCCGAGCAGGAAAAGGCCGACGACCTGGCTCGCCGCCCACGCCAGCGCCATCAGCGCGAGCCCGTCGCGGCGGCGCATATGCACCGCCGCGAGCGCCGCGAGCGAGGGGAAGGGCGTCGCGCAGCCGAGCGCGAGCGTCGTCGCCGTGCTCGCCGCGGTCAGCAGCGCGATCCACAGCGTCGAGGCGCCGTGGTTCGACAACGCCGCCATCAGAAACGCCCCCTGATGCCGGCATAGATGCTGCGGCCGAGCGAGCCGTAGCGATAGGCGGTCATATATTCCTCGTCGAAGATATTCTCCGCGCGCGCGAACAGCTTCACCGCGTCGGACAGCGCAAATTCGGCGCGCAGGTCGACGAGCGTATAATCGTCGAGCCGCTGCGCATTGCTCGCATTGTCATAGCTCTTGCCCGACCAGCGCAGCGCCGCGCCGAGTTCGAGCCCGAAACCGAAGGCATAGCTCGCCGACGCATTGGCGCTGTGGCGCGGACGGCGCGGCAACCAGTTGCCGGAATTGGCGCTGTCTTCGGAGCGATCCTCGGCGACGATCCAGCTATAATTGCCGTCGAGCGTCAGCCCGCCGAGCGTGAGTGCGGCGGCGGCTTCGACGCCATGCGCCTCGCTGCGCGCGACGTTGAGATAATAGCCGAAGCGCGGGACCGGCGGGTTGCTGCCGGGGACGGTGCAGAGCGGATCGGTGGTGGGCGACGAACAGCCGTTATAGATGATCTGGTTCTTCGTCGTGCGGTCGAACCAGGTCGCGCCGACGACCAGCTTGTCGCCGAACAGAAGCTGCTCGACCCCCGCTTCCCAGCCATGCGCTTCTTCGGGATCGAGCCCGACATTCCCATATTCGCTGAACAGCTGATAGAGTCCCGGCGCCTTGAACCCCTCGCCATAGCTTGCGCGCAGCACCGTGCCTGTCGGCAGCCGCCACACGCCGCCCGCGGCGAACAAGGTCTGCCCGCCATAGCGACTATGATCGTCGTAGCGGACGCCGCCGTTCAGCGTCAGCCCATCGACCGGTTCGACGCTGAGCTGGCCGTAAGCACTGGTGATTTCGGCCTTGCCGCGCACGAAATCGGGAAGCGGGGTGGCGAGCGACGCCGACGGCGAGCGGCTGCGGAAGTTCGACCGCTCATTCTCGACCCCGAAGATCGCGGTGATCCGGTCGCTGACGTCGAAGCTGCCCTGATATTCCCAGCGCTTGTTCTTGCCATCGGCCTCGAAGCTGCGCGGCCGTTCGCGGTCGGGGTTGAAATTGTCGCGGTTGGTGTCGGTATAGGCATAGGCGATGCGATTGCGGAACCGCCCGCCGACGAGGTCGAAGTTCAGCCCGGCATAGCCGACGAATTCCTTGTTCAGCCCATAGTCGTTGCTGTCGGTGTTGAAGCCGTCGAACTCGACGCGGCCGCCGGAGTAATAACCGCGCACCTCGGCGCTGAGATTGTCGGCGAGCGCCAGTTCGGCGCGGCCCGAGACATTGCTGTTGCGATAGCCGTCGCGCTCGATCCCGCCGAACGCCTCGGCGTGCGACGAAATGCCGTCGGTCGCGAATCGCTGGCCGCCGATCCGCCAGCTCAGCGGACCCGTGCGGCCGCCGATCGCGGCGCGCGCGCTGACCGTCTGGCGCGACCCCGCCTCGAGGTCGAAGCTGCCTTCGAGGGGGCCTTCGGGCGATGCGGTGACGATGTTGATCACGCCGCCGATCGCCTGGCTGCCCCACAGGATCGACTGCGGCCCGCGCAGCACCTCGATCCGGTCGATGTCGCCCGCGAGCAGGTTGGCGAAGTTGAAGCCGCCGCCGGTCGACGACGGATCGTTGAGCTTGACCCCGTCGATCACCGTGACGGTGTGTTCGGACTCGGCGCCGCGGATGCGCAGCGAGGTCGAGGTGCCGTAACCGCCGTTGCGCGACACGCTGATCCCCGGCGTGCGGAGCAGCAATTCGGTGACGCCGATATCCTGCGCGCGGTCGATCGCTTCCTTGTCGAGCACCGCGACCGACGACGGAATCTCGTCGAGCGTCAGCGGCGCGCGCGTCGCGGTGACGATGATGCTGTCGGCATCGGCGGCGACCGCATGCGCCGCTTCGTCGGCGGACGCGGTGGAAGAAGCCGCGACGGCGGCGAGACAGATCGAACTTCGGAAAATCGCTTTGAACATTGGACAAACCCATCGACAATGCCGCCCAGGCGCGCGGCCGATCGGTCGTCCTTCGGGGACGCACGACATCGCCCGCGCGCCTGCGCAGCCAGCTTTGTCGTCATGCGGGTTCACCCCCGTCCGCCCGGCACACCCTGTCCGCGCGAAAGACGACGGCGACGGGCAGGTCTCCTGGCTTGCGGGTCAGCGCCGGTCGGCCGCCTTCTCGGGACCGGGGTCCCAATGGCGTATGGCCGATGGCTCGCCGCGTACAGTTGCAGGGGCAGCCGGGGTTTTCCCGTTCCCTCTTAGTCCCCGTCGCCGGAGAACCTGTCGCTTGCCGCGGCCGTTAGCCCGGTTCGGGGGCGGCGGTCAATCACCGTCTGGAGCGAGTTTTCCGTCGCCCCCGCGAAGGAGTGAAGGGTCGGATTGTCCCCCGGACAATCCTTGGACATGCCGGGGGCATGTCCAACCCTTAACTGGCCGCTGGCAACCTTGAGCGAACGCTGTGGGCGAAATCTGCATCATCCAACACCCGTTCGTGCTGAGCTTGTCGAAGCACCGTCCTTTTTCTGCGGCGCGAAAAGAAAGAACGGCCCTTCGACAAGCTCAGGGCGAACGGATCATATCAAACGCACGATGCTCTAGGCCGATGGCGGCCCTCCGCCTTCGCGGGGACGACGATCTCTAAAACAGCCCCGGCAATTCGCGCTGCGCCGCGCTCGGGCGGTCGGGCACCAGCATCGTGGGCGGCGCCGCGATGGCGAAACGCCGGTCGCGCGACGCGGTGCGCGCGCTCGCGTCGGCGATCCGCGTCGTGCAGGCGTTGCCCGCGAGGAAGTCGATCGCGGCGCGGATCGACGCCTCGCGCGGGTCGCCGAGCGGGAAGCCCAGATCGTCGTTCGCGGCGCAGCTGTTGGCGATCTTCGGCGCCAGCCCGTCGTAATAGTCGCTCTGGCCGCTTGCGTTGCCCGTGGCGAATGCGACGACGCGCATGCGGTCGTCGCATTCGGCCTTGTCGAGCGCGATCTGGCCGACCGGCTTGCCATAGGTATTGCTGCCGACCAGCGTCATATCGGCGCCGAGATAGGGCAGCATCGAATTGATCACTAGTTCGCTCGCCGAGGCGGTCGACCCGGTGCCGATGAAGGCGATCCGCGTCGGCGCGATCGACTGCGCCCCTGGCGCGAAGCGATGCTCCTCGTCCTCGACGGACTTGCTCGGCCGGAAACGCGTCTGCGAAAAGAGCTGGCCCGCGCGTCCCGCGCCCATCAGGTCGCCCATCAGATTGGCCGTCGAAACGAGGCCGCCGCCATTATAGCGAAAATCGATGATGATGTCGGTGACGCCCTGCGCGCGGAAATCGGCAAAGGCGGCGCCGAGCTGGTTGTCGGCCGACGAAATAAAGGTGCGCAGGTTGAGATAGCCGTAGCTACGGCCGCCCTCGCTGATGATCTTGGCGCCATAGCGGTCCGAAACGGGGTCGAGCGCATAGTCGGCCTTGGCGACGGTGACGTCGCGCGTGCCCGCCGCGTCGGTGATACGCAGCACGCGGCTCACCCCCGGGTCGTTCGGGCCGAGCGCGTCGGTGAGTCCCTGGGTCCCCTCGGCCGCGACAATGCTCGCGACGGTGCGCACATTGCCGCTGTTGGTGCCGATCCCGACGATCGCGGTGCCGCGGTCGATCCCCGCCGCAAAGGCCGGCGCGCCTTCATAGGCTTCGGCGATGACGATGCGCTGATTGACCGCGTCATAGGCCATGAGCACACCGAACCCCGCGCTCGATCCGCTATCAAAGAAGGCATTCTCTTCGGCGATCGAGGTGATGTAGGTGAAGAAACGATCCTTGTTCAGCGCGCGCGCCGGAGCGACCAGCGCGTCGATATAGGATTGGACATCGCTATAGGCGCCGGGATTGGCGCTCGCGACGTCGCTCGGGAACAGATACCATTCGTCGATCACCGCCTTGGCAAAGGCCTGGCGCGAGGCGAGTGCGCAATTGGGCGTCGGGGTTGGTGTGGGGCTCGGCGTCGGGGTGACGGTGACCGGGCCGCTGCCCAGCGTTCCTCCGTCGCCGCCGCACGACGCCAGCATCAAAGCCGCGAGCGTTAGCGCAGCTACCGGCCGCCTCGACTTGCCCATCAATATTCTCCCCCGGTTCGACCCTTATTCGGTTTCCGCCTCGCTGCCATCTTGCCGGCCCTTGAACCCTTGCGCGATAACATAGAGTTCGGGCGACCCCTTGCGGCTGGCGGGCGGCTTGGCGTGCTTTACCGTTGAAAAGTATCGCTTTAGTAAAGTCAACAATTCGCGGTCGGCGCCGCCCGCGAACACTTTCGCCACGAAAGCCCCGCCGGGCAGCAAATTCTGCACCGCGAAATCGGCGGCGGTTTCCGCGAGGCCGATCGTGCGCAGATGGTCGGTCTGCGGATGGCCGACGGTGTTCGCCGCCATGTCCGAAATGACGAGGTCGGGGGCGCTGCCCAGCGCCTCGATCAGCTTATCGGGCGCGGCGTCGTCCATGAAATCCATCTCGAGGATCGCGACCCCCTCGATCGGTTCGCAAGGAAGCAGGTCGATCCCCGCGACGCGCGCGCGCGGGTTCGCCTTGCGCACGACTTGCGACCAGCCGCCCGGCGTGATGCCCAGATCGACCACCGCGCGCGATTTCTTGAGGAAACCGAATTTCTCGTCGAGTTCGATCAGCTTGTATGCGGCCCGCGAGCGATAGCCTTCGGCCTGCGCGCGGCGCACATAGGGGTCGTTCAACTGGCGTTGCAGCCAGCGCGTCGACGACACGCTGCGCTTCTTCGCGGTCTTGACCCGCACGTGCAGCCCGCCGCGCCCGCCCCCTTTGCCGCCGCTGCCGCTCATTTGCGATACTCGCGGCGGGTGACGGGTATGTCGCGGCCCTGCATCGCCAGCGTGCGCAGGATGCCTTCGCGGATGCCGCGGTCGGCGACGCCGACGCGCGCGGCGGGCCACAGGTCGATGATGCTCTCGAGGATCGCGCAGCCCGCGACGACCAGGTCGGCGCGCTCGCGGCCGATGCACGCGATCTCGGCGCGGTCGGCGATGCTCGCGTCGGCGAGGCGGCGGCTGATGTCGCGCATCGCGTCGGCGGGGACGACGAGGCCGTCGACCGCGCGCCGGTCGTAGCGCGGCAGGTCGAGGAAGACGCTGGCGAGCGTCGTCACCGTGCCGCTGGTGCCGAGCAGGCGCAGCGGCTCGCCGGCAAAGCGTTCGGCGCGCGCCGCAAAGGCGGCAAAGGCGTCGCGCGTCACCTGGCGCATATGCGCATAGGCGGCTTGCCGGCCCGCGAGGCTGTCTTCGGGCAGCGGCGCGTGCTCGGTCAGCGATACGACGCCCCACGGCACGCTGATCCAGTCGTGGATCTTGACGTCATGCTCCGCAACCTCGACGTGCATCAACTCGGTCGATCCGCCGCCGATGTCGAAGATCAGCGCCGGACCGTCGCCGGGTTCCATCAGATTGTGGCAGCCGAGCACCGCCAGTTTCGCTTCCTCGGCGGCCGAGATGATGTCGAGCACAATGCCCGTCTCGCGGCGGACGCGATCGGCGAGCTCTTCGCCGTTGCTCGCGCGGCGGCACGCCTCGGTCGCGACCGCGCGCGACAGCGAGACGTGGCGGCGGCGCAGCTTGTCGGCGCAGATCGCCAGCGCCGCGACGGTGCGGTCCATCGCCGCGTCGCTGATCCGGCCGGTGCCGTGCAGCCCTTCGCCCAGCCGCACGATGCGCGAAAAGGCGTCGATGACGACGAGCTCGCCATTTTGCGGGCGCGCGATCAGCAATCTGCAATTGTTGGTGCCAAGGTCGATCGCGGCATAGCTGCGCGGGCGCGCGATCGGCACGGGGCGCTCGGCGCTACCCGCTTTTCGTCCTTTATCCGCCGGGCCGGGCCGCGGCGGTCGCCGCGATGGCGCTGCCATTTGCCGCATGGCTATTATTACCTGTCTGCTCACGCGCCCGCAAAACCGCGAACGTGCACTTGGCGGCGAACCTAGGCTTCCGGCGCCCGCATGGCAAGGCCCCCGCCCCGGGGACGGCCGCCCGCAAAGAAAACCCCGCCCGGCGCGGGGCCGGACGGGGGGAAGGGGGAGAGGAAAGTTGTTGGGGGTCGGGACTGCCCCTTAACGGCAGCCGTCATTCCCCTTGTCGATCGCGCGGCCGGCGAGGGCGCCGACGGCGCCGCCGATGATCGTGCCGACCGTCCGGTCGCCGCGGCCCGCGATTTCATGACCGGCGAGGCCACCCGCGATCGCGCCGATCACGGTCCCGCCGGTGCCCTTGTCGCACTGGCGATAATGGCGGCGGTTGTCGCGGTAATAGCGACGGTCATTGCGATAGTCGCGGCGGTCGCGGCGATAATCGCGGCGGTCATAGCGGTTATAACGACGGTCGTCGCGGTCATAGCCGCTGTAATAGCTCGAATAGCCGTCGCGGTCGTAATAGCCGTTCTGCGCCGCGGCGGGAGTTGCCAAGCCCAGCGTCGCGGTGGACATCAGGGCGGCGATCGAGAGAGTCACCATTTTTTTCATCGTCTTTCTCCTTCTTTCGTCACTTGGCCCTTCGGGGCTGTGGTCGATGATCATGTTTTGCCCGATTCGCATTGAGCGAAGCCTGAACATCATTGTTGGCTGCCGTTCAGCTTCGGGCGCCGAAACGCTTCCCTTTCGCTTGGCGGCACCCTAACCCCGCCGCGATGCGCCGCCTCCTCACCGCCGCCCTGATCTTTGCCGCGCTCGGGCCGATGCCGGGAACCGTGATGCGCTTTCCGGAAGTCGACCTGACCGAAAGCGCCGCCGCGCGCCCGGTCGCGTTCGCGCCGGAGGAGGAGGGCGCGCTGCGCTTCGTGCGCGGCTGGCACCTCGTCAGCCCGCACAGCCGCTTCGGCGGCTTCTCGGCGCTCGCGCGGATCGGAGCGGACCGATTTCAGCTCGTCGGCGACAATGGCTATGGGACGCGCCTGACGCTCGATTCGCGGGGAGCGGTTTCCGATGTCCGGATTCGGCCGCTACCGACCCCCTACGGCCGCCCGGCACGCAAGTCGATGATCGATGCCGAGGCGATGTTCGTCGATTCCGCCAGCGGCAAAAGCTGGATCGCGCTGGAGGGAATCAACGAAATCTGGCGACTGGACGCCGACCTCGCGGCGATCGAGGCGCGCCGCAAGCTCCCCCCTCCGCGCTGGCCCTCGAATCGCGGCCCCGAAGCGATGGTGCGCCTCGGCGACGGCCGCACGCTCGTCCTTTCGGAAGATGCCGACAACGATACGCGCGGGCGCGAGGGGCTGCTCTATACCGGCGATCCCGCCGAACCCGGCCCGGCGCCGATCCACTTCTTCTATGCGTCGGACGGGCGCGGGCTCGTCAGCGACGCCGCGCCGCTGCCCGACGGGCGCATCCTGCTCGTCCACCGGCGGCTCGGCTTCGATCCGGTGTTCACGACGATCCTGTCGATCCTCGATCCTACCGATATCGAGGCGGACAGCATCGTACGATCGCGAACGATCGGCCGCATTCCCGCACCGCTCGCCGAAAATTACGAGGGTGGGGCGGTGTCGGTCGAAGGCGGGCGCACTTTCCTCTGGCTCGTCGCCGACAATAATTTCAACATCTGGCAGCGCAGCCTGCTGCTGCAATTCGAACTGGTCGATTTGCCGCCCAAAAGGATGCCGGACAGCAAAAAGGCCGCGCGGTAATCCGGCGGCCTGATTGCATCGGCAATTCGAAGGAGCGTTAAGCGGTCTTTTCGGCCAGCTTCTTCGCGACTTCCTTCTTCACCTTGCGGGCGCCGGCCGACAGCTGGTCGTCGCCGGCCTTCAGCAGCCAGTTGTCGAGGCCGCCGTTGTGCTCGACCGAACGCAGGCCGTGGGTCGACACGCGCAGCTTCACACCCTTGCCGAGCGCGTCCGACAGCAACGTCACATTCTGCAGATTGGGCAGAAAGGTGCGCTTGGTCTTGTTGTTGGCGTGGCTGACATTGTGGCCAACCTGGCGGCCCTTACCGGTCAGTTCGCAGATGCGCGACATGGTCTTCGTCCTCGTCAAAAAATTTCAGGTCGGCGTCCGGGTGCTTCCCGACAAATCGGGCATAACAGGACCGGAGTGAGCCGGGAAAGGCGCGCGCTTATCGGCTTGCCGGAGATTCGTCAAGCGAATAGGGCGCTTTTATGCCCGCGTTTTCCCTCCCCGAACCGATGCGCCGCGCGCTCGATCTGGCTCGTATCGCCGCCGAATGGGGCGAAGTGCCCGTCGGCGCGGTGGTCGTCAAGGACGGCGAGATCATCGCCGAAGGCCACAACCGCCCGCGCGAATCGCACGATCCGACCGCGCACGCCGAAATCGTCGCGATTCGCATGGCGGCGGCGAAGCTCGGCAACGAACGCCTCGACGGCTGCGACCTCTATGTCACGCTCGAACCCTGCGCGATGTGCGCCGGCGCGATCGCCCACGCGCGCATCGCGCGCCTCTATTACGGCGCCGACGATCCCAAGGGCGGCGCGGTCGTCCACGGTCCGCGCACCTTCGCGCAGCCGACGATCCATCACCGGCCGGAGATTTACGACGGAATCGGCGAAGCCGAGGCGGCGGCGCTGCTGCGGGACTTCTTCGCGGCGCGGAGGTAGCGACGGCAAGGGCGGCTTTGGGGTGGGAAGCGGACGTTTCCTATAACCGTCGCCCCCGCGAAGGCGGGGGCCGCTAGCGGCCTTACCCGGCGCCGTTGCATAAACCGACAGCGGCCCCCGCCTTCGCGGGGGCGACGGTTAGGTTCGGCCGAAACCCGCCCCTGCAATATCGCACGGGCCCCTCACCCGCCCAACACCTCCTCCACCCACGCCGGCACCAGCGCCGTCGCCGGCCCGTGCCGCGCCTCGTCGAACCAGTGGCTCCCCTGGCTCGGCTCCATATTGAGCTCAAGCGTCCTCGCCCCCGCCGCGCGCGCCTCGCGCACGAAGCCCGCGGCGGGATAGACCGCGCCCGAGGTGCCGATCGACACGAACAGGTCGGCGCGATTGAGCGCGTGATAGATGTCGTCCATCCGGTACGGCATCTCGCCGAACCAGACGATGTCGGGGCGAAGGCTCCCGGCGGCGCCGCACGCGGGGCAGCCGGGGCGGTCCAGCAGCGGTCCCGTCCACGGGCTGCGCGCATCGCATCCGGTGCACCAGGCGTTCAGATGCTCGCCGTGCATATGGAGCAGCCGCTTCGCCCCCGCGCGCTCGTGCAGATCGTCGACATTCTGCGTGACGATCAAGAGCGCGCCCGGCCATTCGGCGTCGAGCCGCGCCAGCGCCCGGTGCGCCGCATTGGGCTCCTTGGTCTGGATCGCCTCGCGCCGCATGTCGTAAAAGCGCAGCACCAGGTCGGGATCGCGCGCAAAGGCTTCGGGGGTTGCGACATCCTCGACGCGATGCTGTTCCCACAATCCGCCCGCGTCGCGAAACGTGTCGATGCCGCTTTCGGCGGACACGCCCGCGCCGGTCAGGATGACGATATTCTGGATAGGGGACACTCTAACTCCGTTCGTCCTGAGCTTGTCGAAGGACCGTTCTTCCTTCAAAGCGGCGGTATAGCAAGAGCCGCCCTTTCGACAGGCTCAGGGCGAACGGGGATTTGGGTCATGACCAGCATCGGCATTATCGGCAGCGAAGGGCGGATGGGCGTCGCGCTCGCCGCCGCGATCTCCGAGGCGGGACAGCGCAGCTGCGGCGTCGATCGCGGCGGCAATATCGTCCGGCTCGCGAGCGAAAGCGACGTGCTCGTCGATTTCTCCTCGCCCGCCGCGCTCGAAGCGACGCTCGACGCATGCGTCGCGGCAAAGAAGCCGATCGTTATCGGCACGACGGGGCTCGAGGAGCGCCACCATTATCTGATCGACGATGCCGCGCGGGATATTGCTGTGCTCCAGACCGGCAACACCTCGCTCGGCGTCACTTTGCTCGCGCATCTGGTGCGCGAAGCGGCGGCGCGGCTCGACCGCGAATATGATATCGAGATCGTCGAGATGCACCACAGGAACAAGGTCGACGCGCCGAGCGGCACCGCGCTGCTCCTGGGCCAGGCCGCGGCCGAGGGGCGCCGCATCGACCTCGCCAAATGTTCGGAGCGCGGCCGCGACGGCCTCACCGGCGCGCGCGGGCATGGCAAGATCGGTTTCGCGAGCCTGCGCGGCGGCACCGTCGCGGGCGACCATGACGTGATCTTCGCGGGCCCCGAGGAAATGATCACGCTCTCGCATCGCGCCGAAAACCGCATGATCTTCGCGCGCGGCGCGGTGCGCGCGGCGTTGTGGCTGATCCGTCAGAAGCCCGGCCGCTACACGATGCCGCAGGTGCTGGGGCTCAACTGACGCGCATGAAAAAGGCCGATATTTTCGAATTCTACCGCCGTCTGGCCGAGCTCAACCCCAGCCCCGAGACCGAGCTCGAATATGGCAACACCTATCAACTGCTCGTCGCGGTCGTGCTCTCGGCGCAGGCGACCGACGTCGGGGTGAACAAGGCGACGCGGGCGCTGTTCCGGGACGTGAAGACGCCGCAGCAGATGGTCGATCTCGGCGAGGATGGGCTCAAGCAGCACATCAAGACGATCGGGCTGTTCAATGCGAAGGCGAAGAATGTCATCGCGCTCAGCGAAATCCTCGTCCGCGACTATGGCGGGGAGGTCCCCGCCGACCGCGACACGCTCGTCGAACTTCCCGGGGTCGGGCGCAAGACCGCCAATGTCGTAATGAACTGCGCTTTCGGGGCGGAGACCTTCGCGGTCGACACGCATATCTTCCGCGTCGGCAACCGCACCGGCCTCGCCCCCGGCAAGACGCCTCTGGCTGTCGAAAAGAAGCTCGACAAGGAAACCCCCGCACCCTTCCGCGTCGGCGCGCACCACTGGCTGATCCTCCACGGCCGCTACATCTGCAAGGCGCGCACCCCCGAATGCTGGCGCTGCCCGGTCGCCGACCTCTGCCGCTACAAGCCCAAGACGCCCGCGCCGAAGGGGTGGAAGGCGGCCGTATGAAATTCCGTTTGCCCTGAGCTTGTCGAAGGGCCGTTCTTCCTCCAGCATGGCCGGGAAAAGGACGGGGCTTCGACAAGCTCAGCCCGAACGGACGAACAGAAATACTCAAAAGGGGTCAATAATATGCGTTTTGCTTCCGCCTTGCTTGCTTCCGCCGCCCTGCTCGCCGCCGCGCCCGTCCACGCCAAGCCCGCCGACCCCGCGGTGGCGAAGAAAATCCTCAAGGACAGCGTCGCGATCCCGACGGTCGAGGGCCGCGGCAAGGTGCCCGAACTCGCGGCTTATTACGCCGGCGTGCTCAAGGCGGCGGGCTATGCCGACAGCGACATCGAAATCACCCCGATGGGCGAGACCGCGACCTTCGCCGCGACGTTCCACGGCACGACCAAGCAAAAGCCGATCGTGCTGCTCGGCCATATGGACGTCGTCGAGGCCGACCCCAAGGACTGGACGCGCGACCCCTTCGTGCCGGTCGAGGAAAATGGCTATATTTTCGGGCGCGGGTCCGAAGACAACAAGTTCGACATCGCGATGATGGTCGCGACGATGGCCGCACTCAAGAAGGAGGGCTTCAAGCCGAAGCGGTCGATCATCCTGCTCTTGTCGGGCGACGAGGAAACCTCGATGACGACGACGCGCGCGCTCGCCGCCAAATATAAGAATGCCGACTTCGCATTGAATGGCGACGGCGGCGGCGGGCTGATCGCCGAGGACGGCAAGCCGCAATATTATGGGCTGCAGGCGGGCGAGAAGACCTATGCCGACTTCACGCTCGAAGTCACCAACCCCGGCGGCCACAGCTCGCGCCCTTCGGACGTCAATGCGATCGTCCAGCTCGCGAATGCGCTCGCCAAGGTCGGCGCCTATCGTTTCACGCCGCAGCAGAACGAGCTGACCAAAGTCGGCATGCCGATCGTCGCCGACCAGGTCGGCGGAAAGATCGGCGCGGCGTTGAAGGCCTTCGCCGCCAATCCCGCCGACGCCGCGGCGATCGCGACGATCCGCGCCGAGCCCGAATATGTCGGCCAGATCGGCACCACCTGCGTGCCCACCTTGGTCAAGGGCGGCCATGCCGAAAATGCGCTGCCGCAGCGCGCGACTGCGAACATCAACTGCCGCATCTTTCCCGGTGTGCCGGTCGAAACGGTGCGCGCCGAGCTCGAAAAGATCATCGCCGATCCCGCGGTCAAGGTGAACACCGATCCCGACGCCAGCGCCAGCGACGCCTCGCCGCTGCGCCCCGATGTCATGGCGGCGGTGACAAAGGCGGTGCATGCGCGCGCGCCCGGCCTGCCGATCATCCCGTCGATGAGCGCGGGCGCCACCGATAGCTATCATTTCCGGGCGCAGGGCGTGCCGAGCTACGGCGTCGCGGGCCTCTTCTCGAAAGCGAGCGACAGCTTCGCGCATGGCCTCAACGAACGCGTGCCCGTAGACGCGATCGCCCCCGCGCTCGCGCATTGGGACAGTTTGCTGCGCGACCTGTCGAAATAGGGATCAGACGAGCGCGGCGACCGCGCGCTCGACCATCGCGGCGGCCGCTTCGGCGCCGAAACTTTCGGGGTCGAGCGACAATTCGAGCCACAGCCCGTCGACCATCGCAGTCAGCATGATCGCGAGCCGCCCGGCGTCGGCTGCTCCGCAAAGGGCAAGCAGTTCGCCGAGCCGCGCGCGATAGCCCGCGTAACTTTCCGCATGGATTTCGGCCATGCGCGCGTCGCTGCGCGCCAACGCCCAGAAGGCGGTCCACGCGCCGAGCAATTCGGGGTCGGTCACCGGCGGGCGAAAGCTCGCGGTCAGATAAGCCTTGAGCCGCTCACGCGGATCGTGGCCCGCCGCCTCGACCGCGCCGATAAAAATCGCGTCCATCCGGTCGCTCGTCGCCTGATAGGTCGCGGCGATCAGATCGTCGATGCCGCCGAAATAATGGCGGAGCAGCCCCGGCGACACGCCGGCCTTTGCGCAGATCGCGCGCACGTTCGTCCCCGCAAGGCCATGTTCGGCGAGGCACGCCGCGGTCGCCTCGATCAGGTCTGCCCGGCGGGCATCGGCGCTTTCGCGCGTAAAGGCTTGGCGAGCGGCGGTCATATTGTTATACACATGTATAACAAGGACCCGATCATGGCAACGCTGCGCGACACCTTCGACAACATCCAGAGCATCGACCCGCTCGACGGCTGGTCGCTCCCCGCCTGGACCTATAGCGACCCCGATTTCCACGCCGCCGAGACCGACCGCATCTTCCGACCAAGCTGGCAGGTCGTGTGCCACGACAGCGACATCCCGAACCCCGGCGACTGGCACAGCATCGATTATTGCGGCGAAAGCGTCATCGTCGTGCGCGGCACCGACCGTATCGTGCGCGCCTTCACCAACGTCTGCCGCCACCGCGGTTCGCGCCTCGTCGATGGCGCGGTGGGCTGCGCGAAAAAGCTCGTCTGCCCCTATCACGCCTGGACCTACGAACTCGACGGCCGGCTGACCGGCGTGCCCGATTCGGCGAGCTACCCAACGCTCGACAAGGGCAAGGCGGGGCTCGTTCCCGTCGGGCTCGAACAATGGCGCGGCTTCTGGTTCGTGCGGCTCGACGACGATGGCGGCCCGTCGGTCGCGAGCATGATGGCGCCCTATGAAGCGATGATCGAGCCTTATCGGTTCGAAGAACTTGGCGCGCTCGGCCGCGTCACGTTGCGCCCGCGCGAGGTCAACTGGAAGAATGTCGGCGACAATTATTCGGACGGCCTCCACATCCCTGTCGCGCACCCCGGCCTCACGCGCCTGTTCGGCAAAAGCTATGGCGTCGAGGCCGAGGACCGCGTCGACCGGATGTGGGGCGACCTGATTGACCGGCCGTCGGCCAATTGGTCCGAACGCATGTATCAGCGGCTGCTGCCGCCGGTCCCCCATCTGCCCGAGGCCAACCAGCGCCACTGGCTCTATTTCAAGCTCTGGCCCAACGTCGCCTTCGACATCTATCCCGACCAGGTCGATTTCATGCAGTGGCTGCCGACCGGGCCGACGAGCTGTCTGATCCGTGAAATCAGCTATGTCCTTCCCGATGCGCGCCGCGAGATGAAGGCCGCCCGCTATTTGAACTGGCGTATCAACCGCCAGGTCAATGCGGAGGACACCGCGCTCATCACGCGCGTCCAGCAAGGGATGGCGTCGAAGACATTCTCGATGGGGCCGCTCAGCGACAAGGAAGTCTGCCTCAAGCATTTCTGCGCACGGATGCGCGAGCTGATCCCCGAAGCACGGCAGGAGCAGGCCCCGCCGGCGGGGTGGAGCCGCTAACCGCTTGGTACGAGAGGAGAGGAATTGATGAGCGATCGAGTCATCATCGTCGGCGGCGGACCCGCGGGCATGGTCGCAGGCCTGCTCTTCGCGCGCGCCGGCGTCCGCGTGACCGTGCTCGAAAAGCACAAGGACTTTCTCCGCGATTTCCGTGGCGACACGGTGCATCCCTCGACGCTCGAACTGTTCAACGACATCGGGCTGCTCGAAGAACTGCTCAAGGAACCGCACGCGGCGATCGACACGATGACACTAAACCTGCTCGGGCAGCAATATACGATCGCGACGATGACGCATCTGCCGGTCGCGGCGCGCTTCGTTGCTATGATGCCGCAATGGGATCTGCTCGATTTCGTCGCGGGGCAGGGGCGGCGCTATCCGACCTTCGAGCTGCGCATGTCGACCGAGGCGACCGGGCTGACCTATGACGATGGCGGGCGCGTCAACGGCGTGACGCTCGCGAGCGGCGAGACCCTGCCTGCGCGTTTGGTGATCGCCGCCGACGGGCGCCGCTCGATCCTGCGCGATGCGGCCGAACTGCCGCTCGAGGATCTGGGTGCGCCGATGGACGTGCTCTGGTTCCGCATTCCGGTCCCGGCGGGAATGGATATGTCCGAAGTCGCGCTCGGCACGATCGACAAGGGCGGCATGGTCGTCGCGATCCCGCGCGGCGACTATTGGCAATGCGCGCGGATTATCGAAAAGGGCGGCTTTGCGCCGATCGAGGCGCGCGGCATCGCCGCCTTCCGCGACGAGATCGTCGCGATCGCGCCGGGCCTCGCCGCCGGGATCGGCGCGATTGAAAGCTTCGACGACGTCAAACTGCTTTCGGTCGCGCTCGACCGGCTGACGCGCTGGTCGCGCCCCGGCCTGCTCGCGATCGGCGATGCGGCGCACGCGATGTCGCCGGTCGGCGGCGTCGGGATCAACCTCGCGGTGCAGGATGCCGTTGCCGCTGCGAACATCCTCGCCGCGCCGCTCGCCGCCGGAGCCGGCCCCGATCCGCTGCTCGCCAAGGTGCAGGAGCGGCGCTGGACGCCGACGACGCGGATGCAGGGGCTTCAGCGGTTCGCGCATCGGAATATCATCGAACCGATGCTGCGCGGCGAGATCACGCGCGTGCCGCTCGCGGTCCGCCTGCTCGACCGCATCCCCTTTCTGCGCCGCATTCCCGGCCGCGTCCTCGGCCTCGGCTTCGGCCGTCAGCATGTCCAGTCCCCGCTTGCGAAAGAATTTTCATGACCAAAGCCTATGACGCGCTGATCATCGGCGCCGGCCACAATGGCCTCGTCTGCGCCTTCTACCTCGCCAAGGCGGGGCTCAAGGTCCGCATCGTCGAGGCACGCGACGTCGTCGGCGGCGCCGCGGTGACCGAGGAATTCGCACCGGGCTTCAGGAATTCGGTGGCGAGCTACACGGTCAGCCTGCTCCAGCCCAAGGTGATCGCCGACATGAAACTCGTCGATCACGGCTATCGCGTGATCGAGCGGCCGATCAGCAATTTCTTGCCGCAGCAGGATGGCGGTTATCTGAAACTCGGCGGCGGGCTCGAACGCACGCAGGCCGAGTTTCGCAAATTCTCGGCGCGCGACGCCGAAGTGCTGCCTGCCTATTATGACGCGCTCGAAAATGTCGCCGAACTGCTCCGTGATCTGGCGTTGCGCGTGCCGCCGAATGTGGGCGAGGGGCTGCGCACCTTGCTCGACGGCGCGCGGCAGGGGCGGCGCTTCGGGACGCTCAGCCTCGAACAGCAGCGCGACGTGCTCGACCTCTTCACCAAGTCGGCGCGGACGATGCTCGACAGCTGGTTCGAAAGCGAGGCGGTCAAGGCGGCGTTCGGCTTCGATGCGGTCGTCGGCAATTATGCGAGCCCCGACACGCCGGGCAGCGCCTATGTCCTGCTCCACCACGTCTTCGGCGAGGTAAACGGCAAGAAGGGCGCGTGGGGCCACAGCGTCGGCGGAATGGGCCGGATCACCGAGATCATGGCGAAGGTCTGCCGTGACTTGGGCGTCGAGATCAGCCTCGAAAGCCCGGTTGCCAAGGTGCTCGTCGACGGCGGCAAGGCGGTCGGGGTCAAGCTCGCCGGCGGTGAGGAAATCGCCGCGGCGCGCGTGATCGCCAACGTCGGGCCGAAACTGCTTTACGAGCGGATGATGGACGCGAGCGACCTGCCCGCCGACTTCCAGCGCCGGATCAAGGGCTTCAAGGCAGGCAGCGGCACTTTCCGCATGAACGTCGCATTGAGCGAACTGCCGAAATTCACCTGCCTCCCCGAACCTGGCGAGCATCACCAGTCGGGGATCATCCTCGCGCCGACGCTCGACTATATGGACCGCGCCTTCCTCGATGCGAAGCAGCATGGCTGGTCGAAGGCGCCGATCGTCGAGATGCTGATCCCCTCGACCGTCGACGACAGCCTCGCGCCGCCGGGCCAGCATGTCGCGAGCCTCTTCTGCCAGCAATTCGCGCCCGAGCTTCCGGACGGGCGCAACTGGGATGATGAGGAGGAAGCCGCCGCCGACTGCATCATCGACACGGTCGAAAAGCACGCCCCGGGTTTCCGCGCCAACATCATCGCGCAGACGCGCCTGTCGCCCAAGGGCCTCGAACGTAAGTTCGGCCTCGTCGGCGGCGACATCATGCACGGCAATATGAGCCTCGACCAGCTGTGGGCCGCGCGGCCTGTGCTCGGCAACGGCGGTTATCGCGGGCCGGTGCGGGGCCTCTATATGTGCGGCGCGGGCACGCATCCGGGCGGCGGCGTCACCGGCGCGCCGGGGCACAACGCCGCGCAGGTGATCCTACGCGACCGGGGTTTCTTCGCGCCCCGCTGGCGTTGACAGCCGCGTCCAGATGTAGAGTGGCAGGCCCGCGACCATGAGGATCAGGCTCATCGCGCTGACGCCGATCCCGGCGCCCCACAGCGTCCATATCGCATAGGCGAGCCCTGCGAGCGCGACCGGGATCGCGACGCGCAAGCGCAGCGCCGCCGCGGCGCAGGCGAGGTAGAGCCACAAGGTCACCGAGGTCGAGAGGATCGCCATGAAGGTGAACATTTCGGCGGTCGATTTGCTGCTGTTGAGGATGACGCAGACGGTCGCGATGACGCTCGACAGCAGCAACGCCGCGGCGGGGGTGCCGTGGCGGTTCGTCTTTGCGAACCAGGCGGGAAGCAGCCCCTGTTCGGCAAGCCGCGCGGGCTGTTCGGCCTGGATCAGCGTCCAGCCGTTGAGCGCGCCGAGCGCGCTCACCGCGGCAAAGGCGGCGATCCACACCGCGGGGCCGTGCCCCCAATAGGTTTCGGCGAACAGCGCGAAGGGCGCTTCCGACGTCGCGACCGCGGCGGCGGGGAGCATCAGCGCGATCGCCGAACAGACGATCAGATAGAGAAGGCCGGTTGCGAGCGTGCCGATGATCGTCGCGCGCGGGATGGTGACCGTCGGATTCGCGACCTTGTCGGCGGCGACGCTCGCCGATTCGAAACCGAGCAGCGCCCATAAAGTCAGGATCGCCGAACCGCTGACCGCGGCGAACGACAGGCCTTCGGCGGGGAAGGGGGTGATCGCCACGGGCTCGCCGCGTCCGAAGGCGATGGGGATCAGCACGACGATGGTGACGAGCGGGATCAGCTTGATCGCGAGTGTGACGATCTGAAAGCGCCCCGCCGCGCGCGCGCCCTGCCAGTTGATCGCGGTGACCAGCCAGATCAGCGCGATCGTCGAGATCGCCATATGATCGCCGATCGCGGGAACGAAGAGGCTGAGAAAGGAGACGCTCGCCACCGCGAGCGTGACGTTGGCGGTCCACACCGACACCCAATAAGCCCAGCCGATCATGAAGCTGGGGACGCGCCCGAAGGCGCGTTCGACGAAGCCCGTCGGCCCGCTCGCCGCCGGAAATGCGACGGTCAGCCGTGCGATGACGAAAGCGAGCGCGAGCGCCCCCGCGATGGTGATCGCCCAGCCGGCGACGCCGTTCCAGCCGAACGGCGCGAGGCTGGCGGGGAGCAGGAACACGCCCGACCCGATCATATTGCCCATGACGAGCGCGATACACATCGAAAGGCCGAGCTTGCGGCCCGGCCTTTCGCTACCGGTCAAAATATCACTCACCCGGTCAGAATTCCTTGCTGACCTTGATCCCGATCAGGCGGGGGCGAACGACCGTGTCATAGAAGACGCCGCCGTTCGCGGTGATCCCGTCGGGATCGCCGCAGGTGGTTTCGAGGCACTGGACGCCGGCATTGATGGTGCCGTTGCTGTCGAACAAATTGGTCGCAAAAAGCTCGGCCTTCCAGTTTTCGCCCTTCACCCCGACGCTGATGTCGGCGGTCGTATAGGCGTCGAACATCCCCTTGATACCGTTTTCGAGCGTGCGGACATCACTTCGCCTTTTGCCGATATGATTAACCGCGAACTGGATATGCGCGCCGAGGTCGCCGACCGGAAATTCGTAGCGCGCGACGATATTGCCCTTGAACTTCGGCGTGATGGGCAGGCCGGCGCCTTTGGGCGCGAGCAGCGCATTGTCGGCGCCGTCGGCACCCGGCAGGGTGCAGTCGAAGGCGTCGTTGGCGATCGCGCAGAAATCGCGTCGGATTTCGGCGTCGTTATAACTCATCCCCGCGTTGATCGAGAAACCATTCTGCCGATAGCCGAGGTCGAGCTCGACCCCGCGAATGCGCGCGATACCGGCGTTGCGGATTTCGCTGAGCCCGTTGAGTCCGAGGAAGGAGAGCTGGATGTCGTTCCAGTCCTGTTGATAGATCGCGCCGTTGAAGCGCACGGGCCCCCAGCTCGTCTTCCACCCGAATTCATAATTGTCGAGCGTGTCCGATCCATAGGGCGGGAGCGATCCGCGCCGGTTGATGCCGCCCGGACGGAAGCCGCGCGACCAGGTCGCGTAGACGAGCGCATCGTCGTTGAACTTGTAGGTCAGGTTCAGCTTGTGGATGAAGTCGGTCTTCTTCGTCCGTTTGTCGAGGTTGGTGCAGGGCGACCCGTCGACCACCGCCGGCCCCTGGCACGCGTAGACCGGATTGCTGCTGAATCCGGGGTTGTTATAGCCGAAAAAGCCGACGAGGCTGTTGTCATATTTATACACGCGGCCACCGCCGGTCAGCGTCAGCTGGTCGGTGATGTCGAAGCTGACCTCGCCGAACGCGGCATAGTCGCGGTCGACGCGGATTTGCTTGGTCAGCCAGATATTGTCGACGGTGCCGGGAACCTCGAGATCGTCGGACAGACCGTCGATCACATAATGCTGCTCGATATTATGCTTCTGCCGTTGCCAGAAGACGCCGCCGATGAAGCGGATGCGCGCATCGGCGGGCGAAGCGACGCGCGCTTCGAAGAAGTTGCGCCGATAGCGGTCGATGCCCTCTATATATTGGTTCGGGCTGATCTGGTCGCCGGCATTGTCGTAGAGATAGACCGCCGAACCATAGAGCGCGTCGTAGAAATAGGCATAGTCCGAATAATCGCTCTCGACATCGGTCTTGCGGCGGAGGTGTCCGCCGGTGACGGTCAGGTCCCAATTGCCGAGCTTGCCCTCGATCGTCAGCGCCGCTTGCAGCCATTTATCCTTCGACGATTCGGGATTATACTGGACCGTCTGCAGCTTGTCGGTGACCGCGCTCGACCGCTCCTGCGCATAGCTGCCGTTCGTTTTCTGGATCTGGCCCATGATCGTCGGGCGCAGCGTCCAGTCGTCGTCGAGATCGATGCCGAGCGCAAGGCGCGCGCCATAGGTGTCGGCGTCGTTGTAATTTTTCTCGACGAGCCCGGCGTTGGTCTGGGTGATGTCGTCGCCGGGTGCGTTGACGAGCGTGTCATTCTCGCCGTCGCCGTCGGTGTCGGTCGGGATGTTGATCGGATAGGTGCGGCTGCCCGGGATATTGTCGATATAACCCGCGTCGTGGCGATACCAGCCGACGAGGCGCAGCGCCGCGCGCTCGCCGAGCGGGGCGTTAATGAAGCCTTCGACGACCCCGCCGAAATCGCCGTGCGCGACATTGTTGAGTTCGACCCCGACCTCGCCATAGGTGCCGCTGGTGTCCGGCTGGTTGGTGACGAGCTTAATCGTGCCCGCCATCGAACTCGCGCCGTAAAGCGTGCCCTGCGGCCCCGCGAGCGCCTCGACGCGCGCAAGGTCATAGGCATGGATGTCGAGCGCGCCCTGGATCGTCGTGATCGGCATTTCATCGAGATAAGTGCCGACGGTCGGCAGCGAGGCCGAATGGTTGGCGTTCTCGCCCGACGCGACGCCGCGGAAATAGACCTGGCTGAACCCGGGCGCGGCGGTCTGGATCGTCACCGACGGCAGGAATTTGACGACGTCCTGAAATTCCTTGACCTGAAGCTCGTCGAGCCGTTCGGTGCCGATCGCGGTGATCGCGAGCGGCACGTCCTGCAGATTCTGTTCGCGTTTCGACGCGGTGACCACGATGTCGCGGTCGTCGTTCGTGTTGGTTTGCTGTGCGAGCGCGGTCCCCGACGAGCACAGGATCGTGCTGCCGAGCAGAAAGGCGCCGCTGGTCGTGACTACTGTCGATAGCTTTCGCATGAGATCCCCCTCAAATGACAGTCATGTGACGGAGAATGACCGCGCGTGGGCCAAGCGCAAGTCTTGTTGCGCGGCGCGGCGGTCGTTGGTCGAAAATGTCGCCGGCTGTTGCCCAAAGGCAACGTTTTGTCGCGGGCGCGCTTATCCGAAATCGGCGGGCACGGCCGGATAGGCGGCGAGCACGTCGCCCAGTGCGCCTTTCAGCGGACCGAGCCATTCGTCATAGGGCCGCCATTGCCCGACGCCGTCGCGGTTGATCGGGCGGCGAACCTGCTCGCTCGACGCGGTGCGGACGGCGCGCGCGTTGGCATGGAAGCTCATGCAAGCCTCCTCGAACGGCTGCTCCAGCGAGGCGAGCAATGCGCGGACCTCGGCCTCGGGATCGTCGAGCAGGGCCTCGTGGATCACGCGGTGGATGCGGCCGGGCTGGACCGCGTCGATATGCGCCATCAGCCGGACATAGTCGCGGTAATAGCTGCCGACATCGGCGAGGCCGTAGCTGAACGCCTGACCCTTGGCGAAATGCTGCCGGAAATTGGAAAAGCAGCAGTCGAGGGGCGCGCGCCGCGCGTCGATGATCTTCGCGTTGGGCAGGATCAGGCGGATGAAGGCGATGTAGAGCCAATTGTTCGGCAGCTTGTCGATATAGAAGGGTTTGGCCGTCTTGCGCTGCACCGCGGTGCGTTGGAGGAAGGCCGCGCCCAGTTCAGCGAGATGCTCGTGCGGTGTTTCGGCCAGCGCCTCGATCCAGCGGCGGCCGTCCTGCTTCGTCTCGCGGCCGAGCCCAAGTGCAAGCGCGGGAATGTCGGGCAGTTCCATCGTGCCCTCGATCGCCGAATGGCAGCTAAGAATCTGTTCGATCAGCGTCGATCCCGCGCGCGGCATGCCGAGGATAAAAATGGGATCGCGCGCCGGATCGCCGGCACCGGCGCGCGCGGCGAAGAAGTCGGGGGTGCAGGCGGCGATGATCGCATCGACCGTGGCGCTCGTTTCGCTGGCGCGATAGCCGAGCTGGCCGGACCGGATCGCGTTTCCCGCGGCATAATGGCCGAACGCCGGCTCATATTCGCCGGCATCGTCATACGCCTTGCCGAGCGCGAAATGCAGATGCAGCCGGTCGTCGGCGCGCGCGTCGCCGTCGGGTTCGGCCGCAACAAGTGCTGCCTCCATCGCAGCGTGATCTTCCGCGCCAAACCGGATCGTCTTGAGGTTCGCGAGGCTCCACCAGATCTCGCCGAGCCCCGGATCGGCGGCGAGCGCGCGGCGATAGGCGGCGATGCCCTCGTCCTGCCGCCCGACCGTCTTCAGCATATGGCCATAGCTCATCCACAGCTTGGCATGATCGGGAAAGCGGCGGGTCAGCTCTTCATAGAGCGCGAGCGCCTCGTCATAGCCGCCGATGCGGCCGAGCGCGGCGGCGCGGAGATTCGCGTGCGCAGGATTGTCGGGATCGTCGCCGAGCACCGCGCCCAGCGCCTCGGCGGCGTCGGCGAAGCGGTTCTGCTTGTAATAGACCGTCGCGAGATTGGCGCGCGCCGCGCCGAAGCCCGGCGCGAGCTGCAAGGCGCGCGACAGCAGCTTTTCGGCATCCTCATAGCGCCCGAGCCGCCCGGCGACCTCGGCGAGCATGCGGATCGCGGCGACGTCGGTCGCATCCTCGCGCAGCCGTCCGCGCAGCGCGCGCTCGGCATCGGGAAGGCGATTCTCGGAAAGCGCGAGCGCCGCGGCGACCATCGCCTCATCGTGAACCGTTGCCGAAACCGCGGCGAGCGCGGCCGCCTCAGCCTCTTCCTCGCGGCCCAGCACGCGCAGCGCCTGCGCGGCAAGCCGGTGCGCCGCCGCCGAGGTCGGCACTTCGTCGATGATCGCCTGCGCCTGCGCGAGTGCGGCAGCGGGCTGGCCGTTCAGAAGCTGGCGGGCGTTGGCGAGCGCCTCGTCGAGCGTGACGGTCGCCAACGCCGCCTGCCTCAGCTTTTCGCCGCGCGAGCTTTCGCGACGGCCTGTTTCAACGCGTCGTAACCGATCTGGCCCTGGAACAGCTGATCGCCGACGATCCAGGTCGGGGTGGCGTTGAGCTGGAGCTGGGTCGCGATCGCGAGGTTGCTGTCGAGTTCGCGCTGGAACAGCGCCTCGTTCGCGGTCGCATCGGCGCTACCGTCGGTGACGACGCCAGCCTTTGCGGCCGCCGCGGCGATCGCCGCCTTGTCGAGCGAGCCGCTCGCGAACATCGCATGATGGAAGGCGTCATATTTGCCCTGCCGCGCGGCGGCGAGCGCCATGATCGCGGCGTCGCGGCTCTGCGGCGCGATGATCGGCAATTCGCGGAACACGACCTTCAGGCGCTTGTCCTCGCGGATCAGCCGGTCGACGTCGGGCACGCTCGCGCGGCAGAAGCCGCAGGCATAGTCGGTGAAGACGACGAGCGTGACGTCGCCGTCGGCGTTGCCCGCCCACGCACCGGCATAGGGTTTTTCGAGCGCCGGACGAATCGCGTCGATCGCCTTGGCGATTTCCCGCCCGCGCTGCGCTTCGAGCGCCTCGGGAATGATCTGCGGATTAGCCTTGATATAGTCGGCGACTACGCCCTCGACCTCGCTCTTGCTCATCCCGCCGCCGAACTGTCCGCCCAGCCAAAAGGCGAGGGCGAGGAGCAACAGGCCGCCGAGCGCCAAGCCCCATATGCGTGTGGAAACGCCTTCCATCCCGGTCCCCTTGATTTGCGGCGAACGCTGCGATGCCATGGCTTTGGTGCCCCCGGACATCTTTGCCGGTTGCGCAATCGGCGAGCGGTCGTCGCCTTCCATCATGCTCGCCGCGTTTTCGGGCGCGGGCTTCGCCATCGCCGGAATCGCGGCGTCGCCCGCGAACAGCGGCAGGTCGGGCGCGGCGGTCGCCGTTGCGGCCGCCTTCGCTTCGGCCTCCTCGCGCGCGAGCAATTGTTCGAGTCCCGACGGCGGCGGCGCAAGTTCCTCGCGCGGCGCGGGGCGCAACTTGGTCGCGGCGTCGCCCAACTGCTCGCGCAGGCTTTCGCCGCCCGCCTTGGCTATATCGACGACCCCCGCCCTGGTCTTGTCCGCGACCTCGCCGAGCCCGCGTCCAGCCTCGCTCGACAGCTTGCGGGCCTTGTCGCCGAGCGCCATTTTCTCCCATGCCTCGCCGCTCGCCTTCGCCGCGGCGCGCCCCGCTCGGGCTGATCCGCGCCCGGCGGCGCGCGCGGCGCGCGCGGTAACGGCGCCGGTTTTCGCGGCGAGTTCGCGCGAGCGACGCGGAATTTCCATCGCCTCGATGCGTGCGGGGACGTCGGCGCGTTCGCCGACGCGGATGGTCCAGTCGGCAAAAGCCCCGGCGCCGTCGCGGATGCGGTCCCACAGGTTCGCGGCGCCCGCCTTGATCGCCTCGGGCTTCACCAGCGGCTCGCCGCGCGGCTTCTCGGGCTTGCTATATCGCGTCAGGTCGATGCCGACGGGGGGCTCTTCCTTCGGCTTCGCCAGTCCTTCGCCTTGCGTCGGCGCGCCCATGCCCGGCGTGGGCGCGGGGTCGCGCAGCCATGGCTGGTAATAATCGTCTTTTTTATCAGTCACTTGTTGCCCTTGCGCATCATATTGACGATGCGGTCCCCGCTTGTTTCCGTTGAATCTAACGCCGTTTGCGCTCGCGTTCCACCTCGGCGCGAGCCACCATCGAAATATCCTGTGCACGGATCCAGTCGGGGGAGCCCTGGGGCAGTCCCTGCATCGCCATTTCGGCATTACGCAGCGCGAGCCCCGCCTGTCCACCCTCAAGACTGTAGCGCTCGGCCGAGGCGAGCGCGGCGCGCGCCTGATCGCCCTTGTTCGCATAGACGATGCCGAGCTGATACCAGGCGAACGGATTCTGGTTGTCGAGTGCGACCGCCGTTTTCAGAACCTTTTCCGCCTCGGCATAATTGGCGGCGTCCTCGGTCGCGATCAGCGCATGACCCAATGTCGCGCTGATCAGCGGCTGCGAACGCGACTGCGAAACCGCTTTGCGCAGCGGGGGGATCGCTTCCTTGGGCCGCCCCGATTCGAGCAGCACCTGGCCTTCGAGCTCGAGGAAATAGGGGTCGTTGGGGTCGGTGGCGAGCAACCCCTCGACTTCTGCCAGGGCCTTTTGCGGATAGGCGCTCTTGTGCCAGGCATAGGCGCGCGCATAGCGTGCGGGGATGCTGCTGTTGCTCTCGGGGAATTTGCGCAGCGTCCGCTCGGGCTCGGACATATAGCCCGAAAGCTTGGCCTTGATCCGCTGGAATCTTTTTTCGATCGCGGGGTCGGCGGGTTTGTTCCACGCCGGGTCGATGACATAGACCTCGCGCAGCGTCTGGATGCGGTCGCCCGACATCGGGTGGGTGCGCCCATAGGCCTGATCGTCGTCCTGCTTCACCGCATAGCGGAATTCGAGATTCTGCAGTTTCTTGAAGAAGGCGAGGCTGCCGCGGCCGCTGATTCCGGCCTTCGACAGATATTGCGCGCCCGCGGCGTCGGCGGTCGATTCCTGGACGCGGCTGAAGGCGAGGAACTTGCCGAGCGCGGCCTGCTGGCCCGCCATCATGATCCCCATGCCGGCTTCGCCGCCGCCCGCTGCGATCGCCGCGGCGCCGAGCAGCAGGCTGAGCAGCGAGATGCCTGTGGCGGCCTTGGCGCCTTCGTTGACGCGGATCGCGTGACCGCCCATGACGTGGCCGAGTTCGTGCGCGAGCACGCCCTGCACCTCTTCGGCGCTGTCGGCGGCTTCGATCAGCCCGCTGAAGACGTAGATGTCCTGGCTGCCCGCGACGAAGGCGTTGATGCTGCGGTCGCCGAGCAGATGCACGCGCACTTGCCCCGGCTGGAGACCCGCCGCGACGAGCAGCGGATCCATCATGTCCTGGAACAGCGCTTCGGTTTCGGCGTCGCGCAGGATCGATTGCGCCATCGCGGGGCGCATCGTGATCGCGAACATCGCGAACAAGATCAGTAGGATACGGAAAAAGGGGCGCAGACTTTGCGCCCCGGACGCGGGTTGCGGCGGGAAAGCGGTCATCCCCGCCTTTCTTGCGCCGCGCGCCTGAACCCCGAGTGAAGCCATGTGGGCTTATTGGGGTGCAGGTCGCGCGGACGCAAGGTCAGCTCGCGATTTCTACGATCAATTGCCGCCGTTTAATTGCCAAAGGTGCGCTGCCACCAGCCGCGGCGCGGTTCGCCGTCGGGACCTTCCTCGCCCTCGTCGCCATTGGCGGCGACCGGTTCGGCGTCGCGCGCCGTGGCGGCTTCGGGCGCGGCCTCCGCGGCGACGGCCTTCTTGGCGCGGCTCGCGCGCTTCTTGGGTGCGGGCTTGGCGGGTTCGGCTTCGGGCTCGGGCGTCGCTTCGGCGACCGGCGCTGCGTCGACGGCCGCGGCTTCGGCTGCCGCTTTGGTTTTGCGCGGCGCTCGCTTGCGCTTCGGCTTTTCCTCGGCAACCGGCGCTTCTTCGGCGGCCGGTTCGGGGGCTTCGATCACTTCGGCCGGCGCCGCTTCGGCTTCGACTACCGCCTCGTCGGCGACGTCCGCGGTATCCGCCTTCTTGCGGCCGCGTCCACCACGGCGGCGGCGCGGCTTGGCTTCGGCCTCCTCGGCGTCGGCTTCCGGAGCGGCCTCGACAGTTTCGGCCGGCGCGACGTCGGCTTCGATCTCGGCTTCGTCGGCGCTGTCGCCATCGAGATCCTCGCCGCCTTCGCCGCCTTCACCGATTTCATTGCCTTCTTCGTCACGGCGACCACGACGGCCACGGCGGCGGCGGCGGCGGCGCTTGCGTCCGTCGCCATCGCCTTCGCCCTCCTCGCGGTCGCGTCCGCCTTCTTCGCGATCGCGCGAGCGCGCGGGACGCTCGTCGGCGGCTTCCTCTTCGGCTTCTTCTTCCTCGGGATAGTCGTCGTCGTCATCCTCGATCGGCGCGATCGGAGCGAAGCTGCGGCGCGCGACCGGCGGCGGACCGCTGACCTCGACCGCCATGCGCGCGCCTTCGGTCTCGCCGTCGGGCAGGATCTCGACGGTGACGCCGTAAAGCTCCTCGATCTCGCGCAGTTCGCGGCGCTTTTCGTTGAGAAGGTAGAAGGTCGCCTCCTGGCTCGCGCGCAGGGTGATCTTGTTGCCCTTGCCGCGTGCGGCTTCCTCTTCGATCAGGCGCAGCGCGCTGAGGCCCGCCGACGAAGCGGTGCGGACAAGCCCGGTGCCCTCGCAATGCGGGCAGGGGCGCGTCGAAGCTTCGAGCACGCCGGTGCGCAGACGCTGGCGGCTCATCTCCATCAAGCCGAAGCCCGAGATGCGGCCGACCTGGATGCGCGCGCGGTCGTTCTTTAGCGCATCCTTCATCGCGCGCTCGACCTTGCGGACGTTCGAGCCATGATCCATGTCGATGAAGTCGATCACGACGAGGCCCGCCATGTCGCGCAGGCGGAGCTGGCGGGCGATCTCGTGCGCGGCCTCGAGGTTGGTGTTGAGCGCGGTCTGCTCGATATTATGCTCGCGCGTCGAGCGGCCCGAGTTGATGTCGATCGACACCAGGGCCTCGGTCGGGTTGATCACCAGATAGCCACCCGATTTCAGCTGGACGACGGGGTTGAGCATCCCCGCGAGCTGATCCTCGACGCCATAACGCTGATAGAGCGATACCGGGTCGGCATATTGCTTCACGCGGCGCGCATGGCTCGGCATCAGCAGCTTCATGAACTGCTTCGCCGCCTTATAGCCGTCGTCGCCCTCGACGAGCACCTCCTCGATGTCTTTGTGATAGATGTCGCGGATCGCGCGCTTGACGAGGTCGCTGTCCGAATGGATCAGCGCCGGCGCCGAGCTCCCCAGCGTGTTTTCGCGAATCTCGTCCCACAGGCGCGCGAGATAGTCGAAGTCGCGCTTGATCTCGACCTTGGTACGGCTCATCCCCGCGGTGCGGACGATGCAGCCCATCGTCGGCGGCAGGTTGAGCTCGTCGATCATCGCCTTCAGCTTGCGGCGATCGGCGCCGTTCGAAATCTTGCGGCTGATCCCGCCGCCGTGCATCGTGTTGGGCATCAGCACGCAGTAACGGCCGGCGAGCGACAGATAGGTGGTGAGCGCGGCACCCTTGTTGCCGCGTTCTTCCTTGACGACCTGGACCAGCATCACCTGACGGCGACGGATGACGTCCTGAATCTTGTAGCGGCGGCGCAGCGACATGCGGCTTTCGCCGTCCTCGTCGTCACCCCGGCGCCCACGCCCACGTCCGCGGCCGCCCTTGCGACCGTCGCGGCCGCGGCGCTTGCGATCGCCGCGACCATCCTTGCCTTCTTCGGCGCCTTCTTCGGCTTCGCCGTCCTCGGCATCGCCGCTTTCGCCTTCGCCATCCTCTTCACCATCTTCGCCGATGGTTTCGGGGGCGGGGGCGTCGCCGTTTTCGTCGTCATGATATTCGACGTCGGCGACATCGCCCTCAAGCTCGTCGAGATCCTCCTCGGCGCGCTGCGCGGCGGCGGCGGCATGTTCGGCCTCTTCGCGCAGCAGCGCGTCGCGGTCTTCCTTCGGAATCTGGTAATAGTCGGGGTGGATTTCGCTGAACGCGAGGAAGCCGTGGCGATTGCCGCCATATTCGACGAACGCCGCCTGCAGCGACGGTTCGACGCGAGTCACCTTGGCCAGATAGATATTGCCCTTGAGCTGCTTGTGCTCGGCGGACTCGAAATCAAACTCCTCGATTCGGTTTCCCTTGGTGACGGCGACCCGGGTTTCTTCCCGGTGCCGCGCGTCGATCAACATGCGCGTGGTCATTAGATACACTCCAAGCGCGCCTCGGCGCGCCATCAAAAAATCCCGCTAACCCTCCTTGCGGAAGGCCGCGGCGGATACGGGTGAAAGAAAAAAAGACGTTATTGCCGAAAGGAGCCTGCGTCCGGTCCTGGACGCGCATGCGGTCTTCAAATCCGGCGACGGCCGGGGCGAAAGCGCCCGCGTCGGGATCTAAAGAGGGCATGGCAAGCCTCATACGGCATCAACCTGTTACGGGATGAGCGGGCGGGCAGGGCGGGCGTACAAGCGAACGCCCCGACTGTCCGGTCAACCGGGTGGACTGGCGGCAGGCTTGTCCTTCCCGTTATGTCCGGCGCCAAGGCGGCCATGATCCGCAATTTTGCGGAGCAGGCCTTCCCCTCAAAAGGCCGGACGGCACCGGGAACGACGCCGTCAGTGATGGCGTGCTAGCATCGGCACAGGCCGACGGCAACCACAACCACCCCAGAAAGATAGGATGGCGCCAAGGTGTTGCAAGAAAACCATTCGGCTGCGCGGCCGCCCGCCCTCCCGGCCGACGTCCCTTTGTCCCACGATGGCGAACGGCGGATTCACCCTGTTGTCGCGCCCGAGAGCTGACGCCTTCGAATAAGGCTGGACCATCGCGCGCCTTGGACGGCATAGACGCGCCATGAGCCCGCTGCTCGTCCTGATCGGCATCATCGGAGCCCCCCCGGCGGCATTGCCGGCGCCGGCAGGCGCAATCCCTGTCGCCCCGCGCCCGGCATCGGCAGGCGATTTCGAACCGGCATGGCGGGCCCCGTGGGGCGAATTGCAGCCGTTCACCGGCTTCCGCGCCAAGCGTCCAGACAAACGCTACAGCGTGACCGTCCCGATCGGAAAGCCCAAGCCGGCGGTGGCGCTGCCACCGATCGAGGGCCCCGCCGATGCTCGTCTGCCGCTCGTGGTGATCGACGCTGGGCACGGCGGCCACGACCCCGGCGCGATCTCGCCGCACGATGGCAGCCATGAAAAGGACATCACGCTGGCGCTCGCCCGCGCGATCCGCAAGGATCTGCTCGCCTCAAAGCGGGTGCGCGTCGCGCTCACGCGCGCGGACGACCGCTTTCTCGTGCTCGAAGAGCGTTACGGCATCGCGCGGCGATTGAAGGCCGACCTGTTCATCTCGGTTCACGCCGATGCGGCCGAGAACCAGGAGGCGAACGGTGCGTCGATCTATACGCTGGCCGAAGTCGCCTCCGACCGCGAGGCGGCGCGGCTGGCGGCGCGCGAGAACAAGGCGAATATCATCAACGGCGTCGACCTAGGCGCGCACAGTGGCGATGTGTCGGCGATCCTGCTCGATCTTACCCAGCGCGAGACGATGAACGTCGCCGCCGACTTCGCGCGGCTGCTCCAGCGCGAGGCGTCCGACGAGGTCCAATTTCGCACCACCGCGCACCGCTTCGCCTCCTTCATCGTGCTGAAGGCGCCCGACACCCCGTCGGTGCTTTTCGAAACCGGCTTCATCTCGAACAAGGACGACGTCGAATTTCTCGCCTCCGCCGCCGGCCAGAAAAAGGTCGCGCGCGGCGTTCGCGAGGCGGTGCAGATCCATTTCGCGCGGCGCAACGTGGCGCGCTGATGTCCGCGACCGGGCCGGTCTAGCCCCGGCTGACGATCATATGCGTCGTGCCCGCGCCTGCGACGTGGCGCGTTACGCGATAGCCGAGTTCGGGCAGGTCGATACCCGCGAACAGGCTCTCGCCGCCGCCGAGCAGGACGGGCGTGACCGCCAGATGCAGTTCGTCGATCAGGCGTGCTTCCAGATATTGGCGGATCGTCGACACGCCGCCGCCGATGCGGATGTCGCGATCGCCTGCGGCCTCGCGCGCGCGTTCGAGCGCCGCCTCGATCCCGTCGGATACGAAATGGAAGGTCGTGCCGCCCGCCATCGTGACAGGCGCGCGCGGATGGTGCGTCAGGACGAAAACCGGGACATGATAGGGCGGGTTGTCGCCCCACCAGCCCTTCCATTCGTCGTCGGGCCAGTCGCCGCGTACCGGGCCGAACATGTTGCGACCCATGATCCACGCGCCCAGATTTTCAAAGCTCAACGCGCCGAAATCATCGTCGACCCCGGTCGTCCCCTCCTCCTTATCGTACATTTTCTGAAACGAGCGGGTGGGAACGAACCAGTCGTGCAGCCTTTCGCCGTCGCGGCCAAGGGGATCCTGCAAGCTCTGTTCGCGCCCCGCGCCATAGCCATCGAGCGAGATGCTGAATGCGGCAACCTTTACCTTGGACATCATCCTTCTCCAATGTGATTGTATTTTGCAACCAGTTGTGCGTTGCTAATAAATCTGATTTCATATTGCAAGCGGTTTTGTTCGGCCTTAGAGAAGATGCGTGACGAACCAACGCTCCGGATGCCCGATCAACCTGACGCTCGAGACGCTCGGCGACCGCTGGAGCCTGATCGTCATCCGCGACATCATGTTCGGCAATCGCCGCCATTTCCGCGAATTGCTGACCCGGTCGGACGAAGGGATCGCCTCGAACATCCTCGCCGATCGGCTGAAGCGGTTGGTGGAGGCCGGGCTGCTCACCAGGGCCGACGACCCGACGCACAAGCAGAAGGCCGTCTACAGCCTGACCGAGCGGGCGATCGATCTCGTGCCGCTCCTCGTCCAGATGGGTGCTTGGGGCCGGCGGCATCTTCCCGTGACGCACGAGATGTCGATCCGTCAGGAATTGCTCGAGGAGGGTGGGCCCATGCTCTGGGACGATTTCATGAACGAGCTGCGCACGCTCCATCTCGGCGCGCCGCCGCGGGGCGATTCGGCGAGCGTGCTCGAGAGATTGACCACGGCCTATCGCCGGGCGCTCGAACATAAATAATATAGTCTTGACTAACTTTTCGGCCGGCGCCAGCTTTGCGGTGCTGGTCGGGAGAGAAGCATGGCGTGGAGCAACTGGTCGGGCAGCGTCACCGCGAGCGGGCAGGTCGCCCGCGCGCAAAGCGAGGACGAGCTTTCGATGCTCGTCCGCAGCGCACACAAGCTGCGCGTCACCGGCGCCGGGCACAGCTTCATGCCGCTTTGCGAATCGGGCGAGTTGATCGTCAGTCTCGACGACATGGCGGGCGCGATCCACATCGCCGCCGATCGCCGGACCGCGCGCATTCCCGCGGGCTGGAGCATCCGCCGGCTGACCGCGGCTTTGTGGGAGGAGGGGCTGGCGCTCGCCAATCAGGGCGACGTCAACCCGCAGTCGCTCGCCGGCGCGATGGCGACGGGGACGCATGGCACCGGCGTCGACCTCGGTTCCTTATCGACCTTCGCGCGCGGTTTCCGGCTCGTCGATGCCGAAGGCGAGGCGCATTGGTGCGATGCCGACACCAACGCCGACCTCTATCAGGCGCAGCGCCTGTCGCTCGGACTGTTCGGGGTCGCGACCGAAATCGAGGTCGCGGTCGTCCCCGCCTTTCACCTTGCGGAGCGGATCGAGAAGCGCCGCTGGGAAGAAATATACGAAGGCTATGACGAATTGGCGCAGCAACACCGCCATATCGAATTCTGGTTCTTCCCGCACAGCGACCATGTGATCCTCAAGACGCTCGACCTCTGCGATCCCTGCGATCCCCCGCCGAGCACCACCGACATGGAGGAGGCGACGTTTCGGCGTATCCTCGACATTTCGGTGCGGCTGCCGTTCCTGACGCCCTCGCTCCAGCGGTTGATGATGAAAAGCGGCATTTCGGGCCGCCGCTGCGGGCCCGCGCACAGCATCTTCCCGTCCGACCGCACGATCCGCTTCGAGGAGATGGAGTATGAGATGCCGCGCAGCGCCGGGCTCGAGACATTGGGTGAGGTCGTCGGCTGGATCCGCAAGAAACGGCTGCCGGTAACCTTCCCCTTCGAATATCGCACCGTTGCCGCCGACGACATCTGGATGAGCCCGATGAACGCCGGTCCGGTCGCCGCGATCTCGATGCACCAATATGCGAAAATGCCTTGGCAACAGCTCTTCGCCGCGGCCGAGGCGATCTTTCGCGGCGCCGGCGGGCGGCCGCACTGGGCCAAACGTCACACGCTGAGCCGCGCGGACGTCACCGCGCTCTACCCGATGGCGGGGCGCTATACTGCGGTGCGCCGCGCCGCCGACCCGCACGGCAAATTTCTCAATCCGCATCTGGAGACCTTGTTCGCATGACCACCGACCGTGAATTGCACGAGCATCTGATCGGCCGGCAAGGCTCGCGCGCCGATCTCAACACGCCCGCGCTCGTCCTCAATGTCGACGCGCTCGCCCGCAATATCGAGGCGATGGCGGCGCTGACCGCAAGCAAGGGGGTTGCGCTGCGCCCGCATGCCAAGACCCACAAGAGCATCGACATTGCGCTCCGCCAGATCGCGGCGGGGGCGGCCGGGGTCTGCTGCGCCAAGATTGGCGAGGCCGAAGTGCTGGCCGGGGGCGGCGTGACCGGCATCCTCATCACCTCGCCCGTTGCGGCGCCCGCCGCGATTGCGCGGCTCGCGAAGCTCGCGGCGTCCGCCGAAGGGCTGATGGCGGTGGTCGATCATCCGGATGTCGCGGGTCGCATCGACGCGGCGCTGGCCGAGACCGAAGCAAAGCTCGATGTCGTCATCGACATCGACCCCGGCATCGCACGCACCGGCGTTGCCTCGGCCGAGGCCGCAGTCGCGCTGGCCCGCGCGATCGACGGGTCGGCCAACCTTCAATATCGCGGGGTGCAATTTTACTGCGGGTCGCAGCAGCATATCGAAAGCTACGCCGACCGCCGCGCCGCGATCGTCGAACGCACTGCCTATCTGCAACAGGTGATCGCGGCGCTGGCCGAAGCGGGTTTCGCGCCCGGCCTCATCACCGGGTCGGGCACCGGCACACACCGGATCGACCTCGACCTCGGCGTCTTTACCGAGCTGCAGGCGGGATCTTACGTCTTCATGGACAAGCAATATCTCGACTGCGACCTCACGGGCGCCGACGAAGTGCCATTCGAGGTTTCCCTGTCGGTCGATGCGCGTGTCGTCAGTGCGAATCACAGCAGTCTCGTGACGATCGACGCCGGGTACAAGTCGCTCTCGACCGACGGCGGCGTCGCGGTGGTCCAGCGCGGCGCGCCCGAAACCGCCTTCTTCGCCTTCATGGGCGACGAACATGCCGCGCTGATCGCGCCCGAAATCGGAAACGCGCTCCAGCCGGGTGATCCCGTCAGCCTGACCGTCCCGCACTGCGATCCGACGGTGAATCTCTATGACAGCTATCATGTCGTTTCCGGCGATACGCTGGTCGACATCTGGCCGGTCAGCGCGCGCGGCCGCGCGCGATGAGCGTCGCCGCCCGCCGCCCGCCGCAGCAGGACCGCGCGCGCCAGACGCGCGAACGCCTGCTCGACGTCGCGGGCGAATTGCTCGCCGAGGTTGGGGTCGAGCGGATATCGACCAACATGATCGCGGCGCGCGCCGGGCTGACGCCGCCCGCGCTCTACCGCTATTTCGGCGACAAATATGCGGTGCTCGAAGCGCTCGGGCGGCGGTTGATGGAGCGCCAGAACGCGGTGCTCGACGCCTGGCTCGCGCGCCACGCGCCGACCGGAATCGCCGCCATGGCCGACCATATCGACGAACTTTTGACCGAAAATGCCGCGGTAACGCGCGCCGAACCGGGGGCGGTGTGGATATTGCGGTCGCTCCACGCATCGCCGCAACTCGTCCACGTCCGGCTCGAATCGCATCGGCACGTCGCCGACCGGCTGGCGGACGCCTGCTGCGAGCATCTTCCCCGCGTCGACCGCCAAGCGCTGTGGCCGCGCCTGCGGCTCGCGGTCGAGATCGGCTTTGCGGTCGATGAAATGCTTTATGAGGAGGACCGGGTTGCGGCCGGCGCGATGTTCGCCGAAGTCGCCGCGATGCTGCGGCGGGCGCTGCTCGACCTCACCGAAAACGCATCGTAACCCGCCTCGCCGCAACCATGCTTCCCTTTCGGCGACACAGGCTTTAGAGGCGGGGGCATATGGCCGCCGACAGTCCGCCCGATTTCCGCCTTCGCCTCCGCCGCGACGGCAATGCCGTCATCGCCTGGCTGCGCGACATGTGGACGCGGCGCTGGTTCCGCTGGCTCGGCTATCTCGCGCTCGCGGGCCTGCTCGGTATCGCGCTGATCTGGGTGATTTTCGCGCGCGACCTCCCCTCGGTCGACCAGCTTCGCGATTACGAGCCCCCGCTGCCGACGATGGTCCGCGACGGCGAGGGCAAGCCGGTACACGCCTATGCCCGCGAACGCCGCGTCCAGCTCGAATATAGCGAATATCCGCAGCTCCTGGTGCGCTCCTTCCTCGCCGCCGAGGACAAGACCTTCTTCAGCCACGGCGGCATCGATTATCCGGGGATCGCCTCGGCGATCATCACCAACCTCTCGAGCAGCGGCCGCCCCGTCGGCGCATCGACGATCACGCAGCAGGTCGCGAAGAATCTGCTGCTCACCAACGAGCTCAGCTATCGCCGCAAGGTGCGCGAGGCGATCCTTGCGATGCGCATCGAGGACGCGCTGACCAAGGAGCAGATTCTCGAACTCTACCTCAACGAGATCCCGCTCGGCCGGCGCAGCTTCGGCGTGCAGGCGGCGAGCCGCGCCTATTTCGACAAGGATGTCGACCAGCTCGCGCTCCACGAAATGGCCTTCCTCGCGATCCTGCCCAAGGCGCCCGAGAAATATGGCCGCACGCGTTTCGAGCGCGAGGCACTGGCGCGGCGCAACTTCGTGCTCGGCGCGATGGCGGACAATGGCTGGATCAACGCGGCGCAGCGCGACGCGGCACGCGCGATGCCGCTTGGCCTCACCGACCGCGGCAACCGCGCGGTAGCGCAGGTCGGCGGCTATTATATGGAAGAAGTCCGGCGCCAGCTGATCGCCGAATTCGGCGAAACGGCGGAGGATGGCCCTCATAGCGTCTATGCCGGCGGCCTCTGGGTGCGCACGCCCTATGACGGCAAAATGCAGGAAGCCGCGGCCATGGCGCTACGCAAGGGTCTCCAGCGCTATGACGCCGGCAAAGGCTGGTCGGGGCCGATCGCGACGATCGAGGCCGACGATGAGTGGCAGAGCCGCCTCGCATCGAGCTTCATCGGCATCGACTACGACAATTGGCGCGTCGCCGCTGTGCTCTCGAAATCGGGCGGCGAGGCGCGGATCGGTTTTTCGAACGGCGACACCGGACGCCTTCCCGCGAGTTCGGCGGGAATGCGCTATCGCAAGACCGGCGGCAGCGCCTTTTCGGCGCTGCGCCCGGGCGATCTGATCGTCGTCAAATCGGCGGGCGGCGATCGCTATGCGCTTCGCAATATCCCCGAGGTGTCGGGCGGCATGGTCGTCGAAAGCCCGCATTCGGGCCGCATCTATGCGATGCAGGGCGGCTTCGACGTCCGGCTGTCGTCGTTCAATCGCGCGACGCAGGCCGAACGCCAGCCGGGCTCGACGATCAAGCCCTTCGTCTATGCCGCCGCGCTCGACAACGGCATGACCCCGGCGACGATGATCGTCGATGGGTCCTTCTGCGTCTATCAGGGCGCGGCGCTCGGCAACAAATGCTTCCGTAACTTCGGTAATTCGGGCGGCAGCGGCGAACACACGATGCGCTGGGGCCTCGAACAGTCGCGCAACCTGATGACGGTGCGCGCCGCGAGCCTCGTCGGCATGGAGCCGGTGGTCGAGATGATCAGCCGCATGGGCATCGGCAAGCACGAACCCTATCTTTCGACCGCGCTCGGCGCCGGGTCGACGACGGTCGAGAAGATCACCAACGCCTATGCGATGCTCGCCAATCACGGCCGCGAGCTGAAACCGCGCGTGATCGATTATGCGCAGGACCGCCGCGGCAAGGTGATCTTTCCGAAGAACTGGAAGCCCTGCGAGGGCTGCAACATGAAGGACTGGGACGGCAGACCGATGCCGCGCTTCGCCAAGTCGGGCAAGCAGCTGATGGATCCGATCACCGCCTATCAGGTCGTCCATATGCTCGAAGGCGTCGTCCAGCGCGGCACCGCGGTGCGCCTGCGCGACCTCGATGTCCCGCTGTTCGGCAAGACCGGAACGACCTCGGGTCCGAACGACGTCTGGTTCGTCGGCGGCACCCCCGACGTCGTCGCGGGCATGTATATCGGTTTCGACCAGCCGCGCAGCATGGGCGGCTATGCCCAGGGCGGCAGCTATGCCGCGCCGATCTTCAAGGATTTCGCGCACGCGGCGCTCGCCGATCGCCAGCCGATTCCCTTTTCGGCGCCGAAGGGCGTGCGGATGGTGCGCATCGATCGCCAGTCGGGCCGCCGCGTCTATGGCGCCTGGCCGGGCACCGACCCCAAGGCGTCGATCATCTGGGAAGCGTTCAAGCCCGAAAGCGAGCCGCGGCGGACGATCCGCGAAGAAGAGATCAAGCCGGTCAAGGCGCCGCGGCGGCAGGACGTGCCCGTCCAGCAAACCCCGGGCCGGCGCAGCGATAGCGAATTCCTGGAGGATCGCGGCGGCATCATCTGAAGCCGCGCACCTCCTTCCCCTGTGGCCTTACAGGCCCTAAGGGCGAACCAAATTATTCAGGAGCAAGGACATGCGCGCCGAAGCGCAGGATCATATCGACAAGATTGGCGCCGCGCTGGCGCTGCTGCGCCGCTTTCTCGACTGGGACCGCGCGGTGCGGCGGCTCGACGAACTCAATGCGAAGGTCGAGGACCCGACGCTGTGGAACGACGCCAAGGCGGCGCAAGAGGTCATGCGCGAACGCCGCCGGCTCGACGAGGCGATCACCGCGACGCGCGCGATCGAGACCGAATGCGCCGACACCGCCGAGTTGATCGAACTCGCCGAGATGGAAGGCGACGAGGCGATGGTCGACGAGGCGGTGGCCTCGCTCGCTACGCTCGCCGCGCGCGCCGAGGAAGACAAGATCAAGGCGCTGCTCGCGGGCGAAGCCGATGGCAACGACTGCTATGTCGAAGTCCATGCCGGCGCCGGCGGTACCGAGAGCCAGGACTGGGCCGAGATGCTCCAGCGCATGTATATGCGCTGGGCCGAAAAGCGCGGGATGAAGGTCGAGCTCGTCGAATATCAGGCGGGCGAACAGGCGGGCATCAAATCGGCGACGATGCTGCTGAAGGGCGAGAATGCCTATGGCTATGCCAAGACCGAAAGCGGCGTCCACCGCCTCGTCCGCATCTCGCCCTACGACAGCTCGGCGCGGCGCCACACAAGCTTTTCGAGCGTCTGGGTCTATCCGGTGATCGACGACAATATCGAGATCGAGATCAATGAGGGCGACCTCAAGATCGATACCTATCGTGCGTCGGGCGCGGGCGGCCAGCACGTCAACACGACCGATTCGGCGGTGCGTATCACCCACATCCCGACCGGAATCGTCGTCGCGTCGCAGAACGACCGGTCGCAGCACAAGAACCGCGCGACCGCGATGGGCATGCTGAAGGCGCGGATGTACGAGGCCGAGCTCCAGAAGCGCGAGGCCGCGGCAAGCGGAGAATATCAGGCGAAGACCGAGATCGGCTGGGGCCATCAGATCCGCTCCTATGTCCTTCAACCCTATCAGCTGGTGAAGGACCTGCGCACCGGCGTGACCTCGACCGCCCCCGGCGACGTGCTCGACGGCGCGCTCGATCCCTTTATGGCTGCCGCCCTTTCGCAGAAGGTGACGGGCGAAAAGGTCGAGGTGGAGGACATCGATTGATGAAGCTCGCTGCCCTCGCCCTCGCGCTCCTGCCGCTGCTTGGCGGCTGCGAGGCGCCATGGGGCGACGACGGCGACCGCGCGACAAGCGCGCGCGACTTTCCGCCCGCCGACCGGCCGGTGGCGCCCACGGTCTCGACCAAATGGTCGACCGAGGAAGCGCGTGACCGCGTCAACGAGGCCGAGGATGTCATGGATTCGGCCGATGTCCGCCCCGGCATGACCGTCGCCGACATCGGCGCCGGCGACGGCTATTATACCGTCCGCCTCGCGCAGCGCGTCGGCGCCAATGGCCGTGTGCTCGCGCAGGACATCATGCCCGAGGTGATCGAGCGGCTTGCCGACCGCGTCGCGCGCGAGCGGCTCGACAATGTCTCGCTCAAACTCGGCGCGGTCGACGATCCGCGCCTGCCCGCGGCGAGCTTCGACCGCGTCTTCATGGTCCATATGTATCACGAGATCGGCGAACCCTACGCTTTCCTGTGGCGGCTGCGCCCGGCGCTGCGCAAGGGCGGACAGGTGATCGTCGTCGACGGCGACCGCCCGATCGCGCAGCACGGCACGCCCTTCCGCCTGCTCGTCTGCGAATTTCAGGCGGTGGGCTACAAGCTCGTCTCCTACGACGACAAACAGCACGCCGGCGGCTATCTCGCGCGGTTCGTGCCCAAGGGCAAACGCCCCGAGCCCGAGGCGATCAAGGTCTGCGACAATCCCTAGCGGGGCTTAATAAACGATCAGCCGGTCCTCGGCGCCCACGTCGGCGAGGAAGCTGACCAGCCCCGCGGCGCGGACGTGCGGGACCAGCTCGGTCGCCGTCATGCCGACGAGGGCCATGCCCGACTGGCAGACGAACAGCGCGACATCCATCGCGGCGGCTTCCTCGATCAGCCAGGCGAGGTCGGGCTGGCCCGCCGCGCGGCGCGCTTCGTCGCCGCCGAACGACACCGGCGCGCGCAGCAGCGCCGCGGCCTCGCCCTGCAGGAAGATGCGCACCGGGCGCCCGAGCGCCGCCGCGGCCATCCCGGCCTCCAGCGCCGCATAGAGCCGCCGCCCTTCGGCGACCGCGACGATGATGTTCAGGCCTGGCATATCGGACATTCGGGGTCCTCGGGCACGCCGACCTCGCGCCAGCGGCGATCGAGCATATCGACGATCGCGAGCCGCCCCGTCAACGCGGATCCCCAGCCGGAGAGCGCGCGCACCGCCTCGAGCGCCGCCATCGTGCCGATCATTCCGGCGAGCGCGCCCATCACCCCGGTTTCGGCGCAGTTGATCCCCGGCCGGTCGGGATCGTTGCCGACGAGACAGGCGTAGCAGGCGTGTCCCGCGCGCCAGCCCTTATAGAGCGCGACCTGCCCCTCGAAGGCGCCGATCGCGGCGCTGAGCAACGGAATTTCGAGCGCGACCGCCGCTCGATTGACCGCGAGCCGCGTGGCGAAATTGTCGCAGCCGTCGAGGATCAGGCTCGCGCCCGCGAGCAGCGTTTCGGCATTGGCATCGTCCAGTCGCCGGGCGACCGCGGCGACTTCGACATGCGGGTTGATCCGCCGCGCCGCCTGGGCGGCGACCTCGGCTTTCTGCGCGTCGAGATCGGCGTCGGTGAATAACGGCTGACGGTGGAGATTCGACAGCTCGATCCGGTCGTGGTCGATGATCGTCAGCTTGCCGACCCCCGCCGCCGCCAGATAGGTGATCGCCGGACAGCCGACGCCGCCCGCGCCGATCACCGCGACATGGCTCGCTTTCAGCTTCGCTTGCCCCGCACCGCCGAACTGCGGCAGGATGATCTGCCGCGCATAGCGGTCGAGTTCGGCGTCGCTGAGCACAGTCAGCGCAGTTTGATGCCCGACAGCGAGGCGAGGCCCGCGGTGGCCGCGGTCTCGTCGATCGCATCGCTTTCGATCCCGGTCGACCCGAAGCCGCCGGCACCGCGCGCCGTCTCGTCGAGCGTTGTCACTTCGGCAAAGGCGGCTCGCTGGACCGGGGCGGGGACGAACTGGGCGATGCGGTCGCCGCGCTTGATCTCGAACGGCTCGTCGCCGAGGTTGGCGAGAATCACCTTCACTTCGCCGCGATAGTCGCTGTCGATCGTCCCCGGCGTGTTGAGGCAGGTGACGCCATGCTTCAATGCGAGCCCCGAGCGCGGGCGCACCTGGACCTCGTAACCGGCAGGGATCGCCATCGCGAAGCCCGTCGCAACCGCATGGCGCGTGCCGGGGCGGAGCGTCAGCGTTTCGGCCGCGACGACGTCCATCCCCGCCGCACCGTCCGACGCATAGGCGGGCAGGGGCAGGCCGCCGCCGTTGGGCAGCCGCTGGAGGGCAATTTCAATCTCTTTCAAGAGGGGCACGTTTTTCGAGCTCATCGGCGATCTTTTCCATCAATTTGCGGGCGACGGCCGCTTTGGGCAGCCGGTCCCAGCTGTCTACGCCGTCCTGGCTAACGATATGCACGCGGTTGCTTTCGCCGCCCATCGGGTCGGCGGACACGTCGTTCGCGACGATCCAGTCGCATCCCTTGCGCGCGAGCTTGGCCTCGGCATGCGCGATCACATCGTTGGTCTCGGCGGCGAACCCGATCAGCAGCGGCGGGCGCGCGGCGCTCTTCGCGACGCTGGCGAGGATGTCGGGATTCTCCGCGAGCGCGAGCGGCGGGACCTGTCCGCTGCCATCCTTCTTGATCTTTTGCGCCTGCGTGTCGGCGGCGCGCCAGTCGGCGACCGCGGCGACCATGATCGCGGCATCGACGGGCAGGCCTTGTTCGACTTCGGCCGCCATCTCGACCGCGGTCTCGACATCGACGCGGATCACGCCGGGCGGCGTCGGCAGCGGGACGGGGCCTGCGATCAACAAGACCTCGGCGCCAGCTTCGGCGGCGGCGGCGGCGATCGCGAAACCCTGCTTGCCGCTCGAGCGGTTGGCGATGTAGCGCACCGGATCGATCGGCTCGTGCGTCGGGCCGGCGGTGACCAGGATGCGCCGCCCGAACAGCGGGCGATGGGTGGCGGGCGCGAAATCGGGTTGGCCGGTCAGCGGCACGGCGGCGGGCGCGTTGGCAAGAGCCGCGTCGATCGCCGCCTTGATCGCGTCGGGCTCGGGCAGGCGGCCGGGGCCATATTCGCCGCACGCCATCTCGCCCTCGTCGGGCTCCATCACCGTCACCCCGTCGCCGCGCAGCGTCTCGACATTGCGCCGCGTCGCGTCGTGCAGCCACATGCGCACATTCATCGCGGGCGCCGCGAGCACCGGCTTGTCGGTCGCGAGCAACAGCGTCGTCGCGAGATCGTCGGCGATCCCCGCGGCCATCTTCGCGAGCAGGTCGGCGGTCGCGGGCGCGACCACCACCAGATCGGCCTCGCGCGAGAGCTGGATATGCCCCATCTCGACCTCGTCCTTCAGGTCGAAGAGATGGGTGTAGACCTTGTTTTCGCTGAGCGCGGCGAGCGTCAGCGGCGTCACGAACTGCTCGCCCGCGCGCGTGAGCACGCAGCGCACGACCATGCCCGCCTTGCGGAGCAGGCGGACGAGTTCGATCGACTTGTACGCGGCGATGCCGCCGCCGATGATCAGCAGGATGCGCGGTGCGGCCATCAGCGGTAGCGGGCCTGCCCGGTGCGGGCGGCGATCGACAGGGGTTGATTCATCGCCGTCTCCTTCGCCACCCAGTTATGCGCTTCCTCGCCCCAGTTCAAGGACGCCTAAGCGGCGGCGGGAAGGGCGCGCGCCGGGCGCCACAGCGAACGCGCCAGGGCGGCGAGCGCGGCGGGAACGAAGGCGATGCCGATGAACAGCGTCGGGATGACGAGCATCGCCCAATAGAAATTGGCCGGGCGCGCAAAGAGCATCAGCAGCGCGGCGTAGAAGAGCTGGATCAGCAATATCGCGAGCCCCAGCCGCGAACGCCACGCCGACCAGCCGAGCAGCGCGAGCGGCACGAGCAAGGCGGCCGCCCAGCCTTCGAAAAAGCGAAGGATCGAGGAGGCTTGAACGAAGGACAGATAGGCGATCCAGCCCCCCTGTCCGTGCCAGCCCTGGCTCGCGGGGTCGGCGGGCGTCGTGACCGCGGCGAGCGCCGCGATATGCGCCGCAAGCCCCCCGGCGAAACAGAGGCCAAGCGCCAGCCAGCCCGCCGCCGCGCGCCAGTCGCGATCGATCAGCGCGAACAGCCCGAACAGCATCGCGACGGGCAGCACCGTCTCGCGGATCGCCAGCGCCGCGGCGACGACGAGCATCGTCGCCCACGGGCGGGCGGGGCGATAGAGCGCGAGGGCAAGCGCGAGGAGGACGCCCGCCGCGACCTCGTGAATATAAAGCCACTCGCGCGCCGCGAGCTGCGACAGATTGACCGCGACGAACAGCGCGCCGATCGCGGCGTAGCGCGGGACGCCGGGCTCGGTCCGCAATCGCCGGTACCAGGCAAGGATCGCCCCGCCGCCGATCAGCAGGAAGATGAGCATGGTGTTCCGCTCGCCCAGCGCGGCGACGATGTGGGCGAGCGTCGGCAGACGGACGGTCACGAAGGGGCGCAGCGGATAATTGCCGCTGCGATGTTCGGCCGCCGCCGCCGGATAATAGGATTCGCCCTCCGCCACCCGCTGCGCGATGCGCGCGTAGAGCGCATGATCGCCGACGAGGTCGTCGAAATGCCCCGATGCCGGCTTGGCGACCGCGACATGGTCGCCGCCGACGCCGCCCACCGCGCCCCACGCCATCAGCAGCGCCAGCAGGCCCACCACGGCCGCCGCGACCGGGCGCGAAACCCCGGCGAAGCGGTTCCAGCCGGGCGCCACCGCGTTCATTTGCGCCAGGTCAGCGCCGACGACATGGCGAAGTTCCAGATCGCGCCGACGACGACCCCCGCGATCCCCGCGACCCACCAGCGTTCGTCATGCCCCGCCATCCAGGTGCCGATCCCGATATTGGCCACCGCGCCCAGCGCCGAAATCGCATAGAAGCTGGCAAGGCCGCCGATAAGGCGCCAGCCCTTCAGCTTGCGGTCGGCATAGGTGAAGCTGTTGTTGAGGAAGAAGTTGAAGGCGATCGCCGTCATCACCGCCGCGGTCTGCGCGGTGACGAAGGCGCTGCCGGCGCCGAGGATCGTGCGCAGCACGGCGAGATGGACGAACACGCCGAGCCCGCCGACCATCAGGAATTTGAGCAGGCGCACGGGCACGAAACGGCCGATCGTCTTGTCGGCGATGAGTTCGGCATATTCGGCGATGACGCGCGCGCCGATCTTGCTCTCGCCCGCCTCGCGCGTGCGGAACTGATAGGGGATTTCGGCTACCTTCAGCGGCGCGGGGCTCGACGCCAATATGTCGATCAATATTTTGAAGCCGATCGCCGACAGGCGCGGCAGCGCGCGTTCGAAGGCATCGCGGCGGATCGCGAAAAAGCCGCTCATCGGGTCGCTGACGTCGGTGCCGAGCGCGATCTGGCCGGCGCGCGTCGCGAGCCGGCTCATCCGCGCGCGGTCCCTGTCCCATTCGCCGATCCCGCCGCCGGCGACATAGCGCGTGCCGACGGCGATATCCGCGCCGCCATCGGCGATCGCGTCGATCAGTCGCGGCAGCGCCTCCTCGCTATGCTGGAGGTCGCCGTCCATCACCGCGACAATCGGCGCGGCGGTCGCCAAAACGCCCTCGACCACCGCCGACGACAGCCCGCGGCGGCCGACGCGCTGGACGATGCGTATATGCCGCGATGTGCGGCCGATGCGGCGGACGATTTCGCTCGTCCCGTCGGGCGAATTATCGTCGACGAACAGGACTTCCCAGCCGCGCCCCGCGAGCACGACCGACAGTTTCGCGATCAGTTTTTCGACATTGGCGGCTTCGTTGAGCGTCGGCACCACGACCGCGACCTCGAGCGGTAGCGCGTCTATCGTCAGCGGCGAATCGGCAATCAGGATGTCGTGGCGCATGAAACCTCGGTTTTGTCCGGATTTCGCGTCCGGGGTTGGTCGAGGTCAGGTCCTAATGATTTAGGGTAAATGTCCGGTAACCAAGGCCGCGCGTGCGTCGGCTCAGCCGAGCCAGGTCAGGATGCCGGCCCCCGCCGCGGCGCCGGCCAGCGCGGTCAGCGCATAGCGCCACCAGCGGCGCTTCTCGCCCTTGTCCCACATCAGCGGGATCTCGGGCAGCGGCGGGGCGGGCGGGGCGGCGCCCTTCTTTGGCAATTGCGCGTCGAGACGGCGGATGATGTCGGGGATCAGCGCGAGCGTCTTGCCCTGCTCGCGAATCCCGTCGGCGAGCGCGGCTTCGGGGCCGAGTTCGTCGCGAATCCACGCGCTGACGAAGGGGCCCGAGACATCCCACATATTAATCCTGGGATTGAGCATCGTCGCAACGCCTTCGACCATCACCATCGTCTTCTGGAGCAGCAGCAGGTGCGGCTGCGTCTGCATGTCGAAATCGCGCGTGATCGCGAACAGCCCGTCGAGCATCTGCCCGACCGAAAGCTCGCTCACCGGCTTGCCGCGCATCGGCTCGCCGACCGCGCGCAGCGCCGTCGCGAATTCCTCGACGCTGTGATAATCGGGCACATATTGCGCCTCGAAGTGGATTTCGGCGACGCGACGATAATTGCCCGTGGTCAGCCCATAGAGGATCTCGGCGAGCCAGTAGCGCGCCTGCCTGTTGATCCGCCCCATGATGCCGAAATCGACCGCGGCGATCGTGCCGTCGGCCTTCACGAACAAATTTCCCTGGTGCATGTCGGCGTGGAAGAACCCCTCGGCGATCGCCTGCCGCAGAAAGGCGTGGACGAGGTTCGACGCCAGCGCTTCCATATCGTGTCCCGCCGCGACGAGCCGGTCGCGGTGCGAGATTTTGACGCCGTCGATCCAGCTCATCGTCATCACGCGGCTCGCGGTGCGATCCCAGTCGATCGCCGGCACTTCATATTCGGGCACCGCCGTCATCGCGTCGGCGAGCTCCGATGCCGAGGCCGCCTCGCGGCGCAGGTCGAGTTCGCGCAAGGTCCAGCGGCGGAAATTGGCGATCACCTGCCGCGGGCGCAGGCGCGCGGCTTCGCCGCCAAAGGCTTCGAGATGCGCGGCCGCCCATTCATAGGTTTCGATGTCGCGCGCGAACTGCTTGTCGATGCCCGGACGGCGGACCTTGACCGCGACCTGACGCCCGTCGGTGGTCACCGCGCGGTGGACCTGCGCGATCGACGCCGAACCGACGGGCTCGGGGTCGAACTCGCTATAGAGGTTTTCGAGCGGCGCTTCGAAGGTCGCCTCGATTTCCTGCCGGATCCGGTCGAAGGCGACGGGCGCGAGCGCGTCCTGCAGCGTCAGCAGGTTGCGCGCGGCCTCTTCGCCGACGAGGTCGGGGCGCGTCGCGAGTGTCTGGCCGAGCTTGACCGCCGCGGGGCCGATCGCTTGGAAGGCGGCGGCATAGTCGGGGATTTTCGGCTGGCTCGTGCCGAGCCGCGCAAGGCGGCACAACCGCTTGACCCCCGGCGGGGTCTGCGGCGCGGTTTCGATCCCGCGCAGCGCGCCGTGGCGTGCGAGGATGCGCCCCCACTTCAGCAGGCGGACGATATGGGTGACGGGTCGGGTCAAGCCTTCCACCCGCTGTGGATCGCGACGAGCCCGCCGAGGATCGGCTCGACCTTGACCGCGGTGAAGCCGGCTTCGCGGATCATCTGCGCGAATTTGGGCATCGGCGGGAAACGGCGGATCGATTCGATCAGATAGCGATAGCTGTCCTCGTCGTCGGCGATCAGCTTGCCGAGCCTGGGGACGAGGTGATGCGAATAGGCGTCATATGCCTGCGCGAAACCCGGCCATTCGTTCGTCGAGAATTCGAGGCAGAAGAAGCGCCCGCCATAGCGCAGCACGCGGTGCGCTTCGCGCAAGGCCGCGGGGATATCGGTGACGTTGCGGATGCCGAAAGCGATCGTATAGGCGTCGAAAAACTGGTCGGGGAAGGACAGCTTCTCGGCATTCTGTTCGGACCATACGAGCGTATCGATGCCGCGTTCGGCTGCACGCTCCATGCCGACGCCGAGCATGTCGGGGTTGATGTCGGCGACCGTGATGCTCGCGCCGAAGCGCTCCATGCGAAAGGCGATGTCGCCGGTGCCGCCCGCCATGTCGAGGATAGCTTCGCCTTCGCGCGGCTTCACGCGGCGCACGAAGCGGTCTTTCCACAGGCGGTGCATCCCGCCCGACATCGCGTCGTTCATGATGTCGTACTTGCGCGCGACGCGGCTGAACACCTCGCCGACCATCGCGGTCTTCTCGCCCGCGGGGACCTGTTCATAGCCGAAGCTGACGGTGTCGGGAGTGGGCATGGATTGCGCGCCTTTGCGGGGGAGATGGTGTGTTGCGTCGGCCTTTAGCCGGGCCTTGCCGTGCAGGCAAATGGCGCGTAGCCCGATGCGCGATATGCCCGAACTGCCCGAAGTCGAAACCACCGTGCGCGGTCTTGCCCCCTTCCTCGAAGGCCAGCGGCTGACCTCGGTCATCACCTTTCGCCCCGACCTGCGTCGCCCCTTTCCCGCCGATCTTGCGCAGCGCCTGACGGGCGCGACGGTGACCACCCTGTCGCGCCGCGCCAAATATGGCGTGATCTCGACCGACCGCGACGATCATATGATCTTCCACCTCGGCATGTCGGGGCGCTGGCGCACCGAAGGCGGCGATGCCGGCAAGCACGACCATCTGCTGCTCGAAACCGGCGCGGGGCACCGGCTCTTCCTCCACGACCCGCGGCGATTCGGGTCGGTCGATCTGGTAAGCGGCGACCCGCTAACGCTGTTTCCCGCCTTCGTGACACTGGGACCCGAGCCGTTGTCGGATGCTTTTGACGCCGCCTATCTCGCCAAAGCCTTCGCGGGTCGCCGCGCGCCGATCAAGGCGATGCTGCTCGACCAGACGGTCGTTGCGGGGCTCGGCAATATCTATGTCTGCGAGGCGCTCAACATGGCGAAGATCGCGCCGACGAAGCCCGCTCCCGACATATCCAAGGCAAAACTCGCGGCGCTCGTTCCCGCGATCAAGGCGGTGCTGACCGCGGCGATTGCCGCCGGCGGCTCGACCTTGCGCGATTTCCTCGGCCCCGAGGGCGATCTCGGCTATTTCGCGAAGGACTGGCGCGTCTATGGCCGCGAGGGCGAGGCTTGCGAATGCGGCGGGACGATCGCGCGGATCGTGCAATCGGGCCGGTCGACCTTCTTTTGCCCCAAATGCCAACGATAATGCGGGATATTGCCCGCAAAGCCATTGACCAAATCGCCCTTCATCGCTATGCGCGCACCCTTCGAGCAGGGTCCGGTCGTCCGGAACCGGCCGCATCCGGACATTGATTCGCTGCATTTCGCGCGATTCGGCTGCTCCGCTGCGGCTGTGCTCCGACCATGTAGACCGTTTGAAAGACTAGAGGAATTTATGGCCAATACGCCGCAGGCAAAGAAGCGCATCCGCCGCAACACCGCGCGCACCGTCGTGAACAAGAATCGCGTTTCGCGCATTCGCACGCTGGTGAAGAAGGTCGAAACGGCCGTTGCCGCCGGTGACAAGGACGCCGCTGCCGCCGCGCTGAAGGCTGCCCAGCCCGAAATGGCGCGCGGCGTCGCCAAGGGCGTGCTCCACAAGAACACCGTCGCGCGCAAATATTCGCGCCTGACCAAGAGCGTGAACGCGATCGCCTGATCGCCCGCGTCCCGAAAGGGAACAAAAAGGACCCGCCGGCATCTTGCCCGCGGGTCTTTTTTTGCGCCCGATATTGTGACAGCCCAGTGGCAATAGTGTTGCAGCGCGGTAAGTGACGGAATTGCTGCGATTCGTTGTTTGGCCTTCGGAATGTCACAAATAAACGTTTGATAATAACTGATAAAATGGCGTTTTGACGCGATTCCGGTAGCCCCGGCGAGTCAAGATTTTTATTTCAGTATTTTTACATGGCGAGCCCTTGATCGACTCGCCGCGCCCTGACTAGACAGGTGCGTCGTCGGCCTTCGCCGGCGGCCGCTACATCGACATGATTCGCATCCTTTCGGGCCCCTCGCCCGGATGAGAACCTGTGCCCGGCGCAGGCGACGAATCGGCATGTGGCCGGCCGCCCGAACCTCCGGCGCAAAGGGGACCTGAGGGGGCGGCACGGCGTGACAGAGAGCGGCAATCGGCATGGGCATGACGCAGGAGACAGAGCGATGAACGGCGATGCCGCCACGCTCTGGCCGCGCGTCGCCGAAGGGCTGCGCCGCGACCTCGGCGTCCGCACCTTCGACCATTGGCTCAAGCCCGTGCGCTTTGCCGATTATTGCGCGCTGTCGGGCGTCGTGACGCTCGAAACCGTCAGTCGCTTTTCGGCCAACTGGATCAACGAACGCTTCGGCGACCGGCTCGAACTCGCGTGGCGGCAGCAATTGCCCGCGGTGCGCAGCGTCATGGTGCGCGGCGGCGCCGCGGCGGACGACCGCGCGGCGAACCTCGCCGCCGCGCCGCTGCCGAGTTTCGACGCGCCGAAGCCTGTCGCCGCCAACCCCGCGCTCCTCGGTTTCGACCCGCGCCTGTCGTTCGACCGCTTCGTCGTCGCGCGCAGCAACATCCTCGCCGCCAACGCCGCGCGCCGCATGGCGATGGTCGAAGCGCCGCAGTTCAACCCGCTCTACCTCTGCTCGGGCACCGGGCAGGGCAAGACGCACCTCCTCCAGGCGATCGCGCAGGATTATGCCGCGGCGCACCCGACCGCGAACATCATCCTGATGTCGGCGGAGAAGTTCATGCTCGAATTCGTCGGCGCGATGCGCGGCGGCGACATGATGGCGTTCAAGGCGCGGCTGCGCGCCGCCGACCTTCTGCTCCTCGACGACCTCCAGTTCGTGATCGGCAAGAATTCGACGCAGGAGGAACTGCTCCACACGATCGACGACCTGATGACCGCGGGCAAACGCCTCGTCGTCACCGCCGACCGCCCGCCCGCGATGCTCGACGGGGTCGAGGCGCGGCTGCTGTCGCGGCTGTCGGGCGGCCTTGTCGCCGACATCGAGGCGCCCGAGGACGACCTGCGCGAGCGTATCATCCGCCAGCGGCTCGCCGCGATGCCGATGGTCGAGGTGCCCGATGCGGTCGTCGCCTATCTGGTCAAGCATTTCACGCGCAACATCCGCGAACTCGAGGGCGCGCTCAACAAGCTGCTCGCCTATGCCGCGCTCACCGGCACGACGGTCGATCTCGCGCTCGCCGAAGACCGGCTAGCCGAAAATGTCCGCAGTGCCCGCCCGCGAATCACGATCGACGAGATTCAGCGCGCGGTCTGCGCGCACTATCGGCTCGACAAGTCCGAAATGGCGTCGAAGCGCCGCGTCCGCGCGATCGCGCGCCCGCGGCAGGTCGCGATGTATCTCGCGAAAGAACTGACCCCGCGTTCCTATCCCGAAATCGGGCGCCGTTTCGGCGGGCGCGACCATTCGACGGTGATCCATGCCGTCCGTACGGTCGAGGCGCTGCGCGTCGCCGACAGCGAACTCGACGCCGAGATCGCCGCGATCCGCCGCGCTCTCAACAGCTGACCCACAGGCTTATCCCGGGGTTGTGCCCGGGATTATCCACATCGTTGGGCGCGGTGACGTTGAGGCGGCTTGGGGTGAAAAGCTGCCACTGCCTTCTCCAGCTTCGTCATCCCGGACTTGATCCGGGATCCCGCTTTTTTTTTACGCACTCATTGGCTTCGACCGCAAGCGAGACCCCGGATCAAGTCCGGGGTGACGATATAAGAGAGGGCAGCAACCGGCCGAAAACCGCCATTTCCATTGCCATAAGAAAAGGCCCGCCTTCCGTCTGGAGGGCGGGCCTTTTGCTTGGCTTTAATGTCGTTCAACCTCTTTCGGGCGGCGCGACCGTGATCCGTACCCGCTCGCCCGAATTGCCCGGGAAGCCGGTAAACATCGCTTCGACGAGATTCGGGACCAGCGCCTGCAGATTATTGTCGCGCGACTGCGCCTCGGCATGGCCTTCGAACAGCCGCGAGCCGTCGGCGGCACGGTCGATCTGGAGGTTCAGGCCGCTCGTATAGACGGTATAGCTCGACACGTCGTTATAGCCCCAGCCGGGCCCGAAACCGCCCCACAGGAAGGGGTCGCGATAGCCATAGACATAACGGCGCCCGCCGCGGCCGGTGACGATCACCGGGCGATAGAAGCCGCGGCCATACCAGCCGCCGCCGTACCAGGGATCGCCGAAGCCGGGGCTCGACACGACGCGTTCGCGGCCCTTGTCGACGCCATAGTCCATGCGGACGATCAGATCGGCGCGTTCGCCGTTCGCCGCGGGGCGATAGCCGTAGCGCGTCAGTTCGCCCGCGACGATATTGGCATATTGGCCGAACTCGATGCCGCCCTGCAGCGCGGGATTGCTCGCCTCGACGGTGAAGCTCTGGCCCTGCGGTGCGGGAAGCTGCGACTGGAAGCGCGCGACATCGGCCTTGAACGGCGTCGCGCAGCCCGCGAGGGCGAGCGCTGCGCCCGTTATGGCGGCAAGGCCCAGCCGCCGAAAGTTGATCTTGCTCATCGTCTTGGCTCCGTGATTCGGGTGCGCGTTCATGCCGCGCTTTCATACCATAGACTATGCCGACGCGACTTAACCTTGGTTGAACCCGTTTCGTCGCACGGCGGTTCCATCCCTAAACATGGGGACGGGAGATGCAAAAACAAGAAATTCCGCTTGCCGATCAGCATGGTGTCAGCGGCAGAGCCCCAACGCGGCATAGGCGGCGTCGAGCGTCGGCTTGGCGAGCGCGCGTGCCTTTTCGGCGCCCTTGTCGAGGATCGCGTCGAGCGCCGCGGCATCGTCTTTCAGCGCGACGAAGCGCGCGTTGATCGGCGCGAGCTTTTCGATCAGCAATTCGCCGAGCGCGGGCTTGAACGCCCCGAACCCTTGCCCCGCATGGTCGCGCAGCACCGCATCGACGCTCGTATCGGCGAGCGCGGCATAGATGCCGACAAGGTTGCGCGCCTCGGGCCGCCCTTCGAGCCCCGCCGCTTCGGACGGCAGCACCTCGGGATCGGTCTTCGCCTTGCGTACCTTCTGCATCATCGTCTCGGCATCGTCGGTCAGGTTGATGCGGCTCATGTCCGACGGATCGGACTTCGACATCTTCGCGGCGCCGTCGCGCAGGCTCATGATGCGCGCGAGGCCCGCCGGGATGATCGGCTCGGGCAGGGTGAACACCGGCGCGTCGTCGCTCGCATAATCATTGTTGAACTTCTGCGCGACGTCGCGCGCCAGCTCGAGATGCTGCTTCTGATCCTCGCCGACCGGCACATGCGTCGTCTGATAGAGCAGCACGTCGGCCGCCTGAAGCACGGGGTAGGTATAGAGCGCCGCCGACGCGCTTTCGCGGTTCTTGCCCGACTTGTCCTTGAACTGCGTCATGCGGTTGAGCCAGCCGAGCCGCGCGGTGCCGTTGAGCAGCCATTGCAGCTCGGCATGCGCGGGGACGCGCGCCTGATTGAACAGGATCGAGCGGTCGGTGTCGATCCCGCAGGCGACGAGCGCGGCGGTCATCGCGCGCGTGTTGGCGGTGAGTTCCGCCGGGACGTGTGGCATCGAGATCGCGTGCAGATCGGCAAGAAAATAGAGCTTGTCGCCCGCCATCTCGTCCTGCATGCGCACCCAGTTGCGGATCGCGCCCAGATAATTGCCGAGGTGCAAATTTCCGGTGGGCTGGATGCCCGATAGCGTCCGCATGTCGATCGTCCCGTCTGAAGTTTTAGAGTTTGCGCCGGCGCAGCTGGCCGACGGTGTCGCGATTGACCACGCCGAACAGGAAGGCGCAACCAAAGAATATGATCGCCCCCGTGCCCACCAGCGCGCCGAGCGCGACGATCCGTTCGAACACCCCGCCGATGAAGGCGTCGCCCGCCAAGGGAATCGCATAATAGAGCGCCGCCGCCATCGCCGCCGCGGCGAGGACGATGCGGGCGATACGCCCGGCCACCCGGCCGGAGAGGCGGAACAGCCCCTTGCGGTGCAGGATCGTGTACAGCATCGCCACATTGCTCCAGGCGGCGATCGAGCCCGCCAGCGCGAGCCCGACGATGCCGAACCGCGGGATCAGCAGCAGGTTGAGCGCGATGTTGATCGCGAGCGAAATCGCCGCGGTCCACACCGGCGTGCGCGTGTCCTTGCGCGCGAAGAAATTGGGGACGAGCACCTTGACCAGCACGTAGGCGGGCAGGCCGACGACGAGCCCGCCGACGACCGCGCCGGTCGCGAGCCCGTCGGCGACGCTATATTGCCCGCCGACATAGAAGGCGCTGGTGATCGCGGGGCCCGCGACGAACAGCGCGACGGCGGCGGGGACGGTAAGCAGCATCGCCAGCTCGACCGCATTGCTCTGCAGGCGCGAGGCGCCGTCGCGATCGTCCTGCGCGACGAAGCGCGACAACGCGGGCAGGATCGCGGTGCCGAGCGCGATGCCGATGATCCCGAGCGGCAGCTGGTTGAGTCGGTCGGCCATCGCGAGATAGGTGATGCTCTTGTCGGGCAGCGTGGCGATGAAGAAGAGGTCGATGAAGCGGCTGATCTGATAGACGCCGGCGCCGAACACCGCGGGCAGGATCAGCACCCCCATCTCGCGCACATCGGGGGAGAGGCGGGGGCGGCGCAGCGCCGGGCGGAACCCCGAGCGCCGGATCCAGTAATAAAGCCAGGCGAGCTGGAACAGGCCCGAAAGCGAAACCGAGATCGCCAGATAAAGCCCCGTCGCGGCTTTCGAGGCTTCGCCGCCATCGCCGGTAAACAGCCCGAGCAGTAGCGCGCCGATCAGGCAGATGTTGAGCAGGATAGGCGCGGCGGCGGCGGCGGCGAAGCGCGACAGGCTGTTGAGAATCGCCGCGAACAAAGTCGCGACGCTCATGAAAGCCAGGTAAGGAAAGGCGATGCGCGCCATCAGAACGGCGAGGTCGAAGGTTTTGCCGTCGGCCTGCAGCGCGTCGCTCGCGAACAGCCCCATCACCCACGGCATCACGATCAGCAGCAACGCCGAAAAGACGATCAGGATCGGGATCAGCACCGCGAGCACCGCGTCGGCGAAGGCGCGCGCTTCGCTGTGGTCGCCCTCCTTCGTCATCCGCTGGTTGAACAGCGGGATGAAGGCGGCAGCGAACGCGCCCTCGGCGAACAGGCGGCGGAATATGTTGGGCAGCTGAAAGGCGAGCTGCCACGCATCGGCAACGCCGCCGGCGCCGAGAATGCGGCTGAGCAGCATGTCGCGCGCGAAGCCGAAAATGCGGCTGACCATCGTCAGCCCGCCGATCGTCCCCACGCTTTTGACGAGGCTGCTCAAGCCCTCAGCTCGCCCCGGTTACGGGTTTCAGGCCTGGCCGACCGCGACTTCGCCGGCCGCTTCGGATTGCGCCGCCTGAACCTGCTGCGCGAAAAGGCCGTGGAAATCGATCGGTTCGAGCAGCAGCGGCGGGAAACCGCCATCCTGCACCGCATCGGCGACGACGCGGCGCGCGAAGGGGAAGAGGATGCGCGGCGCTTCGGCGAGGAAGAAGGGCTGAAGCTGGTCGTCGGGGACGTTGCGGACACCGAACAGGCCGGCATATTTGAGGTCGATCACGAAGCTGGTGCCGGCGTCGGTTTTCGACGTGACGTCGATCTTCAGCGTCACTTCGTACAGATTCTCGCCGACATTGTCGGCGGCGATGTTGAACTGGACGTCGACCTGCGGCGCTTCCTGCCACTGATAGACGGCGGGCGCGTTCGGGTTTTCGAACGACAGGTCCTTCACATATTGCGAAATCAGGCCGATCGCCGGGCTCGTGTCTTCGCCATTCGGCTGCAGGGCGGGATTGTTGAGGTCGGGGCTCGTCTCGTCGGCCATGATGAAGCTGCTTTCACTGAAAAGATGGAAACAATATCCGCATCCGCGCACCTGTATCGGAACCGCGGCGGACGGTTGCGGCGGCGCTTAGCAGCGCCCGGAGGTGAGCACAATGGCCGCCTGCGCCGCGCGATGGTTAAGGGTGAATCGTTGACCCGGTGCGCCCGAGCGGTCATGGCTATTTGAAACTAGGCGGCGTATCGCCTATGTATCAGCAGATATGTTTCTGCCTTCCGCATTGGACTTTTGCCCGTGACCGCTTTTTCGATCGTCCTGCTCGCCATGATCGCCGCTTTCCTCGGAATGCGGCTCTACTCGGTGCTTGGCAAGCGCACGGGGCATGAGCAAGAGCCCGTGCTGCCGCGCGAGCGTGCGACCGCCTCGCCGGTCCGCCTCGACGATGGCGACGGTGCGCCGGCCGCCTCGCCCGCACCCGCCGATACGTCGGGGCTGGTCTATGAACCCGCCGCCGAGGCCGGACTGCGCCAGTTGCTCGCAACCGACCGCAATTTCGACGCCGGCCGCTTCATGGAGGGCGCCGAGGCGGCGTATCGCATGATTCTCGAGGCATATTGGAAGGGCGACCGCGACACGCTGCGCGACCTGTGCGACGACGACAGCTACGAAGCCTTCGTCGACGCGATCGCGGCGCGCGAGGCGCGCGGCGAAACGCTCGACAACCGCCTGATCGGCATCGATTCGGCCAAGATCACCGCGGTCGAGATGAGCCGCGGCGAAGCGCGCGTTTCCGTGCGTTACCATGCCGATATCAGCGCGGTGACCCGCGATGCCGAGGGCAAGCTGATCGCCGGGTCGATGAGCGACGCGGCGCAGGCCGACGATCTCTGGACCTTCCGCCGCCAGATCGGCAGCAACGACCCCAATTGGGTGCTCGACGAAGCCGAATCGGCCTGATCGCATGATCCGGGCGGTGGGGGCGCCGCGCGCGCGCGCTTTCGGATTCGCGCTGCTCGCCGCCCTGCCGCTGCTTGCGGGTTGTGCTTCGGTGGTTCCCACGACGGATAGTGGCCGCCCCGCGACCACCACCCCCGCGCCGCCGCGTCCGGCTGGCACGCCGCGCCCCTATACGCCGCGCCCGTCCGAAGGCGCCAGTGCCGCCGCCCAGCCGATACCCGCAACCCCGCGCGCGCCGCTTCCTGCAACGCCCATCCCGGCCGATGCGACGACCGCCGCCACCAGCGGCGTGGTCGCGGGCCCGGACTTCTCGACGCTCGGCGTGACGGCCGAACAGGCGACCGCCGCGCTCGTCGCCTTCCGCATCAGCTGTCCGTCGGTCCAGCGCCGCACCGACACCAGCGGCCTCACGCAGGGCCCCGACTGGACCGAAAGCTGCACTGCCGCGAAAAGCTGGAAGGACAGCGACGCTTCGGCCTTCTTCACACGCTATTTCGGCACCGTACAGGTTGGCGCGGGCACCGCCTTCGTCACCGGCTATTACGAACCCGAAATCGCCGGCTCGCGCACCAAGCAGCCGGGCTATGACGTCCCCATCTATCGCCGCCCCGCCGACCTGATCGAAGTCGACCTCGGCGCGTTCGCCGACGACCTCAAGGGCCGCAAAATCCGCGGCCGTGTCGATGGCAGCAATTTCGCGCGCTACTATGATCGCACCGCGATCGAAAGCGGCGCGCTCGACGGGCGCGGGCTCGAAATCGCTTATGCCGCCGACGCCGCCGAATTCTTCTTCCTGCAGGTGCAGGGTTCGGGCCGTCTCCGCTTGCCCGACGGCGGCGTCATGCGCATTGGTTACGACACGCAGAACGGCCGCGGCTATGTCGGCATCGGCAAGCTGCTGCTCGACCGCGGCGAATTGCAGCGCGGGCAGGCGTCAATGCAGGGCATCCTCGACTATCTGCGCGCCGATCCGGTGCGCGGCGCCGCGGTGATGAACGAGAATCCGAGTTGGGTATTCTTCCGCGAACTCACCGGTCCCGGCCCGCTCGGCGCTTTGGGCGTTCCGGTAACCGGCCGCGCGAGCGTCGCCGCCGATCCCAAATATGTGCCGCTCGGCGCCCCGGTATTCCTCTCGCTCGACCGTGCCGAACCCAATGGTCTGTGGATCGCGCAGGACACCGGCGGAGCGATCAAGGGCGCCAACCGCTTCGACAGCTTCTGGGGCGCGGGCGAAGAGGCGCGCGCGATCGCGGGCGGTATGGCGGCGCGCGGCTCGGCGCTGCTCCTGCTTCCGCGCGCCAGCATCGCGCGGCTGATTCCGGCGCCTTGATGTGCCGCGGCGCCTCGATCCCGACGAAAGCGCGCTGTGGAAGAAGGTCGCAGCGACCGTAAAGCCGCTCGCCAAGGCGAAGGCGCCGCTCGCGCCCGTGTCTCCGCCGACCGTGAAGCCGCCGAAACCGACCCCGCGCAGCGCTGCAGTTCCCGCCGCTGCGCCGCGACCTCCGACGACACTCCCACCTCCCCGCCGCACCCACCAGGCCGCGACACTCGACGGCCATTGGGACCGCCGCTTGCGCAAGGGGCTCGTGCGCCCCGATCTCAGCATCGACCTGCACGGCCATACACTCGCCTCGGCGCAGGCTTTGCTCGACGAGGCGATCGGGCGCGGGCTGCTGCGCGGCGCGCGCGTGCTGCTCGTCGTCGCGGGACGGTTGCGTCCGGGCGCCGACCGCCTGCCGCAGATGCACGGCGACCCGCGCCCGCGCGGCGCGATCCGCGCGTCGCTGCCCGACTGGCTCGCTTATTCGCCCCACGCCGACCAGATCGTCGCGCTCCGCCCCGCGCATATCAGCCACGGCGGGGCGGGAGCGGTTTATGTGATCCTGCGCCGCGCCCGCGAAGACTAGGCGAAGGCCCGGATCAGGATTCCGCGATAGATGGCGGTCAGCGTGTGGAGGTCCGCCACCGCGACCGCCTCGTCGAGCTTGTGCATCGTCGCATTGGTCAGCCCGAACTCGACTACCGGGCAGAGCGCATGGAGGAAGCGCGCATCCGACGTGCCGCCGGTGGTCGACATTTCGGGTCGCACATCGGTCTCGGCATGGATCGCCTCGGCAACCAGTTCGGACAGGTCGCCCGGCGGGGTGAGGAAGGCTTCGCCCGAAATCTTGCCCAGCACCTTGGCATTCGGTTCGACGTCGTGCGCAAGGCGCTCGATCACCGCGACGAGGTCGGCGCCCTTATGCTGGTCGTTGAACCGGATCGATAGCCGCGCGCGCGCCGACGCAGGGATAACGTTGGTCGCGCCGTTGCCGACCTCGACATCGGTGAATTCGATGTTCGACGGCTGGAACCAGTCGTTGCCGGCATCGAGCATGACCGCATCGATCGCGGCCAAAATCTTGACCAGCTTCGGGATCGGATTGTCGGCGAGGTGCGGATAGGCGACATGACCCTGCGTCCCCGGCACGTCGATCCAGATATTGACCGATCCGCGCCGGCCGATCTTCACCATGTCGCCGAGCCGGTTCACCGAGGTTGGCTCGCCGACGACGATCATGTCGGGCTTCACGCTCCGCGCATCCATATGTTCCATCAGCGCACGGGTGCCGAAGATCGCGGGGCCTTCCTCGTCGCCGGTGATGATCAGGCTGATCGTTCCGGCCTCAACCGGAGTCGCGGCGGCCGCGGCGACGAACGCCGCGATCGAACCCTTCATGTCGACCGCGCCGCGGCCATAGAGCAAATCGCCGCGCACTTCGGGAGCAAAGGCATCGCCTGTCCAGCCGACGCCCGGCGGCACGACGTCGAGGTGCCCGGCAAAGCCGAAATGCTTGGGGCCTTTGCCCATCCGCACCGCGAGCAGATTTTCGACGGGGCCGTCGGGTTCGATCCCGTCGATGAAGCGCTCGACGGCAAAGCCGAGCGGCGTCAGCGCCGCTTCGAGTGCGTCGAACACGGCGCCCATGGCGGGGGTAACGCTCGGCGCGGCGATCAGCGCCTTGGCGAGCTCTACGGGATCGACGGTGATGCTCATGCCGCTCCCTTACCCCCTTGCGCGGCAGCAAGTCGAGGCTTTGCATTGGGCAGCCTTTGTGCGAAACAAAGGCAGAACAAATCCACGAGGACTGCCATGCCCAAGCTCGATCTCGACGCAATCCCGCAAACCAATGCGACGGGCTATCCCGCACCCCATAACGAACCCGTTCAGGGCCGCTGGTATCGCCGTCTTGCACCGCTGGCGGGGCTCAGCGATTTCGCGGCGAGCCATGTCGTGCTGAAACCCGGCGCCTGGTCGTCGCAGCGCCACTGGCACGACGGCGAGGACGAGATGCTGGTGATGATTTCGGGCGAGGCGGTGCTGATCGAGGATGACGGCCGCTGGCCGATGCGGCCGGGCGATATCGCGGTATGGCCGAAGGGCAGCACCAACGGGCATCACCTCGTTAACGAATCGGACGCCGACTGCGTCTTCGTCGCCTTGGGCGGGGGCAAGGCGCATGACACCGGCGGTGGCTATTCGGACATCGACATGCTCTTCACGCCCGACGGCTATTTCCACAAGGACGGCACGCCCTACCCGACGTCGCGGATACCGTGACCGGTCCAACGTGACGGCCCGGGACAAGCTTTTATTCCCCTATGCTCCTAAGCAATTGCATATCGCGGCGGGAAGGCTTAACCGGCGGCGCATCGACCGTTTAGAGTCAAGACAGGGCTGATATGGCTGGCAACGAACCAAGCGCGCGTCCGCGCTCCCCGCATTTGCAGGTGTATAAATGGACCCCTGCGATGGCGGTTTCCATCTTTCACCGCGTCAGCGGCGACGGTCTCGCGATCGTCGGCGGGCTGATGTTCCTCTGGTGGCTCGGCGCGCTCGCCGCGGGGCCCGACGCCTATGCGGCCTTCCTCGCCTGCGTGTGGCACGATCCGAGCCCCGAGGTCGGCACCTTTCACCAGATCACCAACATTCTCGGCAAGATCGTGCTGATCGGCCTGACCTGGGCCTTCTTCCAGCATCTCTTCTCGGGGCTGCGCCATTTCGTGCTCGACACCGGCGCGGGCTATGAGCTCAAGACCAACAAGCTCTGGTCGATCCTCATTTTCGTCGGCTCGCTCACCGCGACCGCCGCAACCTGGCTCTATATCTTCGCGGAGACGCTCAATGGGTAACGGAACGCGTCTCGGCCGCGTGCGCGGGCTCGGCTCGTCGCACCATGGCTCGCACCATTGGCTGCAGCAGCGTTTCACCGCGCTCGCCAATGTGCTGCTCGTCGGCTTTCTCTTCGTCTCCTTCCTGCGTCTGCCGATGACCGACCATGGCGCGGTGCTGCGCTGGGCGTCGAATCCGATGGTCGCGCTCGCGCTGATCCTGATGGTCGCCAATGTCTTCTGGCACCTGCGCCTCGGGCTGCAGGTGATGATCGAGGACTATGTCCATGGCGATGCCACGCGCCTGCTCGCGCTCGTCCTTTTGAACTTCTACGCGATCGGCGGCGCCGCCTACGGCATCTTCGCCATCATCCGCATCGCGCTTGCGCCCGCCGCCGGGCTTGCTCCGGGGGGCATGTAAGATGACAGACGCCTACAAGATCATCGACCATATCTACGACACCGTCGTCGTGGGTGCGGGCGGTTCGGGCCTGCGCGCGACGATGGGCAGCGCCGAAGCGGGGCTCAAGACCGCGTGCATCACCAAAGTGTTCCCGACGCGCAGCCACACCGTCGCGGCGCAGGGCGGCATCGCCGCGTCGCTCGGCAACAATTCGCCCGACCATTGGCAATGGCACATGTACGACACCGTCAAGGGTTCGGACTGGCTCGGCGACCAGGACGCGATCGAATATATGGTGCGCGAGGCACCGAACGCGGTCTACGAACTCGAGCACGCCGGCGTGCCGTTCAGCCGTAACGCCGACGGCACGATCTACCAGCGCCCCTTCGGCGGCCATATGCAGAATATGGGCGAAGGCCCGCCGGTTCAGCGCACCTGCGCCGCGGCCGACCGCACCGGCCACGCGATGCTCCACGCGCTCTATCAACAGAGCCTGAAGTATGACGCGGACTTCTTCGTCGAATATTTCGCGCTCGACCTGATCATGGAAAATGGCGAGTGCCGTGGCGTGATCGCGCTGTGCATGGAGGATGGCAGCATCCACCGTTTCCGCAGCCAAGCGGTCGTGCTCGCGACGGGCGGCTACGGCCGCTGCTATTTCACGGCGACCTCGGCGCACACCTGCACCGGCGACGGCGGCGGCATGGTGCTGCGCGCGGGCCTGCCTTTGCAGGACATGGAGTTCGTCCAGTTCCACCCGACCGGCATCTATGGCGCCGGCGTGCTGATTACCGAGGGCGCGCGGGGCGAGGGCGGTTACCTCACCAATTCCGAAGGCGAGCGGTTCATGGAACGCTATGCCCCGTCGGCGAAGGACCTTGCGTCGCGCGACGTCGTGTCGCGCTCGATGGCGCTCGAAATCCGCGAAGGCCGCGGCGTCGGCCCGCACAACGACCATATTTTCCTGCACCTCGACCATATCGATCCCGCGGTGCTCGCCGAGCGCCTGCCGGGGATCACCGAAAGCGGCAAGATTTTCGCCGGCGTCGACCTGACGCGCCAGCCGCTCCCCGTCGTGCCGACGGTCCATTACAATATGGGCGGCATTCCCTGTAACTATCACGGCGAAGTCGTGACCTTGGGCAAGGATGGGCCCGACACCGTCGTCCCCGGCCTGTTCGCGGTCGGCGAAGCGGCGTGCGTGTCGGTTCACGGCGCGAACCGCCTCGGCTCGAACAGCCTGATCGACCTCGTCGTCTTCGGCCGCGCGACCGGGCATCGCCTCAAGGAAATCCTGAAGCCCGGCGCCGCGCAGCAGCCGCTGCCCAAGGACAGCGCCGACCTCGCGCTCGCGCGCCTCGACCATTTCCGCAATGCCAATGGCGGCTCGCCGACCGCGGAAATCCGCACCGAAATGCAGCGCGCGATGTCGCAGCACGCCGCGGTCTTCCGCACCGACGAGTTGATGGCCGAGGGCAAGGAAAAGCTCACGCAGACCTATAATCGCATGAACGACGTTCATGTCACCGACCGCAGCCTGATCTGGAACACCGACCTTATCGAAACGCTCGAGCTCGACAATCTGATCAGCCAGGCGACGGTGACGATGCACTCGGCGTTCAACCGCAAGGAAAGCCGCGGCGCCCACGCGCACGAGGATTTCCCGAACCGCGACGATGCGAACTGGATGAAGCACACGATCGCCTGGTTCGACGGCTGGGGCGGCAAGGGCGGCGGTGTGCGCCTCGATTACCGCCCGGTCCACGAATATACGCTGTCGGACGATGTCGAATATATCAAGCCGAAGGCGCGGGTCTATTGATCCGCGCCGGCGCGTGTACCGGCCCTAATCGCCGAACAGGCTGCGCACCGGGTTGATGTCGGAAAAGGGCACGTCGACGTCCTGACCCATGATCCACAGCTTCTGGCACGCGATGGCGAAGAACATCAGCGCGATCGTCCAGACGATGAAGGTCTTGCGCGCGATCCAGCGGCGTTCGGCCTCTTCGGCTGCGGCGCGGGCCTTGTAATCGACGCCGAGCTCGCCTTCGAATTCGGCGACAAGCTGCGCGCGGCGAGTCCGCGAAATATTCGCGATGCTCGCGTCACCCTCAACGCTTGTCGATCGGCGTTTTGCCATGATCCACCTTGGCCCAGCTAGTCCTGGGTCCGGCTATAAGGCCGAGCCCCTGCCAATTGGTTAACCCGGCGCTATCGGCTCGTCGCAATCCCGATGAGTTTGATGCGTGCCGTCGCCCCGCGCAGCAGCGACAGATCGCGCGACGGGCGGCCGAGCGCGGCGGCGAGCAGGCGCAGCACCGCGTCGTTCGCGGCGCCGTCGGCGGGCGGCGCGGTGACGCGGACCTGCACGGTTCCACCCTCGACCCGGATCTCGTCGCGCCGCGCGCCGGGGGTTACCCGCACCTCGATCCGCCCGGGCGCCACAAGCCTATGCAACGCCTCGGTCAGCGCCGGGTCGGGCCGGTGTTTCAGACGGTGACGACCAGCTTGCCGACCGCGGTGCGGTCGCCGAGCTTGGCGATCGCCTTGCCGCCGTCTTCGAGGCGGAAGCTTTCGGTAACGCGCGGGCTGATCTTGCCCTGTTCCCACAGCTGGAACAGCCGCGCGATATTGGCGCGATTGCGCGCCGGTTCGCGCGCGACGAACGCGCCCCAGAAGACGCCCGCGACGTCGCAGCTCTTGAGCAAGGTCAGGTTGAGCGGCAGGCGCGGAATACCCGCGGGGAAACCGACGACGAGATAGCGGCCCTCCCACGCGATCGAGCGCAGCGCGGGCTCGGCATAGTCGCCGCCGACCGCGTCATAGACGAGGTTGGCGCCATTCGGGCCGACGGCGTCCTTGAACTTGTTCGCGAGTTCCTTCGACTGGTCCTTGTCGAACGGCTGGCGGCCATAGACGACGACCTCGTCGGCGCCGGCCTGACGCGCGATCCCGGCCTTTTCCTCGCTCGACACCCCCGCGACGACGCGTGCGCCGAACGCCTTGCCGAGCTCGACCGCGGCGATGCCGACCCCGCCCGACGCGCCGAGGACAAGCAGGGTATCGCCTTCCTTGATATGGCCGCGATCGACGAGCGCGTGGATGCTGGTGCCATAGGTCATCAGCAGCGAGGCACCCTCGGCGAAGTCATGGCCTTCGGGCAGGTGATAGACATTGTGGACGCCGACCGCGACCGCTTCAGACATGCCGCCGTTGCCGCAGCCCGCGATCACCCGGTCGCCGACCTTGAACTCGGTCACGCCTTCGCCGACCTCGGCGACGAGCCCCGCGACCTCACCCCCGGGGGCGAAGGGACGTTCGGGGCGGAACTGATATTTATCCTCGATGATGAGCACGTCGGGGAAGTTGACCGCGCAGGCCTTCACGTCGATCACGATCTGGCCCTTGCCCGCGGTCGGGCGCGGAAGTTCGCCCAGCTGGAGCGTTTCGGGGCCGCCGGTGGCGGTCGACAAGAGAGCCTTCATCATCTTCTCCTCTTATGGTGTGCGTTTGATCTTATGCGGCGGGACGCATCCACGGGCGCTCGGCGTCGAGCTTTTGTTCGTAGGCGCCGATCGCGGCGTCGCTCTTTTCAGTGAGCGAAATCTCGTCGAGCCCTTCGAGCAGGCACATCTTGCGGAACGGGTCGATTTCGAAGCTGAAGCGGTCCTGGAACTGCGTCGTCACCGTCTGATGCTCGAGGTCGACGAACACCGGATCGGTCGCGGCGACCTCCATCAATCGGTCGATCGCCGCCTGTGGCAACACGACGGGAAGAATACCGTTCTTGACCGCATTGCCCGAGAAGATGTCCGAATAGCTGGGCGCGATCACGACGCGGATGCCGAGGTCGCCGAGCGCCCATGCGGCATGTTCGCGGCTCGACCCGCAGCCGAAATTGTCGCCGGCGATCAGGATCGGCGCGCGTTTAAATTCGGCGCGGTCGAACAGATTGTCGGGATCCTTGCGAATGGCTTCGAATGCGCCGCGGCCCATGCCCTCGCGCGTCGTGGTCTTCAGCCAGTGCGCGGGGATGATCACGTCGGTGTCGACGTTCTTGAGCCCGAACGGAATCGCGCGGCCTTCGATCTGGTTCAGCGGGGTCATCATTCGGCTGCCTTTGGGAAGGCGGGCAATTTGCCGATGTCGCGCGGTTCGTGCTGGATGATCACCGTCGCGCCGAGTTGTTTTGCCAACCCCTTGAACCGGTTGAAGGACGCGAGCGTGTCGGCGCGGTCGGTGTTGAATGTCGGCACGCCTTCGCTGTCGTAATTTTCCTGAAAATGCGCCTGGTCGCCGCTGAGCAGCACCGGACCCATTCCGGCAAGGCGCACCATTAACATATGGTGCCCCGGCGTGTGCCCCGGCATGTCGAACATCACGACGCTGCCGTCGCCGAAAATATCCTTGTCGCGCTCGACCGGCTCGACCGTGCCGCCGCCGCCGATCCAGTGCGCAAACGGTTTCGGATCGACCCAGCGCGGCCGGTCACTGGCGGTCAGCCAATCCCAATCGCCCTTGCCGATATGGAGTTTCGCGGCGGGAAAATCAGGCAGCTGGCCGATATGGTCGAAATGGAAGTGGCTGACGCCGACGATGTCGATTTCGTCCGATTTGATCCCGAGTTCGGCGAGCTGTTCGATGACGCTGCGGCGAAGCGTCGCGGACATGTCGCCGGTCGTGGTGAAGGGCGCGTCCTTCAGCGCGTTCGGCAGGCCCGCATCCCACAGCATCAGCTGGTCGCCGTGGCGGATCAGATAGCAGCCGACCGACAGGTCGCGGCTTTGCCCGGGATAGGCGAGCGTGTCCGAAAAGGCGTTCAGCCGGTTGACCCGCACCGTGCCGCAATCCAGCCGGGTCAGGCTGATCTTCGCGGCCGCGGGCTTTTCCTGCGCGGCGGCGGGCGCGGCGAGCGCCAGCGCCGCGGCGATCGACGCGAATCTTCTCCACCTCATGCTGGTCGGCTCCTTTTCCTGGCGCGTCATCGCATCAGCTCCCTGACGTCGGTGAGCTTGCCGGTCACCGCCGCCGCCGCCGCCATCGCGGGGCTGACCAGATGCGTGCGCGCGCCGGGACCCTGGCGGCCGACGAAATTGCGGTTGCTCGTCGATGCGCAGCGTTCGCCCGCTGGAACCTTGTCGGGGTTCATCGCGAGGCAAGCCGAACAGCCGGGCTCGCGCCATTCGAGGCCGGCATCGGTGAAGATGCGGTCGAGCCCTTCGGCTTCGGCCTGCGCCTTCACCAGCCCCGAACCGGGGACGACGATCGCCCATTTGACATTATCGGCCTTATGGCGGCCTTTGATCACCGCGGCGGCGGCGCGCATGTCCTCGATGCGGCTGTTGGTGCAGCTGCCGATGAAGATATTCTCGATTGCGACGTCCTGCATCCGCGTGCCAGGCTCCAACCCCATATAGGCAAGGCTCTTGGCGGCCGCGGTCTGCTTCGACGGGTCGGCAAAGCTCGCGGGGTCGGGAACCACGCCGGTGATCGGCACGACATCCTCGGGGCTGGTGCCCCAGGTCACGCTCGGCGCGATGTCGGCGGCGTCGATGACGACGGTCTTGTCATAGGTCGCGCCCGGATCGGTCGCGAGGCTCTTCCAGTAAGCGACCGCCGCGTCCCAGTCGGCGCCCTTCGGCGCATAGGGGCGGCCTTTCAGATAGTCGAATGTCACCTCGTCGGGCGCGATCAGCCCGGCGCGCGCGCCGCCCTCGATCGCCATATTGCTGACGGTCAGACGTCCTTCGACGCTGAGAGCGCGGATCGCGCTGCCCGTATATTCGATGACATGGCCCGTGCCCCCCGCCGCGCCGATGACGCCGGTGATGTGAAGGATGATGTCCTTCGCCGACACGCCGGGGCCGACCTCGCCCTCGACGCGCACTTCCATCGTCTTGGCGGGCTGGAGCAGCAAGGTCTGCGTCGCGAGCACATGCTCGACCTCGCTCGTCCCGATCCCGAAGGCGAGCGCGCCGATGCCGCCGTGGCAGGCGGTGTGGCTGTCGCCGCAGACGATCGTCGCGCCGGGCAGCGAAAAGCCCTGCTCGGGGCCGACGACATGGACGATGCCCTGTTCGGGCGCGACCGCGTCGATATAGCGGATGCCGAATTCGGGCGCGTTCTTCTCGAGCGCCGCGAGCTGCGCCGCGCTTTCGGCGTCGGCGATCGGCAGCTTGCGGCCCGCCGCGTCGAGCCGCGCCGTCGTCGGCACATTATGGTCGGGCACCGCGAGCGTCAGGTCGGGGCGGCGCACCGTGCGTCCGCTCGCGCGAAGCCCGGCGAACGCCTGCGGGCTGGTGACTTCATGGACGAGGTGGCGGTCGATGAAGATCAGGCAGGTACCGTCGGGGCGCTGTTCGACGACATGCGCGTCCCAGATTTTCTCGTAAAGGGTGCGGGGCCGAGTCATGCGGTCCACTTACGCCAGTCGCATAACAATGCAAGCGAGTGGCGATCGAAAACGCAATTTTCGGTCGCGGAGTTTCTCATGTTTCGCTCTCGTCACCCGGACTTGATCCGCGGTCCACAGCATCGGCCGCAGGAATGGATCCCGGATCAAGTCCGGGATGACCAATGAGGAGAGGTGGCCTCGCGTAAGCAACAGGCCTATAATCCCCCCGCATGTCGACGCCCGCCATCCTCGCGCTCATCCTTGCCACCATCGTGGCGATGGAATTCGTCGCCTGGGCGAGCCACAAATATATCATGCACGGCTTCGGCTGGGCGTGGCACCGCGACCATCACGAACCGCACGACAAGGTGCTGGAAAAGAACGACCTGTTCGGCCTCGTCGGCGCCGCGCTGAGCATTTCGATGTTCGTCGTGGGCAGCCCGATGATCATGGGTATGGACGCATGGGGGCCGGGAACGTGGATCGGGCTCGGCATCCTCCTCTACGGCATCATCTATACGCTGGTGCACGACGGGCTCGTCCACCAGCGCTATTTCCGCTGGGTGCCGCGCCGCGGCTATGCGAAGCGGCTCGTACAGGCGCACAAGCTCCACCATGCGACGCTCGGCAAGGAAGGCGGGGTGAGCTTCGGCTTCGTCTTCGCGCGCGATCCCGCCAAGCTGAAAGCCGAACTCAAGGCGCAGCGCGAGGCGGGGATCGCGGTGGTGCGCGAGGCGCTCGCCGACTAAGCGGTGCGGTAATCGGCCGTAATCGCGCCGGCCGCCATCAACTCCGCTTCGTGGCTTTCTTCGCGCCAGCTTTCGGCCAGCGCCTGCCGTTCCCACTCCTGCATCGCCGGATGCTTCAGCATATGGTCAACCCACGCCTTTCCGGCGCCGACGTCGAGGCCATAGGTGCGGATGCGAAACGCGACGGGCGCGAAGAAGGCGTCGGCGGCCGTGAAGCGATCGCCCGCGAGATACGGGCCGCCGAACCGCGATAGCCCTTCGGCGAACAACTCGCGGATACGCGCGATGTCGAGCCGAAGCGCGCCCGACGGCGGCTTCGGCGTCACGCGGACGCCCACATTCATCGTGCAATCATTGCGCAGCGCCGAAAAGCCGCTGTGCATCTCGGCGACGGCGCACTGCGCCCAGGCGCGCGCATCGGGATCGGCCGGCCACACGCCGTCGTGCCGGTCGGCGAGATAGAGGGTGATGCCGAGCGAATCATAAACCGTCCGGCCCTCGTCGAGCAGCGCAGGCACTTGCCCGGTCGGCGAAAAGCTACGGAATTCGTCATAGTTGACCGGATTGGTGAAGGGTTCGATCTGGTCCTCGAAAGGAATAGCGAGGCCCTTCATCAGCATCCACGGGCGCAGCGACCAGCTCGAATAATTGCGGTTGGCGGTGATCAGCACATACATGCGTCGCGCTCCTGTGCGATGATGGGGGAGGTGTAATCGGGGTCGTGCGCGAAGGGCAGCGGCCTACGGTCGCGAAGCGCCGCGAGCACGCTGCCGAAGTCGGTCTCGGCGCGCCAGCCGAAGCGACGTTCGGCACGCGACGGGTCATAGACGCGGTCGATACTCTCGGGGAGCATCCAGCCTTCGGCGGCGTAGAGTTCGGCGGCGTCGGGGTGATGGCGCGCGATCACCGCACGCGCGTCGCGGGCCAGCTCTTCGGCCTCCTCGCGCGCAAAGGGCGGCGGTGCCGAGAGGATGAATGTGTCGCAGCCGATCTTCGGCGCAGCCTCGAGCGCCGCGAGATGCGCGGCGGCGGCATCCTCGACCGTCAGGCGGCGATTGAGCAGCTCGTTGGCCTTGAGGTTCGGGCCGCTCGGGACCGCATGCGTGTCGTCATCCTCGGGGAAGAAGCGCCCGGTGCGCAATATCGCGACGTTGATCCCATGCTCGCGGTGAACGAGCTTGCAGGCCTGCTCCGCCGCGAGCTTGGTGATGCCATAGATGTTGCGCGGTTCTATGGGTGCGAAATCCTCGTCCATCCACCATGCGCCCGCTTCGCCCGGCCCCGAACGAACGTCGGCGCGCACCATCAGCGAGGTGGTCGAGGTGAAGAGGAAACGATCGTTGCCCGCCGCGACCGCCGCTTCGATCAGGTTCAGCGTGCCCGTTACATTGACGTCGGCAAAGGCTTGCCGCGGATAGCGGACGATATCGGGCTTGTGCAGCGCGCCGCCATGAATGATGGCCTCGATCCCGTGCTCGCCCATCGTGCGCTCGACCAGCGCGCGATCGGCGACGCTGCCTACGACCTCGGTATGCGCGCCGGGCACGACATCGAGTCCGGTAACCTTATGGCCGCTTTTGGCGAGCAGCGGAGCGAGCGTGCGCCCGAGCCAACCCGACGATCCGGTCAGCAGCACGCGCATCGATGATTCTCCTCCCGATCGTGGTCGCGCGCCTGATACACAGGCGATGGACACCGGAGCAAGGAACCTTATCCCTTAGGGGGCTCGACGATCGCTTTGACTGCGGTCCGTGTGCTCGTCACCGGGGGCAGTTCGCCAAGGTCGAGCCAGCCCGCGTCTTCGCGCTGGTGATAGCTGTCGATCGCCGCGAAGGGGATGCGGAAGGGAAATCCCCAATCGCTGTTCCACATCGCGACGACGCCCGTGCGCGTCGCCGGTTCGAAAATCATCGTCGCGCGATATCCCTCGACCGCTCCCGAATGGCCTTCGAGCCGGCGTCCGGCATAGGTGAAGCTCCGCCAGCCGAGGCCATAGGATGCGTCGCTAGTGGCCTGACGCAGGGGGCCGCCATAGAGCCGCCCCGTGCCGACGCGCGGGCGATGGGCAAGCTGCAGCGCAGGCGCCGGCAAGACATCGGGGCGGCTGCCCATCATCGCCTGCATCCATGTCGCAAAATCGACGATATCGCTTTCGACGCCCGCGGCCGCGGGGACGCGCCAATAGGCCTCCTTGATCGGATGGACATGCGCGCCGCGGTGCGGTTTGGCCCAATCCTTGGCGCCCGTCAGCCGCGCCATCCCGTACCCCGCGCTGATCATGCCGAGCGGACGAAAAAACCGGTTCTCGACCACATCGGCGAAAATCTCGTTCGCGGCCTCGCCCAATATCTCGCTCGCCGCGTCGAAGGCGACATTCTGATAGGTATAGCAGGTGCCGGGTTCGCATTGCAGCGGCGCGGTGGCCAGGCTCGCGCGCAGCAGGGCGGGATCGCGCCCTTCCTCCAGCTTCTCGTCATAGGCATGCCGGGTCAGGCCGGTGCGCTGCGCTAGCAGGTCGTCGAGTGTTAGGCGCGCTTCGGCGCCCCCGGGCAGGCGCAGCGACGTGCGCCAGGCGGCGATCGGGCGGTCGAGATCGACGGTGCCGTCGGCGGCGAGCGCGCCCGCCAGCGCGCCCGCTGCGGTTTTCGAAACCGAGGCCCAGCGGAACAGCGTATGCGGCGTCACCGGCGCGCCGGTCGCGGCGTCGGCGACGCCATAGCTGCGCACGAAGCTGAGTTTGCCGTCTTCGACCACCGCCACCGCCAGCCCCGCCATTTCGGGCCGCTGCGCCAGGTCGGCGAGCTGCCGGTCGAGCGCGGGATAGTCGATCCGGCCGCGCCATTCGGCGGGCGTGTCGGGCAGATTGTCGACGGCCTTGATCGGGATCGGGACGCTGGCAAGGGGTTCGCTGCCGCCCAAGGCATATATGCCGAACCAGCCGGCCGATCCCAGCGCGGCGACAGCGATCAAAATAGTTAAAACGCGCTTCATGGACTCGAGACTGGATTGCGACCTTTATCTGGCCGCTGTCATAGCCGCGACTTGCGCCGCCGTCACCCCCGGCACGATTCAGGGGGCCAGATGGCGCCAAGCCTTGTATGTCCCGACCGCATAAAGAGTGCCATAGGCGAGGACGATCAGCGACGACCAGATCGCGAAACTGTCGCTGTGCTGCGGCCGCCAGAAATGAAGCGGCACGAACAGAAGCGCGCGCAGCAGATAGATCGCGGTGATGACGACCAGCCCCGTTCGCAGCAGCGGCAGGCGCGGAAGCGAGCCGGCTCCCGAAAAAGCATAGGCAGCCCAGACCAGCAGGATCGCACCGATCGCGAGCGTGATCAGCGTCGGCCTGAGGTCGCCGCGCGCCGCGGCGCGTGCCATGCCTTCGCCGGCGCCGAAGAAGCGATACCAGTCGGGTCCGCCAAAGATGCAGGCGATATGGAGTAGCGCGGCCAGAACCGACAGCCACCCGCCGACGATCAGCCAGGTGGAGCCGGGATTGGCCGCAACGTCAGGCAAGGTAATGCGCCGTCGTCTTTTCGGCGACTTCCTCGGCCGTCACCCCCGGCGCGAGTTCGATCAGCCGGAACGGGCTCGCATGATCGTCGCGCTTGAATACCGCAAGGTCGGTGATGATCATGTCGATGACATTCTTGCCGGTCAGTGGCAGCGTGCATGCGGGGATGAACTTCGGGCTGCCGTCCTTGGCGTTGTGCTCCATCACCACGATGATCTTCTTGACCCCGGCGACGAGGTCCATCGCGCCGCCCATGCCCTTGATCATCTTGCCCGGAATCATCCAGTTCGCGATGTCGCCATTCTCGGCAATTTCCATCGCGCCCAAGACGGTGAGGTCGATATGCCCGCCGCGAATCATCGCGAAGCTGTCGGACGAGCTGAAATAGGCCGATTGCGGCAGCTCGCTGATCGTCTGCTTGCCCGCGTTGATCAGGTCGGGATCCTCCTCGCCCTCATAGGGAAAGGGCCCGATGCCGAGCATGCCGTTCTCGCTCTGGAGCGTTACCGTCATCCCCGCGGGGATATGGTTCGCGACAAGCGTCGGGATGCCGATGCCGAGATTGACGTAATAGCCGTCCTGCAGTTCCTTCGCGGCGCGCGCCGCCATATCATCACGCGTCCAAGCCATGTCAGTTAGGCTCCCATTGCTTGTCGGAGGGGAAGGCGTCGTCCCAGCCCAGCTTTTCCCACGGGCCGTAGACGGGGTTGGGGAAAAGGAACCAGCCCTTGTCCCATAGATTGGCGGCGGCGGCGCTCGTGGCGAGCGCCATGCGCTGCGCGGCGGGCAGGTCCTTGACGTTGAACTGCTGGCTGAAATCGCCGAGCTGGTCGCCGCCCAATATGATCACGCAATATTTCGAAGCGATCGTCGCGCGGCGTCCGTCCTTGCTCGACCCGCCGGAATCGTCGCCCATCAGGAAGAGCGTCTCGCCATGCTTGAACGCGCCAAGTCCCGCGGCGCGGAGCGCATCCTCGCTGCCCTTGGCATTGGCGGCGCTGCGGTTGGTGTTGGCGATCACGGTGATCCCCGCGGCGCGCAACTTGTTCACCATCTCGACGCTGCCGGGCATCGCGATCGCCTTGCCCGCGCCGGTCTTTTCCCACTGATCCCAGACCTTGAGATCGAAGCCGGTGCCCTTTTCGGCGAAATGCCGCATCGGGCCGAGGTTCCAGATCAAGGTCTCGTCGGCGTCGAACACCGCCGCGAAGGGCTTGTTCCCGCACGGCTCGAACGAGGGCGCATCCATCGTCGCGCCCGGCGCGAGGACGACGCTGTCCTTGGGCCGCTGCTTGATCCGCCATATGCCGTAGTCGGCAATGCGCGCATTGGTCGCGCGCACCGCAACCGCCGCCTCGGGCGAGCCGTAGAGATATTGCAGCGCGACTGGCGGCTTGTCGGCTTCGGCCGGTGACGGCGCCGTCGCCACTTCTGCCGGCGTGCTCGCGCAGCCCGCCAGCAGCAACGCCGCCGTGACGGCGAAGCTGCGCATCACGCAGCCTCGCGCGGGCGCGTCGTGCGGAATTCGATCTTTTTGTCGTAGGGCGCGCCGAGGACGAGGCGCTTCACATAGATGCCGGGGAGGTGGATCGCGTCGGGGTCGAGGCTGCCTACTGGCACGATTTCCTCGACCTCGGCGACGCAGATCTTCGCGGCGGTCGCCATCGGCTGGTTGAAGTTGCGCGCGGTCTTGCGGAAGATGAGGTTGCCGCTTTCGTCGGCCTTCCACCCCTTGATGATCGCGAGGTCGGCGAAGATACCGCGTTCGAGGATATAATCCTGCCCGTCGAAATTCTTCACTTCCTTGCCCTCGGCGACGAGCGTGCCGACGCCGGTTTTGGTATAGAAGCCGGGGATGCCCGCGCCGCCGGCGCGGCAGCGTTCGGCGAGCGTGCCCTGCGGACAGAATTCGACCTCGAGTTCACCCGCCAGATATTGGCGTTCAAATTCCTTGTTCTCGCCGACGTAGGAGGAGATCATCTTCCTGACCTGCTTGGTGCGGAGCAGCTTGCCGAGCCCTTCGCCGTCGATCCCGGCGTTGTTGCTGGCGATCGTCAGCTCCTTCGTGCCGGCGTCGCGGATCGCGTCGATCAGCCGCTCGGGGATGCCGCACAGGCCGAAGCCGCCCGCGCAAATCTGCATGCCGTCGAAGAGGAGGCCGTCGAGCGCGGCTGCTGCGTCGGGATATTGCTTGTTCGCCATGAAGGGGCCTCCTTGCCGGGATGTCGGGGGCGACCTTGGCGCATTTGATCCATCAATTCTAATTGTTCGATTTTTGGATTATACATAGACAATGTCTATCAATCGCGTTTCGCTCTACCATCTCGAAACCCTGCTCTGGATCGACCGGCTCGGCACCTTCTCGGCCGCGGCCGAGCGGCTCAACACGACGCAGCCCACGGTGTCGGCGCGGATGCGCGAACTCGAACAAAGGCTCGGCACAGCACTCTTCCGCCGCGAAGGCCGCGCGATGTCGCTCACCGCGGCGGGGCGCAAGCTGGTGCGCGACTGCGATCCCTTGCTCCGCGACATGCAATATGCGCTGCTCGGCAGCGGCGGCTATGGCGAAGCGAGCGGCGTCGTGCGCATCGGCGCGGGCGAGATCGCGGCGGCGAGCTGCCTTCCCGCCTTCGTCGCGGGATTAAAGGCCGACATGCCCCACGTCGGACTCGAGATCGAAATCGACCTCACCGCGAACCTGATCCAGCAGCTTCTGACTGGGCGCACCGACATGGCCTTCGCCGCGGGGCCGATCGCACACCCGGCATTGAAGACCAGCCCGATCGGCGAGGTCGAACTGGTCTGGCTCGCGAGCCCCGCGGTCGCATCGGCCTTCGCGGGCGGCGAGGCGATGCTCCCCGTCTGGTCGCTCGCCAGCCATTCGCCGATCCACGGCCGGATGCGCGAGGCGATCGCGGCGTCGCGCATCGCGCAGAAATCGCTCAACCTATGCAACAATGCGCGGACGATGATCGACATCGCCAAGGCGGGCGGCGGCATCGGTATCTTTCCGCAGCCGATGGTGCGCGGCGAAGTGGCAAGCGGCGCACTCGCCCCGATCGACGCCATGCCTGCGCTCGCCCCGGTTGAGTTCCACGTCGCGATGCGCGTCGCCGACACCGAGCCGGTGCTGACGCAAATCTTCGCGCGCGCGGCGAAGCTCAACCTCGCCGAAGCGTCAGACTAGCTCGATCCCCAGCGCCGCCGACAGGTCGGCGAGCGCCTGTTCGCCGCTCGTCACCTTGATCGCATGCATGCCGAGTTGGCTCGCGGGTTTGCAGTTGATGCCGAGGTCGTCGAGGTAGATGCAGTTCGCGGGCCGAGCGCCCAGCTTTTCGCACATCATCTCGTAAATTCGCGGGTCGGGCTTGCGCACGCCGACCTTGCTCGATTCGATCACATGGTCGAAGCGTGCCATGATCGCCGCGACCTCGGCGGCGAGGTCTTCGCTCCGCGCCATCCCCGCGCCTTTGCCGCTGGGAACATTATTGGTGATACACGCGATCCCGAAGCCACCGGCCTTCAGCGTATCGAGCGCCGCGACCATCGCGGGGCGCACCGCCCCCGCCAGCACCGCGAGCACCGCTTCGCCCTCCAGATCGTGCCCGAGCGCCTTCGCCTCGGCCGCGAACAGCGCATCGAACGCCGCCGCGTCGATTTCGGCGCGCTCGAACTTCGCCCAGGCATTGGTGTCGGGATCGGCGGCGTTGACGCGGCGCACAAAGTCGCGCGGCAGCCCGCGCTCCTCTTCGAGCCGGTTGAAGGCTTCGAAGGGCGAGGCGGTGATGACGCCGCCGAAATCGAAGATGACGTGGGTGTATTTGGGCATGGCGCGGCTAGAGCGCAGATTGACGTTAACGTCAACCTGCGCCGCGCGGGCGCCGCTATTTCACACGCGCACCCGACCAGCTCGCATCGTCGATGGTGAGATCGAGCCGGTCGGGCGAGCGCACGGTATCGAGCAGGAACACCGACGGTCCGCTCGCGGCAAGAATCGCGTCCATCGCCTTTTCGAGCGGGATCGTCACCGTCGGGATGCGCGGATAGTCGGATTTCACCTCGACCTTGTTCGGGCCGGTGCGCGTGACGGTGATCGTGACGTCGCCGCGCGACGATCCGCGCGCGTCGGAGATGACGTCGCCTTTGTAAGTGCCGGCGACGCGGTCGGCGAGGTCGGCCTTGCGCGCGGGCGCGGCCTTGGGCGTTTCGGCAAGCGCCGGTCCCGCGGGCAGTAGCAGCGCGAGCGAGGCGGCGAAGGCAAAGATAGGACGCATGGCTTATCCCTTCCGGCGGCTAGGAAAGGAACTGCTCCCGCGCGACCCTCATGGAACGACGACGATCCCCTTTTTGGGATCGGCTTGTCCCGAGAGCATCTCCCGATAGGCGGCGAGCGCCGCGTCGCCGCCGCTGCGTTTATCGACCGAAGTCAGCCGCGGCGCAACGTCCATGAAGGCGAGCCAGGCTTCGGCGATCTTCTGCCCGAACGCCGCGCCGCCCCAATCGGCGATGCGTTTCTGGCTGCGTCCTGGCGCGAAAAAGCCCTGCCGCTCGGGACCGGGCAGGCCTTCGACGTCGGCCTGGGCGTCCCAATGCGACTTGCCGACGACGATCGAGGCCTTGAGATTATTCCCGAAATGGCTGTGCACCACGCGCGTTACCGCGCCATTGCCCGCCATGTCGACCAGTGCGGCGGGGGTTGCGGCACTGAGCGTCATGATCTGGTCATAGCTGATCACCCGGTCGTAGATGCCTTGCGCGGCGAGCGTGTCGACATTGGCCGCGCTGGTCAGGCCGACCGTTTCGGGGCGAGGCTCCGGGCGCTGTTTAAGCGTGAAGCCGAGCCCGATCGCGGTCTTGCTCGACGCGCTCGCGATCAGAATCTGGCTCGCGCCGTAATCGCTCTCATCCTCGAACTGGTCGGCGATCAGCCAGCCGGTCAGGAACAGCGGGCGGAACACCGGCCAATGATCATGATCGGCGGCGCGATAGCCCTCCAGCGCCTCGATCCGCTGATAATTGTTATAAATCGGGGGCAGGGTTGTGCGCCGCGGCGTCACATCGGTGAAGCCGCCCGGCCCCGCCTTTCCGACGTTCAGCACGGCATCGCTTGCCATCGGATAATAGCCATAGAAGCGGTCGCCGACTGCGACCCCTTCGGCATGGCTTTCGGTCACCGTCGCAAAGCCCCAGACGGGCAGGCGGCCGGGCGCGTCCCGCTCGGCGAAGAAATCCCAATAGCCCTGGTCGTTCCCGAACAGGCCCGCGGGTTTGCCGAACACCGCGTAAGTGATGTTGTTCGCGGTCATCGCATAGCTTTCGAGATGCACGCGCACCTGTCCGGGCGCGAGCGGTGCATCCTGATCGTCGACCAAAATAGCTTGCGTGATATCGTCGCGATCGATGTCGATCGCCCAGCTCTTTGCGCTCATTCCGGACCCCTCCGATTGGCTTGCCCGCGGGCGCGGGATGGCCGATAGTCATACAGATGGCGCCGCCCCTGACAATCGCGGTCAAACGCATCTACGAACCGGCCGGTCCCGAGGACGGCGCGCGTTTCCTCGTCGACCGGCTATGGCCGCGCGGGGTGTCGAAGGAAAAGGCGGCGCTCACCGCGTGGCTGAAACCGCTGTCGCCGAGCGACGCGATGCGCGAGGAATTCCATCACGCCGCCGCCCATTCGGACGCGGCGTGGTCCGCCTTCCGTAAGGAATATTTCGCGGCGCTCGACGCGGGCGGCGACGAGATTGCGGCCGCGCTCGCCGAACTCGATGCGGCGCTGAAGGCGGGGCCCGTGACCCTGCTCTACGCCGCGAAGGACGAGGAACGGAACAACGCCGTCGCGCTCCGCGAATGGCTGGGTCGGCGCTAGCTTGAAAAGCTCCCGTGTCCCCGCGAAGGCGGGGACCCATCTCCCGCCGGTTCAAAATGGCGACGACCGGAGATGGGCCCCTGCCTCCGCAGGGGCACAGGGAAATCATGCAATGATCTCAGCCCACCGCCGTTCCCAGTAGCGACCCGATCGCGATCGTCGCGGCCATGGCGAAGGCGCCCCAGAAGGTCACGCGCACGACCGGGCGCAGCATCGGCGCATTGCCCGCCCGCGCCCCGAGCGCGCCGAGGATGGCGAGAAAGACGAGCGACGCCGCCGAGACGGTGAAGGGCAAGGTGTCGCCCCGATCGATCAGCACCGTCGCGAGCGGAAGCGCCGCGCCGATCGCGAAGCTCGCCGCCGAAGCCGCCGCCGCCTGCACCGGCCGCGCCGCCATCGCGTCGGTCATCCCGAGCTCGTCGCGCAGATGCGTGTCGAGCGCATTATGCGCGGTGAGCTGCTCCGCGACCTCTTCGGCGAGCGCGCGGTCGAGCCCGCGCTCCTGATAGATTTGGGTCAATTCCTCGAGTTCGAACTCGGGATCGGCGGCGAGGTGGCGTTTCTCCAGCTCGACATCGGCCTTTTCGGCATCGCCCTGCGAGCTTACCGAGACATATTCGCCCGCCGCCATCGACATCGCGCCCGCGACGAGCCCCGCGCTGCCGGTGATCAGGATCGATGCCTCCGACGCGCCGGCGGCCGCGACTCCCGCGATCAGGCTCGCGGTCGATACGATCCCGTCGTTGGCGCCGAGGATCGCGGCGCGCAGCCAGCCGATCCGCGTGACGGCATGGGTTTCCTCGTGCATCGCAGCCTCAATATTGCAGTTGCAGCCCCGGCCTAGCCCAGCGCGTCTTCACGAGCCGGCCCGTCCCCGACAGGGTGATGTAGGCATCCTGCCGGTCGGGCCCGCCGAAGGCGATGTTGGTCGTGAAGATATCGTCGGTCGCGACAAATTCAACGAGCGCGCCATCGGGACCGACGACCGAAATCCCGCACTCGCCGATCGTCGCGACGCAGATATTGCCGTTCGCCTCCATCGCGAGACTGTCGAAGAATTTATAGCCCGCGGGGCGATAGAGCGGGATGCCGGGTCCGCCCGGACCCGCGGCATCGTCGACCTTGCCGGGGGCGACGATGTTGAACTGGGTCAGGCGGCAGGTGTAGGTTTCGGCGGCGTAAAGCTTGGTGCCGTCGGGCGAGAGGCCGATGCCGTTCGGGTTATAGCTCGGGAAGATCACTTCCTCGACGAAGCTTCCGTCGGCCTTGGCGTAGAAGATGCCGACGATGTCGTGGCAACGCGCGGCATAATCGACCTTGCCGTGATCGGTGAACCAGAAGCCGCCGTGCGCATCGAACATCAGGTCGTTCGGGCCGCGCAAGGTGACGCCATGGTCGCCCGACTTGTAAAGGATTTCGACCGCGCCGGTCTCGATATCGATGCGTTCGATCCGCCCGCCCGAATAATCGTCGGCGATGCCGTGCGGTGCCAGATAGCCGTTCGATTCGACATAGTTGAACCCGCCGTTGTTGCAGCAATAAAGCTTGCCGTCGGGGCCGATCGCGAGGCCGTTGGGGCCGCCGCCGGGGGTCGCGATGACCTCTTTCTTTCCGCCGGGCCAGCAGCGCGTGATGCGCTTCGCCTCGATCTCGACGACGATGACGCTGCCGTCGTCCATCACGACCGGCGCCTCGGGAAAGCGCAATCCGTCGGCGATCAGTTCAAACTCGGCCATCCCCATCTCCCTGGTTGTTGTGCATTTCTATCTCGTCACCCCGGACTTGATCCGGGGTCCCGCTTGTCACCGTTGCTGAGCGGGACCCCGGATCAAGTCCGGGGTGACGATGGCGGTGTATTCCTTGCTCTTGCGCTTATCCTATGCTTTGCGCGCATCATGCCCGTTCGCACGCTCTTCGCCACCAATTTCTACGAGGCCGACATCGGCACGCCCGAACTGCTCGAAGAGCTGGAGGAAAGCTGCCGCCTGTTCGCCGAAGAGGATGGCGCGGGAAAGGCGTGGAGCCGCGAGCATGGCTATAAGGGCTATACGAGCTATGCGAGCCTCGGCGACCTGCCCGAGCGCGACCCGGCATTTTATGACCTGAAGAAGCTGCTCGACAAGCAAGTGAAGGCCTTCGCCAAGGCGTGCCATTTCGACCTCGCCAAGCCGCTCAAACTCGACAGCCTGTGGGTCAATATATTGAAACCCGGCGGCACGCACAGCGGGCATATCCACCCGCATAGCATCGTGTCGGGCACCTTCTACGTCGCGGTTCCGCCGGGATCGGGCGCGCTCAAGCTCGAGGATCCGCGCCTGCCGATGCTGATGGCCGCGCCGGGGCGCACCGACGATGCGCCCGAGCATCTTTTGCCCTTCATCTACGCCGAGCCCGCCGCGGGCCGCGTCTTCCTGTGGGAAAGCTGGTTGCGGCACGAGGTGATGCCGCATTCGGGCAAGGGCGAGCGGATCAGCATCAGCTTTAACTATCGCTGAGCCAGTCCTATATCGCCGCCATCCCCTATTCCTTGGCAAAGGACCTCTCATGACCGCGACCTACGACGCCGACCTCCAGCTCTTCATCAACGGTGCCTGGCGGAGTGGTGAGGGGCGCGACGAGCGGCCGGTTTATAACCCTGCAACAGCGGGCACGATTGCCGAACTACCCGTCGCGACCGCGGCCGATCTCGACGAGGCGCTCGCCGCCGCCGACCGCGGCTGGCCCGTCTGGCGCGCGAAGACCCCTGACGAACGCGCCGCGCTGATGCACAAGGCCGCGGGGCTGATCCGCGAACGCGTCGAGCATATCGCGACGCTGCTGACGCTCGAACAGGGCAAGCCGATCGGCGAGGCGCGCGGCGAGGTGCTTTCGGCGGCGGGGCTGTTCGACTATTTCGCCGAGCAGGGCAAACGCATCGAGGGCCGCGTGCTCCAGCGCCCGCTCGGCCAGCGCGCGATGGTCACCAAACATCCCGTCGGCCCCGTCGCGGGCTTCAGCCCGTGGAACTTCCCGGTCAATCTGATGGTCAAGAAGATCGCCCCCGCGCTCGCCGCGGGCTGCGTCGTGATCGCCAAGGCGCCCGAGGAAACCCCCGGCTGCACCAGCGCGGTGATGCGCTGCATCGCCGATGCGGGCATCCCAGGCGACGCCGTGCAGCTCGTCTATGGCGACCCCGACATGATTAGCCGGCACCTGCTCGCAAGCCCGGTGATCCGCAAGGTGAGCTTCACCGGCTCGACCGCGGTCGGCAAGCATTTGATGAAACTCGCCGCCGACGGCGTGAAGCGCATCACGATGGAACTCGGCGGCCACGCCCCGGTGCTTATCTTCGACGATTGCGATCTCGAAACGACGCTCGACCGGGTCGTGTGGCAGAAGTTCCGCAACGCCGGGCAGGTCTGCATCTCGCCGACGCGCTTCTATGTCCAGCAGGGCATCTACGACGCCTTCGTTAAAGGCTTCGCCGAACGCACCGCCAAGGTGAAGATCGGCAGCGGCCTCGACGCCGACACGCAGATGGGCCCGCTCGCCAACGCGCGCCGCATCCCCGCATTGGAGGCCTTGGTCGCCGATGCCAAGGCCAAGGGCGCGCGCGTGATCGCGGGCGGCGAGGCGACCGGCGACGGCTATTTCTTCCAGCCGACCGCGATCGCCGACGTGCCGGTCGAGGCCGACGCGATGGTGAACGAGCCCTTCGGCCCGATGGCGCTGATCCGTCCCTTCGGCACCGAAGAGGAGGCGCTCGAACAGGCGAACCGGCTGCCCTATGGCCTCGCGGCCTTCGCCTTCACCGAGAATGGCCGTCGCATCAACCGCATCGTCGATAGCATCGAAAGCGGCATGGTCGGGGTGAACAGCTTCGTCATCTCGGCGCTCGACACGCCGTTCGGCGGGATCAAGGAATCGGGTTTCGGCAGCGAAAGCGGGCCCGAGGGGCTCGACGGCTATCTCGTCACCAAGGCGGTGCATATTTATTGATAGACCGTCGCCCCCGCGAAGGCGGGGGCCGCTGGAGAGATAGCGCTAGGCCGATGGCGGCCCCCGCCTTCGCGGGGGCGACGGTCAGTCCTTTTCCAATTGTACGAAATCGCGGCCCATCGGCGCGAGGTGGGCGCCGCCGTCGACGAAGATCGTCTGGCCCGTCACCGCTTCGGCGCGCGCCAGATAGACGACGGCGTCGGCGATCTGCGCCGGCGTCGGCAGCGCGCCCAGCGGCATGCGCTTCGCCAGCCGCTCGACCTGCGCGGCCGAATAATCGTCGGTCGCCATCGTCAGCCCGGGCGCCACGGCGTTGACGCGCGCACGGTCCCCGAACGCGACCGCCAGCGTCGCCGTCGCCTGCCACAGCGCCGATTTCGACAGGCTGTACGCGATCTGGTCGGGCACCGGATGGACGACGCGCTGATCGACGATATTGACGATCGCGGGACGCCGGTCCTCGCTCGCGGCGACGAGCGCCTTTGCGAGCATCACCGGCGCCGACAGGTTGACCTGCATCATTTCGGCGATTGCGGCGGCCGAAAGATCGGTCCATTCGCCCTCGGCGAACAGCGCGGCATTGTTGACGAGCAGGTCGGGCGCGCGGCCGAATTTTTCGATCACCGCGGGGATCAGCGCATCGACTTCGGTCGGATCCGCCAAGTCGGCGGCGAAGCGGTGGCTGCGCGCCCCCGTCTCGGCGAGCGCCTCCGCCAGCACCGGATCGGCGTCACCCGGACTGCGCTTGTGGATCGCCAGCGCATAGCCTTCGCGCGCGAGCCGCGCCGAAATCGCGGCGCCGACGCGGTGGAGCCCACCCGTGACGAGCGCCAGCTTCTGCGTCACTTGCGAACGCGCCGCATCGTGATGCCGATCTCTTCGCCTTCCTCGGCGATCGCGAGCTTGACGATCTTCACCTCGACCTCCTCGACCTTCTCGTCCTGCAGGAACAACGTATCGATGATATGGTCGGCGACGCTTTCGATCAGCACGAAATGGACGTCCTTGGGGATGCCCTCGGTCGCCGCGAATTTCAGGTGCATGTAATTTTTCGAGCGGCTGAGCGGCGTCGTCGGCTCGTAATGATCGGCCATCGCCAGCTTCGCGCGCACCGATATGCGCAGCGGCTGGGGCAGGTGCGTCTCTTCGGAATAAATGCCGGTGAGCACGTCGACGGTCAGCCCGGTCACTTCCAGCCACAATGTATTGGTCACAAGAAAATCCTGTCGAACGGGCGCGACATTCGGCTTTCCATTGCCGTGGCCTCACCCTAAAGCGCCGCCGCATTAGCGAAAGGGTGTGCGTTGGTCGAGTTACTTCCATTGTCCGATATCGAGCCGCAGGCGGTCGAGGCTCTCCTCGACGCCGCTTTCGGAACGGATCGCTTTGGACGAACCGCCTACCGCATCCGCGAAGGCGTGGATGCGGTGTCGGCGCTCAGCTTCGCGCTCATCGAGGACGGCGCGCTGGTCGGCACGATCCAGTGCTGGCCGGTCGCCCACCGTGCCGCCGATGGCACGGTGACGCCGCTCGTCATGGTCGGACCGGTCGCGATCCGTCCCGACGTCCAGCGCGGCGGGCACGGCCGCGCGCTGATGGCGCATATGCTGGCAGCCGCGGAGGCGAAGGCCGACGGCGCGCTGATGATGATCGGCGACCCCGAATATTATAGCCGCTTCTTCGGCTTCGACGCCGCCGCGACGGGGGCCTGGGACTTGCCCGGCCCCTTCGAGCGCCGCCGCCTGCTCGCGCGGGCGGTCAACGGGCACGATCTGCCGCGCGGAGCGGGGATGATCGGGCCGCGCTGATCCCGCGGGGTTGCGCCCGCCGCGCGTCCGCCTATGTCGGATGGATGGTCACCTCCGCGCCTTCGCTTCCCAAGGACTTCTCGCAGCTCTCGCTCGCTGAAGCCGCCGAGTTGCTCGCGGCGCGCAAGCTGCCGCCGGTCGAGGATTGGCATCCCGAACGCGTCGGCGACAGCGCGATGGAAATCCGCGCCGACGGCAGCTGGTATCACGAGGGCGGCCGGATCAACCGCTCCGCGATGGTCCGGCTCTTCTCGACGATCCTGCGCCGCGAGCCCGACGGGAGCCACGTCCTCGTCACCCCGGCCGAAAAGCTGGTGATCGCGGTCGAGGACACGCCTTTTCGCGCGGTCGAGATGAAGAGCGAAGGCGAGGGGGAGCATCGCAAGCTTGTCTTCCGCCTCGATACCGACGACCTCGTGATGGCGGGCGCCGACCATGTGCTGAGCTTTGGCTGCGACGCCGACAATCCCGACCCGCGGCTGCACGTTCGCGGCGCCATCGGCAATGGGCTGGAGGCGCGGATCGACCGCGCGCTTTATTACGAGATCGTCGACATGGCGCTTGGCGAGCAGGCGGAACCGCCGGTGATCTGGTCGAACGGCGCCCGCTTCCCGCTGGTGGACGCCTGATGCTCTCCGAAAAGCTGCGCGACGCGCTCGATAATCTGCTGCCCGATCCGGGCGAGGACGAGGCCTATCTCGGGACGCCGACGCTACGCGACGCCGCGGTCCTCATCGCCTTCACCGACCGGGCCGATCCCGGCGTCATCCTCACCCAGCGGCCGCAATGGCTGCGTAGCCACGCGGGGCAGGTCGCCTTTCCGGGCGGCAAGATCGATCCGGGCGACCGCGATGCGATCGACGCGGCGCTGCGCGAAGCCGAAGAAGAGATTGGCCTCAATCGCCGCGACGTGATGATCGCGGGCGCGACCGAACCCTATCAGTCGGGCAGCGGATATCGGATCACCCCGGTGCTCGGCGTGATCCCGCCCGACCTCGCCTTCGATCCCAATCCCGACGAGGTCGACGACTGGTTCGAGGTGCCGCTCGACATCCTCTTCGACCCCGACAATTATGCGCGCCAACATGCGAATTTTCAGGGGCACGACCGCCATTATTATGACATGGACTGGCAGGGGCGGCGGATCTGGGGCGTGACGGCGGGAATCATCATCAATCTGGCGCGGCGCTTGCCGGCAGGCTGGCACCGTTGACGCGGCTCCCCGCCGCCGAATGGCGCGAGCGTCCGGGGCTGCGCCGGATCGTCGCCGCGCTCATCGCCGATGGCGGCGCGGTCAAGGCCGTCGGCGGCGCGGTGCGCGACACGCTGCTCGGCCTGCCCGTCGCCGACATCGATCTCGCGACCCCGCTGTTGCCGGAAGAGGTCACGCGGCGACTCGCGGCCGCCGATATCAAGGTCATCCCGACGGGTATCGCCCACGGCACGGTCACCGCGATCGCCAGCGGCGACCATCACGAGATCACGACGCTACGCCGCGATGTCGAAACCGACGGCCGCCGCGCGACGGTCGCCTTCGCCGACGACTGGCGCGACGACGCCGCGCGGCGCGATTTCACGATCAACGCGCTCTATGCCGACCCCGAGACGGGGGCGATCGACGACTGGTTCGGCGGGCTCGCCGACCTCGATGCGGGGCGGGTCGCTTTTATTGGCGACGCCGCTACGCGCATCGCCGAGGATCATCTGCGCATCCTGCGCTTCTATCGCTTCGCGGCACGGTTCGAGCGCGGCGATCTCGATTCCGTCAGCCACGCTGCGGTGGTCACCGCGCGCCAGTCGCTCAAAAGCCTGTCGCGCGAGCGGATCGCCGACGAACTGCTCAAGATCCTTGCGCTGCCCGATCCGCGCGCGATCGTCGGACAGATGGCCGCCGACGGCATTTTCGCGGTGCTGCTCCCCGAACTCGATGCGGGCTTCGCGGCCGCGTTCGACCGGCTCGTCGCCAATGAAAGGACGGCCGCCGCCGCCGTCACGCCGCTTCGCCGCCTCGCGGCGCTACTGCCGGGCGACGCCGCGGTTGCCGAACAGGTCGCGAGCCGGCTCCGCCTTTCGACGAGGCAGCGCAAGCATCTGGCGGCGCTCGGCAGACACCGCGCCGACGTCGAGCGCCCGATTCGCCAGCTCGCGCACGCGATCGGCGTCGACGCCGCGCGCGACGTCCACCTGCTCGCCGGCGATCCCGCCGCGATCGAAGCCTTGTCGGACTGGGCGGTTCCGCAGCTACCCCTGAAGGGCGGCGACATCGTCGCGCGCGGCGTCGCGGTCGGGCCCGAGGTCGCGCGCATCCTGAAGGCGGTCGAAGCCCAATGGGTCGCGGAGGATTTTCCCGGCGCGGCGCGCGTCGCCGAGCTCGTCGATCAGAAGATCGGCCGCACCAGCGACTGACGCCAATAGTCGAGCGCCGCCTTGCTATCCATTGGCCGCGCGAACAGGAAACCCTGCCCGAAATCGCAGCCGAGCGCCGACAGCAGCCGCGCCTGGTCGGTCGTCTCGACCCCCTCGGCGGTCGTCTTCATTCCCAGCACTTCGGCAAGGCTCTGGATCGTGCGGACGATCGCGACCTTGTCGCGGTCGTCGACCATATGCTCGACGAAGCTGCGGTCGATCTTGAGCACGTCGATCGGCAGGCGCTGGAGATAGGCGAGATTCGAATAGCCGGTGCCGAAATCGTCCATCGCGACGCGCGCGTCGAGCGCCTTCAATTCGCTCAGCACCGACAAAGCGAGGTCGGGGTCGCCGATGATCGCGCTTTCGGTGAGTTCGATCATCAGCCGTTCGCCGCCGATCTTGTGTTTTTCGAGTGCCTGGCGGACGACCCCGGCGACATCGTCGCGGACCAGCTGGATCGCCGAGACATTGACCGAGAAATAGGCATCGACGACCGCGCCACCATTCTGCTTGTCCCATTCGGCGAGCACCGCCGCCGCCTTGCCGATCGCCCATTGGCCGAGTGGAACGATCAGCCCCGAATCCTCGGCGATCGGGATGAATTCCGTGGGCGAGACCGCATGGCCGCTGCTGTTGTCCCACCGCGCAAGCGCCTCGAAACCGGCGACGCGGCCGCTCGACAGCTCGATCAGCGGCTGAAAGGCGAGGTGGAGCCGGTCTTCCTCGATCGCGTTGCGCAGCTCGGTTTCGAGCCCGAAGCGATTGTCCGACAGCATCGCGGCTTCGGGTTCATAGATTTCGATGCGATCGGTCTGCTTCGCGCGCTTGAGCGCGATCTGCGCATGCCGGATCTGGTCCGCGATATCGGTGTCAATCGCCGGCTGGATCGCACAGCCGAGCGCGCAGTCGACGCTGACCTTGAGTTCGCCGATGCGGAACGGATGGTCGAAGCAGCCGCGGATGCGCCGCGCCATTTCGCGCACGTCGGCGCGGCCGCCCGCGATGCGCGACGAGATGGCGAATTCGTCGCCGCCGGTGCGCGCCAGCATGTCGCCGCTGCGCAGGCTTGACTTCAATCGCCGCGCCACGGTGATGATCAGCTCGTCGCCCGCCATCGGGCCGATATGTTCGTTGATGCGCGAAAAGCGCGCGAGGTCGAGCAGCAGGATCGCATGGTCCCCGCCCGGTCCCTCGGTGCGCGCACGCTGTTCGACCAGCTCCTCGAATCCGGCGCGGTTGGGCAGTCCGGTCAGGCTGTCGGAGACGAGTTCGCGGCGCAGGTTGCGCTCGGTCATCATCTCTTGCGTCCGGTCGATCAGCGTCAGCAGGAACAGCCCATCGTCGCCCGATTCGGTGGGCAGCGGGCCGATCGATCCACGCAGGTCGCGCGCCGCCGGTCCCTCGCCGAGCTGGCACGAGAATTCCTGCGATTCCTCGGGATATTGCGAAGCGCGCTCGATCGCGCGCAGCAGTTCGATCGGCGCATCGACGCCGACCGGGGACAGGCTGAGCCGGTCGAAGGCGGCGTTGCTCGCATGAAGCCGGAAATTGCCGCGCGCCATCGGCCGGATCAGCGCGGCCGGTACCGGGAGAGCGTCGATCCATCCGACGAACAACAAGGGCCGGTCTTCGCCGGTTCTATCAATAGGCATAACAGAGGGTTTTGTGCGACCTTTCCCCATTGCCCAAAGCCTAGGTCACGGGAAGTAAAGAAGGGATTTACGGCTACATATAAATACGGTCAGCCGAAGCGATTATTCCGCGGGAAGCCCGTCGGCGGCATCCGGCCCGCCGCGCCGCGCGCGACGCGCCACGGCGCGAGGTCGGTTTCGGTCCGCGTCCGGCCGGTGTCGCCGCCCATCGCCCAGCTCAAACCCTCGGCAAAGGTGAAGCTGACCGCGTCGGAAAGGCCGCCGTCGCGATAGCGTTGCAGCATGACGCCCTGGCCGCGCGCCATCACTGGCACCTCGGCGAGCGGGAAAACGACGAGCTTGCGGTTCTCGCCGACCGCCGCGACGCTGTCGTCATGGGCCCCGATCGAGCGGACGACGGCGAGGGCCGCCTTCGGCTTCAGATTGACGACGTTGCGCCCCTTGCGTGTCTCGGCGACCACTTCGCTCATCTGCGCGACGAAACCGTGGCCGCTCGTCGAGGCGAGCAGCAGCCGGCCGTCGGCGGTCGCCGGGATCATCGCGACGATTCGCGCTTCGGGATCGATGTCGACCATCAGGCGCAGCGGCTCGCCGAAACCGCGGCCGCCGGGCAATTTGTCGGCGCCGACGGTAAAGAAACGCCCGTCGCTCGCGGCGATCAGCAGCTTGTCGGTCGTCTGCGCGTGCGCCGCGAACAGCAGTTCGTCGCCTTCCTTGAACTTGAACTCGCCCCACTGATCGGCTGCGACATGGCCGCGCTGGGCGCGAATCCAGCCGCGCTTCGACAGGATCACCGTCACCGGCTCCTTCTCGATCATCGCGTCGAGCGGGATTTCGCGCGTCGGCGCGGCTTCGGCGATCGTCGTGCGCCGCGCGCCGAGCAAGGTCTCGAGCCCATAGACGTCGCGCAGTTTCTCGAGGTCCTTGCGCAGCCGCGTTTTCTGCCGCGCCGGGCTTTCGACGAGCTTCGCAAGCTCCTCGCGCTCGGCGGTCAGGTCGGCTTGCTCGCGCTTGAGCTCCATTTCTTCGAGCTTGCGCAAGCTGCGCAGCCGCATGTTGAGGATCGCTTCGGCCTGCCGGTCGGTCAGGATGAACTCCGCGATCATCACCGGCTTGGGCTCGTCCTCGGTTCGGATGATTTCGATGATCCGGTCGAGATTGAGGAAAGCGATGATATAGCCCGCGACGAGTTCGAGCCGGTCGTCGATCTTGGCGATCCGGTGCTGCGCGCGGCGGACGAGGACGATGATCTGGTGCTGCAGCCATTCGGTGAGCAGCTGTTTCAGGCCCATCACCTTGGGTGTGCGCGTCGCGTCGAGCACGTTCAGATTGAGCGCGAAGCGGCTTTCGAGGTCGGTCAGCCGGAACAGGCTTTCCTTCAGCACCTCGGGGTCGACGTTGCGGCTCTTGGGTTCGAGCACGATGCGCAGGTCCTCGGCGCTCTCGTCGCGAACATCCTCGAGGATCGGGAGTTTCTTGTCGGCGATCAGCTGCGCGATCTGTTCGATCAGCTTGCCTTTGGCGACGCCATAGGGGATTTCGCTGATCACGAGCTGCCACGTGCCGCCCGACAGTTTCTCGATCCCGCCCTCTTCCCAGCTGCCGCCGGCCGTCTTGCCGGTCGAGAAGCGCGCGCGGACGCGAAAGCCGCCGCGGCCGGTTTCATAAGCGTGGGCGATCGTCTCCGGACTGTCGACGACGATGCCGCCGGTCGGGAAATCGGGGCCCTTCACATGTTCGAGCAGTTCGCCGAGTTCGGCATTCTGATTTTCGATCAGCAGCAGCGCGGCGCCGATCACTTCGGCGGCGTTGTGCGGCGGGATGTTCGTCGCCATGCCCACCGCGATCCCGCTCGCGCCATTGGCGAGCAGGTTCGGGAACAGCCCCGGCATGATTTCGGGCTCTTCATCCTCGCCATTATAGGTCGGGCGGAAATCGACGGTGCCCTCATCGAGCCCCTGCATCAGGTCGATCGCGACGCGCGTCAGCCGCGCCTCGGTGTAGCGATAGGCGGCGGCATTATCGCCGTCGATATTGCCGAAATTGCCCTGGCCGTCGACGAGCGGATAGCGGAGCGAGAAATCCTGCGCGAGGCGGACCATCGCGTCATAGACCGCGGTGTCGCCGTGCGGGTGGAATTTGCCGATGACGTCGCCGACGACGCGCGCCGACTTCTTGTAACCCTGGCTCGGGTCGAGCCGCATCGCGCGCATCGCCCAGAGCAGGCGGCGGTGGACGGGCTTCAGTCCGTCGCGCAGATCGGGAAGCGAGCGCGCCGTGATCGTCGACAGCGCATAGACGAGATAGCGTTCGGACAGCGCGCTGTCGAACGGGGTATCAATGCTGTCACCGGGCTCTGAAGGGGGAAGATCGTCTGTCGTGCTGGCCATTGTCCGCAGCCGATAGCAAGGCTGGCGCGCCAAGGCAAAGGCTTGCGTAAATGCGGCGCTATACGGGCAAGCGCCCGGAATTCAGCAACTAGAATTTGCGGCCGGTAATCCGGCTGATTTCCTTGGCCACCATCGCCTCGACGAGCGCGGGCAGGTTGGCGTCGAGCCAGTCCTTGAGCATCGGGCGCAGCGCGTCGAGAACGACGTCTTCCATCGTGCGGCCGGCGGCCGCGGGCGGTGCGGCGACAACCGCTGCGGCAACCGCGGGCGCGACCGCGGCGGTCAGCGCCTCGAGCGACTGGCGCGCGGCATCGGCGCTCGCTTCGGAGACCAGCTCCGCAGCTTCGGGCGCCTCCTCGGCGGCGGCGCGATCTTCCTGCTCCTGAAGGTCGAGAATATCGTCGGCTTCGGCGACGCGCACCTCGCGCGCGGCGCCGGGCGCCTCGTCGCGCGCGATCACGCGCCGAATCGACGACAAGATATCTTCCATCGACGGTTCCCGCGACATATCGCCCATAACAAACCCCCTAAACCATCACGATTACCGGATGGTTAACCCTTCTCTTACTGATTCGGGGCGGGTTTTGCCAAGCCTTATTGTGGCGCGAGCGCGGGCGGGCCTTCGGGAACGCCGGCATTGGCGGCGGGGACGGCGCGCGTGTCGTTCGCGACCTGCTGCGGCGCCGGATCGTCGGCCCAGTCCCAGATCTCGCCCTTCACGCGGCGGTAATTGACCTCGGGGTCATAGAGCGCGCCGCCTTCGAGTCCCAGGTCGCGCGCCTCGGCCTTGCCCATCGCCGCGAGCACCGAGAAGGCGGCGACATAGGAGTTGCGCTGCGCCGAGACGAGCTGGACCTGCGTGTTCAGATATTCCTGTTCGGCGTTCAAAATGTCGAGGATCGAGCGGGTGCCGACGCTGTTTTCGGCGCGCACGCCTTCGAGCGACAGCGCGTTCGCGCTCACCGCCTGCCGCGTCGCGGCGATGATGCGTTCGTTCGCCTGCCACGCGGCATAGGCGCCGCGCGTCTGCGCGATAACGCCGCGTTCGACCTCGATATATTGCTCGATCGCCTGGCTGCTGCGCGACTGCGCCTGACGCACCTGCGCCGAGCGGCGGCCGCCGGTGAAGATCGGCAGTGTGACCTGCACCCCCGCCGCGGCGTTCGACGTTTCCTGGAGCACGTTGACGCCGGGAACGCCGCTATTCAGCGATCCGAGGAAATTATTATAGCCGCCGTTGAGGATCGCCGACACCTTGGGCGCGCGGCTCGACTTGGCGGTGCCGATGTCAGCCTTCGACGCGTTGACCAGCTCGTTCGCCGATTCGATGTCGGGGTTGTTGCCCAGCGCGACCGTGACCGCATCCTCGGCGGTGCCGGGCAGGTTCGGGAGCTGCGGCGGCGCCTGCAGATCGACCGGCGCCTCGCCGACGAGGCGGATATAGCCCTCGCGGCTGGCGATCAGATTGGCTTCGGCGGTGCGCAGGTCGCCTTCCGCGAGCGCGAGCCGCGCTTCGGACTGGGCGACGTCGGTGCGGGTCAGGTCGCCGATCTCGAACCGGTCGCTCGTCGCCTGGAGGTTGGTGCGCAGGACCGAGACATTCTTCTGGTTGAGCTGCACGATCGCCTGGTCGCGGATGACGTCCATATAGGCGCCGACGACCTGCGAGAAGATGCTCGCCTCGGTCGCGCGGAGGTCCGCTTGGCCCGCCTCGACGCGATATTTCGCGGCGCGCACCGCGTTGCGCACCGCGCCGCCCTGATAGAGCGGGACGGTCAGCTGCCCGCCGGCGGTCAGCGAACGCCCGGGCGCGTTGAAGCTGTTGCCCGGGATGATCAGATTTTCTTCATAGCTCGCCTGGGTGCTGATGTCGGGAAGGCCAAAGCTTTTTTCGATAGGGACATTTTCGTCGTTCGCGCGCTGGCCGGCGCGCGCCGCGGTCAGCGTCGGGTTGTTCTCATACGCCTTCGCCAGCGCCCCCTGCAAGGTTTCCGCCTCTGCGCCCACAGGCAGCAGCAACGCCCCCGCCGCAAGGCCGGCAAGCCAACGGGCACGACGAAGGGACTGTTTCTTATCGGTATCGGTCATCGTGGTGTCAGCCTGAAGCAAGGAGGGATGGGCCGGATCGTCAGAATTGAAAGCCCGAGGGCGCGGCGAAGCCGGGCAGCGGCGCGACGTCCATGTCGGCGAAGCTGCGCAGCGCGACGTTGCCGCCGACCTTGACGCCTTCGACCAGCCGCGTGACCGCGCCTTCGCGGCGCGCCGCGACGAGCCGGCCGCCCTCGGCGAGCTGCTGGGCGAGCGCGGCGGGCAGCGTTTCGATCGCACCTTCGACGATGATGCGGTCGAAGGGTGCGGCATCGGGCGCGCCCGCGACGAGCGGGCCCTGAACCCAATGGATATTGCCATCTGCGGTTGCAGTCTGCGCCGCAGCCATCAGTTCCGCATCTTCCTCGACGGCATGGACGTCGGCGCCAAGCCGGGCGAGGAGCGCCGCGGTATAGCCGGTCGCGCTGCCGACGAGCAGGACGCGCGTGCCGGGGCGCACCGCCGCGGCGACGAGCATCCGGCCGGTGACCAGCGGCGCGTTGAGCGTGCGGCCCGCACCGAGCGCGATCGCGCGGTCCGTATAGGCGACGCCGGCGAGCGCGGCGGGCGCATGCGCCTCGCGCGGCACCGTGGCCATCGCGCCGATCACCGCGGGATCGATGACGTCGTTCGTTCTGAGCTGGCTGTCGATCATGGCGGAGCGCATCTCCGCCGCCGTGATTTCGCTAAACTTCGTCGCCATCAGCCTTGTTCCGATTCCCTGGGGTTAAGCCTTTGCGGGCAACTCTAGCCGAAGCGACGCTGTATTGCAATAGTAATACAGCCAAGCCGCCCGCTGCGGCGCGCATAGCCCGCCCGCGCCGGACCGCCAAGCCCGCATCGGCCGATGATCGCGCACGATAGGGATTCGAAATAGCGAAACAAGCGGATTGCCAGTGCCAAATGAAACCGCTAGGGGCGCTGTCTCCACGCATTTCAAGCGCCTGAGGCCCGATGGCGGAGTGGTGACGCAGCGGACTGCAAATCCGTATACGCCGGTTCGATTCCGGCTCGGGCCTCCAAAATTTCCCCGCAAGATATCATGGCACCCCCGCACAGGGGATAGCGGTCTTTCCTGACGGCAAGCTGACGGCGGGCGCATTCATCGCAATTTCCGACCTTCAGCCCCGCAACGACAAAGGGCCGCCCCTTTCGGGACAGCCCTTCCATTGTCTTGCCTGTCGCGGACAGCTTAGCCGAGCTTGACCCCCGCGAGGACGGTCATGCTCAAATCTGCCGCATGTGGCGTGTGACAATGAGACATTCGACCACCTCCTTTCGCTTGTTGACGATGATTTCAATCTAGGGTTTCCGGCGGCCGATGCAAGAGATGGCGAAAGTGGGGCCTTGCCGATTGCGCATCGGGCGGGAAAGAATATCTCTGGAATCGCTGGAAGGACAAACTCATGGCCCATGGAACCGCCCGTATCGGCAAGGATCATTATCGCACAGAGATCGAGGTCGGCGGTCACGCGCTGGTCGGCGACGAGGGGCCGGGGCTGGGTGGGCAGAATCTCGGGCCCGCACCCTATGATTTCCTGCTCGCCGGGCTCGGCGCCTGCACCGCGATCACGCTGCGCATGTATGCCGACCGCAAGGAGTGGCCGCTCGAATCGATCGAGGTCGGTTTGCGGTTGGTCCATCAGGACGGGCTGCGGATCGATCGCGTGCTGACGATCGCCGGGCTCGACGCCGAACAAAAGGCGCGGCTTGCCGACATTGCCGAGCGGACGCCGGTCACGCTGACGCTGAAGGGCGGGCTGCCGATCGACACCCGCCTCGCCTGACCGCCGCCACTGGACATTTTGTCCCGCCTCACTTATATACCAGCCGTTATGGAAATCGAAACCGTCCCTGCCTCCGCCCCGCACAAGGGCCGCCCGCGCGAATTTTGCGTCGATGCGGCGCTGGCGGCGGCGCTACGCGTCTTCTGGTCGAAGGGCTATGAAGGCGCCTCGATGGCCGATCTGACCGAAGCGATGGGGATCACCAAGCCCAGCCTCTATGCCGCCTTCGGCAACAAGGAGGCGCTCTTCAACAAGGCGCTCGACATGTATGAGCGCGAAAAGGCCGACTATATGCGCGCGGCGCTCGAAGCGCCGACCGCGCGCGGGGTCGCCGAGCGGCTGATGTACGGCGCGCTCGACATGTACACTTGCCCCGAGAATCCGAACGGCTGCCTCGGCGTGATCACCTCGGTCGCGTGCGGCGCCGAGGCCGAATGTATTCGCGAGGCGGTGCTCGAACGCGGCGCGGCGGCGAAGCGCGCGATGCTCGAACGCTTTGCGCGTGCCAAGGAAGAGGGCGACTTTCCGCCCGATACTGACGCCGAAGGGCTGGCCGCTTTCCTGACTGCGGTCAATCAGGGCATGTCGGTGCAGGCGGGCGCGGGCGCGACGCGCGCCGAGCTCGAGCGGCTGGTCGAAACCAGCCTGAAGCTGTGGCCGGGGCGTTGATCTGAGAATTGCGCCGCGGAAAAACCGGCACCCACTTTTTCGGTAAACGCTTCGAAAGAAAAATTTTACTGCCCGGTACAGAATGCGCTTGACGCAGCGCAACATGACTTATATACCACTCAGTATACAAAAGAGGCTCTCCCCCGAGACCGGCCGCCGCCTGGCAAAGTTCATGCGGCGGCCGGAAGTTTCACCATCGAATATTTTCCCGGGAGCGGGTCTTGCTCCGGTCGGGCGTCCGCTGACGTTCGTCCGCAAGACATAGACAGGGACCCCGCGCGCGCAGGTGATGCGTGCGGCGGGACAGGGCGGCCGTCCTCTTCGAAGAGGGCCCTCTGGCAACAAGGACCAATTGCGACACTGGCCGGGAGCAGGCGCTTCCGGCATCGGCCGTCTGCGCCTCCCTCCCCTCTCCCCGGGGGCGCAGGCGGCCGAAACGAACAAAAGAAGAGGGCATATTCATGACCGTCCACACCCCGATCGAAAAGCTCGACCCCGCCGATGCGAAGGTCCGCCGCGAACTCAAGACATTGCTCCATCCCGCGCGCGGCCGCCGCGCCGCGTGGATCGGCGCGTTCCTCATATTGATCGTCGGCGCCTGGTGGCTGCTCCGCGACGGCGCGCCGCCGGCCGCCGCCGCCCCCGCGCCGGTGCTGACCGTCGCGGCGCCGATCGCGCGCGAGGTGACGCTGTGGGACGAATATATCGGCCGCTTCGAAGCGTCGAAGGCGGTCGAGGTGCGTCCGCGCGTCTCGGGCGCGATCACCGCGATCCACTTCACCGACGGGCAGGTCGTGCGCAAGGGCCAGCCGCTCTTCACCATCGACCCGCGCCCCTATCGCGCCGCGCTCGCCGAAGCGCGCGCCTCGGCAGCGAGCGCGCGCAGCGATCTTGCGCTCGCAAAGCTCGAACTCGACCGCGCGAGCCGGCTCGTCGACATCGAAGCGGTGTCGCAGAGCGAGATCGACCGGCTGCGCGCAACGGTCAATGCGGCGACGGCGGCGCTCGCCGGCGCCGATGCGCGCATCGCGGCGCGCGCGCTCGATGTCGAATTCACCACCGTCCGCGCGCCGCTCTCGGGCCGCATCTCGGACCGCCAGATCGACGCGGGCAACCTCGTGTCGGCGGGCGATGCCGGCGGCACCTTGCTCACCACGATCAACGCGCTCGACCCGATCTACTTCACCTTCCAGGGTTCGGAAGCCTTGTTCCTCAAGACCAAGCGCGAAGGCGGCCAGAAGGGCGCCGACGTCGAAGTCCGCTTGCAGGACGAGAATGACTATCGCTGGAAGGGCCGGATCGACTTCACCGACAACGGCCTCGACCCGCGCTCGGGCACGATCCGCGCGCGCGGCCGCTTCGACAATCCCGAGATGTTCCTGACCCCCGGCATGTTCGGCAACATGCGCCTGTCGACCGGCCAGACGGCGCGCGCGCTGCTCGTCCCCGCCGCCGCGGTGCAGACCGACCAGGCGCGCAAGATCGTCTATGTCGTCGGCAAGGACGGCATGGTCGTGGCGAAACCGGTCGAAATCGGCCCCGAAGTCGACGGCCTTCGCGTCATCCGCTCGGGACTGACATCGGCCGATCAGGTCGTCGTCAACGGCTATCAGTTCGCGCGGCCCGGCACCAAGGCGGTGACCAAGGCGGGCAAGATCGCCGCCGACGCGCCCGACAAGGCGCCGGCAGGTCCGAACGAGCCGGTGTCGGCGCAGGCGACCTTCGCGAAGTGACCTTTCTTCTCCCCTCCCGCTTGCGGGAGGGGGTGGCCAGAGTCACGTGCCTCTGACCACGGGTGGGCCAGCTTCGTCTCAATGGCCCACCCCGCTGCGCCCCGGATCAAGTCCGGGGCTCGCCACCCCTCCCGCAAGCGGGAAGGGAGATATGACAGATCATAGAACAGGGGCTCTCCCATGCGCCTATCACGCTTTTTCATCGACCGGCCGATCTTCGCTGCCGTGCTCGCCGTCATCATCACCATCGTCGGGGCGGTCGCCTATATTGGGCTGCCCGTGTCGCAATATCCCGACATCGTCCCGCCGACGGTGACGGTGACCGCGAACTACCCCGGCGCCTCGGCCGAAACCGTCGCCGACACGGTGGCGGCGCCGATCGAGCAGGAAATCAATGGCGTCGACAATATGCTCTATATGAGCAGCCAGTCGACCGGCGACGGCAATGTCACGATCACCGTCACCTTCAAGATCGGCACCGACCTCGACGCCGCGCAGGTGCTCGTGCAGAATCGCGTCGCGATCGCGACCCCGCGCCTCCCCGAAACGGTGCAGCGGCTGGGCGTCGTGACGCGCAAGACGTCGCCCGACTTCCTGATGGTCGTCAACCTCGTCTCGCCCGACAAGTCGCTCGATCGCGCCTATATCTCCAACTATGCGCTGACCCAGCTCCGCGACCGGCTCAGTCGCATCGACGGCGTCGGCGACGTGCGGCTGTTCGGCAACCGCGACTATGCGATGCGCGTGTGGATCGATCCCGGCCGCGCCGCCGCGCTCGACCTGACCGCGGGCGAGATCGTCGCCGCGCTGCGCCGCGAGAATGTGCAGGTCGCGGCGGGCACGCTCGGCCAGCCTCCCTATGCGGGTGGCAGCGACTTCCAGCTCAACGTCGAAACGCAGGGGCGCCTTTCCGATCCCAAGGATTTCGCCAATATCGTCATCCGCAGCGATGCCGACGGGCGGCAGGTCCGCGTGTCGGACGTCGCGCGCGTCGAACTCGGTGCGTCGGACTATAACAGCAACACCTATCTCTCGGGCGATCCGACCGTGATCATGGCGGTGTTCCAGCGCCCCGGGTCGAACGCGCTCGCCGCCGCCGAAGCGGTCGAGGCCGAAATGGCGGCGTCATCGAAGAATTTCCCCAAGGGCCTCGAATATCGCGTCATCTATAACCCCACCGAATTCATCGCCCAGTCGATCGACGCGGTGATGGACACTTTGCTCGAAGCCGTCGTGCTCGTCGTTATCGTCATCCTTGTTTTCTTGCAGAAATGGCGCGCCGCGATCATCCCCGTGCTCGCGATCCCGGTGTCGCTGATCGGCACCTTCGCGGTGCTCGCGGGCGTCGGCTACAGCCTCAACAATCTCTCGCTCTTCGGGCTCGTGCTCGCGATCGGCATCGTCGTCGACGACGCGATCGTCGTCGTCGAGAATGTCGAACGCAATCTCGAGAAGGGCATGTCCGCGCTCGAAGCCGCGCGGACCTCGATGGACGAGGTGTCGGCGGCCCTCGTCGCCATCGTGCTCGTGCTCTGCGCGGTGTTCGTGCCGACGCTGTTCCTCACTGGCCTGTCGGGCGCCTTCTATCAGCAGTTCGCGGTGACCATCTCGACCGCGACGATCATCTCGCTGGTCCTGTCGCTCACCCTGTCGCCCGCGCTCGCGGCGATCCTGCTGCGCGGCCATTCGGCGCCGGCGAACGAGGGCAGGGGCATGCAGATGCTCCGCCGCGCCGGCGACGCGTTCAACCGCAATTTCGAGCGGATGAGCGATGCCTATGCGCGGCTCACCGCACGGCTGGTGCGCGCGCCCAAAAAGATGATGGTCTCCTATGCGGGCCTGATCGCCGCGACCGCGGCACTGTTCTGGGCGACGCCGACGGGCTTCATCCCCGCGCAGGACCAAGGCTATTTCCTCGTCGTCGCCAAGCTGCCCTCGGGCGCTTCGGTCGAGCGCACCGATGAAGTGCTGCAGAAGGTCGCGCGGCGCGTGCTGCCGGTCGACGGCGTGCTCGGGTCGGTGATGCTCGCAGGCTTCGACGGTCCGTCGCAGACGCTCGCGCCCAACTCGGCCGCCGCCTATTTCCCGCTCAAATCCTTCGAGGAGCGCAAGGAACTGGGAGTCACGTTCGAGGACATCATGGCCGAGGCGCAAAAGCGCACCGCCGACATCACCGAGGCGCAGATCGTGATCATCCCGCCGCCGCTGATCCAGGGCATCGGCTCGGCGGGCGGCTACCGGATGGTCGTGCAGGATCGCGGCGGCCATGGCTATGCGGCGCTCGCGAACGAGGTGAACAATCTGATCGGCAAGGCGAACCAGACCCCCGGCCTCGCCAACGTCTTCACCTTCTTCGACCCGACCAACCCGCGCGTTTTCGCCGATATCGACCGGGCGAAGGCGAATGCGCTCGGCGTGCCGCCCGAGCGGGTGTTCGAGGCGTTGCAGGTCTATCTGGGATCGGCGTTCGTCAACGACTTCAACCTGCTCGGCCGCACCTATCGCGTCACCGCGCAGGCCGATGCGCCCTTCCGCCAGAGCGTTTCCGATATCGCCAATCTCCAGACGCGGTCGAACAGCGGCGCGATGGTGCCGATCGGATCAGTCGCCAATTTCGAGGACCGCACGGGACCGTACCGCGTCACGCGCTACAACCTCTTCCCCGCGGTCGAGATCGACGGCGACACCGCGCCGGGCGCGTCCTCGGGCGCGGCGCTGACGACGATGGAAAAGATTGCGACCGAGTCGCTTCCGGCGGGTTACGGCACCGAATGGACGGGCATCGCCTTTCAGCAGAAGGCGGCCGCGAACACCGCGGGGATCGTCTTCGCGCTCGCGGTGCTGTTCGTCTTCCTCGTGCTCGCGGCACAATATGAAAGCCTGGTGCTGCCACTCGCGATCATCCTGATCGTGCCGATGTGTCTGCTCGCGGCGATGATCGGCGTGAACCTGCGCGGCATGGACAATAATGTCCTGACGCAGATCGGGCTCGTCGTGCTCATCGCGCTGGCGGCGAAGAATGCGATCCTGATCGTCGAATTCGCCAAGCAGGCCGAGGAACAGGACGGCTTGTCGCCGATCGATGCCGCGGTGCGCGCCGCGCGCGACCGCCTGCGTCCGATCCTGATGACGAGTTTCGCCTTCATCCTCGGCGCGGTGCCGCTGCTCATCGCGAGCGGGGCAGGGGCGGAACTGCGCCAGGCGCTCGGCACCGCGGTGTTCTTCGGCATGCTCGGGGTGACGGCGTTCGGCCTCATTTTCACCCCGACCTTCTATGTCGTGTGCCGCGCGCTCGGCGACTGGTTCGCCGCGCGCCGCAAGCGCGGAGACGACGAGCATGGCGCGGCGCTGCCCGTGCCGGCGGAATAAGGAGAAAAGACCATGATCCTCCGCAATATCCTCACCGCCGCCTCGGCCTTGGCGCTCGCCGCCTGCGCCGTCGGCCCCGATTACAAGGCGCCGCAATCGGCATCGGCGCCCGCCGCGACCGGCGCGTTCGTTTCGGTGAACAGCCCCGCGGTGTCGCTCGCCCCTGTGGCGGCCGACTGGTGGCGTCTCTATGACGATCCCGTGCTCGACGGGCTGGTTGCCGATGCGCTTGCCAACAACACCGACGTGCGCGTTGCGGTCGCGAATATCGCGAAGGCGCGTGCGGCGCTGCGCGGGGCCCGGTCGGACCGGTTGCCGCAGACGCAGATCGGCGCCGGCGCCAATTACGGCCGCAATCCCGAAGGCCAGCGCCTTCCGAGCGCGGACCGCGAGGATTGGACCGTCGATGTCGGCGCCAATATTTCCTACGAGGTCGACCTGTTCGGCCGCGTCAGCCGTTCGGTCGAGGCGGCGCGCGGCGACACCGAGGCGGCCGAAGCGAATGCCGACGCGGTGCGCGTGATCGTCGCCGCCGACACGACCCAGGCCTATGCGGACGCCGCGTCGGGCGCCGCCCGGCTCGATGTCGCGCGGCGGATCGTCGACCTGCTCGGCCAGCAGGTGAAACTCACCGAGCGGCGCAAGGAGGTCGGCATGGCGACCGGCCTCGACCTTGCGCGCATCGCGACGCTGCGCGACCAGCGCGCCGCCGACATTCCCTCCATCGAGGCCGAGCGACAGGCGGCATTGTTCCGCCTCGCGACTCTGACCGGTCGTGCGCCCGCTGCGCTCCCCGCGATCGCGGGGACACGCAACATCAGCCTCGAAATCACCGATCCCATCCCGGTCGGTGATGGGGCGGCGCTGCTGAAGCGCCGTCCCGACATTCGCGCCGCCGAGCGCCGCCTGGCCGCCGATACCGCGCGTATCGGGGTCGCTACGGCGGACCTTTATCCGCGCATCACGCTTGGCGGTTCGGTGGGGTCGACGGGCGCGGGCTTCGGCGATGTGTTCGGCGGCGGGCCGCTGCGCTGGCTGCTCGGGCCCTTGCTCAATTGGGCTTTTCCCAATCAGGAGCCCGCGCGGGCGCGGATCGCGGCGGCGGAGGCCGACACGCAGGCGTCGCTCGCCGAATTCGACGGCACGGTGCTGCGCGCGCTCGAGGAGACCGAAACCGCGCTCACCGCCTATGCCCGCTCGCTCGAACAGCGACAGGCGCTGCGCGCCGCGCGCGATCAGGCCGAGCGCGCGGCGCGGATCGTCCGTGCGAAGCGGCAGGAAGGCGCGTCGGATTCGCTCGAATGGCTCGATGCCGAGCGGACCTTCGCCGAAACCGAAGCGGTGCTCGCGGCGCAGGACGGGCAGATCTCGCGACGCCAGATCGCGTTGTTCCGCGCGCTCGCGGGCGGCTGGTCGAGCTAGGCTTGCCGGAATCGGGCGTGCTAAAAGACGGTTTCGCCCGTGGAGGAAAAGATGATTACCTGTGTCGTCGATTATCGCATCGATCCCGGACAGATTGCGGCGTTCGAACGTTTCGCGCGGGCGTGGATATATCTCGTCAACAAGCATGGCGGGCAGCATCACGGATATTTCCTGCCGTCCGAAGGGGCCAGCGACCGCGCGCTGGCGCTCTTCAGTTTTGAAAGCCTTGCAGCCTACGAACGCTATCGGCAGCTGTTCGGCGTCGACGCCGAATTTATCGAGGCCGACCGCATCCGCGATGCGAGCGGCTGTGTGATACGGTACGAGCGGACATTCATGCGGCCGTTGCTCCCCGCCGATGTTGCGGGGTTCCCCGAGGGCTTTTAACGAAGCGAGCCTCACATCGTTTACGCCGCTTTTACCAGTCCCGGTGCATGACATCGTCCTGAGTTTCGACTGGGGATGAATGATGGACAGCATGCGCGGACTGCTTTCGGGCAGCCACGACCAGGAAGATGGGGCGATCGACGCGCCCGCGTCGGTCGGCGTCGACGAACGGCGGATGCAGGTCCGGGCCTATAATTACTGGGCGTCGCTGCTCGCCGACCGCGCTTACCCCTCGGTCGAGGATCTCGACCTCGAAGGCGCCGATTTCGGGCCGCATTCGGTGCTGCTCGATTTTACCGCCGGCGTCGAAAATCCGGGCATCGCCTTCATCGGCGACACGCTTCGCGCCGAGTCGCAGATCGACGAGGATGTCCATTATATCAGCCAGATTCCGGGGCGTTCGCTGCTCTCGCGGCTGACCGACCATTATCTCCAGATCATCGCCAACCGCGCCCCGATCGGCTTCGAGGCCGAGTTCGAGAGCGATCGCGGCGTCACGATCATGTACCGCGGCATATTGCTGCCCTTTTCCTCCGACGACGACACGATCGACTTCATCATGGGGGTGATCAACTGGAAGGAAGCGGCCCCCGCCGATCAGGCCGAGGAACTGCAATTGTCGGTCGAACAGGCGCTGCGCAGCGCCGCGCCGCTGACCGCGCCGGTGCCGGTGTGGGCCGACGGTCCCGACTCGGGGCATCTGGGCGACGATGTCGATGCCGCTCCCGGCTTTGCCGCGCTGCAGGGTGAGGATGATTTTTATGTCGACCTGTCGGTGGACGGCGATGTCGCGGCCGATCCGGACGCGGACGCCGAACTCGCCGACTGGCTCGCGCTCGCGCGCGAAACCGCCGAGCGGGCGGTCGCCGCCGACAGTCGGAGTCGTGGTGCGCTCTATCAGGCGGTCGGCAAGGCATGGGATTTCGCGCTGGCGGCCGAGGCGCAGCCCGAAGCCTTCGCTGAGCTGCTCGACGACGCCGGGCTGACGGTACAGGATCGCGCGCCGATGACGCCGATCGTGAAGCTTGTCTTCGGTGCCGCCTATGACAAGACGCGCCTCGCCGAATATGCCTGCGTGCTCAGCCACGCAAAGAATGAAGCTGTCGGTCGCGGTGAACTCGCCGCCTATCTCGATCGCTATCCGGGCGGGCTCAAGGGTCTCGTCAAGGACACGCGCGCGCGCCGCAAGCCCGCCGACGGCGGCGAGCGCGCGGACGCGAAGCTCGAAGCGCTTCGCCGCGCGCATCCCGCGCTGATCCTCGAACATGATGCCGGCGACGCCGAATTCGTCGTGCTGATCGCGCGCGCGATGCCCGGCGGCCATATCGGGATCGTCGCCAAGGCGGCCGACGATCCCGCGCTGGTTGCGAAGCTGGCGAAGAAGGCGGTCGCGATCACGCCTGGCGGCTGATGGGCGTCTGATAGCGTTCACGCAACAGACAATCCCAAAATTGAAATATTTTTACGCGGGGTCGTGAACGAGGCCTTGAGCCGCGCGCCGCTCGGGCGCATAGGAGGCGCAGCGAACGGACCCCCGCCGATCGTCGGCTGGGATCCCCCTCTTTGGTTCGGGATGCTGCATTTTATGTCTCAGAATATGTCCGACACGCCGGAAACGGACACGCCCACCCCCTCCACCGTCAAAATCCCCCCGAAAGTCGCCGCCGCCTATCTGGCCGCGCTCGCCGGCAGCGCGCTGCCGGGCGAGGGCGACGATATGGACAAGGCTGCGCTGACCGACGCGAGCCAGTTCGCGGCGCGCGCCGCGCTCGATCGCACCGCCGAAACGCCGTCGCTGCTGCTCGAACCGATCGCCGCCGACGGCACCGATCGCCGGATGCGGCTCGCCATCATCAACGACGACATGCCCTTCCTCGTCGATTCGACCTCGCAGGCGGTCGCGGCGCAGGGGCTCGCGGTTCACCGTATCCTCCATCCCGTCGTCGCGGTGAAGCGCGATGCGAAGGGGCATCTGCAGGAAGCTGGCGAAGGCGGCACGCGCGAATCGGTGATCTATATGGAGCTCGAGCGCGGCGACGCGCGCGCGCGTCGCCGCCTGCTCGACGGCCTCGAAGCGGCGCTGCGCGACGTGCGCGCCGCGGTGCGCGACTGGCGGGCGATGCGCGCCGCGATGCTCGCCGACGCCGCGATGCGCGTCGACGGCGAAGGCGCCGAACTGCTGCGCTGGTTCGAGGGCGGGTCGATGACTCAGCTCGGTCACGAATGGCGCACCCGCGACGGCAAGGTGCAGGATCCGCTGGGTATCAGCGAGAGCAGCGACAGCCAGCTCCTGTCGCCCGCGGCGCTCGATGCCGCCTTCGCCTGGTTCGACAAGGGCGGCCACGCGCCGCTGCTGATCAAGTCGAACCGGCTGTCGGCGGTCCATCGCCGCGTGCTGCTCGACCTCGTCGTCGTCCCCGAATTGAAGGGAAAAAAGGTCGAACGCCTGTCGATCCACGCTGGCCTGTGGACCAGCCAGGCCTTGTCGTCGCCGCCGGCAAAGGTGCCGGTGCTGCGCGCGCAGCTCGAAGCACTGATGGCGAAATTCGGCTTCGATCCGACGGGCCATGCGGGCAAGGCGCTCGCCCATGCGCTCACCGCGCTGCCGCATGATTTGCTGATCGCATTCGACTCGGCTTCGCTCGAAGCATTGGTGCTGACCTCGATGTCGATCACCGACCGGCCGCGGCCCAAGCTGGTGACGGTGCAGAGCGCGCTCGGCCGCCACCTGTTCGCCTTCGTCTGGCTGCCGCGCGACGAAGTATCGACCGGCCGCCGTCTGGCGGTCGAGAGCCTGCTGGTGCGCGAAGCCAGGGCGGGGGTCATCGGCTGGACGATGGTGCTCGAAGACGGCGGTGCGGCGCTGCTGCGCTATACGCTCGACCTGCGCAGCGGCGGCGTCGTTCCCGACACCGAGGCGCTCAACGCGCAGCTCGAACAGATGGTGCGCGGCTGGCAGCCCGAGGTCGAGGCGGCGCTCGCGAAGCGCGGCGATCCGGGCCGTGCGGCGGCGCTCGCGGCGCGCTTTGCGCCGACCTTCCCGCCTAACTACCGCAATCTCTACAATCCCGAGGAAGCCGCGCGCGACATCCTGCGCCTGCGCGATCTCGACGCTAGCAATCCGCGCAGCGTCCGGCTCGCGCGCAAGAGCCTCGACGGCGACGACCGGCTGCGGCTCAAGGTCTACAGCGCCGCCGGCCCGCTCGCGCTCTCCGACGTCGTCCCCGCGCTCGAACATTTCGGCTTCGAAGTGCTCGAGGAAATCCCGACCGCGCTGCAAAGCCGCACGCCCGGCACCGAGGGCGACGACGAGCTGTCGATCGTGATCCACGATTTCACGCTGCGCCTGCCCGCCAATGTCGACGAACTCGCACTGCTTCCCTATGCCGAGACGCTCGAAGGCGCGATCGCGGCGGTGCTGGACGGCCGCGCCGAGAATGACGCGTTCAACGAACTGGTGCTCACCAACCAGACCGACCCGCGCGCGATCGTCTGGCTGCGCGCCTGGTTCCGCTATCTGCGTCAGGGCGGCTCAGCCTATGGCATGGACACGGTGGTCAGCGCGCTGCGACACGCGCCCGCGCTCACCGCCGCGCTGATCGAACGCTTCCGCGCGCTCCACGACCCGAAGGCGCGCGACGCGAAGCGCGCCGAGGCGCTCGAAGCCGAAATCCTCGCGGGCTTCGCCGATATCAAATCGATCGACGAGGATCGCATCCTGCGCCTTTTTCACGCGGTGATCGGCGCGACGCTGCGCACCAACGCCTTCGCCCCCGCGGCCGAGGAAGCGCTGGCGTTCAAGATCGACAGCGCGCAGGTCCCCGGCCTGCCGAAGCCGCTGCCCTGGCGCGAAGTGTGGGTCTATTCGCCGCGCGTCGAGGGCACGCACCTGCGCGCCGGCCCGGTCGCGCGCGGCGGGCTGCGCTGGTCCGACCGCCGCGACGACTTCCGCACCGAAATCCTTGGCCTGATGAAGGCGCAGCGCGTCAAGAACGCCGTCATTGTGCCGACCGGCGCGAAGGGCGGCTTCTATCCCAAGGCGCTGCCCGACATCTCGCTCGACCGCGACGCCTGGTTCGCCGAAGGCACCGAATGCTATCGCATCTTCATCCGTTCGCTGCTGTCGATCACCGACAATCTGGTCGGTAGCAAGGTCGTGCATCCGAAGGGCGTCGCGATCCTCGACGGCGACGATCCCTATTTCGTGGTCGCCGCCGACAAGGGCACCGCGACCTTCTCCGACGTCGCCAATGCGCTCGCGATGGAGCGCGACTTCTGGCTCGGCGACGCCTTCGCGAGCGGCGGGTCGAAGGGCTATGATCATAAAGCGATGGGCATCACCGCCAAGGGCGCGTGGATCTCGGTCCAGCGTCACTTCGCCGAAATGGGCGTCGACGTGCAGACCGACACGATCCGCGTCGCCGGCTGCGGCGACATGTCGGGCGACGTGTTCGGCAACGGCATGCTGTTGTCGAAGGCGATCCAGCTGACCGCGGCGTTCGACCATCGCCACATCTTCCTCGACCCCGATCCCGATCCGGCGAAAAGCTGGAAGGAACGCGACCGGATGTTCAACCTGCCGCGATCGAGCTGGGACGATTATGACAAGAAGCTGATCTCGAAGGGCGGCGGCGTCTTCCCGCGCAGCCAGAAGAGCATCCCCTTAAGCCCCGAGGTGCAGGCGCTGCTCGGCCTCTCGGTCAGCGAAATCGACCCCAGCTCGCTGATCTCGGCAATCCTGAAGGCGCCGGTCGACCTGCTGTGGTTCGGCGGCATCGGCACCTATGTGAAGGCCGCGAGCCAGAATAATGCCGAGGTCGGCGATCCCGCGAACGACGCGCTGCGCGTCGATGCCGAGGATCTGCGCGTCAAGGCGGTCGGCGAGGGCGCGAACCTCGGCGTCACGCAGGCCGCGCGCATCGCCTTTTCGGCGAAGGGCGGGCGGATCAACACCGACTTCATCGACAATAGCGCGGGCGTCGACTGCTCGGATAACGAGGTCAATATCAAGATCGCGCTCAACCGCGAGATGACCGAAGGGCGCCTCAGCCAGGACGACCGCGATGCGCTGCTCGTGCGGATGACCGACAATGTGTCGGACCTGGTGCTCGAGGATAACCGGCTCCAGGCGCTCGCGCTGTCGATCGCCGAAAAGGGCGGATCGGCCGCGGTGCCGTCGCTGGTGCGGATCATGGAAACGTTCGAGGGCGCCGGCCGGCTCGACCGCAAGGTCGAGGGGCTCGCGGCGAACGACGAGCTCCTCCGCCGCGCGGGCGAAGGGCGCGGACTGACGCGTCCCGAGCTCGCGGTGCTGCTCTCGACCGCGAAGCTCGCATTGCAGGACGCGATCGAGAATAGCGACCTGCCCGACGATCCGGCGCTTGGCGGCGATCTCGCCGCGGCCTTCCCCGACGAGATGCAGCGCGACTTCGCGCAAGCCATCGCCGATCATCAGCTGCGCCGCGAAATCATCGCGACCAAGATCGCGAACCGCATCATCAACCGTATGGGCATCGTCCACCCGTTCGAACTGGTCGAGGAGGAAGGCTGCGCGCTCGGCGACATCGCCGCGGCGTTCGTAGCGGTCGAACGATTGCTCGAAATGCCGGCGATCTGGGAGGCGCTCGACGAAGCCAAGATCGACGAGGGCGTCCGCCTGTCGCTCTTCGCGCAAGCGTCGTCGGCGATGACCTCGCAGATGGCCGACCTGCTGCGCGTCACTCAGAGCCTGTCGCAGCCGGGGCCCGTCGTCGCGCGGCTCGAACCCGGCGTCGACCGCCTGACGGCGGGCGTCGACGCGCTGCTCAGCCCGTCGGTCAAGCGCCAGTGGGACATGCTCGCGCAGCAATTGCTCGACGCCGGCGCGCCCGAAACGCTGACCGCCGCGGTCGTGCGCCTGTTCAAGACCGACGGCGCGATCGGCATCGTCGATCTCGCCGAACGACGCGGCGACGACGAGGTCGCGGTGACGCGCGCCTTCACCCATTTGGGCGAGGCGCTCGGGCTCGACTGGGCGCAGACGCTGGCGGCGCATATGAGCCCCGCCGATCCGTGGGAACGCCTGCTCGTCAATAGCCTCGCGCGCGATTTCCAGCAGATGCGGTTGGCCTTCCTTGCCGGACTGCCGAAGGGCGATCTCGATCCAGCGGTGACCAAATGGCTCGCCGACCATGCGCCGCGCGTCGAGCAGTTCAGAGCGACCGTCGACCGCGCGCGGATGATCCCGAACCCCAACGGCGCGATGCTGTCGCACATCGCCGGGCAGGCGCGCGGGCTCTTGGCGAGGTAATGCCCTTCCAGCCCCGCGTCGCGATCCTCGTCCCGGCGCCCGATTATGAAGAAAAGTGGCAGCCCGCCTTCGCGCGCAAGGCGGCGGCGCTGACCGCGGCCGGGCTGATCGTCGAGCAGCGCGTGTGGACCGATCCGGGCGAGCTTGCGGGTTATGATCTGGTGCTGCCGCTGTTCGCCTGGGGCTATCAGCGCGATGTCGCGGCCTGGTATGCGCTGCTCGACCGGCTCGAGGGCGAAGGCCTGCCGGTGGTCAATCCGGTGCCTGTGCTGCGCTGGAACAGCGACAAGGCCTATCTCGCCGAGCTCGGCGGCAAGGGCGTCGCGGTCGTGCCGACGGTCGAGGTCGCCGCGCTCGACGACGCGCGCCTCGCCGAAGCGATGGCCGAACTCGGGTTCGACGAAGTCGTGATCAAGCCCGCGATCTCGGGCGGCGCCGACGGCACGCACCGCATCGCGCCCGGCGCGCCGGTCCCGCCCGACGCGCTCGGCCAGCGCCGCCTCGTCCAGCCGCTGATGCCCGGCATCCTCACCGAAGGCGAATTTTCGCTCTTCTTCTTTGCCGGCAAATTCAGCCACGCGATCGTCAAACGCCCCGCATCGGGCGATTTTCGCGTGCAGGAACAGTTCGGCGGGCGCGAGACGGTGTGGGACGCGAGCGACGCGGCGCAGGCGCTCGCCGCCGCCGCGCTGGCGGCCGCGCCCGCACCGCCGGTCTATGCGCGCGTCGATATGGTCGGCGATGCCGCGGGCACGCTCCACATCATGGAACTCGAACTGATCGAACCGTCGCTGTTCCTGCATCATGCGCGCGACAAGGGCGCGGCGTTCGGATCGGCGGTCTACGGCGCCATCTGACCGGATCGCTCCCGCCACAGCCATTGCCGGATCGCCGAGGTCAGGTTCGGCGGATCTTCTGCCTCCATCCGTTCGACGTCGATCCGCGCGACGAGCGCGTTGACCGGCAGCGCCTGCCGCGCCGCTTCGGCTTCGAGCGCGTCCCAGAAGACGGGCTCGAGGCTGATCGAGGTCGGGTGGCCTGCGATCGTCACCGAGCGTTTGACCGGGGGGTGAAGAGGAAAGCTCAAGCGCGGCTCCGCCAGCGCCAGAGGATGACTGCGGCGGCGATCAGTTCGACGATGCCGACAAGGAAGCCGATATTGAGCGGCGGGCGGAAGCCGAACAGCGTCGGCCCGGCGACCAGCAGGATCGCGCCGCCGAGCGCCCAATAGGCGATGTCGCCATATAGCGTCCGAAACAGGAAATAGCGCGCGCCGACGATCGCGGCGAAGACAGGAATCGCGAGGTCGGGCGCCCGCACGAGCAGCACCCATGCGATCAGCACACCCACGAACAGCGGGATCGTCGCTTCGATCGCCAGCGTTTCGAGCGGCTTGCCGACGCTGGCCTTGGGCGCGCGGAAGGCGATGCGCTCGATCAGCAGGCCGAGCGGGTGGATCGCCATGCCGCCCACGAACAGCGCGGCAAAGGCGGCCATGGTGCCGTGGAGCTGCCACACCGCGCCGGCGATCAGCCAGACGAGGCCCGAGACGAGGACGCCGGGCGCGCCGCCGGCATAGGCGCGGGCGAGGTCGTGCTGGGCGGCGGCGAGCGAGGCTTCGGTCATGCGCCCGGTGTAGCGGCTGGATTCGCGGCAGCAAGGCGGTAGCTGCTCCGATTCCTTCCGCGCTTCCGTCCGAAATCGGGCATACGATTAATTTGGGGTGGTCCGCCATTTCGGCGTTCCGTAAACCGGCCGGCCGATCCGGCGCAAACGCAGGCAGGCTCATGACAGGATTTCAGGCGCTCACCGAAAAGGAAAAGGAGACCCTGCGGCTGCTCGTCGATGGCCACGACGCCAAATCGATGGCGCGGCATCTCGGACTGTCGGTCCACACGGTCAACGAACGGCTGCGCGAGGCGCGGCGCAAGATGGCGGTTTCGAGCAGCCGCGAGGCCGCGCGGCAATTGCGCGCGCACGAGCGCGAAGCCCCCGAAAATCTTGGGGACAGGCCTTTGGGGGATGCGGCGGCGTCCCCCGGCATGGAACAGCTTCGGGCATCGGCCGAAACGCGCCGCATGTCGCGCCGCGCCGGCTGGATCGTAGGAGCTATCATCATGTCTGTCAGCCTTGCCTTATTTGCTCTCGCCTCGCTGTCCGGGAACGCCGGTGCGCCCGCCGCGGCGCCGTCGACCGCGCCCGCCGAAAGCCCCGCGGTCGCCGCGGCGCGCGACTGGCTCGCGCTGGTCGAAAGGGGCGACTGGAACGGAAGCTGGGAGGCGACGGGGCAGGCGTTCAAGGCGCTCAACACGGTCGAGACATGGACCCGGGTGGCGCAGCAGGTGCAGGGGCCACTGGGCGCGGTAAAGTCGCGGGTGCTGGTCAGCGAAGAGGCGGTGCCCGCGCCGCCCTATGGCTATCAGATGGTCAAGTTCCGCACCGACTATGCGAACAAGGCAGGGGCGATCGAGACGCTGTCATTGGTGCGCGAGGGTGAGGCTTGGCGCGTGGTGGGGGTGACGGTGGAGTGAGGATTGGAGAGGGTCGGTCAGAGATTTGAGACCACCCTCTTTTCCGTTGGTGCTGCGCTTGTCGCAGCACCGTTCTTCTGCGGCGACGGCAAAGCCGCCGCCGGCCGTCAGACGGGTTCGGCGCCGCCCCGCTGGCCGTGCCGATGGCTGCCGCTGCGCGGCACCGGCGCCTAACCTCGTGGTTCGCTACGCGAACGCCTTGGTTACGCGCCTGCCATCGTCAATACATATGCTGCCCGCCATTGATCGACATCGTCGAGCCCGTCACGAACCCCGCATCCTCGCTGCACAGGAACGCCACGCCGCGTGCGATCTCGTCGGCCTGGCCCAGGCGGCCGACCGGAATCTTGGCGACGATCTTTTCGAGCACCGGCGCCGGCACCGCGGCGACCATGTCGGTGTCGATATAGCCCGGCGCGATCGCGTTGACGGTGACGCCCTTCTTGGCGCCTTCCTGCGCGAGCGCCTTGGTGAAGCCGTGGATGCCCGATTTCGCCGCGGCATAATTGACCTGGCCATATTGGCCCGCCTGCCCGTTGATCGAGCCGATGTTGACGATGCGGCCCCAACCACGCTCGACCATGCCGCCGAAGGTCGCTTTCGCCATGTTGAAGCAGCCGCCGAGGTTGACGCGCATCACGTCGTCCCAATCGTCGTAGCTCATGCGCGCGAGCGTGCCGTCGCGGGTGATGCCGGCGTTGTTGACGACGATGTCGATCGCGCCGAATTCCTCGGCGATGGCAGCACAATTGTCGAGGCATGCCTGATGGTCGCCGACGTCCCATTTGCGCGCGGCGATGCCGGTGCGGTCGGTGAATTCGCGCGCCTTTTCGTCATTGCCGGCATAGTTGGCGACGACGGTGACGCCCTGTTCCTTCAGTTTCAGCGAAATCGCTTCCCCGATGCCGCGGCTGCCGCCGGTGACGATTGCGATGCGTGCCATAAATCAAGCTCTCCCACAGGTTTATCGCATCATGATTAGGCCGCGGCGCGTGCCCCCGCAAGTTGACCGGAACGTCAATCGCAAAGCTATTCAGACAGGCAGGCTCTAGCTGCTAAGTTGCGCCCGCACCTTCGAAAAATCCCCGATCGCAAGGTCGGCGCGGTCGATCGTCACGACCAGATCGGCGTCGTCGCCGAATTTGCGGCTCATCAGCCCGCTGCTCGGCAGTTCGAGCAGGACCATGTCGCGGCTTTCGTCGAAACCGGGCAGGGGACGCAGCGGTTCGCCGCCCATCGCCGTCATCTCGAACGCCGCCATGTCGCGCCACCAGGGCTCGTAAAAGGCGCGTGCGGGGGCCGACAGATTGTCGGGATTGGCGCACCACGCGTGCTTCGCGCGGTCGAACAGGATCGTCTGATAATCCTGAACCCACAGGTCGGCGTCGGGGCGGTGCGTCGTCAGCGGCAGCGTGATCGTCTCGATCCGCTCGGCGCCGGTTTCGGGATCGACGAAACGAACCGCCTTCGCCCAGCGGATCGCGTGCAGCGCCGCCATCACCGCGGTCGCATCGCCCGGCGAAAAACTGTCGCGCGCCGCGCTGTCGTGGACGATGGCGATGATTTCGCGCGCGCGTTCGCAGGCGTCGCGGTTGATCGCGGCGCACGGGTCCGAGGCGTCGGCCGCGTCCGCATCGCTTTCGAGCCCGCCCAGCCGCATTTCGAGGAGCGCGACCATCGCGGTCATGCTGCCCCAGTCGAAGGGGTGAAAGGCGGGATCGGCGATATCATAGGAACGATCGACGAACTCGCCGCCCGCTGCATGGGCATCGGCCGGCGCGCGCGGATCGGCGTCGCCCGCGCGCACGGCGATCAGATCGACGGGCCATTCGGGAAAGGCGCGGATCGCGAAGGGCGCGAGATCGCTCTGGCCGAGGCCGCCATGCGGACCGAACCAGCCTTCGGCATCGTTGAGCGCGAACGGGGGCTGGACCGGCATGCCGGTGTCGCGAAGATGCAGGACGCGCACCTCGGGCTTGCGGCGATGGATGAAGAAAGCGAGCGCACCCTCGCGCGGCCCCAGCCCGCCCCACAGATCGGGCGGCAGCGCGGTGCAATCGATCTGCGCCAGAAAGTCCGCCGGCTGGTCGTCGATCCGCGGCCATTCCATGCCCGCCGCGAGCCGCGGGCGGCCGCCGAGCCAGCTGTTGGTCGAAATCGCATCGCGCGGCGGAATCTGGGGAAGCAGGCGAAGCGCGACGGCCTCGACTTCGAGCTCGTCGCGTTCGATCCGGTGCGCCTGTTCCGCGACATCGGACGCGAGCGTTTCGAGCGTCGTTTCGAGCGCGACGGGCGATTCGCCCTCCAGCGGCGAATCCGCGTCGGGCGCAGGATCATAACCGCTCTCATCGACCGTCTCGGGCGGCGTCTGGCGGCGAATCCGCGCGAGCCGCGACGGCGAGATTTCGACATCGTCGGGCGCGGCTTCGGCGCGGCGCGACAGTTTCGGCAGGCGATATTCGCGCGCCGCGCGCGCTGCGGGCGCGGGACCCGGCGCCGCGGTGGCGGCGCGCGGATGCCGCGCCCGCCAGATAGCATAGGCAAGTCCGACGAAAGCCAGCGTGACTCCGGCCAGCGTCAGTGCCGCCGTCAGAATCTGCTCCATCGTCTGTCTCCATATGCGCCGGTAATCGCGCCCTTTTGGCGCCGCGCCGGACCAATTTAGCACATGGTCCTAAACAGTTGGTAAGCACGCCTAGGCGAGCCATCCCCCAAGTTCGCGCCGCACCAGCGTCTCGATCATCGCCATGCCCGGCGCATCGGCGTTGAGGCAGGGCAGATAGGCGAAATTTCGCCCCCCCGCTTCGAGGAACTGCCGCTTGCCGCGAATCGCGAGTTCTTCGAGCGTTTCGAGGCAGTCGGCGGCAAAGCCCGGCGCGAAGACCGCGACGCTCTTGCCCGCCTTGCCCAGTGCTTCGAGCCGGCTGTCGGTCGCGGGTTCGAGCCATTTGGCGCGCCCGAAGCGCGACTGGAACGCCACCTCGACGGGCCGGCCAAGCCTTTCCGATAGCAGGCGCGCGGTCTTCCGGCACTGGCAATGATAGGGATCGCCCAGCCGCAAGGTGCGCTCGGGCATGCCGTGGAAGCTCGCGAGCAGCACGTCGGGCACGAAATCGAGCGCGGCCAGCCCCGACGCCACCGACGCCTCGAGCGCGTCCAGATAGGCCGAATCGTGGTGATAGGGCGGCAGAAAGCGCAGCGCGGGCTGCCAGCGCAGCGTCTTCAGATGATCGCCCACCGCATCGACCACGGTCGCGGTCGTCGCGGCGCAATATTGCGGATAGAGCGGCGCGACCAGGATGCGCCGGCATCCCGCCGCGACCAGCGCGTCGATCGCGGGGCCGATCGCGGGTTCGCCATAACGCATCGCGTGCGCGACCACCGCCGCCTCGCCGAGCGCGCGCTGCAGCGCCTCGCCCTGCGCGCGCGTGATCGCGGCGAGCGGCGAGCCCTCGTCGGTCCACACCTGCGCATAGGCGTGCGCCGATTTTTTCGGCCGGGTGGTCAGAATCAGGCCGCGCAGGATCGGCTGCCACAGGATCTGCGGGATTTCGACGACGCGGCGGTCGGACAGGAACTGGCCGAGATAGCGCCGCACCGAGCGCGCATCGGGTGCGTCGGGGGTGCCGAGGTTGACGAGCAGCACGCCGACGCGCGGCGCCGCGACGGCGGGATGATCGTCCGGCCGGATCACAGCGGATGCGCCGACAGCGGGATGCGGCGGATGCGGCGCCCGGTCGCGGCGAACATCGCATTGGCGATCGCGGGGGCGACGACCGGAACGCCGATCTCGCCGAGCCCGCCGGGTTCGCGGTCGCTCTCGACGAACTCGACCAATATCCGCGGCGTTTGCGACAGGCGCGGCAGGCCGAGCTGGCCGAGCTTGCGCGCGGTCGCGAGGCCGGCTTCATAATCGGTGGTCGCGCCGACCGCGGCGGCGAGGCCGAAGATCAGCCCGCCCTCGACCTGCTGGCGCGCGATTGCCGGATTGACCAGCCGCCCCGCGTCGACGACCGCGACCAATTGTTCGACCTGCAACCCCTTGTCGCTCTGCCGCGCGGTCGCCATCAGCGCGATGTAACTGCCGCGCATCGTGTGGCAGGCGAGGCCTTGCGCGCTTCCCGGCAAGCCACCTTCCCAGCCGCCGAGGCTGGTCGCGGTGAGCAGGCAGCGCGCGAGCAGCGGCGCGTCGCCGAGCATCGCCATGCGATAGGAAAGCGCGTCGCTTCCCGCCCGCGCCGCCATTTCGTCGATGAAGCATTCGGTGAAAAAGGCGGTGTAGCTGTCGGCGTTGCCGCGCCAGCGCCCGGTCGGCAGCCCGATGTCGGCGGCGCAATGGTCGACCGCGCGGTGCGGGATCGCATAGCGGGTCATCGCCCCCTCGACCGCGGCGGCGTCGGCGCGGCCCGCGGCGGCGCGCTGCGCCTCGTCGGCGTGCTGGTTGTCGAACAATCGCGCGCGCACCTCGTGATTGGTCGCGGGCACCGCGATACGCGTCACCAGCGCGTCGATCCCGCCCGCGGCGTTGAGCGTCGCGGTGAGCTTGGCCCGCGCGGGCGCGCGCGGGGGCAGGCGCATGATTTCCTCGGCGCGCGACCAGGCGAGCTGGACCGGGCGCTTCACCTGCAACGCGACGATCGCCGCCTGCACCGCGACGCTATGGTCGAGGCAGGCGTCGAACGACCCGCCCGCCATCATCGGGAACAAGGTGACGTTCGCCGGGGCAAGGCCGGTCGCGCGCGCGACCGCGTCGCGGCACTGGGCGGGCGCCTGCGTCGCGACCCAGAGGCGCAGCCCGTCGCGGTCGGGCGCGGCGGTCGCGGTGCGCGTTTCGATGGGGGCGTGAAGCGCGGGGGCGACGGCATATTCGGCGGCGATCCGGTTGCGCCCTTCCATCGCCTCGGCGACGTCGCCCTCGCGCGCGATGCGATAGCCGTCACCCTTCAGCGCCGCCTTCAGCGCGGTGTCGATGCGCGCGGTCGAAATCGGGGCGCCTTCGGTCTCGAACACCGGCGCGAAGCGGTCGAGCGCGTTGTTCGCCGCCCACCAGTTGCGCGCGACGGTGGCGAGCCAGCGGTCGTGCGTGACGACATGCAGCAAGCCGGGCGACGCCATCCCGCGCTTGCGGTCGATGCCCTTCAGCCGCGTCGCGCCGAGCGGTCCCTGGCGGATCGCTGCGAAGACCATGTCGGGAAGGCGGATGTCGCCGGCATAATTGGCCGACCCGTCGATTTTCGCCGGCAGGTCGAGCCGCGTCAGCTCCTTGCCATAAAGCGGGTCGGCGCTCGACGCGCGATAGACGGGCTCGGCGGGCGGATCGAGCAGCGCCGCCGCCGCCGCGACCTCGCCGAAACGCAGCCTTTTCTTGCCGTAAAGGACGAAACCGTCCTGTGTGTCGCATTCTTCCCAGTCGGCGTCCCAGCGATCGGCCGCCGCCATCATCAACAGCGCGCGCGCCTGCGCCGCCGCCGCGCGGCACGGCACCTCGAACATGCGCACCGACGAACTGTTCGCGGTCAGCATCACCGCGTTACGCACCGCCCATTCGCGGCGGACCCAGCCGCGCACGTCGGACACGAAATCGGGGACGCCCGACCGCGGAGTAAAGACCGCGCTATCCTCGTCGACGAGCAGCGTATTGGCATAAAGCGGGCTGATCGGGGCGGTTTCGACCGCGATCGTCCGCCAGTCGGCGCCGAGCTCGTCGGCCATGATCTGCGGCAGCAGCGTCGTGACGCCCTGGCCCATCTCGCATTGCGGGACGATCGCGCTGATATGGCCGTCGTCGCCGATCTTCAGGAAGGCGTTGAAGATATGTTCGTCGGGCGCGGCGGTCAGGTTCGGCTGGTAGTCGCGCGGCCACAGGCTCCACGCGATGGCAAGCCCGCCCGCCGCGGTCGCGCCGATCAGCATCTGGCGACGGCTGACGTGCGGCACGCGCGATCGGTTTTTACTCACTGTGTCGCGAATGCCCACCATGCCCGCTGCTGATAGTCGGCGCGAGTTGGTGAGGCAAAGGCTTTCGATGCGCGAAAATCGGCGTCGCTATTTCTCCGACAAGGCGAAATCGACGCGCACCGAAACCTGCGATTCGCTGACGCCGGGGTTGAAGGGTGGCGCGGCGGCTTGCGGTGCAGCCCGGTTCGCCGCATCCATTTCGTAATAGGGCACCGGCGGCGGCGCACTGTCGCCGCCGTCGCGGATCGTCAGCACGCGCTCGATCTGCAGCCCCGCGGCGCCCGCATAGGCCTCGGCGCGCGCCCGCGCGGCGCGATAGGCGGCGGCATAGGCCGATTTGGTCGCCGCTTCCCGATCCGACACGCGCAGCGTCGGCCCCGACAGGACATTCGCGCCGGCCTCGGTCGTCGCGGCGACGGCTTCGCCCGCCTTGTCGACCGCGCGCATCCGCACCTCGACCTGGTTGACGGCTTCATATTTGCCCTTGTTGGCGCCCCAATCGATCCGGTTCACCGTCAACTGGCGCGTCTGGAGGTCCTTGGCAGCGACGCCGAAGGCTTTGAGCGCCTCGGTCACCTTGGTCATCGTTTCGTTGTTGCGCCGGGTCGCATCCTCGGCCGAAGCGGCGATCGTGCTGACCCCGGCGGTGAAGCGCGCCTCGTCGGGCCGCGTTTCGGACCGGCCGGTCGCTGATACCGACAGCAGGGTCTCGTCATGCTCGACGCCGCGCGGGTCGGGCGCCTTTTCGCTGCACGCGCCGAGCGCGAGCAGCGGGATCAGCATAAAGGTCTGGGTGCGCATATATTTCTCCCGTCCGGTGCGGGGCTAGCGCATGACGGGCGGAAGGGTTCCCCCCTACCAGCCCCAGGGCGCGGGCGGCGGCGGCACGGGTTTTGCGTAATCGAACGCGACGCGGAAATGGCGCCCTTCGCGGTTAAGCCCATAGGTAAAGCCCGCAGGGGTGGTTTCGACCGACCAGATGTTGGTGTTCGAAACGCTGCGCCCGGTCGCGGTGAACATCGCGATCGATTCGGCGTCGACCGGGAAGGTCTGGCGTGTCGCGGTTCCCGCATCGGCGGTGTCGCCGCCGTAGAGTGTCACCGCGTCGGGGGTGCCGTCGGCGTGGCGATGATCATGCTTGAGGCGAAGGCCCGCCGCTGTGCGGCTGACGATCCAGGTGCGCGAGCGATCCCAGCCGCCGTTCGGGCCGAGCCCGTCGATGTGAAAGGGGATTTCGATGCGGTCGTTCGTGCAATGGCGGATGTGCATCACCATCGCCTTGCCGCGCATGTCGGCGTCGGCTTCCTGATCGCTCGCGAGCTTCCCGGCATAGGCCTTGCCGCACCGCGCCGAGAGCGCGGTGAAGAAGGCGTCTTGCGGGTTCGTTGCGGCAGGCGTCGTCGCGCAGCCTGCGAGCGCGCTCGCAGCGAACAGCGAAAGAGCGACCTTCACTTGAGCAGGCCGAGGCGCGGAATTTCGACCTTCGGGCAGCGGTCCATCACGACGGCCAGCCCCGCGGCTTCGGCGCGCTTGGCGGCGGCTTCGTTGATGACGCCAATCTGCAGCCATACCGCCCTCGCGCCATGGACGATCGCTTCGTCGACCGCGGCGCCGGCGTCTTCGCTGTTGCGAAAGATGTCGACGATCTCGGCCGGCGGCTCGACATTGGCGAGCGTCGCGACGACGGGGGCGCCGTGGATCGTCGACCCGGCGTGGCCGGGATTGACCGCGATCACGTCATGGCCCTGGCGCATCAGAAAGGCGAGCACCCCGTTCGACGGGCGCGCCGGGTTGGGCGAGGCGCCGACCACCGCGATGCGGCGCGACTGACCGAGCAATTCGCGGATTTCGCCCTCGTCGTTGATTGCCATGTCAGCTTCCCTTCTTGCGCGCGTTCAGCCAGTCGGCGACCTTTGCCGCTATCGCGTGGAATGGTTCACCCGCTGGATCGGTTCCCGCCGCCGGCGGCACCCCGCCGTCGCTCGCGAGGCGGATGCCCATCGACAGCGGCACCCGGCCGAGGAAGTCGAGCCCCATCGTCCCCGCCGCGGCTTCGGCGCCGCCGCTGCCGAACGGGTCGCTGACCTCGCCGCAATGCGGGCAGGCGTAACCCGCCATATTCTCGACCAGCCCGATGATCGGCACGTCGGCCTGTTCGAACAGGTTGATCGCGCGCGTCGCGTCCATCAGCGCCAGATCCTGCGGCGTCGACACGATCACCGCGCCTGCGGGTTTATGTTTCTGGATCATCGTCAGCTGGACGTCGCCGGTGCCGGGGGGCAGATCGACGACGAGCGTGTCGATGTCACCCCAGCTCGCATCGACGAGCTGTTCGAGCGCCTTGCCCGCCATCGGGCCGCGCCAGGCGATCGCCTGCCCCGGCGCCGCGATCTGTCCTGTCGACAGCATCGGCACGCCATAGGCGTTGGGGACAGGGGCCAGTTTCGAGCCGCGCGCTTCGGGCTTCACGCCCTCGCTGTCCATCAGGCGGGGCTGCGACGGGCCATAGATATCGGCATCGACCAGCCCGACCTTGATCCCCAACCGGTGCAGCGCGACCGCGAGGTTCGCGGCGAGCGTCGATTTGCCGACCCCGCCCTTGCCGCTGCCGACCGCGATGATCGTCATCGCCTTTTTCTCGGCGGTCATCGCGACGCGCACTTCGTTCACCCCCGGCTGTTCGAGCAGCCCCGCGCGCAGCTTGTCCTCGAGCGGTTTTCGCGCTTCGGTCGCCAGCCCGGTGACGTCGAGAACGATCGCGAGCGTTCCTTCATCGTCGAGAAAGCGAAGGCCCGAGGTGCGGCCGCCGGAGAGGTCGGCGGCGATGCTGGCGAGGGGAGCGGTGTCGGTCATGCTCGCGGCAGATAGGCATGACGAAGCCGATTGCCAGCCATTTTCGCGCGCACCCCCTGTTAATCGCGCCCGCCGCCCCTATAAAAGCAGCATGAGCAACGAAAATGACGCCAACATGGCCGGCCGCCGTCCGGGGGGATTGCGGCAATTTCTCCAGCAGATCAGCCAGATGGCGAACAGTCCGTGGGGCAATGGCCCCAAAGACGGCGACGATGGCAAAGGCGACGGCAAGCGCCCCGGGCCGCGCAACCCCTGGGTCACCCCCGATCCCGCCGATCAGCGGCGCGGCCCAAAGCCGCGCGGCCCCTCGGCGCTCGACGAGCTGCTGCGCAAGGGGCGCGGCGGTTTCGGCGGCGGCGGATCGGGCGGCAGCGGCGGCCAGTTCAATCTCGGCGATTCGGCGAAGTTCTGGAAATGGGCCGTCCTCGCGGTGGTCGTCGCGTGGGTGGTCTTTTCCTCGTTCCACATCGTTCCTCCCGAAAAGGAAGGCGTGGTGACGCGCCTCGGCAGCTATTCGCGCACCGTCGGGCCGGGCGTCAAATTCACCTGGCCGGCGCCGATCGAGCGCATCCGGATGGAAGACGTCCGCGCGATCCGCACGATGCCGATCGGTTCGCCGAACGCGACCGACGAGAATTTCGTGCTGACGCGCGACCAGAGCATCGTCGATCTCGCCTATGAGGTCCGCTGGTCGGTACGCGATCCCGAGCTGTTCTTCTTCCAGCTCGCCGATCCCGAAGGGACGATCCGCGAAGTCGCCGAAAGCGCGATGCGCGCGACGGTCGCCAATTTCGACCTCGTCCAGGCGATCGGCCCGGGCCGCGTCGAGATCGAGGCGCAGGTCCAGCAGCGGATGCAGGAACTGCTCGACCAATATCGCGCGGGCGTGATGATCCAGGGCATCGCGATCCGCCAGGTCGATCCGCCGAGCCAGGTCGACGAGGCGTTCAAGGAGGTCACCGCGGCGCGCCAGGAACGCGAATCGGCGATCAACCTCGCGCGCGCCTATGAACAGCAGGTGCTCGAGCGCGCGCGCGGCGACACGTCGGCGTTCGACCAGATTTACGCCCAATATCAGCTGGCCCCCGAAGTGACGCGCCAGCGCCTTTATTATGAAACGATGGAGACGGTGTTGTCGAACGTCGACAAGACGATTGTCGAGGCGCGCGGGGTGACCCCCTATTTGCCGCTCAATGAAGTGCAGAAGCGGTTGAAGGCGCCCGACGCCGCCCAGAAGGGAGGCGAATGATGTTCGCCTCACTGTTCCGGAACCCGATCCGCCTGCTCGTCGTCGTCGTCGCGCTGCTCGTTATCCTGTCGCAGTCGCTGGCGATCGTGCCCGAGGACAAGCAGGCGCTGATCCTGCGATTCGGCGAGATCGAACGCACGGTGAACCGCTACAAGCCGAACGAGGACTTCGGGCGCTCGGGCGCCGGGCTCGTCCTGCGCGTCCCCTTCACCGACGGCATCCAATATATCGACAAGCGCATCCTCGGCGTGAACATGGAGCGCCAGCAGGTGCTGTCGACCGACCAGCAGCGGCTGCAGGTCGATGCGTTCGCGCGCTTCCGCATCACCAATCCGGTGCGCATGTATACCGCGATCCGCACCGAGGATAAGTTGCAGACGCAGCTCGCGACGATCCTCGGCTCGTCGCTGCGCAACGAACTCGGCAAGCGCACCTTCGCTACCCTGCTGTCGCCCGAGCGCGGCGCGGTCATGGACAATATCCAGGTCGCGCTCAACCGCGAGGCGCAGAAATATGGCGCCGAGATCATCGACGTGCGGATCAAGCGCGCCGATCTGCCCGAAGGCGCGACGCTCGAGGCGGCTTACAATCGCATGCGCACCGCACGCCAGCAGGAAGCGATCGCGATCCGCGCCGAAGGGCAGAAGGAAGCGCAGATCATCCGCGGCAACGCCGACGGCGAGGCGGCGCGCATCTATGCCGCGAGCTTTGGCAAGGACCCCGAATTCTATGACTTCTATCGCGCGATGCAAAGCTATCGGCAGACCTTCCTGGGTGAAAACAACCAGGGCGGGACGTCGATCATCATGTCGCCCGACAATGAATATCTGAAGCGTTTCAGCGGCGGTTGACGCGTTCGCGGCAGGCGGACGACCGATGAATGGAACCGACAGGGCCCGTTCATGTTCAAACAGCGTTCAGCCGCCCCGCCGCAGACCGCCGCAGCCGGGGTTATTGGATTTTTTGAAGAACGAAGAGGATTTCCGATCGTGCGTTATGTTTATGGCATCACTTCGGCCTTGCTGGCGGGTGGCACCGCGCTGGCGCTGGTCACCCAGTCCCCCGTCGGCGCCCAGGTTGCGCAGAACGAAAAGAGCGAGATCGCCAAGGCCGTTCCGCGCGCCGGCGCGCCCGAAAGCTTCGCCGACCTCGTCGAGCAGCTGCAGCCCGCGGTGGTCAACATCTCGACCAAGCAGGAAGTGACGCTCGGCGTCCGGCTCAATCCCTTTGCCGGAACGCGCGAGCCGATCACGCAGGAACAGCAGGGCGGCGGCTCGGGCTTCCTGATCTCGGCCGACGGCTATATCGTCACCAACAACCATGTGATCGCCGGCGGTCCGCGCGGCGAGCAGACCGTCGATCAGGTCACCGTGACGCTCACCAACCAGAAGGAATATACGGCGAAGATCGTCGGCCGCGATGCCGCGTCGGATCTCGCGCTGCTCAAGATCGACGCGACCGGCATGCCCTTCGTGAAATTCGCCGACGGCAGCCCGGCGCGCGTCGGCGACTGGGTCGTCGCGATCGGCAACCCGCTCGGCCTCGGTTCGACCGTGACCGCGGGGATCATCTCGGCGGTTCAGCGCAACATCGGCCAGGGCGGTGCCTATGACCGCTATATCCAGACCGATACCGCGATCAACCGCGGCAATTCGGGCGGTCCGCTGTTCGACCTTCAGGGCAATGTCGTCGGCATCAACAATATGCTGATCTCGCCCGTCGGCGCCAACATCGGCGTCAACTTCGCGATTCCCGCCGACGCCGCGATCCCGGTGATCGAGGCGCTGCGCGCCGGCGAAGCGCCGCAGCGCGGCTATCTGGGCATCGGCATCGTGCCGGTCAGCGAGGATATGGCGGCGGCGCTTGGCCTGCCCAAGGACCGCGGCGAGATCGTCCAGCGTCTCGAGGATGGTCAGGCGGCGGCAAAGGCCGGGCTGAAGCGCGGCGACGTCGTGACCAAGATCAATGGCAAGGAAATCACGCCGCAGCAGACGCTGTCCTACATCGTCGCCAACATCAAACCGGGCACGCGCGTTCCGATCGAGGTCATCCGCGAAGGCAAGACGCTGTCGCTGTCGGCGGTCATCGGCACCCGTCCGCCCGAAAGCGAACTGACCGGCGAGAATTTCGATCCCGAAGCCGAACAGACGCTGCCCGAGGATCCGACCGGCACCGCCGATCAGGCGATCCAGGACCAGCTCGGCATGGCGGTCCAGCCGCTGACGACCGCGATCGCGCGCTCGATCGGCGTCGATGCCGACACCAAGGGGCTGGTGATCGCCGCCGTCGGCGGCAACAGCGACGCGGGCCGCAAGGGGCTGCGCCGCGGCGACATCATCCTCAGCGCCAACCGCAGCGCGGTGACGAGCAGCGAGGCGCTCTCGGGCGTCCTCGCGGCGGCGAAGAAGGCGGGCCGCAACGCGGTGCTGCTCGAAATCCTGCGCCGCGGCCAGCCGCCGGCGTTCATCGCGATCCGCATCGCCGAATAGGCGAAGGCGACCGGAATCGAAAAGGGCGTCGCGGCCTTGGTCGCGGCGCCCTTTTCATTTGCCCGGCGGGATCAATGTTCCTATTATGTTCCGACCAACGAGTCGGGAGAATGGATCATGATCGGATATGTAACGCTGGGGACGAACGATCTGGCGCGCGCCGCCGCCTTTTACGACGCGATCGCCGCCGAACTCGAAACGCCGCGGATGATGGAATATGAAAGCTTCATCGCCTGGGGCAAGCCGGACGGTCCCGCGGGCATCGGCCTGACCAAGCCCTTCGACGGCAATGCCGCGTCGGTCGGCAACGGCGTGATGGTCGCGCTCGCGGCGAAGGACCAGGATCAGGTCCATCGCCTCTACGACATCGCGCTGGCGAACGGCGGCACCTGCGAAGGCCCCCCGGGACCGCGCGGCGAAGGGTTTTACGCCGGCTATTTCCGCGATCCCGACGGCAATAAACTCAACGCCTTCGTGATGGGCTGAGCGCGCCGGCGCCGTTCCAGGGACAGGCTCTAGCTGTCGGCGGCGTCCTCCGCGACCGCGAGCCCGTTCTTGAGCATCACCGGCACTTGGCTCAGCGTGAAGAGAAAGGAGAGGGCGGTGACGCCCCAGACCTTGATCGTCAGCCACAGGTCGAAGCTCATCGCCTTGGACTGGATCAGCTCGTACATCACATGATTGGCGATGCCGAGCGCGCCGAAGAACAGCCCCCAGTTGCGCGAGAGCAGCAGCCAGCCCTTTTCGGTCAGCCCCTCGAGCGCCGACTGAAGCAGATATTTGAGCATCGGCCGCTTGAACCAGTATCCGCCGAGCAGCAGTATGGCGAAGGCGGCGTAGATGATCGTCGGCTTCATCACGATGAAACGCTCGTCGTGGAACCAGATCGTCAGCGCGCCGAAGCCGAGGACGAGGATGCTCGACATCCACAGCATTGGCGAAATCTTACCGAGCTTCCACTTCGACACCGCCATCGCGATGACGATCGCGACCATGAAGGCGACCGTGCCCTTGATCGCCGCGGTCGTCGCCGCGAAGGCGCCTTCGCCGCCCGACGAAAATTTATAGGCGAGGAAAAAGACGAGCAGCGGCCCGAAATCGATCACGAAATTGAGCCAGCCATGCTTCGCCGGCGGCGGCGCAGGCACGGGCTCGGGACCGCTGGGGAGGACGTCGCTCATCGGATATTTCCTGCAATGATGCCCGCGATCTCGTCGGCATCGAACGGGCGGAGGTCGTCGATCGTTTCGCCGATGCCGATCGCGTGGATGGGAAGGCCGTGGCGCTCGGCGGCGGACACCAGCACGCCCCCGCGCGCGGTGCCGTCGAGCTTGGTCATCACGAGCCCGGTGACCCCCGCGACCTCGCGGAACACGTCGATCTGCGACAGCGCATTCTGCCCCGTCGTCGCGTCGAGCACGAGCACGACGTCGTGCGGCGCCGCGGGGTTGAGCCGGCCGAGCACGCGCTTGATCTTCGCGAGCTCGTCCATCAGCTCGCGCTTGTTCTGCAGTCGCCCGGCGGTGTCGACGATCAGCACGTCGATGCCCGTCGCGGTCGCCTGCTTGACCGCGTCGAACACGATGCCCGCGCTGTCGCCGCCCTCGGGCCCGGCCATGATCGGCACGCCGAGCCGCTCGGCCCAGACCTTGAGCTGGCCGATGGCGGCCGCGCGGAAGGTGTCGCCCGCGACGAGCATCACGCCATAATCCTGTTCCTGGAACAGGTGCGCGAGCTTGGCGATGGTGGTGGTCTTGCCCGACCCGTTGACCCCGATCACGAGGATGACCTGCGGGCGCGGAAAGGCATCGATATCGAGCGGTTCGGCGACGGGGCGCAGCACGGCGGCGATCTCGTCGGCGACGATCTTGCGCAACTCCTCGATCCCGCCCGCCACGGCATCGCGCCGTGCCGCGAGGCGCTCGCGGATGCGACCGGCCATCGCGGGGCCGAGGTCGGCGGTGATCAGCGCCTCCTCGATCCGGTCGAGATCATCCTCGTCGAGCCGCGCCTTGCCGGTCAGTCCGGCGAGATTTTCGCCGAGCCGCTCCGACGTGCGGCGAAATCCGCCGAGCAGCCTTTCGCTCCAGCTTTGGCCGGTCATGCCGCGTTATCCTTTATTTGCGTGGGAGTGGCGATCATGCGGTCGCCGTCACGCGCGCCGAGGCGCACGTCGATGATGGTGCCGGGCGCCGCGGGCGCGGTCAGCGCCACGGCGGCGAAATTCTCGGCATGGCCGCTGACACCGTCGCGCTCGACGAGCATCGATGCGGCGCGGCCGACCTGCGTATCGAGCCAGCCCTGCCGCCGCCGCGCATTGGCTTCGCGCAGCGCCGCAGCGCGCTCGCGTGCAACGGTGCGCCCGACTTGCGGCATCCGCGCGGCGGGCGTCCCGGCGCGCGGGCTGTACGGAAAGATGTGGCCGAAAACGATGTCGCAATCGTCGATCAGCGCCAGCGAGTTGGCGAACATCGCCTCATCCTCGGTCGGAAAGCCCGCGATCAGGTCGGCGCCGATCGCGATCTCCGGGCGCGCGGCTTTCAGCCGCTCGATCAGGCGCACCGCATCGGCGCGGCGATGGCGCCGCTTCATCCGCGTCAGCACCATATCGTCGCCCGCCTGCAGCGACAGGTGGACGTGCGGCATCACGCGCTTTTCCTGCGTCAGCAGCGCGAACAGCGCCTCGTCGATCCGGTCGGGGTCGAGCGACGAGAGGCGAAGACGCCCGACCGGCAGCGTCAGCAGCGCCTCGACGAGCGCCGCGAGCGTCGTGCCGCTGTCGTCGCCATAGCTCGCGAGGTCGACCCCGGTCAGGATGATCTCGCGCTGGCCGCGATCGAGAGCGGTTTGCGCGGATGCCACGACCGCATCGACGCTCGCCGACCGCGCCGTGCCGCGCGCGAGCACCGTCGCGCAAAAGGTGCAGCTGTGCGAGCAGCCGGTCTGGACGCCGAGAAAGGCGCGCGCATGATCAGCGCCAGAGAGGGCGGGGGTGTAGCAAGGAGCAGCGTGCCCCTGCGAAGGCAGGGGCCCATCACCTGCCGGTTCGAATTGGAGCCCATCGGAGATGGGCCCCCGCCTGCGCGGGGACACGGTGGATTGATAACTCTCGACCAAACCCTTCGCATCGTTGCGCACCACCCGCGCACCCATCGCCGCAAAACGCTCGGCCTCGAGTTCCGCCGCGCACCCCGTCACCACCACCTCGGCGCCCGGCCGTTCGCGTAAGCTCCGGCGTACCGCCTGCCGCACCTGCCGCACCGCTTCGTCGGTCACCGCGCAGCTGTTGAAGACGATCGTATCGCTCGCGCCCGCGGCCTCGACGGCCGAGCGGATAGCCTCGCCTTCGGCGATATTCAGCCGGCAACCGAAATTGACGACCTTCTGGCGGTCGGCGAGGGCTGCGCTCATCCGAACTGCGCCCAGTCGGTCTCGCCTTCGTATACGCGCGTCGCGGCGCCGCTCATCACGATCGGCGCGCCCGGCGCCCAGCGGATGACGAGGTCGCCGCCGGGCAGCGATACCGTCACCGGCGACTGCACCTTGCCCGCGCGGATCGCCGCGACCGCGGTCGCGCACGCGCCGGTGCCGCACGCCTGCGTCAGCCCGACGCCGCGTTCCCAGACGCGCAGTTGCAGCTGGTTCTCGCCGTCGAGGCTCGCGACGTTGACGTTGACGCGTTCGGGAAATAGCGGGTCGGTCTCGATCCGCGGGCCGAGCTGGTCGAGCGCGACGGCGTCGGCCTCGGGCACGAAAAAGACGATGTGCGGATTGCCGACATTGACCGCGGCGCCATGTTCCAGCTCGTCCCATGCGACGGGCATGTCGCGCGTGTCCATCGGCATCGCGAGCGGGATATGTTCCCAGTCGAACACCGGCTCGCCCAGCGTGACTTCGGCACCCCCATCGGCCGGGGTGACGCGCAGCATCCCGCCCAGCGTCTCGATCACCGCGGGCTTGCCGATCAGCGTCGCGACGCAGCGCGTCGCATTCCCGCACGCCTCGACCTCGCCGCCATCGGCGTTGAAGATGCGCATCTTCACGTCCGCACTCGCCGACGGTTCGAGCAGGATCAGCTGATCGCACCCGATGCCGTGACGCCGGTCGGCGATCGCATGCGCACGCGCCGGCGTCATCTCGACGCCATGCTCGCGCGCGTCGATCACGACGAAGTCGTTGCCGAGGCCGTGCATCTTGGTGAAGCGGTCTGCCATAATCCGCGCATGTAAGGGCGCGCGGGCGCGAAGTCTAGCGATGCGGCGGGATCAGGCCGACTTGCGCAGCGGCGCGTCCTCGCTCGCGTCGGGCCCCAATGGCGGAACCATCGGCGCGCGCAGCAGGCCGCGCTCGGCGAGCAGGCGGTCGGTGTCGGCCGCCGACGCCGCGCGGCCGAAATGCCAGCCCTGACCCTTCGAGCAGCCGAGCCGCGTCAGTTCGATCGCGGTCGCCTCGTCCTCGACGCCCTCGGCGGTGATCGGCATCGCCAGGCTTTCGCCCAGCCGAACGATCGCGACGACGATCGCCTGCGCATCGGGGCTGCCGCGCATCGCGGCGATGAAGCTGCGGTCGATCTTGATGCGGTCGAACGGCAGCGCGCGCAGATGCGACAGCGAGCTGTAGCCGGTGCCGAAATCGTCGAGGCTCAAGGACACGCCCTGATTTTTGAGGCTGGTGACGATCGAGCGCACGAGCGGCAGATTCTCGAACAGCGAGCTTTCGGTGATCTCGACCTCGAGCTGCGCGGCGGGGAATCCCGTTTCCACGAGCAATTTGGTCAGCTTCTGGCTGAACCACGGGTCCTTCAGCTGCTGCGGCGAGATATTGACCGCGAGCATGATCGACGGGTCCCAGCGCTTGGCGATCTCCATCGCCTCGCGGATCACTTTCAGCGACAATTCGCCGATCAGCCCGCTTTCCTCGGCGACCGGAATGAAGCGCTCGGGCGGGATCATGCCATATTCGGGCGATTCCCAGCGCATCAGCATCTCGAAGCCGAGCAGGCGTCCGCTCGCGATGTCGACCTGCGGCTCGAAATGCGGAACGAACTCGCCGCGCGGCATGCCGTCACGGATACCGGTCTCGATCTGGTTGCGGACCTGCACTGCCATCTCCATTCCGACTTCGAACCAGCAGAAGCGGTTCCGGCCCTCGTCCTTGCAATGATACATCGCGATGTCGGCCTGCCGGACCATCGTTTCCATCGTCATGCTCGCATCATTGGCGAGCGCGATACCGAGCGACGCGCCGATGCGGATCTGCTGCGCGTCGTGCGCGATCATATTGTCGAGCGCCGCCACCAGCTCGGCGGCGAGCGCGTCGATGTCGGCGCGCGCCGCGGGTTCGAAAGCCAGCATCGCGACAAACTCGTCACCGCCGAGCCGCGCCTTGGTGGCATTGGGCGGCAGGACGGCCGAGATGCGCTCGGCCGCGACCTGCAGCACGCGGTCGCCCGCGGCGTGGCCGTGGATGTCGTTGACGGTCTTGAAATGGTCGAGGTCGAGCAGGAAAAGCGCGACCTGGCGTTTCTCGGCGGCGGCACCCGCGATCATCCGTTGCCCGGCCGCGAGCAGCGCGCGGCGGTTGAGGAAGCCCGTCAGCGGGTCGGTGTCGGCAAGGTAGCGCGCACGCTGTTCGGCCTCGGTGCGCTCGACGATTTCGCGGTTGAGATCCTTGTAACGGCGCCAGCCGAAGAGGATCAGCGCGATGTTGAGCACCAGCGCCGTCGCGAGCGCGCGGTCGGGCCCGCCGCCGATGCCGATCAGCGCGCGAACCGCCGCCTGCATCACATTGCTGCCCGTGCCGACGAACAGCAGGATCGCGGCGACGACGATGCCGCCGGCGATGATGTCGCGTTTGGCGCCCTCGCTGCGGTCGAATGGCTTCGGCGTCGATGTCATATATATGGTCCCACCCTCACGGGCTTTATCGGCGAAAGCGGTGAAATTTGGGTTAAGTGCGCGCTGGCGGGCGCACCTTGCCTTTGCGCGCATCTTTGTGTAGAGGCCGCCGCGTCCGCGTGCATCTTGCGCACGGGCATATCGATGTCCGCGACGGAAAGTCTGTCCACGGATAGCCGCTGGTTGGCGAGGTTTCGCTCACCGGCGTCTTTTGCGTTGCGGGCTTTCGAAGAAGGATTTGAGGCGCATGTTCGACAGTCTGAGCAATCGGCTTGGCGATGTTTTCGGGAAGCTCCGCGGCCGCGGCGCGCTGACCGAGGCCGACGTGCGCGCGGCGATGCGCGAAGTGCGAATCGCGCTGCTCGAAGCCGACGTCGCGCTCCCCGTCGTGCGCAGCTTCGTCGATCAGGTCACCGAACTCGCGATCGGCCAGAATGTCCTGCGCTCGGTCACCCCGGGGCAGCAGGTGGTCAAGATCGTCAGCGACGCGCTGACCGAGATGCTCGGCTCCGAAACCGCCGAGCTCGAACTCGCCGTCACCCCGCCCGCCGTGATCATGATGGTCGGCCTTCAGGGCTCGGGCAAGACGACGACGACCGCGAAGATCGCGAAGCGCCTCAAGGACAAGGAGCGCAAGAAGGTGCTGATGGCGTCGCTCGACGTCAACCGCCCCGCCGCGCAGGAACAGCTCGCCGTCCTTGGTCAGCAGATCGACGTCGCGACCTTGCCGATCGTCGCTGGCCAGCAACCGGTCGAGATCGCGCAGCGCGCCATGCAGGCCGCAAAGCTCCAGGGCTATGACGTCCTGATGCTCGACACCGCGGGCCGTCTCCACGTTGACCAGCAATTGATGGACGAGATGCAGGCGGTGTCGCGCACCGCCAACCCCGCCGAAACGCTGCTCGTCGTCGACAGCCTGACGGGTCAGGACGCGGTGCAGGTCGCGCAGCGCTTCACCGATCAGGTGCCGCTCACCGGCGTCGTGCTCACGCGTATGGACGGCGACGCGCGCGGCGGCGCTGCGCTCTCGATGCGCGCGGTCACCGGCAAGCCGATTAAATTCGCGGGCACGGGTGAAAAGCTCGACGGGCTCGAACTCTTCCAGCCCTCGCGCATCGCGGGCCGCATCCTCGGCATGGGTGACGTGGTCAGCCTCGTCGAGCGTGCCGCCGAAACGATCCAGGCCGAAGAAGCCGAGGCGATGGCGGCGAAGATGGCGAAGGGCCTCTTCGACCTCAACGACCTGCGCACCCAACTCAATCAGATGCGCCGCATGGGCGGCATCGGCGCGCTTGCGGGCATGATCCCGGGCATCAAGAAGGCGCAGGCGCAGATGGCCGCGGGCGCCGCCGACGACAAGATGCTCATTCACTTCGACGCGATCATGGGGTCGATGACCCCCAAGGAGCGCGCGAAGCCCGAAATCCTGACCGCGAAGCGCAAGATTCGCATCGCCAACGGGTCGGGCACCACGGTGCAGCAGGTCAACAAGGTGCTCAAGATGCACCAGGAAATGGCCAGCGCGATGAAGAAGATCCGCAAGATGGGCGGGCTCAAGGGCCTTGGCGCGCTGTTCGGTAAGGGCGGCGGCATTCCCGGAATGGGGGGAATGGGTGGCGGTGGCCTCCCCGGTCTCGGCGGAGGCGGATCGATCCCGCCCGAACTCGCCAATCTGATGAACAAGAAAAAGTGATTTTAACCGACAACTCGAATTTGAATTAGAAAGAAGGAATTACGCATGGCTACCTCCATTCGCCTCGCACGCGGCGGCTCGAAAAAGCGTCCCTATTACAAGATCGTCGTCGCCGATTCGCGCAGCCCGCGCGACGGCCGCTTCATCGAGCGCATCGGCAGCTACAACCCGCTGCTCGCCAAGGACAGCCCGGAGCGCGTCAAGCTCGACGCCGACCGCGCGAAGCATTGGCTGAGCGTCGGCGCCCAGCCGAGCGACCGCGTCGCCCGCTTCCTCGACGCCGCGGGCATCAAGGAACGCGCCGCGCGCAACAACCCGAACAAGGCGGTCCCGGGCGAAAAGGCCAAGGAACGCGCCGAGGAAAAGGCCCAGAAGCTGGCTGACGCCGAAGAAGCGGCAGCCGCCGCGGCCGCCGCTCCGGCACCCGAACCCGAAGCGGCCGAAGAAGCCACTCCGGCTGAAGAAGCTGCCGCCGAAGCGCCCGCCGCTGAAGAAGCTGCCGCTCCCGAAGCTGCCGAGTCGGACGCAACCGGTTCGGTGAAGAGCGAAGAAACCGCCGAAGCCGTCGCCGAAGCCGTCGCCGACGAAACCCCGGCCGATGCGACCGCCGAAGACGCGACCGCGATCGCCGAAGAAGTCGCCGAAGGCGGCCCGGTCGCTGCCGAAGCCGAAGAAGCTCCGGCGGCTGAAGCCGGCGAAGAAAAGGCCGAAGGCTAAGCCTTGGCCGACGCAAATCGCCCCGTCACCCTCGCCGCCATCGCCGGCGCGCATGGGGTGCGGGGCGAGGTGCGTCTCAAACTGTTCGGCGAAGGCGCGGAAGCTCTCCGCGCCTTTTCCGTTTTCGATGCGGGGGACCGCAAACTCACCCTCAAATCGGTGCGCCCCGCCAATCAGGGCGCGGTCGCGACCTTCGCCGAAGTGACCGGCCGCAGCGCGGCCGAGGCCTTGCGCGGCACCGTGCTCACCGTCCCGCGCTCGGCGCTACCCGTCTTGGGTGAGGGCGAATATTATCACCACGACCTGATCGGCCTGCCGTGCGTGTCGACCGACGGCGCCGCGATCGGCCATGTCGCCGCGGTCGAAAATTTCGGCGCGGGCGACATCCTCGAAATCGAGAAACCGGGCGGCAAACGCTTCATGGTGCCGATGAACGCGCGCGCGGTGCCGGCATGGAACGCCGACGGCGTGACCGTCGACGCGGCCTTCGTCGAATAACGACGGCTTCGGGGTGGGAAGCGGACACACCCAATAGCCGTCGCCCCCGCGAAGGCGGGGGCCGCTAGCGGCCTTACTCAGCGGCGTTACGTTAAACCGACAGCGGCCCCCGCCTTCGCGGGGGCGACGGCTGATTTCGGCCGAAACGGGTCGTTTGTCCCTTTCCAACACCGGTCGCAGCTAAAGCGCCCATCCGAAGGCGCGGCGCAATTCGGCCGCGCCGCCGCTTTCATAGGGGAGGCCGTGCGCCATCACGACGCGCTCGCAGTCCCAGGCGAGGATTTGCGCCATCGCGGCGCGCACGGCGCGGCGGCGCGGCCAGAAGGTCAGGCGCATGTCGACCGGCGTGCCGCCCGCGGGATGCGCGACCCCGGCCAGCCGCACCAGCCCGCGAAATAGTCGGCTGCGCACGCGCGCGGGTTCGAAATTCTCGATCAGGTCGGTCAGGATGACGGTGCGCGAGGCGGGGTGGAAAAACACCGCTTCGCTGACCATGGTGCCCGGGACGAGCACGCCGGCGATCCCGTCCGGAAGCGGCATCGCCGGGCCTTCGAGCAGCGCGTCGATGCGGAAGTCGCGCTTCGCCTTTTCGGCGAGCCCCGGCACCGCGAGGGTGCGCGCCGCAGGATAGCGCGCCTGCCAGTCGGCGACATACCGGTAATGGATGCTGTTCGGCGCGACGAGCCAGCCGACCTCGCCCAGCCGGTCGATCGCGGCGAACAGCGCCTCATCGGGCGCGATCGGCGAGTGGACCCACAGCCGTTCGCCGGGCAGGCGCACGACCGTCATCCGCGTCGGAAAGGGCATCGATGTCGGACCATAGTCCATGCGGATTTCGGGGCCGTCGACGATCCAGATTTGCTCGCCGAACGGCTTGGGCACGTTGAGCGGCGCGTAGGGGACGAAGCTGGACATGCGCGTCAGGGTAACAGATGCGGCGGCGGGGTTTCAATTCGGGCGGCGGATATGGAGCACTGGTGCCTCAGGAGCCGCGGCGCTCCATGACGAAATGCATGAACTCCATCGGATCGGGGCTTTCCTCAAACGTGGGCACGCCGTCCGCGATAACGATCCAGCCGCGCTTTTGCTTCACCCAGATATGCGCGAACGGTTCGAGCCCCGACGGATCGTCGAGCGTGCCGGCGCGCACGATCGTCATCGCCGGATAGACGTCATTGGCATTGCACACGCGGCTGAAACATTCGGGGCAATGCTGATTGGTCGTGGTCCCGCCCGACGGTCGCTCGGTCGAGAAGGTCACCGCCCGCCCCGTCAGCACGAGCGCGTCGGTCGCGACGATGATCTGGTCGGCAAAGGCGCTCGCGGTCGATTTCTGACAATCGAGGCAGTGGCAGCAATAGTTGAGCAGCGGCCCGTCCTGCTCGAAGCTGTAACGAAGTTGCCCGCAGCGGCAGCCACCGGTGATCGTCGTCGCCATCAGCGGAAGAAGCAGTTCGCGCCGGCGAACAGCGCGTCGATCTTCGCCGCATCCCCCGGCGCGGCGAACATGCCGCCGATGACATGCTCGCCGGTGCCGATGCTGAACTCCTCGCCGAGCGTACTGTCCTCGATGTCGACGATCGTCACCGATTCGCCCGCCTTGGCACGCGTCGTGCCCACCGCGATCCCGCTCATCGTCGAATAGCTATCGGCGCCGGGTTCGTTGCCGAGGAACCAGCCGGCGAATTTGCCGTCCTGGAAATTGAGCGTCATCGCGTCGTAGCGGGTGAACTCCATCGTGCCCGCACCGCACTCCGCGTTGGTGCTGCGGTCGTCCTCCTTACCCGCGACGTTCGCCAAGGCCGTTTCGGCCTGCGCGCGCGGGACGCCGAAGGCGAGCAGGCTCGCCTTGCCGCTGGTCTTGTCGACGAAGCGCAGCCCTTCGCCGTCGAGGCTGACCGCGGTGGTCGCGGCGTTCGGACCGTCGTTCTTTGCTTCGGGAACTGGCGGCGCGACGGGATCGGCGTCAGCCGGCGCCTTCTCGGCCGCCGGCTTGCACGCCGCGAGCAGGCCGATCGTCGCGAGGGTCATGAACTTGCGCATAGCATCTCCTGTCGCGGCGCGGGATCGCGAGCACCAGTATCGCACCCAATAGTGCGAGCGCCATATCCTTTTGCGCATCCCAGATATCGCCTTGCTGCCCGTTATAGCGGTCGGCGGTCTCGCCCGCCGCGACGATGGTGAGCAGCCATTCGAAGATTTCGTAGAGACACGAAATGGCGAGCACCCAGCCGAGCACGGCCAGCCCCGCGCCGCGTGGGCCGAGCCCGCCCCAGCGCCTTGCGATTTCGACGACGGGGATCACCGACAGCGCGCCGAAGGCGAAATGGACGAGGCGGTCATAATGGTTGCGCGTCCAGCCGAAGGCGTCGGAGAGGCTCGTGCCCGTCAGCGCGCGGGCCCAGTCGTCATAGGGGACATTGCTGTAGGCGTAGCGGCCGCCGAGCGTGTGGAGCGCCATGAAGAGGATGATGCACGCGACCGACGCGGTCGACATCGGCCAGCGGCGAAGCAGCCACGGTGAGAGGGCGAGCAGCAGCGCCGTCGGGATATGCTGGAGCAGCGCGACCTCGGGATAGGGCTGATCGATCTGCGCGAGGAGCAGCAGCGCGAGGAGCAGGCCGAGCAGGCGGCGCTGGGCGGCGGGAATGGTGGCGAGGGCATGCACCACCGCTCCTTATCCGTTCGCATCGAGCGAAGTCGAGATGGACTTCGCTCGATACGAAAGGAATTCGGGGGTGGCTTAACCCTTCTTCAAATGCCGGCGGCCGAGCAACTCCGCGATCTGCACCGCGTTGAGCGCGGCGCCCTTGCGGAGGTTGTCCGAAACGCACCAGAGGTTGAGGCCGTTTTCGACCGTCGGGTCTTCACGCACGCGCGATACGAAGGTCGCGAAGTCGCCGACGCATTCGACGGGGGTGATGTAGCCGCCATCCTCGCGCTTGTCGTGGAGCACGACGCCCGGCGCCTCGCGCAGAATGCGCTGCGCGTCCTCGGCCGAGAGCTCCGTCTCGGTCTCGATATTGATCGCTTCGGAATGGCCGACGAAGACGGGGACGCGGACGCAGGTCGCGGTGACCTTGACCTTGGGGTCGAGGATCTTCTTGGTCTCGACGACCATCTTCCATTCCTCCTTGGTCGAGCCGTCGTCGAGGAATTTGTCGATGTGCGGGATGACGTTGAAGGCGATCTGCTTGGTGAACTTGCTGATGTCCTTCTCGTCGCCGACGAAGATCTGGCGCGTCTGGTTCCACAGCTCGTCCATGCCCGCCTTGCCCGCGCCCGACACCGACTGATAGGTCGAGACGACGACGCGTTTGATCTTGGCGGCATCGTGGAGCGGCTTCAGCGCGACGACCATCTGCGCGGTCGAGCAATTGGGGTTCGCGATGATGTTCTTCGCCGTGTAGCCGTCGATCGCCTCGGGGTTCACCTCGGGCACGATCAGCGGCACGTCGGGGTCCATGCGGTAGAGCGACGAATTGTCGATCACGACGCAGCCCGCCGCGGCAGCTTTGGGCGCGTGGATCGCGGTCGCGTCGCTGCCGATCGCGAAAATCGCCATGTCCCAGCCCGACCAGTCGAAATTCTCGATATTCTGGCACTTCACGGTTTTACCGGTATCGCCGATTTCGATCTCGTCGCCCTGGCTGCGCGACGATGCGACCGCCGCCAGTTCGTCGTAGGGAAATTCGCGCTCGGCGAGAATGGCGAGCACTTCGCGCCCGACATTGCCCGTGGCTCCGGCGACAACGATACGATAACCCATTTACTCACTCCTCAGTGCAAAAACTCGATTGAAACTCTGGTCAGACTTTCCAGCGGAAATGGCCGGTCAGCGGGTGGTCGAACAGCGCATCCTCCTCGCGCGTGCCGCCGCCGATATTGTGGAGGACGAGCGGGACGCCGGTGGTGTCCTTGCGGTCGGACACGATGCCGGTGTGCGGCAGGCGGCCGCCGACCATCTGGGTGAAGATGTCGCCCGGGCGCCAGTCGGCGGGATCGTCGGTGACGGGCACCGCCGCGCCCTGCCGCCGCCAATAGGTCGCGAGGTTGGGCACACGGCGATGGTCGATGTTGCGGTCGGGGCGGCCAAGGCCCCAGTTCTTCGGATAGGCCCTGAAATTGGCACGCATGTCGGCATTTACAAGGGCCTGGAGGTCGACGCCGAGCGCGTCGCGGAAGGCGCGGATCACGACATCGGTGCACACGCCTTTCGAACGGTCGACGTCACCGTTCGGGAAACGAAGAACGGTGTAGGCGGGATCATAAGTCAGCGTCACGCCGACCTGGCGCCGCGCCGCACGCACCAGGCGCTGCGCATGGGTGAGCGCCATCGCTTCGCCCGACACGCCGAACGCGAGCACCGCGCCGAGAAAGGCGCGCCGTGTCGGCTGGAAGGATGAGGATGCTCGCATCAGATTCGCTTTGCCCAAAAGAAAACGACCGGTTCTGCCTGTTGGCGGAACCGGTCGTTTTTGAAAGCTGTTTCGGCTTTGGGTGAGAGAAGCTCTCCTTAGCCTTCGCCGGCTTCCGACCGGTAATCGCGGCGCTCCGCAATACGTGCCGATTTACCAGTGCGCCCACGCAGATAGTAAAGCTTCGCACGACGGACAGCGCCCTTACGGACGACGGTAATCGAATCGATGTTGGGCGAGTAGAGCGGGAACACGCGCTCGACACCTTCGCCGAACGACATTTTGCGCACGGTGAAGTTGGAGCCCATGCCCTTGTTCGAGCGTGCGATGCACACGCCTTCGAAATTCTGGACGCGGGTGCGTTCGCCTTCGACCACCTTCACGCCGACTTTCAGCGTGTCGCCGGGACGGAAGGTCGGAATGGTCTTGTCAGCCTTGGCAATTTCTTCGGCTTCGATCGTCTGGATGAGGTTCATGTCCTCTAGTCCTTTTCTTTTCGCCGCGCGCCAGAGGCAGGTCGGTCCCGAGCGCCCTCATGGCGCTCCCAAAGGTCCGGCCTGCGTAACCGTGTATGATCTTCCGCCTGTTGTTTCCGCCAGGCGGCGATCTTCGCATGATCCCCCGATCGCAGCACTTCGGGGATCGTGCGCCCTTCCCAGTTAACGGGCCGGGTATAATGCGGATATTCGAGCAAACCGTTTTCGAACGATTCGTCGTCCCCGCTTGAAGCCGCGCCCATTACGCCGGGAAGCAGCCGAATGCAAGCGTCGAGCAGCAATAGCGCCCCCATCTCGCCGCCCGACAATATGATGTCGCCCATCGACACTTCCTCGATAGGCCTTGCGTCGAAGATACGCTCGTCGAATCCCTCGAAGCGGCCGCAGAGGATGATCGCGCCGGGACCCGCCGCAAGCTGGCGCACGCGCGCCTGCGTGACCGGCGCCCCGCGCGGGGTCATCGCGAGCACGGGCAAGCCCGGATGCGCCGCCATCGCGTGGTCGATCGCAGCCGCCAGCACATCGGCCTTGAGCACCATGCCCGCGCCGCCGCCCGCGGGCGTGTCGTCGACGGTGCGGTGCTTGTCGGCCGCGAAATCGCGGATCTGCACCGGTGCGCAGTGCCAGGTCCCGCTTTCGAGCGCGCGCCCCGCCATGCTGTGCCCCAGCGGTCCGGGGAACATGTCGGGATAGAGAGTGAGGGGAACGGCGGTGAAGGTCATCTAATCGAACAGGCTCGCATCATGGGTCTTTGTCCTTCGGCGGAGAAATATGCGACACGCAATCCACGAAATGGCGAATGCGCCGACGACGGTGGCAAGCGTTGGCAAAGTGTGAACTCGCCTGACATTGGGTCCGGCGATAATAAACCAAATAGGCAGAACAACCGAGACGATGACCGCGAGGGCCGCCACTAGCGGCGATGCCAACCGAAAGAAGCGTTCGTTTACCCGAGAAATCATCCACGTCACGAATATCAGGACTGCGATCCAGGCGATCAGAGTCACCACCCCCCGCAACTCTCCCAGCGGAATGGAATAACTCATAATTCTTCCTTCACCATTTTTTGGGGCTTCGCGCCCGAAAGACCTGCGCGGTTCAAGGCGGCGGCTGCCATAGCGCCTCGGGGAGCAGGTGGCGATCCTTGTCGATCTCGGCGCGCAGCCATTCGCGGAAGCGTTCGATCTTGCGCACCCCGACGCGATTTTCGCGGTGGACGAGCCACATCCCCGATCGCGCCGAGACATAGAGGGTGTCGAAGGGCTGGACCATGCGCCCGCTCGCGAGTTCGGCCTGCCAATAGAGCGGGGTCATCATCGCGACGCCGAAACCCGCCTGCACCGCGCTCGCTTCCTGCAACTGGCTGTCGAGTTCGATCCCGCGGCGCGACGGCACGGGCGGCGTGTCGACACCGGCGGCGGCGAACCATTCGGCCCACCAGCTGTCGTTGGGCGCGAGCCGCTGGACGCGCAACAGGTCGGCAGGCTCACGAATGTCATGCGCCTCGATAAAGGCGGGCGAGGCCATCGGTGCGAGATATTGGCGCATCAGAAAATCGGCGCGCAGCCCCGGCCACCCTCCCGGGCCGATGCGGATCGCGACATCGACGTTCGAGGCATCGAAGTCGACCAATTCGTTGCTCATTGCCATGCGCACCGCGAGTTCGGGATAGGCGAGCTGGAAGCCGCCGATGCGCGCGCTGAGCCAGGTGCCGCCGAAGCTCGTCGCGGCGTTGATCGTGAGCACTTCGGCCTCGTCGCTGCCCAATGCGGCAAAGGCGTCGCCCATCGCGGCGAAGGCGCCCGAAATCGCGGGGAGCAGCCGCTGCCCGGTTTCGGAGAGGCGCACGCGCCCCTTTTCGCGCACGAAGAGCGCGCGGCCGAGCCGGTCTTCCAATTGGCGGACCTGATAACTCACCGCCGCCTGCGTCAGCCCCAGCTCTTCGGCAGCGCGCGAGAAATTCTGCAGGCGTCCGGCGGCCTCGAAGGTTCGTATGGCGGCGAGGGGCGGAAGGCGGGACATGCGACCATATAAGCCAGACTTATATCATGGTCCACGCCTTTTGTTGGCGGCGCGGTGTGGAAAGGCGCATCTAGGCTGCACTCAAGCGAAAGGAGATGAGCGATGAAAGACGAGCATTTCATGCGCGTTTGGAATGACGGTCATGATCATTTCAGCGCCGATATCACCCGCGGCCTCCACCGGCTCGCGGCCCCGTTCCGCCGCCTCGGCGAATGGATCGCCCTGCCGAGCGCGCCCGGCGAAGACAGCGTCTTCACCCGCGCGGCAGCACGTTGCGGCATCCGCCCGCGCCGCCGCGCGCGATAAATCCCTGCCTCCCCTCTCAAAAGGTCCAGGGCGAAGCGGGACGGGGTCGTCCCTTGCAAAGACCCCGTCCCGTTTTCATCAGTCGGGCGAGACGATCCGGAAGCGCAGCGCCTGAACGGTCGGCGGCGTCGTCGGGGCGAGCAGCAATATCCCGTCGAGCTTGCCCTTTTCGCAGTTGAGCCGGAAGGCGGTCGACATCGCGCCCATCGGCGCGAGCGGCTCGTCGGCGGGGCACTCGCCGACCGCTTCCTTCAGCACCGCGAATTCGGCCGCCCAATTGGCGGCCGAGCGGTCCATCAGGAAATTCATCGCGAGCCTGCCCTGAAGCGGGCTGAGATTACCCGCGGCATAAGCGGCCTTTGCCGCCGCATAAGCTTCCGCCACCGCGCTCGACACCGGCACCTCGCGCGGTTCGAGCAGTCCCGCCCTCTCCATCGCTACCGCAGTATCCCACGCGGGCGCCGACGGCCCGGCGTAGGTGCGGTTCGCCAGCGCGAAGACGCCGACCCCGTGATCGGGCATCAGCATCACATGGCTGCCGTAACCGGGATAACCGCCGCCGTGCGCGAGCGTCAGCCCGAGATCGCAATCCTGCGCGACGCGCCAGCCCATGCCATAGGCGGCCGCCTGCTTGCACGCGCTCGCGCCGCTTGCGCCGATGCGATTGGTCACCGACACGAAGTTGAGTCCCTGCGCCACCTCGCGCACCGTCGATCGCTTCACCGGACCGGCGTCGGCATCGTCGCGCGCGGGCCACGCCGCGAGCAGAAAGGCGACCCACTTCGCATAGTCGTTCGCGCTGACCTGCAGCCCGCCCATGCTGTTGAACGCGCCGTCGGCCATTTCGGGCTCGGGCGACCAGCGCCCGTTTTCCCAGCGATAGCCGAGCGCATAGCGCGCCTTGGGCGTCTGGGTGACGTCGAAGCCGCTCGCCGCCATGCCGAGCGGGGTCAGGATCGTCTGACGGACATAATCGGTATAGGCCATGCCCGACGCATTGGCGACGATGCGGCCGAGCAGCGCATAGCCGAAGTTCGAATATTCGTGGCGGCTCTGCGGCACGCGGCTGAACGGCACGCCCGCGGCGATCATCTTGGTGAAGTCTTCCTGCGGCAACACCTGCTGCCGGTCGCCCCACGGGTCGTCGGTGACGAAGCCGCCGACATGCTGGAGCAGGTCGCGGATACGGATGCGCGGGCTGTCCTTGGTCGGGTAGGTCCAGCCCCTCATTTCGGGGATATGGTCTTCGGCGAGATCGTCGAGGCGGAGCTTGCCGTCGTCGCGCAGCTTGAGGATCGCGAGCGCGGTGAACGCCTTGGTCATCGAGGCGATGCGGAACAGGCTGTCGGGGGTGACCGGGCGCTTGTCGGTGAGGGACTGGACGCCGATGCCCTTCACATAGGCGAGCTTGCCGTCCTTGACGACGCCATAGACGAGGCCGGGGATATGCTCTTCGGCCTGATATTTGGCGAACAGCGCGTCGATTTCGGGGGCGAGTTGATCTAGGGTTTCAGGCGGCGTTTCCTGACCTGCAGCGGAAACCGCGCCTGTAAGCATGAGAGCAAAAGCGAAACCCGATTTCCAGCGCATAGTCCCTCCACAGCCAATCGCCGTCAGGTTAGCGGCGCCGGGAAGAGCCGACAATCCGCGTGAAAGCTATCGTCTGGAAACGACCGCTTGCTGACCTTCCTTCATCGTCATCCCGGACTTGATCCGGGATCCATAGCTGCGCCGTCGTCGTGGATCCCGGATCAAGTCCGGGATGACGAAGCGAGGGTAGTTTGCTGTCCGCTTCCCACCCCAAAGCCGCCGTGCCCCTCCTAATGCCCATATCCGCCGCCCGGGTCTTCAGCCCGCCGTGCGCCATGCGCCGCCTAAAATTCGACGATGATCCGGATCCGGTCGGCGCTTATGCCGATGGCGCGTGCGATCTGTTCGCGGCCGCGGTCGATCAACTCCTGCATCCCTTCGGGCGTGGCCTCGCCGAGCAGGTCGGAGGTCGCGACGCCGAGTATCTTCGCGAGCGCCGCCATCCGGTTGGGCTTGGGGCGGGCCCGGCCCTTTTCCCAGCCCAGAACCGACGCCGCGCTGACGCGCATGCGCTTGGCAACCTCGGCCCGGTCGAGCTTCGCTTCGATGCGGAGTCGCTGCAGGCGGTCGCCGAAGGATTCGCCGTTCGCCAATTCCGTGTCTTCTTCCGGGGTGACGGGCGCCGCGTCGGTAGCGCTCTTCAGTTCCACGGCGCTCAGCGTCGCGCGCGATACCGGACCTTCGAACTGGCAGCCGAAATGCCGTCCGCTGGCCCAGATGACGATGGCCGTTATGTCGCCGGCATGCGGAAGCTCGATTTCGATTCTGTCGCCGGTCGCGAGCTTGATGTCGCTTTCGAACAGCAGGCCCGATCCCGAGATATTGTGGATTCGGACATCGATGCCCGTGCCGTCATGCCGCGCGCCCTTGGTGAGGAGGCTGAGTTTTCGGCGTCCGTCTTGCCGTTTGTCGGCGCCGGGTGCCAAGGGAAGAAAATATCCGGAAATGGCCATAAAGATTTGTTGGGCCGCGCTGGTTAAAAGATCGTTAGCGAGGGCAGGGAAAGATGGCCGCGGACCCCGAATGTCGCATCGGCGTGGCAGGGTAACAGATGCGGCAGCGGGGTTTCAATTCGCGGGGGCGCGGGTGTGGGGGAGTGGTGGCGATGTCTGGTTTGGGGTGGAAACGGACTAACGCTTGGGCGGTGACGTGGGTATAAAGATTGGATTTGGATTCTTCTGTCCACGACACAATTCAAATCCCCCGGGCGACTCCTTTTGGAAGCGCGTCGGCCATCCGCCAATGCACTCGGCTGGCGTCGTATCGATGCCGTCGACGATTGCGATAGACAATGAGTTGGTGCGCGCTTCGCCAATTAGACAATTCAGGTAGGCTTTTGGCATTCCATCAATTTTGACAAATGATGAACCAGTATAATCCGGTTGCGGCGAGTCCGTGACGAACCGCTCAATCTTGCAATTTCTGATCAGTCTCGCGCTGAGAGGGCCAAATTCCTGTTCGTTGTTTGGCCCTTGAATAGAATGTGGGTTATCATCGATCACTCGAAGATATTGGGGTGCCTGTTTCTTCGAAAGCAATGTGGCACCGCCGACGCTTGCGATCGCCAATGCAACCCCGGACAACATTCCTATGAGAAATGGGCGTCGCTTCATCACTCTTGCCATAGCGCAAAATCCTACCGATGTTTTCTATGGCAGCTACCGGTCGGGAGCGGTCATAAGTGACACCCCCCGACGCCCGCCGTAGTCGTCGCTAATGCCCCATATCCGCCGCCGACGCCTTCGGCCCGCCCGGCTTCGGCGGTCTCAGCAGCACCACCAGCGGCACCGATGCCAGCGTCACCCACATCATCAGCCAGAAATCGTCGATATAGGCGACCATCGCCGCCTGCCGGTTGATCTCGGCATTGACCATCGCCATCGCCGCGTCGCCCGCGATGCCGAAACGGTCGGAGGTCGACGGGTCGAGCAGGCCGAACGAGCTGTTGGTGACATGCGCCGCCAGATCCTCGTGGCTCGTCTGCGTGTTCACGCCGAGCAGCGTGGTGACGACCGAAATGCCGACCGACGCGCCGAGGCTGCGGAGCAGGTTGAGCAGGCTCGATCCGTCGGTGCGATGCTGCGGTGCGATCGTCGCGAACGCCATGGTGTTGAGCGGAATGAAGATCAGGCCCATGCCGATCCCCTGCACCAGCCCGCTGACGATCACCGGCTCCATCCCCATCGCGAGCGACCAGTGGCTCATCTGCCACAACGAATAAGCGGCGACGAGCAGGCCGGTGCCGACCAGCCAGCGCGCGTCGATCCGGCCGAGCAATTGCCCCGCGACCCACATGCTCATCAAAATGCCGACCCCGCGCACCGCGAGAACGATCCCGGTGTCGATCACCGGCCAGCCGAACAGATTCTGCAGCATCGGCGGCAGCAGCGCCATCGACGCGAACATCACCACCCCGATCACGACCATGAAACCCATCGCGGTGACGAGGTTGCGGTCGGCGAGCATCTTGCGGTTGAACAGCGTATCGCCGCGCGCGGTGAACAGGTGGACGAAGAACATCCACAGGCACGCGATGGCGACCCCGCACTCGATCCAGATTTCGACGCTGTTGAACCAGTCCTCGTGCGCGCCGCGGTCGAGCATCAATTGCAGCGCGGCGAGGCCGAGCGCGAGCATCGAGAAGCCGAACAGGTCGAACTTGCGATCGGTCCTGCGCGTCGCGGGCAACAGCGCCCACATCATCGCGAGCGTCAGCAATCCGACGGGAAGGTTGACGTAAAAGACCCAGCGCCAGTTGACGCTTTCGGTCAGCCAGCCGCCGAGCACGGGCCCCAGGATCGGCCCGATCATGATCCCCATGCCCCAGATCGACATCGCGCGCGCGTGGCGTTCGGGCGGGTTGATGTCGAGCATCACCGACTGCGACAGCGGCCCGATGAACGCCGCGAAAATCCCCTGCATGAAGCGAAAGGCGACCATCTGGTCGAGCGTCTGCGCCGCGCCGCACGCCATCGACGCGACGATGAAACCCGCGACCGCGCCGAGGAACAGCTCGCGCCGCCCGATGCGGTCGGCGAGCCAGCCGGTGATCGGCATCGCGATCGCCGAGGCGAGGATATAGCTCGTCAGCACCCAGGTCACCGTCTCGCTCGTCGCGCCGAGCGCCGACTGCATGTGCGGGATGGCGACGTTGGCGATCGTCGTGTCGAGGATCTGCATGATCGACGCGCCCATGACGGCCACCGTCAGCAGCCCGCGATAGCGCACGCGCTCGTGGAGCGGGATCATATCGTTGTCGGGCAAGGCCGCGGCGGCGGACCGGCGAGGGAGGGCGTTGCTGGCCATTTCCGGTTCTCAACAATCCTCGTCATTCCCGCGAAAGCGGGAACCCAGCGAGCGAACGTCGCAACCGGGTTCCCGCTTTCGCGGGAATGACGAAATCAGGGTGGGGAGCGGCACGGCGCTTACTTCGTAAACACCCGCACATCGGCCGACAGCCCCGCGATCATATCGCGCGACGGCGTTTCGTCGAAGGCGATCCGCACCGGCACGCGCTGCGTCACCTTGACCCAGTTGCCGGTGGCGTTCTGCGCGGGCAGCACCGAAAATTCGCTGCCCGTGCCCGCGCCGATCGTCAGCACATGGCCGCGCACCGTCAGTCCCGGATAGGCGTCGAAGCTGATTTCGGCGCGCTGGCCGACGCGCATGTTCGCAAGGTCGGTTTCCTTGAAATTGGCCTCGACCCACGGATGCGCGGTGTCGACCAGCGTCACCGCGGGCAGTCCCGCGACCATCATCTGACCGACCTGCAGCCGGTCCGACTGCGCGATGCGCCCCGCGCCCGGCGCGCGCACCGTTGTCCGGTCGAGGTTCACCTGCGCCTGCGACCGCTGGACGCGCGCCGCTTCGACCTGCGGGTTGATCCCGCTCGACGGTCCGGCGGCGAGTTTGGTGCGCGCTTCGGCGGCGGCGGCTTCGGCCTGCCGGACGCTTTCGCGCGCCTGCTGAAGTGCATGGCGCGACGCGTCATAGGCCGCCTTGGTGGTGAAGCCCTTTTCCATCAACGCGGCCTGCCGGTCGAAAGTCACCTGCGCGAACTTCACATCCTCGCGCGCCGCGGCGATATCGACGCTCGACGTGTTCGCGCTCGCCGCCAGATTGCCGACCTCGACCCTGGCGGCGTCGATCGCCGCGGTCGCCTGCGCGACGCTCAGCGCATAGGGCTCGCCGTCGATGCGAAAGAGCAATTGGCCTTTCGCGACCTGCTGGCCGTCGCGGACGGCAACTTCGGTGATCCGTCCGCCAACTTCGGCCGCGACCGACACCTTGTCCATCTGGACATAGGCGTTGTCGGTCGACACCGATCCGCCGCTCGTCAGCCACCAGCCGGCACCGCCCGCGATCAGCAGGGCGGGCAGGCCGAACATCAACAGCCGCGTGCGCCAGTTCGCCTTGGGCGCGGCTTCGGCGGCGGGCGCGGGGTCGGGCAGCGGATCGGCCTTCGGTGCGCGCTTCGGCGGCGTCGCCTCTTCGGCTTTCGGGCGGGAGGGGGAGAGCTGGTCCATCAAACGGTCTCATTTTCTTTTTGGCAGATGCGGCGGGACAGGTTGGCGCGGACGCGCTCGACGAGGTCGATCAGCTGCTCGCGCTCGGCGGCGCTCAGCCCTTCGGTCGCTTCGGCGGTCAGCGCGTCGGCGGTGGCGCGCATCCCGCCGAGCAGTTCGCCGGCGCGCGGCGTCAGATAGAGCTGCCAGGCGCGGCGGTCGGCGGGGTCGGCGCGGCGCTCGACCAGTCCGGCCTCGGCCAGCCGGTCGACCATCCGCGACAGCGTGATCGGCTCGACCTCGATCAACTCGGCGAGCGGACCTTGCCGGATTCCCTCGTGGCGCCGCAGGTAGGTGATCAGCCGCCATTGCAGCGCGGTGATGCCGCTGTCCTTAGTGCGCGCGTTGAACGCGCGCCGGAACAGGCGCGCGCTATCGTTCAGCAGATATCCGATCGTCTCGCTCATGTCATAGGATATAATAGCAATTGCTACTATATTCAACACATGAACGCTCCGCGGGAAGTTCGTAACCTTTCACATCGGACCAATCACTTGCCTCCACCCTTGTCGCCCGCCCGCCCTTGCGGCAGGATGGCGTCATGACTCTGACCGCCGACCTCTTCTGGTCCTTCCGCTCGCCCTACAGCTATCTCGCGATCGGCCGCTATCGCGCGCTCGCCGCCAGCCACGACCTGACGATCAACCTGCGCCCCGTCTATCCGCTCGCGATCCGCCAGCCCGACTTCTTCGAGCGCAATCATCCCAATTGGCTGAGCTACACGATGCGCGACATGATCCGCGTCGCGCAGTTCCACGGCATTCCCTTCGGCCCCCCGCGTCCCGATCCGATCGTCCAGAATGTCGCGACGCGCGAGATCGCGGCCGAGCAACCCTATATCCATCGCCTCACCCGGCTCGGGCAGGCGGCGTCGCGGCGCGGCAAGGGGCTCGCCTTCGCGCATGAAGTCGGCCAGCTCATTTGGGGCGGCGCGCAGGACTGGCATCTCGGCGATCATCTTGCGGATGCCGCAAAGCGCGCCGGCCTCGACCTTGCCGAACTCGACGACGAGGCGGTGCGCGAGGCCGCGGCGCTCGACAATGAAATCGCCGGCAATCAGGTCGCGCTCGAAATCGCGGGCCATTGGGGCGTGCCGACCCTGGTGTTCGAAGGCGAGCCCTTTTTCGGGCAGGACCGGATCGAAATGGCGAAATGGCGCATGGAGCAAAAGGGCCTTCTCCCGCGCTGATCGGCGCTTGCCCGATCGCCCTTCAAGGAGGCATAGCGCGTCGCATGACGATCGAACCGAAGTTTTTCGAAGCGCGCGACGGCGTGCGGCTGGCGTGGCGCGAGACGGGCGAAGGTCGTCCGCTGATTTTGCTGCACGGCCTGTTTTCGAGCGGCGAGGTCAACTGGATCAAGTTCGGCACCGCGGCGCGCATCGCCCGCGACGGATACCGCGTGATCATGCCCGACCTGCGCGTGCATGGATCGAGCGACGCGCCGCACGAGGAGGAATTTTATCCGCCCGACGTGCTGGTCCGCGACCTGGAGGATCTCGTCGCGCATCTGGACCTGACCGACTTCGATCTTGGCGGCTTCTCGCTCGGCGCGCGGACGAGCGCGCGTGCGGTGGTCGCTGGGATGAAACCCGGGCGGCTGATCCTCGGCGGCATGGGACTCGCCGGGCTCGCCGGCTGGCAGCGGCGCGGGCGCTTCTTCAAGCGCGTGATCGCCGAATATGAAAGCGCGAAGCGCGGCGACGACACCTGGCTGTCGATCCAGTTCATGAAGACGATGAAGGTCGATCGCATCGCGGCGGGGCATCTGCTCGACACATTCACCGACACGACGCCCGAAATGCTCGCGGCGCTGACCATGCCGGTGCTCGTTGTCTGCGGCGAGCAGGACCAGGACAATGGATCGGCCGAAGAGTTGGTCGCGTCCTTGCCCGACGCGCGGCTTGCGACGATTCCCGGAACGCATATGTCGAGCGTGACGGAGCCCGAGCTGGGCGAGGCGATCGCCGCCTTTCTCGCGACTTGACCGGACTCGCGCCGAGCGCCTAGCTGTTCCTATGTGCCAGAGAGCGCTGATAGAACATCCAGAGGACGCACCCATGAAAGCCATGATTTCGACGCTGTCGCTTGCCCTGTCGCTCGCGGTGGCGACCCCCGCCTTTGCTCAGAGCGCACCCGCCGCGGCTCCGGCCGCCGCTGCCCCAACCGCCGCCGAAGCCGACGCCTTTATCGCCGCGGTCGAAAAGGATTTGTTCGACTATACGGTCGAGGCGAGCCAGGTGAACTGGGTCAACGCGACCTACATCACCGAGGATACCGACGCGATGGCGGCGCGAATCAACGCGGTCGGCACCGAAAAGTCGGTCAAATATGCGCTCGAGGCCGCCAAATATATGAATGTCGCGGGGCTGAGCGCCGACACCAAGCGCAAGCTCGACATTTTGCGCACCGGCATCGTGCTGCCCGCGCCGACGACGCCTGGCGCTGCGACCGAGCTCAATCAGATCGCGACGAACCTGCAGTCGCAATATGGCAAGGGTCGCGGCACGCTGAACGGCAAGGAAATTTCGGGTTCGGATATCGAGGCCGAGATGGGCAATCTCGAGCATACGCCCGCCGAATATGCCGAAATGTGGACGAGCTGGCACGACAATGTCGGCGCGCCGATGAAGAATGACTACGCGCGCATGGTCGGCATCGCCAACGAGGGCGCGAAGGAACTCGGCTTCGCGAACACCGGCGCGATGTGGCGTTCGGGTTATGACATGCCGCCCGAGGAGTTCGCCAAACTGACCGAGAAGATCTGGCAGGACATGAAGCCGCTTTACGTGGCGCTCCACACCTATGTCCGCTGGAAACTCAACGAGAAATATGGCGATGCGGTGCAGCCGAAGACCGGCCCGATCCGCGCCGACCTGCTCGGCAATATGTGGGCGCAGGAATGGGGCAATATCTATCCGCTCGTCGCGCCGGCGGGCGCGGGTGATCTCGGTTACGACATCGGCGACCTGCTCACCGCGCAGGGCAAGACCCCGCTCGACATGGTCAAGGCGGGCGAGAATTTCTATTCGTCGCTTGACATGGCGCCACTGCCCGAGACCTTTTGGAAGCGCAGCCTGTTCACCAAGCCCGCCGACCGCGAAGTCATCTGCCACGCCTCGGCATGGGATATCGACAACAAGGACGATATCCGCATCAAGATGTGCATCAAGGTGAATGCCGACGACTTCGTCACCATCCACCACGAACTTGGGCACAATTATTACCAGCGCGCCTATAACAAGCAGCCGTTCCTCTATTTGAACGGCGCGAACGACGGCTTCCACGAGGCGATCGGCGATTTCGTCGCGCTGTCGATCACCCCGCAATATCTGGTCGACATCGGCCTGCTCGACAAGGCGAAGGTGCCGAGCGCCGACAAGGATATCGGCCTCTTGCTGCGGCAGGCGATGGACAAGGTCGCCTTCCTGCCCTTCGGCCTGCTCGTCGACCGCTGGCGCTGGGGCGTCTTCGACGGCTCGATCCAGCCCGCCGACTACAATAAGGCGTGGACTGAGCTGCGCACCCAATATCAGGGCATCGTCCCGCCGGGTGAGCGGCCGGCGAACGCGTTCGACGCGGGTGCGAAATACCATATCCCCGGCAACACGCCCTACACGCGTTACTTCCTCGCGCGCGTGCTGCAGTTCCAATTCTATCAGGCGGCGTGCAAGCAGGCCGGCTGGAAGGGACCGCTCCACCGCTGTTCCTTCTATGGCAACAAAGAGGTCGGCGCGAAGCTCAATGCGATGCTCGAAATGGGCGCGTCGAAGCCGTGGCCCGATGCGCTCGAAGCCTTCACCGGCAACCGCGAAATGTCGGGCAAGGCGATGGCCGACTATTTCGCGCCGCTGAAGAAATGGCTCGACGAACAGAACAAGGGCAAGCCGTCGGGCTGGTGAGAAGCGAATTCAGCGAAGACGAAGAGGCCGGGGTGGCGACGCCCCGGCCTTTTTCATTGCGCCTCGACCGATTGCTTGAAGCGCGCGAGCCGCGCGGTCGCCGCGGCGGCGTGCGGGCCGATCCAGCGGTCGTGGATGTCCTGGATCGGCATCGCGTTGAGATGGTTCCAGCGCTCGCGGCCGCGGCGTTCGGCGATGACGAGGCCGGCATCCTCCAGCACCTTCAGATGTTGCATCACCGTGCAGCGGTCGATGTTGGCGAAGTTGCCGCACAGCGTGCCGGTGGTGAGCGGCTGGTCCTTGAGGTCGTCGAGGATCTGGCGGCGGACGTGCGACGACAATGCCTTGAAAACCTTGTCATATTCTTCGTGGATTGACATGTTATAAATTTATAACATAAAATCCGTCCGACTCAAGCGGAGAATCGACATGGAACTGAAATTCAGGGTCGCGGCGCGGATCGCGAAGCCGGTGCACGAGGTGTTCGAGGCGGTCGCCGACCCCGCGAAACTGTCGAACTATTTCACGACGGGCGGCGCGCAGGGCCGGCTGGAGACCGGCGCGACGGTGACATGGGACTTCCACGACTTTCCGGGTGCCTTTCCGGTATGGGTGATCGAGGTCGTGGAGGACGAGAAGATCGTCCTCGAATGGCAGGCGAGCGAGGGCGAGGCGCACAATGTCGAGGGCAGCGAGCCGAAGGATGCCGATTACCGCACCCGCGTAACGATGCGTTTCAAGGGGCTCGACGACGGGCGCACGCTGGTCGAGATCGCCGAGGAGGGCTGGCGCGAGAATCAGGGCGCGCTCAGCGCGTCCTATGGCAATTGCCAGGGCTGGTCGCAGATGCTCTGCGCGCTCAAGGCGTGGACCGAGCACGGGATCAACCTGCGCGAAGGCATGTATGTGTGACGATTGTGGAGCGGCAGGTTGCCGGTTCCGAAGGCGTTTACGCGTTGCGCGCCGTCAGTCCGCCATCGACCGGGATCACCGCCCCGGTGATATAGCTCGCCGCGGGCAGCACGAGACCGAGCGTCACATGCGCGACCTCCTCGGGCTCGCCATAGCGGCGGAGCGCGGTGCGGCGGCGCGCGAAGAGCGCTTTGTCCTCCTCGGGCACCTCGTCGGTCATGCCGGTGCGGATCGGGCCGGGGCAGATGCAGTTGACCGTGATGCCGTCCTTGCCGAGATCGACGGCGAGGCCGCGCGTCAGGCCAACCACGCCCGATTTGGCGGCAACGTAAGGCGTGTCGCCCGGCGTCGCGCCGAGCCCTTCGGTCGAGGCGATATTGACGATGCGCGCGGCGTCGCTCTGGCGGAGCCAGGGCAGCGCGGCACGCACCATGCGCTGGTGCGCGGTCAGCATCACCGCGAGCGCGCGGTGCCAGATCGCTTCATATTCGTCGCCGGCGTCGAGCGGAGCGAAGCTCGAGACGCCGGCGTTGTTGATGAGGATGTCGATGCCGCCGAAATGCGCGGCGATGTCGGCGACTGTGCGCTGGATCGCCCCACCGTCGGCAACGTCGAGCGCGAGGGCCGTGGCGTTCGGACCCGCTTCGGCCGCGACGGCTTCGCAGGCGGCGAGATCGAGGTCGGTGACCGCGACCTTCGCGCCTTCGCGCGCGAGGAGCAGCGCGGTCGCGCGGCCCATGCCGCTCGCGGCGCCGGTGACGATCGCGACGCGGCCGGCGATGGAGCGGGAGAGATTGGGGGTTGGCCCTCGATCTATCATTCGCTTTCCCCTCCTCCGTTCGCCCCGAGCTTGTCGAAGGGCCGTCCTATTCTTCGACGTTAAAGGGAAGAACGGCCCTTCGACAAGCTAAGGGCAAGCGGATTTGGGGTTATCATGTTGGTCCGACGCCGCGCGTCAACGGAAGGGCGGCTCGTTGAACGCGCGCAATTTGCGGCTGTGGAGCTTCGCGCCTTCGTCGCGGAGCAGTTCGCAGGTGCGGATACCGATCTGGAGATGCGCGGCGATCGCTTCCTCGTAAAAGCGGTTGGCCTGTCCGGGCAGCTTGAGTTCGCCGTGGAGCGGCTTGTCGCTGACGCAGAGCAAAGTGCCATAGGGGACGCGGAAGCGATAGCCCTGCGCGGCGATCGTCGCCGATTCCATGTCGATGCCGATCGCGCGCGATTGCGAAAAGCGCAGCGCGCTGGCGGTGTAGCGCAGCTCCCAGTTGCGGTCGTCGGTGGTGACGACGGTGCCGGTGCGCATGCGTTTTTTAAGGTCGGCGCCGCTGGTGCCTGACACTGCCTCGGCGGCGCTGGCGAGCGCGACCTGGACTTCGGCGATCGGCGGGATCGGGATCGCGACCGGCAGCACCGCGTCGAGGATATGATCGTCGCGAAGATAGGCGTGCGCAAGCACATAGTCGCCGATCCGCTGGCTGGGACGCAACCCGCCGCAGTGGCCGATCATCAGCCACGCCTCGGGCCGCAGCACCGCGAGATGGTCGCAGATCGTCTTGGCGTTCGACGGGCCGACGCCGATGTTGACGAGCGTGATGCCGCCGCCATCGGGCGCGATGAGGTGATAGGCCGGCATTTGGTGCCGCCGCCACGCGCTGTCGGCGACGAGCGCGCTGGCGTTGACGCCGGGCTGGTCGACATAAAGCCCCGCGGCGCCCGCGAGCGCGGTATATTTGCCCTGACCGACCTGCGCCCCCGCCCAGGCGACGAATTCATCGACATAGCGGTGATAGTTGGTGAACAGGATATAGCGCTGAAAATGCTCGGGCGCGGTGCCGGTGTAATGGCGAAGGCGCGCGAGGCTGAAGTCGGTGCGCAGCGCGTCGAATAGCGCGAGCGGTTGGTCGGCGGCGGGATCCTGTCCGAACAGGCCGTCGGCGAGCTCGTCGCCGATGTCGGCCAATTCCGTGGTCGGGAAATGGCGCGCGAGTTCGAGCGGGGTGACGCCGCCCATATCCGATCCGTCGCTCGCGTCGAGCACATAGGGGAAGGGGATTTGCTGCCCGGTGCGCGTGACTTCGAGCGTGATGTCGTAGTGGCGCGCGAGCAGCATCAGCTGCTCGCGGAGATAATCGGCGAAAAGGTCGGGGCGCGTCACGGTGGTGACGAAGGTGCCCGCACGCTCGAAGCGGCCGAAGGCGAGATTATGGCCCTTCTGGCCCTCGCGCTGCTCGCCGGTGGTGGTGAGGCGGATCGCCGGATAGTCGAACAGGCCCTTGGCGGCAGCGTCGGCCGGCGGCAACGTGCGGTCGCGCACATAGGCCGCGATCGCCGATTTGAGATTGGAGACCGAGATGCGGAAACGATCCTGCAGTTCGGCGATGATGCCGTCGACGAGCGCGGTGGGATCGGTGGTGTCTTGCGATGAGTTCGATGTCATCGCGTCGCTGTTGCATGAAAATGTGACAAAAGGAAAGAGGGGCGAAGGCGGCCCCTCCCCGGCGAGGGAGGGGCCGCCAGCGTTCGATCCTACATCCTGAAGCTCGCCCGGACGTAATAATAGCGTCCGGGCAGATCATAGGCGGTGGGATCGAAATTGTTGAGGTCGCAGCTGATGCACCCCGGCGCCTTGACGTTGAACAGATTGTTCACGCCGAGCGCGAAGCCGAAGGCCTCGGGGTCGTCCGCCGGGAACCAGCGCAGCTGGAAGTCGGTGTAGAAACGCGCCTTCAACTTGTTGTCGTCGGCGAGCGGTTCGCGGATCGCCGAAACATAGCGGCCGGTCAGCGTCGCGCCGATCGATGCGCCGTCCCAGTCGAGGATGCCGACCGACTTCCATTTCGGGAAGGCCTGGCTGGGACTGCCCTGCTCGGTGCCTTCGCGGCTGACGACGAGCTGGCCGTCGGCGGTGGGCACGATCACGTCATATTGGGTGAGGAACGAGTTGTTCCAGGTGAAGCCGAACCGTCCCGCGCCGGTTTCCCGCGTCCGGTACGCGAGGTTGACGTCGACCCCCTTGGTGCGGATGCCGGCGATATTCTGGAGCAGTCCCTCGACGAAGGTCAGCTGGCCGCCCGCGGCGCGGGTGACGAGCGCACAGGCGTCGGCGTCATTTTGCCCGGCGCATTGCGCCAGCGTGATCTCGGCATTCACCGACTGGATCGCGCCCTTGATCTTGATGTCGTAGTAATTGGCCTCGAGCGACAGGCCGGGGACGAACCCCGGACTGTAGACGCCTCCGAAAATCCAGCTGCGCGAGCTTTCGGGGGCGAGATCCTGATTGCCGCCGACGAGCACCGAGATTTGCGGATTGGCCTGCGCATAGCCCCCCGCGGGGACGCCCTGCGCGATGCAATTCGCCCGGACGGTCGTATTATTGTTCCAGTTCTGCCCGGTGGTCGTCGAGGTCGAGCAGGGATCGTTGATCGACTGGTCGAAGCGCGACTGGGTGCCGAACAGCTCGCCGATCGAGGGCGCGCGGAAACCCTCGGCATAGGAGGCACGGAGGCGGAGATCCTGCACCGGTTTCCAGTTGACGCCGCCCTTCAATGTTGTCGTCGAGCCCGAGGTCGAATAGTCCGACCAGCGCACCGCACCGGTGAATTCGAGCAGGTCGATGAAGGGGATGTCGGAGAGGACCGGCGCGCTGAGCTCGGCATAGGCTTCCTTGACATTATAGCTGCCGCGCGTCGGGAGCGCCGGAATGTCCGAGCTGAAGCCCGCCGCGACGATCGGGTCGGGATCGAAGCTGCCCTTGAGTTTGCGATATTCGACCCCGATCGCGACGCCGAGCGGCCCGCCGGGCAGGTCGAACAGGCTGCCGGTGACATTGGCCGAGGCGCTGAAGGTCGACTGGCGGCTGCGGTCGCGCTGGGTGAACATGACATAGTCCATCATGTCCTGCGTGATCGACCCGACCCCGCCGAAGATGTTGAAGGGCACGCAGTCGCCCGTGCAGTCGGCGACCGGGCCGAGCGCGCGGCGCAGGCGGTCGGAATTGATGTTGCCGAACATCGTCTGCTTGGCCTTGTTGCGGCCATAGGCGGCGTTGACGTCCCAATACCATTTGCCGCCGCCGACGTCGAAGCTGCCGTCGAGCGTCGCGACGCCGTAGATCGTCGTCACCGTCTGGTTGAAGCGGCGCGGCCCGCCCTCGACGAAGCGGCGATAGACGAGATCGGTGTTGCTCGCGTCGAGCGTGACCCCGAACGGGTTGAAGGGGTTGGTGGCATCGACGGTGATCGCGTCGAGCACCGGGGTCAGGCCCGCGGCGGGGCCGAAACCGAAAGGCAGCGGCGCGGCCTGGTTTTTCGATTTGCGCTGGTTCCAGATCCCGCGCACCGAGAAGTTGATGCTGTCGGAGATTTCCTGCCGCGCGTTGATAAAGGCGCCATAGCGTTCGACCGGAATCTGGAGATAATTGAACGGGCCGAAATTGAAGCGGTCGGCATCGGTGAACGCCTTGAAATCGCTCGCCGGGTCGGCCGGATTGCCGGGGTTGTAGACGGGGTTGCGGCCGATCACCGGGCCGCGCAGCGTCAGGTCGTTTCGGGCGCCCGGCGTCCCGAAGACGATAAAGCGCCCGAGCGGCACGAAGCCCGAGCAGCCGCCGTCGAGGCAGGTGTCCGAATAAGGCGCCGGAAAGCGCGAAATCGCGCGGCTGCCCGCCAAAACGCCGTCCTGCTGGACATAGTTGGCGCCGACGACGATCTGGGTCGGGCCGCGGCCGTTGCCCCAACTGACCTGCGCGCTCTTGGTAAAGCCGTCGCCCTGGCCGAAGCCGCCGACCTGCGCGCTGGCGCGCAGCCCTTCCTGGCTGCGCTTGGTGATGATGTTGACCACGCCGGCGATCGCGTCCGACCCGTAGATCGCCGAGGCACCGTCCTGCAGCACCTCGACCCGCTCGATCGCGCTTTCGGGAATCGAGTTGAGGTCGGTCGAGCCCGGCACGCCGCTCGCCGACGCGCCGTTCACATAGCGGATACCGTCGACGAGCACGAGCACGCGGCGCGAGCCCAGATAGCGCAAGTCGATCTCGGCCGCGCCGGCGCCGACGCCGCCGCCGTCGGGCGGGTTGCCGAGGTTGCCGCTGTTGTTGAACTTGCTGTTCAGGCCGCCGCCCGAACTCGGCAGGCGCTGGAGCACGTCGTTGACCGAATTGAGGCCGGTCTTGGCGATATCTTCCTGGCCGATGAAGGCGATCGGGGCTTCCTGATCGAGCGGATCGCGGCGGATGCGCGAGCCGGTGACGACGATGGTTTCGCCCGACGTTTCGGCGGTGCTGTCCTGCGGGGGCTGCGCCGCCTGCTGGGCCTGGCCGGGCGCGGTACAGGCAAGCGCGGCCGCCAACGCGATACCGGCCGTTCCCGACCGGGCAATATGCTGGAATTGGGTCATAATCCTCTCCTCCTGCTGTTTTTTCGCATCGTTGAGTGGCCACCGGAATCCGGTCGCCGGGTCAGCAACGCACTGAAAAACAGTTCGGATGAGAGGGGCGCGCCCGCCGGATACGAATCACCGGCGACTGTGGCCTTGGGGCCACAGCGCGGCCGGCGGGCGCGGGAAGGCTCTTACAGCTGTTCGAGCATATGGTCGGCGCTCGATACCTTGAATTCGCCGGGCGCTTCGACGTTGAGCTGCTCGACGACGCCGTCGTTGACGATCATCGAGAAACGCTGGCCGCGCTTGCCCATGCCGAAGGCGGTGCCGTCCATGGTGAGGCCCACGGCTTCGGCGAAGGCGCCGTTGCCGTCGGCGAGCATGGTGACGCTGTCGCCGGCATTGCCGCTCTTGCCCCATGCGCCCATCACAAAGGCGTCGTTGACCGCGGTGCAGACGATTTCATCGACGCCCTTGGCTTTCAGTTCATCGGCCTTGTCGACGAAACCCGGCAGATGCTTGGCCGAGCAGGTCGGGGTGAACGCACCCGGGACCGAAAAAAGCGCGACCTTGCGACCCTTGAAATAATCGGCGGTATTGACCTGTTCGGGGCCGTTTTCGGTGACCTTTACGAAGGTCGCGTCGGGCAGCTTGTCGCCGGTCTGGATCGTCATGGTCGGCATCCTTTCATCGAGGGATTGAGTTCGGAAGCGACATTGGGTGCGATGGTGCGCGAGTCAAGGAGGGGAAGGGCGCGCCGGTCGATTTGGAGGGTGGCGGCTGGCGGGCGAAACCCTTCGCCTGTCGGTCGCAGCAAAGAGGCTGGACCCTTTTGGTCTGTCGCGGCATTGTACGAATATGGAAACCGTCCCCACCTGGTTCACCGGCCAGCTGCTGCTCGCGCTGCCGGGCATCGGCGATCCCCGCTTCGAACATTCGGTGATCGCGATGATCAGCCATGACGAGGACGGCGCGATGGGAATCGGCATCGGCGACCCGATCGACGGAATGACCGTCGGCGCGGTGCTCGACCAGCTCGAGATCGAACATGACGAACCGCTCGACCAGCCGGTCTTCCTCGGCGGGCCGGTCGAGCCCTCGCGAGGTTTCGTGCTCCACAGCCGCGACTGGGGCGGGCAGGAGGCGGTGCAGGTCGGCGATCGCTGGATGATATCGAGTTCGCACGACATCTTGCGCGCGATCGGCGAAGGGCGCGGCCCGTCGCGCTGGCTGGTGGCGCTCGGCTATGCGGGATGGTCGCCGGGGCAGCTCGAAGACGAAATGGTCCGCCACGGTTGGCACGTCACCCCGGGAAGCGACGGCCTGCTGTTCGAAACGCCGCCCGCCGAGCGGTGGCAGGCGGCGTTCGCCGAGGCGGGAGTGGACGCCCGCCTGCTGACGACGGAAGGCGGCGAGGCCTAGCGCGCGAGCGCGAGCAGCGATTTGCCTTGGTTGAGGTTGGCGAGCGCGGCGCGTGCCGCCCAGCGTGAATCCATGTAGCGGCCGCTGGCGAGCTCGACATCATAGCGGATCGGGCTGCCGATCGCGGCGTCATAGGCGGCGGCGGCTTCGGCGGTGCGACCCAGCCGAGCGTAAGCGGTGCCGAGATTGATCAGGCGCGACGGATCGCGCGCGTCGAGGCCGGTGTCACCGGTCAGCTTTTCGACCGCGGCGTCGTTTTCACCCGCCTTGAGTTCGGCATAGGCGACCGGCAGGATTTCCGAATCGGCCTCAGGCGCGGTCACGACGACGATCGATTGCGCCGCAGCAGGGCTCGAAAGCGCCAAGGCGATCAGCGGCAGCAGAATTTTTTTCATCTCTTGTATCTCCCCGAAAACTTTAGCCGATTTTCTCGCGCGTCGCGTAAAAAGTCAATGTTTTCGGGGGGTTGTAACATAGCTGTCACAAAGAGCGATTATGCTAAACGCAAGGCGCATTATAAGTCCGGTTTTTCAGAATCTTGGGCTTGGCGACTCCATGTCACAATCGGGACCGCCCGATTGTCACAATTGATGCGCGCGAAAATTATTTTTGCGGCCGGTGCGTTTTCGCGCCGGCGATTCGCGTGTGCGCAGATGTCGACGGGTCGTTCTTCAGGCGTGATATAAAGAAAAGTTTATATTTGATCGGCGGCGGCGTTTCGGCTAGGGCGCGCAAGATAATTTCGTGGCCGCTCGCCTGCGGTCGACTTGCCAATATGGAGAACTCCCCGTGGCCACTCTCGCCGCCGACACCCGTGACTATGTCGTTGCCGACATCAGCCTCGCCGATTTCGGGCGCAAGGAAATCAACATCGCCGAAACCGAAATGCCGGGCCTGATGGCGCTGCGCAGCGAATTCGGCGCGGCGCAGCCGCTGAAGGGCGCGAAAATCGTCGGCTCGCTGCACATGACGATCCAGACCGCGGTGCTGATCGAGACGCTGACCGCGCTCGGCGCCGAAGTCCGCTGGGCGACGTGCAACATCTTCTCGACGCAGGACCATGCCGCCGCGGCGATCGCCGCATCGGGCGTGCCGGTGTTCGCGGTGAAGGGCGAAAGCCTCGCCGATTATTGGGACTATGTCGGCCGCATCTTCGACTGGGGTGTCGAGGACGGCACGACCTGCAACCTGATCCTCGACGATGGCGGCGACGCCACGATGTTCGCGCTGTGGGGCGCGAAGCTCGAAGCCGGCGAGACGATGCCGGCGCCCGAGAATGAAGAAGAGATCGAGATGCAGCGCGCGCTGAAGGCGTTCGTCGCGGCGAACCCCGGCTATCTGACCAAGACGGTCAAGGCGATCAAGGGCGTGTCGGAAGAAACGACGACCGGCGTCCACCGCCTGTACCACATCGCGAAGAAGGGCGAGCTGCCCTTCCCCGCGATCAACGTCAACGACAGCGTCACCAAGTCGAAGTTCGACAACCTCTATGGCTGTAAGGAATCGCTCGTCGACGCGATCCGCCGCGGCACCGACGTGATGCTCGCGGGCAAGGTCGCTACGGTTGCCGGCTTCGGCGACGTCGGCAAGGGCTCGGCGCAATCGCTGCGTAACGGCGGCGCGCGTGTGCTCGTCACCGAAATCGACCCGATCTGCGCGCTGCAGGCGGCGATGGAAGGCTTCGAGGTCGTGTCGATGGACGAAGCCGTCAAGCGTTCGGACATCTTCGTCACCGCGACCGGCAATGCCGACGTGATCACCGCCGAACATATGGCGGCGATGAAGAATATGGCGATCGTCTGCAACATCGGCCACTTCGACAGCGAGATCCAGATCGCGGCGCTCGCCAACTATAAATGGACCGAAGTGAAGCCGCAGGTCGACCTGGTCGAGTTTCCCGACGGCAAGCAGATCATCATCCTGTCGAAGGGCCGCCTCGTGAACCTCGGCAACGCGACGGGTCACCCGTCGTTCGTGATGTCGGCGAGCTTCACCAACCAGACGCTCGCGCAGATCGAGCTGTGGACGCGCAGCGAGCAGTACAAGAACGACGTCTATGTCCTGCCCAAGCATCTCGACGAAAAGGTCGCGGCGCTGCACCTCGAAAAGCTGGGCGTGCATCTGTCGAAGCTGAGCCAGAAGCAGGCCGATTACATCGGCGTGCCGGTCGAAGGTCCGTTCAAGCCCGAACATTATCGGTATTGATTTTTTCGCCTGACGGCGGACGAAAACTGTGGACGGCGCGCCCATCGGATGATGCGGCGCGCCGATCCGTATGACATGCGATTGAAACATGACTCCATCGCCTTTAGGGCAAGCGATCATGCGCGCGCGACATCCGGACAAACGAGGGCTTGAGGCGGGATGAGCGACGCGCTTTCCCCGGCCCTGTTGTTCGCGCTCGGCCTGTTCGCGGCGCTGTGGCTGCTCGCTGGATTATGGGCGACGCTGCGCGGGGTCGCGATGCAGCGGCGCTCGGCGTTCGTCGCGGGGCAGGCCGAACGGCTCGCGAGCCTCGTCGAGGCGTCGCCGCAGCTTCCCGTGATCGTGCGCGCCGACTGGCGGATCGAGGCGAGCGAGCGGCTCGGGCGCTGGCTGGGGCTCGATCGCGGGCCGCGCAATTTCGACGAGCTTCGCGGGCTCGGCAGCGGGCTCGATGCGTCGGCGCATGACGCGCTGCGTCAGGCGATCCTCGGCGCGCAGCGCGGCGCGAAGCCTTTCGTCCTGAGCCTGAAACCCGACGGCAGCCACCGCACGATCATCGTCCATGGCGCCGCGGCGCCGGAGGCGGTCGGCGGGCCGGGCAGCGTGCTGCTCTGGCTCAGCGATGCGACCGACGGCCAGCAGGCGCTCGCGCACGCGCGCGGCGAACGCGACGAGGCGATGGCGGCGTTCGAGGCTCTATCGGGGCTGATCGAGGCGGCGCCCTTCCCGATGTGGTTCCGCGACACCGACCTGTCGCTCGCGCTCGTCAACGGCGCCTATGTTCGCGCGGTCGAGGCGAAGAGCGCGGCCGCGGTGATCGACGGCGGGGTCGAGCTGTGCGAGACCGTCGCGGGGGTGAGCGCCGCCGACGCCGCCGACGCGGCGCGCGCCGCGGGTTCGGCGCAGATGCGCACCATTCCGGTGACGATCGAGGGCGAACGGCGGATCATGCGCGTCGTCGACGTGCCGCTCGCGCCCGAGGGCGGTCGCGTCATCGGCGTCGCGGGCTATGCGATCGACATCCAGGAACTCGAAACCGAACGCGGCGCGCACCGCCGCTTCGTCGATACACAGCGCGAACTGCTCGACCGGCTGTCGGCGGCGGTGGCGCAATTCGGCCCCGACCAGGGGCTGAGCTTCGCGAACCTGCCGTTTCGCCGCCTGTTCGGGCTGGAGGCCGAGGAGGTGGCCGAGGCGCCGCCTTTCGCGCGGCTGCTCGACGCGTGGCGCGAGGGCGGGCGAATCCCCGAGGTGCGCAACTATCCCGAATGGCGGCAGGCGCATGTCGACTGGTTCGCGCAGGCCGAGGCGAGCGAGGAAGACTGGCTGCTTCGCGACGGCACGCACCTGCACGTCGTCGCGCAGCCGACCCCCGACGGCGGCATGCTGCTGATCGCCGAAGACAAGACCGAACAGGTGCAGCTCGCGGGCGCGCGCGACACGCTGCTCCGCGTTCGCACCGCGACCTTCGACAATCTGTTCGAAGCGGTCGCGGTCTTCGCCCCCGATGGGCGGCTTCACCTTTGGAACCAGCGTTTCCGCCGCCTGTGGGGCATCGACGAACCGACGCTGGCGGCGCATCCGCGCGTCGATACGTTGATGGAAGGGCTCGCCGACCGGTTGGTGAAACCGAACCAGATCAGCATCGTGCAGGAGGTCATCCGCGCCGCGACACTGGAACGCCAGCAGCGCGGCGGCGAGATCGGTTTCGCCGACGGGCGCTATTTCGATTTCGCGTCGATCCCGCTGCCCGACGGCAATGCGCTGCTCATCATGCTCGACATCACGCCGAGCCGGAAGATGGAGGGCGCGCTGCGCGAACGCAACGAGGCGCTCGAGGCCGCCGACAAGGCCAAGACCGCCTTCCTGTCGCGAATGAGTTATGAACTCCGCACGCCGCTGACCTCGATCGGCGGATTCGGCGAGATGCTGCAGGCGGGCTATGCCGGCAAGCTCGGCGACCAGCAGCGCACCTATATCGACGCGATCATGGACTCGGTCGGCGTGCTCGGCCGCCAGATCGACAATGTGCTCGACCTTGCGCAGGGCGAAGCGGGGACGCTCGCGATCGAGCGCGCGCCGGTCGATGTGAAAATATTGCTCGAAGGCGCGCTCGCCGACGCGAAGCTCTTTGCGAAGAGCGAAAAGGTCGAGCTCGTCGGCAATATCGCGGCGAACCTCGGCAGCATCGAAGGCGACGCGCCGCGGCTGTCGCGGCTCGTCGCGGGGCTGCTCGACAATGCGGTGCGCTTTACCGTGCCGTCGCGCAAGACGGGCGCGCGCGTCCTGCTCCACGCCGACGGCGATGCGCGCGGCGTCGACATCATCGTGTCCGACAATGGCCCGGGAATGCCCGAGGCGGCGGTCGCGGTCGCCAAGGGGCAGCAGGCGGGCACCGCGACCGGCGGCATCGGCCTTGCGCTCGCGCGCCAGCTCGTCGCCGCGCACGGCGGAACGATGGAAGTGGTGAGCGAAGAGGGGCAGGGCACGCTCGTGCGAATCAGCCTGCCGCGCGGCGCGTGACCGGTTTTTCGGTGCGCTACGACCTCGCCGATGCCGAACGGATCGGTGCCGCGATCGGTGCGGCGCTGGCAGCGGGCGATGTCGTGCTGCTGTCGGGCGACCTCGGCGCGGGCAAGACGACGCTCGCGCGCGCGATGCTGAAGGCGCGCGGGCTGGCGGGCGAGGCGCCGAGCCCGACCTTTGCGATCGTCCAGCCCTATGCGCCGCCCGAGACCGATCTGCCGATCGCGCATGTCGATCTCTATCGGATCGAGGATGCCGACGAACTGATCGAATTGGGGCTCGACGATTATCTTTACGACGGCGCCTTGTTGATCGAATGGCCCGAACGGCTGGGCGGCGAAGGCTGGCCGGGCGCGCTGCTCCTCAGGATTTCGGGTGTGGGCGACGCGCGCGTCTTGACAGCCGCTGTGCCGACGTCTTGGGGGAGCCGATGGCCGCTCCGATGATTCCGCCCGCCCATGCGCCCGCCTTTCTTGCCGCGCATGGCTGGGGCGATGCCCAGATTCTGCCGCTCGCGGGCGATGCGTCCTTCCGCCGCTATTTCCGTGTCGTCGATGGCGGCCGGCAGGCGGTGCTGATGGACGCGCCGCCGCCGCACGAAGACCCGCGGCCGTTCATCGCGGTCGCCGAATATCTTTGCGGGCTGGGGCTCAATGCGCCGACGATCCTCGCGCGCGACCTCGATCGCGGGTTGCTGCTGATCGAGGATTTCGGCGACGTGCGCCTGCGCGAAACGGTCGATGCGCAGATCGACAAGGAGGCGCAATATTATGCGGGGGTGACCGACCTGCTCGTCCACCTCCACACGCAGCCGCCCATGGATGGGCTGCCCGTCCATGGGCTCGATCAATGGCTCGACGAGGTGATGCTGTTCAGCGACTGGTATTGCCCCGCCTTCGATCTGGAGGTCGACCGCGATGCGTTTCGCGCCGCGTGGGCCGAGGTGCTGACCCCGGTCGAGCATGACGGCCTGCCGCGCGTCACCGTGCTGCGCGACTATCATGCCGAGAATATCATGCTGGTGCCCGGCAAGGACGGCATCGCGCATTACGGGCTACTCGATTTCCAGGACGCGCTGGTCGGCCACCCCGCCTACGACCTCGCCTCGGTGCTCGAAGACGCGCGGCGCGACGTGACGCCCGCGATCGAGGCGACGATGCTCGCGCGCTACAGCGAAGCGACGGGGCGCGATATCGAACGCGCCTATTGGGCGCTCGCGGCGCAGCGCAACACGCGCATCCTCGGCGTCTTCGTCCGGCTGTGGAAGCGCGACGACAAGCCGCATTACAAGAGTTTCCAGCCGCGCATGTGGGGGCTGCTCGAACGCGACCTCGCGCATCCGGCGCTTGTCCCGGTTCGGCAATGGTTCGACGCCAATGTGCCCGCTTCGAAGCGGGCGGAGATTTGGAAGGCGATGGGGTCGTGAGTGCGAAGATCGAGAGCGCGATGGTGATGGCGGCGGGGCTCGGCAAGCGGATGCGGCCGCTCACCGCAACCCGGCCGAAGCCGCTGGTGCGCGTCGCGGGCAAGGCGCTGATCGATCACAGCCTCGACCGCATCGAGGCGGCGGGCGTCGAGCATGTTGTCGTCAACGTCCATTATCTCGCCGACGCGCTCGAGGCGCATCTCGCCGCGCAGAAGCGCAGCTTCAGCATCGCGATTTCGGACGAGCGCGACCTGCTGCTCGAAACCGGCGGCGGGATGGTGAAGGCATTGCCGCAGCTGACGGGCGATCCGATCCTGATCGTCAACAGCGACAATATCTGGACCGATGGGCCGCAGGACAGCATCCGCCACCTCGCGCGCCATTGGGACGGCGAGCGGATGGACGCGCTGCTGCTGCTGATCCGGCAAGCGAGCGCGACGGGGCACGGCGGGCGCGGCGATTTCCACATGGATCCGGCGGGCCGGCTGTCGCGGCGCAAGCCGGGGCGGATCGCGCCCTTCGTTTATACCGGAATCCAGCTCATCTCGCCGCGGCTGCTCGATGGCGCCCCCGAGGGGGCGTTTTCGACCAACATATTGTGGGACCGCGCGATCGCGGCCGGGCGGCTCTATGGCCTGTCGCACATGGGGCAATGGTTCGACGTCGGCTCGCCGGCGAGCATCGCGCCGACCGAAGCCGCGCTGACGGATGGCTGACGCAAAGCCCACGCTTTTTTCCATCCCGGTCCAGCGGGCCTTCGCCGATGCGCTCGCGGCAGGCCTGATCGCGCGCTTTGCCGACGGCGCGCTCGGGCTCGCGCAGGGACTGATCCTGCTGCCGAGCAATCGCGCGCGGAGCGCGGTGCAGGCGGCGTTCGTGCGCACGGGCGGATCGGGGCTGCTGATGCCGCGGCTCGCGGTGATCGGCGACGCCGACCTCGACGAGAATGTGGCGCTCGCGCTCGACCCGATCGACGAAAGCGACGCGATTCCGCCCGCGATCGACGCGCTCAGGCGGCGGCTGATGCTCGCCGCGCTGATCGAGAAGCATAATGTGCCGGGCGAGTCGCCGATCACCGGCGCCGCGGCGTTCCAGCTCGCCGAGGGGCTGGGGCGTGTGATCGACCAGCTCCATTATGAGGAGGTCGCGCCGGCGCGGCTCGCCGATATCGAAAGCGCGCTCGGCGACCTCGCGGGCCATTGGCAGGCGTCGTGGCGGCGGCTGTCGCTGCTCGTCGATGCGTGGCCCGCGATGCTCGCGGCGACGGGGCATATCGACCGCGCCGACCGCCGCAACCGGCTGCTCGATCGCGTGACGCGCGGATGGCGCGTCGCGCCGCCGGCGCGCTTCGTCGTCGCGGCGGGCGTGACCACCGCAGCGCCCGCGATCGCGCGCCTGCTGCGCACCGTCGCCGATCTGCCGCAGGGCATGGTGGTGCTGCCGGGGCTCGACCTCGGCATGGCGGGTGAGGAGTGGGAGGCGCTCGGGCCGGTGAAGGCCGACCCCGACAAGCCCGGAGAACGCCCGCTCGAGACGCACCCGCAATATCATCTGAAACTGCTGCTCGGGCGGATGAGCGTTTCGCGCGAAGAGGTGCAGCCGTGGGATGGAAGCTCGCCGTTCGACGGCCCCGAGGCGCGCGCGTCCTTCGCCTCGCTGCTCTTCGCGCCCGCCGCCTATACCGCGCGCTGGCAGCGGGCGGGCGATTTGAGCGCGGGCATCGCGGGGGTGAGCGCCGCGGTCTTCGCCGACGACGGGCAGGAGGCGCAGGGGATCGCGCTGATGATGCGTCATGCGCTTGAAACCACCGCACGCACCGCGGCGTTGGTGACCCCCGACCGCGCGCTCGCGACGCGCGTCGCGGCGGCGCTCGCGCGCTGGGACATCGCGGTCGACGACAGCGCGGGGCAGCCGCTGGGGCAGACGCCGCCGGGCGCGCTGTTGCTCGCGCTCGCCGAATTCGCCGCGGCGTTCGATCCGGTGCGGCTCGTCGCGCTGCTCGGGCACCCGCTGGTGCGCGCGGGCGATGGCCGGCTCGGCTGGCTCGACCAGGTACGGCGGCTCGATCTGGTGCTGCGCGGGCCGGGGCTGGTGCCAGGCTGGGACGGGGTGACGATGCGGATCGCCGAGCGCGCCGCCGATCCGCAGGCGCGCGGCCATGATGCGGCGACGCTGATCGGCTTATGGTGGGCCGAAGTCGTCGCCGGATTGCGCGCGGCGCTCGCTCCCTTTGCCGCGAATATTCCGACGCCGCCTTCGGCCCTGCTCGGCGCGTTGCAGGTGGCGCTCGGCTGGCTGACCGGCGAGGGGGCATGGACCGGCCATGCCGGACGCGCGCTGTCCGAGCTGTTCGACCGCTGGGCGCTGGCGAAGGGCGACGGCCCGGCGCTCGTCGCGCCCGCCGATTTCCCGGCGATGCTGGCCGACCTCCTGTCGGGCGAGAGCGTGCGGCCGCCCTATGGCGGGCATCCGCGCCTGTTCATCTGGGGCTTGCTCGAAGCGCGCCTGCAGCGCGCCGACCTGATGATTTTGGGCGGGCTCGATGAGGGGCGCTGGCCGCCGCAGCAGAGCCCCGATCCGTGGCTTGCGCCCGGCATCCGCCGGATGCTCGGGCTCGCCGCGCCCGAGCGCCAGCAGGGCGCGGCGGCGCATGATTTCGCGGGCGCCTTTGCCGCGCGCGAGGTCGTGGTGACGCGCGCGATGCGGAGCGGCGGCGACCCCGCGGTGGCGTCGCGCTTCTGGCTGCGGCTCGCCGCGCTCGCGGGCGAACTGCCCGAGGCACGGCTGGGGGACGCGAGCGCGACCGCGCTCGCGGCGGCGCTCGACGTGCCGCCGGGCCCGATCGCGCCCGCGCCGATGCCGCAGCCCCGGCCGCCCGCCGACGCGCGGCCGGGCCAGATCAGCGTCACCGGTGTCGACCTGCTCGCGAAGGATCCCTACGCCTTTTACGCGGGGCGCATCCTGCGGCTGTCGACGCTTGACCCGCTGCGCGCCGGGCCCGATCCGCGCTGGCTCGGGACGCGCGTCCACGCCTTCATGGAAGATTGGCAGCGCGCGGGGGCGACGCGCGAGGCGCTCGAGACCGAGCTTGGACGGCTGCACGACGACCCGGCGCTCGATGCGCTCGCGCGCGCCTTCTGGTTTCCGCGCATCGAGCCCGCGCTGCGCTGGGCGGCCGAACGCGTGTGGGAGGCGCGCGCCGAAGGGCGCGAGCCGGTCGCGGCCGAAGTGTCGGGCGTGCATGAACTGAACGGCATTCGCCTGTCGGGCAAGGCCGACAGGATCGACCGGCTCGCCGACGGCGGCCTTGCGATCGTCGATTACAAGACCGGCGCGGCGCCGAGCGGCAGCGCGGCCGCGGACGGACTCGACAATCAATTGGGGCTGCTCGGGCTGCTCGCCGAAATGGGCAAGGTCGAGGGGGTTGCGGCGGGGCCGGTCGCGAGCCTCGAATATTGGAGCCTCAAGGCCGACCGCGCCAAGGGGACGGACGGCAGCATCGCGCCGACGCACGGATCGCGGCGCAAGCTCAAGACCGCCGAGGACGCGGTCGCGCGCGCCTATGACGCCTTCGCCGACCTGACCGCGACGTGGCTGCTCGGCGACGGGGTCTTCGTGCCGGGCGACGCGGTAAAGCGCTTCACCGATTATGACCAGCTGATGCGCCGCGACGAATGGTTCGGGCGCGGGCGCGATGCGGACGGCGACGCGCCATGACCCGGCTCCACGATCTCGATCCCGCGCAGCAGGCGGCGGCACAGCCGGGCGAGCATGTGTGGCTCGGCGCATCGGCGGGGACGGGCAAGACGCAGGTGCTCTCGGCGCGCGTGCTGCGGCTGATGCTCGCGGGCGTCGCGCCCGAGGCGATCCTCTGCATCACTTTCACCAAGGCGGGCGCCGCCGAAATGGCGCACCGCATCCACGAGCGGCTCGCGCTGTGGGTGCGGATGGACGACGGCGACTTGCGGCTCGACCTTCGCGCGCTCGGCGCCGATTGGGATCAGCCCGCCATTCTCGACCGGGCGCGCTCCTTGTTCGCGACGGTGATCGACAGCGCGGCGGGCGCGATCCGCGTCCAGACGATCCACAGCTTTTGCCAGACCCTGCTCGCGAGCTTCCCGCTCGAGGCGAAGATCATGCCGGGCTTTCGCGCGCTCGAAGAGGGCGAGGCGGGCGAACTGCAGCGGCGGGTGCTGAGCGAACTGCTCGCGCAGCCGGGCGCCGATGGCGATGCGATGCGCGGACAGGCGGCGATGCTGTCGCGGCGGATGGGGCAGGATGCGGCGATGGCTTTCCTCGTGCGCTGCGCCCATGCCTTTGCCGCGCCGTTTCGCGAGCGCATCCTGCCGCCGCGCGCGCAGGATCTGCGCGCGGCGCTGGGGCTGCCGGACGGCGACCCCGAGGCGTGGCTGGCGGCGCGGATTGCGGGCGGCGCGCTTCCCGACGATCTCGTCCGCATCGTTGCGGCGAGCGGCGCGAACTGGGGAACGAAGACCGGGCTCGCCTGCGCCGACGCGATGGCCCGCTGGCTCGCCGCCGATGCCCCGGCGCGCGCGGCGATGCTCGGCGATCTGCTCGGCTGTTTCCTCACCGGCAAGGGCGAACTGCGCGCCGATTTCGCGGGCGACAAGGGGCGGATGACCGATTGCGTCGACAGCGCGGTGCGGATCGTCGATGCGGCGCAACATCTGCTCGCCGCGGCGGTCGCGATGCGCGTCGCCGATGAGCTGGCGGCGGCGTGGGATCTGGGCGCGCGCTTTGCCGAAGCCTATGCACTGGCGAAACGCGAGGGCGGGCTCGCCGATTTCGACGACCTGATTTCGATCGCGGGGTCGCTGCTGCGGCTCGGCCAGTTCGGCGAATGGGTGCGCTTCAAGCTCGACCAGCGCACCGACCACATCCTCGTCGACGAGGCGCAGGATACCAACACGCGGCAATGGGCGATCGTCGCGGCGCTCGCCGAGGAATTTTTCGCCGGGGTGGGCGCGAAGGACGAGCGTGTGCGCACGATGTTCACCGTCGGCGACCGCAAGCAGGCGATCTTCGGTTTCCAGGGCACCGAGCCCGCGGCGTTCGAGGCGGCGCGCATCCGGTTCGGCGAGTGGGCGGCCGACGGCGGCCAGCCCTTTGCCGAGGTCGACCTGATCACCAACTACCGGTCGAGCCCCGCAGTGCTCGACGTCGTCGATGCATGGGTGGCGGGCGGCGGCACCGAAGCGATGGGGCTGGCGAGCGACGAGCCGCCGCATTTGCCGTTCCGCAGTGCGCATCCGGGGCGGGTCGAGCTGTGGCAGCCGCTGCCGGTCGGCAAGGCGCTTGCGGCCGAAGGCGAGAGCGAGGAAGCGAGCGAAGAGGATGTCGCCGAGGGCGGCGATCCGCTCGCCCCCGCGAACGACCCCGCGAGCCTGCGCCTGTCGCGCGCGATCGCCGACGAGGTGCAGGAGTGGATCCTCCACGGCAAGGACGGCCGCAGCGTCGCGCCGGGCGACATATTGATCCTCGTTCGCCGCCGCCGCGACTTGGCGGCGCGGATCGTCGCGCGGTTGCAGTCATTGGGCGTGCCGGTGGCGGGCGTCGACCGCTTCGCGTTGACCCAGCCGCTCGGGGTGCAGGACCTCTTGTCGGCGATGCGCTTCGCGGTGCAGCCGCTCGACGACCTCAACCTCGCTTCGCTGCTCGTGTCGCCGCTGATCGGCTGGTCGCAGGACGATCTCTTCGCCTTCGCGCACGGGCGCGGCAAGCGCGCGCTGTGGGAGCGGCTCCGCGATCGCGAGGCCGAGGTGCCCGCGGGAACGATGGCCGCGCTGCGCCATCTGCTCGGCATGGCCGATTTCACGACGCCCTATCGTTTCCTCGACCGCATATTGTCGGGGCCGATGCAGGGGCGGCGGCGGCTTTATGCGCGGCTCGGGCGCGAGGCGCGCGATCCGATCGACGAGTTGCTCAACCAGGCGCTGAATTTCGAGCGCCAGCATACCCCGTCGCTGCTCGCCTTTCTGAGCGAGGTCGAGGCGAGCCGCGCCGACATCAAGCGCCAGACCGAGGCGCGCAGCGATGTCGTGCGCGTGATGACGGTGCATGGGTCGAAGGGCTTGCAGGCGCCGATCGTCATCCTCGCCGACGCGACCGACGACCCGGTGCAGCGCCAGCGCGGCTTCGACCTGTCGCTCGAGGGCTGGGACCGGCTGCCGGTCTTCGGCCTGCCCAAGGAAGAGCGGCACGGGCCGGTCGCCACGGCGCACGACGCCAAGGCCGCGGCCGAGATCGAGGAGCATTGGCGGCTGCTCTACGTGGCGATGACGCGTGCCGAGGAGTTGCTGGTCGTTGCCGGGGTGACGAAAAAGGAAGACCGCTCGCTGCCCGAGCTTTGCTGGCACGCGGCGGTCGACCGGGTGATGGAGGATATGGGGCTCGGCTGGCAGGATGCCGGGCCGCGCTGGGGGCAGAAGCGCGTCCATGCCGTCAATGCGAAGGCGTGGGCACGGCGACGCGAGAAGCCGGTCCGACCCGCGCCCGTCGCCCCGATCCCCGACTGGGCGACGAAGCCCGCGCCCGAGGAAGCGCGCCCGCCGCGGCCGCTCGCGCCGTCGGCGCTAGGCGAGGACGATGTCGCGTCGCCGCCGCAGGGGGGCGAGCGCGGCGCCGCGGTGACGCGCGGACTGTTGCTCCACGCGTTGTTCGAGCGGCTGCCGCCCGTGCGGCCCGATCGCCGCCGCGCCGCGGCGCTGCACTGGCTGTCGGCGCAGGCTGCGGCGCTCGACGAGGGTGCGCGCGCGGCGATGGTGGGCGAAGTGCTGGCGGTGCTGGACGACCCGGTGCATGCGGCGTTTTTCGGCCCCGGCAGCCTTGCCGAAGTGCCGCTGTCGGCGGTGGTCGACGGCGTCGTCGTCGCGGGGATCGTCGACCGGCTGCTGGTGACGGGCGATGCGGTGACGGTGATCGATTACAAGACCGGGCGGCATATCCCGGCGAGCGCCGCCGAGGTCGCGCCGGCCTATCTGCGCCAGATGGCGGCCTATCGCGACGCGCTCCGCGTGATCTTTCCGGGGCGGCGGGTCGAGGCGGCCTTGCTCTACACCGCGGCGCCGCGGCTGATCCATCTCGGCGACGCGCTGCTCGAAGCGCACAAGCCGGGCTTGGCGGCAACCAAGGCGAATTTGCCGGGTTCTGCCCTTGAGCCCGGCGCGCCGACGCCTTAGCTTGAGGGCAACAGAGTTTCAGGAGTTCAGACTATGGGTAGCAAAGCCATTACCGACGCGAGCTTTCAGGCCGACGTCCTCGACAGCGACACCCCGGTGCTCGTCGATTTCTGGGCCGAATGGTGCGGCCCGTGCAAGATGATCGGCCCGGCGCTCGAGGAAATCTCGGACGAACTCGCGGGCAAGGTCGTGATCGCCAAGCTCAACATCGACGATCATCCCGACGCGCCGAGCAAATATGGCGTGCGCGGCATCCCGACGATGATTCTGTTCAAAAATGGCGAGATCGCCGACACCAAGGTCGGCGCGGCGCCGAAGAGCGCGCTCAAGGGCTGGCTCGAAGGCGCGCTTTAAGGTCTGATCCTTCTTTACCGGATCGTCATCCGGGCGAAGCCGGAATGACGATCCGGGCAGGGACGTTTTCTAGATCGCCCCCGCCTTGAACTGCTTGACCGCATGGTCGGCGGCGCGCGCGGTCAGCGCCATGAAGGTGAGCGACGGGTTGACGCACGAGATCGAGGCCATCTGGGCGCCGTCGGTGACGAACAGATTGGCGGCGTCGTGCGCCTGGCCCCATTTGTTGAGCACCGACTGGCGCGGATCTGATCCCATGCGGGCACCGCCCATTTCGTGGATCGCGTCGCCGGGCACATGTTCGCTGCGCCCGCTGGTGACGTTGGCGAGGCCCGCCCGGCGCAGCATCGCTTCGCCTTCGCTGCGCGCATCGTCCATCATGCGGATTTCATTGTCGCGGAAGGTGACGTCGAAGCGCATCAGCGGGATGCCGAAACGGTCGACCTTGTCGGCGTGCAGGCTGACGCGATTATCCTCATAGGGCAGGCATTCGCCGAACGCGCCCATACCGAATTTCCACGGCCCATAGCCGCGCATGCCGTGCTTCATCGACGCGCCGAAGCCCTCGGGCGGCAGCGGGTCGCGCCGCGCGCTGCCCTGATAGCCATAGCCGCGCCGGAACCCCACGCCTTCCTCGCCCCCGACATTGCGGAAGCGCGGGACATAGACGCCGCCCGGACGGCGGCCATATTCGATAAAGTCGGTCATCCCCGGAATATCGCCCGAGATGCCGACGCGGAAGATATGGTCCATCACATAGCGGCCGAGGGTGCCGCTGGCGTCGAAATGGCTCTTGGCCGTTCCCGGGATGCGCGAGTTCATCAATATCTGCGTCGAGGCCATCGCCGAGGCGCAGAGGAAGACGAGGCGCGCAGGAATCACCTCCGCCTGCTTCGTTTTGGTGTCGACGACGCGCACGCCCGTGACTTTCTTGGTCTTCGGATCATATTCGAGGTTGGAGACCACCGCGTCCGAACGCAGCGTCAGCCGCCCGGTGGCGCGCGCTGCGGGCAGGGTGACCGCCTGCGTCGAGAAATAGGCGCCGAACGAACAGCCGCGGCCGCACTGGTTGCGGAACTGGCATTTGCTGCGGCCCTGATCCTCCTTGTCCTCGGTCATGTTCGACAGGCGCGTGTTGATCAGCTTGCGCCCGGGCGACGTCGCCTCGAGCCGTTCCTTCACCCATTTCTCGGCGACGTTCATCTGGATCGGCGGCTGAAAGGCGCTGTCGGGGAGCTGCGGCAGATTTTCGCGCGATCCCGACACCCCGATATATTTTTCGACATAATCATACCAGGGCGCGACATCCTCATAGCGGATCGGCCAGTCGATCCCGACATTCTCGCGCTTGTTCGCCTCGAAATCCTCAGGGCTCCAGCGAAAGCTCCAGCGTCCCCAGATCAGCGACTTGCCGCCGACCGCGCCGGGCCGGATCCAGTAGAATTTCTCACCCTCGCCATAGGCATAGGGGTTGAGCCGGTCATTGTTGTAGAATTTCTGGTTCGACGGCGAGACATAGCCGTGGGTGGCGATGAAATAATCGCTCTTGATCAGCGGTTCGGGCATCCGGTCGCGCGCCGGGATTTCATAGGCCGGCCTGCCGTCAAAATCATAGTCGGCGCCATGCTCGACCATCACCCCGCGGTCGAGCATCAGCACCTTGAGGCCCTTTTCGGTCAATTCCTTCGCGGCCCATCCGCCGCTGACTCCGGAACCGATGACGATCGCATCGAACTGGTCGGTCATGTCTTGTCCTCGAATATCGGTCAGGCGCGAAGGCGGCTGAGCGTCTGGAAGCTGGTCGTGATGTCGGGCAGGTAGGGCGCGGGCGACTGGTCGTTCTCGACATAGAAATGCTCGACGCCCGCGATCTCGTTGAGCGTGAAGATGTCGGCGAAATCGATCACGCCCTTGCCGACGCTGGTCATCTTACCCTCGGCGGTGCGGTCCTTGACATGATAGGCGTAGATGCGTCCGGCCAGGCGCCGGATGACCGCCTTGGGGTCCTCGCCCGCGGCGACGGCCCAGAACAAGTCGAGCTCGATCTGGACGAGCGCCGGGTCGGCGTCGGCGATCAGCGTGTCGAACAGGCTGGTGCCGGCCGGCTTCAGCGTGAACTCGAAATCATGATTGTGATAGGCGAAGCCCAGCCCGGCCTTTTTGAGCCGCTCGGCATAGCGGTTGAAATCGGCGACCGCGGCCTTCCAGCCTTCGGCGCTGCGGTGCGCTTCGCCCATATAGGGGACGATCAGCGTGTCGGCGCCGAGCGCCTTGGTCATCGCGACCGCGCCGTCGAAGTCGCTGGCGAGCGCTTCATAGCCGACATGGATCGAGGGCGAGGTCAGCCCCAGCCGCTCCATTGTCTTGCGCAGCGCGGCGTGGTCCATCTTGTCATAACCGCCGCCGCCATATTCGACCTCGCGATAGCCGATCGCCGCGACCTTCTCGAGCGTCCCCATCGGGTCCTTCGCGAAAAGTTCGCGCACGGTATAGAGCTGGATGCCGATCGGCTTCGGTCCCGAGCTTCGCGCCATCAGCGGTCCCCCGGCGATCGTCGCTGCGAGCGCGGCGCCGCCCGCCATCCATTGCCGCCTGCCGATCATCATGACGAAAACACCTTCTTGATCTCGGAATAGGGATAGGCGCCGTCGTAGCGCCCGGGGACGGGCAGATATTCGCGTTCCTGCGTGATCCCGACCTCCGAGGTGAAATAGCCGGTGAGCACGAGCTGGCGGAACTTGTCGAAAAAGTCGGCGCCGCCGGGGAGCTTGTCTTCCATCGCGAGCGTCAGCAGCGCATCCTGCTGCGCCGGCGTCGCCTTGTCGGCGGCGACCTTGTAATCGCTCCGGCTGCGCGCCTCGATCGCGTCGAGCCCGGCGAGGATCGGCTTGCGGTCGTCGGGGCTGGCCCAATCGGCGAGCAGCTTCTCGATATATTCGGGGACGCCGGCCGCGATCGCGCCGGGGGTGTCGGTCGTCGGCATCACGCGCTCGCTGAGCGCGGTCATCAGCGCGCGCTGTTGCGCGGTAAACACCGGCGAGGAAGGCGGGCCGCTGCTGATCGGCGTCACTTGCGTGGCCGCCGCGCGCGCGATCGGCGCGAACAGGCTGGCGCCGAACATCGCGGCCATGCCCGCGAGCGCGTCTCTGCGGTCGATGATCATTTCACCTCGCCTTCAAAGTCATGGCTCGCCGCCGCCTCGGGCAGCGGGCGCACCCAGATGTTGCGGAACGAGACCGGGGAATGATGGTCCTGAAGCTGGATCGGCGCCGCATCGCCATGCGCCTCATATGTGGCGACCTTGCGCCACACCGTGCCGCCGAGCCACGGCTGGCGGTTCTGCACGAGCACGCCGTTGAGGAAGGCGGTGACATAGGCCGGACGCAGCAGCTTGCCGTCGGGTCCGAAGCGCGGGCGCTCGAAGATGATGTCGTAGCTCTGCCATTTGCCGGGCGCCCGCGACGGGTTCACCAGCGGCGGCTTCCACGCATAGATCGACCCGACGGTGCCGTCGGCGTAGGTCGGGTTCTGGTAGCCGTCGAGGATCTGGAGCTCGTAGCGCTGCATGAACCAGATGCCGCTGTTGCCGCGATCCTGCGACGTCTTGGCGGGCGGGTTGGGCGAGGCGAATTCGAGATGGAGCTGGACGTCGCCGAAGCTTTGCTTGCTGACCAGCGCATTTTCGCCCTTGCCGTCGGCGCGCGGGACCGAGGTCGCCGCGCCGTCCTTGACGGTCCACGGCGTCGCCTGCGGCTGCCACGCGTCGAGCGATGTGCCGTCGAACAGGACGATGGCGTCGGAGGGCGGAGCGCCGGGAGCCATGCCGGGGGTCACCACCGTCGGATGCGGGCGGTCCGAATCATGCACATGCCACTTCCCGCCGGGCAGCATCGGCGTGTCCTTGAACCCGGGCTTCTCCTCGGCAGCGGCGGGACTGCCCGCTACCACGGCCGCGATGGCGGCGGCCCATGCGAAACGCTTCACTTGTCTCTCCCTCATGCCGCGTCGATCGCGCGATAGGCGGCGACCAGCCGCTCTTCGCCGGCGCGCCCGTCGACCGAATTGCCGTGCTCCATGCCGATCACGCCCGCGAAATTCTTGGCGCGCAGCCAGCGGACGATATTGCGATAATTGATCTCGCCGCTTCCCGGTTCGTTGCGGCCGGGGTTGTCGCCGAACTGAATATAGGCGATCTCGTCCCAGCAGCTGCCCAGCGTGTTGATCAAATTCCCCGCCTGAATCTGCTCATGATAGAGGTCGGCCAAGACCTTGATCGCGGGGCTGTTCACCGCGCGCGCGACCGCATAGCCCTGCGGCACGGTCGACATGAAGACGCCGGGATGGTTCACCAGCGTGTTGAGCGGCTCCATCACCATGACGAGGCCGTGCGGTTCATAGATTTCGGCGGCGCGGCGCAGCACATCGATCACGCGCGCGGTCTGGATCTCGACCGGCAACTTGCGGTCCATGAAACCGGGCACGATCGTCATATGTTTGGAATTCAGCCGCTTGGCGACGTCGACCGAAGCCCGGATATCGGCCAGAAAACGTTCGCGATCGCCATCGTCGTTGCCGCCGAGCTGCGGCCGGAAATCGCCCCAGCGCGGCATGCTCGCGACGAACACGCCCATCGTCATGCCGCGCTGTTGCAGCGCGCGCGCCATCGCGCTCTGGTCGGCGACCGAACGGCCGGCGGCCTCATTATCCTCCCACGCGGTGAAACCCTGATCGGCGGCAAAGGCGATCTGCTCGAGCCGGCTCCCTCTGCTTTTGAAGCTGCCTTCGTGCGGGGCGTATTTCAGCGAAAAGCGCGCCGCGTTCGATGGCGCCGCGCCGGCCGCCGCGGTTGCCGCAGCGGCCGCGGCGACGCCGCTCGCCAACAGGGTTCGCCGTGAAAAATTCACGCCGCTTCGCCCGCGAGCGCCGCGCGCGACTTGCCGCGCTCGCGCAGCCAGATGAAGCCGAACACCGCGAGCAGGACGACGGGCAGGATCGCGAGCCGCTGGAACGACAGCGACGCGGCCGAGTCCTCGACCGCCAGCTTGGCGGCGCCGGTGAGCTGCGCGAACGCTTCGGGACCGCCGGCGAATTCAATCTTGGCGCGGTCGAACATCGCGCCCAGTTGCGGCAGCACGAAGAAGCTGGCGAGCGCGCCCGCCGATCCGACCAGCCCCATCGCCCACGATCCGCCGCGCGGATAGCGTTCGGCGACCGAGGCGAGCATCGTCGGCCACATCACGCAGACGCCGAGGCCCCAGACGGTCGAGGCGAGGATCGCCGCCGCCGGCGACTGCGCCTGGCTCAGCATGAAGAGCCCGATCGCCGCGAGCAGGCTCGATACCCAGAGCAGCCCGGGGTTCGAGATTTTGTTGGCGAGCCGCCCCGCGAAATGGCGGAAGACGAACATCAGCGCGTTGACGTAGACGAGCAGCAATATGCCGCGCATGCCGACGCGGTTCGACAGCGCGACGTCGATCCACTGGCCGGGGGCGAGTTCGGACGCCGCGGTCAGGAACATCGCGCCGAACCAGATGAAGAAGCTGGGGCGGCGGAACACTTCGCCCATCATCTCGCCGAAACTGACTCCGCTTTGCTCGCGCAACGGCGGCGGGAAGGTCGTGGTGAGGGCGATCACGACCGTAGCGGCGGCGGGGATCATCACGAGCGCCATGATGCCCTGCCACGGCAACGTCGCCGAAAGGAAGAAGCCGGCGAGCCCGCCGACGATGATGCCGCCGGGAAACCAGGCGTGCAGCACGTTGAGCCGGTGCGTCGTGTCTTCGGGGTAAAGCTGCGCGGTCAGCGGATTGATCGCCGCCTCGGTCAGCCCCCAGCCGATGCCGCTCAGCAGCATGCCGGCCCAGACGAGCCAATAGATCGTCATGCCGGTCGCGACATGGCCCGCGGTGACGATCATCAACGGGCCGAGGATGAAGCATAGCCCCGCGCCCGCCAGACACCGCTTCATGCCGATCTGGTCGAGCAACGCGCTGGCAACGAACAGGGTGATCGCGAAGCTGAGGAAGGCGGCACCAAGCGCGGCGGCGATCAGCTCGCCCGCCTGCAAGGGGGCGACGGGATCGATCCATTCGGCCTTGAGCCCGCTGGCGATCGCGCCCCGGATCGCGAGGCTCGCCGCGGCGGTGAACAGCGCGAGCACGCCCAGCCAGAACAATCGGCCCTTGTGCAATGTCGTGGTCATGCGTCCCTCTCCCCGCTTGTCGTTTTTTTGTCGGTTATCTTTTCAGTCGAGCCCCAGCATCGCGCGGTTGAGCGCCGGGTCGCTGCCGCCCGCGAAATCGTCGAACGCCTTGTCGGCCTTGCGGATCATGTGCGCGGCGATAAAGGGCGCGCCTTCGCGCGCACCGTCCTCGGGATGCTTCAGGCAGCATTCCCATTCGAGCACCGCCCAGCCGGCATAGCCATATTGCGTGAGCTTCGAGAAGATGCCGCCGAAATCGACCTGGCCGTCGCCCAGCGAGCGGAAGCGACCGGGGCGATCAACCCAGTCCTGAAAGCCGCCATAGACCCCCGATCGCCCGGTCGGATTGAGCTCCGCGTCCTTGACGTGGAACATGCGGATCCGCTCGTGATAAATGTCGATGAAGGCGAGGTAATCGAGCGCCTGCAGCACATAATGGCTGGGGTCGTAGAGGATGTTGGCGCGCGGATGATTGTCGACGCCTGCGAGGAAGCGTTCGAAGGTCACGCCGTCGTGGAGGTCCTCGCCCGGATGAATCTCATAGGCGAGGTCGATGCCCTCGGCGTCGAAGGCGTCGAGGATCGGCCGCCAGCGTTTCGCGAGTTCGGCGAAGGCTTCCTCGACCAGTCCCGCGGGGCGCTGCGGCCAGGGATAGAGATAGGGCCAGGCGAGCGCGCCCGAGAAAGTCGCATGGGCGTTGAGGCCGAGCCGCCGGCTCGCTTTGGCGGCGAGATGGAGCTGTTCGACCGCCCATTGCTGCCGCTCGGCCGGCTTGCCCTTCAGCGCGTCGGGCGCGAAGGCGTCGAACTGGGCGTCATAGGCGGGGTGCACCGCGACCAGCTGGCCCTGCAGATGCGTCGACAGCTCGGTGATCTCGACCCCCGCCTCGCGGCAGGTGCCGGCGAGCTCGTCGCAATAATCCTGACTCTCGGCGGCCTTGGCGAGATCGATGCAGCGGCTGTCCCAGGTCGGAATCTGGATGCCGACATAGCCGGCATCCGCCATCCAGCGCGCCGCCGAAGGCAAAGTGTCGAACGGCGCCGCGTCGCCCATGAATTGCGCGAGGAAGACAGCCGGACCCTTCATGCGATGGCCTTCCCGGTCACTTGGTTTCGGTCTTGAGATAAGCGATCAGCGCCGCGCGGCGGGCTGGATCGGCCACTTTGACGACCATGCGCGTGCCGGGGACCTTCTTGGTCGGCGCGGCGAGATATTCGTCGAGCGACTTTTCATCCCAGCGGATTTTTGAGGCCTTGAGCGCCGGGCTATAGTTGAACCCGGCGACCGTGCCGGCCGTCCGGCCCATCAGGCCGTGCAGATTGGGGCCCATCACGCTCTTGCCGCCCGCTTCGAGCGTGTGGCAGGCCTTGCACGCGGCAAAGGCCTGCGCGCCCGCTCCTTCGGCCGGTCCGGCATGCGCTATCGGTGATGGCATGACCATCGCGGCCATCAATATTGCACCCGCCAGCGGCAGGGCGAACAGAAATTTCATTATCCTCTCCCGTCTGGCAACAGCCGGTGCGATGATGTAACCGGTTGAAAGCGAATAATGCAAACAATTTTATGAATTCTGGCGGAGGGAATGCGATGAACGGTCGGTCGAAAATTCGCTATGGCATGGTCGGCGGCGGCGAGGGCGCTTTCATCGGTGCGGTGCACCGTATGGCCGCCGCGCTCGATAGCGAATATGAATTGGTATGCGGTGCGTTCAGCACCGACGCCGACCGCAACGGGCGGAGCGCCGGGGCGCTGGGACTCGATCCGCGCCGCGCCTATGCGACCGTCGACGAATTGCTTGGCGCGGAAGCGGCGCTTCCCGTGGACGAGCGGATGGAGGCGCTCGCGATCGTCACCCCGAACCATCTCCACGCCCCGATGGCGATCGCGGCGCTCGACGCGGGTTTTCACGTGCTGTCCGAAAAGCCGATGGCGCTGAATCTGGCCGAGGCGCACGCGATCGCCGCGGCGGTCGCGCGCAGCGGCAAGCTCTACGGGCTCGCCTTCACCTACAGCGGCTATCCGCTGATCGAAGAGGCGCGCGTGCGCGTCGCGCGCGGCGATTTCGGCAAAATCCGGCTCGTGCAGGCCGAATATTCGCAAGGCTGGCTGAGCCGGGCGATCGACGCCGATGGCAACAAGCAGGCCGAATGGCGCACCGACCCCGCGCGCGCCGGGCTCGGCGGCTGCCTCGGCGACATCGGGACGCACGCCTTCCAGCTCGCCGAGCATGTCTCGGGGCTGGCGGTCGAATCGCTGAGCGCCGACCTGACGACGCATGTTCCGGGGCGCCGCCTCGACGACGATGTGGCCGCGCTGCTGCGCTTCGAAGGCGGCGCGCGCGGCGTGCTCAAGGCCAGCCAGGTCGCCGCGGGCGACGAAAACGGCCTGCGGCTGCGCATCCATGGCGAGGAAGGCGGCCTCCTATGGTCGCAGATGGAGCCGAACAGCCTGACATTGCGCTGGCTCGACCGTCCGACCGAAGTGATCCGCGCCGGCGGACCGGGGCTCGACCCTTCGGCGATGGCGCGGCTGCGCACCCCGGCGGGGCACCCCGAGGGCTATATCGAGGCGTTCGCGAACCTCTATCGCAGCTTCGGCCGCACGCTGCGTGCAGGCACCGGGGCACCGCCGCCGCGCGGCGCGGCCGACTGGTTTCCCGGAATCGCCGACGGATTACGGACGATGGCTTTCGTCGAAGCGGTGGTCGAAAATGCGTCGGGCGACGCGAAGTGGACCGCGCTGGCGGACTGACGATCGCGCGGCGTCAGCTGTCCGGTGACAATAAAGTTTGTAACTGAGCTTCCGCAAAGTTTGTAATTCAGCAATGTCTGCAGATGTGGCTGGGGGCTGCTACGCGCTTTATGTCAGTCGTTCCAGCGTTTATCGACGGCCGCCCGAAGGCGTTCGTACGATCGACACAATGATAGTCGCGCCGTGAACGCGTCATACCCGATGAGGTGCTGCGACGCTCGCTATGGCGTCAGGTAGCAACGGGATTTTTCCTTTCGCTCTTCGCAGGACACCCCTCACGGGGAGGCACGACAAGTAAGGAAAAGTTGACTGGTCTCAGAGCAAACGCTGGCGCCCCTCGTCGAGATCGTTGGGAAAGGCTTTTCTCCAGGCGCGCGTTATCGGCCTCCATCATTTTCCCAGCAATACCATGCTCAACATTCTTCACCTGATCGGCAATATCTGCCGTCATGGTAACGGGAATTCCGTATCCATTCTGCACGGTCTGCGTCCGGACCTGTGGCGCACCACCGACTATCATCCGGTCGATCTCAAACCTTATCCGCATGTTCCAACGGCCGACTCGCTGCGGATCGATCCCGAATTGCTCGATGAGTTCGCGACGGCGATCAAGCAGTTCTGGTTCGATCTGGAGACTAAATTATCAAACTCTGAGCCGCCGGGATGGTACGGTAGCGGCCGAACTCGAGAAGCTTCGACCGGTGGGGGGATGTAGGCGATCGCAAATCCGGCAGACGTTCCCTAGCTGGAAGGCGAGGCCCCCTTTGGGTATCGCGGTCTGGGCATCGCAGACGTGCGACCAAGGTCGTCCTATTCTTTCGGAAGAGGGGCGATTTCGCACATGGCGACGGAAGAGGATATTGATGGGCTGGCTCGATAATCTGCGAAACAAGCTTGCCGATCGGTTGCGTGTCGAGACGCCGCTGCCGGGCCCCGAGCTCGTTCCCAGCGACCGCGACCTTTACACGCTCGACCATTGGCGGACGAAGCTGTCGGGTCTCCCCGGGACGATCGAATGCCCCGAGATGACATTGCATGGCCGCGACGCGGAAGGGACGATCTTCCGTGGTCCCGGACGGATCGAGATCATCAGCGACACGAAGATGCGCTTCTACATGCACGCCGAACCCGCGGCGGATCTGAGGGAGGTGATGCAGGCGTTCAACCGGCAAAAGGTAACCCATAGGACCCCTTGGATGCCTTTCGTCTGTTCGCGACCGATTATCGCGGTGTGCAATGGGCGGGCGGCTACACCCAAGCCGACTTCTATGCCGATCATGATCGCGGATGGCCGCTCTCCGGTGAAATCGAGGCCCTGTCGGCGCTCGCGAGCGGATTTTGGGTGTCTCGGCGGAACAATGTCGAGCTGTTGCTTGTGCCGCCTATCGACCTGCCGATGAGCGAGCGCTTGATCACAAGCGCTCATATTGGCGATCGCAGAATATTGTCGAGCTCCGGTCCGGGGCAACATGTGGTCGAGGTTCTGGGGACGAAGATTGCCTTTTCTTATGAGCCGTCGGGCGACGCGCTCTGGATTACGGCCGATGCCTCCAACGATTTGAAACACCCGTTTCTAGAGAACTGGTTGACCGAACCGCTCCGCATCTTGCTGGGTACGCCGATCTACCCGCGCATGGTTGCCCGCAATCTCGGCGATGGAACGGCGCATGTCTGGCTGCGCCCTTCGCCTCGCCACAAAGCTGCGTCGCCGATCGGCCTGCTCCAGCCCTTCGCGCTGGAGCGGGGACGTGCGGAGCAATTCTGGACACTCTATGCCGATATTCTGTCGTTTATCACAAATGCCGGTTCGTTCGAAGCGCAAGAGCTGACTCGTTATTATGACGAGCTTGCGCACGCCCAGCTCGGATCCCGATGGGTGCTGACCCTGACCCTCGTCGGCACGGCGGAAGCCCTCGCAAACAGCCTGATGACGGACGACGACCGTAGGTCGGAATTTGCGGAGGATATGCTCGATTCCATGAGGGAGCATATTGAAGGATGGGCGGAAGATGCAGGCTTGCGCGCGCGCATGCTCTCGAACCTCGGGATGATCAGCCGGCGCAGCGTGCTTGCTTTCATGCGCGGCCTCGGGCGAGCCGGGGCACTGCAGCCGGCGCACATCCAGACCTGGTACGAGGTCCGCAATTCCGTGATGCACGGGAATCTCGTCGAACCATGGTCGACGGAAGAGGGAGATGATCGACTGCATCAGATGATCGATCTGGTTCATGGTCTGACGCGCGCGCGAATCGTCGCCGGCCGCTGAGCTGACGCCTCTCGCCTGCGGCGCGACTGTCGCTCTACGTCGCCCGCGGCTGCGGGCGCCGCCGGGCCGCGTGTCGCGTACCGGCCATGGGGTAACGATTGACTGGCGGGTGGCCTTCCGGCCGTCATAGAGACTGCTTTGCAGCCGCTTTTAGTCTGGCCTTTACGCGACGGTGGCGGTGGGCGGCGCGCCCTTCTGGCGCGGGCCGCCATTCGGCTACTCCGCTTCGCTTCGGCGCTTGCCACCCCGTCGCTGCGTGCCGGGCTGCCTATGTCCAGCGTCAGCCCGACTTTAGGTCCGCGCTGGGATAGTCGACGTTGGCGGTAGCTGGATCCGAACCGGCGAAGTCTCGGGCCACTAATATATCAGCCTATCGCGGGCCCATCCGGAACTCTTCGGAGGTCGCGCACTCTACGCCAATCTCGGCCGCTCTGCGGGTTAGGACGACGATGACGCCTATGCGATCATCTGAAATCCCGGCGATCCATTACGCGGCCCCGTGCGCTCAGCGTGCCGGGTCAGTCATTTCCTGGATCAGGCGGCCTTCTGCCGTTTCATGCGCTGCTCATTCATCCGCTATTTTCGACCGAGCCATTACATCTGGTGCCTAACGGGCTACAGCCAATCGCTCGTGGCGTCAGCCTCGCTGAACAGTGTGCGACTCGTACCTGTAGCGCAGACGCGCAGCGCTGCGTGACATAGCAATTCCGGCCGAAAAGCGAATGCTGCGAGAGCGCGAGTGGGATTGCTCTCGACGCCGTCGGGTTAACTCCACTGCCACCTTCTGCAAATTTAATAGAGGAATTTTAGGAGCAATGTGGAAGTTTTAGGATATTTTCGATAAAAAATAAATCACTTTACAGTGAACATGAATATCCAGAAAGTTCTATAATAGAAAACTCATGAATGAAAACGAATAAACCTATCCAATTTCGGCGTGATACCGTATACTCCTCGTGATGAGTGCTGGACTGTCGGCCTGTCGCGAAAGTTGGTGCGGAAGGCCCCATCCTAGCTCCGGGGTAGTGCAGGGGGACGAGATGATACGCCTTCGTCACGGCTTCGATGAAGCGCGAGCAGCGAGGTTTCGAAAGCAGGGCCGAGGGCTGGGTGAGCACGCATCTTACAAGCCGTGGCTGCAGACGCACGAGGTGACCGTGCCGGATGATCGTAAAAGCAAGATTTTCGGCCTGAAGTCGCAGAGGTTGCATCAGCTATTTTCGGACCTTGAGTGTGATGCCGTGACCCTAATCGATTGGTCTTCACATGTTACCGATATTCGCGAACGCTACCCGCTAGACCAAGCGCTTGTTCACAAAATTGCGAGCGAAATTGGCGTTAAGCTGCCATTCGACAAGCACTCGGAGGCGCCCCTCGTGTTCTGTACGGACTTGCTCATCTCGGTGAATGCCGGTCGCCCGGTCGCCCGCTCGGTTCGGAAAGCTGCAGATTTGGGGAAAAAGACTATACTCGGCCTTCTAGAGGTTGAGCGCCGGTACTGGGTTGCCCTGGGTCAAGAATGGCGGATAATCACAGAACAGGACATTGACGAAATCCATCTTCATAATGTCAATTTTGCGCGCGCGCACGTTGACCTTGGCAAGGCAGTCGAATTTAACGATCGTCCCTTAGCGGAAATGGCGGCAGAGTTACTTGGCGATATTATAAAATACCCGTTTATACCCTTGACGCATGTAGGCGCTTCGTTCCTTCCTTGTTCCAATTTTCTGGCTTGAAGAACGCCGCTTGATTCCCAAGCCCAAGCGGTCCATAAGGGGCCATGGTCGATACCCTCACCCAAGACGTGATTCGCCGCGAGCGCTTGCGCGCCGAAGGCATGATCCGCGACGCGGAGCGCATGACCGCTGAAGCGCGCGCCATCCTTGAGGACCTTGATGCTGTCGCGCGGGTGATGAGCCGCGTTGGTGGTGAAGGCGCCGAAGGATCGCCTATTTTGCGCGCTATTGCGGCAAGTTCTGATATTTCCACCAACCGTGCCCCAACCCACGCGGGTGGGGGGGCTGGCTTTAGCATCCGCAACCCCTTCAAGGCGGGGACCAACAAAGCCTTTATCTGGGAGGTGCTTGATACAGCCCATACGATCTGGTTGAACGCCAATCAGATTCAAGAGCGAGCTTCAGAGCTTAAAGGCGAGGACATCCCCATGTCGTCTATCTCGCCGATGCTGAGCGAGATGAAGGACACCTACCTTGAACGCGACGGAATGTTGGTCGCTCTAAAGGAGCGGGTGCCAGCTAAGGAAGCTCAGGATGAACAATGATGGGGCCGGAGGTCAGGTGGCCAGGAACGATTGGAAGCGTCTCCCCTGGGGTTCGATTCCCCCCGGCTCCACACCATTTTCACCGACTGGCGCGCTAACGCCGGTCTAATTTCAACCACCAGCCCAACCGTTAGAAAGGAGGGTAGTTGCGCAATGTGGCATATAGCCCGGAGATTACCGTAATCTAAATGCCGGGGCGGCTCGCGTGAGCGAGCCGCCTTAGGCTTCGTCTAGCAAATCGGCCGATTCTCGTCTATAGCGAAGTGCATGGACCGCATTTCCCTAGCGGACGCGCTCGCGTCCGGCGACTTAGAGCCATTTATTCAGCAAGCAGAGGCCGATGGCATAGGCCCCGCTGATCGCGATCAATTTGAGGCGATGGCAGGGCGCGTCACAGCGCCCCAACCAGAAGGTCAAACATCCCGTTCACCCGCTCGCGGTTCGAAGCCCGGAAAGTGAACTCCGACAGATAGCGCTGCATGTGCTTGCTGCTAATCTGAACGTGGGTCGAGCGGACCGACGCTTTAAACAGCCGCCAGAAGCCTTCCACGGTGTTGACGTGGAACGTCTCGCCCGAACGGTAGTCGTAGTGGGCGTATTCCTTCTTGCCATGCTTCACCGCGCCGTGGGTGAACCCGTCGCCAGTCAGTAAGTTGTAGCTGTAGAGTTCGTCGGTCGATACGACCGAACCCGGCTCCACGTTGTCTAGCACGACGTTGCGAAGCGTGTCCTTTTTGACGTCGGGGATGACAACGGCCTTCATCTGCCCGTCGCGGCTGGCGAGGCCCATGACGATGGTCTTGCCGGGAGCGCCGCGACCGCGCTTACCACCCGAACGACGACCGCCAACATAGGCTTCGTCCAGTTCGACGTGACCGGCGAGCAGCGCGTCGAACGATTGGGCCTTGGCGGTGAGATCGCGGATTTGCTGCCCAATGCGATAGGCGGTCTTGTAGGTCACCCCGAGCTGGCGCTGGAGTTCCTTGCCGCTCACGCCGTGGCGCGTCGTGCAGAAGAGATACATTGCGTAGAACCAGCTAACCAGCGGGGTGCGCGTATCGTGCAGGATCGTGTTGGCGGTCGGGTTCACGTGATAGCCACACGACGCGCAAACGTAGGTGCGGCGCTTCGCCAGCTTGTGGAAGGTCGAGTCAACGACGCCGCACTTGGGGCAGTCGAAGCGAGTGCCGCCGAAACGAACTTGCATGATGTGGGCAAGGCAAGCGTCGTCATCGGGGAAGCGCTGGAAGAACTCGCGAACGCTGAACTCGGGGCTGGCAGAGGGGCTTTTCTTGGTCATGCCATCTTAATGGCACAATCCTATACATGCGTCAAGGGGATAAACGGGATAAAATATAATCATCTTACTATTGAAGAAATATGCTCAAGACTGGATGTGGAATGGCGGGCCGCCGGTCAGGCGCTGTATCTGTTTAGACATTTGATTGGAATACGCGTTATTTCTTGCAAGCCGCATGTCAAGCTGTCCTTAGCAGTTCTTGCGAACGAACTGATCATCAATCAACGGCGATATTGATGTCGGCGTGGCTCACACGCTCAGTTTTCCGATTCGTAGAGGCGAAAAGGCTTTGCCGCGTTTTATGGTTTGACCCGACGATTGGCGCGTACTCTATCGACCTAGATAATTCCAAGGCGCTGCCTGAGTTTCTTGGGATAGATGAGATAGAATATTTGAATTCGAACGGTCTGACAGAGGCGGGGCATGATCCGTTCGCGAGCCCGCCGGTTGAGACGTCGATTTCTATCAAGTCGCGCGAAAAGCGCGCTGAGCGTTGGGCCATTGTGAGGCCGCTAACATTGCAGGTCCCGGCCATATTCATCCCCAAGCTTCGGGGGCCACTCATCACGAACCGCTCCACTGAAACCGGGACACCGCCGCGCGACATTTATCGTGATCTTCGACGTTTTTGGCAGCGCGGCATGACCGAACAAGCGATTACTCCTGAGTATGGAAATTGCGGCGCTCCTGGAGAGCGAAGGGTGGCAGGCTTGAGGCCGCTCGGACGTCCAGGATTCGAGCCGACCTTCATAGTCACCCCCGAGGACGAAGCGCTCTTCCAGCGTGTCATCAAGAAAGAATATGAGTCCAATCCGCGGTGTACGATCACCGCCGCATATGAGACATTGCTTCTAGATCACTTCACGCGGCGCGTCGCGGATCGAGCGGCCGGAACGAAGCCAGCAGTTGTTGACCCTCACCCGTCGTACAAGCAGTTTTATGATACGCTAAGGCGCAACAATGATCATTATTTTCTCCGGATCAGGCGAGAGGGTCGTGCGAACGTCGAGAAGGATAGCCGTGCTATCCTCGGCTCCTCAACATCGCAAACGCTCGGCCCGGGTTATCGGTTCGAGATTGATGCAACGATCGCTAATTTCCGACTGCGTAGCCGGAAAAGTCGTCGCACTGTTGGCCGTCCGGTCGTCTATTTCGTTGTCGATGTTTTTAGCGGGCTAATCGTCGGCATGTATGTAGGTCTGGAATTCGCGTCTTGGCCTGGGGCGATGCAGGCGCTTGCCAACGTCGTCTGTAACAAAGTCGAATTTTGCCGGCGCTACGGTATCTCCATTACGGAAGACGAATGGCCAGGGGGGTTTCTTCCTGAAGTTATCTTGGGCGATGGCGGCGAGGTTGCAGGGCCAATGATCGACCTGCTCTTGACGCGGTTCAATGTGATTTCGGAGACCGCTGAGCCTGGCCGAGGCGACAAAAAAGGGAACGTGGAGAAGCGTTTCGACATGGTGCCAGTCAAGATTGTCCCTTTCGTCGAGGGCTGGGTCAACCCGGAGGCGAAGAGCCCGGTACCGAAACACAAGCGAGACGGAGAGTATGATCTCGATGGCTTCACCAAAGCTATGATCCAGAGTGTCATCTATTTTAACAACAGTCACCAGTTGATAAACCTTAATGGTCGGCCGCCTGACATGATCGCCGACGGAGTGCCGGCCATCCCGCTGGAAATGTTCAACTGGGGAATTAGGAATCGATCCGGACAGCTCCGCCATTTTGACTATGATGATGTGCGCCTGAGCTTGTTGCGTGTCGTTGAAGGAAGGGTCACGGAGTCTGGGTTTGAGGTCCTCGGTCTTCGCTACACGTGCGACCGAAAATTCAGAGGCCGGATGTTCGAAAAGGCTCGCCAGACCGGGGTTTGGAAGGAGCGCTTCTCGGTCGAAGAAACATTCGTGGATGAAGTGTACTGGCACGCCAGCGGTGCGCACGGAGAATTGATACCGTGCAAGCTCACGCCTGCTTATGCCGATTATAAAGGTATGACTCGCTATGAAGTCAACATGTTGGCTGCTCAAGCTAAAGGAATTGAACGGGCTCACAAGCGACGGGATCTCGACGGGAGGCTGGCTTTGGTCGAGCGGCTTAGGGACATCCGGGAAGAGCAACGGCATGCAGCGACGATGCTCCCTGACATGTCTATTGCTGAACGCGACCGTGACGCTCGCGAGAACCGCAAAGCCGAAAAAAATAATGATGATCGTCTAAAAAAATCAATGCCGACTGCGCCAGTTGAACTCACCCCACTTGGGGTGCCGGTTAACCGATATGCGCTGCCCGCATTATCCAAGCTCCGCCGAAAGGAATAGTCAGATGGGGAAGCAAGGGTTGGCCGAATATGACGACAACGGGTATATTTGCGCTCTCCCCGATATATTATCGTACGATGAAATTGTCGATCGATTAAGCGAAGACTTCTCGTTCGATGAACGGGAGAGGGATTTTTCGCCAGAGCTCCGCATGCATGCCGTTATGAGACTGGCTCGGTTTTTTACGCCATTAAGTCAGCATCTTACCCTGTACACGAGCATTATGTTGACGCTGCGCCAAGGATATGTGGCGCGTACGCCAGGGACTCCAGCGCATATCGCATACCGGCAAGGGGTGCTCGCCCGCCTTAGCGACGGAGAGCATGGCAACCCGAATCTTTCTCATATCAACAAGGCCTGCTCATTTGCCTTTCTCGGCTGCTCAGGAACGGGAAAATCTTATAGCATCCGCCATATTCTGAGGTCTATCGAACAGTCGATCCAGCATATAGAACCTGTCACTGTCATTCAGGTTGTTTGGCTCTATGTGGAATGCCCTCACAGAGGAAACCTGCGTGGACTCTGTCTGAGGATATTGTCGGCCCTTGATAAGGCTTTAGAGACGACAAGCTACCGTACACTATACGGCTATCGGCGGAATACGGTCGAGGAACTCTTACTCGACATCGAGCAACTCTTCACGGTCCACGCGGTGGGCCTACTCGTGATCGATGAGATCCAAAACCTTCGTGAGGCGCAACAGGCGGACAAATCGGCAGTGACCAAGTTTTTTGTTCTCTTGGTCAACTCGGTAGGTGTCCCCGTCATTACGGTGGGCACGCTTGGCGCGGCGTCGGTGTTCGACAGTGCGTTCTCCAACGCTCGCCGGGCATCCGGGCTGGGGTCGATCTTATGGTATCCCTTGGCCCGAGGCAGCAATGATGATGACGAATGGCCGGACTTTGTGCGGCAGCTTTGGCGCGGGCAGTGGACATCAACTGGGACAGAGCTCACCTCGGAGATACTGGATGCGCTGTATGAAGAAACGCAGGGCGTACTCGACCTAGTCGTCATTCTCTACATGCTTTGCCAGATCCAGCTAATCCAACTGACCGCACTGGCGCGGTACCATTCGTCGGCCGCGTTGACCGATGAAACGATCACAGTCGAACTTATCAAATCCGTGGCCGCAGAAAAATTTCGGTTGATCGCCCCGCTGTTGAGTGCGCTACGCAATGGCAACCTTGACGCATTGGGGGACTTTGACGGTCTACTCGCATTTCATGAATCGATGGAGGTCGAATTCAAGAGCCGACTAAAGGAAGTGCCCCGCCGACCAAGTAAGCCGACGCCAAGCGCTAGCGGTCCTCAACTTGATAAAGAGGAAGCCCGCCAAACATTGATTAGGATGGGTTTGGCATCCGACCTCAGTGAGGCTGTTGTCGCCAACTCGACAGAAAATGGCGATTTGCATCTAGGTTCTCTCCTGCGCCGAGCAGCCGAACTCCTAGACGGTTCTCGTGCCGCGCCGGCGAAGCAGCGCCGCACTTCGCGTCGCAAGCAGGATGCTGGCAGTAATATGTTGCAGCAGCTTGTTGCAGAAGCCGCTGCAGAACAGCTTGGCGCCTACGAGGCGTTGCGGCGGGCAGGTCACTGTGTGCCGCTATCGCAAGATTTCCCATGGTAGCATCGCTCCTTTCCTACGTTCCGGAGCTCTATCCCGACGAAACTTTCTATAGCTTCTTCGCACGCTACCGGCGTGATCTCCGGCTATCCCACATGCGCGCATGTATTGAGATTTTCGGAAAGGAACGGTTTGTTTCTCCAAGTGGCATGCAAGGCCGTCTCGAGCATGCGGCAAAGCGGATACATCCCGATCGCGGGCTAACTGTGGAGCGATTGATCCACGAAACAACACCTTACAACTACTATGCGTCGTTCGTGAGTCCTGAAAGGGCGCGCCTTGGATTTGCGCAACTCGCCGCTGGCGACGATCGGCATGTGGCACAGACTTTGAGCGTAGCTCGGTCGACGATAAAGCCACCCACCAATCTTCAACTTTGCCTCAAGTGCTGCGCCGAGGCGCAGGATAACCACTCCGATCTCTACTGGCGCCGATCCCATCAGCTTCCCGGGGTGATCGTTTGCTCCACGCACCGCACAATTTTGCAGAAGTCTGACCTGCGGGCCACCGGCCTTTCACCGTACGAGCCCAGTTTCGCGCTTTCAAATTCGATAATACACCGAAGTAGTCCGGCGATAGAATCGATCGAGCCGACCGCTCTCGATATCCTTTATAAGATCGCAAAATTTAGCGCTGATCTATGTTCCCGCCCGCCAGCTCAATATATGCCAGAAATTGTCAAGGAAGGTTATCGGGGACGTCTACGAGACCTGGGCTTCACGCACGGCAGCCTAATTACGAGTGCGCGAGTGACAAGCTTGATTGCTGCGTATTTGGCACCCATAGCCCCCTTTATTTCTGGTTTGTGCCCCGATGATGCGATCAAAAAAAAACTGCATATTCTATGGGTCGAGGAAGCGCGATCGCCGCACCCCATCCGCCACATTCTATTTCAGATCTTCTTGGAGGAATTAGAGGGCTGCGAAACACATCTTCTGCGTAGCGACCACAGCTTTGGTGACGGGCCATGGCCGTGCCTGAATCCGCTCGCTGATCACCGCGGCGAACTGCGCATCACCAAAATGGTCCTGCACGAATTTCGTGATGGAAAAGCGATTAAGGCTGCATTTCACTGCGCGGATTGTGGGTACCGATATCGACGAACAGCAGCATCGGATGAAGTCGATGTGATCCATTTTGGAGGACTTTTTGACAAGCGGCTGAGCGAATTAATCCGGTCAAAGGTTTCGATCTACGGAATGGAGCGCCTTTTGTACGCCACCCGGGCGCGCATTCAAAGCCGAGCACAGGAACTTGGACTCTCCTTGCTTCGGTCGTCGACGCATAGTCGGATTCCCCTGAGCGAAGCAAAATTGAAATTCAAGGCGCGGCTTGCGCGGGATTCGGATGCAAACCGATCGGAATTCTGTTCAAAGAATCGTCGTCTTATTAGGCGTTTGCGACGCGATGATCCAGAATGGCTCGAGGCCCATTTGCCCGGTCCCCTTATGCCCGGAAACAAGAGAGACTGGCAAGAGGCGGACACGCAGCTCGCTGCCCTCATCCGTCGCCGAGCGTTGGAACAGCTTTCGCAATTTCCGCGCGCGCGCATTACGGCGCGATCGTTGCTCGCCGAAGACAACTGGCGGCAAATCGGGTTGCGTTCTCGCGAAAAACTTCCTGAGAGTTGGGCGCTGATCGATGACTTGTCCGAATCCCTTGAAATATTTCATGAGCGCAGTCTGACCAATGCGGCATCGGTTATGATCGAGCAGGGGATCCCGCTGTGTAAAACCCGCATGCGGGCGCTCGCGCGCGTGTCGCCAGTCGCGAACCCGATTGCCGAAGCTATAATCCGTCGACACTTGGAGGCCTGACGGGCGTTACTCGAGCTACCTTCGATTCTCTCGGAGACCAGAAATCTTGCAACCTTGAGGCGCGGCACCCAAGCCTTGCGCCGCGCAAAATTAGGTGCGCGTGCCGTTTCATGATTCCAGCGCCGCAGGACCCGCGTTCAAGGTGGCGCGGCGCGAACAAATCGGACACGACATAACGACCAGATAGGACGATAACGATCTTTATCGTCCTGTGGACGACAGCCCTATTTGTGCCCAAAACCGGCACGATTTTGTCTTATCCCGAATTAAGTCACGATTAGCGAGAATCCGTAGATTAATTCGGGATAAAATCGCCCTCGCAAGCGAGGGCGTCGAGAAAAAATCATTAAATATTCAATAGCTTATACGAAAACTGGGCAGCCGCCCTTAATGGGACGGAATGTGCATCTAGTCGGGCCATATTCACTGATTTCGGGAAAATTGTGGGAGTATCTTGCGCCCGTTGACCAGTTCTGCGACCACTGCCTCATCGCCGGTGAGTCCCGGCGGTGGGGCGTGGAAACCCCTTCTGTGACACCTGGCCGATTTATTCGGCCGGGTGGCATGCGCGCATGTCCAGCCGGCGACGGTAAAGGCGTATGCGCCTGTGTCACAGCAGGTTTCCAACACCCGGCTTTGCCGGTCCGCCCCGTTAGCAAGGAGGACCGGTGATGAAATTTAAATACGGCTATGGCAGCGATCCAAAACACCTTACCGCCGATGTTGAGCGTTTCATTAATTTCCTCGATGAGCACGGCTTCGAATCCGTGACGAATTTGCAGATAAGCTGCTATCCATGGCGAAATGGAAAGCGGCTCCAAGCGGTAAACGCCGAAGGGGAGATCCGGCCAATCACCTTCGAGCTATTATCCGGGGATGATCGGGACAACCCGCAAGGCTATCAGCACGATCGTGAAGCCGTGACTATTCGGGAGCGGCCTGACACACTTGGCAATTTTGGCCTAGCTGCCCTCTTTAACCAGACGATTGACCAAAATCGCATTGATCCGCTGCGGGTTGTGATATCGTTGGCTCGATTCGCTGGGACAAGCTGACCGTGACCGCGAGCCAAGCTTATTCTGACCTTGGTGGCGGTTCTCTGCCAATTCGATCATTGGCGGATGCGGCAGCATTGCGCCCGACATAAGAACGCCTCCATGCCTCCGAGCCTCCCCCAAAGCAGACTTTCGTTTCCGATCGGGGTTGCAGACGCTTTTTTCTTGGCTTGGATATCGACTGCGTATCCGAGCGATGAGGTGGACCCTCCAATCATCTGGCACAGGCGCGGCCCCTATCAATCCTCGGGAGCAATCGAGACCTTGAGGCGATCCAGCCCTTCCGCCCAGACCAGCTGGCACGACAGGCGAGAGTTCGGGCGGCGATGCCCCGAACTGTCGAGGAGGTCGTCTTCATCCTCGCTCATGGCGGGCAGCTCGGCCGCGCGGTCATCTTCGACATAGACATGGCAAGTCGCGCAGGAGCAGCAGCCGCCGCACAGTGCCAGCAGATCGTCGAAGCCCCCGTCGCGCAATATTTCCATGACGGAAAGCTGGTCCGTACCTTCGATTTCGCGCACGGTTCCATCGCGCCCCGTGACATGCAAAATTGCCATGATAATTCCTCTTAGCGATAGGTTGGATGGGTGCGCCGCGGGTCGCGGTGCCCGGATGTTGCAAGTCGTGCTGGCGGAACGGCGGACTATTCGCTCTCAACGATCGCGGCGAATTGACCATAACCGCCCTTCAGGAACAGCAGCGGGTCCCCAGAATGCGCGACGTCGAGCGAGCGGACCCTGCCGATCACTATGAAATGATCGCCCGCCTCGTGCACCGCCTCGAGGTCGCAGTCGATCCAGGCGACGCTTTCCTCGATGATCGGCTGGCCAAGGTCGGAGGTTCGGTGGGCCACGCTCTCGAACTTGTTCTCGGCCTTCGAAGACAGCGCCTGACAGACGGCGCGCTGGTTGTGAGACAGCACGTTGACGCAGAAGCGGCCCGCCGTTTCGATCTTGGGCCATGTCGTCGACTTGCGGTCGGGAAAGAAGGCGACCAGCGGCGGGTCGAGCGACACCGAAGTGAAGGAGCCGACGACCATTCCCACCGGGGCGCCGTCGACATTCGCCGTCACCGCGCAAACGCCGGTGGGATAATGGCCGAGGATGCGCCGGAACTCGGCGCTGTCGATACTGACACTCATTTAACTTCCTTTCCAGATGGGCGCGCGCCGCTCGGCGAAGGCGGCGCGGCTCTCGCTATGGTCGGCCGTCCCCAGATAATGTTCGATGCCGGCAAATCGGCTGGCGAGGGCAGTTGGAAGCGGCACGGCGAGGGCGGAGGTCGCGGCCTCCTTCAGCGCCTGCACCGCAAGCGGAGAGGCGGCGAGCAGCCGCGCGCACCAGCGCTCGACGCTCTCCGTCAGAGCGTCGCGCTCGACGACCTCGTTGACCAACCCATATTGCAGCGCCTCGCTCGCCGGCATGCGGCTGCCGGTCAGGATCATTCCCAGCGCGACGCGGTAGGGGAGCTGGCGTATGGCGCGGTGAACCACGCCGCATTCGCCGATGATCCCCGCCGCCGCCTCGGGAAGCGCAAACGCGGCGTCGGTGCTCGCTACGATGATGTCGGCGCACATCGCCAGTTCAAACCCGGCGCCGAGTGCCAGCCCCTGCACGCCCGTGACGATCGGCTTGCGAACCTCGACCAGCGGGCCGCCGATGCCGGTAATACCGCCGCCCACCGCGATCGGCGATGCGGCGCGGCCGTCCTCCTTGATGTCGGCCCCCGCGCAAAAGGCGCGGTCGCCTTCTGCGGTCAGCGTGACGACGAATATATCAGGATCGTCATTGACCTCCGTCCACATTGCGAGCAGCGTTTCGTCCATTGCGATTGTAATCGCGTTGAGCGCCGCCGGCCGGTCGAGCCTTATATGCGCGACATGGCCGGCCTTCGAGAAGCGGACATCGGTCATTGGTCGACGCCTCGGGGAGACGCGCGCCGGCCTCCGCTATTTCGAGGCGAACAGCAGCTGCGCATCATTCCCCCAGACGAGCGGAACATTGTCGACCGCGGCGATGATTCCGGCGCGATATGTCGGCTTGCTGCCGGGCTTCAGGCCAAAGTCGGGAATCCGCTTCAGCCACTCCTGCAAGGTCACGATCACCTCCATGCGCGCGAGGTGCATGCCCGCACAGCGATGTGGTCCCGCGCCGAAGGTCGAGTGGGCGATGCCCTTGCGTCCCGGATCGAGGTCCCAGGCATCGGGGTTGCTCGCTTCCTCAAGACCGTGAAGCGCGGTCGGCAGGAGGATGAGGTCGCCGCGCTTGAGCTCGACGCCCTGATAGCTCATGTCATGCGCGACCATGCGCGCGTCGGACACGACGGGAAAGCGGCGGAACATCTCCTCCGCGCTGCGCATCAGCTTTACCGGGTCGGACCGGAGCTCTTCGACTTTCTCCGGGTGCTGGGCGAGATAGATCATCATGAAGCAGAGGAAATTGACTACGGTATCGAGACCCCCGAGCAGCAGCAGCGAGATCAGGCCCAGCACCTTGTCATGATCCATCGGACGGTCGTCGATCCGGCTGTTCACCATGACGGTGATCAGATCGTCGCCTTGCCCGCCGGCGCGCGCCGCGATGATCGGTTCGACATAGGCGAAGAAGCCCTGGTTGGCGGCGTCGAGCGAGGCGCCCATCTCGGCCGGGGTGTTGCCGGCGGGCCGCGTCATCTGCTCGGCGAGTTCGGCCAGCTTGGGCGCGTCCTCCATCGGCAGATCGCACATCGCCATGAAGACCTTGACCGGGAAGATGCGCGCATAGTCGCGTTCGAACAGACACTCGCCCTGTGCCGCAAAGCCCTCGATCAGTTCGATGGCCACCGAGCGCACATGCTCCTCGACCTTACGAATCTGCGCAAGATTGAGCCCCTTGTCGAGGATCTTGCGATAGGGGCCATGTTCGGGCGGATCCATCCGGGTCGGGACCATCGCATATTTTTCGCCGGCCTCGCGCGGCAGGAAGATGATCTCGCTCGAGAAGCGGTCGGGATTGGAATAGATTTCCTGGATCACCGCTCCGCGCGTCGCGATCCAGTGGCCACCGGTTCGCGGCGTCCAGACCAGCGACGGCGTGTCTGGCTTCTGCAGGGCCTTCCACGCTTCATGGAACCCCTCTTCGATACCGTCGAGTGCATACATGTCGACGTCATAGACGCGGTCGGCGGGAACATGGTCGGGCTTGGGAGCCCCGGGGTCCTTGACGGGCGCGACAGTTGCCATTGTCCAATCCTCTCAGCTCAACTGGGGGTCGATGATCGCCTTGACGGCGGTGCCGTTGCGCGTCGCGTCGAGCGCCTGCTGGGCGTCGGCGATCGAGAAGCGATGCGTGACGAGTTCGGCGAGCGGCACTTCATCCTGCAGGCGCGCTGCAAAATGCATCGCCTGATAATAATGTTTGGGCTTGGGAAAGGACGCGCCCGCGATCGTCAGATTCTTGAGTGTCAGGTCGCGCGGCGAAATCGGCTGGGTGCCGATCGCGCCCCATAAGCCGAGGATGATGTAACGCGAATGGATGCCGCTGAGGTCGACGCCCTCGGGGAACGCCGGCAGGGCGCCCGCCGCTTCGACGACGATATCCGGCCCGGCCTTGCCGACATGGTCGTAGATTTGTCGCCGCCGCTCCTCGGGCGGATCGGCGAGCGACACCGTCGCGGTTGCGCCGAGTTTGCGCGCGGCGTCGAGGCGGACGGGCGATGCGTCGATGACGATGACGTCGCGGGCGCCCGCCTGCGCCGCGACGAGTATGGCGGACAGGCCGACCGGACCGGCGCCCTGGACGACGACCGAATCGCCGACCTTTACCGGGCCGCAGCGATCGAATCCGCGCAGCACGGTCGGCAGCGCGCACCCGAGCGCGGCCACCGCCTCTGGCTGCGCATGGTCGGGCAGGCGATAGAAGGGCATGCCGTTCGGCAGCCAGGCGAAGTCGGCATAGCTGCCCCAATTGGGTTTGGAGGCATCTTCGAAAAACTGCGTGTTCTCGCACGGCGTTTCTTCGAGCACCGTGCAGGAATAGCAGCGGCGGCAAAGCGCGATCGGCGACCAGTAGACCAGGTCACCCTCGGCGACCGGCGTACCCGCATAATCGGTCGCGACGCCGCCGCCCAGTCGCTCGACCCGGCCGACGCCCTCGTGGCCCAGAATGATAGGGAAGGGCATGTCGCCGGCTTCGCCCGAAAGGATATGTACGTCGCTGCCGCAGACGCCGCCGAGCACGACCCGGACTAGCGCCCCGCCGGGCTCGGGATCCGCGATCGCAACGTCCCAGGTTTCCAGGCGGTTCGTTTCGACCATAACGGCCGCGCGTCCACGCATTTCCATTCTCCCATGCCATTGCCGAGCCGATGCCCGGTTTGCGGGTTTGTCGCCGCCAACCTAATCTTGATTAGCACGATTTTGGAGAATGGTCGAGAGGCGAATTTGCCCGGCCAAGTCACGCCATGCGTTCAAAATATACTATATTTTTCAGTATTTTATTTGGAGTTCGTCGAGTGTCATGCTGGGGCAATGGTGTTAGGACTCCGCACTCTAGGCTAATTTAAATTAGTCAAAATTTCTTGATTCGATCAGCGGAGATGGCGCGACGTTCGCAGGGGCATGCAGATGCTGGTTACGAGCATCTCCATCGTATCCTCTACCGCATGTTCGAAGCTCTCTTCCTGATCGTCGGTACTTGCGCTGCCGCGATGGCTGACCAGCATGTTGAGGAACATCAGGCAGCCGTTGACCAGCCGGCGCTGTGCGACCGCCGTCGGGAGATAGAAGAGGCGTTCGCGCAGCAGATCGAGCACCCGCTGAAGATGGGGCGGCGATTCGCTCCCGAAATCGCCGAACTCGGTGGATTGGCTGCGAAGCAGATATTGGCTGAGGAAGCTGGCATAGGAATGATTGCCGTCGATATCCTCGAGGTCGAGCTGCGGTAGCATGACGATGTCGAGGAGCGCCCGCGCGTCGAGAAGGAGATTCTGCTGCTCAGCCTGGCGCAGCATTTCTTCGCGTCGCGGCTCCATCTGCTTCATCCGATAGTCGAAGATCGCGCGGACCAGGCCCTCGCGCGATCCGAAATGATATTGGACGGCATAATGGTTGCGCTGGCCTGCCTTCGAGGCGATCTCGCGCATCGAGGCGCCATTGATCCCGTTTTCGGCGAACTGGACCTCGCCGATCAGGACCATGCGCTCCTTGATGCTGCCCGGCTCTATCGTCGGGCTGGGTCCCGGCGCGCCCGCTTCGATTTCCACCCCGTTTTCCAATTTTACACCTGCCTTAAAAGTTCGGATATCTTTGGGAGTTGCCGGCCGTCATCGCATCGATTCAAGTCAGGCGTTCCGCGCCTCATGCGGACTAACAATGCTGTCGGATAGTCGATCAAGCAAGTGCAATGATGAGTTTCTGGGAAATTCTGGCGGAATTTTGCAATTCCGGCATGGCGTGCTGCCCGCGGCCGGTCCGCGAACGGCCGCCAAATGGGAGAAAGATTAAGTCTATTGACTTAAGTCAAATGGAGCCGCATGACTTAAGCAATGGTCGCGGACGAACGCGACTTGACCGACGCGGACGCAGGTCCGGATTGAGGAGAGAGAAGCCATGGCAATGGAAACCGGTTTGATTTTTCACCCCTATATGCGTCCGGGCCGCACCGCGAAGCAGACGTTCGAATGGGGTGTCCAAAGTTCGATCGCGGCCGACAAGGCCGGCTTCACGTCGATGATGATCTCCGAGCATGCCTCGCAGATCTGGGAGAATATCCCCAACCCTGAACTGATCATGGCCGCGGCGGCGCTGCAGACCAACACGATCAAATTCGCGCCGATGGCGCATCTCTTGCCGCACCAGCATCCGACCAAGCTCGCGATGACGATCGGGTGGCTCTCGCAGATTCTCGAAGGCCGCTATTTCCTCGGCATCGGCGCCGGCGCATATCCCGCGGCATCCTATATGCACGGCATTCGCGGGGAAGCGCAGGATACCGAGCGGCTGAACGACATGGTTCGCGAGAGCCTCTACATCATGGAGAAGATCTGGAGCCGCGAGCCCTTCTTCCACGAGGGAAAATACTGGAACGCCGGTTTTCCCGAGGAGGAAGAGGCCGTTACCGAGGAAGATGAACAGCACAAGCTGGCCGACTTCTCGCCTTGGGGCGGTTTCCCCGAGATCGCGGTGACCGGGTTCAGCAAGAATTCGCCCTCGATGCGCCTCGCCGGCGAGCGCAATTTCAAGCCGGTGTCGATCTTCTCCGGGCTCGACGCGCTCAAGCGCCACTGGGAGATCTATTCGGAAGCGAACATCAAGGCAGGCTTCACCCCCGATCGGCAGCGGCACGCTGTGTCGCACACGATATTCGTAGGCGACACCGATGCCGAAGCGAAGCGTGAAGTGATGGAGGGGCCGATCGGCTATTGCTTCAATCACTATCTCATCCCGATCTGGCGCCGCTTCGGCATGATCGACGGCTTTGCCAAGGACGCGGGAATCGATCCCGACAAGGCCGATCTCGAATTCCTGGTCGACAAGGTCTTCATCGTCGGATCGCCCGACACCGTGGTCGAAAAAATCAACGAGCTGTTCGACAAGTGCGGCGGCTGGGGCACGCTGCAGATCGAAAGCCACGATTATTATGACGATCCGTCGCCGTGGTTCCACTCGCTCGAACTCGCCGCGAAGGAAGTCGCGCCTCGGATCAGTCTGCCGAACCGCGCGAGCGCCGAGCTGGTCGCCTGATCGATTTCCGCTGGACACTCCCACTCGCCGGCCCGAAAGGGTCGGCGATTTTTTATGCGCGCTTGGCGAAGCCGTAGATGACGAGTTCCGCGGCCTGATCGGCGATCTGGGCCGGAGCCAGCTTGCCCGGACGATACCAGGAAGCGCAGGAGTTGAGCATCGCGATAAGGAATTTGCCGACGACCGTCGCATCGAGGTCGGCATTGGCGGTGCCGTCTCGCTGCACCTCGGCGATAAGGTCGCGCCAATAATTGTCGAAGCTAGAATAGGCGGCAAGCACCCGGCGCCGCATGTCGTCGGGCAGATCATCGAACACGCGCGCCACCGCCGACGAATAATCGTCGCCGGTCAGCAAATAGTCGATGTGCGATTTGATCGCCACGCGCAGCCGGTCGAGCGGGCTCGCGCCCTGGCCTAGTACCTCGACCTTCGACACGATGAACCGCGTGTTACGATAGATGCCTTCCATCATCACTTCCTCCACGAGATGATCCTTCGACGGAAAATGATGATAGAGGCTGGGCGCCAGCATGCCCGCGAGCTTCGCGATATCGGCGAGCTTCGCTCCGGCGAGGCCGCACAGGCGGAGCTGGCGGGCGGCGGCGTCGAGAATGCGCGTGCGTGAAGGGTCCATTTTGTTCATCCCGCCTGCATACTGCCCTAATGGCGATTTGGAACAGGCAATGTCACCCGGCGAAGGCGATATTGGACAGCCCGCGCGTTCCGGGCGCGGTCAGTTCGAACAGCCCGCCGGCGAGCGGTTCTCTGGCCCACATGTCTGCACTATATCCTGCCGACCCCGTAATCAGGAACAGCCGGTCGAGATTTTCGCCGCCGAATGCCGGGCGTAAGCCGCGGCGGACGGGAAGGCGGCGCTCCTCGACCAGCGATGCGTCGGGCGCGAAGCGGCGGAGCACCCAGCTTTCGTAAAAGGCCATCCAGATGCAGCCGTCGACGTCGACCGCCATACCATCGGGATATCCATCGTCGGGCGCGAATTTCAGGAAGTCGCGGCGATTGTGCAGCGTGCCGTCCTCGGCCAGATCATAGGCCCAGGTCACGAGTGGCATGGAATCATTGACATAGACGGTCTTGCCGTCGGGGCTGAACGCAGGGCCGTTCGCGGTCACAATATTGCGCTCGGCCGTCCGAAGCGTGCCGTCCGGATCGAGGCTGTAGAGTTCGCCCGTGCTTCGCTTGTCGAGGTCGCCGAGCGTGGCCGACTTGTCGTCGGCGGTCGTGCTCTCGTCCCACTGGCTGACGTCGCACGATCCCGACCAGTAGCGGCCGACCCTGTCGGTGACGCCGTCGTTGAGGCGCGCGACCTTGGGGTCGGGAATCGGTTGCAGGATCGCTTCGCACACGCCCTTTTTGGGATCGACATGTACAAAACCCTTGGCCGAGGAGGCGATGAAGCCGCCCTTTTCGCGCAGCGCGATCGCGCTGATCCAATAGGGCGGCACCCAGGTTCCGCGTTCGCCGCTCGCCAGCGATAGCCAGTTCACGCTCGGTGCGTCGATGTCGACCCAATAGACGCAGCCGTCGCGATGATCCCAGATAGTGCTTTCGCCAAGGATCGCCTTGGCATCCCAAAGGCAGGTCCAGCCGTCGCCTGCTTCCATCGTCTCTCTCCCGCCTATAGTTCGATGATCGACTCGCCGAACGGCGCATCGCGGCGCCGGACGGCCTCCTTCAGCCCGTCGGTGCGCACGGTTTCGTTGAACTCGGTGCGGCTGGCCGCCAGATGCCCGCGCGCGTCCATTTCGGCGGCCATGCGCTGCAACGTGCGCATCCCCATCAGCTCCAGCCCGATGTTGACGATACGCTTGTTGGCGCTGAGCAGGTCGGCGTCGATGAGCGCGAGCCGCGCCGCGAGCCGCGCGACCTCATCGTCGAGATTATCGCGCGGTACCGATTTCAGGACCAGGCCGATCGTCGCCGCATCGGCGCCGCGGATCGAATCGCCGGTGAGGAGCAGGCGCTTCGCCCATTGCGGCCCGGCCAGATAGAGCCACATGTGGCTCGGCAGCGACCCTTGCGATCGCGCTGGCGGAAAGCCGAAGACCGCATCGTCGGCGCAGATCACGATGTCGCAGAGAAAGGCGAGGTCGGTACCACCGGCAAGGCAGTGACCGTGGACCTGCGCGATCACCGGCTTGTGCATGTCGAACAGCGCCATGCGCAACCGCTGTGACCGTTCCTGATGCCAGCAATCATCGTCGAATTTTGCGCGTCCGCGCCGGTTCTCTATCTGATCGGCCACCGGCTGGTCGTATCTCTGAAGATCATAGCCTGCGGAAAAGGAGGAACCGGCGGCGCGCAGCACCACGCAGCGGACGCGATTATCCTCGTCGGCCTCCCACAGCCGACGATTGAGCTCCTCCATCATCGGCTCGGTCAGCGCGTTGCGCTTTTCGGGGCGGTTGAGCGTGATCCACGCACAGTGGTCGCGAAGCTCGAACAGAATCTCGTCGGTCGTTTCGCTCATTCCTGCCTCCCGGTCGGTGCCAGTGGCCCGTTGCCATACGATCTTAGGTCAAAGCTCGAACGCGGCGCAATCGGACAGGCCGGCCGATTGTCGCCTCCCTGGGCGAGCGCCACCCTTATCCGGCTGAAAGCTGTGGTTCCGCTGAAACCGTGGTGTCGATGTCCTTCAAGCGCGGCAGCACCTTGCGCGCGAACAGCTCGTAATTCTCGCGCGCGACGTCGAAGGGCATGTCGCCGAACGAGGTGTAAATGATGAAGCTGCCGACATCGAACCGCTCGACCATCGACTGCAGCTTTTCGGTCACCTCGTCGGGCGTACCATGGATCTGCAGGTCGGCGAGGAACTCGTTGAAGGTTTCGATGCCCTTCTTCTCGATCGTTTTCGCCAGCGCGGCATAATATTCATAACCCTCGATCGAAGCGAATTCCTTGTTGCCGAACTGATAGAAACTCGACGTCGACCGGGCATATTCGACGAGATATTTGTCGCGCATCTCTTTCGCGCGCGTCCGGTCCTCGTTGACCGCGACAAAGGCGACGACCACAGGCTTCGGCGCCGGACGGCCCGAAATTTCCAGGAACTGATTGCGATAGGCGGCCAGATCTTCTTCGACGCGGTCCCAGGGCTTTTGCGCGATGATCATCAGGCCAACGTTGAGATCGGCCATCAGCTTCACCGACTCGGGCGACACCGCCGATGCGAACACGCGGCTGTTGAAGCTGGCATAGGGGCGCGGACGAAGCTCGACGCGCGGCTGCTGCAGATATTTGCCGTCATATTCCATAACGCCGGTCTCGAGCGCCGACAGCAGCGCCTCGGCATATTCGCGAAAGCGACTGCGAGCCTCGCCCATCGGCACGCCGAAGCCATCGAACTCCTCCTTGCCCAGCCCACGTCCGATCCCGAGGATCGAACGGCCTTCCGAATATTGGTCGAGCAGCAGAAAACTTTCCGCGATCCGGATCGGATTCTGCCAAGGGAGAACGGTGACCGTCGTACCCAATTTGATACGTTTGGTCTTCGCCGCGACCCAGGACAGAAACTGGGGGACATTCGGGGTCATCATATAGCCGGTGAAATGATGTTCGGGAGTCCAGACCGAGTCGAAGCCCATGTCTTCCGCCCGCGCGGCGAGCGCGAGCTCGTTGCGAAACACCTCGGTATCGCTGACGCGATCGTGCAAATTCTGGAAGACGAGTCCGAGTCCAACATCCATCACATCTCTCCTTGCTGCATTTGACTAATCGTAATTAGGCAAATTTGGCAAGCGGAATTTTGCCGGACGATCCGAAGAGTCTAGGCGCGAATGCGTCGATTTTCAAAAAAAGTGTCATTTATTCAATGATATGTGTATGAGGCATTGTGCTTTTAATCGCGGGACGCAATCGATGACAGTGAAATTCTCGCGGAAGCGTCTTGACGAAATATCCCATTATGCAGGATAATCATCGTTAGGTAGGGAAGAGGATTGCACTGATGGTGGAGGAGGTTCGTTCCAGACGCGCCGCGATTGCGCAGCGGCATCCGCAGTGGGCCGAGATGAGTCTCGATTCCTATCTGGAAAAAGCGGTCGCCGATTTCGCCGATCGTCCGCTGGTCATCACCGACGACACCAGCATGACCTATTCCGAGGTTCTGGGGTTTTCGCGCCAGGTCGCCGCGGCGTTCGAGGCCTTCGGGCTGCAGTCTGGCGAACGGGTCGGCATGATCATGCCCAACCATCCGATGATCGTGCCGCTTCTTTTTGCGATCTGGCGTCTTGGCGCGGTCGCCGTGCCGATGAACACGCTCTATCGGCCCGAGGAACTCGAGTTTGTCGTTCGGGAATCGGATTGCGCGCTCCTCATCACGATGGAGCGGTTCGGGTCGCGCAACTATGTCGCCGATCTCGACCGACATCTGCCGGGATGGCGGACCGGGGAATGCGCCGCGGCATCGGGACTGCGGAGCGGCCTGATTTTCGACCCCGCCGATCCGCACGCCTTCTATGCCCCCTTCTATGAAGGACGGCAATCGACCGCGCCGTCGCTCGGCAAGCCGTCGGATCCTGCGGTGATCATGTTCACATCAGGCACTACGGGTTCGCCCAAAGGTGTGGTCCAGACACACGACAATCTCTTGCGCGCGGCCTATGCGGGCGCCCTGCACCAAGCGTTCGAGGACGGCCGGCGCGCTATCTTTTCGCTGCCGCTCTATCATGGCTTCGGGTTGGTGGTCGGCCTCCTGTCAGGACTTGTCGTCGGCGGTGCGATCATTCCGCACCTGAAGTTCGATCCGCCGGCGATCCTGTCCGCGATCGGTCGCCACCGCGCGACCTTTCTGATGGGCGTGCCGACGATGACGATCGCCCTGATGGAGCAGGCCGAACTCGGCAGCTATGATTTTTCGAGTCTCACCGCGATCCACAGCGCGGCGGCGCCGACGCCGAGCTGGGTTTGGGAAAAGATCCAGCAGACCTTCGGTTGCGACGAGATCTTCACCAGCTATGGGCAGACCGAGACTACCGCGACGATAGTCTGCACGCAGCCCGGCGATCCGATCGATATCGTGTCAACCACTCAGGGGTGCATTGTCGAGGCGGGCGTCGCGGGCATCGCGGCCGAGGGCGGGCGGATCGCCGAATTCAAGACGATCGACCCCGAGACCGGAGCCGACCTGCCGCCGGGTTCTGCGGGGGAGCTGTGCACGCGCGGCCCCATGAACAGCCTCGGCTATTTCCGCCGCCCCGAGGAGACGGCCAAGATCATGCTGCCCGGCGGGTGGATCAGGATGGGCGACCTTGGCCAGTTCCGTCCCGACGGCAATCTCTTCCTCACCGGGCGGACCAAGGAGGTCTACAAGAGCCGCGGCGAGCTGGTGTCGCCGAAGGAGCTCGAGCAGTTGCTGACCACGCACCCCGATATTTTGCAGGCCTTCCTGATCGGAATGCCCGACGATCGCTGGGGCGAGTGTGGCTGCGCCTGGATCGTCCGCGCCGACGGCGCTCGGATCGAAGCCGAGGATGTGATGCGCTTTCTCGGGCCGCGGGTGGCGCGCTACAAACTGCCGCGTGACATCTGGTTCATTGAGGCAAGTGACTTACCGACAACGGGCACCGGCAAGGTGCAAAAGAACCGCCTCAAAGCGATGGCCGAGACGCTCCTGGCCGGTGAACAGGCGTAGCAATGGGCAGGCCGCATATCGCGGCCATTTGGGAGAATTGGGATGTCCACCGACGGTATTTCGTCGATTGAATCGATCATTCAGGACGCCATCGACGGGCTTCCCTATATCCTCGTCGATGCCGATGACCGTGAGAATGAGGGGGATGTCATCATTCCCGCACAATTCGCCACGCCCCGCCAGATTAATTTCATGGCAAAGCACGCGCGCGGACTGATCTGTCTTGCGATGACCGGCGAGCGGGCGCAGCAGCTCAAGCTCCCCCCGATGGCGACGCGCAACGAGTCGGGGCACGGCACCGCCTTCACGGTCTCGATCGAGGCGCGCGAGGGGGTGACGACGGGCATCTCCGCGGCCGACCGCGCGCATACGATCGCAGTAGCGGTCGATCCGTCGAAATCGGACGCCGACATCGTATCGCCGGGCCATGTCTTCCCGCTCGTCGCGCGGGCGGGCGGGGTGCTCGTTCGTGCGGGGCATACCGAGGCCGCCGTCGATATTTCGCGGATCGCGGGGCTCACGCCCGCCGGCGTCATCTGCGAGGTGATGAACGACGACGGCACCATGGCGCGCCTGCCCGAACTCCTTCGCTTTGCAGCCGAACACGGCCTGAAAGTCGGCACGATCGCCGATCTTATCGCCTATCGCCGCAAGTCCGAGACGCTCGTGCGCCGCGTGGTCAGCGCGCCATTCGATAGCTTCTATGGCGGCAATCTGACGATCCACGTCTATCGCAACGAGCTCGATGGCGGAGAACATGTGGCGCTCGTCAAGGGCGAGATCGATTCGGCAAAGGATACGCTCGTCCGGGTCCACCAGATCGATCTGACGGCCGATCTTCTCGGTTGGTCGACAGCGCACCGCGACTATGTCCCGCGCGCGCTGACAGCGCTCGCCGAGCATCCGGGGCAGGCGGTTGCGGTGTTCGTCCGCGATCCTACCCCCGATTCCATTTCCAAGCGCATCGCCGGGGGACGGGCAGCCTATCACCATAGCAATGCGACGCGCGACTATGGGATTGGCGCCCAGATTTTGCTCGATCTGGGGGTGCGCAGTATGACGCTGCTGACGTCGAGCACGCCAAAACTCGCTGCGCTCGAAGGATTCGGGCTCACCGTTGCAGGAAGAATTCCGATTCGCGACTAAAATAGCCTAACTCGGATTATATTGGATGCGGTGGAATTCCGCTCGGCAGACGGATATCTACCGAGGCATTCGCGGTAGAACCTTTTCTCATCCGCCGTAGAAGTTGACATAAAATCAAGGTTTGTCTGGCCTTTAATGCGCTGCCGAGACGAAATCGACTGCGCCACCACCCATGCAAACAAATGACTTAAATGTGCTTGCCATCATGACTAATTACTATTAGGTTTTGTTCGTCGGTCCGAGATGGACTCGCGATGGCAAAAGCTTCGACCCGCGCAAAGCGGGCGGCTTCACGGGAGAGGATGGATGGACCATCAACGCAATCTCTGCGGCACCCCCGGCGTGGCGCATCCGTCCGGCAACGCTCCCCAGGATCGCCTCGCCGACAGCACCGGGCTTACCCGTCATGGCCCGGGCCTGCTCTCCGGCCGCATTTCATATTCTGAACGATAAAAATGATCTTGAGGAGGATGACGATGAAGGAAGCTATCTGCTCGACGAACACTGGATCGGTGCGGCGCGGAAAAGGTGCCTTGACGGTATCGGGGTCGCTCGTCGCCGTGCTCGCGGGACTGGCCTGCGTCACGCCCGCCGCAGCGCAGACCGACGCTGAAACCGAGGCGGTTTCCACCGCGTCCCCGGCGGAGAACCCCGCCGAGAATATTGGCGACATCGTCGTGACGGCGCAGCGCCGCGAGGAATCGCTGTCCAAGGTTCCGGTTTCGGTTTCTGCCTTCAATTCCGAGATGTTGCAGGATCGCAACGTGTCCAGCGAACAGGATCTCGCCGCGCTCGTGCCAGGCCTGATCGTGAAGAGTGGCCAGAATTCGAACCAGATCAGCTTCACGCTGCGCGGTCAGACGCTCGATCCATTTTCCGGATCCAGCCCTGCCGTGCTGACCTATATCAACGAAGCGCCCCAGAGCGCCGGCAATACGTCGACGGCCTTCTTCGATTTCAGCTCGGTTCAAGTCCTGAAGGGCCCCCAGGGCACCCTTTTCGGACGCAACGCGACGGGCGGCGCGATCCTCTATGAAACCACCAAGCCCGGCGACGTGTTCGGGGGCTATGCAACGATCAAGGGCGGAGAACGCGACTATATCCAGCTCCAGGGTGCGCTCGATATCCCTCTCTCCGAAGCGGTGCGGGTACGTCTGGCCGGCGACTGGAACAAGCAGGACGGCTATATCCGCAACGCCAGGACCGGAAGCACGCTGGGAGACACCGACGCGGTTTCCGGCCGCGTGACCCTGGTGATCGAGCCGTCGTCGGGCTTCAAGAACACCACCGTGGCGCAGTATAGCGACTTCGGCGGCAGCGAAGGCGCCGGGGGCCTTTACTCCTATCACGCCTGCGGCGAGACCAACAACGGATACACGCTGACGGCGACCCTCGATTGCGTTTATGGGTTGAACAGCCCCTTTGCGCCGACGCTCGGCGACGGTCCGGAAGGCGAAGGCACCTGGCCCGGCGCGGTGCCGGGCTATCTCGCGTGGCAACAGCAGCATCCCTATGAAGTCTGGCTGAGCTATGATTTGCCGCACAAGGCGCACACGGCCTTCGTCACCAACACGACCGAGCTGGAAATCGGCGACGATCTCACGCTGAAGAATATCTTCAACTGGGCCGACGCCTTCGCGCGGACCCCTGGCATTCTCTCCGGCTCGCCCTTCGGGTCGCTCAACCTCTATAACCGCAGCGGCCTCGGCAACGGCCGGCCGGGCGGCGAGGAATTTTCGGTCAAGGCCATTTCGAACGAGCTGCAATTGCAGGGTAAGTCCGGGGCACTCGAATATATCGTCGGCGCCTTTTATTCTGATACCAAGAAGCGCGAATATATTCCCGTCATCGTCGGCGACGAACTGGCGACGCCGCTGGCCGACATTGCCTATTTCTACAACCAGCGGTCGGAATCGAAAGCGCTGTTCGCTCAGCTCAGCTACGAGTTGACAGACAAGCTGAAGGCGACCGCGGGCGGCCGCTACACCTGGGAAACGGCGAGGCTCGACCAGATTGAGGGAAGCCTGTTCAATCTCACCGGCACCACGCCGCTGCGTCAGAAGGCCAAGCTCAAAGACCCAAGCTGGACCTTCAACCTTCAGTATCAGATCGACTCGTCGAACATGGTCTATTTCTCCCAGCGCGGCAGCTTCCGTGCGGGCGGCTTCAACGGCGCGGTCGTGCCGTTCAACGATACCAACTTTTTCAAGAACGAGACCACTTACGATTTCGAGCTGGGCTATAAATTCGCCGGCTATCTCGGCGACATGCCAACGCGGTTCAACATCGCGGCCTATCGCCAGATCGTGAAGAATGCCCAGCATTCGATCTATGCGCTGGTGGGCGGCAATCCGGCCGCCTTCACGGTCAACGTGCCAGAGAAACGCATCCAGGGCTTCGAATTCGACGGCAATTTCAAACCTGCGTCATGGTTCGAATTCGGATTTTCCGGCGCCTATACCGACGCCAAGTTCACCAAGAATGTCGTGGACCTGTCGGCCGCCACCGGCGTCGCCGGCCTGACAATCCCGTTCGATACCTACACCGACGCTCCCAAATGGGCCGGTTCGGTCTATACCGTGATCGGGCTGCCGGTCCCCGAGGATCTGGGCGAGGTCAACCTGCGGACCGACGTGTTCGGGCAGACCAAGACCTATTTCTCCAACAATGAGGGTTCGATTACGCCGCGGACGCAGTTGCCGGGTTATGTCACGGTCGACATGCGGCTGAGCTGGGACGATATTAGCGGCAGCGGCTTCTCGGCTGCCATCTACGCCAAGAACCTGTTCGACAAGCTCTACTACAATTCGGGATATGTCGAAGGCGCTAGCGGTGGGTTCAACACCGCAATCTGGGGCGAGCCCCAGACGTTCGGCGCCGAAATTTCGGTGAAATTCTGATACACTTGCCCTGCCGGTTCGTCCGGCAGGGCTTTTTCCAAGATAGGACAGAAATATGGGTCGTCTGGACGGCAAGGTTGCGATCATCACGGGTGCGGCGCGCGGCATGGGGGAATCGCACGCACGGATATTCGCCCGCGAAGGCGCCAAGCTCGTGCTGACGGATCTGCGTGCCGACATGGGTCGTCAACTGGCCACGGAAATCGGCTCAGCGGCGATCTTCCTCGAACAGGATGTGACGTCGCCGCAGGATTGGGACAAGGTCGTTGCGGCCGCCGAGGAGAAATTCGGCCGGGTCGATATCCTCGTCAACAATGCCGGCATTCTTGGCCCCATGGCCTCGACCGCCGACCTTACCGACGAAGGTTATGATCAGGTTTGTCAGGTGAACCAGCATTCGGTATTTTATGGCATGCGCGCCGTCCTGCCGGCGATGCTGCGCGCCGGCTGCGGGTCGATCGTCAACATCTCGTCGATCGCCGGCATGGCCGCCAATTACGGCTTTCCCAGCATCGCCTATGTCGCCAGCAAGTTCGCGGTGCGCGGCATGAGCAAGGCGGTCGCCGTCGAATATGGCAAGGACAATATCCGGGTGAACTCGGTCCACCCGGGTTTCATCCAGACGCCGATGATGGTCGAGGCAACCGACGAAGGCGGCGGCGACGCCCTGCGCGAAATCCCGCTCGGCCGGATCGCCGCGCCTGAGGAAGTGTCGGCCCTCGTGCTGTTCCTCGCATCTGACGAGGCATCCTATGTGACCGGCGCCGAATATCTGGTCGATGCCGGAATGCTCGCACACTGACGACAAGCGAAGGTAGGCGTCCGCGACATCAGAATGATCGTGCGGGCGTCGAAACATGGCGCTGCCCGGCTCGCTCCAGCGCCGGGCGGCTGTGCCTGTCTGGGGCGTGATCATTTCGGATGACTGGAAACGACCGATCGCGGACGCGTTCTTTCTCTCTTTCGTCATTCCTCCAAACGCATAGATTCCTGTCAGCTTTGAATTTTCAGCTACGTCCAGCCCGACGTCACCGACGTCCTGAAGCGAGCGACGCGGGCGGAAGTCATCAGGCCTGGCGCCGGCAGCTATTGCTCGGGGAGGGCGAAGGCGACGACCGTGTCGCCCAGCTTGCTGCCGAGCAGCTTGTTGCCGCCCGCCGAGATGACCACGAACTGCCGGCCGCTGCGCGGCGAGATGTAGGTCATCGGGGTCGCCTGTCCGCCCGCCGGCAGGCGCGCCGTCCAAAGCTGCCGGCCGGTGGCGCTTTCGAACGCGCGGATCGCCCGGTCCTGCGTGGCGCCGACGAAGGTGAGCCCGCCGGCGGTCGAAGTCGGACCGCCCGTATTGGGCATGCCGGTGGGTAGCGGCACATGCGAAGCGATACCCCAAGGCCCTGCATCGCGCGTCGTACCGAGCGTTTCGGCCCACATGATCTTGCCCGTTCGGATGTCTATCGATGCGATCCGGCCAAAGGGCGGCTGATTGCAAGGCACTCCCAGCGGCGAGAGGAAGGGATGGTTGGTGACGGCATAGGGCGTGCCCATCTGTGCCATGACGGCAAAGCTGCCCTTGCCGCCGGGGCGGACCGGCTCGACACCCATGGCGTCGGCCTCCCGGCGCGCGATCAATTGCGTGTAATTGGGCACATGGCTCATGTTGACGATCAGCCGCCCGGTGCGCGCGTCGACCGTCAGGCCGCCCCAGTTGGTGCCGCCGAGATAGCCGGGATAGGTGATCGAGGGCGTCAGGCCGGGGGGCGTGAAGATGCCGTCATAGCGGGCCTCGCGAAACTTGATGCGGCACCACAGCTGGTCGAGCGGCGTGAGGCCCCACATCGCCGCTTCGCTCAGTGGCGGGCCGGCGAGCGAGGCGATCGCGGAAAAGGGCTGGGTCGGCGACAGTCGCTCGCCATCTACGATGCCGTGCTGGGGCACGGGACGCTCTTTGACGGGCGCGATGGGCTTGCCGGTTTCACGATCGAGAAGGAATATCTCGCCCCGCTTCGTCGGCTGGAGCAGCGCCTTGCGCGGTCGGCCGGCGATGTCGATGTCGATCAACGTCGGTTGCGCGGGCGTGTCATAGTCCCACAGGTCGTGATGCACGGTCTGGAACACCCAGCGCGATGCACCGGTCTCGAGGTCGATCGCGACCACCGATGTCCCGTATTTCTCGTCGAACGGACGCCGCTGTCGGCCGTAATAGTCGGGGGTCGGATTGCCGAGCGGCGCATAGACCAGGCCCAAGGTCTCGTCGGCGCTCATCGGGCCCCAGCTGTTGGGAGTCGAGAGCGTATAGGTCTGGCCCTCGGCGGGCTCGCCATGATCGTCCGGCCGGCCCACGTCGAAAGCCCATAGGAAGCGGCCGGTGCGGGCGTCGAAGGCGCGGATGACGCCTGACGGCTCGCCCCAATATTGATTGTCGGTAACCCATCCGCCGACGATGATGCGACCACGCGCGATCGTCGGTGCGGAGGTCGGGTAATAGTAGCCGGGAATGCGGACACCCATGCCCTTGAGCAGCGATACCTCGCCGTTTCGGCCGAAGTCGGCGCAGCGGCGTCCGGAACGGCGATCGACCGCGAGCAGCCGGGCGTCGACCGTATTCGTGATGATCCGTTCGCTGCAGTCGCCGGTCATGCCGGGAACCTTGTAATATGCGACGCCGCGACAACCCGCGCTCTTGACCCCGGTAAGGTCGACATTCGCGTCATGGCGCCACAGCTGTCGCCCCGTCTCCGCGTCGAGCGCGACGATATCATTGACGCCGGTGCACAGATACAGCGCGTCGCCGACCCTGATCGGCGTGGCTTGCAACCCGCCCTTGCCGATCTCGTTCACGGTGCCGACCCGCCAGGTCCACGCGATTTTCAGGTCGGCGACGTTAGCGGGCGTGATCGCGTCGGCGGGACTGAAGCGCGTTCCTGCAAGGCTGCCGCCGAAATGGGCCCAGCCTGCGTCTGCCGCCGTCGCCCGGCCGCCCGCGACCGTGGGGCCGCCGGGGGCTCTCGTCTCGGGCCACAGGACGAGGGCGAGGAGGGTGCAACCGATGGCGATCGCCGCCGCTGCTCCTGATCTTATCGGCCGGCGCGACAAAAGCCTTGAAACGCGTTGGGGAAGGAAAAGCAGGCCGAGGAGGAGAGGGACAGGAAGCCTTGGCAGCAGGCCCCATGGGTTGCCGCGGGTCTCCCACGCCGACCATAGCAGGGTCAGGAACAGGAAGGCGGCATAGATCATCCTGCCGCGCGGATCGCGGCGATGGCGCAGCCAGCCGGCGAAAAGCAACAACACGCCCGCCAGCGCGTAATAGAATGTTCCCCCGAGCCGAAGCAGCGCAATGCCGCCGACCAGCATGGCGAGCCCCAAGGCGACGACGAGCAGCGTCCCCGCTAGGGCGCCGATACGAATGGCGAGCGACCGATCGTCGCGGCTTCCGGCCAGCGTCATCACCAACATCCTTCTCCGCCGTTCTCGTCCCCTGCCTCGCTATTGTTCAGGAGCCGTAAGCCTAATTACGATTAGATTGGAATTGCTATTCGAACTTGTCAATGCCGATGGCGCGGGAGCATGGTGTGTCCGACCAAGCTGCAGCCGAGATACAATGTCCGGCCCCGAACAGGATGAATGGAGCCAGAGCGTGACGAGAAGCGAGCGGACCAAAGCGCGGATATTGATCGCGGCGGAACGACTTTTCGCGCAGCGGGGTATCGAAGGAACGTCGCTGCGTGAAATCTCGGCGGCGGCCGGCCTGGCGAACACTTCGAGCGTGCAATATCATTTCGGCGGTAAGGACGAGCTTCTGCAAGGCCTGTTCACCCATCGCATGCTCCAGATGGAGGCGCGGCGCGGGGCGATGCTGGAACGGGCCGAAGATGGCGGGCTCTTGGACGACATGCGGACCTTGATGGATATCATCTGCTTGCCGCATATCGATTTGGCGGATCGCGACGGCCGCTACTGCTACGCCGAGTTTCTGGCTCAATATCTTTTGCGATACCGGCCGCCTGTCGGTCCGATCGCCGATCCGCCCGAACTGCCGGCGCCGGTCAATTTATATCGGGTGCAGCAACTGATTCGCGCGCGTCTCGATCACTTGCCGGAGGATGTGATCGTCCGGCGCCTGATCGTCGCCGTGCTCGGATTTCTTGCCGTCCTGATAAACCATAAGTCGTTCGAGCAGGGCGCCGGTCCGGGGCTGGACGTGGCCTTATCCGACACGCTCGAACAGATCGCGTCGGCCATGTCAGCGCCGTTCTCCGGCAACGCCGTTCGGAGCATGCCGACCTCGCAGGCCTGAGCAGCCACTAAACTCTCTGCAGTAGCGACGGTGAGGGCCGGACACGCTGCCGACGCGCAAGTTTCATAATGTATCACTTGCGTTAAAACCTAATTTCAATTAGGCAATGTTCAGCGGTCGAAGGCGCCACGAGTCGCGCTGCCCACTGCCCAAGAAAAGCCGGCCAGAAAACGGCTCGGCGACAGGAGAGTGAACAATGCGCTTGCGACTTCGTGACCGACTATCTGCGATGCTGTCTCGCCCTTTGGGTCGGTCGTTGGGTTCGAAGGCGGCACTAAGGCTGCAGGCCGGGGTCGCAGCGCTGATGCCGGCCGCGCTGATGGCCCAGACTGTGCTGCCGGAGCCACAGATTCCGACCTCCGAATTTGCAGGACGGGTCGCCGCCGATACGCAAGCGCGTTGGCCGAAGTCGCCGCAGGCACCGAAGGGCGCGCCGAACGTGATCCTGATCCTGACCGACGACGTCGGATATGGAGCGACGACGGCCTATGGCGGCCCCATTCCGACGCCGAACTTCGACGCGCTCGGCCAGCGGGGCTTGCGCTACACGGGCTACAACAATTCGGCGATCTGTTCGGCAACGCGCGCAGCATTATTGACCGGCCGCAATGAGCATAGGGTCGGAATGGGCACGGTGACGAACGCGCCGACCGGTTATGAGGGCTATACGAGCGTGATGCCCAAATCGGCAGGAACGATCGCCGAAATTCTGAAGCAGAACGGCTATATGACCGCGGCCATCGGCAAGTGGCATCTGGTCCCCGAATGGGAGGAAAGCCAGGTCGGACCGTTCGATCGCTGGCCGACGCAGCAGGGTTTCGACTATTATTACGGCTTCATCGGTGCCGACACCGATCAGTTCGCGCCGTCATTGATGAACGGGACGACGCCGGTCGAACCGCCGCATGACGATCCGACCTACATCCTCGACAAGGATCTGGCCGACCGCGCCGTAACGTGGATCGACCAACGGCGGCAACTGGCGCCCGACAAGCCGTTCTTCATGTATTATGCGACCGGCAGCAATCATGCGCCGCACCAGGCGCCGCCCGAATGGCTGGCGAAGTTTCGCGGCAAGTTCGATCAGGGCTGGGACGCGATGCGCGAGGAAAGTTTCGCGCGGCAGAAAAAGATGGGGATCGTCCCGTCAGACGCCAAGCTGACGCCCAGGCCGCCCTTCATTCCCGCCTGGTCGTCGCTTTCGCCTGATCAGAAGAGAGTCTTTTCGCGGCAGATGGAGGCCTATGCGGCCCAGCTTTCCTATGCCGATGCACAGATCGGACGGGTCTTCGATCACCTCAAGGCCGAGGGGCAGCTCGACAACACGATGATCATCTTCGTGCAGGGCGACAATGGCGCGAGCGGCGAAGGCGCACAGCAGGGTTCGCTCTACGAGCAGGCCTTTATCAACCAATATGCCGAGCCGTTCGAGGATCTGCTGCAAAATATCGACAAGATCGGCGGACCCGAGACCTACAGCAACTATCCGACGGGCTGGGGCTGGGCGATGAACACCCCGTTCCAGTATTACAAGCAGACCGCCTCGCATTTCGGGGGGCTGCGCGACGGGATGATCATATCCTGGCCGCAGAAAATCAAGGATGTGGGCACGCTGCGGCCGCAGTTCCACTATGTGACCGACATCGTTCCCACGATCCTCGAAGCGACGGGCGTCGGGGCGCCGACGGTGCTGAACGGCGCGCAGCAGATGCCGATCGACGGCATTTCGATGGCCTATACCTATACGGCGCCAAAGGTGCCGTCGCGGCGGCGCACGCAGGTGTTCGAGGTGATGCAGAATCTGGGCATCTATCATGACGGCTGGTGGGCGGGCACCACGCCGACCAATGCCCCGTGGGAATTCTTCAAGTCGGTGGGGACCAGCGATCCGAACGATCGCAACTGGGAACTCTATCATATCGCGGAAGACTATTCGCAGTCGAAGGATCTCGCCAAGTCCAACCCCAAGAAGCTGCTCGAGATGCAGCAGATCTTCTGGGCGGAGGCGGCGCGCAACAAGATATTGCCGATCCACAGCGCGACCGAAGGCGCCGCTGGCGTCCCGACCATGCGCGGCAACCGCACCAGCTTCACCTTCAAGCCCGGCCTGACCCGCGTGCCGCCGCGCGCGGCGCCGGAGACGATCGGCCACAGCTACAGCATCACTGCGGACATGACGCTGAAGGATGCGCAGACCGAGGGCGTGATCGTGACGCATGGCGGCAAGTTCGGCGGCTATGCCCTCTATCTCGACGGAGGTGTGCCGGTTTTCCACTATAATGCGATCGGTCAGCGCCAATATCAGGTGCGTGGTGGTCAGGCGATAACCGCGGGCAATCACAAGCTGAAAGCGGTGTTCAAGAGCGACGAGCCCAAGGGCGGATCGGGCGGCACGATGACGCTGTTCGTCGATGGCAAGCAGGTCGGTTCCGGACGGATCGACGCGACGCTCTTCGCGCGCATATCGCTCTATGAGGGCTTCGACGTCGGGCAGGATACGATCTCTCCCGTCAACAAGGATTACACGATCGCGACCAGCAAGTTCCAAGGCGAACTGGCGAGCGTCACCTTTGACATGGAAAAATGAGCATTTGCGCCGAGTAGCTGCGCGGATTTCACGGTGGGCCACCTCTCCCAAGGATGAGGCGCGCGACCACACACATATTCTCGACCCGGAATACCGGGCGAACCGACGCCGCCGCCTTTCGCGACGGAAAGGGTAGAGGAGAGGGTTATGAAAAAGCATTTTGGCAAGCGCCGCGAATGGCTTTCGAGCGCACGCACGGGTACCCTGCTGGCGCCGCTCGCGATCATGGCGGTACCCGCGGCCGCCAGCGCGCAAACGGCCGATCCGGCTCGCGATGCGGCACCGGCGCAGTCGACCGAACCCGTGGAAGAGGCGGCGCAGGCCGACCCGGCCGGGGGCGACATCATTGTCACGGCGCAACGCCGCAACGAAAACCTGATGAACGTGCCCGTCGCGATTTCGGCCTTCAGCGGCGAGACGCTCGCGACCTCGGGCATCACCAATGTTCAGGCCATTCAGGTCGCGACCCCCGCACTGGTCATCAACAACACCGGTCCCAACGTTCAGCCCTTCATCCGCGGCGTGGGCAGCCGCCTGCTTCAGAACGGGTTCGATCCCAGCGTCGCGACCTATATCGACGGACGCTATATCTCGCGTCAGACCGCGATCTCGATGGACCTTTTCGACGTCCAACGGGTCGAGGTGTTGAAGGGACCGCAGGGCGTGCTGTTCGGCCGCAACGCGTCGGCGGGCGCCATCCGCGTCATCACCAATGAGGTGAGCAACGATGCCGAGGGCATGTTCAAGATCGGCTATGGCAACTATAATCAGCTGACGGCGCAAGCGATGGGCAACATGCCGCTGTCCGACAATTTCGGGATTCGCATCGCGGGACTGACAGAACAGCGGGACGGCTTTGCCGCCAACATCGACCCGCGCGGACGGCGCGAATGGGATGACAAGAGCCTCTCGGCGGTGCGCGGCAAGGCGCGTTTCGACAATGGCACCGTCGATGCCAATCTGACGCTGAGCTATTGGCGGCAGAATGACGAAGCGGGCAACGACACGGTCGCGCTCGGCCCCTTGCAATATCACACCGGGATCGTTCGCGGTGGCACCACCGGCATCGGCCTGAAGCAGGTGTCAACGCAGGTCACCAAGCCGATCACCAAGCGCGAGTTTGCCGGTGAGTTCGATCTGGGAATCGACCTTGGCGGCGCGCGCCTGTCGTCGATCACCAGCTACGCCAATCTGAAGAATGTGCTGAACTTCGACGGCGACGGCACTAGCACGGTGCTGGTCGATGCCTTCATCCAGGAAAGGGCGAAGACCTTCGCGCAGGAAGTCCAGATCAGTTCGGACAACGGAGGCCCGATCGAATGGATCGCCGGCGCCTATTTCTTCAAGGACAAGGTCGGCTACGATATCTTTATCGATAATGGTACGCGACTTTTTTCGCAGGGGCATCAACGCGTCGAAACCACCTCCTATGCGGGCTTTGCCCAGCTAGGCTGGAATCTGACCGATTCGCTCAAACTTGTCGTGGGTGGGCGCTATACGACCGACAAGAAATCGGTCAACCTGACGCCCTCGGACTATCTGGGTATTCCGACCGTTTCGCCCTCCAATTCGGACAAGGCGTCCTGGTCGAAGTTCACGCCGACCGCGACGATCGAGTATAGCTTCGCCGATACCCTGCTCTACGCGAAGTTCGCGCGCGGTTTCAAAAGCGGCGGCTATAACTATCCCTATGGCGGCCCGGGCCCGGTCAATCCCGAGGTGCTCGACATGTACGAACTTGGCCTGAAGAGCAGCCTGTTCGACCGCAGGGTGCGGCTCACGCTCTCGGGCTATAATTACGATTATAAGGATCTCCAGGTGTCGCGCGCGGCCACCGAGGGCAGCGCAGTGATCATCACCCAGAACGCCGCGAACGCTCGCCTCTATGGTGTCGACGCCGACTTGAACTGGAGCGTCACGGACGACCTGACCCTGTCCGGCGGCTTTGCCTGGCAGCATTCCGAATATAGCAATTACGACCTTGCCACGGTGAAGGTGTTTCGTGCCCTCCAGCCTGGAGGCAGCGGGCCCGGCATGATCGATATCGCTTATGATGCGCAGGGCGAGCAATTGCTGCGCGCGCCGAAATTCTCGGCCTATGCGTCGCTCAACTATGCCATTCCGGCGGGATCAGGGACGATACCCGTCAACATCGCCTATTCTTACAAGGGTGCCTATAATTTCGATTTCGTCGCCGACCCATCGACCGATGTGCTGCGCCAGAAAGCCTATCACCTCGTCAACGGGCGGATCGGATATGAGCCCGGCAACGGCGGGTGGTCGGTTGGCCTGTGGGTCAACAATCTGTTCAAGGAGCGTTATTTCGACGACGTCGTGGCGGCCGGCACCGGGATCCGCGGTTCCTATGGCGCGCCGCGGACCTATGGCGCCGACGTGACATTCAGGTTCTGACCAGCTTTCGGCGGCCGCGGTGGACCGCGGCTGCCCCCTTCCGGAAAGGGGCATGCGTGACAGGCAAACTCCGCCCCATTTGGGCAGCAAGCCTGACGGCGCTCGCACTGACGCCGCTCGTGCCGACTTTGGCGCAAACGTCGGCGCCAGACATCTCCGTGACCTGGCCGACGGCGGCGGTGCCCGCCAAGGGGACGCCCAATGTGCTGGTGATCCTGACCGATGACGTCGGCTTCGGTGCCAGTTCGACCTTTGGCGGACCGGTTCCGACGCCCGTCTATGATGACTTGGCCAGCCGCGGGCTGCGCTACAACGCCTATCACAACAGCGCGATCTGTTCGGCGACCCGCGCCGCGCTATTAACCGGACGCAATCCGCACAATGTCGGCATGGGGCGCGTCACCAATGCTGCGACTGGCTATCCGGGCTACACCGGATTCATTCCGCCGTCGGCGGGCACGGTTGCCAAAACGCTGCTGCGGGCGGGATTTCGCACCGCCGCCTTCGGGAAATGGCACCTCATTCCGGATTGGGAGGAAGGGCCCGAAGGCCCATTCGACCGCTGGCCGACGGGCATGGGTTTCCAAGATTATTATGGCTTCATCGGTGCCGACACCGATCAATATCATCCCGCCCTTTATAGCGGTACGACACCGGTGGCGCCGCCCGGTTCGCCGGGCTATCTGCTGGACGCCGACCTAGCGGATCACGCATCGCAATGGATCCGGCAGCAACGGCAACTGTCGCCAGAGCGGCCCTTTTTCATCTATTTCGCGACCGGCGCGACCCATTCTCCGCATCATGTGCCCCGGGAATGGATCGCGCGCTTCAAGGGGCGGTTCGACGCTGGCTGGGACGAAATTCGCAAAGAGACGTTTCGGCGGCAAAAGGCCATGGGCATCATCCCGGCGGACGCGAAGCTGACGCCGCGGCCGGACTTCCTGCCGGCCTGGTCGTCGCTCTCGGTGGAGCAGAGGCGATTGTTCGCTCGGATGATGGAAGTCTATGCCGCGCAGCTCGCATTTTCCGACGCCCAGATCGGCAAGCTGATCACGGCGCTGCGCCAGTCGGGCGCGTTGGACAATACGCTCGTCATCTTCAGCCAGGGCGACAACGGCGCCAGCGCGGAGGGGGGCGGCACCGGATCGCTTTTCGAACAGGCCTTCATGAACCGGTTCGACGAATCGGTCGAAGAAATGCTGACTCATATCGACGATCTGGGCGGCGCCGCCTCCTACGGCAATTATCCAGCCGGCTGGGGCTGGGCGATGGGTGCGCCCTTTCAATATTACAAGCAGACCGCTTCGCATCTCGGCGGGGTACGCAACGATCTGGTCATGTCGTGGCCAGCGCGGATCAAGGATGTCGGAACCGTGCGGCCGCAGTTTCATTTCGCATCCGACATCGTTCCCACGATATTGGAAGCGACGGGCATCGCGGCCCCCGAAACTCTTGACGGCGTGCGACAAAAGCCGCTGGATGGGATCAGCATGGTCTATAGTTTCGCGGACGCCGCTGCTCCATCGCGCCGCGGGACGCAAGTGTTCGAGACGATGCAGAATCTGGGCATCTACCATGATGGCTGGTGGGCCGGCACGGTCCCGCTCGAGGCGCCGTGGGACTTCTTCAAGCCGAACCAGAAGTCGGGCGCTGCCGATCGCGAATGGCAGCTTTACGACCTGCGCTCGGATTATGCGCAGGCGGTCGATCTGTCGAAGCGCAATCCCCGGAAGCTGAAGGACATGCAGGCCCTGTTCTGGGCCGAGGCCAAAGCGAACAATATCCTGCCGATTCACGCGCCTTGGGAGGGGGCCAAAGGGCGCCCGTCGGCACTACCCACGGGGAACAACCTGATCTTCAGGGGCGCGATATCGCGCCTGCCGACGACCGCGGCGCCCAATCTGGTCGGCAAGTCCTTTAGCATCGAAGCCGATGTTGAAATCGATCGCGACCGGGCCAATGGTGTGATCGTCACCCACGGCGGCCGCTTTGGAGGCTATGCCCTGTATCTGGAACGGGGCGTGCCGGTCTTTCACTATAATGCGCTGGGGGCGGAGCAGTATAGCATGCGCGCCGAGGGTACCTTGTCCGCCGGTCGTCATCGGGTGCGCCTGACGTTCCGGATCGCCCGTCCGGTCCCGGGATCGGGCGGCGAATTCCGGCTATTCGTGGATGGGCGGGATGCCGCGTCGGTCCACGCCGGGCGCACGATCGCTACGCGCAATTCGCTGCGCGAGGGAATGGACATAGGGCTGGACACGCTTACACCCGTCAACGATGCCTACACGATCGACGGCAGCGTTCTGCAAGGCAAGGTGAACGAGGTCGGCTTTACCGTGGCGGATTGAGGATCGGAACGGAACGAAGCCCCATGGCTGCCAATGACCCACAGCATATGCGCGATCTCGCCGATGCGCGGCCGGGGATGCGGTTCATCTCCGGCGCCTCTTTCGCGATGGGGTCCGACAGCTTCTACCCCGAAGAAAGCCCGGTCAGGAAGGTCCGCGTCGATCCGTTCTGGATCGACGAGACGCCTGTAACCAACCGGGAATTCGCGGCTTTTGTTCAGGCGACCGGCCATGTGACCTTGGCCGAAATCGCACCCGATCCGCGCGACTACCCCGATATGCCGCCTGAGATGGCGCGGCCGGGATCGCTGGTCTTCGACAAGACGTGCGGCCCTCTCCGCATGAACGACTTTACCCAATGGTGGAGCTTCAGCTTTGGCGCCGATTGGCGCCATCCTTGGGGGCCTCACAGCGATCTGGCAGGGCTGGAGGATCATCCCGTCGTCCAGGTCGCCTATCAGGACGCTCTCGCCTTTGCGCGATGGTCGGGCAAGGACTTGCCGACCGAGGCCGAGTGGGAGCTCGCCGCGCGTGGAGGGCTCGACGGACGGGAGTTCGCTTGGGGCGATGAGCTCGCCCCGAACGGCGCCGTGCTGGCGAACTATTGGCACGGGATGTTTCCCTACGAGAATCTGTCGCCCGATGGCTGGGAAAGGACGTCGCCCGTTCGCACCTATCCGGCCAACGATCATGGGCTGTTCGACATGATCGGCAACGTCTGGGAATGGACACTCGACTGGTGGTCACTGCCGTCGATCCCCAAGAAGAAATTCAAGGGCGCCTGCTGCGTGCCGGCCAATCCGCGAGGGGGAAGGGAAGTCGGGAGCCGCGACCCTTGCACTCCCGAGGTCAGGATCGGGCGCAAGGTCCTGAAGGGAGGCTCGCACCTGTGCGCACCCAACTATTGTCAGCGTTACCGACCCGCCGCGAGGCATCCGCAGCCTGTCGATGATGCCACCAGCCATATCGGATTCCGTTGCGTCGTCCGTCAGACAGGCGGCTAAAGGGCAGGAGGATTGTGCGTTGCCCAGAGCGATACGCGCTCAATGCAACGCGCGAGTTGCTTGGCCGTGCTCGAACCGACGGCGTACATGGACCACGGTGTATACTCTCCCAATCCAAAAGGGCCGAGTTGGGGAGAGGTGCGACAGGTGAGAATGGTCACAATTTCAGCTACGCGCCTCATGTCGGCCATTGCGACCAGCGTCGGCTAGCACCCGAAAGCCGACCTTCGACTTGGCGTAGGCTGTGCGGCTGATCTAACCCGTGAGGCCTTGCCTGCCGGGGGCATCATTTTCCCGGGAACCGGCATTCCCGTGTGGGATATTCGGAAGCGTGCGGGGCCGTAATCGCGTCAAATGGCCTGTCCGCCTTGTCTCCGCCAAGATGGCCGCGCCGATCCGATTATTGCTGGCTGAGTGACCGATAATAGCGAAAGCCTTGGCCCGGGGCGGGCTCGAACTTGAAGCATTGGGCATAATTGTCAATCGCCTGCATCACCCCCAACAAGGCGCCGGGTGCAAAAGCCTGCGTCTGTCCACTGCTCCAGTGCGAGAGGAAATTTGCGGTGATCGTCGCAACCGCGATGTTGAGGCCTTGCACTTGGGCCGCGGTCAGAATGAGACTGTTTGCGTTGCCATGCAACCTGACCTGCGCGTCGATAGCGCCGATCAAAAGGCCCGCCATTCTTCGATCGTCGCCGAGCGCGATATCCATTGGTACCGGGATCTTGCACCGTATGATGATGTCTTCGAGCATATACTCGATATATTGACGGATGCGCGGCGCGGCGTCCTGCGCGTTACCGGCGTTGAGCAGGTCGAGCGTGGCGTCGCGAACGCGATTGACCGCATTCGACTGCGGCAGCACCGCAGTCCTCGGCGTCCCTTCGATCCGTTGATGCGACCAGCCCGCCGTCGAGCCGTTGGTATTGAAATATTTCTCGAGCAATGTGTCATGGCTGAGCAGAATGACCTGCGGACCATCGAGCGTGAGGGGGCGGCTGAAGCGGGTCCGGATGACTTCCATCAAATGGAATTGATGGCCCGCGTCGAGGCTCGAGGTCACATCGTCCAAGAGCAGAAATTTCGCGGCGCCCGAATAGAGCGACGCGGCCGCCAGATAGACCGAAATCGCAAAGGCATTTCGGAAGCTCTCGGAAAGCAGCGATTGGGCCGAGACGTTGCTATGGTCGTGGAACATTGCGAGCGAAAGCTGGAGGTCCTCGCCACCCGCGCGCTTCGAAATGGCAGGTACCACCGGATCGAAGATGATGTTCTGGAAAAGATCCTGGCATAGCGGTTCCACCGCCGCGAGCCGCCGTGCGGCGGCCTCGGACTCGGCTTGCGAGAAAGCGCCCGATGCATCAGCAAGGAAGGTCCGCACGCGCTCGATACGGTCGAGCTCGACGTCGAGCGCTGCCAGCGCCGCCAGGAGTTGATCGAGCTTCGTGAAGGCAGTCTGCAGCCGGCGCGCGGCCTCGACCTTTTCGGTCACGGCCACCAGCGATGCGGGGAGCCTTTTTTCGATCTCATCCTTTGCCGCCACGGTTGCCGCGAGCGCGGATGCGGCGCGGGTGCGCAGGATATCGACGCGGGTTTGCAGGTGGATCGCGGTCGGCTCGGTGAATTCCTGTTTTGCAATTCCGGACTTGGCCGCCGGGATCAAGAGCGCTTCACCCTCTTGCTGCAATGACTTTTCCAGTTCCCCGATCTTATCCCAATCTGCGGCCGCCCAGCTTTTGAGGAGCTTGTCGGATGCGGCGGTCACCGCGTCGTAAAGTGCGACCTTGTGCCTCGCGTGGTCGAGGACTGAGGTTTCGCCTGTTCGATCGCACGCCGGACAGATGGACTTGTCGGCCCAGGCGTCGCTCTCGGTGATTTCTTTCGCTGTGCGGTAAAGGCGAAGAAACGTCTCGCCCTGTGTCTGCGCGAGCGCCGTGTCGCGTTCGCGGGCGATATCGACGAGCCCGGTAACCTGGTCGCTTGTCGGCAAGGCGGCGATCGCCTTGTTCCACCAATCTTCGTCGCGCAGCAGCTGGGCGAGACGATCCCGGTCGGGGCCGCCCTCGGCTTCGCGCACCGACACGAGGCACTCGTCCGCCGAAATCTGATCGAAAGTCTTTCCAGCGCACCTCGGCTGAATGAGGGGTATGTTATACAGAATCGCATGCGCCTTGGTCTGTAATTCGGCGTGCGAAAGGTGGCCTGCATCTTCGCCAACGAGGTGAAGATAGGATTCGCGGATGGCAGCGCGCTCCTGACCAATTTGGTCTTCGATCAGTAGCTTGCGGCCATTCTTGCTGTTGAAGTCGAAGTGATTGTTGAACGCGCGCGTGTTAGCGAGTGTTTGCAAGGACTGGCGTAGAGCGGAATATTGGCCAAGCCCGAGAAGCCCGGAGAAGGATCGGCCGCGGTTCAGGGGCGTATCGTCGATGAAGCGCTGGAAGGTCTTGGCATCGAGAAGTACGAACTCGCGGTTGAGTTCCCCGAGCAAGGCTTCGCCGTCGCGGCCATCGCTGACAGTAACGGTTCTGACCCCGGCGCTGCTACGCATCACGCTGACGTCGATCGCAGGACCCGCTTGCCCGGGTTGGAGTGAGAGCGTGATTGTTCCGCTGTTGCCGGGGTGGAAGCGATTGAGATAGTAAGAGCCGCCTTGCTCGGCGGCGGGAAGCGCGTCGAGTTTCGGGATGGCTCCCGTCAATGCAAAGGTAACAGCCTCGAAAATTGAACTCTTTCCGACGCCATTCGGCGCAAAGACTGAATTTACTTTTTCGGTGTGGAAGCTGAGTTCAAGCGGCGAACCGGCATTGTTGATGCCGCGAAAGCCTTCGATCGAAATTTGACGGAGGAGCCAGGTCATTCGGTGCCGTCCGTACCATCGGCTGGCGCCGGAACGGCTGCGGCGCTCGCTTCGAAAAGCAAGTTCCAGATCGCCGCGGAGTCGAGGGTGCGTCCGGATGCAAGCGGCTCCAGGTGGGGCGTCAATGCAGCGGCGAGCGGAGCATCGCCCGCCAGTTCATTGGCGAAAGCCGTGAGATTATCGGCTGTGCCCAACGCATCGTCGATCGCGAATTCATATGTCTTTTTGGCCATGGGATCCCCTCAAGCCGACGCGATAGCGCAAGCCTGAGAGGAGATAAGCATCAATTGGAACCAGTTCGAACGTAATGAGATGAACGAGTCCCGATTTGTGGCGAATATTGACAATGTTCCTGTTTTGTTCTATATGCGTGCAAGGTTTGAAGGAGCGATGCCATGACCAAGGAACATAGCGCAGACCGGATGGGCACCATTGCTGGTCCGTCCGCCGCAGCTTTGGGGCCGTTTGCGAATGCACAGTCGGACCTCCCCGATCGATGGTGTTTCGGGCTTTCTCATCCGTATATTCAACGCCTGATTTTTATCGCTGGCGAGCTGGAACGGGAGGCGGTTTCGGTCCGCTAGTTTTAAGGTCATACCAGTTTTGCTTGGAGGTGGCTCTTAGGACTGGTTCAGTGCTCGGGGCGGAGGAAAAACTGTGGGTGAAGGGACGCGACGGTTGGAAGCGGAACGACGGCGACTGCTCGAACAGGCGGAAAGCTGGATGGCCCCTCCGAGCGCTTGGGAAGCGGCGCTGGTCGAAGAATTGCTGGATGCAGACCTCGAGCTTGTTCCGCGCATGTCGCCCGAAGATATGGCCTGGATGCGCATGCCGGCCAATCGCTGTCATGAAAATTGCTGGTGGTATGAAGCCCATGATCAGACGGGCGGCTCGAAGGCGGTGACGGGGTGGTGGCTGCAGGGACTTGATTTCGTGTTGCACAGTGTGATCGTGTCGGATGGACGCTACTGCTGCATCACGCCGTCGTGCGCCCAGGAACCCGAAATCTATTTCATTCCCGATCCGAAGATCGAGTGGATCAAAGAGACTGATCGTATCGCCGTCATCCGCAATGGTCAGGAGATCGATTTGGGTGTCCGGCGCTTTCCTGCCTTCACCATCGCCTGGAATCGTCGACTGCGCGAACGGCTGTTATCCGGGATGCATCCTTACAAAGCGATTTCGTTTTCGCGAGATGAGATTCTCGAACTCAGGCAACAGAATATGACTGCCGAGGAAATTGCTTCGTTGGAGCCATGAGCGGACTTACCTACTTCGGCGCACGTCGTGGACAGATTGCCTTCCCGCCATTTGCGATGAGAACGAGCCTGAGTGAACGGGCAGACGCTTGGGCTTATATTTGGCGCCGGGTTTTCCGTCCTTCTTATTATGCTATTCGCACCCCAAAGCCGCGCTGAGGCAGGCGCCATAAATTGGGGGAAGGGGCAGGCATGCTCAAAAGTGTTTTCATTGCGGAGTCGCTGCATTCCAAAGATTTTTACGAGCGACGCTTGGACGGGCATGCGGCCAACGAGATTTTGAAGATTCTCGACATTAAAACGGAATATCGGATTGCCTTCACGCCAACGCTCGTCGAGCGGGCAATAAAGGAAGCTGCCGAGGGCGATTTCGAGGTTCTGCATTTTTCGTCACACGGCGACTCCAAAGGCATTCAAATGACAAACGGGACCCCGCTAAGCTGGGCGAAGTTTGCCGAATTGGTGCGGCCCGCGTCGGGTCCGAAGAAGGCGCTGGTGATGGCAACCTGCGGCGGCGGTGACGGCGAATTGGCGAAGGCACTGACCAAGGCGGGGGTCGTTTTCGGTTACCTGTTCGGATCGACCGCCGACGTTGTGACGTTTTCGGATTCCTGTCTCGCGTGGTCGATATTGTACAACCGGCTGGTCGATCATGGCTTCAAGCGCAAGGCCTTGAAGACCACCTTGACGTCCATCAATGCCGCCATCGATGGGGACTTCGTATACCGGCGCTGGGACGGCAAGACGTACCGTTATTACCCTACCGCCGAGTGATGCTGCAGGGGGACACGTACAACCTAAGCCGTTGCGTATTGTGCAAGCCGTTTCAGATTTTTTTTCATCTGCAGGGCGAGCGTCTTCTGATCTACTCCATGAAGCATTTCCAACACGAGTAGAGAATCATATGCCTGCCACGGCATCAACGGGTGCTCTCCGTCTCGTGCGAAAGGTGCATCCGTTTCCGTCAGCATCCGATCGATCGGCATTGCGCTGGCCAATTCGCGGCCTTTTCGAGATTTCAGCATTGCGGGGCCTACGGAGAACCAGCATCCGATTTGAACCGCCCGGGTCAATTCCTTCGTACTGCCGCTGAACCAATGAAGGATAGGAACGCCGGCGTTCGGTCGACGTTCTAACGCATCCAAAACTGCTGAGGCCGCACCGCGGGAATGGATCGTCATCACGCGTCCGCCGAGTGCAGCGCATTCAGTGAGGATGCGATCGAAGACCGCTTTCTGCAAGTCGAGCGAATCTCTATGTGGCGGGCTACCATCAATTCCAATTTCGCCCACATATCGAGCTTCGGGAAGGAGGCCGCATAGCAGGGGCAATTCTTGATGCCGGTGTGCAACAAGTTCAGGATGCAGACCTAGTGCCACCCGAACTCGCTTGCGATCGCCAACCAGCTTCTTTGTCCCGCGCCAAGCCTTGGGCGTGGTCGTGACCGCCAATACATACGTCCCTCTCGCATCGATTCCCTCAAGGACGGTCTGAGGATCAGGAAACAGATCAAGATGGCAATGGAAGTCAATCAAGGGACACCTAGGTGGGCGTGGAGAGCGGAGAGTTCCGCGATGCCACGCCGGACGACCTCTCGATAGAGGGTAATGTCACCGAGTAAACGGGCATTCATCGCACCGCCGATCAACTCTTCGATGCCATGTCGGCTCACCGTTTCAACAGCGATGGCGACGGATCTGACGTCATCAAACCGGGCGTGGCGGACGTCATCTTGGTCTAACTGTTCGTATTTGTAACGACCAACGGTGTCATCGTCCTGCCCCCAAGCCAGATAGGCGCCGCGTCGCACTTGGCAGGGGACGCAGCGACCACAATGCTGGAAGCCCGTGCGGGAATAGCGCCCACAACTGGTTGAATCGCCAACCAGTTGCTTTAGAAGAGACTGGTTCGTGCAACCCAAAAGCATTTCGCCTTTCGTGCTATGCTCATAGGGGTTGTTCACGCGAACCCGTAAGCCAGCCGCATCGAGCGTATCTTGGATAAGGCGCAGGAAATATGGATGTGTCGTGCGAGTACTGAGGCTCCCAGTGCGCAGTGGAGTCAGTGGGACGTTCTGGCTGATGAAACCATTCTCCGGAATGCGTAATTCGACCTCATCGCCATCGTGATGTCGCCGCAGGCATGTCGCCGCCAGCACGCCGAAGCCCAAGAAGGCAATGGAGCGGGCGCGCTGGGATCGTTCGGATGGCCCAGGCGGTCGGGCATGATGGTTGAGCAGAAGGTGCAGGCTATGAGGTGAGATAGTCTGCGCGAACATCTTTTGGTTCGCGGTGTCTCCCTTCGCCATCTGACTTACGAAAAGCGGGTTGCGTCCTTCCTCAACGACGTCGATTGCGCCGATCAGGCTGTCCATGCCGCCCGACAACAAACAGATCATGTCCTCGTTGCGCAGTCGCATCGGATCACTGGTCGTCGGAGCAGCGCCGTCCCCGATAAAATTCAATTCCCAGATGTCTCCTGAGAGGAAGCGGAGCGCCTGGGTCAGCCGACCGCGCTGCGAGTTCCAGAAATCCGGAGAGGAGACGGCAACCGTCAGCCCGATCTCACGCGTCCATCCATCTGGACTACGCTCGCGAGATACCGCCTCGTCGGCAGCGACCACTGCAATCGCAAATGAGGTGAAGTCCCAAGCATCGACCGATGGCCGCAGGCCAAGCCGACGAACACGGCCCGGCACGAGGCTTCCGACCCGCCCGCGTCCTGCGAGACGTGATTGGGAATATATATCGAACCGCAGATCGCACCCTGCTTCATCCGGGAGATCTTCGGGAAGGCATGAGACTCTGATCACAGCTCGCCATCCTCCTCAAACACTTCGAATGCCTGCTGAATCGCATTGCGCGAAATCCGCTCAATTGCTGCACGGCCAACAGAACCAACGCTGGTGCGTTCCGCTGCGTACTCGGCAGCCACAACTTCGCGCACATAATCCTTCATCTCTTGGAGCCGCTCTAGCCCCTCACTTTTCGTGGAGGCCTTGGCGATAATCGCCTTCCCGACATCGAGCTCAATGCGCAGAGCAACGTCGTATCCGAGAGTCGAGGCCGTGACTTGATCGATCTGTTGCGGTGTAAGGCTGGTAATATCGGCATTCTGATCCAGAATGTCTGAGAGTGCTCGCGCGACTGAATCTCGCGTGGCTTCTGCGTCCTGTGTCCCATCGATTGGGCGGATGGCATCGACGAGCGCGTCAGCAATCTCTGAAGGTGACAGCCCGGCGAGGGCGAGTGGATCAATCCCAAGCTCCTGTGGGAGCGGCTCACCGTTCGCCAGCGAGGTGAGAGCGTTGTGCAGGATGCCGGCTGTTCTGGCCGAGCCGCCCATCCGGCGCGCAGCATTGCGGCTGCCCCCCATACCGCTTCTCGAGTAGTGACCGAGACCACGATGTAGATGTCTTCCGCGATCGTCACCGCCACCCCCGAACTTGCCGAGCGATGTCCTTACCCCCCGCCACCGGCCAGGCGCTGCGGTTTCGGGCTCGGGTTGGAGCAGTGGTTGAGGCTGCTGAGGACTTGGTGTTGGGGGCACCTGTGGAGAAGGTGACGTAGCCGGTTGTGCTGGCGCAGGTACTAGCTGCGGCGGCTGAGGCGCAGGCGGTGCGGGCGGCGGATTATCTACCCAGGGCGGCACGATTGGAATGTCGGGCCCAGACCCTGGGCCGCGGCTGGAAGCGGACGTTCCCATTATTTATGCCCTTTCAACGATTTCGTGACCGCATTCTTGGCCGGACCGGCCAAGTCACCTCGCTTGTGGAAAGCCGTGAGCACCTCCTGTCCCCAAGCTATCGCTGCGAGACGCGGCACGATGGATGCCTTGATCTGACTCGACGGTACCTCGCTGAAGAAGGCGACGACTACACGGGCGGAAGGCGACGAAACGGCGGCGAGCGCCTGCAACGCATTGAGAATCGGAGGCGTACCCCAAGCAGTCTCATTCCTCGCCCGCACGATGATCTTGTCTGTGATCCGGCCGATTTCCGGATTCGACAGTTTTGCTATCTCATCGACGACAATTGGGCTCGCCGAATTCAGTTTCAGGAGCATGTCGAGTACCTCCATCGCCTCCGACGACAATTCGTCAGCGCGGGAGATGATCGGGTGGCTTTCTCGTCCGACATAAAGGGCGCCGCGTAGATCTTTATCCGCGAGCGGAGGATCTAGCCTGAGCCAGTTCATGTGGAAGGCTTCGTTCCATGGCTTCTCCAGTTCAGGCGCGGTGTTGTCGCCGCGGGCCCGACGCTCCATGTCTCCCAGGAACGCCGCGTAACCGTCCTCGGACTCGTTCACTGCGCGAAGCAGCTCGGCATAGGCATCCTTGTCGCCGCAGCGTTCGAACAGAAGCAGCTTGACCAGCACTTCCTCGTCCACGGTCACCGACTGGATTCGCGCCATAGAACTGCGCATCGACAAGGTATTCAGGAAACGCTTGATGAGGCGTGGGTTACCGCGAATTTTGGGCGAGGTCGTCAAGATCGGAGCGATGCGCTCGGCAAGCGCGAGGCGGTTCAGCAGGCCGGGCGGGCATTCGGCTTTCGGTGGGCAATTCTTGATCTCTTCAGATACGAAAGCCTTGTCGACCCTGGCTCCTGTCCAGGATTGAGCGAGGCGTTTGCATACCGCTTCACGGATGGTGTCCTTCACTGAGCCGTCGAGATCCGGGTCGGCGTCGACGAACAACATCATCAGATATGCCCGAACCTCTTGCGTGCCGAGCGCGGGTACGCGGATGGGGAGTTGAATCAGCTTGTCGAAATAGTTGGTTACCAGATCGTCATCGAGTGTTGCGTTCTCGAAATGCGATCGCACGGCCTGCCGGATCATGCCCTCGTCAGCGGCGATGACGAACGCGGTATGCTTCAGAAAGAGGAACAGACGCATCGATTCGAGCGTCGCGATCGCGGTCTTGGGCAGGCAGCGATCGAGATCATCGATTAATACCACTAGAGTAACGCCTAGCTCAGCAAGCGTTGCTTCCAGATCATCGCGAAAGGCTTGAATCGCCTTGCGGGGCGTGTCAGCTTCTTCCGGTTCAGACACCTTTTCCGGCGCCTTGTCGCCGACCAGCTTTTTCCCACCTTGGTAGGTATCGGTCGCGAGCTTCCGGGCTTTCTCCATGTCGTCGCCCGTGACGTCACCGTCGAGCAATCCACCTACGGTCCCCACGCCAGCCGCGAGGAACGGCGTAAAATGACCGCCGGAATAGATGTCAATCGCGGTAGAGCCGATAAGACCCAACAGCCTGAGCTTCTTTACGCGACCGAGCAGGCTGCGGGCGTGCTTTAGAGCGGTCTCCGAAAGCGAGTCCTTCTTCGCGACTGCCTGCTCGACGACAGCAGCAGCAATCGCCTCCATCAGAGCGGCACGAGCATCGTCGTAGTTCTGATAGAGCCACGCGTTGAACTCGACGAAACGGAACTCGACATCCTCGTGCTTGCTGAGCGAAGTGCGCAGCAGCTTCATCATCGACGACTTGCCCACACCCCAGTCGCCAGAGATGCCAACCGACAGGGGCTCGCCCTTCGCGCCGACTATTCTTTCTGCTGCAATATCTGCGACATGTGAAAAGTTGACCAAGTCACGAATAGTCTCGTTATCTGACCACATCTATACCCGCACCCCCATGTTCGCATCATGTTCCGATTTAATCTACAAACGTCAAGCCGATACTGCGTTAAATCCAGGAGGATTTTCAGTGCAGACAGGAGGGCCGCTCATGAGCTTACGACTAAATATGCCGGGGGCATTCGCGCAATTTCCCGAGGAAGGAGCAATAGTCGGTCGTTTGATCGTCGGGTATGGCCAACTAGAGTGGGACCTGTGCTTACTGGTCGGCGCCGCGTTGAACGATTGGGAGACCGCCGTCAAAGCGATGTTTAGGTCACGCGGCGAGTCTCAGCGCCTCAGTTTGGCTGACGCCCTTGCCCGACAGCGCGTTCCGGCTGGAAAAGTGCGGTCCGTTTATGAGCCACCATTTCCGACCTCCGATTGTGTCTCAAATTGCGCAATCAATATGCCCACACGCAATGGAGCGTGGTGGCTGGGCGGGTTCTCGCTTTTATAAACATCGAAGACGTCGCCGGCACAAATGAGTCGGTTAACGTCGGGCATGCACCTCTAAATCTAGTTAACTTAGGGATGCTACAGGATCAGGAGCGGTTTTTTGCCGAAGTTAGTCACAATCTTGAAGCGTTAAATTGGGCTTCGCAGGCCTCCCATGACCAACGCCTCTCTGATCTTCCCGAGTTCATCGTGCCCGTCAGGCGTCCCGAGCAAGCGCAGGTGTCCCGTTCGCGGATCTGATCGTCAGCGCTAATTCAGCGTCGCCACGCATGTCCACACTTCTGATTTCGACTCTGAGAAGACGACAGTCTACTCCGGGCCAGTTTGTCAAAGGGTGTAAAGAATCTCGTTTACACCCTGAGGGTCGGCGATCGAAAGTCCGCAATTCCAAGAACGCGCCCGAAAGCCGTCTGACCGTTATCGGCCATTGCGTTCCCCCATTGGTTTCAGTCGTCGAAACCGAGAAACTTCACCTGCTCGTCAAGTGGAATGCGCTCGCGGTCGAAACCGTTGACCGGAGCGTCGGCTTGGCGCCACCCGATCGACAGCCCGCAGAACAACAGGGTGTCATCGCCCAGGCCCAGCTCGGCTTTGATCGTACGCCCATAGACGCCCATATATTCCTGCGGACAACTGTCGAGGCCTTCGCCTCGGAGGAGCAGCATGATGGTCTGGAGCCACATCCCGACATCCGACCATTGCGCCTCCTTCATGAATTTCGGAAAATGGCATAGCAGCAGGACCGGTGCGCCGAAGCTGGTGAGATTGTCGCGCACGAATTCGGCACGGCGGTCCTTTTCGTCGCGCGCGACGCCGACCGCGGCATACATCGCGGCACCCAGCGAACGCAGCCGCGACTGATATTCCTCATATGCTCCAGGCGCCGAAAAATCATATTCTAGCGGATCGTCGGGCTGGCTTGAAAGCAAGCGGTTCTGCAGTGCGCGCAACGGCTCGCCGGTCAGGACGATTGCCTCCCATGGCTGGAAGTTGCAGCCGGAAGGGGCGAGGCGGGCCTGGTCCAGCACCCGGGTTATTGTGTCATATGGCACCGGCCGGTCTTCGAAAGCCCGGATCGAGCGGCGGCTGGCTATGGCTTCCGCGACATTCATAATACGATACCTCAGCTGGTTGTCTCCCCATCGCTATCGCGTGCCGCGCGGCGCGCAACGCAGAAGGGCGGACCTGCGAAAAAAACCTGGCTCTAGTCGAGCAATTCAAGCTTCGGCCCCCGCGCCGCGATTTCGGCGAGCGCTGTAGCTGTGGCCGGCTGCCCTATGCTGCGCGCAAAGCCCCGGATATTGTCTTCGATCTCGGCAGCGTCCGGGGCCTGCATCTGGCGCATGATTTCCGAGACGGTAGCGGATGGGCGAGCCGACAGCGCTTCTGCTCTCGCAAGCGCCTCTGCCACCGCATCCTGTGCCAGATACTCGATCAGGCCGAGCTTGTAGGCGCATCGCGCATCGAGAACCACGCCTTCGAGCGTGAACAGGCGCGCGCGGTGCCTGCCGATAAGGCGGGCAAGTCGCTGCGGCCCGCCGCTGCCGGGCGGAATGCCGATACGGATTTCGGGAAGACCGATCGCGCGCGCATCTTCGGCCGCGACCCGCATCGTGCAGGCGAGGGCGATTTCAAAGCCGCCCCCCATGCAGTCGCCATTGATCGCCGCGATGACTGGCTTGGTCGCGGCGTCGAGCATCGCACCGAGCCGGGGGAAAGGCGAAGCTGCGAAGTCGTCCTCGTCAGCGCCGCCGCTAGCGACCGCATCGGCGGCACGCGCGATCTGCGACAGGTTGGCGTGGCGGATGAAGATGCCCTTGTGAGCCCCGGTGATGACGATGGCACGCACCGTTTCGTCGGTGAGTTCCCGCTGAAGCATATGGACGAGTGCCGCGGCGCCCTTATTCGATATGGTGCCATCGCTCGCCGGGTGGAACGAAATCAGCGAGACCGCGCCCCGACGCGAGAGCTCGGCCATTTCTCCGCTCTTGCTCATGACCGCTCACCGAGCGAAAGCGTCTCGATCCGGCGCTGGACGAGCGGCAGCTGGTCGTTGCCGAAATACATATATTTGCGATCGACAAAGATCGTCGGCGACCCGAACGATCCCCGGTCGATCGCATCTTGCGTATTAGCGCGCAGCCTGTCCTTGACCGCTGGCGTTTGTGTGGCCGCGAGAAGTTCGGCGCCGTCGAGCCCGCAGCTCTCTGCGATGTCGGCGACGATCGCGGGATCGTCGAGATTCAGCTGGTCGGCGAAATAGGCCTCGAACGCCGCCTCGGCGAATCTCACGAGTTTTTCCTGATCATCCTCGAGAGCGCAGCAGGCGCGCATCGCAAGGACGGACTGGATCGGATGGTGCGACGAAGGAAAGTTCATCGACACCTCGGCGAGTTTTGCCCATTCCTTGAGCCAGACATAGGTCAGGCGGAATTTTGGATCGTCGGGGCGCGCCCGCCCGGCATAAACGCTGTCGTTCACGGCGTTGAAGACGCCGCCCACCAGAAACGGGCGCCAAAGGATGTCGATGTCACGACCGGCTGCCCAGGACCGGAAATTATGAAAGGCTATCCGGGTCCAGGGCGAGGAGAGGTCGAAGAAAAACTCGGTGCGGGCGCTCATGCGGGCTTGTCCTCGATGCCGAACAGCAGCTTGCGCGTCTCCGCGCTGTCCTGGGGGCGGCGATTGATCTGCTTGCGGCCAAGCTCCATGCCGCGGCGCAGCGCCGCGCGGCTTTTGAGCCGTTTGTACCAGCGGTCGACGTTCGGAAATTCGGCGAGATCGATCTCCTGCGCCCTATATGTCTGGACCCATGGAAAACAGGCCATGTCGGCGATCGTATAGGTGTCGCCCGCAACATAGGGATGCTTTTCGAGCTGCCGGTCGAGCACGCCGTAGAGACGCAGCGTTTCCTTGTGATAGCGCTCGGTCGGATAGGGAATCCGCTCGGGGGCGTAGAGCTTGAAATGGCCATGCTGGCCGAGCATCGGGCCGAGCCCGCCGACTTGCCAGAACAGCCATTCGTGCACGGCCTTGCGCCCGCGCGGATCGGTCGGCAGAAACCGGCCGCTCTTTTCGGCGAGATAGAGAAGGATGGCGCCCGTTTCGAAGATCGCGATCGGCTCGCCGCCGCCGGCGGGATCATTGTCGACGATGGCGGGTATGCGGTTGTTCGGGCTGATCGCGAGGAATTCCGGCTTGAACTGGTCGCCCTTGCCGATGTTTACCCATCTCACGTCGAAGGGAAGCGCGCATTCCTCGAGCATGATCGAGATTTTCCACCCGTTGGGCGTGGGGGCGGTGAATAATTCGATCATGCCGGCACCCCTTGGCTGGCCTTCTCGACGAGTCCGGCATCGCGAAGAAGGGCGATGCATTCGCGCTCGACGGGCTTTTCCGAGACGGTCTTCGGAATGGCGGGCAGGACCTGCCAGATTTCCGGAATCTCGTTTCGCTGGAGTCTCTCGCGGGCCCAGTTTTTCACCGCGTCCAGAGCGCCTTCGCCCTCGACGATCAGCGCGGCGACGAGCGTCCGCTCGCCCGCGACGTTGGCGCTCGTTTCCACGCCATAGACATAGACATCCTCGACGTGCGGCGACTGGGCGAGCACCGTCTCCACCAGCGTCGCGTTGATGAAATCGCCGTTTCGGCGGATGCCGCCGCCCGCGCGGTGCATGAAATAGAACCAGCCCTCGGCATCGGCATAGGCGATGTCGCCCGAGCGGAACCAGCCGCCGGCCATCTTCTCCGCGCTTGCCTTTTCATTGCGAAAATAGGTTACATTCTCGTTGGCGCCCGCCTCTTTCCGGAAGCAGAGATGGCCGGGCACCATTGGCGGGCAGGGCCGGTCATCCTCGTCGAGAACCGCCGCCACCATGCCCGGCGGCGGCTTGCCCATCGACCCGCGCGGACCTTCGCCCATCTTGTTGATGAGCGTGCCGCCATTTTCGGTGCTGCCATAGACTTCGGTGATCGTGACGCCGAAGCGCTGTTCATAGGCTTCCCATAATTTGCCGGGCATGCCCGAGGCGATGACGAGGCGGACAGGATTGTCGCGGTCGTTGGGGCGGGGAGGCACTGCAAAGACCTCGGGGATCATACCGCCGAGCAGGGTGAACATGGTGCAGCCATAGGCGCGGCAGATGTCCCAGAGCCGACTCTTCGTGAACTGCCGGCTGAAAACTATAGGGAGGTCGAGTGCGAGCCCCGCGGCCAGCGTCGAATGGGCATTGGTGTGGCAGAGCGGCAGACCGGTGTAGAGCGTGTCGCCTTCACCGACGCCGAGCGCGCGCAGACCCTTCATGCCGCGCATATAGTTTGCGTGCGTGCGCACCACGGCCTTCGGATTGCCAGTCGTGCCCGAGGTGAACATAAGATACATCGGCGACGAGGGATCGGGGATCACCGGCGAAAGCGCGTCTGCATTTCCGAGCTCGCCTTCATAACTCGCACTGCGAAAATTTGCTGGTCGCACGGCGGTGTCGACGATGAGGATGGGTGGACGGTGGGCCAGCTCGTCCGCCACCGCGTCAAGCGCCGCGAGTGCGCCTTCTTCGGCGACGATGGCCTTGGCCGCCACATGGTTCACCATATAGGCGAGCTTCTCGCCCATGCTGCGAATGTCGAGCGGAACGAACGTCGCGCCCGTCAGTGCCGCGGCGACCATGGCTTCGACGAACTCGGGCCGGTTCCGCAGCATCAGAATGAACGCATCTCCGGGTTCGACCCCTTCGCGCTGCAGCCAGGCGGCCAGCGCGCGGCCATTCTGCCACAGCTCGGCGTGCGTGCGGCGCTCGTCGGTCAGCCTGCCATCGGCCTCGACGTTGACGAAGGTGAGCGCGTTGAAGCCCGGAAGCGCTTTCGCCTTATGCTCGACCAGGCGGGCTATGTCGTTGAAACGCTCACTCATCGGTCATCCTGTCTTTTCCCTCAGGCGGCGTCCGCCGCGCGCTGCCGATATTCCTCGACCAGCTTCTTCTTGAACAATTTACCGGTGGGCTCGCGGGGGAGCGCATCGGTGAAGTCGATCTGTTTCGGGGTTTTCAGGCTCCCTAGCCGGTCGCGCGCAAAGCGCCCGATGTCTTCGGCAAGCGTTCCCGAGGGTTCCACGCCGGGCTTGGGCTCGATGACCGCCACGACCCGCTCGCCAAGATCGGCGTCGGGAGCGCCGAAGACCGCGACGTCGCCGACCGCGGGATGCTCGCCAAGAGCATTTTCGATCTCCTGCGGATAGATGTTCACGCCGCCCGAGATGATCGTGAAATTCTTGCGATCGGTGAGGAACAGATAGCCGTCGGCATCGAGATGTCCGACATCGCCGAGCGTCGACCAGCCGCGGTCGTTATAGGCGCTGCGCGTCTTCGCTGCGTCATTATGATATTCGAAGCGCGGGCCGTCGGCGAAGTAAACGTCCCCGGTCTCGCCGGGCGGAAGCTCCGCGCCCTTCTCGTCGCAAATCTTCACCGTTCCGACGAATGCCTTGCCGACCGAACCGGGCCGTGCCGCCCATTCTTCGGGCCCGATCAGGGTCAGGCCGTTGTTCTCGGTACCGCCATAATATTCGTGGATTTTCGGTCCCCACCACGCAAGCATCCGCTCCTTGACCGGTACGGGGCAGGGGGCGGCGGCATGCAGCGCCACCCGCAAGCTCGCGAGGCTGTACGCACCGCGAACGGCATCGGGAAGCTGCAACATGCGCGAGAAATGCGTCGGCACCCACTGCGCCGCGGTCACGCCGTGCCGGTCGATGAGCGCGAGCGCGCCCTCGGCATCGAACTTTTCCATGACCACGACCGTGCCGCCGAGACGCTGGACGAGCATCGACCAGCGAAGCGGCCCGGCATGATAAAGCGGCGCGGGGGACAGATAGACGGTGTCGCGGCCCATACCGAAACGCGACTGTGCAAGCTTAAGCAGCGGAGTCGGCCGATCGATCGGGAGATCAACAACGAACGGCTGCCGCACGCCTTTCGGCCGCCCCGTCGTCCCCGACGAATAGAGCATGTCGGTACCGGCCATCTCGTCTGCGATGGGCGTGGCCGGAAAGCCGGCCGTCAGTTCGGCGAGCGCCGGTGTCGTCCCCCAATGGTCGTCCACCAGGACGAGCGGACCCTCGTAGCCGGCGGCCACCGCCCCGGCCAGAACGTCGATCGTCGTTCGCGACCCGATCGCCAGCTTCGCGCCGCTGTCCTTCAGGATGTAGCCGAGATCGTCCCCGGACAGCCGGTAGGAGAGGCAGGCATAATAGAGGCCGGAGCGCTGCGCAGCCCATGCGGCGATGAAGAGCCACGGCTGGTTGTCGAGAATGATCGCGATCGTATCTCCCGGGGCGATGCCCAGCGATCGCAAATAATGTGCGAGCCGGTTCGATCGCGCTTCAAGATCGCCGTAACTCAGCGCTTCGCCCGATGCCGCCATGATGCAGGCGGGCTTGTCGGGGTCGAGCTGGGCATGGACCGAGGGATGCATGGGTACGATTCCTGTTTCGACAGCGGACTATCGGGTTGTTCGGGCTATGAATCAGGCACCGATCGTGGATTTGATCAGCTTGCGGACGGCATCTCCATAAGGCGGTCGGAGGGTCCGGAGCGGCCCGAGGTCGCGCCTGATCTGGTGATAGACCGCCTTCTTGTGGCTGAATTCCAGAAAGCCGTCGCGGCCGTGATACGCACCCATTCCTGAAGGGCCGATGCCGCCGAAAGGGAGGTTTTCCTGGGCGCAGTGCATGATGACGTCGTTCACGCAGATACCGCCCGACGTCGTCTTCTGCTCGAGCTCGGCCAGCTCGGCCCCATCGCTCCCGAAATAATAGAGCGCGAGCGGCCGATCCATGGTATTGACGCGTGACGTGACGTCATCGAGCTCGCGGTAGCTTATGACCGGGAGGATCGGCCCGAATATTTCCTCCTGCATGACCGCCATGTCGGGCGTCGCGCCGAGGACAAGCGTCGGCGGCATCTTGCGATGCTCCTGCTGGTCGAACTTTTCGTTCGCCGGGTTGATCTCGATGATCCGGGCGCCCTTGGCCTCGGCATCGGCGAGATAGGATTTGAGCCTGTCGAGATGCCGGTCGGAGATGATGGCGGTATAGTCGGGATTGTCGCGCACCGTCGGCAGCATCCGCTCGGTCGCCGAGCGCGCCGAGGCGACGAAGGCATCGCGGGCATCCTCCCGGACATAGACATGGTCGGGCGCGAGGCAGATTTGCCCGGCATTCAGGACTTTTCCCGCCATCACCCGTGCGGCTGCCGTCCTCATGTCGGCGCCCTTGCCGATGACGACGGGGCTTTTTCCGCCAAGTTCGAGCGTCACGGGCACGAGATTGTCGGCGGCGGCGCGCAGCACATGCGATGCAATCGAACCGGCGCCGGTAAAAATGAGATGGTCGAAGGGGAGGGCGGCAAAGGCGGCGCCGATCTCCGGCCCGCCGGTGACCACGGCGAGTTCGTCGTCCGCGAAGCGCGCTTCGATCAGCGACTGCATGAGCTCGGCGGTGCGCGGCGTATATTCGGACGGTTTGACGACCGCCCGATTGCCGGCTGCGAAAACCGAGGCGAGCGGCGAAAAGACGAGGCCGACAGGGAAATTCCACGGGCTGACAATCCCCACGACCCCCTTGGGCTGGAACCGGATGTGCGCCTTGGCGCCGAGCAGCCCCAGAAACCAGGGGTCGACGGGCCGTTTCTCGGAGCGCATCCACTTGCGCACATGCTTGCGGGCATGTTGCAAGGCTCCGACCGGGGTCATGATATCTGTGAGGGCCGAAGCGTGCGCCGAGCGATTGCCGAAATCCGCGTTCAGCGCCGCTTCGAACGCCGGGCCATTTTCCTTGAGGAGCGCGATACAGCGATCGAGACGATCGATCCGCGCTTCTGCGTCCGGCGCCCCGTGGGTGAGGTGCGCCGCGCGCTGCCGAGCGACTATTTCGAGCAGGTCAGTCATGGGAAATCCTCGTTCACTCAGGCCGGGACGGTCTCGCGGAGGCTGTACCGGATGGGCAGGCTCTTCAGGCCGCCGACGAAGTTCGTCTGGATCCACCGGGGTTCGCCGTCGAGCACGACGGTGTCGATGCGCGAGAGCAGTTCCTCGTAGAATATCCGCATCTCTAGCTTTGCCAGATGCTGGCCGAGGCAAAGATGCGGCCCATAGCCGAATGCGAGGTGGCGATGCTGGGGGCGACCGATGTCGAAGCGAAAAGGATCCTCGAAGACCTCCTCGTCCCGGTTGGCCGACGGATAACACATCATCATGGCCTGACCCGCGGCGACGGACGCGCCGCGGAGCTCGACATCTTCGGTTGGCGTGCGGAAGAAATGGGTGACCGGCGAAACCCAGCGCACCATCTCGTCGACTGCGGTGGGAAGAAGCGTCGGGTCGGAGCGCAGCCGCTCGAACTCCGACGGGCTCTGGATCAGTGCGAGAAGGCCGCCTGCGATCGAGGCGCTGGTTGTGTCGTGCCCGGCGGTCGCGGCGAGAATGAAATAGGAGAGCGCCTCCTGCTCGCCGATGTCGGCGTCGGCGAGCAGAGTCGCGAGGTCGTCCGCGGGTTCGGCCTTCCGCTTGGCCAGAAGTTCGCGAAAATAGGCGAAGAAACCCTGAACGGTCGAAATGACGTCGAACTTCTCGGTCTTGATCTCGGGATCGTCGGGCCCGAACATCTGCTGCGTCATTTTCAGCATCATCGGCTCGTCCTCTGCCGGCACACCGATGATCCGCATGATGACGCGGAGCGGATACCAGCTTGCCACGGCGCGCATGAAGTCGATCGAGCCGTCCTGCTGAAGCGTGCGATCGAAAAGGTCGCGCGCGTAACCGCGCAGCTCCTCTTCGAGAACCTTGATCCGCGCAGGAGCGAACCACGCCTGGGTGAGCTTCCGGTGGTAGCGATGCTCGCTCCCATCCATGTTCGGAAGCTGGTTCAGAAGGAATGGCCGGCCTCCGGTCACCTTCCGGATCTGATCGTCCACGACCGTCTTGCGGAGCATCACGCGCGGCCCGTTGACGAACAGGTCCATCGACTTTTCGACATGCATGATGTCGGCATGCTTCGTGACGAGCCAGAAGGGCGCATATTCGTCGGGCTCGACCCAGAATACCGGCGCTTCACTGCGTAGCTGACGGAAGAGCGCGTGATAGGCGCCGGGTTCGGCGTGAAAGCGGGGATCGACGATCTTGTTCCCGATCGTCCTGGCGTCGAGCCGTTCGGTCATGAGAGTTCCTGCAATTGAAGAGGCCATGCCGGCACCCGCCGGCGAGGCCGGGAGCGCTTACTCGGCCGCAACCGGCAGCAGGTCGTCGCCATGGTCGTTCGCCGCAACAAACTGTCCGGGGTTCGCTCCGCTGGCCTTGCCTTGCTCGAACGTCGTGACGCCGTTCACGAGGATATGATGATAGCCGCCCGCATCGACGAGACGCCGCCAGTCGCCACCCGGCATGTCGTGAACGATCCGATGCCTCGTGCGGTCGAAATAGAGTTCGTCGAGATCGTAGATGATGATGTCGGCCCAATAGCCGGGAATGATCGCCCCACGGTCGGAGAGGTTGAGGCCGCGCGCGATCTTGAAGCTCAGCTGGTGGTGCATCGCCTCGATCGTCAGGGCCTTTTGCTCGCGGACCATCCGGATCAGCATTTCGGTGGCATAGCTGCCGCTCGAAAAGGCCTTGGTATGCGCCCCACCGTCCGACACTCCCGAGGTCACCGCCGGATGCGCGAGCAACTTTGCGCCAAGCGTGCCGTCGACCGCCGAATAGGGAAGCGACTTGATCTCCAGCGCGAGGTCGGACCGGAGCGCGAGGTCGCAGAGTACCTCGATCACGGTCTGGCCGCTGTCCGCGGCGATGTCGCCCAGCGAACGGCCGACATGGGGTCCAAGCTCGGGATCATCGCCGACATTGATGACGATTTGTCCCTCGAACCCCCCGGCACCGTTGGTCGGGCCGTCGCGGCCATACTCGTCCGAGAAATCCTTGACGAACTGCGGATCGCCCAGCAGCGCCCGAATGGCATCGTCGTCCTCGCAGGCGATAAGCGCGCGCACGCCCGCCATGTGACCTGCCGCCGTGTCGAGATCCCTGATCCCGGCTTCAACCCAGCCTGCGTGGAGGATCGTCGCGCCGATGATGTCGAGCCCTTCGGCGCGCAGGTCGTCGAGCCATGCAAGATCGGCGTCGATGAGCTCGGGCATGCCCTCGATCGCCATGAAGATATTATGGATCACACGGACGCCGCTGCCCTTCGCCATGCGCGCGAGCTTGGCGGATACATCCTTGTTCCCGTTCGGGCCGATTTGCGCGAGCAGCTGGACGATGCCCTCACCGCGTTTCGCCATGCCGCGTGCGATATCGACGATGTCGTCGTCGTGCATGACGTCGGTCGGCATCGGCGACCCGTCGAAGTCGACATGGCTGTTGCCCTCGATCCCCATCACCGACAGCGCGATGCCGATGGCGCCGAGATCCATCGCCTCGTCGATCAGCCGGTGCATTTCCGCCATTTCGTCTGGCGTGGGGCGGCGGGTCTTCGCCGCATCGACGCCCATGACATAGACGAGCAACGGATTAACCGGCACATAGGTCAGGATGTTCACGCTTTTCGGCAGCGCGCGCAGGCAATCCATGAATTCGGGAAAGCTCTCCCACGACCAGGGGAGTGCGAGCTTTTGCTGCTCGACCGGAATCTGCTCGGTCGTCGATAGCATCAGCATCAGCCGTTCGCGATCCGCCGGCCTTGCCGGTGCGATGCTGAACCCGCAGTTGGCATTCAGGATCGTGGTGACGCCATGCTCGCCCGAATCAAGACACGACGGACTCCAGAAGATGGCCGCGTCATAATGGGCGTGCTGGGTGATATGACCGGGGGCAACGATGCGGCCGCCCGCGTCGATTTCGGTCGCCGCAGAATGTTTCGAGAGATTGCCCGTCGCGACGACGCGTCCGTGCGCGATGCCAACATCCGCACAGCGGCCCGGGCCGCCGGTTCCATCCACGAGCCAGCCGCCCCGGATGATAGTTTCAAACTGTGTCACCATTTGCTCCTCGTCCCGACTGCGACTCTATGGTCTTCTTGTGTCTAGTCATATGACATTAAATGTCGTATGTCAAATGAACTGGGGGTTGAGCGGACCCCGGTTATGCTGTCAAAAGCGGCACTCGGTCAGTCAGGGCGGGGAAATCGATTGGGTAGTAACAAGAATCCGTTGACGCGGGAGCAGGTCGTCGAGGCTGCGATCAACTGCATCGAGCGGTTTGGCGTGGCGAAAACCTCGGTCATCGACGTCGCGCGCGTGCTCGGCGTGACGCGCCAGACCGTGCATCGGCTCTTCGAAACCCGTGCCTCGCTGCTTGAGGCGGTGGCCGAGGTCCGGATCGAAGCCGCGGCGGAGAATCTCCAGCGCCTCTTCACCCGCTTCGATGATATCGAAACCGCGCTCGTCGAGGGATCGATCGTTTCGCTCGCAGTGGGCCGGAGCGACGCGGTCCTCGACGAGATCCAGCAGCAAGCCGACCACAGCGTCGATCAATATATGTTCCGCGGTTCTCCCAAGGTCCAGCAGCTGATGCTCGGCATCTGGGGCCCTGTGCTCGACCATGCGCGGGCACAGGGAAGGCTCCGCGACAACATCGGCAACGAGAGGGCGGTCGAATGGATCCGCAACGTCCATGCGATGCTCACGATGCGGGTCGACTATAGCGAGGCGGAGAAGGCGGGGCTGCTTCGCGATTTTCTGGTCCCGTCGCTTGTCCGTCCGTAATGGACGGAGAATGACTAGCCGGTCAGCCCTGAAAGATTGCGCTGGATCGAACCATGATCGCTCATCGCGGCTGCGGTCCGTTCGACGAGCCTCCGCGCCGTAATTGGCGGCTGCACTTCGCGGACCTGGCTACTGTAGCCGATCGTAAACGCCCATGCGACGAATGCGTAGGGAATGTGCGCGCGATAGGCATCCCAGACCTCCTGCCATTCGAGCATCGGTCCCCCGGCAGCGGCCAGGGTTTCGGCATAGCCGCGAAGAAGCTTTTCTTCCCATGACCGGCGGTCTTCGACATTCAGTCCGGTGGTCAGGATATAGCTCACATCCCAGGCCCAGGGCCCGCGCAACATGACCTGCCAGTCGCAATAGCCCATCTTCCCGTCGCCGGTCCGGTAGGTCTGCGCGATATGCGCATCGCCATGAAGCAGCGTAAAGCTGCCGGCTTCCCGCTCGCGCCGGTTGCAAAGTACGATTCCCGTCCAGATCTCGTCGATCCGGTCCCGGACATCGACGGGCAGAAGCTCCGGTGCCATCGTCATCCCGACGCCGGCCCAGTGGCTCATCCGCAGGAAGCGGTGATTGTCATCGAGATAGGAAGGCGTGTCCCGCAGCCAGGACTTTGCAGTGAGATTCCGATCCTGCCAGAACCGGCCATGCAACCGCGCGAGTGACGTGAGGAGTCCGGCCATCTCGTCATAGGCGACGGCGGCACCGTCCATGTTGAAAACAGCGTGGCGCGTCGCGACGACGTCTTCCATGACGATCATCGATCTCAGCGAGCGGTTCGCGACGCAGGCCCAATAGCCTTGCGGAGCCTCCATCTCGATCCGGGGACGAAAGTCGCGGTAAAAGCCGACTTCGGCGAAGAGGCAATTGCCGAGCAGAAGCCGCTGTTTGAGCATCGGCGTCGACTTGGTGAAGACGCGCGCCGGGACACGGGCAGCGCGCGCGCTGTCGTTGAGCAAGAGGTCGAAAGCCTGCCGCGTCGACGTGCCGATCGAGCCTTCCGCTGGAACGATCCCGGTAATCTCCGCTCCGGCCACGTCACGGCATAGCGTCGCCGTCATCCATTCCGCCGTGATCGCTTGCCAATGCCACGGGATGTCGGTGGCCGCGCGCGCAATCGGGTTTCGCAACGCATCGAGCCGCGCATGAAGGCCGATTTCGGCCTTGCGGAGGGTCAATCCAAGTCCGCCCGTCATGTCATGCCTCGCATCCGGCGTCAGAGAATCGAGTAAGCTCCGTCGACGGTAAGCTCGGTTCCGGTCATGAAGCGCGAGGCATCAGAGGCGAGGAACAGGATCACGCCCGCGACGTCGGCGGTCTCTACCCAGCGCCCCATCGGAAACTGTGCCGCGACAAAGGCCTTGGCTTCCGCCTCGCTGGCGAAGCGCCCCGCGGCGATGCCAGGCGCAAGCCCGCTGCGCCCGAGATCGGTGTCGACCGGGCCTGGGTGCACCGAATTGACGCGGATTCCATAGCCGGCACGCGCAAATTCCACCGCAACGGCCTTGGTCAGCATCCGGACCGCACCTTTGCTGGCGGAATAGGCCGCCTGCATCGGCCCGGCAATCTGCCCGTAGATGGACGAAAGGTTGATGATCGAACTTTCGCCGCTTCTGGCCATCAGCGCCGCGGCCGTCTGCATTCCGAGCCAGACGCTTTCGACGTTGACCGTCTGCACACGCCTGAACTCCTCGAGCGTCGTCGACAGGACCGGTTTGTTCAATATCATGCCGGCATTGTTCACCAGAATGTCGAGACGGCCTTCGGTTGCCTCGACCGATGCAATCACCGCCTTCCACTGTTCGCCATCGGTGACATCGTGGGCGATGAAGCGCCCGCGATCGGGGGCGGCGCCTCCGTGGTCGATATCGCTGGCGACGACGGTGGCGCCAGCCTCGGCAAGGAGCCGCGCCGTATGGGCTCCGATGCCCTTTGCCGCTCCGGTGACCAGCGCCACCTTGCCATCAAGGTCGAACATGAATTTGCTCCCTTTGGATATGGAGCGAGCGACTTTTCTCGCTCGCCGTAGCGATGAATAGAGCTGCGCGGCATTGCTGCCGCGCAGCTTCCCCCTTGTTTCGCGAGCGCGTCAGAAATCGAATGAGAGCTGCGTGCCCCAGGTGCGCGGGCGGCCGTAATTGCCATAATAAGCGCCGGTCACGAGATAGGTCGCATTCTGGCGATAGATTTGATCGGTGACATTGTTCACGAAGAAGCGAAGGCGAACCTTGTCGTCGAGCGCGCCGATCGTTGCCGAGAGATCGACAAGCTCATAGCCCTTCTGGACGTCCTGCGGCTGACCGAAGTAGCGCAAGACATTCTTGCTTCGATATGACGCGTCCGCACGCAGGGTAAGCGACGACAGGAAACCTCCCGACAGCTCGGCGCGATATTGCGCGCCGATCGAGCCGGAGAAATTCGGCGCGTGCGGAAGCGCCATTCCGTCGAGGTTGATCTGCCCGAGTGCCGGGCGGGCGTCGTCGATCGATAGAAAGTCCCGGAAGCGCGCGTGGAGCCAGTTCGCGGACGCATCGAGCGTGAAGCCATCGGCGACTTCGAAGCGCAGCTCGCCCTCGACGCCGTAAATGGTTGCGGGGGCGTTCTGGACAAGCGTTACCGCGGGCGGCCGCGTGATGGTGACCTGCAGGCCCTGATAATCATAATAGAAGGCCGCGAAATTCGCGGTCAGTCGCCGGTCGGATGTCTGCGTCTTGAGGCCGACCTCGAAGGCGTCGAGCACCTCGGGCCGGTAAATGGCTGCAGCGCCGAGCAGCTCGCCGGCACCTCCGGGGAGGTTGGCTCCGCCCGATTTGAAGCCCCGCGAATATTGCGCATAGGCCTTCACATCGTCGGAGAAGTCATATTGCAGATTGACCTTCGGCAGGAACTTGTTCGCCTTAGTCGTCGACTGCACGTCCGAGGCGAGCGGGACGACGGTGCCGTCGGGAAGGTTCAGGAACAGATCCTGCGAGAAATCTTTCTTCTCATGGTTGAACCGCAGCCCGAGATTGATGCGGAATCGCTCCGAAACCGAATAGGTCGCGTCGGCAAATATGGCGATCGAGTCCGTATCGGTGTCGACGCTCTGCACCAGCTGCGTATCGGGAAGGACCCCGAAACCGCCGGCCGCGGCTGCGCCGATGCCAAGGGGCAGGGCGTTGCCGGCCTTCTCGGTGAAATAATAGCCGCCGAGGATCCACTCAAGACTGCCGCTCTCGCCGATCAGCGACAATTCCTGCCCGAACGACTCCGACGGGCGCTTGAAGTTCGTTGCATAGAAGAAGGGGACGTCGGTCGCATCGGCGTCGAACGCGACATTATTCTTGTGGTCGACGTAGCCTGAAACCGAGCGGAGCGACACGCTGTCGGACAGCTTCAGATCGATCTTGCCCGATGCAATGAACGTCTTCGAATTGAGAACATAAGGCGAGTCGCCATAAATCTGGTTGGGCTCGGTCGTCTGCCCCGTCGTCGGCAGAAAGGTCGGGGTGAAAAGCTGCTGATAGGCTCCCCCACCGTTTGACGTTTCGTAGCGTGCCCAAAGATCGACCGTGAGATTGTCGCTGGGTTCGAAGCGAAGGGCGCCGCGGACATAGTCGTTATTGATATTGCCGATGCGGCCCTTGTCGGGCAGCCAGCGGACGAAGCCGTCGTCCTGCTCGTGACCGCCGCTGAGCCGGATCGAGATTGTATCGCTCAGCGGACCCGAGAGATAGCCGCTGATGCCGAGCGCGTCGAAGCTGCCGGTCGACAGATTGACGCCTGCGGTGACGTCGCGCGTCGGCTCTTTCGCGATAAAGTTGATGGCACCGCCTGTGGCGTTGCGGCCGTAAAGCGTGCCCTGAGGTCCGCGAAGTACCTCAATCCGGTCAAGATCGACGGCGCGCAGATAGCCCATCGTCGCGCGCGGCATGAATACGCCGTCGATGTAAGTCGCGACGGTCGGTTCGGTCACGCCGGAATCGACGATCGAGCCGACGCCGCGAATGGAGATCAGCGTCGTACCGGCATGCTCGCCGAAATCGAGATTGGGCACCGCCGCGGTGAGGCTCTCGATATTGTCGATCCCGCGCGTCGCGAGATCCTCGCTCGAAACAGCGGAAATCGCCGCCGGAATGTCCTGAAGGTTCTGGGCTCGCTTGAGCGCGGTCACGACGATCTCACCATCGGCCGGTGCGCTGGCCTCATCGACGGGAGCGCTTTCGGTCTGCGCAAATGCCGTTCCCGACAAATTGGACATGAGTATCGCGGTCCCGGCGCAAAGCAGCATCTTCTTGGTCATCAGTCACCCTCCCAGGTTGTTATCTTCTCGGATTGTATTGGAGTCTAACGCTTGGCGGGCTGCGCCCGCATGCGACTATCAAGGTCGCTTTTCACATGAGCCCAAGGCTCGTGCGTTGTTTGTCGACGACGCTTTGGCGCTGGCGCCAAAGGGGCTGTGCAGCAACAGCGTCCCATCTCACTCTCCCGCGACCGAATCGCTTGTCTCTAGCGGTTTTCTACCGCTCTGTTGATTTGGTCATATGACACTAAACGTTATGTGTCAATTGGTGGGCTGGCGCTCTGGACGGGCGAGGCGGTCGCTGATGATTTGATTTGGTAAACCGCGCGCAAGCGTCGGGTGCCCATACTGTAGGCGGCTACGTACGCATCCCATCGAGTGGGTATCCGGGAGATACAAGATGTCCGCACTCAGCTCAGTGCATCGGCTGAGTCAAAGGTCTGAGCGGAACCGACCAGTGTCCGCCATTGGCGGACTTGGTTCCAAAAGATGACTGTCGCTGGCGGTCAGACTTATCCGAGCCCGCTGCCTTTAATGTGCAAGCTTCAAAGTGATCACGCCCGAGATGATCAGACCGACACCGGCAAACCGCGCAAACGAAGTCGGATCGTTGTAAATGAGCACACCAACAAGGAAGGTCCCTGCTGCACCGATCCCCGTCCAGATAGCATAGGCCGTCCCGATCGGAATGGTGCGTTGCGCGAGCCATAACAGCACGCCGCTGATACCCATGAAAACGATAGCGATAGCGATGCCGCTTAGACGTGTGCTTGGCGTCTGGGCCATTTTCAGGCCCACGGGCCAGCCGATTTCGAACAGTCCGGCCAATACGAGATAAATCCAGCTCATGACGATGCTTCTCCTGCATGCAGAGGTTGAAAGTTTGGCCCATTTTTTCGTGTCAGAAGGCGGGCGATCCGCCCGCGCGTGAACCAGGCATAGGACCAGGAGAGATATACCGAACTGCGGCTTCGGAAGTCGATCAGCAGGAACAGATGCACCATCGACCATAGCAGCCATGCCGCAAAGCCATTGATCTTCATCCACCCGAAGTCCGCCACGGCTCGCGATCGGCCGATGACGGCCATCATCCCCCAGTTGTGATAGCGGAATGAACCGGGATTCGGACCTCCTTCCAGCGAGGCTCGAATGAGGCGGGCGACATATCTTCCCTGCTGTTTTGCGACCGGCGCGAGACCGGGGAGGGAACGGCCGCTCGCATCACGATAGCTCGCGCCATCTCCGATTGCGAAGATTGTCGGGTGACCCGGTACGGAACAATCCGGCTCTACAAAGATGGCGTTATTCTTAGCGGTGCTGGCGCCGATCCATGCAGCGGCGTCGCGCGCTCTTGTCCCGGCGCACCAGATGATATTCGCCGTGGAAATGGCTCGGCCGTTGACGAGGGCGCCGTGAGAATCGATCTGTTCGACCGACGCGTTCAAGCGAACGTTGACTCCGAGCTGCGACAGGGCTGCGAGAGCACAATCTGACTGACCAGGATCGAATGCGGCGAGCAGCCGATCTCCTGCCTCGACGAGGATGATATGGATATCGTCGAGCTGTACGCGGCGATATTCCGCCGCGAGCGTTACGCGCCCAAGTTCCGCAATGGCGCCGGCCATTTCGACGCCCGTTGGGCCGCCTCCAACGACGACAAAGGTCAGGAGTCGCCGGCGCGCCGCTCGATCATTCTCAAGTTCAGCCTGCTCGAACGCGGCCAACAGGCGTTCGCGGATACCCAGTGCATCGTCCATTGTTTTAAGCACGAACGCATGCTTGGCCCAAGCGTCGTTGCCGAAAAAGCTGTAGTCGGCTCCGGTCGCGAGAATGAGATAGTCATAGCCAATCTTGCCGCTGTGCAACGTCACGACTTGATTGGCCGTTGTATCGACGTCCTTCACCTCGTCCATAAGGACGCGCACATTGTCCGCTTGTCTGAATAGGCTTCGTGTGGCGGAGGCAATATCCGATGGATTCAGCGCAGCCGTTGCCACCTGATAGAGGAGGGGCTGAAAGAGGTGATGGTTTGACCGATCAATCAGAGTCACATCGACGTCGGCACCGACAAACCCTTTCGCCGCAGCCAGGCCTCCGAAACCCGCACCGACAATCACTATCTGTTTACGGTCATCGAACATTTGCACGTCTCGCAATCTAAAGCCTTTACATCGCTGTTCGCCAGTTTAGATACGAGCATATGATAACTATTTCAAGAGGCATTTATGGGTAGGCCACGAGTCATTGATCGTGAACGACTGATCGATCTCGCAGAGGAGATCGTTTCGTCATCTGGTGCTAGCGCACTTTCGTTCGGAACCCTTGCGGCCACAGCAAAGCTGCCTAAAGCCAGTGTCCAATCCGTATTCGGCACGCGCGAAGCTCTCATCGACGCGATGCTGGCGCGATGGTTGCAGGCTGAGACGGCGCGATATCAAGCGATAGCCGGAGACACGCCAACGCCCCAGCGGAGAACGCAGGCACATATTGAAACCCTGGGAACTGAGAGCGAAGAGTCCGTGAGACGCGTCGCTTCACTCATGACGGCGCTGGCCGGATCTGACGCACAGAGCGATACTGTAACTAAGTGGTATGGATCCCGTAGTAACGAGCTTGAGGCGTTCGACGACGAAGAGCGCCGCCTTCGCATCGCATTTCTGGCTGCGGAAGGGGCCTTCTTCATACGCCATATAGTGAGATATGAGATGAGTAATGCGCTTTGGGATCAAATCTTCGATGACCTCCGCTCCTTCGTGAAATCGTAGCGAGAGCATTTTGTGATTATGCTTCTCGCGACGAGACGGCTACGCCATGTCAGCTATCCAACATCTGGAACTTGAAGCGAACAGTCCGCCACCAGCCAGTTCTGCTCAGATAATCGAAGTCGGTCGCGGGCGAGGGCGCAATCAGGATGATATCCGCACTTATCGAGCCACTCACGATAGCGACTTGAAAGCTTGCCCCGGGTCAGCCGGCGCTGCTCACTTGCTCGTCAGGACCGCGAACCTCGACCGCCAGTGCTTCGACCCGGTTGGCGATCGCGGTTAGTTCGGCCCGATCTTTCCTCCGCGCCGCGACCAGGCGATCGATCCCCTCCGCCATTTCGGACTGGGGGTCATGGTCAAGCGCCTCGCCGAACAGGACGATATTTTGCCAGAGGCGGGCCAATATTCGGCGGAAGGCCATGATTTGTCTCCTTCGGTAAAAGCGACGCCCGCAGAGCTGGAGCCGGGTTGGCTGCCCTGTGTTGGCTACGCCGGCGCCGGTGTCGATCGCGGAGCTTCGCGGTCTCCGTCGGGACGGATGCGGTACCAGAGCGAGTAGAGCGCCGGCAGGAAGGCGAGGGTGAGGATCGTTCCGCCCAGCGTGCCACCGATCAGGGTGAACGCCATCGACCCCCAGAACACCGATGTCGTGAGCGGGACGAAGGCAAGCACCGCGGCGAGCGCGGTGAGGATCACCGGGCGGGCACGTTGTACCGTCGCCTCGACGACCGCGTCATAAGGCGTGCGCCCCTCGCGCAGATTGTCCTCGATCTGCCCGATAAGGATCAGCGTGTTGCGCATCAAGATGCCCGCGAGCGCGATCAGGCCAAGAATGGCGTTGAAGCCGAAGGGCTGGCCGGTCAGCAGCAGCATCGGAACCACGCCGATGAGGCCAAGCGGCGCGGTCAGCAGCACGATCGCCATCGCCGAGAACTGGCGGACCTGGAGCATGATGACGATCATCATGAGGAGGATCATGATGGGGAAGATCGGTGCCAGCGCGGCGTTCGCCTTGCCGGCCTCCTCGATCGAGCCGCCCATCGTGATCTTATAGTCTGCGGGCAGCGTATCGATGACGGGCTTAAGCTTCTCGAACATCGCTGTCGAAACGTCGGGAGGCTGCAGTCCGTTGGCGATATCGCCGCGGACCGTGATGGTCGGCACCCGGTCGCGGCGCTGCAGGATCGGATCCTCCATGCGAAGCTCGAGTTTGCCGATCTGACTGACCGGAACGCGCCGTCCGTCCGCTGTTGTCAGCGTGAAGTCGCCGACCCTTGCCGGATCAAGCCGTTGTCCGCCGCCCGAGCGGGCGACCACATCGACCATCCTGATATCTTCGCGCGACTGCGATACCGTGGCGCCCGAGAGCAGGAACTGCAGCTGCTCGGCGACGTCGGATGAGGTCAGCCCGAAGGCGCGGAGGCGGTCCTGGTCGAGGACGAAGCGGAGCGTGGGTACCCTCTCGCCCCAATCGGTGTTCACCGTGCGCATCATCGGGTCGGCTACCATGATCGCGCTGACCTTGTCGGCGATGTCGCGCAGCTTGCCGACATCGGGGCCGCTCACCCGGAAGGCGACAGGGTAGGGCGAGGGCGGGCCGAAAAGGAGCTGCGTCACTCGCACCCGGGCCGCCGGCGCCAGGCCTTCGGCCGCCGCTTTTCGTAGCCGGTCCCGGAGCGCGTCGCGGGTCTCCTCGGACGATGTGAGGACGATGATCTTGGCGAAGGAGGGGTCGGGAAGTTCGGGCGCCAGCGACATGAAGAAGCGCGGTGCGCCTTGCCCCACATAGGCGGTAACCACCTTCGCTTCGGGCTGGCGCCGGATCCAGGTCTCGACCTCTTTGGTAGCCGCGCTCGTCCGTTCGATCGACGTGCCTTTCGGCATCTGGATTTCAACGAGGACCTCGGGACGGTCCGACGTCGGGAAAAACTGCTTCTTCACCAGCGCCATGCTCATGCCCGAGACGACGAGCGCGGCGAGCGTGGCGAGGGCAACCTTTTTATTATGTTCGACCGCCCAACGGATCCAGCCGCGCAGTCTCTGGTAGCGGGGCGTCTCATAGATCGCGGCGTGGCCGCCTTCGACGGGCTTGATCGCGGGGAGAAGCTTGACCCCCATATAGGGCGTGAAGATTACCGCGACGAACCAGGAGGCGATGAGGGCGAAGCCGACGACCCAGAAGATGTTGCCGGCATATTCGCCCGCCGTCGAGCGCGCGAAGCCGACAGGCATGAGGCCGATCACCGTCACCAGCGTTCCCGCTAGCATGGGCGCCGCAGTATGGCTCCACGCATAGGCCGACGCCTTAATGCGGTCGTAGCCTTCTTCCATTTTGACGACCATCATCTCGATCGCGATGATCGCATCGTCGACGAGCAGGCCGAGCGCGAGGATTAGCGAGCCGAGCGTGATGCGATCGAGCACCCGGTCGGTTGCCCACATGATGACGAGCGTGATCGCAAGCGTCAGCGGCACCGCGCCCGCGACAACGAGGCCGACGCGCCAGCCGAGCGCGATGAAGCTCACGATCATCACGATCGCAAGGGCTTCGAGAAAGGTGTGCATGAACTGGTCGACAGCGGCCGATATGTTCACCGCTTGGTCGGTGACCCGGGTCAGCGACATGCCGAGCGGCATCTCTGACGCGATGGCGGCAATCTCGGCCTTCAGCGACCTGCCGAGATCGAGGCCGTTCCAGCCCTCGCGCATGATGACGCCGAGGAGAAGCGCGGGCTCGCCTTCGCTGCGGATGAGGAAGGTTGCCGGGTCTTCATAGCCGCGCCGGACCTCGGCGACATCGGCGAGCCTGAGCGTCTTGCCGTTCGCGACCACCGGCAGGTCGCGGATTTTCTCGAGATCGTCGAACGCGCCGTCGATCCGCACCTGGACCTGCGGCCCCTTGGCTTCGATCGCGCCCGCCGGGCTCACGAGATTTTGCTGCGCGAGCGCCGCGAAGATCGCGCGCGGCGAGACGCCGAGCGTCGCCAGCCGGTCCTCGGCGAACTCGACATAGATGCGTTCAGGCTGCTCGCCGACGATATTGACCTTCTTGACGCCGGGCACGTGCAGCAAGCGCTGGCGCAGCGTCTCGGCCTCGCGTGCGAGAGCGCGCTGCGGCTCGCCTTTTGCCTTCAGCGCATAGAGCGCGAAGGTGACGTCGCCATATTCGTCGTTGACGAACGGACCGAGGACGCCCCGCGGCAGCTTCGGGGCTTCATCCTCGATCTTCTTGCGCGCCTGGTAGAATTCCGACTGGACCTCGGACGGCGGCGCCTGGTCGCGGAGGACGAGGGTGGTGAAAGCGAGGCCAGGCCGGGTGAATGTCTCGCTGCGATCATACCATCGCAGCTCCTGCAGCCGCTTTTCGAGCGGCTCGGCCACCAGGTCCTGCATTTCCTGTGCAGTGGCGCCCGGCCAGGCGGTCACGACCGTCATCTGCTTGATCGTGAAGCTCGGATCCTCGGCCCGCCCGAGATTCAGGAAGGCGACGATCCCGGCCAGGCTGATCGCGATGATGAAGAAGAGCGTGACCGCCCGTTCGCGAACCGCGATTGCCGAAAGATTAAACCGGCCGGGCTTGTCGGTCGCCTCGCTCAACGGACCGCTCCCGCCGCGATGCGAACCTTCTGATTGGGATGGAGCAAGTGCGCGCCGAGCGCCACGAAGCGCTCGCCGGGTTTGAGGCCGGACGATATCGTCGCGCTTTCCTCGCCGATCGAGACGAGCTTGACCGGCCGAAAGCGGACCTTCGGACCTCCCTTGGTGTCGACGACCCAGACGCCCGGAGTGCGTCCGCGGTCGTCGACTGCACCAAGGGGGATAGTGAGGAGATCCTTGGTGCCGGGGGAGAGAAGCCTGATGGTAACGGTAGAGCCGAGCGGGGCCGCGGCAGGTGCGCCTCCCAGGATGAAGCGTGCCTCGAATGTCCGGGTTGCCGGATCGGCGGCATCGCCAAGCTGCCGGAGGGTAGCTTGTCCTGTAAGGCCGCTGTAGGTCGACGCCTCGGCGACGGTGCCGATGGCGGGGCGGAGGTCCTCGGGAAACGATATGATCGCCTCGCGCGGCCCCGAGCGCGCCAGCCGCACCACGATCTGGCCGGCAGCGACCACCTGTCCAGGCTCGGCGAGCGTTTCGGCGACGACGCCGTCCGCGTCGGCTACCAGCAGCGTATAGTCGGTATCGTTCCGGCTGGCGTTCGCCTGCGCCTCGGCCGCCGAGAGCTGCGCGCGCGCCGCGAGAGCGTCCGCTCTGGCCTTGTCATAGGCCGATGCCGAAACCGCGCCCGCCGATACAAGATCGCGATAGCGTGCCTCTTCGGCGCTCGTCTGCGCGGCGCGTGCGCGCGCGGCCGCGACCGTGCCCGCGGCCGCCTGCGCTGCAAGCGCATAGTCGGTGGGGTCGATCCGCATCAGCGGCTGGCCGCGGCGGACGGTCTGGCCTGCGTCGACGAGCCGCGCCACCACTTTGCCGCCGACCCGAAAGCCGAGGTCGCTCTGCACGCGTGCGCCGACGATGCCGGTGAATTCGCGGGAGTTGCCCTTGGTCGCGCCGGCCGTGGCTGTGCGGACTAGCGGCGGCATGGTGCGGGGGTCGGTCTCCGTTTTACCGCACCCGGCGAGCACGACGGCTGCCACACCAAGGATTCCGATCGCTCGGGCAAAAGGCAATGACGACACGCAGCTTCCTCCTGTTCAGGAAGATGCAGATGTCACCATGTGACCAATATGTCAACTAGTCACTTGCCAGACTTGCTCAGGGCGCAAGGCTCCGCAGCACCAGGCCTGTTACCTCGGTCTGCGCATCAGGCAGGAGGTCGAGGCTGCGTTCGAGGAAAACCGGATCGATAAAGGGCTTGAGGGCATAGAAGATCGACCGGCGGGTTTCGTCGAGCGGGGTCTTGCGCTCGAACTCGCCGTTCTCGCGGCCTTCCTTCAATATCTCTTCGAGCAGGTCCTGCAGGCGTTCCGAATAGACCCGGACGACCTCCCAGTTTTCAGACGATGCATGGGCCGCGATCTCGTAGAGCTTGCGATCGGTGAAGAGCAATTCGACGGTGGCAGTTGTCACGGTCCTCGAAAATCGGCGCATTTTGTCGGTAGCGTCCTCGCCTCGGTCGACGGCTTCGCGGACCTGCCGATACAGGTCGTCCACACATTCGCCGCAGATCGCCGCGCCGATCGCCTGCTTCGATTCGAAGAAGCGATAGATATAAGCCTTGGAGAAACCGATCTCGCGCGCGAGATCGGACACGGTCGTCTTGTCATAGCCATAATGGGCGAAGCATTCGCGCGCGGCCTTGGCGATCTGGTCCCGCACCGAATGCTCTGCAGGCCCGCGAGCGGCGACCTTGATTGTGCTCTGTGTCTTCATGCAGCCGCCATAGCGCCAAAAGTCCCGATTGACAAATTGTGACCGATAACGTTACTGGTCACATATCACGAGTTGGTTCTTGAAAATTGCGGACGGACAAGAGCATGCGACCTTTATCCTGGACCCTGAGCGCTGTCACGATGGCGGCGCTGCTCGGAGGATGTGCCGTCGGGCCGTCTTATGTTGCGCCCGAGATGGCCGTGCCGGCCGCCTTCATGGGCAGCCCCGCGGTGGAGGCCGCCACATCCGACGCGGCGAAAGTCGATCTAGTGAACTGGTGGCGCTCGTTCAACGATCCGCTGCTCGCGAGGCTGGTCGAACGCGCGCTGGCCCAGAATCTCGACCTGCAGCAGGCAAGCGCGCGCGTCATCCAGGCGCGTGCCGCGCTGCGCCACGCGAAGGCCGATCTGCTCCCGTCCGGGCAGATCTCCGGCCAGGCGAGCGAAAATTACCAGTCGCTCGATACCCCGCAGGGGCGCATTGCCAGTGCCTTTCCCGGCTTCGAGCGGGAGGCGCAGAGTTATGAGATCAATCTCGGCGCGAGCTGGGAGGTCGATATCTTTGGAGGCAAGGACGCGGCGCGCGACGCCGCACGCGCCGAGTGGCAGGCATCAGCGGCGGGGGCAGCCGCAGCGCGGCTCTCGGTCGCAGCGCAGACCGCCGACACTTATGTTGCGATCCGCAGCCTGCAGGCGCGGCTCGACGTCGCGCGCGATCAGTCGCAGATCCAGCAGCAGTTGGTCGACCTGATCGCGCTCCAGTATCGCAAGGGCGTAGCGGCCGAGTTGCAGCTGCGTCAGGCCGAAGGCGCGCTGGCTGCAGTCAAAGCCGGGATTCCCGAGCTCGAGCAGAATCTCGACGCCGCGATGAACGCGCTGGACGTGCTGCTCGGCCTTCAGCCGGGCTCCACGCGACCCGAGCTTGCGGCGGCCGCGCCAATTCCCGATGTCCCGGCGGTGTCGGGTGCCGGCGGTCCCGCCGCGCTTCTTCGCCGGCGACCGGACATCATCGCGGCGGAAAGCACGCTGGCCGCGTCGAATGCGCGGATCGGCGTCGCGATCGCCGAATATTATCCGAAATTCTCGCTAAGTGGGCTGCTCGGTACGGCCACCATGGGCGTCGGCGGACTGTTCGGGGGCGACGCCACACAGGCAAGCGGCATTCTCGGACTGCGCTGGCGCCTGTTCGATTTCGGCCGCATCGACGCCGAGATTGCGGCCGCGCGGGGCCGCAACGCAGAGGCGCTAGCGGCCTATCGCCTGACCGTGCTCAGGGCCTCCGAGGATGTGGAGAACGCCTTCTCGGCGCTCGTCAAGCAACAGGCTCGCGCGCAAATCCTCGGCCAAGGGGTCGCTTCACTCGCCAGGGCGCGCGCATCGTCTCTCGCGGCATACAAGGGCGGCGTTTCAAGCCTGCTCGATGTTCTCGACGCCGATCAGCGGTTTCTCGCCAGCCGCGATGCCGAGATCCAGTCGAAGGCGGCTGCCGCTCGCGCCGCCATCGCTTCCTTCCGGGCGCTCGGCGGCGGATGGGATGCAGCCAATTCGCCGGGCTGAACCAAGTGGGCGCGTGCGGCTTTCAGCCTCGCGGCTGCGTGGGCGGCATCTCGGCGATGCCAAGGCTCTGCCTTCCGCTCTTCCCCGCGCCCGCCACTCGACGCTGATGCGATCCAGCAAGCCCGATCTTTCGAATTTATAAACACGGAGCTCATCACCATGGATGACGTTATCATCATCGGCGGCAGTTTTGCCGGCCTCGCCGCCGCGCTGCAGCTTGGCCGTGCCCGCCGCAAGGTCACCGTTCTCGATACCGGCCTGCCACGTAACCGCTTCGCCGACCACTCGCACGGCATGCTCGGTCACGATCACAAGCCGCCGCTCCACATCCTCGCGGAGGCGCGGCGACAACTGGCGCGCTATCCCGCGATCAAGCTAGTCAACGCGCGGGCCGACGGCATTTCCGGCGAGATCGACGATTTTTCCGTTCGCACCGCCGATGGCGAAAGCCTCGTCGCGCGCCGCTTGATCCTGAGCTATGGCGTCGCCGACCAGATGCCCGAAGTGCCGGGCTTTGCCGAAGGCTGGGGCAAGTCGATCGTGCCTTGTCCTTATTGCGATGGGTTTGAAGTCGCCGGCCAGCATTGGGGCCTCGTCTGGTCCGGCCCGCAGTCGCACAATCAGGCGCGGCTGTTCCTTGACTGGACCGACAGGCTGACGGTCCTGACCGACGGTCACGAAATCGCTCCCGAAATCCGAGCCGATCTGGCGCGCCGCGGCGTAGCCGTCGTCGATGGCCGGATCGCCGAAATCGTTCGTCATGGGGATCATGGCGCCGTCGTGAAAGTCGATACCGGCTCCAGGATTTCGGTCGATATCCTGTTCGCGCATCCGCGGAACAAGCCGTCCGCAAACCTGCACGAAGCTCTTGGCCTCGCAACGGTCGCGACGCCCCTCGGCATCGTCCTCAAGGTCGACGAGCGCCGAGAAACCAGTGTGCCCGGAATCTACGCCGCAGGTGATCTTACCAATCCGCAACTTCCTTCGGTCACCACGGCATCATGGCAAGGTGCGATGGCGGGAATCTTTGCTCAGCAGTCGATGCTGGCTTGAGAACATAGATCCTTCGGTCGGAGCTCGCTTGTAATGTCTGCTTTCCAGAAGCGGCAGCCAAGACCGGACAGACCGCAACCGGCCAGCAGTAGCTATCGATCGATAGCCTGCAGATGTCGGACTATTGTAACGTGGGTTTGGGAGAGTGACCGTTTATATGATTGGTCTTCTCGGGAATCTGCCGCGCGGGATCGGGATGAGGCGGCACGTGTTCTGAAGGCTGCACAGGGGCTTTTCTGCCTCGATCCTCCTTCTCTCCGGCGGCTATCGTCTCTCGCATATCGTGCTCCCTTGAGGTTCACTGGCAGCGATCAGGCTGCAACCGATCCTTCCGCAACACTGTAGCCAAGGAAGTTCGGCGCGAGACCGCGACCTTCGCGGAAGCGGTTGATGCGCTTCGCATAATGGCGCGCGAGATCGAAATTTGCAGTGGCGTGGCCAGACTGGCGTGCGCGACCGGCAGCCATCAACGCAATCTGATGGTGATAGAAAAGCTGGTTCATATCCATGGCTTCGTCCTTAATCGGTCCGGGAATGCGTGGCCCTGCTCAGGCAAGGCACTCGGCTTGCACTGCTTCGGCAAGCCGATTCTTTTCGGCGCGTGCTGCCTCGGACTTCTGTTGCCTGCTCGCCATGGCATGCCAGGCGGCGGCCGAGCGCAGGTTGCGGTCTCGCACCTCCATAAGATCGGACGCGGCGGCGTCGGCTTCGCAGCGCTCGGCCTGCTCACGATAATGTTCACTCGTTGCTGTTGCGGCCATGCTGCTATCCTTTCGATCAATCGATCATGTGGGCGATGAGGCGTCTGAGTTCGCGCCGCGAGAGCGTCGAGGAGGGCCGCGCTCGTTGGCTGGGCTGCATCGGCTTTCCTGCTAGCGGAAGGGCAGAGAGGCTCGGGAAAATACTGATAGTCTGAAACATGTCGGTCTTCTTGAAATCTGGTGTCAGCGCCGCTTGTTCGGGGCGCCCGGACTGCCCGGACCGCGATCGCGATAGACGATGCGGCCCTTGGTCAGATCATAGGGTGTCATTTCGACGCGCACGGCGTCGCCGACAACCGACCGGATGCGGAAACGCCGCATCCGGCCGGCTGTGTAGGCAATGAGACGGTGGCCATTTTCGAGTATGACGCGAAAGCGCCCGTCGGGCAGAATCTCGTCGATCATGCCCTCAAAGGTGAGGACCTCTTCCTTGGCCATCTAAAGCGTCAGGCCGCTTCGAGATTGACGGCCGAAACCTTGCCATCGCGGCCGGTCTCGAGCTCATAGCTGACACGCTGGTCCTTGTTGAGGGTCGCCATGCCGGCGCGCTCGACCGCGGAGATGTGAACGAAGCTGTCGCCCGAACCATCCGCGTTCGCGATGAAGCCATAGCCCTTGTCGGAGTTGAAGAATTTTACGTTGCCGATCGGCATGATTGTTTCCTTTCACGAAAACAGAGTATCCGCCGGCAAAAGCACCGACAGAGCTGGAAGCGTGAGAAGGGAAGAAATAGACCCGGTAAGGGGCATCAAAATTCCGTCGCAGGCGACGTTAGCAAAATCCGTATGCGCCGGGACTATATAAATGTCAAGGAATTCCTTGATTTCTTACATTAGTGCCAAGGGTCTGCGCCGCGGGACGGACGCATTTATTACGCTGGATCATGGAAGATTTTAGAAAGGTCCACATATGATCAGAGCAGGATTTACTCGCTCTTTTCTTAGCGAATATGGTCGTTCGGAACGGGCGGGCGATAGAAGCGATGGCGCGTCACTTCGCCGTCGATCACATGTCCGCGAAGCCTGAGGCGCATTTCCTCGGCGCCGACGCCTGTCGTACAAATGAGCCGCTTGCCGCCGGATCGCAGCGGTTCGATCGCGCTGATGCTGACACCCTGTTCTTGACAGAGCCGCTTCACCTCCGCCTCGGGCAGCGCGAGGTTCATCGCGCGGCTCATTCGAAACCCGGATCGCGTGACGATGAACGGATCGCTGCGGCGACGCGCTCATATCCTTCTGCGCTCGCGGTCGCGATCGCAAGCGGCCGACCGCCGAGTTCCGCATTGTCGCCATTGAGAAATGCAATGGCGGGATCGCGGCCACCCATGGTCAGGAAAGCGAGCTGGCTGATATCCCCTTGGCGGCCGGCATCGCCAGCTGGCAGCGGCGTGCGACTCTTGCGAAAGAAGCCACCTGATCGGCCTTTGGCGGGCGTTGAAATCGGCGATGCTGGCGACTTGTTTTGATCTGTTTGCGAAGTCATGGCGCGGGTCCCCTGCGTGTAAGCGGGAGCACCATGTCTCTCAGTCGCGGCGGCCTACGTGCACGAGTGACGCGATGAGTATGATATGGGGTCTTGCGACGGGATTGTAAGACGTCGGTGAGGCATCGATATGGCTTGGCATCTTGCCGCGTGTTCTGTCGACGTAATCAGCCCTCGCCTGTGAGCCTCCGACGCGGTGTCGGCGGATTGTTCGATTTGCGCTCAAAAAAAGACGCCCGCACGATTGGAACCGGGCGGACGTCAGATGAAGATCTCTGATTTCCTGAAAGGAAGAGCTCTCCTGGGTCGCCCGGCGCTGTTAGGCGGGCGCGCAGGAAGTTAATTGTACGGCAGCGCCAAAAGACGCATCGCGCAGCATATCTCGCCGCGAGGGTCAAGCCGGAGAAAGGCAGGGGCGGATGTCAGCTTCCCAATATCTGAACCCAAAAGCCGCCAATCCGCTAACGGCCAGTCTAAGCCAGAAAATCTCGAATTCGCTCGATTGCGCGCTCCCACGCAGGCTCATTTTCGAGCAGGAGATGATTATGGCTCTCGAGCGCCACGAATTCGGCTTTCGGGATGCGCGCCGCGAGCTCGCGACCAGCGGCGAATGGTATGACCGCGTCGTCGCGCGCGTGCAGAACCAGTGTCGGCACCGACACCTGTTCCAGCAGCGGGCGAACGTCGATGAGGGCAAATGCTTCCTGCAGTCGTGCGGCATTATCGGGCGAGGTCGACATTCGCTGCAATTCGTTGAACCATTGGTGATCGGCGGCGCTCGCATCGGGAAAGAATAGGCTGGTGAACATCTGCCGGAAGGCGGGATTATTCTGGCCCCAGCCTTGCCGCGTCAACGTCAGCATCGCCTCGCGCCGCGCGATCTCCTCGGTCGATCCGCGCAGACGCCAGCCGGCGGCATAGCCGCCGAAAAGGATCAATCTGCGAACCCGCTCGGGATACCGCACGGCGTAGGCAATCGACACGCTGCACCCTTGTGAAATCCCGAGGAGGTCGAAGCGATCGAGCCCGGCGGCATCGACCACGCTCACAAGATCATCGACAAAGGCGTCGAACGAGATGTCGGCGGTGTTCCAGTCGGAGAGTCCGTTGGCGCGCTCATCATAACGCACGAGCCTGCGTTCGCGAATGATGGCGCGCAGCCAGTGCCGCCACATCGGACTTTCCCAGTCATAGTCGAGATGGTTGAGCCAGTTCGCGGTTTTCACGAGCGCAGGGCCTTCGCCGACTACCGAATAGGCGAGTCCCGTTCCGTCAGAGGCGGTGCAGAAGCGGACATGATGGAGGGGCAGCCGGGCGTCGGAATCGTCATCCGTTTCAGCGATATTGGCTCCTCCAGCTGCGGCCGGGGCGCGCATCGCGGTCGGAACGGCGATCGCGGCTTCGTCGAGCTTGCGGACGCCCAGCGCACGCTGCGCGTCTGCCTCGCTTCGCCGGCCGGTGCGATCGAGCAGGTCGATCAACGCAACGCGGGCGAGCGCATCATAAGGATCGATTTCCACCCATAGGCGCGCAACTTCAAGCGCGCGTTCGGGGTCGATCGGACGGCGGGTCAGTTCGCGCAGGATCGCCGCCTGCCAGCGCCGGACATCCTCGCGCATCGCCGCCAGCCACGCTTGGTAACCGTCGCATCGCGGCAACTCGAGATCGGCCAGCAGCTCGCCCTGAAGCGCCGCGGCGCGGTTCAGGGCGACGGTGTCGATCTTGCGGATATCGTCGGTGCCGACCGTGGCCAGCCGCCGCCAGTCGATGTCGATGTCCGCGCATTCGAGCCGAACCGTCTCACGGTCTGCGACGAGCCGCGTCCGTTCGTCGTCCACGACACCGCGCAGTTTGGACAGGCTCCACCGCAGCGCGCCGCGCGGATCGTCGGGAATATCCCACAGCATGCTGCACAGATGGTCGCGCCGCACCGCGCGGCCGGTGACCGCGAGATAGGCGAGCAGCGCGCGCGTCTTGCGCGAGGAAGGGAGCGCTACGGGGTAGCCGTCGCGCTCCAGCTCCATCGCGCGCAACAGGTTGAGCGATAGCGAGGTCATCTTGCCCCCGAATTGACCGTGGAAAGTAGCAAATCCGCGCGCTCACGGCAATTCACACGCTTTTTACAACGGCAATTCCCATGACCGGGGCTGAAGAGAGGCCATCGGCGGCCACGACCGCCTTGGCAGATGAGGAGTATCGACATGAGGAACAACGACTTCCCGTTCGCCCCGATGTTGGGGGCGTTTTTGGTCGCTGTGCTGAGCAGCCTGCTGGTCGTCGGCAGCGCCACGCCAGTTGCCTGACCACGCGGCAAGGAGACCAGCCATGTATTTGGATGCCGCGTTCAAGAGCGCCGCCGAATCGCAGCGGGTGCCGTGGCAGATCGAGGACGTCATCGGCGACGACGACGTCCTCGATTTCTCGCGGCCCTTTCTGCCCGAAGCCCTGGCGCGCGCGTCGTCGCTCACGGCGCTCGATGCCGATGAGCGGTTGCTGGTCAATCATATCCGTGCGCACGAATATCTGGGCATCTTCGGGCTGGTGGAAGAATTCATTCTGCCGTTCGTCCTCGATCATGCCCGGCCGCAGCTTGGCGACGACGATGACCGGACCCGCGCGCTGCTTCAGTTCGCGAGCGAGGAAGCCAAGCATATCCAACTGTTCAAGCGCTTTCACACCGCTTTCGAGGCGGGGTTCGGCCACGCTTGCCCGCTGATCGGTCCGCCCGCCGAAGTCGCGCGCGTGGTGCTCGGTCACGATCCCCTGTCGGTGGCGCTGACGGTGCTGCAGATCGAATGGATGACGCAGGCCCATTATGTCGAAAGCGTCCGCGGCGACCCCGATCTCGATCCGCTGTTCAAGAGTCTTCTTCGCCATCACTGGATCGAGGAGGCGATGCACGCGCGGCTCGATACGCTGATGGTCGAGGCGCTTGCGCAGGGCCGCGATGCCGACGCGATCGAAAGCGCGTTCGCGGGATATCTCGAAATCGTCGCCTATCTCGACGCGGGGCTCGACGCCCAGACCGAAATCAACCTCGGCATATTCGAGCGGGCCGCGGGCCGGACACTCGACAGCGCCGGCCATGGCGAATTTCTCTCGGGACAGCGGCAGGCGGCGCGCTGGACCTTCCTCGGTTCGGGCATGTCCCATCCCCGGTTCCGCGCCACCCTCGGCCAGATAGCGCCTGCCGCATTGGCCAGGCTGGATGCCGTGGCGCCAGCATATTTCTGATCAACCGAATTTTTAAAGAGAAACAAAAAGGAGTTAAAAGATGGTCGCAACCACCACCTACGCCGACATCAATGGCCTCGATCTGGGCGCGCTTGGCGCGATGGTCGACAGCATCCGCGAGGATGCGGCCCAAGGGATCGTGCGGTTCCGCGTCAAGACGCGCTGGACCGGCCAGACGCGCAGCGAGACGACGATCGAAGGCTATGAGTTTGCCGGCGAACATGTCGGACGCCGCTTCAAGATCGTCGCCGACGAGCCAAGCGAGCTCATGGGTCAGAATACGGCGCCGAATCCGCAGGAACTGCTGATGACCGCGCTCAATGCCTGCATGATGGTCGGCTATGTCGCCAACGCTGCGCTGCAGGGAATCGAGCTCGAAGCGGTCGAGATCGAGACCCATGGCCAGCTCGACCTTCGCGGCTTTCTAGGCCTCGACGACAATGTCTCGCCCGGATACCGCGAGCTCGATTATACCGTGCGCATCGGCGGGACAGGCACGGCCGAGCAGTTCGACGCCATCCACCAGGCGGTGATGAAGACGTCGCCCAATTTCTTCAACCTCAACCAGCCGATCCGCATGAACGGCCGGCTGGAAATTCTCTGATCGGTTTCGCTGATCGGCTCGTCACCCGGGCGAGCTTTTTGCAAGCCGGGCAACCACTGGAAAGTCACGAAAATGTTGAACGATCGTTACGGTAACCGCATCTCTACGACATCGACGTCTGCGCTCGCCCATTATGACGAAGCGCTGTTGCTCAACCGCCTTTACCGGGGCGACCCGATCGCCGCACTCGATGCGGCGCTCGCCGAGGATCCCGATTTTACCATGGCCTGGGCGGCGCGGGCTCAGATCCTCGTCCAGCAGGGCGACCGCGCCTATCTCGAGGAAACCGAGCGTTCGCTCGAAGCGGGTGTCGCTAGCGGCGGCACCGACGACGAACGCGCGCACCTGACGGCGGCGGCCCACTGGGCGCGCGGACGAATCGAACGCGGCGTGAGCGAATTCATGGCGATTGCGCGCGACAATCCGCGCGACATGATGGCGCTCCAGACCGCGCATCTGGGTCATTTCTATCTCGGTCGTGCATCCGACCTGCGCGATGGACCGCTTCAGGCCCTGCGTGCGTTCGGGCGCGGCGATGACGGCTATCACGCGGTGCTCGGCATGGCGGCCTTCGGGATCGAGGAGTGCGGTGATTATGGCCGCGCCGAAGCTTTCGGTACCGAGGCGGTGGCGATCGATCCGCGCGATGCCTGGGCGCTGCATGCGGTGGCGCATGTCCACGAGATGCGCGGCAATACCGAAAGCGGGATAGCGTGGCTCAACAGCAACGACGAAGCGATGGCGGCCGAATGCGGCTTTTCCTATCACAATTGGTGGCATCTCGCGCTGCTTCATCTCGATCGCAACGAGCATGACGCTGCCCTGGCGCTTTATGACAGCCATATCCGGCCCGATCCGGACGGCGATGCGCTGCTCCAGTGGATCGATGCTTCCGCCCTGCTGTGGCGGCTGCACCTCGACAATGTCGACACCGGCGACCGGTTTGCGCGACTTGCCGATCGCTGGCAGCGCGCGCGCGACGACCGGTGGTACGCGTTCAACGATTGCCATGCGATCATGGCCTTCATCGGGGCCGGGCGCCTCGACGATGCGCGATCCTGCCTCGCTTCGTTGACGCGGGCCGCCGATCAGGACGACGACAATGCGCTCGTTGCACGATCGGTCGGCCTTGCGGTGGCCGCCGCCCTGGTCGCCTTTGCGGAAGGACGCTATGCCGAGGCTGCGGAAGCGTTGATCGCGATCCGCGGATCGGCGGCGCGTTTTGGCGGGTCCCATGCACAGCGCGACATTTTGTCGCTCACCGCGCTCCACGCGGCAAAACGCGGCAAAATGACGTCCGCCGCCGCCGCTCTGGTTGCCGAACGGCGATTTCACAAGCCTGCGAGTCCGTGGGTCGCGCGCCTTGCCGACGATACGATGGACGGGAGGATACTAGCGATGTCCTAGGTCGGTCCACGGCTGCTTTCCGGCTTCGTTTCCCGGAAAGCAGCTCGTCCGCTAGCGGCCAGACTTCCCCATTGCTGGCGGCTCAGGTAGGTCCGGACGACAGCAGGCAATTACATGTGCATTGTGCGAATAGTGCGGCACAGGCCCGACCTGAACTATCGGCGCAACAGGTCCGTTTTGATGCGTACAAACAAGCGGGCCATGGTATTTTCGGTCTCCAGGTCCGGGGTTCGGTTCATCAGTACGATAATGGCGTCACCCTGCTCCCGGTCAAAGTAGAAGCTGGTGTAAACCCCTTCGTCCGATCCGGCATGACCGGTCATACCGTCGCGATCGCGCCAGAAAAACCGCTGCCGGTCGTCGATATTTGGCGGTAGCTGCAGCTTCAGCATCTCCCCGAAGGAAGCAGGCGAAAGCAATCGGCCGCCGTTTGTCTTGCCACCCGCCAACAGGCTTTGCGCCAGCAGCGTCAAATCGCGGGCCGACGCATTCACCCCGCCATCGGGATAATTGGGATTGCCGAATTGCGGATAGGGTTTGATGCGGCGATCCGTGCGCGCTGGACGGAATATCTTGCCGATCAGGTAGTTGCGCTTGGGCTCCCCCGTGCTCGCGCAAAGGCTGGTGTAAGGGAGGCATTGATACACCTCGTATCGGGTCGCGAGCTTGCCGGCTGGATAGTCCGCGAGCAGCCACGAACTGTTCGCCATTCCGAGCGGTACAAATATATTATCTTTCGCCAACGCGGCGAGCGGCGCACCGCCCGCGCGCTCGGCGACCGCCCCCGCAACCCCGGCGCCCAGGTTGCTATACTCGCGCACCGTCCCGGGCTTCGCATCAAGATAATGAGCACCTCCGTCGTATCGTGCGCCTTCGGGCGACAGGAGGCTTCGCAAATACATGGTCAGCGGCGTCGGCGAATCCATGCCGGGCTCATAATCTGCGGTGTCATAATAGTCAGCGATGCCCGACGTGTGCGTCGCCAGTTGGCGGATGGTGATCGGGCGACCCCCGGCGTGAGGATTCTCGACACGAAACGGCAGCAGGCCGTTGACGTCCGCATCCAGATCAAGCCGTCCCTTGTCGCGCAATTGCAAGAGGACGATCCCCAGGATCGGTTTGCTGATGGAGGCGATGTTCATCGGCGTGTCCGGCGTCATCGCCGTGTGCGACCGAAGGTCGGCGAACCCATAGCCCCGCATGTGGACAATTTTTCGGTCCTTCACGACTGCAATCGCGAGGCCGGGGATCGCCTGCTCCTCGATCAGCGCGGTCGCGAAACCGTCGAAGTTTTTCGCCGCGTCCGAAACCACCGACTGCCGTGGCGCAAGAAACCAATAACCAATGGCGATGACCGCGAGGACGAGAAGAAGGTAGAGCGTCTTTTTCATGATTTCGCAGATCCCAGTTCGAACAAATCCCAAAAGCGATCGACCATGGTTCGGTGTTTGAGGGCGGCGATTCCAACGTCCAGCACATCGCCAAGGTCGGTTCCGATATCGCGGTTCAGTCGCTCGAAAACCTCGGCCGCTTCTATATTATAGGCGTCGAGAAGCTCGGCCTGCGTCATGCCGACATTGGTCAGGACATATTCGATACGGCGCCGGTCGGTTTCGTCGGCACGCTTGTCAATGATGTTAAGCTTTCCGAGCGTCGCGATATGCTGCGCGACCGTTTGATGTGGATGCTGCAATGCACGCGCTATCTCAGTCACCGATGCCGGCCCGCGCTTGCTTAGGAAAAGCAGGGTGGAGGAGCAGCTGACTGGAAAGATCATGCCTTTGTGGGCGTAAACTTCGGTCACCTGCCCTTGGATCAGAAACGCAAGGTCGAGCAGCTTCTTTGCCGTGTAAGCCTTCTGGACAACGGGATTATCGTAAAATTCGCGCTGGCTCATGGATACCCGATAGAGTTACGCAGGTTATTGCGCAATAGGCTGCGTAAATTTATTCTCGCGGCCGTTTCTGAACCGGATTCGCTATCGATCGGCGCGCCGCTACGGCAAGGCCGGCAGTCTCATTCAATCGAGCGTCATTGGACGTGTTGACGCAGTGTTCGACCGCTTTTGACGATTTGCCGCTATGAGCGGACCGTCTCGAATCGTTGAGAGTTTCGGACGCCGCGAGGCGTCGGAAAGTCTTCGGTGCCCGAACCGCGGTGGTCATGGGCTGAGCTATGGGGAAAGCTGCTTTGCGCTTATGCTGGGATAGCCAGTTGCTGTCCAAAAGCGGACGTGCGCGATAGCGGACCGTCTGGATTTGATGACGTGGACGGCTCTCCAACTCCTCGCGGTATGATCCGCGGGATGAGCTGGAAGGAGAGCAACAATGGAGAAGATTGCGACGATTGGGCTGGACATCGCGAAGTCGGTGTTTCAGGTCCACGGTGTTGATGCCGCAGGCGAAGTCGTGGTGCGCAAGCGCCTGAGCCGGGCCCGGGTGATTCCGTTCTTCGCAAAGCTGCCGCGATGTCTGGTCGGCATCGAGGCCTGTAGCAACTCTCATCACTGGGCCCGCGAGTTGATCGCGCTGGGGCATGATGTTCGGCTGATGCTCAACCGCCAGCGCACTCAGCTGTCCAACGCGACGCGGGCGCATATGTCGGAGTTCGGGATCGTGGCGCCGGTGGGCCGCATTGGGCTCGAGCGCCTGCTGGCGATAGTCGCCGACAAAGATGACGAGAGCATCCCACCCGATGCCCGGCTTTGCCTGGAGATGCTCGGGGCGCAGCTCGCGATCGTAAAGGAACAGATCCTCGAGAACGACCGGCGCATCCGTGCGAGCGCGCGCGATACAGAAGTCGGGCGGCGGCTGATGGAGATACCGGGTGTCGGACCGCTGCTTGCCAGCGCCTTCGTCGCCAGCGTCGCTGACCCCGGTATTTTCAAGACGGGCCGCGACCTTGCCGCATGGATCGGCTTGGTCCCGCGGCAGAACTCCAGCGGTGGGAAGGAGCGGCTCGGCGGTATATCGCGCGCGGGCAACCAATATCTGCGCCAGATGCTCGTCGTCGGTTCGATGGCCGTCATCCGCCATGCTGAGCGATACGACACCAAACGGCCGTGGCTCATCGAACTGATGAAGCGTCGCGCGAAGAAAGTCGCAGCTGTGGCGCTAGCGAACAAAACCGCCCGCATGGTCTGGGCGCTGATGACGAGCGGAGAGCACTATCGAGAACCGCAGGTCGCGCACGCATAGGAGATCAGGCGCCGAACATAGCGTCGCCGAGGTTGGGAAGGGCAGACAGGAGCTGATGCACAAAGCCGGTTGAAACCGCCGGATCACGAAAACCCATTTTGGCCGGTGCACCTTGAGTGCGTCCAATTGGCCGGGACCCGATCCGCGCGAAAGGCATCATGGCCAGCGGCGCATGACAAGGCCGTATCACAGGCCGGACACATCGCTGCACCAACCAGCAGGTCGCATCATATCCAGAAACCGCTTGCCAACGGAGGGCCGTCTACACACGGCCACGAGGGGTACCGAGAAGCGGGTTAACCTTCGACCGTCTTTTCATTTTCCTTGGCATACGGGGTTGGCGTGATAAAATCATGCCATGAGAACAAGAGAAGACGTTCCCGGCGGCTGATCCGATTGGCTGCAACGGATTGAAATTTGGGTCCGAAATTGGAGCCCCTTTGAGCGGGCTCGCATGCTCAACCCTCTTCCTGCATGGGTGATTCTCGCTCCGTGGCCGAGGTTGCCGTGCGGCCGCCTCATGCTGTAATCAGCCGAAGCACGCGCTCGGAAGGAGCGAGGGAAGCTCGCCTGCCCCAGTCGAACGAGAGAAAATCCTGCTCGATCCCGTCGGCGAAAATCACACCGCCATCGTTCATGCGCGAAGTGACCTGAAGCGTCGTCGTCCTGTCGAGCTTGCCAGCGCGAAGCTGCGTGCCGGTCGCGATACTCGGGAACGGTTCGCGGACAAAATAACCAACGGCGCTTTCCTGCGGCGCAAGCGCTAGCTGCTGTCCGGTCGCTTCCATGATTGAGCGGGCCCAGCCGGTGGCGCCAGTGCCGGTCGCGACGATGAGGCCGCTCGAAGAATGATCTTCGGCGATATCGCCAATCGCGAGCCGGTATCTAGCCGACTGGTGACTTCGATGGCCCACGAACAGCTCGTTGAGCGCGACGAGCTTTTCACCCGTGTCCAGTACGGCTTCGACCATCGTCCGATGTTCTACCTCGACATTGTTGTGGAGACTGGCCGGTAAAGCTGCACCGAGCCGGTCTAGCCGTACCCGGACCAGAACTCCGTCGTAAAGGTCGGGCGCCGGATTGACCCCAAGCACGGGTTGGCCGTTCAGATATTTGGCAACGTTGGCGACCAGTCCATCCTGTCCGACCGCCACGATCACGTCTTCAGGCGCGAAAAGGAAGCGATCAAGGTCGGCGCGGCGAACGAGTGTTTGTCGCCAATCGACAGGGACGGCTGCCCGGGCCTGGCGTAGCACCGACTGAAACCGCTCGTGCCTCGTCTCAAGCTCGGCCAGCTTTTGCCCGCGGGTGTCGAGATAGAAGCGCGCCTGTTCGCGCGTCGCGTGACGCGCGAGAAGCAGTTCATAGTCGGTCTCGCGTGTCACGAACACGGCGCGGGGGGCGGTGGTAGTCATGGCGCCGTCCTTACTGCCCGGTGACGGCCCCGGCGGCGGCCGGCCTGAATTCACGCATGACCGCCGCGAGCAAATCGGGCGTGACGTTCAGATGCTCGATCGTGTCGAGATTGCCGGCAAGCTCGCGAGCCGCCAACCCTAGGAGCACTGCGGGCGGCAGATCCCGATATACGGCGATATGAGCCTGCTCCGCTTCGGCCTTGGCGCTTTCCACGATCCGGATGCGACCAGCTTCGGCCTCCGCCTCAACCTTCTGCGCCTCGGCGAGACCGGTGGCACGATTTCGGGCGTTCTCGGCTTCCTCTGCGATCAACTGCTTCTCGCGGCGAGCAAGCTCGGTTTTGTTGCCGAGTTCATTTTCTGCAATTGCGCGCTCCTTGTCGACAGCAAGCGCGCGGCGTTCGAACATCGCCTCGTCCGCCTTTTGCTGGAGCGCCTCGAAAGTCGGCGTTTGCAGCGCGCGTTCCAACTCGCTGCTCGGCGCCAAATTGTTCAATCGCACTGCGACGATCGCGAGGCCCATTTCGGTGAGAGCCGGATCGTTCGCGAGTGCCGCTTCCAACCGCTGGCGGAGAGGCTCTACGCCAGCGTCAAGCAGCGCACGCACCGGCGCCTCGGCCAAATACTGAAGCGTCGCTTGATTCACGAGCCCGGCAAGCCGGGTCTCGATCCGCTCGATCGGTTCGCGAATATATTGACCGTTGGCGAGACCGATCGTGAAATCGATGCGCTCGGCAACCCGGTCCGGCTCTGCTACCCTCCAGCCGAGAATGCCTTGGACACTCACCTGCTGAAAGTCGGCACTGCGTCCCTTCACGAAAAGCGTCATCTCGCGGTCGTCCATCGGCACCTCGGCGACGCTCGCCGTATCGGGACGGAACCAGAAGACGAGGCCTCGCCCGCTCTGGCGAATGCGCCCGTTGCGATAACGGATGACGTGATGGCTGGCGTCACTGCGCAACCGCGCGATGAAAGCGAAATTTGTAATCTGTGCCATATTGGCCTCCGTCAATCTTGTTGTTTGAAACGGTAGAGCTCTGCCGGTCTGAAGGACGCGCCGGTTTCGCGCTCGCCCGTGCCTTCAATCCAGCCTTTGTCCAGCATGCGACGTCGGAAGGCGGGTTTGTTCAGTCGAACACCGAGGATCGCTTCATGGACGTCTTGCAGCTGGCGCAACGTGAAAAGCTCGGGCAGCAGAGAGAAGGCGATCGGCGAGTAATCGAGCTTGCCACGCAGGCGCTTGACCGCAAGGCCAAGTATCTCGGCATGATCAAAGGCGAGTGGCAAATCTTCGCCATCCTCGCTGCACACTGTCACTGTGCCGCCGGTTTCTCCTGCCCAAGGAACGATCAGTTCGGCCAGCGTCAGGTCGGCGCTTGCCTTGAGCGTCGCGGCGAAGCGATCGGACGGCAGAAGCGCAAAATAGGCGACCGTTATGGCCCGTGTCCGGGGATCGCGGTCTGGGGCACCGAAAGTGTAGAGCTGCTCAATATAGGCATCGGCCAGTCCCGCTTCGGTCTCCAGCAGCCTCCCGGCCGCGGCATCGAGACTTTCGTCTATCCCGACGAAACCGCCAGGCAATGCCCATTGACCTTGGAAAGGATGTTCTTCGCGACGACGTAACAATGCCGCGGGAGTGCCATCGACGATACTCATCAGGACCAGATCGACGGTCATGGAGGGTCGCGCAAACGCGTCCGGGTCATAACCTTGGAGGAATTCGTCTTCGGTCATCGGTTGCAACTTATATCCAAGATACGCATTAGTTAAATCTATGTTGGATATATGTCAACAGATAATAAGGGTTGGGTTCTTCGATGCAGCACGAATTGGTATTTGGGTGCGCTCGTTAACTTAAGGGTAGCCGTTCTCTCGGATGCGCCTAGAGGGTATCGGTGACGAGCTGTCGTTGCCGGCCACTGGCTTCGAATATCCATTTCTCCTGGCTTCCGACCTAGAAGCCGCCAGTCTCTTACGGCCAATCGGGGATGCTGCGGGGCGGTTTCAACGTGCCGACCACAGTCGTCGGCGCCCTATTTTCCCGCGCGGACTTCGTTGATGGTCTTTCCTGTCCGTCGTCTGACGGCACGCCGCAGTTTCGCGTTGTCGCTGAAGCCGACTTTCCAGGCGACATCGTCCGCGCTCATTCGGGTGGTTTGCGGTTGGAGGGAGAATGGGGAGGTCCCAATCAAGGCAATCGCAACGGCGCCGCCATCCATCACCGCAATCTGCGTGATATCAGTCGGCTTCCTGGGCCTAGAGACAAACTTTAGTGCAGCACTCCAGAGACAAACATTCGACTGAGGTACAAACTTTATTGGAAGCGGACATCAGCTCCGGTAATCGGCGTTGATGCTGATGTAGCCGTGGGTGAGGTCACAGGTCCAGACGGTCGCGCGCCCTTCGCCAAGGCCGAGGTCGGCGCCGACGCGGATGTCCTGGCCTTTGAGGTGCGCCGCGACGGGCGCTTCGTCATAGCCGTCGACGGGCAGGCCGTCCTTCGCGACCCAATGATCGCCGAAGCGGATCGCGAGGCGGTCGCGGTCGGCGGGTTCGCCCGCCTTGCCCACCGCCATCACGACGCGGCCCCAATTGGCATCTTCGCCCGCGATGGCGGTTTTTACCAGCGGCGAATTGGCGATGGCGAGCGCTACGCGCTTGGCGCTGTCGTCGCTCACCGCGCCGGTGATCTGGACCTCGATGAATTTCGACGCGCCCTCGCCGTCGCGGACGACCTGATGCGCGAGGTCGAGCGCGACTTCGCGGATGGCCGCGTAGAGCGCATCGGCGCCCGGATCGTCGCGGGTGGTGAGGACTGCGTTGCCTGCCTGCCCGGTCGCGAAGAGCAGCACCGTGTCGCTGGTCGAGGTGTCGCTGTCGACGGTGATGCTGTTGAAGCTGCCGCCGGTCGCTTCGCTCAGCATAGCCTGCAGCAACGCCGGCGCGACCGCGGCGTCGGTGAAGATATAGCCGAGCATCGTCGCCATGTCGGGCGCGATCATGCCCGATCCCTTGACGATCCCCGCGACATGGACGGTCTTGTCGCCGATGATGGCGCTGGCGGCAGACCCCTTCGGAAAGGTGTCGGTGGTGCCGATCGTTTCGGCGGCGGCTTCCCACGAGCAAAGCTCGGCGGTGAGCGCGGCCTCGACGCCGGCGCGCGCCTTGTCCTTGGGGAGCGGCACGCCGATCACGCCGGTCGAGCTGACGAACACTTCACCCGCGTCGCAGCCGAGATGGTCCGCGACCTGTGCCATGATCTGCTCGACCGCTTCGCGCCCGCGATAGCCGGTGAAGGCGTTGCTATTGCCCGCGTTGACGATCAGCGCGCGGCCCTTGCCGCCCTTCACCTGCTCGCGGCCGAGTTCGACTTCGGACGAACAGCAGACATTGCGCGTGAAGACGCCCGCGACGGTGGTGCCGGGCGCGAGCTCGACAAAGGTGAGGTCGCAGCGGTCCCAATCCTTGTACCGCGCGCGCGCGACGCGGCGCGTGACCCCGGCGATGTCGGGGAGGGCGGGGAAGGCGGCGGGCGCGAGCGGTGAGCGGGTGGTCATGCGAGGCGTGTAGCTTTCCGGTGCGCAAAGAAAAACCCCTCCCTGCAAGGGAGGGGCCTTTGATCCTCCCTGCGGCGAAGCCGTGGGGAGGTGGCAGTCGCGTAGCGGCTGACGGAGGGGCTTGGGCGCGGCCCCTCCACCACCGCTTCGCGGCGGTCCCCCTCCCCACGGCTTCGCCGCAGGGAGGATATCGGCTTACGCCGGAATGCCGCTGATCGACTTCACTTCCATGAAGTCCTTCAGCCCGAACACACCGCCTTCGCGGCCGTTGCCCGACGCCTTGTAGCCGCCGAACGCCGCGCCCGGGCCGGGCCCCCACGCGTTGACCGCGACCATGCCGGCGCGCAGCTTGGGCGCGATTTCGGCGGCCTTGGCGGGGTCGCCCGAGACGACGGCCGACAGGCCATATTCGGTGTCGTTGGCAATATCGACCGCCTGGTCGAGATCGTCATAGGCCATGATCGTCGCGACCGGGCCGAACACCTCTTCCTTCGCGATCCGCATGTCGGGGGTGACGCCCGAGAAGACCGTCGGCTTGATATAATAGCCGCGGTTGACGTTGCTCGGCAGGCCGGTGCCGCCCGTTTCGAGTGTCGCGCCTTCGTCGATCGCCGACTGGATCAGGCCCTGGATCTTGTCGAACTGCGCCTTGTTGACGACGGGGCCGATATGGCCGCCCTCGGCCTGCGGATCGCCGACCGACGTGCCGTCGAACATCGCCTTGATCACGCCGACCGCCTCGGCCTCGCGCTCCTTCTGGACGAGGATGCGCGTCGGGGCGATGCAGCTCTGGCCGGTGTTGACCAGCACGCCCTGCACCGTCGGCGGCAGCACCGCGGCGAAATCGGCGTCGGGAAGCACGATGTTCGGCGACTTGCCGCCGAGCTCCTGATGGACGCGCTTGACCGTGTCGGCCGCCGCCTTGGCGACGAGGATGCCGGCGCGGGTCGAGCCGGTGAAGCTGACCATTTCGATGCCCGGGTGCGCGCTGATCGCGTTGCCGACGGTCGGGCCGTCGCCCTGCACGAGGTTGAAGACGCCCGGCGGCACGCCCGCGGCGTCGAGGATCTCGGCGAAGATCACCGCGTTGCCGGGGCATTCTTCCGACGGCTTCAGCACCATCGTATTGCCCGCGGCGAGCGCCGGCGCGACCTTGAGCGCGATCTGGTTCAGCGGCCAGTTCCACGGCGTGATCATGCCGACGACGCCGATCGGCTCGTAAGCGATCATGCCCGCGGCATATTTTTCGGTGAAGCTGAAATCCTTGAGCGCGGCGATCGTGCCGAGGAAGCCGCCGATGCCGGCGCCGACCTGCGCGGTGCCCGCGAAGCTGACCGGGGCGCCCATTTCGGAGGCCATCGACTTCGCAAGGTCGGGGGCGCGCTTCTTGTATTCCTCGACGATGCGGTTCAGCAGCTCGAGCCGTTCCTCGCGCGTCGTCTGCGAGAAGCTCTTGAAGGCGGTCTTCGCCGCGGCGACCGCGTCGTCGACATCGGCCGCGCTGCCGAGCACGACGGTCGACGCCGCTTCCTCGGTCGCGGGGTTGATCACATCGTGGAGCTTGCCGCCCTTCGAGTCGACCCAGCGGCCGCCGATATAATGTTGTTTGAGATGCGTTTCGGTGCTCATGTCCTGTCTCCCATCGGCGGTCGATTCCGTCTCGGATTGCTACCTAATCACTGTGCCCGATGAATCAAGCACGGCCAACCGCGAAAACTGACGGCTTAGCGTTTTTCAGCCGCGAGCCGTGACATCAATATGGCGGCGCGTGTCGCCTGACGCGCGATGCTCGGGATGTCGACCGTCTCCTCGGGGCCGTGATCGCCCGTCGAATAGGCGCCGAGGCCCGCGAGGCTGTCGACGTGCGGCGCGACGAAGCTGATGTCGGCGGCGCCGCGCTTCAAGGGATCGAGCGCGGCCATTTCGGCGAGTCCGAGGTCGCGGTTGACGGCGTTGAGCCGGGTCAGCAGCGCGCGGTTGCCATCGGTCGGCGCCATCGCCGGATAGCCGCCGGGGTCGAAGGCGAGCGTCGCGCCGGCGCCGGGGGCATGATCGGCGACGATCGCCGCCATCTTGCCCTTCACGCGCGCCGCCTGCTCGGCCGAAAGCGTGCGCAGGTCGCCGCGCGCGATCGCGGTCGCGGCGATGATATTGGTCTTTCCGTTCGCGCTCGCGCGAATCTTGCCCTCGTCGAGCGACACCTGCTCGCCGCCCGCCACCAGCCCGACGTTGAAGGTCAGGTTCGGTTCGGGCAGTTCGGTGCGAAAGCGGTGGATAATGCGCGCGAGTTCATAGATCGCGCCATCGCCGGCATCGGCGCTGAAAATGCCCGAGCTGTGCCCCGTCTTGCCGGTCGCGGTGACCTGCCAGCTTTCCGAGGACCGCCGCGCGATCGAGCTCATGTCCGCGCCGCCATCGCGGACCAGGCCTTCGAACCCCAGCGCGACGTCGACGCGCTTGCCCGCGGCGATCAGGTCGGCGCGCGCGACCGTTTGCGGATGCCCCGTATCTTCCTCGTCGCCGGTCATGTGAAATTCGATGTTGGCGCCCTTTAGCGTCCCCGCCTTGTGCATTGCGCGCAGCGCCGCGACGACGACGACCATTCCGCCCTTGTCGTCGCCGACCCCCGGCCCCTTCGCCTTGTCGCCCATGCGCTCGAATTTCTGAAAGGGCGAGTCGGGTTCGAACACGGTGTCGAGGTGCGCGATGAGGAGCAGGCGTTTGGTATCGGGCTTGCCGGCGTGCGTCGCGATCAGGTGGCCGGCGCGGCCGGTCTCGCGCATCGGCTTCCATTCGACCTTGAAGCCCAAAGGTTCGAGTTCGGCGCGCATCATCGCGCCGACCTTCTCGACCCCGTCGAGGTTGAGCGAGCCGCTGTTCTGGTTGACCAGTTTTTCGAGCAGCGCGAGGCTGCGACCCTGTTCGGCCTCGACCGTCTGGGCCATCGTGGTTTCGGCTTTGCTGAGCTTCGCCGCGGCGGCGGGCGCGAGAGCGAACTGGAGGGCGATGAGCGCGGCAAAGGGCAATGATTTCATGGAGGACTCCTCTGGACGCCTCCCTTCTGCCGTCTCGGGCGCGGCTCGGCAACCTCGTCAGCCCGGATAGGGTGCCTTCTTGAGCAGCCGCGCGAGATGCGCCGCGTTGGCCGCGACCATCTTCGCGGTTTCGGTGACCTTGCGCGGACGGTGATCGAGATCCTTGAAATCGACCGACCCCATCGCCTCGCCGACCCAATAGCAGGCGGCGACCGCGGGGATTGTCCAGCCGACATCGTTCAGCGCCTGGAAGATCTGCGACGAGACATTGTGCGCGCCATCCTCATTGCCGACGATCGCGGCGACCGCGACTTTGGAATAGCTTGGCATCCGGCCCTTGTCGTCGGTCTCGGAGAGGAAGGCATCCATCCGCTCCATCACGAGTTTGGCGACGCTCGAAGCCTGGCCCATCCAGATCGGGGTGCCAAAGATCAAGATGTCGGCGGCGAGGATGCGCTCGCGGATCTGCGGCCATTCGTCGCCTTCGCCCTCGTCCGATTTGACACCCCATTTGATGTTGTGCGCGGCGAGGCGGATCGGATCGGCGACCGTCACGCCTTGCTCCTTGAAATGATCGGCGAGCACCGCGAGCATCGCGTCGGTCGAGCTTTTGCGCCCGCGGCTCGAGAGCGAGCAGTTGATGGCGGTGGCGGTGAGGGGGGCGGCCATGAGGGCTCCTTTGCGGGTTTGTCCCCCGCTTGAGAAAGCCGCGCCGCCGGGCTCAGGTTCCTTGGCGCACCATGAAAATCTCGCCAGTTCGCGCGGCAGCAAAGAGCAGATTGCCCGAACTGTCCTCGCCGAAACCGGCGATCGCGTTGGTCGAACCAATATCCGGTCTGAAATCCTCGTCGCGCGACGATATGCGGTCAATCCGCTGACCGGGAACCAAGCCGGAAGCCGGCGTCGACCATATGCGATTTTTCGGGGATTCGGCCAGGATATATAGGCCCTGCAGCGAGGCGACGGGGCCGCGATAGACATAACCCACAGTGATCCCAACACCGGTACGATGAAAATACGAGAAGGCAGGATCGATCAGGTTGGCGGGCAGCTGGGGATCGTTCCGATCCACAAGAAGATCCGATCCTTCTTTGAACGGCCAACCAAAATTGGCGCCGGGCTGTGTTGTAGTCAGTAGATTGAGTTCCTCGAAAAACTGTAGGCCCCTGTCGCCGATTGTCAGCGTCGATCCATAGAAGGTAGCACTGGCCGGGTTGCGGAGGCCAAGCGCGTAGACATAAGGGTCTCCGCCGCCGCCGATATAGGGGTTGCCCGGTGCAGGCTTGAAGAAATCGCCCGTCGATGGAGCCGAGGCACCGGCATAGGGATCGGCAACCACCTTGATCCGCAATATCTTGCCGAGCTGAGAGTTCGGATTCTGGGCCTGGTTTCGGGGATCGTCGAGGGTGCGACCGTCGCCCGTCCCGACGTAGAGGAGACCGTCGGGACCGAACGCGATCGCGCCGCCAAGGCGGTTGGAGGGCTGAGGGTGCGGAATCGCAAACGCAGCCATCAGCGTGGGGGCGGCACCGGGTGCGGCAAAGACATATTGGCGCAGCTCGACATCGCCGCCGGCGCCGTAGCAATAGACCATGAAGCGATTCGAATTGGGGTTGGGCAGCAGCGCCATGCCGAGCAATCCGCGCGCCCCGTCGGTCGACAGGTCGGGGATGGTGAAGAGCAGGGATTTCGCCCCGGTCGAGGGGGTCAGCCGATAGACCGCGCCGGCCCTTTCGAGCACATACATGTCCTGGCTGCCCGGAATGCCGAGCAGGAAGGTTGGCTCATTGAAGCCTGTGCCGACGCGCTCGACCGATATGCCTTCGGTGCTGTTGGTGACGGTGATGATAACCGTCTGCGTGACGCTTTCGCTGCCGTTGCTGACCTGCAGCCGCACAATATATTCATTGTTGTACGTTTCGTCGCTGGGCAGGTCATAATCGGGTGCGACTTTGAAGCGCAGCGTCCCCGCAGGAGTGATCGAAAAGCGATCGGCATCAAATCCGCCGTCGATTGTGAAGGTCAGCGGCTTGCCGTCCGGGTCGCTCGCGGTCGCCTGATAGGCGGCCGTCTGGTTCTCGACGACGCTCGCGGTTTGCGCCGAGGTGAAGTGGAGCGGCAAATCGCTCGTCGGGGGATTGCTCCCACCGTTATCGCGCCCGCCGTCGCCTCCACCATCGCTTCCGCCACCCCCGCACGAGGCGAGGAGCAAGGGGGCGATAAGAAGAGCGAGACGCTTCGGCATCGGAATGCCATCTTTCGCGAAAAACGCTTCGACAGCAAGTCCTTAATGATTGCAGACGCGTAGCGCGACACCGGCGTCAGGCGGCGTCCTGCACCTCGTCAAAATCGTCCAGTTTTTTGAGAGCGTCCTGTGCGATGCCGCGGAGCGCGCCAGTGTTGACGGCGAGCCCTTCCTTGTCGTGGCCCGTCAGTTCGTCGATGGTGAACGCCACCCGGGTGCGGTCGGGCGCGAGTTCCTCGAAGGTGAATTTCAGCCCGGTCGTGAGCGCGCCATCGTCGACGCTGTAGATCAGATGCGCCTCGCGCGGGATTTCCATCGCGACCGCGATCTTGACCTTATAAGCTTCGGGCCGCTTGTCGGGGATCAGCTTCTCGAACCCGGGCTCGCCCTTTTCGGCGACGAGTTCGTAGAGCCGCGTCGATCCGCCGTTGGTGACAAGCGGCAGGCCCGCAAAGGCGCCGTCGTCGCCGAACATCCTGACGAACACGTCTTCGCGAGGCGCGGCGACGGTGCGCGTCTGGTTCGCGAGTTCGGCCATCTTGCCGCAACCGGTCGCAAGCAAGGTCGCGGCGGCCAGGATCACGATACGCATCATCGAACATTCCCCCCGATCGCACCGGCTTTTAGCCGCGACCGCTTACCAAAGCGTAATCGCGGTGCGGTGATCGATGTGTAAAGAGTGTTTGACACTCTGGCATGGAGCCTGTAAAGAATGTTTGACAGGCTAAGGAATATGCGTTGGAAAATCGGGTGCGCGAATATCGCGAAGGCGTGGGATGGAGCCAGGGCGAACTGGCCCGCCGGCTCGGCGTCTCGCGTCAGACGATCAACGCGGTCGAAACCGACAAATATGACCCCAGCCTACCGCTCGCGCTACGCATGGCCCGCCTTTTCGGGCTCGAGGTGCGCGCGCTGTTTATCGATCACTGGATTCCGGAGGATGAAGAATGAGCCATTCGACGATCGACGACCGGACGCGGCGGTGGAAAAAGACGGCATTCAGCGCGCTCGCCGGCATGGCGTTCGGCGCGGGCAGCTTTTCGCTGCTGATGTGGCTCGCGGGCGAGGGATTGCTCGTCGCGATGCAGACCTCGCGCGTGGCGTTGGCGGGTGTGGGGCTGGTGTATCTGCTGACCACCGTGATGATCGGCTTCGGCCTCGCCGCGCCGCGCGCCGGGGCGCGGCTGCTCAACGTCGGCGATGCCGAGGAACTGGTCGACGACCGGCCCAAGCTGCTGCGCTCGGCGCTCTATATGGGATGGGCGGGCGTCACGCTCATGCTGGTCGCGCTCGCACGGTCACCCGGTTTCGCGGCCGGCCCCGTGGCGCCCGGCGTCGCGCTCGCGGCGCTGGCGGTCCTGCTGGTGGTGAGCGTGGCGTCGTTTCGCTGGCTCCGCGTCTATGACGAGTTCGACCGGCAGCTCGGGCTGGAGGGCGGCTCCTGGGCCTTTTTGATCGCCTGCGCGATCCTTCTGCCCTGGGCGGCGCTCGACGCGCTCGGCTGGAATGCGTCGCTTTCGCCGATCGACGTCATCGCGGTGCTGGCGGCTTCGCTGATCGGCGGCAGCTTCGTCGCGGTCGGCAAGCGCGGCATGATGGTGCGCTAGATCACGCTCTAGCTGCCATCCGGATCGGCGGTTTCGGGCAGCGGCGTTATCTGGGCGTAAACCAGCCGCCAGCCGCCGTCGCGCCAGAGCCAGTGGTCGGCAAAGCGATGGCGATCGACGAAAGGCTCGCCATCGGCCGCGCCGCGCAACTCGTTGGTCGCGGCCAGCAGCGCGCTATTGCCCGAAATAATCCAGCGCGCTTCGCTCGCGCGAAAAGGTTCGATGCGAATTGCGGGCGCCGTCAGCGCGCCGATGAACGCCGCTTTGTCGCCTTTCGCGCCGCTGCCGCGGACCCAGAGAAAATCCTCCGCGATCAACCGTTCAAGCGCGGCTCCATCCTTTGCCGCGATCGCTGCGTCGAGCGCCGAAGCGGCCTCGCGATAGCCCGCCGGGGTGGTCGCGGGTTCCGCCCGATCGCTCGCGGGCGCGCACGCTGCCGTCAGAAAGAGCATCGCCGCCGCCGCATGGAGCCGGTTCACCAACTGCCTCTCCTCCTTGCGCCTCTGCAAAGGCTTGCCCGGGCTGGCGGCCGCGCGCAACTACGTGAGGGGTAAGCGGGCAAGGCGCGGCGAGCAAGCGCATAAGCAAAGGGGCGCCCGGTTCCCCCGAACCGGACGCCCCGCTACAAAGCCCCCTGTTGGTCAGGCGCTGTAGTACATGTCGAACTCGACCGGGCTCGGCGTCTGTTCGAAGCGGTAAACCTCGTCCCACTTCAGCTCGACATAGGCCTCGATCTGGTCCTTGCTGAACACGTCGCCCTTGAGCAGGAAGTCGTGGTCGGCCATCAGGCTGTCGAGCGCTTCGCGAAGCGAACCGCATACGGTCGGGACTTCCGAGAGTTCCTCGGGCGGCAGATCGTACAGATTCTTGTCCATCGCATCGCCGGGGTGGATCTTGTTCTGGATGCCGTCGAGGCCCGCCATCAGCAGCGCCGAATAGCAGAGATAGGGGTTCGCCATCGCGTCGGGGAAGCGGAATTCGACGCGCTTCGACTTGGCGCCCGCGCCGTAAGGGATGCGGCACGACGCCGAACGGTTGCGCGACGAATAAGCGAGCAGCACTGGCGCTTCGAAGCCCGGGACGAGGCGCTTGTAGCTGTTCGTTGTCGGGTTGGTGAAGGCGTTCAATGCCTTGGCGTGCTTGACGACGCCGCCGATGAAATAGAGGCACATGTCCGACAGGCCGGCATAGCCGTTGCCCGCGAAGAGCGGCTTGCCCTTTTCCCAGATCGAGATGTGGGTGTGCATGCCGCTGCCGTTGTCGTCCTTGATCGGCTTCGGCATGAAGGTCGCGGTCTTGCCATAGGCGTGCGCGACCTGGTGCACGACATATTTGTAGATCTGCATGCGGTCGGCGGTTTCGGTGAGCGTGCCGAAGGTCAGGCCGAGTTCGTGCTGCGCGGCGGCGACTTCATGGTGATGCTTGTCGCAGGGCAGGCCCATTTCGAGCATCGTCGAGACCATTTCGGCGCGGATGTCGACGGCGCTGTCGACCGGGGCGACGGGGAAATAGCCGCCCTTGGCACGCGGACGGTGCGCAAGGTTGCCGCCCTCATAGCTGCGGCCGGTGTTCGTCGGCAGCTCGATATCGTCGATCTCGAAACCCGACTTGTTATAGCCGGTTTCGAAACGGACGTCGTCGAACATGAAGAACTCGGCTTCGGGGCCGACATAGACGGTGTCGCCGATGCCGGTCGAGGCGACATAGGCCTCTGCTCTTTTGGCAGTGGTGCGCGGGTCGCGGGCATAGCCTTCGCCGGTCGACGGCTCGACGATGTCGCAGAAGATGACGAGCATCGGGGTCGCCGAGAAGGGATCGTCATAGACGGCGTCGAGATCGGGCTTGAGGATCATGTCGCTCTCGTTGATCGCCTTCCAGCCTTCGATCGACGAGCCGTCGAACATCAGCCCGTCTTCGAGCTCGTCCTCGCCGAGGATCGAGGCGACCATGGTCAAATGCTGCCACTTGCCCTTGGGGTCGGTGAAGCGCAGGTCGACCCACTCGATGTCGTTTTCCTTGATCCGCGCGATGATATCCTTGGGCTTCGTAGCCATCGTCTATGCTTCCTTCTTGCGAAATGGTCCGGCGTGCCGGGGGGTGTCGGGTTTTGGAAAAATGCGAGCGATTAAAGCGCGTCCTCGTTGCGTTCGCCGGTGCGAATGCGCAGCGCGGTTTCGACCGGGATGACGAAGATCTTGCCGTCGCCGATCCGGCCGGTCTGCGCGGCGGCGGCGATCGCCTCCACCACGCGTTCCGCCATCGAATCCTCGACGATGACCTCCAGCTTCACCTTGGGCAGAAAGTCGACGACATATTCGGCGCCGCGATAAAGTTCGGTATGACCCTTTTGCCGGCCGAAGCCCTTGGCCTCGGTGACGGTGATCCCGCTGACACCCACTTCGTGCAGCGCTTCCTTCACTTCGTCGAGCTTGAACGGCTTGATGATCGCCTCAATCTTCTTCACGCTTCTCGTCCCCCTTTGGGCTGGCCGCCGCCCTTCGCGCCTCAGGCCGGATCAGGCGGGCCTGGTCCGGTTTGCCGTCGAGTCGGTGCGGTGTCCCGCCATCTTGCACCAATCAAAAGCCGTGCCAATTGGCGAATCGCGGGGTTTCGGTAAGAAATTTGAAACGAAAGGACGTCGCTGCCCAAGGGGTGGGCAAACGGTGAATTGGACTGCCTAAAAAAGCGGCATATTGCTCCTCCCTGTCGCGTAGCGATGGGGAGGTGGCAGCGCGACGCGCTGACGGAGGGGCCATGACGCGGCCCCTCCACCACTCGCTTTGCGAGCGGTCCCCCTCCCCATGACCTTCGGTCACAGGGAGAAGATCAGTCAGCGCCCCATCGGCGCCGACGCTTCGGGCAGGTTCGCCTTGGTCCAGTTCGAGCGGTCGATGACATAGGCGCGCAGCGCCTCGGCGTCGGCGGGGGTAAGCACCTGCGCGAAGCTCACCATGCCGCGGTCCTTGAGCGCGCCGTCGATGATGACCGATTTCCACGCATCGGCATTGGCCAGCGTCGCCGAAACGCGGAGATCGGGGGTGAAGCCGTTGCCGATCGCGCTGTCGCCGTGACAGACGATGCAATAGCGCCCGAAATGCGCCTTGCCCGCGGCAATCTGGGCCGGCGTGCCGAACTGCGGCGGCGGGTTCCACGCGAGCGCGGCGGTGGCGGGCGGCGCGGGGAGCTGGACGGTGCCGCCGAGCTTGAGCACGACGAGGCGCGGGATGTTGGGCACCTTGCGCGTTACGCCGCCCGCGACCCCGGCGACGAGCGGAAAGGCCCCGCCCTTGCTTGTCTGGAACGCGACATACTGCACCCCGCCGACGCGGAAGGTCGAAGGCGCGCTGACGATCCCCGACTGCATGTCGAGGTCGAGCAATTGCTTGCCGGTGTCGGCGGCATAGGCGCGGAAACGCCCGGTGCTCGTGCCCTGGAAGACGAGGTTGCCGGCGGTCGTCATCGTGCCGCCGTTCCACGCGGCGGGATAGTCGACGCCCCACACGACCTTACCCGTGCGCGGATCGAAGGCGACGAGGCGCCCGGTTGTGGCGGCGACCGCGGCGCGGAATGCCGCCTTGTCGTCGGGCAGCAGCGTCCCGGTGAGCGACGTGCCGACGTTGAAGCCGACGACCTTGCGCCGGTCGAGCTCGTTCATGTCGGCGAGATAGCCCTGCGGGATCTGCTGCGCCGGGATGTAGACGAGGCCGGTCGCGGGGTTGTAGCTCATCGGATGCCAGTTGTGTGCGCCGAGCGCGCCGGGGATCGCGATGAAAGGCTTGCCGGTCTTGTAGAAGCGCGCCTCGGGATTTTCGATCGGGCGGCCGGTCGCGAGGTCATAGCCGGTCGCCCAGTTGATCCCGTCGACGAAGGGCTTGGCATCGATCAGCTTGCCGCTAGCGCGGTCGATGGTGAAGAAGAAACCGTTCTTCGGCGCATGGTACAGCACCTTTACGGGTTTGCCGTCGATCTGCTGCTCGGCGAGGATGATCGGCTGGGTCGCGGTATAGTCCCACGTCTCGGCCGGCGTCTCCTGATAGTGCCATTTATAGGCGCCGGTCGCGGCATCGAGCGCGACGACCGAGGAGAGGAACCAGTTGTCACCCTCGCCGTTCGAGCGCGTGCCATGGTTCCACGGATTGCCGTTGCCGACGCCGAGATAGATCTGGTCGAGATCCTTGTCGTAGACGATCGCATCCCACACGGTGCCGCCGCCGCCCGAGGTCTGCCACTCGCCCTTGTCGGACCAGGTCGCGTTGGCCTTCGACGCGAAGATGTCGTCGGAGGCGGCGCCGTCCTTTTCCTTCTTCGGGTTCGGGGCGGTGTAGAAGCGCCAGCGTTCCTTGCCGGTGTCGGCGTCATAGGCGGTGACATAGCCGCGCACCCCGAACTCGGCACCGCCATTGCCGATCAGCACCATGTCCTTCACGACGCGCGGCGCGCCGGTGATCGTGTAGGGCTTCGAGGCGTCGAAGGTCTGCGTCGACCAGATCTCCTTACCGGTCTTGCGGTCGAGCGCGATCAGCCGCCCGTCGAGCGCCCCGACGAAAAGCTTGTCGCCCCAGACGGCAACGCCGCGGTTGACGACGTCGCAGCAGGCCGAAACCGCGCGCTCGCCGGGGACCTCGGGGTCGAATTTCCATAAGGGTTTGCCGGACGCGGCGTCCCAGGCGCTGACCTTCGACCAGGCGTGGGTCACATACATCACGCTGTCGACGACGACGGGCGTCGCTTCCTGCCCGCGCGCATCGTCGAGATCGGCGAACCAGGCGATGCCGAGCGAGCCGACATTCTGGTCGTTGATGTCGGTCAGCGGGCTGAAACGCTGCTCGTCATAGCTGAAGCCGATCGCGCCCCAGTCGTCGCCGTTGCCGCCGGTCTTGAGCAGGGTCTCGCTGGCTTTTTCGGCCGCATCGAGCGCGCCGCCCGAGATGCTCTCATTCTTCGATGCGTTGCATGAAGCCAATGCCAGTGCCGCGCAGCCCAGCAGCGCGGCCGTCCAGACCCGTTTCGCCATTCCATGCTCTCCCGTTCGACGCCTATTGTTGACGTTAACGTCAAGTCTGCGCGTGATGGGGCGGAGGTGCAAGCGGGAAAATGGGGGGCATCTCCCTCGTCACCCCGGACTTGATCCGGGGTCCACGAAGGCCGACGCTGCTTTGGAAACCATGGATCCCGGATCAAGTCCGGGATGACGAGTCTCCGAGAATCAGGCCCAAGGCGGCGCGTTCAGGCCTTTGGGGCTCGCGGTGAAAATCTCGCAGCCCGTCTCGGTGATCCCGATGCTATGCTCGAACTGCGCCGACAGGCTGCGGTCGCGGGTGACCGCGGTCCAGCCGTCATTGAGCATCTTCACCGCATATTTGCCGGTGTTGATCATCGGCTCGATCGTGAAGAACATGCCGGGCTTGAGCTCGGGGCCGGTACCGGGGCGGCCGGCGTGGACCACTTCGGGCGCGTCGTGGAACATCTGGCCGAGGCCATGGCCGCAGAAATCGCGGACGACCGAATAGCGGTGGCGCTCGGCATGTTGCTGGATCGCGTGCGCGACGTCGCCCATGCGGTTGCCGGGTTTCGCCTGTTCGATGCCGAGCATCAGGCATTCGTAGGTGACTTCGACGAGGCGCTTTGCCTTTACGCCCACGTCGCCGACCAGATACATGCGGCTCGTGTCGCCGTGCCAGCCGTCGACGATGCTGGTGACGTCGATGTTGATGATATCGCCCTCGCGCACCGGCTTGTCGTCGGGAATCCCATGACACACGACATGGTTGATGCTGGTGCAGCAGCTATGCGTGAAGCCGCGGTAGCCGAGTGTCGCGGGAATGCCGCCGCCATCGAGCATCATCGTGCGGACGAGGTCGTCGATCTCCGCCGTGGTCACACCGGGTTGAACGAAAGGGACGAGCGCGTCGAGGATTTCGGCCGACAACCGGCCCGCCTTGCGCATGCCGGCAAAGCCCGCCTCGTCGTGGAGCTTGATCGTACCGTCGCGAACGCGGGCGGGGGCCGCGGCGTCGGCGGCGGTTACGGAGACATAGTCGTACATGAGGGTGATATAGTCGCTGGGGCCTCAAAAAGCGAGGGGCGGCACCATGGCCGCCCCGTCACCTCTATTCCGCCGCCTTCTCGGGCTTGGCCTTCGCCTTGCCCTTGCCGGCCTTGGGTGCGGCGGGGATGATTTCGAAGGCCAAGGGATTGCCGACATGGGCGTCCTCGCCGGTCTTCATCTTCACCTTGACCTCGCCGCCATGGACGAGCTTGCCGAAGAGCAGCTCCTCGGCGAGCGGCTGCTTGATCTTTTCCTGGATCAGGCGGCCCATCGGACGCGCGCCATAGAGCTTGTCATAGCCCTTGCCCGTCAGCCATTCGCGCGCCGCATCGTCGAGCTGGATATGGACGTTGCGGTCGGCGAGCTGCAGTTCGAGTTCGAGGATGAATTTGTCGACGACGCGCGCGACAACCTCGGGCGGCAGATAGCCGAAGGGCACGATCGCATCGAGGCGGTTGCGGAATTCGGGGGTGAACATGCGCTTCACCGCCTCTTCCTGCACATCCTCGCGCGTCGCCTGGCCAAAGCCGATCGACTCGCGCGCCATGTCGCTGGCGCCCGCATTGGTCGTCATGATCAGGATGACGTTGCGGAAATCGACGGTCTTGCCGTGGTGGTCGGTCAGGCGGCCGTTGTCCATCACCTGCAGCAGGATGTTGAACAGGTCGGGATGCGCCTTCTCGATTTCGTCGAGCAGCAGCACGCAATGCGGATTCTGGTCGATCGCATCGGTGAGCAGCCCGCCCTGATCGTAACCGACATAGCCCGGGGGCGCGCCGATCAGGCGGCTGACCGAATGGCGCTCCATATATTCGCTCATGTCGAAACGCTGGAGCGGGATGCCCATGATCGACGCGAGCTGCTTCGCGACCTCGGTCTTGCCGACCCCGGTGGGGCCCGAGAAGAGATAGTTGCCGATCGGCTTCTCGGGATCGCGGAGGCCCGCGCGGCTGAGCTTGATCGCCGACGAGAGGACCTCGATCGCGGTGTTCTGGCCGAAGACGACGCGCTTGAGGTCGGTTTCGAGGCTGGCGAGCGTCGCCTTGTCGTCGGTCGAAACCGACTTGGGCGGGATGCGCGCCATCGTCGCGATCACGGCCTCGATCTCTTTCGCGGTGATCGTCTTCTTGCGCTTCGACGGGGCGACGAGCATCTGCATCGCGCCGACCTCGTCGATCACGTCGATCGCCTTGTCGGGCAATTTGCGATCGTTGATGTAGCGCGCCGACAGGTCGACCGCGGCGTTGATCGCGTCCTGCGTGTAGCGCACCTGATGGTGCGCCTCGAACGCGCTGCGCAGGCCGGCGAGGATTTTCTTGGTGTCCTCGAGCGTCGGTTCGACCACGTCGATCTTCTGGAACCGGCGGAGCAAAGCGCGGTCCTTTTCGAAATGGTTGCGGAACTCCTTGTAGGTCGTCGAACCGATGCAGCGGATCACGCCGCCCGACAATGCGGGCTTGAGCAGGTTCGACGCGTCCATCGCGCCACCCGAAGTGGCACCCGCGCCGATCACCGTGTGGATTTCGTCGATGAACAGGATCGCGTGCGGCAGGCCTTCGAGCTCGGTCACGACCTGCTTCAGCCGCTCCTCGAAATCGCCGCGATAGCGCGTTCCCGCGAGCAGCGCGCCCATGTCGAGCGAATAGATCACCGCGGGCAGCAGCACCTCGGGCACGTCGCCCTCGATGATCTTGCGCGCGAGGCCTTCGGCGATCGCGGTCTTGCCGACGCCGGGATCGCCGACATAGAGCGGGTTGTTCTTGCTGCGGCGGCAGAGAATCTGGATCGTGCGGTCGACCTCGGCGCTGCGGCCGATCAGCGGGTCGACCTTGCCGCCCTTTGCTTTCTCGTTAAGGTTGACGGTGAACTGGTCGAGCGCGGTTTCCTTCTTCGACTTGCCTTCGCTCTTGTCCTTCGCCTCCTCCTTTTCCTCGGGCTCGGCCTGCGGCGAGGGCTTGCCACCCTTGCCGACGCCATGGCTGAGATAGGAAACCGCGTCGAGGCGCGTCAGGTCCTGCTGCTGCAGGAAATAGACCGCATAGCTTTCGCGTTCGGAGAAGAGCGCGACGAGGACGTTGGCGCCCGTCACCTCGTCCTTGCCCGACGACTGGACGTGCAGGATCGCACGCTGGACGACGCGCTGGAAGCCCGACGTCGGCGACGGGTCGCTGTGCCCTTCGACCTTCAGGCTGTCGAGTTCGGTGTCGAGATAATGGACGACCGCCGATTGCAGGTCGTCGAGCGCGACGCCGCAGGCGCGCATCACTTCGGCGGCATGGTCGTCGTCGATCAGCGCATAGAGCAGATGCTCGAGCGTCGCATATTCGTGGTGGCGCTCCGAAGCGGCCTTCAGAGCGTTATGGAGGGTCTTTTCGAGGCTTTCCGAAAAGGACGGCATGGTCATTCATCTCCTTGCGGGGACCAGGCCGGGGAGATGGCGGCCCCCTTAGAAATGCAACGTGGCGATGCCGCCGCCCCACCGCAAGGGAAAAGCGGTCGGCTTTGTGAAATTACGATGACGGGGTTGTAGTATGGTTAACGAGGCGTTGGAGATTTGCTCTCTGCGCATGCGAATTGCCCTCGCTATTTCGGTCCGCGCAGAAGGACCAGCGGAATGGCCACCACCGGGCATAGGATGAAAACCCAGCCGATCACGGCGAACGCAATCGAAACGGGCTCTCCTGATGGAAGCGAGAAGACATGTTCCAATCCGCCCGCGAAACCTACGCCAAGTGTAAAAATCATAGCCGAAACTATGGCCCATGCGGCCAGCATCAAGAGAAGTTCGCGGCGGCTCAAGGCAGGCTCTCCCTATGCTGGCGGTTCGGCACTGACCTGCCGATCCACCATATCCATAAAGTCGCGCGCGACATTGCGCTCGTTCTCATCCTTGAACGCGACATCGAGGTCCGGCGCGACGCCGAGCATGTACATCAGCGCCCACAGCGCGAAGCGGCGGCCGGGGTTGGTTTCGAGGCCGAAGTCGACGCGCATGCGTTCGGTGCCCGCGGCGTGCGCTTCGGGGTGGATCGCGCCCAAGTCGGCGGTGCCGAAATAACGGCGGAGCTGGTCGTCGAAATCCATGCCGCGCTTTCGGCCCGTTCGCGCCGCTTGGCAAGGTCGCGCGGCAAAATCGGCTGATCGGAAAGCCCGCCCGGTTGTCTTTGGCCAAGCGCCCCGATAGGGCGGCCACCGTGAAGACCAGCATCGACATCGGGACCGACAGCACCGGGCAGGGCGTGCGCATCGACGTGCAGGAACTGCTCGCGACGCGCCTGCTCGTTCAGGGCAATTCGGGGTCGGGCAAGTCGCACCTGCTGCGCCGTATCCTCGAGGAAAGCGCCGCGCTGGTGCAGCAGATCGTGATCGATCCCGAGGGCGATTTCGTCACGCTCGCCGATGCCTACAGCCATGTCGTGATCAACGGCGGCGACTATAACGAGCGCGAGATCGCGGCGATGGGTGCGCGCATCCGCGAGCATCGCGCGTCGATCATCCTCAGCCTCGAATCGCTCGATATCGAGGCGCAGATGACGTGCGCCGCGGCGTTCCTCAATGCGCTGTTCGATGCGCCGCGAGAGCATTGGTTTCCCGCGCTCGTCGTGGTCGACGAGGCGCAGATGTTCGCGCCGAGCGTTGCGGGCGACGTCGCCGACAATGTCCGCCGCGCGAGCCTCGGCGCGATGACCAATTTGATGTGTCGCGGGCGCAAGCGCGGCCTTGCGGGGGCGATCGCGACGCAGCGGCTCGCCAAGCTCGCGAAGAATGTCGCGGCCGAGGCGAGTAATTTCCTGATGGGGCGCACCTTCCTCGACATCGACATGGCGCGCGCCGCCGACCTGCTCGGGATGGAGCGGCGGCAGGCCGAGACGATCCGCGACCTCGAGCGCGGGCATTTCCTCGGGCTCGGCCCCGCGATCTCGCGGCGACCGATCGCGGTGCGGATCGGGTCGACGCAGACCTCGACGCGCCTCGGCACGCACGGGCTGATGCCGCTGCCGTCGGCGGGGGGCGAGGATATGCGCTCGATGCTGTTCACCGAGATGGAGGCGCCCGCGGCGCCGCGCGTCTTCGCGCCCGAACCAGAGCCGGTCGCGGCGAGCGAGGTCATGGAACGGATCGCGGCGAGCGAAGCGCTGCACGAGGATGCCGATGCGCCGCCGGTGCTCGATATCCTCGAAGCGGTCGAGGAGGCGGAGCAGAGCGACGCGGTGGTGATCGCGACGCTCGAGGAGATGCTCGTCGATCCCGACTGCGCCTTTCAGGGCGAATCCTTTCTCTATCAGGATTTTTCGGTGCGCTGCCGGATGCAGAAATTGAAGAAGGTGCCGCTCGACCTTGTCGCCTTTCGCCGCCGCTTCGCGCTGGCGAAGGGCGGGGTGTTCGACCCCGCCGAGCCGCGCTGGCGCGAGATGCTTGCCGTCGCCGACCGGCTGCCGCACGACATGTTCGCGCCCTTCCTTCAGATCGCGCGCGCGGCGATGGACGGCGAGCCGTGCCCCGACGACGACATCCTCGGCCGCGCCTATGGCAGCCGCTCGCCGGGGCGCATCCGCCGCCTCGTAGACTATATGGAAAAGCAGGGCGTGATCGTCGTGCGCGCCGATTTCGGCGGGCGGCGCTCGATCGGCATCCCCGAACTCGGGCTCAGCACCGAGGCCGAATAGCCTCATCCCGTCGCGATTTCGCCGCGATCCGGCATGTTAATCCAGAATTAGTCACCTAAAATCTTGGGACGACGCCCCGATCGGCGCAATCCTTGCCGCAGGTTCGCGCCTAAAACAGCGGATGCCAGCTCTCTTGGTGGGTGGATCGTCCCGACAATCCCGAAAACCACAGGAGAGACTGCTATGCCTCGTCACGGCGTATATCCGCGCGACATCGTTCCGCCGCGCTCCAAATATTCCGACGCCGGCCGCTTCGGCCGCATGTTCGGCGAATTGCCGCCCTTTGCCGCCGACACCCCCGATGTCCGCGCCGCGCTGATCGAGATCGGCAAGGCCGGGGGCATCATGGATGCCAAGGACAAGCTGAACCAGACGCCGGCCGAACTGATCACCGACCCGGCGCTGTCGGCGAAGAACAGCGACAATCCGACGCTGACCGCGGGCTTCACCTTTCTCGGCCAGTTCCTCGATCACGACATGACCTTCGACCCGACCTCGAGCCTCGAGCGGCAGGTCGATCCCGAACAGATCGCCAATTTCCGTACCCCGAGCTTCGGGCTCGACAATGTCTATGGCGCGGGGCCCGGCGGCAGCCCGCATCTGTATGACACGCAGGGCGGCAAGGGCGGCAAGTTCCTGCTCGAGCCGACGGGGACCGCGGACAGGTTCGACCTGCCGCGCAACAGCCAGAATGTCGCGCTGATCGCCGATCCGCGCGACGACGAGAATCTGATCATCGGCCAGCTTCAGGTCGCTTTCCTGAAATTCCACAATCGGGTCGTCGATTATGTGAAGACCAAGATCAAGCTGACCGTATCGGACGAGATTTTCGCCGAGGCGCAGCGGATCGTGCGCTGGCACTATCAATGGATGATCGTCCATGAATTCCTGCGCAAGACGTGCGGTGATGCGGTGGTCGATGACGTGCTGACGAACGGCCGCAAATTTTACCGCTGGAACAACGAGCCCTATATTCCGGTCGAATTTTCGGTCGCGGCTTACCGGTTCGGGCACAGCCAGGTGCGGCCGTCGTATCGCGCGAATTTCACCGGCGAGGGCGGGAATCCCTTCTTCGCGATGATCTTTACCCCGACGCCGTCGGACTCGGCCGATCCCGACGATCTGTCGGGCGGCTGCCGCGCGCCGCGGCGCTTCATCGACTGGCCGACCTTTTTCGATTTCAGCGACGGCAATGTGAAGCCGAACAAGAAGATCGACACGACGCTGTCGACCGCGCTGTTCCGCCTGCCGGGATCGGTGGTGCCGAACCCCGATCCCAAGACGAACCCCGCGTCGCTCGCGCAGCGCAACCTGCTCCGCCACCTGACCTTCTCGCTGCCCTCTGGTCAGCGCGTCGCGCGCGCGATGAAGCTGCCCGAATTGTCGAAGGGCGACCTCGCCGACCTCAAACCGCACGGCTTCGACGACCGGACGCCGCTCTGGTTCTATATCTTGCGCGAGGCGCAGGTGACGCAGAATGGCGCGCGGCTGGGGCCGGTCGGCGCGCGGATCGTGACCGAGGTGTTCATCGGCCTGCTGCAGGGCGACAAGGGGTCGTATCTGTCGCAGGACCCCGAATGGCAGCCCTTCCTGCCGACCGTCGACGCCTCGAAAAAGGGCGACGATTTCACGATGATCGACCTGCTTCGCTACGCCGAGGTCGCGTAGGGGGCGATGTCGCCGGCGTTCCTTGCGGGCGCCGGCGATTTCCCGCTCAGCTTTTCCGGAACAACGCCTCGGCGGCGGCCTTCTGGCTCGTCGCCGCGGCGCGGTGCGCCTTGATCCGGGCGATCTCGCCTTCGAGCGCGGCGATGCGGTCGTCGAGTTCGTCGACCGACAGCGGATCGAGCGGCTGTCGGGTCAGCGCCGTCAGAACATCGTCACGGCGGCGGGGAAGGTCGTCATCGTCCATGGCGCATCCTCCTGGTCCCTGGGTTCAAGCCCTAAGGGGCTAATAAGGCGCGCGACTGTTGACCCGTGTCGCCGCACTGTCAATAAGGCGGGGCAGGGGTGATGGAACCGGGACCAGTGGGGGAATGAAGTGACCAGCGTGCCAGCAGAAATGACCGCCATCGCGATTCGCGCGCCGGGCGGGCCCGAAGTCTTGCAGCCGGAGACGCGGCCGGTGCCGCAGCCGGGGCCGGGCGAGGTGCTGATCCGCGTCGCCGCGGCGGGCGTGAACCGCCCCGACGTGCTGCAACGCATGGGCTTTTATCCGCCGCCGCCGGGCGCGTCGGACCTGCCGGGGCTCGAGATCGCGGGGACGATCGTGGCGGTCGGTCCGGGCGGCGATCCTGAACTTCTGGGACAGGCGGTGTGCGCGCTGGTCGCGGGCGGCGGTTACGCCGAATATTGCGTCGCGCCGGTCGGCAGCTGCCTGCCGGTGCCCAAGGGCTTTTCGATGGCCGAGGCCGCGGCGCTGCCCGAGACGATCTTCACCGTATGGCACAATCTGTTCGAGCGCGCCTGGGTGCGCGAGGGCGAGACGGTGCTGGTCCATGGCGGCACCAGCGGCATCGGCACGACCGCGATCGGCCTGTGCAAATTGTTCGACATCAAGGTCATCGTGACCTGCGGCAGCGCCGACAAATGCGCCGCCGCGACCGCGCTCGGCGCCGACCTGGCGGTCGATTATTCGAGCGAGGATTATGTCGAGGCGGTGAAGGCTTTCACGGGCGGGCGCGGGGTCGAGGTCGTGCTCGACATGGTCGGCGGCGATTATGTGCCGCGCAACCTCGAATGCCTTGCCGACGACGGCCGCCATGTGACGATCGCCTTCCAGCGCGGCGCGAAGGTCGAGATCGACATATCGCAGGTCATGCGCCGCCGGCTGACGCTGACCGGGTCGACGCTCCGCGCGCGCAGCAGCGAGTTCAAGGCGCTGCTCGCCGACGAGATTCACGGCACGCTCTGGCCGCGGCTTGCTGAGGGCGCGTGGAAGCCCGCGATGGATCAGAGCTTCGCGCTCGCCGAAGCGGCGGCCGCGCATGAGCGGATGCAGGCGGGCGCGCATGTGGGAAAGATCGTGCTCATCGTGGGATGAGCCGAGGGAACGACCCGCACTTTTCGGCGGTTCAGGAACGGGGGCCAATCAAGAGGATGATCTTTTTCCGATGAATATGCGTAACCTGTTGCTTCCCGCCACCGCTCTCTCACTTGCTCTTGCCGCCTGTTCTGGCCCCGCTGAACCCGAAAAAACACCAACCGCCTCCTATGACGGAGAGGTCGTGCCGGAGGGGAAGGCGGCCGAAGCGCCGCCCCCGATCAAGCCCACCGACGTCCCGACGCGCGGCGGCGACGGATCGCCGATCGAACTCGCCGCGCTGACCGAGGCTGACGTCAGCGGCGCCAAGCTGAAGGGCGAGCTCGCGTGCAGCTTCGTCGACGCCGACGAGGAGGGCGCGCAGCCGATCCTGCTCGCGCAGGGTGATGTCGCATCGGCGGAGCCGTCGCGCGGCATCGTCAAGGTCGGCGACTCGATCGAGACGGTCTCCGCGAACGGCGGTTTCGATGCGATGGCAAAGGGTACGAAATTCTATGCGAAGGGATTGGAGCTTCGCGTCGCGCTGACTGGTCCGGCACAGGGCGAGGGCGAGTCGCCGCCGCGCCCCGCGACGCTGACCGCCGACCGCGCCGACGGTGCGCGGCGTGTCTTCGCCGGGCTGTGGCAGTGCGGCCCGTAGGAGCGCCGCGGGCCGAGGCGCCGACGCGATAGCGGTCAGGCGGCCACGCTTTCGTTCATTCCCACGATCATCCGATCCACCAGCGCGTCGACGGCGCTTTCGGCGGCGGCGATCGACCGCGCGAGGCGCGCGTCGGCGAACTCGTCATATTCGATGGCGATCGAGTCGGCGTCGCGCAGCCCGATATAGGCGAGGGGCGCTTTCAGTCCGGCCTCGACGAAATTCACGTCGGCTTGGCGCCCGCCCGGATCATAGCCGTAATCGCCGCGGGCGCCGAGGACGACCAGCCGTTTTCCGGCGGGCAGCATCGGCCAATAGGGCTCGCCCTCGCGTTTCCGGTCGAAACCGAAGGTGACGCCGACGCGCACGATATTGTCCAGCCAGGCCTTCAGCGGCGCCGGCATGCCGAAATTATACATGGGTGCCCCGATGACGACGAGATCGGCCGCCATCAGCTCGGCGATCAGCCGGTCGCTTTCGGCCAGCCGGGCGCGCTGCTCGTCGCTGCGTTTTTCGGGCGGGGAGAAGGCGGCGGCGATCCATTCGGCGTCGACATGCGCCGGCGGGGCAAGGCCGACATCGCGGTAGGCGACCCGGTCCTGCGGCCGCGCCCGCGACCATCGCTGCACGAACCGCGCGCTCAAACGCCGGCTGTGCGAGCCGTGCCGGTCCCGACCGGAAAGGCCCGGCCGGGCGCTGGAATCGATGTGGAGTATGCGAAATGCTGGCGCTTCAGGGAAGGTCATGAGATAATCCAGTTCATTTGTTTTGGTGACTGGATAAGAATATCTCTTTATAAAGCGTCCCGTCGAACGCGAATATCTCAGCCGATGGATCAATTTGCCTCATCCATGATGCGAAACCGGAAACTTCCGCCGCTTGGCACCTTGCGCGCATTCGAGGCGGCGGCGCGCCATCTCAGTTTTCGAAAGGCCGCGGACGAGCTTGGGGTGACGCCGACGGCGATCAGCCACCAGATCCGCCTGCTGGAGGATGTGCTGGGCCTCGCGCTGTTCATTCGTCAGGTGCGGCAGGTCGTGCTGACCGACGCGGGCGAGCGGCTCTATCCGACGTTGCGCGACGGCTTCGATATATTCGACCGGGCGCTTGCCGATCTTGCGCCGGCCCCGCGCCGCACGGCGGTGACATTGACCGCGACGATACAATTTACCGCGCGCAAGCTGCTGCCCGCACTCGGCTCGTTTCGTGAACGCTTTCCCGAATTCGATCTGCGGCTGCATTCCTCCGATGAGCCTGTCGATCTGACGGCGGGGCAGGCCGATGTGGCCGTTCGTTATGGCCGGGGTCCTTTCGACGGGCTGGTCGGCCAACCGCTTTTTTCGGAACGCTTCGGATTGCTTTGCAGCCCGAAGCTCGGCCTGTCCGCGCCGCAAGACCTCCTGCGCGCCACCTTGCTGCATGTCGAATGGCGCCGGCCCGCGAACGCACCCGATTGGCGGCGATGGGCGGGGCTTGCCGGGATGGAAGGGCTGGCCGTCGACGAAGGGCCGCGCTTCAATTCGGACGATCGTGCCCTGCAGGCCGCGGTCGCCGGGCATGGCGTTGCGATCGGCAGCCTGATCCTTGCCCGGCCCGAGATCGACGCGGGGTTGCTGATGCACCCCTTCGGCCCCGTCATCGAAGGGGACAGCTATCATATGCTCGCGACGCCGGCGAATATGGCCTGCGCCGACGTGCGGGCGGTCTGTGCCTGGCTCGTCGAATCCGTCGCGGGCCTCTCCTCTACCGCCCACCCCTTGCCCGCAACCTAAAACAGGTCTACATCGACCGCCGAATGGCCGCCCCGCGAGGGGCGGCCCTTATTATTTCCGCTTGGAGACTTTTCGTCATGGCCAATGCCAATCCGACCCCGCTGATGCCGCACGCGACCGCCGCCTGGCTGGTCGACAACACCGGGCTCACCTTCGGCCAGATCGCCGAATATTGCGGGATTCACATCCTTGAAGTGCAGGCGATCGCCGACGAGACCGCCGCGACCAAATATACCGGCCGCGACCCCGTCCGCGCGCACGAGCTGTCGATGGAAGAGATCGAAAAGGGCCAGAAGGACCCGAATTACAAGCTCAAGATGAGCGTGCAGGCGCAGGACACGATTCGCCGCACCCGCGGTCCGCGCTACACGCCCGTAAGCAAGCGCCAGGACAAGCCCGACGGCATCGCCTGGATCCTCAAGAACCATCCCGAAGTTTCGGACGGTGCGATCGGTAAGCTGATCGGTACCACGCGCAACACGATCGGCGCGATCCGCGACCGCAGCCACTGGAACAGCGCGAACATCGTCCCCAAGGATCCGGTGACGCTCGGCCTCTGCTCGCAGCGCGAACTCGATGCGCTCGTCGCCAAGGCGGCGAAAAAGGCGGGGATCAAGGCGCCCGAGGACAGCCGTTTCGAAGGCGACCGCGAAGCTTTGCTCGAGGAACTGCGCGCCGAACGCACCGCGGCCGCCGAAGCGCGCGCCGCCGAGGAAGCCGAAACCGACGGCGAAGCCTGAGGTGTCGGGGACGGACGAGGACAATATCCCGGCGGCCAGTGGCTCGCCGGACGCCTCGCTGACCCAGGACGACAGCTTTACCGCGACGAGCCACGCCGGCCTCACCTATCCGTGGGGCGAGGCGGCGCCCGGGCCCGGCGAGACGATCCGCATCGCGGACGGCATCAGCTGGGCGCGCATCCCGATGCCGGGCTCGCTCGGCCATATCAACAGCTGGCTGCTCGATGATGGCGACGGGGTTGCCGTCGTCGACACCGGCATCTGCCTGACGATGTGCTCCGACGCGTGGAAGGCGCTCTACGTGGGCGCGCTCAAGGACCGGCGGATCACGCGGGTCATCGGTACGCACCTGCACCCCGACCATATCGGTCTCGCGGGCTGGATCGCGAAGAAGCAGGGCGTCAAACTGTGGATGACGCGCGGCGAAATGCTGACCGCGCGCGCGATCGTCGCCGATTCATCCGACACCGCGCCCGACGAGGTGCTGACGCAGTCGCGCGCCGCGGGCTGGGACGCGGATGCGATCGAGGCGCAGCGGTCGCGCGGCTGGAACATGTTTCAGCGCATGATCTTCACGCTGCCGCGCTCCTATGTGCGGATCGCGGATGGTGAGACGCTCGACATGGGCGCGCACCGGTGGCGCGTCGTCACCGGTTCGGGGCACAGCCCCGAACATGCGTGCCTGTGGAACGAGCGCGAAGGCGTGCTGGTGTCGGGCGACCAGGTGCTGCCGCGGATCAGCTCGAACGTCTCGGTCAACATCACCGAACCCGACGCCGATCCCTTGGGCGAATGGCTCGCGTCGATCGACAAATTGCTCGCCACTGTGCCCGCCGACGTCGTCACCTGCCCCGCGCACGGCGAGCCTTTCAAGGGGCTGCACGTCCGCCTGATGGCGCTGCGCGACGAGCATCGCATGCGGCTTTACAATCTCGCCGAAGCCGCGGCGAAGGCGCCGATGCGTGCGGTCGACAGTTTCCCCCTGCTCTTCAATCGCCCGATCGGCGAGCATAATCAGGGGCTCGCGACCGGCGAGGCGCTCGCGCATCTCAAGCGGCTCGAGGTCGAAGGGCGCGTGAAGCGCGAGGAGCGCGACGGGGTGTGGTGGTATCACGGGGTGGCGTGAGGCTGCTTGCCTGACGTCGGCTTTGGGGGTGGGGAGCGGACGTTGCTACCCCAACCTTCGTCATCCCGGACTTGATCCGGGATCCATTGCGTCGCCGAAGTCATGGACCCCGGATCAAGTCCGGGGTGACGATGCAATAAAGGTCGGCCTTCGGCCGAAACCCGCCGCGCGCTCGGTTTATCGCGGCCTTTGCATGATCCAGCTGAACGCCATCGCGTTGAAGATCGTATAGAGGCCATAGAGCATCAGCGCGGCGAACCAGTTCCGCGTCGCGATCGCCATCGCGCCGACGAGCAGCAGGAATTCGAAGACGTAGGTGATGTTCGGCCCGACCTTGTCCGCAAGCGGCTTCACCATCTGCTGGATCAGCGGATCGTCGCTTTCCATGAAGGCGCGGTGCATCGCGAAATTGCCGATGCCGGCACAGAAAATGGCGATGAGCGCGATATACATAGGTTTGCAGATGGGGCAGCCGGGGTGGAAATACCAGAAACTTTCGGGTTATAGGGGCGCGTCGTCCGCGCGCCGGCCCCGCGCGAACGATCGAACGAACCCGGCTTCCGCCCCCGCAAGAAGGACGTCTTCGTGACAGCTCTCCCCCGCCTGGCCGCGCTTTGTCTGCCTCTCGCGTTCGCCGTACCGCTGGCGCATGCTTCGCAGGAACCGGTCGACCCGACGCAGCCCGACCCGCTGCTCGTCAATCCTCTGCTCGTCGACCCGGTGGTGGCGAGCCCGCTCCCGGTCGTGCTCGTGCCGCCCGATCCGCCGCTGCCCGATGCGCTGCGCGCGATGATCAACGCCGCCTTTGCGAGCGGCAACAATGACGATGTCGAAGCGGTGGCAAAGTTCGCCCGGCAGACGCATCCGGCCAATATCGGCGAAATCGACGCGCTGCTCGCTTATTATCGCAGCGGGCACCCGCCGGAGGTTCCGTTCGATCCGGTGCGCAATATGCTCGCCGCGGCGATGGCGAGCGGCAAGGACGCCGATGTCGAGGCGGTGGCGAAGCTCGCCAAGGCCACCACACCGGAGGACGCCGCCGAAATCGAGGAACAGGTGGTCGCCTATCGCGCCGAACGGCAGCGATTGAAGGACGAGGCGGCGGCGGCGGCGCGCGCGAAACTGGCAGCGGCGAAATTCTGGGAGAATTGGAAAGGCGAGGGGCAGATCGGCGCCTCGCACAGCAGCGGCAACACCAGTTCGGCCGGCCTCAGCGCGGGCCTCGCGCTCGCGCGCAAGGGGATCGACTGGACCCATAAGCTGCGCGCGCAGGCCGATTACCAACGCACCAACGGCAAGACGTCGGTCGAACGCTATCTGGCCGAGCTGGAGCCGCAATACCGGATCGACGAGCGCACCTTCGCCTTTGGCCTGACCCGCTGGGAACATGACCGGATTTTGGGTTATGACACGCGCTGGAACCTATCGGGCGGGCTCGGCTACAAGGTGGTCGACACCAAGAAGATGACGCTGAGCCTGAAGGGCGGACCGGCGTTCCGTCAGACCGACTTCATCGACGGCAGCAACGACACCGAGTTGACCGCGCTCGCGGGGCTCGATTTCGGCTGGCAATTGTCGCCGACGTTGCGGCTGACGCAGGTTGCATCGACGATCGTCGGCGAATCCAACGGCTCGACCAGCTCGCAAACCGCGCTCAATGCCAAGCTGACCGGTGCGCTGTCGGCGCGCATCGCCTATTCGGCGCAGATCGACACGAACCCGCCGCCGGGGATCGAAAAGGTCGACACGCAGACGCGCTTCACGCTGGTCTACGGCTTCTAGTCGAACGCATCGGAACCGCCGATCCGCTCGCCCTCGGCGAGCAGGCCGACGCCGGGGACATGGTTGAACTCTACGCGGATGCCGTCCGGGTCTTCGAACAGGATCGAATAATAGCCGGGCGCCCACGGCTCCTCCCGCGGCGCGTGGACGATGCGGATGTCGTCGCGGTGCGCGAGGAAGGCATGAACCCGGTCGACCGCGGCGCAGTCGCGCATCCGGAAGCAGGCATGATGCAGCCCCGGCGCGCCCTGGTCGAAGCGCTTGCCGGCATTTTCGGGGCTGCCGGTGCGGATACCGATCGCGGTGCGCCCGCCGACGCCATAGAGCATATGTTCGCTGTCGAGCACGAGCTTGAGCTCGAGATATTCGATCATCGCGCGCCAGAAGGCGGTCGATCGTGCGAAATCGCCCGCGGTCAGGATGACATGCGCGACGCCGTTGAGGTCGCTCATTTTATCGCGGCGAGGACATAGAGAAATTCGGCGAAACCCATCGTCGCGTCGACGAGACCGGCGACCTTGGGGTTGGTCGAATCGATCAGATAATATTCGTCGGGGGCGTGCGCGCCCGACCCGTGGCCGATGCCGAAATGCGCGGCGGGGATCGACACCGGCGGCGCGGTGAAGGTCGCGCCCGGCCAGCTTCCCGCCATCCGCGGGTTGAGGCTCGTCGCGACGCCGAGCTTCTTGTAAGTCGCGAGTTCGGAGCGGACGAGGCGGCTGTCTTCGGCGACTTCGGTCGGGTCGTAACCGCCCGAGACATTGACCTCGACATCCTTGAAGCCATGCTTGTCGAGATGCGCGCGCAGCTTCTTTTCGGCCTCGGCGCGCGTCTGGTTGGGAACGAGGCGGAGGTCGAGCTTGGCGACCGCGCGGCCGGGCAGGATCGTCTTGCCGCCGGGGCCGGTATAGCCCGCGACGAGCCCCTCGATATTGACCGTCGGCTCCTGCGCGAGGCGGATCAGCGCGTCGTCGTAGGAGAGATTGTCGATCCAGTGGGTGATGCCGAGCGCCTGTTTCTGCTGCGCTTCGTCGCCCGCTTTGGCGGCTTCGCGGATCAGCGTCTTTTCGCGTTCGGTGAGCGGGCGGACATTTTCGAACCAGCCCTCGATCGCGGGCTTGTTGCCATCGGGGGTGACGAGCGTCTGGAGCGCCTGCACCAGCCGCCATGCGGGCGAGTCGACCATCGCCTTGAGGCTCGAATGGACGTCGCCCTTGGGCCCGCGGCCCCATTTCTCGCCGCTCGCGACCAGTTCGAGTTCGATGATGCCTTTCGACCCGAGGTTGACCGTGACGTTGCCGGTCTTCCCTTGTGAGGCGAAGGGGATGAAGATGCCCTCGCACTTCTTCAATGCGGCGAGGATGTTGGGCTTGGTCGCGATCTGGCGGAAGTGCGGCGATCCGATCTCCTCCTCGCCTTCGCAGACGAGCACGATGTTCACCGGCAGCTTGCGCCCCGCGGCGCGGATCGCGTGGAGCGCGGCGAGGAAGCTCGCCTCGGGCCCCTTCTGGTTGACGGCGCCGCGGCCCATGATCGCCTGCCCGAAACCCGGGCGCTCGACCATCTTGCCTTCGAGCGGCGGCGATGACCATTCGGCGGCGTCGAACTGCTTGACGTCGTACATGAAATAGATGCCGAGCGTGCGCGGGGCGCCGACGTCGATCGTGCCGAAGACGCCGGGATGGCCGTCGGTGGGGACGATCTCGACATTGGTGAAGCCCGCATCCTTGGCGAGCTCGGCCATATAGGCCGCGCCCTCGGTCATGTTGCGGTCCTCGGCGGCGATCGAGGGCAGGGCGATCCAGTCGCGGATGCGCTTGATCGAAGCGTCCTTGCCGGCTTCGGCGGCCTTGCGGATGTCGGCAATGCTTCCCGACTGTGCCCAGAGCGGGATGGGCTGCATCAACGCCGCGCCCGCCCCCAGCATCGCGGTGCCGCGGATGATGTCGCGGCGGTTCAGTCGGTCAAGCTCCCGGAAATCCATCACAAGTCCCCTGCTGCTTTGAATGCGAAGCAATGTGCCGCATCGCCAGCGAAACGCAAGGCCGTGCCGGGAACTTACCGTTACAGGGTCAGGATCGGATGTGCCGGAGGCTATGCTTTCTCCAGAAGTCCCTCGTCGGCAATCCGCTTCTGCCATAGCTTCGGCGCGTTGACGTGGACGTTCTGGCCGTCGCTGTCGACCGCGACGGTGACGGGGAAGTCGTTGACCTCGAACTCGTAGATCGCCTCCATGCCGAGGTCGGCGAAGCCGACGACCTTGCTGCCCTTGATCGCGCGCGCCACCAGATACGCCGCGCCGCCGACCGCCATCAGGTATGCGCTCTTGTGCTTGGCGATCGCCTGCGTCGCGGCGGGGCCGCGTTCGGCCTTGCCGACGCAGGCGAGCAGGCCTTGATCGAGCATCATGTCCATGAACTTGTCCATACGCGTCGCGGTCGTCGGGCCGGCGGGGCCGACAATTTCTTCGCCGACCGGATCGACCGGGCCGACATAATAGATGACGCGGCCCTTGAACTCGACGGGCAGCTCTTCGCCCTTGGCGAGCATGTCGGCGATGCGCTTGTGCGCGGCGTCGCGGCCGGTGAGCATCTTGCCATTGAGCAATAGCCGGTCGCCCTGCTTCCAGCTCGCGACGACTTCGGGGGTGAGATTGTCGAGGTCGACGCGGATCGCGGCCTTGTCGGGCGCCCAGTCGATCTTCGGATAGTCGGCGAGTACGGGCGGTTCGAGGAAGGCGGGGCCGCTGCCGTCGAGCGTCACATGCGCGTGACGCGTCGCGGCGCAATTGGGGATCATCGCGACCGGCTTCGACGCGGCGTGCGTCGGCCAGTCATTGATCTTGACGTCGAGCACGGTCGCGAGGCCGCCGAGCCCCTGCGCGCCGATGCCGAGCGCATTGACCTTTTCATAAAGTTCGATGCGCAGTTCCTCGGTCGGGTTCGCGGGGCCCCGCGCGAGCAGCTCGGTCATGTCGATCGGGTCCATCAGCGACTGTTTGGCGAGCAGCATCGCCTTTTCGGCGGTGCCGCCGATGCCGATGCCGAGCATCCCCGGCGGGCACCAGCCGGCACCCATCTGCGGGACCATTTCGAGCACCCAGTCGACGATCGAGTCCGACGGGTTCATCATCTTGAACTTCGACTTGTTCTCGCTGCCGCCGCCCTTTGCGGCGACATCGATCACGACCTTGTTCCCCGGCACCATCTCGACATTGAGCACCGACGGCGTGTTGTCCTTGGTGTTCACACGGCTGAACGCGGGGTCGGCGAGGATCGAGGCACGGAGCTTGTTTTCGGGGTGGAGATAGGCCTTGCGCACGCCCTCGTCGACGACCTGCTGCAGGCTGCGCGGGCTGTCGAGGCGGCAGTCCATGCCCCATTTGATGAAGATGGTGACGATGCCGGTGTCCTGGCAGATCGGGCGATGCCCCTCGGCGCACATGCGGCTGTTCGACAGGATCTGCGCCATCGCGTCCTTCGCGGCGGGCGACACTTCGCGTTCATAGGCCGCGCCCAATGCGCGGATATAGTCCATCGGATGGAAATAGCTGATGTACTGGAGCGCGTCGGCGATCGTTTCGATGAGGTCGTCTTCGCGGATGATCACGGTGTTCATGTGCAGCCTTTCGCCCTTTTTCGGGATTCGCCGCCTCCCTAGACCCACATCGCGGGAGTGGAAAGGGGGGTCAGGTGCGGCGGCGGCCGAAGACGCGGCGGACGGGCGCGATGGCTTCGGATGCGGCCGGTTCGGGCGCCGTGTCGCTCCAACCGGCCAGCGGACGGTTACGGGCGAGAGCCTGCCAACTGCCCGCCGCGGCCAGCGCGAGAAGCAGCAGCCAGCCGCCCGCGGCCGAAGGAATCAGCGCCCAGGCGAAGGCGGCGGGGGTGATGAGCGCCATCACGGTCGGGATCGCGGCGAGGATTGCGAGCGTCCCGAACAGCGCCCACCAACGGCCGAGCCGCGTCGCCGCCGCGCCGATCATGACGTTGGTCGCCGCGAGCAGCAGGAATTTGGCGGCGACGGGGTAGGGGAGGCTCGCCATCGCGGGCGAATAGTCGCCAAGCGTGAAGGCGGCCTGGATGTCGAAGAGCAGCCAGTTTTCCCATGCATCGCACAGCGCCGCGGCGACCGGCAGCACGGCGGCGGCGAGCAGCGCGCGATGCCGAAGCTCGCGCCACAAGGCGATGCAGCCGCTGACGAGAAAGCCCGCATAGAGCATCATATAGAGATAGTCGCGCTCGTTGCCGGCGCGCATCGCGGCGAGGCGCGCCACCTGCTGCGGGTCGGTGAAGAAGCCGAAGATCGCTTCGAGGTCGGCCTGGCTGCCCGCGAATTCGAACGCGAGCACCGGGGCGCCATAGCCGGGCGCGATATCATGGCCGGTCTGCGGAAAGACCTGACCCAGATAGAGGCCGAAGAGCAGCGTCGCGATTCCGAACGCGAGCGTCCAGATCCACGCGCGCGTCGGCGCGGGCGGGCGCGCGTGCTGCGTCTCGATCCAATGCTGAAGCCCCCCGAACACGCCCTTAGCCGTCCGGTGGAGCGCGGCGGCTCACCTTATTGGCACTCGGCGCATTTGCCGCGCACCTCAATCACCGGGCGCTCGGCGGCGAAGCCGGTGGCGTTCGCGGCGGCGCGGACCCCGGTCGACAGCTTGTCGTCGTCGACATGCACCGCGGTGCCGCAGCTGTCGCAGATCAGGAAGATGCAGTCGTGGAGGCAGCCCGGATGGCTGTTCGCGACGAAGGCGTTGGCGCTCTCGACCCGGCGGACGAGGTTGTTCGCGACGAACAGGTCGAGGATGCGATAGACGCTGTTCGGCGCGACGCGCTTGCCGCGCTTCTGCGAGACGATGTCGGCGATTTCATAGGCGCTCGCGGGTTTGCCGATTTCGGCGACCGCGTCGAAAATCTCGGCGCGCATGTCGGTCCAGGCTTCGCCCGCGCCCTCGAGCGCCGTCTGCGCCGCCTTGGCGAGCGAGGCGCCGCTGGCCTCGACGTGCGGATGATCATGCTTGCCCATGGCGTTTCCTCACGCGCGGATAATTCCGCGCTAACTACGCTTCCAATGTAGGCTCTTTAGGGGGCGCCCGCAAGCCGCGGACCGGTCCGTTTCGGCGGACGCGTCAGTGCCGCGCGCGGCGGTTGAGGTCGTGGCCCAATGCGACCACGGCGACGCCGATCATCGTCGCGATCACTTCGCTGCCGTCGTGCGGCCGCGACAGCGCGCCCGCCATCATGCCGAGCCCGAAGCTGCCGACCGCGAAGGGCATCATATAGCCATGGCTGAGCACGCCCGAGACGAGCGTGATCAGCGCGAAGCCGATCGCGATGATCAGTCCGATCTCGTGGAACAGGTGATTGTCGAGGAAGACGCCGCCGACCGAGGCGATCGAGGCGAAGAAGATCGTCGTCGCGAGGCAGTGGACGAGGCAGAGCCCCGACAGCCCCATCGCGAGCTGGTCGCCCGACAGCGAGGTCAGCGGCCGTGAATCGCGCGCAGCCCGGACCAGCGCGCTGAAGCGCGTCAGAACAGGGGCATGGCTGGCGACATGGGTCACCCGATTCTCCGTTAAAGCAATTGCGAACGGAGATATGGCATAATATGACAAAGGTTACAATGTCTCATTGCCATTGGCGCGAACAAAATATCGGACGAGCCGAAGAGCGCTCTACGCCCCCTCTTCCGCGCGCAGCGCCTTCCGGTCGAGCTTGCCGATCATCGTTTTGGGCAGGTTCAGCCGCACGTCCACCGCGTTCACCCGCTCATGCTTGCCGAGCTGGGGGTTGAGCCAGGCGGCGAGCGCCTCGCCGCTGACGTTGAAACCCTCCTCGAGCGTCACGAAGGCTTTCGGCGCCTCGCCGCGATAGGCGTCGGGAACGCCGAGCACGATCGCTTCCTTGACCGCGGGATGTTCATAGAGATGCGCCTCGATCACGCTCGGATAGACCTTGAACCCGCCCACCGCGATCATGTCCTTCAGCCGGTCGACGATGCGGATATAACCGCCCTCCTCGACCACCGCGACGTCGCCGGTGCGCAGCCAGCCGTCGTCGGTGAAGCTGTCCTTGTCGGCGTCGGGGCGGTTCCAGTAACCCTGCATGATCTGCGGCCCCTTCACCGCAAGCTCGCCGGGTTCACCGTCGGGCGCGTCCTTGGTCGGGTCCTCCTTGTCGAGCAGGCGGATATGCGTCGCGGGGATCGGCTGGCCGATCGTGCCCGCCCGGACCGGCCCTTCATAAGGGTTGGTCGCAACGACCCCCGAGCTTTCGGTAAGACCATAGCCTTCGACGAGCGAGGCGCGGGTGGCGGCGACGAATTTCTCGCGCAGCTCGGCGGGCATCGGCGCGCCGCCCGAGATGCAGACGCGCAGGCTCGAGAAGTCGGTGGCGGCGAGTTCGGGATGATCGAGCAACGCCTGATACATCGTCGGCACGCCGGGCAGCGCCGTCGTCTTCGTCCGCGTGATCGCCTCGAGCGCCTGCTTCGCGTCGAAGCGCGGCAGCATCGTGATCGTGCCGCCGTTGAGTATCGTGCGGTTGAGCACGCAGGTGTTGGCGAAGACGTGGAAGAAAGGCAGCACGCCGAGGATGCGGTCCTCGGCATCATGGTCGGGGTCGATCGCGTTCACCTGCCGCGCGTTGGCGGTGAGGTTCTGGTGCGTCAGCTTGGCGCCCTTCGGCGTTCCCGTGGTGCCGCCGGTATATTGGATGAGCGCGATGTCGGTTTGCGCGTCGATCGCGACAGGCTCGGGCTTGCCGTCATTGTCGGTGAGGGCGGAAAAGCGGATGACGCGCGGGTCGTCGGGCAGCGCCGCGACCTCGCTGCGCTTGAACAGGCGATAGAGCACCGATTTCGCCGCCGGCAACCCGCCCGCGACCGAGCCGACGACGAGGCGTTTGAGACTCGATCCGTCGAGCACCTGCAAGGCGGTGGGCAGGAGCGCGGCGGCGCTCAGCGTGAAGAGCGTGTCGGTGCCCGAATCCTCGACCTGCGCCTCGAGCTCGGCCACGGTATAGAGCGGCGAGAAATTGACCACCGTCGCGCCCGCCATGAGCGCCCCATAATAGGCCGCGACATAATGCGGCACGTTGGGGAGGAATAGGCCGATGCGGCCGCCCTTGCCGAGCCCCAGCTGCTGGAGCCCGCGCGCGACGCGCGCCGCGCCGCGCGCCACCTCGGCATAGCCGAACTGGCGTCCCATGAAGTCGAGCATCGGCGCATCGCCGCGCCGGGCCACGCTGGCGGCGAGCATGTCGGGCAGCGAGAGCGGCGGATAATCCTGATTCCAGGCCGTCGGGTGGTGATAATCGGTCGACCAGGAAAAGCGGCTGTCCATCGCGGGCGGGATCCTCTCGAATATTGTTCGGCTTCCTGACACTAGGGTCAGTAAGCCGCGACCGCAACCGGGCTCGCTTGCGGCGCGGCGCCGCTGCGGCTAGGCAGCGCATATCGTTCTCGCCAGGGGTTTTACCATGCCGCAGCTGTCATCGCGTGTCGCCGCGCCGCTCGTCCTCCTCGCCGGCGCGCTCGCCGTTCCGGCGGCCGCGAAGGACAAGCTGCCCTCCGAGCGCCCGGCGCAGATCCAGGAACTCTACGCGTGCCGCGACATCGCCGACGCGGCGGCGCGGCTCGCCTGTTTCGATCGCGAAGTCGGCGAATTGTCGAGCGCCGACCATGCGCGCGAGATCACCTTCACCGACCGCGAGACCGCCAAAAAGGCGCGGCGCGGGCTGTTCGGCTTTTCCTTTCCCAAGCTCGGCGGAATTTTCGGCGGCGACGAGGATGAGGTCAAGGAAATCGAAACGACGATCCGTTCGGTCAGCATGGACCGGTCGGGCAAATATACGCTGGCAATGGAAGACGATGCGGTGTGGACGCAGATCGACACGACGCGGCTGCCGCGCCAGCCCAAGGCGGGGCAGAAGGTCAAGATCAAGGTCGCGACGATGGGCAGCTATTTCGCCTCGATCGAAGGCGGCCGCACGATCCGCATGAAGCGCGACCGCTGATAGCCGCCGGGCACGCGATCGATTTCGTGAGATAGCGATGGCGGGCGGCGACGCGATCCCCGTGCCGGGGCCGGGCTGCCCGCCCTTCGTGCTGCTCGACGACGCGCGCGCCGAGGGGGCCGCGGCGGCGCGGCTGTTCGTCGATCCGGTCAAGGTGCTAACCGCCTATTCGGCTGCGGACGTGCCCTACCTGCTTTCGGCGCTCGAAAGCGCGCAGGCGCGCGGGCTCCATGCCGCGGGTTATCTGGCGTATGAGGCGGGGAAGGGGCTTGGTCCCGCATGGCGCGGGGCGGTGGACGCCGACGTCGTCGCGGCTCCGGTCGGCTGGTTTGGCCTGTTCGAACGCGCTCGCCGGATCGAAGCGGACAAGGTGGCGGACCTGCTCCCCGATCCGTCGTCTGCGTGGGTCGGCAAGGTCGCGCCGCGCATTGCACGCACCGACTATCTCGCGGCGGTCGACGCCGTGCTGGCGCTGATCCGCGCGGGCGACATCTATCAGGCGAATCTGACCTTCCGCGCCCACGTGCCGGTGTTCGGCAACCCGCTCGCCGTCCATGCGCGGCTGCGGCGGACGGCGCGCGCGGGCTATGGCGGGGTGATCTGGACGGGTGAACGGGCGATCGTGTCGCATTCCCCCGAGCTTTTCTTTGCGCTGAAGGGTGGCCAGTTGATGGCGCGGCCGATGAAGGGGACGGCGGCGCGACTTGCCGATCCCGAAGCCGACGCGGCCGCCGCCCGCGACCTTGCCGAAGATCCCAAGCAGCGCGCCGAAAATCTGATGATCGTCGACCTGATCCGCAACGACCTGTCGCGCGTCGCGATGCCGGGGTCGGTCGCGGTGCCCGATCTGTTCCGCGTCGAAAGCTTTCCGACGATCCATCAGCTCGTCTCGGACGTCAGTGCGAGGTTGCCCGAAGGTTCTGGCGCGGTCGATGTGCTGCGCGCCGCCTTTCCGTGCGGGTCGATCACCGGCGCGCCCAAGGTGCGCGCGATGGAAATCATCGACGAACTCGAAACCGACGCGCGCGGACTTTACACGGGGTCGATCGGTTTTATCGAACCGGGGGGCGATGCCGCGTTCAATGTCGCGATCCGCACGCTCGTCTTCCCGCAAGGCGGGTTGCACGATGGGCCGGCTTGCGCCACGCGCGACTTGCAGGAAGGCGCCGCTTGCGCCACGCTGGGGCTCGGTTCTGGAATCGTCGCCGATAGCCAACCGGCTGAAGAATGGCGCGAATGTCTGGCCAAGGGGGAATTTGTGGTTGCAGCGGGCGAAAGCTTCGACCTGATCGAGACGATGCTCTTCGATCCCGTCGAGGGCATCCAGCGGCTCGAGGGGCATCTCGCGCGGATGAAGGCGAGCGCCGAGACGCTGGGCTTTACCTTCGACCGGCACGGTGCGCGCAACAGCCTGCAATCGGCGACCTTCCGCCTGCGCAGCGCCGCGCGCGTGCGGATGCGCCTCGCACCGTCGGGCGCGCTCGCGATCGAGGTGTCGCCGCTGCCCCGCCTCGCCGAATTGCCGGTGCCGGTCGCGGTGCGCTCCGCCCCGATGGCGGCGGGCGACTTTCGTCTCGCGCACAAGACCAGCCTGCGCGCCGTCTATGATAGCGCGCGGCACGAGAGCGGCGCGGCCGAGGTCGTTTTCGTCGACGAGCCGGGCTTCGTCACCGAAGGTAGCTGGAGCAATATCTTCGTCGAGCGCGAGGGCCAGTTGCTCACGCCGCCGCTGGCGCTGGGGCTGCTTCCCGGCGTGCTGCGCGCCGAGCTGATCGACAAGGGGCGCGCGGTCGAATCGCACCTTCGCCTCGCCGATCTCGAAAGCGGCTTCTTCATCGGCAACAGCTTGCGCGGATTGGTCCCGGCGCGGCTCGCGGACGCTGCGGCATCCGCGATAGGCTGACCTGCCCGCCGCATAGGTAAATTATCAAGCTGCGCGCTTGCGAATGTCGGTCGGACGTTATAGGCGCGGCCGCGCGCAATTTTCTGCCAGTTCACGCCGTTCGCCCTCTCGCAAGGACGCTTTTCGATGTCGACTTTCAAGCCCCATGTCTCCGCCGCCCTCAACCGTATCCAGCCGTCGGCGACGCTCGCGATGACCGCGCGCGTGTCGGCGCTGAAAGCGTCGGGCGTCGATGTCATCGGCCTCAGCGCGGGTGAGCCCGATTTCGACACCCCCGATTTCGTCAAGGAAGCGGCGATCGAGGCGATCCGGAACGGGCAGACCAAATATACGCTGGTCGACGGCACGGTGGCGCTGAAGGACGCGATCCGCGGCAAGTTCCGCCGCGACAACGGCCTCGATTTCGGGCTCGACCAGATTTCGGTCAACGTCGGCGGCAAGCATACTTTGTTCAACGCGCTCGTCGCGACCGTCGATCCGGGCGACGAGGTGATCATCCCCGCGCCCTATTGGGTCAGCTATCCCGACATCGTCGCCTTCGCGGGCGGCACGCCGGTGATCGTCGAGGGCACCGCGGCGCAGAATTACAAGATCACCCCCGCGCAGCTCGAGGCGGCGATCACCAAAAAGACGCGCTGGGTGATGTTCAACTCGCCGTCGAACCCGTCGGGCGCCGCCTATTCGGGCGAGGAACTCGACGCGCTCGGCGAGGTCATCCGCCGCCATCCGCACGTCATGGTGATGACCGACGATATGTACGAGCATGTCTGGTACGCCGACTTCGCCTTTACCACCTTTGCGCAGCGCTGCCCCGACCTGATCGACCGCATCCTGACGGTCAATGGTTGTTCGAAGGCCTATGCGATGACCGGTTGGCGCATCGGCTATGCGGGCGGGCCCGCGTGGATCATCAAGGCGATGGGCAAGCTGCAGTCGCAGTCGACCTCGAACCCCTGCTCGATCGCGCAGGCCGCCGCCGCCGCCGCGCTGGGCGGGCCGCAGCAGTTCCTCGACGACCGCAACGCGGCGTTCAGGAAGCGCCGCGACATGGTCGTCGCGATGCTCAACGATGCGCCGGGCCTCGATTGCCCGGTCCCCGACGGCGCTTTCTATGTCTATCCCGACGCGTCGGGCTGTATCGGCAAGAAGACGCCTGAAGGCAAGCTGATCGACAGCGACGAGGCCTTGATCGACTATTTCCTCGATTCGGCGCGCGTCGCGGCGGTGCATGGCGGCGCCTTCGGCCTGTCGCCGGCGTTCCGCGTCTCTTACGCGACCTCCGAAGCGGTGCTGAAGGAAGCGTGCGTGCGTATTCAGCAGGCATGTGCGGCGCTGAGCTGAGCGTCGGTTTACTGCCGCATAGGAATTTTATACCGATCGGTCTTGTAATGTCGGCGGGCCGGCCTATCTGAACCTGAACGCTGGTTAAGCGCCCGGTTCACCGGATGGTAAGTCATCTCGTCTAGAGTGACCGCCATCACCGACGGATGGCACGGGGCGCGTCATATTGCCGGTGTAACCAGGGCGGCTCCGGCCGCGAACAACAAGAATGATAAGAGGCCCCTATGCTCTCCATGCTCCGCTCCGATTGGTTTTTGACCATGCTCGCCGGCTTCGCGATTGGCGCGACTTACATCGTCCTCAATCAGCCGGCGTTGCCGATTCCGGCATGACGCCGCTGCGGCGGACGCTGTCGCTTCGCGCCGTCGCGGCGCTGGCGGCGGGCGCGATCGTCGCTCAGTGCGCGCCCGCGCAAGCCGAAAGCGTCGTCAAGCTCCCCGCCGCCACCGTCGATCCCGCCGTCAAGGCCAAGCGCGCGACCGCGGTGCTCGCCGGCGGCTGTTTCTGGGGCGTCGAAGGCGTCTTTTCGAACGTGAAGGGCGTGATCTCGGTCGAATCGGGATATCATGGCGGCAGCGCCGCCACCGCCAAATATGAGCGGACGCACGACGGCAAGTCGGGCCATGCCGAGGCGGTTCGCATCGTCTATGACCCGAGCCAGGTCAGCTATGGCACGCTGCTCCGCATCCTTTTCTCGGTGGTCGCCGATCCAACCCTGAAAAACCGGCAGGGCCCCGATGTCGGCTCGCAATATCGCGCCGCGATCGTGCCTATGGACGCGAATCAGCGGCGGGTTGCCACCGCCTATCTGGCGCAGATCGGCCGCGGCAAATATTTCGCGAAGCCGATCGTCGTGCCCGTCGAGGCGTACAAGCGCTTCTATCGCGCCGAGGCGAGCCATCAGGATTTCATGCGCCGCAACCCGCGCAACGGTTATATCCTGCGCTGGGACGCGCCCAAGCTCGCGGCGCTGAAGCGCCTCTATCCCGACAAGGTGCGCGCGGCGCCCGCGCCCTGACGCCGGGTAGGCGCCGGGGAAAAACCCCACAGGTTCCGCGACTGGTCGCGGCAGAAGAATCGTTCACCGCAAAACGCTGGCCCGTCCCGTGCGCCTGCGTGACGTGGGGACATGTCCGAGAGGGGTCGGGACAAGATATAAAAGTCGCAGGTGCGGGGTTTGAATGAAGCTTAGATTTTCGGGCAGGCCGCTCCTCGCTGTGACGATGAGCGCCGCAGTGCTCGCGGGCTGCGTCGGCAGCGCCGTGATCGTGCCGCAGCCGCGCGCGCAGCAGCAGCCGGCGCCGGTGCGCGGTCCGGCCGGTTCGGTCACGGTTCCGATCGGCGAGCCGGTCCGCTCGGCGATGCCGCGGCCCGCGGGGCCGATCGACCCCGGTTTCCGCCGCGCCCCCGCCGGGCTCGACGATCGCATTTTCGAATTGTGGCGCGCCTTCCCCGGCAAGACCGGCATCGCGGTGCAGCGCATCGACGGCGAATGGTCGCTTTCGCAGCGCGGCGACGAGCTGTTTCCCCAGCAAAGCGTATCGAAGTTCTGGGTCGCGCTGACGGTGCTCGACGCGGTCGATCAGGGACGCATGACGCTCGATCAGCGCGTCCGTATCGGCCCCGAGGATCTAACCCTGTTCCACCAGCCGCTCGCCGCGCGGGTGCGGTCCGAAGGTTCGGTGACGATGAGCGTCCGCGACCTCATCGAAACCGCGATCACCCACAGCGACAATACCGCGAACGACAGCCTGCTGCGGACCGTCGGCGGCCCCGATGCGGTGCGCGCCTTCATCGACAAGAAGGATCTGGGCGCGATCCGCTTCGGCCCCGGCGAACGTCTGCTGCAGGCGGGAACCGCGGGGCTCAAATGGCAACAGGCCTATTCGGTCGGGCGCGCCTTCTATCAGGCGCGCGCCGCGCTCCCCGATGCGACGCGCCTCGCGGCGCGCAACGCCTATCTCGCCAATCCGCCCGACGGCGCGAGCCCCGAAGCGATCGCGAGCGCGCTCACCCGGCTGGCGCGCGGGACGTTGCTGTCGCCCGATTCGACCGAATATCTGCTCGACGTGATGAGCCGGACCCGAAGCGGCCCGCGCCGGTTGAAAGCGGGCCTGCCCGCGGGCTGGAAATTCCTGCACAAGACCGGGACGGGACAGGATTATAAGGGCGCGACCGCCGGTTATAACGACATCGGTATCGCGACCGCGCCCGACGGCACGCGCTATGCGATCGTCGTGCTGCTCGGCGACACCAGTGCCTCGATCCCCGCGCGCATGGCTCTGATGCAGGCGGTGTCGGGCGCCGTCGCCGACTATCACGGAAGGTAAGGACCGATGAAGCGCGTTCTTCTGCCGGTGCTCGCGCTGGTGCTGCTGCTCGCCGGCTGCGCGACGCCCGAAACGCGGCTGCGCACGGGGCTTCAGAACGCCGGCCTGTCGCAGGCGATGTCGGCGTGCATGGCCGAACGCATGGTCGACCGCCTCTCGCTGCTGCAGCTTCGGCGCCTCTCGGCGCTCGGCAGCCTCAAGGACAAGCATGTCACCGACCTGACGCTCGACCAGTTCTTCCGCAAGGTGCGCGCGCTCAAGGATCCCGAAATATTGACCGTCTCGACGAGTTCGGCGGCGGTTTGCGCGCTGCGCTGACGGTCATTCGCCGGGGAAGCGGACGACGAGGTTCGGTGGCGGAAAGCTGTCGCGCACGGTTTCGGTTGCCTTCGCGGGCCATTTTTCGCCGCGCCCGAAGGCCTCGATCGAGGGATATTGCCCCAGGCTGACGAGCGAGGTCAGGACATAGGGCTGGCCCTCGGCGCCGAGGATCGACGCGCGGTCGGCGAGGTGGAAATGCAGGTGCGGCGCGCTCGCCTGTCCGGTGAAGCCGAGGAAGCCGACGACCTGCCCCGCCTTGACGCGATCCCCGACGGCGACCGGCGCGCCCAGTTTCAGATGCTCGTAGGTCGCGATGCGCCCGTCGCCGATGTCGAGCATGACATAGTTGCCGCTGGCGTCGGCGATCGATGGATTCGTCCTGCCCGAACGCGTCGCGGGATCGGGCATATCGTCGCGCAGCGCGACGATTGTTCCGTCCGCGACCGCGAGCACCTCGGCGCCGAAGCCATGATAGTTCGCTGGAATATCGGCGTCGCCCGACGAGAGCTTTCCGTTCGCGTCGACCTTCATCCAGTCGATCGCAAAGCGACCCGGCAAGGTCGCCGATCCTTCGGTGGCGTAGAAGACGCGGCGGTGGCCGCGCTCCATGCCGGGCTCGTACACCGCGACCCACGGCCCGCCGCGCAGCGGCGGCGACAGGCGAGGGAGGGCGATGGTTTCCGGGGTCGCCGCGCCGCCCGAAAGGGTGAAGCTGGCACCGTCGCCGCCGATCTTGCCGAGTGTCAGGCTGTGCGAGATCGATCGGGGCGTGGAGGCGGCCGCGATCGGCGCGTTGATATAGAGCACCGCGCGGCGACCCGGCGGAATGATTCGCGCGTCGGCCCCGGCCGGCCCGACGAGCCCGGTCGCCTTGGCGAGCTCGTCGCCGGCGTAGCTTTTGAGCGGGGCGTCCTTGTCGCCCGCGATCGACAGCCGGTCCAGCCGAAGCGGCAGGCTGGAAAAATTGGTCAGGTGCAGCTCGTAAATAAGCTGATCCGCCGCGCCGACGCGGACGATATTGGGGGCCTCGGGAATTGCGATATCGAGCGACTGGTTCACCTGCGCCGCCGCCGGACCCGCGCCGGCGAGCGCCAACAAGGCCAAAACAAGAAGCTTTATCCGCATCTTCGGCTCCCTCATCCCGATTCCTGGCCACGCCCGATTATCAGCCCGGGCTCCGGACGTCATCCGGAAGACGGACCGGCTGGCCGCAAGCCTTTGCCGCACACAAGAATATCTGCGGTTTCCGGGGGTGGCGTTGCGGGCGAACTTGTGCTTAGGCGGCGCCGATCCTCTCCCTTACAGAGTCGAAAGGCCCGGTAGACCTCATGAACATCCACGAATATCAGGCGAAAGAATTGCTCGCGAAATTTGGCGTCGCCGTGCCCAAGGGCATCGCCGCGATGAGCGTCGAGGAAGCGGTTGCCGCCGCTAAGCAGCTTCCCGGGCCGCTCTATGTCGTGAAGTCGCAGATCCACGCCGGCGGCCGCGGCAAGGGCAAGTTCAAGGAACTCGGTCCCGACGCGAAGGGCGGCGTCCGCCTCGCCAAGAGCATCGAGGAAGTCGAAGCGCACGCCAAGGACATGCTCGGCAACACGCTGGTGACGATCCAGACCGGCGAAGCCGGCAAGCAGGTCAACCGCCTCTACATCACCGACGGCGCCGACATTAAGCAGGAATTCTACCTCGCCTTGCTCGTCGACCGCGCCACCAGCCGCATCGCGGTCGTCGCCTCGACCGAGGGCGGTATGGACATCGAAACCGTCGCGCACGACACGCCCGAGAAGATCCACACGATCACCATCGATCCCGCGACGGGCATCCAGCCGCACCACGGCCGCAGTGTCGCCGCGGCGCTCGGCCTGTCGGGCGATCTTGCCAAGCAAGCCGCCAAGGTCCTCGGCGGGCTTTATGCCGCCTTCCTCGGCACCGATGCCGAGCAGATCGAAATCAACCCGCTCGCCGTGTGCGAAGGCAAGGATGGCGACGAACTGCTCGTGCTCGATGCCAAGGTGGCGTTCGACGGCAACGCGATGTTCCGCCACAAGGACCTCGCCGAACTGCGCGACCTGACCGAGGAAGACCCGGCCGAGGTCGAGGCGTCGGAATATGACCTCGCCTACATCAAGCTCGACGGCAATATCGGCTGCATGGTCAATGGCGCCGGACTCGCGATGTCGACGATGGACATCATCAAATTGAACGGCGAATTCCCCGCCAACTTCCTCGACGTTGGCGGCGGCGCTTCGAAGGAAAAGGTCACCGCGGCGTTCAAGATCATCCTCAAGGACCCCGCCGTGAAGGGCATCCTCGTCAATATCTTCGGCGGCATCATGAAGTGCGACATCATCGCCGACGGGATCGTCGCGGCGGCGAAGGAAGTGAACCTCTCGGTCCCGCTCGTCGTTCGCCTCGAAGGCACCAACGTCCAGCAGGGCAAGGACATCCTCGCCAATTCGGGCCTGCCGATCGTGGCGGCAAACGATCTGGGCGATGCGGCAAAGAAGATTGTTGCCGAGGTTCGCGCGGCGTAAGCTAAGCCCTCTCCCCTTTGGGAGAGGATAGGAAGACTTGGTCCGTCAGGACCTAGTCGGCTTGGTGAGGGCCTGCGAGATTTCCTACCCTCACCCAGCTACGACTAGCCAGCAAGCTGGCAAGTCTCCGCACCCCCCGAGGGGAGAGGGTGTGGGACTGCTGGTTGACGTTTACGTAAACGCCAATTATGGCGCAGTGCACAATTTGCTGAGAGGAGCTTTGAGCCCATGAAAATCCTCGTCCCCGTCAAACGGGTGCTCGATTACAACGTGAAGCCGCGGGTGAAGGCCGACGGCACCGGCGTCGACCTCGCCAATGTGAAGATGTCGATGAACCCGTTCGACGAGATTTCGGTCGAAGAAGCGATTCGCCTGAAGGAAAAGGGCGTCGCGACCGAGATCATCGCGGTCAGCGTCGGCCCTGCGAAGGCGCAGGAAACGCTGCGCACCGCGCTCGCGATGGGCGCCGACCGCGCCATTCTCGTCCAGACCGACGATGCCGTCGAGCCGCTGGCGCTCGCGAAGATCTTCAAGGCGATTGCCGACGCCGAACAGCCCGGCCTTGTCATCCTCGGCAAGCAGGCGATCGACGACGACAACAACCAGACCGGCCAGATGCTCGCCGCGCTGACCGGCTGGGCGCAGGGCACCTTCGCCAGCGCGGTGAACGTCGAGGGCGACAGCGTGAACGTCACCCGCGAAGTCGACGGCGGCCTCGAAACGGTGAAGCTCAAGCTTCCCGCGATCGTCACCACCGACCTCCGCCTGAACGAGCCGCGCTATGCCTCGCTGCCGAACATCATGAAGGCGAAGTCGAAGCCGCTCGATACCAAGGCGCCCGCCGATTACGGCGTCGACACCGCACCGCGCGTCAAGACGGTCAAGGTTTCGGAACCGCCCGTCCGCTCGGCCGGCGTCAAGGTCGCCGATGTCGATGAACTGGTTGCCAAGCTCAAAGCGCTGGGAGTGCATTCATGAAAACTCTGGTTTGGGTCGAACATGACGGCAGCGCCGTCAAGGACGCCACGCTCGCCGCGGTGACCGCCGCGTCGAAGCTCGGCGAAGTCCATCTGCTCGTCGCCGGTGAAGGCGTCGATGGCGTCGCCAAGGCGGCGTCGGAAATCGCCGGCGTCGGCAAGGTCCATGTCGCCGACAACGCCGCTTTCGGTCATAATCTGCCCGAAAATGTCGCGCCGCTCGTCGCCGAGCTGATGGCGAGCCACGACGCCTTCGTCGCGCCCGCGACGACGACCGGCAAGAATATCGCGCCGCGCGTCGCCGCGCTGCTCGACGTGATGCAGATCAGCGAGATCCTGTCGGTCGAGGGTCCCAAGACCTTCACCCGCCCGATCTATGCCGGCAATGCGATCGCGACCGTCGAGAGCAGCGACGCGAAGCTCGTCCTCACCGTTCGCGGCACCGCCTTTGAAAAGGCCGCCACCTCGGGCGGTTCGGGCGCGGTCGAGGCCGTCTCGGCGGGCAGCGACGCCGGCATTTCGAGCTTCGTCGGCGCCGAAATCGCCAAGCAGGATCGCCCCGAGCTCACCTCGGCGAAGATCATCGTTTCGGGCGGCCGTGCGCTGGGTTCGAGCGAAAAGTACGAAGAAGTCATCGTGCCCCTAGCCGACAAGCTCGGCGCCGCGCTTGGCGCCAGCCGTGCCGCGGTCGATGCGGGCTATGTCCCCAACGACTATCAGGTCGGCCAGACCGGCAAGATCGTCGCGCCGGAGGTTTATTTCGCGATCGGCATCTCGGGCGCGATCCAGCATCTCGCCGGCATGAAGGATTCGAAGACGATCGTCGCGATCAACAAGGACGAAGACGCCCCGATCTTCCAGGTCGCCGACTTCGGCCTCGTCGCCGATCTCTTCAATGCCGTGCCTGAACTGACCGGCAAGATCTAACCGTCAGTCGCCATGACCGGCAACCATCCCGGAGTGCCCGGATTGGGCGATGCGCCGTTCGATGCCGGCGGTCGCCACGCGGCACGCGGCGTACCGGACCAGAATGACGACGCAGCGGCCGTGGCGGACAGCCACGGCCGCTCGTTGATTCTGGCGAGCGTCGCGCGCGATGCGCGGCTCGACAGGAAATTCCTGCTGCTCATCACGTTGTCGGCGGCGATCGCGACGCTTGGCCTCTTGCAGAATTCGGCGGCGGTGGTGATCGGCGCAATGCTCGTGTCGCCGCTGCTCGGCCCGATCATGGGGATCGGCTTCGGTCTCGCGACGATCGAAAGCAATCTGATCAAACGCTCGCTGGTGACGATGGCGGCGGGGATGGCGGTCGCGGTCCTCGTCGCGATGCTGCTCGTCTGGCTTTCGCCGATCGCCGACGTCACCTCCGAACTTCGCGCCCGGACACAGCCGACCCTGCTCGACCTCGGCGTCGCGGTCGTCGGCGGCATCGCGGGCGTTTACGCGATCATGCGCAAGCTGTCGGGGGTGATGGTCGGCGTCGCCATCGCGACCGCGCTGGTGCCGCCGCTCTCGACGATCGGCTTCGGCCTCGCGACGGGGCGGGCGGACTTCGCGCTCGGCGCCGCGCTGCTCTTCCTTACCAACACGCTCGCCATCGCGTTCGCCGCGACGATCGTCGCGCGGCTCAATCGCTTCGGGCCGTCGATGACGCCGCAGCACACGGTGATGCAGGTCGTCGGCATTATCGTCACGCTCGGCATTCTCTCGATCCCGCTCGCGCTTTCGCTCAACGACATCGCGCGCGAACTGCGCGCGCGCACCGCGGTGCAGGCCGAACTCGGCCGGTTGCTCGGCAAGGATGACCGGATCGACAGCCTGAACGTCCGGCTCGAGGATGATGATGTCGCGGTCGACGGGGTCGTGCTGGTCGACCAATATGCCTCGCGGCTCAACGCGACGCTCGCCGGCAAGGTCGCGGGCCAGCTCGACCGCGACGTGCGCGTCAGCATCGTCCAGCTGCGGCAGCAGACCAATGCCGCTGCCGAATATGAGGAACAGCTGGGCCGCCGCCTCGCCGCGCTCGAACAGCGCGAGGACGATAGCCGCGCGATCCTTGCCGGGCTGACCGTCGGCGAACTCGTCGCGCGCGACCGCGTGCTGATCGACGCGCAGGCGCGCCGTGCGATCGTGCAGCGCGATCGCGAAGCCGAGGGCGAACAGGTCGCGGCGGCGATCGACCGCATCATGGCGTCGGTGCAGGCGGACCATCCGCAATGGCTGATCCAAAATGGCGCGCTGACGGCGGCTGAGGAACCCGAAGACGCCGCACCGGCGGAAGCGCCCGCGGCCGAATAGCCGTCCGCAGACCTATTCGGGTTGACCTGCCGCCCCCGATCGCATGGGATGCGCGGCGATCCGCGGCACGGCGGGACAGGGAGGCGATATGCGCGGCAAGCGACTGGCACTGGCGATGATGATGGCGTGTGCGGGATCGGCAGCGATCCCCCTTCCGCTGCAGGCGCAGGCCGCCGCCCCCGAAAGGCTCCGGATCGACACGAAGCGCATCGATGCCGCGCTCGCAGCGATGGTCGCCGACGGCCGTGCCGCGGGCACCTCGGCGCTGATCTGGCAGAACGGGCGCGAGGTCTATTTCGGAACCGCCGGGATGGCCGACCGCGCGGCGAAGCGCCCGATGCGCCGCGACACGATCGCGCAAATCTATTCGATGACCAAGCCGGTGACGGGCGTCGCGCTGATGCAATTGTGGGAGGCTGGCCGGTTCCGCCTCGACGATCCGCTGTCGAAATATCTCCCCGAATATGCCGATATGCGCGTTTACGAAGGCACCGATCGGGCCGGGCGGCCGTTTTACAAACCTGCCGAACGGCCGATCACCGTGCGCGACATCCTGCGTCACACGGCGGGCTTCGCCTATGGTGCAGGGCCGACGGAGGCGCATCGAGCCTATGTTGCCGCCGATCCGCTGGCCCTCACCAACACGCTTGGCGAAGCGAGCAAGCGTCTCGCCAGCGTGCCGCTGCTTTATCATCCCGGGACGCAGTGGGAATATAGCATCGCGGTCGATGTGCAGGCGGCGCTCGTCGAGAAGCTGTCGGGCCAGCGCTTCGCCGATTATGTGCGCGCGCATATCTTCGAACCGCTGAAAATGACCGAGACCGCGTGGCGCCAGCCCGATACGCGGTTGCCGCGTTTTGCCGCGATGAATGTGAAGGCCGGCAGCAAGCTCGTCCAGCAGGATGCAGTCGAAGCGCAGAAGCTCAATTTTCGCGACAATGCACTGACCCCCGGCGGCTTCGGGCTCGCTTCGACGCTCGACGATTATCAGCGCTTCGCGCGCATGCTGCTGGATGGAGGCGAACTCGACGGCGCGCGCATCCTCAAACCCTCGACGGTCGAGCTGATGGCGACCGACCAGCTCGATCCCGCGATCACCGAGCGGGCATGGTTGCCGGGCAAGGGCGCGGTCGGCTTCGGTTTCGATTTCGCGGTGCGCAAGTCGCCGCCGCAAACCCCGCAAGAGAATCGCGGCGCGACGGGCGAGTTTTTCTGGGACGGCATGGCCTCGACGCTCTTTTGGGTCGATCCCGCCAACAAGCTGACCGCGGTCTTCTTTGTCCAGACGATCCCCTATGACGGCACGCTCCACCGCGATTTCCGCGCCGCGGTTTATGGACCGGCCTATAAGGGGCCTGCGGGCGACTAGGGCTGTCATCCTTTTGTCATCGTCTTGCCGTTGAGCGGGGCCGAGGAGTTTCGAGATGGCCCAGTCCGACAAACGCGCGCTGCTCGCCCAAGGCCTCGCAGCCGGCGAGGACGACGCCGCGCTCCATGCGCGCCTCGTCGGCGCGGGCGTGTCGGCGGCGGCGGCGAAATATGAGGTCGACCGGCTCGCCAAGGATCCGATGGCGGCGATGCTGCGGCGGCAGGCGGCGCGGATGGCGAAGCAGGATTGGCTGCTCGCCAATCAGGAGCGGCTCGCGCGCGAGGCCGAGGGCGGTTTCGCGCTCGACACGCTGGCCGATCCCGAGCCCGCTTCCTTCTATCGCCATCATTATGAGGCGAACCGGCCCGCCAAGCTCAGCGGGATCGTCGATCATTGGCCGGCGCTCGCGCGCTGGTCGCTCGACCATTTCGCGCGCGCCGCGGGCGATGCCGTCGTCGAGGCGCAGGTGGAGCGCGAGCGCGACCCCGACTATGAACTCGCGAAGGACGGCCATCGCCGCCTGATCCGCTTCGGGGAACTGATCGACTGGCTGCGCAAGGACGAGGCGAGCAACGACATCTATCTCACCGCCTATAACGGCGGCACCAATGCCGCGGCGCTGGCGCCGCTATGGGACGATATGGCGCCGATCGCGATCCTCGACGACACCCGGCCGCGCGACGGCTTTTTCTGGTTGGGGCCCAAGGGCACGCTCACCCCCTGGCACCACGACCTCACCAACAATCTGCTCGTGCAGGTGCTGGGCCGCAAGCGCGTGCGCATGGCGCCGCCCTGGGCGTTCGCGCGAATGCGCAACAGCCGCCATTGCTTCTCCGACTGGGGCAATGAAGCCCTGCCTGCCGGCGATGGCGATGCCGCAACGCCGCCCGTGCTCGAAACAATCATCGGGCCCGGCGAAGCCGTCTTCCTGCCCGTCGGCTGGTGGCATCAGGTCGAGGCGCTCGACCTGTCGGCGAGCATGAGTTTCACCAGCTTTCGCCGGCCCAATAGCCATGTCGAAGACTATCAGTCATGGGGTGCGTTTTAGTCGAACCCGATATAAATTCTTCTTTATATGTGATTTTTCTTCTTGCGCTCTATTTGGGCCACGTCTAACGGCCCCGTCCCCGACCAGTCGGCGGGGCGGATGTCAACGGATCGGGGTTTCGCGAAGCCCGCCCGCAACGACCGGCGCTGCCGGTTCGCTGTACGGATACCGCCGCGTTTGGTCAGGTTCGCGGACGTAGCTCAATGGGAGAGCGCCGGTCTTTCGGGACCGGAGGTTGCGGGTTCGAATCCTGTCGTCTGTGCCATTGGTTAGCTCAGTGGGAGAGCACAAGGTTTAGGTCCTTGGTGTCGCGGGTTCGAATCCTGCACCAAAACCGGTCCTTTGCACGACCAACAGCCTCTTAAGCTGTAACAGCCTGAAACGCTGTCTTTGCAATTAATGGTTCGGGGGCTGGCTTGCCGAAGATTGGCGCCGATCTCGCTCCTTGCCCTCGGGCACCGGGTGGGGCCGGCTTCCGTTCCGAAGCCATGCCGGAAGGTTTGGCAGGCGACGATGGCTGCGCCGCGCCGATGCCGGGCTCGGGGGTTTTCGAACCCCCATCGCCCCGCACCGGACGCCGCGACGCCCGCTCGCGCGCTGCCCGCCCGCCGTCATGCCGCCAGCCCCCGTGCCTATGGCTCGGGGAAATCGATGAACCGCAAACAAGAAAGGAAATCGGCGTGACGTGACGCAGATTTGAGAATGGTGAATAAGATGATGAAGCAAATGATCGATAGCCTGATGGGCCGCAAGCGCGTGCTCATCGACGAAACCGAACGCGCGGTCTGGCTCTACAAGGGCGAGGTCCGCGGCATCCTGGGTGCCGGCGAACATGTGCTGACGAACCGCGATGGTTCGCTGCGCGTCGAGCGCCAGCCGCTCGCCCGGATGCTGTTCGTATCGGCCTATGAGCAAGCGGTGCTGGAAAAGCTGCCGGCGGATGTGGCGACGCATCTGACCGTGGTTCGCACCGCCGAGAACGAGATTGCTGTCATCGAACGCGATGGAATCATCAACACCGTTCTCGGTCCGGACGCCAAGCTGATCCTGTGGACCGACGCGGGTCCGTGGAAGGCGGCGACCGTCGACATCGCGGATAGCCCGCGGGTCGAGGCGAAGCTGCTCAAGCGGCTGCAGAAGGCGGGCAAGGCGCAGTTCGTGACGATGGTCGAGGTCGACGAGGGCAAGACCGCGCTCGTCAGCATCGACGGCCGGATGGCCGAACGGCTCGAACCGGGCGTCACCGGCTACTGGAACCCGGGTCGGAAGATCGCGGCGAAGCTGGTCGACCTGACCCGCCAGTCGCTCGACGTCACGGGGCAGGAAGTGCTGACCCGCGACCGGGTGACGCTGCGGATCAACATCAGCGCGGACTACCGCGTCGTCGATCCGCTGCTCGCGGTCACGAGCGTGAAGGACTTCGCCGATGCGCTCTACCGGGCGCTGCAGCTGGCCTTTCGCAAGACGCTCGGCGCGCTGACGCTCGACCAGATCCTCGAAAAGAAGGTGACGGTCGATGCCGAGGCGGCGGACAAGGTCCGTGCCGACATGGCGGCGATCGGGGTCGAGGTCTCGGACATCGCGCTCAAGGACGTGGTCCTGCCGGGCGAGATGCGCGAGATCCTGAACCGGGTCGTCGCGGCGCAGAAGGAGGCGGAGGCGAATGTCATCCGCCGGCGTGAGGAAACGAACGCCACCCGCTCGCTGCTCAACACGGCGAAGGTCATGGCCGAAAACCCGGTCATGCTCCGCCTGAAGGAGCTCGAGGCGCTCGAAAGCATCGCGGGCAAGGTCGAGCGGCTGACGGTGACGAACGGCACCGAAGGTCTGCTCAACGACCTTGTGCGCCTGCGCGACTGAGCCATGCGCCAAAAAGGAAAGGGGCCGGTGAAAGCCGGCCCCTTTCTTCATCGTGACTTGCGTTTCGCGCTTCGGTCGGCAAGGCTGCGTCCGATGGGGAGAGCGGGGCGCGATCTTTTGATGTTCGTTTTGCTGGCGGTGCTTGCGCTGCCTGGCGGTGCTGCGGCCAAGGAGCCGCTGCGACTGAAGCCAAGCTCCAAATGGAACGTCCATTATGCCGACGACAGCTGCCGCTTGGGGCGCAGCTTTGGCACGGGCGACCAGAAGGTCGTGCTGGTCGCCGACCGCTATCAGCCGGGCGGCGATCTGCGGCTGAGTTTCGTCGGTAAGCCAGCATATTCCCGTCTGAACGAAGGTGAGGTACGGATCAGGTTCGGACCGGCCGAAGTCGAGCAGGAGGTTCAATTCTATCCCGGCGTGCTCGCCGACAAGACGCCGACGCTGATCATTCAGCGTGGCATCCGCATCGCGCCTTATCCGCCCGAGGTCGTCAAGGCCTATGAAGCGGCGATCGAGGCGGAGAAATATGATTTCGAGTGGCCAAAGATTGCGCCTGAACGCGAAGCTGCGGTCACCTATATCGAAGTGAAACGATCGGTTCGTCAGCCGTTCATCCTCGAAACCGGATCGCTGGGCGCGCCGCTCGCGGCGCTCGAAAAATGCACCGACGAACTGCTCGATCATTGGGGGATCGACGTCGCCAGACACGCATCCTTGTCGCGGCCGGTCACGGTGAAGAGTAACCCCGGCAATTGGATGAAATCGCGCGATTATCCAGCCGATATGCTGCAGGCGGGAAAGCGCGCCATCGTCCACTTCCGGCTGAACGTCGATGCCGCGGGCCAGCCGACGGCGTGCCATATCCAGCAGTCGACTCGTCCCAAGGCGTTCGACGACGCGGTGTGCAAGGCGATCATGCGCAACGCCCAATTCGACCCCGCGCTCGATGCGGAGGGAAACCCGATCGCTTCCTATTGGCTGAACTCGGTCGTGTTCCATATCTGAGCCGTCGTTCGGGCAGCCGCCCGGACCTTCGCGTTCCTGAGGCGCCGGCGCCCTGACGCAATTGGTGGCTTGCCGTTTACGTAAGCTGCAAGCAGTATCGGCGCATGGCCGACCTTTGCGATGCTTTGTCTGGTTTCATGACCCGCCTTGCCGGCCCCGGCGCGCTGTCTGGCCTGTCGCGTCTTTCTGGCGGTGCGAACATGGAGAGCTGGTCGTTCGACTGGGGGGCAGGCGGGCGGAGTGCGGGTTATGTTCTGCGCCGGGCGCCGTCGGC